>NZ_JAIVKN010000002.1 GCF_020524025.1 Halobacillus litoralis | reverse complement strand
CTCCATAAAAGTTAAGTTTGACTTGCTCATTTGCACACCGAATGTGCTTGTTTCAAATCTCTTCATAAAGAAGAAATGTTTTGACGTACTGGTTGGTTCGTTCAGTTTTCAAAGATCAAAATGTTGTTTGCCGCTTCAAAACAGCGACTCAACTATCATATCATTTCAAAGCGTTTTGTGTCAACAACTTTTTTATGATTTGTTTTTGTGTCGTTTTTTGCGACATCTACTAATTTATCATTTTGAGCTGTTCTTGTCAACAACTCTTTTTAATAAATAAATGAGCAGTTTGTTCGCTCTGTCGCGCTTTCTTAATGCGACAAATAATAATATACCATGGTTTTATATATCTGTGCAATACTTTTTTCTATTAAAATCCCAATATACTCTCATCTTTCTTTTATATAGAAGAATGACAACTTTTCCTGACTTTCAGCCACTAAAATAAATGAAAGACGAAGGAAATTCCTCCGTCTTCTAAAGTATCCATATATGAATAGCTGTCAGGGATAAAACCCCCGGGATTCCGAGTACAGTCGATACAACAGCTGTAAACCCATTAATAGGGATGTGCAGCCCGAACTGTGCACCAAACAGATTAACAAAGAACAAAAGAATAACGGCCACAATAAGACGAGTCAACACTTGTCCAAACCACTTTAAAGGTTTAGCCGGCAATCCTATGACTAATAAAAACGGAATGGCCATCGCCAATAATAAAATTACAAGTACTGGATCCAAAAAATCCCCCCTGTCTATAAACTGTTCCTAAAACAGTCTATGCTTATAGACGGAGGGGTAGTACATTTTTAAGAGAGGGCGTTGATTCTTCTATATCTAGCTTCTCTTAATAAGTAAAAATACTTCGCCTTAATGAGGGCAAGATCTTGTAAACCTTCTTCGCTAGGTTCAATGCTTTGTTCGATAATGGTGTTTAAGGACTCCCATTCGTACTTCATTTTTTTCAAATTCATAAGAAGTTCCTGGTCCATTTCTCTCTTGATTCTCTGTTTTCTACCGAACATTCAATCACCCTTTTTAGAGTTCTCTTCGTCCTTCCAGTGCTTTAGAAAGAGTCACTTCATCCGCGTATTCTAAATCTCCACCTACCGGAAGCCCGTGCGCTATTCTCGTCATACGTATTCCCGAAGGCTTGACGAGACGAGAAATATACATGGCTGTAGCTTCTCCTTCAATGTTTGGATTTGTAGCAAGAATCAATTCTTCAATGCCTTCATCCTTCAAGCGATCTATCAGACCTGCGACATTAATATCTTCAGGGCCGATACCATCCATTGGCGAAATTGCCCCGTGCAGGACATGATACTTACCACTAAACTCTTTCATTTTTTCCATTGCAATAACATCTTTCGGATCCTGAACAACACAAATGAGCGTTTGATCTCTAGAGTCGTCCTGACAAATCGAGCAGGGGTCCTGATCTGTAATGTGACCGCAGATGGAGCAATGCGTTAATTCCCTCTTTGCACTTACAAGAGACTTAGCAAAATCAAGAACATCGTCCTCTTCCATTTCTAAAACGAAAAATGCCAGGCGCACAGCCGTCTTAGGACCGATCCCTGGCAGCTTCGTAAAACTGTCGATTAACTTTGATATTGGTTCCGGGTAATACATGAGAATACCTCCTAGAACATTCCTCCAGGCATACCTTTGGTGAATTGTCCCATCGTATCATTCGTTTTATCATCCACTTGCTTAATCACATCGTTGGTAGCTGTGATAATTAAGTCCTGCAGCATTTCCACGTCATCTGGATCTACAACTTCTTCATCGATAGAGATGTCTGTAATTTCTTTTTTACCATTAGCTGTGACTTTTACCATTCCGCCACCTGCTGAAGATTCAAACGTCATTTCATAAAGCTCTTCCTGAGCCTTCATCATTTTCTTCTGCATTTTCTGCATCTGTTTCATCATATTGTTCATGTTTCCTCCACCTTTCATGGAGCATTCCTCCTTTAATATCTATTAATCGTGCACTTCTATGAAGTCATCTCCTACCAGCTTCCGTGCTTCAGTTATTAAATCGTCTTCCTCTGAAGTCTGCTTTGGAGAATCTTCTTCTTCATCTGTCTGCACACTGGACTCTGGTGATTGTTTCTGCTTACGTACAAATTCTTCCCTTATTTCCTGCCAGTTTTGTTCCGGTATAGGAATAATCGTCAATGGCCTGCCCACAAATTCAGTCAGTAAAGGCTCAATCGTCTGCTGGTGCTCTAAAGCCAATGAGCAGTGGATGTCGTATCGGAAAGCAAGAACCAGTGATTTGGACGAAGCTGCTCTTGGTTTACTGTTCAATAAAGTAGCATGCGCAGGAGCGTTGCTTCGCTTTAATGCTTCCATGAAATCCGCCCAACGGCTCTGGACATTCTGAATGTCTTCTTTAGACGCTTCATTAAGTACCTGCCTTATACGCTCATAAGGAACATTATACCCTTTTCTCCCGGATTTTGCAGGTGCCCGTTTTTTAGCTGGTTGAGCAGTCGTCTGAGCTTCGGGTCCTTTCTGCTTCAAGTCTGCCAGTTCTTTTTCTAGTTCCGTTATTTTCATAGACAATTTATCGAAAGCTTCTGATTGAACAGGCTGAGCTTGGGAAGGACCAGTTTGAACTTCCACCATATTCAGCATAGCGATCTCTATAAATACCTTAGGACTTGTCGTCCATTTCATCTCCTGCTGACAACGATTCAACTCACGGATCGCCTGTTGAATCCAACCTGGTGACAATTCACTGCTGAGAACCCGAAAAGCATCATCGGGGATAGCTCTTTCTAAATTATGCTCCAAATCCGGTGCACTTTGAAATAATAATAAATCTCTTAAGTAATAGATGAGGTCAAAAACAAAACGCCCTGGATCTTTACCCTGCTGGATCAAATCATCAACAGATTCCAGCGCCACCTTAGCGTTCTGCTGGTAAAGCGCCTGAAGAACGGCCGTTAACTTTGTTTGAGAAACAGAACCGGTAACAGCCAGAACATCCTCCATTGTCACTTGATCTTCACTATAGGAAATCGCCTGGTCCAGAAGACTAAGAGCATCACGCATCCCGCCTTCTGCCGTTAAAGCCACAATCTCGAGGGCTTCTTTCGCAACGGAAATGCCTTCAACGTCTGTAATTTTCACCATTCGATCAACCATAGCCTTTTGGGAAATGCGTTTAAAATCGAACCGCTGACACCTTGAGATAATGGTTAATGGAATTTTATGAGGTTCTGTCGTTGCCAATATAAAAATGACATGTTTCGGTGGTTCCTCTAAAGTTTTCAAAAGAGCATTAAAAGCTCCCATTGAAAGCATGTGTACCTCATCAATAATGTAAACCTTATACGGAACTGCGCTGGGAGCATATTTCACTTTATCTCTAATTTCACGAATCTGTTCCACACCATTGTTAGAAGCCGCATCAATTTCTATCACATCTGAGATGGACCCGTCCTGAATTCCCAGACAAGCGTCACACTCATTGCACGGTTCTTTCACAGGGGAACGTTCGCAGTTAACGGCTTTCGCAAAAATCTTCGCCGCACTTGTCTTCCCCGTCCCCCTGGGCCCGGAGAATAAGTACGCATGGGAAAATTTATCTTGCACGATCGCATTCTGCAACGTACGAGTAATATGCGTTTGTCCGACGACTCCTTCAAAATTACGTGGCCGCCACACACGATATAAAGCCTGATAGCTCATAAGACCGTTCTCCCTTTATAGTTTCATCCCTATTATACCTGATAGACAGCAGGGATGTGAACCTTCTCTGCTTATAGAAAAGGAGTCGTTATGATTGTCTCATAACGACTCCCCATGTATCTATACGATTCATTACTTATTATGTAATGCCGTGCACCCACCGTCGATGGTGTGACCCTAAGCGTTACTTATGGTTATGGCTCGACCCAGGCACTCCCGCGGCACACGGGATGGTCAGCTTACTGCTGCTTCCTTCCGGACCTGACAGGATTCACTGGTTCCCGTTGCGCAGGACCTGGGTGTCAACACCACTCACATAAGGCAGACCTTAAGGTCGCACCACCTTGGGTGGGAATTCGGCCTCGCTATAGCGGATTGCGAGTACAGGGCACCGCTACCTCCCCGCTTAGCACGGCATATCCTAGTATAGCTACTTTCCGGGAAAAATGCAATGGTTTTGAGCTGTTAATTATTAGTGGATGGGTTCTTTTTTTTCTTTGCGCGAAGTTTCCGGAAGAATTGAGATAGCATCTCCCCGCATGTTTCTTCCATTAACCCTGGCACAACTTCCGCTTTATGATTGAAGCGGTCATCGTTAAGTAATTGATAGAGACTGCCCGCACATCCTGCCTTTGGGTCTTTCGCTCCGTATACCACTCTTGGAATTCTTGACTGCAGTATAGCTCCGGCGCACATGGGACACGGTTCCAGCGTTACATAAAGAGAGCAATCTTCCAGGCGCCAGCTCCCTACATGTTCATTGGCTCGTTCGATAGCTATAAACTCCGCATGAGAGGAAGCCAGTTGAGAGGTTTCTCTAAGGTTAAAACCCGATGCTATGACTTCATTATCTTTTACAATCACAGCACCGATGGGAACCTCACCAGCAGCTTCTGCTTTTTTAGCCTCCTCTATAGCTAATTGCATGAACCATTGATCTTCTTTCATAATTCCTCCCCCTTTCATTATAGATTGGCTGCACATCTTCGTAGCAGCTAAAGAAGTATTCCGGACAACAGCAATTATTTTAAGAATAATATCGTTTTTACTTTTCATACATTGATAAAGGTAAGAAAGGAGTGAATCATATGCAAATTCATGTTGTCCAACAAGGGGACTCCGTCTATTCCATTGCCGATCTATATGATAGTACGCCAACAGATATCATTGAAGCAAATGAATTAGAGACTCCCGGTGACCTTGTCATTGGTCAGGCCCTTGTCATTCCAATTGTAGGGCAGTTTTATTATGTTCAAGAGGGAGATTCTTTAAGTACCATTGCTCAACAGTTTAATACGACTGCTGAAAAACTCGCGCAGGTGAATGGGATATCAAAAGACAGTTCACTTCCTGTAGGACTGCGCCTGTATATCCCGGAGCAGCCCCCGTCCCCTATTACAGCTAATGCCTATATTGAACCGTATGGAGGTGAGGTTTCCGATACGTTACAATCATCTGCTGAGAACCGGGCAGCTAAACTTACTTACCTGGCTCCTTTCAGCTATGAAATTCAGGAAGATGGTTCATTAAAACCACCACCGCTGGATAATTTCAAAGAGATTGCTGAGAAAAATGATGCTACTCTCATGATGGTCGTGACCAACTTAGCGGAAGAAGGGTTCAGTGACGAGTTAAGCAGGAAAATTCTCGAAAGTGATTCTCTGCAGAACACCCTGCTTGATAACATTATACAGACCACAAAGGAACTTGGATTTAAAGACGTCCACTTTGACATGGAGTTTTTACCTCCTGACATGAAAGAATCCTATAATCAATTTCTAAGAAAAGCAAAAAAACGTTTATCTAACGAAGGATTACTAATGTCGACAGCACTGGCCCCGAAAAGCAGTGCTGATCAGAAAGGGGCATGGTACGAAGCCCATGATTATAAAGCGCATGGGGAAATTGTTGATTTTGTCGTTTTAATGACCTATGAATGGGGGTACAGCGGCGGGCCACCGCGTGCGGTTGCACCTATCGGGCCTGTGACAGAAGTGGTCGACTTTGCCTTGTCCGTTATGCCGGCAGACAAAATCCTCTTAGGCCAGAACTTGTATGGGTATGACTGGACCTTACCTTATGAGCCGGGAGGAGAGTTCGCTAAAGCTGTTAGTCCTCAACGGGCTATTCAAATTGCCAGGGAAAACAATGTTGAAATCTCCTATGACGAGAAAGAACAGGCTCCTTATTTCACCTATACATCAAGTTCAGGTGAGAAACATGAAGTGTGGTTTGAAGATGCTCGTTCTATACAAAAGAAGTTCGATCTTATAAAAGACCGCGGGCTCTTAGGAATCAGCTACTGGAAGCTGGGCTTAGCCTTCCCCCAAAACTGGGTGCTGCTTGAAAATCAATTCAGCATTACCAAAAGTTAACCTCGTCTGTATCTATAGTTCTTCTCAGCTAAACTTTTCATAAAGACATAATTTCGCTATATTTCCCAGTTCGGTTAAAAAAAAAGGCCGCTTTCAGGAGTATCCTGAGAGCGGTCTATTCTGCCTTCACAAACGCAATGGTTTTAGTATTGATTTCTGTTTTCTGAAATGCTTCTTCCAAGCCTGCCTGATTGATAAAATCCTTCGACACGTTTCGGAAGGGAATGTCAATCTCAAATGACCGTTCAAAAGGAAATGGCTGAACAGAAACGCGGGAATCATCGACCCAGTGGGCAATCATACCTTCAGGAGCAAAATCAAAGGACTGTCTAAACCCATTTTTAAACCAGGAAATTTCACGCTCTTTCGGTGTGCCCGGCTCTTGCATACAAACATAAAGAGATAAATCATCACAAAACTGCAGGCGCCGGAAATGGAGATCATAGATATCATAAGGGATGTCCATTTCCATCCACCCGTATAGTTCTCTCTGCCGCTCTTTTTCTTTGTCTAAAAAGGAGAGAATGAATGGATCTTTGCTGTCTTTAGGAAAAAAAGAGGCATAATGCATACTGCACAGCATGCCTGCGTACAAAGATTGACCAGCCACTTCTTCAATCCCTCGTTGATAAGCAGCCAGCTTTTCTTTTAGTGGATAATCGATAAACGAATAAGGTCTGTTTTTATCTTCGTTCCACTTCGGAGATTGATCCAATGGAATCCATGCCCGGTCATGCTGTCGGATCGCCCAATCTGCTTCTTCTCTTAATTTGGACCGCAGCAGGAAGTTGTTCTTCCAATGAGCGACGATTTGTGCGGATATATCTGCATGGTCATGTTGAGGAATCATGGTGAAGTGGTGTTCCTTTTCAATGACAATCATAGATTATCCTCCTTTTCTACGGTATTTATGTACAAGAGCGGATGGGTACTCATTCTCCTTATATTATATAGGAAGGAAGCCATCGTCTCTACATTATAAGTATAGAAAGATACAAAAAGAGTCACGAGGAGGATTCCCTCATGACTCCGCCATGATTATACCTTATTTCAATAATTTTAATGCTTCGCGATTAAAAGCTGGAATGTCATCCGGCTGGCGGCTTGTAACCAGCTGATTCTGACATACGACGACTTCCTGGTCTTTATAATCGACACCTGCGTATTCCATATCAACGGAAATGGACTTGAATCCTGTAGCTTTCCGACCTTCCAGTGTTTTAGCTGTAATGAGAAGCTGGGGACCGTGACAAATAGCAAAGACCGGTTTTTTCTCATCCATGAAATGCTTTACGAAAGATACGAATTTTTCATCGCCTCGTAAAATATCTGGGGAGAAACCACCTGGAATGAACAGCGCATCAAAGTCTTCGGGTTTTACATCGTTTATGGATGTATCAATTTGAACCTTTGCCTCTCCCTGTTTTCCTTCTACCTCTTTGCCGGCTTCCCATTCAATGGTTGTTACTTCGTGCCCTTCCTTAGAAAAAGCCTCTGCCGGCTGGGTATATTCAACATCTTCAAACATGGACGTCATGACACAAGCAATCTTACTCATATCTTACCAACTCCTTGAAATGTTTGTTTTTATCGAATCACATGGAATATTTTCCCGCATCGTATGATTTTAAACCTGTCGATTTTCTTTACAGCCTATTGAAAGTTTTTCATCGAAAACTGCTGAAAAGTCGTATCCTTTTGATTTCGATAGACTTCTTTACCAGCTATTGTATTGATAATGTGAACATTGCGGTGCACGGATAAGCCTAAGTTTGTAGCCCCCGCTCCGTGGGAATGAACAAGGTCGGTTAACGTGAAAAAGTGATGATCCCGCTGATCATGAAAAAGAAGCTGATAGTCACGGGATACTTTATACATCCCTTCTTCTTCCCATTCGATTTCATCCTTAAACCGCTCCATAAACCAGTCCGGAAAATGAGGTTTATATCCCGTGGCTAAAACGACCTTGTCCGTTTGGTACGTATATTCATGTTCTTCCTGCCATTGTCTGCAGTGAAGCTTGTACCCTTCATTTTCTGCTTCAATGCCTGTAATCTCTGTCATTGGCTGTATGAGAACCCGGCTGTCCTGATCAGCCGTCGTCCGGTGGTAGAGTTTTGTATAAAGACGTGTTAACGTTTCCGGATCAATTCCCTTTCGAAGCGGCCCCAGAGTATTCAGGGCTTCTTTGCGCTGCGAGAGACTTAAGGTGTGGAAGTAATCGACAAATTCCGGTGTGAACATTTCCTGTGCAAATTTTGCCGTATCCAACTGAAAAAGACCTCCTGAACGTGTGAACAGGCTCAATTTCATATCTCCTTGACGATCCTGTTCTTCTAACAAGTCCAAAAAGACTTCCAGCGCACTTTGACCGGATCCTACAATGGTTACGTGCTTTGATTTCAGGAGATGGTCTTTTTCAAAAAGATAACGACTCGTATGCATCACATCTTCATTTGGGAGACGGTCCATGCCATCCAAAATTAAAGGTTCATTCCCTGTACCAAGCACCACATGTCTCGCTTGAAAATACTTCTGCTCGCCGGTCGCTGTTTCCTCGACAATGACTTCATAATGTGGAACTTCGGCATCTTTTTTATCCACCACATCAACAACCGTATGACCAAAGTACAGTCCCTTTAACTGGCTGGCTACCCACTGCATGTAATGGTTGTATTCCTGTCTTGGAACTTCAAAATGACGGTGAAAGAAAAAAGGAAACATCCGGTCGTGCTCGTATAAATAATTCATAAAAGTATAAGGACTCTTTGGGTCTGCAAATGTTACGAGATCTGCTAAAAAAGGAACCTGTAAGTCCATTGTTTCAATAAGCATCCCTGGATGCCATACATATTCCGGTGTTTTTTCAAAAAACAAACCATCCACTTCATCGGTTTGGTCCATAAGCGAAGCCAACCCTAAATTGAATGGGCCAATCCCAATTCCTATCACATCTTTTATCTGTCTTTCCATTCGATCACATCCTCTACAACTTCACTTTACCCTATGATGTTTCATTTGATTCCTTCCAAAGCTGATCGAGAACAATCACCAATACTGTACCTACTAAAAGTCCATTACTGAGCAAATTTTGCAGCACCCCGGGGACACCCTTAAAAACTTCAGGTGGTAAGAACATTAAACCGATTCCTAACAAGAAGGATAACCCAAGAATAGTCAAACGCCTTTCATCCAGAGGCTCATGTGTCATATTCGAAATACCAAGCCCCATCAGCTGGACAAACGTTGCCAGTAAAGCAGCATTCGCTACAGGTGCAGGAATGCCGGAGATCCACCCTACTAAAGGAGGGAAGAAAGAGAGCAGCATTAACAGAAACGAAGCATATAAAAATGGACGTTTCTTTTTCTGACCGGTTAACTGCATAAAGCCTGATGAGGAAGCTAATGAAACATTCGCGACAGCAGAAAACAGAGAAGTTATCCCATGGTTGATTCCAAGGAAAGTACTCCCGCGATTAATTTGCTCATATGTATAATTTGTCTTTCCATAGATGGTATGGGTCACTGCTATCACCGAAGCTACAAGATTCGACAATAAGATAACAGCTGTAATTAAGCCTAATGGTAACGTTCCCCATGTCATATGAGGAGGTCCCCAGGCTAAAAGATCAGGCAGAGCTACCATATTTAACTCCGGAGAAGGAGCTTTGTCTCGATGTCCAACTAATTCATACATTACCCATCCGGCTACAATTCCAATCAGTACAGCAAAACTTTTCATCCATCCCCTGCCCATCATTGAAAGTCCAATGACCAGAATAAGCGTCAGGAAAGCAATGGAGGCATCTATCCAGTTAATCGTCGTTTCACTCTGGCCGACACCAAGCATTCCTTGTAAAAAAGTGCCGCTCAACTGAACGGTAAGCAAAAATAAAAATGCACCAGTCACAAGGGGCGTAAATACGTAAAGGACGCGATGGGAAAAACGCAGAACCCCGAACAGCAGGAGGAACATCCCCGTCCAAATCATCGTTCCTTCTAAAACTTGAAGAGTTTCTATGTAATTATCCCCTGATTGAACCCCGCTGTATGCCATTACAGCAAATATACTAATCCACAAGCCCGCGGGTCCTTCCATAATAGGCAGACGATGACCAAACATCCCCTGTAGGAAGGAGGCAGCACCCACTACAAAAAAAGTCCGCTGCATGAGACCAGCGACTTCCCTAAAGTCCAGTGCAAAAATAGAACCTATAACAATCGGTAAGGCAACCGCACTGGCTAATAAAAAAACAAACCATTGGATGGTTTCCAATGATTCAGAAAATAATGGAGCAGATTTATCCCTCATTGTTGTTCCACCTGCATTCTTTAAAGACTTTTCTATCCATATCCTACCACAATCATCTTTCACCGGGCCTTCCATATGCTTCTGGCAGGTTTCACGTGAAACAGAGAAAGAAAGAGCACAACCGCTGCGGCTGTGCTCTATCGTTTCTATTCTTCTAGTGTGGATGTATCGCCGGTTGGCAGTCCCAATTCCCATGATTTTAATAGACGGCGCATGATCTTACCACTACGCGTTTTAGGAATGGTATCTTTAATTTCAATTTCACGCGGGGCCGCATGAGCACTTAATCCTTTTTTCACAAAGAGACGAATTTCTTCTAACAATTCATCCGATTGCTGATAACCGTCTCTTAAGGTGATGAATGCTTTGATAATCTCTCCACGTTCAGGATCAGGCTTCCCGATTACTCCAGCCTCTGCAACTGCTTCGTGTTCAATTAATTTACTCTCTACTTCAAATGGACCGACACGTTCTCCGGATGTGTTAATGACATCATCCAGTCGTCCCTGGAACCAGAAGTATCCGTCCTCATCTTGGTAAGCGCTGTCTCCTGATACATACCAGCCATTGAGGAAATAACTTTCATATTTCCCTGGGTTGTTCCAGATTGCACGCATCATGGAAGGCCATCCCTGCTTAATAGCAAGATTCCCCATCTGGTTTGGAGGAAGTTTGTTTCCTTCATTATCAACAATGGCTGCTTCAATGCCAGGGAAAGGTTTACCCATGGATCCCGGGCGCATATCCATAGCAGGATAATTACAGATCAGCATACCGCCTGTTTCTGTCATCCACCACGTATCATGGATACGTAAATCAAATGCCGATAGTCCCCATGTCACCACTTCAGGGTTCAACGGTTCGCCGACACTAAGGACGTGGCGCAAAGAGGAGAGGTCATGTTTTTTGACCGCTTCTTTTCCTGCACTCAAAAGCTTACGGAAAGCTGTTGGAGCAGAGTACCAGACGGACACCTCTTTATCAGCAATGGTTCCGTACCAGTCATCCGGACTGAAGCGCCCGCCTCTGATCACGTTTGTTACACCGTTTAACCATGGAGCAAAGATTCCGTAACTCGTTCCTGTTACCCAGCCTGGATCTGCGGTACACCAGTATACGTCGTCTTCTTTAAGATCCAGCACCCATTTACCTGTTTGATAGTGTTGAAGCATCGCGTTATGAACGTGATACACACCTTTAGGTTTTCCAGTTGAACCAGACGTATAATGAAGAAGCATCCCGTCTTCTAAATCGACCCATTCGATATCGAAATCCTCAGAGGCCTGCTTCATTTCTTCATCATAAGAAATATAGTTTCCTGGAGCATCTCCGCCGACAAGAACGATCTGCTTCAAATGAGGAAGATCATCTGCTGGAACGCGTTCCAGTAATTCTGGAGTTGTGATCAGCATAGTAGCTTCACTGTCTTCCAGACGATCTCTTACCGCCTGCTCCATAAAGGCTTCAAATAAAGGACCTGCAATCGCCCCTACTTTTAAAATCCCTAAAAACGCAGCATAAAACTCCGGACTTCTAGGCATAAAAAGAAAGACGCGGTCCTCTTTTTCTATATGGTGTTTTTTCAACACATTCGCAAATTGGTTACTCTTTAGTTTCAAGTCTTCAAAAGTCAACGTTTCTTCCCTGTCAGGCGCGGAGTAGATCAGAGCGGCCTGGTCTTTTTTATCAGGGTTATCTGCATGACGATCAATGGCTTCATAAGCAATATTCACTTTCCCGGTTTGATTCCATGTAAACTGTTCTTTCACATCTTCCCATTGAAAATTTTCATAGGTTTCTTTGTAGTTTTCCATGTTGTGATTGCCTGATCGAGCTGGAATTGGTTGCATGTCCATTAAATCACCTCATAAAAGAATGTTTTGTAAACGTTTTCTGCTTGTGGCTAAAGAAAGCTCTGATTTTTTCAGAGCTGCGCCTTGTTTTTTCTGAAAATTTCATGAATTACTTCTATTGTAGGTGATTCTTCATTAGATTTAAAGTGATTTCTCCAAAGATTTACAGAATTAGGACAAGCGTATGACGAAAATTGACAGTCTTATCCCCCATTAATATAATGAACCTAGCATATACAGAGGTTTCTTAGCTCACCCCTCTATAAAAAACTAAGGATGATGTCTTATTAAAAGCCTCAGCCTTTAGCAGCTGGGGCTTTTTTTCGGTTATTATAATATAAAGGAGCTGCTATTATGCCAGGACGAAACGATCAAGAACTCGATTTATCTCTACTCGGCAATCAGGGGACTTCCTATTCTTTTGAATATGATCCTGAGGTGCTGGAAACCTTCGATAACCAACACCCAAACCGGGACTATTTTGTTAAATTCAACTGTCCTGAATTTACAACCCTTTGTCCAAAAACGAGACAACCGGACTTTGCTACGATTTACATCAGCTATATTCCAGATGTGAAGATGGTAGAAAGTAAATCATTGAAGCTTTACTTATTCAGCTTCAGGAACCATGGGGATTTTCACGAAGACAGCATGAATACCATCATGAACGATCTTATTAACCTTATGGATCCTCGTTACATCGAAGTGTGGGGGAAATTCACACCTCGTGGCGGAATTTCAATCGATCCTTATTGTAACTATGGAAAGCCGGGAACGAAATACGAACAAATGGCTGATCACCGCCTGATGAATCACGATCTTTACCCTGAGAAAATCGATAACCGGTAATAGAAAAAGGAGCCGCTTCTATGCGGCTCCTTTTTTGTCTTATTGTTTATCGTCTTTATACTGCATGTACACCACTTGAGTAACAAGGAAATCTTCCATTCCATGTTTGCCATCTGCTCCGCCTAAACCGGACTTGCGCATACCGGCATGGTACCCTTGTACAGCTTCGAAGTTTTCACGGTTCACAAAGGTTTCACCAAATTTAAGCTCATTCACTACTCGCATAGCTTCATTCATATCATCCGTATAGACGGATGAAGACAATCCATATTCAGTATCATTCCCTTTTTCAATAGCTTCATCGAGTGTCTTAAATGTTGCGATCGGAATGACCGGTCCGAAGATTTCTTCCTGCACAACCTTCATATCATGCTCAACATTCGTGAGGATCGTCGGTTTAAAGAAAAATCCATGTTCCTGATCTCCTCTTTCCCCGCCTATTTCAACCTTCGCACCTGCATTAACCGCTTCTTTCACCATCGATTCGACCTCTTCCAGTCGATCTTTACTTACAAGCGGACCGACATCTGCCTCTTTATTTTCACGTGGGTCTCCAAGGACCTTCGACTCAAATCGATGTCGTAATTTAGAAATGAGTTCCTCCGCTACGCTTTCATGAACATATACGCGCTCAGCATTGGTACAGGCCTGACCATTATTAGCTAAACGGGAAGTGGTAATACTATCTGCTGCAATATCCAAGTCAGCATTTGCTGTTACAATAGCTGGAGCTTTCCCGCCCAACTCAAGGTTTACTTTTGTTATATTTTGAGCCGCTGCTTCCATAACCTTTGTACCTGCCTGAACACTGCCTGTCATCGTAATCATATGAACGTTCGGGTGTGTGGCCAGTGTATTTCCGATTTCAGAACCTGTACCTGTGACCACGTTGTAGACACCTTTTGGAATATCTGTCATAGAATCAACGATTTTCGTGAATTCCATAGCCGTATTCGGTGTCTGCTGACTCGGTTTTAAGACTATTGTACAGCCGGTAACAAGCGATGTCGCTACTTTTCTAGCCAGAATAAACATCGGGAAGTTCCATGGAACAATTCCTGCCACTACCCCGATTGGCTTTTTATATACAAAAATGTTTTCATTTTTACGATCACTCGGAACAATTTCTCCTTCTATTCTGCGTGCCCATTCAGACATATAACGGAAATAATCAATAGCCAGGTCAATTTCACCACTTGCTAACTCGTAATCTTTCCCCTGTTCTTCCTGAAGGAGCTCAATAAAGGTTGCACGGTTTTCTTCAATTTTGTCCCCAAGCTTTCGAACCAGTTTACCACGCTCTATGTTTGGAGTTAATTCCCACTCTTTCTGGGCTTCAGATGCTGCTTGCACAGCTCTTTCGACATCATTTTTCGTTCCTTTAGGTATTTGAGAAATTACTTCTTCTGTAGCTGGATTTAAGACATCAATCCATTCAGATCCGTCTGAATTTGTATACTCTCCATTGATATATAATTGGTGTTTTTGCAAAACTCATTACCTCCTAAGCTTGTTTACACTTCAATTCCCATCATCTTTCTTTCTTTAAACAAAACAATATGCTGGTTAAAAGAATGACCTATCAGTAAAAACGCATATTCTATCGTTTTTATCTTGTGAAATTAAAAAAAGTCCTGCAGAGAGGACTTTTTTTACCATTCCAATATAAAGCCTTTGACCATTTTATCCTGGCCTGATTCATCCTTTTGAGTCGCCTGAAAATAAGGGTTCTCCTCATCAAAATGATAAGTAATGGTTTCCGGGTCTAAGTAAAGCTTGTACTCCAAGTCCGTTACTTTGTTTAAGCTGATATCAGCCACTGTTGTCTGCTCTCTATTTTCATCCACCAAAAGAATGTCGATGTGATCATAGCCCTGGGCGATTAGATTTTCTGTTAAGTCCATAAGATATTCCTCCGTCCGCTTTTTTCTACTTCCTTATACCCTGAAATGATTCATGAAAAACGTTTCTTATTATGTAGAAGCGGGGATTTCCCCGCTGTTATTTATTAGTATCCGTATCCATATCCACGGCCACCTACAAAAGATGCACCAATGATAATCAAAAGGATGAACAAAACAACCAATAGCGCAAATCCGCCACCATATCCTCCGCTCATTTAATTCCCTCCTCTCTTCCTTACTTTACTACCATATTCAGATCAGGTATGTAAGGAAGGGCAAGTGCGGATTTTTATCTTTTTTTGTTCTCTTCTGCACCTACTCAAAAGGAATAGACACGCTTGAGAGCCAGAAGGGTAAAA
Organism: Halobacillus litoralis; assembly: GCF_020524025.1. Lineage (GTDB taxonomy): Bacteria > Bacillota > Bacilli > Bacillales > Halobacillaceae > Halobacillus > Halobacillus litoralis_D. The sequence continues at coordinate 1,037,217 of NZ_JAIVKN010000002.1, read as the reverse complement.
TAGATCGACTGTACAAAAAAGAGAACTCCCCAAACAGGTGCAGGGACAATTTTTACCGCTCGCACCAAATTCGCCGCGTCTCCTGCCTCTCCTGGAGATACAAAACTAATCCACATAATTTCAAAAGCGCTGGTTACAGATTCAACAAGAACAATAGAAGCCAAAAAGAGGAGAACAAACTGAATGAAGGACTCAGGACCGCTCCGAAGCATCCATAAAAATCCTGCCCCAAAGGTGATAATCCAGAAAACGCCATAGACGTTGCGCACCCAGAATAATAAATGGACGGCCAAGAAACCTAATAGAATATAGATAATCCACCTGCTCCGGCCCTGACTTATAAGTACAAAGAACAAAAAGGCAAAAAACGAGGCAAACACATAGCCGGCGATGCTTGTAAAGAAGTGGCTGATCCAGGAAGAGTGGCCGGTAAGAGTGGTCCCGGATGTATTTGGGAATAAGGAAATCCTTCTGACTTCACCCCCAGTTAGTAAAGCTGTTAAAGAATGACCCGTTTCATGGATCATTGTATTTAAGATAGCAAAATACTTACCTACGATCGGCATCTGAGTAAGGAGAAGGGCCAGGATCAAGGCCACTGTGATCTGCATTTTCATAAATGACGTCCTTTCTGAGTGTATAATTTATTCCTTATAAGTAGGCACTCCTGCACGATATTGTTAGTATTAAGGAAAGCAGATATCATTCTCTTTCTTAATTAGAGAGGCTGAAAGAATTAGAAAATCCTTTCTTATATTAAAATCATTTTCAATCTGCCTTCATAAAGAACAATAGGCGATTGAGGAAGGAAGATACATATGAAAAAACGACTGGTGACGATTATAGTGATTGGAATGACCACATTTCTGTTAACCAGCTGCGCCCAAGCTGCCAATGAAAAGCATATCACCATAGCTGCGGCGGCAAGTCTTACGGACGTCATGGATGAAATCATTCCCCTATTTGAAAAAGAATACAATATAGAAGTAGACCTGACTCTGGCAAGCTCGGGGAAACTGGCAAGACAAATTGAGCAGGGTGCGCCGGTTGATGTCTTTCTATCTGCAGATACGAAGTGGACGACCTACCTAAAAGAACGCGGATTGATTAATGACAGCAGCTATTACGAGTTTGCTTCCAATCAAATTGTGGTGGTAGGCAGGCCTGACCATAAAGCGATCAGTCATATAGATGATCTGAAACAATTACCGTCCGATATAGAGATTGCTGTCGGAAATCCAGAAAGTGTTCCTGCAGGTACCTATACGAAAGAAGCACTGGAAACGATTCAAATATGGGAACAATTAAAAGGCAGCATGGTTTTTGGGAGTGATGTCCGGCATGTGCTTACGTATGTCGAGACAGGTGAAGTGGATTATGGAATGGTTTATAACAGTGATGCTGTCATATCAGAAAAGGCAGAAGTTAAAGCTGAATTCGACACGAATCTACATAAACCGATTCTATATTCAGGTGTAACTATTTCGGAGAGCCGGACTGAGGATGAAGCCCGGCAGTTTTTCTCGTTTCTAAGAGAAGAACCGAAAGTAAGAGAAACCCTTAAAGATTTCGGTTTCACCAATACTGCGGGAGGAATGTAGTCCGATGGATTTGAGCCCATTATTCCTCTCATTAAAGGTCGCATGTATAGCTACAACCATTGTATTTATTACTGGAACACTTGCTGCACGGTGGATTACAAGAAAATTATTTCCCGGGAAAAGTATTCTGGAATCCCTGCTCCTGCTGCCACTCGTCCTTCCACCTACAGTCATTGGCTTTGGTCTTCTTTATTTGTTTGGAAGAAACGGCTGGATTGGACAATTGCTGATGGAGTGGTTCGGAGTCCAGATCGTGTTCTCCTGGACAGGAGCTGTCATCGCTTCAGCTGTTGTCTCCTTCCCCTTAATGTATCAAAGTGCTGCTGCTGCTTTCCAAAATTATAACGTAGATTTAGAGGATGCCGCCTTTACGATGGGCGCCTCGAAACGGAAAGTATTCTTCAGTATCTCTTTTCCACTCGCCTGGCCCGGTCTTTTGGCTGGTTTGGTAATGACTTTTGCCCGCTCCCTGGGTGAATTCGGGGCGACATTAATGATCGCCGGTTATATTCCAGGAAAAACCGATACCATTCCGTTAGCCATTTACTTCGCAGTGGAAGCCAACAGGATGGAGGAAGCTTTGATGTGGGTGATGATTATTTTATCCCTCGGTTTTAGTGCGGTACTCTGGCTGAACACATGGAGCAGAAGAAAGATCAATATGATTAAAAATCTGTCCTGAATGAGCCCATAAAAAAAGCTGAAGCTTATAAAAGCTTCAGCCAGCGCCCCCGGCAGGATTCGAACCTGCGGCACACGGTTTAGGAAACCGATGCTCTATCCCCTGAGCTACGGGGGCTTATGAACGTACGAATATTATTATACAAAAGAATCCAAAGAATGAAAAGCTTTCCCGTTTTAAAAATATGTCTCGCATGTTACTTCCGGCGGAGGTATATGATAAAATGGTATTTGTCTGTCAAAAAGTATCGTTTTATGTAATATAAACAATGATTCTAATGATTGTTCGGGATTTTTTGAATTGAGTTTGAAGGAGGAAAAGAGATGGGAGATCTACCTTTCATATCCGTTGAAGGGCCCATTGGGGTTGGGAAAACGTCTCTGTCTAAAAAGCTCGCCTCCCAGTTTGATTTTCATTTGCTGAAGGAAATCGTCGAGGAGAACCCATTTTTAGGCAAGTTTTACGATAATATTGAAGAATGGAGCTTCCAGACGGAAATGTTCTTTTTGTGCAATCGTTTTAAGCAGCTTGAAGACATTGATCGCAAGTATTTGCAGTCAGGGAAGCCGGTGGTTGCGGATTACCACATTTCAAAGAATATGATCTTTGCCCGTAGAACACTGAGGGAAGACCAATTTGACAAGTACGCGCAAATTTTTGATATATTAACAAACGATATGCCTAAACCAAACATGGTTGTTTATCTACATGCGAGTTTAGATACGCTGCTTGAGCGTATACGCATGCGCAATCGTGATGTCGAGGCTAATATACAACCATCTTATCTTGAGCAACTCTCTCAGGACTATGATGACTTTATGAAGCACTTTGAAGCCACGCATCCGGACATTCCGGTTATCCGCCTGAATGGAGACAACTTGGACTTCGTAAAACATCAAGACGATCTTAACTATATTGTTGATCAAATTGAGCAACATTTAAATAAAGGAGAAGTTATTAAATGAATGCACGTGAACGCTATGGTATACCACATGACAGCGTCATAACGATTGCAGGTACAGTCGGCGTTGGAAAGTCCACAATGACGAATGCTATTGCTGACGCTCTTAACTTCCGCACATCCTTTGAAAAAGTGGATACGAATCCGTATCTGGATAAATTTTATCAGGATTTCGAACGCTGGAGTTTCCACTTGCAAATTTATTTCCTGGCAGAACGGTTTAAAGAACAGAAAAAAATATTCGAGTATGGCGGCGGTTTTATCCAAGACCGATCCATTTATGAAGATACAGGCATCTTTGCCCGTATGCATTATGAAAAAGGAACCATGTCCGGCATTGATTACGAAACGTACCGTAACCTTTTCGATGCCATGGTCATGACACCTTACTTCCCGCATCCTGATCTTCTCATTTATCTGGAAGGGTCCTTTGACGATGTCCTTTCCCGGATTAAGGAACGCGGACGCCCAATGGAGCAGGAAACACCTGTTGAATATTGGGAAGAAATGTTCAAGCGTTATGACAATTGGATTGATAATTTCAACTCCTGCCCTGTTTTACGCTTAAACATTGCAGATTATGATGTATTGAATGATAAAACGAGCATTGAACCTGTGCTTGAAAAAATCGGACATTTCATTCAGCAGTCCCGCAAATGGCGCTCCAGTCATTTATTGACGTAATTAAAAAACCACCTGCAGCAAGAGCTGCAGGTGGTTTTTATTTGTCCTTCTCTGACATGAAATCCTCAATGATTTTCCGGTGGCTGCCGATCATACGTTCAGGAAGGTCTCCAGGGTGAATAAACTCAACCTGAATCGACTCCTCCTCATCGATATGATATTCTCCGTAGAAATCGTTGGTATAATAAGCAGTGGTGACCACATAAAATTCGTCTCCATTCTCTGCTCGGACAAACTGATCTTCCCCCGAATAGATGTTCAGAAGTTTTAGATGATCCACGATTAAACCAGTTTCCTCATGTACTTCCCTCTTCGCTACCTGTTCTGTACTTTCTCCCAGTTCCATTAAGCCTCCAGGGAGACCCCATACCCCATGTGGCGATGTACGCTGCTGCAGTAGGATCCGTTCCTTTTCGTCTATGATTATGACAACAGCCCCGACAAAAAGGAGGGGACGATGGCCGACAATGGCCCTTAATTCTTCAACATATCCCATAAAAAACTCCTCTATCTAACCTAGTAAGCCATTCCTGCCGTTTGTTTTACATATTGATCTTTTTCTAAGGACTGTAAAAGAAAGTGAGCAACATCACTTCTGTTGATTCTCTTTCCTCCTTCAGGTACAGCCTCCGATAAACGGTAAGTACCTGTTGTATCCCCATGATCCAGCCGCATCGGACGAGCGATTGTATAATCCAGATCAGCGGCCATAATCAGATTCACAGCTTTTCTATGATCCTCAAGAACGTTCTTTAGAATGATTTGGGACATCCATCCCGTAAAGCCTGGAATCTCCTTATAAATACCGGCGGAAGCCACATATAAGAAACGCTTCACATCATATTCTTTCATTGCATCCACGATATTCCCCGTCATCCTTGTCAGTGTATCTTTAGATTTCAAGCCTTCCGAACCCAGGCAGGAAACTACGGCCTCTTTCCCTTTGACTGCCCGCTTCACATCCGCTTCATTTAATGCATCCCCTTGAAGGATTTCAAGATTTTCATTCGTTCCTGTCCACTTCGAAGGAGTACGTGCAAAAGCTGTCACATGATGTCCCGCTTGTAAAGCCTGTTCGACAAATGCTTTTCCGGTTCCCCCTGTCGAACCAAATACGACAATATTCATTCGCTCACCTCTCCTTTAAGATCTTCTATTTTATTATACAATGAAAAAAGACGATCTCTTAACAAAAGGTCCAGGGGATATGTATGCGGTACAAACTATTGCATAGGATAAAGACTCCCTGATGGACATTCAGCCAAAAAAGTCCTCTCATCTATGTAGGATGAGGGGACACGAAAATGAATCCAATAAAAAAACCGTTACAAGCTGTAACGATTTTTGTTCTATAAATCTCCAATATTTATGCGCTATTGTTGATATTAATAATATGGCGGAGGAGGAGGGATTCGAACCCCCGCGGGGCGTAAACCCCCTGGCGGTTTTCAAGACCGCTCCCTTCAGCCGGACTTGGGTACTCCTCCGTGTGACCGACAAATAATATATTATCATGGTCGGCTTCATTCGTCAACAAAATACAAAAACTTTTTTAAGTTTTTTTGTTGGGGAATGCCAGCTACTTTGTCATTATACAAAGTTCACTTTCGGGAGTCAAATAAGATATAAAAAAGCCGTGTCGAAAAAAACACGGCTCGTTCTATATTACTGAATCACTTTTTTACCACCCATATATGGACGAAGAACTTCAGGAACGACAACTGTACCATCAGCCTGCTGGTAATTCTCTAAGATAGCAGCCACCGTACGGCCGATTGCCAGTCCAGAACCATTCAATGTATGGACAAATTCCGGCTTTCCTTTATCCTCTCTGCGGAAGCGGATGCCTGCACGACGTGCCTGGAAGTCTTCAAAGTTAGAGCAGGAGCTTATTTCACGGTAGGTCTCCTGACTCGGAATCCAAACTTCTATATCGTATTTCTTAGCTGCCGTAAAACCTAAGTCTCCTGTACACATGCTCATGACACGGTATGGAAGCTCCAACAGCTGAAGGACTTTCTCGGCATGCCCTGTCAGCTGTTCAAGGACTTCATAAGATTCCTCAGGCTTTGCAAGCTGTACAAGTTCAACTTTATTAAATTGGTGCTGACGGATCAAACCTCTGGTGTCACGGCCGGCAGAACCTGCTTCAGAACGGAAATTCGTGCTGAACGCTACGAACTTCTGTGGAAGATCATCAGCAGATAGAATTTCCTCACGGTAGTAGTTTGTCACGGGTACTTCTGCTGTTGGAACAAGGAAGTAATCCCAGCCTTCAATCTTGAAAGCATCCTCTTCGAATTTTGGAAGCTGTCCTGTCCCTGTCATGGCAGAACGGTTGACCATCTGCGGAGTAAGCATTTCCTGATAACCATGTTCATCAGAATGGAGGTCCATCATAAAGTTAAGCAGTGCACGCTCAAGACGCGCTCCTAAGCCTTTATAGAAAACAAAACGACTCCCTGTGACTTTAGAGGCTCTTTCAAAGTCCAAAACGCCAAGATCAGCAGCTACATCCCAGTGCGGTTTCGCTTCAAAATCAAAGGAAGGAAGTTCCCCGACTTTTCTCGCTTCTATATTGTCGTCTTCATCTTCTCCGACCGGTACGCTCTCATGAGGGATATTTGGAATAGATAGAAGCAGGGTTTCAAGTTTCTCTTCTACTTCTTTTAATTCCGCATCCAATGTCTTAATCCGATCTCCAACTTCTTTCATTTCCTTAATCTTATCATCTGCGTCTTCTTTGGCCTTTTTCAGCTGGGAAATCTCTTTAGATACCTCATTACGGCGGGCCTTTAACTCTTCTGTTTCCTGAATTAATTTCCGGCGGTTACCGTCTAAATCACCAAAAGCATCGAGGTCAGATAAATCTTCCCCGCGTTTTTTTAACTTCCCTTTTACTTCGTCAAAGTTTTGGCGCAAGTATTTCATATCCAACATTGTTTTTTCCTCCTTAAAATAATGAAATATAAAAAAGCTCCCGTCCCTGATAAAGGGACGAGAGCTTTGCTTTATGCTTCCCGCGATACCACCCAAGTTGAAGGTACAATGGACCTTCCGGCTTCACTCATAACGGTGAGTACCGGTCTGACCTACTCTTTTCAGTCAGACACTCAAGGATGGATTCACATGGCTTCTCCGTCAGTTTACACCAGCCACTGACTCTCTTTGAGAAGAAGGGACATGCTACTAGTTCCTGTCATCGCGTTCATTATCGTTTGTGTTACATAAGATTAGCGGATTTCAAATTATAATGCAAGTGTTTTTTCAGCTTCTTTTACCATATCGACAAAATGTTCGGTTAAACGATGATCATCTGTCAATTCAGGATGGAAAGAACAAGCCAGGTATTGATCCTGCTGTGCAGCAACAATATGACCATCATAGCGCGCTAACACTTTCGTATTCCCTTCCACTCCTTCAATATAAGGAGCACGAATAAATACGGCATTGAAATCTTCCGCTACACCTTCAATATCAAGCTCAGCTTCAAAGCTTTCACGCTGGCGTCCAAAAGCATTCCGGCGGACTTTGATATCCATGACACCCAGGTGAACGTCATAGGAACCATCGATTTCTGAAGCGAGTAAAATGAGACCGGCACAAGTACCGAAAATCGGCTTTCCGCTCTTTCCGAACTCACGAATAGGCTCTAAAAACTCATACTTATCGATCAGTCTGCGCATGGTTGTGCTTTCGCCGCCAGGGATAATCAGGCCATCGATCTCCTTCAGCTGTTCTGTCTTTTTCACAACGACAGCATGAACACCCGCTGCCTCAACAGAACGTACATGCTCACGGAAGGCTCCTTGAAGGCCTAATACACCAATTGTTGTCATGCTGCATTCTCCCTTTCTTACTGGCTGCGGTCCTGCATACGCTGTTCAGGAGTAAGGTTGGACATTTCCATGCCTTTCATTGCCGTTCCAAGACCTTTAGACAATTCACCAATCAGCTTGTAGTCATCATAGTGAGTCGTAGCTTCAACGATTGCACGGGCAAACTTCTCTGGATTATTGGACTTGAAGATTCCAGATCCGACAAATACTCCATCTGCTCCAAGCTGCATCATAAGGGCTGCATCTGCTGGAGTAGCAATTCCACCGGCTGCGAAGTTTACGACTGGCAGACGGCCTTCTTCACGAATTTCCATTAGAAGATCGAATGGTGCACCGTTATCTTTCGCATAGACCATTACTTCATCTTCAGAAAGACCACGAAGGTGACGAATTTGGGATTGAACCTGACGCATGTGGCTTACGGCTTCTACAATGTTACCAGTACCCGGCTCACCTTTTGTACGAAGCATAGATGCACCTTCGCGAATACGGCGGGTAGCTTCACCTAAGTTACGGCAGCCGCACACAAAAGGAACGGTATAATCATCTTTTTTAATGTGATAGATTTCATCAGCTGGAGTAAGAACTTCACTCTCATCAATGTAATCGACACCCATTGCTTCAAGAACACGTGCCTCTGTAATATGTCCAATTCTAGCTTTTGCCATAACCGGAATAGAAACAGCGTTCATCACTTCTTCGACAATTGTCGGATCAGCCATACGAGCAACTCCGCCAGCTGCACGAATGTCTGCTGGTACACGCTCAAGCGCCATAACAGCAACAGCACCTGCTTCTTCTGCTATTTTCGCCTGTTCAGCGTTTACGACGTCCATAATGACGCCACCTTTTTGCATTTCTGCCATCCCGCGTTTTACGCGATCCGTACCTGTTTGTGACATGTTAATTCCTCCCTAACCGCTATATAGTCCAAGCATTTGATTTTGAATCATCGATACTTACTCTCTATTGTACCGTATTCCCGTACTAAATCCCACTAATTATATAGGGATTTTATCAGCTGAACCAGCCTTTTACCATATCCACAGCACCTGTGAAAATATCCCCAAAGAAATCACCGACAGCACTTAGTGTAAGCATAAACCAATTCGATTTTTCGACAGAATCTGCCGCCACTACATCTACCGTCTGACCTTCATTAGATAGAATGTTGCTGTATTGATCTTCCCCACTATAGACAAGTGTGGCTGTTCCTACCTTCTGCCCCTTTTCAACGGGTGCAACAAGATTGCCATCCTTATCCAGCTGATCTTCTGCAATCGTAATTTTAAGATCGTATAAGTCTTCTTCTCCATTTTTCACAAGTGTACTTAAGGCTTCACTCGTTTGAATGGCTACTTCATCTTCTTTCCCTTTGGATACAGAAAGAGAAGAGTGGTCTTCTGTCGTTTCACCGGCAGCAAAAAGTTCCTGACGCGTAAATTGATTGAACCCGTAATCAAGAAGCGTTTCTGTCTGCGTAAACCGGGATGTTCTGGACTCTGATTTCATAACAACAGAAATAAAGCGTTGTCCATCACGTTCAGCTGTCCCTGTAAAAGTGTTCCCTGCAAGTTCCGTATAGCCTGTCTTTAAACCGTCCATGCCCTCATAGGCAAACTGATCTAAATTCTCTCCCGGCATTCCAGGAAGCATCCAGTTCCAGTTTGTAACTGTTTCTCCAGCAAACTCAAGTGTCGGTTTGCTTGATACTTCTAACGCTTCAGGATAATCATTAGTCAGACGATATCCAAGAAGTGCTGCGGATTTAGCCGACAGCATATTCGTCTCATCCGGACCTGTGCCTTCAGGGTAGTTGTCTCCCAAATGTGAGTTATTCAGTCCTGTAGCATTGACAAATTTATAGTCAGGAAGACCCATTTCTGCGGCTTTTTCATTCATTAATTTAACGAATTCGCCTTCTGTACCTGCAATCTTCTCAGCCAGTGCAATGGTTGTAGCATTATCTGAGTTGATCGCCATAGCTTCATATAATTCACGTATCGTATATTCTTCATTTAATTTCAAGCCTACACCCGAGAAGTCCGGATTGGCCGATATATCAAAAGCATATTGACTAATTTGTGTTGTATCATCCCAGCTGATCTTTCCTTGCTCGACCGCTTCCATAACGAGATATTCTGTCATCATCTTCGTCATACTAGCAGGAGGCAGTGTTAAATCAGCCTCTTTCTCAAAAAGAATTTTACCTGTTTCTGCGTCCACGAGTATTGCCGACTTTGCTCCAACATCTACACTTGCATATGTATGTCCAGGATTTGTGCCGATAGCAAAAAACCCGATTAACACTGCCATCAACAAGGCCATAGATGTTTTAAATCTTTGTGTCAACTTTTCTCAACCTCCACCCTTAAAATATACATCTCCGTTATTTTATCACATGCGTATATAAAAGAATAGACAGGGAATAGTCCCTGTCTATCTAGGTCATATGGAGTAGTTCGGTGCTTCTTTTGTAACTTGTACATCGTGCGGGTGACTCTCTCTTAGACCGGCGCCGGTGATTCTTGTAAATTGAGAGTCTGTTCTTAAAGCGTCAATGGTAGGGGTCCCACAGTAGCCCATTCCGGAGCGGATGCCTCCAAGAAGCTGGTGGATCGAATCTGCGAGAGGTCCTTTATAAGGCATACGTCCTTCGATGCCTTCTGGAACCAGCTTCTTCGCTTCCTGGTCGTTTTGGAAATAACGATCTTTGGAACCTGATTCCATCGCACCAACAGAACCCATCCCGCGATACACTTTGAAACGGCGGCCTTGGAAAATTTCCGTTTCTCCCGGGCTTTCAGATACACCAGCAAGCAGACTACCAAGCATAACAGCATGTCCACCAGCAGCCAGTGCCTTCACGATATCGCCGGAGTATTTAATTCCTCCGTCCGCAATTACGGGTTTATTGTGCTTTTCAGCTTCTCTTGCACAATCATATACAGCTGTAATCTGCGGTACGCCGACACCTGCAACGACACGTGTTGTACAGATTGATCCTGGACCAATCCCTACTTTCACAACGTCCGCACCAGCTTCAATGAGTTCACGAGTAGCTTCCGGCGTTCCCACATTACCTGCAATGATGTTGATATGAGGATGACGGTCACGGATACGTTTCACTTGTTCAATAACCCCTTGGGAGTGTCCATGTGCTGTATCGACAACCAGCGCATCGACGCCGGCTTCGACCAGCTTATCAATTCTTGTCATAGCATCAGCTGTCACACCTACAGCGGCGGCACAGAGGAGACGCCCCTGCTCATCTTTGGCAGACTGAGGAAATTCAATCACTTTCTCGATATCTTTAATTGTAATAAGGCCTTTCAAAATGCCTTGGTTATCAACCATTGGCAGTTTTTCAATTTTATACTGCTGAAGGATTTTTTCAGCTTCATCAAGCGTTGTACCTACAGGTGCAGTAACAAGATTCTCACTGGTCATCACTTCACGGATCTGCATAGAGTAATCTTCAATAAAACGGAGGTCTCGGTTTGTAAGGATTCCGACAAGTTTCTGCTCTGTTTCGTTGTTCACAATAGGAACACCAGAAATACGGAATTTACCCATTAAGTGTTCAGCATCAAAGACTTGATGGTCCGGGGTCAGGAAGAATGGATTAGTGATGACTCCACTCTCTGAGCGCTTCACTCGATCCACATGTTCGGCTTGTTCTTCAATTGACATGTTTTTATGAATGACACCAAGTCCACCCTGGCGCGCCATGCCGATAGCCATTTCAGCTTCTGTCACTGTGTCCATACCAGCACTGATAATTGGCATATTCAGACGCAGAGTTGGGGAAAGTTCAGTTTTCAGAGAAACATCCCTGGGTAATACATCAGATTTCGCAGGCAAAAGTAATACATCATCGAACGTTAATCCTTCTTTAGTAAACTTGTCTTCACGCATGCTTGACCTCTCCTTTTCTTCCTTTTAATAGTTTGGGTAAAAGTGGGGAATATAAGTGGTAAATGTTCTGACACCATTTCTTATTGTTATTTACAATACGACAATGATTGGGGTTTTTCAACCATAAAAAACGGGAATGAGTATTTGTTTTAACTCTGTTGATTATTGGTGTCGTTTTCACAGAAAATTTATGTAAGTATATGGGGGAAATTATTTCGAAATATAGATAGGCATAAATGGGGCCTGCCTGGAGAAGGATTCGTTTTCACAGCCCTACGTTCTTACTAAAATAGTCTAAGCTAAGTCTTCACAATAAGGAAGATTATATAAATTTCCCTAAGTGAACAATAGAAACCAAAAAAGGAGGTGGATGGATGCAGGAGAATGAAACAATCCTTACTTATCTACAGGTTACCGCTCATACGAGACCATTTCTGCAGGGGTGTTATGAAAGAATCAACCACCCAAAGAGTGATCATCATGCCTACAATAATGCTGAACGCTTTATCTACGGCTTAACTCTCGGGAAAGATTATTGGACGGCCGCCCTTCACACACCGTTTAGTGTAAAACCTCTTTTGTTTTATTATGGATTGAATCATTATATAAAGAGCTGTCTGCTTACCGTAGATCCTGGTTATCCAGCCACAGCGAAAGTACTGGCACACGGGCTCTCCACAAGGAAGAGAAAGAAGCAGCACTATCGTTTTTTGGAGGATGATATCCGTATACAGCCGCACGGACTGTTTCCTCATGCTGCCCGCCACTTATTTCAATTTGAGTCACAAAAAGAAAAAATTTCAATGGATGAACTTCTTCGTCCACTTCCTTCTATGAAAACTCTTTATTCGTTCAAGGGACGGGATCAACAAGAAGAAACAGAACAACAATGGCCGGAACTATTAAGTTATCTTGCGGTTCTCTATAACCTGAGTATGCTTGTTCGATATGAAGGGGAATGGTGGGGAGAAATGGAACAGATGAAAGACCGTGAAGATTATGTCTTTGTGGTTCATTTTCTCGATTCATGTACAAGGCAAATTCCTCATTTAGTTTCTGATTGGTTAAAAGACCAATTCACATCCCTCTCTTAGACATGAATTGGTCTTTATTTACTCAATCATATACTTCCTCAATATGAAGGTGGAGGTGTTCTTTCAGGTGCATAATCTCTCCGCTGTCCTCCAAACGAATCATTGGTCTTGTCGGATGATGGTTCTCAGCAAAAAGCACTTCAGCTCTTCGGTTATCTGATAAACGAATATTTGTTCCTGTAGAAAAATTCGCCATCTCTTTCACAATGGCACTAATAACCCGGTGATCATAACGACCGAATTGTTCCTGAAGGATCTCTTCCAGAACCTTGTACGGTGATTTCTTCCGGCGGTACATTCGTTCAGAGGTCATGGCATGATACATATCACTCACGGCAATAATTTGACTGAATGGGTGTATCTTTTCCTGCTTCAATCCGAGTGGATATCCTGTCCCATCTAAACGTTCATGATGCTGCAGAATAGCTAATTTTGCGTGGCTGCTCAAGGAAGATATTTTTTCGACCTGTCTATAAGCATATGTCGGGTGGTTCTTCACTTGTTCAAATTCAGATTCCGTAAGAGCTCCCTGCTTCCACGGGATACGGGTTGGCAGCTTTGACATCCCAGAGTCGCTCAAAATCCCTGCTAAACCGATCTGAACCCAATCTCCATATTCATACCCCATTAGATAAGCCAGATAGCCGGACAAGAGGCCCATCGATACGCTGTGGTGATAGATATAATCTTCACCAGAAGAAAAGTGATAAAGGTAGAACACATCCTCTTTGGAATCGACGACTTTTTCCAGCAAGGGAACGAACCACTTTCGAACTTCAGCCATATCAATAGGTGCTCCACCCTGCCAGGATGTAAACCACTTCTTATACGTTTGAACGGCTTCTAAATACTCGTGATGAAAGGACTGGAGGGGTTTTGACTGATCCCGATCGGTCGTCTCTTCAGCTTGAATCGTGTTTGATTGATTAATAAGAGAACCATTTAATTTTCGATTAGCTATTTCCACATGCTCAATTTCAAACTTCATCAAAAGGTTGATATGTAAGGGCTGAAGGATTGTATTCTTTGGAATAATGGGACGGCTGGTCCGACCCATGACATCTTTCATTAATAGACAACCAGGTTCCAATTGAGAAGACAGGACTTTCATAAGCTTCCTCCACCTTTCACTCTTTTCTATATAAAAAAGCCGCCTGTCGCTAGATCGACAGGCGACTCATTATCGTTCATTATGATTCATCTGAGTCTTCTTCTGTTGTTTCCGCATGATCTACAAGTGTAGGGTCTGCGTCATTGCTTGATTCTTTTTCTAAGGCTTCATCAATCATTTCTTCTTCTTCTTTTTCTGATTCCACCCGGGCGACGGTCGCTACTTCTTCACCGTCTCCTAGACGAATTAAACGAACACCTTGAGTGTTTCGTCCTGTTTCAGAAATACTTTCCATCGGCATACGGATTAAGACGCCGCTTGCCGTAATAATCATGATGTCTTCTTCCCCGTTAACGGCCTTGGTTGCGACCACTTGTCCATTTTTATCTGTTAAATTACAAGTGATGATTCCTTTACCGCCACGGTTCGTAATCCGGTACTCATCTGCAGGTGTCCGTTTTCCGTAGCCTTTACTTGTTACAGTAAGGACTTGAAGGGAATCATCTAAGATCTCCATGGAAACAACTTTGTCGTCTTCACGTAGAGAGATTCCTTTCACACCGGCTGCTGTACGGCCCATCGCCCGGATTTGATCTTCGTTGAAACGGATTAAATATCCATTCTGCGTCCCGATCATGATGTCTTTTGTGCCATCCGTCAGTCGGACCGAGATCAATTCATCATCTTCTCTTAGTCCAAGGGCAATCAGACCTCCACGACGGATATTCGCAAATTGAGATAGAGTGGTCCGTTTCGTAATTCCATTGCGTGTCGTAAAGACAAGGTACCAGTCATCTACAAAGTCTTCGACTGTAATGACCGCATTGATCCACTCGTCCCGCTCGACATTCAGCATATTAATAATTGGAATTCCTTTAGCTGTACGGCTGAATTCAGGTACTTCATACCCTTTTGCTTTATAAACCTTCCCTTTATTGGAGAAGAATAAAAGCGTGTTATGAGTAGAAGTGGATAGCAGGTGTTCTACGAAATCCTCTTCATGTGTACCCATACCTTGTACTCCCCGTCCTCCTCTTCGTTGAGAACGATAGGTACTTGCAGGGAGACGTTTCACATAACCTTGGTGGGTCAAGGAAACAATGACGGTTTCTTCTGGAATCAGATCTTCATCTTCAATGAAGTCTGTACCGCCAAGAATGATTTCCGTGCGGCGCTCATCATTATAGCGTTCTTTAACATCAAGAAGTTCTTCACGGATGATTTCAAGAACTTTTTCATCATCCGCTAAGATCGCTTTTAGTTCAGAAATGAGCTGCACAATTTCCTGGTACTCATCTTCAATCTTTTCACGCTCAAGACCTGTCAAACGCTGCAGGCGCATATCCAGAATGGCCTGAGCCTGCTTTTCGGACAAGCCGAAACGATCCATAAGTCCGGTCCGTGCGATCTCTGTTGTTTGGGATTCACGGATCAGGGAAATAACTTCATCCAGGTGATCGAGCGCAATTCTTAAACCAGCCAGAATGTGAGCGCGTGCTTCTGCTTTTTTCAGCTCATATTCTGTACGCCTGCGAATGACAACTTTTTGGTGATCAAGATAGTGTTCCAGACATTGTTTCAAGTTCAACACTTTTGGATGACCGTTCACAAGTGCGAGCATATTAATACCAAATGTCGATTGTAAGGCCGTCATTTTGTATAGGTTGTTTAGAAGGACATTCGGGTTCACATCACGCCGCAGTTCTATGACCACCCGCATACCGTTACGATCGGATTCATCTCTCAAATCCGTAATTCCGTCAATTTTCTTGTCGCGGGCAAGGTCGGCAATTTTTTCTACGAGACGGGCTTTGTTCACCTGGTAAGGGAGTTCCGTCACAATAAGTCGAGCTTTGCCGTTTGCCTGCTCTTCAATCTCAACATCAGCACGAACGGTGATGGATCCTTTTCCAGTCTCATAAGCTTTACGAATTCCGCTTAAACCGAGAATTTTACCAGCTGTCGGGAAGTCAGGACCATAAATATAATTTTCCATTAGTTCCTGAATGGTAATTTCCGGGTCCTTACTTAAAGCGAGGACAGCATCAATGACTTCTCCCAGCTGATGAGGCGGGATATTAGTCGCCATTCCAACGGCAATTCCTGAACCACCATTGACAAGTAAGTTCGGGAATTTAGCCGGCAGTACGACAGGCTCCCGCTCTGTGCCGTCATAGTTGTCGTTATAATCAATCGTATCCTTGTTGATGTCTCTTAGTATTTCCATTGAAATTTTGGACATACGCGCTTCTGTATAACGCATGGCAGCCGCTGCATCTCCGTCCACAGAACCGAAGTTCCCGTGTCCATCAACAAGCATATAGCGGTAGTTGAAATCCTGCGCCATACGAACCATGGTATCGTAAACAGCGGAATCGCCGTGAGGGTGGTACTTACCAATAACCTCTCCGACGATACGAGCTGATTTCTTATAGGCTTTATCTGCGTGCATCCCTAAATCATGCATCGCATATAAAATTCTCCGGTGTACAGGCTTCAATCCATCCCTTACATCAGGTAAGGCACGGGCGACGATAACACTCATCGCATAATCCAGGAATGATGTACGCATTTCCTGGCTGATATTGATTTCCTGCACGCGTGGGCGTTCGGGTTGATCAACCATTCTTTTTACCTCCTAGTTGCCTCTAAGGAGGAGAAAGCTTTCTTCTGCTTTCCCCATTCTTTCTCGTCACTCTAATGACGTCTAAGATGACAGTAATCTATTCCATTAAACATCAAGGTTTTGAACATATTGAGCGTTTTCCTGAATGAAGTTACGACGTGGTTCAACTTTGTCCCCCATCAGGATATCAAACGTTTCATCCGCACTAATGGCATCTTCAAGACTGACCTGAAGCATTGTACGTGACTCCGGATCCATCGTTGTTTCCCACAGCTGCTCAGGATTCATTTCTCCAAGACCCTTGTAACGCTGGACACCTGGTTTTGGTGAGTTCGACAGCTCTGCAAGCTTCGCATCCAGCTGTTTGTCACTATACGTGTAATAGATGGCTTTCCCCTGCTGAATCTTGTAAAGAGGCGGCTGGGCGATATAAATATAGCCATGCTCGATTAATGGACGCATATAACGATAGAAGAACGTTAATAGTAAAGTACGGATATGAGCCCCATCCACATCGGCATCAGTCATAATGACAATCTTGTGGTAACGGGCTTTGGAAATATCAAATTCTTCTCCAATTCCCGTACCTAAAGCTGTAATGATGGCACGTACTTCATTATTGGAAAGAATCTTATCAAGCCGTGCTTTTTCAACGTTAATAATTTTACCTCTTAGCGGCAGAATCGCCTGAAAATGGCGGTCACGCCCCTGTTTAGCCGACCCTCCGGCAGAGTCACCCTCAACAATATACAGTTCAGAGATATTGGCATCTTTGGAAGAGCAGTCCGCCAATTTACCAGGCAGGTTGGAGACTTCCAGAGCATTTTTACGGCGGGTTAACTCACGCGCTTTCTTCGCAGCCATACGGGCTCTTGAAGCCATTAACCCTTTTTCAACAATAATCTTAGCCATATTCGGATTTTCAAATAGGAACTTTGAGAACCCTTCTGAGAACATTGCATCGGTTACCGTACGGGCTTCACTGTTACCAAGTTTTGTTTTCGTCTGACCTTCGAACTGAGGATCAGGGTGCTTGATAGAAATGATTGCCGTAAGACCTTCACGTACGTCGTCCCCCGTCAAGTTGGGATCTGTATCTTTGAACATGCTGTTTTTCCGCGCATAGTCATTGATGACACGAGTCAGACCGGTTTTAAAACCAGACTCATGGGTACCACCTTCGTACGTGTGGATGTTATTGGCGTAGGAATAAATGTTACTTGCAAACCCATCGTTATACTGCATCGCAATTTCAATCGAAATTTCATCCTGTTCATCTTCTATGAAAAAGGCTTCATGAAGCGCTTCGCGTGTGCGGTTCATGTGTTCAACATAAGACAGAATTCCACCTTCGAAGTAATAATTGACAGCTTCATCGTCTGTACGTTTATCATCGATCGTAATCGTTAATCCTTTATTAAGGAACGCCAATTCCCTTAAACGGTTGGCCAGAATTTCAAATTTATATTCCTGTGTTTCTGAGAAAATCTCAGGATCTGGCTTGAACTTAATCTGCGTTCCGGTATGATCAGTTTCTCCGATCACTTTCAAGTCTTCTTCCGGCACACCGCGATGGTAGGCCTGGTAGTGAATTTGACCATCTCTATGAACGAATACTTCCAGCTTTGTAGATAAGGCATTTACGACAGAAGCTCCAACACCATGGAGACCTCCGGATACTTTATATCCGCCCCCGCCAAACTTACCACCAGCATGCAGAACAGTCAGAATGACCTCTACAGCCGGACGGCCTGTTTTTTCCTGGATACCCACTGGAATTCCGCGGCCGTTATCCATAACGGTAATGCTGTTGTCTTCTTCAATACTCACTTGAATATGATCGCAAAAACCGGCCATTGCCTCATCAATACTATTATCGACAATTTCCCAAACCAAGTGGTGGAGACCTTTCTCGTTGGTTGAGCCAATATACATACCAGGACGTTTACGGACCGCTTCCAGTCCTTCCAGTACCTGTATCTGACTCTCATCATATGTTTGTTGTTCTTCGATAATATCTTCCTTCATGGTACTCACCTACATTTCTCAAGTGGTTTACGTTAGATCTTTTCCGCCAAGAATCTATCTCTATTTATCAATCGGACTCTTCCGAGTAATCTTCCAGCCTGTTCAAAGTGGTCATCATATTGGCTCGTTTTTTAAGGGTATAAACAGAAAGGGGACTGAAATATATAACATCACTGGTTACGACAATCGCTTTTGGCTGATGTTCCTGAGTCTCCATCACCCGTCTGTTCTTCCTTTGATTGAAAATCATTTCCTCAATGATAGAAGAAGAGGAAATTAAGCTATGGTCAATAATCGCTACAACATCCTTGGACTGAATGACATGATCATCACCAATGTGAATGAACAATTCGCCACCTCATTTCTCTATCGTTCCTTCTTTCACACGGAAAATATCCGCTTCCTGCAATACTTCATGCTCGATTCCATCGATGCTGGTCGTGGATACAAAGGTCTGTACTTTTCCTTGAATGGTATAGAGCAAGTGTGACTGTCTGTAATCATCCAATTCACTAAGAACATCGTCTAAAAGTAAAATCGGGTACTCGCCCACTTCACTATGAATCAATTCAATTTCAGCAAGTTTTAAAGATAAGGCTGTCGTTCGTTGTTGACCTTGTGAACCATATGTCTGGACATCTTTTCCGTTCACGTAAAATACCAGATCATCTCTATGTGGTCCTGCCAAAGTGGTTCCACGCTCGACTTCCTTTGATCCAATCTCTTCGAATTTCTCAGCATACGTCTTCTTTATTGTTTCCAAATTCATATCCTCTGATACTCGAACACTTGCATCATACGAAATTTCTAATTCCTCCAGCTGTCTGCTTATTCCCTCATGGATCGGTGTCGCCCACGAACGAAGCAGCTGAAGGAACTTAAACCGCCGTTCTACAATCGTTGCTGCATGCTCCATTAATTGATCCGTCAGGACGGAGAGCATTGTCCGGTCAGCCCCGGGTTTTCGCTGCAGCTCTTTCAGCAGGTGGTTTCGCTGCCTCAGAATCTTTTGATACTGACCTAAATGATAAATGTAGGCAGGCTGGATCTGACCGATTTCCATGTCAATAAACCGACGACGCACCTGAGGACTCCCCTTAACGAGATTGAGATCCTCAGGTGCAAACATAACAACATTTAAAGCGCCGATGTAATCACTTAGACGCTTTTGTTCAATATGATTCAACTTCGCTTTTTTCCCTTTATTGGAAATGATGATCTCCAAGGGAAAGCGACGATTTCGTTTATAGATAGTCCCTTTTATTTTACCATATTCCTTGTCCCACTGTATCAATTCTTTATCTCTTGGAGTTCTGTGGGACTTTGTAAAAGCCAAAGCGTAGATGGCCTCCATTAAATTGGTTTTCCCCTGGGCATTCTCACCAATGATGACGTTGATCGTATGGTCGAAAGTCAACGAAAGTTCATCATAGTTACGAAAGGAACGCAATGACAATTCATTGATATACATAGGTTTTTCTTACCCTCAGCCTTCTTTGGCTACAGTGAAGCTTCCGAATTCTTCAATCTCTACTGTATCGCCCACGTACAGTTTGCGGCCCCGGCGGTTTTCAAGCTCGCCATTTACCAAAACTTCAAATTCAGCAAGAAAGATTTTCACCATTCCTCCTGATTCGACAACATTCGCTAATTTTAGAAATTGTCCTAACGGAATGTACTCTGTACTAATTTCAATTGCTTCGCTCATTTATTTCACCCTATTCCATAATTTCACCTATCTTTTATTTTACTAAAGATACGTGTGTAAAGAAAGTCCAACACATACATCCTCGTCATTCATCTGTTTTGACCACCAAATAAAATAAGAAGGCGCCATTATGAAAGTCATAAAAGCACCTTCTTATTATTTTAAAAGGTATTCCTTAGTAGGTTCTGACAGGAAGGATAAGCTGGAGGATTTGATCATCGTCTACTGGACGAATCAGGAACGGACGCATGGCTCCTGTAAATTCTACTTTTACTTGATCATAATCAACAGCTTTCAAGGCATCCATCATATATTTCGCACTGAAAGAGATTTTGAGATCTTCCCCTTCGACATCATTCGCCATTACTTCTTCGACAACATTTCCCACTTCGGGAGAATTCCCTGTGATCTCTAAATGATTATTCTCCTTGGTCATTAAGCGTACCACATTATTTCTATTCTCTTTAGCCAGAAGGGAGGCACGATCAACCGATTGCAGCAATTCTTTTGTATCGATTTTAACAATCGTTTTGCTTTGTTCTGGGATAAGTCGGGATGTTTCAGGATAATTTCCGTCAAGTAAGCGGGAAAGGAAATAAAGATGCTTCGTACGGAAGAGTACCTGATTGTCCGTGACACTCACTTCGATCGTATCTTCAGAGTCAGCTAGAATCTTGTTCAATTCAGTCAGACTTTTTCCTGGGATTACAACAGCTGGCAGGGATGTCCCTTCCGGCTGCTCAAGTGGAATCTTACGAGAAGCGAGCCGGTGACTGTCTGTCGCAATAAACTCAAGCTCGCCATCTTCCATTTTTACATGGACACCGGTAAGAATAGGTCTTGTTTCTGAAGTAGAAACGGCAAAGACGGTTTGACGAATTAAATTTTTCAACAGGTCAATCGGGAGTTCAAAGCTTTCCTCAGTGTGAAGCTGAGGCAGCTGTGGATATTCCTCAGGATCCTGTCCATTTAAGTGGAACTCAGCATTTCCTGATCGAATGGTGACGTTTCTTGAATTGTCACTTTCAATTTCTACTGTATTTTGAGGAAGCTTACGTACGATATCCGGGAAGTACTTCGCTTGTAAAACAAGACTTCCTGGTTCGATATCTTCTACATATACAATTCCGTCTTCTTCACTAGGAATAAAAGATTCAATAGAAATATCAGAATCACTACCTGTAAGTTTAACTCCTTCTGTTGTTGCTTCTATTTTCATACCGGTAAGAATAGGAATCGTTGTTCTTGAGGATATGGCTTTCATAACATTTTGGACACTATCGATTAACTGGTCCCTTTGGATAACAAATTTCATTTCATACACTCCTCCTATTGAGCATATATTAATTATTTTTATTTAAAAGTCCGTAGTAGTACTAGTATGGGCTGTGGATTTGTGGATAACCCAATTGACTCTTAGGTACTCGAGTTGTCCACATGTGGATAGTCTGTAGACGAACATGCAACTTTTGTCCACACAATCCACTTAGTGAGATTTTAATTGTTCTTTGATTTCATCAAGCTCTCTTTGCAGCTGCTGATCATCTGCTACCATTTTTGAAATCTTTTCGTGTGCATGGATAACGGTCGTATGATCACGTCCTCCAAATTCCTCCCCAATTTTAGGTAGAGAAAAGTCCGTTAATTCTCTTGATAGATACATGGCAATCTGACGAGGGAAGGCGACAGATTTTGTCCGCTTTTTCGCTGGAAAATCTTCGAGTCTCACATTGTACTTCTCCCCGACCATTTCCTGTATGGCCTCAATAGTAATCACTTTTGGTTTGGAGCTGGGAATGATGTCCTTTAAAGCTTCGGCAGCTAAAGATGCATTAATATCACTGTTGATCAATGAAGAATAGGCGACTACTCGAATAAGCGCGCCTTCTAATTCTCTTATATTGGTATCGATCTGATTGGCAATATACAGCATGACTTCATTTGGGATATCGAGTCCTTCTGCTTTGGCTTTCTTTCTAAGAATCGCAATTCTAGTTTCTAAATCAGGAGGTGTGATATCCGTAATTAACCCCCATTCGAAACGTGAACGTAAACGATCCTCTAAAGTAGGAATCTCCTTAGGTGGACGGTCACTGGAGATAACAATCTGCTTACTTTCTTCATGCAGCGTATTAAACGTATGGAAGAACTCTTCCTGAGTCTGTTCTTTTCCTGCAAGGAACTGGATATCATCAATTAACAGCACATCAACACTCCGATATTTATTGCGGAAGTTGACGGCTTTATTGTCACGAATAGAATTAATGAATTCATTTGTAAACTTCTCTGATGATAGATAAACGACTTTAGCGTTCGGATTGTGATCAAGAACGTAGTGCCCAATTGCGTGCATAAGGTGGGTTTTTCCGAGTCCGACCCCACCATAAATAAATAAAGGGTTGTAAGCTTTTGCCGGTGCCTCGGCTACAGCAAGTGAAGCTGCGTGGGCAAACCGGTTTCCAGACCCAATGACAAACGTATCGAATGTATACTTTGAGTTCAGCA
Source organism: Halobacillus litoralis (assembly GCF_020524025.1). Classification (GTDB taxonomy): domain Bacteria; phylum Bacillota; class Bacilli; order Bacillales; family Halobacillaceae; genus Halobacillus; species Halobacillus litoralis_D. The sequence continues at coordinate 1,014,460 of NZ_JAIVKN010000002.1, read as the reverse complement.
TGCTCTGGGGTGTTTCTTCATTCCCGTTATCCTTCGCGTTGGGAACCTTCTTTGAAGATAATTTCACATCTTCCAACGAGTCATCTTTTGACTCAGGAATAATAAATTTCGTATCTAATTCGGCTCCTGTTACTTCGTATAAGGTTTCTGTAATCAGGCTTTCATATTGGTTCTCAAGCCAATCTCTAGCGAATTCATTTGGAGCGACGATTGTCAGCGTATTGTCATTGAGTGAATCAGCCTTAGTCGCTTTCAACCAGGTCTCAAAACTAGGTTTACTGATTTTTTCTTTTATATGATCGAGTGTATTCGTCCATAACTCATTAATGTTCTCCAAATTTTTTCACCCCTCTCTGTTTCAATGGAAAACAAAAACACCCTTCGTTCTCTTTTTCGAACGTGATAAAAGGATCGAAAGGTATTTGTACAAGGTTTGTATAATATTGTCGATTTAATAATCTCTAAACGGATGTGGATGTCCGAGAATTGATTTTACTAGAGTTCTAGTTAGTTATTTTCATTGTCCACATATCTGTGCATAACTGTATAAACAGTCGTGTTAATAACTGTCCACACGTTATCCACAAACTGTGGAAAAGATTTTAACTCCCGAAAAGTGATTCACGGTTAAGCACAAACATAATACCAGATAAAACCGCCAGTTGCAATGGCTCGGATTAACTTATCCACAATATCAACGACTTGTAGAAAAGTTTCATCCACAACACTATATTTTGTGATTTTCTTGTCGATATTTGTTGTGGACAGTTGAAAGTGCAGGTAAAAAGTATACACAATAGCTGTGGATGTTCGCCAGGGGGCATTTTTGTTCGTTTTGTAAAAGAGGGGATGAAATGTGTTGTAGTACAGGTCTGTTATATAACGCCTGCTTACTCTAAAAGAGGAATTCGAAATGGACGTTGACAATTCGTTGCGTTATTTATTATAATAATCGGGACTGCCTTTTAGATGTATTATTGGAATATTACCCAGGAGGTGTATATATAATGAGTAAACGCACATTTCAACCAAATAATCGTAAGCGCAAAAAAGTACACGGCTTCCGTGCACGCATGAGCTCTGCTAATGGTCGTAAAGTTCTTGCACGCCGTCGTCGTAAAGGAAGAAAAGTTCTATCAGCCTAGGCCACTGAAAACAATCAGTGGTCTTTTTTTCAGTATATGGAGACAAAAGTGGGGCGTATGAGTCGTCCCTCTTTTGTTTTATATAGATCTTTGAGTGATAGATCATAGACTACATACACGCTTTTTGTGTGGGTGCAGGATCTTTGTCCCTCACTGATTGTAGATGGTTTCATTTTATGCTCCGTCCCATCCGGGCATTCTGAGCATATGTGCTTTATTTATATCTGGAGGGTGTTCGATGAAGAAGACTTATCGAATTAAAAAGAATGAAGAATTTCAAACGGTCTTTCAAAATGGACAGTCATTTGCGAATAGACAGCTGGTTTTATACTATATGAAAAAGGAAGAACAGACGCATTTCCGTATTGGGTTGTCTGTGAGTAAAAAACTGGGTCATGCTGTCATGCGTAATCAAATCAAACGGTATTTAAGGCAGGCCTTCCATGAACTTGAAGACGATATTCATCCCAATTATGATCTGGTTGTCATCGCTAGAAAACCATCCAATCAAATGGGATTTCATGAAATAAAGAAGAGTTTGACTCATGTATTGATGAGATCCAAGCTATTAAATAAAAAAATTGAGTGGTAAGAATATAGAATTATGCCGGGCAATAATGCTAAACTTATGATTGTCGAGACATGATCGAAAATTTCAGGTGGAAGCTTTAGGGCGATTTAAGTAAGGAGGAAGGAACGTTGCGAAATAAAATGATAGCATTGCTTGCTATGGCAGGTGTGCTTACGTTCCTATCCGGGTGTACGCAGGTCAATCAGGACATCACCCAGGATAGTACAGGATTTTGGAACGAGTATGTAGTATGGCCTTTGTCTCAAACGTTATTATTCTTCGCTGATCTATTCAGCGGAAGTTATGGTCTGGCGATTATCATCGTCACCATTATCATCCGCTTGTTATTGCTGCCGTTGAACGTCAAGCAGTTGAAAAGTTCAAAAGCCATGCAGGATATTCAACCTGAGCTGAAGGAACTTCGTGAAAAACATTCATCTAAAGATGCACAGACACAGCAGAAATTGCAGCAGGAAACGATGCAGCTTTTCCAAAAACATGGCGTCAATCCACTTGCCGGGTGTTTACCGATTATTGTTCAGATGCCAATCTTGATCGGTTTCTATCATGCCATTATGAGAACACCGGAAGTTCAAACGCATAACTTCTTGTGGCTGGAACTTGGTTCATCGGACCCGTTCCTAGCTATACTGACAGCAGGAACAACTTTCCTACAGCAAAAGTTGATGATGGCTGGCGGAGCTGCAGCGCAGAATCCGCAAATGCAGATGATGCTTTATATCATGCCGTTAATGATCGGTACATTTGCATTCTTCTTCCCATCAGCACTGGCGTTGTACTGGATTGTAGGTAACATAGTGATGATCCTTCAAACAATTTTCATTCGTAAACCAATGATGAAAGATGCGACGGGGGGAGCAGGCGAGTGAGACAAGTAACTGCTACAGGAAATTCAGTTGATGAAGCTGTCCAATCAGCACTAGAGCAATTACAGACATCAAGAGATCAAGTGGATGTGGAGATCATTGATGAAGGTAAAAAAGGATTTCTTGGATTTGGTTCCAAACCAGCGATTGTAAAAGCATCGGTGAAGAAGAATCCCGTGCAGGATGCTGAAACATTCATCTATGAAGTAGCAGAACAAATGGGCGCTCCTGTTCAAATCAAAACAAAACAACGCCAAAGAGATCTTATGATAGAACTTGAAGGCGAAAAAATAGCGATGTTAATAGGGAAGCGCGGTCAAACACTGAATTCCCTGCAATATTTGACTCAGTTAGTCATTAACCGGGAATCAGATGTTTATTACACCGTGCTGCTGGATGCGGAAGGGTATCGCGGCCGAAGAAAAGAAACGCTCGAGAACCTTGCCGGCCGATTGGCGGAAAAAGCCATTCGTACAGGCCAGGAAGTGAAACTCGAACCGATGCCATCTTATGAGAGAAAGATTATTCATAGTGCCCTGCAGAACCATAAGCAGGTTGAAACGGCATCAGACGGCAAAGATCCACGACGGCATGTCGTCATCCGTCCCCATTCTCGCTGATTAGTGCTTCTGTCCATATGGGCAGAAGTATTTTTTTGTTTTTTTAATGACTTTATCGTGAAGTATTGTTCCCTTCAAACGTGGAGAAAATGAATGGAAAAGAACTTATGCACATGTGGATAACAATAAAGCCCCCGGAAAACCACTCTCTTGTGTTGATATCTTTTCAAAACACGTGGCTGTGTGGTAAGGTAGTATGTTAGTGACAACAATAATTTACCGATTGTGGATAACTATATAGGAAGAATATATTCAGGAGGTGAGTGCGTGTGGAAACAGATACAATAACGGCAATATCGACCCCCATGGGAGAGGGAGCTATTGCGATTGTCCGGCTGAGTGGACCGGAAGCTGTCTCTATTGCTGCTTCTTTATTTAAAGGGAAAGATTTGAACCAGGTTGATTCCCACACGATGCACTACGGAAAAATTATAGACCCCGAAACAGGGGATATAGCAGAAGAAGTCATGGCGTCTGTTATGCGTGCACCAAAGACATTTACGAGAGAAGATATCGTCGAAATCAATTGTCATGGCGGCCTCGTGTCTGTGAACCGCCTGCTTGAAATTGTACTGGCCAGTGGAGCGCGTCTGGCAGAGCCCGGAGAATTTACGAAGCGTGCCTTTATGAATGGCCGTATTGATTTGTCGCAGGCAGAAGCCGTCATGGATTTGATCCGTGCGAAGACAGATCGTGCCATGGATGTCGCTTTGAAGCAGATGGACGGACGGCTCTCAAACCTCATTCAAAACTTGAGGCAGAAACTTTTGGAGACCCTTGCTCATGTAGAGGTGAATATTGATTACCCGGAGTACGATGATGTCGAGGAAATGTCTCATGACATGATGGAAGAGAAGACAAAAGAAGTCCATGAGGAAGTATCTAAGATTTTAGAAACAGCCAGACAGGGCAAAATCTTAAGAGAAGGCCTGGGCACAGCCATTATTGGCCGTCCAAATGTCGGAAAATCTTCTTTAATGAACGCTTTGGTTCATGAAAATAAAGCGATCGTTACTGAAATCCCGGGAACGACACGCGATGTGATTGAAGAGTATGTCAATGTCAGAGGGGTACCTTTACGCTTAATCGATACGGCCGGGATTAGAGAAACAGAGGATATCGTGGAGCGGATCGGTGTCGAACGATCGAGAAAAGTCTTAAAAGAAGCCGATCTAATACTGTTTGTGTTAAACTATGGCGATGAATTAACAGAAGAAGATGAAAAACTTTTTGAAGCGATTCATGACATGAATGTCATTGTTATTGTGAATAAAATGGACTTGGAACATCGACTGGACCTTGATCGAGTCAAGCAGATGGCAGGAGATCACCCGGTGATTTCCACAGCCCTGATTCGTGAAGAGGGGATTGACCAGTTAGAGCAGGCCATCAGCAACACTTTCTTTGAAGGGGATATTGATGCAGGGGATATGACCTATGTATCCAATGTGCGGCATGTTCAGTTGTTAAAACAGGCGAAGCAGTCCCTTGAAGATGCGATGAGCGGAATGGAAATCGGAGTCCCTCTCGACGTGGTTCAAATTGATGTAACGCGGACGTGGGAAATCCTTGGTGAAATCGTAGGCGATACGGTCCATGAAAGCTTAATCGATCAGCTGTTTTCACAGTTCTGTTTAGGGAAGTAGTAAAAGCGTAGAGGTACGTAACAAGTGGCACCTGCGCTTTATTGAAAATTGTATGGTTTAAGGGAAAAAACAATAAAGGAGAGTCATCCAAATGACATATGATGCAGGGCATTATGATGTAATTGTTATCGGTGCCGGTCATGCAGGAGTAGAAGCTGGACTAGCAGCTGCCAGACGTGGGGCAAAAACGTTGATGTTAACGTTGAATCTGGATTTAGTTGCTTTTATGCCATGTAATCCGTCTATAGGCGGTCCTGCCAAAGGGATTGTTGTACGTGAAGTCGATGCTTTAGGCGGTGCGATGGGGAAAGTTATAGACAAAACCCATATCCAAATGCGCCTTTTAAACACAAGAAAAGGGCCGGCGGTAAGAGCGCTGCGCGCCCAGGCGGATAAACCGCTCTATATTAAAGAGATGAAACGGGTTCTTGAAAACCAGGAAAATCTGACACTTCGTCAGGCCATGGTAGAAAAAGTCCTTGTTGAAGATAATCAGATCAAGGGAGTCGTTACGGAGACGAAAGCCGCGTACTATGCTCCTACAGTCATTGTCACAACAGGTACATTTATGCGTGGACGTGTCATTATTGGTGATTTGTCGTATGAGAGTGGGCCCAACAACCAGCGTACGACCGTTTCTCTATCTGAGCAGCTAGAGGAAATGGGTATTGAAATGGTCCGCTTTAAAACGGGTACACCTATGCGTGTGAACAGTCATACAATTGATTATTCAAAAACAGAAATTCAACCAGGAGAAGAAGAGCCACGCTCTTTCTCTTATGAGACGACCGAATTCATTACGGACCAAATCCCTTGTTGGTTAACGTATACCAATGAGCAGACTCACCAGATCATTAACGATAATTTAGGTCTTTCAGCAATGTATTCCGGTGCGATAAAAGGAACAGGACCACGATATTGTCCTTCCATTGAAGACAAAATTGTTCGTTTCAACGATAAGCCGCGTCACCAGATTTTCTTAGAGCCGGAGGGAAGAGACACAGAAGAAGTGTACGTCCAAGGTCTTTCTACATCGCTTCCTGAGTATGTCCAAAACGAAATGATGCGGACGGTGCCGGGTCTTGAAAATGCAGAAATTATGAGAGCAGGTTATGCGATCGAATATGATTCTGTCGTTCCAACGCAGCTGTGGCCAACACTTGAAACGAAGCAGGTGGAAGGCCTGTTTACAGCGGGTCAGATCAATGGAACGTCCGGCTATGAAGAAGCGGCTGGTCAAGGACTGATGGCTGGTATTAACGCAGCAGCTAAAGCCCTTGATTTAGAGCCGTTAATTCTAGATCGCTCGCAAGGTTACATCGGCGTTATGATTGATGACCTTGTAACGAAAGGCACGGGCGAACCTTACCGTCTTCTTACCTCTCGTGCTGAATTCCGTCTGATGCTCCGTCATGACAACGCAGACTTGCGCCTTACGGAAATCGGATATCAATTAGGGTTAATTCCAGAAGAACGCTACAATCGTTTCCAGGAGAAAAAGCGCCTGATTGAAGAGGAAAAAAAGCGCTTGGATAAAGTTATCCTTAAAGAAACGGAAGAAGTACAGGCTGTCATTGAGGAAGCCGGCGGTTCGAAATTAAAAGACGCCATCCGTGCAACAGACTTATTGAAGCGTCCTGAAATGAACTACAGCCATCTTGAAAGAGTAACACCTAGTGATCAAGCTCTTCCTGAGGATGTGAAGGAACAAGTCGAAATCCAGGTGAAATATCATGGATATATTAAGAAAGCACTCGAACAAATTGATCGTATGAAGAAAATGGAGACGAAAAAGATTCCAGAGGACATCGATTATGATGCCATTAACGGTCTTGCAACAGAAGCGCGTGATCGTTTGAAATCTGTCCGCCCTCTATCTGTTGGGCAGGCCTCCCGCGTCTCAGGCGTGAACCCAGCCGATGTCTCCATCCTTCTCGTCTATATTGAACAAGGCAAAATCGCCCGCGTTTCTGGGGAATAAATTGAAAGGATGGACTTATGGATACAAACACCTTTCTTAAAGCTTTACAAGAAAAAGGCATTGAATTAACAGAGAAACAGCAGAATCAATTTCATCGTTATTTTGAAATCCTGGTCGAGTGGAATGAAAAAATGAACCTTACCGCTATTACGGATCAGGAAGGCGTGTATTTGAAACATTTTTATGATTCGCTGACCGCCGCTTTCTATTATGATTTCAACCAGCCGCTCCGCATCTGTGATGTAGGAGCGGGAGCAGGTTTTCCAAGTCTGCCTTTAAAAATCGTTTTTCCTCATCTGAAGGTTACGATTGTCGATTCTTTGAAGAAAAGGATCACATTTTTGAATCACTTAGCCCATGAATTAGAACTCGATGATGTCGCTTTTTATCATGATCGTGCTGAAAACTTCGGGAAAAATGCGAATTTTCGGGAAAGCTATGATCTCGTGATGGCCCGCGCAGTGGCGCGAATGTCCGTCCTGAGTGAACTGTGTCTTCCTCTTTCAACCAAAGGCGGCCGTTTCATGGCCATGAAAGGTCCAAACTTGAAGGATGAAATGGAAGATGCAAATGCAGCGATTCAAACGGTAGGCGGGGAAGTGCTGGATGTCTATACGTTTGAACTTCCTGAAGAGGGAAGTGAACGGAATATAGCAATCATTGAAAAACGAAGAAAAACACCGAAGAAATACCCGAGAAAAGCGGGAACTCCAAATAAAACACCGATTCAATAGGTCAGAACCTCTCTATCTTTTAAAGGATAGGGAGGTTTTTTGATCCCTTTTATGGTAGGAATAGAGGAGATGAACATTGACTCTGCTTTGACTATTTCACAAAAGAGGGGACTAATTTATGAAGGTATTGGTTGTTGCGGATACGCATATGCCGAAAAAAGGAAAGACACTGCCGGACCGTCTGCTTCAGGAGCTTCCTTCTGCCGATGCTGTCATTCATGCCGGTGATTGGCAGACGGTTGAGGTCTACCGGGAGCTGGAGGGTTATGCACCGGTGACAGGGGTTTATGGCAATGTAGATGGAGAGGAGATTCAGGCTGTTTTTCCTGCTCAACAAATTGTGGAATGGCACGGGTATCGGATTGGGATTGTCCATGGGCACGGGGATAAGAAAACGACAGAAAAACGGGCGCTCGAGACGTTTGGTGATGACTCTTTAGATATTTTAATTTATGGTCACTCCCATATCCCTGTTCTCCGCTACTTTAAGAAAACGCTGTTGTTTAACCCGGGTTCCCCGACAGATAAAAGAAGGACGCCTTTCTACTCGTTCGGAATCTTGACGCTGGAAGAGGAAGGCATCCATAGTGAACATATTTTCTTTAAGTAGAATTTTTCTTATTTTGGACGATTAGTTTTGAAATTTTGGTCGAGTATTATGGGGGCCTGAAAACTACTCGCTTTCCGCGGGGAAGGCGGCAAGCCTCTTCGAGCTTCGCTCTCAGGGGTCTTGCCAGCCTATCCATTCCCGCAGGAGTCTCGCAGTTTCCAGGCCCCCATTACGAAAAAAGGCTCTCAAAACAATGGTCTGCCGATTGTCAATTGTCCGTTGAATGTACTCTCAACATAAAGAAACAAAAAAGATCCAGGGGGTTAGCGGCCATCTGGATCTTTTTGGCATGTTGGACAGTAGTAACATCTTCGGGAGGCGGCGCGGAATTTGAGGATTTCGGTGCCATCGATCCGGCAGGGGCTTCCTTCTCTGTTGAAAACCCAGTGGCGGTACTCAGAGCGTTTTTTACCCTGCTCCTTTAACCGCCCGGCTAGTTCAAGGTCTGTGGTAATTCCTTTATGGTGATAGGATCTCCATACCAGCTCCATGCATGCTTCTGCGGCTTTTTGTAACTGCTGATCTGTACAGTCTGCCGGTCTTGAAAAAGGTGAAATACCTGACACGAATAAAATTTCGCTTCTTAAATAATTTCCGATACCGGCGATAAATGATTGGTCGAGCAGAAGCGTTGTCCACTTGCGCTTTCGAAACCGCTGGTTCTGAAACCGGTGGTATAAATCCCGGGCTGTGACGGTTTCACTGAGCAGGTCAGGCCCTGTTTTTCTAATAAAAGGATGGTCCTCCACCTCTTCGTTTCTTAAAACCTCAATATCAGATGCACTGTACAATAAGGCAGATTTTTTCTCGTTATGAATGGCAAGGCGGAGTTGTCGATTTGTTTTAGGGTAATTGTAGGCGTTACGGATATACCATTTTCCATACAACTGATTATGGGAATAGATTGTAAACCCGTTATCCAGCCGGATCAGCATCGCTTTTCCTTTTGTATCTACGCGCTCGACTTTTGTTCCTTTCAGTGTGTTTTCATAGCCTTCAAGGTGTTCAAATGCAAAGGAGAGGTCAAGGATCGTTCGACCTATGAGAGCTTTTTCTACACTATCGGCTGCACGCCGTATTTCCGGTCCTTCTGGCATTGCTTCTCCTTCTTCCTCAGCTGGATGTGTATAGACCACCATTAATATGAATAAATTGTCCAGTTATATAAGTTGAATCCTCAGAAGCGAGCAGGACATAACTTCCCACATGTTCAACCGGCTGTCCGGGACGTCCCATCGGTGTATTGGTGCCGAATTCTTTTACGTCCTCTTCTGGAAAAGTGGAAGGAATCAGCGGCGTCCAAATCGGTCCTGGTGCTACGCCATTGACGCGGATTCCCTTATTAATCAACTGCTTCGCCATGGAACGGGTGAACGCTACGACGGCTCCTTTTGTAGCTGTATAGTCAACCAGGTCAGGGTTTCCTGTATAAGGATTGATGGAAGCTGTATTAATAATGGAACTTCCGTGGCTTAAATGAGGTATGGCAGCTTTTGTGAGATGGAACATCGAATAAACATTCGTTTTAAACGTACGCTCCAACTGCTCCGTAGAAACGTTTAATAAATCATCGGTCGGGTGCTGTTCTGCTGCATTGTTTACGAGGATATCCAACCGTCCAAGCTTATTTATGGTTTGTTGGACCGCATCTTTGCAGACTGATTCATCCCCAACGTCTCCCGCTATAAGAATAGCACGGCGGCCTTCTGCTTCCACCTTCTTCTTTGTATACTCGGCATCTTCGTGTTCTTCTAAGTAAGAGATAGCGACATCGGCGCCTTCTTTGGCATAACCGATAGCGACCGATCTTCCAATACCACTGTCGCCTCCTGTAATGAGTGCTACTTTTCCGGATAATTTATTTCCACTTCTATAGTCTTCATCTGCTTGAAGAGGTCTTGGAGTCATTTCTCCTTCCACACCCGGTTGTCTGGACTGTTCCTGTGCGGGCTGACCGTCTTGCTGCATGGAGTTTCGTTCCATGAAAATTCCTCCTTTATGTATGTTTAAAAACTCTTTCCACTTTTATGGAAAAGTTAAACAAAGGAATAAAGGAGGATGTCTATTTCTTATTTTTTTGGAATTGGAGCAGGATGGCCCTGAGGATTAAACCACAGGCAATTCCCGGGATTAAAAACAGGATGGGCAGCCATACCGGACCAATGATGTAACCAAATAATTCTATACGGGAAGAATAGATAAGACCGATGGTTACGGAGTAGGCAGAAAAAGCAAAGGGTAAGAAGGCATACTTCGGGCACGGCCCATCAGCATGAGAGTATGCATCCCAGACGGCAAACATGTACACACAAGGGTAGAACATGAGCCATTGATAGTTCGTAACTTCAATAGCTTTCATAATATCCCCGTGGAAGCTGTGAATAATAGCCAGGTTGAAAGAGCTGTAGAAGTTGATGATGACTTCTAACAGAATAAAGGATAACCCTTTGATCAGGTGATTGTTGAGAATCTGCCCGAACCCTGGGAAGGCAATGCTCCATAATAGAATTTCCAAACGTTTTTCTTTCATATCGATTCCTCTTCCGCTAAAGGTTATTGGATGAGTTTTTGCAGGTCTGGTGCTTGAGGTGGTTCTTCAAACCAGCCGTTATTAATCATGATATCCATTCCGTCTTTAGCGTAGATGGCAATTTCGATGGCTAAACGTTGGTAAGTGAACACGATATCATATCGTAAACTGGAAGATGCTCCTCCTGCATAATTTCCCTGTCCTGATGAGCTTAGGACACTGATGATGTACAACATTAACCGATCTGAGAAAACCGGATCTGTTTTCGTTGTCACCCAACTCGCAGAGGTCATGGGAACAGTAATACCGGATTGATCTAAGATATTTGCAAATAACTTTCGGTGTTTAATCGACAGTTTTTTGCCCTTCTGCATAAAGTTTTTAACGGTCTTGTTCTTTGTTGTCTGCCCAAAAGCCTGGCAGACGATTTCCCCTAATGCATTGTTCTTCACATTCTCGAACAGATGTGTAATCTCTATGGTGTTTAAAGAACGCTTATTAAAAGGGTGTAAATAACTTTTCCCTTGTACATATTCCAAGGGCTGCTGGATTGCAACCTGTGGAGACCGCGTGTACAGTCCTTTATTTAACGCTGTATTTACGCACCCATTATAGAGCTGAGACTGCTGTTTTACTTTGGCCGTGAAGAATTCTCTAATATCCTCCCGTGCTGAAACACTGAGGGATACACCATCAGAAGTCAGACCGACCTGCCCCATATGCTCAAGAAAGACCAGCATAAAAGAATCAGTGAAAAGTTTAGGTGCGTTTGGGTTTAAATCATCTAAGCTGTATCCATGAGGGACGGGTAAGTCAGCTTCTTCAAAAAAATGTTTGCAGTTTTCCAGTCCTTTTTCGGCAATTTCCTTGGCTAATGTGATTAATGGTTTGATATCTTTATCTTCAGTTGTCTGCTGGAAATACTCCAGTATGGGTAACGCCATACTGTTTTGTACATATTGCGTCCAGAGAATTCCAATTTCACTGGCTGTCAGCATCTTTTTGGGCATTCTGTTTTCCCTCCTGTATGGATGATTGCTCCGCTTGCTTTTCCTTCAATTCTTCTTTAAATAGAAGAAAACCCGGAAGGAATAATAAATTTAAAATAAACACATAAATCAGCAATTTGGCTAACCAGTCAACAACAAATACAGTAGCTGTAAAGATAAAAACAACGATCAATAAGGGAGAAATGTAGGCGTAGATCATGGGCTGCCTCCTTGTCTGTTTTATCCTTTCCAGACAGGTATAAATTATTACGGGCTGAGGATGATAATAAAAAGAAGTCAGACTTAGAGTAAGGAGTGCGTCATGTGGAATTGGAAGCGGAAGGAAAAGAAGCCGTCCAAAAAGCAGGAACAAACAGCGAAAAAGAGTGATACGCTGTCTGATTTTATTAAAGCCCTTGGAAATTCTGAAGATTTTGTCCACTACTCTCTTAGTGGAACGACCCATTGTACAGTTTCCTATATTAAAACGATCAGTGATTTGGAAACTCTGACCCGCCATGTGCTGCCGGTTTTAAATGATATATCTTTTTACACATTGGAAGAAATGCAGCAGAAAATTCCCGTTGAACATATTTTAATAACGGATAAATTGGATTTAATTCAGGAAAAAGTCATGTTCGGTTACATCCTGATTCAATTGAATGAAAAAGATAAAGAAGTCCTTCTTATTCCAGCTGTATCTTTACAATCAAGAGCGGTGAGTATTCCTGAGGTTGAATTCAGCGTCGTAGGACCGAAGGAAGCGTTTGTAGAAACTCTCAATACGAATATAAACCTGATTCGTAAGCGGATGCCCCTGCCTCAATTAACAGTGAAAGAATACAACGTCGGCAAGATAACAAATACACGGGTGGCTGTTATTTATGTCGATGGGATTGTCGACCAGGACAACGTGGAAACGGTAACCCAGCGCTTGAAGGATATTGAGTATGATCAGATGATTGACAGCTCATTTGTTACCCAGATGATTGCGGATAACTCGAACTCTCCCTTTCCGCAGCTGCTTGATACAGAGAGACCGGACAGGGTCGTTTCTACGCTTGTTGAAGGAAAGATTGCGATTTTGGTTGATGGATCTCCCCATGCCTTAACCTGTCCAACGACGGTTGTTGAGTTTTTTGGAGCTTCAGACGATTACTTTCTTCCCTGGCACTTAGCCAGCGTCTTTCGTTTGATTCGTTTATTTGCCGTTATCTTCTCTGTTTTAAGTACACCGCTCTATGTAGCTGTTCTCACCTATCATCATGAAATGATCCCTGCGGATTTGATGCCGACGATTGTTTCCTCAAGATCAGATATCCCTTTTCCGCCTATTTTAGAAGTCATTGTTTTGGAGCTTGCTATTGAGCTTTTACGGGAAGCGGGAGCCCGTTTACCAACGAAGATCGGTCAAACAATCGGTATTGTTGGTGGTATCGTCATTGGAACAGCGGCTGTAGATGCCGGGCTTACGAGTAATGTGTTATTAATCATCGTAGCCCTTGGTGCGCTGGCTTCCTTTACGACGCCTGTTTACCAGATCGGTAACACAATAAGGCTGATTCGTTTTCCTTTTCTTCTTGGTGCGCAGCTGTGGGGACTGATTGGAGTATCGATGTGTATGGTATATTTCATCGGCCATTTAATTAAGCTGCAGTCAATCGGACGTCCATTTTTTGAACCCTTGTACCCTATGCGTATTAATGATTTAAAAGATGCGTTTATCCGAATGCCTTTTAACAAACAGACCGAACGTCCTGTTTTAATGCGTACAGAAGATCCTAAACGCATGAATCAATCACGTGTTAATGCAAAGAGGGATATTGATGAATAAATTAAACAATAGTTCTGGTATCAGCATACCCGAAAATTATTTAGTGACCCCGACCTATGTTTTTTTCCTTGTCCATAGTATGCAGGTGGGTGTCGGGATATTGGGCTTTGAAAGGTATTTAGTAGAGAAGGCAGGATTCGATGCATGGATTTCCATTTTAATTGCCGGTGTTGTTCTTCACATTATCCTTTGGACGATTTACCGTCTCCTTCAAAATGGGGGCGGTGATATTGTTCATATTCATAAAAAGATATTCGGAAAATACGTAGGAGGATTCTTAAGCCTGTTGTTCTCTGCCTATTTTCTTATGTTAGCTTTTACGGTCATTATTACGTTTATAGAAGTCATTCAAGTATGGGTGTTCCCAGGTTTGAATTTGTGGGCGTTTGCTTTCGTTCTCATATGTCTTGTCTACTATCTAGTTTCTGGCGGATTCCGTGTTATTACCGGGATCTGCCTGATCAGTGTTGTAATCGGCCTGCCCATTATACTGCTCAAATACTTTCCAGTTGAAGCCGGTCATACGATCAATATCTATCCTGTCATCAGTCACAGCGCAGGTGATATTCTGGCTGCGTCGAAACAAAGTATGTTGAGCTTTATTGGACTGGAATTTCTTTTGATCTATTACCCATTCATAAAAAATCCAGAAAAATCCAAGAAGTGGGCCCATTTTGCGGTGTTTTATACGACGATGCTCTACTTAATCAGCGTGCTGGTTACGTTCGTTTATTTCAGTGAGGAACAATTAAAGCAGGTGGTATGGGGAACGATTGCTACCTGGAAGATTGTCGAATTTCCTTTTATCGAACGATTTGAGTATGTAGGGATTGCCATGTGGCTGTATGTTGTCCTGCCTAATATATGTCTTGGATTATGGGGGGCCACGCGTATTCCGAAGCGTGTGTTTCATATGAAACAAAAACCGGTATTGATTGTTTTTTGTCTGCTGCTGTTTTTAGCAACGCCTTTTGTGACGGGCAGACCGCTTATCAACTCGATTAACTCCTTTTCGGGACAGGTGGGTTTTTATGTGCTTCTTTATATCCCGGTTTTACTTATCCTCAAAACTATTTCTGATAAAGTGAGGAATCGACATGAAAAGTAGGCTGATATTATCTTTAATCGCTGCTGCCGGATTACTCACAGGCTGCCTGCCAAGTAAGAGTGTGGAGGAGAATGCCATTGTACAGATTGCAGGATATGATAAGGGAGAGGAAAAACGAATCCAGGGCACGGTTGCCATTCCTCAGTATGGAAAAAGTGAAAAGAAAACAGCGGCTTCAGAAATGTATTTAACGGTAAATGCGGATTCCATTAAAGATGTAGAAAAAGAAATACAAAAGCATTCCTCAAAACCGATATCAACAGGGAAACTTGCCGTTACTTTATACAGCAAGGAGCTTGCCGAAGCAGGTATTTCTGACATTATTGACGTCTTAAGCAGAGATGCACGGCTTAGTCGAAATATGTTTCTTGGACTTGTGGATGGCAGTGCAAAGAAACTGATCGAAAGCGGGTATTCACAGGACGAAACGACATCCAAGCATATTCAAGGGTTAATTGAAAACAATACCCGGCACAACTTTCCTGATACCAGTCTCCACAAGTTCTTATATGCCTATTATGGTCACGGGATGGACCCATTTCTACCTGTCCTCTCCCAGCAGGAAACATTTGTCGAACTTTCAGGAATTGCTTTTTTTAAACAAGGCACAGCCGTTGCGACCATACCGGACTCAGAGGTCTTTACGTTTAAGATGTTAAAAGAAAACTTCAAAAGAGGCATGCAGGATGTTCCTTTTAAAGGGGGGACCATCATGATGGACAACATTGGGTCTGTGGTTGATTATAAGATGACTGGAACAGTAGACAATCCTGAATTTAATATCAGGATAAAGGTGAAAGCAGAAGTCAATGAAATGGTGGGGGTAGAAGAGAAAGCAACACCGGCATTAGCAGGGGAAATGGAAGAGGCGTTTGTAAAATACTTTACAGACCATGCCGATGAAATGATAAAAATGTTTAAAGAAAATGACGTAGATCCATTGGGCTTAGGAAACTTTGCAAAGACCAGAAAGAGGGATTTTGATTTAGACAAGTGGCATGACAATTATTCGGAACTGAGCATTAATGTGAAAATAGAAGTGGATATTACGGAGTACGGCATTTTTTCTTGAGAGTAAAGTGTTCCCGCTATCGTTTCATTACAAAACTAAAAGAGGCGCAGTCTGCGCCTCTTTGTTTCATGTGAAATATTCAAGACTGGCTTCAGGGAAGTATTGTTCGATGTATCCCCCTAAGACACTCTTCATTTCTTCTTGTTCCTCTTTCTGGTAGACGTATTTGCCAATACCGTACTTGCCCCATTTGTATTTACGTTTCTCTTCGTCCATCTCGAGCTTTGTCATGGGGTAATTCTTTTGAATGACGCGTTTAGCCGGTTTTGTGAAGCGGTGCTGGATCAGTTCAAACGTTAAATCTTTGGTCGCATAGTCAGGAAGCTTATCCTGCAGCTGTTCAAAGAGTTCTTTATATCCTTCTTTCCAATCTTCATATAAATAGATCGGCGCAATAATAAATCCTAATGGGTAGCCTGCTTTTGCCACTTTCGCTGCTGCTTCAATCCGTTCATTCAACCGGGATGTCCCGGGTTCCAGATATTTAATGACGTAGTCGGCATTCATACTAAACCGGAATCTTGTACGGCCATTGTGTTTAGCATCCAGCAGATGATCGACGTGGGCAAACTTGGTTACAAACCTCAGTTTTCCATATTCCGACTGCCCAAAATATTCAATCGCCCGCTTAAGCGAATGGGTTAAATGATCAACGCCGACAATATCAGACGTACAGGAGGCTTCAAATCTTGTTATTTCAGGTGCACGTTCTTTCATATACTGTTCGGCAGATTCAAATACTTCTTCTACATTTACATAAGTCCGGATATACGGTTTACTTCCCATTGTCGTTTGTAGATAACAGTAATGACAGTGGCCCATACAGCCTGTGGCGAGTGGAATGGCGTACTCCGCAGATGGTTTGGATGTATCAAATTTTAATGTTTTTCTTACACCGACAACAAGCGTTGACTTCGCCATCCGATACTTTTGGAAATCATTTTCTCCAGGGAGATTCCGGACCTGGTTATGAGAAGTCGTTTCCCTTATTTCAATTCCCATATCCTCAAACTTCGCTTTTAATTCCCGGCCTAAGGGGTATTCCAGAGCTCTTGGTTCAATATAAACAAGTTCAGGGATGAAAGGTTTTACCACAGCTCTCCCTCCGACTCTGCCCCACCGCCGAATGCATCATTATAGGCGCGTTCTGCTTCTCCTTCTGAAGCATATACGGCAATCGAATCGTCTAACGGGAAGTAAGTTTCATACAAAAATAGGTCCAGTTCACCGGGACGGTCAGGACTATTTACTACAGCAGCTTCTTGTACGTTGGCAACATCATACGTATGGGGATTGCGATAGACCACATAAACAATATCGCCTGCTTTGTAATTGGATTCATAATTCATCCGTTCACCTGCTCTCAAGAATTTTGTTTTAACTGTAAACATACTCAATCTGTTCATTTGTGCTCATTCTTCCACAAAATCCAGCTTTTATTTAAAATGATCACTGTCAATAAAAGGGATAGGAAAACAAGTATAGAAGGGAATAGAGAAAGAATAATGAAAAAGGAGAGTTTGTATGAATCTGAACTTACATACCGATCGTTTATCCTTACAGCCGTTCACACTGAAATCAGCAGACAGAGTTGCCGAACTGGCTGGAGACAAAGCAGTAGCTTCAACAACTTTTGTCCCTCATCCGTACACGTTAGAGATGGCCGAAGAATGGATCTCCAGTCACGGGGAATGGATTGAAAATAAAATCGCCTTTCCTTTCGCTATAACCTTAAAGGAGACCGGTGAATTGATTGGCACAATGACTTTAAGAGTTGACCAAAAGCATCAAAAAGGCGAACTCGCCTACTGGATAGGGAGACCTTACTGGAATAAAGGCTACGCTTCTGAAGCGGCGATAAAGCTGACGGCCTTTGGACTGGAAGAAATGAACCTGCACAGGATCTGGTCGGCGGCCATTACGACGAACCCCGCTTCCACAAAAGTCATGCAAAAAGCCGGGCTGAGTTATGAAGGAACACTGAAACACGATGTTTTTCATTGGGGAGAATATAAGGATATCGATGTCTATGGTTTAGTGAAACAAGATTAAGGATCTATGTTTCATGTGGAACATAAACGTTAAGCAGAGCGGTTGGATTTATATATGAGTTTTTTTGTATAGATGGGAGTACGGGAGCTGAGACATTTGAGAGTGGTGACGGAAGCGGGGAGAATGTTCGCATTCCGGCTTCCTGTTTATCGACCGTCCTCCCTTCCCTTCCTCTCCTTCTGGATACATGAATGGACCCTTTAGTGTCCACGCCTCAAAAACCCGTCCTTCCCCTTAAGAATCCTCCCTGGGATTTCTTCGTTTCCTCTTCACTATTTGAGAGCCCTTCAATTTCCCGTAGAAGAACAGAACTTACTACACCAATTAACATGATGGTTTTGTTTACACATGTACGAAAAAAGTTTCTGCCAAAAGGAAAAAAGAAAGCCGATAGCAAAATCTATCGACTGGATTTGTCAAAAAAGTCATAGATGGATGAGGGATAAACCGCATAACAGGGGTGAGGATCGTGGAAAATAGGCGCACTTTCGACAAATGCCCTCTATATTTCTTCAATCATGAAGATACTTTTCATAGATTAAATATGATAAAATAAAAATAGAAATGAAAAAACGGCATACGTATGCGCAGCAGCTACTAAGCCTGCGGCGCTTTTTATGTTCCAAAAAAGACTTATTGATATGAATAAGCGTATGCTCGATCGTATAAAGGTGGTGTCTGATCGTGTTACATCCTTTTGGTCGTTTATTCGGGCTAGGGGACAAACCGGATTCCGATAATGACAACAATGAAGAAGAAGGCTACAGCCCCGACGAAGTTGTACAAGTTCCCGTTGACCATGTACAGCCCAACCGTTACCAACCTCGAGCGATATTTAATCATGAGAAGATCAGCGAACTTGCCCAGACGATACATACACATGGGATGATTCAGCCGATCGTTCTCCGTCGGTTAAATGAAGAAGATTATGAATTGATAGCTGGTGAACGCAGATGGCGTGCCGTCCAGTCTCTGGGGTGGGAGAGCGTTCCCGCCATTATCCGCGATATGAGTGACTCCCAGACCGCTTCGGTCGCCCTGATTGAAAACCTGCAGCGGGAAGAATTGACCGTCATAGAAGAGGCGTTAGCTTATGCAAAATTGATTGAACTGCAACAATTGACGCAGGAAGCACTTGCTCAGCGGCTTGGAAAGAGCCAATCTACCATTGCCAACAAGATTCGATTGTTAAAGCTGCCAGAAACCGTTCAGCAGGCGATTATGGATAAAAAGATTACCGAAAGGCATGCACGGGCGCTTATCGGATTGAAAGATGCAGAATTGCAGGAGAAAGTTTTAGCAGAGATCATCGAGAAGCAGCTGAACGTAAAGCAGACGGAAGAACGCATTGCTAAACTCAGTGATCCTAAGCCAAAGAAAAAGAAGCCGACACTCAAAGGTGTCAATAAAGATATGCGGATTGCGATGAATACCATCCGCCAGTCTTTGAATATGGTGACGGACACCGGAATTAATTTAGAAACAGACGAAGAAGATCATGATGACTATTACCAGATCACAATTAAAATTCCGAAGAAAAAATCATAGCCCGAACCACCCATCTTGACTTATGTGGAGATGGGGCTTTTTTTAAGTCATAACGCCTATGGTTTTGAAATAAATGGTAAAATGATAAAAAACACAGGGCAGGTGACATCATGGGGAAAGTAATTTCCATTGCGAATCAAAAAGGCGGGGTGGGCAAGACAACAACCGCCGTTAATTTAAGTGCTTGTTTAGCCTATCTGGATTATAAGGTGCTTTTAGTCGATATTGATCCACAAGGAAATGCGACCAGTGGTGTGGGCGTTGAAAAAGGAGACTTGGATCAGTGTATTTATGACGTCCTTGTTGACGACAGGAAGGCTGAACAGGTAAAAACCTCCACGCTGGTTCCCAATTTAGATGCCCTTCCGGCTACTATACAGCTGGCGGGAGCGGAAATAGAGCTTGTACCGACGATATCAAGAGAAGTCCGTTTGAAAAAATCAATGGACCAAATCAAGCAGGATTACGATTATGTCATCATTGACTGTCCGCCTTCTTTAGGTCTGCTTACGCTGAACGCGTTGACAGCGTCTGATTCTGTTCTGATTCCTGTTCAGTGCGAGTATTATGCGCTTGAGGGCCTCAGTCAACTTTTGAATACGGTCCGCCTCGTTCAAAAGCATCTCAATAAACATTTGATGGTGGAAGGTGTTCTGTTAACTATGCTTGATGCAAGAACCAATCTAGGAATTCAAGTCATCGAAGAAGTAAAGAAATATTTTCAAGATAAAGTTTATCAATCCATCATTCCCCGTAATGTGCGTTTGAGTGAAGCCCCAAGTCATGGGAGACCTGCTATTCTTTACGATGCCAAGTCCCGTGGTGCTGAGGTGTATCTAGAATTAGCAAAGGAAGTGATTGAGAATGGTGAGAAGGTTAGGTAAAGGTCTGGATTCTCTTTTCACCGGTTCCATCGAAGAAGATCAGCTCCAGGAGATCGCAGTTAAAGACTGCCGTCCCAATCCCTACCAGCCTCGGAAGCAATTTGATGAGGAGGCCCTCCTTGGGTTGCAGCAATCAATTGAAGAACACGGAATTCTTCAGCCTTTAATTGTGCGTAAAAGTATTAAAGGGTATGAAATTGTCGCAGGAGAACGACGTTTCCGTGCTGCCCAAAAAGCCAAACTTGAACAAGTCCCTGCTCTTGTCAAAGAGTTGACGGATGAACAGATGATGGAAATCGGTCTGCTTGAGAACCTTCAAAGAGAAGACCTGTCCCCTATTGAAGAAGCACGTTCCTACGAGCAGTTGATGAAGGAATTAAACATCACCCAGGAAATCTTATCTCACCGGCTCGGGAAAAGCCGGTCCCATATTGCCAATCTGATCCGGCTGCTCGCCCTGCCTGTGGAAGTGACTCGAAAGATTAATGAAGGGAAACTGTCTATGGGACATGGACGTGCTCTTCTAGGCGTGAAAAGCCGCGAAGAACAGCTGAAGCTTGTCGAACGCATTGAGAAGGAATCCTTGAATGTACGCCAGGTTGAACGTCTCATTAATGAAATGAATCAGAAGAAAGAAAAGAAAAAAGATAAATCATCTCCAAAGGATATCTTCCTTAAGGAACGGGAAGAAAACCTGCGGAGCAGCCTGGGTACAGGTGTGAAAATTCATAAAGGTAAACGTAAAGGCAAAATAGAAATCGAGTTTACAAACGAAGAGGATTTAGAACGAATTTTACAGTTCTTCCATAATGAAAAGTAAAAAATCAGAGGCTGCCTAGTCTCTGGTTTATTCTATGTCATGGGATAACTTGGTACTGGAGAGAATGGTATGGTTTTATTAGGTACACTTGTAAACGGCTTATGTATAGGTGTGGGGACGCTGTTAGGTCTGTTTTTTACAAAGATCCCTGAAAGGTATAAAGAAACGGTGATGAGCGGGGTCGGCCTTGCCGTTTTATTAATCGGACTCCAGATGGCCTTTGAAACAGAAAATATCGTCATTGTCCTCCTCAGCTTACTTATCGGGGCTATTCTTGGCGAGGCGGCGCGTTTAGAAAGCAAGCTTGAGTACATAGGAAGATGGATGGAGCGCAAATTTACAAAGCCTGATCAGACCTCAAGTCTCGCCCAGGGGTTTATTACTGCTTCTCTCATCTTTGTGATTGGCGCGCTAGCTGTCATTGGAGCCCTCGACAGTGGCTTGAGAAATGACCATGAAGTATTAATTACAAAAGCCATCATTGATGGTTTTATTTCGCTTGTGCTGACCACGACCCTTGGCATCGGGGTGATCTTTTCTATCATTCCAGTCGTCCTTTATGAAGGGTCGATCGCTTTGCTTGCCACTCAGATTAATCACTGGATCCCTCAGCAGATGCTTGATTTATTCATCGTAGAAATGACGGCTACAGGTGGTCTGTTGATTGTAGCCATCGGATTGAACTTGTTGAAGTTGACGAAAATCAGAGTGGCCAACCTGCTTCCTTCCCTCTTGGTGGTCGGATTTGTGTTAGCCGCAGCGCAGCTGTTTTAGTTTTACCGGATGATTTTCTTAAACGGGTAACTTGAGGTGGTAAACGTTCGAAAAGCGGCCGTGTCTCTGCGGACCTGCCGGCGTTTCGCCTCTGTCAGCTGAATGGCTGCTGCTACTTTAGCAGCCATCTGCATCACGACGTGCAGTCTCGTATTCTGTAATACCACATGTTCCATAAAACCACTAACATTGACCATTCCGCTGATGTGCATCTGACCTACAGGCGGAAGGTCTTTTTTTAATGCCGATCCCGGGCTGAGTGAACCTTTTCCTAATATAACGGAACCGACAGATGATGATTTTCCTAAGCAGGCGTCAACGGCCAGGATATAGGGATTGGAATGATTCCTGCGGATGTCCATCAGCCGTTCCTTTAAATTTAAAGCGTGCAGAGGATCTTCTAAGGTTCCATAAATTTTAAAGGTTTCAATAGACTGTTCATAAAGCATAGAACCTACAAGAGGCCCAAAGGAATCCCCCGTAGATCGGTCCGTCCCAATACAGGCAATGATGATTTCCTTTGAAGGCGGAAGCCATTCTTGTAAATAAGTGCTCAGCAGGTCACTCATGACTGGATCATCCGTGCTGACGCGCCGCTCTTCTTTCGAAAACTTGTCCTTGAAATTCATAGCTTCTCCTCCAGACACATAGTAGTAACAGTATATAAGGTTGTCCGTCTTTCTATACGTGACAAATACATAGATGTGGAGGAACAGGCATGCTAAAAGCAGGATGCAAGTGGATGTTTTTAATCATAGGGACAATCATCGGCGCAGGATATGCTTCCGGGAGGGAATTATGGCAGTTCTTTGGAGATAACAGTGGTGTGGCCATCTTATTATTTGCCCTTATGTTTATCTGCTGCTGTAAAGTTATTTTGGATATCAGCTATAAAAAACAAACCGGTCATTATTTACCTGTTCTCCGGGCTATTGTCGGCAGGCATTTAACGGGAGTGTACGATTGGATGATTATCGTCTACCTCTTTACAACAACCGTCGTTATGCTCGCAGGAAGCGGTGCTACATGGCAGGCCTTTAATTTTTCCTACCGCATTGGCGTCCTTGCCATTGTCATTCCACTGATTCTGCTTTTTGTATGGGATGTCAAAGGGATTGTGGTTGTAAATAGTTTCGTTTTACCTTTGTTGATTTCAGGACTCTTGTTTGTCCTCATTCTCTTCATAAAAGATCAGGAGCTGTCTCTTTTTGGCCATGTGCATGAAATGAGTAATTGGATGGCTGCCTTCCCATTTACAGCGCTGAACATTCTTCCGCTGATTGCAGTGCTCGGCGCGATCGGCAACCAGGTCCGCCATAAAGGAGAAATTTGGATTGCGAGTGTCGGAAGTGGCGTCATCCTCGGTGCGGTTTCCTATCTTTACAACAACAGTCTGATTCAAATTTCAGAAGATATTATTCTCTATGAAATCCCCCTTTTCGCTATTCTTAAACACTATCCTTATGAAATGATGATTTTTATGTCGATTATTTTATGGATTGCTATTTTTACAACCGCTGCTTCAGGAACGCTCGGACTTGTTACAAGGTTTAGAGAATATGTCAGGCAGCCCCTTTGGATCCTGGCTATGGCGGTGATTGCTGTCATGCTTCCCTTTACATCCTTCGGGTTCTCGACGCTTATTGAATATTTGTATCCTCTATATGGAATCCTGAATCTATATGTGCTGGTTGCCCTACTTATATACCCCGTTACTTCCAGATTCAAAATTCGCTAGAAACCTGTTAAAATGAATGTCATATTCATAGAAAAGCAGGAGGGAAAGCGGTGGAAGATGTTGAAAAAACAGTAAATGATGCAAAGACGAAATGGGATGAGATCGTCGAATATGTAACTGGACCGGAATTATGGTTCAATATCACAATAGGTGCAGTTAAAATCATTTTAATTTTGTTGATTGCGTTTTTAGTGATTCGGATTGGAAGAGGAGTCATCACCCGTTTCTTCGCCAATAAGCGGAGGGGTCCTTTTCAAATTTCACAACGTCGTGAAGCGACACTGAACAAGCTCGTCATCAACACCTTATCGTATGTCGTCTATTTTGTTGCGTTTATTATGATCCTGGATACATTCACCTTGGATATTGCCGCTCTTCTCGCTGGTGCCGGGGTGGCCGGTCTGGCCATCGGTTTCGGTGCGCAGAACCTTGTTCGGGATGTGATTTCTGGATTTTTCATCATTTTTGAAGACCAGTTCTCTGTCGGGGATTATATCCGCACCTCAGGTGTAGAAGGATTTGTGGAAGAAGTCGGACTCAGGACATGTAAAGTCAAAGCCTGGACAGGAGAAGTACATATCCTCCCTAATGGAAATGTGACACAAGTAACAAACTTCTCTATGCATAACAGTATCGCTGTCGTCGATGTAAGCATTGCTTATGAAGAGGATATTGAAAAAGCTGAAAAAGTTATTTCAGAACTATTAAAAGAACTTCCGAGCCGTTATGAATCTATGATCAATGTACCGGAACTATTAGGAGTACAAAGCCTTGGGGCATCTGATGTTGTTATGAGGATCATGTCCGAAGTGAATCCTATGGAGCACTGGGTCATTGCCCGTATGATCCGGAAAGAAGTGAAAAATCGTTTAGACCAGGAAGGAATTGAGATTCCATTCCCACGAATGGTTCTGTATTCACGTGAAGATCAAAACAATCTCCCACAAAATCCAGATGAATAAGGAGGGCCTGCCCGATGGCTGAAAAAACTTATGAACTTAATGATATCGTGCAAATGAAAAAACCCCATCCATGTGGAGAAAACCGCTGGAAGATTATTCGAATGGGGGCCGATATTCGAATTAAATGTGAAGGCTGCGGACACAGCGTTCTCGTTCCACGCCGCAAATTTGAAACGAAAATGAAGAAGGTATTAGAAACAAGCGAATAACAACCACTCTCCTTCCGATCATTCGGAAGGTTTCTTTTTGGTTTTTCCCCTTTTTTCTGGGGGCTTAAAGTTATGAGTGAGGAAGAAATATTCCATGAAACTTCTTTTACTGTATTCCTTTGGCAGCTGACTTTTCATTTGTTATTGTGAAAAAAGGAATTTTAGGAAAGTTTTCGACCCTATTGCTGCATTTTGCATAGGTTGTTATTTTAAAGTACAGAATCTATAATTAAATGGACGAACATGCATGTATGTAAATCCTTAAGGAGTGAAAGTCTCATATGGCACTAACAGCAGGAATCGTAGGTTTACCGAACGTAGGAAAATCTACGCTATTTAACGCAATTACACAAGCGGGCGCTTTGTCTGCGAACTACCCGTTCGCCACAATAGATCCGAACGTTGGGATCGTGGAAGTTCCGGATAGTCGTCTGGATAAGCTGACCGAGCTTGTAAACCCGAAAAAAACCGTTCCGACAGCTTTTGAATTCACAGATATCGCAGGAATTGTTAAGGGCGCAAGTAAAGGGGAAGGACTGGGGAACCAATTCCTATCCCACATCCGCCAGGTTGACGCGATCTGTCACGTTGTCCGTGCGTTTGAAGATGAAAACATCACACACGTATCTGGACAAGTGGATCCGATTACCGATATTGAAACGATTAACCTTGAGCTTATCCTTGCCGACTTGGAGACCGTATCGAAGCGTATGGACCGTGTCGCTAAGATGGCTCGTCAGAAAGATAAAGAAGCGGTTGCTGAGTACGCTGTACTTGAGAAGCTGAAAGAAGCGTTGGAAGCAGAAACACCTGCCCGCGCGGTTGAATTCAGCAGTGATCAGCAGAAGATCGTGAAAGGCCTTCATTTATTAACTTCCAAGCCGATTCTTTATGTAGCAAACGTCAGTGAGGATGAAATCGGCGAAGCAGACAACGATAAAGTGAAGCAGATCCGGGAATTTGCAGCGAAGGAAAATGCTGAAGTTATTGTGGTTTGTGCGAAGATTGAATCAGAAATTGCTGAGCTTGACGGCGAAGAGAAAGATGAATTCCTTGAAGATCTTGGTATTGAGGAATCAGGACTTGATCAGCTCATTAAAGCTACGTACAACCTATTGGGTCTGGCAACTTATTTCACTGCCGGTGAACAAGAGGTACGTGCGTGGACATTTAAAGAAGGCATGACCGCTCCACAGGCAGCCGGCATCATTCATACCGATTTCGAGCGTGGGTTTATCCGTGCGGAGACGGTTTCTTATGATGATTTAGTTGATGCTGGTACGATGGCTGTCGCACGTGACCGCGGCCGTGTCCGTTTAGAAGGAAAAGAGTATTTGGTGCGCGATGGTGATGTTATTCACTTCCGTTTCAACGTATAAGCGAGGATCCTTCCTTTGAAAGGTTGTCAATCACGGACAAGTTTGGTACAATACTTTATTGTGAGTAATTAAACGAATTACTCCTTGCTCCTTTGATAGAAAAGGAGCCGTCAAGTCCATAAGGAGGTGAAAACGGATGAGTAGAAAATACGAAATCATGTATATCATCCGCCCAGACATCGAGGAGGAAGCGAAAACATCTGTCAAAGATCGTTTCAGCAAAATCCTAACTGATAACGGAGCGGAGATCGAAGAAGTTAAAGAAGTTGGCAAGCGTCGTCTTGCTTACGAAATTAACGACTACCGTGATGGAATCTATGTAACGGTTGACTTCACTGGTACACGTGAAGCAATCAACGAATTCGACCGTCAAGCGAAGTTCACGGATGATATTATCCGCCACATCGCTGTACGCGAAGATGACAAATAAGGAGTGGTTCTGATGTTAAATCGTGTCGTATTAGCCGGCAGATTGACGAAGGATCCTGATTTACGCTATACACCAAACGGAGTAGCTGTTGCCAACTTTACAATCGCAGTGAACCGTCCTTTTTCCAACAATTCCGGAGATCGCGATGCCGATTTCATTAATTGTGTGGTCTGGAGACGTGCAGCTGAGAACCTGGCTAACTTTATGAGTAAAGGAAGCTTAGTTGGAGTTGATGGACGTTTACAGTCCCGCAGCTTTGATAACCAGGAAGGTAAGCGTGTGTTTGTAACAGAAGTTGTTGCAGACAGCGTACAGTTCCTAGAATCCAAAGGTGCTTCCCAAGGTGGAGGAAACCGTGGAGGTTCAGGATACCAGCCAAATCAGAATCAACAACCATCAGGAAACAACTTCGGTTCTAATAATAACAACCAACGAAATGACGACCCATTCGCAGATAATGGGGAGCCAATCGATATATCCGATGATGATTTACCATTCTAAATAGAAAGGAGTGAATGCTACATGGCACGTCGTGGACGCGGAAAACGTAAAAAGGTGTGTTTCTTCACAGCTAACGGAATCACACACATCGACTTTAAAGATGTTGATTTGCTAAAACGTTTCGTCTCTGACCGTGGAAAAATTCTTCCTCGTCGAGTAACTGGAACTTCTGCAAAATATCAGCGTAAATTGACGAAAGCGATCAAACGCGCTCGTACAATGGCCCTACTTCCTTACACTACGGAGTAAGAGTAGCGTCGCTAAAAACCGTGGAGTCTCTATAGACTTCACGGTTTTTTTATGTCTTTTTTACGGAAGACTTGAGCTCGAAGGAATGTTTCCGTCTCACCCCCTCGTTTAACACACGGATAGGCCCTGGAAGAAAATAAAAATCAAACAGACGTTAACAAAGCCTTCTCTTTAGACACAGTTCTGTAAAAATATAGGATAAATAAACCCTTGTTCCCTCCTTCTAGTATTTTATAATAATATTATAAGGTTAAATCCATCTGTAAAGGGGTTTTAAAAATGTCCGTACATGTGCAGCATCAGCTTGATGACCATACCATTCAGACCATTAAATCGACCGTCCCTGTCATGGCTGAACATGGAGAAGCAATCACCAGTCATTTTTATAAGCAGCTATTTGAGGACCACCCGGAGTTGAGGCATCTATTTAATCAGACACACCAGCAGTCAGGAGAACAGCCTAAGGCCTTGGCAAATGCGGTTTATGCAGCGGCTGAACATATAGACCAATTAAGTTTAATTCTGCCAACCGTAAGGCAGATCGCTGAAAAACATAGAAGCTTGAATGTACAGCCTGAGCATTATCCTATTGTTGGAGAGTATTTGTTAAAAGCGATTAAAGACGTGCTTGGAGATGCGGCAACCGATGACATTATAAAATCCTGGGCTAAAGCCTATGGGGTTCTTGCTCAAGTATTTATCGATGTCGAAGAAGAATTATATCAAGACATACGCACTAAAAAAGGTGGATGGACAGGATACCGTGACTTTAGAGTAGTCGATAAAGTAAAAGAAACGGATGGGATTACCTCTTTTTATTTAGAACCTGAAGATGGTGAGCCCCTCTTATCTTTCAAACCCGGACAATACATTACGGTTAAAGCGGTCATTCCCGAACAGTCCTACAACCATTTACGTCAGTACAGTCTATCGGATTCTCCAGGTAACAACCATTACCGCATTAGTGTAAAACGTGAAACAGGTGAAGGAGATCATTCAGGCGGGGTGGTTTCCAATTGGCTTCATGATTCTGTGAATCGAGGAGATATCATCCCCGTTAGTGCCCCTGCGGGTGATTTTCATCTTGATGACAAAACAGACCGCCCTCTTGTGTTGATTAGTGGAGGGGGTGGCGTAACTCCATTAATGAGTATGAAAAAGTATGCGCGTGAAAAGCAGCAGGAACGCAGTGTGTATTTTATTCATGCCGCGCGAAATGGAAATCATCATGCCCTCAAGGGTGAGATGGTGGATGATCCCTCTGCTTTCACACACATCATTTATGTCCGTCCCACAGAAGAAGATCGAAGGCGCGTCTTGTTCCAAAAAGAAGGGCATATTGATTTACAGTGGCTCCAAACCATTGTTCCGCATGACTCAGAGTTTTATATCTGCGGCCCGGAGGGATTTATGGAGAGCGTGTATAAAGCTTTACAGGACTGGAATGTGCCAGAGGAATACATTCACTATGAGTTCTTTGGACCGAAAGAAAAGTTACAAAATTAAAAGAAGGAGAGCCTATAGCTCTCCTTCTTTTTTTATAGTGACGCTTTTGTTTTCATGGAACAGAGAATATTAATAGCGGTCGTTGATCGTTTGCCCGGTCTTCCGTGGATCTGGTACAAAATGACGGTCCAGCTTGTCTATCCAGCCCATGCATTTATGAATGATAGCTCCACTGAATAAGGTAATCAGTACGGTTCCAAGTCCAATGGCTCCACCAAATAATGCGGCTAACAGAACGAGGAATATGCTGATAAGTGCTCTTGATACCGTAACGTTCCAGCCGGTCAGGCTGCTCACCACGAGCATCATTCTGTCAAAGGGGTTGGGGGCAAAATCGGCCTGTAAGTTTACGGCAATACCAATCCCTGCAATCATCATGCCCACCGTTAGACAGAGGAATTGTGGAAGGAATTGATCGGGATGCATCCAACCTCTGATGGCAAACACCCAGAAGTCGATTCCTACTCCGGTAAATAACGAGGTGGCTACAGCCAGTAATTCCGGCCGCCTCTTTTCAGCTATTGCATTAAAGACAATCATACTAAAACCTACAACAATCTCCCAGCTGCCGATCGTCAGTCCGAATGTCCGGTACAGACCGACGAGGAGAGCATCGAACGGAGAAGTTCCCAGCTTGGATTGAATGGTAAGTGCAATCCCAAGCGTCATAACGAGAATCCCGAGAGTATAATAAAACACTCTACGATATACAAGCTTCATAGGATCGCCCCTTTTTCTACATCTTAGGAGACTATATCGTGAAACCCCCTCCCCTTTCAAGGAATAAATCGGACATAAAAAAAGAGACAGAAGATTTCTCTTCTGTCCCCTGAGTTATTTTATTACTCTTCTACTGAAGCCCATTTGAATTCAAATTCAGGGCCGGTTGCTGTTGAATAGACACCTTTAATGGATGGGCGGAAAAGCTGGGCTTTCGCATCCTGATAAATAGGTGCGACAGCTGCATCTTCTTCAAGAAGGAGTCTTTCAGCTTCCAGGAACGTTTCGTAACGTTTCTCCGGCTGCTGAGCGTACTCGCCATTGGCTTTTTCAATTAAAGAATCATACTCTTCGCTTGAGTAGTTCATGTTATTGTTTTGTCCATCTGTGACGTACATGTTCAAGTAAGTATTCGGGTCCACATAGTCAGGTCCCCATGTAGCAGCTTCCATTTCAAATTCAGAAGCACTGTCGCGACGAACACGTTCTTTGAAAGGAACTTCAAGAAGTTTGATCGTTAGACCTTCAAGGTTTTCTTCCAGTTGGTTCTTGTAATAAGCAAGAGCATCTTTAGATGTGCCTGTATCGTCACCTAAAAGCTCAATCTCAACGGAATCTGTTCCTAGTTCTTCCAAAGCTTTCTGCCAGTGTTCCTGTGCTTTTTCTGCATTGGATTCAACCAATGCGCCTTGAGCTTCCCGGAATCCTTCCCCGCTATCAGGCATAGATACGAAGTTTGAAGGTACATAACCTTCCGCTGCAACGGATCCGTCATTAAGAATTGTATCAACTAATCCTTGACGGTCGATTCCGTAAGAAATAGCTTTACGTACATTTACGTTAGCCAGGGCGTCATTAGCTTCCTGGTTGAATTTGAAGAAATATAAGTATGGTTTTTCAACAATTTCAAACGCGTTATCCGTACGATATTTATCCACGAATTCTGCGTTTAGTTCGGTTTGATCAATTTCACCAGAGTCATACAAGTTTACGCCGGTGGATACTTCTTTGATTACTTTAGCGTTGACTTTATCAAGTTGAACGGTATCGGCATCCCAATACGATTCATTCTTTTCAATTGTCCAGCCTTCGCCGTGGTTCCATTCCGTCATTTTAAACGGACCGTTCGCCAGTGTGTACTCAGCTTCTGTTGCGTGCTTATCGCCATGCTCTTCAACAAAGTCCTGGTTCAAAGGCATGAAGGTAATGAATACCGTCATGGATTCAAAATAAGGAACCGGTTTTTCCAAGTTAACGACTAACGTCTTATCGTCTTCAGCTTTCGCGCCTAATTCCTCAAGCTCTGCTTCCCCGTTACTGATTGCCTGGGCATTTTTAATGATGCCGCCAAGGAAATAAGGTCCGTATTCAGAACCTACTTCCGGATCAACCGCTCTTCTCCATGCATAAACGAAGTCGTTTGCAGTTACAGGATCGCCATTGGACCATTCTGCATCACGTAGTTTAAATGTCCATGTAAGTCCATCATCACTTACCTCAGAGCTTTCAGCCATTCCATCGACCAACTGTCCGTTTTCATCCAGTCGGTAAAGGCCCTCATGTGTTTCTCCAGCCCACTGGAACCCTACAGAGTCTGTGATTAAAGAAGGGTCCATACTTGGAATTTCACTTTTAGCTGTTACGGTAATTTCCTGATCTCCAGAAGCACCGCTGTCTTCTGATGTATTTTCATCGGAGCTTTCTCCTTCTGTGTTTGTTGTTTCACTGTCTCCTCCTCCGCTGCAGGCAGCAAGAACGAGAACAAACATCAAAGTTAGAAGCAATACTAGTTGTTTCTTCAAATTGATTCCCCCTATTCCAAATTTTCTAAAAATAATTACATTTCCGAATTATACAGATAAATATGAGAAAAATCAAAATAATTTTTTCGATAAAATAGGACAAAGTCCCCGGCATATATGAGACAGCAGGCGATAAATAGAATATTCTAATTAGATTGACATTGGATGTGCTTTTGATAGGATTATAGAATATCATTTCTTAATCTAACGTATGAAAGCGTCGATGAGATGAAAAGATAGCCATTTAGAGGAGGTTCTAGTCGATATGAAGCGTGAATGGGATTTACTTCACACCCCGGGGCCCACTCCGATACCACCAAGTGTTGAAAGAAGTATGAATCAACCGATGATCGGCCACCGCGGTGAGAAATGTAAAGAATTGATGAATGATATTGCTCCACGGTTAAAACCTGTTTTCGGAACATCCGGAGACGTTCTTGTTGTTACAGGAAGCGGTACATCTGCATTGGAGTCCGCGGTTGTTAACGTCACGCAGCCAGGAGATGACGTTCTCGTTGTTGTAGCCGGTGCTTTTGGAGACCGTTTTGCCCAGATATGTGAAACGTACGAATTGAACGTTACACGTATAGATGTCCCTTGGGGAGAAGCTGTTGAAGTCGATCAGGTAGAACGAGCTTTACGGGAAAACTCCAATGTGAAGGCCGTCTTTTTGACTCATTGCGAAACATCTACAGGGGTCATGCACCCGATAGAAAAGGCAGCGGAGCGTGTGAAGGAAATGAGTTCTGCTTTAGTCATCGTTGACGGCGTATCCTCCATTGGAGGAGCGGAATTGGACATGGATGGCTCTGGAATCGATATCTTAGTAACAGGATCTCAAAAAGCGATGATGCTTCCTCCAGGACTTGCATTCGTAGCGGTTCGAGAAGAGGTATGGCCTGTCATTGAACAAAATCCAAGGCCCCGCTTTTATTTGGATCTGAACGTATATAGAAAACAGCTGCAGGCAGGCCAGACCCCTTTCACACCTGCTTTGTCCTTATTGTTTGGCTTACAGCAGATGCTTCATCTCGTCGAAGAGGAAGGTCTGGAGAACGTCTATCACCGCCACCTGGTAATGAAAGAGATGACGAGAGAGGCAGCACGCGCACTCAATCTGCCCCTGCTTGTATCTGATGAAGATGCTTCTTCCACCGTTACATCCATTAAACCGGAGACGTTTGAAGCGGAGCAGTTCAGGAAAGTGGCCAAGGAAGAATTCGGTCTGATTTTAGCGGGTGGACAGAAACATATGAAAGGTCAGATTTTCAGAATTGGTCACATGGGGTACTGTCGACCGGCGAATGTACTGCAGTACATCAGCATTATTGAAATTGTCTTAAAGCGCCTGGGGCATGAGTTCACACCGGGAGCCGGGGTGGCTGCTGCTCAGGCTGCGTACTTGAAACATACGAGGGAGGATTAACGATGCATCGTGTATTAATTAGTGATCCATTAAGTGAAGATGGGATTCGACCGTTATTAGAAGCAGAAGATATCGAAACGATTCAAGATTCGTCTCTTTCTCATGAACAGCTTTTGGAAGCGGTTGGTTCTGCGGAAGCCTTAATTGTAAGGAGTCAGACGCAGGTGACGAGAGAAGTCATTGAACACGCCCCTCATCTGAAGATCATCGGACGTGCGGGAGTGGGTGTCGACAATATCGACCTGGATGCAGCAACAGAGAACGGAATTGTTGTTGTCAATGCACCGGATGGGAATACCATTTCTACAGCGGAACATACGATGGCGATGCTGATGTCCCTTGCCCGGAACATCCCGCAGGCCTACCATCAGTTGAAGCAGAAAAAGTGGGAGCGTAAGAAATTTGTAGGGGTGGAGCTGAAGGATAAAGTCTTAGGAATTGTCGGCTTTGGCCGGATCGGTCGTGAAGTAGCCCAGCGAGCTCAGGGCCACCGGATGAAAGTAGTCGCTTTTGACCCTTTCTTAAATGAAGAAAAAGCGAAAAAAGCCGGCGTGACCCATGGTTCCTTGGAAGAAGTGCTTCAGCAGGCAGACTTTCTAACGGTTCATACCCCGCTTATAGAAAAAACGAAGCATTTAATTAATGAAGATGCTATAGCCATGATGAAAACGGGAGCCCGCATTTTAAACTGTGCCCGCGGAGGAATCGTTGAAGAAAATGCGCTTTACGAAGCGATCCAATCTGGAAAAATAGCTGGAGCGGCTTTAGATGTGTTTGAAGAAGAACCGGCTACAGAGCACCCGCTGCTTTCTCTTTCAGAAGTCATTGCTACGCCTCACCTGGGAGCAAGCACGATTGAAGCACAGGAGAATGTTGCGACAGATGTCAGCTTTGATGTGTTGGAAATGCTGAGAGGCGGAACGGTGAAGAATCCTGTCAATCTGCCGTCTGTGTCTTCTGAAATGATGGAGAAGCTGTCTCCATACTTCAAACTTTCTGAACGCCTTGGCACTTTCCTTTCCCGTATAACGGAAGGGACATTGGAACGAGTAAATGTTTATTACAGCGGGGAGCTGCTTGACGTGGATACGATGCCTTTGACCAGGATTTCTGTAAAAGGGATCTTAAGCCGTCACCTTGGCAGCCGTGTTAACGACGTCAACGCATTTAAAACAGCTTCTGACAAGGGAATCACGATTAATGAACAAAAGTCGACACGTACCAAAGGGTTTACCAACCTCATTACCGTCGAGATCGAAACGGATCAGGAGAAACGAAGCGTTGCCGGGACACTATTAAATGGCCTCGGAGCACGTATCGTTCAGTTGGATCAATATTCTATTGATGTGATTCCGGATGGCCATTTGATTGTCATCCGCCATACCGACCAGCCTGGTGCAATCGGCAGAGTGGGAAGTCTGCTTGCTGAACAACAGGTAAACATTGCAACGATGCAGGTTGGCCGTACGAACGAAGGTGGAGAAGCTGTGATGGTGTTGACGGTGGATAAAGAGGTTGAAGAGGAAAGTGCTGAGCGTTTGGCAGCTATTGAGGAAATCAACCAGGTCCAGTATCTTACGTTATAAGTAGTTTTACAGAGTGTAATAAGGTCCTTAGGTATTCCTGTTGGACCAGGAGCACCGATTAGTTATTAAAACGAATGAAAAAAGCGCAGCGTCTGTTGGACGCTGCGCTTTTTTAATATTTTTCAAGTTGCACTTATTTACCTCATCACAAGTAATCTTCCGGGTTGTTGATAAAGCTAAATAAGTCAATAACACCTGCTGTGATGAGGATAAGAGCTAATCCTAGGAAAACAAGCCGGATGACTTTGTAACTTGTTTTCTCCGTTTTAATATTCTTGATTCCTTGTAAGGGGAAAAATAAGAGGCATAACCCAAAAAGAATCGTAAAAATAAAGAAAATCGTAAACACCTCCAGGTGAAAGCTGCTTCTCCCTTACATACGAATCATTAGTCTTTTCGTTTCAGAAAAATCAGTTCACGGTACGTGAAAGCAGGTCTTACGGATGAAATGAAATCAATAGGTAGGTTTAAGAGCCTCTTGAAAAAGAGAACTATCTCTTAATTCAGCCAGCACATAATTTTCCCTCGTAATCCATGGCGTTTGTTCGGATTGAGAAAGGACACGTTCATTTTCTGAAACAGCTTCGTTTACATCGACCCATACAGGCGTGTACTCTTCCTCTGCTTCATACTCTTCCAGCTGCTGAGAACCTTTGTCCCCATACCACTCGCAAAGATAATAGTGAGAAGTCATTTCAAATACAAACGAAGCGTCATAGATATCGATATGTCTTTCTACCACCCCGCCCAGGTACTCATGTACGGTGCAGTTAAGAAATCCGGTTTCTTCTGCTATTTCACGTATGAGAGCTTCCTCTGTACTTTCTTCTTCCACGCCCCCGCCGGGCAGTTTGTAATCGCCACGGTTCGATTTCACCATAAGGATTTTTCCGTCTTGAATAAGGACAGCCCTGACGGCTGTCCTTTGTTTAACCGGGTACCCTGCTTTTTCAGATGAGTCCATCCCTAACTGCTTATCCAATAACCTCATCTTACTCTTCCTCTATCGGATGGATCGAAGCTTCTCTATTCGAGAAGGTGTGGACATGGGTATACCCGGCTGATTTAGCCAGTTCAATGGCTTTGTCGTAACGGTAGCCAATGTGATCGGGTTTATGAGCATCAGAACAGAGAACGATTCCGACGCCTTCCTCCTTGCATAAGCGGAGCAGATCAGGATCCGGATACAATTCGCCTACAGGTTTCCTTAATCCAGCTGTGCTGATTTCAATACAAGTGTTTGTTTTAGCAAGAGCCTTAACAGCACGCCGGTACTGCTCGTTAAGAAAATCCCGGTCTTCGGGGCGGTAGCCAAACACTTTAATGACGTCAATGTGGCCCACAAAGTCGAAAAGGCCGGACTCGGCAAGTGTAACGACACGGTCAAAGTACTGTCGGTAGACTTCCTTTAAGTCCCTCTTCTCGTATTCATCACGGTAAATGGCAAGATCAATGCCCCAATCATCAATCCAATGGACAGACCCAATCACGTAATCAAAGGGGTGGGCGGAGATGAACGCTTCCATCTCTTTTTCTTTTCCCGGCATATAGTCCATTTCCACACCCATTTTTATCTGCAATCCTTCTTCACGCGCCTCATCGAACATTTTTTGATAGGTATCGAAATCAAGCGTCCTTCGATTTTCCACCCATGGATTAGAAAGAATAGGTCTCGTTTCCTGAAAGAAGTAGGCGTGTTCTGAAATGCCTAGTTCCTGAATGCCCTCTTCCTTAGCTTTGTTTATGTACGTTCGTAGGTAGTCGACATCTAAGTTTCCGGTTTCCGCCATATGCACATGGTAGTCTGTCCGCATAATTGCCCTCCTCACTCGAATTTCATTTATCATAACAAAAATCGGTAAAAATCACCAAAATGACCGACAGGGATTTGGAGGCTGAGGGGAGAAGACAATGGGAGGAGTATGTTAAAATAGGGTGGTTAGGGTTAGACGCAGAGAAATAGAGGTGCTTTACAGATCATGAACAACACAAAAAGATTAACCGAAGGGGCTTTAATGACCGGCATATATCTGCTATTGTTATTGGTAATTATTTTCATGCCCGGGATTGTCGGCTCCCTTTTGCTACTCGTATTACCCGTTCCGTTTGTTTTATATAGTTACCGTCATGGTTGGAAATCCGGCCTTCTCATGTTTATTAGTGCAACGGTCTTCACTATATTATTTGCAAATATTGTTGCGCTGCCGTTCACACTGCTTGCGGGTGTCGGAGGTATAGCCTTAGGCGGTACGTTAAATGAAAAAAGATCCCCTTATGAAACGCTCGCGATTGGTTCCATTGGCTTTATCTTCTCTCTTTTAAGTACGTATTTACTTATACAGATGGTCATGGGTGTCAATCTCGCAGATGAAGTGATGAAAGCCTTTGATCAATCCTTTGCTATGTCTGAAGGAATCTTCTCGATGCTTGGGCAGGCCGATCAAATGGAAGCTAGAATTGAGGAGTTACGGGAATTTGTAGCTTTCCTTCCTGATTTAATTCCAAGTATTCTCGTGATGACTGGTGTTATTTTTGCTTTTGTCAGTCAGTGGCTTTCGTATAAATTGATCAACCGGATTGAAAATAAATCCTTTTCCTTCACGAAATTCAACCAGTTCCGTTTGCCGACTTCCATATTGTGGTATTACTTACTTTCTATGATTTTAAATATGGCAGCTGGTGACGGCCAGGGTTTGTTATACCTCGCAGCCATCAACGTGATGATTGTGACTGGAACGCTTCTTGTTATTCAAGGTTTTTCGTTTGTTTTTTATTATGCGTCCGTGAAAAACTGGTCGAAAGCAATTCCGATTTTAGTCGTTGTTTTTTCGTTACTTCTTCCTGGAATCCTACTGTATCTTGTAAGAATCTTAGGTATAATTGATACAGGATTCCCATTAAGGGATCGGATTGCTCAGAAGAAGGAAAGTTAGCTCGGAGAAGACGGTAGGAGCTGAATGTAATGCCAAATTTCTTTAAAAAATCGACAATGAGCGGACATTTATGGATCATTTATTTGATCTCTTTAATTCTGCTTTCGTTTATCTGGTACTATCAATGGATGCTTGGACTTATGATGACGCTCTTTCTGGCAGCATCTATATTCTATAGTGTCCGTACAGAACAGAACATGATTAATGAAACAGAAGAATATATCTCCACCCTCTCCTATCGCGTGAAAAAAGTGGGGGAAGAGGCATTACTGGAAATGCCTATTGGAATCATCCTTTATAGTGAGAACTATATGATTGAATGGGCAAACCCTTATATGAATCAATTTACAGATGAGGATACGATTGTCGGAGAATCGTTGAAGAAGTTGTCCGACCAATTGATTCCGTCAGTGAAAGATGAACAGGGTGAGGTTTGGATTACCGTTGACGGTTATAAATTTCAAACGGTCATTAAAAGTAAAGAGCGTCTGCTTTATCTCTTTGATCGTACGAAGCAGACAGAGATTCATAATCTTTATCAAAGTGAGCAGACCGTCCTTTCCATTATCTTTCTGGATAACTATGAAGAAATTACACAGGGAATGGATGATACAGCCAAAAGCCATATCAATTCCCAGGTTACGTCTATTTTAAATAAATGGGCGGGCGACTACGGCATCTACTTGAAGCGTACGTCTCAAGAGCGGTTTATGGCGGTCATGAATCAGGAGATTCTCTACACCTTGGAAAAAGCCAAGTTTGAGATTCTTGATGATGTCCGCGAATTGATTACCGATCAAAATGTACCGCTGACTTTGAGTTTTGGTATCGGCGTCGGTCCTGTCAGTCTTCCAGAATTAGGGGAGTTGTCTCAGTCCAGCCTCGATCTAGCTTTAGGCCGTGGGGGAGATCAGGTAGCGATCAAGGATGACTCTGGTAAAGTCCGGTTCTACGGCGGGAAAACAAACCCGATGGAGAAACGTACAAGAGTCCGTGCCCGTGTCATCTCCCATGCGATGAAAGAATTGGTTCAGGAAAGTGAAAAAGTGCTGATCATGGGACACAAGTCCCCGGACATGGATTCTGTGGGTGCGTCGATTGGTATTCTGAAGATTGCCCAGGCCAACGATAAAAAAGCAGCCATTGTGCTGGATCCGGATGATATTGATACGGGTGTTCAACGCATGGTTGAAGAAATTGAGAAAGATGAAGATCTCTGGCATTATTTCATCCCGCCGGAGGATGCAATGGAAATGGTGACAAATGATACGCTGCTGGTTGTCGTGGATACCCACAAACCATCGATGGTCATTGAGGAGAAATTGTTGTCGAAGACCGAACATGTCGTTGTCATCGATCACCACCGTAGAGCGGAAGAATTCATAGCTGATCCGACGCTCGTTTACATGGAGCCATACGCGTCTTCTACAGCCGAACTAGTGACAGAACTTCTCGAGTATCAGCCGAAGAAACTGAAACTATCGATGCTGGAATCGACAGCGCTGCTTGCCGGGATTATCGTCGATACGAAAAGCTTTACGTTACGAACGGGGTCAAGGACCTTTGATGCGGCCTCCTACTTACGGTCAAAAGGAGCCGATACCGTACAAGTACAGAAGTTTATGAAAGAAGACCTGGATGTCTATATACGCAGGAGTAAATTGATTGAACGGGCATCTGTCTACCGGGACGGAATCGCCATTTCATCAGGAGATCACGGAGAAACATACGGCCCGGTCATCATTGCCCAGGCCGCGGATACCCTGCTTACGATGAGCGGAATTGTATCCTCATTTGTCATTTCCGAGCGTAAAGACGGAAGGATTGGAATCAGCGCACGTTCTCTCGGTGATATCAACGTTCAGGTCATCATGGAGAAGATGAACGGCGGCGGCCACTTAACGAATGCGGCCACCCAGCTAGAAGACACAACGATTGAAGATGCGCGCGCGTTGCTGCAAGATATTATTGATGAATATTTTGAAGGGGGAGACACAGAATGAGAGTAATATTTAAAGCGGATGTAAAAGGAAAAGGGAAAAAGGGCGAGATTAAAGAAGTCAATGACGGCTATGCCCGCAACTACCTGCTTAAAAATAACCTGGCTGTAGAAGCCACTAAAGGAAACGTGCAGGCTCAAAAAGCGAAAGATGCCAAGCAGGAGCAGAAAGCACAGGAAGAAGTAGAAGAAGCGAAGCAGTTGAAAGAAACACTTGCGAACCTGGAAGTGAAACTATCAGCTAAATCTGGTGACAATGGCCGTCTTTTCGGTTCCATTACAAGTAAGCAGATTGCCGAACAGCTGAAAAAAGATCACCAGATCAAGATTGATAAACGTAAGATCGAGCTTGATGACCCGATCCGTACGTTAGGATACAGCAATGTACCGGTAAAACTTCACCCTGAAGTAACAGGTACGATCCGTGTCCATATCGAAGAGAAGTAAGTGCACGATCATCAAGCGCCCAGTCCATCGCCATGGATTTCTTGGGCGCTTCTATTTTGACTGCCCCTGCTTAGCTGTAAAAGCTTATGAATATGGCAGTCATTGAAGTGTTTATAGATTTAGAGGAGGAAAAGCTAGTGAGTGAAATGTGGAATGATCGTACCCCGCCCCATAATATAGAAGCCGAACAGGCGGTTCTCGGTGCGGTCTTTTTAGAACCTGAAGCGATGTCTACAGCCGCAGAATATTTGCTACCCGAAGATTTTTACCGAGCGAGTCACCAGCGTATTTTTGAGGTGATGCTCACGCTTTCAGATAAAGGCGAGCCGATTGATTTGGTTACGGTCACCACGGCTCTCTCCAATAATAAAGTATTGGAAGAAGTCGGCGGGGTTTCCTATTTAACCGATATTGCAAATTCTGTTCCGACAGCTGCCAATATCTCCTACTATACGAGTATCGTTAGTGAAAAGTCGACGTTGAGAAGCCTGATCCGAACAGCTACCAACATTGTAACGACGGGTTATTCTGAGGAAGAGGATTTAGAGGATGTCCTTAACGCAGCGGAGAAAGATATCCTTGAAGTATCCCAACGTAAGAATTCCAGTGCCTTCAAAAGCATTAAAGATGTTCTGATTGATGTGTATGATAACATCGAGCAGCTGCATCATAACGATGGAAACACGACCGGGATCCCGACTGGGTATCGTGACCTCGACCATATCACATCTGGTTTCCAACGAAATGATTTAATTATCATCGCCGCCCGTCCTTCCATGGGTAAGACAGCGTTTGCGTTGAATATCGCTCAAAACGTTGCTGTTCATACGGATGAGAACGTGGCGATCTTCAGCTTGGAGATGGGAGCAGACCAGCTTGTCTCCCGTATGCTGTGTGCAGAGGGGAATATCGATGCCCAGAGGTTAAGAACGGGTCATTTAGAAACAGAAGACTGGAATAAACTGACGATGGCGATGGGTAGCTTATCCAATGCCGGCATCTATATTGACGACACGCCGGGTGTCCGCGTGAGTGAGATTCGTTCTAAATGCCGCCGCCTCGCTCAGGAGCACGGCCTTGGAATGATCCTGATTGACTACCTGCAGCTCATTCAGGGAAGTGCGAACTCTAAGGAGAACCGTCAGCAGGAAGTATCTGAGATCTCCCGTTCCTTGAAAGGTCTGGCACGTGAGTTAAATGTACCGCTGATCGCCCTGTCTCAGTTGTCCCGTGGAGTAGAGTCCCGTCAGGATAAGCGCCCGATGATGTCGGACCTGCGTGAGTCGGGTTCCATTGAGCAGGATGCGGATATTGTCGGCTTCCTTTATCGTGATGACTATTATGATCAGGAATCAGAAAACCAAAACATCATTGAAATCATTATTGCCAAGCAGCGTAACGGTCCGGTCGGTAACGTGGAGCTTGCCTTTGTGAAAGAATACAACAAATTCGTGGACTTGGATCATCGTTACACCGATGCCGATGTTCCGCCTGCGTAGAAGAAGACGCTCGAACCAGACTGAAATCTGGCCGAGCGTCTTTTT
Source organism: Halobacillus litoralis (assembly GCF_020524025.1). GTDB lineage: Bacteria > Bacillota > Bacilli > Bacillales > Halobacillaceae > Halobacillus > Halobacillus litoralis_D. The sequence continues at coordinate 973,224 of NZ_JAIVKN010000002.1, read as the reverse complement.
TTGGATCCTTTTAGGTGGATACTGGCCTGAACGGCCATCTATGATGCATCATGGTCCATTACGCCTCCCAGAGAGTCACGCTGGACCATGGATGATCCTTAAGTCAGTGGTGCGTTTTAAGACCAGGGGTTAATGTCTTCCTCTTCCGTCACAATTAGTTCAACGTGATGCTCAAGGAGCTTTTGTTGAAACGCTTCTGTTGGGTGGCGGTCTGTGATGATGATATCGACATCATCCAGCGCCGCGAATGAAAAGAACTCCGTGACCCCGAATTTTGTGTGGTCAGCAAGCACGATGACTTCTTCTGCCTGCTCAATCATCGTCTTTTTCACCATGCCGTCTTCCTCATGGCCTATTGATAAACCAGATTCGGATATGCCGACGACCCCGATGAATGCTTTGTCCACGTGGTAATTTCTTAAACGTTCAATAACAGAGGCACCATATAGAAATTGGTGTTCCTTCTGTAAATAACCGCCTAACAGTTGAATTGAAATGTCTCCAACACTTGAAAGAATGCCTGCCTGGTGAATGGAGTTCGTAATGATGGTAAGGTCGATCGGAGGAATTTGACTGGCGCATGCCTGGACAGTCGTGGACGTATCCAGAATGAGTCTGTCTCCGGATTCAATAAGGGAAGCTGCTTTCGTTCCAATTCGCTGCTTTTCCAATGAGACGGTCTTCAGACGATGCGTATAGTCCTGAATTCCTGCATGGGATTTTGGCAGGATGGCTCCTCCCCGTGTTCTCACGATTGCTTTTCTTTCTTCAAGCTTTACAAGGTCCCTTCTTGCTGTGTCCCTTGAAACATCAAACATATCGCACATCTGCTCAATGGAAATGCGCCGATGTTCTTTTAAGTATTGGATCACCCCAATGAGTCGTTCTTCTTGATACATGGGAATTCTCCTTCCATATCTATCCTATTATAAGTAATTATAAGTAGTCAACTTATTTATTTCAATTAAAATTAAGTAAATTTAAGTTTTATTTTGTTAAAATTAACTGCAGGTATCTTTTGATATAAGTATGTTTTCCTTTTCAATAGGAAAAATAAAATGTGTTACAAAAGTGAACTTCTGAAAAACAACCATAATGTGGGTGAGAAAGTAGTTAATATAGCTTATTATCGAACATTATTATTACAATAAAAATAAATGTTCGGAATTAGCGTTGACTTCGTTTGGAATAATTGGTAAACTGACCGTAGAAATCAACTGAACTTAAATTTTTTAGCGGAGGTGCCTTATGTCTTCAGTAGTAGTTGTCGGAACCCAGTGGGGGGACGAAGGAAAAGGCAAGATTACCGATTTTCTTTCACAAAATGCAGAAGTCGTTGCACGTTATCAAGGCGGAAATAACGCCGGTCACACAATCAAATTTGATGGAATAACATATAAGCTTCATCTAATTCCTTCCGGGATCTTTTTTGATGATAAAATCTGCGTCCTGGGTAACGGGATGGTCATTGATCCGAAGGCGCTGCTTGAGGAGCTCAAGTATCTACACGATAAAGGGGTATCAACGGATAACCTGCGTATCAGCAACCGTGCCCATGTCATTCTTCCTTACCACTTGAAACTGGATGCCCTTCAGGAAGAAGATAAAGGCGACAATAAGATTGGAACAACGAAAAAAGGCATCGGCCCTGCTTACATGGATAAAGCGGCTCGTACAGGGATTCGAATTGCAGACTTGATGGATAAAGAGAGCTTCCGTGAAAAGCTGGAGCAGAATCTAGCTGAGAAGAATCGTCTGTTTGAGAAAGTCTACGAAACGGAACCATTCACTGTAGATGAGATTCTAGAAGAGTATTATGAGTATGGACAGCAGATTGCTTCCTACGTTCGTGATACATCTGTCGTTCTGAATGATAATCTTGATGAAGGACGCCGCGTGCTGTTTGAAGGAGCGCAGGGGGTTATGCTGGATATTGACCAGGGAACCTACCCGTTTGTGACTTCCTCCAACCCGATTGCCGGGGGAGTAACGATCGGTTCAGGAGTAGGACCTTCAAAAATCAAGCATGTCGTAGGTGTATCGAAAGCCTATACGACCCGTGTTGGGGATGGTCCATTCCCGACAGAACTTCATAACGAGACCGGAGATCAAATTCGTGAAGTAGGCCGTGAATACGGAACGACAACCGGACGTCCGCGCCGTGTGGGCTGGTTTGACAGTGTCGTTGTAAGACACGCACGCCGTGTCAGCGGGATTACAGATCTGTCTCTCAATTCCATTGACGTTTTGACAGGTATTGAAACATTAAAGATTTGTACCGCCTATAAATATAAAGGTGAGATCATGGAAGAATTCCCTGCCAGTCTAAAAGTACTTGCAGAGTGTGAGCCGGTATATGAAGAAATGCCGGGTTGGACAGAAGACATTACAGGAGCGAAATCCTTGAGTGATCTTCCGGAGAATGCGCGTCATTATATTGAGCGTGTTTCCCAATTGACCGGGATTCCTCTTTCCATCTTTTCTGTTGGTCCAGACCGTTCGCAGACAAATGTTGTCCGCAGCGTCTATAGCGAATAAAAGAAGCACCTGGCTGTCTCAGTCAGGTGTTTTTTGTTTATGATAGAGAAGAGAAAGGAGTGTTTCTTGTGAAACGTATATGTGTATTTGCTGGATCGAGCCGTGGGAATGACCCTGCCTTTGTGGAGCAGACGCAATTGTTGGGCCGCGTGCTGGCTGAAAAAGGGATTGAATTGGTGTATGGTGGTGCAAAAAGCGGCCTTATGGGCGTCATAGCCGATGAAATGCTGGATCGCGGTGGAAAAGTAACTGGCGTGATGCCCACAAACTTATTCGATCGTGAAATTGTCCATCCCTCCATCACAACGATGATTGAAGTCGATACGATGCATGAGCGGAAAGCGAAAATGAGCGAACTTGCGGATGGATACATTGCGCTGCCGGGTGGTTTTGGTACATTTGAAGAACTGTTTGAAACCGTCAGCTGGGCGCAGATCGGTCTGCATCAAAAGCCTGTAGGACTCTTTGATATTCAAGGGTATTACACTCCGATTGTTGATTTAGTCCATCATGCGATTCAGGCCGGCTTTATTTCAGAAGATAATCGAAGCCTGATTGTGAACTCTTCTAATGCCGAGGATTTGATTGCGGATATGATGTCGAAAGTATAAAAGTCGAGCCGCCAGGGCTCGACTTTTTATACTTGAATGGTTTTGAAAAAGATAAGACCCATGTATCGATAAGTGACCTTGATGCTGTCTATGGATGTATCCTCAGAGATGCTCAAACCATAAATCGTGGTCGGTTCTTCTTTTGCTGCAGCAGCGACGGATTTCGTCAGGTGGCGGTGGGGAGAAGTATCAGGACCCAGGGCAATCGATTGATAATCTTCAATTGTATACTCATCTTTCACTAGAGCATGATTATCTGTAAGTATAAATCCTTTTTCTGTATTACTAACCTGAACGGCTATGTTGGAAGGGCGCTGGTTATTATTGATTGAGACGTCTGTGATATGAATGTCCCCGAGAAAACTCTTGTTCCCAACAGATACAATAATGGTATGTTTATCTTCTGTCGCCCCGATTGAACCATGTTCAAAAGGGGGATTGAATTTTAAGTAGCCGATGGATAGAATGAATAAAAAGATAAGGGCGTAGACGGTATGGCGCAGGGTTTTCTTCACATGAATCCTCCTTTCTTTAAAAGCTGAAGGCAAAAATCTTAAAACCTATGAAAAAATCTATTGCTTTCTCTAATCCCCATGTGATAAGATTAATATCGTTGCGGTAAACAAGCCGTTCTTGGTCCGGTAGTTCAGTTGGTTAGAATGCCTGCCTGTCACGCAGGAGGTCGCGGGTTCGAGTCCCGTCCGGACCGCCACTTCTATTATACCATCCCCTACAGTCGAAAACACACGCTTTGTGTTTAGAAAAGGAAGGGATTAAGTCGAATAAACGTTAAATAATTATTTGGCTATAACTTTAACTCGGCAGTTCAGTCCATAGAGAAGCCGTGAACATCTTTGAATAAGCTTCGAAACAAGACTTGGAGCGAGAAATACCATCACTACTATATTTTAATATGGCTCGGTAGCTCAGTCGGTAGAGCAACGGACTGAAAATCCGTGTGTCGGCGGTTCGATTCCGTCCCGAGCCACTACTAGAAGCTTACGGTATAAACCCCGTAAGCTTTTTTCTTGCGCTTTTTTAGTTTAGGAATAATATACCTTTCAAACCATTTGTTATTTTTGTTACTAATATATAGTTTTATTGATAATAACTTTATGAAATTCTTTATTATGGTAGTTAAATTATATATTTTTTACAATATGTAAAAATGGTTTTATAGGATATTTGACTGTGATAAGTTAGTATAGTGAAAAATAAATCAAACAATTAATATAAATGTAAGAGATTTCAGGAGGAAATGGAAGATGTGGAAGAAAGCAGTGATTACAGCCTTATCTGTCGTTACGCTTGGCGTGGGATCCGTCTATGCAGAAAACTCTCTCCAAACGGTTCATCATGTCTATATAGGCGGACAAGAGATTGGGACGATTCAGAACAAAGAACAAATTCAAGAGTACGTAAAAGATTATGTCGATGAAGCTGAAAGTAAACATAAAGATTGGGAAATATCCTTAATGGAAGATGTCACTTACGAAAAGGATAAGGTGTTTTCTGCGGATACAGAAGACAATAAAGTGATGAATGAACTCAAAAAGGAGCTTTCCATTGCTGCTGAGGCTGTAATGCTGAACGTGAACGGTCAGCCTGTTGCCTTTCTGCCGAATGAGGCAGAAGCGAAGCAAGTGGTGACAAAAATGAAACAAAAGTACGTCGATGCAGAGGACTTAGAGATGGTGGAGAAAGATAGTCAGTCAGAAGAGGTGGCAGCAGGAGAAGCTATGGTTACTGATGTTCGTTTAACGGGTGTTGTGACGTATGAAGACGAAAAGATTTCTCCTTTGTACATGGATTCTGTAGACGAAGCTATGGACCGACTGGAAAATGGGGCAAGTATAGAAGCAAAGACAGCTGCTCTTCCGACATCACCCCTTGTCGAATCCAGCCACGATCCGATGCTTGATGTAATGGTCTATGAAAGAGAGCGGCAGGAAGAAACCATTGAGCACAGCGTTGAGGTTAAAAATACAGATGACCTGTATGTTGGGGAGTCCAAAGTCACCCAGTCCGGAAAAGATGGGGTGAAGGAACGCTTGGTTCGAACCGTAACCCGGAATGGCGAACAGGAGAAAGAGACGATCCTTGAAGAAGAAATGGTGCAGGAGCCCGTGACGAAAGTCATTTTAAAGGGAACCAAACAGCCTCCTTCTATAGGAACTGGAAACTTTGTATGGCCGGCTGTCGGCGGAACGATTACAAGTAAACAAGGAAAGCGTTGGGGAAGGCAGCATAAAGGGATTGATATTGCCGGCGTTTCCAACCGGACAATTAAAGCCGCTGACAACGGTAAAGTCATCGAAGCGGGTTATCGGAACAGTTTTGGGAACAAGGTCGTCATTGATCATGGAAATGGGTATGAAACGTTGTATGCCCACCTTTCTTCCATAGACGTCAACGTCGGGGATGTTGTACAAAAAGGGGAATCTCTTGGTGTCATGGGTACGACAGGTCATTCCACAGGCATTCATCTCCATTTTGAAGTTCATAAAAATGGAGCGCTTGAAAATCCACTTTCACACGTTTCTCTTAAATGAGACCGCTATGATCAAACATAGCGGTTTTTTTCTTCTATTCGGAAAAGGATAAGAAGGCGGGAGTTTGTAGGATGAACGGATGATTTTACCTTTGTGATTCGAGGTGAAGTAGGACAATTATATAGAAATAAGTTAGAATGAAGGTAAGAATCGAAGTCGATGAAAAGGATGTGACGAAGGATGGCACAAAAAATTTTAGTCGTAGATGATGAAAAACCAATTGCTGATATATTAAAGTTCAACTTAGAAAAAGAAGGGTATGAGGTCGTCTGTGCCTACGATGGGGATGAAGCCATTACAAAGGCGGACGAAGAAGAACCGGAATTGATCTTATTGGATATTATGCTTCCGAATAAAGACGGAAACGAAGTATGCCGTGAAGTAAGAAAGCGTCACAATATGCCGATTATTATGTTGACGGCAAAAGATGCAGAGATTGATAAAGTGCTTGGATTGGAAATGGGCGCAGATGATTATGTGACTAAACCATTCAGCAACCGTGAACTGATCGCACGTGTCAAAGCGAACCTGCGTCGTCAACAGCAGGAACCGGAAGATACATCCCAGCAGACGAGAGATATTGAAATTGGGCGTCTGGCGATTCACCCGGATGCGTATACGGTCACTCGTGACGGTACTTATATTGAGCTTACCCACCGTGAATTTGAGCTGCTTCACTACCTTGCCCGTCATATCGGACAGGTCATGACGCGTGAGCACCTTCTGGAAACGGTATGGGGCTATGATTATTATGGAGATGTACGTACCGTTGACGTAACGGTTAGACGTCTGCGTGAGAAAATTGAGGAGAACCCGAGCAATCCTGTGTGGATCGTGACACGACGCGGGGTCGGCTACTACTTGAGAAACCCAGAACAGGAGTAGCTTGAATGAAGAAGGTTGGCTTTTTTCAGTCGGTTAGGCTGAAATTGATTGTCGTATACATTTTACTACTCTTACTAGGCATCCAAGTGATTGGGGCCTATTTTGTTGAGCGGTTGGAGAAACAGCTGACGAACAACTATACCAGTTCTGTTCAAAGCCAGCTCAACTCGTTGACCTTCAGCTTACAGAACGCGTTTAATGCTGAAAGAGACGAAAACAGCCCTACATTACGAATGGAAGTCGCTAACTTAATCGAGGATTTCAGCGATGATGTGAATCTTAGGAAGCTTCAGGTCATTGATAATAAAACGTACGTCATTGCTTCCCTGGGAAATAAAGTAGACTCCTCAACGATCGGTAAGAAGGTCAATGAACAGGAAATTACGAAAGTGTTCCTCTTCGGGGACCCGACTGAGCCTAAGTTTATGCGTGATCAAGAGACGAATGAGCGGATTTATGTCGGCTCAAAACCGATTACAGATGAAACAGGCGAAGAAGTCATAGGCGTTCTTCATTATCAACTTTATACCGATGAGATCTATACCCAGCTTCAAGCCATTAACAGCATTTTTGCCAAAGGGACGATCTTAGCCATTACCGTTACGGCTCTGCTCGGGATTTTGGTCGCCAGGACCATCACGCGTCCTTTGACAGAAATGAAAAAACAAGCGCAGATTATGGCGACTGGTGATTTTTCGCAAAAAGTGGACGTCAAAGGAAATGACGAAATTGGAGAGCTTGGCTATGCGTTTAACGATTTGAATGACAAACTGAAGCTGGCGCAGGCGACAACCGAAGGGGAGAGGCGTAAATTAAGCTCTGTCCTGTCGAATATGTCGGATGGAGTCATAGCGACCGACCGTCTCGGCGCGATAGTTTTAATGAACGCGCCTGCCTCAAGGTTAATCGGGCAGACATTTGAAGACGTCCAGGGACAGTCGCTGATTGATGTGTTCGATTTAAATGAACAGGTAGAAGAAATGGACGAAGTTCAGGAAACGGGTTCGATGATTATTGATTTAAGCAGTGATGACAACCATCTGCTCCTTAAGGCGAACTTCTCTGTAGTGGAAGATGAAAACAATGAGATGGACGGCTTCATCACGGTGATTAGTGATGTCACAGAACAGCAGCGGGTCGAACAGGAGCGCCGGGAATTCGTTTCCAACGTTTCGCATGAACTGCGGACACCTCTAACTACCATGAGAAGTTATATTGAAGCTTTAAATGATGGGGCCTGGCAGGACCCAGATATCGCCCCCCGGTTTTTAGATGTCACCCAAAACGAAACCGACCGGATGATCCGGCTGGTTAATGATCTGCTGCAATTAACAAAAATGGATCACAAGGAAACACCTCTGATGAAGGACCGGGTCGAATTTGTCGGCTTTTATCACCATATCATTGATCGTTTTGAAATGAACAAAGACGATAAAGTCGAGTTTGTCCGCCAATTATCCAAAAAGAACATGTACGTATGGATCGATAAAGACAAAATCACTCAAGTGCTCGATAACATCATTTCAAACGCTATTAAGTATTCTCCTGAAGGAGGAAGAATCACCTTCAGCGCCTCTTCCACAAAGAAAAAACTGCGGGTGAGCGTGACGGATGAAGGCCTTGGTATGCCTCCAGATACTGTAGATAAAATCTTTGATCGTTTTTATCGTGTAGATAAATCCCGTGCGAGAGAAATGGGAGGCACTGGACTTGGACTGGCTATTGCCCGGGAAATGATTGAAGCTCACCATGGACAGATATGGGCGGAGAGCCGGGAAGGCGAAGGGACGACGGTCCACTTTACGCTGCCACTCATGAATCAAAAGCGGGGGAATAAGTCATGAACAGGGAAACGATGAAATCCATTATATTAGTGATCTTAATTGCGTTCAGCCTTGTGTTGACTGTGGCCTTATGGCAGTACCAGCCGGCTACAGAGACACTTGAGGATGATGGGGTCATCGAAGACACCAAACTGGAAGGTCTCGGGGAAACAGCGAAGGTTTCAGATGTCATTGTTCCAGATGATATTATTTTTCATGAAGAGACGTCACATTTTACTTTTAATGATATAGAGGATAAAACATCCTTTTTCAAACGGATGCAGGAGTGGAACCTTACAAATATAGACATTAGTCCGGGTCCTAGAGGAACAAGGAATGTCGATCGGGCGGTAGAAATCATCTTTCCCGAATCGATCCCGCTGCAGACGATTGGTGACCTTTTTGTAATCAATGATGAAACGGTGCTGCAGAATGTTGAGCAGAACTATGACCGGATCATATTAGCCAGATTATCGGATCCATCGGCTGCTACGATGTACGAATTATGGTTCATTCAGTCCGGCTCAGATCATTCCGATTTGACGCTTCGGGCGAATATCAATGCGAATGCAGGAGAGCAGGCGTTAAGCAAGATAGAGAGTAAAAGCGACCTGCAGGAGCTTATGTCCTTATCCGAGACGTTTGAAGAGGCAGATCCAGACTGGTTGAGATCCGGTCATATTTATCTCCCAAAAGAGGTAAATCCTCTTCCTGAGGTTGTATTACAAACGGATGCCATCCCGGTCACTCCTTTACAAAATGACCTATTCCCGTCTCCTGAGAGTGGGGTTACGTATGAGACGAATGAATATAAACGGAAGAAAACCAACGAACGTCTCATGGATATCTATGATGACAGCCGCCTGATGGAGTATGTGTGGCTCGTTCCCAATAGTGTGAATCAGAAAGAATTAAAAGAGTATGAACTGCTGGTCCGCAGCGTCCAGGACATAAACAGCCACTGGGGCTGGACGGAAGATTTCCGTCTCGATTCGTTATCAGCAGCTGCGGGAAATATTCAATACCGGATGTACTACAATGATACGCCGGTCATGGCGGTAGAAGACACGTATCATCTTCCGTCCATTACTCAGGAATATCAGGAAGGGCAGATTCAGAGATACGTTCGTCCCCTCGTGAAATTCAAGCGATTTGAAACAGGGGATAACTTTAGACCTGAGATGGAGTCAACAGAAGAAGTCATTGCCACACTTCAGCAAATGGAGAGCTTGAGTTTTGATGAAATTCTAGGGGTGGAAGTCCGCTATACGCTTGAAGAACAGCCGAGTAAATTAGCGTACAGCCTGATTCCGGAATGGTATTACCGCACGAACACAACGGACTGGACGCGGTTATTTGAAGAGAGAGAGCCGAATCAAAATGAAGAATTATCGTAATCAAGGAGGCGTGAGCTTATGCAATGGGGTCAAATTAAATTATTGTTCATCCTCAGCTTCTTGATTCTCGATTTATTCTTATTGCAGCAGTTTCTTTCTAAGCAGCAGCAAGACGCCTTAGGACAGATTTCCACGGTTGCAGAAGATATTGAAACGGAACTTGAAAATGCGGATGTAACGATTGCAGAAGGGGCGATCCCTGAAGATGTCCCAAGTATTCCAAGCTTGAAGTCGAAAGGGAATGCTGTACCTGAAGAGATACTTGCACAGGTGGAAGGTCTGGATGAAAGCACGCAGGAAATCAGTATTGAAGACCAGGCGTTAAAAGTGACGCTTGATGAACCGGTCGAGGTGACAGAAGATACCCTCGTCGGTGAGGTCAGTTCTTTGGTTCCTTTCTCTTCCCAGTATTCGTACTGGGGTTGGAATAAAGAAGAAGGGGTGGCTTTGTTTTTTCAAAAAGTGAATGATCAGACCATCTATTTTAACAGTGGTGGTTACTTATTAGTCACGATTGCAGATGGGAAAATCACGGGTTATGTCGCTACTTTATTAACCTTCCCGGAAGGAGAGTCCATTGTTGAGGACTCATCACAATCGGGGGAAATGAACCGTCCTTGGAGTGCGATTGAAAATCTGTATGATTACGGGCTGATCCGGTCAGGGGATGAAGTGACGTCGATGAATATCGGCTATCACACCAGTTATGATCTGGGTCTTGATGTGGAAAATGCCCCGCAGTATTTTGCACCTACATGGAAAGTGACCATTAATGGAGAGCGCGACCTGTTCTTATATGCCTTTACGGGTACGGTTGCCGAAGTAAAAGAATCATCGTTTATTGAAGACATTTTAAATAAACACCAGTTAAAACCGGAAGAATCTTTGAATGAGGACTCTTCCACTGAGGAGAGTAACAATAGTGAAACAAATTAATTGGAGTGTCGTTTATGACCTTACGCTTTAGTGTCCTGGCATCAGGAAGTACTGGAAACGCGTTTTATATTGAATCCGGAGACGAGAAAATTCTTGTGGATGCCGGTTTAAGCGGCAAAAAGCTGGAAGGGCTGCTTGCGCAGGCGGATGTCGATCCTAACTCCTTGTCACGCATCCTGGTGACTCATGAGCACAGTGATCACATTAAAGGGCTCGGAATCATGGCTCGCCGCTATAACCTTCCGATTTATGCGAATGAAAAGACATGGGATGCCATGGAAGGGCAGATCGGGAAGCTTTCGCTTGATCAGAAGTTTCATTTTTCAATGGAAGAGACACGCACGTTCGGCGGAATTGATGTAGAATCCTTCGCCGTTTCTCATGATGCTGCGGATCCGATGTTCTATACGTTCCATCAGGACGGAAAAAAGGTGGCGCTTGTGACAGACCTTGGTTATGTCTCTGAACGGATTAAAAAGACCGTTGAAGGTGCGGATGCTTATATTTTTGAATCCAATCATGATGTGAGTATGCTTAGGATGGGACGTTATCCTTGGAATGTGAAGCGGCGGATCCTCGGGGATTCCGGCCACGTTTCGAATGAAGACTGCGCCCTTGCCCTGACGGATGTCATTACGGATCAGACGAAACGCATTTACCTGGCTCACTTAAGCCTGGACAACAACATGAAAGACTTAGCCCATATGTCTGTGAAAAACGTGTTGGAGGAAAGAGGGTTTGAGCTGGGGACCCGGATTCAGCTGATGGATACGGATCCTTATGAAGCCACCCCTATATTCGAGGTTTAAAAGGTTTTAAATAGTAAACAATAAGGTAACAATACCTAAGAAGTTTATGAGGAACGAAAGGAAAGGTAAGGTGAAGAGGCGTGGGCTATTATGATGATCATTCACCATCCAGTCAGCAGAAGCGGAACAGGCGCCGGTGGGTCATGCCGACTCTCGTCGGAGGGATTCTCGGAGCAGTTCTTGTTTTACTGGCGCTCCCCGCACTGGTCCAGACGGAATTGCTGCCTTATGATATGACGATTCCTGAAGATGAAAGTGGACTCGTCCAGGATGACCAGGGTCTGACAGGAGGCACAACGAAGAACGTAGAGCTTGATGTAACGACACAGATTACGAAAGTGGTCGATGAAGTCACACCATCTGTGGTCGGGGTCGTCAATCTTCAGACGCAGGAAAATTTCTGGCGGCAGCAGAACAGTGATTCTTCCCGTCAGGCGGGTGTAGGTTCTGGTGTCATTTATAAAAAAGAAGAAGGAACCGCTTATGTGGTCACCAACAATCATGTCATTGAAGGTGCCAGTGAAATTGAAGTGGTCCTTGCTGATGAAACCCGTGTGAAAGCAGAATTGGTGGGCAGTGATTTATTTACTGATTTAGCTGTTCTTAAGATGTCCGCTGATCAAGTGGAGAAGGTTGTGGAACTTGGTACATCCGAGAACTTAAAAGTAGGAGAGCCGGCCATTGCCATTGGGAACCCATTAGGACTCAGCTTTGCAGGTTCAGTGACACAAGGCATCATCAGTGGTAAAGAGCGCGCGATTCCACAGGATTTTAACGGAGATGGATTAGACGATTGGCAGGCAGAAGTTATTCAAACCGACGCAGCCATTAACCCTGGAAACAGTGGCGGGGCCTTGATTAACATAGATGGCCAGCTCATCGGAATCAACTCGATGAAAATTGCTCAGTCCGCTGTGGAAGGAATCGGTTTTGCCATTCCTATTGATTCAGCCAAGCCTATCATTGATGAACTGGAACAATATGGACAGGTTGACCGCCCGTACATTGGGATTGAAGCGTATGGTCTGAATGAAGTGCCGACATCGGAGTGGAGCAATACTTTAAACCTTCCTAATGAAGTAGAAGGCGGATTATATATTCGAAGTGTCCGTCAAATGTCTCCAGCTGCCAAAGCAGGCTTAAAACCACTGGACGTTATAACAGCTCTGGACGGAGAACCCGTGGAGGACATTATAGATCTTCGTAAATATTTGTATAACGAAAAGGATGCAGGAGATCAATTAGAAATGACGTACTATAGAGATGGCAAGAAACAAACGACAACGATTACCCTTGGTTCACAAGAATAAGTGGAAAAAGAAAGAGTACCTTCAGAAGGTACTCTTTTTTCATCGTCAACAATCGAGTTTTTTCGATTTTTATCGCCTTCAAACTATCCACAGGGTGTGAATAGTATTCTGGATAACTGTCATATATGGTAGCAGAAAATATGTTCGCCACCATATATCTTCACCTGTTGTGAATATGTGGATGGATTTTGTGGATAACCTGTTTATATTTTGGGGTAACCTGTGAATATCAGAAAATTAACAGTTTTTGTGCATAAGTCTGTGGACAATTGTGGGTAACTATAATCGTTAGTACTTGTTTTCCACATGTGAATAAATCGTAACCGTGATTTTTAATTATTTTTCGGCTCTTCCACTTTCTATCCTTATAAAAAAGATGTCTAATTCTAACGTCTCCCGATACTCTCTTTTTATGCGCTTTTGTTCACCGGTTTTATTTTAAATTTCTTCCTGTAATAAGCGTTTAATAGATAGATAACCGGTGTTAAGATTGCAGCCGGCATAAACCACAGCCAGATACTCACGCTGGAAATGTTGAGGAGCCTTGGAGCACCAAAAACAACAAATGCGGTAATCGTCGCGATCGAGCAGCCGATTAAGTTTCCAAAGTGTTCAAAGTACCAATGCATGTTAACTTTTGGCGGGGTTAACCAGTAGTAAAGCTGTCCACCGCCAAGGAAAATACCTAGCAGCGGGAAGTATTGTAGCAGAGGAAAACGGTAATAAAAACCGACGCTTATGGTGAGGATGGACATCGCTACAAGCAGGCCTGAAATACCAAGATCATAAGGGTTGCGGTGGGCTTTCACTCTTCGTTTAAATCGTAGAACACGGATGCCCATCCAGGCGGTGGCGGCACTTAAAGTGGCGATAAATAACAGAAAGAAAGCAAAAGCCTTCTCGGGCGCTGTTGTTCCTTGATCTATGAGCAGGCGGTACAATCCCATATACAAGGCTGTCCCTGCGACGGTATACATCGCTCCGACATAGACCCACCCGATTTTTTTATGGTTTTTCCCGCCTTTTTTTGTGATCATGGGAATCCAAAAGATACTGAGGGCGGTGAACCCTGCGAGGATATGAATGGTTAACAGCACTGAAAATAGTGACAAGCGATTCCTCTCCTTTCTCTTCTTTCTATACATACTCTGTGTTGGGGAGAAAGTCCTTTCTTATTTTAGAAATTATTTGTGAGTATTGAAAAGCATTCTCTAATTATTATAGGTGCGAATGAGGGACTGGAACCACTCCCTTTCCGCGGGGAAGACGGCGAGCCTCCTCGGTTTAACAACCTCCGGGGTCTCGCCAGCCTTTTCTTTCCCGCAGGAGTGTCGCGGTTTCCTGTCCCTCATTACAAAGGTGAGAATATCCGCGTGACGTTTGACTAAGAAACCGTGTGTATGAGTGTGCTGGCGGCGAACACTCTGCTGTCAGATGAGTCATGTATAAGTCACGCTAAAAAACATATGAGGTGAAAATGTTCACATAAAAAAAGCGACTTCTCTAATATTAGAGAAGTCGCTTTTTAGATTAAATTCTATAACTCAGGAAAAGGGGCGGTCGTTTTTCCATGTGGTTTTGACTAGTTTGGTCAGGGCTAGAACCGCGATCAGGTTGGGGATGACCATGAGTGCGTTAAATGTGTCGGCCATCTGCCATACGAATTCTACCTGGACGATCGCTCCGAGTACGATAAATACTAGGACAATAAAGCGGTAAACGGGAACGGCTTTTTCTCCAAACAGGAATTTCACGTTCACTTCACCAAAGAATGCCCAGCCTAAAATCGTTGTAAAGGCGAAGAAGAGCAGACAGATGGCGATGAATGGAATACCGAATTCACCAAGTCCGCGGGCAAACCCTTCCTGGGTGATGGCACTGCCTTCAAGCCCGGCTTGGTGAGCGTTCGTGAGTAAAATCACCATGGCTGTCATCGTACAAATAATGACGGTATCAATAAATACCCCTACCATAGCGACAAGCCCCTGCTGGGAAGGTCGTTTTACATTGGCGACCGCGTGTGCGTGAGGTGTGGAACCCATTCCTGCTTCGTTGGAGAATAATCCACGCGCAATTCCGTAGCGGATCGCTTCTTTAATGGTGGCACCAAGAACACCACCGCCGGCGGCTTCCGGACTGATCGCTGCCTGTACAATCAACTGCAGTGTTGGCAGTACCTGATCCCAGTATTGAACCATAATGACGAGGCTTCCGATAATATAAAGCAGCGCCATGACGGGGACAACGTTTCCGGCAAACGTAGAGATGCGGTTAATGCCGCCAAATAAAATTAATCCGATCAGAACAGCAATTACAATCCCAAGCGTTAAGTTGAGGGAGAAAGAAGTCGTTCCGATCGCTTCATTCATCGCTGTTGCAATCGCATTGGACTGCACCATGTTTCCGACAAATCCGAGAGCGATAATGATCGCAATCGCAAAAAATCCGGCCAGCCACTTACTGCCGAGGCCGTCGCGGATATAATACGCCGGGCCACCGTGGGTCTGGTCACCTTTTTTCACTTTATAAATTTGAGCAAGGACGGCTTCAGCAAAAATGGTCGCCATCCCGAAAAAGGAACTGATCCACATCCAGAAGATCGCCCCGGGACCACCGGCAGCAATCGCTGTTGCGACACCAGCCAGGTTTCCTGTACCGACCTGGGCGGAAATCGAAGTGGCTAGCGCTTTAAAGGAGTGAATGCCTTCTTCTTTTTCTTTCTTAAATAAAGGCGCAAAGGTCTGTTTAAACCCTCTGCCTAAATAACGGACTTGAATAAAGCGGAGCTGCAAGGTCAGCCATACCCCTGTACCTAAAAGAAACAGAAGCATAATCGGACCCCATAAAAAGTTATTAATTTCTATAAATATATCAGTCAACGGCTGCATGGATAGAATCCTTTCTTTCTTTATCATTTGACCATAACAAAGAGTATCGCATGTGCAAACGTTTTACAGCAAGCACATTTATTGAATTTTATAATTGATTTTAAAAATCTTAAAAGGTGCTGTAGAGAGTGCTTTTGAACCTATTCTTTCCATAATGGATAAATAAAATGATTGATGTAGTTCCGTTTGCTGGGTTAGGAGAAGGAGGGACGGGAAATTACTCGCTTTCCTTGGGCGGGCGGTGAGTCTCCACGGACTACGTCCTCAGGGGTCTCACCTGTCCCGCTTATCCCAAAGGAGTCTCGCAATTTCCCGTCCCTCCTTGTGTTTATTCGTATTAACGGAATGACTTAAAAGGGGGAAGAGCGACAGATTTACATTCACGCTAACCGCTCTATTCAAGTAGGAAAGGGCGCTTCTATCTACATTAGAAGCCCGATCAACCCCTCTCTCAACCAAAGTTTAGGTTAGATTCATTTTTTCTGTTTAAATAAATCCAGAGAAACCTTCCAAATATTCCATATGATTACGTACAATAGAAGGAAAGGGGGCCTACATATGATTGATATGCGAAGTGATACGGTGACGAAACCGACGTTGGCGATGAGGCAGGCGGCGCTTGAGTCGGAAGTTGGAGATGATGTGTATGAAGAGGATCCTACGGTCATAAAATTAGAAGAGAAAGCCGCAGAAATGCTGGGGAAAGAGGCGGCCTTATTTGTGACGAGCGGCACTCAAGGGAACCAGATTGCTGTTCTCACACATTGTCAGCCGGGAAATGAGGTGTTGATGGAAGCGAATGCGCACCTGTTTGTTTATGAAGGGGCTTCGATTTCTGCTTTTGCAGGGGTACAGCCGCGCACCATTCAGGGGGAGCGGGGAGTGATGGACCCGGAAGAAGTCAGGGCTGCCATTCGTCCAGACGATATTCATTTTCCTGAAACCGGACTGATCTGCCTCGAGAATACACACAACAAAGCGGGCGGGGTGGTCGTACCTATTGAGAACATGAAGAAGATTTATGCAATTGCAAAAGAAGAGCAGATTCCTGTCCACTTGGATGGCGCGCGCTTATTTAATGCTTCAGTGGCTTCCGGTATTCCACTTAAAACCTATGCCGATCAGACCGACACCGTTCAAGTCTGCCTGTCTAAGGGACTTGGGGCACCGGTCGGATCGATCATTGCCGGACCGGCTGATTTTATTAAAAAGGCCCGTAAATGGCGGAAGCGTCTTGGTGGCGGACTGCGCCAGGCAGGCATTGTTGCCGGACCGGCGTATGTGGCACTGACAGAAATGGTGGACCGCTTAAAGGATGATCATGCCAATGCCACCCGTCTTGCCAGAGGGATCAAGGATATTGAGGGACTCCGCGTCGAAGATGTAGAGACCAATATGATTCTTGTCCACGTGGACGGACTCGGTCATACGGCACACTCTTTTCTAGAAGAATTGAAAGAAGAAGGGATTTTAGCGGTGCCATACGGACCGAAAACGGTTCGCTTCGTCACGAATTATGATGTTTCAACCAAAGACATTGACGTGGCAGTTGACCGTATCGTTTCCAAATATAAAGGGTAATGTTTATTCGCGTTTTTCATTGCTTGTTCAGGGGTATAAAAGAGGTATTAAACCTTTGGAGGTGGCTTCCATAGCGGAGATCCAGAAGAGTCAACAAAAGAAAAAACGTCCGTCTGCTCAAGAAGAGGAGTTTGCTGATTTGTTTCTTAAGGACCGTTTTGTTGATGGAATACCGTTAGATGAGTTGGGAAGGCATTTGAAGAGAACGAAGAGATATAAGAAAAGTGTTGGGAAACGATAAACGAACGAGAGCCTGATTCCTATACCGTTCATATTTGAGCGGAAGGGAATCAGGCTTTTTTATTCGTTTTTGGTGATCTAAGAGAAACTTAAACAGACAATTCCTGTTTTAAAAATTTTTTAATTTCGGCTGCGATTCTTTGATAGTCAATGGTATGCACGGAGTGAGAAGAGGACAATTGAATCATCTTTCCATGCTTTACAGATTGGATGAATGCCGCTTGTTTCTCAGACCACGTCTCTTTATCCCACCCGGTACCCGTTCCGTTAGAGGCGAATAATAAAATAGGAACTTCCGGTGGATCAAAACTTGCTACCTTCTCGGCATTGGAATGGATTTGTTTCACTTCATTCAACATATTTTTCGTTGCGGTTCTCCGGTAAAAAATGATCTTGTCTAATTCTTTTTCTTTAGTAATGAGGTTTCCATGCCTGCTCGCAGAACTTTCTGCTGCCGTCGGGATCTACCTGGTGATCCCCATATCGGCTAAAAAGGAGGCAAAACGGAACAACGGAATATTAATTTTAAAATCCTGATAAGAAGCAGGGACCGCAATATCAAGTCCGATAACAGCTCTTACTTCCTCAGGATAATTCTGGGCCCAATACAAGGCTTCGAGTCCTGATGCGGAATGTGGAACTAAAATAAAAGGTCCTTGAAGACCTGCTTCGGCGAGGGCTTTACGGGTTTGGGATAACATCGTCTGCATGTCGCGGGGACTATCGGTGATATCACTAAATCCGTATCCCTGCTTCTCTACAACGACAACTTTGTACTGATCGCTAACCTGTGAAAAAAGGGACTTAAAATCCAATACTGGAGAACTTGTGCCGTTTCCTGACATGAAAACAAGCGTTTCTTTCCCGTGTCCCTCCTGGTAGACGTGCATGTTGTGACCATCCACATCAACGATCTGTCCTATGGGGATAAAGGAACCTTTCTCTTTAGCCAGACGAATTTTGTGATGAACAGCGCTTGTGGCGAAGGCCAGCCCTAATAAACCGATAAAACCAAGCAGGATAAAACCAATCATATATTATCCCTCCCATAGCAAATCTTCTGTAGCGACTACATTTCTTTCAATCATACGCACGTCGGGGGTCAAAGGTTTCGTTCCCTCATAAAATTTCGCATCTGATGGAGTGCTCATTGAGGGAAAGGAAGGATAGATATTCTTTATCCCGGGTATAGGAAAATAAAGTAAATCCTAATGAGGGAGGCAAGGTCAGATGAATACGGCTATAAGTATTATAATCATTCTTATTCTGGGTGGGCTCTTGTGGCGGTATGGCAAATCCATGTCAAAAAGTACTCGAAATAAGAGCATCTTCCTGTTTTTTATTTTCATTACGCTTGGAATCGGGGGAGTCATTGCGGGCACGGTGGCTTTAGTTCAACTTGATGTACCAGGTTCCTTGCTTATTTCTTTCGTCGTTTTCTTTATCATTTTGTTTGGGGCTAGTGAATTTCTCAGAAAACGTGCCTGAAGATCTGCTATGTGCTGATTGGCATACTGGATCGTTACCGCCTATGCTTCCTCCGGGTATTTAACAAGTAACAAACCTGGGAGGTGGCTTCCATCGCGGATGTAGATGAAGGTCGACGGAAGGAACGTGTCCAGTCAGCCCATGAAGAAGAATTTGCGGATTTGTTTGAGAAGGAAAGTTACTTAAACGACAACATCCCCCTTGATGAACTCGGCATGCATTTAAGGCGTACAAAAACCAACCGGGAAAAAGGCAGTCTGCCGGAATAAAAACATCCCCCATGGTTATCATGGGGGATTGTTTATTTAAACGAACTGCGGGGAACGGACAGGTTCCTGACGCTGTGCCTCCAGTCCGGCTTTGTTTAAAAAGTTCCATGGCTGATTGAAATGCGGCTGGAAGAAGAAATCGGTATACGCCAGTTCATCGATTGTCATACCTGTTTGAATGCAGACACTCATCGTATTGATGGATTGGGTTACATCTGCTTTTGAGATCACCTGCGCACCAAGGATCTCTCTCGTTTCTGGATTTATGGTCACTTTCAGCATGACCTTCTCTGAGGTCGGCATAAAGCCCGGGCGGTGGAAATCTTCTATTGTGAAACTTTTCACATGAACGTCTAAAAGTTTAGCTGATGTTTCGGTTAATCCGGTGGACGCCATATTTAAGTCATAAATGTGCAGCCCTGAGGTTCCTTGAGTGCCGACATGTTTCTGAACCGGCTCCATAAGGTTACGTGCCGCAAGTGTTCCCATACGAACCGCATTGGTAGCAAGTGGGATATAGGCATGTCCGCCAGTCGGATTGTATTTCACTGCACAGCAGTCGCCTGCAGCTAAGATGTCAGGATGGCTTGTTCTCATATATTCATCCACTTTGATGGCTCCGTTATCAAGCATATCGACTTTTCCTTTTAAGAGGTCGGTGCTTGGACGGAATCCTACACACATAATCACAAGGTCCGTTTCGATTTCACTCTCATTGGTGATGACTTTTTGAACGCGTCCGTCAGCTCCGTAAAAGCGCTGAACGGTTTCATTCATTGCGAGTGTAATGCCGCGGGACTGGAAGTCTTCTTCTACAAGAGTCGTAAACTCCTGGTCTAAATATTTATTTAAAATCCGGTCCGCGCCATCAATTAAGGTGACTTTTTTGCCGGCTTTTTCAAAAGCTTCGACGAGCTCGACACCGATATAACCAGCACCGACGACCGTTACGTGCCGGGCATCTTTTGAACGTTCAATGATCGTGTTGGCCTGGTTGTAGTTTTTAGCAAGCAGGATATTCTCTAAGTCGATGCCTTCAATCGGCGGAGTAACGGGCCAGGATCCTGTTGTCATCACTAATTTATCATAGGAATCCTCGAAGGTTTTTCCCGTAACCAGGTTTTTCGCTGTAATTGTTTTGTTTATGGTATCGATGTTCTCCACGTCATGCTGCATTTTCATCGTGACACCAAGACTTTTCAGCTGTTCAGGAGAAGAGTAGAATAACCCCTGCGGATCCTCGACGACGCCTCCGACATATAATGCGAGACCACAGGAAAGGAAGGAGACATTATCATTTCGTTCATAGACGGTGACTTCTGCTTCAGGATAAAGATCTGCCATATTTTTAACCGCAGCTGTACCTGCGTGTGTGCTTCCGATGACTGCAATTTTCATGGATGAAATCCTCCTTGGTTGTTCATGTGAAATATTTCACATGTTTACTATGTACCTAGTATAAAACGATTCTATAAGGAATTCAATACACTTGCTCAATATTTCACATAATAATTTTGCAAAAGTAGAAGGACATCCTCTGATAAAGAAAAAAGAACCCGTCAGATGACGGGTTTTTTCTGTCTTCCTATTTATCTTTCTTGTTAAAGGCTTTGTTTTTAATGGCTTTGAAGGCTTTAGATGAAGTATCTACGGTCTTATCGATCGCACCCGAACCTTTTTCAGAAGCTTTCTTCACAATGTTGCCGGAGGAATCGATGGTTTTTCCGATCAATCCGCCTTCACCCGTAATCGATTTTATGATTTTTCCAGATGTGTCTACCGTATTGTGAACGAAGTCATTGGCTTCTTTGGACACACCTTTTATGAAGCCATCATTTTTTTTACCTGACTGTTCATTTTCCTTAGAGTAGTTGTTATTCTTTTCGTTGCTCATGGTCTCATCTCCTCTTTAGGAATTAATGGCTTACTCTTCATATCTATGTCCCAAAGCTTCAGGTATGAGTGAAAAAGGGAGATTCCTCCGATTCTGGGTGAATAGTCACAGCTGAAGAAGAGGTCTGCCTTATGCATTGTAAAGCCAGTGTGAGTTTTGTATGAATTGTGAAAACAGGGCAGGAAATTAGAAAGTCACAGGGAATTTAGCCATGTGAGAAAAAACAACGAAGGAGTGTCAGACAATGAAAAAGATGGTTGTAATGGTTCTTTTGTTGATGTTGGCTGCAGTAAGTCCAACTGTGTATGCGGCGACATCGATCTCTGTGACAGATGCTTTAGGTACAACAAATGGTACGAATGTGACTGTTGAGGGGTATGTGGTCGGAGAACCGGTCGGCGTTGATCGGGTGGAACAGGATTACTTCTCCAATGATTATGCTCTGGCTCTTGCGGATGATCCGGCAGAAACCAATGAACAGAACATGGTGTTTGTCCAAATCGATTCAGCGTACCGCAGTGCATTCGGATTACATACAAACCCTGATTTAATGGGAGAGAAACTCTGTGTCATGGGAACGAAGCAGGATTATTTCGCCCACGACGGGGTGAAAAGCGTAACAGATATGACGATTGCAGCTTCAGGTTCCGGCGGGGACACAGGTACAGGTGACTCAAACGGATACTACAGTTCAGCGGCCGGTCAAAGCGGAGCGGCGCTGAAGCAGTCGCTTCACAACTTGATTGATGATCATACCGAACTTTCTTATTCAGCGGTCTGGGATGCGCTCAGACATACCGATGAAGATCCGAATAACGCAGGGAACGTTCTACTGCTCTATTCCGGTGATTCCTATTCGAAATATGACAACGGTGGTTATGTAGATGATTGGAACCGCGAGCACGTCTGGGCGAAGTCGCACGGCGATTTCGGCACAAGTATGGGCGCGGGCACCGATCTTCACCATTTGAGACCAACTGATGTCAGCGTCAACTCTGCACGTGGCAATTTGGATTTTGATAACGGCGGTTCTGCTTATTACGATGCGCCTGATACGTATTCAGACGGCGATTCCTGGGAGCCCCGTGATGAGGTAAAGGGCGATGTCGCGCGGATGGTCTTTTATATGGCGGTCCGTTATGAAGGCGATTCAGGGGAACTCGATCTTGAAGTGGCCGACACTACAGGAACAAGCGGTCCATTCTTAGGAAAACTATCCACGCTTAAGTCCTGGCATGCGAATGATCCGGTGGATGACTTTGAACGCCGCCGGAATGAAGTCATTTACACCGACTATCAAGGCAACCGTAATCCATTCATCGACCATCCTGAATATGTCGAGCAGATCTGGTAAAGCAGATTCCCACCCCCGGGCCATCAGAACGATGGCACCGGGGGTATTTTAGTTTTTCATTCTGACTGGCACCAGGGGATATAAATCCAAGTCTTTATATAAGAATAAAGGCAAAAGATAAAAAACAGAAAATTGGAACTTTTTATTCGTCCCCCTCGTAAGTAGAGTAGGTAAAAGGATAGAAAAGAACGGATTTCATGGAGAGGGGAATGGATGGTGAAGAATATCTTTTGGTCGACGGGGACGGTTATGATTATGCTGCTTATCAACTGGGGTGTCGCCGAGCTGCTCGAGGGGAAATTTCTTGAATACTCCTTCTTGATTGGTGTGATGATCATAGGCCTCGTACAATTTTTCAACTCAAAGGGTGGCTACAGCTCCAATAGGGTCCGGTTACGCATCCAAGCCCGTACAGGAATGAAAATGGAAGAGGAAAAACGCGAATTCAATCCTACAGTTGTCTTCTATACCACGATTGGCTACACCGTAGCGGCACTCATCTTAACCATTATCTATTATAAAGATTATTTTATTGGTTGATTAGTCTACCGTTTAAATACATAAGAGGAATGATGACGGGGTTAAAATCAGACGCAAAGGGAAAAATGGATGAAGATGAATCAATCGAACGAGTGGTCCATGACTGCTTTTATATGAAGAAATGTTTTCACGTGAAACATTCGTAAGGATAAAAGATTCTTGAAGATGTTGGACGGTTCTAAGCGGTGGGGAAGGCTCGTACAATACTAGCAGTGATATTTTTGGAGGTGAAGCAGTGAAAAAACGATTCGTCACCTGGACGCTTGTTCTTTATGCCATTTACGGTCTTCTCTTAGGCCTTTATTTCTTCCAGTGGACAGATATCGGAGTGCCGCCTGCCTATGAAGGAAGCGCCGCGGACCCTGCAACGTTTATGACCGAGCGGGAGTTGCAGCTCAGTCAGGAATATTCGAGATACCAGAACTTCCTCTCGTTTCTCGCTGAGCCTGTCGAGTGGATCATTTACCTCGGCGTAATGATCTTTGGGGTGTCTGTCGTTTTTAAAGACTTCGGAGAGAAGGTCTCGCGCTTTTCAATCATTAAGATTCCGTTGTTTGTCCTGTTGCTTTCTACACTGACTACCTTCCTGTTGTTTCCCTTCGATTACGCACGGAGATGGCTGTCGGTCGAGTACGGCATCTCCACCCAGAGCTTCTCGAGCTGGATGAAGGATGAGCTGATCAGCTTCTGGGTCGGGTTTATCATTATGGCGCTGTTAATTACCGTCTTGTACTTCTTAATGAAAAAGTTCGAAAAGCGCTGGTGGCTGATCGCCTGGTTTTTAATGATTCCGTTCTTATTTTTTATGATGTACTTACAGCCGGTCGTCATCGATCCGTTGTACAACGACTTCACGGAGCTGCAGGATAAACAGCTCGAAGAAAAAATCCTCACACTCGCCGATGAAGCGGATATCCCCGCCGAACGGGTCTATGAAGTCAATATGTCGGAGAAAACCAACAGTATGAATGCGTACGTGAACGGCATCGGATCGAATTTGCGGATCGTGCTGTGGGATACGACGTTAAACCGGCTACAGGACAATGAAGTGCTGTTTATTATGGCGCACGAAATCGGCCATTACGTCATGAACCACTTGTATTGGAACCTGGCCGGCGTGATCATCTCCACCTTCTTCGGCCTGTTGTTCACGTATTACCTGCTTAGGAAGAGTGTGCGGAAGTGGGGCGATAAACTAGGTTTCACAAAAGTCTCTGATATTGCGAGCCTGCCGATGTTTTATCTGATCTTAACGCTGCTCTCGTTTATCGCAAATCCCGTAGAACTCGCAGTTTCAAGAAATGCCGAAACCGATGCGGACAAATATGCGATTGAAATGACGGGTGACACGGAAGCGGCCATCGGTTCGTTTCAGGAACTGACGGTGAACGGATTGAGTGACGTCCACCCGCCGGCGCTTGTGAAATACCTGCGCTACGGTCATCCGACGATGATGGAGCGGATCTATATGCTCGAGAATTATAGTGTTGATGTGAAAGAGGAATAAAAGAAACCGGATGCCCCACGCAGGGACATCCGGTTTTTTCTATGAGAAGTTTTTGCCCTCCATGGTGGACTAAGGGAAGCAGACAAGCCGGGATTTGAGGTTCAACCAAAATCAGACGTACCATAAGGGTTCCTTAACTAGATCAAATAAGCAGCCCTGCCCCAAGAAGGGATAGGTCATGTTAAGTGCTTGTTTAGGAAGGGCTGATTTAATATTTATGTCGTTCTAATTAAAAAGGTTTCCATATCATAAGCAGAATAATGACAATGTCGATGGTGGAAGCCGTAATCATAAATGGTTTAATATTGGCTTTTATGACGTAATAGGGCTCAGGGATGACGTCTCCCTCCACGTCATCCACCAGATGTTGTGCCTCTTTCAGCCGTGGTAAAATGCGTAGCACATAGATAAGTACGGCAGTCAACAGCAATATAATGGCTGTAATAAACCATCCTTGTTGGAAAAGACTTGTTTTAATAAGCCCCATTCCCAATCCTGTTAATAATAATAAAACCGATCCGATTTTTGGATAATTGGCTCCTTTATTAACGATTTGTACGGCTGACTGTACTCCTTTCAGGGTCTTGGGCATAGCAAGAATGAGTGGAAACATGAATGTCGCACCAATACCGATGATTGCCGAAAGGATGTGAATGGATAACAACGTTTTGAATAGCATACAATCGTCCCCTTCTTCTGTAAATAAAGAAATAAGCTAGTAATGTATATGATTAAATTCAGCATTTATACTGGAATTTGTTCCTGTCCCTGTGATGAAAGTGTTAAAGGATGAAATATAGCATTCCCATACATTAAAAAGAGATTTCAGCAGATTATTATGAGCATCCTATTGAACTACACGTGAGGAAACAATCTGAGATTCTCCTTTTTATCTCCATCTAGTATGCAGCTGCGTGTTTTGATAGACTTAAAATAGATAGTACTGTAAGCGTTCACATACTTGTGAGGGATAAGGGAGAGTGGAAGAGTTGCTTTCAATGCTTGAAGATTATCAAAACCATGTCTTAGAAACACTGTTTGGCAATGTGACCCATTGCATCGTCGTTGTTGATGCAAACGGGCATATCTCCTATATGAATGAAAGCTACTGCCGTTTCCTTGATATTGAAAAAGAGACAGTCAAAGGCCGGCACGTCACGGACGTCATTGAAAACACCCGCATGCACATTGTCGTTGAGACCGGGGAGGAAGAAATGGCCGATCTTCAGCAGATCCGCGGCGATTATATGATCGCCCACCGGATTCCGCTTCGTGAAGGGGACGAGATTATCGGTGCCCTTGGCATGGTGCTTTTTCGTGACACCGATGAATGGAAGATCATGAACACACACATTAAGGATTTGCTGCTCGAACTAGAATCCTACCGCAATCAAATGCAGCATGTGAACGGAGCGAAATATTCGCTGCACGATATCATTACAGGCTCGCCTGAGATCCTTCAATTGAAAGAGAAAATCCGCAAGAGCGCCCATAGCGACGTTTCGGTCCTCTTGAGAGGAGAAAGCGGGACAGGCAAGGAATTATTCGCCCACAGCCTTCATCACTTAAGTGAAAGAAGCAGCAAACCGTTCATTAAGGTCAACTGTGCCGCGATTCCTGAGCATTTAATTGAAGCAGAACTGTTCGGCTATCAGGAAGGAGCATTTACAGGAGCAAGAAAAGGCGGGAAGCCGGGGAAATTCCAGCTCGCCCACGGCGGCACACTTTTTCTTGATGAAATCGGTGATATGCCGATCCATGCCCAGGTGAAGATTCTCCGCGTCCTGCAGGAGGGGGAGGTGGAAGCTGTTGGTGCCGTCCAGCCCCAGGAAGTGGACGTGCGGATCATTGCGGCCACCAACCAGTCACTGGAGACATTAATCAAAGACCAGCGCTTCCGCGAGGATCTTTTTTACCGGATTAATGTGGTTCAGATTGATATTCCACCACTCAGGAAGCGGCAGAACGACCAAAAGGTACTCTCCAAATTTCTCCTGAGAAAAATAAGTGAACGCACAGGAAAAAGGGTGAGGGAATTCTCTCCGGAGGTCGAAGAAGTTTTTCAAACGTACCACTGGCCGGGCAACGTGAGAGAACTAGAAAACGTCATTGAATCGTCTGTTCATATGACGGACGGGGAAATCATTGAATATGGCGACCTTCCTGCTCACCTACAGTCACAGACTCAATTGCCACAGGGACATACATTGAAGGAAATCGTTGAAGAAACGGAGAAGCGGGCGGTCCTGAATGCTCTGAAATCGAACGATGGTGATAAGGGCAAAGCCGCCGATCAGCTCGGAATCAGTAAATCAAGTCTTTATGAAAAAGTGAAAAAGTACGAGCTTTAAGCCATTCCAGAATTCCGGAAGTCGTTCCAGAAATCTGGAATGGCTTTTTTCGCGCGTTATGTAAGGGTTTTCATAAAGGGTGGACGCGTTTTTCCAGAAACCTGGAATCATTCATTATCCAAGTCGCTCCAAACCAGGCTTTTAAAGTTGGCATGAAACTTGCTAGTAGTAGGGTAGAAGGGATGTGACTCATCATGAAACAAATCTATTCATCATTTCATGAAGCGGTAAAAGAAATCAAAGACTATTCCACCATTATGGTAGGCGGGTTCGGGCTTGTCGGCATTCCCGAGAACTTAATTCTCGCTCTCGTCGAATCCAACGTGAAGCACCTGACAGTCATCTCCAACAACTGCGGAGTGGACGATTGGGGACTGGGACTGCTTTTACAAAATAAACAGATTGATAAAATGATTGGCTCCTACGTGGGTGAAAATAAAGAATTTGAACGCCAGGTATTGGCTGGCGAACTGGAAGTTGAGCTTACGCCGCAAGGAACATTAGCGGAAAGAATTCGCGCAGGCGGAGCAGGCATTCCAGCCTTTTATACGCCTGCTGGTGTCGGTACACCGATTGCAGAAGGAAAAGAAGTACGGACGTTTGATGGCAAGGACTATCTGCTGCAGACGGGATTAACGGCAGACTTCAGTCTCGTCCGGGCCTATCAAGGCGACCGTCACGGAAACCTTGTCTACAACAAGACCGCCCGCAACTTCAATCCAATGATGGCGGCTGCTGGAAGCGTCACGATCGCAGAAGTGGAGCACCTTGTTGAGCCAGGAGAATTGGAAGCAGACGGCATCCACACGCCCGGCATTTACGTGCAAGGGCTGATTGAAGGACAGCAGGAAAAACGAATCGAACGCTATACCGTCAAAGCGAAAGCCTAAACAGGAGGGAATCAAATGGCTGTACAAATGGATAAAAAAGCAGTGAGAGAAACAATCGCAAGAAGAGCTGAACAGGAAATTGAAAGCGGTTACTACGTTAACTTAGGCATCGGGATGCCGACGATGGTGGCCAATTATATTCAGCCGGATAAAGAAGTAGTGCTTCAATCAGAGAACGGTCTCCTTGGCATCGGACGCTCGCCGTATGAGGAAGAGGTCGACCCTGACTTGATCAACGCAGGAAAAGAAACGGTGACCGCTTCTATCGGAGCTTCATACTGCGATAGTGCCGAATCGTTCGGCATGATCCGCGGGGAGCACCTGGATCTCGCGATTTTAGGCGGCATGGAAGTCGCGGAGAATGGCGACCTTGCCAACTGGATGATTCCGGGGAAGATGATCAAGGGCATGGGCGGGGCGATGGATATCGTCCACGGCTCAAAGAAAGTCGTCATCATTATGGATCACGTCAACAAGCACGGTGAACCGAAGATTTTGAAATCCTGCAGCCTGCCACTGACAGGAAAAGGTGTCGTCGACCGGATTATTACCGAACGCGCGGTGATTGACGTAACAGAAGAAGGACTTCAACTCGTGGAAATCGCTGAGGGATGGACTGTGGAAGAAATTCAAGCATCCACAGAACCCGATCTCATCATTCGTGAAGATCTATTAACGACAAGCAACTAAGGGGGAAGAGCAATGGTAGAAAATCAAGTCGTCTTTATTACAGGAGCAGCCAGCGGCATCGGCTATGAAATCGGAGCGGAATTTGCGCGCAACGGCGCGAAAGTCGCGCTTACGGATATCAATGAAGAGAAGGTAAAAGAAGCCGCGGAAAGATTGAACCAGGAAGGTCTTGAAGCGATCGGACTTGTCTGTGACGTCACCAAAGAAGAGCACATCCAATCCGCGATCGATCAGACGGTGGAACACTTTGACCGTTTAGATGTACTTGTCAATAATGCCGGACTTCAGCATGTCGCATCCATCGAAGAATTTCCGACAGAGAAATTTGAGCTGATTACCAAGATTATGCTCGTCGCGCCTTTTATGGCGACAAAGCATGTGTTCCCGATTATGAAAAAGCAGGGGTTCGGCCGGATTATCAACATGTCCTCCATTAACGGCCTGATTGGATTTGCTGGTAAGTCCGCCTACAACAGTGCCAAGCACGGCGTCATCGGCCTGACGAAGGTCACGGCCCTTGAAGGAGCGGAGTACGGCATCACCGTCAACGCCGTCTGCCCAGGGTATGTCGATACACCGCTTGTTAGAAACCAGCTTGAGGATTTAGCGAAAAACCGTGACGTGTCTCTTGAAAAAGTGTTGGAGGAAGTGATTTATCCGCTTGTGCCTCAGAAGCGTCTCTTACAGGTACAGGAAATCGCCGATTACACACTCTTTTTAGCAAGTAAACAGGCCAAAGGCATTACCGGACAGGCAGCTGTCATTGATGGCGGCTATACGACCCAATAAAGGAAAGGAGAATGTGAGATGAAATCAGTCTATATCGTAGAAGGTGCACGGACCCCGTTCGGAACATTTGGAGGAGCGTTAAAAGACGTCGATCCAACTGATTTAGGTGTTACTGCAAGTAAAGAAGCGTTAAAGCGAAGCGGCATCACAGCCGATCACATTGATTTTACCGTGATGGGAAATGTCATTCACTCCTCCAATAACGCGCCCTATTTAGCGAGACATATCGCTTTAAAAACCGGTGTGCCGATGGAAAGCCCGGCGCTTGCCGTCAACCGCCTGTGCGGATCCGGCATGCAGTCGATCGTATCGGCCGCTCAGTCGATTCAGCTCGGCGAAGGACAGACCGCGATCGCCGGCGGTGTCGACAGCATGAGTCTTGCGCCGTATGCCCTGCGTGGCAGCCGCTTTGGTACCAAACTGTCCGCCCCGAAAGTCGATGACATGCTGTGGTCGGCGCTCACCGATGAATATATCGGAGCGGGCATGGGTGTGACGGGTGAGAACCTGGCAGAGAAATATGAAATCACAAGAGAACAGCAGGACGAATACGCCGTCCGCAGTCACCAACTCGCAACAGAAGCCCGCTCATCTGGGAAGTTCGCTGATGAAATTGCGCCTGTTGAGATTTCTACGCGTAAAGGAACAAAGGTGATCGATCAGGATGAGCATATCCGAGAAGATACGAATGCTGAAGCGCTCGCCAAGCTGAAGCCTGCCTTCAAAAAAGACGGTACGGTGACCGGCGGCAATGCAAGCGGCATTAATGATGGAGCGGGAGCGGTCGTCTTAGCGGATGAAACGTTTGTCAGTGAGAACGACATCCAGCCGCTCGCAGAAATCCTCTCCTGGTCGGTAGCCGGTGTGGATCCTGCTTATATGGGCATCGGTCCTGCCCCTGCCATCCGTCAGGCACTTCAAAAAGCCGGACTCGCTTTAGAGGATATGGATTTAGTTGAAGTCAATGAAGCCTTCGCTTCGCAATATTTAGCGGTCGAAAAAGAGCTCGGCCTTGATCGTGAGAAAGTAAACGTCAACGGCGGTGCAATCGCGCTCGGTCACCCGGTCGGTGCCAGCGGTACGCGCGTCCTGTATACGATGATCAAGGAATTAAAGCGCCGCGGCGGCCGTTATGGTGTGGCATCATTGTGCATTGGAGGCGGACAAGGGATCGCCATGGTCGTGAAGATCGTTTAAAGCTATGAAAAGTCACTAGGGGGATAAATTATGTTCGGTATACTACTCGGTCTCGTCGTCCTGATGACGCTTGCCTATCTCGGCTGGTCGATCATCTGGGTGGCGCCGATCGCCGCGGGTGTTGTTGCTATCACCGGCGGGTTGGACTTATTAGAAGCTTATAAAGATACGTATATGGGCGGCTTTGTCGCCTTCGCCAAATCCTGGTTCCCGGTATTCATGCTCGGAGCCATCTTCGGTAAGCTGATGGAGGACACAGGCATGGCGCGCTCGGTGGCGGTCGCTTTTACAAAAGTCATCGGCACCAACCGTGCGATTCTTGGCGTACTCGTCTCTGCCGCCGTCTTAACCTATGGCGGAGTCAGCTTGTTTGTCGTTGTATTCGCGGTCTATCCGCTCGCTTTGTCACTGTTTAGAGAAGCCGATATCAGCCGGAAGCTGATTCCAGCAACCGTGGGACTCGGCGCGTTCACCTTCACGATGACCGCCCTGCCGGGAACCCCGCAGATTCAAAACTTAATCCCGATGGAATACTTCAAGACCACCGCCGCAGCTGCGCCTGCGATGGGAATTGTCGCTGCGATCATTATGGCGGTCGGCGGCTATCTGTATTTACGCTACCGGGAAAAAGAGCTGAAAGCCAAAGGGGAAACGTTCGTAGAACCGGATGATGCGAAAATCATCGATGAAGTCGATCGTAAACCGAACTTCATCCTGTCGATTCTCCCACTTTTGACCGTGCTTTTAACTTTAAATCTATTGGAGTGGGACGTCGTCACCGCTCTGATCGCCGGTATCATCTTGATTATGCTGTTGAACATTATGCTGTTTAAGAAATTCGTTACATCGATCAATAAAGGCGCGAGCGGGTCGGTGATCGCAATTATTAACACCAGTGCCGCGGTCGGGTTTGGTACCGTTGTCCGTGAGGTGCCAGGCTTTGAACGCCTGACCCAGCTGCTTGTCGGTATCAAAGGAAACCCGCTCATCTCAGAAGCGGTCGCCGTCAACATTCTAGCCGGTGCTACTGGTTCAGCTTCCGGTGGTCTCGGCATCGCGCTTGAAGCACTAGGAAGTAAGTACTACGAAATCGCTCAAAACTCCGGCATCAGCCCGGAAGCGTTCCACCGCGTCGCTTCCCTATCATCCGGAGGCCTGGACGTCCTGCCCCATAACGGAGCCGTCCTAACCTTATTTGCCATCACCGGCATGACCCATAAAGACAGCTACCGCGATATCTTTGTCGTCGCCCTGCTGATTCCGGTCATTTCAGTTGCTGTTGTCATTCTATTGAACAGCATTGGTATTCTATAAGAACAAACCAACACCACAGGCCCCTCTGTGGTGTTTTTCTATGGAAAAACGATTCATGGTAAAATGAAGACAAACGAAACGAGACGGAGGAACACACCATGAAATTAACGATTGTCACAGTCGGAAAACTGAAAGAAAAATACTTAAAGCAGGGCATCGCCGAATACGTTAAACGCCTCGGCCCCTACGCCAAAGTCGATGTCATCGAAGTCCCCGATGAAAAAGCACCGGAAAACTTAAGCGAAGCACAGATGCTTGAAGTGAAGCAGAAGGAAGGCGAACGCATTCTCTCAAAAATCTCCCAGGACAGCTACGTCATTACCCTTGAAATCAACAGCAAGCAGCTGACATCAGAAAAGCTCGCCAAAAAAATGGACGAGCTTGCGACATACGGAAAGAGTAAAGTCGTGTTCGTAATTGGCGGATCCTTAGGCCTTAGTAATGAAGTACTGGAGCGGAGTGATTTCGGGTTGTCGTTTTCGAACATGACGTTCCCGCACCAGTTGATGCGGTTGATGTTAGTGGAGCAGGTGTATCGGGCGTTTAAGATTAATCGGAATGAACCTTATCATAAGTAATGACCTAAAACCATCAATGCTTTATGTAGCACTCTCTTCAAGCTAGGAATTGAAATTTGAAACCTTTTCACCTCCAATAAGTATATATAGAAATAAAGGGAGAGACCGAAATGGCTGACCGAATCAATGAACTACGCAACAAAGTGACTCCAAAAGAAGAGAAAAAGTTGGAACTGGATAAAGTAGAGCGGATTTTGAAGCGGCTTGAGCAGTTCTCCTCTGAGTGTGAGACGTGTGCAAAATATTGGAAAATTCTTGGAGAGAATGTGGATACTTTGCTTGAGAAGAATGAGCTTGGTCGTGAGGATTTTGAGCGTCTAAAAAAAGTGAAAAGGGGAATGATTTCTCACCTGCAAAAAACACACAAATTAGTCTCTGAAGGTCAGAATGTAGGATTGTTTATGGCGATTGGAATCAGCATTGGTACCACTCTCGGACTGACGGTGTTTGATAACCTAGCGATAGGGCTGTGTCTGGGGCTAGCGATGGGCGTAGCGGTTGGATCAGGGAAGGATGCAGAGGCTAAGAAGAAGGGGCTTACGATTTAAGGCTTGCATTTCTACCAATAGGAACAATTTCTGAAATGGTCGTCGATGCCGTCAATTCCGACAAGACGAACTTGTTTATGAAGAAAAAGTTAATTTATCATCGTTCAAATCTACGGCAATCACTTTCGCCTTATTATTGTCATATTCAGAAGATATTTTAAGAAATTATAAATAAGAAATCTACTAAGTTCCAGACTGGTCACTTGCCTCGATCCACAAACTACAAGATGGTACAATAGCACCAAATCAAAAGTCAGGTGGACGAGTGGAATGGATAAAGAGAACAAATTAATCGTAAACTCTGAATCAACAAACCTTTTAAAAGAGCTCACTTCCTCTCTCGAGACATGCGAAAGCTTTTATTTCAGCGTGGCATTCATGAACTTCAGCGGCATTCAGCTGTTGCTTGATGCGTTGGAAGAAGCGAAGAATCGTGATGTTGCAGGCAGAATCATGACTTCTACCTATTTGAACTTCACGGACCCGAAAGCACTTCAGAAAGTTCGTGAGTTTGAGAATGTGAATTTGAAGGTGTTTGTCACGGATCAGACGGTCGGGTTTCATACGAAGGCATACATATTTGAGTATAAGGATAGTTATAAGGTGATCATAGGCTCGTCGAATATTACGCAGTCGGCTTTGAAGAGCAATGTGGAGTGGAATGTGGAAGTGATTTCGAAGCAGGATGCGAGCTTTACCAAGCAGGTGATCAAGGAGTTCAATAGCCTGTGGGAGCGTAGCAGCGATGCGACGGATGAGTTTCTCCGTGACTACAGTGAATTCTTTCATAATTTGAGACAGGTGACAGAGCAAAATCAAGGCATTTATGAAAAAGCTGCCTATATTACGCCAAACTCGATGCAGAAGCGTGCGATCGAGAATTTGAACAGGCTTCGAGCAACGGGGGAGCAGAAGGCGCTAGTGATTGCTGCGACAGGTACGGGAAAGACGTACATGTCAGCGTTTGATGTCCGCCGTTTGCGACCGAAACGTCTGTTGTTCGTTGTCCATAGGGAAGAGATCCTGCAAAAGGCGAAAGAGACGTTTGAGAAGTTGATGCACGGATTTGATGTCACGTTCGGACTTTTGACTGGGACTCAGAAAGATATGCAGTCGGATTATATTTTTGCTAATATCCATACTCTTTCGAATCATTACGAGCGGTTTGATCCACACGAATTTGATTACATCATTTATGATGAGGCGCACCATGCGACGGCAGACTCTTACCAAAAGGTGATCGACCACTTCAACCCTACCTTCATGTTGGGCATGACGGCGACACCAGAACGGGGCGATGGTCGGTCTATTTTTGATCTTTTCGACCAGAATGTCGCGCTTGAAGTGAGGTTGCATGATGCGCTTGAGGATGACATTGTCGTGCCCTTTCACTATTTCGGCATTACGGACATTGAAGAGGTCGACCTCAGTGATGTGGCCATCGATGATATGAAAGAGATAGCCAGAAGGTTGCAGGTGAATGAGCGCGTTGACTTTATCATTGAGAAGATGTGTTTTTACGGTCATGATGGTGAAAAACGTAAGGGGCTCGGCTTTTGTGCTAACCGGGATCATGCTCGCTTTATGGCTGAGCAGTTCAATGTTCGTGGTTATTGGAGTGAATTTTTATCTGGTGAAGATTCTGGTGAAGTGAGGCAGAAGGCGATTGAAAAGTTGGAGGACGATGCCCACCCGCTCCAGTTCTTATTTACGGTGGACATTTTCAACGAAGGGGTCGATATTCCTTCTGTAAATACGGTGCTGATGCTTAGACCGACAGAATCTCCGATTGTGTTTATTCAGCAGTTAGGTCGTGGGCTGAGAAAGTATAAGCAGAAGCAATTTTTGACGGTACTAGACTTTATCGGAAACCATACCAAAGCCTTCTTGATTGCAATTGCGTTGAATGGCCAGCGTTATTACGATAAAGAAAGTTTAAAGGTGGCGATTTCTACTGATTTTGCCCATCTGCCTGGTGCGACCCATATTCAAATGGACAAGATTTCGGCGGATCGTATTCTAGCTCAGATTGATCAGGAAAAGTTCATGTCGGCTAAGTATTTGAGAGAACAGTATCAGGAATTCAAGAAAATTCGCCAAGGAAAAGTGCCTTATTGGCTGATGGACTATTACAAATATGACGGGTCCCCAGACCCCGTTAAATTTATCAAAAAAGATGGTACGTATTTGAACTTTGTAGCTAAAGCGGAAAAAGACCAACAACTAACACAGCTGCTCGGAAATGAAATGTTCGAGAAGACATTGAGGTGGCTATCCAAGCAAATTCCTCTTAAACGCCCGTTTGATTTCGCAATCATGCGTTACTTGCTGCAGCATGAAAAGGTCACACTAGAGCAGGCGAAGAGGGAGATCCTGAAGTGGATGGAAGATGTGGCTGACGATAGCGTCCGTCATGCAGTGGAGTATTTGGACCAAACATACTTCGATACGAAGGAGAAAAATCTTGTGCCCCCGTTATTTGAAAGGAATGGAGATGCCTTGAAACAAACGTCGTTATGGTCGGAATTGCTTTCTCACCCCGTGTACCAGGGCTATTTGAACGACGTGATTGAATATGGTCTGTTCCGCTATGAACGGGAATTCGGACATATTAACTACGGGGAACCTTTTTTCAAATTGTATGAGCAATACACCATGGCAGAGGTTGCGTTGCTTTCCAATTACCGAAAAACACATTCTGCCTTCAGGGGGTCTGGGTTACTGAGGAATGGGAACGAATACTTCTTATTTATTGACCTTCATAAAGAAGCAGATATTGAGGAAAGCATTCAATATAATGATCAATTCATCAGTCGAACACAGTTTCAATGGGAGTCACCGAACCAAACAGCTCAATCTTCTGAGACGGGACAAAGCATTATTCACAGTGTGGAAAAGGAAATTAACCTTCATCTGTTTGTAAGGAAATACAAAGAAATCGAGAAGGGCTATCGTGAGCCGTTCATTTATATCGGAAAAGGTAACACGATGACGTATCAAAACAATCGGCCAATTGAATTTCAATTTGAGCTGGAGCAAGAGGTGCCAGAAGCTTTATATATTGAACTGACAGAAAAGGTGGAGCTCGATTAACGGGCTACACCTTTTCTGCTTGCAGCTGCTTTACAGCTGGTATATCTGCTGGTGCCCAGTCTAGAGAGTTTAGATTCTCACGTGGCAGCCATATGAGTTTAGAGTGTTCACTCGCTTGAGGTTGGCCCTCTTTAAGGTCAGCATTTAGAGCGATGAGACGAATGATGAAGGCGTCATATTCATGCGTGTGATCGTTAAAAATGTCTTTCGCTTCGATGTTACAGGATAGTTCTTCTTCAATCTCGCGTTCTAATGCTGTTTGAAGGTTCTCTCCTTCTTCCACTTTTCCACCAGGGAACTCCCATTGGTTAGGAATGGACATCTCTGGTGATCGTAGGGCGCACAGGATTTCGTTCTTTTCGTTTTCGATGATAGCTGCAACGACTGTAACTGTTTTCTTCATGATAAACCTCCGAATCATAAGTGTGATACACATTTATGATAGCACAAGCAGCCTTACACTTCTTTTTTGTTGTATGCCAACAAGAATGACGCGGTACGAAATATTATATCCACGATTACGAATTGTGATTTAAAAGAAGAGTAGAAGATGAATCCTATGCTGATGAGGTGCATTAAACTTTCATCAGCATAGGATTTATTTATTGAGTTAGTTTGAATACATGCTTATCCTCTTAAATATTTTTTGTTGACGAAATTTTCATGCATATAAATTTAAGCTTCAAATCTGTTCGGAATTTATTTACAAGGAATTTTCTAAACCTCCATCAATAATGAGATGAATTATACGCAGGAAAATTTTTATAAAAAATTTTAAGAAACGTGACACCAAACTAGACCTCTATTCGATTATAGAATTAAGAAGGTCTTTTTTTTATGCCTTCAAAAAAGGAGGAGAAAAATGAATTACTTAAAAGAAATGAACGCGTTTTTAGATCAGATTGAATTGGAGGAGCTGTCCGTGTCTGCTTCGATGCTGTGGATTACCTTGATGCATTTCAACAACAAAGTAGGCTGGAAAAAGGAATTTTCCGTTCCGACAGAAGCTCTCATAATCAAAGCCCGGATTACTAGGAGTTCGTTTAAACGGGCACGTACCGAACTCAAAGAAAAAGGTTACATCAAGCACACATTTATCAACCGAAACCGGGCTCCTGTCTATGAAATGATTTCGTGTGTGAACCATGGAGTGAGCCAAGAGATGAACCATGAAATGGACCCAGGTGTGAGCCGAGGGACGGACGTTGGAGCGGGCCCTTTAATTAAAAGAAATAATAAGAAAAGAAAAGAGATGAATGACGAAGCGGATGCTGCTTATTTAAATCCTCATGAGTTTTACGAACAGAACATTGGGATTCTGAATGCCTTTATTGCGGAACAGATTACGGAATGGTGTGAAGAACTGTCGGATGAACTGGTCATTGAGTCGATGCAGCGGGCATTGCAGCATAATAAACCGTTTTTCAAATATTGTGAGGGTATATTGCGCCGCTGGCATGCAGCAGGGATAAACACTCTGGAAGCTGTTGCAGCTCAGGATCATAGATCGGCTTTAAAGGATACGAAGGAGAAAGCGGACGATATTTTTGAAGAAATCAGAAAGGAGAGACAGTCATGACTTATCAAGAAGCAGTCGAAGTGTTGAAAACCATTGAAGAGGTGTATGGAGATCAATTTCCGTTGACGAAGAGAAAGGTTGCTTTGATGATTGCGCAGCTTGAGAAGATGGACTATGAGCCAGTGATGAACCGCTTGAGCGAGCATGTGACGGAATCTCCATTTCCACCAAAGTTAGCCGATATCGCTGTTTATAAGGTTCCTGAGAACAAGACACTCGAAAAGATGAAGCAGTGGAAAAAAGAAGCTGATGAAGTATCAGATGAGACCAAACAGATGTTTAAAGAGAAAGTAAATGAATTGTTAAGGAAGGTGTCGCAATGATTAGCAACTATCTAGCAGAACAGTCGGTGATTGGTACACTTTTAATGGAGGGCACCCTTATGGATGATGTGATCCTGCTGCCTGAGCACTTTTCCGATAAGAAGCATCTCAAGATTTTTCAGGCGATGAGGACAGTGCATGAGGCGAATGAGCCTATCAATATCGTTTCGGTAACGACAGCTTTGAAAGATAGTATAAGGGAGGTGGGAAGCGTGACGTATATGACTAAGCTGGCTTCATCCATTCCCACGACAGTGACCTTCAACAACCACCAGCGGCTTGTCCTGGATGCTTATCGTCATCGTGTCACAAGAGAGGTGGCTATCAAATACGTGAAGGACCCTGATGAAGACCAGTATGATGCGTTAAGTGAGCAGATGGAATCTCACCGGGAATTGAAGGGGCAGGATCGCGAGGGAACGATAAGAGAAATTCTTGTGGAAGTTGCAGAAAGAATGAAATATCCATCGAAGGATGGGATGACAGGTTTTTCAACCGGATATGAAGAATTGGATCAGATGACGGGCGGCACGCAGAAAGGGGATTTAATCATCCTTGCAGGAAGACCTTCCATGGGGAAGACAGCTTTCGCATTAAACCTTGCCACTCATCACTGTAAGCAAGGAGGGAGCACACAGATCTTCAGTCTGGAAATGGGGAAATTGCCGTTAATTCAGCGAATTCTTTCATCAGAAGCCTTTGTGGACGGTCAAAAATGGCGCACGAATGATTTTAATAACCAGGATTACATAAATGTCATCAATAGAATTGGTCCGATATCTGAGTGGTCATTAAGCATTGATACCCAGGTACGGACAGCCGGTGATATCCGCTCGAAAGTAAGATCCTATATACAAAAAGAAAAAGCAGAAAACCACCTGGTGGTCATCGATTATCTTCAACTTATCTCTTCTACAACACGCTCCGAACGCCGTGACCTCGAAATCGGTCAGATCACAAGAGAACTCAAACTATTAGCGCTTGAACTGGAAATTCCGATCATTCTATTGTCTCAACTCTCCCGAAGTGTCGAGCAGCGCCAGGATAAACGACCGCTTCTTTCTGATTTACGTGAATCCGGAAATATCGAGCAGGACGCCGATTTGATTGCCTTTCTGTACAGGGAAGACTATTACAAATGGCAGGAGAATAATGACAAGGTGGAACTGATTATCGGGAAACAGCGGAATGGTCCTGTCGGGAAAGTAGAATTACAGTTTAAGAAAGATTATGGGAAGTTTGATGGGATTGGACCTCAATTTGACCTTCATTGCTCCTGATGGCCAATAGTATTGATAAATATCGGAAGAATAATCAACTCTCTATATTTTGTTAAAGTAGACGTTTATCGTGAAGGGTTCTGTGGATAAGGAAACTTGCTCCATAGATTCCGTTTTCCTCTTAAAAATTTGACAGAAACATGTTACCAAAAAAGTTCCTGTCCCCCATTGCGATAAAGTGTTAACGTAATGGGGACAGGAACTTTCATCTAATCTGTACTAAAAGGAGACTGTAAACAGGGTAATCTAAACATTATTAAATACGTTCACTATAACTTATAGATAAGTAACTGCTAGATTGATAAATACAAGTTTATATAAGTCATATATTATATTGAGTTTTCAATTTCCTTAATTTCTTCTTTAGATAAAGGAATAATCCCTTTTTCTGGAGATGGCCATTTTGGTAGTTTTTTTGATGGTTTAAGGGGCTCTCTTTCTTCATAAATGGCATAGTACATATTATTTTTAGAAGTACAATTATTAACTATCCCTTTTTCGACAATTTCTCCAGTGGGTATTAGGTATAAATAATATTTAATTCCACTAGAGTTAGTTTTTATATCGTCTATTAACTTATTGCAATTAGGAGCATCTTCATTAAAAGCATATTTATCCTCTTTATCTGGATAATAACTGTTATCGATACCTCTAGTTCTAAACAAGTAAGTGTTCATAGTATCCCCTCCAAAATATAAGTCTAGTTACTAATTTTTCAGCTTGAATGTAATGTATTACCATTCAGTTTAGATGAATTTCAATAAATTGGCAACAACCAGACCTTAAATATTGTGAATATTCAATATATTCCCTGGTATGCATTAAGCTTATGAAGACTATTATTGACCAATAGTAAAGCCCTCAAGCTCACCTTGAGGGCTTTACTATCAGCTCCGAGACTGCCGCAAAAAGCGAGGGTAGGACACTAAAGCTAGAATTCCTCCCGCGACTCCAGCCACAATCAAAATCAATAGATTCAGCCAAATATCAGCGAGTCCACCGTTGGATAGAATGATGTCTTTATAGCCTTGAAGCGCCCAATACTGCGGCAGGGCCTTGCTTATGTTCTGGACGGTTTCCGGCATAAATTCCACAGGCATCCAGAGACCGCCGAGCAGCGCACCACCGAGGGCGATGATCTGTGTCATCGCGATGCCCATGTTTTCTGTCCGCACATTGACAGCGAGCGCCATACCCCATCCGGTCACGATAAAAGCGAGGGCGAGGGATAAGAGAATGAGCGACAGCGGATCTCCGAGCGGTAGGTCATAGACGATGACGCCAAACCCGAAGAGGACGGTGATTTGGACGAGGACGACGATCATGAACGGCAGCCATTTTCCGAAAAAGTACTGGTGAGTGGAAAGCGGGGTGCTGGCGATTCTTGCGACCATCCCGCGTTCTTTATCTTTAACGAAGACAATGACCATCGAAATCATGATGAAAAAGGCAAACATGATGGTGTAGCCCGGGATGATCTGGGTGACAAGCTCCTTATAGCTCGTTTCCTCCCCGGATAAAATCGCTACAAAAGCAACAATAAATACAATCGGCAACACAAACGTCCAAAACCACAATCCTTTGTCCTGCACTGTCTTTTTCAATTCCGTACGAGCGATCGCCCACATGACTGGTTCCTCCTTTTCTTACGCATCTCTTAACTGCGTGCCGGTCAAATTGAAGAAAATATCCTCGAGTCTTGGCTGATACAATTCAAGTCGGCGTGGTTCTAACTGATGTTCCCGACAGTGCGTGACCAGTTTTTCCAGGGTGAGAAGGGGTTCATCACTATTTAATAAATAGCCATTTCCTTTTGCCTCCGCCTCACCAAACTCTTGGAGCATTTTTTCCCCAATGTCATCTCCAGCAATGAATAAGGAGGGTTTGCCGTGTTTATCTAACAATTCCTCCATTCGGCCGAACTCCATCAGCTGCCCTTTATCAATGAGGCCGATGCTGTCACAGAGCTGCTCGACTTCCTCCATATAGTGACTAGAGTAGATGATTGTGCTGCCTTCTGCCTTCAGCTGATGAATCAGCGAAAAAATGGAATTCCGGGATTGAGGATCAATGCCGACGGTCGGTTCATCCATAATGACGATAGCCGGTTTATGTAGCAGCGCACAACCGATATTCAGTCTGCGTTTCATGCCGCCGGAAAACGTCATGACTTTATCTTTCTTCCTGTCTGTTAACCCAATCTGCTCAAGCACCTCGTCCATGCGCACCTGCAGGTTTTTCCCTTTCAGTCCATACATATTGCCAAACAGAATTAGGTTGTCACGGGCGTTCAGCGTCTCCTCGAGACAAATTTCCTGAGGGATATAGCCGATTTGCTGCTTGATCTTCGTACGATCTTTAGAAACCTTCCAGTCGTTCACGCCGATGTCCCCATCAAAATTCAGAAGAATGCCTGATAAAATTTTCATAAGCGTTGATTTCCCGGCTCCATTCGGTCCGACAAGTCCAAAGCACGTACCTTTATGAATTTGAAAACTGATGTCATCTAACGCATGAATCGGTCCATAGTGCTTACTGACATGCTGTACATCAATCACAATGATATCCCCTTCCTAAAACACGGTTATGTCGTTTATAAGATACTTCTTATACGTATGCAGAAGAATATATGTTTCAGAATTTTATATAATTTAAATGCTTATGAAGCATGATAAAATGAAGGTAATAACGGCTATAGGGTTGAAACGGTTGATGAAAAATACAATCGTCACTGTTTTATGTACGAACAAAAAGGTAGGTGATATCATGTATATCGGCCAGCACGATCCTTAAGGGACAGACAGCCTGCACCGATAGGACGTGTGCAAATTTCAAGTCGTCCCTGAGGGATAATCGTGTTCGATGAAGAAGAGATTCGCAGATGGGAAGAGGGTATTGATCAACGGCGTTTCAACCACTGGAAAACGGAGAAGCATTACAAAGACCCCGAGAGAGAAAGGTTATTCAAATGGAGAAAAGTTTATTATCTTCGCTTAGGTAATGAAGAAAAGAGTGAGCGTCGTTTTAAGCAAAAAAGCTTTAGAATGAAGCTGCGAAGTCAGGTCATTCGAGGAGACGATCACCTCCCTGTACCCCATGAGTACAAGACGTATGGATGGGAAACGTGGTAAAGAAAAAGGCGTGCGGCTGTTTGAGTCGCACGCCTTTTTCTGTTTATCGAAAGTGTCTTTATACATCCACCTTAACAGAGGAATTATCTTTAAATTTAGAAAAATTACTTGAAGGGGTTGTAAAGCGCTTACATTACGTCTATAATACAACTAAATCGATTTACTAAACCGATTTAGTAAAACAGAAATGTGGAGATACCAATGAAAAAAGTAACCATCGCTGATGTTGCCAAGCAGGCAGAAGTATCAAAGAGTACGGTTTCACAGTACTTGAATAAGCGATATGACTACATGGGAGAACAAACGAAGAAGCGCATCCAGAATGCGATTGAACAATTAGGCTATCAGCCGAACTTCGTCGCCCGGAGCTTAAAGCAGAAGTCGACGAAAACAATCGGTGTGATTGTCGCCAACATCTTGCACAATTTTACAACAGAAGTGACAAGGGCTATTGAAGATGCCTGTCACGGGGCAGATTTTCACACCATTATCTGTAATGCGGATGATGATCCTGTGAAAGAAAAACATTACATTGAAATGCTTCGGGCGAAACAAGTCGATGGACTGATTATTTTTCCAACAGGCAATAACCGGGACTTGTACCAGCAAATGCTCGATGCCTCCTATCCAGTCGTCTTCTTGGATAGAAACGTCGAGGAGATGCCGGTGACTGCTGTGATGCTCGACAACCAAAGGGCAGCGGAGCTTGCAGTGGACCATTTTGCTGAGAAGGGGTATAAGCGAGTCGGTATGGTGACGACTTCGATATTTAATCACGTGTCACCAAGGCTGGAACGTATCGAAGGATATAAAAAAGCGTTAAACAGAAATGGCCTCACCGTTCATGAGGATTACATCATCAGTGCAGAACCGGATCATCTTCAAGAGTCTTTGGAGGATTTATTGCATTTGGACAACCCGCCGGAAGCCATTCTTGCAGGAAACGATCTGGTATTAATCGAGATTCTTAAATACGTGAAACATAAAGGGTTAAAAGTTCCAGAAGACCTGGCTGTCATTGGCATTGATGACGTATCTTTCGCAAGTTTCTACACGCCTTCAATTACAACCGTCGCCCAGCCGACATTCAAAATGGGCAAAATGGGAGCCGAACTGTTATTGGATAAGATCGAGAAAAAAGATAAAAAGATGAATCCATCGTATCGGTTTGAACCGAAGTTGATGGTCAGAGATTCTGTTTAGTCAAAGGGAGGAGGAATGAAAATGAAGGATGTTATGACGATCGGTGATGCGATGATCACCTTCGATCCATCCAAGAATGGTCCCTTACGAAATGTCCATACATTTGAAAGGAAAGCAGGAGGAGCCGAATTCAACTTTGCGATCGGCTGTGCCCGCTTAGGGTTGAACACCGGGTGGATCAGCCGCCTTGGGAATGACGAATTTGGCAAGTACATTAGAAATTTCGCCCGGGGAGAAGGGATCGACATTTCATCAGTCAAGCTGATGGATGGCTATCCCACGTCCCTGAATTTCAAAGAAATCAAGGAAGATGGAAGTGGGAGCACGTTTTACTACAGAAGCGACTCCCCAACCAAAACGTTGACCGAACAGACACTGGACACAGAAGCGTTAAGGAAAACGAAGGTCTTACATATTTCCGGCGTGTTTGCGGCTATTGAACCTGAGAAGAACGTGCCTTTATTGAAAAGAGCCGTCACGATCGCTAAAGATCATGGTGCACTCATTTCCTTCGACCCGAACATCCGCCTGAAATTATGGAACAGAGAAGACGCGAGAAAATCGCTCACACAGCTGCTGCCTTATGTGGATATTATGCTGACGGGAGTCGAGGAAGCGGAACTGTTACTCGGCGTGGATAAGAGTGAGGACATCGTAGACGCGTGCAAGCGGTACGGAATCTCTACAGTCGCTATCAAGCAGGGGGAAGCTGGAGCTTTTGCTTATATGGATGGGGAAACACT
This sequence comes from Halobacillus litoralis, assembly GCF_020524025.1. Lineage (GTDB taxonomy): Bacteria > Bacillota > Bacilli > Bacillales > Halobacillaceae > Halobacillus > Halobacillus litoralis_D. The sequence continues at coordinate 928,893 of NZ_JAIVKN010000002.1, read as the reverse complement.
CCAACTCCCTGCTGTTCCACCGAAGAAGGTGGTCGATACCGTCGGAGCCGGGGATGGTTTTGATGCCGGATTCATTTACGGGGTCCTGCAGGGATGGTCTTTGAAGCGGACCTTACAGTTCGCCAATACGATCGGATCGATGGTCGTGAGTGTGTACGGAGATAATGAAGGGCTTCCGGAATTAGAGGAAGTGCATGTTCAATTGGGTGAACGAGAATTAATTGAAAGGTGAGGTGGAAGGATGAACCTCCAGTTAGCCTTGGACCGCATGACAAAAGAAGAATGCTTTCGCATGTTAGCAGAAACGGAAGAGAGCATTGACTGGATCGAAGTGGGGACAGGAGTTATCAAGGAGTACGGGATGGCGATTGTCCGGGAAATCAAACAAGCGTACCCTGAGAAAATTATCGTAGCGGATATGAAGACGTGTGATGCAGGAAAGCACGAGGCAGCTCAGGCCTTCCGATCTGGTGCTGACATTACGACAGTCATGGCTTTTTCAGCCGACCAGACGATAAGGGATACGCTGAAGGTTGCGGATGAATCAGGAGGAAGAGTCATGATTGACCTTCTTGGAATTACAGATTCCAAACGCATCGAAGAGCTTTCTCAGCTTGGTGTCGACCTTGTCAGCCTTCATTTTGGCAAAGATATGCAGGAATCCGGGGAGATGAAGGAAGAGGACTTATTTTCGCTAATCAAGGAACACTCCGGACTTGAAGTGGCTGTCGCTGGCGGCATCAACTCAGGGTCCCTGCCAAGAGTCTTGAGAGAAGGTCCCGATACAATCATTGTCGGAAGCGCCATTACAAAACAAAAAGACAGCAGCCAATCCGCTCAGTCTATGAAAGGAGTGATGAACGAATATGAAAACAATCGTAGATACAGTCAGCAGTGAAGTTCAGCAGGTGTTAGCGAGAGTGGATGAGTCTGAGGCGTCCGAGCTATCTGCTCAGTTGAAAAAAGCCAAACGGATCTTTGTCGCCGGAGAGGGCCGGTCAGGTTTGATGGGGAAAGCCTTTGCGATGCGTCTGATGCACGCTGGTTACATCGTTTATGTAACAGGGGAGACGATCACCCCAAGTATTGAAGACGGTGACTTACTTGTTGTCATTTCAGGGTCTGGAACGACCGCCTCATTGAAGCAATTTGCCGAAAAAGCGAAAGAAACGGGGGCTATTATTGCAGCTGTCACCACGAATCCATCATCTGCGATCGCTGAACTCAGTCATCACATCCTTGTGGTTCCAGCAGCCACTAAAAAGAGGTTACCGAATGAACCAGAGACTATCCAGCCACTTGGCAATCAGTTTGATCAATCCGTTCATCTATTATTGGATGCGGTCATTATTCGAGCGACCGCAGATCAGGAACATGCAAATGAAAAAATGACGGCACGACATGCCAATTTGGAATAGGGGGGAGAGCATTGAACCTTTCAGAGAGTCTTAAACAAGCACGAGTCATTCCGGTCATCAGACAAGCGGATGAAACGAATATTTTGGATATCACGGATGCACTCGTTCAAGGCGGCATCAAGGCCATTGAGATTACCGCTGAGACGAAGAATGCTGCCAAACTCATCCGTAAAGTGGCGGATGCTTACGAAGGAAAACTGCTTGTAGGGGCAGGAACGGTGCTTGATCCAGAAACAGCCAGAGAGATGATTTCAGCAGGTGCAACCTTTATCGTAGCTCCAACACTTAACGTTAAAACCATCCAGCTTGTTCAACGATACGGACTTCCATGTATACCAGGGGTGTTTACGCCAACGGAAATCCAGACGGCGCTAGAAGCGGGAGCGGGCATGGTCAAAGTCTTTCCAGCAGGCACCGTCGGCCCCTCTTACATAAAAAATGTATTAGGACCGCTGCCTCAAGCGGCAATTATGGCGACAGGCGGGATCCATCTGGATAATATGGAAGACTACTTTGCAAATGGGGCAGCAATGGTCGGAATCGGAAGTCAATTGGTTAAACCATCACAGCTTAACACAGAAACAGACTATCAAGAGTTAGCGGAAAAAGCTAAAATGTACGTCGATCGTGCAGAAAAGTTCTATCAACAACTATCCCTTCAGTTGTAAGCGGATTCAACTATAAAAGGAGGAAATAAAGATGAAAAAAACCTTATCTCTAGTCATGTTTATGTTGTTCGCAGGTGTTTTTGTTTTAGCAGGATGCAGTGGGGGAGAAGAAGAAGCCAGCGGTGAAACGGGTGAAGGCAAACTGAAAATTGTAGCAGCCCACAACCAAACATCTCCAGAAAACCCTTATCAAATCGGTATGGAAGCTTTCAAAGAAACCGCAGAGAGTGCAGATGCCAACATTGAAGTCGAAGTTCACGCAGGAACACTCGGAACCAGCGAATCCGAGCTTGTTGAGAAATTGAAGCTTGGTGCGGCGGACGTCGTACTTGTATCTCCAGGATTCATGTCCAAAACAGGGATTGAAGAGATCGATCTTTTCGCCCTTCCTTATGTATTTGACAGTTATGACCACTGGGAAAGTGTTGTTGACGGGGAAGTCGGAGAAGAAATGGCTGACATCGTAAACGAAAAATCAAACAACGACTTTAAAATGCTAGGATTCTGGTCTGCCGGTGTACGTCATTATTATGGCAAGAAGCCACTTGAATCGATGTCTGACATTGAAGGATTGAAATACCGCACCCAAACGTCCGGTGCTGTCGCTAATTACTGGGAAGAAACAGGCGCTGTACCGACATCTGTTGCCTGGGGTGAATTGTACCAGGCGCTTCAACAGGGCGTTGTGGATGCAGCAGAAAACTCTTATCCGTACTTCGTTCAGCAGAACCACCACAAAACAGACAACGGTAAATACATCACTGAAACCGGTCACGATTACACGACACGTTTTCTTTTGATCAACGGTAAGAAATTTGAAAAGTACACGGATGAACAGAAGCAGGCCATCATGGATGCCGCAGCTGCATCCGTTGAGAAAGAACGTCAGGCTGTTTATGAACAGGAAGAAGAATACAAACAGCAGGCGATTGATGATGGAGCGAAGGTGAACCAAATCGATCGTGAACCATTCATGGAACTGGCAAAACCGATTCAGGATGCACGAGCAGAAGAAATCGGTGCGAAAGACTTATTGGATAAAATTAGAGACATGAAGTAAAGAGAGAAAAAAGGGCACGTCCTTTGTGCCCTTTCCTCTTAACTTCTTCGAATCAAGGAGGTTACGGAAATTGATTAAATGGTTAGAAAGAATCCAGCTGACGATCGGGGTCCTGTTTTTGATCACCTTTTTCGTTACGATCATCATTCAGGTAATGACCCGGTTTATGGGCGTTTCTGCTGTCTGGACAGAAGAAGTCGCTACCTATTCGTTCATTTGGTCCGTCTTCATGGGAGCGGCGGTCATGTTGAATAGAAGAGAGCATTTTCAATTCGACTTCCTGTTGAAGAAGTTAAAAGGAAAGGGTAAAAACAGTCTTTATTTATTGAATGACCTCATTCTTCTCGCGTTTTGTTTTGCTATTTTCTTTTATGGCATTGAAGTGTGTCAGAACTTTTGGAATTACAATTGGGTCTCCCTTCAGCAGCTGAAAATGGGATATGTATGGATCTCCGTTCCGATTATGGGAGGGACGATGGTCATTTATACAATCGCTCATATCATTCGCAACGTGAAAAACTTTAACACAGAGGAGGTAGCGGAATGATTGGACTTTTATTGGTCGGTTTATTTGTCCTTTTAATGATTATCGGAATCCCGATTGCTTTTGTGATCGGAATCGTAGCGATGGTCGGAATTTTTAATATCCCTTATATTCCTGAAGTCACGATCCCCGTCAAGATGCTCAATGGTCTCGATTCCTTCGTCCTTCTGGCTGTGCCCCTCTTCATCTTGGCGGCCAATCTGATGAACAGTGGACAGATTTCACAGAAGTTGATTAACTTCTCCTTATCTATGGTCGGGCATATACGTGGCGGCCTCGCTCATGCGAACATTCTCGTATCGATGCTTTTCGCCGGCGTTTCCGGAGCTTCTCAAGCGGATACGGCAGGTGTCGGAAAAATATTGATTCCAAACATGAAGAAGCAGGGATATGATACAGGAACCGCGGTCGGAGTCACCGCTGCTTCCTCAACGATCGGGGTCATTATTCCGCCTAGTATACCGATGATTATCTATGCTGGACTGACTAATGTCTCTGTTGGAGCGTTGTTCTTAGTCGGCATCATTCCTGGCGTCTTGATTGGTCTCAGCATGATGGGCATCGTCTACATACTAGCGCTCAAACGCGGGTACCCGACCTATCAGAAGGCGTCCTTATCCAATTTCCTGAAGCAATTCCTTGATACCATTCCCGCTCTCATGACGCCTGTCATTTTGATCGGCGGAATCATCACCGGAATTTTCACAGCGACAGAAGCGGCCGCCTTTGCATCGATTTACACGGTCATCGTAGGTATGTTCTACTATAAGACGCTTAAACTGAAAGACTTTCCGAAAATCCTTGTTGATACGCTGACATTAAGCTCGTTATCCCTGTTCGCCCTTGCTGCTGCGAATGCGCTTGGAGAATTGATGAGTTATTACCAGTTGTCGGTTTGGGCGGAGCAGTTCTTTGCCAACAACATCGACAGCAAATGGATCTTTCTGCTTATCATCATTGGATTCTTCTTATTTGTGGGTACCTTCATGGATGCCATTCCGGCCATGATCCTGTTCATTCCGGTCATCCTGCCCGTGGCGATTTCCTTTGACGTGAGCCCGATATTACTCGGAATCATCACGATTATGACACTCGCAGTAGGACTAGTGACACCTCCGTATGGATTGTGTCTCTTACTCGCTGCGAAAATAGGAAAACTACCGATCGAACGTTCCTTCAAAGCGGTCGTGCCTTATATCACTGTGGTTGTCATCGTATTGATTGTTGTTGCTTTTATCCCGGGAGTTGCCTTCTATATCCCTGAAATGATTAATCCGGGAATGTTTTGAATCTAGCAAAAGAGGTGGAGACAATTCTCCACCTCTTTTGCTTTGTTTCGGGCTAAACTTTTCTATTGAAAATTTAGGTCGATTCTTTCTATAAAAAAAGAGGGAAGCCCCAATGGCTTCCCTCTCCTATATATAAAATCATTCCATTCAAACGAGAACCTTAAGAAACAGAAAAACCTTCCTGTTCTTTCACTCCATCTTTCTCTGTAAACTCATCAAGCAGCGCACGCACTTCATCGGTGGAGTTTGTGCTCATCAGCTGATTTCTGAGCTCACCTGCTCCACGGAATCCGCGTACGTAAATCTTGAAGAAGCGGCGGAGCGGTTTAAAAAGACGCGGCTCCAGTTCTTCTGAATACTTATCGTGAAGGTCGAGCTGCATGCGCAGAAGATCAAGTAGTTCATCGCTGCTATGCTCTTTCTTCTCTTCTTCAAAAGCGAACGGGTTGTGGAAGATTCCACGTCCGATCATCACGCCATCAATGCCGTACTTCTCAGCAAGTTCGAGTCCTTTTTGACGGTCAGGGATATCGCCGTTGATCGTAAGAAGCGTGTGCGGGGCAACTTCGTCCCGAAGCTTCTTGATCTCTGGAATAAGCTCCCAGTGAGCATCAAAGTTACTCATTTCTTTTTTTGTACGGAGGTGGATGGACAGGTTGACGATATCCTGTTCCAGTAGGTGCTTGAGCCACGGGCGCCATTCGTCCAGCTTCGTATAACCGAGACGGGTCTTCACACTGACAGGAAGTCCTCCTGCTTTCGCTGCATCAATGATTTCCGCTGCCACTTCTGGACGTCGGATCAGTCCGGAACCTTTTCCATTCCCCGCAACGTTCTGGACAGGACAGCCCATGTTGATGTCGATGCCGCGATAGCCCATTTCTGCCATACCGATACTCATCTGGCGGAAGTATTCGGGTTTATCTCCCCAAATATGGGCAACGATCGGCTGTTCATCTTCTGTGAACGTCAGGCGTCCGCGGACGCTGTCTTTTCCTTTCGGATGGCAGTAGCTTTCCGTGTTCGTGAACTCTGTAAAGAACACGTCAGGTCGGCCTGCTTCAGCTACGACATGTCGGAATACGACATCGGTCACAGCTTCCATCGGTGCCAAAACAAAAAACGGCTTCGGCAGCTCATGCCAAAAATTATCTTTCATATATATCTGAACCCTTTCCTTAAGAGAATCATGTTCCCAAAATTAAAAAGTAAAAACGTTAATTATTCTATCCATTACCAGTTAGGCTAAATTTCAACCATTATATACTTTAATAGTATTAAAAGAAAAGTTCAAGGGATGGGTTCGCCCTGTCTTGCCGTTCGCTTTTATTAGAAAAATAGCAGCCTTTAACAACTATACAACCTTGCTAAGGCAACTCGTAGCAAGGTTTGCAAATATACATGTGGGGTTGAATCCGAAAGAATTTAAAATCGTTTTTACATAAAAAGGATTTTATGACTTGTATTCTAATTTCCGTTGTGATTCCTGAACGTGTCCTTAAAAAGCAAGAAACTTTTAGAAAGAAACGAAAAATTAGATAATGGAGGGAGAACGATAAAAGAAGGGTGAGAATGTAATGAAGAAGCGTGACTTAGGAAACACCGGCATACAAGTTTCTGAGATTGGATTTGGAGCATGGCAGTTAGGTAATGAAAAAGATTGGGGCAAGATGAGAGACGAAGAAGCAATTGAATTGGTAAATAAAGCGGTAGAGTCGGGATGTGATTTTTTCGATACCGCACCTAACTACGGATCCGGAAAAAGTGAAGAGCTTATCGGACAAGCCCTTAAAGACAAACGGGATCAAGTCGTCATCAGCAGTAAGTGTGGCCATCATCCCAATGATGAACAGGACTTCGATCCTGAGAGATTAATGGTGTCGGTGGAAGACAGTTTAAGAAGATTACAAACCGATTATCTGGATAGTCTTCTTCTTCATAACCCTCCATTCGAATCTCTGAATAGCAACAGCCCTCAATTTGAAGTGCTGGAAAAATTAAAACAGCAGGGCAAAGTAAGAGCCTATGGAGCTTCTGTAGATACTGGAAAAGAGATGAATGAGCTGTTACATAAAACAGACAGTCAAATTATCGAGGTCATGTTCAACATCTTCCACCAAGAACCTGCGGATGCGATCCAGTCCGCCCAAAAACATGGAGTTGGTGTGATTGCTAAGGTTCCTCTTGACTCAGGCTGGCTGACAGGGAAATATGATGCCACTAGTCGTTTTGGCGGCATCAGAAGCAGGTGGAGTGTAGAGGAAATTGAAAGACGGGGAGAGTTAGTCAAACAGGTTCAAAGGATTATAGGGAATGATCAATCTATGGTTCAGGCGGCGCTTCAATATATTCTTTCCTATACAGGGGTGTCTACGGTGATTCCGGGTGCTAGAGATATTGAGCAGTTCAAACACAATCTGTCTGCGTCTGAGGGTGATTTGTCACTAGAAACGAAAGGAGAGCTAGAAGACCTTTGGGAAGCAGAAATAAAAGATTCCAATCTCGCATGGTAAATATTAGTTATCAGTAGTGACGGATGTAATACAGGTGGAGTAACCTTGAATAGCTTGCATTGAATGGGGAGCACTTCTTCCAAATGGATTATTATACGAATGTTTTTTATCAATAACAGGTTCTTAAGATGATAGAGACTTTACAGTAGCAGCCTTTTGAAATTCATTTTACCAATCTTCAATCAATAATAGGTAAAAGCAACTGAAGTTTACTATTAGTTAGCTTTCCATGGTTCTCACAATGAATTCTTTAACTCTAATTAACAAGAGATATAGAAAGAACATAAGTCATAATTGTCTTTTTACTTAATAAGAAGGAGATGTGAAGATTATATGAGCAAAATAATGATCGGAGAAATTTTATCAAACAAGGAAGAATGCGATTTTAATCCGAGGACAGGGAAATTAAGTGGTCGCTACGGTTCATTTGATGGAAAAGTAATAAAATCGTTAAAGTATGCTACATATATGCCGAGGGAAAAAAAAGGAGATTCAATCAATCCTTGTATTAACGCACAAGCAGGTATATTTCCTTATAAAGAGATTAAGAAAACTGATGGAAAAATAAGACCGGCAATATTAGTTTTCGGGCACCCAAAAAATGCTGGCAAAAGGAAGACTCATTGGAAAGATATTTTTGAACCAGATAGGGGGTATATTAAATACTTTGGAGATAATAAAACCCCTGGAAAATCCCCTGAAACTTCTAATAATAATATTTTAATGAAAGCATATGAGATGCATGAAGACTCAGATAAAGAGGTCAGAAAGAAAGCACCTCCAATATTATTTTTTGAGAATATTGATACTGGTATTTATAAATTTCAGGGTTTTGGAGTTATTAATAAAGTAGAACTCTTGTCGCAAAAGCATAGCTCTGGACAGACATTCACTAATTATGCCTTTGATTTTGTTGTCTTAAATACACGTGAAGAAAATGAATCTTTTGATTGGAGTTGGATTAACGATCGAAGGAATAGCTCATTAACAACTAATCAAATGTTAAAAAAAGCTCCAAAGTCTTGGAGGGAATGGGTTAATAATGAAAAAAAGATAGAGAATATCCGAAGAAACGTCAATACTATTCTAGTTCAACCCACCGAAAAACAAAAGGCTAAAAATATCAATAAGAAGGTATTAGATGATATATATAATTATTATTATAACAATAAGCATGATTTTGAGTTTCTTGCAGCACATTCATGTAAGTATATAATAGATAAATATTCTACTGGATGGATAACAAAACAATCTGGGGATGGGGGTACAGATTTCGTGGGGAGAATCAATTTAGGGAGTAGCGGAGTGCTGCCTATGAAAATTATAACCTTGGGACAAGCTAAGTGTATTAAACCAGATGCAGCTATTAATGCAGAGAACATTGCTAGAGTGGTAGCTAGACTGAAAAGGGGGTGGGTCGGTGCTTATGTAACAACAGGGGTATTTAGAGAAAAAGCACAGCTAGAATTACTAAACGATGATTATCCAATTTTTCTTATAAACGGAAAAGAGGTCTCAGAAGTAGTTATTAAAAGAATGATAAAAAATGGGTTGAACCCCTCATTTACTGCAGATACATATAAATACTTAGAGACTATAAAACCAAAATATGAGATATTAAATCGACGTCCAGAAGAAATTTTATATAATTAATGGCATCATTATCAAGTAATGCACTGAATGGTTGTAGTTAAAAGCTTCCTCTCCATAATTATCTTAGCGTGATGTGTGAACGTAATGACATAAGAGAAAATGGTTCATTTATATGATTAATCGATACAGAACGGATACGAAGATATTTGGATGCCCGGATAGATAATTGTGACATTGCCAGGAATATAATAGCAGTGAAAAACCCCTCTAGAAATATTTCTAGAGGGGTTTATTATTTAAACGAACATACTCGAGGTTAGCTATTTCCTTACCCCTTTCCAGACCCCTCTCAAACGCCGCCAGATGATTCGTTGAGGCATTACGAAGTTGTGTAAATACGATTCTCATATCGTTAGGAATTTCGAGTGATAAGAATTTGTCATACATCGCAATATTGTCTATTTCTCCTTGTACGCCGGCTCCAAAAGCTGCCTTAATATTCTCAGGAGTTGAAACGAATGACTGGGATGTATTTTCAGGTAATGGCACTTGGTACTGTCCAAACAGGGGAAGCAATGCATCAATATGTCTCAATTCTGCTTGTTTGATTCGTGCGAAAGTAGGAATATATCCAAAGGTCCCTAGAATATTATCGTACCTCGCTTGTGCCAGGTATTCGTCTTGAAGAGCATACGTCAGGATTTGGGGGATGGACAGCGTGGGAGAATTTAGTGCCCCTTTAGCTCCGTAGTTTTCAACTTGCCGCTGGGTGCGTGTTCTGTGTGACTTACTTATAAAAGATAAAAACCATACCGCGTGGTTTTGTTCGTCTGCTGCTGCGCGTTTAAAACGATCTTTAATAAAAGCATGCTGAGTCTTATCTGCAATGTCTAAATAAAAATCCACCGCTCCTTGTTCATCTTTAAAAGCGAATTCAATTCCTGATAGATACTCATCCGGACACTTCTCTGTGATCTGATAAGTTGGCTGACAGCCAGTTAAATAGGCATAAATTCTGCTGAACTCTTCTAGGTGACGCTTTTCATCTTGTTGGATCTCAAGAATTTTGTTCCTTTCTTCCTGTGTTGGCGCAAGTCTGGCTAACTTCTCATAGCAGGCGATCGCACTATACTCTCCGTGGATGGCTTTTTGTATGTCGTTGACAATTTGACTGTCTTGGTTTGCGTGATAGTAACTCCCGTTATATGGACCGGGGTGGTGAGAAAAAGGATGTGAACACATATTTGTAAGTCCTCCAATGTTCAACGTTTCTCTTATCTTATGCTCTTTGTATAGGTGGGTGTGTAGGAAGGTTTTCCTCTTGGTCATGGTGGCAATAACAATCGTTTTTCTCTCTCCCCAAAGACAAGTTTATTAATTTCGCTATTATTCAATGAATTGTCACAATCCCATTATCTATTCATTTTTCGGCAGCTTTCAAATCGTAAGTTATGGATGAGCCCATTTATGACGGCATTTAAACCATCAAAGCCTGAAGAAGTGGTAGGACGGGGATAGCTGCTTCCTGCGATCTCCATTCTAATAACAGATTGCGCCTTCTCGAATGAGAGATTAAGATAGATGAGAAAGAGTTGATTTCGTTATAAAGGAGATTTCACATGCTGAAAACACCGATAGGGAAATTACGAGTGATGGGATTTTTAGAGGGGATGTCCTTTTTAATTCTCCTTTTCATCTCCATGCCGTTAAAGTATATGTTTGATACGCCGGAAGCTGTGTCGGTCAACGGAATGATCCACGGGGGATTGTTTGTTGTGTACATGCTGATTGTCGCTTACGTTACCTTTAAGGTGCGCTGGTCATTTAAATGGGCGGCAGGGGCATTTATTGTCGCGTTTATCCCATTTGGGAATTTTATTCTTGATCATCAGTTGAAGAAAAAGTTTGTAGATCAGCGGGAGCGCCTTGTTGCTTAAAAATGGAATAACATAAAAAAGCCTGATCCACCACGGTGGATCAGGCTTTTTAAAACGCATTTTCTAATTAGGGAACTCGTCTAATAAAAGTCTAATAAAAAATTTCCTACATGGATTCGAATTTAAGGTAAACTTTCGCAGGCTAGCCCGTCGCTGTCATGTCCATCAAGTCTGTGGGGATCCGATCCGGGGCCGCCTGCTGCTATATAAAATGCCTGGGCTTGTGCGTGTGTATCGAAATCACCACAATCTCGATCCGGACCAAAAGGATTATATTTCAGGTCTGGTTCGCTGGACTCCTCTGGTGTAGATGGTTCTGAATCAGAAGGCTCAGGGCTCTTCGCTACTTCTTTTTTCTCTTCGACTTTGAAACCTTCATCTGTTACATATCCATCTATGCTCCATACGCCTCTCTCCGCAGCTTTGGCCTCTGCTTGTGCTTCCTTCATTTCCTCCGCATGTTCATAAGGGGGATCGTATTCATAGGCATAACGCGCCAAGCCTTCCTCTAGTAAGGTCTGGTTAAAGTTTTCACCGTCCACCCATATGTAAGCCAATAAACGATCATATTTATCGTATTTGGGACCATCGTATTCAACTTTCACTTCTTTTCCGGATAAGGTACTTGTAGTAAAAGCACTCGCTTCCGGGCCGAACTTTTGGGTGGGCAGGTCCGGATGTTTCGTCTCGGGGGTATCCACGAGAAGTAACCGTACCCGTTCCTTTTTACCGTTCAGCTTGATATCAATCGTATCGCCATCCACTATGTTCACGACCGTAGCCGCTGTTAAATCATCCTCGCTTTTCTCTTTCTCTTCATCGTCTGGCTTTTCTTCGGTGGAAGATGGTTTATTATCATCAATCTGTTTTTCTTCTTCCGCTTCGGGCTCTTTATCGGCTGTACTCTCCGCTTCGATTTCTGTCTCTATTTCATCTGGTTCATCAACCGCAGCCCTTTCACTGTCGGTGGGGAAGGTAAAACTGAAGAAAAATAAGATAATAGCAGCTAGTGAGATAATAGAACTTATTTTTAAGCTTCTTTTCTTATATATAGAAATTCCCATAGCGGCAAGTCCGACACCTAAAGTCAGCAGGCTGGCTGCGAAAATGACAGGTCCGGAGTCTTCTGGTAAGAATGCGGCAACTACGGTCAAAAAGAGAAAGAGGTATGCCAGTGATGCGATTACCTTTTTCCACATAGCGCCACTTCTGAATCCTAAGATCTTTTCGTGCCATTTCCGTTCTTTGACTTCAAGAGACATCTGCTTGTTAGCCTTTAAGAATTTCTCGATCACTTTTCCGTGATTCCCAACTACAAACGTTGTATTGTCGAGATCGAAGATAGATTTGAACGCAAAGTGGTCAACCAAGCCCTTTGTTTCTTCAAACCACGGGAGGCGGCCGATTCTTACCAGCCCGGTCTCGCTCTGATTAAGCGTGTATACAACTACACAGTCTTCAAGAAAAGCCCCGTACTCGTTAACATCCAGCTTACTCCCAATGCTGGCATTTTCTATTAATATAGCATTCGGGTGCCTTTGTTGAATGAGCTTCTTGATTTTATCCTGTTTGGAATCCTTTTTCTTTTCGTTTTTACTCATTTACATCCACCTTCTACTATTCTATTCAATTGTAAATTATAACAAATCACTCGTGTTTTTAATAAAGGTATTTGTATAGGAGCGGGACTTTATATAATTTATACATATATTAATATACTTAGAGAAGAAGGGGATAAATGGTGGAAAAGATAGCTGTATTTTCGATATCTTGGTGTATTTTTAAGTCTTAATAAATGTTTTCACCCCTGGTTCAATAGGGGGAATGGTTTAAAAGTGAAATTTGTAATATAGAAGAGCATAAGAAAAGCAGCTCGCTTGGAAGGCTACATAGTCCATGCGGGCTGCTTACATATGGGGGGGCGTTTCATTGCTGGTTACTTTGAGCAGGAGCGGGATATTTTTCTCCGTTTTTCTTCACTTTGCTTCTAATGATTTCTTCCACATCTAAATCCAATTCGTCACAAAGCATCAACGCATATATCATAACATCAGCGATTTCTTCTTTGATGTTTTCGTTGTGTTTCTCAACCGCTTCCTTACTGCTGATCCACTGGAAGTCCTCCAGCAGTTCAGCGGCTTCAATGGACATTGAGATGGCCAGGTCTTTTGGGTTGTGGTATTGCTTCCAGTCACGCTCATCCCGGAATTCATTGATCGTTTGAATCAGTTTTTTAATTTGAGTCATAGTTAGCTTCCTCTCTTAAATTTTTCAATCTGGCTTTTAGTTTCGGATCTACGGGGTACACATAAAGTCCGTAAATCCCGCGTTTCATTAAGACATTAATGGAGTTCAAAATAATCTCTTCCTTCACTTTTTCCGTTTCCCCATGATCCATATCGTTTCTTGCAGTGAAGGCGCCTTTATCTTTGTACTTCGAAGGATCAATGACAATTTTGTCCTTTTTCTCATCATAACTGACAGATGGTCCTAGAATGACTCCCACATAGTTTAAGTCAAACCCTTGCACCGTATAAATCGAACCGACTTCATTGATCGTATGGATTTCCTCGCCCCAGGTCATGTTGTCTTTCGTAATATTCCATGGCATATTGACGCCCTCTTCATCGACGTAATAGATTTCTCCATCCTTTTTATGGGTGAAGTCGAAGGTGGAGACAATTCTCGAAAGGCTGTGTTCATCATTCTTCTTTCGGACTGCCTCCTTGAATCGGGAAGGGTCGTCAAATATCTTTAATTCAAAATCATACCCATCATTGCTTGGCAGTGGTAGGAGCTTTTTCGTTACGAAGCTGTTCATCCACTCGATTGTATCGGGACTTGCGTTCATCCTGAATTGGTTGGTGAGCTTCAGTCTTTCTGCATGATAGTGGCCGGTAATCTCCTCCATTAACGGCTGATTCCAGTAACCTTTCAACTTTAATACTTGTTTCGGATCAAAGATGACGATGGTTATTTTGCTTCGTTTTATAATTTCAGCTAAATGGTTGTTGTAGCGGAAGTTGTTATAGGCATCCTCTTTACTTAAGAGGAGGTGGGCTTCATCCACTAATACGATATCAGCTTGTTCCATCTCTTTATCCATCCGATTTATAAAGCGTGTAGGCCTCTCAAAATTTTTCTTCTTCAAATTGGGAAGGCTGTTGGCGATGTTTTTATACGTCTTCAACATTTCATTGTGATTGACTAACAAATAGTTATTCGTGCCATATAAATTGGAACTCTTCTAATCAGCGTAGTCCTGAATGGTGTTAAATAAAGAACTTAACAGGACACTCTTTCCGGACCCAGCATCCCCTTCCACAATAAAGACGCGGTTGTCGTCTTTCTTTATGTTCTGCTGGCAGAACTCAAGGATTCGGTTTTTCATTTCCAGCTGCTCTTCGGATAATTGTTTGTAAGGAGAGAGCTTGTAAATATCTTTATTTCTTAAATTTTCAATTGTATCTCTTGCTAATTCTTCTTCCCTCAGCTTCTCCCATAACTCCGAAAACACTTCATCATTGAAATATTGTTTGTTGAAGTAGTTATGCATCTGCATATTCGCTGTCTGACTGACGTTTTGGAGTTTATATTGATTGTCAGCGATAAAGTAATTGATCAAATTCGACTCCATATTGTAGGTAGCGGACTGGTTGAATTTCTCGTGACCAATCAGGATGGTTTCGTTATGTATTTTTCGTTTGGGATTATTCAAATGGTCGTGGAGCCGCCTGTTTTTATGAACTGTTTGTCCAATATAGGCAACGGAACGCTTGTGGTTATAAAGGATATAAACTACAGGGTAATCATTCAGATAAACGGTTTTAACTTCATCTAAGGTTTGACGATTGAACGATTTTTTCTCAACTATTAGTTCATGAGTCATCGAATTCTCCTAAATTTCAGTGTGACTAGTATAATTTTATCATTCCTGAGCTTCCATGAATTCCAAAAACAAGAAAAATGCTAGAAATTATATTGGCGTGCCCTTATAAACTCTTTAGGTTGTATTTCCTAATTATCCAAAAAATGAGACTTCTTCATTGCGATTCCATAAAAAGAAGAGTATTGTGTCTCGATGATACAAATAGCTGGAGAAAGGGTGGTTCAATCATGCAAGATGGATATGTAAAAGTGAATGACGTCAATCTGCATTATGTCACTGAAGGGGAAGGCGAACTGATGCTGTTTCTTCACGGGTTCCCTTACTTCTGGTACAACTGGCATCATCAAATCGAAGAATTTTCGAAGGATTATCGTGTGGTGGCCGTCGATATGAGAGGCTACAATCTATCAGATAAGCCGGAAGGTGTCTCTTCCTACGACATGTCCGTTTTAGTCGAGGATGTGAAACAGCTGATTGAAGCGTTCGGGGAGAAGGACTGCGTGCTGGTGGCCCATGACTGGGGTGGAGCCATTGCCTGGACACTCGCATATACGGAACCGGACTATATCAAGCAGTTGATTATGTTCGATGCCCCGCACCCGTACACGTTCAGAAGAGAATTAGAAGAAAACCCGGGGCAGCGGGAAGCAAGCAGTTATATGGGCTTTTTCCAACGTCCGGACTCACATGAAATGCTGCTTGCTAATAACGCGGAGCGTCTACGGAAGATGATGACCATTCCGGGTCGGAGAAAAGGGTATCTGACGAAAGACGATGAACAGAAATACATAGAGGCATGGATGCAGCCGGAAGCGATGAAGTCGATGCTCCATTATTACCGGGCAGCCTCATTTTATCCGTTTGAAGAGCACGTGAAAGAGCCGCTCGATCTTCCTTATCAGATGTTTGAATCGCCAACGTTAATTGTTTGGGGCAATGCGGACCCTGCATTTGAAAACAGCAATCTTGATGGAGTCGAAGATTATGTACGAGACCTTACAATTCATCGTATGGAAGGGGTCAGTCATGCGCCTCATCATGAGAAGCCGGAAGAAGTTAACCGCATCATGCGGGCGTTTTTAAATAAATAATTAAGTAAACGGGCGTTCCCCTTGTTGTGGGAGCGCTCTTTTTTCGCTTTAAAAAGCTCGGTCTCTCCATTCCGTGGTTGTGCTTAGGGTGCTCTACTAAATATGCGTACGCCTTTTAATTTCTGTATGTATCTTTACTTAAGTAAGGGGTGTGTACAGACGGTTTGCATCCTTTAGTATTTAAAAGCCTTTTGACGTGCATATCCCCTGTAAATTTAGTGGAAATAGAGTTATCATAGTTTAGGAAAATTAAAATGTTCGTTTGAACCTATAGAAAGAAGGATTCAGCTTGTATAAAACAGCTATCATGATCATACAAATTGTTGGTTTATATCTTATTTATTTAGCTGGCAGAGGGATTCAGAATCTGTTTGATTTGTTCATCCCCGGCAGCGTAATCGGTCTCGTTCTACTATTTATCTTACTGTCTTTGAAAATTGTCCCTGAGCGTTTTTTAAAAGAAGGAATTTCGTTTATGATCCGCCATCTGCCTTTCTTTTTCGTACCGGCTACCGTCGGGGTCATCAGCTATGCGTATGTATTTAAAGGAAAAGGCCTCCTTCTGATCGTGATCGGCCTTTTGAGTACAGCGCTTGTGATGGCCATATCAGGCCTTGTCACCCAGTGGATGGTCAGAAGGAGGGAAGAAGCATGAAGGCTTTGTTCTTCGCTTTATTGATGGTATTGTTCACGATTGCCGCCTATCGAGTATCTGTCATGATTTATGGGAAACACCGCCGTGTTTATACAACACCTGTGATTGTATCTACCATCCTTGTAATCTTGTTTCTGCTTGTTTTTCAGATCCCGTATGAAACGTATATGACAGGCGGGAAATGGATCGATGAACTGCTGGGACCGGCCGTCGTGGCGCTTGCCTACCCGCTTTACCAGTACAGGGATATCTTGAAAAGGATGCTCGTTCCGGTGGTGACCGGGACGATGGTCGGCGCTGTCGTTGGAATCAGTTCCGGTTTACTGCTTAGTAAATGGGCAGGATTCAGCGATCTAATCATCCATTCACTTGTTCCTAAATCCGTCACGACACCTGTGGCGATGTCGATCTCAGAATCGACCGGCGGGGTCATGCCGCTGACGGCTGTTTTTGTCATGATTGCCGGAATCGGCGGGATGTTGATTCACCCGCTTGTGATGCGCTACAGCGGTTTGACGCATCGGATCGGTCGTGGAGTCGGCATGGGGAGTGCTTCCCATGCGATTGGAACGGCTGCGTCGATGGAACGGGATACGCTTGAGGGTTCAATCAGTACGATTGCGATGGTACTGAGTGCAGTTATTGTTTCTGTCTTAGCTCCCGGCTTAACTCTTTTGCTTTTATAAGGTGTCAAGAAAACGAAAAAGCTCTGATCCATGTAAAGGATCAGAGCTTTTTTTATTGTGCTCCTCTCCTTTAAACACCCCGGACGCGTATCGGCGATGTGTGCTTCTTGGTTTCCATCACCCTTTCGGTAGGTTTTAGGAAAAAATATACAAAAGAACAGTTGCAAAACGACAAACGTGTCGATATAATAAGAATAACAAAACGACACTTGTGTCGTTATAAACGCGAAAGGGGATCGTTCGATGAATCGTTTATGGAAAAACCGCGGGTATGTGACCTTGATTTCGGCACAGGCAATATCGAGTATAGGGGACTGGCTGAGTATTATTGCGATTATTACACTGGTTGGATTGAAATGGGAGGCCACACCGTTTGAAGTATCCCTGGTGTTCCTCTGCCTTGCTTTGCCGATGGCTGTATTCGGACCGATAGCTGGGATGGTGGCGGATCGCTGGAACCGGAAGACGTTGATGATTGTTTCGGATGTGGTACGTGCGGGGCTGATTTTGCTGTTGGCGATCGCTTCCTCGCTTTGGATGGTCTATGTGACACTGTTAGCGGTGGGGATTTTTTCGGCGGTGTTTATTCCGGCGAAAAACGGCAAGCTGAAGGAAGTCGTGGACACAGACGATATGAAAGCGGCGATGTCAATCAGCTCAATGATTGAGTCCTCTACGAAAATCCTTGGCCCGCTCGTCAGTGGTCTGCTTGTCGCTTTGTTCGGGGCCCAGCAGGTGTTTTTCATCGATTCAGCGACCTTTGCAATATCCGCTTTGATTCTAATCTTTGTACCAAAGGCGAAAGCTTTGGAAACGGCGGAGCAGGAGAAGCCTGGCGAATCGTTCAAGCAGTCGTTCTTGCTTGGGGTTTCTTTTCTCACATCCAACCGGTTCCTGATGACAGGGTTGATTCTTGTCGGTGTGAGTTTACTCGTCCTGCAGTCAGCGGATTCTCAGCTGATTGTCCTGATTCGAGAACTTACACAAGCATCCCCTGATCTGTTTGGCTATTTGGTGACAGGCTCAGGGCTTGGGATGTTTACGGCCGGCTTTCTGCTTGCTAAAAAAGCGGATTATAACGCGTATCCGCTTATGCTGTTAGGTGTTGCTGGAATGGGGGGATGTTTTGGTATGATGGGGGTACTGACGTCTTATGATTTCGGCTATTCGATTATATGGGGCCCGGGACTTGGATTTATCGCTGGTTTTGCTGCAAGTTTGACCTTTGTCCCATTTCAGGCGACGGTGCAGGTAGATACACCTGTGCACATGACGGGGCGCGTGTTTGGTGTCATTAATAGTGTGATGACAACGGCGACGATCATCGGCCCGCTCGTAGGGGGCTGGATCGCCACCCAGATCGGGGTAGTTCCAACTTTCCTGATTACGGCGGGTCTGCTTGTACTGTTATCTATCATAGGAGTTTTAACAAAGAGGATCGTAGAACGGGGGAATGGGCATGGCTCCACGAGTGAGCGAGGAACACCTGAGGCAGCGTCGCGCTGATCTGTTAAAAGCGGCAGTGGCGGTGTTTATGGAACGCGGATATGAACGGACGACGATGAAGCATGTGATGGAGGCGGCCGGGGTGAGCCGTGGTGGGTTATATCAGTATTTTGCGAATAAAGAGGATTTATTTGAAGCTGTGTTAGAAGAGAGACTTGAAGATTCAGCAGAAGAGACCGATCGGATGCTTGAGGAGGCGTCTTCCTACTGGAATCTGTTGTTGAAGGTGATGTTCGGGGGAGAGACGGTGCCGGATGCGGAGATGGATCCGCTTGCGGCAAGTTCGCTTGAGTTCTTTATCACGGGGCGCAACGATGAGCGCAGGCGTATATATGGCGAGAAAAGATACGATCTTGGGCTCAGCATTTATCGGAAAGTGATTGAGGCAGGGCAGGCAAGCGGGGAGTTCAGTGACTATTATGAAGGCGAGCTTGTGGCGCGTTCGATTGTGACTTTCTTTGATGGTCTGGCGCTGGATCATGCCATTTTACCGGAAGAGAAAGTGCGGGTGAAAGATCAGTCGGAGATGCTGGTGGATTATTTGAAGCTGGCGCTTGGTGTGTCCTCCTCTTAAAGAGGGGGATTTTTTATATGGAAAAAGAGTATGGCAGAGCCTTCCCTATGCAGATAGAAAGGTTTGAATTCCTTCGATCGTGGAAGTATTTATATAGCAAGTGTTTTTCAAATGGGAGCTGTCTCAAAGTAGAAGGTGGAAGCCGGACGTAAGGAGACGAGTCATGATGAAGGACGCAGACGGACAGAGGAAACAGAGCGGTATAAGAAGATAGGGAAGCGGTGCTGACTGTCGCTTTTTCCACCCTATGACCTGGGAAACTTTTCGGTTATTTGGAACCCCCACTCGTTTGTTGTTGAAATTTTTGAGCCGGATTTGTCTATAGTCTAGCGCTAATCATTTACGGAAAGCGGACAGGAGAGGCTGTTTTTTGAGAGTCCAGCCGGATAACGCTTTAGCAATGCAGTGCGCGTTCCTTTTTCTACCACTCATCATTGTGTATAATTATTAGATAATAGTGACTTTTTCATCTATTAAGCGTTATCATAGAAAATAAGGAGTCGAATGATGACAGGAAGGGTGCGGCGTAATAATCCTTTGCATCTTTTCTACAAATTAAAGACAGAAGGATGGTTAATATGAGCAGCAGAGAAACGAATACAAACGTGATCTTAATTGGTGCTGGCATTATGAGTGCGACGTTGGGTTCACTCTTAAAAGAATTAGCCCCGGACTGGAACGTTACTGTTTTTGAAAAGCTCGGAAAGACCGGAGAAGAGAGTTCAAATGAGTGGAACAATGCCGGAACAGGTCATGCGGCGTTGTGTGAATTGAACTATACGAAGGAAAAATCAGATGGATCGATCGACTTAAGTAAAGCGATAAACATTAATGAGCAGTTTCAAGAGTCCAGACAGTTCTGGTCTTACCTTGTAAACCATGGAAAACTGAGTAACCCTCAGGAGTTTATCCGCCCGCTTCCTCACATGAGTTTAGTTTGGGGAGAGGATAACGTAAATTTCTTGAAGAAACGGTTTGACGCGATGTCCCAAAATCCTTTATTTCAAGGGATGGAATATTCAGAGGATCCGGAAAAACTGAAAGAGTGGATTCCGCTGATTATGAAGGACCGCGACTCCCACGGGCCGGTAGCTGCAACGAAAATGGATACTGGAACCGATGTAAACTTCGGCTCGTTATCCCGTAAGATGTTTGAACACTTAGAGTCAAACGATGTAGAGGTTAAGTACCACCACAGCGTGAAGGATCTGAAACGTACGCGTGACGGAAACTGGGAAGTGAAAGTGTTTGATGCAAAAAACGATAAATTGGAAGTGCGCAAAGCTGACTTTGTCTTTGTCGGCGGCGGGGGTGGAAGTCTCCACTTGCTGCAGAAATCAGGCATTCCTGAAGGAAGAGGTATTGGCGGATTCCCTGTCAGTGGTCAGTTTATGGTGTGTAACAACCCGGATGTAATCAAGAAGCATGAGGCCAAGGTTTACGGGAAAGCTCCTGTTGGTGCACCACCGATGTCTGTCCCGCATTTGGACACCCGGTATATCGGTGAAGAGAAGTCGCTTCTTTTCGGACCATTTGCCGGATTTTCACCTAAGTTTTTAAAAACAGGGTCCATGCTTGATCTCATCACATCTGTAAAGCCGAACAATGTCCTGACAATGCTTGCGGCTGGAGCTAAAGAAATGCCGCTCACGAAGTATTTAATTCAACAGGTGTTGATGTCTAAAGAACAGCGTATGGAAGCGTTACGTGAATTTATTCCTAACGCGAAGAGTGAAGACTGGGATCTAGTCGTCGCTGGTCAGCGTGTGCAGGTCATTAAAGATACAGAAGAAGGCGGCAAGGGAACGCTTCAATTTGGTACAGAAGTCGTCAGTGGTGCGAACGGATCGATCGCTGCCCTGCTTGGTGCATCACCTGGTGCATCGACGGCGGTACATGTCATGATGGACGTGTTAGAAAAATGTTTCCCACAGCATATGCCGGAATGGGAACCGAAGCTGAAAGAAATGGTTCCTTCTTATGGACAGGCACTGGTTGAGAATCCAGAGCTGATCGAAGAGATTCATCAAACAACCTCCCGGGCACTTGGTCTGGTCGAGGAAAAAGAGTTGGTTTTAAGTTAATCGGTTTCCATT
The DNA here is from genome assembly GCF_020524025.1 of Halobacillus litoralis. GTDB lineage: Bacteria > Bacillota > Bacilli > Bacillales > Halobacillaceae > Halobacillus > Halobacillus litoralis_D. The sequence goes on along the minus strand of NZ_JAIVKN010000002.1, from coordinate 907,374 downwards.
AAGATCGGAAATCCAAACAATTGAATCTTCCTGTTCAACCTTTAATCTGTATCTGGATTGAAGGTTATTTTTTTGTGAAAAAAGTGTCTGTTTAGAAAGCTTGGAGGCTTCCGCTGGTTTTGTATCTCTGCGGAAGCCTTAGATACATATTTGGATTTTATAAAAACGATTACTAATGGCAGCCTTAAGATTCGCTTTGTTTATGTAAACCCACGTGCAGGATTAAACCTATAGCACTCCACATATTCAGAACAACCCCAATGATAATCAGAACCCACACGACCAGTCCGGGCACCTGTGTGGTCTGGCTTATGGTTAAGGCTATACTCCCTACACTTAACATCGCTAAGAGTAGAGGCAGGTTTTTTATCATAAAATCCCTCCTTATTTTATCCAGTATTGATTATACCCTTGTTCATTTCCATAAACCAACAGGATTGACTGAAACATCCAGGAGGTTTGATGGACCCTTTGGCGGGATATAAAACTATATCATTGAATTTTAGGAGGAATGGAACGAATGAAATCACTTGAAGATGCGCTAAAACATAAAGTGGGTCTAGGGACGGCACCGTTAGGAAATATGTTTAGAGACGTTCCCGAAGAAGAAGCACGGGAAACGATTCAAACCGCCTGGGATCAAGGCGTCCGCTATTTTGATACCGCTCCTTTTTACGGGGCTGGATTAGCGGAAATGCGGGTTGGCGAAGTGTTATCCAAATATAACCGAGATGATTACGTACTAAGTACAAAAGTCGGCCGTTATATGACGGAAGATACAACAGAAAATGAAGGCCTGTTCGAGCATGGCCGTAACAATAAAGTGATTACCGATTATACGGAAGATGCAACGAAAAAATCGATTGAGCAGAGCCTGGAACGATTGAAGACCGATCGTTTAGACATGGTTTTCGTTCATGATGTTTCTCCTGATTTCCACGGAGATGAATGGGTTGCCAAGTTTGATGAAGCAAGAAAAGGCGCCTTCCGCGTGCTGACACGTCTTAGAGAAGAAGGTGTCATCCGTGGCTGGGGGCTTGGTGTAAATACGACTGAACCGATTGAACTCGCAATGGAGCTTGATGAAATGCGTCCGGACGTCTGTTTGTCGGCAACGCAGTACACGCTCCTGCAGCATGAGCGCGCGTTAGAGCGGATGATGACCTCAGCAGAAGAGAAAGGCGTTGATATCGTAGTTGGTAGTCCGTACAACTCCGGCGTCCTGCTGGGCGGCGATCACTTCAACTATGAGAAGGCTGACGCTGCGATTATCGGTAGGGTCAATCAGTTAAAAGAAATCGGCGAGAAATACGATGTGCCTCTAAAAGCAGCGGCGCTTCAATTCTCAACGGCCCACATGGCGGTTAAATCGGTAATCCCTGGATCGACGCGCCCAGACCGTATTAAAGAGGACCTGGAGATGATTCAGCGGGATATTCCGACAAAGTTCTGGATAGAACTGGTCGAACGTGGCTTTGTTTCATCTAAAGCTCCATTGCCGATCTGATTTGTTTAAAAGTCCAACAAAAAAGCCTCTCCGCTGCCTTATAAGCAGTAGAGAGGCTTTAAATTTGAGAGATTTAGTTTCGAATCAAGTAATCAAATGCACCAAGAGAAGCATTCGCACCATCACCCATTGAGATAATGATCTGATTGTACGGACTGTCCGTCACATCGCCGGCGGCAAATAGGCCGGGAATGTTTGTGGAGCCGTGCTTATTGGTAATGATTTCACCGATTTTGTTCGTCTCGACTTCCTCACCGAGCCATTCGGTGTTTGGAACAAGTCCAATTTGGACAAAGACCCCTTGCAGGTCGATGTGTTGTTCTTCACCGGATTCACGGTCGATGTAGGAAATGCCGTTGACGTTCTCTTCACCAGTGATTTCGGTGGTCTGGGCATTCGTTTTGACTTCGACGTTTGGAAGACTGTTCAGACGCTCCTGCAGCACATCATCTGCTTTCAGTTCGTCTGCGAATTCAAGGACAGTGACATTTTTAACGATGCCGGCAAGATCGATTGCTGCTTCGACGCCGGAGTTTCCGCCGCCGATGACCGCTACGTCTTTGCCTTCGAACAATGGTCCGTCACAGTGAGGACAATAAGCGACTCCTTTGTTCTTGAATTCTTCTTCGCCTGGTACGCCGATTTGGCGCCAGCGTGCACCTGTAGAGATGATGACACTCTTACTCTTCAGGACACCGCCGTTATCAAGTTCAAGTTCGAACATGTTGTCTTCGTTTTTGTGGAGGCTTTTCGCGCGCTGCAGGTTCATGATATCGATCTCATAATCCTTTACGTGCTCTTCTAAGCTTGCAGCGAACTTCGGTCCTTCTGTGCTCTTCACACTGATGAAGTTCTCGATCGTCATCGTATCAAGAACCTGACCGCCGAAGCGCTCGGCAACGATACCTGTGCGGATACCTTTACGAGCGGAATAAATCGCTGAGCTGGCACCGGCAGGACCTCCGCCGACCACAAGAACGTCATACGGTTCGCGGTTATCGAATTCTTCAGGAGATGGGCCGTCACCGATTTTTGCAACGATTTCTTCAAGCGTCGTACGTCCGCCGTTGAAGAATTCTCCGTTTAGGAAAACAGATGGTACAGCCATGATGTTCTGGCTCTCTGCTTCTTCCTTGAACGCTGCACCATCGATCATCGTGTGAGTAATCCCCGGGTTCAGCACGCTCATGATATTCAAGGCCTGGACGACATCCGGGCAGTTATGACAGCTTAGGCTGACATAGGTCTCAAAGTGATACTCCCCTTGGATGTTTTGGATCTGCTCAATCATGGTCTGGTCAACCTTAGGAGCTCTTCCGCCTACTTGAAGTAAAGCAAGAACCAAGGACGTGAATTCATGACCAAGCGGAACACCGGCAAATGTAATGCCCGTTTCCTCTTGAGGACGGTTCACACTGAAGCTTGGTGTGCGTTTCAATTCTGTTTTCTGTACCGTAATTTTAGGTGACATGGAGGCAAGCTCATCGGTGAGAGCCAGCATGTCACGGGAGACATCACCGTCTCCCGCGCTGACTTTCAGCTCGATGTCACCTTCTAAAAGCTGGAGATACTGTTCTAATTGTGCTTTTATTTGTGCATCGAGTACCATAGATTGTTCACTCCTTAAATTTTGCCGACTAGATCAAGGCTTGGCGTAAGCGTTTCTTCGCCTTCTTCCCATTTTGCCGGGCAGACTTCGCCTGGGTTCTGGCGTACATATTGAGCGGCTTTGATTTTACCTACAAGGTTATCAGCATCGCGGCCGATTCCGCCTGCGTTGATTTCAACTGTTTGGATAACGCCGTCTGGATCGATGATGAATGTACCGCGGTCAGCAAGGCCGTCTTCTTCGTTAAGAACGTCGAACTGACGGGATAGCTGCTGAGATGGGTCACCGATCATTGGGTATTTGATCTTGCTGATTTTTTCAGAGCTGTCGTGCCAGCCTTTGTGTACGAAGTGAGTATCTGTAGAAACAGAGTAAACTTCTGCACCTAGTTCTTTAAGAGTTTCGTAGTTGTTTTGAAGGTCTTCAAGTTCTGTTGGGCAGACGAAAGAGAAGTCTGCAGGGTAGAAGCATACAACGCTCCACTGACCTTTAAAGTTTTCTTCTGTTACATCAATGAAATCATGGCCGTCCTGGAATGCTTTTGCTTGGAATGGTTGTACTTCTTTACCGATTAGAGACATAGTTAAAGTTCCTCCTGTGTGTGTAAGTTTTAGTAAGTTGTCTGAAACAACTATTTATAATAATTATAATTCAGTAACTATTATTATATAGAAATCGTTGTTTGTCAACAAAGGGAGTATCTTGTCGAAAAGTTTTCTTTCTTTTTCTAGTCTTGAGCCTTCCGAAAAAGCAGAAACATACGTTTGAAATGGGGTCCGCCTTTTTATATGAGCGTTTCTTTCAGTTGAATGGATACGGGAGAATCACCGTCCATCCTTTGACTTTACGTGTTCTCATAGAATAAGCTTGTTTGGTCAAAATGTGTTTATGATGAATGGCTACATGTGGGGAGGATTTTTTTCCAATACTATTATAGTAGGTCAATTCCCCCTTCAATTGCCAGTAATCTGCATTTATTTACGCTTATCCATGATTCGATGAAAAGGATGATACTTATTATGAGAAAACGAACAGCTTTTATACTCGGGCTTCTTGTGATGCTCGCAGGTTTCTTCCCTACAGCAGAAGCCTATGCAACAGGAACGCTGAATCTGGACGATGGGGAGGCTGTGGCTGCGCCTGATTCCGTTGATTTTGATCTGGAAGGTGAAAGGGTGAGCGCCATAGGTATGGCGGGGCTGATCCGTGGCGACGACCCGGAAATGGCTGCATCCCAACCGCAGAATAACGAATCAGAAAATGGTCCACCTGTGCTGCTGCTCGGCATTGCCGGCTTTCTTATTATCGTTGTTATTGTTTTGACCGTCCTATTATTTAGAAGTCATAAGAAGTGAGGTTTCTCAATTACACCTTCTAAATAAAGAACAGATGAAAAAATATAGAAAAGCCGCTGTTTCATGAACAGCGGCTTTTCTGATTAAACAAATAGACTCAGTAGTAAAATAAATCCTAATCCGGCAACAGAAATAATGGTTTCAAGAAGCGTCCAAGTAGCAAACGTTTCTTTCATTGTCAGGCCGAAGTATTCTTTAAACATCCAGAACCCTGCGTCGTTCACGTGAGACGCTACCAAGCTTCCTGCCCCTGTAGATAGAACCATCAAGGCAAGATTCACATCGGTTGTTCCGAGGAGCGGAATGACAAGTCCGACGGTCGTTAAGGCTGCAACGGTTGCTGACCCTAAAGAAATTCTCAGGATGGCAGCGATGATCCACGCAAGCAGGATCGGGGAAAGGGATGACCCTTCAAACATTTCCGCTACATAACCGCCGACGCCGCCGTCAATCAATACCTGTTTAAAGGCACCGCCACCACCGATGATCAACAGCATCATTCCGATTTGGGAAATGGCCGTTTTACAGGAGTCCATCACTGTGTTCATCGGAATGTTACGAGCGATTCCCATCGTGTAAATCGCGACAAGCAGGGAGATGACCATTGCTGTGGATGCGTTTCCAATTAAGTTAATGACTGTGAGCACACCATTGGTATCCACGCCCATCATTTCTTGAACCAGCGTAATAATAGTAGAGAATGCAATTAAAATAACTGGCAGCATTGCTGTGAAAACACTGATGCCAAAGCCAGGTGTCTCTTCAAGTTTAAAGGATTTCTGTTCACCTAAAGAAGCAATATTTCCTTGCTTGTTAAAGGATTCCGGTACAAGTTTCTTCGCAAGCTTCGTAAAGATCGGCCCAGCGATAATGACGGTTGGAATCGCAATGATAATACCGTATAGAAGGACCTCACCAAGATCTGCGCCGTACTCACCAGCGATGACCGTCGGCCCCGGGTGCGGCGGTAAAAAGCCGTGTGTGACAGATAAGGCAGCTGCCATTGGAATTCCAAGATAAAGAATTGAAACGCGCAGCTCTCTTGAGATAGCGAAAACAATAGGAATAAGCAGGACAAGTCCGACTTCAAAGAACAAGGCAATTCCGATAATAAAGGAAGCCGCTACAACCGCCCACTGAATGTTTTTCTCGCCAAATTTGTGGACGAAGGTCATAGCAATACGCTGAGCGCCCCCGGCATCGGTGATTAGTTTTCCTAACATGGCACCAAGGCCGAAGATAAGAGCAAGGTGGCCAAGGGTTCCGCCAAGCCCTGTTTCGATCGTTCCGACAATTTCATCAAGCGGCATCCCCAGCATAATAGCGACACCGAATGAAACGATAATCAATGAAACAAATGTGTTTAATTTAAGACCCATAATCAGTATAAGTAGTGCAACAATTCCAATGGCAACCATAAGTAATGGCATGATAATCCTCCTAGTTGATGTTTAGCTCTCTAATAAGCTTCTTTGATAGTTGGCGATACTTGTATAATCTGATGCGAGTGTTCGGGACAGGTTCACAAAGATCGGCAGCAGCTGACGGTACTCTTTTGCTGCTTCTTCTTTTGGTGTGTGTGTATATGTGCTGCCGATCATGTCGGAGACGACCTCAAACGAATCGACCTTTCCGGTTGCGTACAGACCTAAGATACACGCGCCCAGGCAGGAGCTTTCATAACTCTCCGGCACGACGACTTCCGATTCAAAAATGTCGGCCATCATCTGGCGCCAGACATCCGAGCGGGCAAATCCGCCGGTCGCCTGAATACGGGTCACAGGCTCGTCCATACATTCGGTCAGCGCTAAAAAGACGGTGTATAAGTTGTAAATGACGCCTTCAAGCGCAGCGCGGATCATGTGCTCTTTTTTATGAGACATCGTAAGTCCGAAGAAAGAACCGCGGACGTCCGGATTCCAAAGCGGTGCGCGTTCGCCTGCCAGGTACGGGTGGAACAAAAGTCCATTCGATCCCGGCCGTACGCCTTCGGCTATTTTTGTCAGCACTTCATAAGGATCGATGCCTAATCGTTTTGCAGTTTCGATTTCTGCTGATGCGAATTCATCGCGGATCCAGCGTAAAATCATGCCGCCATTGTTGACCGGACCTCCGATGACCCAGTGATTTTCCGTTAAGGCATAGCAGAAAATCCGTCCTTTCTCATCGGTCTGCGGCTCATCAATAATCGTGCGGATCGCTCCGCTCGTTCCGATGGTCACGGCAATTTCACCTTTTCGAATCGCATTCACACCTAAGTTGGAAAGCACGCCGTCGCTTGCTCCAATGACAAAAGGTGTGCTGGAATCAAGGCCGATCTGCTTCGCATAGGAAGCGTCGAAATTCTTAAACGTCGCTGTCGTGGGAACGAGTGTAGAAAGCTGATCGCGTGTCACACCGGCAATCGCTAACGCTTCTTCATCCCAGTCCAGCTTTTTCAAATCCATCATCCCCATAGCGGAAGCAAGTGAATGGTCGACAACGTACTGATAGAAAAACTGATGAAAGACATATTCTTTAATGCCGATATATTTCTTTGCTTTCGATGCAATCTCAGGCCGCTCCTGAACCATCCATGTGATTTTACTCAATGGAGACATCGGGTGAATCGGCGTGCCTGTGCGTCTGTACACCTCATGGCCGTTCCATTCATCCTTGATCTTTTGCGCCCAGGCTTCACTGCGGTTATCCGCCCACGTGATGCATGGCGTAAGAGGCTGATCGTTTTCATCAACGGCGATTACGCTGTGCATCGCACTGCTGAACGAAACGAAGGAGACGGTCTTATCCGGATGCGGCTGTTTGACGAGCGTCATTGCCTCGAGAACTGACTGGAAAATTTCCTCCGGATCCTGTTCAGCGGTCGACATATCCGGGGTATGCAGGGGGTAACCGATATTCGACTTTTCGATAATTTTTCCTTGTTCGGTAAATAAAACGGCTTTTGTACTTGTCGTGCCGATATCGACACCCATCATATAGTTGGTCATCTTATTCGACTCCTTTGGAGAATGTCTGCTGGGAAGTCCATAGATCTTCGACGCTGCCCTGTACATCATCAAAGTTTTGATGGAGGGATTTCACCATAAGGTCGCGGTCTTTTTTATCAATGGCTTCTATATATAGTTCATGGTTTCTTATGATCCGGTCGAAATCGTCATACTTTTCTTTGAAGCGTATTCTCATCGATAGAAGGATAAGGCTTTCCAAAGTCGGTTTTAAGTTCTTCCAAATCATAAAGATGTGAGAGTGACCAATGGACCGGATAATGGTTTCGTGAAATAAGACGTCCTGAAACGAGAAATCATCCGGGTCTTTGTATTTAATTGCAATCTTCATCATTTCAAGCGTCTTGCTTAATTCCTTGACTAATTCCTGGTTATCTTTCTTCACCAGCCGCTCAAAGACGAAGGTTTCTATAAGTAAGCGCACATCGTAGATTTCCTGAATTTCTTTTTCCGTCAGCTCAAGGACAACCGCCCCCATCCGTTCAAGACGGATCAAATTCTCCGAAGCAAGAACTTTAAGTGCTTCGCGGATCGGCGATCGACTGACCGAAAATTCGGCAGCTAACTGGTTTTCCGACAGTTTTGAACCGCTTTCAATTTGGCCTGAAATAATACGCATTCGAAGTTCAGAGGCGACACGATCACCAGCTGAAGCTTTATTTAACCATTTTTCTGGATAGACATATTCGTTTGTTCCAGCCATGCGTTCACCTTCTTTGTAAGTGTTCAAGTATACTTGTATACAAGTATTATGACATAGATTTTCAGTTTTGAAAACGCTGTTATTTAAAAAGTTTGAGAGAATTTTTTGAGGATGTTCTTGAGGCTTTTCGTTTTTTTATCTTGAGGGTAAATACAATATTATAGAAAGAAAGCGGTATAATGGGCTCTTTTCTTCGCTCTTTCTCGAATAAGGTACTCGAAATCTACTTAAGAATGCTTACCTCCTGGAGAAGGAAAGCGTTCATACTTTTGGGGGTTCGTGATCCCCATAACACTCTGCAGACATTTTTGGGGCAGGCCTTCGAGATAAAAGTGATGAAATGGAAACAACACAAAGGTTTAACAGATCCTTTTTCTTCATTTATATACAGAACATCGCCTAGGCGCAGGTGTGTCATAGTAACCTTTGTTCGTGGTATATTAAAGAAGTAATTAAGTGACCGGAGGGGCTTTATGCGGATTTTTAAAATATTGAACAATAATGCGGTGGTTGTCTATGATGGCCCCCAGGAGAAGATTGTGATGGGGAAGGGCCTTGCTTTTCAGAAGAAAAGAAACGACATTGTGCCCAAACATAAGATTGAGAAGATTTTCTTGTTAAGAGATCAATCTTCAGAGAAGTTCCAGCAGCTGCTGGCTACCGTACCCGAGAAACATATTGAGGTCGCAGAACGGATTATCAGTTATGCAGAAGGCCATTTGGAAGCGCCGCTTAACGATCATATCCATATCGCTCTAACGGACCATTTATCTTTTGCTATTGAGAGGCTTGAACAGGGATACACCATCCAGAATAAGCTGACGAATGAAATTAAGTTTCTCTATAAAAAAGAGTTTGAAGTGGGACTTTGGGCAAAGGAAGAGATCGAGAAAGACCTGGGGATTGATATCCCGATGGACGAAGTCGCTCATATCGCTCTTCACGTACACACGGCGAAGATGGATACTCCTTCAATGAGAGAGACGCTTCAGACAGCTACCATCCTGCGTGATTTTGTGGAGCAGGTCGAAGAGATCACGGGGTTGTCTATTGAAGAGACGAGCATCAACTATCAGCGGTTGATTACTCACCTGCGGTTTGCTTTAAATCGTATGGAAGAGGGGAACCATTTTGATCCGATTGATGAAGATATGCTCGAGTTGATTCAGGTGAAATATAAGAAAGCCTATGAAACATCGAAAGCGGTAAGCGCCTATTTGAACGAGGAATACGGCATTGATTTTCCTCCTTCAGAAGTCGCATACATTGCGTTGCATATCCAGCGGTTAATGAATTAATTTTCTAAGCAAAAGGAATTGACGACAGCGTTTACATGTTATAGAATAAGAATCGTCCCACAAGCGAATAGTGTAGGATTGTGACTGGTAAAGCAGGCAAGACCTAAAATGTGTAAAGAGACATAGGTGACTCTTCAATTACCTGTGTGAGCTTTATGCGTTTTAGGTCTTTTTTATTGAATAAAATTAAATGGGAGGAATTACCATGAACCACAAGGAAGTAGCAGAACAGCTCGTTCAGCTGTTGGGTGGAAAAGAAAACGTCGTAAGTGCTACTCACTGTGCGACACGTCTCCGTCTTGTCATTGATGATGAGAGTCAAATTGATAAATCAGCGGTTGAAGAACTTGATGGCGTGAAAGGCGCTTTTTCAAGTTCCGGGCAGTATCAGATCATATTTGGTACAGGAACCGTAAATAAAGTATTTGCGCACTTTGGTCCGCTAGTCGGCGCTTCTGTCGAAGAAGAAGACGGAAATGAAAAGCAGGTTTCTCACAAAGATGCAGCAAAGAATAAAATGAATCCGTTCGCCAGGTTTGCGCGTACGCTTTCCAATATCTTTGTTCCGATCATCCCGGCCATTGTAGCTGCGGGTATGCTGATGGGTCTTCTCGGCTTAATGAATACGTACAACTGGGTGGATCCGGAGAGCGGGCTGTTCGTCATGCTCGACATGTTCTCCTCTGCCGCGTTCATCATTCTGCCAATCTTAATTGGTTTTAGTGCCGCGAAAGAATTCGGAGGAAACACGTATTTAGGTGCCGTTATCGGTGGTATTATGACGCACCCGAACCTTTTGAATCCATGGGGACTGGCCAATGCAGAGCCGTCCACCCTTGATTTCTTCGGCTTCCCGATTGAAATGCTCGGGTACCAGGGTACCGTTATCCCTGTTCTATTGACTGTTTATGTCATGGCCTGGTTGGAAAAAGGCTTCCGTAAGATTGTACCAAATGCCGTTGACTTATTATTAACACCGTTCTTGACGGTTATCTTCACTGGTTTCGTTGCGCTTCTCGTTGTTGGTCCGCTTGGACGTACGCTTGGTAACGGAATTACGACAGCGCTAGGCTTTATTTACGATACTGCAGGTCCGCTTGCCGGTCTTGTGTTTGGTGGATTGTACTCCTTAATTGTATTAACAGGTGTCCACCACAGTTTCCACGCCATTGAAGCGGAACTCCTGGCTAATGTCGGCGGGAACTACCTGCTTCCAATCTGGGCGATGGCAAACGTAGCTCAAGGTGGAGCGACGATTGCTGTATTCTTTAAAACGAAAAGTAAAAAGACAAAAGAAATTGCTCTTCCAGCCGGAATATCCGCATTCCTTGGAATTACGGAACCCGCGATCTTTGGTGTCAACTTGAAATACCGCCGTCCATTTATCGGTGCGGCGATCGGTGGTGCCCTTGGTGGTGCGTATGTTGTATTCACAAACGTGATGGCAAACGGAATTGGCCTGACCGGGCTTCCAATGTTCGCGATCGCACAGGATCCAATCAACTACGGCATCGGCTGTTTAGTTGCCATCGGAAGTGCGATTGTTGCTACACTACTTCTTGGATGGGACGAAGAAACAAAATAAGCCAAACAATCAAATCCTTACTAGCCTTGTCTGGTAAGGGTTTGTTTTGTATGATTCATGTAACGAATTTTGAGGAGGACGAACATAATGAAAAGTGGTGTCATTTCACTAGGAGAAGCACTGATTGATTTTATTCCTTTGGATGCAGAGAATACGACGTATCAAAAAAGCCCGGGAGGCGCCCCTGCGAACGTATCTGTAGGTGTATCAAGACTTGGCTTGAAATCAACATTTCTTGGGAAAGTCGGCGACGATGTCCTTGGACAATTTTTGAAAACAACGCTCGATGACTTTGGTGTCCAGACGCACAGCATGCCGCTTACACCAGATGTACGCACGGGCGTCGTATTCGTTACCAATGCTGAGGACGGTGAGCGCAGTTTCGATTTTTATATCAACCCAAGCGCAGATCAATTTCTTGAAACGACAGAAATCAATGAGTCAGACTTCGATCGTCACAAAGTGCTTCACATCGGTTCGATTTCAATGATTGGTGAAACGGTCAAAAAAGCGACCCATCATGCTGTAGAACTGGCGAAAGAGAAGGGCATGGTCGTTTCTTATGACCCGAATCTTCGTCCGGCACTCTGGCCTTCTGAAGAGCAGGCGCGTGAGACGATCATTTCCATGCTCGGCGAAGCGGATCTTTTAAAGCTGTCTGAAGAAGAGCTTGAATTCATTACCGGTGAAAAAGAAATAGAGCCGGGTCTTGAGAAGCTGAAAGACTATAACATTCCGCTGATTCTCATTACGATGGGGGGAGACGGAGGCTACGTCTGCACAAAAGAAGGCATCGAACACGTTCCGGCGATGCGTGTACAAGCCGTTGATACCACGGGTGCCGGCGATGCATTTGTATCTGGAATGCTTTATTCCGTGAACGAATATGAAGGAGACCTTCGTGAGCTTTCCTTAAAAGAAGCGGTCAACATGGCCAAATTCGCCGCTGTATCAGGTGCGCTTGCCGCTTCTACAAAAGGCGCGATGACCGCTCTTCCTACATTGGATGAAGTGAAAAAATACCTTCAGAAGTCAGGGGAGTAAAGCTATGTCTAAAGATCAACAACTGCGAAACGACGCATATGCTGCGGTGGATAAGCATCAATCATTAGTCGAACAGGATCCGTATCGTCTTCATTACCACATTATGCCGCCGGTCGGTCTTTTGAATGACCCGAACGGATTTATCCAGTGGAAAGGAACGTATCACCTCTTCTATCAGTGGATGCCGTTTAAAACCGGCCACGGGGCCAAGTTCTGGGGCCACTACAGCTCAGAAGACCTGGTGCACTGGACGCATGAAGAAATTGCGCTCACACCTTCTGAGTGGTTTGAGAAAAACGGCTGTTACTCAGGAAGTGCGATTGAACATGACGGAGACTTGTATGCCTTCTATACAGGAAATGTGAAAGATGAAGAAGGGAACCGGTCGTCTTATCAATGTCTCGCTGTCTCTCAAGACGGAATCCATTTTGACAAAAAGGGACCGGTCGTCCATCTTCCGGAAGGCTATACGCCTCATTTCCGTGACCCGAAAGTGTGGGAGCAGGACGGAGCGTATTATATGGTCATCGGAGCCCAAACAGAGGATTTAAAAGGAGCCGTCGCTCTCTTCACCTCTGATGATATGACGGATTGGAAGCACCTTGGCATTCTTGCCGGCGGAGGAAAGGGGAAACTTGCGGACTTTGGTTATATGTTTGAATGTCCGGATTTATTCCACTTAGACGGAAAAGATGTGCTCGTCTTTTCTCCTCAAGGACTCGAGGCAGAAGGAATGAAGTATCAAAACGTCTATCAGGCAGGCTATGTCATCGGAAAACTCGATGCTGAATCCGGTCACTATGAGCATGAAGACTTCTATGAACTCGATCGTGGATTTGATTTCTATGCTCCACAGACGACAGAAGATGAGCACGGAAGAAGAATTCTGTTTGGCTGGATGAGCGTTCCGGATCAAAACGAACAGGACCACCCGACGGTGAAGCACGAATGGCTGCACAACATGACGCTTCCGCGTGAGTTGAAGCTGAAAGACGGCTATGTGTATCAAACGCCGGTCAAAGAATTGGAAGAACTTCGTGAAGAAGCCCCTGTGGAGCATCCGGTCGACCTGAACCAAGAAACACGAAAGCTTGAAGGGGTTCAGGGCAAAGCTGTCGAGCTTGTGCTTGAGGATGTGGCAGTGGAGAAGGGCTGGTTCTCGGTCATGATTGGGGATGACGCCAGACTCGTCTATTCCAGTGACCAAAACGTCTTCACGCTTGAACGCCGGAGTTATGTCGATGGTGTGGTAGAAAATCGCCAGGTGGAGCTAGAGGACCTTAATGATCTGCGCATCTTTGTGGACACTTCTTCGGTTGAAGTTTTCATCAATGGTGGAAAGCACGTCTTCACCGCCCGTTTCTATCCGTCTCCTGAAGACGAGAGCATCACGTTCCAGGCTTCCGAAAAAGCTGGGTTCCGCTTGAAGAAATGGGATTTGAAGAAGGTTTTTTAATTAGTTTTTTCTAATTTCGATATTTTTGTTCGAGAATAAGGTCCTTCGGGGGCGAGTCGCTTTCCGCGGGCGTGTGCTGAGCCTCCTCAGACTTCGTCTTCCGGGGTCTCAGCTACCCCGCTCATCCCGCAGGAGTCTCCCCGCCCCCACTTCGGACCTTACCGAATAAGGCAATCGAAATCCCGTATCTAATTCTTTTAGATAACTGTGACATGTGTAAACGACGACCTGATGAAAGATTTACATGAACGTTAAGAAGAGTATTAAAATAAAGTGAAAGAGAGCCGCCGGGTACTTCTGGTGGCTTTTTTTTGGTTTCTTCCAACAGTCTATGCTTGAAAAACTAGCATTTATTAGGAAGTATCTAGTAAAATAAATGGACTTTCCTTCCATTTATAAGCAGAAATGGTAGTATGGTAGATGTGAATTTATATTCAGGAGGGAAACGATGAAAAAAATAACGAGTCTTCTATTTACCCTCATTCTTGTTTTTAGCTTCCTGCCCCAGCAGGCGTTTGCTGCGGTTGATGCTGAAAGTGGTGTGAGCCTTGCAGGTAATGACTATCCATGTGCCTCGGATGATGCAAAAGTCACCTGTAGTGAAATCAACAAAATGTTAACGGAAAGTGCTTTAGAACGCGGCATCCCGCCAGAAGTCGCAAAGGCTGTAGCGTTTGCTGAGTCCAACTGGCAGCAGTGGGTGGATGATGCTCAAACAGAACCGAATTTAAAAGATGATGGTCCCAAAGGTGTTGGTGTGGGTATCATGCAAGTGACGGATGGCGGATATGATGTAGAGAAATTGAAAAACGATATCCAGTACAATATCAGTGTCGGCCTTGATATCCTGAATGATAAATGGGACCTTGGGATCCGTGGTGTCATTCCCACGGTGAACGACAATTCTAAGGATACGATTGAGAACTGGTATTTCGCAATTATGGCGTATAACGGCGTATTGGAAGTCAATAGTCCAATCGTCAAAGACTCCGGGAATGTGAACGAAGATGCCTACCAGGAGGAAGTGTTCAGTTACATAGAGGAATTTAATGGAGGATTATCGTTGAAGGACCTCCCTTTAGAAAACGATGACTTTGTATATGATCCTTCTGATGAGGATGCTTCGATTACTTTTAATAAGATGCATTACGAAGTACCGGGTCCTTTAACAGCATCCAGACAGCTCTTTACCGCTGAAGACAAAGTGCTGACGATAGAAGAAACGAAGCTCAGAGCGACGAAAAATGGTCAGGGCGGCGAGAAGCTTGATCAACGTCAGGTCGCTGAAATCAAGGATGCAACGATTTTATATGATACATCTGACCAGTCACCTGGACGTCACTGGGTTCGTTATCAAGTGACTCTGGACGATGGAAGAGAAGGTTATGTTGCTTCAGGTGCCCTTCAGCCGGTTACAGAACGGTTAAAAGGTGCAACGCGTGTGGAAACCGCAGTCGATATATCACAAAAAGGTTGGCAGAACGGTGCCGATACGGTTGTCTTAGCGCAGGCGTTTAACTTCCCTGATGCATTGGCAGGGGCGCCTTTAGCTTATCAACAGGATGCACCTGTATTACTGACGCGCACAAAAGAATTGACGCCTGCAACGAAAGAAGAAATCAAACGACTTCAAGCTGATCGTGTCATTATTCTTGGAAGTGACGCAGCCGTAAGTCAAGCGGTTGAACGGGAACTGGAGACGATGAATCTTGATGAAGTTGAGCGGATCGGCGGAAAAGACCGTTATGAAACGGCTCAGATGATTGCAGACGAATTGGGGTCTGAAACTGGGGAAGCCATTATTGCTACAGGGGTCAACTACCCAGATGCATTGGCTGTTGCTCCGTATGCGGCTCGAAATGGCATTCCAATTCTACTTTCAAGAACATCTTCCATCCCTGCTTCCACTAAAGAGGCAGTAGAAGGAAAGTCGGATATCTATGTCATTGGTGGAAATGATGTTGTCAATGATTCTGTTGTCTCCGGCCTTTCAGCAAACGTTGAGAGAATTGCAGGAGAAAACCGGTTTAGTACCGCTTCTGAGATCATAGATACGTTTGATCTTGGCGGTCAGCAGGCATTAGTAGCGACAGGCCTTAACTATGCAGATGCCCTGACCGGCTCTGTCCTGGCAGCGAAGAAAAATGCTCCTCTTCTTTTAGTCAGGGAAGATAACATTCCTGCCGCTATGGAAAAAACCATTACAGAACGAGAGATTCATAACTTTATTCTTCTTGGTGGATCGGATGTAGTGAATGTGGCCGACCCATTGGCTGAGCTGGCTCAAACGATTGAACAATAAGAAGGCAGAGAACTGAGGGATTCCCCTCGGTTCTTTTTTTATGGTCGAATTTCAAAGAATGACAAAAAAAGAAGGGAGAAAATGTAAATTTCTTATAAAAAACTCGTCATAATCGCACGATTCTAGTAAATAAATGTTAGAATTGGTCTGGTAACCTAAAGACATAGGTTCGATTTATAGAACAATTGAGAGAAATGTCCTTACAAACTTAGGACGTTCACCGTATGGATAGATTGTATTTTAATTACATAAGGGAGTGTTGATCATTGAATGATTTAAGAGCACCTGAAAAAAGGTTTCGTCCCGAAATCGAAGGAGTAAGGGCTGTTGCCGCGCTGTTGGTGGCGGTTTACCACATCTGGCTTGGGTCGGTTTCAGGAGGGGTGGATGTCTTTTTCATCGTTTCCGGTTACCTTATTACCACATCGTTACTTTCAAGAATGGTGAGAGAGGGAAAAATAAATATTCAGGAGTATCTGCTGGGACTGGGGAGAAGACTATTTCCGGTAGCGTTTACCGTTATTTTATTTATTCTTGTAGGTTCCATCTGGATCATGCCGCAAGCGCAGTGGAAACAGATTATAGCGGAAGGTTTCTCATCAAGCCTCTACTTCCAAAACTGGCAGCTGGCTTTCAGTTCTGTTGATTACTTAGCCCAGAACAATCAGGCAAGTCCGTTTCAGCATTTCTGGGCATTATCGATCCAGGGCCAGTTTTATGTCACGTGGCCGCTTGTCATTTTCCTCGCGTATTACATAGCAAGAAAAGTATTGAAGACACCCGTCCGTAAGACGTTGTTAGGTGTCCTTGGACTGATGTTTACCGTTTCGTTGTCCTATTCCATTTATAAAACGGCGGTTAATCAGCCCTGGGCTTATTTTGATACCTTTGCAAGAGTCTGGGAATTCAGCCTCGGCGGGATGCTGGCGATTCTGATTCCTTACCTTTCATTTAAAAAGCCGGTTTCAATCGTGATGGGCTGGCTTGGCCTGGCCATTATCGTATGTACGGGAATGGTTTTACCGGTCTCCTCTGTGTTTCCTGGTTATGTGGCCCTTCTGCCGACAACCGGGGTCATGTTAGTGATCATTTCAGCAGAGAACACCGGCCGTTTTGGCGTCGATAAATTCCTCGGCTCCAAACCGCTGATGAAATTCGGAAGCATTTCTTATGGGTTTTATTTGTGGCACTGGCCGCTGCTCATCTTTTACTACACTTACTTTGATACCAATACGATCTCTACCCTGGCAGGGATTGCGATCATCTTGATTACATGTGTCCTCGCTTATGTATCGGTTCACTTTATCGAAACCCCTGTGCGGAGTCTCAGTGTGAAAACATCAAAGAAAAAAATTGTTACGGCTCTGACGGTGTTTATGATCCCTGTTCTTGTCGTCAACCTTTCCTGGGATCTCTTGAGTAACCAGAGTAAGGCGTATACGGTGGAAGATTATCCGGGGGCGCGTGCGATTTCAGACAATGTCGAACCGGCTCCTGATAAAGACCCGTTCCCATCCACCATTCAGGTTCAGGAACAGCTGCCGGCCTTTTATGATAACCATGATTGTTTCTCTTACACGAGCGAACCAGAAATGAAGGTGTGTTCGAGAGGGGAGACGGAAAATCCGGATTATACGGTCGCGCTTGTGGGCGGTTCTCATTCGGGGCACTGGTTCCCGGCCTTAAAGGAACTATCCGATGACTTGAACCTGCAGATTGATGTGTACAATAAAGACGCGTGCCGTTTCTCTGATGATGATTTTGACGGGCTCCTTAATGAATCGTGTATGGAATGGAATGAGGAAGTGCTGGCAGCCTTACTGGAGGATCCTCCAGACCTTATCTTTACAACCTCAACGGTCAATAGCCAGCCCGACGTCCCTGATGGGTATATCAAACAATGGGAGAAGCTTGAAGGGGTCACAGAAATCCTTGCTGTTCGTGACAATCCGCGAATGGAAGTCGATACACCGCTTTGTGTGGATGAAAGCGATCAACTCGAAGAATGTTCGGTACCTAGAGATGAAGCCTTATCAGAAGTTGTTCCTTGGGAGACGGCTGAGGGAGTCTCTGACAATGTAACATTTGCCGATTTATCGGATTACTTTTGCGGAGAAGATGTATGTAAGCCGGTCATCGGCAATGTCATCGTCTATCGTGATGAACACCATCTGAGTACGGTCTACTCCAGAACACTGGCACCAGCTGTAAAAGAGCATTTGGTTCCTGCGTTGGAAAAAGAAGCTTCAAGCTCATAATGTCTAGTAAAAGCGAATGGATGCGTCCATTCGCTTTTTTTATATGGTTTTTTAGGCGGGAGAAAGAAAAGCGGCAAATCTTCTTCCTAAATGGAAGGTGGAGTCATAGAATATAGCAGCATGATAAGAGGGGGAATGAAGATGTCGTATGCCATCTCTCGCGGAAACAATCTTATTTTTATCACTGAACCTGGCGGGCAGACGATTGAAGCGGGAGAGTCCGTGGAGCTGACCAAAACCTTTCCTGAAGGAATGGATGTGAGTCCATATTATACGATTCGTGTAGCGGGAGGAAACCGGGTCGTATCAGAAGGGGCTGTGACGTTTAAATTAATTATGAAAGTGAACCGCGTCAGCTTTTTGTTGCTGGATACGTTTACAGTGGAACCGGGAGAGCAGTTTACAAGAACGTACGATGTTCCAGGGGTCGGGCTGACGATTAAAGCAGAAGCTGAGCATGGATCGGGACTGGACGCGGTGGATGCTGCGGTGTTCGGATATAAATTCTAACAACAGGGAGGATGCCCTGTTTTTATTTTGGCATCAAAAAAAGGAACGGCCACCAGGAGACGGCCTGTTCCCATTAGACACGCTCAATTGTGTAGGTGGCGCGGTCGGTCTTAAGGGAGAAAGACGAGTGATCATAAAGGTATTGGGTTGAATCCTGCAGCGGAATTTCGTAAAAAGGCGTCGGCAGCGGTTCGACTTGCTGCATGTCTGTTTCTGTACTACCTTCTCCATGAAGAAACAAAGCGTGCAAAGGCATATACTCATCTAAGCGTGTTTCATCTGTCCCGTACGTAATGTGCTCTAAATGCATGGTAATGACGTCTTCATCTTGAAGTTCATGTTTAGTGATTTTTATTTCACTGCCGTTCCACTGCTGAAGAAGCTGGTCAAACGTTTCAATGGATAATGGTTGCTCATTCATGACGATCCCTCCTACACCTATCGTTTCCATCCATTTCTCAATCATGCGAAAAAAGAAGTGGCGGATTTTCTTTTTTATGAACGTCCTTTTACGCTCGGGCATTCTTTGGGACAGGCAGGTGGTGGGGTGAAAGAGCGGTTGCCGGCCTTTAAAGAAGGGTAAATAGTGATGTTCATCCTTTTATGAGAGGAGGGTCTTCGGATGAGTCCTGAAGAGGCAGCAGAGGCAAAAGAGCTTTTAACAGCCGTCATCGATTATCAAATCGCTTTAAGTGAAACGACCTTCGTCAAGGAATTGATTGACCGCGCTGCTCCTATCCTTTGGCTGGGGGAGAAAAAAACAGGAAACATCGTCACCATTGGTACAAACCCTACCTCTCACGCCTACCGGACAATAGACCATGATATAGAGCACCATGGAAAAGAACACCCTTTTGCGTGTGAAAGTTACGAGACGCTTTTGAAGCTTAAAGAAAGCAGCAGTGACCTGGAAGCGATCATCGACTATTATCAGTCCTACTTTAAGGGCGGGAATACGTATACAAGATGGTTTGGGAAAAAGGAAGGAGGCAGACTGGAAGGGTTTATGAACGGAATGGGAGCTTCTTTTTATTCTCATGACCTTCCTTCTTATTCTCCTATCGTTCACGTTGATCACTTTCCTCTGCCTACAAGAAGGTCCATGGGACAGATCGCGGACAAAGAGACATTGCTGTATTCGACTTTTATTAAAGAATGGATGCAGGGGATGCTATTATTTCTTGCTCCCTCTCTTATTGTTCTTTTAGGAAAGGAACATGTCCGTCAATTTGAGTATGCGCATAAGGTCCGGTTTAACGAGATCACACATGTGAAGGGCTATCCTTCTGCACGTTATAGAATCGGACAGTTACCGGATCACGCGATTCCGGTCATCGGACTTCATTTCAAACCTTCCGAACAATTTCTAGGCCTGGGCGGCAAAAAGGACCGTCACGGGACGAGTCATGGACATTATGGGAGAAGTGAGGTCATCAGGTGGTTCGGGGAACAAATAAGGAAAGAATGGGAGGAATCGTATTGAAGAATAAAATCGGTTTGCTGGTAGTATGCCTGTTTGTCATGGGGATTCTGACGTCCTGTGTCCAGGGGGATTATAAACTGACCGTGAACAAAGATGGCAGTGGGAAAAGTACCGTGAAGATCGGCGTGGACGAGGAGTCGGCGGATTCCTTTGGATCGCGTGGCGAGCGGTTAATTGAGGCAGCTAAAGACGGTCTTCAAGAGAATGGATATGTGGTCAAACCTTACACGGAAAACGGGTATGCCGGCTATATCGCAGAGAAATCATTTGAGGATATTCAGAAGATGGACGCCCTGCCGGCAGCAGGCGGACTCACTGAAGCGGGGATGAACGCTGTTTTAAGTGATATTCCTATCGATGTAACTACGGAGGAAGGCTTTTTCACCGATACATACAAAGTGGATGCAGAAGTTGACCTTGAGCAGTCCGGCCTGTTAGGCGGCATGCAGCAGCTCGTATCAGACAAGGTGGATGTTACGTTTACGCTGGACTTGCCGATTTCACCTAAAAACCATAATGCGGACAAGGTCGATGGAAATGTTCTGCAGTGGAACATTAAACCGGCTGGAAAAACGAAGATGATGGTAGAGGTGGCTGCGCCAAATATACGAAATATCGTATGGACGATAGCTGCTGTTCTGGGCGTGGCTGCTATCCTTTTTGTGATTCGCCGCCGGAAAAAACAGTCGTCTTGACGCTTTTCTCTACCAACCCTTCTTTTTAAAATAGGTACCGGTTTTTCATGAAGTACGCCCTGCATCTGCAAACTCTTTTTTTCTTGCCTGCATGGACTCGTATAAATCAACAATCGGAAGCGGATAGTCCTCACCGATGACTACGCCGTATTGTTCCTGTTCAATCATGCCCATATCGCGCGGCCTATGAATCCAGGGGGCGGGTAGGTCACGCAGTTCAGGCAGCCAATAACGTAGGTACTCTCCATCCGGGTCGTAATCCTGGGATTGTTTTTCTACGTTAAATGCACGAAACGGAACGGCATCATTCCCTACACCAGCAATATAGAGCCAGTTTCCATAGTTGCTGCTGACATCATAGTCGACAAGCTGGGATTCAAACCAGGCCGCACCAATCCGCCAGTCGAGACCTAAGTTTTTTGTGAAGAAGCTTGCGACGTTCTGCCTCGCTCGATTCGATAAAAAGCCAGTCTGCTTCAACTCTCTCATACCGGCATCAACAAGCGGATAGCCGGTTTCTCCATTCATCCATGCCTGCAGGTGCTTCTCATTCTCATGCCACGGAATGGGAGTGCCGCTGATGCCGGTCGAATAAAAGATTTGGTCGCCAAACCTGCGGTGGACGAGGTGGAAGTAATCCCTCCATAGCAGTTCAAAATACAGCATATAGGTGGACTTATTCTTCTCATAGGTTTCCTCGTATTTCTTAATCTGCTCATAGACGATACGAGGAGATAGACAGCCATTGGCTAGATAGGGAGAAAACTTGGAAGAGTCATCCTCATGGAGCATGCCATTTCTCGTTTCCTTATAAACCTTTAACCGGTCTTTTGTGAAAATGTATTCAATCAGCCGTTCTCTTGCATGCGTTGATCCACCCGGGTAACGGGGCGGAAGGTCAAGTTCTTCAAGGCCAAGCTCCTTGAGACTCGGAACAGGCCCTTCTTCTAACGCAGGCGGTACGGATGCCCCGTCGAGAGCAGGCGGGGGAGATAAGGCTGCAGGAGCAGAGAGCCTCCTTTTTTCAATCCTTTTGCGGAATTGTGAGAATGTATCAGGCACATCTTCCATCGCAAACGGAAGGTCCTCTGGAGGATACAGATTATGACCGTGATCAATATAAAAGGGGACATCCCCAAGCTGTTCGCGGACACGCTTTTCGACCGCCTGCTCTTCACTGCCGAATTCCTCATGCATATAAACGGCATCCACTTTCATTTCTCCGGCGATTTTGGAAAGCTCAGCAGGGGTGCTCCCGTGTCTGATGAGTAAGGGAACGTTTAAGCTTGAAAGGTTATCCCTTAAATCTTGAATGCTCTCGCGGATAAACTGAGCCCGGTGGCGGTCCGTTTTCTTAAATCCATATGAAAGATCCCGGTAATCATGAGGATCAAATACATAAATGCCGATGACAGGCCGGCCGCTTTGGAAGGCCCGGAGTAACGGCTTATGATCGTGTACGCGTAAATCGTTTCTAAACCAGACTAAAGCACAGCGTTCCATAAATCGTCCTCCTTTTATACCTTTAGTTTACCCGCTCCCTGTGCGGTTGATAAACTTTTAATCGGTTTCTATGGGGCTGAGGTTTCCATTATTCGACACGTTCCGTTATATTTGAATAAGATAAAACAACCGTGGACACCTTCCTCTCAGAGTCTTGATCATCATTCCGTCTACAGCAGAATACTACTTCTACCAAATCACATGGAGGCTGAACGAATGTCGGTATTAAGAAGAGCTGTAAGAAGTGAGTTTCTAGTTCTAGTTACTGTGTTGTCACTAGTAGGATTTGTTGGCTTGCTGCCTGAAGAAGCTCATGCAAAGAGTTTGAAGCAGGAGATCACACAAGAGGAGAATCTGGAATATCCTGATGAGATCATTGCAGGCGTTCTCCAGTCACTAAGAAAAGAAAAGCAGGGCCCCTTTTCGCTTTCTGAAGCATTAGTTGAGATAGAACAGATGGATAAAGTTCAGATCATGGACCACTACCTGAACCGAAACAGTAAAAACGTCAAACCGGATGAGATGCGGTTTGTCGTGGACCAGGTTTATGGGATTAACCTTGATGCTGTGTCTGAACTGGGGGTTGGAAAACAGACGTCTACTTACCCACAAGAGGTGTTTGAACGTGTACGGCAGTCGCTTGGAGAAGATGTAAGTGACACATTTATTATGGAGTTACCGAAAGTGAAAGTGATGGACTTATATGTAGATACTTTTAATGGAAAAATGAACGGTGCCGATATGCGTCAGATGATCAATGCTGTCTTCGGCATTAATCTGACGGGAATTGCAGGACTTGAGGGTACCGGCGTCTCTCTTTTCTCAAAAGGACAGTGGATTTCCCAGTACGAAAACGATTTGTTTATCGTGCACACGGGAGCTGATGATGTCGATGTCTGGATTTACCCGACGGAACATTTCAAAGAGCAGACCGACCTTGCAGACAACCCGGAAGAACTCGAGAACCGTCTGGCTGCCCTCGGATTTTCCTACAATGAGGAAATTGGGCATTTGTATTACAGCAATCCAACAGGGGAGTCAGTCCCGGATTCCTTTAAAGGAAAAACGATGGGTACAATCATCAAATTTATCTCTCAAAACTATGCGGATTTAAAGTAATCCACATACCCACTCTTATTAGGATATCTGGTTTCGAGATGTTTGCAGTGTGTTATGGGGCCTTGCAACTACCCGCTTTCCGCGGGGAAGATAAGGTTTTAATTGCCTTATAAGGCAAGGTTTAAAGGGGGACGGGGAGACTCCCGCGGAAAGCGACTCGTCCCCCGTAGGACCTTTACTTTCACACCACCAATATATAAAAAGCACAGGAAAGAGCTTAGAACCGCTCTTCCCTGTGCTTTTTGATTAAGGAACACATTATGTTGAACGAAATAAAAAAACTTAAAGGGAGCTTTGTTTTTTTAGTACATCAACAAAGTGGGAGAGGATTCTTGCGGTCATTCCCCAGATCACTTTGTCTCCATAAATATAAAAATATTCTTCAAGCTGACGGGTGCGCCAGTTATAATTCTCCCCGCCTGGAATCAGTTCATAGGGGAAATTCTCTTCAGGCTGCGCTTCAAAATGAACATAGTGAATACGCGGATCGTTTTCCATAAAGAAAGACAGCGGAACGGTAAAGACCTCTCTCACTTCATCTGGATTTTTATTTAAATCCTCTTCCTCCACATCCACATACCCCGCAAACGAATAGACGATCATCCCAAATGGAGAAATCAGATAGTCGAGCGGATGCACGTAGGAGAGATCATCTCTATGAATTCCAAGCTCTTCTTCCGTTTCTCTAATAGCGGCTTGTTTAGGAGTTGGATCATGCGGATCGATTTTTCCACCTGGAAAACAAATCTCTCCGGGCTGTCTGCGAAGCTGGTGAGATCGCACTTCAAAGAGTACATGGACTTCCCCATCCTTCTTGATTAAGGGAAGCAGTACAGAGAACTTACGAAATTGTTCATGACCGAGCACAGACGGCTCGTGGTTTTTTACTTGGTCGAAAATCGTTTTCGGATCCATAATTTCACCTCGTTCTTTTACTATACCAGAGTCTACCCTTTCTTATGAAAAAGAAGCCCCTCTAACCTGTCTCCTTTAGCTTTCACGAATATTTTTTACCGTTTCCTCTTTCGTTGTAAAAGTTCCCATAAACCCCTCCACCTTTATTTCTAAGTAATAGGAAGGGTCCTCTAGATTTCGGTACGCCCGTTCCACTTCCATGACAAACGTACCGGGGGAGTAGCTTCCATGAACGTTCTGCATCACAATAGGCACCCCGTCCTCTGTAGTATGTATTTGAAAGGTTTCACACTTATAATCAAGACAGCTGATGGAATACTTTTGTTCCATCCATCGCTTAAAATCGCCATCGTCCGGTTTTTGTTCAGCAATATAAAATAAAGAAAACAAAAGGATTCCGGTAAGACCGAGTAATAGCCACATTCTTTTTTTCATAGGCTCCCCCCGTTCATATACGTTCATAAATACCCTGGTCATGAATTTCAGCGTAATACATGGCAGCTATTTTGAACAGGATTCCATCACTCTGCTGAAGTCATGAATGCCATGCACGTCATAAGACCATTGCGCCAGCCTTTCTTTGATTTCCTCAAACAAAGTCTCGTCATCTTCAATGAGTAAAAGCTTAAACACTATCATGCCTCACACTTTCCGAAATTTACCTTTTTAAGTATAGCAAATTACGAATCTACCCGCAGTTTTATTCATTGATGCGTTACTGTGGCGAAACTTTTTTGATAATTCGATAAAATACCCTTTTCATCTCTGCCGGTTACACGTAAAATGAATACTAATATTCATCCGGTATGGACGGGCCAATGAACAGGCAGCGTCTGCGCTTACTGGTTTATGTAAAATAACCGGTAATAGAAAAAGGCACCGGCACCTAGGAAAAGGAGTTCTGATGATGACAGTAAGTAAAATAGAAGCGACACACAAAAAAGCGAAGCCACAAAGCAAAGAGATTCCTTTTGGGCGTACATTCACCGATCACATGTTTGTGATGGACTATGAATCAGACAAGGGGTGGCATGAGCCGAGGATCCTTCCATATGAACCGTTGACGTTAGACCCTGCTGCTATGATTTTTCATTATGGACAAACCGTTTTTGAAGGGTTGAAAGCCTACAGGACAGATGATGACCGCGTGCTCTTGTTCCGCCCGGAAAAAAACTTTGAGCGTTTAAATCTATCAAGCCAACGTCTCAGCATTCCGGCCATTGATGAGGAGGAAGTATTGGGATACTTAAAGGAACTGGTGGAGCTTGAGAAGGATTGGGTACCTTCTTTTGAAGGGACATCCCTGTATATTCGTCCGTTTATTATCGCAACCGAACCCAGCCTTGCTGTTGCACCTTCCAAATCTTATAAACTGATGATCATTCTATCGCCGGTTGGACCTTATTTCTCTGGAGGCATTAAACCGGTTACGATCAATGTAGAAGAACAATTTACCCGCGCGGTTAAAGGCGGCACCGGAATGGCTAAAACAGCCGGCAACTACTCTTCAGGGTATCAGGCGCAGGCGAAAGCCGTCGATGAAGGAAATGCGGATGTGCTATGGCTTGACGGTGTAGAAAAACGGTACATCGAAGAAGTCGGCAGCATGAACATCTTTTTCAAAATCGATGGCGAAGTTGTCACGCCGGCATTGAGCGGCAGTATCCTTCAGGGCATTACTCGGACATCAATCCTTGAGCTGTTGAGAAAATGGGACGTCCCAGTTACAGAACGCCGGATTTCGATTGAAGAACTGTACGAAGCGTATGAAGAAGGCAAATTGGAAGAAGCGTTCGGTACAGGAACAGCGGCCGTCATCTCTCCAGTTGGGGAATTGAACTGGCTTGGCAGGAAAATGGTGATCAACGACCACGAAATCGGAGCGTTATCACAGGAATTGTACGACACGATTACGGGCATTCAGCGCGGAAGAAAAGAAGACGTTCACGGCTGGACCGTCGAAGTTTAATCATGATTTAAACAACCTCAAGTCTAAAAGGCTTGAGGTTGTTTTTATGTAAGTCATTTTATAGGGAAGGATCTCTTATTTCCAACCTACATATGTGAACAAGAAGCAAAAAAAGTGAGAACGCGGATCAAAAGACGCCTGATTGGGTTATTCCCAGACAACTCTTCATTCAACTTGAATTTAGTTATTTGGCTTTTACATGTTTTATAGTTAACCAGCCCTTTGATGATGACGATAATAGAAAGGGATGAATGTTTTCTAACTTTTATTAATCTTTATAAAAACGCATGGAGAGGAAGTCCATATGGAGGAAATAACAGGGTTTTATACAATAGAACTAGTATTGGTGTCTTTGTTAATAGCCATCGTATCTTCTTATACTTCGCTGTTAATAGTCCGACGGATGCTGCTCAGCCAACGGCAGAATAAACAATGGGGGTGGCTGATTTCTGGAAGTTTGACGTTTGGAGGCGGAATTTGGTCTATGCATTTTGTAGCCATGTTAGCGTACCAGATGGATATGACGGTCACCTATGATTCAGCAATGCTCGGATGGAGTATCATCTGTGCTGGAGCATCCAGTTTTACCGCCTTTTTCATCATAAATAAGAATTTAAAGAATAGAGCAGCCTTGTCAGTTTCAGCTGTGTTCATTGCTACCGGGATTTTGTCTATGCACTATATTGGTATGGAAGCCATGCAGATGAGAGCAAGGATTGATTACAACCCCTGGATGGTCCTGGTCTCTGTCCTTATTGCTCTTTTAGCTTCATTTGGCGCTCTATACATTTTTACTTCTCAGCAAAAGGACAATAAAAGGTCAACACCCGTACTTATGTGGGGAAGTGCTGTGCTTATGGGGATAGCTATTTCCGGCATGCATTACACAGGAATGACTTCTGCCTCTTTTTATATGGATAAACAAACGACAGCCCCTCTAGAAAATAGAGCAGTTGTTCAACAAGGCACCCTCGGATATTTAATAGCGATCACCATCCTTATCATTTTAGGTTTTATGGTCATCTTAGTTTATTACAATCGAAAATTAGAAGATACACATCATCAGTATTCATTAGCTGATAAAATTTATCGGTCGATTGTTGAGTCAGCCAACGATGCCATAATCACAGCAAATAAGGAGGGAAGGATTCTCAGTTGGAATAAAGCTGCAGAGGAGATCTTTGGCTTCAACGCCAACGAAATGTTAAATCAACCTCTTACAGCAATCATGCCGGCCTCCTATCGATCCGCCCATGAAATAGGAATTCAGAGTTACATAGAAGCAAGAAAAGCCCAGGTTATTGACCAAACGGTACAACTTGAAGGGTTACATAAGAATAATGGCGTATTTCCAATTGAGTTATCCTTATCCACCATTGAGGAAGAAGGAGAAATTTACTTTACAGGTTTGGTTCGAGACGTTTCCGAACGAATGAAAAGCCAGGAACGAATCAAAGAATTGGTTTACAAAGATGAGTTGACCCATCTGCCGAATCGACGAATGTTATATGATCACTTATCTTCATGTGTCCAACATGCAAAGAAAACGAAGGAAATCATCAGCGTGATGTTTCTTGACTTGAATCGCTTTAAGCAAGTCAATGATGTCTATGGACATAAGACAGGGGATGAATTATTAAGACAGCTATCTGCGCGGATCCAGCAGCATCTATCCGAGCAGGATATGCTGGCTAGACAAAGTGGAGATGAATTTGTCATTGTTTGTCCTCAAACAACCACTTACAAAACCGGAAATCTTGCTAACGACATTATTCAGGCTGTTCGTACTCCTTTTGTTATTGCTGGAAAAGAAATTTATATGTCTATGGCCATAGGAATCAGTATCTTTCCTGACAATGGATCGACAGTAGATGTATTAATAAAAAATGCGGATACGGCGATGTATCAGTCGAAGCAAAAAGGGGATAACAAGGCTTATTTTTTTACAGAGGAAATGAACGAACTTATTTCAAAAAAAATGCAGTTGGAATACGGATTGCGAAAGGCGATAGAGAAAGAAGAATTACTCCTTTATTACCAACCACAGGTGAATGTCAAAACAGGGAAGGTTAAAGGGGTGGAAGCTCTTATTCGGTGGAATCATCCGGAGCTGGGATTAATTTCACCATTAGAATTTATTCCACTAGCTGAAGAAACAAATCTGATTATACCCATGGGAGAATGGATCTTACAGGAGGCCTGCAGTCAATTTAAACAATGGCTGAATCAGGGGTATAAACTGGATCATATATCCATTAATATATCTTCCCTTCAATTTCGGGAACCGGACTTTGCGAAACTTATTCAAAGAGTTCTAGAGGAAAATCAGTTGAAGCCCGAATGTTTGGAATTAGAAATTACAGAAAGCGTCGTTCAGGATTCAAACGAAGCGATTCCTATTATGCACACCCTGAAAAATATGGGGGTCAAGCTATCTCTAGATGATTTTGGAACGGGTTACTCTTCCTTGAGGTATTTAAAAGATTTCCCTCTGGATGTCTTGAAGATTGATAAATCCTTTGTCCAAACAGTATATAACAGCAATAAGGATCAGGCTGTCATTGATACGATTATTGATATGGCTGATCGATTGGAGTTGAGTGTGATTGCAGAAGGTGTGGAAACAATTGAGCAGTTAAATTATTTAAATGAAAAGAACTGCCTGGAATATCAAGGTTTTCTATTCAGCGCCCCAGTATCGAAAAACCAAATACCTATGCTTTTATCGCAGGGCGTCCAGCCAAGGTAACACGTCTTCGGGGAAGAAAAATAATTTCCATGCTCATGAAGTTCTTTTTGTTCGTAATATCAACACGAAACTTTACCGGATCCTTATTCTTGAAATTCAAAGGCAGCATAGAAAAAGCCGTCATTCAGTAGTGAATGACGGCTTTTATTAGATTAACCAGCAAAATGCATTTGAGGCTGATCTGTAGAGCGTATAGATTCCAATGTGTTAAACACATGGCTTGCTTCTGCATCTGTTAATGGCAGAAGAGGAAGTCGTACGCCTCCTGTTGGGACGCCGATCTTGTTCAAGGCTGCTTTAACAGGAGAAGGACTAGGAGCCGAGAAGATGGCATGCATGACAGGCAGGAGTTTTTGGTGCATTTGAGCAGCATAGGCGAAATCACCTTCATAGAAGCTGCGGATCATTTGCTGCATCTCATTTCCAATGACGTGCGAGGAAACAGAAACGATCCCCGTACCTCCAATGGACATAAACGGCAGCGTATTGGAATCTTCACCGCTGTAAACAGAGAAGTCTTCCGGCGTTTCGCGGATGATTTCTGTAGCAGCATCCAAATCGCCGCTTGCTTCTTTAACAGACACGATGTTCTCGATTTGAGAGAGACGGATAATCGTTGCCGGCTCCATGTTCACGACACTTCTTCCTGGAATGTTGTAAAGCATCACGGGCAGGGAAGTGGCGTTGGCTATTGTAGAGAAATGCTGGTACAGACCTTCCTGGGTAGGTTTATTGTAGTAAGGGGTAACGAGCATAACCGCATCCACACCTGTGTTTTCGGCCTGCTTCGTTAATTCGATGGATGCTCTTGTATTATTCGAACCTGTTCCTGCAATGACAGGGACTCTTCCATCAACGACGGAAACAACATATTTGTATAAGCTTACCTTTTCTTCTGTTGTTAATGTCGGAGATTCTCCGGTTGTTCCTGCAATAACCAGTGCATCAGAACCATTGTTGATCAAATGATTGACTAACGTTCTCGTTGCTTCAAAATCAATGTTTTCTTCTTCGTCAAATGGAGTCACCATCGCTGTTAGTACTTGCCCGAATTTCATTAACCTCACACCTTTTCTAGTTATAGTTTACGTTCGAGGTAGTGAGGGCTACGGTCATAAAAAACGACAGCAACGAGGGCCCGCTGCTGCCGTAGAAACTTTAATGCCGTTCCTGCGTAAGATAGCCCTCCATATAGTTTCCTATATGACAGTCCTGCGCTTGTTCAGCCACAGACCCAGCGTCAGGAACATGAGGTTCCTTAAGCTTCGGCAATTTCCCCTTTCGACTGGTTTCAAAGGAGCTCATTCTCCTCCACCAATCTACTCTTGTCATTGCACCTCTACCCTTACTTCAAAAAAATTTGAAATAAGAAATTATTTAGTTATAAAAATATTAACAAATTTGATGATTCTATACAACAGAAATAAGGTAAGTTCTTAGTATTCGACAAAATTCCATAAAAAAATACGCCCAAATAGATGTGTGGTCTTGTAAGACCTGATTTCGAGATTTTGGCGGTAATATGGTGGCCGGGAAAACGACTTGCTTTCCGCGGGCATGTAGTGAGCTTCCTCAGGCTTTTCGCCTTCCGGGATCCCGCCGATCATGTTCATCCCACAGGAGCCTCCCCGTTTTCCCAACCCTCATATGTTTGTGAGGGGCTCGAAATTGCCCGGCACCATACGAATCTTAATAGTAATAATGCTATAAGTTATACGCTGCAGATATTGTTTCTTCTTACATACTTTTTAGGATGGGAAGGGGGAAGCATGTTTAGTGAAAAAGGGACGATTAAGTTCGGCATATCTATAGCCTGCAACGAACGACCCTTTATCATGTAGATCGGAAAGCAAATCCTTCCACGCCCCCTGGGGCCTTATCTCAAAGTCACCTTCGAGTTTTAAAAGAACCAGCAGATAAAATCCAACTCGAGGCGGAGATAAGTTCATTCTTCGGGATATCGCGCTTTGTTTTACATTTTTATACACTTAGATTAACAAAAACAAAGAAGGTGTGAGTGGAATGGCGGTTAGAGATGGTGCGGTACAAAGGTTGGAGAATGAGCTGGGGGAACAGTCGTCCCTGTTTAAAAATAAAAACTTTCTGCTTCTATGGGGAGCGGCCCTGCTTTCAAGCTTTGGGATTTCTTTCTTCTTATTTTCAGAAAGCTGGTATGTCGTCAATGTCCTCGGTTTAGAAGCGTCGTTAGGGATTCTATATATTGCCTCGAGCATCCCGCGCTTATTATTTATGATGATTAGTGGAACGGTTGCCGATCGTTACAGTAAGACAAAAATTATGTTTTTATCTGATTTCATCCGTGGGCTGCTTTTAGTTGGTCTTGTCGTTTGGTTCTTTCTCGGCGGGATTACGTTATGGACATTTGTTTTATTCGCTTTTCTTTTTGGAATTCTGGATGCTTTTTTCTGGGCGGCTGAGAGTGCGGTTATTCCATCGATTATTGATAAGGAGCAGTTGACCAGGGGGAATTCGATTATTCAAATGACGAACCAGGCCTCTTTTATTCTGGCACCTATGATAGCGGCGGCGATTATAGCCTTTGGTAACTATCAAATTGTATTTATCACTACCGCCGTCATGCTGGTCATTGCAAGTCTCCTTATCTTTTTAATGCGTACTCCGGCGAAGGTCGATAACTCAAAGGGTCAGGAGAAGTTCTGGGATACGTTCAAGGAAGGGCTGGTGTATGTAAAGGGTTCCCGGGTGATTACGCTAATCATTGCTACGACGATATTTATAAATCTATTTATCGTAGGACCGATGACAATGGGTCTGCCGCTGTTTGTGAAAAAACAGCTGGAAGGATCAGCTCTTGATTTTAGTTTTCTTGAGTCGGGAATGGCGGTCGGAATGCTGATTGGTTCTGTAGTTGTCGGAGTGTTGAATATCAAACACAACCGCGGCCGGGTAAGTCTGCTTTCTCTAATTTTCGGCGGGGTGTCTTTTGTTGCTTTAAGTTTTACAACAGAACTGTGGCTGAGTATTGTTTGTCTCAGTTTGTTCGGAATATCCCTGTCTATGTGCAACATCCCTTTTATCGCTGCTCTGCAGAGTCTCGTTGAGGAGGAAATGCTCGGACGGGTGATGGGACTTGTTTCATTAGCATCCATGGGGTTGATTCCTGTCAGTTTTGCAATCACTTCTGCTGTTCTAGCCATGGGTGTATCGATTCATCACATCATGGCCATTGGAGCCTCTCTCCTTACTTTGTATTCCATGTTTGCGTTTATGAGATTTAAAGAACTCCGTGAGCTGGATTAACAGCAAAAATAAAAAGCCCCCATAATGGGATGGAGGCTTTTGGATGGTCCCCTTCCACTAGGATCCGGGGCGCTTATACCATCCTTTTTCTTTAAATCTGGAAATCGCTTCGATACGGTTGCTTACTTCGAGCTTTTCCAGGATGACAGACACATAGTTTCGAACCGTTCCGGGTGTAATAAAAAGTTCCTGAGAGATATCCTTGGTATTCTTCCCATCAGCCATCAACTGAATCACTTCACGCTCGCGTTCTGTCAGCGGGTTTTGCTGTGTGAAGGCAAGGTCGACCAGTTCAGGGTCAAAGATCCGCTGCCCGTCCATAATCTTTCGTATCGCCGTGGCAAGATCCTCACTCGGGCTGTCCTTCAACAGATAACCGCTGACTCCGGCCCTTCTTGCACGATCAAAGTAGCCGGGGCGGGCAAAGGTGGTTAAGATAATGACTTTACACGGTTCATCATAAAGCTCTTCGGCTGCATCCAGACCATCTTTCACCGGCATCTCAATATCCATAATGCAGATATCCGGCTTTAACTCGCGAACCAGATCGCAGGCTTCTTGTCCGTTGTTTGCTTTGCCGACGACTTCCATGCCATCTTCCAGGTCCAGTAAAGCACCCAGGGCACCGAGCAGCATCCGCTGGTCTTCGGCTATGACAATTCGAATCATTGGCTGTCCTCCTTTTCTTTATTCTTAATCACATTCGGTACATGCAGCTTCAGTTTTGTTCCTCCGCTGCTTTCCAATTCCATCCGTCCATTCACAAATTCCAATCGTTCCCGCATTCCCTGCAGACCGTTGCCTTTAAAGGGCTCGATCGATTCAGGAATTCCTTTTCCGTCATCTTCAATAGAGACAAGGATTTCCGTCGGGCACTGTTGGATAGATACATGACAGGATGAAGCTTCGCTGTGCTTAACAATATTGGTGGCGGCTTCTTTCAAACACATACTAAGCACGTTTTCGACGAGCAGAGGCGTGTTTGTTAACTGAGGATCTCCTTCATAGTAAAAGTCCATTTCGGCCGCTTCAATAATCTGCTGAATGCGTATGAGTTCATCTTCAAGCTTCGTACCTCTCATATTCGATACCATTTCCCTTACTTCCTTCAAAGCGGTTCTCGCAGTCGTTCTGATATCATCGATTTCCTGCCTTGCTTTCTCCGGTTTAACGGGGATCAGCTTCCCGGCTAAATCACTCTTCAATCCAATCATGGAGAGCTTCTGCCCGAGTGTATCATGCAGGTCTCTGGCAATTCGTTCGCGCTCTTCAATCACCATCAATTGGGAGATTCGTTCATTGGCATCTTCCAGCTTGTCTTCGAGCTGCTGCTGCTGATTTCTGTACCGAACGGTAAATGGCAGAAGGATGACACCGATCACCGTAATGATGATAAACGGAAGATTGGGAAATAAAGAATCAATTTGATGAATGAACGTCATCGTAATGGCAATTAACGTTGTGGTTAAATGGACAATATAAAGGGATAAAAATCCACCGTAATGTCTGATATTCCCAATAAAAAATGCCAGGAACAAGGCGAAATAAATGTATCCAAATAAAACGGTCATCGTCAGACTGATGGCCATCTCTACGCTGACCCATAAATACACCATCCGGCTGTTGGAGATAAAGGAGAGCCGGTAGGATAGAAAGAAAATCAAAGTCATGAGAATGCCGATCATCATTTCATACATCGAGGATGATCGGAAAATAAAAAAGAAGGGAAGCAGACAAAAAATAATCCATACATAAATGCTGAGTCCTGTATTTTTTGGAATGATATGATACCAGTTCTGCATGGGCGGCACCTCCTGTTCTTTTCTTAAGGATATGGGAAAAAAAGTTCCCTGTCATCATGGAAAAAAGTCCATTCATCAGAATGGACTTTTTCTCATCGCTCATTTTGTAAAGTCGGCTGGTTATTTTCCAGCATAGACAATCGTTTCTTTTTTAATAAGGGCTTTACTTCTTTAAATGAAACGAAGGTTTTATTTTCTGTGTCGTACAAACGGAAGCGGACCGATTCCAGGCTTGTCGCCAGTGTAATCGTTGTTGCATGCTGAAGGGGCGGTGTTTCGTTGTGCGCCTTTTCCAGCATATAGTTTGGAACCCTTGGGCTTAGGTGGTGAACATGGTGGAATCCAATGTTTCCTGACACCCACTGGAGCAGTTTCGGAAGTTTATAATAGGAGCTTCCGTCAACGGCTGCTTTTACAAAGTCCCATTCTGATTCATCCTCAAAATAGGAGTCTTCGAATTGGTGCTGGACGTAAAAGAGCCAGATGCCAAGAATTCCAGAAACGTATAGGATCGGAAT
The DNA here is from genome assembly GCF_020524025.1 of Halobacillus litoralis. Lineage (GTDB taxonomy): Bacteria > Bacillota > Bacilli > Bacillales > Halobacillaceae > Halobacillus > Halobacillus litoralis_D. Next base: position 872,704 of record NZ_JAIVKN010000002.1, on the reverse strand, counting down.
TTGAATGATTAAGAAAGCTTCCCATCCAATCGCCCAGATCAATGCACTGTAGATTACAGCCACGGCAGCGTTTGTTACATATGTGTTGATGCGTTCCTTACGTTTGGCGCCTTTACGATTGAACCGGTTTGATACAAGGAATAAATAAATCGGACCAAGGCCGAACATGACAAGTGGATTTCGATATATACGATAGGCCATACGTTCTTTGAAAGAGGCCTGCACGTATTCATCGACCGTCATCACCCAGATATCACCCGTTCCACGTTTGTCTAAATTACCGCTTGTAGCGTGATGAATGGAGTGACTTCTCTTCCATTTATCAAACGGAAACAACGTTATGATTCCGGTAATGGTCCCAATCATACGGTTGGCTTTTTGACTTTTCAAAAAGGAAGAGTGTGTACAGTCATGGAAAATAATAAACATTCGAATGACAAACCCTCCAGCGAGCATGGCAGCAGGGACGGCTAACCAAACAGACACGGATAAGCTTACATAAGCCAGGTACCACAAAAGAACAAAGGGTACAATTGTATTCATTAACTGGCGGACGCCTGCAGCTGTGTCAGGCTTCGCATAGGTTGATACGCTTTTCTTCAGCTCTTTTTGTTTCTCTTTGTTCATTAAAAACGACTCCTTCACGTTTGTTCATATTAGTTATGATAGGTGAAAAGGGAGAATTTTATAAGACACAAACGTCAGGTCATCTATATGACACTTGTCATGGGTGTTTGTCTATTCTTAGGAGGTATTATTGTTTCACGTGAAACAACGATGATGAACAAATAATGGAATAAACATAAGTCCAACCATTAAGGGAACGCTTTCATTATGATAAAATAGAGGTGGAAAGACCACTTTATTCAGGAGGGTTTCTTTATGACAAAGCGCATCCTTGTCGCTTATGACGGCAGCGATTTGAGCAGAGAGGCAGTCTATGAAGCGAAAAATCAGGCTTGTGAGTCCCCTGAAAGAGAAATCTATATTTTATCTGTTGTTAAACCTACCGGACCTGCGACCAATGCCGCAGTCTCGCGCAGTATCGGAAAAGAGATGGCCGACCGATTTCGCTCTGAAATGCAGGTGTTGAAAGAACAGATGGAATCACCGGGTGTGGATGTTGTTACAGAAGTGGTTGTGAGTAACGTGGAAGAAAATCCTGGTTTAAGTATTTGTGCTTATGCCAAGAAAAAGGCGGTTGATTTAATTATTGTAGGCAGCCGCGGTTTTGGGAACGTAAAACAGTTATTTCTCGGAAGTGTCAGCAATAATGTAGTCCAGCATGCGTCCTGTCCGGTTTTAATTATGAAATAAAGTGAATGGACCCGTCTTTTTGACGGGTTTTTCTAACGATAAATAGACAGGGGAATGGGAAAGGAATGAAAACAATGGAGAAAGCGAAAGTGGCCGTCATCGGCAGTTCATCGATGGATCTTGTTGTCACTTCAACAAAGCGTCCAAACGCGGGTGAAACCGTACTTGGTGAATCATTTAAGACTGTACCAGGAGGGAAAGGGGCGAATCAGGCTGTTGCAGCTGCCAGAGTGGGAGCGGACGTTCATATGATTGGCTGTGTCGGAGATGACCCTTATGGTGCTGAAATCCTGGAGAATTTTAAACGGAATGGTGTGAACACCGATTATGTGGATCGGGTGACAGGTGTAGAAACCGGTACAGCACATATTACTCTGGCCGAGGGGGATAACAGCATTATTGTCGTCAAAGGGGCCAATGATGGTGTAACGCCTGATTACGTTAAAGAATCCGTGGCTTTACTACGGACCTGTGACCTTGTAATGATCCAGCAGGAAGTACCAGAAGAAACGGTCGTGTATGCAGCGGAACTTTGTAAAGAGCTTGGTGTGCCTCTCCTATTAAATCCTGCACCGGCGCGGAAAATATCAGATGAGGTGATCAACTATGCTTCCTACATCACACCAAATGAGCACGAAGGAGCGGTCCTTTTTAATGGAATGGAGCTGTCTGATGCTCTTCAAAAGTTCCCTGGTAAGCTGCTGGTCACAGAGGGGGCGGCAGGTGTCCGCTATCATAACGGCAAAAGCCAGGTGCTCGTTCCGGCCTTTCCTGTACAAGCAGTCGATACCACAGGTGCCGGTGATACCTTTAATGCGGCCTTTGGGACAGCCATCGCTGAAGGAAAAGGCGTAGAAGATAGTATTCGTTTTGCCAATTGTGCGGCCTCTTTCTCCGTAACCGGGTTTGGGGCACAGGGGGGAATGCCTTATAGAAAAGATGTGGACAGGAGAATGGAACAAAGTACGAAAAAGAGTTCAAATTAGTACAACACTATCATTTTACCCTCGATAGAAATGAACTTTAAGGACAAAGACATATCCTCCTAAGGATCATGAAAAGAAACATCCCTTCCATAACAACGGAAGGGATGTTTTTGTGTTTTTTCCTCTACGTCTACGGCCTTTTGAATTTAGGTTTTAATGACACGGAATGTTCCCGCTCAACGCCTATTCTAAACGGGCGCCGGCCGCTTTTGTGTTTAAACTATAAAACGGAGCCCTTATCTTTGTGTTTTCGACACGTTGTGCTATGTAAACGCTATTAGTTATAATTTTCTTAAGAATTAAAAAATACTTCCATTCCACCTAAAAGACCCGGATGGTGATCAATAGGAGAATGATGAAAGGGTGTGGTGATCTTGGAAGCCATCAGTAAGAATTTTTTCTTATACCTTTCCAACAACAAGTTGTTAGATCGCTTTGCTAAGCGTTTTGGCGCTAAATTTGGGGCTGACAAGATAGTAGGAGGAGAGACTTTCTCTCAGGCAATTCCATTAATTCAACAGCTAAACCACGAAGGTCTTGTGGTCACTGTCGACCACTTAGGTGAGTTTGTAAACTGTGAGCAGGAGGCAAGGGATCGGGCGGGAGAATGCATTCGCAGCATCCAGCAGATAGCGAGCCACCAATTACAGTCAGAAGTATCTCTTAAATTAACATCCTTGGGGTTGGATATCAGCAGGGAGCTAGTCATGGAAAACATGGAGCTGATTTTAAAAGAAGCTCAAAAGCATGACCTGACCGTTACGATTGATATGGAAGACTCCTCAAGATGTGGAGCAACATTAGAAATTTATCAAGAGTTAAAGAAAGAGTATCCGAATTTAGGTACGGTTGTTCAATCCTACCTTTATCGTTCTGATGAGGATTTAGACAATTTAAATGACTGCCAGCCTTATCTGCGTCTTGTAAAAGGGGCTTATAAGGAGTCAGGCAAAGTTGCTTTTCCAGAGAAAAAATTGGTCGATGATAACTTGAAGCATCTGATCAAGAAAAACCTGCTCAATGGCAACTATACCGCTATTGCAAGTCATGATGATGCGATTGTGGATTACACAAAGCAGTTAGTAAAAGAGCATGACATTCCAAACGACCGCTTTGAGTTCCAAATGCTCTATGGGATGAGAACTCAAATGCAGAAAGACCTTCTTAAAGAAGGGTATAACGTACGCGTCTATATGCCATATGGAGAAGATTGGTATGGGTATTTTATGAGGCGTCTTGCAGAGAGACCCGCGAATATTGCTTTTGCACTCAGAGGATTTTTCAGTAAATAAATTTTTTAAAATCAGAAAGGGGAATTTTATCATGGTCCAGCCTTATAAACACGAACCGTTCACAGATTTCACAGTAGAAGAGAACAAGAAAGCTTTCGAAGAAGCATTAAAGCAAGTGAAAGAAGAACTAGGGCAGCATCATGACCTTCTGATCGATGGAGAACGTATTCGAACAGACAATACGATTACATCTACCAACCCCGCCAACACAAAGCAGGTCGTAGGGACAGTATCGAAAGCCAATGCTGATCTAGCTGAAAAAGCGGTACAGTCCGCGGCAACCGCTTTTGAAGATTGGAGAAAATGGGATCCGCGTGCCCGCGCTGAACTCTTGTTCCGTGCTGCTCATATTATCCGTCGCCGCAAACACGAATTCTCTGCCTATCTCGTTTATGAAGTCGGCAAGCCATGGAAAGAAGCAGATGCAGATACAGCAGAAGCGATTGATTTCCTTGAGTACTATGGCCGTCAAATGATCGAGCTGAAAGAAGGCAAACCAGTTGAAAGCCGCCCGGGTGAACAGAACCGTTACATTTATACATCCACAGGTGTAGCTGTCGTTATTCCTCCTTGGAATCTCGCTTTTGCCATCATGGCAGGTACGACAGTCGCTCCACTGGTGACAGGAAGCACAGTTGTCATGAAGCCGGCGAGTAACAGTCCGGTGATTGCTGCGAAGTTCGTAGAGGTTCTTGAAGAAGCCGGACTTCCAAAAGGCGTTCTGAACTTTGTACCAGGAAGCGGTGGAGAAGTAGGAGACTACCTTGTCGACCACCCGAAAACAGCGTTAATCTCCTTCACCGGCTCCCGTGATGTTGGGACGCGGATCATTAAACGTGCAGCTGAAATTCAAGAGGGTCAGAATCACTTGAAACAGGTCATTGCGGAGATGGGCGGAAAAGATACCGTAGTGGTTGATAAAGAGGCGAACATCGAGACAGCTGTAGATGCCATTATCGTATCTGCTTTCGGTTTCTCCGGACAGAAGTGTTCCTCTGGATCGCGCGCTGTCGTTCACCAGGATGTCTATGATGAAGTTCTGGAAAAAGTAAAAGAACGTACAGAGCAGTTAACCGTAGGAAATGCCTCTGAAGAAAACGTCTATATGGGACCAGTTGTCGATCAAGGGGCTTATGACAAAATCATGAGCTACATGGAGATTGGTAAAGAAGAAGGGCGCTTGGTGACAGGTGGAGAAGGCGATGATTCAAAAGGCTACTTCATCAAGCCGACGGTATTTGCAGACCTTCACCCAGAGTCCCGCATGCAGCAGGAAGAAATCTTCGGCCCTGTGGTCTGCTTTACAAAGGCTAAAGACTTCGATGATGCCATCGAGATTGCCAATAATACAGAATACGGTTTGACAGGTGCGGTCATATCTGACAACCGTGATCATCTGGAAAAAGCAAAATACGATTTCCATGTCGGCAACCTTTACTTTAACCGCAACTGCACAGGTGCCATCGTAGGATACCAGCCGTTTGGCGGATTCAAAATGTCAGGTACCGACTCTAAAGCAGGCGGACCGGACTATCTGGCGCTGCATATGCAGGCGAAGACGATCTCTGAAATGTTTTAAAATCACCTGAGGCTCTCCCACACCTGGGAGAGCTTTTTTAAAGGAGAGAGATAGGGGAGTATTTTGAAACGGTCCGTCATTGAGAGGTGCCGGCCTCTGCATAGGTACAGAGCCATAAAAAACGAAGAATGCCGCCTCAATTGAATGGGAGGAGCTCCCCTTGCTGCTCTATGTGATAAGCTTGCCGGTCTAAAACGAAGGATCTTACACTTTTTATCTACTTAATTTCTTTTTCTTTCCAACAACAACCGATATAATGGAGGGTAACGAATGATGACATTCAACCTACTCGGAAAGGTTAGGATTCCTATGGAAGTTAAAGAATTGATCCTTCAGGCAGAAGATATTCATAAAGCAACAGAGCTGATCAGTTCCAAGTTAAAGAAGCCGGTAATCATTGAAAATAAGAACTTTGAATTAATAGCCTACAGTTCTTCCTTTGATGATTTTGACCAGACCCAGCAAAAAACAATCCTTTCAAAGAAATGTCCCCTTTTTATCATTGATCGGTTGAAAAAAGAGGGGATCGTTCAGAGCCTGGAAACAAAACCACACCCGATTCGTGTTGATCCTATAGAAGAACTCGGATTTCAGCAGAGAGTCGTCATAGGGGCTAAGCATCTGGGCCATACGATGGGGTATGTATGGATACAAGAATCGAATGAAATGCTGGCTGAAGAAGATTTGGAGTTTTTAGAAGAAATCACCTCTCATCTGGGTAAGCTCATTTATGATCAGTTCATGAAGGTAAATGCGAAAGAAGGCCGTAAGGAGGAACTGCTTTGGCAGCTCATTCATCATGAATATGGTAGTGAAAGTCAGTTTCGGCATGATGCCTCTTTAGCGAAACTGCAGATCCCTGACCGGTTTTCTATTATGGTCTTTTCCGTGACAGCCCCGCAATACAAGTTCATGCTTGAGCATTTAGAAGATATCGTGAACCGCTTCAGAGCGAATCAACACATGTATTATTTGAAAACAGAATTTCAAATGATTCTCTTCATAGAAGGACGGAAGGAAAAGCACATGTCTTCAAGAGATATCGCGCGTGATTTGATTGATGAAGTGAAATTCGAGACAGGGGAAGAAGAGTTTTATCATTATTTAATTGGTGTCGGCAAGGAGTATACTAAACTTTATTACATGAGAAAGAGCTTCCTGGAAGCTCTTGAAGTAATTGAGACCGCCAACTTCATCAGTCCGCGCCCGGAAACCATGCCGCGTGAATTTGCCAAGCTTGGTCTGTACAGGTACTTAGCTGCGCTTTATGAGAAAAACAGCTCAGAAGATTATTACAGTGAAGACCTTTTACTATTGATTCGCAATGATATGAACAAACAGACGGAGCTCCTGCTTACATTGGAAGCCTATCTCGCTAATAACGGAAAGGGTAAACAGACAGCGCAGGAACTGTTTATCCATCCAAACACGTTGAATTATCGGATTAAACAAATTCAGGAGATGACGAACATCGATTTCTCTGATTTTAATATGAAAGCTTATTTGTATACGGAGTTGTTGTTATTAAATAACGTGGACAGCTATTATGAACGTTATAAATCAGCTCTCCAAAAGTGATAGGCAGAAAAAGAAGGCATGCTGATACAGGCTTGCCTTCTTTTGGTTTTAAAAGGAATAAGGTATGAGCCTGCTTCACTGTTGTATGATAAGGAGTAAAAGGAGATGAGCCTGTGGCAGATGAGAGAAATTTAATTCAACAGCATTTAGCGAACGAACGTACATATTTAGCCTGGATTCGAACGAGCATCGCCTTAGTCGGGGTAGGGTTCTTAGCCACCACCCTGCAGATAACGGCTCTGCCCAATTCCGGTGAGATCGTGGATGATCTGGCGCTTTTGGTCAGTATTGTTTCGTTATTTCTCGGGTTTATGACGATCGTCGGGGCGACTATGAATTATTATCATACGAGAAAAAACATTAACGAAAATCGTTTTGAATCATCAAACCGGATCATCGTTTTTATGACTTCTGTGGTTGGATTGCTTCTTGTATTGGTTGCGGCCTATTTGCTGTTTATATAAGGAAAGGATTTTCTTACTGAAAGGCTTTGTTTCGAGAAGCTTGTAAAGTGTGAGGGGGATGGAAACTACTCGCTTTCCGCGGGGAGGAAGGCAAGCCTCCTCGAGCTTCGCTCTCCGGGGTCTCGCCAGTCTGTCCATTACCGCAGGAGTCTCGCAGTTTCCAGGTCCCCCATTACGGTAATAGAGTTTTCGAAATCGCAATAATTCTGTATTTTGCAATGGATTAATATTTTCCTTCGTTATCAGGCAGGAAGATTCATATGTATGACTTCGAGGACCCTATCCTCTACACATCACGTAATCAGCTCTCCCGGATAACAGCTGTACGGATGCCAATGAAAAGCCACGGAACCAAAACGGTTCCGTGGCTTTCTTTAGAGTGAAGTAATATAATTATTTTCCTTCTGTGTGTTTTTCAGTTTTGTTGATGATAGAGGTACCGACAAGGTCACCCGTCACATTTAAGGCTGTAGCTCCCATGCCGATAAGCACATCAACAGAAGCCAGGAGAGCGACTGCTTCCATTGGAAGTCCTACCTGTGAAAAGACTGTAGCAATCATAATGATTCCTGCCCCGGGCACGCCCGCAGTTCCGACAGATGCAAGGGTTCCTACGAGGACAATCTGCATGATCGCTGCAAAACTTAATGGGTCACCGATGACATTAGCCGCAAAGACAGCTGACACAGCAATCCGGATCGCTGCCCCATCCATGTTAATCGTGGCACCTAGAGGCAGGCTGAATCCGTATAGACTTTTATTCAGGCCAAGATTACGAGCGGCATTTAACGTAACAGGAAGAGTTCCTGAACTGCTTTGCGTAACGAAGGCTGTAATCATAGGTGTTCGTGCTTCTTTAAAGAATGACAATGGTTTTCTCTTTGTAACAAATAAGAACACAATATAGAGCACAAGCTGGACGATCAATCCGATATAAAGGACGAGAACGAAATTTCCTAATGATAATAACGTGTCCGCACCCTGTGTTCCTACGACTTCCGCAATGATTGCAAAGATACCGATAGGAACATACTGAAGAATACCTTTCATGACGGCAAGAGTCGCTTCATTCAAACCATCAATCACTTTATATAAATGATTCCCAACCTCGCTGAAGGCTTTAGAAGAGCGAAGGTAGGAAACCGCCAGACCAAAGACGATTGCCGTGAAGATTATTCCAAGAAGGTTCATCTCTGTAAAGGCTTGTACAATGTTAGTTGGAACAATATTTAAAAGAACGCTTGCGACACCTGGATTTTCAGGTACCTCTACACTCTCCGTTCCATTTAACGAAATTCCTGAACCAGGATTAAACAGGCTGGCTATGGAGACACCTACTAGAATAGCGATGGCGGAAGTACCTAAATAGTAAAGGAAAACCTTCCCTCCCATGCGGCCAAGACTGCTTAAGTTGGTCTGATTTACCCCGACTATGAGTGTGAACAGGATTAAAGGGACGATGATAAACTTGAGCAGTCGAAGCAGTAAATCCCCGAATGGAGCGAGGATAGAAGCATCTTCTCCGAATATAAGTCCGATGATTATTCCTAAAATAAGTGCGAATGAAATTTTCTTTATTAATGAAGCATTGGTATATTTATCCCAGATGAATTTCATGGTGATACCTCCTATAATTTTATATTAATACCGTTAATGCTGATCAAATTACTTGTGATTACTAGGATAAGATAAAGCATGTTTGATTATGTGTCAATGATAGCGTCCTGATTCCTGTGACTGCGTTCAAATTAATGGAATGTGACCCTTAAAATACCAGGGTGGATTGTGGAAGAAACCACCAATTGGAGGGACCGATTGCTGAGTTACACACGAAATGGACAAGGGTACATAATAAAAAAAGAGTAAAGGAAGTGTCTATACTGAATAAAGAGAGAAAAGTCGTAGCACTAGCCGGAGCAAGTGGATATATCGGTCAAAATCTAATAAATAAATTAACCCAGCATTCAGATATTATTGCTTTATCGAGAAACGTTGAAACCAAACAGGACACGGATCATATAGAATGGCGTTCCTGTGATTTATATTCACTTGCGGATGCGGAAAAAGGGCTTGAAGGGGCAGATATAGCGGTGTATCTCGTCCACTCCATGATGCCTTCTGCCAAACTCACCCAGGGAACGTTTGAGGATATGGATGTTATCTTAGCGGACAACTTTGCACAAGCCGCTTATAAAAAAGGAGTTAAGCAGATCATTTATCTGAGCGGTATTATTCCAGAAAGTCAAAAAGAGCTTTCCAGACATTTAAGAAGCCGTCTGGAAGTAGAAAAAATACTAGGAGCCTACGGCGTGCCCGTTACGACGATTCGGGCAGGACTAATTGTAGGCCCACGTGGATCTTCCTTTCCAATCTTGAAGAAATTAGTGAAACGTCTGCCTTTTATGGCTTTACCTAAATGGACAAAGACCAAAACCCAGCCCATTGCCTTACCAGACGTCATTGGTGCGATGGATAAGAGCATAGGCAATGAGACCGTGGAAAACCGGTCCATCGATGTTGGAGGCCCGGAGGTCATGACATACGAGACGATGATGAAAAAATTAGCCCGTGTCATGGGAAGAAAACCAGCAGCCATCGATGTTCCTTTTTTAACCATTGGACTGTCAAAATTATGGGTGCGTCTTGTAACGGGATCTTCAAAAGAAATGGTGTATCCGCTAATCGAAAGCCTTGTTCATCCTATGGTCACGCACTCCAAAAACAAAGTTGAAGGAATTAGTGAAGGGAAGGTGACGTTTGAAGAAGCCGCAAAGGAGGCGCTTGAAAAAGAAGAACGATCATCATCCGGTAAAAAACGGCTGCGTCCCGTTGCTTCTGTCCAGCACGACGTGCGCTCGGTTCAGCGTATTCCACTGCCACAGGGACATTCAGCCGATTGGATTGGTAAGTATTACGTCAAATGGCTGGAGAAAATCTTGAATCCATGGGTGAAAACGACCGTTGATGATGCCCACTGCTGCAAGGTTGGGATTATTTTTCAAAAAATACCATTACTTGAACTTACTTATTCAGCAGAACGCAGTACCGAAGACAGGGCCCTTTATTACATCTCGGGTGGCAGTCTTGCTGATAGCAGCAAAAATGTCCGGGGGCGTCTGGAATTCCGCAAAATCCCAGAGAAAGAGGAAGCGATTGTGGCGATCCATGATTATATGCCTTCTCTCCCGTGGTTTTTTTATAAATATACCCAGGCAAAAGCCCACCTTGTGGTTATGGCCTTGTTCCGTAAACATCTGGAGAAGTGGGGAACAAGTGAACCTTCCTACCGTATTCATGCATAGTTTCTCTCGTTTTTAACAAACTAATCATGTAAGACATCAGGTCCTGCATGAGGTGATTAGGATGAGTAAAAAAGACCGAAAACATGACCACCAGTTTAAAGAAAGAACAAGTCATGGAGAGCATCGGAATGGACGTAAGGCCCAGTTTAAAAACCATAGTACTGGGTTTGGCGAGGAACCGAATGAATATATCGATCGCGAGCGTTTAGGCTATAAAGGCGAGGCCTGAATGGAAGAGCCTGTTCCTATTGGAACAGGCTCTTTTTGAACGGGGTGAAGACTTTGTAGGAAAGATGATGGCTATACAAAGTTTTTCACACGGCCCTTACTGCCTGACGATCTCGAACATATGTATTCCAGATTCACTTCTTAAGTACTCCTTTATCTAATTAAGGTGAAGAAACAAATAACAGAGACAAAAAAAGTCCAGAGCACAACTGCCCTGAACTTATCTTGTCCTTATCGTTGAGGATTTACTTCTACTACTTTTTCCTGAGGGACTCCGGCTGTTTCCTCAGAATCCTCCGTTAATTCATTCTTTGCTTCCTGTGCCTTTTCTCCAACATCCTGCAATTCTTCACCAGCTTCTTTCGCTGTTGAAACAATTTCTTCTGATTCTTCTTTAATATCTTTCACTTTTTCTGTGATTTCTTTGCCTTGGTTGTTAAAGACTTCTTGAATGGTAGCTGCTGCTTCACTTGCGATGTTGACTACGTTACGTACGCGTGTGACGAGGTCATCTTTTTTGGCCGATGGGTCTTCCTTCACTTCAGAAGCATACTCAGATACAGCATCTTTCTTGGAACGCGTGCCTTCTTTCAGACGTTTTCTTTCGGCTGGATCTTTAATTAAAACAAAAGCTCCTCCAATTAGTGCTCCTGTAAGAATGGCCAGCGGCAGCTTTTTGTTTCCTCGTTTTTTTGGAGTTGTCTGTTGGTTCACTTCTTGATTCTGCATGATTTTTCCCCTTCCTTAATTTAGGTTTTTGTGTGCCTCTATACGAAGTTTTTCTTTGGTTGCCTGAATGTCTTCATACTGATTTTTACCTGTTTCATAAAAGTCTTTCTTCTTTCGATTATACTTCATCTTTGTAACGGATGGTTCTCTTACAACTTTTCGTATCATCCATCCACTGCACAGGCCCGCCGACAGTCCAATAATCCATTCCTTTGTTTTCATGAGGATGGACTATCCAGTTGGGCTGCTGATTTCAAAGCTTTTCGTTTTTGGGAGAAATAATAAGTCATCGCAATAGCCCCGTAAATGCCGCGCCATCCTTCTTCGTTGATCTTTTGTTCTCCCTCGTGTGTGGTTTCCTTCAGAGATTGAGTCATATCAACAAGAGAGGAAGTCAGTTTTCTGGAAGACTCCCCAATGTCCCCGACGATATAAAACAGCGGGCTGATGGCTTTCATCTTCTCATTCACATCAGCTAGTGTTTCATTACTCGTATGAAGCACGCCGCTTGTTTCTTTTATCACAGTATCCAGCTGATCGGGGAGCTGGTCAACGGTCGTTTGTACACCGCTTAACACGCCTGCGAGATTGTTTAAGGCCTTAATTAAAAAGATTGAAACGATGGCAAAAGCGATGCCGATAATTAAAACTCCGATTCCTAAGTAATCCATATCCATTCCCTCCTTCTTTTATTGGGCTTTCTTCCGCTTGAACTTTAAGTATAATTCGATCGCAGCATCGCCCCAGCGGAAGGCTTTCGCAACCTCATCGTTACTCTGGTGGGAAGCATGGGCTACACTTTCCGAAATACCTTGAAAGGATTGATTTACATTCCCTACGGTTGAGCCCACATTCTTTAATGAGTGTACAAGCCCATTCAATGTCTGGGTTTTCTCTTCGATATCTGATGCGATATTATTCGTCTTTTTAAGTAAACTTTCTGACTCGGAAGTAATGCCCTGCATTTGTCCTTCCACTTTTTCCAACGTATGTGAAACACTCTTCATTGTAGTGGAAGCTGCTTTTAAGGTTTTAACGACATAAATGCTGATGAAAGCAAAAGCAACGGCGATGATAAGTAGTCCAATTCCTGCCAATGACACGACGAATCCCCCTTTTTAGATTGTTTGTAAAGCTATACCACTAATGTTTTTTGTTGAAACTCTCTCCTTTGAACTATAAACGGAATTCTTCTCAGGGTGATTTTCTCACGAATGTCGTTCAGGAAAGCAAAAATTATACATTTGTTTCAGAATGTGGTTTCTCCATAAATAAGAAAGGGAACTCCCTAATTATGTAAGCGGTTACTTTAAATTCAATTCGTTTTCTTAAGGGAACATCAGCCGTAAATTATAAGATTCGACAGAACTCGACAAAACTTCTCAGAAAATTTTAACTAATAACAATTGTAAAACACCAAGGCTAATTTTATGATTGATATAGGCGAGTAAATGGTTCTCAAGGAGATCTTTACTGAGGACTTATTTCGACAAAAAAGTATAGAGAGAAGAGGAGTGGTGATGTGGTCCAAGAAACATCTTTAGAGCATGATATTTATTTATTCCATGAAGGAAATCTCCGTTATAGTTATCAACTTTTCGGTGCTCATCCTGACACCAGAAATGGAGAAAAGGGTATCCGATTCACGGTTTGGGCACCAAATGCTGTCCAAGTAAGTGTAGTAGGGATGTTCAATAACTGGGACGGTCGGGAGCACCCGATGGAAAAAATTAATGATAACGGAATTTGGATCGCATTCATTCCAGGTCTGGAAAAAGGAACGATGTATAAGTATGAAATTCTTACCTCACATGGACACCTCCGTTTAAAGGCGGACCCCTATGCGACTTCCAGTGAGCTTCGTCCGAATACAGCATCTGTTGTCTACCCTTTAGGTGATTATTCATGGGGGGACAAGGAGTGGATGAACCAGAGGAAAGCGCGAAATCCTTATGAATCTCCAATGTCCATTTACGAACTACATCTGGGTTCGTGGAAGTATATTGAGGAGGAAGTTTTTTATAATTATCGTGAATACGCAGAGATGGTTATCCCTTATGTGAAAGAACTGGGATACACGCATATCGAACTGCTTCCTTTGACAGAACACCCTTTTGATCGTTCGTGGGGATATCAGGCGACGGGCTACTACTCTGTGACATCCCGATACGGAAGCCCGGATGACTTTAAGTATTTTGTCGATCAGTGTCATAAACATGGAATCGGTGTCATATTGGACTGGGTTCCGGGACACTTTTGTAAAGATGAACATGGGCTGCGCCGGTTTGATGGAGAAGCTCTCTATGAATATGAAAACCCAAGCAAAGCTGAAAAAACCCAATGGGGAACATTGACTTTTGACTTTGCCAGAAATGAAGTACAGAGCTTCTTAATTTCGAACGCGATCTACTGGCTGAAGGAGTACCACCTGGATGGGATTCGCGTAGATGCAGTCGCAAGTATGCTGTACTTAGACTTTGGTAAAGAAGATGGCGATTGGGAACTGAATGAATACGGAGGAAGAGAAAATCTTGAGGCCGTTTCCTTCATTAAGAAGATGAACGAAGCTGTCTTCGAAGAGGTCCCTGATGTTTTGATGATGGCGGAAGAATCCACGTCCTGGCCCCTCGTCAGCGCACCAACCTATATCGGTGGTCTTGGGTTCAACTATAAATGGAACATGGGCTGGATGAATGACATGTTGAAATACATGGAAATGGATCCGATCCACCGTAAATACCATCACAACCTCATTACTTTTTCACTTTTTTATGCGTACTCAGAAAACTTTGTATTACCGATTTCTCACGATGAAGTCGTTCATGGTAAGAAATCGTTACTAAATAAAATGCCGGGTGATTATTGGCAGAAGTTCGCCAACTTACGTGCGTTCTTAGCTTATATGTATGCTCACCCTGGGAAGAAACTCCTTTTTATGGGAGGTGAATTCGGACAGTTTGATGAATGGAAAGATATGGAGGACTTAGACTGGGAACTGCTTGAATATGATTCGCACGCCTCGGTCTTGGAGTATACGAAACAGCTGCACCAATTGTATAGAGATATGCCTGCTTTATGGGAGCTTGATCATAAAGAAGAAGGATTTATGTGGATTGATCCTAACAATTATGAGCAGAGTATCGTCTCTTTTGCACGCAACAGCCGTACATCCAATGACCAGCTGGTGGTCGTGTGCAACTTCACACCAGAAGTTTATCACGACTATAAAGTGGGCGTTCCCCGCAGCGGTTCGTACAAGGAAATCTTCTCAAGTGACGCGGAACACTTTGGAGGTTCCGGGCAGACAAACGGTCTGCATCTTGATACTGTACCTTCTGCATGGCAGGGGCAGGAGCAGCATATTACCATGACCATTCCCCCGCTAGGTGTGAGCTTCTTAAAAAGAACTTCAGATTCCAAGGAGGTAAATCATGATTAATAAAGAATGCGTAGCTATGCTTCTAGCTGGTGGTCAAGGCACCAGATTGAAGTCACTGACAAAACAAATCGCAAAACCAGCCGTTTACTTTGGCGGTAAATACCGGATTATCGACTTTCCATTAAGCAATTGTACGAATTCAGGCATCGATGCTGTCGGCGTTTTGACGCAGTATGAGCCGCTTATCCTGAATGATTATATCGGCATTGGTGACACGTGGGACTTAGACCGTAAATACGGTGGTGTTTCTGTGCTGCCTCCATTCGTTGAAGCAGAAGGAGGAGGCTGGTACACAGGCACAGCCAACGCGATTTACCGGAATTTGAAATTCCTAAACCAATATGACCCTGAGCATGTACTGATTCTCTCAGGCGACCATATTTATAAAATGGATTATAACGAAATGCTTAATTACCATAAGGAAAGCGGAGCGGACGCTACGATATCCGTAATTGAGGTTCCATGGGAAGATGCCAACCGTTTTGGCATTATGAATACAGATGGAGACGGCAAGATTACTGAGTTTGATGAGAAACCGGAATTTCCGAAGAGTAATCTTGCATCCATGGGCGTTTACATTTTTAGATGGGATGTCCTGAAACATTACTTAATTGAAGATGCAGAAAAACCAAATTCTTCTCATGACTTCGGAAAAGATATCATTCCAGCTCTGCTTAATGATTATAAAAAACTAATGGCTTACACCTTTGAAGGTTATTGGAAAGACGTCGGCACAGTAGACAGTCTTTGGGAAGCCAATATGGATCTCTTGAAGAGAAACCCGGAACTGAATCTAAATGATAACAAGTGGCGCATTTATTCCAAGAACCCAAACCAGCCACCACAATACATCGCACCTTCATCGAAAGTTAGAAATGCATTAATTAATGAAGGCTGCCGGATTTACGGCACTGTTGATACGTCCATCATCTTTTACGGGGTGCATGTGGATGAGTCCGCTGTTGTAAAAGATTCGGTCATTATGCCGGATGTTAAAATCGGCAAAAACGTGAAAATCAACCGGGCGATTATTGCTAAAGGCAGTGTCATTGAAGATGGGGCCGTGATCGGAGATCCATCACCAGATAGTGAGATTACACTCGTTGCCGATGAAGGAAGCGTACTGGCTACCAGCTTTGCTACTAACTGATTTAAGGGAGGATATTATGGATCGTATTGCCGGGATTATAAACCTAGACCATGAACAAGATATGCTCGATGAATTGACTTATTTCCGCTGTGGAGCGGCCGTGCCATTTGCCGGACGTTACCGGATGATTGACTTTGCTGTTTCAAACATGACCAACTCGCGGATTGACTCCGTAGCTGTTTTCGCAAGAAGAAAATACCGTTCTCTTATGGACCACCTGGAACAAGGGAAAGCGTGGGATCTTGACCGTAAGCGCGGGGGATTATTCATACTCCCTCCAGACTGGAATGATCCAACAGACATTTCAAGGGGAGACTTGCAGCACTTCCATAATAATATCGATTTTGTGAAGCGGACGCTGGCCGATTACATTGTCGTAACTGGATCTCAGCATATATGTAACATCAACTACCAGGATGTTCTCCAAGAGCACAAAAGTTCAGGTGCTGATGTCACTGTCATTTATAAAAAAGTAGATGAGATTTATCCAGAACATCACCGGGCGCACAAGCTGGACATTGACCAGAACAACCGTGTGACAGCGATCCATAATGAAAGCGGCCACTCAAATGTTTATATGGATATGTATATTATTGAGAAAGATTTCCTTTATAGCCTGATAGAAAAATGTATTGCGCACGGATGCACGAATTTGTTCCTTGATGGAATTAAATCACAGCTTAACGATATTCATGTCCACGCTTATGAATATCACGGCACGCATGCATTAATTAACTCAGTCGAGAGCTACTACCGCAACAGCGCGAAGCTTCTTAATGCGCAGGAACACGATGAACTCTTTAAAGAGGATGCTCCCGTTTTCACGAAAGTTAAAAATGAAGCACCATCGAATTATACCCATACTTCAAATGTCACAAACACCATGGTTGCAAATGGCTGTGTCATTGAAGGCCAGGTTGAGGACAGTATCCTGTTCCGCGGTGTAAAAGTAGGAGAAGGTGCCGTCATTAAGAACTCTATTATCATGCAGCGCTGCGAGATTGAAAGCAATGCGGTACTGGAGAATGTCATTTTGGATAAAGACTGTAACATTTCAAATGGCAAGACGTTGATTGGGGCTCCTGAAAAACCCTTTGTCGTAGCGAAGCGCAGGACAATGTAATACAAAAAATAAAGGGACTGTCTGAATTTCATTACTCTGACAGTCCCTTTCATATCATATGAGTTTAAGTGATTTATTGAACAATTTTAAGAAGGAGTAGATGAAAATGAATATACTCATGATTGGTTCTGAATGTACCCCTTTTATTAAGACAGGTGGATTAGCTGATGTACTAGGGTCCCTGCCGCATGCTTTGAAAAAACAAGGGGCCGATGTCCGGGTCGTTCTGCCAAAATATGAAAATATGGATGACCATTGGAAGCAGCAGCTGACACACCTTAATGAAATGGACGTGCAGCTGGGATGGCGCACTCAATACGCAGGTATTGAATATTTGGAATATGACGGGATTCCTATCTATTTTATAGACAACGAATATTACTTTAAGCGCTCAAATTTATATGGTTTTGGCGACGAAGCTGAACGGTTTGTATTCTTTAACCGCGCGGTTCTGGATATGGTCTGCGCGATGGATTGGACTCCGGACGTTCTTCACTGCCATGACTGGCATGCGTCTTTAATTCCGGTGTTCCTACATACCCATTATAAGGAAGTTGAAAAGCTTCAAGGTATGAAAACCGTGTTCACCATCCATAATTTAAAGTATCAAGGGGTTTATGCACAGTCTGTGCTCCATGATTTAATGGACTTTGATGAAGGGATGATGACAGAGGACGCCTTTGAATTTTTCGGAGACATCAACTTCATGAAGGGAGCTTTGAACTACGCCGATTTTATCACAACGGTAAGTGAAACTTATGCAAAAGAGATTCAAACTCCTTATTATGGGGAAAACCTAGACGGAGTCCTAAGGAAGCGGACAGATGAATTGGTCGGAATTGTCAACGGCATCGACGAGCAAAACTATGATCCTATGAAAGACGATGCGCTTGCTTTTCCTTTTCGCAGTTCTCTGATTAAAAAAGCCCAGAACAAAATGTGGCTTCAAGCTGAATTAGGTTTGCCGGTAAGAAAAGAAGTCCCGTTAATTGGCATCGTTTCCAGATTAGTAGAACAAAAAGGGTTCGATTTGATTGGACGTGTCATCGATGAACTGCTTCATGAAGACGACGTTCAAATTGTTCTGCTTGGTACAGGTGAATATCAATATGAGCAGATGCTCCAATGGGTCCAGCAGCGACATCCAGATAAAATGTCAACGCATATTCGTTTTTCAGAACCTTTCTCAAGACAGATCTACGCCGCCAGCGATATGTTCCTGATGCCTTCCCGATTTGAACCATGCGGCATTGGACAATTGATTGCATTACGTTATTTGTCTGCTCCAATTGTCAGGGAAACAGGAGGACTTGCGGATACGGTTCAGCCATATAATGAAGAGACAGGGGAAGGAAACGGATTTTCGTTCACCAACTATAATGCCCACGATATGCTCTACACCATACGCCGAGCGATCGCACTCTATCATGAACCTGCTTCTTGGCAGACGCTTACCAGGAATATTTGCAAGAGTAAGTTCACATGGAAAAACTCTGCTGAACAATATATGGACTTGTATCAAACCATGTTTAAATAGCAGAGGTGATAGGAGGAACTTTAATGGTGATGTTCAGTGACAAAGAGGAGTTCAAGGCGGAGTTCAAGGTGCAGCTGGAGGATCGGTTGGGGAAAACTTTGGAAACAGCTTCAGATTTTGATACGTATCGTGCGTTAGGGTCTTTAATAACGGAAAAAATAAACAAAAATTGGATTCGTACAAATCAGGAATATAAATTCAGCAAAACAAAGCAGGTGTATTATTTTTCCATGGAGTTCTTGATGGGACGCCTGCTCGGCAACAACCTGCTGAATATGAACGTATTGTCGCTTGTGGAAGAAGGCTTGGATGATCTAGGGCTTTCTCTTTCAAAATTAGAAGAAAAAGAAAGTGACGCCGGTCTTGGCAATGGTGGTTTAGGACGTCTGGCCGCCTGCTTCCTGGATTCGCTGGCTTCTTTGGAGTTGGCTGGACATGGGTATGGAATACGCTATAAATATGGAATGTTCGATCAGCATATTATGGATGGAAAACAGGTGGAATTCCCGGATTATTGGTTGTCCAAGGAATTCATCTGGGAAGTCCGCCGCCCTGATGAAGCCATTGAAGTAAGGTTTAATGGGCACGTATCCTCCACGAGAAATAAAGACGGGAAGCTGCATTTTAAATATGAAAACTATGAACCTATTCAAGCGGTTCCTTATGATGTTCCTGTCGTAGGGTACAACAATGAAACCGTCAATACCCTCCGGCTTTGGTCGGCAGAACCGACCGTAGAAAATACGATGTCTAAAGCGGAGCGTGAAGGTGAGTTTGGACATTTCCTAGACCATAAACGTTCATTAGAGTCGATCTCTAACTTTCTTTATCCGGATGATTCTACTGAAGATGGAAAGAGGCTTCGGTTGAAGCAGGAATATTTCCTGGTTTCAGCAGGGGTCCAGTCCGTCGTCCGTTCTTTTGAAAAGCTCGGCGTACCTTGGGAATCCTTCCCGGATAAAGTAGCCCTTCATATCAATGACACGCACCCTGCCCTGGTTATCCCGGAATTAATGCGTATTCTAATGGATGAAAAAGGAGTAGGCTGGGAACAAGCCTGGGAAATTACACAGGCATCTGTGTCCTATACGAACCATACAACATTGAGCGAAGCTTTAGAATCCTGGCCTGTCGGGATGGTACGATCCCTGCTGCCTAGAATTTTCATGATTATTCATGAAATCAATGAGCGTTTCTGTCAGGAACTATGGCGGACGTTCCCGGGAGATTTTGAGCGCATTGCCGATTTAGCCATTGTCGCTGATGGACAAGTGAAAATGGCGCATCTTTCGATCGTAGGCAGCCACAGCATCAATGGTGTGGCCAGACTTCATACGGAGATTTTGAAACAAAGAGAGATGAAACGCTTTTATAATACATTCCCAGACCGTTTCAATAACAAGACCAATGGAATTACTCATAGAAGATGGCTGATGCACAGCAATCGTCCGTTGACTGCATTAATTAATGAGACCATTGGTGAAGAATGGATTCATGAACCTAAACAGCTCACTAAATTAATGAATCGTAAAGATGATCTTGCGTTTCTCGATCGTCTGGACGAAATTAAACATAAAAATAAAGTGGATTTTTCCAATTGGGTTCGAGACACACAGGGGATTACTGTTAATCCTAATTCAATTTTTGACGTCCATATTAAAAGGTTACATGGCTACAAACGCCAATTGCTTAATGCCCTTCATATTATGCATTTATACAATGAATTAAAATCAAACCCTTCTATGGAAATTGCCCCCCGTACGTTCTTCTTTGGGGCAAAAGCTGCACCAAGCTATCATTTTGCTAAGAAAGTCATTCAATTGATTAACCGTATCGCAGAAGTGGTCAATAAGGACCCTGATGTGAACGATTATATAAAAGTCGTCTTCCTGCCGAACTATTCGGTTTCCATGGCAGAAAGAATTATTCCTGCCAGTAATGTCAGTGAACAGATTTCCATGGCCACAAAGGAAGCGTCAGGTACGGGGAATATGAAATTCATGATGAACGGGGCTGTAACGATTGGGACCATGGATGGAGCGAATGTTGAGATTCATGAGCTTGTAGGGGATGACAATATTTATATCTTTGGATTAAGGTCAGATGAAGTATGGGATCACTACAACCACGGCTCGTACTCATCCAGAGAGATGTACAACAGTGATGAACGCATCCGTCACACCCTGGACCAATTGATCCACTACAGTCCGTTTTCCAAAGGTGAAACCGAATTTCAGGAGATTTATGATGCGCTGCTTACCTATAATGATGAATATTTTGTCCTGAAGGATTTTGCTGGTTACCTGTTATCTCAACAGAAGGTCGGTCAGGATTATCAGAGGAAACGTCAATGGAATTTGAAGAGTCTGGTCAATATTGCTCAATCAGGGGTGTTCTCGAGTGATCGTACAATTCAGGAGTACGCCCGTGATATTTGGAATATTCAGCGTGTGAAAGCGTTGAAGTGATGTTTTAAGGGGGCGAACGTGTGAGACAAAAGGAGATGTATCACAATAGTTTCGAGGAGTCATACAGGGAGCCTTTCGGTGCTGCACCGAAGGGTTCCAAAGTTACTTTGAAAATTGACGTTGACGATCGATACCGGGTTTCTCATGTGATGCTCCATTATATATTGGATCGTACGGACGACGAGAAAACAAAGGAAATGGATGTGTGCAGTGAGGAACATCAATGCACCTCTTATGAAGTAACCATTACGACACCGGAGACGCCGCAGTTGATCTGGTATTTCTTTGAAATCATTTTGGAGGACCGGACGGTTTATTATGGACGTGAAAAAAGCTATGAAAGTGGGGAGGGACAGGTTTATGACTATATCCCACCATCATGGCAGATCACCGTTTATGATCCGGCTTATAAAACACCTGACTGGTGGAAGAACGCGACAATGTATCAAATCTTTCCAGATCGTTTTTATGCATCTGGAGAAGTAGATTTGAAAAAAGCGCCGGAAACAAGTCTTGTACACGCACATTGGGAAAATGACCCTGTCTATATCCGTAATGAACGTGGCGAGGTCATTCGCTGGGATTTCTTTGGAGGAAATCTCAAGGGCATTGAAGAAAAGCTGGATTACATTGAATCACTTGGAATCACGGTCATTTACTTAAACCCTATCTTTGAAGCAGAAAGTAACCATCGGTATGATACAGGGGATTACCATAAAATTGACGCCCTGCTTGGTACAAAAGAAGACTTTGAAGAACTGATTGCTGCTGCTTCAAAGCGGGGGATAGAGATTATGTTGGACGGCGTGTTCAGCCACACGGGCAGTAACAGTATTTATTTTAATCGTGAGGGTAAATATGACTCTTTGGGGGCCTATCAGTCTAAAAACTCCCCCTATTACAGCTGGTATACGTTTCATAAGTACCCGGATGAATATGACGCGTGGTGGGGAGTCGGGACGCTTCCGACCTTAAGAAAAGAAAATCAGGACTACCAGAATTTTTTGATACACAATGATGATAGTGTCATTAAAACGTGGCAGAAGTCCGGCATGAATCATTGGCGGCTGGATGTAGCTGATGAATTAACAGACGACTTGATCAGTCAAATCTATCACCAGTTAAAGAGAACAGATGAATCGAGCGTACTTCTGGGAGAAGTATGGGAAGATGCCTCTAATAAAACAGCCTACGGGAAACGGCGCAATTACTTCTTAGGCGGCGTTCTGGATTCTGTTATGAACTACCCTATGCGCAGAATCATGCTGGACTTTATGAAAGGTGAAATGGATGCTTACACCGTCCACAGAAGACTGATGACTTTATGTGAGCATTACCCAAAGCAATATTTTTATGCGGTGATGAATATGCTCTCAAGCCATGATGTGGAAAGAATTATAACGATGCTTGAAGGTTACATGGCCAATGATTTCTCTGAAGATGAAAAAAAATCCCTTATTTTTAAACAAATCAAAGGTCTCAGTTTATGGCTGTACGCTTTTCCTGGTGTCCCTTCTCTATACTACGGAGATGAAGCGGGGGTGACCGGCGGCGCCGATCCGGATAACCGAAAGCCATACCCGTGGGGACGGGAGGATGAGGAGCTGCTGGATTGGTATCGTCAAATTGGACAGTGGAGAAAAGAACACAGTGTGCTGCGGACAGGGCACTGGAAGTCCTTTGCAACGGATCACGATGTCATCGGCTTTGAACGCTGGAACGATAACGGAGTCGATCATTTTGGGAATGAAGCTTCAGATGAACGCATCCTTTTCCTTTTTAATCGGAATTTAAGGGAAAAAAGAGAAGTAAACATTCCTATTCAAAAAGGAAAGTGGCAGCAGTTAGAAAATAAGAAAAGTATATTCAGTTCAAAGAATCATTGGTTAACCGTTAAATTAGATCCCTGTGAAAATATGATTCTGCGCCTTATGCAGTAGTTTCCAATAACAATGTGGTCTGATTTAGAATCTGTTACCTTCATAACTGCATTTATTCTCTACGTTGAACTCATACAAGCCCTCCTGATTGGTGGAGAGTAAGCGGCTTTGTCCCGCCCCTCATCACCGGTTTTCAGGAGGGTTTTTATATGCTTACATGATCTACCTGCGTATGATTTACATCACTATTTATTAGAAACTTTCTTAGTGAATTTCCCTGGATTTTATATGGAATTTCTTTCTTGTTTCTAGTAATATAGCATTAGAAGCACTAAGTATAAATGTGCATAAAAGAAAGGGGTTACTAGGTATATTGAAATCTTTAAGTGAAGTCCTGACGGGGGAGATTGTAGTACCTGAGGATGATAAGTATGAGGAAACGCGGGCGATTTTTAATGCAGGAATTACGAAGCGGCCGGCTGGAATCGTCGTTTGTAAGAATGAACAAGACGTGATTGAGGCTCTGCGATTTGCAAAGGAACAACAAATGGAAATTTCAGTTCGCGGCGGTGGACATCACGTAGCGGGATATGCCTTGAACGAGGGCGGAATTATGATTGACCTTTCACAAATGACAGACGTCTCGGTTGATGAAGAGAAGAAAGTGGTCAACGTCCAGGGCGGTGCTACACTGGCGGATATTGATCATGAAACTCAAAAATACGGGTTAGCTATGCCGACAGGAACGGTTTCAGAGACAGGGATTGCTGGTTTAGCTCTATCTGGAGGCTTTGGCTACCTGAGAGGGAAGCTTGGCTTGTCTTGTGATCAGATGATCGGCGCCACTTTAATTACGGCAGATGGAAATGTTTTGAAGACAAGTGACCATGAAAACGCAGATCTTTTCTGGGCCCTTCGCGGGGGTGGCGGCAGCTTTGGAATCGTTACGGAATTTGAATTTCAACTGCACGAAATCGGTCCGGAAGTGCTCGCATTCGATGTCATGTATGACCTAAAGGATGGGCAGCAGGTATTCAGAGAACTTAACAAGTATTTAGAAAACGCTCCTGATGAGGTAAGCGTCAACTTAACCATTATGGACCTGCCTCCAGAACCGATGCTTCCTGAGTTTCTACACTATAAGTCTGTGATGGTAGTAGCAGGTATGTATTCCGGATCTCCTGATGAAGGGAAGTCAGTTGTCGGGCCGCTCAGAGAATTAGCTCAGCCGATCATCGACAACACAGATGTTATTCCATATGTAGACCTGCAGAAGAAACTTGATCCTATGGTCCCGCATGGGCAACGTTTTCTGCCAACTTCGTTGTTCTTTGAAGACCTCTCTGAAGAAGTTTTCGAAGCGATGATGATTGAAAAGGAAAAAGCCCCGGGTCCTCTAATGTTCCAGCTTTGGGAGAATCATGGTGAGGTCAATCAAATAGATGTGTCCTACAATGCTTTTGCGGTGAGAAACAGCAAATACTTATTGTTGTTAGACCTTATGTATACACCAGAACAGGAAGAAGCAGCGAATCAATGGATCCATAACTTCTATACGACATTTAAAGCACAATCAATCAACGGTGCAGCTTATTTAAATGGAATTGAAGCAGATGATCAAATTACCGAGAGCACGTACGGTGAAAATTATCAACGCTTACTAAAGGTGAAGGAAAAGTATGATCCTGAAAATATTTTTCACAACAATCCAAACATACATATAAATGCAGCACAAGATGCTTAAATGAGTATGCACATCAGCCGCTGTTCTCTGCACCTGATAAGGGTGATGGGGAACAGCGGCTTTTTATCATCCAGCAGATATTGAAAAAAACCTTCTGTTCCTCCAATATAGTAAGTAATAGAAAGCGCTATCAAAAAAGAGGGTGTGAAAAATGAAGCTCGAATTGACTCATAAACAAACAACAGGTTTGATCATGACTACAGAGATGAGGCAATCTATGAATGTGCTTCAATATTCGTCTGCAGAATTACTCGAATATATCAGAAAAGAAGTGGACGAAAACCCTATTCTCACCTACGAATCTCACACTCCATCCTCTTCTTTCACTCATCAGGAACCCTATAATGACCCAATAGAGTACATTGCCCAGGGCGAAAGCGACTGGCGGAATGACTTAGTGGAGCAAGCCAATTGGTTAAACATGAACCCACTAATGAAAAAAGCACTCCTTTTCTTAATTGGAAATTTAAATGATGAAGGCTACTGCACGGTTACAGAAATAGAAACGGCCGAACATTTGGGTGTCAATCGAACAACTGTCACACAGGCCAGGCAGCGTCTGTTAACCTTTGAACCTATAGGGGTAGGGTGTTATGGACTTAAAGAATTTCTCCTGCTGCAAATGAAACGAAACCATCCTGAAAAAGTGTGGATCTCTAAGATTATTGAGCACCACCTTGAAGATTTAGCGGCACATCAATGGGACGATGTCGCTTTTCAGATGGAGATGGACTTGGAGAAAGTCGAGGAAGCTATGGATTTCATCCAAACCTTAAGCCCCCGTCCTTCTATTATGAAAAAAGTACAGACCGCTGAGGAGAGGATGCCGGATTTGATTTTAGAGAAAAAATCGGGAGGGTATTTATTAAGTGACCCCTATTCCATGGTGGAGCAGATCCAGTGGGATGACCAGCTTTTACATATGTCTAGAGAGGACGGAAAGGCTTACGAATTTCTAGATCATTGGTATAAGCGGGCGCAAGGATTGGTTCAAAGCATTAAACAGCGGAAAGCTACCTTGATGAACGTTGCGGAAGTCATCATCAACCATCAACGAGATTTTTTGAACGGAGGATCATTAAAACCGCTGAAACTGAAAAATGTAGCAGAAACATTAGATATACATGAGTCTACTGTAAGTCGAACGGTTTCAAATAAACTCCTGAAGACTCCTGAGGGTCTGTATCCTTTGAAGAGTTTCTTTGCTAAAGGTTTTCAGGTTGATAAAGGCGGGGGTGTATCCGCTCATGAGGTTAAACAGTCCATCAAGCGGCTTATTCATAGCGAATCTTCCTCTCATCCTTTATCTGATCAAAAAATCGCAGACCTTTTAAAAGTACAGCATGCCATTAAAGTCTCAAGGCGGACAGTAGCCAAATATCGTGAATCTTTACATATTCCCTCATCGACAAATAGAAAAGCCCGTAAGGAAGGATAAGCGCCGAATTGCGTTTCATAGGTTAGCCATCCATAAAAACGGGGATAGACAAGAAAGAAGACGATGGGAGGGAAGCACGAGTGAAGAAAATAATGGACTATGCCAAGGCAGTCATCGCAGAATTCCAAAAGGATAAGATCCCTTTACTGGGCGCCGCGCAGGCATATTATTACTTGCTGTCGATCGTACCTATGCTCATTTTGCTCCTTTCGATTCTACCTTATCTAAATATAGAGGCGGAAACGGCTATTCAGGCAATGAGTAATGTAATTCCAAGCGATACCGCTAATGTGTTTCGGGAGAATGTTGTAGCCGTTGTGGAGCAGCCAAGCGGTGGATTGTTGACCGTAGGTATATTGGGGACACTGTGGTCTGCTTCCAGCGGGATCAATGCTTTTATTCAATCAACGAACCAAGCTTATAACGTGGAAGAAACAAGATCGTTTATAAAAGTACGTCTCCTTTCAATCGCCTTGACGCTTGGTATGATTGTAGCCATAGTCGTCGCATTAGTCCTACCCGTTTTTGGGCAGGTACTTATTGACATGGTAAACCTTCCGGATCAGGCTTCCGCCTTGCTGCAAGTACTTAGATGGGTTATAAGTATGGCTGTTATTGGATTAGTTTTATTAGCACTCTACCATTTCGCCCCTAACAAAAACATTCCATTTAAACACATTGTACCTGGAGCAATTATCACAGCTGTTCTATGGCAGTTGATTTCTCTTGCCTTTTCCTTCTATGTAAGTAACTTTGGGAACTATTCCGCGACGTATGGAAGTTTGGGCGGGATCATCATTTTAATGTTATGGTTTTTCCTGACTGGAATGATTCTTATGATTGGCGCAGAAATCAATGTCATTTATCACCGGCGCAGAAACGGTGACCGAACGAAAGCCGCCTAAGAGAAATCGCCTTACCACAAAGGTAAAGGCGATTTTTTTGTTCTCTTTTTTAAAAAAAGGCAGGCTGACGGAAACATCTCTCATTTGTTGTTGGTGTATGTTCATACAAATGAGAGGATTTATATACTTTATTTGAGGTAAAACATCGCTTTTTATTCTTTTTGATGAATAAAATTAAAAAAATTCTGGAGTTTATAAAAACATTTTTGGTTGCGCTTACATTGCGTAAATGTACGGGTTTGCGGGTGATTTTAAATTGTCGCATTTGAATGAAAATTAGCAAGTCGGAGCCTGAATGAACGTGAATCCTCATATTTTTCATGGTATACTAGTAAGAAACTGAAAAGACAGAATTTTTCTATTATTGCCTGTAACCTTCCAGAATAAGACCGCTAGGGGGAAAGAATATGCAAAAACACGGATATCCTGTTCCACAGGGATTATATCATCCGGAAAATGAGCATGAAGCTTGTGGTATCGGAGTGATTGCCAACATAGATGGAACAAAGAGTCATAGTATTGTAGAAAATGCCGTTACGATCCTTTGTAATTTAGAACACCGAGGTGGACAATCCGCTGACGTGAGTACAGGGGATGGGGCTGGTATCTTAACACAGATTCCACATTACTTTTTTGAAAAACAATGTGAGAAAGAGGATATTTACCTTCCTGAAGCTGGTGAATACGGCATAGGCATGATTTTCCTGCCGGAGGACCATGATACGAGAATGGAATGTAAGAGAATCTTTGAACGCATTGTAGCTGAGGAAGGGCAGGAGTTTCTCGGCTGGCGTACTGTGCCTGTCAATGATTCTTTCGTCGGTAAGGATGCGAAGAAAACAAAGCCTTTTATCCGCCAGGCTTTTGTTGCCCCTTCAGAAAACATTCAAACACAAATGGATTTAGAACGCCGTTTATATATCATTCGGAAGCGTGCGGAAATTGAAATTTCCTCAAGGGATGGATTTGACGATTTCTATATCAGCAGTCTATCTTCCCGTACCATTGTGTATAAAGGCATGCTGATTCCTGAACAGCTGGATTCATTCTATATTGATTTAAACCATCCTGATTTCAAAACAGCCCTCGCTTTAGTGCATTCCCGTTTTAGTACAAATACATTCCCGAGTTGGAAACGTTCACATCCAAACCGATACACCATTCATAATGGTGAGTTCAATACGTTACGCGGGAACGTTAATTGGATGCGTGCAAGACAGGAACTATGTCATTCCGAATACTTCAGTGATGATGATTTAGAGAAGCTTCTGCCTGTTATTGATTCAAACGGCAGTGACTCCTCTATGTTTGATAATGCTTTTGAATTCTTATATTTATCCGGTCGTTCTCTAGCCCACACAGCTATGATGATGATTCCTGAACCCTGGTCAAATGATGAAACGATTCAGGAAGATAAAAAGAGCTTCTACGAATATCATAGCTGCTTAATGGAGCCTTGGGACGGTCCTGCAGCGGTAGCTTATACCGATGGAAAGCAGATTGGAGCCTGTCTTGACCGGAACGGTCTGCGTCCGGCCCGTTACTATGTAACCAAAGACGGAATGATCGTCCTTGGATCTGAAGTCGGGGCACTGGATATCTTTGCAGATGATATTCTTTATAAAGATCGTCTGGCTCCAGGTAAAATGCTGCTTGTCGACCTTGAGGAAGGCAAAATCATTCCAGATGAAGAAATCAAACTGCAGATTGCCCGCGAACATCCTTATCAAGAATGGATTCAGGAACATAAATATGATTTAGAAGAACTTCCTGAACCTGTAGCGGAATATCGCTCGGTAGAGAACTTAATTGATCAGCAGTTAGCGTTTGGATATACAACCGAAGAGCTGAATAAAATCATTATGCCTATGGTGACAGATGGAAAAGACCCTGTTGGATCGATGGGTTATGACTCTCCGCTTGCCGTTTTATCGAAGAAGCCGCAATTGTTGTACAGCTACTTTAAGCAGTTATTTGCGCAGGTAACCAACCCGCCGATTGATGCCATTCGTGAAAAACTAATCACAATGGTGGAAACAACCATTGGGCCTGAGGGGAATCTTGTTGATCCAAAGCCTGAAAGCTGTCGTCAAATTCGTCTGAAAACACCAATACTTACAAACACCCAGCTTGAAAAGCTGCGCCAGCAGGATGTAGAAGGATTTAAAGCGAAAAATCTTTCTATTCTATTTGAAGCGAAGGAAAACCGTTTAAAAGGAGCTCTTGACCAATTATTTGCAGAAGCTGATCAGGCCATCGAGGAAGGCTCTACTTTGCTGATTCTTTCAGACCGGGGAGTAAGCGGGGAGTATGCTGCAATTCCTTCTTTACTCGCGGTTTCAGGTCTTCACCATCACTTAATTCGAAGCGGAACCAGAACAAAGGTCAGTCTTCTCATTGAGTCTGGAGATGCAAGGGAGGTTCACCATTTTGCTACGTTGTTAGGATATGGAGCAGAAGGGATCAATCCGTATCTTGCATACGAATCATTAAGAGACCTCATGGAGCGCGGTCAACTCGACATTGA
Source organism: Halobacillus litoralis (assembly GCF_020524025.1). Taxonomy (GTDB): domain Bacteria; phylum Bacillota; class Bacilli; order Bacillales; family Halobacillaceae; genus Halobacillus; species Halobacillus litoralis_D. Next base: position 843,018 of record NZ_JAIVKN010000002.1, on the reverse strand, counting down.
GTCTCACAATCTAGCAGTAGATACGTATATCCAATCCGCAACCGATGGGATTATTAAAGTTCTTTCCAAGATTGGTATATCAACCATCCAGAGCTATCGTGGAGCTCAAATCTTTGAAGCTGTAGGCATTCAAAAAGATGTCGTTGATGAGTACTTCACTCGTACGGCTTCACGTCTCGGTGGTATTGGTCTCGATATTATTGAAAAAGAAGTTCTTATGCGCCACGAAACAGCATTCAATGAAAAGCGTGGCACGAATCCTACCCTTGATGCAGGGGATGACTATCAATACCGCAAGAACGGAGAGGACCATCAGTACAATCCTCAGACGATTGCGACTTTACAGCATGCCTGCCGATCAAATGATTACGACTTGTTCAAGCAGTATTCGAAGATGCTGACGGATGAGAATAATAATCTACAGTCTCTAAGAGGACTATTGTCCTTTAAAAAACGGCCATCTATTCCTGTGGAAGAAGTCGAGTCTGTAGAAGATATCTGCCGCAGGTTTAAAACAGGGGCGATGTCCTTTGGCTCCATCAGTGAGGAAGCTCACGAAGCTCTTGCTGTTGCGATGAACAGAATTGGAGGACGCAGTAACTCTGGAGAAGGTGGAGAAAACCCTAAACGATTCACACCTGAAAAAAACGGAGATTCAAAGCGTAGTTCGATTAAGCAGGTCGCATCAGGACGATTTGGTGTGAATAGTCACTACCTAATGAATGCAGATGAAATTCAAATTAAAGTCGCTCAGGGAGCGAAGCCTGGTGAAGGGGGCCATCTCCCTGGTAAAAAGGTGTACCCATGGGTAGCGGAAGTACGTGGATCAACACCTGGTGTAGAGTTAATCTCTCCGCCTCCTCACCACGACATCTATTCCATTGAGGACTTAGCTGAATTAATCTATAACTTGAAAAACGCCAATCCGAAGGCGCGTGTCAGTGTGAAACTTGTTTCTGCTGTAGGTGTTGGAACGATTGCCGCAGGTGTAGCGAAAGGGCGTGCCGATCTCGTATTAATCAGTGGTTATGACGGAGGTACGGGTGCTGCTCCAAGAACAAGTATTAAACACACAGGTCTACCTTGGGAAATAGGCTTGGCTGAGACGCACCAGACCCTTGTACTTGACCGTCTCCGTGATCGCATTGTGGTCGAGACAGACGGAAAAATGATGACGGGACGAGATGTTGTTGTCGCCTCGCTGCTCGGAGCTGAAGAGTATGGATTCTCTACAGCACCACTCGTTGTTCTTGGCTGTGTCATGATGCGCGTTTGTCATTTAAACACCTGCCCGGTCGGGGTAGCCACTCAGGACCCTGAGCTGCGTAAGAAGTTCACAGGAGAAGCCGATCATTTGGAGAACTTTATGCGCTTTATTGCACAGGAAGCCCGTGAGTTAATGGCGGAGCTTGGATTCCGTACAATTAATGAAATGATTGGACGTACAGATGTCCTTGAAGCGAATAAGGCAGTTGATCATTGGAAAGCGAAAGGCGTAGACTTGTCCGCTCTTCTTTATCAGCCGGATGTGCCTGATAATTATGGTCGATATGCGGTTCGCAAACAAGATCACGGCCTTGAGAAAACGTTGGATATGGAAGAATTGCTGCCGCTTTGCAGAGAAGCGATTGAAACTGGAAATCCAATCTCAAGCACAGGTTCGATTCGAAATATCCACCGTGTCACCGGGACAATCCTTGGAAGTGAAATCACCCGCCGTTACGGTGCAGAAGGACTTCCGGAAGACACCATCAACCTTACCTTTAAAGGATCGGCTGGACAAAGTTTTGGTGCGTTTATTCCTAAGGGAATGACACTGAGACTGATTGGAGACTCCAATGACTATGTCGGTAAAGGCTTATCGGGCGGTAAGATCATTGTCCATCCATCTACGAAGTCGTCCTTTAAACCGGAAGAAAACACGATTATCGGTAACGTATCTTTTTATGGCGCATCTGCCGGAGAAGCGTATATCAATGGATTAGCCGGCGAGCGTTTCTGTGTGCGTAATAGTGGCGCAGAAGTTGTTGTAGAAGGTGTCGGGGACCACGGATGTGAATACATGACCGGAGGAAAAGTCGTGGTTCTGGGAGGTACGGGCCGTAACTTTGCTGCTGGTATGTCAGGCGGTGTCGCCTATGTTCTTGATGAAACAGGACATTCGTTTGAAACCAAATGCAATAAGGAACTTGTCCATCTCCATCAATTGGAAGATTCAGAGGAAATTCAGAAATTATATGACATGATTGATAAACATGTTTCTTATACAAACAGTCCACTCGGACAGAAAATTCTAGCAAACTGGCAGTCGTATGTATCGAAGTTTGTAAAAGTAATTCCGAGAGATTACCTGGCTATGCAGGAACGCATCCAGCACCTGAAAGATAGCGGACTTGAGAAGTTCGAAGCTGAAATGACCGCGTTTGAAGAGAGAAACAAGCCGGTAGAAACAGTCAAATAACAGATAAGGGGGAGATCTGATGGGTAAGTCTACTGGATTCATGGAATATGAGCGTCAATCTATACCTGAACGCAATCCTGCCACACGAACAAAAGATTGGGAAGATTACACGCTTCCCCTATCAGAAGAAGAAGTACAAAAGCAAGGGGCACGCTGCATGGATTGCGGCGTTCCTACCTGCCATTCGGGAATGGAGATTAACGGGATTACAACGGGGTGCCCGGTCTATCATTTAATTCCAGAGTGGAACGATTTAGTCTATCGAGGCCAATGGAAAGAAGCACTGGCGAAAGAACACGAAATGAATAACTTTCCTGAGTTTACTGGTTTCGCATGTCCTGCTCCATGTGAGGGGGCCTGTGTGCTTGGAATCAATGAACCGCCCGTAGCAATCCGAAGCGTGGAGCGGTCGATTATAGAAAAAGGGTTTGCTGAAGGCTGGGTTAAACCAGAACCACCTGCATATCGTACTGGAAAAAGCGTGGCGGTTGTCGGCTCTGGTCCGGCAGGCCTTGCTGCTGCAGCTCAATTAAATAAAGCGGGGCATTGGGTTACCGTTTATGAGCGCAGTGACCGTGTAGGCGGTTTACTGACTTATGGAATACCCGAAATGAAGCTTCCTTACTCTGTTGTTGAGAGACGTGTGAACATCTTAAAAGAAGAAGGTATACGTTTCATGACTAATACAGAGGTGGGCCGTAACTATCCTGTATCCAGACTGAATGAAGAGTATGATACAGTCATTCTATGCGGAGGGGCTACGACTCCAAGGAACCTTGATGTGGATGGGCGTAATCTGAAAGGGATCCACTATGCGATGGACTTCCTGCACTCCAATACGAAGAGTCTTTTAGATTCTGATCATGCAGATGGGGACTATATTAGTGCCAAAGATAAAAATGTCATCGTTATCGGCGGAGGAGATACAGGAACAGACTGTATGTCCACCTCTATGCGCCATGAGTGTAAGAGCCTGACCCAATTTGATATTTATGATAAGAAAAGTTCTGTTCGTGACAATGAAACCAATCCATGGCCGCAATACCCTGTCATTCACAGGGTGGAATACGGTCAGAAAGAAGCCGAAGCCAAATTCGGCACAGATCCTCGTGCCTATGCAGTCATGACAAAACGTTTTGTCGGCGATGAAAATAATCGTATAAAAGAAGTACACACGATAGATGTGGCTCTTTCTTATGACGAAAATGGCAATAAAGTTCGTACGGAAATTCCAGGAACCGAGAAAGTCTGGGAAGCAGATCTCGTTTTACTTGCCATTGGTTTCAGCGGACCTGAACAGGATCTAATTGAGAAAATGGGCATTGAAACGACAGTAAGATCAAATGTTGCAGCCCAGTATGGGAAATACACAACAAACGTAGAAGGTGTATTCGCTGCTGGAGATATGCGTCGCGGCCAAAGCTTAATTGTGTGGGCAATCAATGAGGGACGTGAAGTCGCCAGAGAATGTGACCGCTACATGATGGGAAGTACGCAGCTGCCATAAGGTAATCTAAGACACCTCTTAAGAGGTGTCTTTTTTTATGGAAAGTAGTATTTTTTCCTTTGGCTGTTGTTTTCTTAGAATAGTAGTGAAGCGTTTATTCAGTAAGTTCCCCGGGTAAGTAAATTGTAATGTTTATTTACTACTTTCCATTCTAAAGAATGTTTTTTTCAAGGAGGAGCTCAATGAGTGAGAAGAGAACTAGTAAAGATGAACAGCTGGATCAGTTTAGGGTAGAAGACTCCGGAAAGCACATGACGACCAATCAGGGACTTAAAGTTTCAGAGGATGAATTCTCCCTTAAAGCCGGAGAACGCGGTCCGACGCTGATGGAGGATTTTTACTTTCGTGAAAAAATGACGCATTTTGATCATGAACGGATTCCAGAGCGTATCGTTCATGCCAGAGGATTTTCTGCGCACGGCGAATTTCAATTATATGAATCTCTCGAAAAGTATACGAAAGCCGATTTTCTTACGGATACTTCGAAAACGACACCCACATTTGTAAGATTTTCAACCGTAGCCGGTTCTAAAGGATCAGCTGAAACGGTACGCGATGCGCGTGGGTTTGCTACTAAATTTTACACAGAAGAAGGAAACTATGATCTTGTAGGCAATAACATACCAGTATTCTTTATTCAGGACGCCATAAAGTTCCCGGACCTTATTCATGCTGTCAAGCCTGAACCGCATAATGGCATGCCTCAAGGGGCTTCTGCCCATGATACATTCTGGGACTTCGTATCTCAAAATCAGGAGTCCGCCCACATGGTGATGTGGACGATGTCTGACCGTGCCATTCCAAGAAGTCTCCGCATGATGGAAGGGTTTGGGGTGCACACCTTCCGTCTCGTCAACAAAGAAGGGAAAGCTCATTTTGTCAAATTCCACTGGAAACCACTGCTGGGTACACACTCCCTTGTCTGGGATGAAGCGCAGAAGGTTTCAGGGAAAGATCCGGATTTCCATCGTGGCGACCTTTACAACTCAATTGAAGACGGCGACTATCCTGAATATGAACTCGGTATCCAGGTAATTCCTGAAGAGGACGAGTTCAAATTTGACTTTGACCTTCTTGACCCAACGAAGTTGTGGCCGGAAGAGGATGTACCCGTGGAAATCGTCGGCAAGATGACGTTAAATCGTAACGTAGATAACGTGTTCGCCGAAAATGAGCAGGTAGCTTATCATCCTGGTAACGTAGTGCCGGGGATTGACTTTACGAATGATCCACTGCTCCAGGGACGTCTGCACTCCTATACAGATACCCAGTTGATACGTCTGGGAGGACCGAACTTCCATGAACTCCCGATTAACCGCCCGGTCTGTCCGTTCTATAACAATCAGCGCGATGGATACGGCCGCCAGACGATCAATAAAGGACAAGTAAGCTACCATAAAAACTCTCTGGCGCAAAACACGCCTGCTCCAGCTAGTGAAGAAGAGGGTGGATATGCACATTATCAGGCAAAAGTAGAAGGTCATAAGGTTCGCGCGCGCAGCGACAGCTTTAAGGACCACTTCTCCCAAGCCACATTATTTTGGAACAGTATGAGTGAGCATGAGAAGGACCACTTAATTAAAGCGTTCAGCTTTGAATTAGGGAAAGTTGAGAGTGAAGCTGTACGGGAAGAAGTAGTTCAAATGTTCGCTAATGTAAGCCTGGAACTTGCCCAAGGGTTTGCAGATAATATCGGAGTGACTCCACCTGAAAATGGCGGGTCTGATGTGACGAAGTCTTCTCCTGCGCTCAGCCAGGCCAATACAGTGAAAAAACCGGCTACGCGTAAAGTCGGAGTGATTCTGGCGGATGGATTTAATGGTGGAGATGTTAAGCAGTCTCTAGAACACCTGCAATCTCAGGGGATTATGACGGAGATCATTAGTGATAAACAAGGGATGCTTAAAGGGAACGATGATTCTGAAATGAAGGTCGACCATACCTTCCTTACGACCGATTCCGTTCTTTATGACGCCTTATATGCTGTAGGTGGAAGCAATCAGAAAGATACTTTTGCTAAACAAGCAGGAGCATTCTTAAGTGAAGCCTTCACCCACTTTAAACCAATTGGTGCTACACACCAGGGGATCGAGTGGATCGAGGAGTCCAACATGAAGAACCAAAGCGGTGTTGTGACAGGCGGGGATACGGACCAGTTTACAAAATCGTTCGTAGACGCCGTGGCAGCTCATCGCCACTGGGATCGTAACGTGATGTAATGGCATAGAAGAAAGCCCTGGACAATCGTCCGGGGTTTTTTAATTTGATAGAAACCGCCTATTATATATTCATACAAGTTCTTCACCTCCTTTTTAAACTAAACGGCTGTCGATCACATATAAGCTCTCTTATTTCAAGAAGTTTGATAGTTGAAATGGCGTATCCCCGCCTCCCTTAACCGATATCAAGACTGCCAAATAACGTACATACGTGGAACAAAACCAGTATCAAGTTCTCCATTCAGTGACAATATAGGGGTTAGGTAGACAGGGAAAAAGAATGATTTTCTTATAAGGTGTTTGATTCTCTATATAAAAAGGGAAAAGTATTAGAAATCCATAAAACAATGAGGTGTTTTTATGATTCGTACCATTCTAATGATTATCGGTTTAATTGTCGTCATCAGCTTTATTATTTCGTTATTGTAGAAGAAGGTCTACCCATGCTCACCTTAAGATAGGTGAGTTTTTTCATGTATAATGATAATCACATCTATTCGAGGGGGTATTCCATTGAAAAAAGCGGTTGAATTACATAAAGATGAATACTTAGAAGAATTAAAGGAGTATTTAAGCATTCCAAGCATTTCTTCCTCACCGGATCATAAAGAAGACGTGAAGAAAGCGGCAGTATGGACAGCGGACGCGTTGAAAAATGCCGGTATGGAAAACGTCGAAGTCGTCCCGACAGAAGGGCATCCGATTGTTTATGGAGAGTGGCTGCACGCCGAGGATAAACCGACCATACTTATTTACGGGCATTATGATGTGCAGCCGGAAGATCCGGTAGATTTATGGGAGACACCTCCTTTTGAGCCGGTCGTTCGTGATGGAAAGATTTATGCCCGCGGTGCCACAGATGATAAAGGACAGTTATTCATTCATATAAAAGCGGTGGAACTTTTAATGAAAGAAAAGGGGGAGCTGCCGGTCAATGTGAAGTTTGTCATTGAAGGGGAAGAAGAGGTCGCAAGCCCAAACCTCGGACCTTTCATTAACGACCATCAAGATAAGCTTTCCTGTGATGCAGTTGTAATCAGTGACACTTCTTTTAGTGATAAAAATCAGCCGGCAATCTGTACTTCCCTGCGTGGTGCACTTGCTATGGAGCTGACCATCGATACAGCAGACTCTGATCTTCATTCCGGTACGTATGGAGGCGGGGTCCCCAACTCGATTCATGCCCTGGTAAAACTCCTGGCTTCATTCCATGATAATAACGGGAAAATAGCCGTGGAGGGATTTTATGAAGGGGTACCTGAACCCACAGAGGATGTAAGAAGAGAAATTGCTGCTCTTCCTTTTGACGAGGAAGAGACGAAGAAAGGTCTCGGTCTTGATGCCTTGTACGGGGAGGAGGGATTCTCATTTAAGGAACGAACGGGGATCCGCCCCACTTTGGAAGTGAACGGCATTACAGGCGGTTTCCAAGGGGAGGGGTTAAAAACAATTGTTCCAAAAGAGGCAGGGGCAAAAATCAGCTGCCGTCTTGTTGGTGAACAAGACCCTCAACGAGTTTATGAGGCCATTGAACATCATGTGAGAAAATACAAACCTCAAGGCGCAAGAGTAAGCCTGCAGCAATATATAAAAGCAGATCCCGTTGCAATTGACTCCAGCAATCCGTTTATTCAAGCGGCAGCATCAGCTTATGAAGATATTTATCAAGTCCGTCCGCTATTTCCAAAAGAGGGTGGGTCGATTCCGATTGTTGAAGTTTTCGGTAGAGTGTTAGATGCGCCTGTTGTTTTGATGGGCTTCGGTCTGCCGTCAGAAAACCTGCATGCCCCTAATGAACACTTCCACATTGAGAATTTTACCAAAGGGATTGAAACCATGTGCAGGTATCTTCATAAACTCTAGTACAAAAAAGGCTGAAACGACTTTTGTTTTTCAGCCTTTTCTTTTAAGAAGTCCTGTTTCTTAATAGGACATACGCGAACAGACAGGCATGAAAAATAAGGGTTGAATCTCCTGCGTTTTGTAGGTGTGTCGTTTGTGGTAAAATAGATATGTTTACATACTTAAAGAAAAAAGTTAAACGATCCTATAAATGAATGACATGTAACGAGCTTGATATCACTGATGGAAAAGGGGACTTCTCATGAAAAATAAAGTAGTCGTACTAGGTGCGAACTATTATATTGGGTTAAGTACAATTCGATGTTTAGGGATTCATGACATCCACGTGGCAGCTGTCGACTATGCGTGGGAAGGAGCGTATGGTCTCGAATCTAAATATTGCTCAGAAGCTCTCATTGGTCCCCATTACAAAGAAGATCCTGAAGGATTGGTGAGTTTTTTAATCGACTATGCCAAAAAACAGGAAGAAACACCTGTACTTATTCCAACAGCTGATCCTTATGTTGAATTTTTGGATGCCTATCTGCCGGAATTAAGGGAACATTTTCTTATTCCTCAAAAAGAGCAGGGGCTTTATACTAAAGTAATGGACAAAGGGACGCTGCATACATTAGCGTCTGAACATGGGGTAGCCGTCCCTGAGACGGTTCATGTCGATGATGAGAATTTAATTGAAAGGGTCGACAAAGAAATACAATACCCATGTCTGGTTAAACCTGTAGATTCACCTGCGTTTGTCTCCAAATTCAGGCGTAAACTTTTCACAGTTCACAATAAAGAAGAAATGCTTGAAAAAGTGAATCAAGCGAAGGAAGCGGATATCGAGGTCATCGTACAACGCATCATCCCGGGATTTGATGATCACATGTACACGTTTGATGCCTATTTAGATCAGGATTCGAAAGTAACTCACTGGGTTACCTGCCAAAAGCTTCGACAATTTCCTGTGAACTATGGTGCGTCTGTTTATACGCAGCAGAAATATGTGCCTGAACTCTATGAACTGGGCGCTAAATTCCTGGAAGGCATTGGTTATAAAGGTTTTGCAGAGATTGAATTTAAGAAGGATGCTGAAACTGGAAGGTTCTACTTAATTGAAATTAATGTGAGGATCACCAATTTAAATCACCTGTTACAAAAAACGGGCATTAACATTCCTTATATTACGTATCGGGAGCTCACCGGCAGTCCATTAGAGCCAAAAGCAGTCAAAGAGGATAAGAATATCGTGTTCTGGTATGCCTATGAAGATCTGCTGGCAGTTAGAGAGTATATTAAAACCAAACAGCTGTCTCCAAAGAAAGTAATAAAGTCTTATTTCAGACCGAAAGCTCATGCGATCTGGGATCCTAAAGATCCAAAGCCTGCCATAGCTTTTGGGAAGAAAATGGCGAACTTAGTTGTCGGCAGGGTGACAAAACGCTCCTGATTTGTTTGGATTCCATTAAAAAGGGAATCTTTTGGGAATACCGCAGGAAAAACAAACCATTCAACGAAGGCTATGTACGGACATTGAATAAATAAAAAAATAGATTCGGCCAAAACAATTGCAGGGAAGGTAGAGATAAGAATGGCTAAGCTAAATGATTTACTAAAATCCATCCACGTTCTCGACGCTTGGAATGAAAAGGACCTTGATGTTCAGGGACTCGCTTATAATTCAAGAGATGTGAATGAGGGCGACGTATTTGTCTGTATTAAAGGTTTCAAGACAGACGGTCACACCTACGTGGCAGAAGCTGTTAAAAACGGCGCTTCAGCTATCATTGTTGAAGATCAACAAGAAGGGTGGGACACGCTTCCCCAATACCGTGTCGAAGACAGCCGTAAGGCACTCGCGGCTCTTAGTGATGCGTTCTACCATCATCCGTCTCAGTCGATGAAAACGATAGGAATTACGGCAACGAACGGAAAAACGTCTACGTCCTTTATGACAGATGCCATTCTCGAGGAGCATGGATTAAAAACAGGGTTGATCGGAACGGTGGTCGTTAAATATGGCGATTATTCTGAACCTACAAAGCTTACAACACCTGAATCGCTGGACCTGCACCGCTATTTCGCTCAAATGAGAGACCAGGATGTATCTCATGTGACAATGGAAGTCTCATCTTCCGCACTGGATTTAAACCGTGTTGGGAGTGTGGATTTTGATATTGTGACATTAAACAATATTAGTCGTGAGCATATTGATCTGCACGGTTCTTTTGAAGAGTATTTCAATAGTAAAGCGAGTTTGATTCGAAATGCAGGAGAGGACAAATGGGCTATTCTTAATTTGGACGACCCTTACTCTGCCTCTTTAATAGATGAAACGAAAGCTCATGTGTTAACGTTCAGTGTGGAAACCGGAGATGGGGACCTTATCTGCAAGGATTTGGACTTATCGACTGGACGGGCTAAGTTTACAGTGGAAATTCGAAAACCATTTACGGCGGGAGGAACTTCTTACCAACCGCAGGAATTTGCAATCGAACTCTCCACCCCTGGATATCATTCCGTTTATAATTCCATGGTGGCTGTTGCTGCCGGGTTATTAAGTGAAATTCCTATTTCAACTATTCAGCAGGGGTTGAAAGGTTTTGGAGGAGTAGAGCGACGTTTTGAAATGGTCTTTGAAGATGATTTCAAGATTCTTGACGATCACTTTGCCAATTATGGAAATATTAATGTTACGCTCAGCACGTTACAACAGATGGACTACTCTAATTTAAAACTGGTGTATGCGATTCGTGGAAGCCGCGGCGTAACTGTGAATAGAGAAAATGCGAAAGCTATTGTCGAATGGGCACCAAAGCTTGGTCTGACAGAAGTGATAGCGACCGTTAGTCATTCACATGTTACAGAAAAAGACGTGGTTACAGATGAAGAACTACGCGTCTTTCAGGAAATGATGGAAGAAGCAGGGATAAAAGTGGATCTCTATAAAGAATTAGACGATGCGATTCACCATGCTCTTTCAGAAGCAGGGGAAGATGACGTTGTTCTGTTAGCTGGTTGTCAAGGTATGGATCCAGGTGCGAAAATTGCACTAGAACAGTTAAACAAGACTAGACCAGAAATGGATGAAGAGAAATTATTTAAGCCCCTTAAAAACAGAGTAGCGGGGATCCTATAATTCATCATCATCAGCACAGGGTTCCGGTCTTTCGTAAGGAGGCGTTACAATGAATGACAAAATCATCGGCATACTTGGAGGCATGGGGCCTGAAGCTACAGCTGAGTGTTATATGAAAATCATCCGTGCAACAAACGCACATAAAGACCAGGATCATTACCGTGTCATAATTGACAGCAATGCAAAGATTCCTGATCGGACAGAGGCGATTTCAGGAAGAGGAAGAAATCCTGTGCCGGATATGATTGATGCTGCTAAAAATTTGGAAAAGGTGAATGTTGAAGTCGCCTGTATCCCGTGTATGACCGCGCATTACTTCATAGATGAAGTTCAAAAGGCTGTTTCATTTCCTCTGTTAAATGCTTTTCTGGAATTGAAAAAGTTCATCAGTGACCACTATCCTTCTGTTAAGAAGATTGGTGTGCTTGCAACAACAGGCACGTTGGAAACAGGGTTATTCCAAAAGTATCTTGATCACCTTGAAGTGATCTACCCCACGCCGATCACTCAACATGAAAAAGTTATGAAGGCGATCTATGGGGACAACGGGATTAAGAGCGGAAATACAGACGGTGAACCACTTGCTCTGTTGAAGGAAGCTTCACAGGAACTGTTGGATAATGGTGCTGAATTGATTATATCAGGGTGTACAGAAATAGGACTTGTCTTGAAACCTTACCACCTTCCTATTCCGTTAATCGATCCGATGGAAGTGGTCGCAAATGTAGTGGTGAAAGAATCCATTTATCAAAAGTCATAAAAGGTCTAAAACCCCCCATATATATTACTGTAGATCATTTCTTCGAAGGGGTGCGCGTCATGACAAAGAATGAGTTTGAACAGTTTTTGTCAGAATCATTTAAAGAAGGTGTGTATTTCAGAGAGCTGCGACTTTCCGAAAAAGAAGTCTCCTGTTTGAAGGCCTTCTATCCAAAGGCCAGAGTGAAACGCACCAGCGAAGTAAATGATGCTTTAAGTAAATCATGGTATGAAATTAATCTCCTGCCGGTTAAGCAGAGACCAGAAAAATATGAGTCTCTCATGCAGGAAAATATTCGTTTGAAGAACGAACTTGAAACCCTGAAAAAAGTAAACAAATAAAAAACAATGGAAGGCAATCCTATATAGGATTGTCTTTTTTTGCATTCTCTTCTAGGTCTTAAGTATTAGGTTGGTGGGTTCTTTGGACGACAGGGTACGCGTGAAGTTTGTCGAACAGAAATGCAGGTATCATAAGGGTTTGTAAAGAATTGAAACAAAAATGTAATAATAAATTGTCTTTATTTAGCGAATATCTTTGTTATAATAAGTAGGGTAAATGAAGCAGACGACTAAGACTACATATAATCGACATATAAATAGAGACACAAAATGAGTGATTAGTAGGAAGTGATATAAATTGTTTGATCGACATCATCGCAAACCAGCATCAGCAGCCAGGGTGAAAAACGTTCAAAACGATAAACAAATAAAACAGAACCACCGGGGTGACCTAAGGTATGAAGCTTAAGACGTTTGGTCGTCACGGTAAAGAAGGCGTAAAAAACCTGACCAGGAACAGGTGGATGTCGGTGGCCTCGATCTCGGCTGTGACAGTCACACTATTACTTGTCGGTGTGTTCGCCGCATTGCTTTTGAACTTAAATGATATTGGACAGCAGATAGAAGAGGACGTAGAAGTCCGGGTCTTCATCGACATTACAGCAGATGAGGACAGTCGTGAAGAATTAAAAGGGAAAATCGAAGCGTTAGCCGATGTTTCCACCGTAGAGTTTGAATCTAAGACAGAGGGATTAAACAATCTTATTGATAGTCTTGGGGATGAAGGGGAAGCTTTTGAATCCCTGAAAGATGAGAATCCTTTGAATGACGTATATATCGTGAAAACCGAGCAGCCGGAAGACACCATTAAGGTAGCTCAATCGATCGAGAACTTTAAAACGGTTGAAAAGGTTGAGTATGCCAAAGAAACAGTGGAACGACTGTTCAGCGTGATGGACGTAGCAAGAAATGTTGGATTTGCCATCATTGGCGGATTGTTATTTACGGCTATGTTTTTAATAGCCAATACGATCCGAATTACAATTGTCGCCCGTAAGCGTGAAATTGAAATTATGAAAATGGTAGGAGCGACGAACTGGTTTATTCGCTGGCCTTTCCTTTTTGAAGGGGTCCTGATTGGTATTTTAGGATCAGTAATTCCGATTGCACTCTTAATCTTCGGCTATGATTATCTTTATACAGAAATCACAACGCGTTATCCTACGCTGTTCATAGATTTACTGCCGGCTTATCCGTTTGTTTTTGAAGTGTCCGCTCTCCTTGTCCTAATGGGAGTCACAATTGGACTTTGGGGAAGTTTTACGTCTATTCGCAAATATTTAAAAGTCTAAATCTATTGATCTACTAGATACAGGTGAGGAATCGGGGGAGGAAGAAGAGTGAAGTCAAAAGTTATGATAGCTTTTCTTACTGCGAGCCTCGTTCTGTCTGGTTTACCTATTTCTAACTCAGTGAACGCTGAATCAAATCAGGAGAAATTAGAACAGAATCGGGAAGAGCAGTCTGAAAATGAACAGGAAATTCAACAAAAGCAAAAAGAAATTGAAGAGCTTAAGAAAGACCAGGATCGCGTAGATGCAGAAATTGCCCGCTTAGACCAGCAGACAATGGAAGCGTTGGATAAGATCCAAACTAAAGAAGCAGAGATTGCTCAGACTAGAGAAAATATTGAGCAGTTAAAAGTAGAAATTGAAGAACTTGAAAAAAGAATTGCTGAACGTGATGAACTTTTGAAAGATCGCGTGAAATCAATGCACCAGAATGGTGGAGCCGTTGATTATCTTGATGTACTCATGGGTGCTGAAAGTTTTGGCAATTTCCTGGAACGTGTCATGAGTTTAAATACCATTGCCACTCAGGATAAAGAAATTCTTGAGCAGCATCTTGCTGATAAAAAGGCCGTTGAAGCTAAGAAAGCCGAAGTTGAAGAAGAGCTGGCCTCTTTAGAAGATAAACTGGCTGAACTAGAAGCTTTAAAAGCAGAACTGGAAAATAAAAAGCAGGAAAAAAATCAATTGATGGAAAGTCTGGAGCAAGCAGAGGCGGAAGCTCATAATCACATGATTAGTGTGGAAGAAGAGCAGGCTACTCTGGCGGCTCAGGAAGCTGCCATTCAAAAAGAAATTGAGCGTCAACGTCAGCTTGAACTTGAACGTAAGAGAAAAGCTGAGGAAGAGGCTAAAAGAAAAGCGGCAGCAGCACAAGCAGCAAAAGAAAAAGCTGCGGCTGATAATTCAAGCTCAGAAAGCTCTTCAAGCAGTTCAAATGAAAGCAGCAGTTCCAGCTCGAATACTGTAAGCCAGTCAGCTCCGAAAAGCAGTGGAGCGTTATTCAGCTGGCCGGCTAACGTTTCAGCAACTTCTGAGTATGGCTACCGTACGCACCCGATATATGGAACGAAGAGACTGCACTCTGGTATTGACCTCGCGGCCGGTGGAACAATCCCGATTCACGCTGCAGCCGATGGAACAGTCATCCGTGCTTACTACTCCTCAAGCTATGGTAATGTTGTCTTTATTTCTCACCAAATAAATGGACAAAGATTCACTACACTTTATGCACACATGAGAAGTACACCAGCAGTTTCTGCGGGACAAACAGTCTCTCAAGGACAGTTCTTAGGAAATATGGGAACCACAGGTGACTCTACCGGACAGCACCTTCATTTTGAAATCCACGAAGGTTCTTGGAATGGAAGTCGTTCAAATTCTGTAAACCCTAGAAAATACCTGCCTTAATATGATGCTCGTAAAAGACCCCTATCCAATTGGATAGGGGTCTTTTTCTATCTATATGCGTTTAATTTAAGTTTTATCATCAAGCCGGAGGGATGTGTATGAACGTGTGATAAGCACCGTTAAATTGCTTTTAAAGGTCCTTCTGCTGGCTTTTAATCGTTTTAGTACTCTGCCTATCCTATGGTAGATTATGCGCGGAGCATTGATTCAGGTACTGTTTAATGACAAATGATCTTGGGGTCTTTATATGGGCTGGTAAAGGAGGAGCAGTTGTTAAATCTTCTTTGCATAAAGGACAAAGCCAGCCATGATAGGTGTTGGAACTGAAAGAGGGTCTATGACATTTGTGACAAATCTTTTTAATCATTTTCATCTCATCCTTTACTAATAATATCGTTCTCTATGAAGAATGTATAAACTTATTATAGTTGTTTTTACCTAGAAACTAAACACTTATGTTCTTTATAAAGAATAAGAGAACTCACGTAGATCTATATAGGACCGGATACCTTCGCTCCTGAAAGAAATGAATCTCCTGTCCAATGAATCCTGCTGTAATTCGTATTCTATATTTATCATTAATAGGTATAACGCCATACATATCTAACATTTTTTGAGGGTAGAGAAGGAATATAGGAGTTTGTAATAAGTTGGTCCTCATTTCCACTAGATTGAAAAGGTTGGAAATAGTTGATGTTATAATTAAAGGAGATCCGCTGCACGATCAGACTTCTAACAAACTCTATATTAAGACGTTGAGGAGGCGGAAAAATGAGCGAAATGAAATTGATTCCCTATCGTACAGAAGCTATTCTGGATACAACAAACGAGCTTCCTAAAGGAGTACAAATGGTAGAGGCCGAGCGTTTATGGGAGGAGGCCGATCAGGGGAAGGGGAGCGTCGTAGCCATTATCGATACGGGGTGTCATATGGATCACCCTGAGCTGAAGAATAACATTATAGGCGGTAGGAATTTTACTGATGATTATGGAAGTGATCCAGATAATTACAACGATAATAACGGACACGGAACACACGTTGCAGGAACAATTGCTGCTATAGAGAATGGAAAAGGTGTAATAGGGGTGGCACCTCAAGCACAGCTCCTTATACTTAAAGTCCTCTCAGAAGAGGGGAGTGGGAATTACGAGTGGATTGTGGAAGCTATTCAATATGCTGCACAGTGGCAAGGTCCTGACGGGGAAAAGGTCCGCATCATATCTATGTCTCTTGGTGGACCAGAAGATTCAGAGGATCTCCGCACTGCCATTAAAAACGCGATTGGAGAGAATATATCTGTGGTTTGTGCAGCAGGTAATGAAGGCGATGGCAGGGAAGAAACGCCGGAATACGCCTATCCAGGTGCCT
Organism: Halobacillus litoralis; assembly: GCF_020524025.1. GTDB lineage: Bacteria > Bacillota > Bacilli > Bacillales > Halobacillaceae > Halobacillus > Halobacillus litoralis_D. Next base: position 826,681 of record NZ_JAIVKN010000002.1, on the reverse strand, counting down.
ATAACGAAGTCATTCAGGTTGGGGCTGTCGATCATCAACGGCGTTTGGCTGACTTTACAAATACAAATAATCAAATTGACTTAGTTGCTCCAGGTGTTGATATCCTTTCCACCTATTTGGAAGGGAAGTATGCCAGGCTCTCGGGCACATCTATGGCTACACCACATGTATCAGGAGGGCTGGCACTGATTATCCCCCTTGTGGAAAAACAGTTTGAAAGATCAATGACTGAATCTGAAATATTCTCTCAATTAATTAAGCGAACGACTCCTTTGGGGTACTCTAAACGAGCCGAAGGAAACGGATTAATGACCTTGGCTTTAACAAAGAAATTAGAAGAGTTATTCAGCACGTATACCAAGACTTAATAAATTATAGTTGAAAGGCCTGGATGGTGAACACAGCCATCCAGTTTTTTTTGTTTCTTTCACTGAAGACAGATTGGTTTATACGAAAAATCATAAATAAATAGAGAGTTGAGGTTAAATATAGTGATACTGGTAGACTTTTTAGTCCTCCCCTTGACCTCTCCCTCATTTTAAACAGAACAGCATACCTCAAAGTAGGGGAGGGGAGGTGCATTTCACCTTAACGGTCTAAACCAATATTCTACCTGAGTCTACTTTCCTTAGAATCGCTATTTAAGTAAATCACACAGTTATGGTTGTCCTAAAGACTCATCTTTTTCAGACCCTTCTACTAAGACGTCAGTTTGTTATTATGTATACATTTTGAAATACATAGAAGTATTTCGTTACTTTTTTCATTTCATTATGAAACTAAGACCGGCTTATAGAAAAGTGGTACAAAACTAAGCCCGCTATTTTGTCCATAATATTGTAAAATTTTAGGTTTATTTGCTATGTATACATTTACGTATACATGCATACAAAAAGTATTCTTATTGTGTGCAATAGCGTTTACTTGTAAACAAATATGCAAACATGTACACAAAAGCGCACGCATGTTGATTTGGAGGGATGTGTGCAAATTTGTATATATGTATACATAATTGAATGCATGTATTCGTAGTTGTACTCTTGTGTGCATTTATGAACACGTAAAAAGGAGGATTGACTATTTTCTGATAGTTTAATAAGTTTTAATAAGGAGAGGTCAAGTCTATTAAATTTAAAAGGAGAGCTGTTTTATATGACGAATTCTAGAATTGCAGCTGTAGATGTAGGTAATGATGCTGTAAAGGCAAATTTCGGAAAGTTAGAATCTTCTTTATATATCCCGAATGTAATCGCTCGTGATCTTGAGGACCGTCCGGTCATTGGTATTGAAGATTTAGATGATAAAAACCCACTCGATAATCTACATATTCGAGTGCATTCTCCAGCACTAAGAGAGAATAACGCCATTTATCGTGTAGGTAATCTTGCTACAAAAGCAACAAACTCAACGGAATTAGACCCTGGCAGTTATAAATCAGAGGAAGACCAAACATTAATTATGTTGTTTGCTTCTTTAGCTATGGACGCTGTGACAGGAAGAGATGCCCAGTCTGCTAAGAACAATGTGGTGGAAGCCAATTACACACTAGGTACAGGGCTTCCTTTACGCGAAGTGAAAGAAGGTAAAGATGTAGGCTACCGTTCTCAGCTGCTCGGTTCCGTACACCAGGTTGAATTTTTAGTAACACCGAAGTATCAGGGAATGAAAGTTAACTTAAAGTTTGACGAAGTGAAAGTGTATCCTGAAGGATTTGCAGCTTATGTCAATCTTGTAATGGATAATGACTTGAACATTATCAACAAGGAATTGGTGGACAAGCAGATTTTAATCCAGGATATTGGCGGTCTTTCTACAGATATCGCGGTTATTCGCAACCGCAATGTAGATGATGATAAAGCCCAAGGTTTTAATCTTGGTGTATCAGAATCTTTAGAGATGATCCGGGATGAAATCTTGACTAAGCATGGCGTTGAATTGGACAGCCGACGAGATGTAGTCGATATCATTACGCGCAAAAATGACCGTCATCATATTATGGTCCGCGGTAGTCGTACAAACGTCCATGATATAACGGATCGCATTCTACTTGAATTGGCGAAAAAACAGTACCGCTTCTTGAGAAATGTCTGGCAGAAGAATTCTCAGTCAGAAATCTGCTACTTTGTGGGCGGTGGATCCGCAGTATTAAAAGATTACATTAAGACCTTGAATAACAAGCTGGATGGCTTCAACATTGAATTTTTCGAGGATGAAGAAGAGAGCATTTGGATGATGGCCAACGCTTATTACAAACTCATTTCTGACTTCGTTCGTAAAAATGCCAGAGTAAATGACAAATCAAATAAAAAAGTTGAACAAAAATCCGGATCATCAAAGTAAGGTGAGATAGATGAGTTCATCTAGAAAAAGTGTGGAGAGGGGACAATCGATTACTTTCCGTGTCCCCTCGGACACACCTGATCATTTACTAAAGCAGCTATCCGAACTAAAGGAAAACGAACGCAGGAACTTCTCGAGCAGGATTGCACAATTCGTTTTAGACGGAGTAAACGAATCTCTGACGAAAGATAAAGAAACAGTTACCGTGCCTTTACCAAAGGCGTTAACGAAGGAACAGCGTAATTGGATCAAACACGAGCACTCAGAGGCACTTATTGGAAGTATCTTATATCAATTGATGATGGATCCTGTCCGTGCGACTACGCTTCTTGCATCTATGAACAGCAATTCCATTGATATTGAAGAAGCTTTGTACTTGCAGGAAGAAACTGCTGCAAGTGAAGAGGAAATGGAAGAAAGCATCGAGGAAAAGAACGTAATGCCTGAGACAACGCTCGATCTTGAGGATGATTCTGACCTGGATGATTTAAGCCTGGATAATATCCAGGAAGATCTGCAGGAACAAGTGAGTGTAGACGATAAAGAGGAAGAAGATGAAGATATGCTCGGAGATTTCTTTTCAAGAATGAACCGATGAAAATAAGCCCCCCGAATAAGCGGAGAGGGCTTATTTTTATATGTCTGGATTTTTCGTGGCCTTCAAGTGATTTTTCCCATAATAGAAACAGAAATTTATCGGACTCCGCTGCTGATCCATATTGAATTTCTAGAAAATGAACGCCATAAAAAACCCTCTGCCTAAAAGCGGAGGGTTATTCCAGACGATTATGTTCAGCAAAGGCAATGAAAGACTTTTCATCTTCAATTAATCCACAAGCTCCGCACTGCACTTTTACTTCCGGCCCTTTATAAGCCATATGAAAAGGGTCCATGTTTTCCATGGAATAGCTGTTATCCACTTCGCCTGTTTTAGGGTTCATTTTAATCGGGGTAGGCTGCTGTTCAATTAAATTAAAGCGTGAACGGTTTGTTTTACAACCGGGACATAAATAAGGCTGCATCGATTCACCTCCATACATACTTTCCCCATTTATCCTTTATTTATGAATGTTGGAAAATCGGGGAATGCCCTAATATCAAACCTGGAGAAGAGGGGGTATGATGAATATAAGAATCCCTTTTAGAGAGGTGGAAGAGGATGAAACCGAGAACAACGGCCCCTGTAGAATTAATCTCCCAATTCTATGAAGAAAAGCTATATACCCTTTCTTATGACCTGCACGAACGATATAGTCACCTGTTAACTGGAATGATTCACCTATTAAGAAAAGAAGAGGATCTCTCCCGGCTTAAAGAACTAATTTCCCATATCGTGGACGACATGAAGGGAATATCCAATGAGGTCACACCTCTTTCGTTAAGGCCGTACGGTGCATGGCCTGCTTTTAAACGCTATATACAGGAAGTCGAGAAGCGATTTGGAGTGCCGGTCATCCTTCATAAAGAGGGGATGTTTCCTGTTGCAGGCGAATCCCATAATCTATTGGTCTTTCGCATCCTTCAACTGATTATCCAGATGATTATCGAAGAGGCAGATACAACAGGAGTGGAAGTTCGAACCAACGAAGATCATATCATCTTTATTTTTTTCTCTGATCGCCTGCATTTCCCTATGAGACAGAAGGAATTACTGCAAATTTTGCAGAAAGAAACCAATATGGTGCTGCATCATCAAAGAAGGGGTAACTTATGGAGATGGACGCTTGCAAAGGAGGGGATGGAATGATTTCGATAGTGATAGTGGACGATCATGCGGTCGTACGATCTGGTTTAACGATGCTATTAGACTCCATTGATGATTTTGCCGTCGTAGGAGAAGCTTCAGAGGGAGATGAAGCGTATGAACAGGTCAGTGAGAAGTGTCCACAGGTTGTTTTAATGGATTTATCAATGCCGCATGGCAAAGACGGCTTATCAGCTACTTCGGAAATAAAAAAACAATATCCTGATACTCAGATTTTAATTTTGACGATGCATGATGATGAGGAGTATCTCTTCAGAGCCATTGAACTGGGAGCTTCCGGGTGCATATTGAAGAATGCTCCACATGAGGAACTTGTGAAAGCGATCCGGCAAGTAGCCGGCGGGGATGCCTACCTATATCCATCTGCAACAAAGCGCCTGATGGAAGACTATATGAACAAAACTAAGCAGGGAAATAAAGGGGACACCTACCGTCTGTTGACAGACAGAGAAAGGGAAGTTCTTGCATTAGTAGCCAAAGGGTATGCCAACAAAGAGGTGGCTGAAAAGCTCGTGATCAGCGTGAAGACCGTAGAAGCGCATAAGGCAAAAGTGATGGAAAAGCTCCATATGAAAACCAGGCCAGAACTTGTCGAGTACGCCTGGAAGAAAGGGTTGATTGGTTATTCAAGATAGGAGGCAGACAGGGTGGCACAAACACTCGAGGAAATGGTAAGGGAAATGTCCATATCCTTTGATGCATCTTTAATTGCTATTGCAGAGTATATTCCCGCTTCCATGAATATCGTGTGGACGTTTGCGGATCAGCCGTTGAACGATAAATATACAAGAATGTATATATCATATGGAAAAGGGGTTGCCGGAAAAGTCATACAGACAGGGGCTCCTTTTTTATGTAATGATGTAGAAACGCTGCCGAATCCCCTTCATGAATACCCGATTGTACTAGCTGAAAAATTAAAAGCATTTGCGGCCCTGCCAGTTCCTACTTCGAATGTGCTGGGAGCGGTCCTGCTTATCGGCTATCGTCAGCCACACCCTCTGCCATCCTCTATGGAATACCGGCACCATGTGCAGAATCTGATGAAGTATTTGAAAGAAAGGGAGGTCATATGATGGAGGAAGGATCTTCAATATCGGTCCTGTCTCAAAGACAGGAAGGATTTATAGTTGTAAAAGAAAACGGAGAAATCTTAGATCTTAATGATAAAGCAAGAAACATCTTTCACTTAAGTCACACGGATGTGGTCCTTGATGATCTTTTTTTACATCTAACCACAGAAGATCTGCATCGATGTGATAAAGGCATTCTGCTTCAGCATTATATCACCCCGCAAGGTGGGAGTCCTCATCCTGTTTTTTTAGTCATTCATGATTCTTTACAAGGGGAAGAACCATGTTATTTCATCAGCATCCATAACCTCTATGAAAGAAGTACACTGGATCGTCATACGTATGAGCCGCTGAAGGAACTGCTGGACATTAAATACGCTCTGGATGAGTCGTCGATTGTAGCGGTTACGGATCAGCGTGGTGTTATTCGTTACGTCAATAAGAAATTCTCAGAGATATCTCAGTATGGAGTAGAAGAGCTGATAGGACGAGATCATAAGCTCTTAAATTCTGGTTACCATTCCAGAGCGTTTTTTAAAGACTTATGGCGGACTATTGGAACAGGGAACGTCTGGAAGGGTGAAGTGCGGAATCGGGCCAAAGATGGGTCTTATTACTGGGTGGATACAACGATTGTCCCCTTTTTAAATGAGAAGGGGAAACCTTATCAATATCTGGCGATAAGAAATGAAATTACAGAGCGGAAACGTGTCGAGCAGCAATTGCAGCATATGATGACCCGTTTAATTAATGTGCAGGAAAATGAAAGGAAGGATGTATCAAGAGAACTGCATGATGGAATAGGGCAGGAACTCTATAGTTTGTTGATCAGCATGCACCGCCTTGAAAAAGACGTCAATCACCCTCTCATTCACCAGGTGAAGGAGGAGATCAGTACGCTGATTCAAAACGTCAGAGATATGTCCTGGGAGCTTAGACCATCAGCGCTTGATGAACTTGGCCTTTTACCTGCGATTCGTTCCTTTATCAACCGGATGGAGCGGTCCTATTCTTTTGAAATAAATTTTCAGGCAGATATTAAAACCCGGCTTTCATCTGATATAGAAACCAATATTTATCGTATCATTCAGGAATCATTAACGAATATTCGGAAGTACGCCGGGGTTCATAAGGCGTCTGTCCTGATGAAGGAACGAGAAAGTGTGTTGGATGTAACCATTTCAGATAATGGAGCAGGCTTTTCAACAGAAGCTGAACGAAAAGGTGTCGGACTTTTCAGCATGGAAGAGAGGGCGCGTGCTGTCGGCGGCACTTTAAGCATTACATCTTCAAAAAATAAAGGAACGAAAGTAGAAGTGAGGGTCCCTTTAGAAGCTTGATTTCAATCAAGCTTCTTTTTTTGTGTCTAAAAGAAAAGGAAGGCACGTTGTAGGAATGAAAATTACTTAAATTCTATGAATCGGGGACTTTTATTACCAATTTGAGGGGATTCCCCAATACTTTTCTGCCCATGTTCTTCAGTAAAATATAAGTAGATTCATAAAGAGTCAGGGGGCAGAGGAATGAAAAAAGAACGAACATCGCAACCGAACTTAAAAGGAACATTTGTCAGCGTTATGGCTGTTGGGTTCGTCATCATCGTGATGTGGGTAAGTGTTTATTTTTTATATATCAACCGCCTGTAGGAGGGGAGCCTTATGCATTTGCACAAATTTGAAAAGATATGGCTGGTATTCGGTATAGCTGCACTCGTATTATTTTTATCTGTGGTTGGAGTCAGTGCTTTTCATCAGGGACATACCCCCTCGGGTGGACATATGCGCGTCGACCCTGAAAAGGTAAGAGAAACTGCACCGTTTAATCAAACCGGATTACGTCAGAAAGAAGATGGGACCTATGAGGTTGTCATGATTGCCCAGGCTTTTGGTTACGATCCGGGTAAAATTCAAGTACCGGCAGGAGAGCAGGTCACTTTCACCGCTACTAGTGAAGACGTTGTTCACAGTTTTTCTATTGTGGGCACAAATGTCAATATGATGGTCGTACCGGGTCAGGTGAATCATAAAGCTCATACGTTTGATGAACCAGGGACGTATTTGGTTGTATGCAATGAATATTGTGGTTCTGGTCACCATTTTATGAGTACGGAAGTGGAGGTGGTTGAGAAATGAAGAGCATACAGATTGGTAATGGAGAAAGAAAGCTTGCTCTGGCTAACATCGGCTTTGCGTACAGCGCCTTTTTAATTGGTACGCTGTGTGGATTGCTCCAGGTATTTATTCGTAACGATGCCCTGACTCTGCCTGGTTGGCTGGATTATTATCAAGTGTTGACGGCCCATGGTCTACTGCTGGCGATTGTGTTTACAACCTTTTTCATTTTTGGTTTCTTTCAAGCTGGTATGAGCAGGACAATTGGCAGCTTCGGGGGTAAAGTTCTTCGTTGGAGCTGGGTGGGTTATGCCATCACCTCACTCGGGACCTTGCTCGTTGTCATCATGATTCTTGCGGGGCAGGCCTCGGTTTTATATACGTTTTATGCCCCTCTTCAAGCCCATGGCCTGTTCTATGTGGGATTAGCTTTATTTGTAATTGGTACATGGGTGCAGGGATTCGCTTTGGTTGGTCACTATTGGGTTTGGAGAAGGGAGCATAAGGGAGAGCTAAGTCCGTTATTTGCTTTCATGACCGTAGCTACTATTATCCTTTGGGTCATTGCGTGCCTGGGTGTCGTTGCAGCTGTATTATTTCAATTCATCCCGTGGGCATTCGGGATTACGGATGGAATTAATGTAGAGTTGAGTCGTTCGTTATTCTGGTATTTCGGTCATCCGCTTGTTTATTTCTGGCTGCTTCCTGCCTACATGGCCTGGTATGTGGTTGTGCCGAAGATTATTGGAGGGCGTGTATTCAGTGATTCTCTGGCCCGGTTATCATTCGTCCTATTTATTTTGTTTTCAATCCCTGTTGGGTTTCACCACCAATTAACAGAGCCTGGCATCACAAGTTTTTGGAAGTTTCTGCAGACGGTATTAACGTTTATGGTCATCATACCTTCACTTATGACTGCCTTCTCCATGTTTGCAACCTTCGAAGTCCGGGGGCGTGAATTAGGGGGCAGGGGATTATTTGGCTGGTTTAGAAAACTGCCATGGAAGGATGTGCGTTTTACGTCTATTTTCATTGCCATGGCTTTTTTCATACCCGGGGGAGCAGGAGGAATAATTAACGCTAGTTTTCAAATGAATGAGGTTATTCACAATACACTCTGGGTTGTCGGCCACTTTCATATTACAGTAGGTACTCCTGTTGCTATGACATTTTTCGGCCTTACATTCTGGCTGGTTCCCTATCTAACTGGACGGGTATTTACTAAATCTTTGCAAAGGCTGGCGTTTATTCAGATCATTACATGGTCAATCGGTATGATTCTTATGAGCACAGCCCAGCATCTTTTGGGACTGCTGGGTGCGCCGCGTCGAACGGCTTACACAGGGTATGCGCACGAAGACGCACTTGCCTGGTTTGATGGAGTCTTGTCCAATCATGTGACGATGGCTGTCGGTGGGTCCATCCTTTTCTTGTCGGCTGTCCTCTTGGTTTTTATTGTCGTTCAGCTGTGGTGGTTCGCACCGGTAAGTAAGGGTGAAAACCTTGAGAGTTTTCCAATTGCTGCGAGTGATTCATCAGCGACACCCACATTTCTGGAGAACTGGAAAATATGGATAGCCATTGCCTTTGTTCTTATCGCTGTCGCTTATACTATTCCGCTGACGGATTTGATACAACACGCCCCGCCGGGATCAGGTCGTTTTCAAACGTGGTAAAGGAGGAGAGTGGCATGACCTTTTCGTTCGCATTTACTTTAGCGGTTATCCCTATGTTTATTGTTGTCAGTGCGATACTGGTAGAACTTCAGACAGAAGAATAAAAAAAGAAGTGGCTGGATATTATTCCAGCTGCTTCTTTTTTTGTATTTCCTGGGAAATATAGAGGCTGATTATGAAAACTATATAAATAGAAAAAAGGACAAAATCCGACATCGAAATCACAGCTGCTTATGACGTGATTTACTAAATCTTAATAAAGGAATTCCTTGCTGCATAGGTCATGATGTTCATTTTTTAACCTCAAACCTTTGGTACTAGCGCCGGGGAAGTGTCAGAGTATTAAAACTATCATTCTGGTGGTACAAAAAATTAGTTAGATAGGTTAAAATAGGGTAATGTAAAATTAACGGAGGTTTTACAATGTTTACAAATAAGAAATTTCTGAACAAACAAACCGGAATGAAACTTTTTGTCTACGCTCTGATTATCGGGCTGTTTTGGCTGAAAATGTTCTATATACAAACTAATATCTTTTCATTAAATGTGGAGAACGCTAATGAAGCAAATATTCTCGCGTATAACCCGCTCAGCAGTATTTTCTTGATATTTGGTATAGGGATTTTACTCGGTGGGCGCCGGGGAATGTTTGTCTCCTACATTCTTGGTTCTCTACTTTTGTATGTGAACGTTCTTTTCTACCGGGAATACAATGACTTCATTACTATTCCTATGCTGAATCAGGTAGCCAACCTGGCTGATTTAGGAGGAAGTATTACAACAATTATCAGTCCTATGGATACATTCATTTTTATTGATGTATTTTTGGCTGCTTTTCTATTATTCTACTTAAAACCCTCCCGCTTCCAGGTTTTTAAACCCAAGCGTAAAGAAGGGATTATTCTTGCCATTGTAGCTATTCCGTTGTTCCTGATTAACTTGCAGTGGGCGGAAACAGAACGTACAGATTTACTGGAGCGTACGTTTGACCGTAACATGCTTGTTAAATATATCGGTGTGATCAACTACCACGTGTATGATGCCGTTCTTCAAGGAAAGACGGAAATGAAAAAAACCCTGGCAGACAGTAATGAACTTGTACCTGTCATCAACTATCTGAATGAAAATAAATCAGAAGACAGCGATAAACTTGAAGGGGCGGCCGAAGGCAAAAATGTGATTGCCATTTCTCTTGAAAGTACGCAGACATTTGTTGTTGACAATACGCTGCACGGGGAAGAATTAACGCCTTACTTCAATGATTTAAAAGAGGAAGGGATCTATTTTGATAACTTCTACCATCAGGTTAAGCAGGGACGAACATCTGACTCGGAATTCTTGTTAGCGAACTCTCTTTATCCATTGAACCGTGGAGCGGTATTCTTTACTCACTCTGGAAATGAATACGATGCAATGCCAAGTGTTCTTGGAGAAAATGGCTATTACACAGCTTCTATGCACGCCAATGATAAAACATTCTGGAACCGAAATGTGATGTATGATTCTCTTGGGTTCGATGATTTTATTTCAAAAGAAGATTATAACGTTACACCTGAGAAATCCCACGGCTGGGGTTATCTTGATGAGTATTTCTTTGAAGATTCTCTTAACAAGATGAAAGAGATGGACCAGCCTTTCTATACGAAAATGATCACACTAACCAACCATTATCCGTTCACACTGGGTGAAGAACAGAAGTTGATCGAAGAAGGTGAGACAGGAAGCGGTACGTTGAATCGATACTTCCAGACCATCCGCTATCAGGATGAAGCGTTGAAGAAGTTCGTTGAGGACTTCAAGAACTCTGACCTTTATGAAGATACGATCCTTGTAATCTACGGCGACCACTTTGGAATCTCTGAAAATCACCAGGAGGCCATGGGCGAGTATTTAGGTAAGGATATTAATGATTATGAACAATTCCAATTGCAGCGTGTCCCTCTATTGATCTTTGGTCAAGGAATTGAGGGAGAACAGAATCACACGGTTGGTGGTCAAGTCGACCTTCGTCCAACACTGATGAACCTATTAGGTATTGATGATGAAAATCCGATTCAATTCGGAAATGACTTATTAGATGAAGACCGTCGCCAGCTGATGATTACACGCGATGGAAACTTTGCCAATGAAGAATATGTTGGTATTCAGGGTGCATGTTATAACCGCGAAACAGGGGAAGAAGTCGAAGGGGAAGCTTGTGAAGAAGGCTTTAATGCTGCACAAGAAGAACTGGAAATGTCAGATTCCATTGTTTATGGCGACTTGTTACGCTATCTTGATGAAACCGAAATGGTGAACTCAGATAAACAGACAGAAACCAATGAGTAAAAGGAACACCCTTGCTTCAAGCAAGGGTGTTTTTTATTTGGGTTATATAAGTGTATTGGTTTTAACTCGGGTGCATATCGTGGGTCAACATCCAAACGCGGGTTTACTACTGAAATAAATCATTAACGTGTACCGGTAAAAAAAGAGCAGGAACCTTCTCGTTCGGTTCCTGCTCGTGGAGAATTAAAAAATATCCATCCAGACTTTTATTGTGGTTCCTAAGATAAGGAGAGCCAGAATAGTCTGAAGAACTCTTGTATTTACCTTCTTACCTGCTGCAGCTCCCAATGGTGCTGCAATCAAGCTTGCTACAATCATAATGGCCGCAGGAAGATATTCAACCTGACCGGTTGTGATTTTACCAATTGTCGCTCCTATAGAAGAGATCAATGTAATCGCAAGCGAAGAAGCAATGGTCATTCTTGTTGGGATTTTTAAAACGACGAGCATGATAGGGACAAGCAGGAATGCACCCGCTGCTCCAACAATACCTGCGCCTACACCTACAATAAGAGCCAGAATAGCAGCTAGCGCCTTATTAAACGTGACTTCATTCAAAGGCTTGTCATCGATCCCTTTTTTGGGAACAAACATCATGACAGTAGCAATCAGCGCCAGAAAGCCATAGACAAGATTAATTCCATCTTCGGACATAAACCTTGATCCATATCCTCCGATGAAGCTCCCGATTAAGATACTTACACCCATATATATAATAAGTGATTTGTTTAAATATCCGCCTTTACGATAGGCCCACACACCACCAATAGTTGCGAAAAAGACCTGTACGGCACTTATACCGGAAACTTCGTGTGCGGTGAAGGCTGTAAACCCTACAAGGGGCGGAATATAAAGGAGCATGGGGTATTTGATAATGGATCCCCCGATGCCGAGCATACCTGATATATAAGACCCTATGAAGCCGATGAGAAAGATCGTGATGATTAATCCAAATTCCATAGTCTGTACCTCCTAAAAAAGGGAACCGTGCAGGTTCCCTTCTATCCTATTGATTCAAACAGGTGATCCCTGATTATTCACCCTTCTTAATCCAGAACTTAAATACGCCGTTGTCTTCTTCGTTTTGCAATAGTTCATGACCGCCGGACTTTGCCCATGCCGTCAAATCACTTTTCGCGCCTTGGTCAGTCGCGTGAATCTCCAGAATTTCACCAGCTTCTAATTCTTTCATAGCTTTTTTGGTTTTTACGATTGGCATTGGACAAGCCAGTCCTGTTGCATCTAGTGTTTTTGCTACGTTCATAATAAAATACCTCCATAAAATGTTTTTAAGTGATGCACCCGTAGAGACCGGGTGCACGTATAGTTTTTATTTATCGTACCGCACAACGGTTCGGTCCGATTTCCATTTCGCGCTGATCTTCATTGTCAGGGCTGATTTTGCCCATGTTTGTTTCGCGGATTTCTTGATAAGCATTCGGTTGAGGCGGCAGGTTTTCGGTGACCATTTTTCGGAACTCATCCTGATCATCAATATTCAGCCCATGATTTTTTTCGAAGAGAGTACCAAGTTTTGCTGCAACGGTGCCGTCTTCGTTCAGCTCATCCATAATCATGAAGTGAGCAGGTAGGACGATCAGTTCGTCAGAAAGCTCTTTATAGCGGGTATAAAGGGTTTCTCTCAAATCCATCACCCAGTCATCTGCTTTGCCGGCAAGATCTGGACGGCCGATCGAATCGATGAATAGGATGTCCCCTGTCATCAAGTATTGATCATCGACAATGAAAGAAGTTGATCCTTTCGTGTGGCCGGGGGAGTACAGGGCATGAATATCAATGTTTGTACTTCCTACGGTGACATGGTCTCCATCACGGAGAGGCTTGTAATCAAAGGTTACTTCACCAGCGTCCTCTGGGGGAAGCCAGTAAACGGCACCTGTTTGTTCTGCAATCTTACGGCCGCCTGAGATGTGGTCCGCATGCAGGTGCGTATCAAAAACGTTTGTAATTTTCACACCAAGTTCTTTGGCAAACTCCACATAAACGTCTGTCATACGAGTAGAGTCGATCACAGCTGCTTCACCATTTGATACGACCATATAAGAAAGACAGCCTTTTCCGATACGTACGAACTGATAAAGCGCGCCGCCATCTTTCAAATCGTTTACTTTCACTGGTTCCAAATGCTCACTCCAGGCTTTCATTCCGCCTTCAACAGAATAAACATTTTCAAAGCCTTCCTCCACAAGCATTTCAGCAACCATTTGAGAGGATCCGCCTTTCGCACACACGACAGCAATTTCTTTTTCTTTTGGCAGCTGGTCTGCAATTTCTTCGACACCGTCAAGGAGATCGAAATAAGGGACGTTCAAGTAAGAGAAATTCTCGCCTTCAATCTTCCAGTCTTGATGGGCGTCTTCTGTGCGGACATCAAGAAGGAAGAGTTCTTCGTTATTCAACACTTTATTCGTAACTTCTTTAATGGTCATGTTTTTCACAGTCATCTTATTACCTCCTGGGGTATTATTTTTAAGAAAAAAATATAATTAAAGCTTAGTTGTTTCACCGGACCAGTTACTCATGCCTGGAACTACGTTATAAACGTTCTCAAAACCTTTTTCTGTTAACTTTTGTGCAGCAAGGTCACTACGGTTTCCAGTACGGCAGACGATATAAATGTTCTTCGTACGATCCAGTTCATCTGCACGCTCATCCAGTTCACCGAGTGGCATTGATACGGCTTCAGGAATATGCTCAAAAGCGTACTCAGCAGATTCACGCACATCTAATAAAAGGGTAGCAGTGTTTTTTCGAATAGCGTCTAAGTCTTCATTATTAACGACATCTGGGTGTTTCTTCTCATCATTTTCTTCACTGCCGGCTTTACGGACATAGTGCTTGAGTACGTCGTTTTCTTCGATCGTACCCAAGTACTGATGACCCGCGCTTTTCGCCCACGCTTCAAGGTCTGCTTTAGACCCTTTGTCTGTAGCTTGAATTTCAAGAACCTGCCCAGCTTCGATATCTTTCATCGTCTTCTTTGTCTTAACAATCGGCATGGGACACGCCAATCCTTTGGCATCTAACGTAAGATCTGTTTTCAGTTCCATTCTTACATTCCTCCTCTACCCTTGTAGGTATATCATTTGGAAATTTTATTCAGTCGGACCTTCCCAGCTCATCATGCCGCCTTCCATGTTCGTTACATCGAAGCCCTTTTCTTCAAGGATTTGTGAAGCACGGCCGCTGCGGCCGCCAGAACGGCAGACCATGATATATGGTTTATCCTTACTTAATTCATCGGCCCGTTCTTCTACGCTGCCAAGAGCGATGTGCTTAGCGCCGGGAATCATCCCTTCTGCCACTTCTTCGTCTTCACGGACATCAATAATGTTCAGCTTTTTACCTTCAGACAGTTGTTGTTCTACTTCTTTTGCAGTCATTGTTTTCATTAATGATTCCTCCTATTAAATAAACAAGTTTACGTTGCCGTCTTCTGCATCTCCGAGATATGCAGCGACACCTGCGTATTCAATCTCGTCCAGCAGCTCTTCTTTTTGTAGACCTAGAAGATCCATCGTCATCGTACATGCAACTAGATTTACATCTTGTTCCTGTGCCATTTCAATAAGTTCAGGCAAAGGCATTGCATTGTGTTTTTTCATGACATCTTTAATCATCTTCGGTCCAAAGCCTGCGAAGTTCATTTTGGAAATGCCCATTTTATCGGCACCCCGCGGCATCATCTTTCCAAACATTTTTTCCATAAATCCTTTTTTCACTTGAATGTTTTCGTCCTTGCGGAGTGCATTCAATCCCCAGAATGTGTGGAAAATAGTCACTTCGTGATCGTAGGCAGCAGCGCCATTCGCTATGATATAGGCAGCCATTGCTTTATCATAATCCCCACTAAATAAAATGATATTCGTCTTTTTTGTTTCAGTCATGCTGATCCTCCTCAATAGTTAGTACATATACATGTACGGGTATATTCTAATGCAAAAAAATTTATCTGCTTTTAACAAGCAATTGAACGGCTTCGTTAATCGAATCCTCTTTATATTGTTGATCTTCAGCTTCTTGGATGCATTCCACAAGGTTGGAGCTTACCACAAGCCCAATTGCACGGTCAATCGCACTTCTTGAAGCAGAAAGCTGTGTAATGACATCTTTGCAGTCTTTATTTTCTTCCATCATTTTTAATACGCCACGCAGTTGGCCTTCCAGGCGTTTGACTCTGTTTTTCATCGCGTCATTATATTCCATGGCTCTGACCTCCTTGTGAATTTGTTGGCTGCTGTTGAGCAGTACATGGATAATATTATACCCCATAAGGTATATTGTCAACACCCATGATTGGAATTTTGGGATAAGGATCTCATGCCGTGTCATGATAAGAAGGGAGGCGTTGATCAATGGAAATAGTGAAAGACATGCTGTTAGTTATCGCAAGAATTTTAACCATCCTGCCATTATTGCTTACCGCAGGCTTGTTCATGGGGAAACGATCGATAGGTGAACTTCCTGTGTTTGATTATCTTGTTATTCTTGTTTTAGGTTCCGTCGTCGGGGCTGATATAGCTGATCCTAAAATTAATCATATACATACGGTAATCGCTATTATTACGATTGCTCTCTTACAGAAATTTATTATCTGGTTAAAGTTACGTCACCGAAAAATAGGAAAGATGCTGACCTTTGAACCCACGATTGTCATTTATGAAGGAAAAATGCTCGATGAAAATGTTTCACGTATACGCTATTCCATTGATAATATTACGCACATGCTCCGTGAGCAGAAGGTCTTCGGAATTGATACTGTTGAACTGGCTATTATAGAGCCTAATGGGCAGCTATCTGTGAAATTAAAACAGGAAAAAGAGGCGCTGACACGGGAAGATATGTCTATTTTAAATAGGGGTGGGGGTTATGATATACCGGTCATATTAGATGGAGAGCTGCAGACGGATATTTTAAACCGTACGAATTTCGATCAGTCATGGATTCAATCTGCGCTTGGGGACTATGCGGTGTCGGACATTTTTTATGGAGCAATTACGAGCAGCGGGGAATTCAGGTTTTCAATCAAAGGGGAGAAAACGGATAACTTACCTCCAATTAAGCATTGAGAGTGACCACCTCATTTACATCGTTTTAGTTAAATAAAAAAGACCCGCCGTCTGCGGGTCTTTATATCTTATACACTTTGATCTATACAATGGATCAAACGACTTTCTATATCACTGGCCATTGCCTGGATGTTATCATCTTCCACCATTTGTGTAAGGGCCGTAGGTTTAGGCATGCCGATTTTTGTTTTTCCCTCATCTTCATATATGACCATCTTACAAGGAAGAAAATATCCAGCCATCATATTTTCATTTAATATACGCTGTGCTTCTTTTGGATTGCAGACTTCGAGAACTTTAAAACCTTTTTCAAATGCTAATCCTTTTTCATTCAGTTTATCTTTGATGTCGAAGTTCCATAAAACACCGAACTGTTCTTCTTTCAAACTTGCTTCCAGACTCTCAGCAGCTTCCTGCAGTCCTTTACTCGTTTCTACTGTGTAATGAAACATGGGAAAATACCTCCTTAAAATTCATTCACAATTATACATACCCATTAAGGTATAAGATTAATCAAAAATAATAAAGAACATTTGTAAATGCTGTCGCTTATCGATATCAAATGCCAAAAGGGCTGTTCATTGTAAGGAGACCTTCCATGTATTAAAATAAAGAAAGAAATAGAGAGGACGTGAACATCATGGCGGAAGATATTAAATTGATAGCCCTGGACTTAGACGGAACGTTAGTAAATCATGCCGGAGAAGTTTCGGAAGCTAACGCAAAAGCTGTTCAGAAGGCAAAAGAAAAAGGAATTCATGTGGTATTAAGTACAGGGCGGTCTTTATCGAGATGCCGAAGCATTTCTGAAGATCTTGGCCGCTCTTCCTATATCGTTACCATCAACGGCGGGGAGATCTACGATCATGAGTACAATCTTGTCGATCGGACGAAACTGCCTCATAAGCATGTCAGTCGTTTGTGGGAATTGAAAAAAGAGCACGGATTATATTTCTGGTCTTCAACTGTACAGGGGTTATATAATACGCAGTCCCCCTTCGATCAAGAGATAGAAGACTATGACTGGCTTAAATTCGGTTTTGATATTGAAGATGATGCCGTACGGGAAGCCATTCTTAACGAATTAAATAACAATAAAGAGCTTGAGGTCACCAACTCCAGCCCGACAAATATTGAAATCAACCCTGCCGGTGTCAATAAAGCAGCTGCATTGCTGAAAGTATGTGACTGGCTTGATTTATCCATGGATCAGGTTATGGCTGTTGGTGACAGCATGAATGATATGGCAATGGTCCGTAAAGCAGGAATTGGAGTAGCCATGGGCAATGCTCAGGATGCTTTGAAAGAAGAAGCAACGTTTGTTACAGCTTCCAATGCGGAAGACGGCGTTGCTGCTGCTATTGAAAAAGTAATCGGATAATTCATAGACTGGTTTAAGGCTTGTAGAGAAACGAATGTTTTTCTACAGGCCTTTTTTTATACTCTTTTCCTGTGATTCCATGAGTGGTTTAACCTTCCTGCATGTCGAAATCCATCTAAATACAAAACATTGTAACCGTTTTCCTGATTAGGGAGGAATTCCTCAAGGTTAGGAGAAATACTTACCTAAGATGCGCAGATGGACAGGGAGGGCGATTATGAAAGCAGGATACATAACAGAAGAGCATGAACTGTTGAGGGATTCTTTGAAGAAATTTCTTAACAAAGAAGCGTACCCTTTTTACAACACATGGGAAGAACAGGGGGAGATACCGAGGTCGTTCTGGAAGAAACTTGGAGCGCAGGGCTATCTGTGTCCATGGCTTGATGAGAAGTATGGAGGGGTTGGAGCAGACTTTGGATACTCTGTTGTCATCAATGAAGAAATGGAAAAGGTGGGAACCGGCCTTATAGGGGTTGGGCTGCACAATGATATCGTAGTTCCCTACCTCGAGGCCTATGGCACAGAGGAACAGAAGGAAAAGTGGCTGCCCAAATGTACAACAGGTGAATATATTACAGCTATTGCTATGACAGAACCAGGGGCAGGGTCAGATCTTGCTTCCATTCGAACGACAGCGTCGAAAGAATCCGGTCATTACATTGTAAACGGGGAAAAAACGTTTATTACAAACGGCATTCATGCAGATTTAATTATCGTCGTCTGCAAAACAGACCCTCAGTCATCTCCTGCTTATAAAGGCATCAGCCTGATCGTCATTGAGAGGGGCACGAAGGGATTTACCAGAGGAAGGAAATTAAACAAAATCGGACTGAACAGTCAAGATACATCGGAGCTGATTTTTGAAGAGGCAGAGGTGCCGGCTGGAAATCTCCTTGGGAAGGAAGGAGAAGGGTTCTATTATCTTATGAACCAATTACAGCAGGAACGATTAATCGTAGGCATCGGTGCAATTGCTGCCTGTGAACGGATGCTGGAGTTGACGGTTGGTTATGTGAAAGAGCGGAAGGCTTTCGGCAGAACGATTGCTTCTTTTCAAAATACACAGTTTAAGCTGGCTGAACTTCACACAGAAATAGAAATCGGACGTACATTCTTAGATCGGACCATTGAATCGCATATGCGTGGGGAGGATGTCGTAAAAGAAGTATCCATGTCAAAGTGGTGGACGACAGACCTTGTGAAAAAAGTAGCGATGGAATGTATGCACCTTCATGGCGGTTATGGATATATGGAAGAATACGAAATTGCGAGAAGGTTTCGTGATGCTCCTGTGACTGCGATCTATGCCGGTTCAAATGAAATTATGAAAACCATCATAGCCAAAAAGATGGACTTAGGATAGGAGGTAAGTGAAATGAATGAGGTTGTCATTGTAGAAGCTGTCCGTACGCCGGTAGGGAAAAGGGGTGGTTCCCTGAGTGGGATTAGACCGGATCTATTGTTTGCTGACGTGCTCAAGCAGCTTGTCGAACGTGTAAACTTAAACCCGTCTGAAATTGAAGATGTAATTGCCGGGTGTGTGAGCCAGGTTGGGGAACAGGCAGGGGATATTGCCCGTATTGCCGCTTTAACCGCAGGGTTTCCTATTGAGGTGCCAGGAGTAACCTTAGACCGTCAGTGCGGGTCAAGCCAGCAGGCGATCCACTTTGCCTCTCAAGCAATAGCCTGTGGTGATATGGATGTCGTTATTGCCGGCGGTGTAGAAAGCATGTCGCGTGTTCCTATGTTTTCTAATATGCAGGGGGCGGCTTATAACGACAAGCTGACAGAGCGGTATGAAATGATTAATCAAGGTCTCTCAGCAGAAAGGATTGCCGACCGTTGGGAACTTAGTAAAGAAGATCTTGATTCTTATGCGGTTGAGAGTCATAAACGGGCTTTGCAGGCCATCGAAGAAGGCCGGTTTGACAGAGAGACCGCCTCTGTCCAGGTCGATGGAGAAATCGGTACATTTCGTATCGATGAGGGACCAAGACCCGGGACGACTGTAGAAACCTTAGCCCAGCTGAAGCCGGCTTTTTTGGAAGATGGAAAAATCACAGCAGGAAATGCAAGCCAAATCAGTGACGGGGCTGCAGCTGTGTTACTGATGTCGCGTCAAAAAGCGGAGTCATTAGGGATGAAGCCCAGGGTCAGAGTATTAACCCGTACGGTCGTAGGTTCTGATCCAACCTTAATGCTGACAGGGCCGCTGGCTGCAACAAACAAATCCCTCCAAAAGGCTGGACTGAGCTTAAATGATATCGACCTCTTTGAAGTGAATGAGGCCTTTGCTCCTGTCCCACTGTTTTGGATGAAAGAAACGGGGGTCCCGCATTCAAAGCTGAATGTAAATGGTGGAGCGATTGCTCTTGGCCATCCTTTGGGCGCAACCGGAGCTAAATTAATGACGACATTAATCCATGAGTTGGAGAGAAGAGAGGGGCGTTATGGTCTTCTGGCCATTTGTGAAGGACATGGAATGGCTAATGGAACGATTGTTGAAAGGGTGGTGGACTGAACATTGGAAACCGAACACATAACAGCCATGGTTACAGGTGGATCCTCAGGTCTTGGGGAAGCGACTGTCAGGAAGATTGTTAGAAACGGAGGCCGGGCGCTGATTGTCGATCAGGATGTTGAGAAAGGGAAAGCTCTTGCGGACGAGCTTGGGGTGAACGCCCTTTTTATGAAAACAGATGTGACAGCTGTCCAGGAAGTAGAAAGTGCGCTCGATGAAGGGGTGAAAACCTTTGGCAGTATAAATGTGGTTGTGAACTGTGCCGGCATTGTCACAGGGGAAAAAGTGCTGGGTAGAGACGGCCCTCATGACTTGTCGTCCTTTTCTAAAATCATAGAAGTGAATTTAATCGGAACATTTAACGTGATCCGTCTTGCTGCAGAAAGAATGCAGAGCAATGAACCGAATGACGAAGGGGAAAGAGGTGTGATGATCAATACCGCATCGATTGCTGCGTTTGACGGGCAGATTGGGCAGGCGGCCTATAGTGCATCAAAGAGTGGAGTCGCCGGCATGACACTTCCGATTTCCCGCGAGCTTGCCCGTTACGGGATTCGAGTTATGACCATTGCACCCGGGTTGTTTGAAACGCCGATGTTCCAAAAACTTCCGCCGGAAGCGCGCAGCGCCTTGGGGAATATGACCCCGTTTCCGCAGCGATTAGGCAGACCCTATGAATTCGCGCAGTTAGTTCTAAGTGTGATAGAAAATGCCATGCTTAATGGGGAGGTGATCCGTCTAGACGGAGCCATTCGTATGCAGCCAAAGTAACTGGTGAGGGATGTTGAGTTTTCTAGATTATTTTTGACCCATGGGTTTTTGGTTTAACAACAAAATCTAAAGGAGTCGATGAAAGATGGGACCAACATTAAGAAGTATGTTTGAGCAGACGGTAGCCAAGTTTCCAAAAGAAGAAGGTTTGGTGGACCTTCGTTTAGGTGCGCGTTGGACATTTGCAGAATGGGATCAAGAGGTCAACCGAGTGGCAAATGCATTAAAAGCATCCGGTGTTCAAAAAGGTGATAAGGTCTCAACGGTTCTTTATAATACGGCTGAATTTGCTACGACGCTATTTGCCTGCATGAAGATCGGGGCTGTCTTTAATCCTATTAATTTCAGACTCATGGAAAAAGAAATTGCCTTTATTCTAAAAGATGCGGATCCGAAAGTTGTCCTCTTTGAGAAAGAAACATCCGATCAGATTGCTCCATTAGCTAAGCAGATGCCGCATGTGGAGTTCTGGTCTATAGATGAAGAACTTCCCTTTGCGGTCCACTACTATGACCGTATCGAAGGGGTGACAAGCGAGCGGCCGGTATGCGATCTGGACGAGAATGATCCTTATGCGATTATGTATACATCAGGAACAACGGGTATTCCTAAAGGCGTGATTCACAGTCATCGGGATATGGTCGATCAAGCATTGATTATGACGGCCTGCTTGAGGCTGACAGAACATGACCGAGGCCTTACGGTAGCGCCTATTTTTCATTGTGCCGAGCTGCACTGTGCTTTCTTCCCGCGGGTTATGATCGGGGCAGCGAACGTGATTATGCACCATTTTGATGCACCTGAGGTAATTGAAGCCGTAAAGCAGGAGCAGGTCACTTCCATCTTTGCCGCTCCTACAATGTGGAACATGATGCTCCAGGAGGACTTTACGAAAGAGGACTTTGAGACGTTGAGACAAGGGTTGTATGGCGGAGCTCCTATGGCGCCGGCTTTGACGATGAAGCTGCATGATGCGCTTGGTATTAACCTTCTCCAAGCCTATGGAATGACGGAAATGGGACCAGCCATTACAGTGCTGACAGAAGAAGAGCAGGTTACTAAAGCGGGATCGGCAGGCAGAGCGTTGCTGAACCATGAGGTAAGGGTGGTCAGAACGAATGAGCATGGACCTGCAGAGCCGGAACAGGTGTGTAAGCCTCAGGAACTCGGGGAAATTATCGTGAGGGGGCCTAGTATGATGAAAGAGTATTATAATAGGCCGGAAGCGACAGATGAAGCCCTTTATAAAGGCTGGTACCATACGGGGGATATAGGGACGTATGATGAGGACGGATATCTCTGGGTCAGAGATCGTGTTAAAGACATGATTATATCCGGCGGAGAAAATATTTACTCAAGAGAAGTTGAGGATGTTTTATTCAGCCATCCGAATGTTCTTGATGCTGCCGTCGTAGGGGAACCTGACGACATGTGGGGAGAGCGGGTGGTCGCCTTCATTGTTCAAAAGGAAGGCCTCATTACTGAAAAGGAATTGGACGAATTCTGTACCTCTGGCAACCGATTAGCAAGGTATAAGCGGCCGAGACGCTATGAATTCGTTCAAGAGCTTCCTAGAAATGCCAGTGGGAAATTGCAGAAATTTAAATTAAGAGAGCGTAGTAAAACGCTGATGGAATGAGTAGAAAGAGTGCCTGTATCTACAGGCACTCTTTTTTTATATCGCATCCAACAGCGTTCTTATTTCCCGGGCAATCTTCGACAGTTAGTGAAGCAGCTGCTTCAATTTTTGGATTGGTTGTAAATGCCTTGCCTGTTCATAATTCCTAAATGGATCTCCTTTATGAGTTAAGCGTGATAAAACAGTTTTAATCGTAAAGGTTTCTGGTGACAAGTCATCGTTTACTTCATCCCAGAATACCGGAGCGGCTATGTTGGCTGTCTCTGTAGCTCTTGCTGAATAAGGGGCTATGATAGTTTTTCCTTCCGCGTGTTGTACATAATCAATGTAAAGGCGGTTCCCTCTTTTCTTTTTCAATCGTTCTATCGTAAACAAATCGGGTTCCTCCTTAACAAGTAAACCAGCCAGTGTTTCTGTCACCTTCCTTGTTTCATTGTAATCCAAACTTCCCTCCTTAATGGGAATATGGATCTGCATCCCTTTGTTACCGGAAGTCTTCACAAAGCTGATGACACCCAGTTCATCCAGAAGGTGCTTAGACATCTGAGCGGCCGTCACTGCCAGGCGGAAATGTTCACGCCCCGGCGGATCCAAATCAAGGACAATTTCGTCCGGTTCAGCTGCCCCCGCCTTCTCAAAAGGGATATGAAACTCGAGCGCACCTTGATTGGCGAGCCAAAGAAGGGAGTGAAGCTTGTCACATAAAATATACTGTTCTCCGTCTTCTGTCCACATATTTAAGTGCTCCGGTGCATAATCAGGATAATGCTTCTGAAAAAAAGACTCTTTATGAACCCCGTCAGGATAACGAATCATCGTCAGCTTTTTCTCTCTTATATACGGCAGAAGATAAGGAGCGATGCGGCGGATATAGATGAGGTAGTCTTGTTTTGATACACCAGGCCAAAGGTTTTTATCGACATGAGAGGGTTCAAATTCCGGCGGGAAAAGTGATAGGTCCCAGGACAGCTTTTCATCCGTACATTCCTGTGGGGAAAGATCAAATCGGAATTGGTGAAAAATAGGTTCACGAAACTCTCCACCCTCTGCATCTAAACAGTGAATGTCTACGCATACGCTTGGAGTTAATTCCCATTTCCCTTTCTTTTTTTCACCATGTTCCTTAAAAAAGGAATGAAGAGTTTCCGTTTCTTCGTCCGTTAACCCATGTTTGAAGCGGCCAAGAGGTCTGTCCTCTCCTTCTTTTTGTACACCCATATCATAGTAACCATTATCAGGATTGAACCGAAGTAGATAACCACTGATATCTTTCCACTGTTTCCACTTCAGCCACTGCTGTCCTCTGTCTCCGAAACGGTACAGGCTTTTCTTCCTTTTTGCCACAATCCCCTCACTGCGGTGTAAAAGAGCCGCCTCCATTAACTTAGATAGGTCCTCAAAGGTCTCTATTTCTTGAATCACAGGCTGGTTGAGGTCTTGAATTAATTTCCTTAAGTGCTTTTTTCGTTTAGAAAGAGGAAGGTCTGGATTATTCAGAAGGTCAAAAGCTATAAAGGTTGCAGGACGATCAGCCGCAGCAGACTTAATCCTTTCGGCCTTCCTCATACGCCCTCTTTTTTGTAGTTGTTGAAAGTTAGCCTGATAGGGGGTGTCGAGTATGACAAGCTCACCATCCAGTGTAAAAGGAATGAACGAGTCAGGGAAAGTAAGCGTACTGATTTCCGGAAAACGGTCACTTAAATCTTTGCCATTTCGGCTTGTGAGTGTGACACTTTCTTTTGTTGCTTCTAAAATTACCCGAAAACCATCGTATTTCACTTCATAAATCCAGTCTTTCCCGTCAGGCAAATCATCTACAGAAGTCAGCAGCATCGGTCGCTTCACACGCTATTCTCCTTTCTTATCCTTTTTCTTTATAGTTTGTCCATCTAACAGGAACATATTTTTTTATATTCCGTGAAAACTACGGGAAAAGGAGTGATCGGAATGCACACAATGTGGAAGGGGACAATCAGTTTTGGTCTCGTCAATATCCCGGTGAAACTGCATGCGGCTACGGAAAATAAAGATATAAAACTGAGACAGCTTCACAAAGATTGCAAATCTCCTGTGGAGTATGAAAAACGCTGTCCAGTGTGCGACAGGGACATCGAAAATGAAGAAATTGTGAAAGCTTATGAGTATGCGAAAAATAAATTCGTGGTCCTCGACAAGGAAGATTTGGATCAGCTGAAAAAAGAACAGGAAGATAAAGCCGTGGAAATCATGGACTTTGTTAAACTCGAGGAAATTGACCCGATTTACTTTGAACGGAGCTACTTTATTTCGCCCAGTGAAGGTGGGGGAAAGGCTTATGGATTACTGCGTCAAGCACTTGGGGATACAGGAAAAATAGGAATCGCTAAAATCATTATTCGATCTAAGGAGCAGTTAGCTGTTTTACGCGTCTATCAAAACACGCTCTTGATGGAGACTATCCACTATCCGGATGAAGTCCGCAATGTCCAGGATGTACCGAACGTACCGGAGGAAATGGAATTAAGTAAGAAAGAGCTTAGCACAGCGGTGACATTAATTGACCAGCTTACTGCTGAGTTTGAACCGGAAAAATACAAGGATGATTACAGGACGGCGCTTATGGAATTGATTGAAGCGAAGAAAAATAATGAAGAAGTGACAACGGCTCAGGATAAGCCGAAACCAGACAATGTTACTAATTTAATGGACGCATTGGAGAAATCGCTGGAGAAGACGAAAGGATCCTCCAAGAAAAAGAAAACAACGAAGCGAAAAACGACGACGTCAGGGAAGAAGAAAACCTCTTGATTCTGAACAAACGGTATCAAGTCAGTTAATTATACATGCAAAAAAGGAGCACCCGTTGGTTTGCGTTCAAAGGGGGTAGTCTACTACTACCATTATTTTAAGAAAGCATGGTTCAAAGAGGACTTTCAAATAGGATATTGTCTGAGGAAAAAACCGTTGATTATTCATCGGTTTTTTTCTTTTCTGATCTTCTTTCTAGGCCTATAATAGAGGTAGTCAGAATATTTAGAAATTATATTTTAAATGGTAAGAATCTTTTCTTCCAACTTTATGATTCCGAAGGTCGTGTTTGTAACGCTTATGGCAGCACAGGGGGGACCAAATATGGGAGTGTGTGTAGAAGAAGTATTACAGCTTCCGATTTTGAAAGACGCCAAAGTAAAGACTGGTTTATTTCAGCGCCGGGTGGATTGGATATCCGTTATTGAAACGCCTGTAGAGAATTTTGTAAGGGATCATGAATTTGTGCTTAGTACAGGGATTGGCTGCAAAGAGGACGTTGACGCCTTAGAGGAGTATGTGAAAGATGTCATCTACTCTAGAGCATCGGTCATCGCTTTTGCTATGGGGCGGTATATGTATAAGATTCCCGATCGAATATTGAAATTGGCAGAGGAAAACCAAGTAGTGATGGTTGAAATTCCTTGGGAAGTCAGGTTCGGTGATATTTTACAGGATGTTCTGAGGCTCCTTCATCAGAAAAAAGATAAAGAACAGCAGTATGCTGAAGAGATTCGTCAGGAACTGGTGAATTGCGTTCTGAATGGGAAAGGCCTTCAGGATATCGCTGACATTCTTTATCACCATACAGGGATTCCGAATGCTGTCAGTGACTGTAACCAGCAAATCCGTTCGACCCGGAATTTTGACCGCTATTTTATTGATGTCTTAAATGGTCGTAAACAGGAGCAGGCGCGTCTCGAAGGACCATCTATAGTGAGTGATCATCCATTAAGCCGTTCTGTTGATCATTTTCAAATCGGCAGAGAATCTTGTTATCAGCTGACTATCCAATCCAATAATAAAACACAGGGGTACCTGCTGTTTAAGCCAAAAACCACGGACATGTTAACGTGGTTCGCTTTTCATATTTTAGAACATGCCTTGACTGCCTGTGCGTTATACTTTGTTAAGGAAAATGCCATTGAAATGACAGAAATTCGATTGAAGGAAAACTTTCTTCTTAATTTAGCTAAGCAGAAAACAGGAGTAGATAAGCGGATGCTCTCAAAAGCAAGTCTGCTTGGATATGACTTAGATAAGCCATACTTATGTTTGACGGGGGTTTTTGAGTTTGTTTCTTCGGCGGAGGACGATTTCCTTTCTTTCACTCATCAAGACTCAACCTTCCACAACCAACACTATGCGATTAAGAAAGAGGTTATTTATGCTGGTGCTGTCCTTGGCCGGACAGTCATGACAACTTTTGATGAACAAAAGATGATCATTTTTCTTGAAACAGACGGCATCAAGAGTGAAGAGGCTGCCAATCAATTCCTTGACCTTGTAGAAAGACGATTACATGAACGGGTGGCAGATATTAAAACGTATTGGGGGATTTCTGTTCATAAAGAGGAAATGTATGCTTTCCATAAAAGTTATGAAGAGGCTGCCATCGCATTAAGCATTGGGGAACAACAGTATCCGGAAGGTGGAAGGACCTTCTTTAGCGATACACGCATGAACAGGCTTCTCATGGCCCTTTCACACAAAAGTGAAATCAATGACATTGTAAAAGAGACGTTAAAGCCGCTGATCGATTATGATCAAAAGAGACAAACAGAATTAATTCATACATTTACGGTTTACAATCAACATAATTGCAATGTAAGCCAGACCGCTCGTGCATTGAATTTACATCGTCAGTCCTTACTGCATCGATTAAGGAACATTGAACATTTAACCGGACTTTCCCTGTTGGAGTCGGACGACCTTTTTTTAATGGAACTTAGTGTTCGTCTATGGTTAATGAAAAAAGTAGATATCTAGAGCATCTTTAAAGCGATGCTCTATCTTTCATCTTTAACTGTTGTCTTGACGTTATCTCCGTCAGAGGATCCTTTTTGATGCAGCTCGACGGTCCATTGATCTGTTTCAGCATTAAAAGAAAGAAGCTCAACCGCAAAGATCTGTTCGTTGTCTGTTGTCTCGGCTAAGGCTGTTGACAGCGCTTCGGAAGCTTTTAAATCTGCTCCTTGAACTTCACTCATCTCGAGTTCTTGAACCTTATCCGCTTCTGCTTGTTCAGGAAAAGATTCGGCTGCTTCGCCATTTATCCAGACCTCCACCTGTTTTCCTACCCATGTCCCTTTAGGTACACCGGAGACCCACATAGCCCGGAAATCAGTTTTCGATGCCTCAATCATAGGGGTGACAACCAGTAAGCGGTCTTCCTTTTGATTCATGACGAATCCCGTAATATCAGGAGTTTCCGACACCGTTTTTTCATCGTTAGGTGTATACTCTTCTGAAGTCTGTGCTGTTCCACAACCATGTAAAACGAGAATGACAAGGCACCCAATCAACCACCATCTTCTCATAATACTCACTCCTCCATGATTAAAGAAATCTTTTGGATAGGGGACAGGCTTACATGACAGAATCATCCTTTTTTGTTATGATATTCAACAATAAGTGTATAAAGGTTATGAAACTACTAGGGGAGCCTGAATAGGCTGAGAAGAAAGCAAAGAAGCTTTCTGACTCTTACGTACCTGATCTGGTTAATACCAGCGGAGGGAAGTAGTCAGACGATAAATAATATCGGCTTTCTTCATTCTGAGTCAGGTCCTCTAAGGGTCTGACTCTTTTTGTTTTTTCGCCGGTCTTTGTAGAGAAAGGTGGGGAGTTCTTTGAGATCGGCTGACTCTTTTCCAACTGTATAACCGAAGCATTTATTTTGTGTCGAATGAAAGATGAAAACCTTCTCTTATAACTATCATACACGGAATCTACTAGGGGCGCGAGCATTCGCTGAGATAAGGAAAATAGCCTTAGTCCCTTACTACCTGATCTGGGTTATGCCAGCGGAGGGAAGTAGTGGGACCTCATTTTTCCTCTAAGTAGCTTCCATAAAAACAGGAGGCGTAACCATGTCAACTTGCGCAGAAGAGAAAAAGAAAAGACAGTCTCTACAAAAAACATTCTTTATGCAAAATCCCATGATGTCTGTATTTATATAGTGGTTTTATCAGGAAAGGGTGTGATCCTGTGAAACATGTATCCTGTGCGTTGACGATTGCAGGTACAGATCCAACTGGAGGAGCAGGGGTCCAGGCCGACTTAAAGACGTTTCAGGAATTGAAAAGTTATGGGATGAGTGTCGTGACTTCTGTTGTCGCTCAAAATACGACGGGGGTTAAGGATGTTCATCATCTGACGCCGGAGTTTATTCAACGGCAGCTACAGGTGGTTTCTGAAGATATGCCCATTCATGCTGTCAAAACGGGGATGATTGCGAATAAAGCCATGATGGAGGAGATAAGGGATTGGCTGAAAACATCAAAAACCCCCTATGTTATGGATCCTGTTATGGTCGCTCAAAGCGGTGATCCTCTTGTAGAAAAGGAAGAACAAAGGTATCTAAAAGAACAGCTGCTTCCTGAGGCGGCCTTAGTCACTCCTAATCTACCGGAAACAGAGACACTGCTTGGGGAACGAGTGAATACGGAGGACGATATGCAGAAAGCTGCTGTAAGGATTGTAGAGGAACTAGGAGCGAAGGCTTCTCTCGTTAAAGGTGGTCATTTAGAAGGAAGAGCTATAGACTTTTTGTACGATGGCCGTCAACTACATGTGTTTGAAGCAGAACGCATAGATTCAGAGAATACTCATGGTACAGGCTGTACATACTCTGCAGCCATTACCGCTTACTTAAGCCAGGGCTTCGATTTATTGACAGCTGTTGGCCGCGCAAAGCATTTCGTCACAGAAGCAATCCGCCATCCCCTTCATTTGGGGAAAGGAAATGGACCGACCAATCATTTTGCTGTCCGTGAGGAGGTTGAAAGGACATGAACAGGACCGTTATTAAAAAAATTCGTTCGAAACAGCCGTTAATTCATAATATGACCAATACCGTGGTGATGAACTTTACAGCCAACGGATTACTCGCAGTCGGCGCATCGCCAATAATGGCTGATTCCATTAACGAATCGGCTGATGTCACAAGGATTTCTGATGGACTGCTGCTGAATATAGGTACATTGGATGATATACAGGTGGAATCGATGATTTCAGCGGGAAAAGCAGCAAATGAAAAAGGTATCCCTGTTGTTTTTGATCCTGTAGGAGCATCTGCTACCTCTTACCGATCAGGAGTCTGCAGGCGGATATTAGAGAACGTTACCCCTTCACTCATTAAAGGAAATGCCGGTGAGCTTGCTCATCTGGTAGGGATGGATGTGAAAATGAAGGGAGTGGATTCCACTGGGTCTGCAGATCAGGAGACCATTGCTCGTGAAACAGCCCATCAGTATAAGACGGCCGTCGTTTGTACAGGGGAGAAAGATGTCATTTGCGAGGCTGGTGAAACAGCTGTCAATCATACAGGCCACGCTTTGTTATCCCGAGTGACAGGGACTGGTTGTTTACTAGGTGCTATCCTCGCTGCTGGTCTTTCTGTTGAAGGATCAACGATGCAGAAGGTCCAGTATATTCTGGATTTTTACGGAGCTTCTGCGGAATTTGCAGCCTCCCATTCAGCGGTACAAGGACCGGGGACTTTTGTTCCTCATTTTATTGATGCCTTGTCTCAACATGAGGAGATCAATCGATGAATACGAGTGAACGTCTAAGGAAGTATTTTGTTATGGGCAGTCAGGACTGTGATAGAGATCCACTTGTCGTTTTGGATGAAGCAATTGCTGCAGGAATCACAGCCTTTCAGTATAGAGAAAAGGGCAGAAGAGCTCTGGCTGGCGGCGCAAAATATAAGTTTGGAGAACGTTTGAAAGAGCGCTGTAATAAGGCTGGGGTGTGGTTTATTGTCAATGATGATCTTGATTTATATCAATCCCTTGGTGCAGATGGAATTCATGTCGGCCAGCAGGATCAAAGTGTTTCCTTTATTAGAGAAGCATATCCTCAGGCCTTTATCGGGTTGTCTGTATCAAACCAAGAACAGTTGCAAGGTAGTCCACTTACACTCGTGGACTATCTTGGGATTGGTCCCATCTTTCCTACGAATACGAAAGAAGATGCAGACCCTGTCGTGGGTCCGGAGTGGATAAGGGAAGTAAAATCACAGCATCCCTCTATCCCGCTTGTAGGGATCGGAGGAATTCATGCAGGGAACGCATATGAGGTGATGGAAGCAGGAGCGGATGGTGTGGCTGTCGTTTCAGCGATATCAAAAGCCAGGGACATCAACCTTGTAGTCAGACAGTTATAAAGAAAACAGAACCAGAGAATGCTCTGGTTCTGTTTTTTTTGTTTGTTTTAAGGTACGTCATGGCCCATAGAGCTTTGAAGAATTTCAAACCATTGATCGTGGTTGAGCTTCATATTTAAGGATTCAACAGCGCCATCGATACGCTCTTTTTTACCAGATCCTACAATAGGCATGATTTTGGCAGGGTGATTGAGCAGCCATGCGTACATCACTTGATCAATGCCTTCAGCGCCAATTTCTTCTTTCACCTTTGTTAGAGTGTCACGAAGGCGGACGGCTTTTTCATCTTGTGCAGTGAAGACATTCCCTCCTGCAAGGGGAGACCATGCCATAGGAGGGACACGTTTTTCCTGACAAAGATTTAGTGTACCATCTTCAAAGTTTTCAAGGTTATAAGCGGATAATTCCAATTGATTTGTAACCAATGGAAAAGGAAGGTAAGACTGTAACATATTCCACTGGTGATCTTTAAAATTGGAAACTCCAAAATAACGGACTTTGCCTTCCTCTTTCAGTTGAGTGAAGGCTTCAGCTACTTGTTCGCCGTCCATGAAAGGATCAGGGCGGTGAATCAGCAGTGTATCAATGTAGTCTGTATATAAACCCTTTAAAGAATTCTCAACAGATTGGATAATATGTGCTTTGCTTGTATTGTAGTGATGGGTTTTATGTTCTGGACGGTTTTTATTAGGCAGGACAATACCGCACTTGGTAACAATCTCCATGTCTTCACGTAAGGAAGGCTTCAGACTTAAAGCTTCCCCGAACAACGCTTCACACGTATACCCTCCATAAATATCTGCATGGTCAAATGTAGTGATCCCTTTGTCCAGATTATGTTCAACTAATTCCAACGTTTTTTCTTTGCTTTGTTTCCAATCAGCAAGACGCCATAAGCCGTGTATTATTCTTGAATAAGATAAATCTTCTGCTATCTGTATGCGTTCCATTTTATCCCTCTTTCTTTTTTAATGAACCAGTTCAATCCTATCCCTGATCTTTATTTGGAAAAGTTCCCCTCGCCAAAAGGAAACATCCAATCATTTTTGAGACCAGTTACAAGGAGTATGGTTGGCAGAGAAGCTATTCCCTTTTTCATCGACACCGGAGTGAAAACGATCTGTGGACGTACTGAGAGAACGAGCGCTTATCTTACATTCCTCATGTAGACGATGCCCTCTTATTGAATCATTTTGCAAATTTTCTCATAAACATCATAACATAATCCAATACAAGATCATGCAGCCCGTGTCTGTGTTCTTTTATGTTGGACCAAATGTAAGAAAGGAAAGGAGGATTTTTCATACACTTTTCCCATTACATTCGAAAAAAGCCTCCACTACAATAGAAACAACAAGAAGTCTGAATTATCTAAAAAGGAGAGGGTAGGATGGTTCTTCCTTTTGATATCGTGGAGTACCAGAAAAGGTTGAAACAAACCAAAGAACAGATGGAGAGCAGGGGAATTGAAGTCCTTTTAATTACTGACCCTGCCAATATGAATTATTTATCCGGTTATGATGCGTGGTCCTTTTATGTACACCAAATGCTCGTCATTCTCATCGATGAACCACAGCCGCTTTGGATTGGTCGTTACCAGGATGCGAATGGAGCTAAAGTGACGACATGGATTTATGATGAAAACGTAATTGCCTATCCTGATTATTATGTTCATTCAAAAGAGCATCATCCTATGGAATTCATTGCTGATATTTTAAAGCAGATCGGACAAGGCTGCCGAAACATTGGAATGGAAATGGATCACTACTATTTTACGGGCAGGGCGTCGGAGATCTTGAAAAAAAGCCTGCCAGACGCTCATTTTATGGATGCTACTCTCCTCGTCAATGAAGTGAGAATGGTTAAATCAGACCAGGAAATTGAATACATGAAAACAGCCGCCAAAATCGCGGACTCAGCTATGAAGATGGGGGTGGAAAGTATATTTCCCGGGGTGCGGGAATGTGACACAGCAGCTGAAATTTCCTACGCATTAATTAAAGGAACACCTGAATATGGGGGAGAATATCCGGCAATTGTTCCTTTACTTCCGACAGGAGATCAGACCTCTATCCCTCATCTGACTTGGTCAGACCGTCCTTTTGTTGAAGGTCATGCGGTTATTATTGAACTGGCCGGCTGCTATAAAAGGTACCATGTTCCTCTGGCCAGGACAGTGTCAATAGGCCAGCCAAATGAAAAGATGAAGCAGGTGGCTCCCGTCGTCCTGGAAGGAATTCAGACCGTCCTGAATTTTGCTAAGCCTGGTGTTACATGTGGAGAGTTAGAAGAAGTTTGGAGAAAGACGATTAAAAAATACGGTTATGAAAAAGAAGCGCGCTTGGGCTACTCCGTCGGCTTGAATTATCCTCCTGACTGGGGGGAGCATACCGCAAGTATCAGAAAAGGGGATCCAACCATTCTTAAACCGAATATGACTTTTCATCTTATCCCTGCCCTCTGGTTTGATACAGATGGAATTGAAATTTCGGAGACCTTTCGTGTGACAGAGAGCGGAGCGGAGTGTTTTACAACCTACCCACAGGAATTGCTGATCAGGGATCATTTGGACTTAAACGGCCGGATAAGCTGACGAGAGAAAATTCAGCCAGAGACTATTCTTTATACCCACTTGTAATGCTGCTGTAATAATTGATCTAAAGGGAGGATTAATATGAAGGAAGCAAAATTTAGTACTAAATCAATCTGGGCCGGAGAACGAGATCAATTAGCTTTCGGAGCTACTCAAGTCCCGGTTGTTCATAGTGTGTCTTTTGGATATGACGATATGGATGAATGGTATGAAGTAGCCGTCGGTAACAAACCAGGGCACATTTATGGGAGAAATACGAACCCGACCGTACAGGCTTTCGAAGAGAAGATCCGTATTTTAGAAGGGGCAGAAGCAGCAACAAGTTTTTCGACAGGCATGGCGGCGATCAGTAATACATTGAGCACATTATTAGCTCCCGGGGACCGTATTGTCTCTATAAAAGACACGTATGGAGGTACAAACAAAATATTCACTGAATTCCTTCCAAGACAACAAGTGGAGGTTGTCCTTTGTGATACAGGGGATCATGATGTCATTGAACATGAAGTCGCTAAAGGATGTAAAGTTCTTTACTTAGAGAGTCCGACAAACCCCACGGTTAAAATTACAGATATTAAACGGATGGCTGAGGCTGGAAAAATGGCTGGAGCCGTTGTTGTTGTAGACAATACTTTTGCAACGCCTGTCAATCAACAGCCTCTGGAACTTGGAGCTGACCTCGTCATCCATAGTGCTACAAAGTACCTGGGAGGTCATGCTGATGCACTTGGAGGAGCTGTTTGTGGCTCACAAAAGCTGGTTGATTCCATCTACCACTATAGAGAAATAAATGGGGCGACGCTTGATCCGATGGCTGCTTATTTGCTGATTAGGGGAATGAAGACGCTTAAACTCCGTGTGGAGCAGCAGAATCGAAATGCAGCCGCTATTGCTGAATATCTACAGTCTTTTGATATGGTGGAAGATGTGTTTTATCCAGGTTTAAAGTCACATCTTCATCATGATATTGCCAAGCATCAAATGAGCGGATTTGGTGGAATGTTATCCTTTTCGGTAAAAGGGGGAGTGGCAGCCGTCCGCGATTTGCTTCCTAAACTTAAATATGCCAACCGCGCTGCGAACCTTGGGTCAGTTGAAACTGTAGTTGGTCCATCACGGACAACCAGTCATGTCGAGTGTACACCGGAAGAACGCGCTGCAATGGGGATTCCAGAAGGTTTAATCCGATACTCAGCCGGGATTGAGGATATTGATGATTTAAAGCAAGATCTTGCCCAAGCCTTCCAAGCACTGCCGGCTTATGCAGAAAATAAATAAAGATTATTTCCAAGGCTGTATCTTTCTAACACTTAAAAAGAGGATAAAAGGAACATGCCGTTAACCGGGAGAATAGGTTTCAGTGAATTCTTCCAGGGTAATAACCCCTTAAAAGGGGGTAAAAGACATGGCTCAATTCTATGTGAATCAAAACCAGCAGACCGGTGGAGAGCATGAAGTTCATGTTGAAGGCTGCAATTTCATGCCGTTTGAGAAGAACTTACTGGACCTTGGTGGTCATACCGACTGCTCAAGCGCTTTAGAAGTTGCAAGAAATACTTATGATGTCGTTAATGGTTGTGAACACTGCTGCCCGTCCTGCCATACAACTTAATTTCCCTCAGGCTGTGGATCTTTATCCACGGCTTTTTTTGAGGGAAAACCTCTTCTCAACTGGTACTTCTTCTCAGGGATAATGTCGGTCAAGGAGCAAATAGTAAGCGTGATGATATTCCTGAGGAGGATGTTAGATGAGAAATAAACTGTTGTTCTTTTTAGCAGCAATCATGCTGATAGGTATGCTGGCTGCTTGTAATACTACAGAAGAAGAAGCGCGTGATAGTCAGCGTAATAACTTAAATAAAGTAAGTTTTGGCCCAGAGGATCAAGGACGACAGCAAAACGGTCCAGTTGGAAATGGATATGACATGACTGGGCAGAATCGTTTTGATGCTAATATTCCATTTGAAGGGTTAAATCCGAATGGACCAAACGGAGTGATGGAGGGTCCTTATTTCTTTGATCAGGACGGCCGTTATGAACAAAGTCAGCCGGCACCATCTCAAAATCAGGCCCCGGATCAAGATCAGGCTCAAAAGCAGCAGACAAATAAACAAACCAGCGATCAAGCAGCAAGCGGAGATTTTCAGAAGAAAGTGATTGAACTAACCAATAAAGCACGAGAGAAAAATGGTTTGAAACCACTAAAAAATAGTGCCGATGTAGAAGAAGTAGCTCAAGTGAAGTCTGAAGATATGGCTAAGAATGACTACTTTTCCCACACTTCTCCAAATTACGGAAGTCCTTTTGACATGTTGAAAGAATTTGGAGTGGACTACACGACAGCAGCAGAAAATATTGCTGCCGGGCAGCAGTCTCCACAATCTGTAGTGGATGGTTGGTTGAATAGTTCTGGTCACCGGAAAAATATCATGAATAAAAATGTTACTCATATTGGTGTTGGATATTCAAGCGATGGAAACTATTGGGTTCAAATGTTTATTGCCAAATAAGATATAAGACGCCTGGTTCTTCCGGCGTCTATCTTTACATAAAATCTTTGCAGAGGACAATCATTATGAGATCTTTTATCATTTTTATTATTATAATCGCGTATGCTGTAAGCCCATACCAGGCATCTGCTTATAAGGAGAAAAGAATGGTGGCTGTCGGGGACTCAATTCCTTATGGATATAATCTGGAAAAAGACAACAGCCAGCCTCCTGATGGATCCTTTCCTTCGCTGATAGCCAAAAAAAGAAACCTCGAAGTT
The DNA here is from genome assembly GCF_020524025.1 of Halobacillus litoralis. GTDB lineage: Bacteria > Bacillota > Bacilli > Bacillales > Halobacillaceae > Halobacillus > Halobacillus litoralis_D. The sequence continues at coordinate 790,441 of NZ_JAIVKN010000002.1, read as the reverse complement.
ACCAACTTAAGTATTCCTGGAATAACCTCCAGTGAACTGCTGGGTGCAGTGAAGTCAAATGAAATTTATCGGGAAGCTTTAAAGGAAGCAGATTACGTCATAGTGTATATAGGGGGGAACGATTTATTAAATATTGTGAAGCAGAATGGTGGACTGGACGGTGTGGAGTTGGAAGATGCTGCTCCTGTCATACGGGATCTGCTTTACAATGTGTATGAAACCATTCTTGAGATCGATGAACTGACAGACGGTAAGATTCTAGTGTATAACATTTATAATCCATATCCAGCTGCCGGTGACAAATTGGATACTCCTCTGGCTTATATCAATCAGCAGTATGCCTCTTTGGTAAAGTTATTAAAACACTTTACTTCTGTATCCTTAGTGAATGCCAACAAAGCGTTTCGCGGGCATCCTGAATATATAATAAAGGGGGATGTTCATCCAACTAAAAAGGGGCAGGAGGTACTGGCAAAGCTTGCTTTAAAGCATGTTAAATAGCAAGGCATGATCTTGGGGCTGTTTCCTCTATTCATGTATAATAGGTGTATGACATGGAGGTGAGTTATGGTGCGTTTCGGTATAATTGGCACGAACACTATTACAGAAAAGTTTATTGAAGCAGCAAAGCAGCATGAAGATTTTGAGATGACGGGCGTTTACTCCCGTACAAAAGAGCGGGCTGAAGATTTCGCAGGGAAACATGGAGCCCCTTTAACCTTTACTAATTTAAATGACATGGCTGAGCATAATGATATTGATGCCGTCTATATTGCAAGTCCGAATGCCTTTCACGCGGAGCAGGCAATGACCTTGATGAGGAAGGGCAAGCATGTGATATGTGAAAAGCCAATGGCATCCAATCAGCAGGAAATTGCTAAAATGATTGAGGTAGCTAAGGAAGAACGAGTTGTATTGATGGAAGCCATTAAATCTACTCTCATGCCTGGATTCTTAAGTGTGCAGGAACATTTACATAGAATTGGACCGGTCAGACGCTTTGTAGGGAACTTTTGCAAATACTCTTCCCGGTATGATGCTTACAAACAAGGGGAAGTTTTAAATGCGTTTAATCCGTCTCTTTCTAACGGATCATTAATGGACCTTGGGATTTACGGAGTTTATCCAATGGTCGTCTTGTTTGGGGAGCCGCTTTCCGTAAAAGCAGACGGTGTATTTTTGGAATCTGGTGTAGATGGCCAGGGTAGTATCATTGCGAAATATGATCAAATGGAAGGCGTCATCATGCATTCCAAGATTATTGATTCTCATGCACCTTCTGAAATACAAGGAGAAAAAGGGACAATCATCATCCCCAATATTTCTGAACCAAAAGACATCAAGATTCTATTCCGGGACGGAACGTCTGAGGATCTTAAAGATGATAATGAATATTCACCTATGTACTATGAAGTAAAAGAGTTCATCGACATTATTAAAGGAAACAAAGAGCAGTCCACGATAAATTCGTTAAAGAACACACTTAAAGCTGCCAAAATCATGGAAGAGGCACGGAGGCAGATCGGGTTAGTATACCCTGCTGATCAATAAAAAAACGTGACAGAAAGAGGCACTTGGAAGATGAAAGTGCCTCTTTTTCCGTCCAGCGTTTGTATCTTTGACCTTAGAGTGCGTGATCATGTGAAAGCTCAGTCCGCTATTTTGTTTATCTACTTCACCTGAGCCCTCAGGGTTCTGCCCTATGTACGAATGTAATCGTTACGTCTGAAGAAAAAGGACTGTCCTGCCTTGCTTCTTCAAATTGTAGATAAAAAGGAAGATGTAAGCTTTAAGGAAGCGGTGTAATCGTTAAGCTGCCATGTTTACTTTATAGTGTGTGATATCTTGGAGTGCAGTGATTAATAACAACTCCGGAAAAGTTCTTCCCACATCACATTCGTTTATTTTTTAGCCGTCTGTTTTTTTATGGCTTTCTCGTACCCTTCCATTATACCTTGGGCATAAACCTTATTAAGCACAGTCATCGTTTGTGGGATGACCTGCCCCTCGTCTGCACCAGGGACTTGGTTTAATAAGTCCACGAGCTCGAGTAACTCTTCCGTTACGGGAAAAATAGGTTTTATGTCGTCCATATAATGATCACCTTCCTGAATATTCTGGAAATGATAGGAGTGCTATTCTATTTCCTTTTCATTAACAGCACCAATGCGTGCTCATTTGCTATTGTTACATAGTCTATTATGACTGATTATATACCCGACAATCAATCAATAAGACCGGCATTTTGCTTTCTGGATAGGTTATGGACTTATCCTAATGTTGTACAAAAGTTATACTGTAATAATTTTTAATCAAGAGCAGAATGAAAAAAGTGACTTAAATTAAGCTCTTGTGCGGTCACTTCATTATACACCGGACGATGTTTGGAGGAATTCTGAATGCGGCGTATTTTCTCTTATACTTTTCCCTATAAACGGTCCGCCTTTATAGCTGTATTTCTCATGCTTATTGAGCTTGTAATCGAATTATCTCAGCCGATCTTGATGGCGAAGATTATCGATAACGGTATCCTTGATGAAAACTTCTCTGCTGTATTTGTCTGGGGAGGAGTTCTCTTAGCTCTATCTTTGCTTGCTTTCTCTGCAGGGGTGACGAATTCATTCTTTGCTGCTCATCTAAGTCAGGGGACAGGGTTTGACCTGCGTATGGATTTGTTTCAACAAGTGCAGTACTTTTCTGATGACAATTTTCAGCAGGTGCCGACCCCGAGCTTAGTTACACGGATGACGAATGACGTGATGCAGGTGCAGAGCTTACTTTTTATGTTTGTAAGAATCGGTCTTAGAGCCCCTTTGTTTGTTATTTTTGCACTCGCCATGGTGTTTACTTTGAACCAGCAGCTGGCTCTCGTACTTCTTGTTAGTGTGCCTGTTTTTTTATTGTTTCTATTTTTTATCTTAACAAGAGGTGTGCGGGCTTTTCGAAAAGTTCAACACAAACTTGATCGTTTGAATACCAAAATTAGAGAAAGTTTAACAGGAATCCGTCTTATTAAAGGGTTTAATCGAGAGACTTTTGAAGAACAGCGTTTCAATGGTGTTAATCGATCTCTCGTTGAAGAAAATAAGAGGGCTTTATGGTTAATGGAGATGGCTATGCCTACGGTTATGTTAGGGATGAATATGGTCATTATGCTCCTTCTGTTCTTAGGGAATCGGTTTCTTAATCTGGGTGCAGTAGAAGCGGGGGAGCTTGTAGCGGTTATCAATTATGCGACCAGGATAATGTTTACGTTCTCCGTGTTTACCTTTTTGGTTATGATTGTTTCCCGCGGGTATGCATCTGCCAATCGTATAGAAGGAGTATTAAATCAGGAGGTAGTACAACCAGAAGAGTCGAATTCTGAAAAAGTTACTATTAAAGGGAAAGTCAGGTTTTCGAATGTTTCTTTTGAAAGAGCAGGCCGGAAGGTACTTCACAATCTCTCATTTAAGATTGACGCTGGTAAAACTGTAGGAATTATAGGGGAAACGGGTTCAGGGAAGAGCTCCTTGCTTTATTTGATCCCCAGGCTGTATGAGGAACTCTCCGGTGAGCTGTTTGTAGATGGAATTCCGGTAGAGGAAATCCCGGTCCACCACCTTAGAAATCAGATCGGCCTTGTTCCACAGGAAGCCCACCTTTTTTCTGGAACGGTGCGTGAGAATATTGAATGGGGGAAGGAGGGGGCTTCGTTTTCAGATGTAATCGAAGCTGCCAAAAAAGCGCAGATCCATGACTTTATTACCTCTTTACCAAAAGGTTATGAAACACAGATCGGGCAGAAAGGAGTCGTGTTTTCCGGGGGACAGAAACAAAGGCTGTCCATTGCGAGAGCTTTCATCCGTGAGCCCCGCATCCTGATTTTAGATGATAGTACAAGTGCTTTAGATGCTCATACAGAGAAACGGCTGCTTTCGACATTGGATGATCAACCATGTACGGTCTTCATTGTTGCCCAAAAAATTAGTTCATTGGAACGTGCAGATTTAATACTTCTGCTTCATCAGGGGTCTATTGCAGCCCAGGGAACTCACGAAGAACTATTAAACGATAGTGCGCACTATCGTGAAATCTATCAATCCCAAAAGGAAAAGGTGATGCCATGAGCCGGCGGGATTATACAAGCACGAGTGGAATGTCACTGAAGCATAAGAAAATAGACCATATTCGTCCTACTATGAAAAGACTTTGGCAGTATATGTCCGACAAAAAGTTGACATTCATCCTGGTTCTTTCAGCTATTGTAGTTAGTTCATCACTTTCTTTACTCGGCCCCTATATATTAGGACAAACCGTTGACCTTGTCCTGGGTGATCCTTCAGCGCGCCGGCTTTTAAAAAGTTTCATACTTCTTTTCGCCATCTATTTGCTCCATTCTCTCTTTCTATGGCTGCAGAATTATTGGATGATCGGAATGGCTCAAAGTACCGTTCAGGCAATCCGTTCCCATCTTTTTAGACATGTTCAGCTTCTGCCCTTACCATTTTTTCAAAAAATACAGCAGGGGGAGTTAATGAGCAGATTAACCAACGACATCGAAAATATCAGCCGAACTTTAAATTCCGCCATTGTTCAATTTGTTACTAGTGTATTGACTATCCTAGGGACGATCGGTTTTATGCTTTGGATCAGCCCGCTGTTAACGCTTCTAACCTTAACGATTATTCCTATGATGTATGGGGGAATGAAATGGATTACAAAGCGCACCGGCACGTATTTTAAACAACAGCAGCGCAATTTGGGAGTATTAAATGGGTATGTGGAAGAAATGTTTTCCGGTCAGTCGATTATTCGAATGTTCTCCAAAGAACACCGGGTCATTCGAGAATTTGAAGAAAAAAATCGTGCACTTAAACATTCAGGGTACTATGCTCAAGTTTATACAGGTTTCATACCCAAGCTCATGAATCTGTTGAATAATATAAGTTTTGCCATCATTGTCGGGGCTGGAGGAATTTTGGCCCTTCATGGATATCTAACGATTGGTATGATCGTAACCTTTACAACCTATTCCCGCCAATTCACACGGCCATTAAATGATTTAGCGAATCAATTCAATATGATTTTATCTGCTGTGGCTGGAGCAGAGAGGGTTTTTCAAATATTGGATGAGGATGTAGAAAAGAAGAATGATTATGATTCAATGGATATACAAAGGATTAAAGGAGAGGTTACTTTTCAAAATGTGGACTTTTCTTATGAAGAAGACAGGAAGATCTTATCAAAAATAAACTTTCATGCTGAGCCTGGTCAAACGGTTGCTCTTGTAGGGCCGACAGGTGCTGGTAAATCGACCATTATTTCTTTATTGGCACGTTTCTATGATCCTGATGAAGGTTCAATTTTATTAGACGGTGTAGATTTGAAAAACGTAACCAGGGAAAGCTTGAGAAGCCATATGGGAGTGGTTCTCCAAGACGCAACGTTGTTTCATACAACCATAAGGGAAAATATCCGGTATGGCCGCTTGAATGCTACCGATGCAGAAGTAGAACAAGCTGCTAAGGCTGCCCGGGCCCACGACTTTATCACTTTCCTTCCAGACGGATATGATACGGTATTGGATTCTGACGGGAAAGGTATAAGTCACGGTCAACGACAACTTATATCCATTGCGAGAGCGATGATAGCTGATCCAGCATTACTGATATTAGATGAAGCTACAAGCAGTATTGATACGGTTACTGAAATGAGGATTAATGAGGGACTCACTGCATTGATGAAAGGCCGGACCAGTTTTGTCATCGCCCACCGCCTCCATACGATCCGTTCAGCAGATATTATCCTCGTATTGGAGGGTGGACGGATTATGGAAAGGGGAGATCATACGGTTCTAATGAGAAGAGGAGGGAAATATGCGGCATTCATTCATGCACAGTCAAACGATGCTCGGATAAAACAGCAGGGATAATCCATCGTACGTACACCACGGGGATGCTTGTAACATATGGTAGGTAATAAAAGGGGGAGAGACAAATGTCCCGAAATCAAAACTACCCATTATGGACGGAGCTTCCTTACGCTGGTGAAGAGCGTGCTCCTGCACTGGATTCAGCTGTAGAGGTGGAAGCAGGTCAATGGAAAACGTATTTTATTGAACATAGTCGTCGTTATGGGTTTAAAAAGAAAGATGGAAGCCCGATTCGTTTAGCCATCAGGAATCCTGAATCCATTAACTGGCAGGAAGAACTACAGCAGGTGAAGAACACACTTCAACACCTGTCTGAAGAACAAATTAAAATAGCGAAGTATTGGGGAGAGGGGGCTGCTTCTAAACAATGGTCCCCGATTGCCGATCGCTTGATTGATACGTATGGAGTAGAAGCCCCTCGTGCTGCGAGAATGTTAGGGGCTTTATTCAGCGGAATGAACGATGCTTTTGTAGTCTGCTGGTATTTGAAGTATAAGTGGCTTGTTCCAAGGCCGAACCAGATAGATCCTAAACTGGCTACCGTTATATGTACACCTGTGCATCCATCATACCCTTCAGGTCATGCAACAATCTCAGGTGCTGCTGAGGTAATTTTAAGCTACTTTTTCCCGGCTGAAAGAAGAAAAATCCGCAGCCTAGCTGAAGAGTGTGCAAAGTCACGCCTGTATGCAGGGGTGCATTATCCAGTTGATAACGACGAGGGACTTCGACTTGGCCGGCAGATCGGCCAGATTGTAGTCGACGAGTTGAGTAAAGACAGGGTACGCGGATCACGCTTGGATCTACCATTTTCCGTTTACAAAAATGCAGATCTGCATCCAGCTGACTATGAGCAGCAGGCCATTCCTTTTGACTTTAACCAAACATGCGGATCTTTATTGATCAATGACCACGACGAAGATTCATCAGATTATGACGCGTGGCTGGATCCGAAACTGTTTTATTAATAGAAAGGCTCTGGTGATTCTTCAAAGGAAACCACACAAGGACCTTCAGGAAGGTTTGATTTCCTGATTTTCTAGTAAGGTTCTTCCAGAAAAGGCTCTAACACGCTGTAAGCATGTCTAAATAAAATATTCAGGGTAAGTGGGCTTATATGAAATCAACAGAAAGATGTCATAGAGTCAATAGAAAAGCAGCCGGTGATGGCTGCTTTTTTGTCGTTTGTAAGACCTTTCAAGAATGATTTGTACCGTGTGAATCCCAGCCTCATGATCAGCCAGTCACAAAGACAATCTAAAAAAATTAGACAAGTTCACCTCCCCTTTGTGCATATACATGAGTAACAAACCAGAGGAGGGATATGTTTGGATGCATGGATTCTTTCTGCTCGGAAAATGGGGCTGATTATCGGGGCAATCATCATTGCATTTGCAGCCTACTATATTGGGAGTTTCTTTTGGAAAGGAGCGGTTGCCACTTCGACGGCCCCCGTGAATGGTGAACCGCGGCTTATTCAATTAGTGACAGGAGAATTTAAAGCAGAAACTGCGGATGGTAAGGAAATTGAGGCGTACCGCTGGGATCCTGGAACGATATTTGTAGATAAGGATGAGCCGGTAAAATTAAGTATTTATGGTGTGAATGGAAAAGAACATCCGTTTTATATCGAGGGGACGGATATAAAAGGTGTAGTAGAACAAGGCAAGGAGACAGTATTGGATCTTCAATTTAAAGAAGAGGGAATTTATCGAATGATTTGTACCACGCATTCAGAAATTGCCTCAGATGGTCCGATGATCGCTTATATTGTTGTTGACTGACCTAAAGAGGGACGAGTACTCGTCTCTCTTCATATCTCTTAATGGAATAGGTGGATTAGTAGATTTTTGAGGTCCCATACATAAGAATCTTTTTAGGCAGACTCAAGCGTAGAAATTTGTTGTGGATGGTCACGTTACTATAATTCTTCAACATAGCGGGCACTGTTTATAACTACGAATCAATGGACTGAAAAAGAGCGAAAAGAGAAATGGGGAAGCTTATGATTACGCTTATCGTCAGTTCGGTTGTCCTGGGGTTATCCATTGCAGCGCCGGTTGGACCCATTAATGTAGAAATAATGAGGAGGGGGCTTACCTATGGGTTTTGGCCGGCTCTTTGTGTAGGCTTAGGAGGCATGTCTTCGGATCTTCTCTTGATGGGAGCTATGTTCTTTGGACTGGGGACAATTTTAGCGTGGACGTGGGTGCAGGTAGTTCTCATGCTAACGGGGTGTGTTGTACTCGTTCATTCAGGCTTAGCAAGTTTATGGAGCAGGGTATCCACAGAGATTGCGGTGGAAGAAGCGCGGACAAAACAAAGGGGCGTTCCTCTCACGTCTTATTTGAAGGGGGCTGTTATTGCATGTACCAATCCGATGAATATCCTCTTTTGGGTAAGTATTTATGGATCGGTCCTTAGTGGGGCTTTACAGCAGGAGAATATTTTCCGGTCTTTTTTAATTAGTTCAATGGTTTTTATCGGGATTGGTCTATGGAATATGAACCTTGCTTTCTTCGTTCATTTTGGCAGATACCTTATGAAACTATCCGTGCTGAAATGGGTACAGAATGCAGCAGCTCTCGTGTTAATTTATTACGGATTGAAATTTGGCTGGCAGGGGCTGATGATCTTCAAAGAATCTGGCTGGATGTGATAGAGTAAATGTTCCCACAACAGACCGGTCTGAGAATTTCTTATAGAACGGAATATCATGCATTTCTCACTTATGTGAGGAAAGGCAGGGAGGTGGGTATTTTCCCCATATAAAAAAGCTCAGAGAAACTCTGAGCTTTTTTATATGTTTTTATTACGTTTTAACACTCCATGTTAAGAAGCGTTGGATTCTTTAATGATCCGGTTGATTTCATTCTTATAAAGGTCAGAACGTCCACCGAAGATTGCCTGGATATTATGATCGACTTTGACAACGCCCGCTGCCCCTAATTCCTTCAATCGATCTTCATTGATCTGACTTACTTCTCCAACTTCGACTCTCAATCGTGTGAAGCAGGCATCGACATGTTTTAAGTTATCTTCACCGCCAAGAGCTTCCATGATGGCAGCAGCCGTTTCTTTCGTCTGTGTGGATTTTCCACCTTTTTTCTTCTCGTTCTTCTGTTCATTAAAATCTTCACGTTTAAATAGTTTATTTTCTTGTCCACCGCGTCCAGGTGTCGCTAAATCCCACTTCTTAATGGCAAACGAGAAGGAGAAATAGTAAATGACAAAGAAGACAGCCCCTGCAACAAGGTTCATCCACCAGTTTCCTGTACCCGGAAGAGCATTAACTAAAATGTAGTCAATCAAACCTGAGCCTCCAGCCCAGCCGAGATGGACATCAAGCATATACATAACTGCAAACGAGATTCCAGCTAAAAATGCATGGAATACAAATAACAGGGGAGCCACAAATAGGAATGTGAACTCAATTGGCTCAGTAATTCCTGTTAAGAAAGCCGTACCTGCTGCAGCAATCAGCATGCCTTTAACAACGGGTTGGTTCTTTTTATCTGCTCTGTGATACATAGCCAGTGCAGCACCTAATAAACCGAACATAATAACAGGGAACTTCCCAGCCATAAAACGGCCCGCAGTTACTTCTACGCCTTCTGCAATTTGAGCAAGAAAGATGTACTGGTCACCGGAAACAGCCGCCCCGGCTACTTCTGTAGTTCCACCTAAAGAAGTCCAAAGGAATGGTGCATACCATATATGGTGCAGTCCTGTTGGGATAAGAGCACGCTCAAGGAAGCCATATAGACCAATATAAAGCGGATTTGTCGCACCGTTAGCAATGATATTGGCCACTGCATTAATTCCACCCTGAATTGGCGGCCAGACAATCATCATAGCAATAGCCAGGAAAATAGAAGAAAAGACCATCGCAATTCCTACAGAACGATCTCCTGCGAAGAATCCAAGAACCTCCGGAGGATCAAATTCATGGAATTTATTGTAGATCCAAACAGCAAGGAGACCGACAACAATTCCTCCGAGCACACCGGTTTCCAGCGTAGGAATTCCAAGCGCCATTCCATATTCTCCGCTCTCACTAACCATATCCGGGGTAATATCAAGAGCGAAGGATATCGTTTTATTCATAATGATATATCCTAATAGCGCGGCCAGTGCAGCGATACCTGATCCGCCGGTCAAACCAATAGCAACACCAATAGCAAAGATAACAGCAAGGTTATTAAATATACTAATTCCGATATCTAACATGCCGTTTCCAATAAGTTGGATGATATCATTTTGTAAAAAAGTGAGTGTTTCAGCGAGTGGTCCTGTTAGTGCAGCTCCCAGCCCCAGTAGAATACCGGCTGCAGGAAGGAGAGCGACAGGAACCATAAGTGACTTTCCAAACTTCTGTAAGCTTCCAAAGTATTTCTTCACTTGTTAGATCCTCCTCATGGGTAACCGCTTTCTTGTTTGTTTTGATAAACCCCCGGAATGGGCCGGGGGTCAAAGACTATTTTGCAGTTACGGCTTGTTTGTTCGCGTGAAGTTCCGGCCAGTACTGCTGATTTGCTTCAATCATGTCATCTAAAATCTTACGTGCACGAGGGGCATCAATGACTGTACGGTTTAAGGTTAGAGCTTGAAGGGCTTTCTCGTAACTGTTCTCATAATAAGCATCAACGACAAGTTTTTCATAAGCCAGCTGACCTTCAATTAACCCCTTATAGAAGGTAGAAATCGTTCCAACGGAGAATGGCTTAGGTCCACGATTTGTAATCATAGATGGAACTTCAACCATCGCGTCGTCCGGCAGGTTTGCAATCGTGCCATTGTTCTCGACCATTACGATAAAGATATCTCCATTGTTGTAGGCCATAGAAGCAGCCACTCGAATCATATATCTTCCATGAATGTCGACTTCAAGCTCGACATTTTCGGTCGTGTTGTCTGCAATGATCTGATCTGCTAACGTGTGGACGCGTTTTTCTCTTCCGTTAATGACTTGACGAGCACGTGTATTGTCTGGATCCTCTTTTTCAACCATTTGGGACGGGTAGAGATAATATTGTAGATACGTATTCGGCAGATACTCTGGGAAGTCTGTTACCATTTGCTCCACTTGTTTAAAGGTCTTGATCCATGAAGGGTCATTTGCTATTTCAGCATCTTCGGGAATAAATCCGTCTTCTGTAATGGCCCGCTTAATGGTATCCGTATGATCGTTGCCTTGTTTGTCCAAGATCTTTGTAAACCATCCGAAGTGGTTAAGACCGAAGTATTCTGGTACAAGGTCAAATACATCTCTTCCCAAAATTCCCGCGTAACTTACCATAATTGCAGCAGGCATATCGCAGATGTTTAACAGCTTCTTATCTTCTGGGAATTCACGGCGCAGGGCTTCCGCTACAATGGCTGCCGGGTTGGTGTAGTTTAAGATCCAGGCATCCGGAGAATAGTGCCTGATATCATTTACAAGTTCAATCATGTCTCCAATAGAACGAAGACCGTAAGCCATTCCGCCAGGACCGCATGTTTCTTGTCCGACAGCTCCGTGATTCAAAGGAATCTGCTCATCCTGTTCGCGCATGGCTAATCCGCCTGTACGAATTTGTACGAAAACGAAATCCGCATTAGAAAGAGCTTCTTCCTTATCTGTTGTATAACGGAAACTTTCAAGTTCCGGATACTTTTCTCTAAGGATAATTTCAGACGCTTTTGCTATCTTTTCCTGTCTCTCAGCATTTGTATCGTAAAAGGTAATCGTTTTCAATGGAAATTGTTCTTTTTCAGCAATAAGACTCATGATCATTCCGATGGTATACGTGCTTCCACCACCAACAACTACAAGGTTTTGTTTATTCATATTACATCGACCTCCATAAAGGTGTTATATTTGTATTAAAATTAACTTAATACGAATATAATACATATAACTGAAAGCGTCAACATATGTTTCAGATTTTTATGGATTCGTTATAATAGATATAGTGATTAAACAGGAGGAATACTCATGGCAGCACCTTTGTATCGAAGAATTGCCCATAAAATAAAAGAAGAAATAGAGGAAGGCCACTGGAAAGCGGGCGAAGCCATTCCCACGGAGCACCATTTATCAGAACGCTATTCCGCATCCAGGGTAACGATCCGGCAGGCCGTTAAAATGCTTGTGGATGAGGGGTTGTTGGAAAAAGTTCAGGGGAGCGGGACCTATGTAAAAGAGCAGAAGATCGAACATAATATTTTTGAATTAATCAGCTTCACTGAGGAAATGAGGAGCCTTGATAAAGAACCGGTCAACAAGGTGCTTGACTTTCAGCTGCTGGAGCCGTCCGCCCATGTGAAAAGGGTGCTGAAATTAGAAGACGGGGAAAAAGTATTTTATGTGCGGAGGCAGCGGCTTGTGGACGGAATTCCCTACGTGCTTGAAGATACTTTTCTGCCTGTTTCCTTATTCCCTAATCTGTCTTATGGGATTATGACAGGATCAAAGTATGATTATATTGAAAAAGAAATCGGGATGAAGATTAAAGATAGTTTTCAAGAGGTTATTCCAGTACTTCCTCCTCCTGATATCTCAGAAGCCTTGGCAGTAGAAGAGACGATGCCGGTTTTGAAAATTCAATCCTATAGTGTATTTACGGACGGAACCGTCTTCGAATATAGTGAAGTCCACTTTAAAAGCGATGAATATAAATTCACCCTCCGGGCTTCCCGTCCTTAATTGGCTGGGTTATCAGACAAATAAAAATAGCGGAGAACTTATGGTTCTCCGCTATTTTTATAATGTAAAGTGGATATTAGTATTCATCGTCCTTAATTAAGGGATATACACCATTTTTTTCATTTGATTGGGTCTTTTTGCTCAACTCTCATTATAATGAGTACATTAAATTGTTTTATTCTTTGTAGGATCTGAATCTTACTTCTTCAACTTTGAATATAACTTCTATTAGCATTTCTTTAATAAGATTGTTATAAGATTCTAATTCTGTGAGAGTGTTTTCCATACCAACTGTTCTAATTTTGTAATTCTGCCTACTTTGGCCTTGGATGTTTAGTGAGTAAAACATTTGAGTTATATATCTCAATTCTTTGAAAAAATCATAGTCATCTCTTATTTTCATAGGAATGTGAAATCTCATGTATTCAGAAAAACTTTCATAAAAAGGCTCTAATGTGTGAAGATCTATTTCCTTTTTTGTTTCTATAAGCTCCAATTCCTGTTCTATTTTCCCTAACCATCTTTTAGCGATAGAGTAATTCACATCTATTTCATCTCTTAAAGCATTCCAGACAGCTGTATCTTGCTTTTTTTCTTCTTCAGTTTTAAATTTCTTATTCTCTAATCTAGTTAACTTTGCACCTACTAAGGCACCGCCTAATGCCCCAATTAATGTCCCTGCTAGATTAATAATAAGTGACAGCAAGTTAATTTTTGAAGGATCATGGAGTATTACTCCTAAAATTGCTCCAACTACAACTGAGGTTAAAACCCCTAACATAATTACAGTCCATTTCATTTTCCCTGACAAAAAATCATCCCCATATATGTATTTATAAGAGTGGGTCTTATGAAACCCATATTTTAGACTCAACTATATAAGTGTCCATTTGTTTTAGGTTATGCCTAATTCTAAGTTTATCCGTAAATAGCATTACATTTAATCTAGGCTTTATATTAATTAGAAATACAAGTATTTGTGTGCGTATGATCGCATATGGATTCATTTGAGTTCAGTGAGCTGTTTACAGAAAACGATCATATCTACTCCCTGGATCCCGTTTTCATAAAAAGGTTCTGAGTATTTTAAGAAAAAGCCTTTTTTGATGTGATGAAATCGAAATCCCGCTTTCTGGTAAAAAGCAATATTATCTATGCTTGAGTTGGATGTTCCAACTATCATCTTTTCGTGTGAAGGAGCAAACCGCTTGAAAGCTTGTTTGAGCACTTCTTTACCGATTCCCCTGCCTCTAAAGGCTTCCCGTACCGCAATATTTTTTACCTCCACGGTCTTTGGGGTGGGAAAAGTAAATAAGCAGACTCCGACCTCTTTTTTATCTAAAGCTATCGCATACAGGATTCCTTGATTAATATATGTTTTTACAACAGATTCATCTTCATCAGCTAATAATAAATCGTTTAGATAAGGAACGCGGTTTTCTACATTCCTTAATTCAATTGGAGCCACATGTATCATCCTTTCCAATTGGCTATGATTCTTATGATGTGGTTATGATACCATAGAGGAAGAGCATCGATTTCTGAAATCGTGTATTTTTCAGAAAAGGAGTAGTGGAGGATGGAACAACAAGAGAAAATTCATGATTTGATCGGGGTTGGAGTGGGTCCTTTCAACCTTAGTTTAGCAGCATTATTGGACCAGATAGATGAAGTGGAAGCCTTATTTTTTGAACAGCAACAAACGTTTGACTGGCACCCGGGAATGCTGATTGAAGGAACCAAAATGCAGGTTCCTTTTATTGCTGATTTAGTAACAATGGCAGATCCTACAAATCCATACAGCTTTCTCAACTATATTAGTAAAAACGAGCGGATGTACCAATTTTACTTTTTACAAAGACTTGATATTCCGCGTCGAGAGTACAATGATTACTGCCAATGGGTGGCACGTCAGCTGGAAAGCTGCAGGTTTGGAAAGAGAGTGACGAACCTCCATCATAAGAAAGACAGCCATGATTATTTTGAAGTAGAAGTAACAGATATAGATAGTGGACAAGTGCAGTGGCTTCGTACCAAAAACTTAATTATGGGTACAGGAAGTGTCCCTAATCTGCCTTCTTCTTTCCAAGATGTATCGGGTGAGGGCGTGTTTCATACAGCTGATTTCCTTCCCAATCAGGAGCGATGTCGAAATGCTGAGTCCATTACGGTTGTCGGATCTGGTCAAAGTGCCGCAGAGACGTTCCGTGAATTATTGAAAGAACAGCGCGAATGTGGCTATCGTTTAGATTGGATTACCCGATCTTCAGGCTTTGAGTCTATGGAAGAATCTAAATTGAGTCTTGAACATTTTTCACCGGATTACGTGAACTATTTCTATCAGCTTCCTCAAGAACAGAAGGATCAAATTTTTGCGACACAGGGACTTTATTACAAAGGGATCAGCAATCATACCATTAATGATATTTATAACCTGCTGTATGAGTATTCTGTCGGTCGCGAAGAGTTGAATGTGGGTTTACGGGTATTAAGCGAAGTAAAAGACATCCATCGAAAGACTGATGGTGGATATGCGCTTGAGTGTTTTCATAATGAGCAAAAGGAATCGTTCACACATGAAAGTGATCTTGTCATTGCTGCAACCGGTTATAAACCCAATGTGCCTGATTTTGTTCACCACTTAGCAGATTTTCTTCAGTGGGATGAGCAGGGCCGCTATAAAGTAACAGCCGATTATCGTTTAGTTAAAAATGAAGAAACGTCTAATGAGATATACGTTCACAGCGGAATCTCTCATACACACGGGGTTGGATCCACTAACCTTGGTCTTTCCATTCATCGAAATAAGGTGATTATCAATCATCTTGTCGGCCGTGAAGTCTTTCCAATGAACGAGAAAAATATTTTTCAAACGTTTTCTGTATAAATAAACTCCCCATGCGCAGAACCTGCTGCGCATGGGGAGTTTTTATGTGGATGATGTGTATAAAAGTGTGCATATGTGAATAAAAAAGACAAGTTATACCAGATTTATGGGTTATCCACATGTGTATAAGGGTATATATATACTCCCACTATACAAAACGCAGGGCTCTGGTAAACTTCGCACAAAACAGAACAATGATAAATAGCTGGTTTATGAAATAAAATCCTTTTCATATTATGGTTAGATTTTTTATACAATGCTGTTTTAAGCGATGTGACTAAGAAAGTAACAAGAATTTATTAGTCTGACATAGATCGTTCACTTTATAAACCTGAGCAGAGAAAAGGCGGAACCCCATATTTTATAACTATAACAGTCCCGTTCTATTAGAGTTTCTTTTACTATCATGAGAGTATTTTGATGGCTTTCTTATGACGAATATATACCAATGTTTAACAAATTTATATGAAAAAGATGATTTGTATCTATTTCATTATAATTCTCTGAAAAAAAAGAGTAAGTCAAGGGGGGAACCTATTGACAGATTCTGTTTAAGGGTTAATAATATTGTAAATATACAGACGTTATTATATTTATACATAGAGGTGATCACGTTTGAAGGCAGGAATTGTTGGAGCGACCGGATACGGTGGAATAGAATTATACCGTATTCTGACTGTACATCCACTTATCAATGAGTTAACACTCTATTCTTCTTCTCAAGCAGGAGAATACTTCGAAGATATTTATCCACAAATGGATCATCAAGAATCTCATAGATTAGCAGATTTAGACCCTGAGAAAATGGTACAGGAACAGGATGTCATTTTTTTAGCGACACCTGCAGGCGTATCTAGTAAACTTACTCCTCAATTGCGGGGAGGGAAAGCCAGGATTATTGACCTCTCCGGCGATTTAAGATTGAAGAATGCGAAAGATTATGAGCATTGGTACAAAAAGCCTTCTGCTTCAGAGGAAACGTTAAAAGAGGCCGTGTACGGACTGCCGGAATGGAATAAAGAAGAAATTCAATCGGCCCATGTTATTGCGAACCCCGGCTGTTATCCTACAGCCACTTTACTCGGACTTGGTCCGTTGGTAAAAGAAGGGCTGGCTGAACCATCGAGCATTGTTATTGATGCAAAGTCTGGAGTATCCGGTGCCGGTAAAAATCCGAATCCTGTCACGCATTTTGCTCATGTACAGGAGAATTTTCAAATTTATAAAGTGAATCAACACCAGCATATACCTGAGATTGAGCAGCAGTTGAATGAGTGGAATGAAAGCTCTCAACCCGTGACTTTTTCTACTCACTTAGTCCCAATGACAAAAGGGATTATGGCAACCATCTATCTTCAGCTTACAGAGGAAAAAACGCTTGAAGAGCTGCGTTCAATCTTCATGTCTTATTATGGGAACCAGCCTTTTGTCAGACTTCGTGATGACATGAGCTATCCATGCACAAAGGATGTATATGGTTCGAATTACTGCGATATTGGGTTGACGCTGGATCCCCGGACGAACCGGGTCACGATTGTCAGTGTTATTGATAACTTAATGAAAGGTGCAGCTAGCCAAGCTGTACAAAATATGAACCTATTATTTGATGTAGATGAACGAACAGGGCTCACACCTTTACCTGTTTATCCTTAAGGAAGAGAGGGAGAGATGACTTGATACAAGCTGATGAAATGAATCAAATTGAAAAAGTAGCAAATGGATCCATATTAACACCTAAAGGATACCGAGCCGGAGGAATTCACAGTGGATTAAGGTACCGTAAGAAAGATTTTGCCTTGGTGATGAGTGATACACCGGCCTCAGCTGCTGCCGTGTATACACAGAGCCACTTTCAAGCACCACCTCTCAAAGTAACGCAAGAAAGTATTGCAAAGCAGGGAAAAATTCAAGGAGTTGTGGTCAACAGCGCGGTAGCCAATGCCTGTACAGGAGAAGAGGGGCTGGCTAATGCTTATCGCATGAGAGAAATGATTGCCCAAAGGTTTGATATTCCCAATCATTTCGTAGCGGTAGCCTCTACAGGTGTAATTGGACAGCAGCTGCCTATGGATAAAATCGAATATGGGTGCGAAAAGATTGACTTGTCCGAAGATGGACAGGAAGGTTTTCAACAAGCCATTCTGACTACAGATACCAGACAAAAGTCAGCTTGCTATCAAGTGACCATTGATGGGAAAACGGTATCTATCGGGGGAGCTTCTAAAGGATCTGGTATGATCCATCCTAATATGGCAACCATGCTTGGGTTTATTACAACAGATGCCAGGATTGAACCTGACGTTCTCCAAAAAGCATTAAGCCGTTCGATTGATAAGTCTTTCAATCAAATTACAGTGGACGGGGAAACGTCGACCAATGATATGGTACTGGCTCTTGCTAATGGGGAAGCCGGGCATTCGGAATTACATGAAGAACACCCGGATTGGGGGGCTTTTCAATCGACCCTTCAGCTTGTATGTGAAGATTTGGCAAAGCAGATTGCCAAAGATGGGGAAGGGGCAACAAAGCTGATTGAAGTGAATGTCACAGGAGCTAAAACGAATGAACAAGCGCGTATTGTAGCAAAGAAAGTGGTCGGATCCAGCTTAGTGAAAACGGCCGTTTATGGTTTAGATGCTAACTGGGGCCGGATCGTTGGAGCCATTGGTCACAGTGAAGCAGAGGTGAATGCTGAAGCCTGTGATATATATATTGAAGATCAACTGGTCTTTAGTAACGGAACCCCTTGTTCTTTTTCAGAGGAGCAGGCAACAGAAGACCTGGACAAAGAAGAAGTGACCATTGCCATTCATCTTGGTGAAGGTGATGGGTCAGGGACAGCATGGGGGTGTGATTTAACCTATGACTATATCAAAATCAATGCCAGTTACAGAACATAAACCAGTCATTGTAATTAAACTTGGAGGCAGCATGTTAGACCAGCTGACAACCTCTTTCTATGCGAGCTTTCAAGATATACTGAAACACTATCGCTGCATCGTCGTCCATGGAGGCGGACCTTCAATCACTGATCTGTTGGGACGGTTAAATATTGAGGGAGAGTTTCATGAGGGACTTCGTAAAACAACAAGGGAAACATTAGAAGTTGTAGAGATGGTTCTCGGAGGCAAGGTCAGCGGCCAGATCACAGGTGAATTAGCGAAACATGGTGTAAAGGCTGTAGGAGTCAAAGGATCCGAAACGACCCTTCTAAGGGCCACCTATATGAATCGTGAGAAACTCGATTATGTGGGTAAAGTGGATTACGTGAATGCTGATCTACTTGAGCACCTCCTTGAAGGAGACTACGTCCCGGTTGTCTCTCCCTTTGGCAAAACAGATGATCATCAAACGGTTAATATAAATGCTGACGTTGCAGCTGCGGCTATAGCGAAGGCGGTTCAAGCAGAGAAGCTGTTGTTTGTCACTGATGTACCTGGAATTTTAGTAGACGATCAAGTCATTCAAGATACGACTCCAGAAGAAATTTCGAGTCTTATTGATGGAGGGATCATCTACGGGGGGATGATTCCTAAAGTGCAGTCTGCTGTTGATGCCTTATCTGATCATATGCAGGAGGTCTTGATTGTCAGTGGGGAAGACGCTTTAGTTGAAGAAGATAAGATTAAAGGGACTTCCATAAGAGCGAAACGAAAGGAGAAAATCAAATGAGTTTATTCCCTACTTATAACCGCTTCCCCTTAACCATTGTTTCCGGTGAAGGTACAAAAGTGTTCGATGATCAGGGGAAAGAATATCTGGATTTTGTATCGGGTATTGCTGTATGTAATTTAGGGCACCGCCCTCCAAGAGTGCAGGAAGCAATCCAGAATCAATTAGACCAGGTGTGGCATGTATCTAATTTGTATCAAATTCCTGTTCAGGAACAAGCGGCAGAAAAATTAAGTAATGCTGCTGAATTAGATTATGTGTTTTTCTGTAACAGCGGAGCAGAAGCAAATGAGGCTGCGATCAAATTAGCACGAAAGCATACTGGAAGAGACAAAATCATCTCTTTCAAACAGTCTTTCCATGGCCGGACATTTGCGACAATGAGTGCGACGGGACAGGATAAAATTCATCAAGGCTTTGGCCAGCTGCTGCCAACCTTTGAATACTTTCCCTATAATGATGTTCAGGCGATTGAGGAGGTACACGATGGTCATGTAGCAGCGATCATGGTAGAGGTGATCCAGGGGGAAGGTGGTGTTGTTCCCGGTACGACCGAATTCCTGCAGGCAGTAGAAGAAAAGTGCAGAGAATTAGGAGCCTTACTAATTATTGATGAGGTCCAAACGGGTATTGGAAGAACTGGAAAGGCATTTGCTTTCCAGCATCACGGACTTAGTCCAGATATTGTAACTTCTGCCAAAGGATTAGGAAGTGGATTTCCAGTCGGTGCCATGATTGGTAAAGCAGAGCTTGCAGAAACGTTTACGGCAGGTTCTCATGGATCCACATTTGGTGGAAATCCTCTGGCCTCAGCGGCTGTGAAGGCAACTCTTGAACAGATTTTCACTTCTGATTTTCTAAGCCGGGTTGATGAAAAAGGTACTCAGTTCAAAGAAAAGTTAGAAGAGGAACTCCTTGATTACTCAAGCGTCAATGAAGTTCGTGGGAAGGGACTGATGATTGGCATCTCCTTAAATACAGAAGCCATTCAGCTGGTTCATTCTTTAAGGGAACAAGGACTGCTGGCAGTCGTTGCGGGTCCACATGTATTGCGCCTTCTCCCTCCACTAACTGTAGAGGAAGAAGAAATGAGTCAAGCTGTCCGTTTAATAAAACAGGCAATTCAACAACATGAAGAAAGTTTACAGAAAGCTTAAGATAAAGAGGCGGTGACATTGGTTTTAATGATGCACCGCCATTCGTAGATATTGAATGTATAAAAATACGCATTAGTTAATAAATATTCATTCTGTGGGGTGATCAAATGATCGGAAATTTAATATTGCAGGACGGACAAACGTTTAGAGGAGAGGCTTCTCCGCATTTCAATGATATCCAAGGAGAAATCGTATTTTTTACAGGAATGACAGGTTATCAGGAGGTGCTTACAGACCCGTCCTACAAAGGACAGATTGTAGTTTTCACCTATCCTCTTATAGGTAATTATGGGGTGAATGATCACGATGGTGAAAGTGAAGAGATACAAGTTAGCGGAGTGGTTATGTATCAATGTGCAGATTTCCCTTCGCATTATCAAAAGACCCATTCATTAGGAAGCTACCTGGATCAGAACCAAGTCCCATATATAACGGGAGTGGATACAAGGGAAGTAACAAAAGCCATTCGTTCGAAGGGCACACAACAGGCAGCACTTAGTCAGCATTCAAACTATACCTTTGAGCATCCAGAGGATAAGCAGATCTTTGGTGTGAAGGAAGACCATATCACTACTTATGGTGAGGGTGATCTTCATATCAGTTTAATTGATTTCGGCTGGAAGAAATCAATTGTTCATGCCTTATTAAATCGTAATATCCGCGTATCTGTCATCCCTTTTACTGAAGCTCGTGTTATACATGATCTGAATCCAGATGCGGTGATTCTATCTAACGGCCCTGGTGATCCGAAAGATACAAAAGATCTGCTGCCTGAGTATAAAGCCATTCTTGAACAGTATCCTTCTTTAGGGATATGTATGGGCCATCAGGTCATAGCGCTGGCTTATGGAGCAGATACAACTAAGCTCGATTTTGGTCACAGGGGAGCGAATCATCCGGTAAAGGACGTCTTGACTGGAAACGTTTTTCTCACTTCCCAGAATCACAATTACGTTGTTATGGAAGATAGTTTAGAAGGAACACCTTTAGTTAAGAGATTCTGCAACGTCAATGATGGCTCCGTTGAAGGGCTTATACACGAATCAAAATTAGTCATGTCTGCTCAATTTCATCCGGAAGCACACCCAGGACCTAAGGATGCAGAATGGTTGTTCGATGATTTTATAAAATTGGTAAAAAGCAAAGGGGTGAAGACACATGTCTCTTAAAGTTTTAGTAATTGGATCAGGACCGATTATGATCGGTCAGGCGGCTGAGTTTGACTATTCCGGTACTCAAGGCTGTTTAGCTTTGAAAGAAGAAGGGTGTGAAGTTGTCCTCGTTAATAACAATCCAGCGACAATTATGACTGATTACGATATTGCAGATATTGTCTACAGTGAACCTCTGACAGTGGAAAGTATAGCTGGAGTGATTGAACGTGAACGTCCAGATGCTCTACTTGCCGGACTGGGTGGTCAGACGGCTCTGAATTTAGCTGTCGAGTTAGAAAAAGAAGGGGTTTTAGCAAAATATAATGTTGAACTCCTGGGGACAAGTGTCCACTCTATACAGCAGGGTGAGGATAGAGAACTGTTTCGCTCGTTAATGAATGAATTAGACCAGCCGGTTCCAGAAAGTGAAGTCATAACAACATTGGAGCAGGCCAAGGCTTTTGCGTCCCTTGTTGGGTATCCGATTATCAGCCGGCCGGCTTATACGCTCGGAGGACGCGGGGGTGGAATCGTTCACAGTGAAGAAGAATTGATTGAACTGATTCCGACAGGTTTAAAGGCAAGCCCGATCCATCAAGTGATTGTAGAGAAAAGTATCGCAGGTTTTAAAGAAATTGAATATGAAATTATGCGTGACAAAAATGGTACGTGCATATCTGTTTGTAACATGGAAAATTTCGATCCTGTTGGTGTACATACCGGGGATTCTATTGTAGTTGCTCCATCTCAAACGTTAACCGATGTCGAGTATCAAATGTTACGGACAGCAGCTTTTACCATCGTATCTGCGCTGGAGGTGATAGGGGGCTGTAACGTTCAGCTTGCTCTCGACCCATCCAGTCAGCAGTATTATGTCATTGAAGTTAATCCACGGGTGAGCCGGTCTTCGGCACTTGCTTCGAAAGCGACCGGCTATCCTATTGCGAAAATAGCCACCAAGATAGCGCTTGGCTACAATCTCGATGAATTAAAAAATCCCCTGACACAAAACACTTATGCAAGCTTTGAGCCGGCACTTGATTATGTAGTCGTTAAATTTCCGCGATGGCCTTTCGATAAATTCTCTGAAACTGATCGAGCCCTTGGAACGAAAATGAGAGCGACCGGGGAAGTCATGGCTATTGACCGGACTTTAGAAGGAGCCTTCCAAAAAGCCATTCAATCACTGGATACGAAGATCCCTGTCATTCAAGAAGAGTGGCACCATTTGAAAAAGCCTACCGATCTCCGGTACTTCGCTATTCTGCAGCTTTTACATCAAGGGGAGACCCTGGATTCAATTCATCGTGTGACCAAAATTGATCTCTTTTTCTTACAAGTGTTAAAGAATCTTGTGGATATTGAAAAGCAGCTGGCGGCTCAAACCTTATCAGAACCATTGTTGAAAAGAGCAAAAACTGCAGGATTTCCAGATCAGAAAATAGCTGAGATTCATAATGTTTCTGAAGAAGAGATAAGTGAAAAACGAGAGGCTTACGGAATTCAACGCGCGTTTAAGATAGTCGACACGTGCGCAGCTGAATTCGAAGCGGCCACCAATTATGTGTACAGCACGTTTGCTGGAAACAATGAAATCGAGCCTTTGAAAGCGGCCAGGAAAGCGTTAATTATTGGTTCAGGTCCTATAAGAATCGGCCAGGGAGTAGAGTTTGACTACAGCGCAGTAAAAGCTATCCAGAGCTTACAACAGCAAGGATGGACAACGATCATGGTTAATAACAACCCGGAAACTGTAAGCACTGATTATGAAACGGCTGATCGTCTTTACTTTGAACCGATCCAAAAAGAAGTCATTTCCTCTATTGTTCATTACGAGAATGTTGACCTTGTCTTCACTCAATTTGGAGGTCAGACAGCTATTAATATGGCTGCAGATTTGGAAGATATGGGGATACCTTTAGCTGGTGTGTCGACCGAAGTTCTGGATGCACTCGAAGATCGTGATAAGTTTTATGAGGCTTTAAAAGGTTTAGACATCCCTCATGTAACCGGAACGACCTGCCACACGAAAATCGAAGCGTTAGAAGCTGCCGAAAGCTATACATTCCCTCTTCTCTGCCGCCCGTCCTATGTAATTGGGGGGCAGGGAATGATGATTATTGAGAACAAGCAGGAACTAGAGCACGCCCTGAACGAAACAGATGAACGTCATTATCCTATTGTTTTAGATTCATTTATGGAAGGAATGGAAGCGGAAGTCGATCTTGTAGCGGACGGCCACGATATTTTCCTGCCGGAAGTCATGGAGCACATTGAACCCGGGGGTGTCCATTCAGGGGACAGTCTGGCTGTTTTTCCGTCCCGGATTTCACCAGCCATTAAAGATAAAATTACCGATTACAGCCGCCGAATTTCTTCCCACTTTCATTATAAGGGAATCATGAATATCCAATTTTTAATTGATAAGGGAACGGTGTATGTGTTGGAAGTCAATCCCCGGGCGAGTCGTACCGTCCCTATTGTCAGTAAGGTAGCGGATGTACCGATGATTGACCTGGCTGTAAAAGCCTTGATTCAAGACAATCCGTTTCCTTTAGGCCATTTAGAAATGCCTTCCTTCGAACATGTCGCTGTGAAATATCCTGTTTTTTCATCCTATGCGATGACGGAAATTGATCATAAACTCGGCCCGAACATGAAGTCGACAGGAGAGGGCATGTGTCTGGGGCGGACGGTAGAAGAAGCGTTGCGTAAAGTATTTTCTCACCTCCCTCATTTCTATCAGGATCGTAACTCCTGTTTTATTGAAATGGATGATCCCGATGTTGATCATTCTTCTGACATTTCCTTTGAAGATTGGCTGACTTTGGATGAATCCGGCCTCTACGTGAATGATCAGAAAACAGAAGAGGCACGCCGGCGGAGAATTCAGGCTGTGAAGAATGGGGTTTTTGTGATTAGTGAATGGAAGACGTACAAAGCATATCTGCAATCACTGGAATGTGAGCAGGTAATTCCTCTTCCGTTACCCAAAAAAATTGATGAAGGAGTGCGTTCGTTATGAACTTAATAGATCAGATGCATTCAACCGATACCTCCTTACAGGGGAAACATGTCCTGACTTGGCTTGAGTATGACCAGTCTCAAATCTCTTACTTGCTGGCCCGGGCTCAGCATATAAAAGAGAATCCGTATTCGCAGGCTCTGCAAGGGAAAAATTTAGCGATGGTTTTTGAAAAATCTTCGACCAGGACCCGTGTCTCTTTTGAAGTGGGTATGGTGCAGATGGGGGGGCATGCGCTTTATTTGAATACGAAAGACATTCAAGTAGGACGTGGAGAGACGATTGCTGATACAGCACGGGTTCTATCAGGGTACGTGGATGCTATCATGTATCGTACGACTTCCCATGATAAATTAAAAGAATTAGCCGCTCATGCTTCAGTGCCTGTCATAAATGGACTGTGCGATCTTTATCATCCATGCCAGGCGCTTGCTGACCTTTTTACCATTTTAGAATTAAAGGGCCGCTTGGCTGGAGTAAAGGTGGTCTATGTTGGCGATGGAAACAATGTTGCCCATTCGCTAATGATTCTTGCGGCGATGATGGGAATGGAAGTTGTGATCTCTACTCCTTCTGGTTATGAACCGAAAGCTTCCATTGTTAAAGAAGCCAAAAAGCTGGCAGAGAAATACAACGGTTCCGTCGTTATTGAACAAGATCCGAAAAAAGCAGTGCATGATGCGGACGTCATTTACACCGATGTTTGGACGAGTATGGGTCAGGAGGAAGAAGCACAGGAGCGTATGCGCAGCTTTGACGGGTACCAGGTAAACACACAGTTGTTTATGACAGCTAAAAACGATGTTTCCTTCCTGCACTGTCTGCCGGCTCATAGAGGGGAGGAAGTGACCGGTGATATTATTGACGGTCCTCACTCCGCTGTTTTCCAGCAAGCTGAAAATCGAATGCATGTCCAAAAGGCTATTCTGCAGGCTGCAATGGGGAGGGGTTAAAAATTAAGCATATTTCCTGGGCCATCCACAATATGATAAAGGAACAGGGTCATTTCCTTGAAAAGATAGTCGAAAAGCTACGAATACCATCGAACGTCAATTTTTTACAAGGGAAAAGAGGATTCATGTTGAATTAGAAAGAGAGAGTGATCAAAAACTAAAGGAGTGGCCATGCAATGAGTGAGCAATTAACAACGGCTGTGGAACCTAAGGTCGTTCGTAAATCGAATTTCAAGGTGGTCGGTGTTTACTGTCAAACGATGATGGATGAAAGGGAAATTAAAATCCCGCAGTTAATGGAAGAATTCCATAAGACAAAGTTATCGAAAGTTAAGAACCGAGTAAACGCTCCTCGTTCAATTGGAATGTTTGTGGACCCGCCGAATTGGGATGAGATGAACGATGCTTTCTATTGGATTGCTGCTGTAGAGGTGGATAGCTTCGAGAAGATTCCTCAGGATATGATTACAAAAACAATACCAGCTCAAAAGTATGCAATGGTTGAATATGATCCTTCTGTTCATGATTTTAACCCATATCCTTATCTGCATCAGTGGATTAAAGATCAGGGATATGACAATGTGGATGGTTTTGGTTTTGAAGAATATCACTCTTATACAGGTTCTTCGACGAGTTACAGACTTTACTTACCAATTAAATAAAAGGGAAGCAAACGAGTGCTTTCCTGCCGCTTGTAGAGAAACTCTACCGTTTCTCTGCAAGCTTTTTTATTTTCTATGTTGTAATGTGTGTCATAGATCATTTTCAGCTAAAAAAACTCTGTTTGATGAAGAAGATCTGATATCACCACAGCGTCTTTCCAAAGTAACAACAGCGTTTAATTTAGAACAAACCTTTTATAAAAGGAAGGACAACCCAAAGTACAGGGCGGCTGCCACGCCTGCGGCAATTAGAGCAGGCTTAAGCTTAAAACGTGCATATTTGATAGGATTCAAGTTCAAAATCCCCGCTGTTGTATTGGTATCATCACTTAAAGGGGAGGCAAAAGCTCCAAAGGTTCCACTTGCAAAAACAGCTCCAATCACCATAGGGAGTGAACTTCCGGCTGCGACTGCGACGGAAACACCAACAGGCATAAGAATCCCCCATGTCCCCCAGGAAGAGCCGATGAAGTAAGACAAACCACATCCAATTACAAATGTGATGACAGCTACATACCCGGCAGGGATCCAGTCAAAAGAAGAAGATATGGTATCTGCAAATTTCAATGCTTTTGAGCCGCTGCTTAATCCCCATACCATAGCTAAAAGGAGGATCACGCCCATTATCTCATTTCCTCCTTCAATTAAGTGGTCCATCATTTTTTTCAAGGACTGTGAACGCAGCTTTAGATAGAGGACGAATCCAATTAACGTGATCAGCACGGCTAATACCATAGCATCGAGAACATTCGCGTTAATCAGGGCATCCCAGCCGGTTTCTCCATTTTTCACACCAAGTCTATACATAAGGAAGAATGTAAGAAGGATGACACTGAATAAAGGAATAATTAAGTGCCATGGCTTAGCTGGGAGTTCCTTTGTCACCGCTGGGTGGCAGTCTTCCCACTGGTCGTCATCCGATCTTTTCTCCTGATCCATATTCTCTGCATCTGTGGCAGGCTTTTTATTCTTATGAAAAAAACTTAGATAAAACCCTACAGCCAGCATCGAAAACGCAAAGAAATTAAAAGGGATGCTTTTAATATATAGAGAATAAGCGTCTCCATCCGTATTCGCCTGTTGAAGGGAAAGCTCAATGACTGATGTCATATAGCCTACAAAAGCAGTAGCGATCGGAATTAAGACAACCAGAGGCGAGGCTGTCGTTTCAATGACAAACCCGAGTTCTTGTTTTGTCATCGGAATATTTTTTCGTAAAGCTTTCATCACAGGTCCGATGGTAACAATGCGGAAGCTTGGCGCACTGAAAGTACCGAGAGAGGAGAGCCATGTTAAAATAAAAGCCCCTCGCTTATGGTCAATCCGTTCGGTAGCTTCTTTTACAAACCCCTTTATACCTCCGGACATTTTAATAATTCCGATCAAAGCGGAAAAAGCGTAAAGGAAGAGGATGATCTTCAGATTGTTTTTATCCGTGAGACCTTCAATGATGAAACCTAAAGAGGTAATCATCCCGCCGAGCCAATGAGGATCCAGGATGTATCCAGCTACGACAACAGCAAAAAGCAGGCTTGGAATCACCTGTTTTGTCCAAATAGCAGCAACAATTACAACAACAAAGGGAACAACAGAAATCCAACCCATAAAAGTGTACCTCGCTTTGTGGAATGCTCTTAGTAGCATGTGTGCGTTTTTAGAAATATATTCTAAAGGGGATAAAAAGGATTCCAATCTTAAATGAAGAAATAAAGGGTAAAAGAAGTAGGCGAGGAGGAGTAGTATGGCTTTTATGGATCAATCCATCATCATTAAGAAACCAGTGGAAGAAGTGTTTGCTATGGCGACTGATTTCAGGAACAGCCCCCACATTATGGACGCGGTGGTTAAGGTTGAATTATTAAGCGAAGGACCGGTTAGAGAGGGGTATTCATTTAAAGAGACCAGGGAGATTAGAGGAAGAAAGGTATCCTCTACGATTAATGTGACCTCATATGAAAAGGATAAACAATATTCAGTAAGAAGTGTTCAGTACGATTTAGATTTACGTTATCATTATACATTTACACAAACGAAAGACGGAACCCGTGTAGATTTTAAGGGAGAGCTTTACACTCAAGGACTTCGGAACTCTCTTATGAAACCATTAATTAAAAGAATCATAAAAAAGGAAGACCAGGATCATTTAAGCCGCTTAAAGAAGTTTATCGAAACTTGAAGCTGATGGTGATATAATAAAAATAAGTTGTGGATTATGTATGAAAGGCCTCTCCGTTATCCAATATGGGAAGAGGCCTATTTTTTATATTGTAAAGAAGAAAGGGACGGATTGAGATGACTGAAAAGGATCATTCATGGTTTGCGGAGTTGAGGACTTCTTCAAAAGAAGCTTGGCAGACCTCTGGATATGAATCACTTACAAAAGTACAGGAAGAAACGATTCCATTTATTTTACAAGGAGAAGACGTACTCGCAGAAGCGCCGACAGGGAGCGGGAAGACGCTTGCCTATGTCCTTCCCCTTATTCAAAAGGTAGATCCAGAGAAGAAGCATACGCAGGTATTAATTATGGCTTCGTCTCATGAGTTAGTCATGCAGATACACCAGGAGGTCCAAACATGGACGAAAGGAAGCGGTATTACAAGCATGACGCTTATCGGCGGCGCTAACGTCAAACGCCAGGTTGATAAGTTGAAGAAAAAACCGCATGTGGTGATAGGGACTCCAGGCCGTATATACGAATTAATGCAGAAGAAGAAGAAACTGAAGGCACATGAAATTAAAAGTGTTGTTATGGATGAGGCTGATCAGCTTCTCGTACCTGAACATATCAATACGGTAGAGAATATATTGAAAAGTACCTTAAGAGATACGCAGACTTTACTTTTCTCTGCAACGCTTCCAGAAGAAGTCATTGATGTAGCCCAGACCTTTATGGACGAAGAAGCAGAGGTCGTACGCGTAACTGAAGAGCTGAAGAAACCAGAAGTCACGCATACCTATATTGTTTGTGAGGATCGCGACAAAATAGAGAACCTTCGGAAGTTAGCCAGGATGGCTGGCTTTAAAGGTCTTGCTTTTATGCAGGACATTGCAAAGTTAAACGTAATGGCTGAAAAATTATCCTATCAGAACCTTGATATCGGACTCCTGCATAGTGATGCAAAGAAAGAACAGCGAGCAAAAGCGATTAAAGAATTTCGTAAAGGGGAATACCCATTACTGTTAGCCACAGATGTAGCAGCTAGAGGATTAGATATTCAGGAAATTAATCATATCGTCAATCTCGATGTACCAAAAGATGTTACTTCATATATTCACAGAGCCGGGCGGACAGGCCGTATTGGATCTACAGAAGGAACGGTTGTTTCGTTAGTTAACCCTGTAGAAGAAAAAAGGTTGAAAAAATTTGCCCGTGAATTAAACATTTCCCTTCACAAAAAGATGATCTACAAAGGTGAATTAGAAAACGCCGGGAAGTAAGTGATCATCATAGTAAATAGTTGGAAGTTGCCTTCTGAACGGGAGAGTGGAATACTAAAGAGTAGAAACAACAACTGGTCTTAATGAGGAGAGAGCCATCATGATAAAAAAGTTTTTTCTCTTTCTAATTTTCTTATTTGTCATTATTGTTATTGCGACACCAGTCTCTGCCCAGGATTTCTGGAAAGAAGGACCGAGAGCTTCCTACGAAAAAGTTTCCCAGCATATCCAAGGGTGGGTGTCCGACACAGATATACAAAAAGAAGTGAAAGGATTTTCATCTGACCTTCAGTCTATTTTTGAGTTTATGGAAGATATCGAATGGAAATACCCTGAGACTTCACCTGACGAAACTCCATTGAATGAATCCACAGCTGATGAACCCTCTGAGGATCCTTCTGCTTCTCAGCAGAGCCTGGCTGAATACGAACCGGGCGAATATGAAAAAGAGGTTGTGGATCTTGTCAATGAGGAAAGGGCGAAGCGGGGTTTGGAACCTCTAATTCTTCATAATTCTTTAAGTGGTCTTGCTGATATAAAATCACAGGATATGTCCAATAAAAGTTATTTCAGTCACACTTCTCCGACGTATGGAACTCCATTTGAAATGATGGACCAGTTTGACTTCACATATCGCGCGGCGGGAGAAAATATCGCTGCAGGACAGCGTACGCCTGAGGAAGTGGTTGAAGGCTGGATGAACAGTGAAGGCCACCGGGAAAACATCCTTCACGAAGACTTCACCCACATTGGTGTCGGTTACATTGAGGGAGAAGGACCTTACCACACGTACTGGACCCAGCTGTTTATGACGCCAAGATAAGATAAATGAAAAAGCAGAGATCTCAATGATCTCTGTTTTTTTGTGTGCTATTTTTCTGTGAGTTTCTCGAAGTACCCTTTCACATGGAAGCGGTCCGGTTTCTTTTCTGCATTTGTCCACTCCGAAATAAATAGATACAGATATAAAATCATAACCAAAGTACCTGTGGTCATGAAAGTAAGACTTGATGAAAGGTTATGGAAAGAGTAAGCAGCCTCGTGATAGATGAAAAAGAACATAGTCGTAAGAATGAGGTAGACGAAACGTTGGATAAAAGGCAGGGGTCGTTGGAAAGATGATCGGAGCAGCAAAGGGGACCAGTAAATAACCGTACAGCAGATCAGTGTGAATAAGTGTAAGGGTAACCCAATTTGGTAGGGGAAAAGGAGTGCCAAATCATAGCTTATAAGTGTACCTGCTGCAAAAATAACGGCACATATCCATAAGTGATGACTCAAGTTGACCATCCAGCGGAAGGAACGACGGAACCACAGGGAATGTCTGTTTCCGTAAAATAAAACAGCAGGAGCTAGTCCAAATCCTGTGACACTGCGGATCACTTGAAAGAAATCCTCCTTATGGTAGAAGGAAAGGTACAGTTAAAACAATCAGCGCAGTCAGGTAACTTAGGGTGAGCACCGTTAAATTCTTAGCCAAAAAGTCCGCCTCCTGTAATCTTTGTCTTAATTTACCCTTTCGTTGATCAAATAAACAGGGGTCTAAGACGTGTACGAGGTCTTATAATTAGAGGGGGCCTGAGACAATCTTCCTTGATGCTGGAAGCAGGTCTATTGTCTCCCTTATGAAGTTTGATTAAGTACAGCACGTTTGGCATCGAACTGCCCCTGTTTTTTGTTGAGCGGAAAAAGCAGCTCATACCACGAAGTACCTTCCTCGCAGCCAATCTTTTTAAAAACTCCCCTCATAGAGCCCCTGCACACTTGTATGATTTTCTTAAGAAACCCCAGACAACCGCTTACATGAAAAAGTTTTATTAAAAAAACGTTTACATAAAAAAAGGCAGTTTTAAATAAAAAAAGCCGGGGAATTTCCTGAAAATGTTCCCGAACAATAAAATTTTCAGGAGGTACCATCATGTCTAAGGGGAAAAGTATACATGCATTAATTATTCTTATGTTCACCCAGTTTATATCCGGGGGTGTAACAAATACAAAAGGAATTGTACTCGATCAGGTCGAGCAGGACCTGGGTCTGGATATGAGTCAATTCGGCTTAGTTGTATTAATTTTTCAACTCGGTTTTACATTGGCTAGTGTTCTGATTGGATATTATACAGATAAAAAAGGGCTCCGAACGATGACAATTATTGGAGCTGTCATTATGGGGCTGGGATTCCTTGGTACGGGACTTGCTCCAAACATCATGTTCTTTCTTGGATTTTATATGATTGTCGGTTTTGGACTTGGAGCATTGGGGGTCGCTTCGAATGCGATTGTACCTGCTGCTTATCCAAATAAGCAGAATCAGATGTTCAACTTTGCGATGGGAGTATATGGGCTTGGAATGGTCCTGTTTCCACAATTCCTTAACTACATGTTCCAATTTGCTTCCTGGCGGTATTTTTACATTGGAATTGCTGCGACCTTAATCTTGGTTATTATTTATATTACAAGTGTAGCCTTTCCATCAGGCAAAGCAGAAAAGATTGACTTGAAAGCCTTTATTCCCATGCTGAAAGATGCACAGTTCGTTTTCTTAATGGTTTTTCTAGTCTTTCAGGTATCTGCTGAAGTCTCCTTTACGAACTTCTTTCCTACTTATTTAAAGTCGCTTGATTTAGGTGGGATGCCAGAGGCCGAGAAGGAAGACCTTGTGGCTACTATTCTTTCTGTTTTCTCTATCTTCTTTATGGCCGGACGTCTCGGCGTTGCCTATTTAACGAATTGGATCAATGAGCGCATTATCCTTATAACATTCTCTGCAGGCGCCCTTATTATGGTGGGAATCAGCTTTCTAGTAGCAGAAAATTTCCCATATCTTTTTGCGGGTGCAGGATTGTTCTTCTCCACCTTGTTCCCAACCGCAACAGCTTTTGGAACGCAGCTTTCTAAAACGAGCGGTTCTGCCTTAGGTTTGATTTACATCGCTGCCGGGCTCGGCGGGGGGATTGCTGGTTATATCGTCGGTCTGGCATCTGAGATTTTTGGTACAACCGGCGGATTTAGTATTGTCCTTATTTTCCTTGCGCTTATGTTTGTCACTACCTTGTTTATGAACAGTCAAAAATCCACACAGACACAAAGTTAAAAAACAGCCTCGTCAACACATTTGACGAGGCTGTTTTTTTAGAGAGCGTGTTATATATTCTTTCTATTTATTGTAAAATTTAAGGAGGTGAGAGGATGTGTATGAATTGAAAAGGCAACTGGGATGGATGATAATCACGCTGATTTTCCTTTTGACAGGATGCAGCAATTCAGGAGATCTTGAAGGGAAACAAACCGAAGGAGAGGTGAAAGGGCTGCTGAAAGGATACTGGGAAGGGACAATTAACGTCCCGAATCAACCATTGGAAATTAGTGTACAGTTTCAAAAAGAAGAAGAATGGGAGGGAACGATTAGTATCCCTTTACAGAATGTAGAAGCGTATCCGTTAGCTGATATTGAAATAGATGGAAATCGTATATCGTTTCAGATGCCGGTTTCAGGGCAGGCCCTCCGGTTTGACGGCACAGTAAATGAGAAGAAGTTATCCGGTACATTTACACAGGCGGGGCAGAGTTATTCCTTCGCTTTGATGAAAGGTAAACAGAAGCAGGAAAGTGAATCCGGAACATTTCTATCCATTGAAACGCCCACAGGGAAATTATATGGAGAGCTGCTCATGCCTGATGGGGTGGAGGAAGCTCCAGTTGCGCTCATAATTCCAGGATCAGGTCCAACTGATCGTAATGGCAATACGCAGGGTTCGCGTGGAAATAACAGTCTGAAGCTTCTTGCTGAGGGGTTGGCCGAGGAAGGGATTGCTTCTCTAAGATATGACAAGCGAGGGGCAGGTAGAAATGCTCAAGCTGTTGTGGAAGAGGATAAAATGAGGTTCGAAGTGTTTGTTAACGATGCTGAACAGTGGTTGGAACGGTTGAAACAAGAGGAGCGTTTTACCAATATAGCTGTCATTGGTCATAGCCAGGGGTCTCTTGTCGGAATGATGGCTGCTGAACCTGAGACGACAGATGCGTTTGTTTCCCTTGCTGGAGCGGGTAGACCAATTGATCGGGTTTTGGAGGATCAGCTTAAGGAAAGTCTGCCCGAGGATCTGTATGAAGAGAGTGAAACGATTTTGGAACAACTGAGAAAAGGGGAGGAAGTCACCAAGGTTCGTTCCTCTTTGCAACAATTATTTTCTCCAGATGTTCAACCCTTTCTTAGATCATGGATGGCTTATGATCCTTCTGAACAACTGAGCAGGCTCGAAGTTCCCATATTAATTATTAATGGAGAGCATGATCTCCAAGTATCAGTAGAAGAGGCCAGGCGGCTGAAAGCAGCTAAGCCTGAGGCTGAACTGGTCCTTTTAGAAGGGATGAATCACGTGTTGAAGGACGCTCCAGTAAAGAGAGAGGAAAATTTAGCAACCTATACAAATCCTGATCTGCCATTAAAAGAAGGACTCGTTGAAGAGGTTGTGAAGTTTTTAAGGAACCATAACTTTTATCATAGCGAATAAGTGTTTAAGTCTACTTTCATGTGCGGATCGTCTTCTGGTAGGGTTTGCTGATCCCTTAGACTGCTATATATTAAATTTATAAAAAAACTGTCCCCATTAAGTTGGGGACAGTTTTTTTACCTTCGAAGTTTTTGCAATAGACGCAGGATTTCAATGTAAAGCCAGACAAGAGTTACGATTAAGCCGAAAGCACCGTACCACTCCATATGCTTCGGAGCACCCCGGTTCACTCCCTGTTCAATAAAGTCAAAATCCAGAACAAGATTTAAAGCTGCAATTGCAACAATAAAAAGGCTGATGCCGATCCCGACAGGGCCGCTCGAGTGAAGATAAGGAACCTGCATGCCGAATAGATTCAGTACAATGTTGACCATGTAAACAAGAAAGATACCTAGGGTGGCCGAAACGATCATAAGCCTGAAATTTCTGGTCACTTTAATTACTCTTGTTGCATAGAGGAGAAGCAGCGCACCCATGACAGCTAGTGTTAAACTAACGGCCTGGATTACAATCCCGCTGTAGGAACTCTCTGCAAAAGCCGAGATCCCGCCTATAAAAAAACCTTCTAATGCTGCATAAATAGGGGCGGTAATGGGTGCAGCTTTAGGAATGAAGACAGTAATAAGTGCAAAAATGAGCCCGCCTATGGCGCCTGCCAGCATCATGATCGTTACATCTACGCCTTGAGCATATTGGTACCACGTATATCCTGCTGTTCCTATAAGGAATAAGAATAAAAGTGAAATTTTGGCTACGGTTCCGTTGAGAGTCATGGACGATCCTTCGTCCCGTGAGCGCTGGAACGTATCGTTCTTAAGAACAGGGTTTCCGGTTCTCATCATCATCAACCTCCTTTACATTTATTGTACACTACCCGTCCATTAAACATGTGTAACTAAACTCTAATGGGCGTACCATTTGTACAATTTCTTCGGCCGGCCGATTTTTTGGTGGCTGACGACTTGTTTGACTTTTCCTTCTTCCAGCAAATGCATGAGATAACGGTAGACGGTTGGATAGGCGAGACCGATTTCCTTTGAAATGACATCCACTGGATAAGCTTCACGGTGGTCTTGTAAGTACTTAGCGATTGAATTTAGTGTTCCTTTACTAATTCCTTTTGCTGTGAAGACGTCTTCCTCTTCTTCCTGAACATTCTTCATATTCGCAATCTGTGCATGCAGCTTAATGCGGGAGATTAAATCTGGAGCTTTCACAGGTTTAAGGGCGAAATCAGTTGCTCCTTCTTCCAGGAAACGGTCAGCAACTTCTTGTCTTTCATCCACTGTAAGGACGAGGATAGGCACCACTGTGTTATGTTTTCGAATTTCTCTTACTGTCTGCAGGCCGTCCATTTCCGGCATGTGGTAATCCACAAGGATAACATCATAATCTCCTTTTAAGAACATTTCCACACCTTCGCGGCCGTTTGAAGCCGTTTCAGAATCCCACTGAGCATGCTTGCAAAACTCCGTAAGCATATAGCGCAGGGATTCGTCGTTATCCATGATCAATATTTTCATTTCTTACTCTCTCCTTCGGTAAATGTATCCAGAAAGTTGTTCCCAAGCCCTGCTCACTTTCAATGGACAGTTCAGCTCCATGTTCACGAACGACATTCTTAACGAATGTCAAGCCGACACCCGGGTGGGATTTTGTACTGTAGCCGGCCGCCCAGATTTTGTTGATATCGGCCTGGCTGATGCCATGACCGTTGTCCTGGATTCCAATGCATATACTTTCCTGATCAATTTTTGTGGCGATGGTTACTTTGGCATCTTTATTACCTTCAACAGCGTCGCTCGCATTATCAATTAAGTTTACGATTGCACGTGTCATTCTGATCTTATTAATATAAATCTCTATTTCTTCGTCCGCTTCTAATTGAAAAGAATAAATCGTTTCAGAGTCTGATAGTTTATTCGCTCGTACATATTCAATCAATGTCTTTAAGGTACACCAGTTCTTTTTCTCATGATAGAGAATCTCTGAGACCATATCACTCGTTGCTTGAATAGAAGAAGAAATCTTATTTGTATATTGAAGGATTTCCTTATCCTGAGTCTTCATTTGAATAAGTGAGTTTAATCCTTCCATTAGGGAAAGAGGCGTTTTTAAATCATGAACCAGGTGCAGCGCCTCCCTGCCGGATCTTGACTCCACCATATCCAGCCTGGCGATGTCCAGGTCCTGTCTCATTCGTGCCTTTTGTTCTGAAACTGTTAAATAAACAGCCAGAAATGTAGCATTCACAATAAATACAGCAAAAAATACAAGACTATAAAAACTTAATGTACTCCCAAATTCCAACTCTAAGGCAGCGGCTTTCACCTGCATAGATATCGATCCCCCGCCAAAACCGAATGCCTCAAGAAATAGAACCGTATCGAGCCATTGAAAGCCGAATAATAACTGAGCCAGGATAAACGATTTAAATACGGGCCTCAGCTGTCCTTTTCCTAAGAAGTGGAGAACTGCAATAGAGAGTAATAGAAATACAGCGGGTCCGCCAAAATGATAGTTGATCGAATTATACCCATTGATGACTGCATATACAAGGGGAATGATTCCAAGTGGGAAAACAATTTTCAACCATGGTCGCTGCAGTTTCCGGCCAAGTTCATCCCCGAGCAGTAAAGCACCTATGTAATGGGGGAGAGCCCGGACGGTGTTTAACATAACAAGTCCAAAAGCAGCCATCATCAGTGTGCTGCCGGAAGGATTTTCTTCCAGATCATGAATAATGGCAGCTAATCCTGACTGCTCCACGCTCAACCATAAAGGCATCGTCATTCCTATGAGGATAAAAGCCGTTTTAATCCATATGCTTTTTGATTTTAAAATAGGATCCGGCACAGCTGTCCCTCCTCGAAGTTGTCTATCTTTTTCTACATTCTAATATATCCGAGGTTTATTTTCGATCCTTTTTTCCTTTACAGCGTTCACAGGGTGGTATATTTCCAGAGACTCCCCCTATGGTATTCAATGATCAGGATAGTATAATAAGTATATATATTTTGATGAAAGGTGCCTCATCTATGATTACAATCATCGATAATTATGATTCATTTACCTATAATTTGGTTCAATACTTTCAGCAGATGGACTCAGAGGTCATCGTGAAGAGAAACGATGAGTGGTCAGTTCAAGAAATTCAGGCCATCGATCCTGATTTAATTGTTTTATCTCCCGGTCCAGGCAGACCGGAGGAATCGGGTGTAAGTAAAGCAGTGCTCCAATCCCTTGGGAAAGACATCCCTATTCTTGGAATCTGCCTTGGTCATCAGCTTATCGTAGAAACGTTTGGTGGGTTAGTTGAAAAAGGGGCACGTCCCATGCATGGGAAAGTCTCAAAGATGACTCATGACGGCCGTACACTCTTTCATGGTTTACCTAATCAGGTAAACGTTACCCGGTATCATTCTCTGGAAGCTGTCCGCCAGAACTTACCGGAGGTTCTGGAAGTGAGTGCATCATCAGGTGATGGTGTCATTATGGGTGTGCGTCACTGCTCACTTCCGATCGAAGGCATACAGTTTCACCCGGAGTCCATTCTGACCCAGTATGGATTTGAAATGTTATGGAATCAATATGAACAAGCCCTGCAGTTCCGTTCGAAGCAGAAAGAGGGGGTTCTGGTATGAATGCGCCTTTCCTCCTTTATGAGTTTACAGATGAAAAAGGAAATCCTGATGTGAGGGTATTTGAAAGTCCAGTTGAAATCTTAACGACTTATGATCTACATGAAATTAAACGTATTTTTGATCGTGTAGAGCAGGCTCTTGAGGAGGGATATTATGCAGCGGGGTATGTTTCTTATGAAGCGGCACCTGCTTTTGATGATGCTTTTTCTGTCCACTCAGACCCTCAGTGGCCTCTTGTGTGGTTTGGAATTTTTTCCGATTGCTCAAAGAAGATAAGAGACTTTAATGAAGGAGATTTTTCCGTCTCTAAATGGGAAATGACAGGGGATTTTGAAGTTTACCAGGAGGGGATTGAGAAAGTAAAGCAGGGGATTGAGCGCGGGGATACGTATCAGGTGAATTATACAACCCGGCTTGAAGCTCTCTTTTCAGGAGACGATTATTCTTTTTACCGACGGTTGATTCGAAACCAGCAGCCTTCCTACGGAGCTTATCTAAATATGGGCGTACGCCGTCTTTTATCTGCTTCTCCAGAGTTGTTCTTCAGGGTTGACGGAAAAGCAATAAGAACAAAGCCAATGAAAGGAACGGCAAAGCGAGGGCGTTTTTATGAGGAAGATCAACATCAAAAGGAACTTCTTCGTACCTCTGATAAGGAGCGTTCAGAAAATCTTATGATCGTGGACCTGCTTCGGAACGATCTGGGTAGAATTGCTGTTCCCGGCACCGTAAGGGTACCAAAATTGTTTGAAGTAGAAACTTACCAGACTGTTCATCAGATGACTTCGACAATTGAAGCGAGCCTTCCTGACCATTACACGACCTATGAATTGTTTCACGCCTTATTCCCATGCGGGTCCATTACCGGGGCTCCTAAAGTGAGGACAATGGATTATATCAGCAGGTTGGAAGATTCTCCAAGAGAGGTTTATTGTGGTGCTATAGGGTTTTTCACGCCTGATAAAGAGGCTGTATTTAATGTTCCTATCCGTACGGTGATGGTTGATCAGAATAGTAAGCAGGCCGTATATGGAACCGGTGGAGGGGTGACCTGGGATTCTACACCTAAGGGAGAATTCGAGGAACTGCATGCAAAAGCGAGTGTGCTGACGGAAAATCGTCCATCCTTTCAACTTCTTGAAACCATGAGATTGGAAGAAGGCGAATTTCCGCTATGGTCTTATCATATAGACAGGGTGCTGAAATCAGCTCAATACTTTCAATATCCGATAACCCGGCAGGAGCTGGAACAGCAGCTGCATCAAGTAACGGGAACCTATTCAATCGGTCTGTATAAAACCCGGCTTCTTATCGCATCTACGGGTGAAGTGACGATTGAAGTGGAGCCCATACAGCATCCTGCTCAAAATGTTGAATGTATGTTGGCCGCTTCTCCAGTGGATGAGGGGAATCCATTCTTGTTTCATAAAACGACGCACAGGGAAGTGTATGAAAGACATCAGTCCCCGGGATTCACCTCCACACTATTGTGGAATTCCAATGGGGAATTGACTGAGTTTACCATTGCTAATGTTGTTGTTAAACAGAACAATCATTACTATACACCTCCTGTTACGTCTGGTTTGCTTGCGGGTACATACAGGCAGAAGCTGCTCGAGGATGGAGTAGTTCAGGAAAAGGTGATTCATAAGGATGAATTGAATCAATGTGAAGAAATATGGATGATTAATGCTGTCCGTGGTTGGGTCAGGGTCAGTATGAAAGAATGTGGAATTTAGATCATGGGAGGGGTGGGGAGATGAAGCATATTGTATTTTATGATGCTCAGTGTCCATTTTGTTTTTATGTAAAGAAAGTATTTAGAAGATTTGATTGGTTGGATCAAATCAAATGGGTTTCTGTCCAAGAAGCGACACGCGGTGGGAAGTACCCGTACTTAGAAGGGCGTAACACATTAGATGAAATCCATATGCTCACCAAGCAGGGAGAGGTTAAGGAAGGATTCGCGACAATCCGTAAACTGCTTCTGGCCCTCCCGTTATTTTCTGTTTTCGGGATCATACTGTCATTACCCGGGGTTGATTTCATTGGTTCCCCCCTATATCGCTGGTTTTCAGCCCACCGGCATCAATGGTTTGGGCGATATGACCTTCCAAGATATGCTTGAAAAAAAGCTCTCCCTTAGGGAGGGCTTTTATTGTCTACTTTGTAAGCCTGGTATCTCCATGAAATTAAAGAGTTCATCAGGTAATAGTGAAAGTATTATTTTTTATCTATGATATGTTACATTTATTATATAAAAATAATAGTTACGGGGAGATCGTATAGATGAATAGAGAAATGGGCTACATAGCTGATAAAGTGATAAAAAATAAAGAGCATCTATCTAAGTCAGTAAAGAAATTAAAAAAAGAAGAGTATGGAAAAGAGGCACTGTTCACTGCTGACTGGGCCGCGTTATTCTCATTTATAGGGGAAAGTTTATCAGGCGATGAATCAGCAGCTGAAAAAGTGAAAAAGTGGGCAGACAGGGAAGCGGAAAATAAAGTGACGAAGGATGCTGAACTTGACCAATCTCTTCGTACCATACACTATGTAAGACGTTCGCTTTGGGAGGTTTTTGCAGAAGAACTGGAGGAGGATGCATTCTCTTCGCGGACAATTATTGAGGTATGCAAAACAATTAACCTTTTATTAGATGATATCTCCAATCGATTTTGTAAAACATATTCTGAGAGCATTCGTATTGAATCCGAGCGTAGAGACACACGTTTGGCTGAGCTTTCAGTTCCAGTTGTCCCGATTACAGAGGGAGTAGCTGTACTGCCTTTGGTTGGAGAAATTGATACCCCGCGTGCCCAATTAATTATGGAGACCTCTCTTAGTCAAAGTACAGAATTAGATTTGGATTATCTTTTTATTGATGTATCTGGTGTTCCTCTTATAGATACATATATCGCAACATATATTTATCAAGTTGTTCATGCATTGGAGCTTGTCGGAGTACATGTGACTCTAACTGGTTTAAGACCTGAAACAGCTAAAGCGGTTGTTGATCTTGGAGTAGATTTTAAGCGGATTCATACCAAGTCCGGTTTACACCAGGCGTTAAAAGAGATAGGCGTCTATATCCACATAGAATCTTAAGAAATAATTCATTTCATCATTTTAGGAGTGGCTCTTTAAGTTGAACATTTTTAATAGTGAATAGGAAATATAGAAAAAGAAACGGGCCCGGATGAACTTCATCCCGACCCGTTTTTATTTAGCTGTTAGAAGGCGCGGATACTTTTACTAATTGTTTCCCGAGATTTGTACCTTCGAATAAACCGAAGAAAGCGTCAGGAATGTTCTCGAATCCTTCAGTGATGGTTTCTTCGTACGTGAGTCTTCCTTCTTTTAACCATTTAGATAAATGATTGAAACCTTCGTTAAAGCGTTCCTGATAATCGCCGACTGTAAAGCCTTTGATCAGAGCACTTGATTTAATTAAATAAGATTGCATCCTTGGACCTTGTGCATTTGGAACATTATAAGAGGAAATGGCTCCACACTGAGCTATGCGGGCAAATTTATTGAGAAGTGGGTAAACCGCATCCGAAATTTCTCCTCCGACATTATCAAAGTAGACATCCACACCGTTAGGGCAGGCAGCCTCTAATCGAGAGGGTACATCTTCTGTTTTATAGTTGATGGCTTCGTCTACACCAAGTTCATTTTTTAAATACGCGGTCTTTTCATCGGAGCCTGCGATACCGACAACATGGCAGCCTGCAATTTTTCCGATTTGTACCACTGTTGATCCGACAGCGCCTGCAGCACCTGAAACGACTAGTGTTTCTCCTTCTTTAGGCTGGCCGATGTCCATTAAACCGAAGTAGGCAGTTAAGCCCGGCATTCCCAGAATACCAAGAGAAGTCGTGATCGGTCCTAATTCCGGGTCAATCTTTCTCAGGGTATCTGCTTTAGCGGTTGTAAACTCCTGCCATGGGAGCATACCTGTAATAATGTCACCTTCACTTAAGGAATCCGCTTTTGATTGAACGACCTCACCAACAACGCCGCCTTCCATTGGTTCATTTAATTGAAACGGTGCGATGTAGGATTTGGCATTACTCATTCTTCCACGCATATAGGGATCTACAGAAACGTATAGGAGCTTCACAAGTACTTCTCCTTGTGCCGGCTCTGGTTTTTCCGTTTCGACAATTTTTATATGCTCATGAGAGGGAGCAGCGGTTGGTCTTTCTACTAATTGAATTTCATGGTTCATTTTTACAACACTCCTTTCTTTTATCGTAACCTGATACAGCATATTATGGAAAGCGAAAGGTCTTGATGGAGCCCGATACGATACAATAAAACGGAAAGAACCGTGATAATAAATGGTTCTTCTCCCTTATGGAGTATTCCCCAAATTTGTTCAATCAAAAAAGAAAGGACGATAAGATGGAACATCCA
Source organism: Halobacillus litoralis (assembly GCF_020524025.1). Classification (GTDB taxonomy): domain Bacteria; phylum Bacillota; class Bacilli; order Bacillales; family Halobacillaceae; genus Halobacillus; species Halobacillus litoralis_D. Next base: position 748,311 of record NZ_JAIVKN010000002.1, on the reverse strand, counting down.
TTGTATGCATCCGTTAAATTTGTGAAAGGCGGGAATTCTATTACTGTTGAAGATACAGAAGAATTGAAAGTAAAGGAATTTATTGAACTTGTCCAGGCCCTGCTGAATGATTCTGAAATAACAGCCGCCAAATATCTGACGATTCTCGCTGACAGGCGACTCTCGGAAGAAGCGGGAGAGTATTTAAGGGGAAATGGATTTATGATTCATGATGAAGTGCAGTTTGTGGTAAATGACTTGCAGAATGAAATAGAGGAAGAAGGAAATTTTTCATTAAAATCGCTGGCGGAAGTGAAAGAAGATACCTTTAAAGAAATTTGGAGACAAACCATGGAAGGATCTTTAAATGCTCCGCAATCATTGAATATGAATGAACAGATGAAGAGTGTGAAAAAAGAATTAGGCTCCTCCTACATAGATACATGTAACATAGCATATGAGAAGGGTGAACCTGTAGGTGTGGTTATGCCGCATATTGAGCCGGGTACGAATGAAGAGGGGCGTTTTTTTTATTTTGGACTGCTTAAAGAAGCCCGTGGAAAGAAAAAGAGTGCTCCATTGTACCGGAAAGGATTAAAAATATTAAAGGAAACGTTTGGGGCTGCCTATAGTATAGGTGCCACCAGTGTGCGCAATAAACCTATGCTCAAGGTCTTCGAAAAGACAGGATGTAAAAAAACCAAAAGAGTACATGTTTATAAGCGAATACAAAAACAATAAAGGAGAGCCCGTGATTCTTCGACGGGCTCTCTATACTACAGCGTTTCTGATGCTTTTAATTCTTCGTATTCTTCCGAAGTAAAGGCACGTGAGCGAGTCAGAAACCTCTTTCCTTCGACGCCTTCAAGAGAAAACATTCCTCCGCGTCCATCCACAACATCGATGATTAACTGAGTATGTTTCCAATAGTCGTACTGTCTTTGATTCATATAAAAAGGGGTTTCTCCAATCTTACCCAGCAAAACATCCTGACTTCCAATGATAAGGTCACCTTCTTCATAACACATTGGAGAGCTGCCATCACAGCACCCGCCAGATTGATGGAAGAGGAGGGGACCGTGTTTATCTTTTAATCGATCAATTAAATCAAGTGCTGCTTTTGTTGCCTTTACCCGTTCAACCATTTTCTTTCCGCTCCTTTCTGGATCGAATATGGTGTACAGAAGGTGGGTTCAGATTAAAAGAACCCTAATTTTTGCGGGCTGTAGCTGACAAGCATATTTTTGGTCTGCTGATAATGGCTGAGCATCATCTTATGGTTTTCCCGGCCGACCCCGGACATCTTATATCCGCCAAATGCCGCATGAGCAGGGTAGGCATGGTAACAATTTGTCCAGACACGTCCTGCTTCTATACCACGGCCAAATCGATAGGCTGTGTTCATATCCCTTGTCCATATTCCGGCCCCAAGTCCGTATAGTGTATCATTGGCGATTTTCATAGCTTCTTCCTTGTCTTTAAATGTTGTCACAGATAAGACAGGACCGAAGATTTCTTCTTGGAAAATTCTCATATCATTGTTCCCTTTAAATACAGTCGGCTGGACATAATACCCGTCTTTGAAATCTCCTTCCATTTGGTTGCGGGCTCCTCCTACTAAACATTCCGCTCCTTCGTCTTTTCCAATTTCAAGATAGGAAAGAATCTTTTCAAGTTGTTCGGAGGATGCCTGGGCCCCCATCATGACTTCAGGATCAAGTGGATTGCCTACTTTGATTTCTTTTACGCGTTTAATCGCCCGCTCCATAAATTCGTCATAAATGGATTCTTGAATCAATGCGCGGGAAGGACATGTACAAACTTCTCCCTGATTCAGAGCGAACATAACCATGCCTTCGATTGTTTTGTCCAGAAAATCATCATCTTCACGCATAACGTCTTCAAAGAAGATGTTCGGTGATTTACCACCAAGCTCAAGTGTGACTGGGATAATATTTTGAGAGGCATATTGCATAATCATGCGGCCTGTGGTCGTTTCACCTGTAAAGGCCACTTTATTGATTCGAGGACTCTGTGCTAACGATTTCCCAGCTTCTAAACCGAAGCCATTCACCACGTTAAGTACTCCTGCAGGAAGCAAGTCTTCAATGATCTCAAGTAAGTATAGGATAGATGACGGTGTCTGCTCTGCCGGCTTTAAAACAATGGTATTTCCAGCTGCAAGAGCAGGAGCCATTTTCCAGGTAGCCATCAAAAGAGGGAAGTTCCAAGGGATGATTTGTCCTACGACGCCAAGGGGTTCTTGGAAGTGATAAGCGACCGTATCGTTATCAATCTCTCCTATGGTGCCTTCTTCAGATCGAATAACAGAAGCAAAGTAACGGAAGTGATCAACAGCCAGGGGAATGTCAGCATTTAATGTTTCACGTACAGCTTTCCCATTTTCCCACGTTTCCGCAATAGCCAGTTCTTCTAAGTTTTCTTCTATACGATCTGCAATTCGATTTAAAATGATCGAACGTTCTGTAACGGATGTTTTGCCCCATGTATCTTTTGCTTTATGTGCAGCATCCAAGGCAAGCTCAATGTCTTCTTCTGTAGAACGAGCAACCTGACAGAAAACCTGTCCCGTTACAGGAGTGACATTGTCAAAGTACTGCCCCTTTACAGGCTTTGTCCATTCGCCACCAATAAAGTTGTCATAGCGGTCTTTAAACTGTACCTTAGATCCTTGTGTGTTTGGAAATGAGTAGACCATTTTACATCCTCCTATTCAATATAAATACTGCAAACGCTTACATAATAAAGCTCAATTAATGAAACACGCTCGATTTGAAGGTACCATTTAAACGGAATATTGTCAATTTACAGAAAAGTTTAGAAGAAATTGAGGTTCGAACAAGATCAAAACATTGTTATAATAGGGGTATTCAAAAGTAAAGGAGTATGAAGATGACAACGACAAATAGAGTATTGCTTGTGGATGGCATGGCGCTTCTTTTTCGTGCCTTTTATGCTACAGCGATGAGCAATTATTATATGATTAATAGCAAGGGGACTCCAACTAATGGGGTTTACGGTATGATGAAACACCTATTCGCGGCCATTGACACGTACCAGCCTACCCACGTGATCTGCTGTTGGGATATGGGCAGCAAAACGTTCCGCAATGATTTATTTCCAGATTATAAAGCCAATCGCGGTCAGCCGCCTGAGGAACTGGTTCCCCAATTTGACTTGGCCAAAGAAGTAGTGGCATCACTAAATATCCCTAATGTAGGACAAGCAGGGTATGAGGCGGATGATTGTATGGGAACACTGAGCAGAATTTACAGTGAACATTCCCAAGTTTTTCTTCTGACAGGTGATCAGGACTTATTGCAGTTGTTACAGCCAAATGTTCATGTAGTGCTGCTCAAAAAAGGATACGGGAACTACGCAGAGTACCAGGATTATTCCTTTACAGAAGAGAAGGGCATTACTCCTCAACAGCTGATTGACTTAAAAGCTTTAATGGGGGACAGTAGTGATAATTACCCGGGAGTAAAAGGGATCGGAGAGAAGACGGCTCTTAAACTTCTTCTCAAATATGGAACAATTGAAGGGATATTGGACAACTTAAGTGAGTTAACTAAGGGACAAAGATCTAAGATTGAAGAAAACTTAGACATGCTGCACTTATCACGAAGACTGGCTGCCATTCATTGTGAAGCAGACGTCGATTGCTCTCTTGAAGAAGCTTTATTTTACGTGGATGAAAGAAAAATGGAAGAAAAGTTTAATGAGCTGGAATTTAAAAACTGGGAAAAGAACATATTGAAGATGTAAAAAAGGAAGGAAGCCACAAGCTTCCTTCCTTTTTTACAACAAATCTTTTTTCTGGGTTTCTCGATAATCATTAGCTTCTTTGTAGTACATGGCTGCTTTCTTATACATTCTCTTGTCATAGTATAAATCAGCGAGCATTTCCACGAACTCTTTGTAATCTTTATATTCGTTGAGTTTTCGGAAGTCCGGAATGATTTCTTCTTCCAGCTTTTTAATGAAGTCTACATCGGAAGTTTTTTCCATGACCATATGGCTTAGGATGAAAAATTTATGTTGATACTTTAAGAAATTATGTTTTTGGGATTCTTCTTTTCCTTCTTGAATGTATTCCCAACATAAATCTATATCCCCGCTGTGATAACGATTGAGAGCAAGAAGGTAGATGGTACTGGACTTAAACATGGATTCTTTTGTATCAATTTCATAGGCTTTTAGAAGGTAGCTATAAGCTTTTTTATACTTTTCCTGATTCGTGTAGTTAATGCCTAAGTTGTGATAGATACGACGTTTGTCACTGGATGGGAGTTCGTGTTTAGCTACTTTTAATACCTTTAAGAGGTATTCTTCCGCAATATGGTGCGCCCCAAGAGAATTGTAATTGATTGCTATAATAATGTAATTATCTACCATCCGAGAGTAATGCAGTGATTTAGTGTACATTTCTAAAGCAACGAAGGCATAGTGGGTAGACTCTACAAAAGACCTGGTTTTCGAATAGGCTAAGGCTAAGTGAAAAAAGATCTCTCCTTCATGAAAGGGAAGTTTATCCATTAATTCCTTTGCTAAGTTGAAATGCTGTAAGGACTCTCTTAAATTGGAGAGAAATAAGTGGTGAACACCTATGGTTTTATTAAAGAAAAATTTAAATTCATTGGAAGCATCTTCATAAGTATCTTGAAGTTCTTTAAGCATTCTTGAGGGGACGGGTTTTCTGTTTTTGGTCATATCATGGCGTGCTTCAATGATTTTATAAAGGTTAGTCAGCTCCGTGTTTTTATTATCGTTCAAGGCTTCCTCACATTTATTTTGTAGTTCATTCATTAAAGAGAAGTCTCTCATTTGAGAAGCTTCATGCCAATTGAGAAGGTCTTCGTAAATTTGTTCATCAAAGTCCTGGTTGATATCTGTTAATTTAATATTTAATCGTTCCCCAAGGAGACGATAAATTTCTTCACTGGCGTTCATGGTGTCGTGTTCAATTTTACTCAAGTAGGATACAGAGCAAATTCCTGATGCAAGTTCTTCGAGTGTCATATTCTTAAATTTGCGATGTTGTTTAATTAACGATCCTTTCATATCTCACTACTCCTTTAAAGCACCAATTACATACATTATATCAAAATACCTATCCATTCAATGTCTATTATTTCCTGCAGGGAGTGGATATGATAATAAATAGAGCCCAGCCTTATAAGGCTGGGCTTTGCTTTTAGAGTGATTTTAAGGCCTCTTCAATTTGTGTATCACCGGCAATCATTTCGAATGTCTTATGGTAAGCATTCGGTTCTTCCAGAGATGCAATCAATGTTTTGGCAACATCTGCACGAGCAACAGAACCTTCTTCTACGGTATCACCGACTTCAATTTTACTTGTACCCTCATCATGAGTGAGTGCACCTGGACGCACAATTGTATAATCAAGTTCGGTAGATTTCAGAAATTCATCTGCTTCGCCTTTCATTTTCAGGTAATGTTTTAACTCTTCTGGACCACGGTCCGGCTCACCTGCTGCGATGCTGCTCAGCATAACAAACTTTTTAATGCCAAGATTCTCTGTCGCTTTCGCCAGGTTAATAGCACCGTCACGATCGACAGCTTCCGTTTGTTCAGGGCCGGTGCTGCCTCCGGAACCTGCAGCGAAAATAACGGCATCCATACCCTTAACCGCATAGCCTACATCTTTGGTAAGATCAGCTAAAACAGGGGTTCCGCCGAGCTTTTCTATCGTTGCTTTCTGATCTTCTTTACGTATTAAGCCATAGGGCTCGTGTCCATCTGCTTTTAGATATTGAATAACTAAACGACCAGTATGTCCATTTGCTCCTGCTACAAGTACTTTCATGTGTAATCACGACTCCTTATGAATTGTTTTCCACTATTCATTTAGCCTTTAATGAGAGGTCTCAAACATAAGGATCGGTTTTATGATGGAAAGCAAAGTTCCTGATAGTTGCAGCGGGCACACGTTCTTGGATCATCCTGCATAGGGAACTGCTCAATTGGAAGAGGTTTGTTTTGTGCCGGGTCCTCTAAATAAAGTTTCATCTGCTCTATACTCATTTGATAAAGGTGCTGGACATTAATTAAGTCCTGCTCTGTGAGCTGATGCTCAATGTGTTCGCCGCTTACCAGGTATTCATTTCGTATCACTATGTCATCAAGAGATTCAATATTGTGCTTCTGTTGGAGATAGAGTGCGTAAAGAGCAAGCTGATTACGGTCTTCTTCAGAAGATTTACCTGTCTTCCAGTCTACAATGATCCATTTATTCCGTTTTAAATCTTTGTAAACCAGGTCCATAACGACGAATAGTTTAATGCCCTCCGTTTTCATAAAGCGAAAGGTTTCTGATTCGATAAAGCGCATATTTTCTTTATCTATTACATCCGTAAAGGTTTGACTGGAATAGAAATTTTTCACCGTCCTCTGGAGTCTGTCCGTAATTTTTCTAACCTTTGACTCCGGCAGTGTGTCTGTCTGGCTGTAATAAATCTCATGAAGCATCGTATAGTGCTTCGGTCGATTCTGCCATAGGTGTTCTTTCTTCGTTGATTCAATAAAGCCACGATTCAAGTGGTGCCTGACTTCATCGATAAAATCTTCCTGACTGGGGATGGATTGATTCTTCAAGCATCGTTGAATGGCCTGATAAATAAGGTCGTGAACAATGCTCCCAAAATGCATTTCCAGGTTTGTCATCTTTTTTAACCGGTACGCCTGTCTGGATAATGTGTCAGCTTGACTTAACCAGCCATTGTGAGACACATAATAGTCGTACGCATATTTTCTTAAACAAGTAAGCATCGTTTTGTGTCGGGATAATGACCATGAAAGGTCTGGAAATGGTTTTATTTCATACATAACTATATCGACATCCTTCTTTAATGGAATATGTTTGTTCTCATTCAAAAGGAATTTCACAACAGAATTGGTACTCTTCTAATGAGATCCTGCCATTGATTACAGCAATACCTTCCTGTTCCAGAAGGGTTCTCTGCTCTTTTCTACGATTGGCATCTTGAAAGGAAATGTTCCCTTTAGCATTCACTACCCGGTGCCAGGGCAGCTGGTGTTTTTCACTCATGCTGTGCAGGATGCGTGCTACCTGTCTTGCAGCGCGGGGGTTACCTGCACACTTAGCAATTTGACCATAAGTCATAATATGTCCGGACGGGATTCTTTGAATAATCGATAAAGTCTGCTCTGTAAAAGGTTTCATCTTCAAGTCTCCTTTCTGTTTATTTTACAGGTTTATGTGAGAGGGTAAATAGATTCACCCTTCCATTTTCTGATACAATTCAAGATAGATCATGAGAGAGGGGTACGAGATTAGTGAGCATACCAAAAGTACTAACCATAGCAGGCTCTGCTGCTCAAGGAAGTGCAGGGATTCAAGCTGATTTAAAAACATTTCAAGAATTTAATGTATATGGAATGAGTGCCATTACAGCTATAGTTGCGAACAATCAGAGGACGGAGAAGGGAATATTCACGCAGCCCATACCATCCATTGAAGCGCAGGTGTATGCTGCCCTGGAGCATGTGGGGGTAGATGCTTTAAAGACAGGGATGCTGTTTACAAAAGAAATTATTACACGTACGTCTGAGATGATCGAAGAGTCAGGTGTCTCAAATATAGTAGTTGACCCTGTCATGATTGGTAAGATGGGTTCACAGCTGCTGCAGGATGAAGCTATTGATTCACTGACAAAAGAGTTATTGCCCTTAGCGACCATTGCTACTCCAAATCTCCATGAAGCAGCACGCATGTTAAACAGCCCTGTGCCTGAAACCCCGGAGGATATGAAAACAATGGCGAGAGACTTGTACCACCTTGGTCCGGAGTATGTTCTTATTAAAGGTGGCGCACTTGAAAATCATGCAGCCGTTGATATCCTCTATGACGGAAGTGGAATTGTTGAGCTGGAATCAGAACGTATTAATACAATCCATACAAGCGGAGCAGGCTGTACGTTTTCAGCAGCGATTACGTCAGAACTTGCAAAAGGGACTCCGGTTGAGGATGCGGTACGCCGGGCAAAGTCTTTTGTTACAAGTGCCATCCGCTATGCGTTGTCATTTGAAAGAGGAATCGGATCCACTTACCATGCAGCCCACCGAGTGAAAAATTAAGAGAACATATAAAAAATCTCTCCCGGACTAAAAGTCCGGGAGAGATTTTAATTTACCCGTGCATGCGATCGTACTTATCAATCTGTTTCTTTCGTACAGCATCCCAACGATTTTCAGGATGTTCTTTACATTCAGTTGTACATGCAGCGTGCTGTTCTTCTTCACATTCTTTACAACAGACATATTGACGATTACATACAGGGTTACTGCAGTTAATCATACGATCTTCTGCTTTGCCGCAATGTTCACACTTGGCAATCACTGTCTCTTCAACTTTATTAATGGGTACGGAGATACGTTCATCAAACACATACATCTTTCCGTCGAAAAGTTCACCTTTGACTTCAGGATCTTTGCCGTATGTGGTAATCCCACCTTCAAGCTGATACACATCTTCTACACCATTCTTCTTCAAAATTCCTGTGAGCTTTTCACAACGAATGCCGCCGGTGCAGTAAGTCAGTACTTTCTTATCTTTCCATTGATCTGCATTTTCTGCTACCCATTCAGGAAATTCACGGGAATGATTCACGTCTGGTTGAATAGCATTTCTGAAATGACCGATACGGTATTCATACTCATTCCGGCCGTCGATTACGATTGTATCTTCATCCTTCAACATTTCGTTGAACTCTTTTGGCTTCAAGTGTTTACCACCAAATGTCTTCGGATCAATATCGTCATCTTCAATGCTCCAGTTGACGAGTTCCGGCTTAACGCGGCAATGCATTTTCTTAAAAGCGTGTCCTTCATGCTCATCCATTTTAAAGTGAATGTCAGCGAAGCGTTCATCAGAGCGTACGTAGTTCATATATTCCTCGACTTGCTCAACTGTACCTGAAACTGTTCCATTAATCCCTTCATGAGAAACGATAATACGTCCTTTCAAACCAAGGTCTTTACAGAAATTCAGATGATTTTGGCAATATTCTTCATAGTCAGGAAGGTCAGCATACTTATAATACAGTAGAACTCGGTAATCTTTTGAGCTCATAAGTGATTCCTCCTATATTTATATCAATAGTTCATTTTAATTAAAATTTTTCCATACTCCATCATATTCGATTTAAAGAAGAAATTCAAATGTCATTTTCTTGAACAACTTCCACTTGCTGAATCTTTCGAGTATATAGGAAAAGGGACAATGTCGATACGGTCATTAATAGAATTAATGTACCGAATGGAAGGGTGAAGTCTCCTGCAGTATAAGGTTGGGTCTTCAATTCTAATAATATACCTGCGAGGACGGACCCTGAAGCACTCCCAATAAATTGAATCTGTTGTTTCAAGCCTATACCTGCTCCAATTTGTTCATTAGGTAAGATTCTTGATACTTCGTTTGTTGAGCTTGAAGACAGGCTCGAGAAGCCAAAGCTTGTGAACATATAAGCAAACATAATCATATAAGGGCTTTTTCCTGCGAAAAAGAAAAACACAAGGGCCGAGGTCATAAGTAAGGCCTGTGACAATAACAAAACTTTAATATTCCCGTACGCATCAATCAAGCGGCCTACATAGATGGCTGCAACAGCAGAAAGCATCGCTCCGGGAAATATAATCAATCCTATTGCGGCAGCTCCGCGACCGTACACTTGTTCAAGCATAATAGGCATCAAAAAAAGAACCGCAAAATGCAGGGTGAACCCAAGATAACTCATTAGAATAATCTTTCTATACTGGTTGTTTAATACAAGTTCAGGCTGGATAAAAGGAGCCTTTGATTTATTGATCCGCCACCAGAGAAGGATGGCTGACAGAAATCCTCCTAGTAAAAAATAGGTCGTAAAGGTAGAGAAATACAGGAGGAAAAGAGTTGCACTGCTCCCGGATAGTAAAGCACCTATGACATCAAAGCGTCCCCGTGTCGCTTTTTCTGAAGGCATAAATTTGTACAGGACTGGAATAAAGAAGATGACCATAATGGTGACAATAAATAAGTAGTTCCAATTAAGGTAATCCGTAATCATTCCACCGACCACCGGTCCTAACCCGAATCCTAAGGATGTGGCAGAAGCGATTAAAGCATAGGCACTCCCGCGTCGTACCATAGGGATATAACGGCCGGCAAAAACCATAGACAGCCCTGGTATAGCAGCGGCACCTGCTGCCTGACAAAGTCTTGAAATGAGCAGCCAGAGGTAAGAATCTGCGAAGAATCCTAAAATAGAGGATAGACTGAAAATGAGGATGCCTATGGTCAAGAGTTTCCGAATGGGAAGGTAGTCAGATAACCGCGTGAATGTAATGGTGAAAATGGCTAAAACAATAGAATAACCAGAAACAATCCATGCTCCTTCTGAAGGTTGGAGCGAGAAATCTCTCAATATATTTGGCAGTGCGATATTAAACATGGTTGTATTCATAACAACGATAAGGACGGAAGCACTCAGTATGAAAACTGTTCGAAAGTATTCATTTGAAGGGCGAGGTGCTGATGTCATTTCATCACGCCTTCCTTTTAAATTTCATTTTTTAGACACCCGAAATACTATATCACATCTTCTCCCTTTATAAAAATAAAGCGAACGAAAAAAGCTCCCGTCCATCTGACTGGAACGGAAGCCTTTCTCGTTATATAATTTCTGCTCCAAGGGCCTGTTCGAAATGAGAGAGGGCCCAGGTGTGACCGGAATCGTTAAAGCTTGCAACTCCGTTACGATGAATATGGATGGAGTAGCCAAGGTTGTAGGCATCAACAGCACTATGGAGGACACATATATCCGTGCATACGCCTGCGAGGTGAAGATCTGTAATCCCTCTTTCCCGCAATTTGATATCGAGATCCGTACCCGCAAATGCACTGTAACGAGTTTTATCCATGTAAAGAAGGTGGGGATGAGCTTGATTCTTTTCGTAAAAGTCCTGTAGTTCCCCGTATAGCCGCCGTCCTTCTGTGCCGCGGATATTGTGGGGAGGGAACAGCTCTGTTTCAGGATGGAAGGGATCATCTGTGTCATGGACATCCACTCCTAAAACAACAAGCTCCTCCTGTGTAAGAAACTCTCTGCTTAAATTTGTAATATACTCCTCTAGGTCCTGCGCTGGTCTGCCACAAGTTAAGGATCCGGAATCTGCTACAAAATCATTGGTATAATCAATAACGATTAACGCTCGCTTCACTTGATCTCCCCCGTTTTGTTTTAACTTTATATTAGCATAAGGGGAGGGGTTCTTCCATTTAATGGCTGGCTGCGTGTTTCACTGCTGATTGACTTTTATTAAGCATGAAAAACATAAGCCCTCCAGAGGTCAGTAACAGGGCACTTGTTACAAAGAATACGGCAGAGAACCCGTAAGAACCGGCAATCACCCCGCCCATAGAAGGACCGATAATGTTTCCTAAGAAGCGGAGGCTTGTGTTATACCCCAATACTTCACCCTGCATAGCAACAGGTGCTTCCTGCCTGATATAAGCTGTCCGAACTGGGATGATGCCTCCGATTGAAACGCCTAAGAGAAAACGCAGAACTACAAGCTGCCAGATGTTTGTCACAAAAGCAGCCGGCAGGTAAACAATCCCCGCCATAAAAAGAAGGATGACCAGTATTTTTATATATCCAACTTGATCTGCAACTCTGCCCCAGCGTCTTGCCATCATTAAATTTCCGAGTCCGGCAGCGGAAAAAGCAATCCCTGAAAATAAAGCCAGGTTTTCCGGGCCATGCAAGTCCCCGACAAATAAGGATAGAATTGGCTGGATGCTGAAATGAGCGATTTGTACAAGTAAGGAAATCATCATAACCATTAAAAGAACAGGGTGATTCAGAATATGAGCAATCACTTCTCTTGATCGGTAACTTGTCTTTTCCTGATCATTTTCTTTCTGTACTCTCTGTTCATGAATACCAAAGTAAACAATAACGGCGGATAAAGCGACAGTAATGGAAACGTATTGAAAAGTTGAAGCGTATCCTATCGTATCTGCAATGAATCCTCCCAGCATAGGGCCTAATAAACTTCCGGTAATGCTTCCTGTTTGTAATGTTCCTAATACTTGTCCGGCTATATTCTTAGGTGTCTGCGTAGAAATGAGTGCCTGCGACATTGGAATAAAACCTGTAAATACACCCATAAATAACCGCAGGAAGAAGAGCTGCCATACCGATGTGACAAAACCCATAAGGAATACGGACAAAGCTAAACCGGAGGCCGACAAGATTAGTATATTTTTACGTCCGTATTTGTCACCGATCTTCCCCCAAATGGGAGAACATATAAAGGCGGAGACAAAAGTGACCCCGAACACCAAGCCGGACCAGGTTTGTACATAGGCGTCTGTGTAGTTTCCGAGCTCTTCTATATATAAGGATAGAAAAGGAAGGACCATTGTAATACTGCCGGCAATAAAGAAGTTGGCAAACCACATAATCCATAAATTTTTCTTTGCTTGTTTTTCTTTCGTAAGGATAAATATCCCTTCTTCCTATTTATTTCGATACTCTAAATATATCACATTCATTCTCCGTCGTTGAAGTTATCGGATTCCAACAAGTAACTGAATGAAGGGCAGGTAGATTGTAAGTACTTTAATAGAACAGCAGAGTAAAAATAAAGAAGCACGCTTTAATAATAAGCGTGCTTCTTTATCTTTTATATAATGTGGTCCTTTGATAACCTCTGTCCAATTTATTAAGAAGTTAAAGGGGGCTTTCCATTTAGATAAGCGGAATAAGCTGAAAATATAAACTATTTGGCCAAAAAGTATTGAGAAGTTTCATTAAGCACGTGCATGAAGCGTTTCCTTCAATTTTTTCCATGCTATGAGGCCGGAAATAAACGGGAGGGCAGCCACAAGCCCGACAGCCCAATCGACATTCACTAGGTCTGCAATTATTCCTGCGATTAATGCACCAAATGCATATCCACTGTCCCGCCAGAATCGATAAACACCCATGGATGTCGCCCGCCATTCTGGATGAGCTACATCGCTAATAGAAGCGATAATCGTTGGATAAACCATCGCTGTTCCTATCCCTAGAATTGCAGCACATATTATCCATAATAGAAAGGTATCAACCAATAACATCAACCATAAGGATAAAGCTTGGACAAACATCCCTGATACGATCAGTTTTTTTCGTCCTACCTTGTCACTCCAGACCCCTGTGAATAGTTGAAATAACCCCCATGCTGCCGGGTACACAGCAACAACTGTGCCGATCTGCCCAACACTCAGGCCCCCTGAAGCGAAAAAGATTGGAAAAAGTCCCCAAGCCATCCCGTCTTTTAAGTTAGTCGTCAATCCAGCTAAACTGTTACTTGATAAATCAGGGTTTTTCCATGTGGTACGCTTGAAGACTTCCCAGGTAGAAATAGACCCCAATTCCTCTGTTTGTTGTTCAGCCTGTACTTTAAGGTGCTTACTCGTATCCTGTGTAATGAGCGATAGTATAAATCCAATAATCACAAGGAGAATACCGATATAAAAGGGTTCTGGACTTAATGAGTAAGTAGAGGCAATATAGCCTGAGACAGCTGCCATAATTGCTACCCCCGTATATCCGGCAAATTCATTAAAACCAACTGCCAAACCCCGCTGGCTTGATTTTGCCAGGTCTATTTTCATATTCACGGTCATTGACCAAGTAAGCGCTTGGTTCATACCAAGAAGAATGTTGGCTACAATTATCACCCACCAAGCATGAGCGACAATCACTAAAATTGGGACAAGTAATCCAATCCCCCATCCTATAAGAAGGACTTTCTTTCTCCCCATTCGATCAGCTAAATCTCCTGCAAAGAAGTTCACCACTGCTTTTGAAAAACCAAAGCTGATGATAAAGGAGAGGGCAGCACTTAAAGAGACTAATCCAAAACGTTCTTCTCCGATTATGGGTAAAATCGTCCTTTCCAAGCCCACCATAGAACCAACAAATAGATTAATGATAATTAATAAAGTAAATTGAGCCAGGTTTTCCCTGACGCCTGGCTGACCAGTTTTGTTATTCACCATTGATCACCTCTAAAAACGTACGTGATTACAACATCAGGTTCGTTTTTCATTTATTTTCTCCGATTTTTCTTAGACATTACCTGTGGCAGGCGTTCTGCCACTTGTTTTAGTGTCTTCACCTGTATTTTAAGCAGCTTTCATGCTTATACATGGTACCCCCTGAGGTTTAATGTAGTGATTGAATCGTATCACCGCAAGTGATACATGGTAAAGGGACGTACAGTTTAGAAAATATAACCAATTGTAGTTTTCTATATTTGAGAAAGGGAATCCATTAATAAAGAAAGCTTGTTAACGGTTGCAAAACTTGTATATACAGATTATAATCATATTCGAATCATGTATATACAAGTTAAACACACATATTGAAAGCGTTTAAGGAGGAACACATATGTTTAAAAAATTGTTTGGAAATAAAGATACAGAAATGAACCTTACTGCACCGTTAACAGGTCAAAAGGTAGCCCTGGAAGAAGTACCGGACCCGGTTTTTTCACAGAAAATGATGGGGGAAGGGATTGCTATTGATCCAGCTGAAGGAACCGTGCTTAGCCCGGTAGAAGGAACTGTTGTACAATTGTTCCCCACCAAACATGCTGTTGGTTTGGAGACGAAGAGCGGAGCAGAAGTGCTGATTCACATCGGCTTAGAAACCGTAGCTATGGAAGGAGAAGGGTTTGAAGCACATGTAGCTCAGGGGGATAAGGTGAAACAAGGAGACAAACTGATTACTTTTGACGTCGAATTAGTCAAGGAGAAGGCAAAAAGTACAGTGACTCCGATCATCATAACCAATAGTGATGATTTTTCCGTCCACGTCTCGGAAGATGCCACTGTAAATGCAGGACAAACCTCGTTAATGACTGTTAAGAAAAAGTAAAAACACCTAGGAGGTATAAACATGAACCATAAGCAACAAGCTGAGCAGATACTTGAAGCCATCGGTGGTAAGGAAAACCTTTCAGCTGCTACTCACTGTGTCACTCGTCTTCGATTAGCTTTACATGATGAAGGTATTGTGGATCAGGAAAGGTTAAATAATATTGATGCAGTTAAAGGTTCTTTTTCAACGAACGGTCAATTTCAAATTGTGGTTGGGCAGGGAACTGTAGACAAAGTTTATAAAGAGTTTGTGGCACTTGCAGGAGTCGGTGAATCTTCTAAAGAGGAAGTAAAAGAAGCCTCAAAAGACAAGATGAATCCGGTACAGAGAGCCATTAAGACATTAGCAGATATTTTCATTCCGATTTTACCAGCGATTGTAACGGCTGGTTTACTCCTTGGTATTAACAATATCTTAACGGCGCAGGGAATTTTCTGGGATGACCAGTCCATTATTGATGTTTATCCGCAATGGTCAGGCATCGCTAATATGATTATTATTATTGCCAATACCGCCTTTGTTTTCCTGCCTGGTCTTATTGGCTGGTCAGCTGTAAAGAAATTCGGAGGAAGTCCAATTCTAGGTATCGTCATAGGTTTAATTCTTGTGCACCCGGATTTGCTAAATGCCTGGGCTTATGGGGATGCTGTAGCTGAAGGTACTGTTCCTACTTGGGATTTATTCGGCTTAACGGTAGAGAAAATTGGTTATCAAGGACAAGTTTTACCTGTGCTTGTTGCCTCCTATATATTAACGAAGATTGAACTATTCCTGCGTAATAGAATTCCTGACAGCGTTCAGCTTTTATTTGTTGGACCTATTGCTTTGCTGGTAACTGGATTTTTAACGTTCATTATTATTGGACCAATTACGTTTGCTATTGGTAACTGGATCACAGATGGACTAGTTTCTGTATTTGATACATTTGCATGGCTGGGCGGATTTATTTATGGCGGTTTGTATGGTCTTCTCGTTATTACAGGTATGCACCATACTTTCCTTGCTGTCGATATCCAGCTGGTAGGAAGCACAGGTACGACCTTCCTGTGGCCTATGCTTGCTCTTTCAAACATTGCGCAAGGTTCAGCCGCCTTTGCGATCTGGCTTGCTTCCAAAGACGATAAATTAAAAGGGCTTGGGTTTTCTTCAGGTATTTCTGCGTGGTTAGGAATAACTGAGCCGGCTTTATTTGGTGTCAATCTGCGGTTTAAATATCCGTTTATCATTGCAATTAGTTCTTCAGCAATTGCAGGCCTTTATATTTCTGCTCAAGGAGTGTTAGCAAACTCTATCGGTGTAGGTGGTGTGCCGGGTATTTTCTCCATCGTAGCTGAATATTGGTTCGATTTTGCAGTCGGTATGGTAATCGTTATTGTCCTTCCGCTGGTTGGAACATACCTCTATGCAAAACGAAAGAAAGACGTATAAAAATTTGAAACGGTGGTGCTACAATGATTGAACAACCTTGGTGGAAAAAAGCTGTCGTATATCAAATCTATCCGAAGAGTTTTAATGATACGACAGGAAACGGCGTAGGTGATATCCAGGGAATCATTGAAAAACTAGATTATTTAAAGGAGCTTGGAGTCGATGTCCTCTGGCTTACTCCAATGTATAAATCTCCGCAGAACGATAATGGGTATGACATTAGTGATTACTATGACATTCATGATGAATATGGAACAATGCAGGACTTTGAGCGTTTATTAGAAGAAACTCATCAACGTGGAATGAAACTGATCATGGATATTGTTGTTAATCATACATCAACAGAGCATGAGTGGTTCCAGGAATCCAAGAAATCCAAGGATAACCCTTACCGGGATTACTATATTTGGAAAGACCCTGTTAATGGTGAAGAACCGACGAACTGGAAATCTAAATTTGGAGGGAATGCTTGGAAGTACGATGAGGAAACAGGCCAGTATTACCTGCATTTGTTTGATGTAACACAGGCAGACTTGAATTGGGAGAATAAGCAGGTGCGTGAAGATATCTATTCCATGATGCGTTTTTGGGCGGAAAAAGGGGTGGATGGTTTCCGTCTGGATGTCATCAATCTTATTTCTAAAGATCAAGAGTTCCCTAATGATGATGGGAGCGTTGCCCCGGGAGATGGGCGCAAATTTTACACAGATGGTCCGCGTGTTCATGAATTCATGCAGGAAATGAACAAGGAGGTATTTAATCCTTATGATCTAATGACTGTTGGAGAGATGTCTTCCACAACCATAGATCACTGTATTAAGTATACAGCTCCGGAGCGTAATGAACTGAGTATGACATTTAACTTCCATCATTTAAAAGTTGACTATCCAAATGGCGAGAAATGGACAGTCGCAGACTTTGACTTTCATGAGTTGAAGCAGATACTTTCTAAATGGCAGTATGAAATGAACAAAGGGAACGGATGGAATGCCTTGTTCTGGTGTAATCATGATCAACCCCGTGTGCTCTCTAGATTTGGAGACGACGTGAATTACCCGGATGAATCAGGTAAAATGCTTGCAACGACCATTCATATGATGCAGGGGACCCCGTATATTTATCAGGGTGAAGAATTTGGTATGACCAATCCGAAATTTGATCATATCGATCGCTATCGTGATGTGGAATCTCTGAATATGTATGAAGAGTTTAAGGGTGAGGGTGTAAATGAAAACAAGATTATTGAAATCTTAAAGCAAAAATCCAGGGATAATTCTCGTACCCCTGTACAATGGAGTGCAGATTCCCATGCAGGGTTTACGAATGGTACACCATGGATCGATGTGGCTGATAACTATAAAGAAATCAACGCGGAAGCAGTGATGGAGAAAGAGAATTCCATTTTCGATCACTACCAGAAATTGATTGAGCTTAGAAAATCATATGACATCATTACCCATGGTGATTATAAACTGTTGACGCCGGATCATAACCAGGTATTTGCCTTCTTGCGTGAGTGGAACGGTGAGAAGTTATTAGTTGTAAATAACTTCTATGGTGATCATACGTCATTTACACTTCCTGAGGATATTCACACAGAAAGAAAAGCTGAAATTCTGCTGAGCAACTATTCTGATTCCTCGGAAGATTACCAGCATGTCAAGCTTCGCCCATATGAATCTGTGGTTTATCATATAACTGACCATTAATATGGAGGAGTTCAATCGTGAAGAATAAGTATGAGACCATTTTTAACAAACTTGTTCAACTCATACAAAAAGGGCAATACACAGCAGGCCAAACACTGCCGTCTGAGCATGATTTATGTTCTCAGTTTAATACTTCAAGAGAGACGATTCGAAAAGCGTTAAACCTGCTTTCCCAAAATGGTTACATTCAGAAAGTACGTGGGAAAGGATCGGTCGTGCTGGATCGGAATAAGTTTAAATTTCCCGTTTCTGGTTTAACGAGCTTTAAAGAATTAGCAGATCAAATGGGGCAGGAGTTTCGGACAAACGTCCATGAGCTGACGTTGGTAAAAGGGGCAGAAGATGTCTGCAGACAGTTAAATTGCGAGAAGAATACGTTGTTATGGAGACTTGTACGCTCGCGTGAAATCTCAGGCGAACGAATCATTTTGGATAAAGACTATATTCGGGAAGATCTTATTCCGAGTCTGACAAAAGAGGAAGCTGAGCGTTCCCTTTATGATTATATTGAGCGGGACCTCGGTTTAGAGATCAGTTTTGCTAAGAAAGAAATAGTGGTAGAAGCGGTTACCGAAGAGGATGAAGCCTTTTTGGATCTGAATGGTCATCAGCAGGTGGTAGTCATCCGTAGTTACGTCTACTTGTCCGATACGACAGCTTTTCAATTTACTGAATCCCGACATCGCCCGGATAAATTTCAATTCGTTGATTTTGCAAGACGTAATAAAGTATAGAACAAAGGGGACCCTGAATAAGGGTTCTTCTTTGTTTTTCTAGTATTCCACGTTAAAATATAGGTATGTCAACAATTTAAAGAGGTGGAAAGATTGTTCGTTATTGGAGCAACAAAAAAACTACAAAATGAATTAAATTATCCAATTCAAGATATAGAGAAGTATCAACATGTCTCCGATATATATAAATGGCATGCCAATATTGTGACTTTGCAAAACAAGAAGTGTCTCATCCTGTTCAACGATGCGACGGGCCTTAACCTCACATTATTTGGGTTGGAAACGCCACAGTTTGAACATTTTGATTCTGTTATCAAGGGTTCACTCCGACAGCTGTTTCAATTGCTGGGAATAGATAAGAGTCTGGAAGAGGAACTATTGAAGGCTGATAAGGAGATCGTCTATACAAAAACAAGCAGCCGTAAGATTCTAGGGATGATGACAGAAATAAAAACGATAATTGAATATACCATCGAGAATAAAAATTATGACCAAATTGATGCAGTGGAAGTAAATGAACATAATAATAAAGAACTTATCTTTAATTCACTTAAGCACCAAACCCCATACGAAACATTCATCAATTATATTAATGAGAAGTAGTCCAGAATCATGTGGACTGCTTCTTTTTTATTGCGCATAAAAAATATGAAAAGAAGGGGAAGATAAGAAGGATTTCTATGTTTTGTATATACGTGTGTGGGTATGTTACATATAACAGATTTCTTAAATATTTGGAGGGATTCAATTATGTTTTTTAAATCTTATTTTGATGAACAGTTAGCACAGATGTCGTATATGATTGCATGTCAGAAAACAGGAGAAGCACTGGTGGTTGATCCTGCGAGGGACTTACAGCCTTATTATGAGACAGTGGAAAAAGAAGGGTTTCACCTTTCAAAAGCTGCCGAAACTCATATCCATGCGGACTTTCTTTCAGGAGCAAGGGAGTTAGCTAATGAAAAGGAAGTTACGTTATATCTTTCAGATGAAGGGAATGACGATTGGAAGTATCAATACTTGGATGAAGTCAACCATGAACTTGTGAAAGATGGTCAGCATTTTTATGTAGGAAATATCAGGATTGACGTCATGCATACGCCGGGCCATACTCCAGAAAGTCTTTCTTTCCTTGTAACTGATGAAGGAGGAGGGGCTCGTGTGCCGATGGGGATTCTCACAGGGGATTTTGTCTTCGTGGGGGATGTCGGCCGTCCAGATCTGTTGGAGAAATCTGCAGGTGAAGAAGGTACGGCAAACGAAGGGGCTGAACAAATGTTTCAGTCTTTACAACGTTTTAAAAGTCTTCCTGAATATGTGCAAGTTTGGCCGGGACACGGAGCGGGGAGCGCTTGTGGGAAATCGCTTGGAGCTGTTCCTTCCTCTACTGTTGGTTATGAAAAAGAAAACAACTGGGCTCTGCAGCATAATGACCAAGTGAAGTTCACTGAAGACCTGCTGGAAGGTCAGCCTGAACCTCCAAAGTATTTCTCTATGATGAAAAAGTTAAATAAAGAAGGTCCTTCTCTTGAAAAAGAAAGAAATATAAAAAAAGTGTCCTTGGATCAAGTAGAGCATTATTTAGAGGATTCTTTCGTTATCTTGGATGTACGGTCATCAGAAGACTTTGCCAGCGGTCACCTACACGGAACCATCAACATTCCTTTTAATCGTTCTTTTGCCAACTGGGCTGGCTGGATTGTCAATTACGATCAGAATATTATAGTTGTAGCCCCTGAAGCGAAAGTAAATGATGTGAAACGCTCGCTTGAAGCAATTGGGTTAGATCAATTAATCGGTTATATCGAGACAGCTGATTTAGAAGAAGCGAATGAACTAGAGACGTATCCATCTATTACACCGGAAGAGTTGAACGATAAGTATAAAGATCATGAGGATTACGTCATTATTGATGTTCGAAATGCAGGAGAATGGGAACAGGGTCATATTGAGGGAGCTTATCATATCATGCTCGGCAAACTCAAAGAGAGTTTAGACGAAATTCCCGCCGGTCGTACCCCCATTGTTCACTGCCAGTCTGGAATGAGATCAGCTATTGCAGCGAGTCTGCTTCAAGCTTATGGTTATAAAGGTGTTCTCAATCTCCAAGGTGGCTTTTCATCCTGGAATGAAAAGTTTACATCGGTTCAATCCTAATATAAATGCACGGCCTTACTTTGTAAGGCCGTGTTTTGGTATAAAAAAAGACCTCTACTAAAAGGTAGTAGAGGCGAAAGTTTGTATAGGTATAGGATTAGGGGAGGTGTTAATTATATAGAAAAATACATTAACACGTAAATTAAAATTGATCTACAATTAGTGGTCTAGGATGAGCTTCGTCCGCTGTATTCGTATAAGAAAGGTCTGCTGTTAAGGACAAAACAACTCCTAGTATAGCAATGAAACCAATGAGTTTTTTCATAATACCATTCCTCCTAAATTAGAGTATTTATTTAATAAATCAATTGCTAACCTAAGATATTTAGATGATTTCTTATAGCTTCTTTCAGCTTCAAAAATATCTGCAACAATCATAGAATATCGAATGACGAATCTATGCTGTTTCTTTTCCAAGAAGTGGGGTATTGCGATACTCTCAAGGTATTCACCCGTATCGTTATCCTCATTGATTAACTTAGAATAGATAGTTAAATGAATTTTAGCAGTGGTTGTTTCTTTGGTTGATGAGTTCAAGTGAGATGAACCCTCTACAATCCATTTTTTACATTCATCATAATTTCCAATTTTATAGTTCTCAAAAATCAAACAATATATAGTTTCGAATATCTCATGTACAGATGCTATTCCTGATCTGTAAGATAAGCTTTTCTTATAATTCATGAGGGCTGAATCAAAATTGCCTCTTCGTGACTCAATAACACCGATATTATGGTGAACTAAGCCAAGTTGATAATAGTTTTTTGTCTGAGAAGCAATCTTACTAACCAGATGATAGTTTTCAAGTGCTTTCCCATAATTCTTTAATCTTCCATAGTTGATCCCTAATAAAATGTGACAATCTGCGCTTTTTAATAAGTTGTATTGTTTTTGAAAAATGGTTAATGCTTGATCAGCATTGAAGATAGAAGCTGATATATTATTGGCTTGACTTGCACTTAGCGCCAGAAGGTAGTAAAGGTCACTTTTCTCCCAGTCCTCTATATTGATAGATATACTGTAATTTTTTGCTTCCATCAACTCTAGATAGGATTCTTCAAAATCACCTTTGTAATAGCATACAAGTCCCGAAGTCAGGTGAAAATAATACTCCATCTCTTCATCAAATGTATCCTCATGCTGCCTGATATTTCTCCAAGTTTCATAAGCCTTCTCCACCTCGTTTTCTAAAAGGAGATGGCGAATGCGAAACAGTTCGTAAAAGATATACAAATGGTGATTATTCAGCATGTCTTTTTGTTGAATGAGTTCTTCCTTCAATTTTCTAGCTTCTTCTTTGTGCTTAAACACAATCATCTCATACCATCCTTTTAACTTCTCTTTAGAAGGATGGTTGTAAGAAGAATCATGAAAATCAAGTCCAAGACGTTCATACAGAAGTTCCAGGACTTCGAATGCAGGAACGGTTTGATCATTCTCAATCTTCGACAAATACGCTGGCGAGATTATTCCATCAGCTAACTGGTTTTGAGTTAACCCCTGCTTCACTCGATGGAATCGAAGTACTTTTCCATATTCCATTTTTCACACACCTAGTTGATCAACTGTCGATTTGTCAGAGTGTTTCCTCTTTTAAATCTATATTTAGAATACATGTTCGTCCTACTATTTTCAACAAATTTAGATAGTTTCCCAAGTTATGAAATTTTTGTCCCTTTAAGATGGATTTGCAATGGTGACTTTCACAGGTGGTGCTGGATTATGGATGATATTAGGATATAAATGGATAATATGAGTAATTTCAAGGCATAAAGGGTAATGTTTGAATAGTAAATGTATCATCATCATGAGGTACATCGATCACTCGATAATAAGGAGGAATAAGTGTGGTTTATAATGTCACACAGAAATTAATTAAGGACCACTTAGTCGAAGGAGAGATGACTCCTGGGTCAGAAATTGGTTTGAAAATTGATCAGACGCTTACCCAGGATGCAACAGGTACAATGGTCATGCTGGAGTTGGAAGCTATGGGAATTGAGCGTGCAAAAACAGAAGCTTCTGCGCAATATGTGGATCATAATTTAATTCAAGAAGACAGCAAGAACCCTGACGACCACCTTTTTTTGGAGAGTGCAGCCAAAAGGTTCGGATTGCATTTCAGCCGTCCTGGAAATGGAGTCAGCCACCCTGTTCATATGCAGCGACTGGCTAAACCGGGAAAGACATTGCTGGGTTCTGACAGTCATACATGTGCAAACGGATGTATGGGAATGCTTGCTATGGGAGCTGGAGGAATTGATGTGGCGATGGCCATAGCAGGAGAACCTTTTTATGTGAAAATGCCTAAAGTATGGGGGGTAAAAGTAACTGGATCTCTCCCTGACTGGGTAAGTGCTAAAGATGCAATTTTAGAAATGCTCCGCAGACATGGCGTGAAGGGTGGTGTTAATCACATCTTTGAATACTATGGTCCAGGACTTAAAAACCTAACGGCTATGGATCGTCATGTTATCGCCAATATGGGAGCAGAATTAGGCGCAACAGGCACCGTATTTCCTTCTGACGAGGAAACAAAACGCTTTATGAAACTCCAGGGACGTGAAGATGAATGGGTTGAACTGAAAGCAGATGATGGTGCATCGTATGATGTCCACGATGAACTGAACTTGTCAGAGATTGGACCAATGGTAGCGAAACCTTCCAGTCCAGGTAACGTTGTACCTGTGGGAGAATTGGAAGGGGAGGCTATTTATCAATCGTATATTGGATCATCAGCCAATCCCGGATATAGAGACTTTGCAATTGCATCCAAAATTGTTGAAGGAAGACATATTGCGGATGGTGTATCATTTGACCTGAATCCTACTTCAAGGCAGATGTTAATTGATCTTTCCCAAGAAGGTCATATTGCTAACTTCCTGCAAGCGGGTGGGAGGCTTCATCAGGCCGGTTGTAATGGATGTATAGGAATGGGGCAGGCTCCTGCGACAGGTAGAAACAGCTTAAGAACTACGCCGAGGAACTTTCCGGGAAGATCTGGAACTAAAGAAGACAGCGTATTTTTATGTAGTCCAGAAACAGCGGCTGTCTCCGTTCTATCCGGTGAAATTACAGACCCGAGAAAAGCTGGCTTTGACTATCCGTCTGTTCAAGAATTAGACAAGCCGACAGTAGATACGAAGTTGCTGGACACTCCATTGCCATTGGATGATGCAAAACAAGTGGATCTTGTGAAAGGACCAAATGTTGCTTCCATCCCTGAAATGGAAGAGTTACCTGATGATTTGGAACTGCCGATCTTATTGAAAATGGGTGATGATATATCCACGGATGAAATTTTGGCAGGTGGCGCTAGAGTTCTTCCTTATCGAAGTAACCTGCCTGAAATTAGTAAATTCACGTTTGAAATCGTTGACGATACTTATTATGACCGGGCGATAGAACAAAAAGATAAAGGCGGCCATGCTGTGGTGGCTGGTGCGAACTACGGGCAGGGTTCAAGTCGTGAACACGCTGCTCTTGCACCTAAATATTTAGGTATGAAAGTCGCAATCGTCGAGGATTTCGCTAGAATCCACTGGCAGAACCTTGCGAACTTCGGTGTTCTTCCTCTTACTTTTACTGATCCGAACGATTTAAATGAATTGGACCAAGGGGATGTCCTTGTGTTTAAAGGGTTACGAGATAAGATTAAAAAATCTCCACAGATTGAGGTGGAAGTGAAGGATAAGGGGAAAACGTTAAAATTGGAGCACGCTCTTTCTGACCGTCAAATAGAAATTATGCAGAAAGGCGGCCTTATAAACTGGGTCAAAGATCGATTGAATTCGTAAGCATAACCCGCCACCGCTATAAAGTATAGCGGTGGCGGGTTATTTTCTGTTCAGCTTACCTGCTGTATAGAAAGTGAATCCTAGTGATTTTCCTCAGAAGTCCTTTTTGGTGTCCAGAGGGGAAAGGCGGTCTTCTATCTCTTTTCTTCTAGGTTCAAGAAAAGGTGGAAGTGCCAAGGTCTCACCGAGTTGATGCAGATTTTCATCAGTTGCAAATCCGGGTCCGTCCGTTGCTAATTCGAAAAGAATGTGGTTGGCTTCCCTGAAATATAAGGATTTAAAATAATAGCGATCCACTAATCCTGAATTAGGATAGCCGGAGGCATCAATAATATCCTTCCACTTTTTCAGCTCGTTCTCATCTGCAACCCGGAAAGCTGTGTGGTGGACACTTCCTCTGCCTGGTTTCTCAGGCTGCATATCTGTTCTTTCTTCAACATGGACCTCTGCACCTGTTCCTCCTTCGCCAGTTTCGTAGACAGACCACTCTTCATAGGTTCCTTTCTTACGGAAGCCCAGTACTTCTGTTAAAACCTCTTCTGTTTTACCAAGGTTAGCTACAGTAAGATGAATAGGGCCTAAGCCCAGGATCCCATAAGATGCCGGAACGGGAGAGTGTGACCAAGGTCTCCCCGCCGGAACCCCTTCATTAGTCTCATCGGAAACCAGCCTGAGACGCTGTCCTTCAGGATCTCTGAATGATAACGTCTGCCTTCCGAATCTTTCTTTTATCGGTTCTTTTTCAACTTGATATGTTTCGAAACGGTTTTCCCAGTAAGATAAAGCCTCATCACTCTTAACTCTTAGAGAGGTGGTGGATATACTTCTTGTGCCGGGGTAGGTGTTGCCGGCACGATGTATTTCAAAGAAGGTTAAATCTGTACCAGGACGACCTTTTTCATCAGCGTAAAAAAGATGATACATGGAAGGAGAGTCCTGATTCACCGTTTTCTTTACTAATCTCATTCCTAAAACTTCTGTATAGAAGTCATAATTGTTTTTTGCGTTCGCTGTTATGGCAGAAACGTGATGTATTCCTTTTAACTGCATAGTCGTTCCTCCTCAAATTAGCTATCAATAAAACTAGAACTGGAATTTTTCTAATGGCGGGTAATAGTGGTGTTTCAAAAAAGATTTTACGATTGCTTTTCAAAAGGGAAGATACGCGTCTGTAAAGATTTAGAGTAGTAAGTGATTGGTTCTTCCTTAAATATGGAAGGGGGAAGGAAGTCCACCAAGTGGTTGACAGAGATATCCGCCTCAGTCTTTTGCAGTCTCCAATGACTATGCAGGATAGGGCCTTTATAAACACTGGATCCACGCACGACCCAGAGTGCATAGCGTTCAGTTAACCAGTAAAGCAATGATCCCGGCCGGGCATGCATGGGGTCCGATATCGTTTGGAAACCAGCATGAAAATGGGCAGGAGGATAGCCGTTGTGAGTGCGGCAGCTTGTAAAATGGATATGTGAATCGCTTTGTTTCATACGCATTTTTGCATGTACATAAGGAAGACCGAATGCTTTTCTCGCTAAAAAAACCCCAAGAGGGTGATTGGCATCTAAAGTAATGAAATAGACTCCGGGGACACCTTTGTAAGTTACATAGGTTCTTACGTTTAGTTCCAGCAGCTCATTGTTAAAAGGGATAGGTGGTAGCCCTCTAAAGCGGATATTTCGCATGCGGAAAGGGACAATAGCGATCCAGGCTGTATTGTCATATTCATCAATTTCTAACGCGCGGGGGATAAACGGGCGCAGAGCTTTGGCTGGGATGGGCCAGTGCATAAAAACGAGATCCTCCCAGTCTTGATGCATGATCCAATGGTTGCGTTTCATAGGTATCACCTCTCCTTTGTTTTACCCTAGTGAGAGAAGGATCATACACGTTTTATTCACTCGAATAGGCCGGAGATTTTAACTGAAAAGAAAGGTTATTTTTTTGAAGCTGCTGTAGCCGCACCAATAATCAAGCCGTCTGTGTTATAAAGCGGTTGTCCGAAGACGTCATATCTAATCAATCCTTCTGAAAGGGGAAATGCTATAGTTCTTCTTATCGTAACTCCTTTTGATATGACTTGCTCCTTTAAGTTCATCAACTCTTGGATGCCATCATTGTAGTCTAAATCCTCATCTCGTTTTCCGATAACTGTATTCATTTTAAAGTCAGGGTGAGGGTTGAACATCCATGTGTACCGGAGGTCAAGGTCACAGTGAGCAATTGTAATCGGGGAATTCTCAAGTGCGGTTTCGAACGGTTCGCTTAAATGCTCTGAGTAAAAGAGCGAGGGTTTGATATGCAGATAAGAGGCGATTAGAGAAGCAACGGCCACACTTGGGTTCCGCGTCCCATTTTCTATTTGTGCGTAATATGAACGATCAATGTGTGCACCAGCGGCAATTTGCTGTTGGGTAAGTTGTTGTTCTTTCCTGATATTAATGAGCCATCTTCTCATATTCCTGTTCACATCCTATTTAATCATTCTTCTCAACGTTGGGATATCCTTATGGTAATTCCAATAACGAGATTGAATACTATAACAATCTTATAGGTTTTAGCTCGAAAAAGAGAATTAACCATAATTTTTACTAGGTACTCAACTGATATCATTGATTTTATCAAAAAAGGGTGAAGTTTTCATACTTATGAAAGAGAAGAATCTGATATAATCATTCAAGTTGAAAGATTAAAAGTGAAAATGACTTAGTATTACACAGCTTGATAAAGAGAGTAGAGTAAAATTTATAGAAAAAGATACATGAAGAGGGGGAGGCAGAAGATGACGTGGGAAATATTGAACATATTAGCAGTGAGCGCTTTTGCCTTTAGCGGAGCCATTGTAGCGTTAAACGAGAGGTACGACATATTTGGAACATTTATTCTAGGGATTGCGACTCCATTTGCTGGAGGAATTATAAGGAATATCGCTCTTGATGTTCCAGTCGTGCACGTGTGGGAACAGGGATATCTGTTTTATGTAGCAGTTGGAACGATTGCCATTGTTTACTTCTTCCCAAAAACCTGGGTGATGGCATGGGATAGATGGAATATTTATCCTGATGCAGTGGGGTTATCCGCATTCGCATTACAGGGCGCATCTTTTGCGATGGCAAACGACTTCCCATTAGGCGGAGTGATTTTTGCAGCTGTCTTGACAGGAGTGGGAGGGGGAGTTACTCGTGATGTGCTGGCACAGAGAAGGCCGATGGTGCTCCATCAGGAAATCTATGCCGTTTGGGCTCTGCTGACTGGTCTGGCTGTTGGGGTTGGGGCTGTAGATATTCAAAGCTTCTTTCAGACATATCTCTTGTTTTTCCTTGTTATTATCTTTCGTGTATCATCTTTCCACTTAGGGTGGCATTTAAGGTTCAGGGATTTATATCGAATATAAAAAGGAGTTCGGGAAACCGGACTCCTTTTTATAGATGGATGTGTTTCCATGCTTCTTAAGCAGAGAAACCTGTTTATTCAATTAAGGAAACGTTTATTCTTAAAAGCGGAAAAGATCTCCAGAAAGATATCGTTCTCCTGTATCCGGCGCCATGCAGACAATAACCTCTCCAGGTTCTCTTTGTTTTGCTACTTGTATAGCCGCCCAGCAGGCAGCTCCGCATGAAGTTCCCAAAAGGAGTCCCTCTTCACGAGCGAGACGGCGAGTAATGTCATAAGCATCTTCATCCGTTACTTGGAAGATTTCGTCGTAGATATCCTGATTTAGAATGCTTGGGATGAAGCCGGGGCTTGTCCCTACTAACTTGTGCTTTCCGGGTTTTCCACCAGAAAGAACAGGGGACCCGTGCGGCTCTGCCACATGAATCGTCAAGTCTTTGTAGCGTTTTTTCAATTCTTCTCCAGTGCCAGTAATCGTTCCACCAGTACCGGCTGTAGAAACAAAAGCGGATAAAGGTTTACCTAGTTCATCCATTGCTTCAATGATTTCAGCTGCGGTTGTATGACGGTGAGCATCAGGATTGGCCATGTTTTCAAACTGCATCGGCATAAAGCTTCCTTCAATTTCGCTCACAAGTTCTTTTGCTTTAGCTATTGCTCCAGGCATTTTTTCATCGCCTGGTGTCAAAACAATTTCTGCTCCATAAGCTTTAAGGAGATTAATACGCTCCTGGGTCATCGTATCCGGCATCACGAGGATTGCGCGGTAACCTCTGGCAGCCGCATTCATAGCGATGCCGATCCCTGTGTTTCCACTGGTAGGCTCAATAATTGTAGAACCTTCTCTTAAAAGACCGTCCTGTTCGGCCTGTTCCATCATCTTGAATGCCGCGCGGTCTTTGACACTTCCGCTTGGGTTATATTTCTCGAGCTTCATATAGATATCTGCTCCACCTTCAGGAGCCACTCTGTTTAATTTCACTAAGGGAGTATCCCCGATTAAGTCAGATATATTATTTACAACACGCATGTAGGTCACTTCCTTTTAGAATAGGACTATTGGTATAATTTTATCATAAAGCGCCGGCTTCATTCACCTATCACGCACAGGCACGGATGAAATTAAAAATTATCCTCCACCATCTTTTGTGCAAACTGGAATGAGTTTTTAGGTACTGTAATCTTAAAAGCAAGTTGATTTGAATTTAAATTGAAACGATCCACTTTAACATTAAAGTTACTCGCCGTTTCCATTTGAGTAACGGCAACATAAATGTTTTCGTCATTGGGATTTACGACAACCCATTCAGGCAGCTTGTAATTATCTTTTACAAATTCCAAAACCTTTTTGTTAGGTAAGGGCAGCTGCCCTAGAGAAATTTTTTCTTGCTTTAATACGAGGTCACCATTTTCCTGAACGACGGGTTCGAGTTCTACTTTAATAGGAATGACCTGATCGAACGCGCGGATATTCCCTGCCAAAGTAACCTTTCGATCTAGAGAGACGGAATAGTCGAAAACGGTCTGTGTCGACAACTCGGACAAATACTCATTTGCCAGCTGTTCCATGTTCTCTTTAGTAGATACGATGGTGAATTCAGCATCGGAGCTTTCTTTTTTCTGTTCCACATTGACAATGGTGTAAGAACTGGGCAGAAAGACCAGAGCCACCAACCAGGCGATAATCCCAAGGTTAACCAGTGCGAGAATCCAAAAGGATGTCCGCCATTTATTATTTAACAGTAAACGTTTCATCATTGCATTCCACCTGTGTTATTGTTCAATATCTTTTCGGATGTACTCCAATACACGTTCGGCCATTTTCTTATAGCCTCGTTCATTTGGGTGGAAGTGATCTTCTTCCCACAGAAGCTCTTCTTCTTCCCCTTCAAACACATCACGAATAGGGATGAAGGTCGCTTTGTCATAATCCTTCAGTACCTGTTTACTCGTTACATTCCAATCCTCCATAATTTGTCCAAGTTCTGGAATGTTATTGAAATATTGATTAAATGGATTATATAGACCAATTAGATAAATAGGGGCGTCTGGGTTTAAACGCTGTATTCTTTGTATAATCTGGTGAAGGCGATCTTCATATTCTCTTTGTTCTTCGGCGAAGTCTTCATAATTCAAGTTTGTAAAATTATTTTTGACCACTTTCATCACATCGTTTGCTCCAATTGTAATGAGGACTAAGTCTGCATTACTTAGTGATTTGGATATTTCTTCTTCATCTAATCTTTTAAGCAGCTGATCGGTTCGATTGCCGCGCTTTCCGTAATTTAACAATTCCAGCGTATCTGCATCTGTATTACTTTGAAACGTGTCTTCTAGAATTCCGATATAACCGCCGTTATCTGTTTTATCTCCGACTCCCTGTGTGAGCGAATCTCCCACAGCTACAATTTGAAGATCTTCTTTAAGAAACAAACCACGAGCACTTTCAATGACGCTTGTAAACACATCTCGCAGGCCTTCCCCCAAGGTGGCGTCTTCCGTTCCATTTGAGTCTTCTTCCGATTCAGGATTTTCCTGGTTCTTTTGTTTATCTTCATCAGGAACGTTTTCAGCCTTTTCATTCGTTTCAGGAGGCTTCGGCTGGCTTGTATTGTTTTGTTCGGGTGTATAAACAAACGCTGCTATAATGAAAAAAGCAATAATGAAGGAGAGTAAAGCGGATGCAACCCATCTCCATTTCTTCACGGTCTAATCCCTCCTGAAGGGTTCTCATCTATATATTATTATATGTGGTTTTCACTTATTGGGAAATGGAAAAGTTTTATCCACAATTATATCATGAACGTTATACAATAGACATACGAAAGAGCGGATACGAAGATGAGGGTCATGTTTGTTTGAATAGATTCCTTTAGGAGGCTAATGATGAATGAGAATATAGCAATATCTGTACGTGAACTTGTCTCTTATGTCTATCGAACCGGCAGTATAGATGAGCGGTTCCAGACGAATACAGCTTTAGTAGAGGGAACAGCCATCCATCAGGAAGTACAAGAGAAGTACGTTGAAGGCGACGAAAAGGAAGTTTTTCTTCAGTATGAGTATCAGCAGGAGGGTATAAACCTTACGATTCAAGGGCGGTGTGATGGTTTACTGCAGACTCCGGAAGGTCCAGTCATCGATGAAATAAAATCGACTGCAAGAGAGTTGGATGA
Organism: Halobacillus litoralis; assembly: GCF_020524025.1. GTDB lineage: Bacteria > Bacillota > Bacilli > Bacillales > Halobacillaceae > Halobacillus > Halobacillus litoralis_D. The sequence continues at coordinate 716,963 of NZ_JAIVKN010000002.1, read as the reverse complement.
GATTGATGACTTAACGCATCCTGTATATTGGGCGCAGGTAAAAGGATATGCCTTTATGTATGCGGCAAAGGAAAATCTTGAAAAGATTCAAGTTCAACTTACATATGTTCAAAAAAGAACCAAAGAAAAAAAGAGACTGCAACATGAATATACCTATGAAGAACTTGCCGAATTTATGAAGGATACGGTCGGAGAATACCTGTCATATGCCAGAATTCTTCTGCATATTCGAAAGCAGAAGGATAAGAGTATCCCAGATTTGGCATTTCCATTTCAAAGCTATCGGGATGGACAACGGAAGCTTGCAGGAAGTGTCTATCGGACAATCGAAGAAAAAAGAAACTTGTTCGCGCAGGCACCGACAGGAATTGGGAAGACCATCTCTACGTTATTTCCGGCTATTAAAGCTCTCCTGTTGGAAGATATGGAGCGGATTTTTTACTTAACTGCCAAGACCATTACAAGGGCAACGGCGGAAGAGGCACTCCTGCGGATGAAAGATATCGGTCTGCAATTAAGGTCTGTAACGCTGACAGCGAAAGATAAAATTTGTTTTCAGGAGGAGACGATCTGCCAGCCGGAATATTGTGAGTTTGCGGACGGGTATTATGATCGAATTAATGGAGCGGTCGTTGATATCTTAATGAATGAAACCCAGATGACCCGGCCGGTTATCGAGCAGTATGCACGGAAGCACCGTGTCTGCCCTTTTGAGTTTTCCCTTGATCTCACGGATGTTGTCGATGTTGTTATAGGAGATTATAATTACATTTATGATCCGAGAGTCTCCCTGAAACGTCTTTTACCAGACCGTAAAAAAAGAACCGCACTTTTAGTGGATGAATCACACAACCTCGTAGAACGTTCGAGGGAAATGTACTCAGCTGCCATTCATAGAAGTGCTTTCCAAGCAGTCGGCGAAGAATGGCATGAAAAAGATGAGTCTATACAAAAAGCAGCGCAAGCTGTTGCAGCAGACCTGAACCGCCTGTCGGAATTCACAGGAAGGGAAGCCAGTCTTGATGGAATTCCAGGTGAATTGGAAGAAAATATTGAGCGCTTTATTGCTGTGGCAGAACCTGTTTTGAAAGAGGACAGGGAGGGGGACCAGACGAAGGCTCTTGCTGACTTATATTTTGAGTCGCAGAACTTTTTAAGGATATTGGAACATGTGGATGAACATTATCGCTATATCGCACAGAAGCTTGAGAACCATGACTTTAAGCTTAAACTCTTCTGTCTGGATCCTTCTCACGTCCTTAAGGAAACGACGAAAGCTTTCCGTTCCGGTGTCTTTTTCTCTGCTACATTGTCTCCTTTCTCCTATTACAAGGAAATGCTGGGAGGCACGAATAAGGATTATATTCTGCAGCTGCCTTCTCCATATGATTCATCACAGATTGACTTCACCATTAATCCTTTATCCACCCGCTTTAAAAGCAGGGAGCAAACAGCACCTGATTTAGCCAAAAGTCTTTCCAACCAGGTAATGAATCATAAAGGCAACCACTTATTCTTCTTTTCCTCGTACCAGTACATGGAAATGATTTATCATCATTTTTGCCGTCTTACTGATGTAGATGCTGTGATGCAGGAAAAGGGGATGGATGAAGATCGTAGAGAGGATTTTCTTTCTCAATTCTCACCGGGAGGTAATTTGGTCGGGTTCGCCGTTCTTGGTGGAATTTTCTCAGAAGGGGTGGACCTCAAGGGAGATCGATTAAACGGTGTCGCTGTAGTTGGTGTTGGACTAGCACCGCGTAGTTTCGAGAAAGAATTAATAAAAAATTATTTTAATGGAAAAGGAAGAAATGGCTATGATTATGCTTATGTGTACCCTGGAATGAATAAAGTCCTTCAGGCAGGTGGGAGATTGATACGATCAGAAGACGATTATGGATCCATTCAACTCGTTGATGATCGATTTCTTTCTAAAAAGTATCAGCAGCTTCTTCCTGATGATTGGGGAAATTATCGAATTTTAAATTAGTTTGATTACCTGGGAAATAAATTGCCGAAAAACGTTGTGATCATAACCAAATAATTAGTGAGAGTGTGAATGATATGACTTGGATCCGCCCTATAAAACAAAAGAAGATGAAAGAATTAGATATCAGAAGTGACGTACCACAGCCGGCCACCTTATTTGACCGTCTGCTGGCGAATGATCCATCAACGTATGAAGCTTTTCTGCCATTACAAAAAGCGGTTAAAAACACCAGCCTCTCGGAAGGTTTAAGGGAAGCGGTTATTACCTTCGTTTCGATGAAAAATGGATGCCAATATTGTACGAAAAGTCATGCGCAGCTTCTGGAAGCTCATATAGAGAGGCAGGATGTTTTACAGTGGCTGCAGGATTATTCTTCCTCCACCATGAGTGACGAGTGGAAGGCTGCTTTAATTTATGCAGAACGACTGACAGCGAAGCCCGTTGAGGTAAGTAAAGAGGATGTAGAGCGTTTAATAAAACAGGGTTTTGATGAACAGCAAATCATGGAGCTCAACCAGACAATAGCCTACACAAGTTATACCAATCAAATATCCATTGGTTTAGGGTTGTAAGACAGAAAGAAGGAGACATGAAAGCGTGTCTCCTTCTTTGTTAACCTATAATTTTTATGGTTGACATTTATAAGTTCACTCCAGTATGTTAAATAATAGAAAAGAAAAGGGAGGAAAAAATGGAATGAAACGATCACGTTTATCCGCTTACGATATTACTATTGGAAGTCTGTTTGTGGCCTTAATGGCTATTGGTGCAAACATCACAGCGTTCTTACCATTCCTGCAAGTGCTGGGTGTTCCTTTAACGCTGCAAACCTTTTTTGCCATTTTAGCAGGTCTGATTTTAGGAAGCCGACTGGGATTTTTCTCTGTTTTCGTCTATGCATTACTTGGTTTAGCCGGGGCTCCTATTTTTGCAGGGTTTAGCGGCGGCATTTCAACACTGTTGTCACCGACATTTGGATTTATTGTATCTTATGTTATCTTAGCTTATTTTGTAGGGAAGATTGCTGAGTCTAAGAGGAACCTGCCACGATATATAATCGCAGCACTTACTGGTATATTTATTAATTATTTTATTGGAGTGAATTTGTTTTATTTTGCGCTTAATTTCTGGGCTGGTGGAGAAGGTATAAGCTTTACTTTGGCATGGTCCAGTATGGTGCCGTTCTTAATAAAAGATATCGCTCTCGCTGTAGCAGCTGCCTATTTTGCGATTCGGTTGGAGAGAACTCTCCTGCATCGCACGCAGCTTCGTCAGGCCGCATAAAAAAAGATCCGCAGCCCAGCGGATCTTTTTTTATGGATCTTCTGAGATAAACGCGCCGTGAACGAAGGTCATGATCGCAAACAATAGAAAAGCGATTAATAGGATAGTGCCGCCTACTATAAAAAACACGGTGTTAAAAGCGCCCAGTCCTTCAATGGGCTGTGTGTAATACAGCCACATCCCTGTTGTTAAACCGAAAACCCCGAAAAAAGACGTCCATACATGGGCTGTTGCAAGCTTGGAATCTTTGGGAATGGAGAAGACCTTATAATAAATACCAAAAGCAAATAAAGACAGCCAGCCGACAACTAAAATATGAGCGTGAATAGCGCTTAACTGTAAACCGCCCCCGCCGGCCATATGTGAGCCCATAAAGGCCCCGGCTAATGCGTAAAGGGCGGCTACTCGTACAAAAAAACGTGTGCGGTCCATCTCTTTTACCTCCAATGATACTGACTTAATCTTCCGTCATTATATCGAACCCCTATGGAAAAGAAAACGATATGAAAGGAAGTGTTGCAAAACGTTCACTTCATTGTTCGGTTATTCTGACTTTTGTGTGATTTGGAATGCCTATTTAATTCCTATATGATAAATGCAGAAGATAAACGAGAGGAGAGATTGTCTTTATGAAACATAGGTTGAAAGAGTTCTCAAATGAATTAAAAGAGAGTGGTGTGGATGTTGCTTTTATCAATTCCACGGAAAACTTCTTTTATTTAACAGGTTTTCATACAGATCCTCATGAAAGGTTGTTGGGATTACTGGTCTTCCCGGAGGCTGATCCGATTGCTGTTCTTCCCAATATGGAAAAAGGCCAGTTACGGGAAGCCGGATGGACGCATGATGTCATAGGATATGCTGACCATGAAAATCCATGGCAGCTGATTAAAGAACGAATGGAAGAAAAAGAATTGCTTTCTGTACAGAAAGCAGGGATTGAAAAGCAAGTTCTATCTTACGGAAGAAGTGAATCTTTCTTCGGTTTATTCCAAGATATAGAAATTGAAGATATAGAAAGCCGCTTAAACGAGATGCGTGTTATTAAAGATGATCATGAAATCAGCATTATGAAAGAAGCGGCGGAATTAGCTGACTTCGGTGTAAGGGTAGGAACGGAAGCCCTTCGTGAAGGAGTTACAGAGATGGAGGTGCTGGCCTCTATCGAGTACGAATTAAAGAAAAAAGGTGTCGCTGAGATGTCTTTCTCAACAATGGTTTTGTTTGGGGAAAAATCCGGTCAGCCTCACGGAAACCCAGGAGATCGCCGCTTGAAAGAAGGGGATTTTGTCCTTTTTGATCTTGGTGTGGTTTGGAAAGGGTATACTTCCGACATCACCCGCACGTTTGCTTTTAGAACTGTAAATGAACAACAGAGAGAGATCTATGAAATAGTTCGTGAGGCATTGGAGGCCTCTCTTGCTATCAGCAAACCTGGAACACGAATTGGCGACCTTGATCAAACAGCGCGGGATATTATCACTGAAGCAGGCTATGGAGATAAATTCCCTCACAGAATTGGACATGGTTTAGGGATCAATGTTCACGAATATCCTTCTATGAGTCACCTGAATGACGGAGTCTTGAAGAAAGGGATGACGTATACAATCGAACCCGGCATTTATGATCCGTCCATTGGAGGGGTTCGGCTGGAAGATGATGTACTCATTACTGAAGAAGGCGCTATTACCTTAACGAAAACTCCGAAAGAACTGCAAATTATAGAATAAAAGAAGGGCTGTCCGACGGGGCAGCCCTTCTTTTATTCTATTCGAGTGTATCCCCTCTCCTGTCATGATCTGCAGCGGGGTAAGTGCAGAATAGCTGGGATGTATTTTCATCTAAGCCTCTGGTCTTAGATGAAAATATATCTCCGGCTCATTACGCTGTCTTCCAGTCCCCGATATGATAAAGATAAGAAATGAGTAAGGAGGGAAAAAACAATGAAAAAGTTCTTACTTTTCATAGCCGGATTAATTGCTTTAAGCGTATTACTTGCGAACCTTGGACCGATGATCCTGCTGGGTGTGAGTGTCTGGCTCTTGTACATCGTGTTTAAACAATTCATGAAAAACGATTCGACTGCTGCTAAGATCAGCTGGGGAATTGCAGGGTTCATCATTCTGAGTGTAGCTGTATCCAACATATACGCTGTGGTAGGTGTAGCAGCTGCTTTTGCTCTCTATTGGATTTATAAAAAATGGACGAGCAGAGAAAGAGAGTCAAAGGGGCATTCTAACGATCCATTCACTAATTTCGAGCGTCAATGGGCAGAAATGAACAAATAAATTGGAAAAGGAGAATTTTATATGGCTAACTTATTTACTCGAATAAAAGACTCGATTACGGCGGATCTGCATGAAGTATTAGATCAAAAGGAGCAAAAAAATCCAATAGTGATGCTGAACCAGTATTTACGTGAAAGTGAAAGGGAGACAGAACGAGTAAGAAAGCTTGTGGAGCGTCAGTACCGGTTAAAAGATGAATTCACGCGTGAGTTTCAGAAGGCTCAAGATATGGCAGATAAACGCCGCCACCAGGCAGGGGTAGCTGAAAAGGCTGGCGAGGCGTCCATGTATGAATTTGCTTTAAAAGAACAGCAGGAGTATGAAGGAAGGGCAGAGCGTCTGAAAGCTTCGAGAACCGAAAGCATGGAGCAGTTGGAAGCTCTCGAACAGAAGTATGAAGAGATGAAGCACAAATTAAAGAACATGCACTTGAAACGTATGGAACTGATGGGGCGTGAAAACATAGCCAGAGCCCATCATCAAATGAACTGGGTAATAGAAGAAGCGTCGGACAAGCCATATTCCAGATTTAATGAGCTTGACCGCTATATAGAAGACTTGGAGTATAAGGTGAATAGTTCATACTACCACAATACGTTTGACAGTAAGATGGATGAACTTGAAAAGAACATAAGGAGCCAGGAAGAAATTTCGGCAAAGTAAATATATGATATGATAAAGGCGCAGTTTTCTGCGCCTTTATTGATGAAAGAAGAACGAATTCATGGAAGGAGGATGACCCTTATGTTTAAGAGACTTTCGACAAATACCATCAATGCCATATTAATCATTGGGGTGATCCTCCTGATAGTAGAGATCGTCTTTTTCAATGGCGGCCTCGTTTTCTCGGTATTATTTTCGGGTGTATTCATCTACATAGGGTGGAGAAATTACAAACCCTTATGGCGTAAAATTCTGTTTTGGATAGGGTTGGTCAGTTTAATTTTCACGATTCTCAGTATGATTGCCGTTCGTTTTCTTGTTCTAGCTGTTCTTTTTATATTTATTAGAAACTATTTAAAGTCCAGAGACAATCCAGAGTATATCTCCCCTTTAGTGGTCGACAACGAACAGGAAATACCGAAGAGTGAACAATGGATGGTCCAGAAGCTCTTCGGAAATCAGTCCACGCCGGATCACTCCTATGAATGGAAAGATATTAACATTCACGGAGGAATTGGCGACCGGGTGATTGACTTAAGCGAGACCGTTCTTCCTCACGATGAAGCGGTTATATCTATTCGACATTTTGCCGGCAATATGATTATTTATATCCCTTATGAAGTGGAAGTAAATGTTCATCATAGTGCTCTTATAGGCAGAGTTTCTATCTTTCAATATAAAAGAACAAACATGTTCAACCAGATTGTATCTTTTCAAACCTCTGAATATGGTCCGAAAAAACCAAGAGTTAAAATCATTACTTCCATTGTCTCCGGTGATCTTGAGGTGAAGAGGATATGAATGTATGGCAGAGACAACTGCTCTCCAGTCTATTTACGTTCTTCCTATTCTCCGCTGTTCTTTTAGGTATTACTTTTTTCGCTTTTCCCATAAATTCGTGGGCGGACCTCTGGAGTCAGCAAGTCTTGGATTTACCATTCGGTTTTTTAATTTTAGTCGTCTCACTTTCTGCTGGATTGGTAACAGGGATCCTTCAAGGTTGGTTTTGGCGTCGTCAGCTGTATACAATTGAATATAAATTAAGTGAGCTGGAAAAAGGAACTCAACTCAGTTATGGTGAGGCAGAAATACTTGAGGTTAATCAAATTGAAGAGAAAATGAAGCGGATAGAGGCTAAGATCGTGAAACAAACGGAGCTTGCCCAACGTATGGTAACAGAGAGAGCAGAAGAGCGGGAACAAAGCTTACAGGAAGTCGTTGTCCAGGAAAGAAACCGGTTGGCTAGGGAACTTCATGATTCTGTCAGCCAGCAATTATTTGCAGCGTCTATGATGATCTCAGCTATTAACCAGGCGGAAGAATCGGACAGAGTTTCCGCACCTAAACAATTGCAGATGGTGGAGAAAATGATTCACCAGTCACAGCTGGAAATGAGAGCCCTTCTGCTTCATTTGCGACCTGTGGCACTAAAGGATAAATCACTAGCTGAAGGAGCTCAAGAGCTGCTTGATGAGTTAACCCAAAAAGTACCGATGGATATCCATTGGTCCATTGAAACGATGAAGTTAGACAAAGGCGTCGAGGATCATTTATTTAGAATTCTTCAGGAATCGGTTTCGAATACTCTCAGACATGCCAAGGCTTCCAGCTTAAATGTCATGTTAATTGAACGTGATCGTTTCATTATTCTTCGTATTATTGACGATGGGACTGGCTTTGATGTAAAAGAAGGAAAAGCAAGTTCTTATGGGCTGCAGAATATGGAGGAACGAGCGTTTGAAATCGGGGGAACGTTAAAAATCGTCAGCGTAAAAGGACAGGGGACAAGGCTTGAAGTGAAAGTCCCCTATCGTAACCAAGGAGGGGAAGCCTAATGATCACTGTTTTGTTTGCTGATGACCATGAAATGGTTCGTATCGGCGTGTCTGCTTACTTATCTGCTCAGCCTGATATTGAGGTTGTGGCAGAAGCTGATGACGGAGAAGAAGCTGTTGAATTATCCTTAAGTCTCCGCCCGGACGTTATTCTTATGGATTTAGTGATGGATCAGATGGATGGAATTGAAGCTACGAAGCGTATTGTGGCAAAGTGGCCGGATGCCAAAATTATTATTGTGACAAGTTTTTTAGATGATGATAAAGTCTATCCAGCCTTGGAAGCAGGGGCAACAAGTTATATGTTAAAAACATCCAAGGCAGAAGAAATTGCAAATGCCATACGGTCCACGCATGAAGGTCAGTCTATATTGGAACCTGAAGTAACGGGTAAAATTATGACCAAAATGCGCAATCCGAATGTGCAGGATCTCCATGAGCAGCTAACCGTCCGTGAAAAAGAAGTGCTTTTATTAATGGCAGAGGGAAAAACAAACCAGGATATTTCTGAACAACTGTTTATAGCATTAAAGACTGTGAAAGTTCATGTCAGCAATATTCTTGGAAAGCTGCAGGTGGACGACCGGACACAAGCCGTAATCTATGCATTTAAACATGATTTGATAGAGTAAAACCTCGACAGCGGCTGTCGAGGTTTTTTTATGGTTGAATTGTAACTAGTATAAAAGCTGTAATTAGGATGAGGTAGAAGATAATTAATTTCCAATAAATGTTCTTCATGGACATCCCTTCTTTAAACAAGATATTTCATTAATTTTACGTGAAGAATTCATTAAAAATGACAAAATTTACAGAAAAACGTAGTGATGCCCTTTCAGCTTCTGATACACTTTCTCTAATACTTATGCTTGTTTTGGTATCGTTTTGGGAATACAAATAGATAGAGGTGATACACGTGGAATGGATGAACCAAATAGCAAAACAGCCCACATGGTCCGGCGAAATTTCCAACCGGGAAGCAAAAGAACAAGTAGCCGAACAAGTCAGTCATCTAGTGAAGAACGGGGATACAATCGGCGTAGGATCTGGATCTACTTCTTTCCTTGCCCTGGAGAAAATCGCGGAACGAGTCCACAGGGGTGAGATGGATATACTTGCAGTTCCTACATCAAAAGAAGCTGAAATGAACTGTCAATACTTTGGACTTAAAACAACCTCGCTCCTCTCCGCTAAGCCCGACTGGGGATTTGACGGAGCAGATGAAGTCGATCAGCAGAATCGTCTTATAAAAGGCAGGGGTGGAGCGTTATTTGCAGAAAAACTCGTGATGGCAAGCTCCCCTAAAACGTATATTTTAGTAGATAAGAGTAAGCATGTCGGGCGACTCGGGGAGAACTTCGCTATTCCGGTAGAAGTGGATCCTGATGCTATTCATTTAGTGGAAATGAAATTGGCGGAATTTCCTGTTGATCATATCCAGTTACGAATGGCTGAATCGAAAGACGGCCCCGTCATTACAGAAAGAGGAAATGTATTAATGGATATGAAAGTCACAAATGTTACAAATGACATGGAGAAAGAGTTGAGTGCCATCCCTGGAGTCATTGAAACAGGGTTGTTCATTGGGTATTCCGTGGAAATTTTGACAGTTTGACGCCCATTTTACTTATATTTATTGGTACTTTGTAATACTTTTTCTATAATAGTAGTAAATCCTTAGTTTAAAGGGGAATCATTATGGGACTGCCAAAGAGGATTGCTTATCAAGATCAACGATACCCGTATATTGTACTTGCACCGATAGGGAAGAAAAATAAACAGATTCGTTCCATCGGACATAAATTTGAACGCAGTTTACTATCCAGGTTAAACGACGCGATCGAGGATCAAATAAACAATCAGAATCTTGACGTTACATCCATTCGTTCCTATATGGGGTTATCAGAAAAAGCTGTCCTGCCTGTTTCTTTTCAAAAAGAGGAGACAATTCATCCACACTTGCTCCGCCCAGAATTATTCTTGTGGAGGTCCTTGCCGGAAGAACATGGACTACCCATGAAAGAAGATTATTTATATCCGACAGATTTCACTCATCTTTCCTCTGAACAGCTGAATCAGCATGTAGGGGAAGTAATGGAAGATTATCTGTTTTTATCTCATATAAGTCAACACAGCCGGGAATATTGGCTTTCTAAAATAGCCAAGGCTTTTCATAAACACCCGCTCGTTCAATTATTCCATGAGAAAAGGGAAGTGATTGATGCGGTTGAGGTGATGAATCAATCATCTTTACTCTCTGTTTTGAACTACCCGGAAGATGTGGCTTACTGGAGGCACAGAGTTGATATTGTTATGCGGCCTTTTCGTTCTCTGCCGGCGGACTGGTTAAGAGGGACGCAGGAATGCTGTTCTCATAAAAAAGTTCTGGAGTTTGATTCTGCCCGCCGTTGTATTTGCTGCTACTGTGAAGTTTGTGATTTCTGTCTGTATTATCATGTAGATGAAAATGACGTAAGCTTTACAGAAGAGTTTGATACGGAGCGGGCTAATAAACGGATTCACACGATTGAGCAGCAATTCAATGATATTGCAAAGCAGAATGAGCGCTTATTAGAGCAGTTAGGTCAACTGAGGGCTCTGAAGAAACAATTAAATACAGCACGAAAAACACTAGATGAAAGCTTAACCATCATTAAACAAATAGAAAGGTACCAAAGGAAGCAGGAAGAGCTTACATCCTACCCTCTTTTGTACATGTATGACAAATTAAGCCGGACGTATATACCTGAGCGTAAGGATGGTTCTGAACTCCTGTGGCTGTCGAAGGTACAGATGGATGATGTCAGGGTCTTAAAAGAACTCGCGGAGTGGCAGACTATTGTACCAGAACACGTCTACCCAATCACAAGCCATGTCCTTGAAGAGTTAAAAGTTAAACTTGAAGAAGTCCGCTATCATGATGATGATGTAATCATTACTGTGAAAGGCCGTTCATTAACCTATGCTTATACGCAGCAGATTCTTGATTTCATTTATTACTATGGTACAGATTATCCCGTTCACACCCTTGTGCAAATGCTGGCCGGAAAAGCGACAAATAAACTTCGAAGCTTATATCTGCACGAAACGCGATGGTTTGGCTTATTATCCAATTGGCCTGAGAAACATATTCAGAAACTGTTCACTCAATTAGAGAAACAAGGGTGGTTAATGAAACAGCAAAAAGGATATTCCATCAGTGATGATGCAGAAGAGGTCATGTAATAGAGGGAAGACCTGCTGAAATGGCAGGTCTTCTTTTCCTTGTTTTCTAATTAGAAAGCGGTTACTTATGCTATAATGCCTTTACATACATCATGTGAAAAAGGTTTCTAAATGAATTCTTATTCATAACTCATGATATAGAGAACGAATATAGACAATAGAATTTTGGTCTTTTGGAAGGAGTAGAGATATGAAGTCAATTTATCACCAAGCCTTAGGCGAAGAGTTTCATCGCCTTCATCCTGAAATGCAGAAAAAGTACGGTCTTACGAGCAAGCAGAATTTAATGATGCTTGGTCAGGGAAGGATGACGGAAATTAGAGGAGCACATCCACTCCTGCGCCCCCTTTTTCAGATTGGAATAAAAGATCATCTTGTATTTGGCGAAAGAGGGAAAGATGTCCCTTTTACTCTTGAAAATTATGTATATACAGATGAGAAGGGGCGGGAAACGGTTAGTTGGATTCGGCGCTTCTTTTTTCCATATTCCATCAGAGGATTTGATGCAGCTATGCGGTATGATGAGGATAAGCAGTGCATTGTAGATGATTTAGGGAAATCAGGGAACGTGCAGACTGAACTAAACCTTCATGTAACCTCTGAGGGGGGATTATATATGGACTCAAAAGCTGTTAATATTTATGGAAGCTTAGTCGTAAATGCGCCCCAAACCTCCGTCTATGAGCATTATGATGAGGAAGAAGAAGCATATCGCGTCCATGTCCATGTCGAACACCCTCTGTTTGGTACATTGCTTATGTATGAAGGAGCAGTGCATACAGAATTTTTACCGATGACTTATAACAATATCCCTGAACGAGGGGTTATAGAGTAGAGGAGGAGAGGTCGTGTCTCAGCATCCTTCCAATGAGAATGAAAGTATTTATACGGATTTTTTGAACCGAATGACTTATGGGGAGTATTTAAAGTTGGATGACCTCTTAAATGCTCAACAACGACTGTCCTCTCATCATGATGAAATGCTTTTTATTATTATCCATCAGGTGAGTGAACTGTGGATGAAACTGATTCTGCATGAATTAAAGGCGGCTATAGATGCTATTAGCCAGGATGACATGCAGGCAGCTTTTAAGATGCTTGCCCGTGTGTCAAGTATACAGAAGCAGATCATTCAGGCGTGGGATGTGTTATCGACTCTTACTCCAGCTGAATATAAGGAATTTAGAGGTCAACTTGGACAGGCATCTGGATTTCAGTCCTATCAATACAGGATGATAGAGTTTGTTTTAGGGTACAAGACAAGTCACGTCCTTAAAATCTACAAAAAAACCCCTGAATTGTATAAAGAGCTTGTGTCAGCTTATCAGGCCCCTGGTTTATATGATGCGGCAGTCAGAAAACTCTCAGAAGCTGGTTTCCCGATAAAAACCGACCTCCTTAACAGAGATTTTACTAAGAATTATGAGCCGGACTCATCGGTGGAAGCTGCTTGGGAACAGGTGTACAAACATGTAGGGAACTATTGGGAGCTGTATCAGCTTGCCGAGAAGCTGGTCGATATCGAGGACAGTCTTCAACAATGGCGTTATAGGCATATGAAGACTGTTGAAAGAATAATTGGTCATAAGAAGGGAACGGGAGGTTCTTCTGGTGTAGGGTATTTAAAACAAGTACTCGATCACAGATTCTTTCCGGAATTATGGGATGTACGTACGAATCTGTAATTGACTGAAAATAATGAATATATCGAAGTAATTAAATGATTGTTACATTTGTGTTACAATGGGTTGTGTAACTATGAGTAAAGAGGGAATTGAATGAAACAACCTATTATATATACATTATTGTTGGTCATATTATTTGTTTCCGGATGCTCTTTCATTGCAAGTGCCAATGAAGAAGCTGAAAAAGATAAAGTAAAAGAACAGCCGATGTACGATATTACCATGGAAACAGATCTTGTAGAGTTTAAGGAATACCATATTACAATCCATTATCCGCAGACACCGAATAACCGGATAAACCAGACGATTGTAGATTATGTTAATCAGCAGAAGGCTTCCTTTAAACAGGAAAGTTATAAGAATAAACAAAACACGGAAGAAACAGAATCTCACGAGCTGCATATTGACTTTGATGTCATTCATCAGGACCAGCGTTTCTTTGTGGTTCATTTTACAGAAACAATGGATGTTGGAGAAGATGAACTGATGACTGGTCAAACGGTTATGAACTTCGATAAACAAAATGGAGAGCTCCTGACTATGGAGGAGCTTTTTAAAGATGACCTCTATTATGTAGAGCGTTTGTATGAATTGACGATACAAAAGCTTGAAAGTGAAGAAATGAAGGGCGGAACAGCAGCCGATGATTTAGAAGCAACTGCTTCTACGTTTGAAAATACAGCCATAACGGGAGAAGGTCTGCTTGTTTTTCTCGATTCCTCCGGCCCATCCGTTTACGATAAAGTCTTACTAGAAATGGAGCAGGTTACCCCGTTACTGCGTTCTCAATATGTGGAAGATCTTGTGAAATCATTAAACATAGAGAAGGATCATAAATCTGTGGAAGCTTTTGAACCCACACCTAACTTTGAATCGGAGCGATTAGATGAGGAAGGTAAGAAAGTAGCCCTCACTTTTGATGATGGTCCCCACCCTGAATACACCGATGAAATCCTTGACTTGCTGGATCGTCATGAAGCAAGAGCGTCCTTTTTCATGATTGGTAAAAGAGTGAGTTTTTATCCTGATATGGCCCGGGAAGTAGCGGCCAGTGGACATGAAATTGGGGGTCATACTTGGAATCATCCCCGTCTGAGTCGGTTAGGTGCACATCAGGTGGAAGAGCAGATCACTTCCACACAGAGGATGATCAAGCTGGTAACCGGGAAACAGACAGAGTTGATTCGTCTACCATTTGGAGAGGCACCGGTATCTTCTTATAACCATTCAGTGGAAGCTGTACCTTGGACAGTTTACTCTGAGAAGTGGAGCAGCCAAGGTCCGGAGAAGATAGCGCAGGATATTCTTTCCCAAGTGGAAGACGGTTCAATTGTCCTTCTTCATGAACTTCAAAATAATACGGTGGAGACCGTGAAGATCCTTTTGGATAAATTATCATCTAAAGGGTATCAGTTTGTTGCTGTCAGTGATTTAATGGAATAGAAAAGAACCGCTTGAAAACAAGCGGTTCTTTTTTTATATCTATAATTGATCGGAAAATATACTGCTCCACCTATCAAATTCCACTAGAAATCCGTCATGCCCATAATCAGTCGGTATGTGATGGTGGGAGGCATCGGGTGGGTATTCTGCAAACTTTCGAATGAGCTGCTCCGGATATAAGAGGTCATGTTCAAAACTTATCGTATGGACTGTAGCTTTATACATTTTGGCAGCTGTTTTCCAGCCTTGGCGGTCCCGGCCAATATCATGGTTGTTCATAGCTTCCAATAAATAAAGGTAGCTGTTAGCATCGAACCGTTGCTTTATTTTGTCCCCTTGATAATCCAAATAGGATTGTATGTCATAAGATGTGCCTTCGTTCGAGCGATCGAACCTTTTTTCAAATAAGGTGCGGCTCCGATAGGTCACCATCCCTGTCATTCGTGCAATTTCGAAACCATTCAGCTGCTGATTGGTTTCATAGTTTCCCTGTTTAAAAGACGGATCACTTTTAATAGCGCGTGCACCGATGTGATTGAAGGCAATTCCATAATCACTTAAATAGGGGGTGGCAGCAAGAATAAACAGGTCTTCCATAAAGTCTGGATAAAGTAAACCCCATTCATACGTCTGCATGCCGCCCAATGATCCGCCTGCGACAGCTTTAACCCCTCTGATGCCAAGCAATTGCAGGGCTTTATGCTGTGCATGAACCATGTCCCGGATTGTAACCTTAGGGAAGGATTGCCGGTATTTTTTTCCTGTTTTTGGATTGACACTGGCTGGACCTGTGGATCCGTGACATCCACCCAGCACGTTGAATGTTAGAATTTGATATTTTGTAGTATCTATTGGGCAGCCTTCTCCGATTAAACCCGCCCACCAGCCAGGTTCCTCTCTGGAGCCAATGGCAAGGTGATTCCCTGTTAAAGCATGACACACTAAAATAACAGGCGCGTCATGGGGACCAAACCGTTCATAGGCCAGCTCGACTTGTTCTAATTGTTCTCCTGATTCACAAGTAAACGAACCGATAGAAATCGTTTTGCTTACAAGTGGTTGGCTGGTGGGATTCTTTAATGACATGCTTTTATTCTCCTTTCTGTTGTTTATACGGTAATGAGAGACTTTGTAATGTCTTCTCCAGAGCGGATCGCAATAATTGTCTCATAGAGACTTACTCCTGATATGACCTGCTCATCCTCACCCGGATAAACTTTCTTCGACCAGATAAGGCCGGGTTGAATAGACTGTACGATTTGCAGGCCTTCTTTGTTTAACTCCTCAAAATAAATTACATCAAATGTGCCGGATGAGTAATTTCGTACATCTTCTACCTGTGTTAGAACCTCTACATTAAAACCTAACCGTTCTAATTTGGCTCGTTCGCTTTGTAAGCCGTTGGACAAGGAAGGAACTATACCGATGGTTTTCTTTCTAATATCTCCATTCGAGCGATCCAGGGAAGAGGATAAAATAGTCTCTGTTATATGCTTTTCTTTGCCATAGGGTCTGCTTACGCCGGTAGCATGAGATATCGCAGCGTCGAGATCTTTAATTAAATCTTCTGCTGCTTCTAACCCCACAGACAAACGTACAAGTTCTTCTGATACTCCGGATTTAATTAAATTTTCTTCGCTTAATTGCTGGTGTGTCGTAGAGGCTGGGTGGATAATTAATGATTTGGCATCCCCTACGTTGGCGACATGAGACCAAATGGTTGTATGATCAATCAGTTGACGACCTGATGTGCGTCCGCCTTTAATTCCGAAAACGACCATGGATCCGAACCCATAATTCAAGTATTTTTTAGCCAGGGGGTGGGTTGGATGATCGGTTAGACCAGGATAGTTCACCCAGTCAACTCCTCCATGTTGTTTGAGGTACTCCGCAATCTCCAAAGCTTGATCGGAATGTTTTTTAATGCGGAGGTGCAGCGTTTCTAATCCCTGTAGTAGTAAAAAAGCATTTTGCGGACTGAGGCATGCGCCGATGTCACGGAGCAGTTGTACCCTCAGTTTTATTGCGAAACCAGCAGGTCCTACATCTGTTGAGAAGCGGATGCCGTTATAACTTTCATCAGGCTCTGTAAAACCAGGAAACTTCTCGTGATTCCAGTCGAATCGCCCGCTGTCTACCACAATTCCGCCAATAGCCGTTCCGTGTCCGCCGATCCACTTGGTTGCGGAGTGAACGACTACGTCCGCTCCCCAGGCTATAGGTTTACATATATAAGGAGTAGCGAAAGTGTTGTCAATAATCAATGGAATGTGGTGATCGTGAGCGACATCGGCCACTTTTTCGATGTCCAGGACATTCAAACTGGGATTGCCAATGGTTTCTGCAAATATAGCTTTTGTGTTAGGGGTGATGGCCTCTGCAAATGCTTCCGGGTCATTGCCGTCAACGAAATTCACCTGGATGCCATAACGAGGAAGGGTATGGACAAATAGATTATAGGTCCCTCCGTAAAGATCGGTGGATGCGACAATGTCATCTCCTGCTTCTGCAACATTGAGAACAGCCATTGTGATGGCGGACATCCCTGAAGCTGTTGCAACAGCTGCAACGCCATCCTCCAGCAAGGCAACTCTTTTCTCCAATACATCAATGGTCGGGTTGCCGATTCTGGTGTAAATGTTTCCCGGCTCAGCTAAGGAAAATAAATTTTGGGCGTGTTCTGTGTCATTAAAGACGTAAGAAGTTGTCTGGTATATAGGGACCGCTCTTGAACCTGTGGCAGGGTCAGGTTCCTGTCCTCCGTGAAGCAGCTGTGTTTCAGGGCCATATGTGTGGTAAGGTAACGTCATACATTTACTCCTCCTCAATAGATATGTTCTAGGAATCCCTTCAGGTAAGTAAAAAATATGAAAAGCCCTCTTCTGTAAGAAAGAAGAGGGCTTTATGTATTTATACCTCCCCTTATCTTTCAGATCTGTTGACCTGTAGGATGTAGCACCTTTTCAAGGTATGACCTTGAAGGTTGCCGGGCGTCGTAGGGCCTAGTCCCTCTGCCGCTCTAGATAAGAGTTATGCTATTTAATTATCTGACTTGTTTGAAATTATAAAGGGGACCCTCCTTATTGTCAATTATTAATGAAAAATTATAAGAACGTTTGAATTACCCAGCTGATGGGAATGGATAGTTAAGTCTATGATGAAGGAGTGAATTTCATGAAACAATATAGTGTAGTACCAAATAAAGATGTAACCGGATGGTTTGTGAAAATTGAGGATGTGGCTCCTACTGATCTTTTTGATGAGCGTGATACAGCCATTGAGAAGGCGGAGGAAATTGCAAAAGATAACACACCAAGCAAACTTTCTATTTTAAACCAAAACCATGAAGTTGAAGAAGAAAGAACATATTAACAAAAAACTCCCTATGAGGGAGTTTTTTTAATGCATTTTTGTGGACCGAAGGTAATCAGGTGTCCCAACTATCGTCACCCAGATAAGGTTTTCCCATTGTAATCAGACGATGGTCCTTCTAGTCTTTTACTGATAAACCCGTTATGATTGGTGTAAAAAGAACAGTGAGGATGAGTGGGGTTATGGAAAATAGATACGATGTCATCATCGTAGGGGCCAGAGTAGCTGGATCCAGCTTAGCTAATTGGTTAGGAAGGATGGGAAAGCGTGTCCTATTATTAGATAAAGCAGGTTTTCCAAGTGATACCTTGTCCACTCATTTTATGTCTCATACGAAATTCTTAGAAGAATTGGGGGTCCTTTCCCAACTTGAGGATACTGGCTTAAGAAAAATACAACGTATGCGGACCTATATTGGTGAAAGTTTTATTGAAGGACCTCGAGCTTCATATACAATCATTCCTAAACGTGACCAGTTGGATTATGCTTTGCTTGAAGAGGCACGGAAATATCCTTCTGTCACATTTAAATCCCAGACTACTGCAAGGGAGCTTTTGTGGGAAGGGAATCAGGTGATTGGTCTCAGAATTGAGGAGAAGGGGAGATCCTATCATGTTTATAGTGACCTTGTTGTAGGAGCGGACGGCAAGAACTCGAACATCGCCCATTGGGTTCAGGCTGAAACATACAATCAGACGAATCCCTTACGTCCGGTCTTATATGGGTACTATAAAGGAGTCCGGCCTCTCCAGACCCCTACAACAGAAATATTCCTTCACGATGGTCGGATTGGTTTTGTTTTTCCAATGGAAGAAGGGAGAGACTGTTTGGGAATTGAGATCCATCCTGATGAGTTCAAAGAAATGATGAAGTCTCCTAAAGAGAACTTTGAGCTCATGTTTCATCAGTTTTATGGAATGAAAGAAAGAATGGAACAAGCTCATCTCGAAAGTAAAATTATCGGAACCCCTGGTATGCCTAATTTTTTCCGCAAAGCGTTTGGAAACGGCTGGGCACTTGTGGGGGACGCTGGGCATAGTAAGGACCCAAGTACAGGACTTGGGATAAACGATGCGTTTATGCAGTCTTATCTCCTTGCCGATGCCATCAAAGAGATAGATGAAGGTATGACTTGGTCAGAGGCGATGCAGGAGTTTGAGGATAAAAGAGATCAGCAGCTTCTTCCAGGATTTCAATTAACCCTGGATTATATCCATTCCTTGAAAAAATGGACAGTAAATGAAGTCGCTCTTTTTCAATCCATTGCAGCGAATCCGATGGTTTGGAATAAACTCGTCCCTCATCTAGGAATGCACTTGGAAGAGAGCACCAGTGAATTCCCGTTGTTTTATACAGCAGTAGAAATGGAAGCAGAGACCTTTGGGTATAAGAAGGATTAAAAAGAAAAAGATCGAATTTGTAGTAAAGAGGTGAGGAATTATGGAATGGTCAAAAGAATCAGCCTTTCAAAAACTACAGGAAATTTATACAGATAAAGTCATGCAGGATGAAAAGAGAAGAGTTTTTCAACAAGTTTACCGTCATTTAATTGAACACATGGAAGATTTGGCGGTGAAGTCCGGATTGAAAGAGAAAGCAGAACAGCAGTTGAATTTCTTTAAAGAATACACATTTATGCCGGGGGATAACCTCTTTCAATCGATGCGCTATGTCTTTTTACTCGCTCGAGGTGAAAGGGAAAGAGATCCTGAAGAAACGCAGCGTCATTTAAACCGTATTTATCGCTCCCTTTACCAGCCGGCCGGGTTGAAAAATCCATACATCCCCGATTCCTTTTGGGAAACGCCGCTTGGAGTAGCCTGTATGGTAGCTGAGGAAGGGGTCGAGGCGGTTTATCCAATATTGGAAGAAGTAGTGGAAGCGGAGCAAGCGTAGATAGATGCGCCTCTATGATTCTTAGAGCGCGTACATGAAGTTAGATGGAGGTGTCAGGATGGACCATTATGAAGTTACGGTTATTGGGGCAGGTTTAGCAGGTATTACAGCAGCAAGACGCCTGATCAAACAAGGTCGCACAAATATTCTATTGGCAGATAAGGGGAAGAGTGTAGGAGGCCGTTTAGCAACCAGGCGGGTAGCTAACGGAAAAGCGGACCATGGTGCTCAATTTTTCACCGTAAGAACAGAAGAACTAGAAGAAGAAGTTCGTGATTGGCTCAGCAAGGGCTGGATAAAGGAGTGGTTTGGCGATCATTATCCGCGGTATACAGCCATTGATGGAATGAATGGACTAGCCAAACATCTAGCAGGAGATATTCAAACCTCCCTACATACAAAAGTGGTAAAGATGATAGAAACTGATGGAGGATATCGACTTTATAGTGAAGATGGATCAGAGTGGCAGTCTGATAAAGTATTGATGACGATGCCGGTGCCTCAAATTGTAGAGCTATTGAAAAATAGTCCGGTGAATGTGTCAGCACCTACACTAAAACAGCTGAAAAGCATTGTTTTTGAACCGACCTATGTAGGGATCTATCATTTTCAACAATCCACAAACCTACCAGAGAATGGTCATGTAGATCAGAATCTTCCGGAGGGAGTGGAGCGGATTGTTGACCATAAAAAGAAAGGAATCTCTGATGACACCATTGTCAGCGTATATATGACAGGCGACTGGTCCAGAAAGTATTACGGAGAAGATTACGTAATGTCTTTGATTAAGGAAAAGGTAGAATCCTATTTTGACTGGGACGTTATGGAATCCGAGCAGTTGAAACGCTGGCGCTATGCTCAGGCAAGAGACGTACTCGAAGAATCGTGTATTGATGTTCTGGGAGATGGACGATTAGTTGTTGCCGGGGATGCGTTTTTAAGACCGAACGACGAAGCCGGCCGTACAAGATTTGAGAGTGCTTACTTATCCGGCCGGGATGCAGCGGCTTATTTAAGTTGGTGAAAAGGCGTGGGATGTTCCTTGTCCTGTGTATTCACTAAATATATGTACAAAAAAGGGCTTCCTGTAAGGGAAGCCTTTTTTGCATCAGCTTGCTTTTGCTTCATACTTTTTCAACCGTTTCACCCTGGTGACCGTGTAGACAGCAAGACCTGACCAGATCAGAGTGAAGGATACAACATGAACGCTCGTAAATGGTTCATCATATAGAAATACACCGATGATGAGCATAATTGTTGGAGCAAAATATTGCAGAAATCCAACCATTGAGAGTGGAATGCGTTTAGCCCCTGCAGAGAAAAGCAATAGGGGGACAGCTGTTACAATACCTGCACCAAAGACGAGAGCGGAAGTAAGTGACAGCCAGCTTATGGATGACCACTGACCACTTTGCTGTTGAACAAGAAAAAGGAGAGCAACCGGCGTGACGATAAGCGTTTCGATAGTCAGACCAAACATGGCATTTAAAGGGACGAGCTTCTTTAATAAACCGTAAGACCCGAAGCTGAAAGCCAGCAATAACGCAAGCCAGGGGACAGAACCGAAGTTTATTGTCATGTAGAGAACACCAAGCGCTGCGAGCAGGAAGGCCAGCCATTGAGCTTTGGAAAATGTCTCTTTTAAAACAATCATTCCAAGCAGGATGCTTACAAGAGGATTAATATAATAACCAAGGCTCGCTTCAACAACGTGGTTGGTATTGACTGCTAATATGTAGGTGACCCAGTTGACGCTGATTGCTACCGAAGCAAGTGAAATGCCTATCAGCTGCTTTTTACTTTTCAAGATGGAGCGGCATTCAAGAGCAAATTCTCTGTGTTTTTTTGTAAGGAGGACGATGATGCCCATAAATACAAATGACCAAACAATGCGGTGAGCCAGGATTTCAAAAGCTGAAATTTGCTGAATGAGCTTCCAATAAACGGGGAGTATTCCCCACAGAATATAAGAAGCAGCGGTATATAGGATACCGATCTTCTGCTCATGTAACATTTTTAGGATCCTTTCCTTACAATATTTAGTATTCAGTTCGATTCATTATAGCACCGATTGGATGAAGACGCAGAAAAAATGCATGGCCTGATGACCATGCATTTTTTTATTGAGAATCCTGAGGTTCCTCAAATTCATTCTCTTCAATCCGAGGAGGTACCTCTGAATTTTCTTCGATTGCAATTTTCATGAGTGGTTGATCCGCCGGCCCTTCAACCACAGAACCATCATAGGAGAATCTGGAACCATGACAAGGACAGTCCCACGTATGTTCAGCACTGTTCCATTCTACTTCACATCCCATATGAGTACAGGTGGTGTCCAGTACATGGAGTTGACCTTTATCATCCCGATAAGCACCTGCACGCTCTCCTTTCCACTGGACAATTTTTCCCTCCCCCTTATTTAGTCGATTAGGACGGTCGGCTACTAACTCAAGTTTTCCTTCGACAAGATGGGTAGCTACATCGAAGCTCTGGGAAATGAATTGTTTCATACTTGGATCTGATTTAAACCTTGTCGGCTTAAATAGTTGATGGAAAAGCGATTCTTCTCCTGTAATGTAGTCACAGAGAAGTTTGGCCGCCAATGTTCCACTTGTCATCCCCCATTTATGGAATCCTGTAGCAATGAAGATGCGGTCATTTTTTCGTGTGATTGGGCCGATATATGGAACTTTATCAAGTGTCGTCAAATCTTGAGCCGACCATTGGAATAGTTTTCGCTTCACCCCGAAGGTTTCAGCGGCGAATTCCTCTAAAGCGTGATAGTGGAACGAGGTATCAACTCCCTGGCCGGTTTTGTGACTTTCTCCGCCTATCAATAAGATAGGGGTTCCTTCATATTCGGCGGTTCGAATGGAACGCTTAGGTTCGTCGATGGATAAATACATCCCATCGGGTATTTCTTTTTCCGGTTCAATCGCCATAATATAGGAACGCTCTGCATACATCCGGCTGAAATAAAATCCTTTGCCGTCATAAAAAGGGAAGTGACTGCAGGAAATTACTTTTTCACAGGCAACCGTATATCCTTCTCCTGTTTGAATTTCCATTCGATCCCCTTCTTTAACATCCGTAGCTTTGGTGTGCTCAAATATTTCCCCACCCAGTTTAATGAACTCTGAAAGTAATGCAGCTAAATATTTGATTGGATGAAACCGGGCTTGATTATTCATGCAGAGAGTTTTTGTTGCGTCCATTTGAAAAGGGAGGGCTTCGCTTAACTGGCCTGGAATTCCTAAAGCCTGGTAAGCTTCAAATTCCTTTTCAAGCTTATGGGCACCCTGCTTCGTAGTGGCAAATAAGTAGGCATCTTCTTTCACCCATTCACATGATATATCATACTTTTCCACCCATTCCTGCATCGTTTCCAGGGCGTCTGTCTGTGCTTGGTAATAAAGGGAAGCTTCTTCTTCACCGAAATGGTTCATTAATTCATGGTAGATGAGACCATGCTGTGCTGTTACTTTCGCAGACGTATGTCCTGTTGTACCATTCAATAGTTCATCGGCTTCAAGCAGGGTAACTTTTTTTCCTGCTTTGGCTAATAAGTAGGCAGTCGTAATTCCTGTGATTCCTCCACCTACAACGGCTACTTCTGTTGCCGTGTCCTCCTTTAAAGCTTCATAACTCGGCAAGGATGCATTCTCTCTCCACAGTGGCTCTGGCTGCGTCCAGTTTTCATGTTGTTCCATATGATCCCTCCTGAATGGCTCTTTTCTCTCAGTCTTTCCTGACCTTACCATTTCATGTATTTTCTTTGAGGAAATTAACAAGTAAAGCTGCTTTGTAGTATAATTATTTTAGTGGATAGTTAAGGGCGAAGGTGGTAAACAGAATGGAAGTATTTGTGGCGCGGCAGCCAATTTTGAGGGAAGATGATACAGTTTTTGCCTATGAACTTCTCTATAGAAACGGAAAAGAAAACCGGTTCATCCCTATGGATGCGAATCAAGCGACTTCGGAAGTATTAATGAATAGTTTTGTCACGATTGGGTTAGAGCGGTTATCCAATCGTAAACCCTGCTTCATTAACTTCACTGAGGATCTGCTTCTTGATAAGGTACCGGAATACTTCCATTCAGAAGAACTCATTGTTGAGATATTGGAGCATGTTTCCTTTAGTCTTGATTTAATCCGTGTATGTCGGGAACTTAAGCAAAAAGGGTATTCTATTGCCCTGGATGATGTCATTGATGTTGATCGTGCTTCTTTATATGAAGTGCTTCATTATGTGGATATATTGAAAGTGGATATTCGCCTGGTGACAGATGAGAACAGAAAAAAAATCATACAGCTGGCGAAAGAGTATAATCTCACATTGTTAGCCGAGAAGGTAGAGACAACGGAAGAGCGTCAGCGGTGTCTGGAAGAAGGATTTGAACTGTTTCAAGGCTTTTATTTTAGTAAACCGGATATCGTTAAAGGTGTGGATGTCCCGTTTTATACGTCGGCATATGTACAAATGATTAAGGAATTATCCAATACAGATTATGGGATTAATATTGAAAAAGTGACACAGATTCTTGAACAGGATCTCGCTCTTACATATAAACTTCTAAAGCTGATTAATTCTTCCCAACAGCGTACTAGAGTTCCGATCCAATCGATAAAGCAGGCGGTTATGCTGTTGGGTACAGAAACATTAAAAAAATGGCTGTACGTCCTTTCTATTGAACAGGCAGCTCCTGTCTCCTCCAAGTCTCAATTGGTTGTGAAGACAAGTTTAGTGCGTGCTAAGATGTGTGAACAAATTGCCATAAGGATGCGGACGAAAGAAAAGTCGGATGGATATTTCCTGACAGGATTTATGTCACTGATAGACGTGATTACTCAACGTCCTGTCTGTGAAGTGATTGAATCGCTGCCACTGGACACCGATATAAAAAAAGCGCTTCAGGGGTTTGAAAATATGTACCGCCATGTACTAAATATCGCTGTCAGCATGGAAGAGGCTGATTTTGAGTGGCTGGAGGACAACTTAATTCACTGGGGACTGGAATTCACGGAAGTGTTTGAAGTGTACGGCCAGGCAATTGCATGGGCGGATCAGCTTTTTCAGGAACACTTCAAGGAAATGGCTAAGAAGGAAAAGTGAACTCGATGAGACAGAAGGAATATAGTAGTTAAGAAGGAGGTCTTTCTCTCCTTCTTTTGTTAAAATTGTAATGAAAACGCTTACAAAAAGGTGGGGAGGGGAGATCGAGTGAAAAGGAAAAAGAGAAGTATAGAAACTGACATGATTCATAATGAATATCAGACAGGTGAAAATAAAGGGAGTTTAAGCTTTCCAATCTTCCAAACTTCTACGTTCTCTTTCGGTTCAGCTGCTGAAGGAGCACGGAGATTTGCGGGAGAAGAAGAGGGCTATATATACACACGTCTGGGAAATCCTACTGTAAGAGCATTGGAAGAACGTATCGCTGTCCTGGAAGGGGCGGATAAAGGGCTGGCTTTTGCTTCCGGGATGGCTGCTGTGTCAGCTGTATTGATAGCCCTGACCAAATCCGGCGATCATGTTTTATGTTCAAACGGATTATATGGTTGTACGTATGGATTGCTGCAAATGTTGGAAGAGAAATACAGGGTCACTCACGATTTTAGTTATATGCAGACAGAGCAGGAAATTCATGAAAAAATCACCCCGGAAACGTCCTGCATTTTTGTTGAAACACCCATCAATCCCACTATGAAAGTGATTGATTTAACGATGGTCGCCAAGGTGGCTGAAGGGTATGGGATTCCGGTTGTCGTCGATAACACCTTCTGTACACCATATCTCCAGAAACCTTTGGATTTAGGCTGTGATATTGTCATTCATAGTGCTACTAAATATATTGGAGGCCACGGAGATGTCATCGCTGGTCTCGTAGCAGGGTCGGATGAGTTCATCAGTGCTCTCGCTTTATCGCAGCAGAAGGATATAGGGGGAGTGCTCTCCCCATTTGATGCCTGGCTGTTATTAAGAGGGATGAAGACCTTGCATGTTCGTATGGATCGTCATAGTTCAAATGCACAGGAAATTGCAGAACGACTGAATAACCACCCGCGAATACGTCAAGTATTCTATCCGGGGCTGCCACAACATGAACACTGTTCTATCGTACAAAGGCAGATGAAAGACAGCGGAGGGGTTATCGCTTTTGAACTTGACGGGGACCAAAAAGATGCCCAGAAGTTTATGGATCAGTTAAAACTCATAAAAATAGCCGTCAGCCTTGGCGATGCAGAGACACTCATTCAACATCCTGCAACGATGACCCATGCCGTTGTCCCGGAAGATAAACGTAGAGAAATGGGCATCAGCAATCGTCTCGTCCGCTTGTCCGCAGGCTTGGAAGCAGTTGAAGACCTCTGGGAGGATCTAAATCAAGCTTTAGAGAAGTAATTATATGATGAAAAAGCAGGGTTTGACACCTGCTTTTTTTAGTTTTGAATTTTATACAGACACTGTTTTTGGTATTCCAAGAAATCGCGTTGATTTCTACTGTTGGATTTCGTTGATAACCGATTATTTCAGCTGCTTTTCAGACCAAATGGTAATTTTTGAGTTTGGCGTGTTTATCCATTTCCATGCAGGGAAAAGTAAAATAGCTACACGATGTTCAGGAACTAACGGTTCATTCGAAAAATAAAAAAAGGGGACGGTGGCTAATGCTGAAAAAATTATTTGGAAAAAAGAGTGAAGAGGAACAAATCGTTGCACCTGTAAATGGGAAGGTCGTTTCGCTGGATGAAGTAGACGACCCAGTGTTCAGTCAACGTATGATGGGGGATGGAGTAGCAGTTGAGCCTACGGATGGCAAAGTTGTAAGTCCGGTTTCTGGTGAAATTGTTCAGCTGTTCCCGACAAATCACGCCGTAGGCATTAAAACAAAATCAGGTGTAGAAGTACTCGTTCATATTGGATTGGAAACGGTCTCTATGGAAGGGGAAGGATTTGAAGGTCATGTGAAAACGGGAGACAAAGTACAGGCAGGGGACGAACTTATAACTTTCGACATGAACTTGGTGAAAGAAAAAGCGAAGAGTACAATCACTCCCGTTGTGATTACGAACTTCGACGATATTGTAGATTCCTTCACGCCTTCTTATAGTGATGGAGCTGATGCTGGACAGTCTACGATTGTCACACTGCAGACGAAATAAACAACACGATGCCTAAGATGCGGGAGATCTGCATCTTAGGTATCTTTTTATAAGAAAGGGAAGAATAGGTACGAGATAGAGGTACACGTTCAGGGGACCTGTACCCTTTCCGCTAAGATTACATAGAAAAATTAGTAAAGTTTTTATAACCTGGATAGGACGACAAAAAATCTTGAATTAGAGGTGTTCATTATGTCAGCGAATGATGTGGAATTACGTAAATCAGCATCTGAGGAAGTGAAAAAACACAAGAGT
This sequence comes from Halobacillus litoralis, assembly GCF_020524025.1. Taxonomy (GTDB): domain Bacteria; phylum Bacillota; class Bacilli; order Bacillales; family Halobacillaceae; genus Halobacillus; species Halobacillus litoralis_D. The sequence goes on along the minus strand of NZ_JAIVKN010000002.1, from coordinate 689,863 downwards.
AAAGTAGAAAGCGATCCATATCGCTTAACTTATCATCATATGCCTCCCGTAGGCCTTATGAATGATCCTAACGGGTGGATTCAATGGAAGGGAACCTATCATTTGTTTTATCAATGGATGCCTTTCAATACCGATCATGGTGCTAAATTTTGGGGACATTTATCTTCGAGCGACCTTATTCATTGGAAGGAAGAAGACGCGGCTTTAACACCCTCGGACTGGTTTGACCGTGATGGTGTATTTTCTGGAAGTGCGGTGGTACATAATGACCAGCTCTATCTGTTTTACACAGGTAACATTGACGGTGAAAATGGCGCCGAGGAAGAGTACCAGTGCGCAGCTGTTTCCAATGATGCAGTAACCTTTGAAAAAAAGGGAGTGGTTATTGAACGGCCGGAAGGGTACACAGCTAATTTCAGAGATCCAAAAGTTTGGAGAGAGGACGACTATTGGTATTTAGTTGTAGGTGCCCAAAGTGTAGATATGCAGGGTAAAGTTGTACTTTTCAGGTCGCATGACCTTACAAATTGGGAGTATCTGGGTCCGATTGCTGGAAGTTTAGAAGGGGAAATGGGAGTCTTCGGTTATATGTGGGAATGCCCGGATGTCTTTAAAATAAACAACAAGGATATTCTTGTTGTATCTCCGCAGGGCGTAGAGGCTGAGGGAATGCACTATGCGAACACCTATCAAAGTGGATACTTTGCAGGGAAGTTAGATGTTAACACACCAACATTCTCTCACGATGGTTTTAAGGAGCTGGACCGCGGTTTTGAATTTTATGCCCCACAAACAATGGAGGATGAGAAAGGAAGACGGCTCCTTATTGGATGGATGGGGGTGCCTGATCAGTATGAACAAGCGCATCCAACAATAGAAAACCATTGGATTCATTGTATGACCATTCCTCGGGAGCTGTCATGGAATGGAGAACAAATTATACAAACACCGGTAGAGGAGTTAAAGGAGATGAGAGGTCCTGTTCTTCTTCACTCTTCCATAACGATTGAGAATGATCAAAATGCTATCCGGGGTATTCAGGGGAGAGCCATTGAACTGAATATTGAGTTTGAAGAGCTGGAGGACCAATTCGCTATTGAATTCTTTCAATACGCTTCTTTAAGTTATAAAAAAGGTATTCTAACTTTATCCAGGCCGCACTTTGAGGATAAATCAAAAACTGAATTTCGAAGGGCGGAAATCAACCAGGGGCTTCATCGTCTGCACATATTTATTGATCACTCAACTCTAGAGATATTTGTGAATGGAGGAGAAGAGGTCTTTACATCCAGGATTTTCCCTCAGCACGAAGCGGAGGATATCCTTTTTACATCCTTAGGGAAAACATCCTTTTCCATTGAACAGTGGAAGTTGAACGGTTATACGTATGAGAATAAATTCCTATCCTCTTCCTGATTTCACTTGTCCTGTGGTAAAATAACGTTATGTAAATTGCACGAAGGAGTCATGTTTATGAGTCAATCTTCTAAAAAAATGAAAGCCAGCGAACGAAGGGAATACATTCTCTCTTTGCTGAAGCATAGAGGGGCCCCGATTACAGGAAGTTCTTTAGCAGAAGAAATGAACGTAACCAGACAGGTAATCGTTGGGGATGTTTCATTATTAAAAGCTAAAAATGAGCCGATTGTCGCGACCAGTCAAGGATATATGTATATGTCTGACGCAAAAGAAGACTTGTCTTATCAGCGCACTATTGTTTGCCAACATGAAGGAAAAGACACAGAGGAAGAGTTGAATATTTTGGTTGATCACGGGGTTCATGTGCAGGATGTTGTTGTTGAGCATCCGGTTTATGGTGATCTGGTGGCAAGACTTAGGATCTCCAACCGGCGTGATGTAAAGAAATTCATTGAAAAAGTCCGTTCTACCAATGCACCGTTTCTTTTAGAACTAACAGGTGGAATTCATACCCACACGATTGCAGCAGAAAATGAGGAAGCGTTAGATGAGGCGGAAATGGCTTTAAAAGATGCGGGAATTCTCATGAGAAGTAACGGTTAAGAAGAGGAAGAGATAGGCGTATGCATAGGAAGCCTGTCTCTTTTTTGTTCTCAAAATTGAATGAGCTTCTGCTTAAAAAGCTCAGAAGAAGAATATGGTATATTGAAAGAGTAATCTTTTGTAAGGTAAAGGCAGGTGACCACGTTGAACATCTTTCCCATTTTTTTGAGCATTATCCTGGGGTTAAATGTATTGCTCGCTTTAGCTATCATCTTCTTGGAAAGAAGAGATGCCAGTGCAACATGGGCATGGCTGATGGTCTTGCTTTTTATACCGATTGCCGGTTTCGTTCTATACTTGATATTTGGACGGCGCTTAAGTGATAAGGAAATATTCACTTGGGATAAGAAAAGCCGGTTAGGTTTATTGACAGCTGTTCAAGAACAACTGAAAGCGATTAAAGAAGATCGTTTAGATGTACAGCATAAGGATATCATTCCATATGAAGATTTGATTTATATGCATTTGAAAAATAATGACGCTCTCCTTTCCCAGAATAATGAGGTGGAAGTCTTTACAGATGGGCAGAAAAAGTTCCATGCACTATTAGAAGATATTGAGAATGCCCGGGATCATATCCATCTGCTTTATTATATTATTAGAGACGACAATCTAGGAAATCGTTTAGCTGATGTATTAATAAAAAAAGCGAACGAAGGTGTGAAAGTAAAGCTTCTATATGATGACATGGGCTCACGACTGATTAAGCGCAGCTTTAAGAGAAAGCTTGAGGATGCGGGGATTCAGGTAGAGTCTTTCTTTCCATCCTTAATTCCTAAAGTGAATCTCAAAATCAATTATAGGAACCACCGGAAATTAGCCATCATTGATGGAAAGATTGGTTACATCGGCGGCTTCAACATTGGAGATGAATACTTAGGTTTTAATAAGAAGTTCGGGTACTGGAGAGATACTCATCTCAGAGTAGCTGGAGAAGCAGTGAACAATATGCAGACAAGGTTTATCCTTGATTGGAATCATGCTTCAAGTGGGGACATCGTTTATGAAGAACGTTACTATCAAGCTGAACCTACAGGAGATGTAGGTATGCAGATTGTTTCAAGCGGCCCGGACTCCGAGTGGGAGCAGATTAAGCATGGATACTTAAAAATGATCTTATCTGCGAAAGAGTACGTATATATACAAACCCCATACTTTATACCGGATGACAGCTTATTAGACGCACTAAGAGTGGCTGTGCTGTCTGGTGTGGATGTAAGGATTATGATACCGAACAAGCCGGATCACCCGTTTGTCTATTGGGCTACGTTTTCAAATATTGGAGATATGCTTAAAGCAGGTGCGACAATCTATGTTTATCAGAAAGGATTCCTGCATGCAAAGACGATAGTAGTAGATGGGAAAATCGCGTCAGTTGGAACAGCAAATATCGATGTGCGGAGTTTCCGTCTTAACTTTGAAGTGAATGCCTTCTTGTATCATCCGGATGTTGCCCAGCTCCTGGCTGACCGTTTTCATGAAGACATTGTAGACTCAACGGAATTAACGTTTAAATTGTATCAATCCAGGTCTAAATGGATTCGGTTTAAAGAAGCCATTTCCCGGCTGTTGTCTCCAATCTTATAGTTTCCACCCTTGGTCTTATAGATAAAAGAAAAGTTTATAAGAATGCGACCTTCTTAAAGGTAAAAACGCCCGGCGGCTCATCCGCTGGGCGTTTTTTGAGAGAGGTTGATTTGGTTTTACTTGCATGGTTGACGAAAAGGCATCTGAGACCAGTGACTATCCTGCAGGTGTGGAGGGGGGTAAAACCTGCTGGGTAGCCTAGAGTCTCTAAGGCGTTTTCGATTTTTTCATAATCATTTAGTTATCTGTTCAAAATATCACTGAGAGGTTAGCGTGATTTGGACAGTAGTTGGCTGTCCGTCGCGATAAATTTCGAGTTCGGCTGCATCTCCATCGTTCGCTTGGTTGTAGAGATATTCCCGTAAACTCATGAGTGATTCTACTTTCTGTCCGTCGATGGCGGTGATGACATCGTAACGTTCCAGACCTGCTTCCTGAGCTGGAGACCCTTTTTCAACGCCTTGGACAATGACGCCGTGGTCAATCTCTTTCGGCAGACCTAGTTCGGTTTGCAATACAGAGGCTGGGATTTGACTTACATCTTGCAGGGAAACTCCCATATAAGGGCGTTGGACTTCGCCGTTTTTCTCTAAATCATTAATGACTGGTGCAGCGACGTTCATAGGAATGGAGAACCCAATTCCTTCTACCTCTGCCTTTGCAATTTTCATAGAGTTAATGCCGATTACTTCACCCTGCAGGTTAATTAGCGCTCCTCCGCTGTTACCTGGGTTAATGGCTGCATCGGTCTGAATTACTTCTGTCTGCCAATCGACCTGATTATCTCCATTGATATCAACAGGGATGTTGCGGTTAAGGCCGCTGACAATTCCCTTAGTAGCAGAACCTGCGAATTCCATGCCTAGTGGGTTCCCGATGGCAATGGCTGTCTGCCCGACCTCTACGTCACTGGCATTGCCCAGTTCAGCAACTTTTTCAACATGTCCGCTATCTATTTGTAAAACGGCCAGGTCTGTCAATGGGTCACTGCCTTTCAATTCGGCTTGAACTTTAGTACCATCGCTCAAGATAACTTCCAATTGTGAAGCTTTATCAATGACGTGATGGTTGGTAACCACAAAAGCTTGGTCTCCGTCTTGTTTATAAATGACCCCTGATCCTGTACCGGCTTTTTGAGCACCTTGAGGTGTATTCTGAATGTTACTTACACCTACAACTGCAGGAGAAGCCTCATCTATAGCTTGTGTGACAGCTTCTTGATTTTGACCTAAATGCAATTCATCGGCTTGGGCTGTCGGCTGTTCTGTATTAACTTCGATAGAAACACCCTTCCATTGGAACACGGTTGTTACTAGAAATACAGCAATAATAGCACCTAAAACACTAAAAGCTATACCTGAACGTTTATATTGTTTCTTATGTGTTTGTTTTTCTTCATCATACATAGAGAAACGACGTCCCCTTTCTTGAAAGATTCGAAGTCTAATCTTGTTGTTTCCCTCTGACAATTCTTATTCTACCCGGCTTATATGGAATGACTTTGGTGAAAATGTGGAAAAAGTGTGGAATAGAAGAGTGTTCTTTGAAAATATGAGAGAATGAAGAAAAAACTTTGGTGGGAGGTTTTAACTATGAGTCAGGCAGTCATTGGAGTTGTCGAAGATGATCCAAATATAAGAGATATTGTAGAAGGCTATTTAAATAAAGAAGGTTACTATGTGAGAGCGGTGGAAACAGCGGAAGAAGCATGGGGGATTTTTGAGCAGGAATCGCCGGATTTATGGGTTCTCGATATTATGCTGCCTGGTATGGACGGGTATGAATTTTGTAAGAAGATTCGTCAGACTTCGGAAGTCCCTATCTTGATTATCTCTGCAAAAGATGAAGAGGTAGATAAAATATTAGGTCTCGAGCTTGGCGGGGATGATTACTTAACGAAACCTTTCAGTCCAAGAGAGCTTGTTGCGCGCGTTAAAAGGCATTTGAAAAGGTGGGAAGTTATGAAACCTGCATCGACAGAAGTGCCGGAAACGATTAAAAGTGGAGAGCTGGTTTTAAATGAAGCGGAGCGTCGAGTTTATTTTAAGGGCGAGGAAGTGGAAGTGACAACAAAAGAGTTTGAAATGCTGAAAATCTTAGGGTCACAGGAAAATCGGGCATTCTCAAGAGAAGAACTGCTTATTAAAGTGTGGGGAGAAGATTATTTTGGAAGTGACAGGGCGGTTGATGACCTTATTAAGCGCCTGCGTAAAAAGATGAAAGATCTGCCGATTGAAACAGTTTGGGGGCACGGTTACAGGTTGAGGGATAAGACGACATGAAGCTCCTCTACCAGCTGAATGCAGCCTTTGCTGCTTTAATTATTATCATAATGTCAATTACTGCTTTCTTTATTTATTCGCTGTTAATGGATATGTTAATTCAAGATGAACAACGGCAGTTAAAAGGAAGGGCAGAGCTTTTAATTGATCTGATTAATGACCAGGATCCTGAGCGCAGTCCTGAGCTTTCCCAACTGATTCAGGATCGAAATTATCCGATATTGTTATTTGATAAAGAACGTGGAGAGATTCTTTTCCGCACCATGCCTTCCTCTATCGCTTTCTCTTGGATTGAACGTTATGATGAGGAGCTGGAGGGACAGGAGGTATGGGAAAGTAATAACGAAAAGTATGTGGTTTATGATTTTCCTGTGAACTCAGATAGTGATCAGATTTTAATTATGGCCACACCTCTTAATGATTTGCAGGATGTCCAATCAGAGTTTGCTGTTCGGATGATCGTTGTGTTTCTCATCGGATTATTATTGGCAATTCTTGTGAGTTATGTTCTCACTTGGAGACTAGTAACCCCCCTGACCAAGCTGAAACAGGAAGTGAAGAAAATAGAAAAGCGCCGCTTTGGGGATGTCGAGAAAGTTCAGGCTTCTGGAGAAATCAAAGAAGTGGAGCAGAGTGTCAGACACATGGCTGCTGAACTTTCGCGTTATATCCATTCTCAAAAGCAGTTTTTCCAAAACGCTTCCCATGAATTAAAAACCCCCTTGATGTCGATCCAAGGCTACGCTGAAGGTATTCGTGATGGGATTTTTAAGGGGGAAGCAGCGGAAAAAGGACTGACGGTAATGGTCAGTGAAACGGAACGTTTAAAGAAAATCGTAAACGAAATGATTCTACTCGCCAAGCTGGACAGCAGTGAAGATGTGTATAATCCTGAGCAGTCGGACTTATCAATGATTGTTACCCAGGCGAAAGACCGTCTCTATCCTTTGGCTAATGATAAAAATATTGAAATTAAACTCGAGGAGAGTTCTCCGTTTTATACAAATATTGATCACGAGCATGTCCTGCAAGCTATGATTAACATTTTAAGCAATGCCGTCAGACACGCGGATCGGATGGTTATCATTACTACGGAGATAGAAGAGGACCAAATGAAAGTAAGAGTATCAGATGACGGGGCTGGTATTCCTGAAGACCTTCTTCCCCAATTATTTGAACGTTTTATTAAGGGGAAACAGGGGGAAACTGGACTTGGGCTGGCTATTTCCAGGGCGATCATTGAGCGTAGCGGAGGAATCATCTCAGCTTATAATAAAGAGCAGGGTGATGGAGCGGTTTTTGAGATCATTTTTCATAAAAAAGAGTGAGAAAAGCGGAACATGATATAATAAACTTCAGGGAACGATTCCATATGAAAGGTGAGGAAACAGTAAATGGAAACTAAACCTTGTATAGATTCACTAACAGTAAAAAGCTCTCATGTTTTACCACCTGATACAAACAGCCATGGAACACTATTTGGCGGGAAATTGATGGCTCACATTGATGACGTAGCAGCTATTGCTGCCGTTAGACATTGCAGGAAAGCTGTCGTCACAGCTTCTACGGATTCGGTTGATTTTCTCCAACCTGTGTTTGAAGGCGATACGATTTGTTTAGAGGCCTTTGTTACATGGACGCATAATACATCCATGGAGGTTTTCGTCAAAGCAACGACTGAAAACTTACTTACAGGAGAACGGAAAGTCTGCACAACAGCTTTTCTTTCTATGGTAGCCGTTGATGAAAATAATGAACCTTCTCCAGTCCCGGGAGTATATCCGGAATCTGAAGAGGAGAAATGGCTTCATGATCATGCACAGCGCCGTCATGAATATCGAAAAAACAGAAGAAAAGAATCGAAAGAGCTTGCAGAGAAGTTCGGAACAAGTTTTCCATGGAAGCGAAATCGATGATAAAAAAGCAGGAGACCCCTCACCAGGACCTCCTGCTTTTTTAATGTTAAGCACATTAGTTCTGATTTATGCCGCTCTATTTCATAGCGAAAAAAATGATTATTGGTCCTTTAAACATGCTGAGATTGATTATAAAAAAAGTTGACGTAGAGCTGGAAGCCAATTGTGTATTAAGAAATTTTTTCAATTAGATTTTAATAGAACTGGAAAGGTTGAGTGTGGTAAAATTGCATAGTTCCTTTTATGCTGTATTGTAGTAAAATGTCTCGCGAAGAGATGTGAAAGTTTAAGTAACAGCAGTAAGAGCGGAGATATTTTTCTATTTGTAGTTTTTACCATTTAAATAGAGGGAACTGTTTGATTACCAGATAAATAAATGGAGGAGTGATTAACATGCAAGAGGTATTATCTTTTCTAAATGACTGGATGTGGGGGACTGTTCTGGTCGCCACTCTTCTGGGGTTAGGATTATGGTTCTCTATTAGACTTAAATTTGCTCAGTTCCGTTACATACCTGAAATGTTTCGTGTTCTGTTTGATAAACGCTCAATTTCAGCGGAGGGAAAGAAAGGAACGTCTCCATTTCAGGCGTTCGCAATTAGTACGGCCTCCCGTGTAGGCACGGGTAATTTGGCCGGGGTGGCCGCGGCAATTACAGTCGGTGGTCCTGGTGCCGTGTTTTGGATGTGGATTGTAGCTGTTTTAGGCGGGGCATCCAGTTTCATTGAGAGTACACTGGCACAGGTATATAAAGTTCCTGATAAAAACCAATATCGGGGTGGTCCCGCTTATTATATTGAAAAGGGACTTAAGAATAGAACCCTGGGTATTGTGTTTGCGATTACGATCACCTTCACTTATGGACTTGTTTTCAGCTCTGTACAGTCCAACACAATTCGTCTGGCTTTTGAGAACTCCTTCAATATCGATAAATGGCTCATGGGAGCTTTGCTTACGTTCGTCGTAGCTCTTATTATCTTCGGCGGTTTAAAACGAATTGCCCAAGTGACTCAGTACATTATCCCTGTAATGGCTATCTTTTATATTATTTTGGCTGGTTATGTTCTGTTTTCCAATCTTGGGCAGGTACCTGTAATGTTCAGTCAAATATTTGCCGGGGCGTTTGGTTTTCGTGAGATTGCCGGCGGAACATTCGGGGGTATGATTTTAATTGGAATTAAACGTGGTCTGTTTTCGAACGAAGCTGGTATGGGAAGCGCGCCTAATGCTGCGGCAACTTCTGAAGTTACCCACCCGGTAAAACAGGGGCTGATTCAAACGCTGGGCGTTTTCACGGATACTCTTCTTATCTGTAGTGCTACAGCTGTTATCATTCTTTTTGCAGGGGAGTACGAAGGAACGACGCTTGATGGAATTCAATTGACACAAGAAGCATTCGAATCGCAATTAGGACCATGGGCGGCTATATTCATTGCTATTGCCATCCTTCTCTTCGCATTCAGTTCCATTATTGGTAATTATTATTATGGGGAAACCAATATCGAGTTTATTAAGACCAGCAAAAGTAATATCTTTATTTATCGTCTTGCTGTTCTAGGTATGGTTATGTTCGGGGCAGTGGCTGAATTTGATCTTGTCTGGTCCCTGGCTGATTTGACGATGGGGATTATGGCACTAATCAACTTGTATGCAATCTTCCGTTTGTCTTCTGTTGCCTATGCAGCGTTGAACGACTATGTGAAACAAAGAAAAGCTGGGAAGGACCCTGTCTTTTACCAGGATCATCTGCCGGGAGTAGATGGAATGGAATACTGGAGAAGGGATCAGTCCTCTCAAAAAGAACAGGTCTAAACTACTTACTGCCCTAGAACCTACCGGTTCAGGGCAGTTTTTTAATAGTCCGTAACGGAGACATTCTCTCGAACTTAAGTCTACAAAAGCTTTAGATGCGTGTAAGGACAGGAAACCACGAGCTTTCCTATCCTTACAGCTTCCAGATGACCAATCAACAGTCAGCGCCGTCTTTGGAACGAAAGATCACCCTGATGTGATATGATTAAAAAAGATTCTCTTTAAAGGAATGATCGTTATGAGTTTACTATCCGTCAATGAATTGAGTAAGAGTTATGGAGATAAGGACTTATTCAATGAACTATCTTTTACTATATCAAACCAGCAGCGTATCGGTCTCATCGGTGTGAATGGAACGGGGAAATCAACGCTGCTGAAAATACTTGCAGGAATAGAAAGTGCTGATAAAGGCAGCATGGACCATGCTAAAGATTTTTCAGTAGAATATCTCCCTCAAGACCCTGACCTGGATGAGGAAAAAAGCGTATTAGAACAAATATACGATGGAGATGCTGAAGTCATGGTTCTTATGCGTAAATATGAGAAGGTTCTGCTGGAACTTGCAAAGAATCCTGAAGATACAGGTGTGCAGGAAGAGATGCTGGAGCTTCAGCAGAAAATGGATGAGAAAGACGCATGGGAAGCAAGCACAATAGCTAAAACTGTCTTATCTAAATTAGGAATCACTTTTTTTGATAAAAAGGTGAAAGATCTCTCCGGTGGACAAAAGAAGCGCGTTGCCATTGCTAAAGCCCTCATTCAGCCAGCCGATCTGCTCTTGTTAGACGAGCCGACCAACCATCTGGATAATGAAACAATTGAATGGATGGAAGAGTACCTGGCTGGTTACAAAGGTTCTCTTGTAGTTGTCACGCACGACCGCTACTTTTTAAATCGCGTAACGAATTTGATTTATGAACTGGATCAAAGCCGGTTATTTATCTATGAAGGAAATTACGAAACGTTCCTTGAGAAAAAAGCAGAACGAGAAGAATGGGAACGGCAGGCAGAGCAGAAACATCAAAATACGCTGCGCAGAGAACTGGCCTGGCTTAAAGCAGGTGTTAAAGCAAGGACGACAAAACAAAAAGCCCGTAAGCAGCGGGTGGAGGCGATGAAGGAAGAGAGTTATGTTAAAAATAAAGAGAACGTTGAAATGGCAATCGGTTCCACCAGGCTTGGCAATCAAGTCATTGAGTTGAAAGAGATCTCTCACTCATTTGGTTCTCAAACTCTTATTGAAAAGTTCAATTATTTAGTTGTTCCTGGAGAGCGTCTCGGTATTATTGGACCTAATGGGTCAGGGAAGACAACCCTTCTCAATATTATGGCAGAACGCCTGAAGCCTGATGATGGTGAGGTTCACACGGGGGCTACTGTAAAAATCGGCTATTATACACAGGATCATGGCGAACTGGATGAGAGCTTGAAGGTGATCGAGTACATCAAAGAGGTAGCGGAAGTCATTACAACCTCAGAAGGCGATGAAATTACGGCTGAACAAATGCTCGAACGTTTCTTATTCCCCAGACCTCAACAGTGGACGTATATCAAGCGTTTATCAGGAGGAGAGCGAAGACGTTTATATCTGTTAAGGGTATTAATGAAAGAACCAAATGTTTTATTTCTTGATGAACCAACCAATGATTTAGATACGGAGACGTTGAGTATCCTGGAGGATTATTTAGAACAATTCCCTGGAGTTGTCGTCACCGTCTCACACGACCGTTATTTCCTGGACCGCGTTGTAGATCGGCTGCTTGCCTTTGAAACAGGGGGAGAGATACGAAGATTCTACGGCAATTACACTGAGTACCTGGACGCAAAAAAAGAAGAACAAAAAGCTGCTCATGTAACGACTAAGAAGCCATCTGTCCAGGAAGACACCCGGCGCTCAAACCGAAAACGGAAGCTGTCTTACCGGGAGAAACAAGAGTGGGAAACGATTGAAGATGACATTGCTGCACTGGAAGCGGATATAGAGGATATCAATGAAAAGCTTGCGGAAGAGGCTTCTAATTATGATAAAGTCCAAGAGCTTTCGCAGGAACAACAAAAGCTTGAGGCGGAGTTAGAAGCGAAGATGGAACGGTGGGAAGAACTTTCTCTTATAGTTGAAGAAATGGAGAAGGAATAAGCGGCAGCCTGACAGCATGTCAGGCTGCCATCTTTTGTACTGCACCAGGATTTATGGAATAATGAATACGGATACAAAGGTAAATAGGAGGAATAATGATGAAAATGCCGAGTCATGAAAGCTTAGAAAAGTACGCAGAATTGGCGTTAAGTACAGGAGTCAATCTGCAAAAAAATCAACTGCTTATGATCAATTCAACGATAGTAGGGGCTGAATTCACCCGCATTGTAGCACGTAAAGCCTTTGAAATGGGGGCGAAAGACGTACATATCAACTGGAGTGATGATGAGCTGACACGCATGAAGTATGAGTATGCTGATCAAGAGACACTATCGGAAGTACCGGAGTGGCAGCAGCAGAAGTTCACATATTTTGCTGAGAACGGTGCAGCTATCCTGTCTATTCGATCCACAGATCCAGACCTATTGAAAGGCATCGATGCAGGAAAAGTAGCGGCCTCTAATAAGGCTCGTTCTGAAGCGATGGCAACATTCCGTAACTACACGATGAATGATCGTATTCAATGGTCCATTGTGAGTATTCCGGTCCCTGCCTGGGCTCAAAAGATTTTTCCAAATGAAACGGAAGAGACCGCTGTAGAAAAACTATGGAAGCAGATCTTCAGCATTGTTCGTGTAGACCGTGAAGATCCTGTAGCCGCATGGGAAGAGCACAATCAAAACTTAATTACGGCGCGCGAATACTTAAATAAAAAGCAGTATCAAAAGTTAATTTATAAAGCTCCAGGTACTGATTTGGAAGTATCCTTACCTAAGGGTCACGTCTGGAAGGGAGGACCGGCTAAGACTGTTGAAGGTGGTGTGCAATTCAACCCGAACATGCCTACCGAAGAAGTGTTCACCGCTCCTCATAAATATGGTGTAGATGGTACTGTGGCAAGTACAAAGCCATTGAATTACGGTGGAAATGTCATCGATAACTTCACATTAACGTTCAAGGAAGGGAAAGTGGTCGATTTTACAGCTGAAGAAGGCAGCGAAACACTACAGCACCTTCTTGAAACTGATGAAGGCTCCCGCCGTCTCGGAGAGCTTGCTCTTGTTCCACACGAGTCACCGATTTCTCAGTCAGGACTCATTTTCTATAACACTCTTTATGATGAAAATGCCTCCTGTCACCTTGCTCTTGGGAAAGCTTACCCAAATAATGTGGAAGGTGGTTCTGATATGAGTGAAGAAGAGCTCGACCAGAACGGTGTAAACCACAGCCTTTCTCATGTTGATTTTATGATGGGATCAGCAGACCTTGATATTGATGGCGTGCTGGAAGATGGCACAACGGAAGCTGTGATGCGTAAAGGAAGCTGGGCTATTACATTTGAATAATCATCAGAAAAAACGGCAGCGTTGTTCGCTGCCGTTTTTTAGTGGAGGATCACTTAAGTTCTTCAAGAGGGAAGAGCACACCCCCCGATTCTCTCTGTCCCTTCATCCGCATAATGACCTTTAAGTAAGTACCAGTTCTCGTTCTGAGATCTCTTCAATTTTCGAGTTTTCGGCGGAGAAATAAACACCATACCAGATTAGAAATACATAAACCGTCCAAATATAACGTTGATAATTTCCGCGATTCTCATAATGGTCATCCAAGTACTGTATTAGTTCTTCTGTGTAAAAGAATTTGGATGCCGTCTCAGAAGATAAAACGCTCTTCATATGATTATAGTATTTTTCTTCACGGAGCCAGTGACGAATAGGGACTGGAAAGCCGACTTTAGGGCGGTTTGCCCATTCGTCAGGAAGGACAGACTTCGCCGCCTGCCTTAAAGCATATTTTGTATCTTTCCGACCAGCCCTTAATTCAGGAGTGAGTTTACTTGCAGATTCCATAACTTTGTAATCCAGGAAAGGGACACGAAGTTCAAGAGAATGCGCGGAGCTCATTTTATCTGCCTTTTGTAAAATGTCACCTGGTAACCAATGGCGGATATCTGCGTACTGCATTTTTGTATAATCATTTTCTTTCAATACCTTTTCATAAGTAGAAGCAAGTATGCTGTCTGATGTATGATCACTGAGATAAGATGGTTTTAGAACTTTTGTTGATTCCGTCCGGCTGAAAATTTTTGCCTGCCCAATGAATTTTTCTTCGACCTTTTGGCCTCCTGAAGATAAAAAGTTTGTCAGACGGTTATCCGGTAATCCCTGACTGATTTTTGATGTAGCCCGACGTAACACGAAGGGAACTTTTTGATAGGCTTTTTGTTTTGGACTTACTCTGTACCAGTCATAGCCTCCAAACAATTCATCTGCTCCTTCACCGGAAAGGACGACGGTCACATGCTTACTTGCCAGTTCTGCTAAGAAATATAGCGGAATGGAAGAAAGGTTCGCATGAGGTTCATCCATGTGATATTGAATCAATGGAATCTTTTCGAAAAACTCTTCTCCAGATATCATCTTTTTATGATTATCGACGTTTAATTTTTGTGACAAGTCCTCTGCAAGGTTAGTTTCGTTAAACATTCCCTCATATTCTTCAAACCCGACAGAAAATGTTTTTTGAGGCTTAAGCAGTGTGGTCACATAGCTTGAATCAATGCCGCCTGACAAAAAAGAACCAACAGGAACATCGCTGATTTTATGGTAATTTACAGAGTCTTTCATTGAGTTTTTAATATCTTCTACAGCTGTCTCAAGAGATGTAGTCTCCTCAGAGTAAGAAGCATCCCAGTAAGCGTAGGTTTTCAACTCTCCAGATTTGTAAACCATATAATGGCCTGGTTTAAGCTTGTAAACCCCCTTAAAGAAAGTTTCTTCCATTGCTGAATATTGGAAGGTGAGATAAGGCTGTAAAGCTTCATCATTGAATTCTTTTTTAAAGGGTGGGTAGGACAAGAAAGACTTAATCTCAGATCCGAATACAAAAGAGCCGTCTTCAGTGTTTTCTGTATAGTAGAGAGGCTTGATTCCAAAAGGGTCACGTGCTAAAAACAATTCTTCTTTCTCTTTATCCCAGATAGCGACCGCAAACATCCCGCGTACCCTTTGTAAAACATCAAAACCATATTGTTCATAACCATGGAGCATAACTTCACTATCTGTGTGACTTTTGAACTCATGACCATCGGCAGTCAGCTGCTCTTTCAAATGGTGAAAATTATAAATTTCACCGTTAAATACCAAAATAAACCGATTGTTTTCACAGAACATGGGCTGGTTGGCATTCGACGTACGATCAATGATGCTTAAACGGCGGAACCCTAAACTAATAGATGCATCTGTGTAGGACTCTCCATGATCAGGACCACGATGATGGATTCTTTCCATCATACTTTCGATAACAGCTGATTCATAGCTTTCTTTTGAATGAACATATCCTACAATTCCACACATATGTATAGCCTCCTATTGATTAATAAGAAGAAGCCTGTTATCTTTCAGGCTTCTTCTATGAATTACCAGCGTACATCAATTCCTTCAAACTGCAGCTTCTCATATTCAGGAACAACGGTTGGATCGAGCGTTACAATATTAAGAGATTCTAATTTAAGAATATCTTCAGCTGTACCATTAAAAGAAGAATTCATGATGTTAAGGTACCTTAGGTTTTGTAAGCCTTCCTGTACACTACTTAGATCAAGGACTGTCGGCCCTATGAAAGTCAGCTGTTCTAAACTGGGGATCTTTTTGAATACGGTGTCTTTCATAATGGCTTGATTTAATTTCAAAACTCTCAGTGATTTCATTGCTTCAAAATACTCCAAATCTCCTTTGACATCATAGATGCCGTTTAAATGGCTCCCATTAATCGTAAGTTTCTCAAGTTCTAAAAGGTCGCCCTTCGTAAGAGAATCTGGATCTTTATTAAGAGAACGACCAATCGAGGATAAGATTAAATCATCCAAAATAACAGGTTGATTGACACCGGACACTTTCTTGAAATCGTGCTTCATAGAATATAAACTGAACAGTTCCTTTACTATTTCTTCGCCATTCTCCGCTAGGTAGAAGAGTTCAGCTTTAGCAAGGTGAAGCGGTTGATCCTCCTGATCAATCCATTCTAAATTCAGCGCAAGATCTAAATCCTCCCTTTGAAAACTTTGAATGGAGGGAGGCCAGTCTGACTGAAAGGATAAAGGGTCAATTGTATTTTCTGTAAAGGCATAGGATTGCTTCAAAAGATTAAGCTCATTTCCATCTTCAATCCTGGTTGTTGAATCCGCCATCACTTCTATACCGTTATAGCGCTCAATGAGCGCAGCTGCGTCTTCCTGTGCGGGCACATTCAAAAGTAAGTGTTTCAATTCATCAATTTTTTCAATAAGGGATATATCTTCAACCTCATTAGGAGAGGGAGAAGGAGTTTCCTCTACATTGACTGGCTCTGATTTCTGAAATGGGTGATCGGAATGGAAGACGTAAATTGATGCCCCTGCGATACATAGAGCAAATAAAGCCGTTATCAGCTTCGGTAAGTGAAAAAAGGAATGTCGGTCGGGGTGTGTCTTCTTTTTATAAAAGCGCTCTTTATCCTTATTAGTAAATAAGGGGCGCTCACTGATTTGCCGGTCAAGGGCTTTTTTTACTCGTTGATGATCCAAGGATCCAGCACCCCCTCATCTACTTGTTCTTTCACCAGCTGCCTGGCGCGCTGCATACGAGTTTTTACTGTAGACACATTTGTGTTTGTCACTTCAGCAATCTCTTTTTGAGTCATATCTTGTTGAAATGTCAAAATCATGACTTCTCTGTATTTAATAGGTAGTTGTAAAATAGCGTTTGCAATTTCGTTCCACTGTTCTTTTTGCATGACTGTATGCTCAATCTGGTGGGGGTCTTTTTGATCCAGCCATTTGTTTCTGACCAATTTAATACGGTGAAGGGGAGAGCGGAGGTAGTCTTTGCATTGATTAATAGCAATACGTACCGACCATGTTTTTATATGGGATTGACCGTTAAATTGATCCCACTTCCGGTAAATCTGGATAAGAACGTTTTGAAAGATGTCGTCCGTTGTATGGTAGTTTTTCACATATGTATAGATGGTTCGTTTAAGCGACTCACCGTATTGGTTCATAATGAACTCAACAGCTTCATCACGTGTGAAGGTATCGTTTGGGTTCCCGGTCACCGTCTACATCTCTCCTTTCTCATATAATTAGACGTTTGGAAAGTATCCAGGGTCTGCAATCGGCAGAAATTTATTTAAAATTTTTTGTTTGGGGGAAAAGAAAAGAGGAGGTGAACCGATGGTTTATGATGTTGCAATTGTAGGGGCAGGCTTTGGAGGATTGGCGGCTGCTGCAGATCTTACAAAAAACGGTCACCGTGTCGCTGTGTTCGAAGCTTCTAATGAATTAGGAGGAAGTGCAGGAAAGTTTGAACGAGAAGGGTACCGGTTTCAATCAGGTGCGACGGTGGGTATGGGATTTGAAGAAGGTGGTGTCTTTGATCGTTTATTTCAGCGTTTAGAATTACCTAAACCAGAGATGCACCTGTTGGATACGATTATGGATATCCATATGCCGGATCGGACCATTCATTATTACCGTAAACCTGAAAAATGGTATCGGGAAATCGAAAGGGTTTTTGGAACAAGAGCCTCTTCTATTCAAGAATTTTATCAAGAAGTTTTCAGGGTAGGGGCTGCTGTAGATGAATTGACCCACCGTTTACCTGTTTTTCCTCCAAGAACAATGAAAGATATGGTTCGATTACTCCCACTTATTAATAAGTCTTCAGTGAAGCTTCTTCCTTTTATGACTCAGACAGTCGAAGACCGATTAAAAAGATATGGCTTAGAAGACCATCGGCTTTTTCGGATCTTTTTAAATGGAGAACTGATGGATAGTGTTCAAACGAGTGTTGAGTATTGTCCTGCTTTCCTGGGATGTGCAGCCTTACAGACGTTCCATAAAGGTGCCTTTGCGGTAAAAGGGGGGCTTGCGAGTATCGCCGAACGATTAGCTGACTATACGCGGGCTGACGGAGGTGAAATTTTCCTGCGCCATCCAATCCACTCAGTTGAAAGAAAGGGATCTCTTTTCACACTGAAATCAAAAAGAAGCAAAGAATTTCAAGCAAAAAAAGTGGTGCTGAATAATTCTGTCCATAATCTACATGATACGTTATCTGAAGAACTAGGTAAACAGTCCTATATTCGTTCCTCTGATGAAAAAGAAAAGGAAGCATGGGGAGCGTATATTATTCATGGGGGGGTCAACCACACAGTATTTGAAGATACGGATGTTTTGTATCATCAATTTATTGACCCGGACCACCCGGATGACCTCCATGATGGCGGGCAGTTTCTTCTTTCATTATCACACCCGGGTGATTCAACGATGGCTCCTCAAGGAAAAAGGTCCTTTACGATTTCGACACATACATCTGTAAAACCGTGGTGGAATTCAAAACAGTACGAAGCAGACAAAGAACAAATGAAAGAAAAACTTCTTCATACCATCCATCATTATTTCCCGTCGTTTAAAGACAACCTGGATCTTGTGCTTCCCGGCACACCGGTAACGTTTAACAAATGGCTGCGCAGAAAAGAAGGGAAAGTAGGGGGGTATACACCTACAGGAAAGTACAGCTGGGCAGACAGTTATTCTATCCGAACGGGGATTTCTGGTATTTACCAGTGCGGGGATACAGTTTTTCCAGGTGCAGGAACGCTCGGGGTAACTTTATCTGGTTTAATGGTATCCAAAGAAATATCGCGGTGATTAGTACGAAGAGTTTAGGGAATAAGAAGTTTAAGGATGTAGAAAGGAGTGAATTTCAATGTACGGACAAGGCTTTGACACCAATGGGTATCAGGCAAATCCCAACAGCTATGATGAATGTTCCAGATGCGGAAAGCCCCTTGCGACAAAAGTGGAAGAGGAATTGAATTTGTGTAAAGAATGCCAACGGAGACAGGAAGATCATAAAGTCGAAAAAATCGACGATTAAGAGGGTCACGTATGGTGGCCTTCTTTTATGAGTCATTCAACAGCATAAACCATTTGTCTTTACACCATAATAAGATTAGTGTTAGAGTCATTTATTGTGCATTCAAACATGCCTAACAACAAAGTATGAACTTAAAGGAGACAAACATGGATAACAAAACATCAGGCCGGATTGACTGGCCGGTATTTGCAATTAGCGGAGGTTTATTAGTTCTCTTCGTCGTTGTAGCACTTATTGATATTAACTTAATTGAAACATTGGTGAGTAAAAGCTTCGCCTGGTCAGCGAAATATTTTGGAGCCTTCTGGCAGATTCTTATGCTGGCTACATTTTTCGTTGGACTTTGGCTCGCTTTCTCTAAATATGGAAAGATTAGAATGGGGGATATGGATAAGCCTGAAATTGGTCTTTATAAGTGGCTGTCCATTATCATGGCAACCCTTCTCGCTGGCGGCGGCGTATTTTGGGCTGCGGCGGAACCCATGTGGCATTTCTTAACCGTTCCTCCGCATCAGTCAGGTATTGAAGCAGGAACCGAAGCAGCGATTAATCCAGCACTTGCTCAAAGCTTTATGCACTGGGGCTTCCTTGCCTGGGCTATTCTTGGAACGATCAGTGCTATTGTTATGATGTATGGCCACTACCATAAAGGTATGCCGATGAAACCACGCACACTGCTCTATCCTATTTTTGGAGAGAAGTTGAGAAACAGCTGGTTAGGAACGCTGATTGATGCCTTCTCTGTTATTGCTGTAGCGGCAGGAACGATTGGTCCAATTGGATTTTTGGGTCTTCAGGCGAGTTATGGATTGCAGGAAATCTTCGGTATACCGAATGAATTCAGCACTCAATTCACAATTATTTTAGCTGTTGTACTTATTTCAACCATTTCTGCTGTATCTGGTTTATACAAAGGCATTCAAATGTTGAGTAGTTTTAACGTTCGTCTTGCGATTATTTTAATGGCGTTTATTGTCGTCTTTGGTCCTGGTGGATTTATCATTGATCATTTCCTTTCGGGCTTTGGTTACTATGTAGATCAGTTTATTCCAATGAGCACGTATCGTGGGGATGAAGGCTGGTTATCCCTTTGGACAGTATTCTTCTGGGGATGGTTTATTGGATATGGTCCAATGATGGCTATTCTTGTCAGTAGAATCTCCAGAGGGCGGACGATCCGTGAAATTATTGTAGCCATTTCAATCTTTGCACCTGTTATCTCGACGTTCTGGTTCACAGTTCTCGGCGGTTCGGGAATTTTCTTCGAACTGAACAACCCAGGGTCTGTGTCTGATGCGTTAAATGAAGCAGGTAACCCGGCAGCCATGTTTGCGATTACCGGGCAGTTCCCACTCGCAGAAATCGTTTCTCCATTGTTCTTGATTTTGACGATTCTGTTTGTCGTAACTACCAGTGATTCTATGTCTTACACTATTGCTATGGCTGTTACTGGTGAAGGGAATCCGCAAAGCTGGCTTCGAGTTTTCTGGGCTGTCTTAATGGGATCTATTGCGATTATCTTATTAATCACAGGAGATAGCGGAATTACTCAGCTTCAAAACTTTATCGTCGTTACAGCTGTACCCGTTTCGCTGTTACTGCTGCCTATGATTTGGCTTGCTCCAAAAGTAGCTAAAAAAATGGCGATTGATCAACGAATTACAAAAAAATAATGACAAATATAAAAACCGGCGCTTTTTACTGCGCCGGTTTTTTTGTGTTAAATTTCCCGAAGAACAGCCCGGACAGGACTTCCGTCGGCTTGTTCCATCTTTAAAGGAAACGCCATCAACTCATAAGTACCCGGGGATACGTGACTGAGCTGAATACCTTCCAGGATGAGAATGTCGTGTTTATATAATGAATGATGACCAGGTAGGTCTTTGCTGGTTTCAGGATCAACAGATGGCGTGTCCATTCCGATCATATTGATTCCTTGGCTTGAAAGATAAGAGGCGGCTCCTTCTCCAATTACTGTGTAATGATCAGGAAAAGACGTCCGGTCGTTCCAACTGTTCGTCTTAAATAAGACTTTGCTTACAGACTGAAAATTGATGTGCTGTAAATCTTCTCTTGTAATTGTTGGTTGGTTTTCCATCGCAAGGACAAGAGCTTTCCCTGTAAACCGTTCAACAGGAAGATCGGCTATTTTCTTTCCTTCTGAGTCATAGTGGAAGGGGGCATCCACATGTGTTCCGATGTGGTTGCTGGCTCTGAATTGACCTATATTCACAGAACCAGTTTCATCCATGGAATACGTCAGGCTGTAGTGAAATGGCTCATCACCCGGCCAGGGGGGAGTTGCATTGTTTAAGGGCATACTAATATCAATCCATTTCATGTACATTCCTCCTTAAGCGATAATATCGCGTTCATTTTTAAACGCCTTATGCTTTTCATTTATCATGATATCTTTTAATACATGAATTACATGAAACACGTCTTCAAAGGAAGTATAAAAGGCAATGGGTGCAAGGCGGATAACATTTGGGGACCTGAAATCCGGTATAACCGATTCTTGTTTCAATGCTTTGCAGATGCTTGCTGCTTCCTTATGGACTAAACAAACATGCCCGCCCCTGTGGTCGTCTTCGGAAGGGTTCATGATTTGAAAATGAAAAGAGGAGAGTTCCTGTTCAATCATTTCCATCATCAGCCTTGTAAGCTTTAAAGATTTTTTCCTTACCTCTGAAATTCCAACTTCATTGAACATTTCCAGTGAACCAAGCAGAGGAGCAGAGCTTAAAATGTGCGGCGTGCCAATCTGGAAAGCGCCTGCTGTAGAAGAGGGGGATAATTGGTGGCTCATATCGAACTGCTGCTCCTTATTGGAACTAAACCAACCGGCTAAGCCTGGTTTTCTGCCAAGATGTTTCTGATTGACATAAAGCCCCCCTACACCTCCGGGCCCGCTGTTGAGATACTTATATGTACACCAGACAGCAAAATCCACACCCCATTTGTCTAAGGTATGGGGTACAGCACCTATAGAGTGGGCTAAATCAAACCCTGCCAGAATCCCTTTTTTGTGTGCTGCTTCTGTAATGCGGGGAATATCAAGCAGCTGTCCGCTTCTATAAAGTACGGAAGGGAGAAGGACCAGTGCCGTATCCTCATCCATATGCCTGATTATTTCAGCCTCATCTAATGTGTAGCCATCCTTGCTTTGCACACGAATGAGATGTTCCTCAGGATCAAGTCCGTGTAAAAGGATTTGACTTTGCAAGGCATAAATATCTGAAGGGAAATTCAGCTCATCCGCAATAATCTTTGTCCGCGTTCCTTCCGGTTTATAAAAAGTCGCTAATAATTGATGGAGATTTGTCGTGATAGATCCAGTATTTATCACTTCTTCCGGCTCAGCACCAAGTAAAGGAGAGGTCATCTCTCCGATTTTTTCAGACATGTAGAACCAAGGTTCCTGCCCTTCTGTCCATCCTCCGATGCCTTGTGTTTTCCAATCTTCCAATGCTGTATATAGATAGTTTTCCGCTCTGCGGGAGAGAAGACCCAGTGAATTTCCGTCCATATAATACTGCCCATCTTTAAGGTGGAATTCACTCTTATATGCGTGCAGAGGATCTTCTTTATCTAACTGCTGAACTTTTTCTCTGGTCCAAAAATGCCGTTTCATCAAAATTCCTCCTTACATAAAGGCTCGTGTTTACCTCTGGAATGACTTTCTAACATTGCACAGCAGGGCGATATTCCAAAACATTCTTAGATGGAAGGCCCATCTTTGGTTCTGAGCAGGATTATTTTAAATGATGCCTGGCCAGGACGGCTTTAATCAATGAATACGTATAATCTTCAGGTAACTGTTCTTTTATAGTTTTCAACTTTCGATCTTCGGACTGTTCGTAGACCTGCAGCACTTGTACTTCCTGTTCTTCATTAAACCACCGGGGCCAATGAATATCTTTTCCTTCTTTGGCGCTTCGGAAGAGATGATTCTCTATGGTTTGAGGGCTCATGTTTCTTTCTTCAGCGATTTCTTGGATGGACATGGATTTCTCATCCCAAAGCTCATACGTAATCATGTAGCTTGGACGGTCTTCCCATGGGTCTTTTTTTGATGCCATGGAAGCATCCGAAGGCCGAACAGGTTTTGGTTTACTGTCTGCATTTTCTGCCCATGGGCGGATGAATTGGAGGAAGGTTTCTCCGTATTGCTCCCACTTCTGTTCTCCGACCCCTTTTATCTGCAGCATTTCCTGCTTTGTTTCTGGCAGGTATACCGTTAGTTCCTTTAATGTAGCGTCAGAAAAAATAACGTAAGGGGGAAGTCCGACTTCATCAGCCATTCTTTTCCTTAACTGACGAAGCTCTTCAAAATACTGTTCATTATAATTAAGCTCCTGTCTGGCCGTAGTGGTTTCAACAAGCATAATGACAGGCTGATCTCCCTTGATTACAGAAACAGCTTCTTTTGTAAGCTGTAAAGCAGGATACTTTCCTTGTCCTGTAGAAATGTAGCCTTCGGCTGTCAGGAAATGAATAAAACGGGTCAATTGTTTCTCCGTGTAGCCTTTCATGATTCCGTAAGTAGATAACGTGTCAAATCGAAACTGTTTTACCTTTTGATCTTTAGATCCTTTAAGAACTTTAGCGGTTAAACCCGCCCCAAAATGCTCGCCCATTCTTTTAATACAGGAAAGCACCATCTGCGCTTCTTTTGTCATATCCTGCTCTTCACCCTCATGAGTACAGTTGGAGCATTTTCCGCAAGGTTCAGGAGCAGTAGGATCATCGAAATAATCAAGGATGAACTGTTGCAGGCAGGTGTGCGTATGACAGTAATTCACCATAGCCTGCAGTTTTACATATTCATCTTTCTTCTTCTCTTCAGAAGGAGACTGGTCGATTAAAAAGCGTTGAAGGTTAATATCCTGGCTTGAAAATAGTAAAACGCAGTCTCCTGGTTCACCGTCTCGTCCTGCACGTCCTGCTTCTTGATAATAGGATTCAATATTCATCGGCATGGCATAGTGAATCACATAACGGACATTTGACTTATCGATTCCCATTCCAAAAGCATTGGTGGCAATCATGGTTTTGATTTCATCCTGCACAAAGTCCATTTGTGATTGTTTACGCTGGTGTTCGGTCATCCCGGCATGATATTTGCCGGCAGAAAACCCTTTTTTAGTCAAAAGGTAATGGAGTTGATCGGCATCTTTTCTCGTTGCTGTATATATAATCCCCGATTCGTTTGGGATTTTAGTTAGATATTCGTCGATAAATTCACGTTTATCCCGTCCTTTAATGATTCGGAAGGAGAGATTCTCACGTGCAAACCCTGTATTGACTACATCTTCTTCCGATACGTCAATGAGCTGTTTTATATCCTTAATGACCTCTTGTGTAGCTGTGGCTGTCAAAGCCATCAGCACAGGCAGGTTGGAAACCTTCTTCAATGTAGGGACGATGGAGCGGTAGCTTGGGCGGAAATCATGACCCCATTGAGAGATACAATGAGCTTCATCAAAAGCAATTAAAGAAAGCGGTATACTATTCAACGCAGAAAGGAAATTCGGCGAATCAAAGCGTTCAGGAGCAACATAGACAAATGAGTAACGGCCACTTTTCATATCGCGCAGACGCTGATGCTGCTCCTCAGCAGAAAGGGAGCTGTTGATATAAGTGGCAGCAATTCCATAGGAAAGCAGCGCGTCCACCTGATCCTTCATAAGGGAAATAAGAGGGGATATAATCACCGCTGTTCCATCGAGAGAGAGACCGGGAATCTGATAACAAAGCGATTTGCCTCCCCCTGTCGGCATGACGGCTAAGGTGTTTCTCCCTTCTAACACATGGAGGATGGCTTCTTCTTGTCCTGGCCGGAAAGAGGAATAGCCATAGTATTGCTGCAGAATTTTTTCTGCCTTTTCTATCATCGTGATCATCCTTTTTGCGTAGTCATTCTTCTTTTCACATCTTATCATGTTTCACGTGAAAATAGAGGGGAAAACTAATCTTGTCTGTAAGTAAAGAAAGGAGACGTTCGCATCATGAAAGCAATTGTCATTGAACAATATGGTGATAAAAATCAATTAATTGAAAAAGAAATGCCCCGCCCAGTCCCGGGTGATCATCAAGTGGTTGTAGAATTACATGCCACTTCCATTAACCCTATAGATTGGAAGGTAAGGGAAGGATACTTGAAGGAAATGCTCGACTTTGATTTCCCCATCATTTTAGGCTGGGATGCAGCAGGAGTGATAACGGATGTAGGAAATAAGGTGACAAACTTCAAAGCTGGCGACCGTGTGTTTGCTCGTCCAGATACAACCCGCTTGGGAACCTATGCGCAGTATACAGCGGTTGATGAACATCTTCTTGCTCATATCCCTGAGAATGTTTCCTTTGAAGAGGCGGCTGCTGTACCACTTGCAGGTTTAACGGCCTGGCAGTGTCTTGTTGACTTCTCTGACATAAAAGAAGGCGATAAAGTATTGATTCATGCCGGATCCGGGGGTGTTGGCCATTATGCTATTCAAATAGCGAAGAACATGGGAGCCTACGTCGCAACAACTGCAAGTGGAAAGAATAAAGAATGGGTTGAAAAACTTGGGGTTGATGAGTTTATCAATTACAAAGAGAAAGAC
Organism: Halobacillus litoralis; assembly: GCF_020524025.1. GTDB lineage: Bacteria > Bacillota > Bacilli > Bacillales > Halobacillaceae > Halobacillus > Halobacillus litoralis_D. Next base: position 664,579 of record NZ_JAIVKN010000002.1, on the reverse strand, counting down.
TTTGCTGATGAATTGAGCAATTATGATATCGTTCTTGATACACTTGGTGGAGAGATTCAGGAAAAAAGTTTTGGGATCCTCAAAAAAGGGGGGAGCCTTCCGTCCATTGTCCAGCCTCCAGAAGATAAGCTAGCTGATGAACATGGGGTGAACGCAGGTTTTGTCTGGTTGGAGCCGGATGGAGAGAAATTAACGAAACTGGCTCAAATGATGGAAGAAGGAAATTTAGTGTCTGTGATCGGGCATCAGTTTAATTTCTCTGCAGAAGGACTGCAGGATGCACATGATTTGAGCGAAACCCACCATGCAAAAGGGAAAATTGTAATTAAAATAAAATAGAAAAAAGAGGTAAACTCGGGTCTCTATTTTAGAGAGACCTGAGTTTTTTATTATCCTGCAGATCCCGGTAATAACTTACATACATAATGAAAAAAGCATGGGTAGATAAAGGAGACTTTCGTTTGATTTTTTAATTTTCTTACAATTTATGCGTAGCTGGAGTAAACTAAGGGTAGAAGATTAATAGTATGTTTGGAATGGAGGAGAGATTTTGTTAACTAATTATCAAACCGGCACTTTCTTTGATGAGATGATGAAACAAGACGGTCAGCCCAAAAGGCATTATCAATGGTTTTATCAATTGGTTAATCAGTTTTCTGAGAGAGATTTAATGAATAAGCATGAAACAGCTCAACTGAACTTCCTTCGTCAAGGGATTACCTTTACTGTTTATAACCATACAGGTGGAACAGAGAGGACGATGCCTTTTGATTTCGTACCTATTATTATTCCAAGGCATGATTGGGAGAAGATTGAAAAAGGTATGAAACAGCGGATGACAGCACTTAATCACTTCTTAGATGATGTTTATGATGAACAGAGAATTGTTGAAGCGGGTATAATCCCAAGGGATCTTATTGAAAACAACCCTTATTACTATAAGAAGCAGGTCAGTGGATTAAAGGTACCTTTAAATAATCACATCTTTCTTGCAGGTGTAGACTTAATCCGCGATGAGAATGGGGATTACCGTGTTCTTGAAGATAATTTAAGAAACCCATCCGGGATGTCTTATGTCTTCCAAAATCGATATGTCATGAGACAGGTATACCCGGAATTATTCTTCCAGCACTCGATTGAGACTCTGGAACATCAAATATCCGAACTGCACCGTTCTGTCATCAGCCATTTACCAGAAAATGCTGATGTGACATCGTCCCCTACGGCCGTATTGCTGACGCCTGGAATTTACAATTCCGCTTATTATGATCATGTGTTTTTAGCACAGCAGATGGGAATAGAACTCGTTGAGGGCAGGGACTTAACGGTGAAGGATGATGTTGTCTATATGAAAACCATCCGCGGGCTGAAACGGGTAGACATCATCTATCGTCGAATTGACGATGACTTTCTTGATCCCGAAGCTTTCCGTCCTGATTCGGCGCTTGGCGTGTCCGGTTTATTGAGGGCGTACAAAAAGGGGAATGTATCGATACTGAATGGAATTGGTAACGGGGTGGCAGATGATAAGGCAATGTATGTCTATGTTCCTGATATGATCCGCTTCTATCTGGATGAAGAACCGATTATCCCGAATGTTGAAACTTACTTCTTGAGTGATCCAGAAAAACTGGACTACGTGTTGGAGAACATTGACAAACTGGTAATCAAAAATGTCGGTGCTTCCGGGGGGTACGATATGCTGATTGGACCACAATCAGAAGAAAGTGAGCGCGAGGAATTTAAGCGGAAGATTATAGAGAAGCCCAGCCAGTATATTGCGCAGCCAACCATTAAACTATCCAGAGCGCCCGCTTACCAGGAGGGCAGGTTCTATCCGTGTCACGTAGATCTGCGTGTCTTCGTTATGAACGGAGAAACAACCAATGTTCTACCTGGCGGGTTATCCCGTGTAGCTCTTAAGGAAGGATCATTAGTCGTCAACTCCTCTCAGGGTGGAGGAGGGAAAGATACATGGATACTTTCAGAAGGTGGTGATTTTCATGCTTAGTCGTGTAGCGGATTCTTTATATTGGATGTCCCGTAACATTGAAAGAGCTGAAAACAATGCGAGAGTACTCAGGGTTCAGCTCATCCATATGCTTGAGACGTCCAGTCAGGAAGTAGCAGACCGTGATTGGGAAGAGATTCTGGAAGTATGTGCGTCAGCATCTGACTATTACAACTTGTATGAGCGGCTGGATCGAGAAACTTTAATTCAATACTTAACCATTAGTCCGTTTAATACGAATTCATTGATGAACTGTATGAATTATACCCGCGAAAACGCACGGTCAACCAGAGAGATTTTACCAGAAGGACTTTGGGAAGTATTGAATGAATTTCACCTGGACCAGAAAGACTGGCAGGAGCTCCCTAATACCAGAGAGCATACACAGGCCTACTTAGACAAAGTCATCAAGACTTCGATGACGTCACAAGGCGTCATTGAATCAAGTATGAGCCGTGGAACGCCGTATACTATGATTAAGATTGGGAAGTGGCTGGAAAGGGCAGAGAAAACCGCCCGGATCCTTAACGTCACATGTGAAAAATATAAAAAAGAGGCCAGTGCTTCAACTTCTACGAACCAATATTATTATTGGTTGACAGCTCTTCAGTTTCTAAATGGATATGATGCCTATATTAAAGAGCACCCTCCGACAATGGAGTCTGAAAAAGTGCTCAGCTTCTTAATTAAGGAAGGAAGATTCCCAAGATCTATCCGCTATTGTATGGAACACGTATTAGAGGCAGTTCATAAACTCGAAGGAGGAAAAGTCTCTCATTATTCAGAAGACCTCTTCCAAATGCTTGAATTAATAGAAGATGAAATTTCCAGAACGAATATTGAGGAGATGGAAATGGAAAGTCTGATGGAGTTTTTAGATCATTTCCAGGATCGCTGCATGACACTCAGCCGTATGTTCTCTGAAACGTACTACCTTATTGAGCCGGTCCGCGTGAATTAGGGGAGAAATACAGGAGGAATACCTTGTGAAATACCAAATTGAACACACCAATACCTTTTTTTATGAGAATTTTGTGGATCAAAGCATGAATCACATCCGCTTGAAACCGAGGACAGATGAATGTCAACGTCTGTTGGCTTATCGTACAGAAATAACCCCGGGATCAATGACAAAGGAACATATAGATCTATGGGGAAATCATGTGGAAACCTTCTTCATACCTGAGAAGCACCAGCATTTGACCTTAAAAACCATTTCAACCGTCAGCATTCAGAAAAGTCCTTTCATTCGAATGATCCCATGTTCAGATGAAATGCAGTCGATTTTCCACTCGGAGTTGTTCCGTCGTCACTATTTAGCTTATTTGAATGAAACGCCTTATACTTTCTTATATAAAGAGCAGATTGAAGAAATAAGGGATATTATTGGTGAGGCTCAGGATCCCGTGCGTTTTTCATTACAGCTGATGGAGTACATCAATCAATCCTTTATCTATGATACCACCACCACTCAAGTCAACACGAAAGCTTGTGAGTCCTGGCCGTTACGATCAGGGGTCTGTCAAGATTACGCCCATATAATGATCGGAGTATTAAGATCACAGGGTATACCCGCACGTTATGTCAGTGGTTACCTCTATGTCGGAGAAGACTCCGCACTTATTGGGGATGCAGCAACTCATGCATGGGTGGAAGTTATGGTCCCTGGTATAGGCTGGATAGGGCTTGATCCTACGAATAATGTGGAAGCTTTGGAGCAGCATATACGAATTGGTACGGGAAGGGATTACGCTGATGTCAGTCCCCTTCAAGGAGTGTACAGAGGCGGAGGACAAAATTTAGATGTGAAAGTAAGTGTGACTCTCCTGGAAAAATAGTGAAATAAATGAAAAACCCTCTTCTTTAAGAAGAGGGTTTTTAATAAACATGCCGTTAATTTTGATAGCTTTCTGATGCTTTCGGATGTCCTTTAACGAATTGAATCAGCCAGCCGATGAGGCCGCCAATTAAAGCAGGAACCACCCAGCTCAGATTCAGCTCATATAATGGCAGCTGACTAATCATAGGTGTAAGAGAAGAAACGTCAGTCCCGAACGCTGCCATTCCGTCATATAGACCAATAATCGCTGTGAGAGAAATAGCTCCTCTATAAACATAGGGGGAATGATTAAAGAATCGGCTTATAAATGTTAATGCAACGAGTACAATTGTAATTGGATAGAAGAAGACAAGGACAGGAACAGAATAAGAAATAATTTGGTTCAATCCTACATTAGAGATTCCAAAACTAAGCACGGTAACAATTAAGATAACGGTTTGGTAAGATAACCCGGATACCCGTGTGGAAAAGAATTGGCCGCAGGCAACCGTTAATCCTACACAAGTCGTTAGACAGGCTAACCCTACAATGCCCCCCAGTAAGATAGTACCGACATCACCATACATGATTTGAGAGGCACTAGAAAGGATGGCGCTTCCGTTGTCATAAGAACCTTCTGTTGCCATTTTTGCTCCGATCCATCCGATCGAAACATACACACCTGCCAAGCCTAGAGCTGTAACTAGTCCAGCTTTCAACGTGCTTATTGTTAATTGCTTTGTACCTGTAACTCCGCGATCACGGAAAGAAGTGACGACAATTGTACCGAACGCAAGTGAAGCAATAGCATCCATCGTCAAATATCCTTCAATAAAACCTGTAAAGAAAGGCTGGGATTCGTATTTTTCTCCAGCCGGTTGAATGGGACCGTTGAGCATAAAGAAACTTCCAACCACCAGTGCTACGATGGCAAGGAAAAGAGCAGGTGTTAAAAACTGGCCGATACGATCAACCAATTTAGAAGGGTTTCGACTCAACCAATAGACAATGATAAAAAATAAAACGGTAAACAGAAACAGAGTCATGGACCCTTTGCCAATGAATGGAGCCACACCTGTTTCAAAAGCTACGTTCGCAGCCCTGGGAATGGCAAAAAAAGGACCGATTACCAGGTAGACCATGGCCGTGAACCAAAGGCCAAACTTAGGATGGACCCGGCCGGCTAATTGAACCGCGCCATTTTGAAATAGGGAGACAGCAGCTACAGTAATAATCGGTATACCTACTCCAGTGATTACGAATCCTATAATAGCGGGTATATAAGAAGTACCTGACTCTATTCCTAAGGAGACAGGGTAAATTAAGTTTCCAGCACCAAAGAATAATGCAAATAAAGTGAAACCAACAAACAGGGTATCTCTGGCTTTCATAACGTGCTCCTCCTCTTAGATGTCTTTTTATTCTGCGTAAAAAAAATCGCTCTTATCCAGAAGGGAAGCAACCTTTCCGGAAGCGATCAGGATTAATTTTTATCATTTATATTTTGAATTTTCTATACGCACCGCAGTAATACTATCAGTGTGAAATAATGATGTCAATCCTTTCTCAGAAAATTTAAAAAGGTTATGTTTTCCATGTAGAAGACGTAAGATTATGGTTTTAAAATGTGTCAGAGGGTAATTAAGTTTGTTTACAAGAGGGAAAGCGGGGAATAGAATATGTCTATGCATGTGTGAATTCCTTACATATATTTTGAAGACGAGGAGAAATGATCATGATTGATTCGCTCTTGTTACAGCTCATGCTTATTGGATTTCTAGGAGTCGGCTCTCAATGGGTTGCCTGGCGTTTCCGTCTGCCTGCAATTGTTGTCATGTCCATTGCCGGACTGCTTGCGGGCCCGGTCTTTGGTCTGATGAACCCAGAACAGGATTTCGGTGATTTGTACAAACCGATTATATCGCTGGCGGTGGCTGTTATCTTATTTGAAGGAAGCTTGAATTTGGATTTCAAAGAAGTCAAAGGATTAGGGAGACCGGTCTTCCGTATTGTTACGATCGGCGCTTTCCTAAGCTGGATTTTGGGTTCCTTTGCAGCTCATTATGTAGCGGGATTATCCTGGGCCGTTGCCTTTACCATCGGAGGGTTATTCATTGTTACGGGACCTACTGTAATTCTTCCTTTATTACGTCAGGCTAAGTTAAAACCGAGGCCGGCTAAGATTTTAAAGTGGGAAGGGATTATTGTTGACCCCATTGGTGCATTGCTGGCTGTTTTTGCTTTTGAAATTATCCTTTTTCTAACAGTTAATGATCCGTCTGCACTCCTAATGTTCTTTCTTGCTTCAGCTTTTGCTGTATTTCTTGGCTGGGTTTGCGGGAAAGGGATTGGGTGGATGTTTGAAACAGGGTACGTCCCTGAATTTCTGAAATCGCCTGTGGTCTTTGCTGTGGTCATAGCGTGCTTTACCGTAGCGGATGAAATTATGCATGAAACAGGATTGCTGTCTGTCACAGCGATGGGAATGACTATCGCCAACATGCACATCTCCTCTATAGCAGATATGAGACATTTCAAGGAAAATATCTCTTTATTATTAATATCAACAATTTTTGTTATGCTGACTGCTTCTCTAACGGTTGAAACGCTTGTAGAAATTTTTAATATTCAAATTATCGGCTTTGTTATCTTAATGCTTTTTATTGTTCGACCGTTGTCGATATTTCTATCTACAATAGGGACAGATTTATCTAAATCGGAAAAGCTGCTGGTTGGATGGATTGCTCCAAGAGGAATTGTAGCTTTAACTGTTGCAAGTTATTTTGCAAGCATCTTATTAGAAGATGGCTACGAGGATGCGTCAATCTTAATATCACTTACTTTTGCACTAGTATTTACAACGGTAGTCGCCCATGGCTTTTCAATTGGCTGGCTTGCTAAAAAGCTTGGGTTATCTATGGAAGGACCTCCGGGGGTACTCATCGCAGGTGGAAGTGCGTTCAGTACAGGACTTGCGAAAACGCTGGAAGATTTGAATATTCCTGTACTTCTGACAGATTCGTCCTGGCAGAGGCTTTCGCGGGCGCGCTCGCGGGGGATTGAGTCTTATCATGGTGAAATCTTATCTGAGCAGACAGAATATTATCTGGATATGACTCCCTATGAGTATTTAATCGCTGCTACTGAACTGGACTCATATAACGCCCTTGTGTGTACGACGTTTGTTCCTGAATTCGGAAGGAACAATTCTTTTCAACTGAGTCTAAGTAACAAGGAAGGGGATAACCTTGAGGACTTGGTTCATACGATTGGAGGCCGCATTCTCTTTGAGGAAGGTGCTTCATGGGAAGAGTTAAATGCGCGCGTTGAGAACGGCTATGTATTCCGTAAAACGAATCTGACAGAACAGTATACGTTTGAGGATTATATGGAAAATAGTGATGAACATGCGATGCTTCTTTTTGCTAAGAGATCATCAGGAAAGGTTGAGTTCTTTACCCCTGAAGTTGATTTCCGCGCTGAAAATGGGGATGTGATTGTTTCTTTAATGCCCCCAAGTAAAGAGTTTGAAAAGATACAGGAGAAGCTGGAGGGGCAGAGGAGAAATCAAGAAAAGAAAGAGTAAATAAAAGCGGAGGCACCTTAAGGCGCCTCCGCTTTCTAATTTCTATTCTTTTTCAGCTGACGCAAGCTGTTTATTCAAATCTTTTAACTCTTCTTCCATTCGTGCCAGCTGTTTTTCGGCGTTTTGAATGTTGCCTCCAGCCGCTTCTAACTTATCTAAATCACCCTGAATTCGAATGTAATCTGCTTTTAAGAAGGTGATCTGGTCCTGGATATCTTTTTTGCTCATTTTTTTCCTTCCTTTCTTATCTTGTCCCCTGATATGAGGGAACGTATAATATAGGAAACTATTCCATATTCAGAATTTTATCAAAAATGAGCATGAATAAAAAGGAGGGGGATCGTATGACAATCGTATATGGAACAGACGCCGGTGCTTTTAAAAAAGAAGTCGAGGCATTACTTTTAGAGAGAGAAGCAGAAAATAACCTGCCTCTTGGAATATTGGAACGTATGCAGGAGTCAAACAGTGAAGAATGCCACCTTATCCATATAACGGAGAATAATCAACCTTTATTCATGTCGATGAGGACACCTCCTCACTTGTGGATCCTGCCGTCTATGTCGACTGCTGCGAAGAAACATATAAAAGAGTTCGCTATGTACTTACGGAACCATCAGTATGAGGTTCCCGGCATTTTAGGGGAAACGAATGTAGTAGGGTGGTTCTTAAGTGAGTGGGAAGCGTTAACGAAGAAAACAGCTGTTTTACAAATGGAACAGGGGATACACCGTTTAGATCAGCTGCAGCCGATAAAAAAACAAAGAGGAGAATTGGTTAAAGCTGATGTTCGTCACGCTTCCTTGTTAAAAGGTTGGATGTACCAGTATGGAATAGAGACAGAAGAGGGAATGGTGTGTAAACAAGCGGTACAGATAACAGAAGGTTTGATTAAGGATGGCCGCATATACTTATGGGTTGTCGATGATACTCCGGTTTCTATGGTGAGCAGGGCAAGAACAACAAAAAACGGGGCAACCATTAACGCGGTTTACACGCCTGACCAATACAAGAGGAATGGCTATGCTTCTCAAGCCGTCTGGCATTTGTCCGCTCTATTATTAGAAGAAGGGTTTAACTTTTGTTCTCTCTATACAGATTTAGCAAATCCAACATCCAATTCTATCTATAAAAAAATTGGCTATCAACAAATAGGAGAATCGGTTGTGTATCATTACGGATGATCTATACGACAGAGGTTAAATTCAGAACATCTTACTTTAGAAGGAAAACAAACGCACCCATCCTGCAGGGTGCGTTTGTTTATTTATTGAGGTGACTGCCATGGTTCTTGCTGCTTGTACATATCTACTATCGTTAAAACCATAACGGCAATGAATAAGAAACTTGAAATTTTGAATAATGCGGCTGTGTTAACAAACTGATAGATAAAGCCCAGGACAAGAGCACTTGATCCGATCCCTAAATCAATGGACGAATAATACATGCCATTGGCAATGCCGCTGCGCTCGATGGTTGTTCTTGAAATAACCCACGCTTGAAGGGCAGGCATCATGGAACCATATCCAGCACCAAATAAAGCACCAGCAATCACTAAGTGAAGGTTAGAACTTGCTGTAGCCAGTACCCACATGGCTGTGAAAGAGATAAAAGAGCAAAAGATGATGAGTTTCCAAGGACCTTTTTTATCAAAGTACCGTCCTGTAATTGGACGTGAGATCGTAGCTGTCAAAGCGTTGGAAAAGTAGAATAGGAAAGTTCCAGAAAGTCCTTGTTCATTCCCAAATATCACGATATAGGTAACCACTGCCCCATATCCAAAGGTGGTCAGTATCGTTACAAGAGCGGGATACCAGCTATTCTTTTCAATAAGTGAACCGGTATATGAAAAGACGGGAGGGTCTTCCTGACTCTTATACACTTGTGGTGGAGTAACAAAGCGCGTAATGGTGAACAGCAGAATGGCTACGATGCCAAGAGCTGCAGAGATCCAAACAAGCAGGTTAAAAGAATAATTCTGGTAAAGGTAGATTCCGAGGCTTGGAGCCATAATCATTCCCACAGTAACAGATAAACCGAAGTAGCCCATCCCTTCTCCGACTCTCTTTCTTGGAACAAGGTCCACCGCTGCTGTACCATTAGCTGTTGTTGACCAGCCCCATGCGAGTCCATGTATAAATCGGATGATCAATAAAATCACGACCACCTGTGTAATGGGGTAAAGAATGGTCATGATGAGCAAAGCAGAGGCCCCGCTCAGGACGAGCACTTTTCTTGGCCTCGTCAATAGGAGGTGGCCGATCATTGGACGAATGATAATCGCTCCAAAAGCAAATGTTGTTGTAATCAGACCTATCTGGAGACTGCTTCCTCCGATCGATTCAATATAAGGCGGGAGGTTTGGGAGCAACATTTGAAAACTCATAAAAGTAAACAGATTGGCTAAAATCAAAAATATAAACGGCCAAGTCCATAGCTTAGGCTGTGGCATACTGGTATCACTCACTTTCTAACAGATAAGAAAATCAAAAAACAAACCCACTATTATAAAAATAGCGGGTGGTTTGAAGCATTCTGCCATCCTATTATTCTGCTGTTTTTCTATCCAGCCACTGGTTATAAAAATGGCTGACGATTGTCTTAACAACAGCATAGGTAGGTATTGCAAAAAGAAGACCGAGAAAGCCTGCCAGACTTCCTGCAGCAAGGATCAGTGTAATAATTGTCAAAGGGTGGATATTAAGAGCTTTACCCATGACATTTGGTGATACAAAGTTTCCTTCCAATTGTTGGGCAATTACTGTAATAACAGCTACCCACACAGCGAGAATCGGATTTTGAAAAAGACCTACAAGAATGGCTGGAATGACGGCAAGAAATGGACCCACAAATGGGATGACGTTCATAATCATGGCAAATAAGGCCAAGGTCAGCGCGTAATTCAGGTCGATGATTAAATAGCCGACTAATAACAATAACCCTACAACTATACTGACAGTCATCTGTCCAAGGATAAATGCATGCAGAGTATGGTCAATGGAACGGGCTAACTTTTCGAAACTCTTTGCTGCCCGGTCATTCAAGAACTGTTTAAGAAACGGGATCAACTTATCTCCATCTTTTAACATAAAGAAAAGGAAGAATGGAATAAGGACAAGGGCAAATACAAAACCAATCAGCTGACTGATTACATTAATAATGACTTTAGAAGCATCCTGTAAATAACCTTCTAAGTTATTGGCGACATTTTCAATGGTCCCATTGAATTGACTTGGGATGATGTCTTGATTTTGCTGCCAATAGGTTACAGTGTCTACGAGCATATCGGCCATATCAGGAATGTTATTAACCAGTTTAGTAAATTGTTCCTGCGCAATCGGTGCGATAAACTGCGTTATTAAGAAGCCCAGAAATAGAAACAAAAGGAAGATAATCAAAATTCCCGGTATTCTGTGGATGCGGTATTTCTCCAATGTGATTAAAAGCGGGCGCGAGATGTAAAAAAGGATGCCGCCTCCGATCAAGGGAACAGCGATCGCTCCTAAATAAATAAGGACCGGTTCAAAGAAGAAATGAATTTGGTTAAGCAGAAGAATAAGCAGCGACAGCAGGATAGCTGTTACGATAGCTTGGAACCATTTTTTATGAATCAACAATAGACACACCTTTTTATGTGAGATTATGCTCCGTCATTGAGGGTGAGGAGCATGGTCAACGGTATTTATGTATGGACTATTTTAAGAATACCAAATATCGGTTGGGAAGCAATACATTTACTTTTAATCAGAGGACGAATAAACTGAAAATAGAAGCAGGACTTGAGGAGGAAGGGAAATGAAAAGCGAATTACTTAACCGTTTTACAAGTTATGTAAAAATGGATACACAATCTGATGAAAACAGTGATCACACTCCTTCAACGAAAGGGCAATGGGATCTTGCTCATAAACTGGTGGAAGAATTAAAAGAGATTGGCATGAGTGATGTTACCATTGATGAACATGCTTATGTGATGGCTACCCTGCCTTCAAATACAGATGCAGAAGTACCGACAATCGGCTTTTTAGCTCATATTGACACCGCGACGGATTTCACAGGAAAAGGGGTAAACCCTCAAGTAGTGGAGGATTATGACGGGGGAACGCTTCTATTAAACGAAGAAGTTCACATGAATCCATCTGACTTTCCTGAACTGTCTGCATATAAAGGGCATACACTTATTACAACAGATGGGACAACTCTATTAGGAGCGGATAACAAAGCGGGCATTGCAGAAATCATGACAGCAATGAATTATCTCATTCAACATCCTGGTATTAAACATGGTCCTATCCGGGTGGCATTCACACCTGATGAAGAGATTGGCAGAGGACCACACAAATTTGATGTTGCGCGATTTGGAGCTTCTTATGCGTACACTGTTGACGGAGGACCTCTTGGTGAACTTCAATATGAAAGTTTTAATGCCGCGACAGCCAGAGTAACCTTTTATGGTCATAGTGTCCATCCCGGCACAGCTAAAAATAAGATGGTGAATGCTGCAAAGCTAGCGATTGAGTTTCAGGAAGGTCTTCCAAAAAAGGAAGCACCTGAGCATACAGAACAATATGAAGGCTTTTATCATCTACATTCGTTTGAAGGTGACGTCGAAAAGGCTGAACTGGTTTATCTTGTCAGGGACCACGACAAAGGTGAATTTGCAAAGAAAAAAGAACGCCTGGAATCTATGGCTGATGAACTCAAAAATAAATATGGGAAAGAGAGGGTCTCCCTTACGGTCGAGGATCAATATTATAATATGGGGGATAAAATTAAGCCGGTTCAGCATATTGTAGATATTGCCCATAAAGCCATGGTAACGGAGGGAATTGATCCGATTGTGCAGCCCATAAGGGGAGGGACGGATGGTTCACAGCTCTCCTATATGGGACTGCCGACGCCGAACCTTTTTACAGGTGGAGAGAATTTCCATGGCAAATACGAATACATCTCTTTAGATAATATGGAAAAATCATCAAAAGTCATTGTCGAAATAGCCAGGTTGTTCGGAGCGGAAAGTGAACATTGATAAAGCCTGTCTATTTAATCAAACGTTTGTTTATCATTGTATAAGGAAACAGTCTGACTCTCATACTAATTGTACTCTATAAAGCGGGTAGAATTCGTTGACAAAATAAGGGTGCGTGCTATGATGAATGAAATAGTAGTATTCCTGAAGGGGAGTAGCTGGTACAATAAAGCCGTCATTTCGGGAATGTACCCCGGCTTTATTGGCAACGAACGTTGTTAGCGAGACCTTTACCCGCCGTGGTAAAGGTCTATTTATTTGGTCCTTACCATACAGGTTGGGACCATTTTTATAGGATGAAAAGGAGAGTGGAAAAGTGGATGTCCAATTACTAATTGAGTACGGATGGGTTTTGATAGTTCTCGTAGGATTGGAAGGAATCCTTGCTGCGGATAATGCCCTCGTACTGGCAATTATGGTAAAACACCTGCCGGAAGACAAACGAAAAAAAGCATTGTTCTATGGTTTGGTAGGTGCTTTTATCCTTAGGTTTGGTTCCTTATTCATTATTTCTTTCCTTGTAGACGTTTGGCAGGTACAAGCCTTAGGTGCCGCTTATTTACTATTCATCTCTGCGAAACACCTCATTGAAAAAGTGAAAAATGGCAGCAGTCACGAGGAAGAAGAGGAAAGGGAAGAGGCGGAAGGAGAACGGGGGAAAGGCTTCTGGATGACTGTACTTAAAGTAGAGTTAGCAGACCTTGCATTTGCGGTCGATTCAATCCTTGCGGCCGTAGCTCTGGCTGTGGCTCTTCCAGAGACAGACCTGCCTTCTATCGGAAGTTTGGACGGGGCTCAATTCGCAGTAATCCTTGCAGGCGGCATGATAGGGATTATCATTATGCGTTTTGCGGCGAACGTCTTTGTGAAACTGCTTAAATCAAGACCTGGTTTAGAGATTGCCGCTTTTGTCATCGTTGGATGGGTAGGAATCAAGCTGGTTGTTTCTACGCTTGCTCACCCAAATATCCAGATCTTAGATGAACACTTTGCCCATTCAACCGTGTGGAAAGTGATTTTCTATTCTGTTCTTGTCATCATTGCAGCTCTGGGCTGGTTTTTATCGAGTAAAAAAGAAACGGATGAAGAATAAGGGAGGAAAGACAAGCGGTGGAACCTATTCCCGCTTGTTTTTTTGAAGTTTTTTACAGCAGTCACTTGGAAGTGGCGAACCTGGGATAAGGATGACTTGGAGGGGGAACAAACCTTAAGTATTATCTCTAAGAGAAGGGTGTTCTTCTAAAAAGGGAATTCAACACTATGCATTTTCTTTTCATCTTTTTGGTGAGCAGTTAAGATAAAGGTATGTGTTCTTTGTAAAGGAGGGGTGGGATGGGAAAAGCAGCGGAGCATCCCCAACAACAGTTTCATTATATAAAAAATCGTATACAAATGTTGAATCAGGTCGTCACAACGATGGATCCTGAAGAAGTGGATATGGACGATTTCGTACGTGTCCTGAATATGATTGAACAGCTGCAGATCAAAATGAATCGATTTAAGAAAGATTGGGAGCAGAGGGAAAGATGAGTACTCTGCGATTCAAGGAAATGTTACAGGATGAAGCAGAAGCTGTCGCCTCATTCAATAAGCGTGCGATACAATTATATGAGAAAGCAGGCTTTGTTAAAAAGCACTCATTTATACAAGCGACCAATGGAGGCCGCTATGAATTTACAGCCATGGAGAATAAAATAGTCCGTGTAAAGGAGAGAAAAATATGACGCTGCATCATTTTCATCTGAAAGCAGATTGGCCGGGGGGAAGAAACGAAGTCGGCTTTATTGAATCAGACAAGTTAAAGACTGAAATATCCATTCCTAAAAGTATGGACGGCCCGGATGTTGGTACGAATCCAGACGAAATGCTACTCGGCGCTGCCGCTACCTGTTACATCATCAGCCTGGCTGCTATGATTGAGCGTGCTGGTCTGCCGCTAAAAGAAATGGACATGAACTCAGAGGGAATTGTGGATGTTACGAACGGTGTGTTCACTTATAAGCAGATTATCCACAGACCGCGTGTTGTATTAAGTTCAGAAGCAGGCAGTCAGGAGTTATCCAAATTAAATCGACTGGTAGAAAAAGCAGAAAAGAGTTGTATGATTTCCAGAGCGATTGAAGGAAACGTCGAACTTACATTAGAAGCTGATACCAGAATAGATGCATAAATAAAGGCAGCCGCTGTAGAGTGGCTGCCTTTATTTATGCATATGAAAAAGCAAGGGACTTGATTAAATGCCCCTTGCTGAATAGCATATAGGTATTTTCTAAACATTAGGATTGAAACAAGTAAACTCTCGCTTCGAATGGTTTCAAGGTAAAGGCTGTGAGGTCCTTATGTGCATCAACGATAAGATTAGCCAAAATCAAGTTCTCAGAACTTAATGAAAAAGTGGACTCAAAGGCAGCGGTTTGATCTGTTAAATTAGAAATCACGAGCGCAGTCTTGTCACCAAGTGTGCGTGTATAAGCATAAATCCTGGTATCCTCTTTGAGGATAAGATCGTAAGTTCCATAAGTGAATAGATCGTGTTTTTTCTTTAGGTGAATCATTTTCTTATAATAACTGAGAATGGAATGCGGATCCTTCTGCTGATCGGCAACATTGATGCTCTTATAATTGGAATTAATTTTTATCCAAGGGGTTCCGGTTGTAAACCCTGCCTGTGGTTCATTGCTCCATTGCATAGGGGTTCGGCTGTTGTCCCGGGACGTATTCCATAGAATCTCCATGATTTCCTCATGTTTCATCCCTTTTTCTTTCTTTGTTTTGTATAAATTTCTGGCGGCTACATCGTCGTAGTCTTCAATGGAAGGGAAGGCGACGTTCGTCATACCAATTTCCTGCCCTTGGTATATAAAAGGGGTCCCCTGCATGAAGAAATACATAGTCCCGATCGAAGTAGCACTTTCCCGCCAGTATACGCGATCATCCCCCCATGTAGATACAACCCTGGCTTTGTCATGGTTTTCAACAAACAAAGCGTTCCATCCATCACCTTCAAGAGCCTTCTGCCAGCGTGTAAGAACTTTTTTCAGCCCGGGAATATCAAGCTGTTGTTCTGCATCCTGATCCCATAAGTCAAGGTGTTCAAATTGAAAGATCATATCCATCTTTCCGTTATCTCCAACCCATAAATCCGCTTCATCTGCATCGACGCCATTTGCTTCTCCAACAGTCATAACATCATAGTTGGCATAAGTGCGATCCTTGAATTCCTGCAAAAATTTGTGAATTCCTTTCTGGTTCATATGCATGTCAAAAGAAGAGACATAGGTTTCTTTTTTAGGGTTTGGCATATCGGGTAACCCTGGTCGTTTCTTAATATGACTGATTGCATCAATGCGGAAACCATCAATGCCTTTATCCAGCCACCAATTGACCGTATCGTACAAGACC
Organism: Halobacillus litoralis; assembly: GCF_020524025.1. Taxonomy (GTDB): domain Bacteria; phylum Bacillota; class Bacilli; order Bacillales; family Halobacillaceae; genus Halobacillus; species Halobacillus litoralis_D. The sequence goes on along the minus strand of NZ_JAIVKN010000002.1, from coordinate 648,733 downwards.
TCCCGCACTTCACTGTTTTCCCAGTTCAAATCAGGCTGCTTCGTAGAAAAAACATGAAGATAATACTGATCAGTTTTCTTATCATATTCCCAGGCAGAACCTTCAAAGATACTTTCCCAGTTATTTGGTTCTTTCCCTTTCTTGCCGTCCCGCCAAATGTACCAGTCCCGTTTAGGGTTGTCTTTAGATTTTCTTGATTCGATAAACCATGGGTGCTCATCACTTGTGTGATTTAGGACAAGATCAATAATCAGCTTCATATCCCGTTTATGCACTTCTTCCAGCAGTTGATCAAAGTCCTCCATCGTTCCAAATTCATCCAGGATATCCTGATAATCTGAAATATCATAGCCATTGTCATCTTTTGGGGATTTATACATAGGGCAGATCCAAATAAAATCAATTCCCATTTCTTTCAGGTAATCCAGACGGCCGATCATACCCTGAAGATCGCCAATTCCATCCCCATTTGAATCTTGAAAACTGCGAGGATACACCTGATAGCCAACAGCTTCTTTCCACCAAACACGTTCCATAAAGTTCCCCTCATTTCTTATTAGTATATCTTAACCCAATCCAATGCAAACGTTTTCATTTGTGCTTTAAACTTTGGGATTCATTTCTATATACTTATATTTAAGACTTATTTCAAATACTTTCACAGCTTTAAAATACTGTTTGTGCAAACGTTTTCCTAGTGGTTTTAATACTAGCTGATTTCTAGAATTTTTACAATAGAAAGAATACGATTTTATAGTTCGGTTCTAAAGAGAGGACAGGAACAAAGCGGGAGATGAAAAGGTAGAAAACATTCAATCGTTTTTTATGCAGAAGGACCTGCTCGATCTTAAGACAGGTTTGTTTCAACACTTTATAAAAATTATAAAATTAGAGTTCATTAGAATTGCGTGGTTTTTGTTTTTCCTATATATTTAATATATAGGATCACAAACGCATAAGAGAACCTTCGGGGTCGGGTGAAAATCCCAGCCGGCGGTAATGAGCAGCAGCTCCGAGCCCGCGACGAAGAATCAGTGTGAAGCACGGTTCTTCCTGATTTGGTGAAATTCCAAAGCCGACAGTGAGAGTCTGGATGGGAGAAGGTTAAGGAAACGTAAAAGGTACAGATTAACGAAACGTGTACCCTTTATTTTGTGTACGCAAATTTTACGTCAAAGACCCTGGGGAAGTATAACTTCTTCAGGGTCTATTTTTTTATTAAAGCGCAGGTGAAGAAAATGGGTCGAGACGAGAGATTCATGGGCATGGCTATCGAGATGGCAAAAGAGACAATCGGGCAGACAAGTCCAAACCCATCCGTGGCTGCCATAGTAGTCAAGGATAATCAAGTCGTTGGTTTAGGTGTCCATGTGAAAGCGGGGGAGGCTCATGCGGAAGTCCACGCACTTAGAATGGCTGGTGAGAAGGCGCGGGGGGCAGAGATTTATGTGACACTTGAGCCCTGCAGTCATTATGGAAAGACTCCTCCATGTGCAGAGGCTGTAGTGAAAGCGGGTATCCAGCGTGCTGTCATTGCTTCATCTGATCCTAATCCCAAAGTAGCCGGCAGAGGTATCCAAAAAATGAGGGAACATGGATTAGAAGTAAAGACGGGTGTTATGAAAAAAGAAGCGGATGAACTGAACCGTGCCTTCTTTCATTATATAAAAATGAAAGAACCTTATGTCCGTTTGAAGTCGGCGATGAGTCTGGATGGGAAGATCGCTACCTCGTCTGGAGAAAGTCAATGGATTACAGGGGAAGAAGCGCGGCAGGACGGTCATTCGTACAGACATCGGTCAGATGCAATTCTTGTAGGAATTAACACGGTCCTTATGGATGATCCTAAATTAACGACAAGGATAGAGGGAAAGGGACGCAATCCCATCCGTATCATTCTTGACACCCATTTACAGACGCCTGTTACATCACAGCTTATAGAAAATAACGAAGCGCCGACCTGGATTTTCACCGGTCGTCATACAGAGAATGAAAAACAGAGGCACTTCGAACAAATACCACACGTAAGTGTGGTACCTTTCGACTTTGAACAGATTCCGGTGGAGGAAGTTCTTCGTTATCTAGGAGAACAGAAAGTCACTTCCCTTCTCGTAGAAGGAGGAGCCACAATCGCTGATTCTTTTGTTCGGGCAGGTAAAATAAATGAAACAATTACTTACATTGCCCCCAAGTTGATTGGTGGAAAAGAAGCATTGACCCCGGTGGCTGGTAAAGGCATTCACCAGTTAAAAGATGTGAGATCCTTTGAAATTGTTTCTAATGAGTTAGTGGGAGAAGATATTAAAATCGTTTCTTTGAAAAGAGGAGAATGATTATGTTTACAGGAATTGTAGAGGAGATAGGTACACTTAAATCTGTGAAAAACAAAACAGAAGCGCTGGAAGTGAAGGTGTCAGCAGATGTCGTGCTGAAGGATGCGAAGCTGGGTGATAGTATATCTGTTAACGGAGTATGCCTGACCGTTACAGATTTGACTGATGGCACCATTTCTTTTGATGTCATGCCTGAAACTTACCGCGCTACCAATATTCATGAACTAAAGCAAGGCGACCCGATAAATTTAGAACGAGCGATGGCAGCAGGGGGGCGCTTTGGGGGGCATCTTGTTTCCGGTCATATTGATGGAACCGGAAAGATCGTTTCGAAAAAACCAGAATCCAATGCTGTCTATTATGAAGTACAGCTGCCTGAAGAACTCATTCATTACTTTGTTTATAAAGGATCTATTGCAGTAGATGGGACGTCATTAACGGTTTTTGGGGTGGAAGAGGATAAGGTTACGATTTCATTAATCCCTCATACGATGGAACATACAGTTCTTGGAGGGAAAGGACCTGGTGACCGCGTAAATATTGAATGCGATATGATAGGGAAATACGTCGCTCACTTCCTGAGTGGACAACAAAATGAGCATCCGAAATCAGCGATGTCTAAGCAGTTTTTAGCTGATAACGGCTTTGCATAAGAGGTGAGAGTATGTTTGATTCAATTGAGAAAGCAATAGATGATTTGAAGCAGGGGAAGCTTGTCATAGTATGTGACGATGAGGACCGTGAAAATGAAGGGGATCTTGTCGGTGTTGCTGAATATGCAACGCCGGAAATGATTAATTTTATGATCAAATACGGAAGAGGCCTTGTCTGCGCACCGATTACGGATGAGCTGGCTGAGGATTTAGAACTGATGCCTATGGTGGATAACAATTCAGATCCGAACCAGACCGCCTTTACTGTCAGTATTGACCATAAAGATACGACAACAGGCATTTCTGCTGAAGAACGTGCATTAACCATTAGAGAAATGCTTAATCGTGAAACGACAGCATCTGATTTTCAAAAACCCGGTCATATTTTTCCGCTGATTGCAAAAGAAGGCGGAGTTCTTCGGAGGGCCGGCCATACAGAAGCTTCCGTTGACCTGGCCCGTTTAGCTGGGGCGAGACCGGCAGGAGTCATTTGTGAAATTATTAATGATGACGGAACAATGGCGCGCGTACCTGATCTTAGGAAAATGGCGGATGAATTCGATATCCCTATGATCACAATTGCCGACCTTATCCAGTATCGTCATGAAAAAGAAAAACATGTGAAACGTGAAGTAACAGTAAACATGCCGACGGAGTATGGAGACTTTAAAGCGGTCGGCTTTTCTAATGATATCGATTATAAAGATCATATCGCTCTTGTTAAGGGCGACATCAACCCTGATGAGCCGACGCTTGTTCGTGTCCACTCTGAGTGTCTGACAGGAGATGTCTTTGGGTCCTACCGCTGTGACTGCGGCCCGCAGCTTCATAATGCTTTAAGGCAGATATCCGAAAACGGCAGTGGTGTACTGCTTTATATGCGCCAGGAGGGCCGTGGGATCGGGCTGATGAATAAACTTCAGGCCTATAAGCTTCAAGAAGAAGGGTACGATACTGTCGAAGCAAATGAAAAGCTTGGATTTGGTCCAGACCTTAGGGACTATGGAGTAGGCGCCCAAATATTGAAGGACTTAGGAATCACAAAACTGCGTCTTCTTACGAACAATCCCAAAAAGATATCAGGGCTCGGGGGCTTCGGCTTAGAAGTCGTTGAACGGGTTCCAATTCAAATGGATTCCAGAAAAGAAAATGAACGATACTTGAAAACAAAACAGTCTAAAATGGGGCATTTATTCCACTACTAGAAAGGGAGTTGTACGTATGGTAAAAACAATAGAAGGTAATCTTGTAGGAACAGGGTTAAAAGTTGGGATCGTCGTTGGGCGATTTAATGATTTTATCACAGGAAAATTATATGAGGGAGCAGTAGATGCTTTCAAACGCCATGGCGTGGAAGTCAATGATGTAGAAGTCGCTCATGTCCCGGGAGCTTTTGAAATTCCCTTGGTTGCAAACAAAATGGCAAACTCCGGGAAGTACGATGCAGTCGTGACTTTGGGAGCTGTTATCCGCGGATCTACTCCACATTTCGATTACGTTTGTAATGAGGCAGCTAAAGGTGTCTCCCAGGCATCGATGCAAAGTGGGATTCCTGTTATTTTTGGAGTCATTACAACGGATACGATTGAGCAGGCGATCGAACGAGCAGGAACAAAAGCTGGAAATAAAGGCTGGGAAGCTGCAACAGCCGCTATTGAAATGGCTACGCTGATGAAAAACTTTGAATAAAAGCTGACGAACTGCCTGAGTTTATGCTCGGGCAGTTTTTTTATGGTTTGACTCTGTGATGGTTCCAGGGTAAGGGCGTTGGGAACGAAACGATCCTGTATGGTATAGAGTCTGGAAGTACTTCCTTTAATGAAGATATCCACATGTGAATAAGTGGATGATGATTTGAGTTTATATCCACAGGGAAAAAGGAAGGATAAAGAGAGAGGGAGGATGGGGTATGACTGTAAGAGCTGTATGGTTTCGTAGAGATTTACGATTAAACGATCAAACCGCGCTGGCCAAAGCTATAGAACATACAAAGGACGGCGATCACATAGTCCTTGTTTTTCATATACATCCTGTATTAAATGAAACGTTTACTCCAAGACATGACTACTTTTTTCAAACCTTGAAATCCTTTGTAGATCAAGCAGAGGGAACAGGTGCCCCCGTACATTTTCTTGAAGGTGAAATTGAGGAAGCGTTCACAGATCTTGTGGAAAAAACAGATGCGGACATGATTTATTTCAATCGTGATGAGACTGGTTTTGGAAAAAAACGTGATGATCATATGCTGGATTTTTTTGATTCTATGAATGTTGAAGCTTACCACTACGTAGATCATCATATTCATGGAGCAGATGAAGTGAGGAAGAAAGATGGGGGATTCTATAAAGTATTCTCTCCTTACTTAAAAAGCTGGAAAGAGCTGCAAAAACCAGCGGTCCAGAAGGTTAATCATGAGAAGCTCTCAACAGCTGCTATTGATAAGAAGTCTTCTTTTAATAAAGGAGAAAAAGCTTATCAACAGCTAATAAATCGGTTGAGTGGTAATTTCCCTGGTGTTGGTGAGGCAGATGCTCTAGAGAGACTGGATCAGTTTTTGGACGCAGATATTTATGATTATGATGAACGGAGAGATTATCCGTCTGTAGATGGAACAAGTCTTATGTCACGTTATCTCCGGACGGGGGCAGTCTCCATAAGAACCGTTTACCATACCATTGAGGACAGGGTAGACTTCCGGAAGAACACATCTGGTGTGGATGCGTATATATCGGAATTAGCCTGGCGCGATTTCTACAATATGATTTACCATCATCATCCTGAATCCAAGAATAAAGAGGTGGTAGAAAAATACCGCGGGCTTCCATGGAACAATGATGATGATTTACTAATCAAGTGGCAGGAGGGACAGACGGGTTTTCCTCTAATAGATGCGGCGATGAGGCAGCTCAATGAGACAGGGTGGATGCACAACAGACTCAGAATGGCCGTTGCTTCTTTTCTGACTAAGGATTTACTGATGGATTGGAGAGAAGGAGAGCGTTATTTCTCTGAAAGACTAATCGATTACGATCCGGCTTCCAACATAGGAGGGTGGCAGTGGGCAGCCTCTACAGGAACGGATCCAGTTCCTTATTTTCGTGTGTTCAATCCTACGAGGCAGTCAGAGCGATTCGATCCACATGGCCGTTTTATTAAAGAATGGATGCCGGAATTAAAAGAAGTAAAAGAAAAATACATTCATGAACCAGGTAAGATGTCCAAAGATGAACAAGAAGAAGCTGGATGTATAATCGGGGAGGATTATCCTAAGCCTGTTGTGGATCATAAAACAATGAGAGTACGAGCGATTGAAATGTTTAAGGAACAAACATAATGCGCGTTTTAGATGAGCACACTTAATATGAAAATTATCTCAACTCAAGTCCTTAACAAACCTAATAAAAAATAAAAACGTTGAACTTTAACAGCGCCAAAAATATAAAAACAGACCAAGCAGCTGGAGGGGTTACTATTGAATAATCAAAAGAAACAATTAGAAAAATATGCGGATCTAGCTTTAAAGAAAGGTGTCAACCTGCAAAGAGGTCAAGGCTTAATTATTAATGCACCCATTGAGGCTGCTGATCTTGTACGAATTATCTCAGCTAAAGCATACGGGCGCGGGGCTAAAAACGTCCATGTGGAGTGGAATGATGAGATGCTGAGTTACATGAAGATGAAAAATGCTCCAATGGAGATTTTGGAGTCCTTTCCAAAATGGAAAGCAGATGGATTGGAAGAAATGGTCGCTGACGGATATGCCTTACTATCTGTTTACGGTCCCAACCCTGATTTGTTTAAGAATGTAGATCCAGAAAGGGTGGCAAAAGCGAACAAAGCAAGTGCAGAAGCTTTGTCTTCCTATCGGGACTATATTATGAATGACAAAACCACGTGGTCTATTATTGCCTACCCACAGCAGGCATGGGCTGAAAAGGTATTTCCGGAAACACCTCCTGAAAAAGCCCAGGACAAACTATGGGAGCAGATCTTTCAAATTACGAGAATTGATCAGGACGATCCTATTCAAGCGTGGGAAGAACATAATGAGCGTCTGCGTCAGGCCCGAGAGTATCTTAATCAGAAGCAATATAAGAAACTTCACTATAAAGCACCGGGAACAGAGCTTTCTATTGAACTGGTACCCAGCCATGTGTGGCACGGTGGGTCAACAAAATCCGTGAATGGAACAGAATTCAATCCAAACATACCAACAGAAGAAGTATTTACTATGCCACATAAAACCGGTGTTCAAGGGAAAGTGACAAGTACAAAACCTTTGAATTATGGAGGCAACCTCATCGAAAACTTTACGTTGACGTTTGAAAATGGCCAGGTGGTTGATTACTCAGCAGAATCTGGTGAAGACACACTGAAGCATTTGTTAGAAACCGATGATGGAGCTAAACGTCTGGGGGAAGTAGCGCTCGTCCCTAATGAGTCACCGATTTCTCAGGCTGGTCATATTTTCTATAACACCCTTTATGATGAAAATGCTTCCTGCCATTTAGCGCTGGGGAAAGCTTATCCGACAAATGTAAGAGGCGGATCCTCTTTTAACAAAGAACAAATGGAAGCGCACGGGGTCAACGATAGTCTCGTGCATGAAGATTTTATGATGGGATCTGAAGAATTAGATATTGATGGTGAAACCAAGGAAGGGGAATTCGAGCCCATTTTTCGTAAAGGGAGCTGGGCCATTGACTTTGAGTCCTGAAACAGCGGCAGAGACATTCGAAAACGGATGTCTCTGCTATTGTTTTCGTTCATTACAGTACATATCGGAAGATAACATTACTGTTACAATGCTTTTAAATCTCCATAAACTTGTCTACAATGACTTCTTAATGTGATAAATAATAAGTAAGGTATTCTAAGTGTTAATTAAAAAAAGAAGGGTGAGACAGCATGAAGCGTGATGCTTTGTTTGATAATGCAAAGGTAGTCCTGATTTTTCTGGTTGTCTTCGGACACATGATTCAACCATTTACAGATGGCTCAAAACCCATGTACACGCTTTATACATGGATTTATACATTCCACATGCCGGCCTTTATTTTTCTTGCTGGTTTTTTTGCAAAGGGGTCAGGAGAAAAGGATTATATAATACAGCTTGCTAAAAAACTGATTCTGCCTTATCTCATCTTTCAACTCGTCTATACAGGGTATTACTTTTTCATCGGCAAGGGGGATGGTTTTGATGGAATCTTCTATCCCCATTGGTCTCTATGGTTTCTATTCAGCCTTTTTTGCTGGCATATTCTTCTGTATTGGTTTAAAAAAGTTCCACCAATACTGGGAGTTTCAATTGCGGTTCAAATTGGAATATTAGTTGGGTACTTCACTGATGTTGGTCACCATTTCAGTCTCTCGCGCACCTTTGTCTTTTTTCCGTTCTTCTTAGCTGGGTATTGGTTGACGAAAGACCATGTCTATAAATGGAGAACGCGTCGAATTAAGGAGATAAGTCTTGTAGTAATGACGGGGGTTGCTGCTTTCATTGCGATGTCCCCAACATTCACCTCAGGATGGCTGCTCGGTTCGAAGTCGTATGCTGTGCTGGATAGTCCAGAAATGGGGGGACTTATCCGATTAGGTGTTTATTTCCTTGCGGCAGTTATGGTGGTCAGCGTGATGGCTTGGATTCCTAACAAACACTATCGTTTCACTTATCTTGGTGGAAAAACCTTATATGTGTATCTGCTCCATGGTTTCTTTATTCAATTTTTCCGCCAGGCGGGCTGGTTCAGTGTTAATCATATGATGGATGTAATAGGGCTTGCGATTGTTGCTGCCGGTATTGTTTATCTGCTTTCAAGCAGTTTCATTCGTACAGTTACACAACCTATGATTGAAGGACGCGTTCAGCTCTTAAAAGCTTGGTGGCATCGTTCTACGCAGAAAGATACGTTTTTCTCGTCGTGAGTTTTTCTTTATGGATGGAATCAGACCTCCTTGTGAATAATAGGAAAGATATTTATAAGGAGGTTGGTTGGCATGGCAGAAAAAATTCTTATGATTGTGACGAACGTCGACCAAATGGACGGAGAACATAAAACGGGGTTATGGTTATCTGAGTTTGTAGAACCTGCTACAGAATTTCAGGAAGCAGGATATGACGTGGTAGCTGCCAGTCCTAACGGGGGTCGGCCTCCCATTGATCCGAACAGCTACAGTAACCGGCTCCCTAAAGTATGGGACGGCGTGATGAAACCGATTGATCACACGATGACTCTGGCGGATGTAGATCCAACAGAATTTGCGGGTATTTTTCTTTGTGGCGGTCACGGAACGATGTATGATTTTCCGGAAAATGAACAGCTGGAGGAACTTCTTCGGCATTTCTTGACAGAGCAGAAAGTGATTGCTTCTGTCTGCCATGGACCGGCAGGGTTTATTGGTGTGAAAGATCATAATGGTCAACAGCTCATTGAAGGAAAGAAAATTACAGGTTTCACAAATGAAGAAGAGGAAGAGACGGGATTAACATCCGTTGTCCCGTTCTCTCTAGAGGATCGTCTGAAAGAAGCAGGGGCGGACTATAAGAAAGATAATCCTTATGAAGACTATGTGGTTGTAGATGCTCCCTTTGTTACAGGACAAAATCCACAATCAAGTTTAAGTACGGCACAAAAAGTGATAGAGGAATTAAAAAAACGCTAAGCCTCGAGGCTTAGCGTTTTTATTTTTAGAATAAGAAATGAGCAATAAGTGTGATAATTGGCAATGTAATAATCGTACGCTCAAGGAAAATGATGAACAGGTCTTTCATGTTCACTGGTACTTTAGAGCCCAATAACAATCCACCAACTTCAGACATATAAATAAGCTGAGTGACTGATAGAGACGCTATAATAAAGCGCGTCATTTCACTTTCAATGGAGGCACCGATAATAGCTGGCAGGAACATATCCGCAAATCCTACAAGAATTGTTTCTGAAGCTTCCTGGGCATAGGGGACCTGCATAAGTTCCAACAGTGGAATAAAAGGCATGCCGATCCAAGTGAAAAACGGTGTGAATTCAGCAATCACTAAGGCAATCGTACCTAAAGCCATTACAATAGGGGCAACGCCCATCCACATATCAAGGATATTCTGCATTCCTTGTTTTATAAATTCTACCGGCCCTGTAGATTTACTCCCTCTTTCTACAGCTTTAGCATAGCCATAAGAAAACACGTTATGATGCTCTGGTATTTCTTCATTTTCATCAGCGGCTTCCTCAGTAACATACGTATCCGCTTTTCTGGATAGAGGCGGGATTCTTGGCATAATTAAAGCAGCGATGAAGCCTGCAAATGCAACGGTGAGGTAGAAAGGAATAAACATATCTCCAAGTCCTACTTCCTTAATAACCACAAGACTGAAGGTAATAGAAACAACAGAGAAGGTTGTCCCGATGACAGCAGCTTCCCGTTTGGTGTAATACCCTTCTTCATATTGCTTACTAGTAAGAAGGACACCAATCGTTCCGTCTCCTAACCATGATGCAAGAGAGTCGATAGAAGACCGACCCGGTAAACGGAAAAGCGGGCGCATAATTTTTGTTAATATAACGCCAAACATCTCCAGCAGTCCATAATTTAAAAGAAGCGGCAGAAATAACCCCGCAAATAAGAAGACAGCAAACAAGACATGAAGTAAGGAATCAAGCAGTAACCCGCCCGTGTTTCCGGATGTGATTGCTTCAGGTCCAATTTGAAAATAAACCATTATAGCAAAGATCATACCTAAAATTCGAGTAACCACCCAGACAGGTGGAACATTAAATAAAGAATGGAAAAAAGGATAATTCCTTAAAGCATTAGGACCACCAATTTTAGCGAGGACTGTACCAACAGCTGTAATTGATATAATAATCGTCATGATCAGGGATAAGTATCCAGCAAGCCATGTTTCTAACCATCCAGCTAAAATGGCAATCGGTATGGTAATGGCTCCATCTTCCCCTGAAATCGGAAACATGAACAAGAATATTCCGATCAAGGATGGAATGATGAAACGTAAATGCGATGATGCTTTGAAATCTGTAGCTTTCATCCAAAATCTCTCCTGACATTGTTTGTTTTATTTATAAACATTAAAGAATAAATATACAACATTACCTATTCTATTATGTTTTCCGACAAAAACCAATAGGAAATTTGTAGAGAAATGGGTTGTATATGTTTACCTCTTTGTACCTGCCGGGAAACTTTAAAATACTAGAATTTTTGTGAGAACGGAGATGATTGGTATGGAGAACTTTCCTACACCTAAGGTTGTCGTCAGCCGGTGTCTGGAATTTGAAGAAGTACGTTATAACGGAGCGGTGATCCCAGATAAAGCTGTGCAGCGTATGCAGAACCATGTAGAGTTTATTCCGGTTTGCCCGGAGGTGGAAATTGGGTTAGGCGTACCTAGAGATGTGATTCGAGTTGTCCGTGGCGAAGAAGAACGGTTGGTCCAGCCTAAAACGGGAGAAGATTTAACAGAGAAAATGAGTGAGTTCTCTGTAGACTTTTTTGATCATCTCCCTGATGTGGATGGCTTCTTGATGAAGAATCGTTCCCCAACATGTGGGGTGCAGGATGTAAAGGTATATCAAAGTGAGGGGAATTCTCAAGTTGTAGGAAAGACTGCCGGCTTCTTTGCAAAAGAAATCATCAGCCGTCATGGCGGACTGGCCATAGAAGAAGAAGGAAGACTGAAGAATTTCACGCTGAGACACCACTTTCTGACCAAACTATTTACATTAGCAGGATTCCGGGAAGTTAAGAGAAAGAATACCACGCACGCCCTTCAGCAGTTTCATGCAGATAATAAGTACTTATTTATGGCCTACCATCCCGGCACATTGAAGAAAATGGGACAGGTCGTCGCTAATCACAACCATAATAATTTCGAGGAAGTAATCCGTTATTACGAACATCTTCTTCATGCTTTAATGCAAAAGCCGGCAAAGGCAAGTGCTCATATAAATGTCTGTCAGCATATTGCCGGGTATTTCAAGAAAGAGTTGACGAAAGCGGAGAAGGAAAGTTTCTCCGACCTGCTTGATCAGTATCGGGACGAAAAAGTACCACTGAGTGCAGTGATTAGTGTATTGAACTGTTGGTCTGCACGGTTTCAAAGCAGCTATCTGATTAAACAGACATACTTTAACCCGTACCCTTCAGATCTTTTGGAAATATCAGACTCAGGAAAAGGGAGAGCCTATTCCTGAGCATTAATCACTGAAATGATTGATAATGCGGTCCACAGGGGGACCATACATTTCTCCGAACATGTTTAAATGGACCAGCAGATAAAACAGCTGGTATAAAGGTTTGGTTTCTTCATAGCTGTCGGGCAGTGGAAAGTTTTCCTGATACGCATCGTAAAATGATTGGGGGAATCCTCCAAAAAGCTCTGTGAAAGCTAACTCAAAAGCGTGATCTCCATATAAAATAGATGGATCAATGAGTACAGGACTGCCCTGCATATCTGTCATCCAGTTTCCACCCCAGAGATCTCCATGCAGCAAAGAGGGCTTGGGATCAGCGGGCAGATAGTGATCTAGCTTCTCTATCACTTGTTCAAGGCCGGTGCGCCGTTTTTTATTTATGGTTCCTTTTGTAATTCCAGCTTCCAACTGTCTCCCCAGCCTGTGATTGCGATAATAGTCAACCCAGGAACGTTCCCATTCATTTGGCTGATCCAATTTCCCAACGAAGGTTTTTGCGCCGTAACCATATTGAGAGGCGCAGTTTTGATGCAGCTGTGCAAGCTGCCTGCCCAGTTTTTCAGGTGAATCAGAAGATCCGGGCTCAATCCATTCCATGACGAGGGCTGCTGTCTCCTTACTACGGGGGATGTCATAATAGTACACATCCGGCACCCGGATGGTACGTGTTTCGCGAATAGCTTCCAACCCATCAGCTTCTACCTGGAAAAAGTGAGAAGGGACGCCTTCGTTTACCTTAATGAAGTACGACTGCTTTTCTGTTTCGACATAGAATGCCTGATTAATGTCTCCCCCTTGGATAGAATTGAACTTCTTGAGAGAGCTCGAATCTTTCACTTTAGTTAAAGCATCACGAATATGGTTTTCCATATGAAGCCTCCTTTTTTATATCAGTGAAGGTGGGAAGAGGATGACACGGGTTTCCAGGATTTTTGAAATGCATAAATGGTGTGAGATTCTGTAAAGCCCAGTTGCTTATAAAGTTCCTCTGCCTGTTTATTTTGAGTGCGGACGGAGATGGTGACGACATCTAAATGGAGGGCGAAAAACGCGTATTGTAATGCGTGATTCATGAGTGTCGTTCCAACACCAGCACTTCTTTTAGATGGAAGAACATTTACAAAGCAAATTTCCCCTTCCTCATCAGGAGAGATGGTCTCAAGATAGAGGTACCCAATTAGTTCCCCATCTTCCATATACCCCCATATATGATTTCCTTCTTTCTGTGCCAAATGAAGCATTTCGTCTGTTGTATAATAAGCTGCCGTTGGATGAAGACGGTGGAGGTTGGAGTAATCTTCCAGGTGAAGATCCACAACCTTTTGACCCTTATCCTTCGTAGGTGTATAGGATGTGTGGTGGACAGCCAGCGTTTTTTCTACATTATATAATTCAAAATCATGATGTTGGGCAAAAGTAACAAGAGCTTCATTCTTTGCGAAGCAGGCCACTTTGACAACATCAAAATGAAGTTGAGCTGTTAACGAAGCTTTCTCCCACAAGCGTTCAATGACTTCCTCTTGATTCTCCAGAGCGAAAGGGCCGAGAAGACGGCACAGCTTTTGTTCGAAGAAAGGTAGAAGTCCCATAAAGCCGATAATCTCATTTCCTTCCCAGGCAACGTAAGCCAGAGGTTCTTTAAATTGCGTCAACGTCCAAATTTGTTCAAAGATCTCATTTTGATCTGAGGCAAGCCAAGCTACGTAATGATGATCCTGTTCATTCATTTGAAACAGCCATTCTGCTACTTTATGTAATTCCCTAACTTCCAACTCACGAATCTGCATCATGTAACCACCCTTTCTTTATAAACAAATTCTTACATAGTTAATATTAAAAGTGCAACCGTTCTGGTAGACACGACAAGCATAAGACGAAGACTTACGTGAGGCGCATTTCCCTCACGAAAGACAGCGGCTTATGACCTCGAGTGTCTGAACGGTGGAACTGGATAATATTAAAAGTGCAACCGTTCTGGTAGACACGACAAGCATAAGACGAAGGCTTACGTGAGGCGCATTTCCCTCACGAAAGACAGCGGCTTATGACCTCGAGTGTCTGAACGGTGGAACTGGATAAAAATAAAAGTGCAACCGTTCTGATAGACACGACAAGCATAAGACGAAGGCTTATGTGAGGCGCATTTCCCTCACGAAAGACAGCGGCTTATGACCTCGAGTGTCTATATAGGATGATTGATGAGCTTTCCGAAGGGGAAAAGTAAGAAATAGCAGGCGGAAGGAGGACGAAGGATGGGGCAGAGATTGAAGTACATATCCATATACAGAATTACCGTAATTGTCTGGATGTCTCTGAAATTCTTAGTGCAGATCTATTGGTTTGGGAAAAGACATAAAATATGGAATCAAGATACGAAGAAAAAATGGGAAGACATGCTGGCTGAGCAGGCAGAGGAATATCGTAAAAAAGCGGTTTCGCTTGGGGGGCTGCTCATTAAGTTCGGTCAGTTTCTCAGCTCGCGAGGCGACCTTCTTCCGAAATCTTTTATTAAAGAATTGGAAGGGCTCGTAGACCGGGTCGAACCGATCCCTTTCTCTTACTCAAAGAAGATAATGGAGCAGGATTGGAATGCTCCTATGGAAGAATATTTGTCCTCTATAGACGAGGCTGCTGTCGCTTCTGCTTCAATTGGTGAAGTTTACAAGGCACAATTAAAAGATGGGACACCGGTTGCTGTCAAGGTCCAGAGGTATAGGGTGAGAGATTCCTTTCGTATGGACTTTAAAGCACTGAAAATTGTGTTCTGGGTGGTTGATCGCTTTACAATCTACGGAAAAAAAGCAGATTTACCAGCTTTGTATCAAGAAGTAGTCCGTGTAATTAGTAATGAGCTTGATTTTACAATGGAATTAGATAATGGAATCCATTTCAAAAAAAGGTTTAAAGACTTCCCGGACGTTTATATTCCAGAGTACTATTCTGATTTATCGACGAAGCGTGTCCTTGTTATGGAATGGATCGAAGGAGCTAAAATAACAGACATATCATTTATAAAGAAGAACGGCATTGATCGTGAAAAAACAGCCCATAGATTGTTCGATTTGTGTGTGGAGCAGTTTTTATATGCAGGTATGTTTCATTCCGACCCTCACCCAGGAAACATCATGTTAAAGGAAGATGGAACGATCGTTATGATTGACTTTGGCATGGTCGGTGAAATAAAGAATGAAGATGCAAATTCGATACGGACGATGATTCAAGGGTTTATTCTCGATGATTATGACCGTGTAATAGAAGCTTTGCAGGAAATGGACTTTCTTTTACCTGATGCTGATACGGAAAAAGTGAAAAAATTGTTAAAGCAGACCACTGATATGTACTTAGAAGGGAACTTTGACAAGCTGGATGCACATATGATGAATGATATGCTTGAAGATGTGCAGCAGTTTGTCAAAGAACAACCGATACAGCTCCCTGCGGATTACGCTTTTCTGGGACGTGCAACTTCCATCATCGTCGGAGTCCTGAGCAGTGTATATCCACAGATTGATTTAATTCAATGGGGGCGGCCGGTCATTAGAGAGTGGGTTTCGGGTAATGATTCCAATTACTCTTTGTATAAAGATGTAATTAAAGAAACGGCAAGACCTCTTCTGTCTTTGCCACGTGCTCTCATTGAGTTTCTTGAGGACGGCGACAAGGAGAGGGAATGGAAGAGTTACCACCAAAAGAATCAGTTGTTTCATCAGTACTACCTTTTTTACACGTTTCTCTCTCTCTTAGTGCTGGCATCGGGGGGAGGGGCACTATTTTACACAATGATTGTCCCTGTCCTGCCAAGTTTGTGGATAGGCAGCAGCCTGGCGGTAGTTGGACTGTTTGGTTTTTTCATTTGCTCTATCAGTCACGTAAGAATGCTCAAACGAATTCATCATAATAGGAGGAATGAAGGATGAGTGATTTATTGAAAAAAGGGTTTCACTTAGGATTGGGTGCAGCTCTGAGCGGTAAGGAGAAGTTTGAAAAAATGGTGGAGGAAATGGTGAAAAGAGGGGAGATCAGCCCATCTCAAGCCAAATCGATGATAAACAACAGGATGAACAATTGGATAACAAAAGGAGAAAGCAAAGACAAGGAATGGAATGAGCAGGCGAAGGCAAAATTTCAGGACCAGATGAAAGAGCTTGGCTTTGTATCAAAAGAAGAATATGAAATATTGGAAGCACGAATTAAAAGGTTAGAAAACCTGCACGGAAAATGACAAATAACCCCGGCCCCTGTTTTATGGGGCCGGGGTTATTTGTGTGTTTTTCAATAATGTTGAAGACGTTTCATTTTTATGGAATGAGGTAATAAGAAATTACTAGGCTGAGATATTATTCTGAAAAAACATTTTTTCAAACGGGAGGTGATGGGTTGAGAAAGATAGTTATGGTCTTAGGGATAATTTTCTTAAGCGGCTGCCAGATGAGGGTGCTGGATCCTAAAAGTGATACAGCTGAAACTTTAACCGATTTAATTTATTTAAGTTTTGGCTTAATGATGCTCGTGCTGATCGTTGTCTTCATTTTATTCTTTCGTTTCTTATCAAAATTTCGTGAAACACCGGAAACTAGAGGAACAATTCCTGCTAATGAGAAGGAAAGTAAATGGCTGGAAATTACATGGACAGTTCTCCCGTTCATCTTACTTGCAATCCTTGCCGTCCCAACCGTTAAAGCTACATATGAATTGACAGCCAAAGTGTCAGGGAACGTTGAGGAAACTCAAGGTGATGTCATGGTCGTGAATGTTGAAGCACAGCAGTATAATTGGAAGTTTGTTTATGAGAATGGAAAAGAATCGTTTGATGAACTGATCCTGCCCGTTGACCAGGAAGTACAGTTTCGACTCACTTCGAATGATGTCATTCATTCGTTCTGGGTACCAAACTTATCGGGGAAAATTGACGTGCTTCCTGGTGAAGAAACCAGACTTTCATTTAAACCGGGAGAAACAGGTGTTTATCAAGGGAAGTGTGCAGAATTTTGTGGTGCAAAACATACACTAATGAGATTTGAAACGAAAGTAGTTGAACAAAGCGCTTTTGATGATTGGCTTAAAAAAGAATAAAAGAGTAAAGAAGGAGGGAGGGAAATGAATGTACCTTTTATAGGGGAAGTACCTTCAGATATTGTTGTATCCTGGATTGTCACAGTTTTATTAGGTATTTTTATTATGTGGTGGATGACTTCCAGAAGAAAGTGGCCTCTCGTGGGAGAGTATGTGACAACAACAGATAATCGTAAAATTGGAACCATGTATATTTTGCTTGCTATGGTTTTCTTTATCCGTGGGGGTATGGATGCTATGTTTATCCGCACGCAGTTAGCTGTTCCAGAAAATGAGTTCTGGGTTTTTCAGTCTCAAAAATACAATGAAGTATTTACAACACATGGGACAGTTATGATCTTTTTTGTTGCGATGCCGCTCCTGATAGGTTTAATGAACATAGCGGTCCCGCTTCAGCTGGGAGCCAATGATCTTGCTTTTCCTTATTTAAATTCGATTAGTTTCTGGCTGTTTGTTGCGGGCGGGGTTATTTTCAACATGGCCTTCTTTTTTAATGCTGCTCCGAATGCAGGCTGGACTTCCTATGCTCCTTTGGCAACAGACACCTATACAACGGGCCCGAATAACAATTACTACATATTTGGTTTGCAGATATCAGGGCTTGGGACTATATTTACAGCGATCAATATGATTGTGACGATTGTCAGACTGCGTGCGCCTGGAATGAAAATGACACGAATGCCTTTATTCTCATGGGCCACCTTAATTACATCTATCCTTATATTAATTGCTTTCCCAGTCTTAACCATTTCGCTCCTCTTACTGACGTTTGACCGCCTGTATGGGACGTCCTTTTTTCTTGGGGAGTATGGAAATCCTGTATACTGGCAGCATTTGTTTTGGATTTTTGGTCATCCTGAGGTTTACATTCTTATTTTACCGGCTTTTGGTATCTTTTCCGACATTATTTCTACTTTCTCCAAGAAAAGAGTATATGGGTATACTTCCATGGTTATCGCCATATGCCTCATTGGTCTTCTAGGCTTTATGGTCTGGG
Organism: Halobacillus litoralis; assembly: GCF_020524025.1. Lineage (GTDB taxonomy): Bacteria > Bacillota > Bacilli > Bacillales > Halobacillaceae > Halobacillus > Halobacillus litoralis_D. Next base: position 630,471 of record NZ_JAIVKN010000002.1, on the reverse strand, counting down.
CGCACCATATGTTTACGGTTGGCCTCGGGGCTCTGGCTAATGCGATTTTTGCTATAACCACTATGCTGATTGCTGTGCCCACGGGTATAAAGATATTTAACTGGCTATTTACAATGCGAAGAGGAGTAGTACGGATTACTACGCCCATGTTGTTTTCACTTGGGTTCATTCCAACCTTCGTTATCGGCGGAGTTACCGGCGTTATGTTAGCCGTAGCAGCTGCTGACTATCAATACCACGATTCTTATTTTGTTGTCGCTCACTTTCATTACACAATGATCGGCGGTACCATTTTGGGAGCTTTTGCAGGAATATATTATTGGTATCCGAAAATGACCGGGAAAATGCTGGATGAGAAGTTGGGGAAATGGCATTTTTGGCTCTTTATTATTGGCTTTCACCTCACATTTATGCCTCAGCATTTTGCCGGTTTAAATGGTATGCCTCGTCGGGTGTATACGTATACGTGGGAAGATGGATTATTCCTGTTGAATTTCGTAAGTACAATTGGAGCATTTTTAATGGGGGCAAGTATGCTGTTTGTCGCTTGGAATTTATATAAGACTCATCGATATACAGATAAAGTGGGACCTGACCCATGGGACGGAAGGACGCTTGAATGGACGGTGGATTCTCCACCCTCCGAGCACCCTTTCCATCCAATTCCGAAAGTAGATTCCATTGATGCGTATTGGTATAGCAAATTAGATAAGAAACCTTTGCCTTCTTCCGAAGAGATAAGGCCTTCGCCTATACCGGTTAAGACCATTCAACCTTTGGTATTAGCCGGCATCCTCATATTTATGAGTATAGGTTTTATTTATCAGTGGGTTTGGATGCAGGTGATTGGCGGATCTTTAGCCTTAGGTTTCTTCATTCTCAGATCCCTTACGGATGAGAGGGAAAAAACCTATCGGGAGGAGGAGGAATCATGAAGGAGAACACAGCTTATCTGTTTGAAGATAAACGACTGGGGTTCTTTTTATATTTAGTTGTAGAGGCGATTATGTTTGCTACACTGTTTGCTACGTATATCATTTACACACCAGCTTCAAGAGGTGCGGACCCTTCGGAAGTTTATGAGCTGCGTACAGTCGTTCTGACTTCCATCTTCCTTCTTTCAAGCAGCGGGACGCTTCTCATTGCAGAGCGGGGACTGAAAAATTGGAGCCGGATGAAAATATGGATTGGCCTTGGTGCGACTTTCCTTCTTGGGGGCGCGTTTATGGTATTGGAAGTCCATGAATTCTATAAATATTGGAGTGAAGGATACACTCTTTCGATGAACAATTTCCTGTCTTCTTTTTATGTGTTGGTAGGTCTTCATGCATCGCATGTGGCTTTTGGTCTGGCGTGGATGATCCTGCTTATGTTTCAGTTTACAAAGCAGCTTCCTAGAGCTTTGTTTATAGAGAAACATAAGATCTTTAACTATTATTGGCATTTTGTTGATGTTATATGGGTGCTGATTATATGTATCGTTTATGCCCCCTATTTATTTTAAGCTTTATAAGAAAGAGGACAGTCTATTCGTTGACTGTCCTCTTCTTGGTTCCAGCGAGCTTATAGAATATAACCATGACAGCAAAAAGGGAAAACGCGGTCATAACCAGAGTAGCGGTATACGCGATGCCATTTCCCATCCAATCCAACGGTGTGCCGGGAATGGGGGGGCCTTCAAGATATAAGTAATTCGTTCCCGTATACTGATTGAATAAATGGATAAGAATACTATAAATCCCCAGGTACAGAAATGTTTCAAGGAAGTCACGCCATTTAATTTTCACCGTCGTTGAGACAATTAAAAACAGACCCGTCCATGAGATCGCCATATGGTGAACAAAGAATTTCCAAAATCGGAAATGCTGGAAATCATGAGGGATGTCCGGTGTGATAAGAGCAATGGCGGCCGGCAGTATACCAATGAAATAGGTGATCTTAATAAGCTTTGGATGATAGGTGAGCAGCGCGAAGACGCCTACTAAGGAAGCTATGCCGCATAAATGAAGAGGTAAATGACTGCCTTCCATCCAGTATCCGTGCAGGATTGTCCACACTTGATAGCTGACTTCTGACAAAATAAGCAGGCTGAGGAAAATCACGCGTAACAGGGTATGGAAGCGGGTGGACCTCTTTCTAACAGCCGGGGTAGAGAGAATAAACACTGAAACAATGACATAAATGGCGAGCATGACAAGGTGGCTTGCGCCAAAGGTGGTAAACGATTCATCAATACGTGCACTAAACCATGTATCCATAAGGTCCTCCTCGAGACAGTGGGTCAACTATGCTATGATTCTACCATACTATTTTATGAAGGTAGAGGATGGTCATGAACAAAGTCAACTGTTTTCGCTGCCAGCATTTTCGTACCACTTGGAATCCGGCTTTCCCAAGAGCGTGTGACGCTTATGGCTTTAAAACGAAAGAACTCCCTTCATCATACGTTTTGAAATCTTCAGGATCAGAATGTATGCAGTTTAAGGAAAAGAAGAGGGGAAAAAGGATTTCATCTCCTGTAAACACTTCCAATATTGATTATCGATTGTAAATTAAATGAAATTTCAGATTATGTATGGACACCTGCTCATTCTATGGTATGCTGATGAATATTTCATTGAACCAAAAAGAAGAGTCGGTTCAATAATTACATGAGTGAGAGGAGTTGAGTGTAGGATGGCAAGAGAAAAATGGGGTACAAAATTAGGCTTTATGCTGGCCGCTATGGGTTCTGCTGTCGGCCTGGGTAATATATGGAGATTCTCTTTTGTTGCAGGGAACAATGGTGGAGGAGCCTTTTTACTTTTGTATCTGCTTTTTGTTCTATTAATCGGTGTACCTTTATTATTGGCAGAAGTCAGTATAGGTAGAAAAGCGGAAAGTGATGTCATTGGATCTTTCCAGAAGTTAGCGCCTAAAACCCCTTGGTATCTAACTGGATTCTTCGGAATAGGAAGTGCATTCTTAATTTTAAGTTTTTATGCTGTCGTAGCCGGATGGGCGATCTTTTATTTCTGGAATTATTTAAATGGATCATTCTTTACATCGCCTGCATCTGGGTATGAAGGGGCCTTTGGTCAATTTATTACACATACGTGGCATCCGATTGCGTGGACAGCGCTATTTATGATTCTAACGATTGTTATTGTGTTAAGTGGAGTGAAAAAAGGAATTGAGGGTGCGAACAAAATCTTCATGCCGTTACTGGCTGTCATTTTAATCGGTCTGGCCTTTTTCAGTCTTTCTTTAGAAGGTGCATCAGAAGGAGTTAAATTCTTATTCCGCCCGGATTGGACAGCCTTAAGTGATCCGTCTATTTATATTGCGGCATTAGGACAGGCTTTCTTCTCCTTAAGTCTTGGAATGGGAGCTATGCTGACATATGGAAGCTATTTAAAGAAAGAAAACAAGCTGCCTAGTGCGACGCTGGGGATTGGGCTGATGGACACATTTTTTGCTGTCATCTCAGGGCTTGTTATCTTCCCGGCTGTCTTTGCTTTTGGTATAGATCCAAGTTCTGGTCCGCCGCTTGTTTTTATTACACTTCCAAGTATATTTGAGCAAATGCCTTTTGGAGGCATTGTTGGTCTGGTGTTCTTCTTTGCCTTAGTGTTGGCTTCCTTATCTTCTTCTGTATCTATTCTTGAAGTGCCGACCGCTTATTTCATGAGGGTGCTGGGCTGGTCACGCTTTGCAACTAGTGTAATCATGGGGAGCATTATGTTCGTCATGGGCATCAGTGTTTCCTTAGGTTTTGGAATCTGGTCCGGCGTAACTCCAATTGGAGATCTTAATATTCTCGATTCGATGGACTATATTGCATCGAATATTCTTCTCCCCCTTGGCGGCCTTTCGATGGCCTTGTTAGTAGGCTGGTACTTTAAAAAATCAGAAGCTCTGGAAGCGACCGATTTAACTGGTTCCTTTATTGGTCAAATATGGTATCCCATTGTTAAATATTTAGCTCCGTTTTTGATCGTATTAATCTTCTTAAATAAAATCGGTGTTATTTAAATGCGACCTCCGGCAGCAGCCGGGGGTTTTTTAACATTCTTTGGAACTGTCTCTAAGCGAAGGACAGAACGATGGCGGGCATGTTAAACTACGACAGAGTACCATTTTAAGAAAAAGGAGTTTAGAGATCATGGCGATCACAAATCAAACGGTCCTAAAGAAAATGTCGAGTGAGATACAGGAGGCCATGCTTCAACACGGGAATGAACAAAAAGTCCGGGAACATGTGCGTTCAGTTAAACTTTTAGCAGATCTCCTATTGGATGAGGGGACAGGGAACCATCAGCCTGAGTCTTCTGTTCAAGAGCCCACGGTAGATGAAATACGTAAAATGATGGGTGCGGATAAGCAGCCGCCTAAACAGAGTCAGCCACAAACAAAAATTGATCATGAAGAAGCCAATGGTTCTTCCATCTTCGATTTTTAAAGAGAAGGGGAATGTAAATGAAAATATTTTTAATTCTAGCTGTACTAAATGGTTTTTTGTCTGTAGCATTAGGAGCCTTTGGTGCTCACGGGCTTGAAGGAAAAGTTTCACAAAAAGGACTGGAACAGTGGGGGAAAGCAGTTGATTATCAAATGTTCCATACGGCTGCCCTCTTTGTAACCGCCCTTCTTATGGATAAGGTACAGACGGGCTTAATGACGGGAGCGGGCTGGTTCTTCCTGGCTGGGATTCTTTTGTTTTCCGGGAGCCTTTATATATATGCTCCAACCGGAATTAAGACATTTGCTATGATCACACCAATAGGTGGATTGTCATTTCTAATTGGCTGGGTTCTTCTTGGATATGCTGTAATTAAGCATATTTAATATTATTAACTTGTTCGTTGTTCCGCTTTTCATTATTTATATCCCAGCAAATGAATATTGCTGTACCCATGGGTTGAAGGATCTTTGTCATGTGTAGTTATCCATGACAAAGATCCTTTCTGCTTTTATGGTGCGTATGTTCCTGCTGGAACCATCCGGGATGAAAGGCAGGTGTTGGTGAAGAAGGTATGCCTTGGGAAGATGGATGTATTGGGTTTAGAAACCATTAAAAGTAGAGAATGGTTGTAAAAAACAAAACGATAATGGCTCTCAGCAGTTGAATGACTCCATTGATCTGCTGATGTTTTTTCATTTCCAGAAGGCCTTCCAAAACGAAACTTGCAGCTAACATATAAAACATTAAAAGGATAATCCATTGATGGTCCAATTGAAACAATCCAACAACAGCCAGAACAATAGCTAACAGCAGTGTTACGAGCTGGCCTTTCTGATAATTCTCATAGGGAGGTCGCATCTGCTCACTCTTTTCTATTCATAGTGAAAAACTCGCTACCGAAATAGCGAGTTTTTTCTTATGGACGGGACTGATAATTGGCCATACCTTGGTTCGTGCCATATGGATAGTTGTAATTGATTTCCTCATCAAAAGTAATGTAATCCAGGTAAACCATGAGCAATAAGTATCTTTTTCCGGTTTGAGGGTCGCTTAGTATAATGTGATCCCTGCCGGCAGCTTCTACGATTCCTTTAAATACCTTGGCATTCCATTGGTCATTGTTCTCAAACGTCATATAAACCGTGGCAGGTTTGCCTGAGTTTAACCTGAGTATATTCTCTATATATGATTCCTCTGAAGGGAGCATGTTCGGAGGGTTCACACCGCCCTTGCCCTGACCCTGCGGCATCTGCGGTACCTGCATTCCTCCTTGCTGCTGCCCTTGAGGTGGCTGCATGCCCTGATTTGAATAGGGGGCATTTGGATAGTAATACATATACGGATTCTGTCCATAATATGGAGAAGAAGATTGACCATACATTGGCTGGTTTTGGCCTCCCGTTTGTGGTTTCTTTTGTGCCAACTGAATCACTCCTTATGGGTATTTAATAAACGCTCGGACAGTCAGAACGAGTAGGGGAATAGAAACAGTGAGACTTGAATCTACCTGTATTCCACTGCCCAAACCACTGGGCTGGACAATCTCCCGAAGGTTTGAAGAACCAGAGGGAATTTGTAGCGGGGTGATACCGCTTTCCGTTAATGGTCTTCCTTGCTAATCTCATGTCCTTTTCTCGTGCACGTTGATAAAAATAGCCTTTTTGTGTGGCTTCAAACCCCCCTGGACTCTGATAAACCATGTCGCGAATTGTATTAATATCTGTAAAATCAATACAATCCCCGCGGACACGATTTACGCCTGTATTGCCGACCATAAGCATGCCTAACTTACCTTCCCCCTCAGCTTCCGCCCTCATTAGTCTTGCTAATAATTTTACATCTGCCTGTGTGAAGGGAATAACAGCCATGCTTCCACCTCGCTTTAATAAAGGCATGATTGCATGTTCTCTAACACTATATGTACGGACCCTTGGAAGATATGATTAAAAATCTATACAAGGAGTTTATGAAAAACGACCTCCTTTACTAAAGGAGGTCGCTTTGTTTTACTACTATGTGATGAAGCGGCTGATAACTGCCCAGCTGCTGCCTGGTCTTATACCTGCAAAAATTGTTCAACGGCTTCTGGTTTAAGAATGTTTCCAATGTAGAAGGAACCAAAATCCCCGTAACGGGAAGTTACTTCGTCAAAACGCATCTCATATACCAGCTTTTTAAACTGAAGGACATCATGAGCAAATAAAGTCACGCCCCATTCCCAATCATCCAGGCCGATAGAGCCGGTGATAATCTGACGGATTTTACCTGCATATTGGCGTCCTGTCATGCCGTGGGCATACATAAGCTTGGCACGCTCATCTTTTTCGAGCACATACCAGTTGTCGTTACCCTGCCTGCGCTTGTCCATTGGATAGAAACAGATATGGTTCCACTTAGGGAGAGTGGGGCGCAGACGCGCTTGAATTTCAGGATCTTCTTCATTGGCACTCCCCATATAGTTGGAAAGTTCAACTACAGAGACATAAGAATAAGCCGGCTTTGTAAACTCAGCTAATTTTGTTTTATTGAATGCTGTTTCAATCTCATTTAATTCTTCCATAGTAGGACGCAGGATCATCATCATAAAATCCGCTTTTTGTCCGACAATGGTGTATAAGGCGTGGCTGCCTTCTTTGTTTTGTTCGGCTGCCTCCCATTTTCCAATCAACTCATGGAATTCATGGATCGCTTGTTCACGGTCTTCGGTAGAGGCATATTTCCAAGATGTCCAATCAATAGAACGGAAATCATGTAAACAATACCATCCGTCCATTGTAACTACTGCTTCTGGCATGGGATTGATCGCTCCTTTAGCATTGAAATGTTAAATAGAAAATAACCATTCTAAATATAACACATATAGTTTCCCGGCGATAATGAAGCGCAGGAAGGGAGAGCCTCGTTCACCTTCTTATAGGTTTGCATTCAGTCAGGAGCATTCCAGTAAATAAGACAGCCTCAAGTAAAGGGTCATCTTAAATAAGTATGATCTATACCAAAACAGGGAAAAGTTATAGAATGAAATCGCTTCAAGAAGATTTTTTAATACGAACCACTTTCAATTAAACACAAAAGACCTTATCATATATAACAGAAATGAAAAATGGAGGGTTAAACATGAGTAACCTATTTGATACATTGAAAGCTAAAATTGAAGGAAAAGCTAAGAAAGTCGTATTCCCAGAAGCTATGGATGAGCGAATTCTTACAGCTGTAAGTCAATTAGGTGCCGAGGGTATGTTAACACCTGTACTAGTCGGTAATAAAGAAAAAGTAGAACAGAAAGCATCGGATATTGGCGTGGATATTTCTGGATCTGAGATCTTGGATCCTGCTGATTATGCTGAGTTTGATGAAATGGTTGCAAGCTTTGTAGAACGTCGAAAAGGAAAAGCCACAGAAGAAAAGGCTCGTGAAATTCTTCAAGGCGGAAACTATTTTGGTACGATGCTTGTTTATATGGGCAAAGCAGATGGCCTTGTAAGTGGTGCGGTGCATTCTACGGCAGACACTGTACGCCCGGCCCTTCAGATTATTAAAACAAAACCTGGTATCAAAAAGACATCCGGCGTCTTCATTATGGTTCGTGATGAAGAGAAATATCTATTTGCTGATTGCGCAATTAATATTAATCCAGACAGTCAGGACTTAGCTGAAATCGCGTTGGCCAGCGCTGAGACGGCAAGCTTGTTCGATGTGGATCCGAAAGTAGCTATGCTCAGCTTTTCTACTAAGGGATCTGCACAATCTCCGGAAACAGAAAAAGTCTCAGGCGCACTTGAGATTGCGAAAGAGAAAAATCCAGACCTTGTAATTGATGGTGAATTCCAATTCGATGCCGCGTTCGTTCCATCTGTGGCTGAGAAGAAAGCTCCGGATTCTCCTTTAAAAGGACAAGCCAACACATTTGTCTTCCCAAGTCTTGAAGCGGGTAATATCGGATACAAAATTGCTCAGCGTCTAGGTAATTTCGATGCTGTCGGTCCTGTCTTGCAGGGATTAAATCAGCCGGTGAATGACCTTTCACGTGGTTGTAACTCGGATGATGTATATAAACTTGCGATTATCACGGCTGCACAATCTCTATAATAAGTAACAAAAAGCTCGCAGGACAGTGTCCTGCGAGCTTTTTTCAGCTTAAAAAGTGAAAGAATCGCTTGAAAGCCTACGTAAGGTTTTCGAGCGCTTTTTCATTTCGTTTAATCATCTGTTCGAAACGTTTATGGAACCATTCAATCTCCTGTCCTTCTAAGGGGGTAGTGACAATGTCACCTGAAAGTTCGTGAATCTTAATCAGAATACGGTCACGGATGTCTGCCACACTTAGATTTAAATCAAGCAGCTCATTTAATGAACCCATCACGGAGGGGTTGATGTGCGGATAGGTAAATCGTGTTTCCTCATTTTTTCTGCCTATTTCATAAAAGTGTTTTAGTAAAGCAGCTCTTTCTGAACCACTGCCGCTGACATCTAAATAGATTTGGACAGCGGAACCGTTCTTGACCCGCCTTTGAGAAATACCGGCGAATTTTTTACCATTAATACTCAGGTCGTAGGTGCCAGGACAATAGGACTGTGTGATCTCATAAGCTTCAATTTGATCCGTAAAGTCCGAGAACAGGTATTGAATGAAAGAAACCATAGCTTCGTATCCTTCGTGAATGTTTACTTGTTTGGAGTCAGGGAAAATGAGGGAAAGGTTCATAACACCCTCATCCAAAACAACAGCAAGTCCACCGGAATTTCTTACGACTACTTGATATCCCTGTGATTTCAAGTAATTGATCCCTTCCTGGATATAAGGAAGGCGGGCATCAGGAATTCCTAATACGACGGTGTTATGATGGACCCAGAGACGGGCTGTTGTCGGGCTCATCCGCTCCCCGACAGATATAGATAGCGCATCGTCTGTAGCAAAGGACTGAAGCGCTGAAAAAGAAGGACCCAGATTGCTTTGGTCAATAAAGCGATACGTTTTAGGTTTCAACAATGAATGTAGAGTACTCATAGAATTCGATCTCCTTTTTTACAATAGCAATCCTCATTATATCAAAAGTCTGCTATTGCATGAATAAGGGAAGGGATGTAAAATCTCCGTTGGATAAAAAGTAGAAAAAAATAAAGCATAGAGACAGGTGACGCACTCAGTCGCCTGTCATTATTTGTCTGTCAAGATGTTTTTTTGTCGTAAATTAAGGTATATAATAGATGAAAATGTCGTGTAGAAAGGACAGAATGATGGCCTATCGTGATGAAAAATTAAGTGAAGAGAAGGTTTTTAAGGATCCCGTTCACCGTTATGTCCATGTGCGCGATCGGGTAATCTGGGATTTAATTGGTACAGCAGAATTTCAAAGGCTGCGAAGAATTAAGCAGCTTGGCACTTCGTATTTAACGTTCCATGGTGCAGAGCACAGTCGTTTCAACCACTCTTTAGGTGTTTATGAGATTGTCAGGAGAATCATTGAAAATTTCCAGGACCGCCCACATTGGAACGCTGAGGAAAGGCTCCTTAGTCTTTGTGCTGCTCTTTTACATGACCTTGGGCATGGACCTTTCTCCCACTCGTTCGAAAAAGTCTTCAAACTTGACCATGAGGATTTTACTCAGGCCATTCTTCTTGGGGATACGGAAGTGAACCGCATTCTCAATCGTGTGGAAAAAGGCTTTCCCAAAAAGGTTGCAGATGTTATTAACAAGACTTATGAAAACAAGCTGGTCGTGAGTGTTATTTCCAGTCAGATTGATGCTGATCGGATGGATTACTTGCAAAGGGATGCTTATTTTACAGGTGTAAGTTATGGTCACTTTGATATGGAGCGTATCCTTCGTGTCATGCGGCCGATGGAAGATCAGGTTGTGGTCAAAGAGAGCGGCATGCATGCCGTTGAAGACTACATTATGAGCCGTTATCAGATGTACTGGCAGGTGTATTTCCATCCCGTGACAAGAAGTGCGGAAGTGATTTTAACGAAGATCCTTCACCGTGCAAAAGAACTTTATGAAGAAGGGTACACATTCAAACTCGATCCGGTCCACTTTATGTCTTTTTTCCGCGGTCAGCCGACACTCAAAGAGTATTTAGCTCTTGATGAAGCTGTTGTGCTTTATTATTTCCAAACATGGATGGAAGAAGACGATGGAGTTTTAAGTGACTTATGTCAGCGCTTTGTGAATCGCCGTCTATTTAAATACATTGAGTTTAACCCAAATGCGCAGATGAATGAATGGATGGAATTGTATAAACTGTTTACCAAAGCTGGCTTGAACCCTGATTACTATCTTGTGGTTGATTCAAGTTCTGATCTTCCATATGATTTCTATCGTCCTGGGGAGGAAGGCGAACGTCTTCCAATTCATTTGCTGCAGCCAAATGGAGAATTGAAGGAGCTTTCCCGTCTCTCGGATATTGTAGAGTCCATTTCGGGCAAAAAACGAACGGATCATAAACTGTATATTCCTCTGGATCTCCTTGAGGACATGTCGAATCGGAGTAAAACAAAGAAACGAATTATGGAAATATTGTTTGGATAAGGAGTGAACCTCCATGTTGGAGAAGCATGCGAAACTGATGCAGTTTTTCTCAAGTACGGAAGAAATCGTGGGTCGAAAAAAGCTGCAGAAAATGATCTATATTCTAAAGAAGTGTGAAATCCCTTTTGAAGAAAAGTACCAATTTCACTTTTATGGTCCGTATTCAGAAGAATTGACTTTAAGAGTTGAAGAAATGTGTAATCTTGGTTTTATTAACGAAACGAGAGAAGAGAAAAAGAATTACTACCAATACAGGTACCAATTAACAGAAAGTGGACGAGAATTTCTCAAACATTATGAAATGAATCTTCCACCGTTAACCCGTCACATAGAGGAAATGAATGGACGCAGTTCACGCTTCTTGGAACTTGTATCAACAATGCTCTTCTTTGAAGATCTTCCGAAAGAAGAAATTTCGGAGAAGGTGTTCACTGTAAAAAGTGCTCAGAACTATACAGATAAAGATATAGAAGATGGATGGAAATTTATTGAAAGCCTCCGTTCTATTCATTAGAATAAGTAAAGGGTGTACTAAAGTCGTGCACCTTTTTATTTAGGTTGCGTTGTCAGAATTTTAAAAATTGTAATCTATTAAAGTTTAATGTTGTTATTCTTTATATTAAGTTTGTTTAAGAATAGGGCAGGAGTGTTGAAGACTCCAACCTGAGACACTTTATTGTGAGTGGGGACGTTATGTTTATTGAGTGGAAGGGTGTCTGGGGAACGACTCGCTTTCCGCGGGCGAGCTGTCGAGCCTCCTCAGGAAACCCACCCTGCGGGGTCTCGTCTGCCTCTTTATCCCGCAGGAGTCTCCCCGTTCCCCAGACACCCCTTATCAGAAGTCGTATAACGTCCCCTTAGCTCGAACGTGGCGGGGCTTCAACAATCTGGCCTCTCATATGTGGCATGCTTCCGCACCCTCATAATATGGCAGAGGTGGTTCGGGAAATTGCGAGACTCCTGCGGCAGTAGGAGCCTAGGGGAGACCCCACAGAGAGTGTAGCGAACGAGGAGGCTTCCCAGCTCGCCGCGGAAAGCGAGTGATTTCCCGAACCACCTTATTCTCAATTTGGGAAAGCGGAGCATTCTCTCAACTTCGAGCCTTCCATATAAGGGGGCTTATATGGAACGAAATCAACACTAAACATTAACAGAGCCAAAAATTAAGCTGGTTTTAAAGAAGAAAGGGGAGGGATTCGTGGGAAAGGTTCTAAAGTTTTTTGGATATTATTTATTGGGGTTAATGGGTATCCTGCTGATCAGTACAGCACCTGCTTTATTTAGGCAGCGTGAATTTTTAAGCATATCTAATTACATAAATGAGCTGCAGATGCTCTTTTCATCTATTTTAAAACCATCAGAGTGGACATACCTTTTCAAAGGCAGTCCTGTACCGCTTCTGGAACACTTGTGGGAGCCTTATACTTATTCCATGACTGTGTTTTTTGGAGGCATATTTCTTGGTTTCCTTCTCGCATTTGCAGGTGCTTTTCTAACAGTATTCTTACCAAAATGGATACAGTCGGCCGTCTCCAGACTGTTAGGCGTTCTTGAGTCGATTCCTGATTTATTGCTGGCGTTTTCTTTCCAGTTGTTTATCGTTTGGTTGTATCGAAAAACAGAAATTTTACTTATACCTTTTGTAGCTCTCGGCCAGGAGAAAGTTTATGCTCTGCCTATTCTTGCTATTGCTGCTTTACCTATGGTGATGATGTACAGGGTACTTTTAATGCTGATAGAAGAAGAATGGACGGCATCTTATGTTCAAATGGCGAAAGGGAAGGGGTTGGAGAAGTATTTTATCTTGTCGGTACATATTTTAAGGAATATCATCAAAAGCGCTTTTTATCATTCGAAGATTATTATCTGGGGTTCTTTGTCGAGTCTTTTAATTATTGAATATATTTTCAATATGAACGGTATTACAACCGCTTTTTTGGATGATTTCCGTCCGATCGTTTCTTCCGTAATTCTCTTCCTGCTATTTACTCCATTTTTTGTTATCTATCAAGGGACAGAATTGTTTATCTTTAAGGATCGCAGAGCTGTAGAAGAAGCGGACACTCAAATGAACCGCTTTATTAGTGCTCCTTCTTTTAAACGGGGAGGGACATGGATGAAATATGTTCTCGAAGAGGTTTTAGCTCACTTTAAAAATCCAAAGTTTCTCTTAGGTTTCCTCGTTATTTTTGGGACAGTTGCCATCAGTATCATCTACTCATCCACAGCAGATCCTCTTATTGACCAGTACCGTCATATCTATGAAGATGACAAGCTTGTAAGCACATCTCCTCATACACCTGAATATGTGTTCCTTGGGACGGATGAGTTTGGGTTCAGTGTACTTGACCAATTGGTTATAGGGGCAAAATACACCATTATCTTTGCCCTTGCCATTGCTTTTTTTAGGCTTATCTTTGGCTTTTTACTGGCCATTCCATATGCTTTCTTTCTCCCGGTTAAAGTACAACGGGTATTGGAAAAAATTGTGGATGGTATGCACTTTCTGCCTATGACAATTATTGCATATATATTATTATACCCGGTCCTGTGGATGCCCCCTGATGGCTTTTCAACTACGGAGGGGGAAAGAATTCTGTATCAAGGCATCATCTTAACTCTTCTTGCGGTCCCGTTACTTGTTACCTTACTCGGTAACGAAATGAAACTGGTTATGAAAGAAGAGTTTGTCACCAGCACAAAAGTGTTGGGGGGCAGTTCAGTTCACCTGTTATGGAGACACCTGCTGCCACATCTAAGTGCTCGAATGGGAGTTGTTTTTGGACAGCAGTTTATTCAAACACTGCTGATCTTTATCCATTTAGGCGTGTTTGATATATTTTTTGGCGGAACGAAAGTCAGTTACGATCCGAATTGGCCGGACCCGCCGATTAGTACAACCTATGAATGGTCCGGACTAATTGGTGCAGCAAAGAATTCTCTTATGACCGGTCGCTGGTGGTTAATTATCCCCGTTCTTGTTTGTTTTATGGTGATCATTTTATCTATGCAGCTCGTCATTCAGGGAATGAAAGAAGTTCAGCAGAGACGGGTAGGAGTACCGGTTGACCAAAATACATGGCTGAAGAGGCTCCTGCGCAGACGCCCCTCAGCAAAGCGTGAAACAAGACAGGTCCATATGGAAGACTTTGAATTTACACACACGAAAAGGAAACATGGCTGAATCATTTATGACAACAATCACGAGACGGATATTATTAAGTCCTTAATATCAATGAAAGGGTGGAATAAGGGAACTTACATGTGAACATAAAGGGCCACGGCAGAACTTAAATAATTAAACAAACGTTTGATCAATCATTTGTTGTGCACAGTAACCAGGACCTTCCTTTCCACCCAATGGCTGTTTCTATGTTAAAATAGGACAAAATAATAGGTGCAAAGAAGGAGGATCGCTTGATTATGAAAGAATTCGATCAATTTAAAAACAAAGGTGAAGGCAGCGATAAAAAGAAAAACCAGTTCACCATTATTAAAGATGACTCTACAGATGGTCATGGCGGTTATGGTGTCGGCTCGATCAGCCTTGAGAATATGACGCCGGTAATCGTAGATCCAAATGAAGAGGAAGCCTATGTAGACATGGGTGCTCTGCATGCTCGTAGTAAAGTAGAAAAACGGATAAAGTTCATCACGGATCGGGAAGTCGTAGCGAATGGTCTTCAATATTGGATCGCATGGGTAACGGTGGATTATCAGGAGGGGAGACCTTGTTATCACGGGGTAGCTGCCAGTGAAATCGTAGTGGACCGTTCAATCAAGCGTGGCTACAAATCGATGCCTGAACATGTGAATCATATGGATAAATCCTTGAAGGGCCGCTTTGTAGTGGACCATTTAGATGATAAATCGAAGCGAATTCTTGGGGATTACCTGCGTGAATTTAAACCAGAACTCTGGGAAAACACATCCCAGGAATTAAAGGATTCTCTAAACGTCTCCTAATGAAAAAGCACTTCCGTAGCGGAAGTGCTTTTTTAATGTTTGTTAAACATAGTCATAGACCCTCTAAATGATGCTTGATTTTAATTGTAGTATCATGAAAAGTTTTTCTAAATGGGAAAGGAGAGAAAAGAAAAAGGAAAGGAACCTGTAAATTCCAGTTTACGAACGTCACTTTTATGATAAGATAAGAACAAACGTTCGTAATGGAGGAGGGGTAACGATGGATAATCAAAATCGTGACCGCGGGACGATTAAATGGACCTCGCTGATGCTGCCGGAACATGTAGAAATGGTGAAGAAGCTTTGGAAAGAGGATCAACGCGTAGAAAAAGGAATCATTGATGAGCAAAAGGCTGTGGAAATTGATTTCTTACTACAAAGGGCGATGACAGATGATCTGACGGTTAAAGTCAGGTTCTATAATGGCTTTGACTATGAAGATCAGCTTATGAAAGTGAAACGGGTGAATCGATTGGAAAAAGTGGTCCACGGGGTAGATTGGAAAACAAAAGAACAGGTCCGGGTTTCTCTTGATAATATTTCAGATTTGACTATCATCTAGAGAAAAATTACAAAGGTCACAAAAAAATTTATGAAAAATTCATTGAATTCAGACGGCTGACCTTGACGAACCTGTTCCCTGGTAATATATTTAGTACCACATGGGTTATTCATGTTTACTAGGACAGAAAAAACGACCGGCTTTTGCTGGTCGTTTTTTCTGTCTTTTTTCCTTCATGATTCAACCTTTTAGAAGGTTGATGTCATATTCATACATAGCTGAATCCCTGCGACAGAAAAGTCCCTGATGAGATTCACAAGCCTTATGAAGGTTTAGAAAAACCAATCCACTACATCTTTATACCAAGGGTCATCTTTAAATTCATCGTCTAAGTCCCTGCTGTCGTCCCCACCGCAGATTTCTTCAGGAATCGCCGATTTCTCCATGTACACTAATCGTTCCTGCGGGCAGTTTGGACCTGAGAGGTATCCGGTTTCCGGGTCTACATACACGCCCTTTACTCCAGGAGGAGGGATGAATGCAGCGGTAGGCAGAGATGTGTGGATTTCCTCCATTGTATCCGCCCAGATGTTTTTTGCGTATCTGTGATCATTGAAGTTCTCTAGTTGACGTCCACCTTCATCATAACCAATCCATACGCCGGAAACATATTGAGGGCTGAAACCGATCATCCAGCTGTCTGTATCTGTAGTCCCTGACTTTCCGCCATACATACGGGTTAATTTTCCTTGTATAGGCGCTCCTGTAACAGAAGCGTAGGAAGCATCAAGGACAGAATCAAACATTCCCGTCATCATATGAGTAATCGTAAAGGCCCGGGTTTTATCGATAGCATCATCTTCATTATAAGTCGGCTTATACTCATAAAGAACGTTCTTGTGACGATCCGTAATCTTTTCAATAGTGTGTCCATTTAAAGATTCTGATCCTTTTATCATCTTCCCATAGGCACTTACCATATCGAAAAGAGAAATGGATGAATAGCCCAGAGCAAGGGAGGGATGAGGTTTAAATGACTCTTTAATGCCAAATGTCTGGAGAGTCTTCACAAGCTTCTCAGGACCAATATCCATGTGTGTAGACACTGCGTAAATATTATCGGAAACGGCAAGTGCTTGAGCCATTGTAATCGGTTTATCGGAATATTCATCGTTAAAATTTGATGGTACGTAAGGTTCTGACTGGCCATCTACCTTGAATTCAACCGGTTTACTCTCCTTCATGGTAACTGGAGAATAACCTTCTCCCAGAGCTGCGTAATAGAGGAAAGGTTTAATGGTCGATCCTACAGGCCTTTTCGCTTGTGTCGCCCGGTTAAACGGGCTCTCTTTATAATCTTTCCCGCCTATAAGAGCGGTAATGGCTCCTGTATGACTGTCCATAACAGCAGCTGCAACTTGAATCTCTTCACCAGAAGGGATATTGCCTTTCACCTTTTTCTCTAAAGTCTTCTGGTGTTCTGCATTCAAAGTAGTATAAATATGATACCCACCCGTCTGAACACCTTCTCTGTCTATACCTAACAGCTTGGCCGCTTCAGCAGTCACTTCATCCTGAAAGTAAGGAGCCATTTCTTCCTGTGTATCTTCCTTTGGCGTTGAATAGACAATACTTGCTTCAACAGCCTTCTGCTTTTCAGAAGAGGTAATGTATCCGTTTCTCTCCATTTCCGCTAAGATCTGCTGCTGCCTCGTTACAGCTCTTTCCTCATCATTAAGAGGAGAATAGTAGCTGGGACCCTTGGGAATGCCGGCGAGCATGGAGGATTCGGTAAGGGTTAGCTCGTTGGCGTGCTTGCTGAAATAATGCCTGCTGGCTGCTTCGACTCCATAAGCCCCATGACCGTAGTAAATCGTGTTCAAATACCCCTCCAGTATTTCATCTTTGCTGTAAAAGATTTCTAAACGCAGAGCATACAACGCTTCCTGAATTTTTCTTGTCCATGTTTTATCGTGAGATAGGTAGAGGTTCCTGGCATACTGCTGTGTAATCGTACTTGCACCTTCTGCCATTCTCATCTGCTTTAAATCAGTAAGGATAGCAGCAGCAATTCTTTTTAAGTCGAAGCCAAAATGATCATAAAAACGCCTGTCTTCAATAGCGAGTGTGGCGTCTTTAATAGATTCCGGCATTTCTTCAATATTGATCCAATACCTTTCTTCGGCACCACGGTCTTCACCAATCACCTTTCCATCACTCCCATAAAAGAGTGTGTTCTGCTCTGTCATGAGAGATGGAGGTCCCTGGGCTATGGCATAGGCAAGAACACCTATTGTTCCGATCGCAAAAAGGACCGCGCTGATTAATGTCAGTTTCACCCCGCGTTTTAACCATTTATAAGAAGTTTTAATAAAGGATAGCATGTCTATATACTCCCAACTGTTAAAGTAATTGCTTTTCTGGTACTAATATAAAGACTGCTATTATTATGTGAGAATTCGTAGTAAAATAAACTTCTTGTTAGTTTTTCTAGTAAAGAAACATTCATAGAAAACAAAGGTCCGGCCTTTGTTTATAAATTCATGAACTGCGGTTTTTTCCGTTTTACTCATCATAAGGATGAGCAGGATGGAGAAAGGTCGCAAGCGAAAAAAGGAGAATGCAGCATGGGTACATGGTTTACCGAGAAACAAACCGAGCATTTTGGAATTACAGCGAAGGTTAATCAATCCCTTCACAAAGAGAAAACAGATTTTCAGGAGCTGGAGATGCTTGAAACAGAAGAATGGGGAAATATGCTCGTTCTTGATGATATGGTTATGACGACGGAAAAGGATGAATTTGTTTATCACGAAATGGTAGCTCATGTGCCTTTGTTCACTCATTCCAACCCCAAAAATGTGCTTGTTGTTGGAGGAGGAGACGGAGGGGTCATTCGTGAAGTGTTAAAGCATGAAAGTGTGGAAAAAGCAACGCTTGTTGAAATTGATGGAAAAGTCATTGAATACTCGAAGAAGTATCTCCCTTCCATAGCTGGTGCGCTTGAAGATCCCCGCGTCGAAGTGAAAGTGGATGACGGGTTTATGCACATTGCAAAAAGTGAGAACGAGTACGATGTCATCATGGTAGATTCGACAGAACCCGTCGGACCAGCTGTGAATCTCTTTTCTAAAGGTTTTTACGAAGGAATTGCTAAAGCATTAAAAGAAGACGGTATTTTCGTCGCCCAAACTGACAATCCATGGTTTAAAGCGGACTTGATTCGTCAGGTTTATCGTGATGTGAAAGAGACATTTCCGATTACCAAAGTTTACACTGCAAATATACCAACCTATCCAAGTGGACTTTGGACGTTTACGATGGGGAGTAAAGTCTATGATCCTTTACAAGTATCTGAAGAACAATTTACTGAATTAGATACGAAGTATTATACAGACGAGATTCATACGGCTTCTTTTGCACTGCCAAAGTTCGTTAAGGATCTGACGAAGGAGTGACGACTATGCGCTTTGATGAAGCTTACTCAGGTAAAGTATTTATCATGAGCCGTGCTACAGAGCAGGAGGCTGATGCCGTCATTTATGGGATGCCGATGGATTGGACGGTCAGCTTCCGTCCAGGCTCCCGCTTCGGACCCAGCCGGATTCGTGAAGCATCCATCGGACTGGAAGAATACAGCCCATATTTAAATAGACACCTGGAAGAAGTGCGCTATCATGATGCCGGTGATCTGCTGCTGCCATTTGGAAACGCCGCGCGCAGCCTTGAAATTATTGAGGGGTACATGGACGATTTGATGAAACAAGGAAAATTCCCTCTAGGTCTTGGAGGGGAACACCTGGTTACATGGCCGGTCATCCAGTCGGTGTACAAATCTTACCCAGACCTTGCTGTCATCCATATTGATGCTCACGCTGATCTGCGTGAGGAATATGAAGGAGAAGTTCTATCCCACTCAACTCCCATTCGGAAAACCTGCGGGCTGATTGGGGCTGAGAATGTCTACTCTTTTGGCATTCGCTCTGGTATGAGGGAAGAATTCGAATATGCTGAGCAGTCTGGAATGCATATGTTCAAGTTTGATGTGCAGGCTCCTCTGGAAAAAGTCCTACCGGAACTTTCCGGGCGTCCTGTGTACGTGACAATTGATATTGATGTTCTTGACCCCGCTTATGCACCCGGGACCGGGACGGCAGAAGCAGGTGGAATATCCTCGAAGGAACTTTTAGCAAGTATTCATGCCATGGCAGAAAGTGATATGAATATTGTAGGTGCTGATCTTGTAGAAGTTTCCCCTGCCTATGATACATCTGAGAAAACACAGATTGCGGCAAGTAAATTTGTACGTGAAATGCTTTTAGGCTTTGTTAAATAAATGATAGAATAGAACCAGCCACTGTGAGAGGTCATCATAGTGGCTTTTCTATTTGGCTCTCCTTAGACGCAAGCCGTCTTAAATGGATAAGAGCTTTGCTTTTGTAAACAACGATCGAAGGAGCGTTTAGTTTGGATAAAAAAAGAATCAGTTTAATCTCGGTTTATGCACTGGTTATGGTTGGTTTGTTTATTGCTACTTTTGGTGGGCAGTGGAACCCTTCCAACTACAGTTATACAATGAATGAGGACACCGTGGTCATCGAAAAAGGTTTGTTTTCAGAAAAAGTAGAAGCCGTGGATATCGATGAGCACATTAATAATATTCTGCTTTTTCAAGTAGCTTTATCAGAAGAAAGACAGCTGTGGAGATTAGATGTGGGAATGATCGGTCTGATGCTGCCTCTTTTGGCTTTTCTTTTTATCCCTCAGCAGAGACCGTTAAAAAAATATCTTTCTTTTAAGTGGTACATGACAGTGGTTTTGGCTATCCTAGTTTTATACATGGCATATTCCATACCCAATCATCTTACACAGATTGAGAATGTTCATGAGTATGTCCGCATTCTGGTAGAATAAATGATCGGATGCTTGCGTTTTTCTTTTTGACTTCTTATAATATATAAGTTATATCTTGTACGTAAAATGGCGATAGAAAAGGTGGAGTAGAGATGCCAAGTAACGCAAAAGACGTCCAGGTACAAATCGTAACGGAAATTCAGGATAAGGATCGTAAAGAAACAATGGAGATCCAGGAGCCTGGGCAATTTTTCACGCGCGGCGATACCCAAGTGCTCACCTTTACCGAGCACCCAGAAGACGGCGATCCAGTCAGTACGATGGTGACAATCAAGCCTGAACATGTCAGCATTAAACGCAGCGGGGGCGTGGATATGCGCCAGGTCTTCCAGGAGTCAGTGGAAACAGAGAATCTTTATCACCATACTTACGGTGATTTTCATATGAAGACGTATACAGAAAAAGTGGATTTTACTTCACTCGAAGAGTCCACAGAGGGACGACTGGATTTGAGTTATAAAATGACGTTAAATCACGATGTGACCCAGGCCCACCGGTTGACGTTAACGTTTGAGGAGGAGAGCAATTCATGAATATCGTTGAACAAATGGAACAGAAGTTGAAAGATGAAATTGTCCGCTCTGTCCTGGCTGCTGGATTGGCTGCAGAGGAAGAGCTTCCAGAGGTCGTTTTGGAACAGCCCAAAGATAAAGCACACGGAGACTATGCAACCAACATGGCGATGCAGCTTGCTCGTGTAGCAAAGAAAAATCCTCGTGCTATTGCAACAGAGCTTGTGGAACAGTTCGATCATTCCAAGGCATCCATTGAGAAGATTGAAATTGCCGGCCCTGGCTTTATCAATTTTTATATGAACAATCAGTATTTGACGGAACTTGTGCCGACTATTTTAAACGCTGGTGACCAGTATGGTCGTACAAACAGTGGAGAAGGTCATAAAATCCAGGTCGAGTTTGTTTCAGCTAACCCGACAGGTACCCTTCATTTAGGACATGCCCGCGGTGCCGCTGTAGGGGATTCTCTATGTAATGTTTTAGATGCTGCCGGTTATGATGTGTCACGGGAATATTATATTAATGATGCTGGTAATCAGATGGCCAACCTGGCTCTTTCCCTTGAGGCTCGTTATATGCAGACCCTCGAAAAGGAATGGGACATGCCTGAAGACGGTTATCACGGACAGGATATCGTAGGTCTTGCTGAAAAGCTGGTCAGTGAAGATGGAGAGAAATGGGTGGACGTTGCAGAAGAAGAGCGTCTGCAATTCTTCCGTGAATATGGCTTAAAATTCCTACTGGATAAAATTAAAACCGATCTTGAAGAATTTCGTGTGCCGTTCGATGAGTGGTTTTCAGAAACTTCACTTTATCAGGACGATCAGATTACAGATGCCCTGCAAGTCCTAAAAGATAAAGGGTATGTATTTGAAAAAGATGATGCGACCTGGTTTGAAACAACGAAATTCGATGACGATAAAGATCGTGTACTCATCAAGAATGACGGCACCTACACATATTTGACACCGGATATTGCGTATCACAAAAATAAATTAGATCGCGGCTTTGATACGTTGATTAATATATGGGGAGCCGACCACCACGGATATATCCCACGTATGAAAGCGGCTATCCAGGCGCTTGGTTATGAGAAAGATACACTGGAAGTTGAAATCATTCAGATGGTGAACTTATTCCAAGACGGGGAAAAAGTGAAAATGAGTAAACGGACAGGAAAAGCTGTTACGCTCCGTGAACTGATGGAAGAGGTCGGAATTGATGCGATGCGCTACTTCTTCTCTATGCGCTCCAGTGACTCTCACCTGGACTTTGATATGGATCTTGCCCGTTCAGAATCTAATGAGAACCCTGTGTATTATGTTCAATATGCTCATGCCCGCATCTGCACGATGCTTAAGCAGGCAGAAGAAAAAGGGTTGATGAAAGAATCCTATGATGGGACTCATCTTACAGCTGAAAAAGAAGAGGACCTGCTGAAACGACTGGGAGAATTCCCACAAATCGTTGCCGATGCAGCAGAAAAGCGTACACCACACCGCATAACACAGTATGCTTTTGATTTAGCTTCTAATCTTCACAGCTTCTACAATGCAGAAAAAGTCCTGGATGAAGCAAACCCAGAACGTACGGCAGCACGAGTGGCCTTAATGAAAGCCGTTCGGACAACATTGAATAATGCATTACGATTAATCGGTGTTTCTGCACCAAATCAAATGTAAGGGCATATAGTATGAAAAGGGCGTCTTTGCTATAGGAGCAGGGGCGTTCTTTTTTTTGGAAAAGGCGGCTCTGTTAAAACTTCGTGTTGTTATTTTATTTTCGTTTGTGGAAGAAAAGGGGAAGGTTGCGTAAGACTCCATTACGCTTGTTGAGAATCGAGGGCTGCGGGTCCAACTCGTTCTCCTGGGTATATGCTATCCTGTTATAGAAAGAAGAGAGGGCCTTTTAGGAGGTCCTTTCTTCTTTTTTTTACCCTTCTTCCGTAAGATATAGAGGGGCTGCATGACATCATCAGGGCTGGCAGATAATACACCTACGAATAGATAGAAAGGCTGTGGAGGTTTATGGTTAAAGAAGTTATATTAGCTTTACTTACAGGTTTTATTGTCGGTATCCTTTTTGCTGCTTTTAAACTCCCCATTCCAGCACCACCTGCTTTCGCTGGAGTCGCTGGAATTGTAGGGATTTACTTAGGCTTTAAGGTCATGGGATGGATCGGAACTGTACTTCCAGAGATATTCAGATAAGACTATAAAAAGGGACGGAGGAGCACAGCTATGATTTGATTGATGCGCGTAGCCGGCGAACGACGTTTCAGCCAGTGTTCATCAAACGGGACAGCATCGGCAGCGTCGTCAAAATACATGCTCTTTAAATCGCTGATAAATGATGGATCATACACATAAGTGTTCACTTCTTTATTAAGAAACAGGCTCCTGCGGTCAAAATTAGCTGTTCCGATATCTGCAAAATTACCATCAATGATGATTGTCTTAGAATGATAAAAGCCCGCATCATAAAAATGAACCTGGGCACCACTGGCATGCATTTCTTTTAAGTACGGAATGGCGGCCTCCTTCACAAAGGGATGATCCGCCTTCATCGGTATCATAATGTGCAGGGAAACGTCTCGATCTAATGCGTTTAATAATGCAAGTTGAATTCTTTGGGTGGGAATGAAGTAAGGGGTGCCAATCAAAATTTCATGCTCAGCTGACTGAATCATTCGGTCAAACTCATCTTCTAATTCTACACCGTCTGTAGGTACAATTCGTATCTTATGTGTTCCTTCCTCCTGGTTAGATATAGATGCTTCATCCTTTTGGCCGGTAGCTAAGTACCAGTCATCGAGGAATATAGTATGCAGCTGAGAGACCACGGGACCTCTTAACCGTAAATGATAGTCACGCCAGTTTCCGAACTTCGCCGTTTCTCCGATATAATTCTTCCCAATATTAAATCCGCCCACATACCCGATCTCTCCATCAATGACAGTAATTTTACGATGGTTTCTTCTTTGTAAACGATAAAAAAAGTAAGGGAAACCGGGTTTTTCCGCGAATTGAAAATCGACACCCGCCTTTTTTAAATCCATTCTTACTTTTTTATTGAATTTATACCCTCCAATCCGATCTAAAATTAGACGAACAGAGACGCCTTCTTTGGCTTTGCTCTTTAGAATATCTAAAAAATTTTCACTAATATAATCATTGTCTACTAAAAAGAAGAGAATATGGACCTGATGCCTGGCATTTACTATATCTTGAAATAAGTCCTCGTAAAGGGCTGATCCGTTTTTATAGAGATGGTAATCCCCGCTCGTTTCCTGCAGGGGGATTGTACGAGGATTTCTTAGGTGTCTGGACTTTCCCAGCTTAAAATCTAAAAAGAATAGAAATACAATAAGAATAATCAGGACAATGATCAAAGCTGTCATTTATCCCACCTCCTTCCTAGGTTATTCCGCTTAGTTTTCCCGAATTAAGGAGTTTCAAAAGGAAAAACGTGAAAATATGTTGACTGAATGCTCATTCATAATTTATAGTAAAGCTATAAGATTCAGAAAATTTAAAGTTTCTGATCGGGAATAGAATCGCTGAGTGCGGTGACTACAAAGAGGGGGAAAATAAATGAATCCACTGTTGGCTGCAAACTGGGTTTTGTTTGTAGGAGTGCTTGTCTACGGACTCTATTTATTCGTTCGTGTCGTTCAGACTCGTATCGCCTACATTAAATTAGGAAAAAAATTCGAGTATGACGGGCAGTTGAAAAGACGTTTACAAAAAATATGGATTTATGTATTTGGACAAAAGAAGTTATTGAAAGATAAGAAATCAGGAACTATTCACGTAATGATGTTCTATGGTTTTATCCTTGTTCAGTTCGGGGCCATTGATTTCATTTGGAAAGGGCTGGCTCCAGACTCGCATTTACCATTAGGTCCTTTTTATCCTGGGTTTACATTCTTTCAGGAACTGGTTACTTTAACGATTCTTGTAGCTGTCATCTGGGCTTTTTACCGCCGTTATATTGAAAAGCTTGTCCGCCTGAAGCGTGGATTTAAAGCAGGTCTTGTTCTTATATTCATTGGTACATTAATGGTTACGGTACTTATCGGGAATGGAATGGGGCTGATCTGGCATGGTCATGAAGGAGCATGGACAGAGCCCATTGGGTCCTTTGTTGCAAGCGCTTTCTCGTGGATGCCGGCAACCGCTGCCGCTACCGTGTTTTTTATTATGTGGTGGATTCACCTCTTATGCTTACTTACATTCCTTATTTACGTACCACAATCAAAACACGCCCATTTACTTGCAGCACCAGTGAATGTATTTCTAAGTCGTGAGGAGCCACCAGGAAAGCTTAAACCGATTGATTTTGAAATGGACGAAGATGCCGATGAAGAAGACGTCTCTTTCGGAGTTGGTAAGATTGAGGATTTCAATCAGCTTCAGATGATTGACATGTATGCTTGTGTGGAATGCGGCCGCTGTACAAATGTCTGTCCGGCCTCTGGTTCAGGTAAAATGCTCTCCCCGATGGATCTCATTGTTAAGCTGCGGGACCATTTGACGGAGAAGGGGGCTGCGGTTACTGGAAAGTCTCCCTGGGTACCTGCCTACGCATTTTCAGGGACAGAAGGTAACACACTTGCGCAGATGGCGCGGTCTCAAGGAACAGATGAAGCGGCTGCTACGCTTGACGCTGTAAACAATAAGAGCTTGATTGGAGATGTCATTACAGAAGAGGAACTTTGGGCTTGTACGACCTGCCGTAACTGTGAAGATGCCTGTCCGGTTATGAACGAGCATGTGGATAAAATCATTGACCTTCGCCGCTACCTGGTACTGACAGAAGGAAGAATGGATGCAGATGGTCAACGGGCTATGATGAACATTGAACGCCAGGGTAATCCGTGGGGGCTTTCCAAGAAAGAACGGGAAGACTGGAGACAGCTGGAAGAGGATGTTCACATTCCAACCGTAAAAGAGTTGAAAAAATCAGGAGAAGAATTTGAATACTTATTCTGGGTCAGCTCCATGGGGTCTTACGATAACCGCAGCCAAAAAATCGCCATGGCTTTTGCTAAACTGATGAATGCAGCAGATATCAAATTTGCGATTCTCGGCAATAAGGAACAAAACTCTGGTGATACAGCAAGGCGGATGGGGAACGAATTTCTATTCCAGGAACTTGCTGAAAAGAATATGAAGGAATTTGAAAAGCATGATGTGAAGAAGATCATAACCATTGATCCTCACGCGTATAACATATTCAAAAACGAATACCCTGATTTCGGTTTGGAGGCAGAAGTCTACCACCATACAGAAATGCTTGCCGAGTGGTTGAAAGAAGGCCGTCTGAAGCCGGAGGGTGTAGTAAATGAGAAAATCACTTACCACGATAGCTGCTACCTCGGCCGCTACAATGAAGTGTACCAGCCACCACGTGAAGTATTAGAAATGATACCGGGTGTTGAGGTTGTAGAAATGAAGCGTAACCGTTCCAACGGAATGTGCTGTGGTGCCGGGGGCGGAATGATGTGGATGGAAGAGAAATCTGGAAACAGGGTGAACGTTGCACGTACCGAACAGGCGTTGGAAGTAGAGCCGACGATGATCTCAAGCGGCTGTCCTTTCTGTCTGACGATGCTTTCTGATGGTACGAAAGCAAAAGAAGTAGAAGAGGAAGTCAGCACCATGGACATTGCTGAAATCCTAGCTAAGTCTATGTTTGATAAGACTGACGAAAAGACAGCTTAATCAAACGTTTGACCAAGATTGAGAGCTGTCGAAGGGTATGTAGAAAGAAAAGAATAGTTCGAAAATTGTGGAAAGTGTACAGATTTTTATGTACACTTTCCTTATGAGGACATGTCGAGCGAGCGTTCAATCATTATAAATGTAAGCGTTAACAAAAAGAGGAGGAACACAATATGCGTAAAACTGTTATTGTTGCCGGTGCCCGTACACCTTTTGGGAAATTTGGAGGATCTCTTGCCCCTCTAACAGCTGTTCAACTAGGTGGAATAGCTATAAAAGGTGCCCTGGAAAGAGCAAATGTAAAAGCAGAAGATGTGAATGAAGTGATTATGGGGACCGTTTTACAAGGCGGGCAGGGACAGCTGCCTTCTCGTCAGGCATCAAGAGAAGCTGGTATTCCTTGGGACGTAAAGACAGAGACCATTAATAAAGTCTGCGCTTCCGGTATGCGAAGTGTGACGATGGCCGATCAATTCATTCGTCTGGGTGAAGAAGAAGTGATCGTAGCGGGAGGCATGGAGAGTATGAGTAACGCTCCTTATATGATGCCGAAAGCCCGTTGGGGACTGCGCATGGGAGATGCAGCTGTCAAAGATATGATGGTTCATGATGGATTGACGTGTTCGTTTGAGAATGTACACATGGGCAATTACGGAAATCGGACGGCAGAGCAGTTTGAACTGACAAGAGAAGCGCAGGATGAATGGGCGTATCAGAGTCATCAAAGAGCAGTGCAGGCCATTGAAAGCGGTAAACTTGGCGAGGAGATTACAGCAGCAGAGATCCCGCAGCGTAAAGGAGAGCCTAAGGTAGTTGATACGGATGAAGCGCCTCGAAAAGATACAACAGTAGAAGCGCTGGCTAAGCTGCGTCCGGTTTTTGATCAGACAGGAACGATTACGGCTGGAAATGCTCCAGGTGTCAATGATGGGGCCTGTGCGATGGTCTTAATGTCTGATGAGAAAGCAGCCGAGCTTGGAACAGAACCATTAGCAACTGTTCTTGCACATGATGAAATTGCTGTAGAAGCTCAGGATTTCCCGCAGACACCTGGGCTCGTCATTAATAAACTCCTGAAAAAAGTCGGCAAAGACATAGATGATATCGATCTATTTGAGGTGAACGAAGCTTTTGCTGCTGTCTCTCTTGCAAGCGGTCAAATCGCCGGTCTGGATCATGATAAAGTGAATGTAAATGGAGGAGCTGTGGCTCTTGGTCACCCTATCGGTGCAAGCGGTGCGCGTATCATTTTGACACTTGCATATGAATTAAAGCGTCGTGGAGGCGGACTGGGAATTGCGGCTATCTGTTCCGGCGGTGGTCAGGGAGATGCTGTACTAATCGAGGTTCCAAAGCAGTAAAGGGGGAGAAAAAGAATGACAATTAATCGTGTAATGGTTATTGGTGCCGGACAGATGGGAGCAGGTATTGCTCAGGTGTTTGCCCAGGCAGGTCTGGAAGTGAAATTAAACGACATGAGTAAGGATTCTCTGGAGCAGGGGGTTTCCGGCATAGAACAACGTCTCTCCCGTGCTGTAGGGAAAGGGAAGCTTAGAGAAGAAGCACGTACGGATATTCTGAACCGCCTGTCCTCTACCACTGATTTGAAGGAAGCGTCCGACTGTGATCTTGTTGTTGAAGCTGTTATAGAAAATATGGATGTGAAAGTCAACGTATTTCAACAGCTTGATGAAATAACACCACCACATGCCATTCTGGCTACGAATACATCGTCTTTACCAATTACAGAAATTGCAGCAGCGACTAAACGTCCTTCACAGGTGATTGGCATGCACTTTATGAACCCTGTCCCTGTTATGAAACTCGTAGAGATTATCCGTGCTATCCAGACGAGTGATCAAACGTATGAAGCTATTGAGGATATGACGGTGAA
The DNA here is from genome assembly GCF_020524025.1 of Halobacillus litoralis. Lineage (GTDB taxonomy): Bacteria > Bacillota > Bacilli > Bacillales > Halobacillaceae > Halobacillus > Halobacillus litoralis_D. Next base: position 601,976 of record NZ_JAIVKN010000002.1, on the reverse strand, counting down.
ATTAAATAAAACCCCTGTGGAAGTTGAAGATTTCCCAGGCTTTGTTTCCAATCGCATTTTGATGCCGATGATTAATGAAGCGATTTATACTGTCCATGAAGGGGTCGCCTCTGTAGAAGATATAGACGCTGTTATGAAACTTGGAATGAATCATCCGATGGGTCCTCTTACCCTGGCTGACTTTATAGGTTTAGATACCTGTTTATCGATTATGGAAGTCCTGCATGAAGGCTTCGGTGACAGCAAATACCGCCCGTGCCCGCTTCTCCGTAAATATGTTAAAGCAGGCTGGCTTGGTAAGAAGTCAGGACGGGGTTTTTACATCTACGATTAACAGATAAAGGGGAGAAGGCCGATGGATTTACATTTTACAGATGAACAGATCATGATGAGGAGAATGGTCCGTGACTTTGCAGAAAAAGAGGTAGCACCGGCTGTCGAACGCATGGAAAGAGAAGATCGATTTCCTTCTGAGCTGCTTCCTAAAATGGGAGAACTTGGGCTGATGGGTGTACCGATTCCTGAGAAGTATGGTGGAGCGGAAATGGATTATATCTCGTATATCATCGCTATCCACGAAATTTCAAAAGTAAGTGCAACACTTGGAGTGATCTTATCAGTCCACACTTCTGTAGGGACCAATCCAATCTTGTATTTTGGAAGTGAAGAGCAGAAAAACAAGTACATTCCAAAGCTCGCCTCCGGGGAGTATCTGGGTGCATTCGCCCTGACAGAACCAAACGCCGGCAGTGACGCTGGGAGTCTTAAGACAAGAGCAGAGAAAAAAGGGGATCATTATGTGTTAAATGGTTCCAAGGTGTTTATTACGAACGGCGGTAATGCCGACACCTTTATCGTATTCGCTCGTACGAATCCAGATGTGAAGACGGGGAAGGGACTCAGCGCTTTTATTGTAGAACGCAATACTGAAGGATTTTCTATCGGTAAAGCGGAGAAGAAAATGGGCCTTCATGGATCAAGTACGGTCTCTTTAAATTTTGATCAGTGTAAAGTACCCGCTTCTCAGCTGCTTGGAGAAGAAGGGGAAGGCTACAAAATTGCTTTGTCCAATTTGAATATTGGTAGAATCGGAATCGCTGCTCAGTCGCTTGGCATTGCAGAAGCTGCACTTGAACATGCCGCAGCCTATGCGAAAGAACGCGAACAGTTCGGAAAACCGATCGCTCATCTTCAAGGAGTATCCTTCAAACTTGCAGATATGGCAACAGAAGTAGAAGCTTCTAAACTATTGGTTTATCATGCCGCTTTTCTACAGGCAGCTGGGAGGAAATGTGGCAAAGAGGTCTCAATGGCTAAGCTGATGGCGTCCAGGACAGCTGTGAAAACGGCCATTGAAGCCGTTCAGGTTCATGGAGGTTACGGGTTTACAGAAGATTATGCAGTCGAGCGGTTTTTCAGAGACGCAAAGGTATGTGAAATATATGAAGGCACAAGCGAGATTCAGAGGGTGGTTATAGGGAACCATCTGCTCAGAGACTAGGAGGATGCGCGTATGAATTTTACATTAACAGAAGAACAGGAAATGTTGAGGAGAATGGTCCGCGATTTTGCTAAAAATGAAGTAGAACCAACAGCTGCAGAGCGGGATGAGGAAGAGCGTTTTGACCGTGCGATCTTTGACAAGATGGCAGAACTGGGGCTGACAGGGATTCCCTGGCCGGAGGAGTATGGAGGAATCGGCTCTGATTTTGTCAGCTATGTTATTGCTGTCGAAGAGCTTTCACGTGTGTGTGCTTCAACAGGTGTCACCTTATCGGCTCATATATCTTTAGCCAGCTGGCCGATTTATAAATTTGGAACAGAAGAACAAAAGAAAAAATACCTCACTCAGTTAGCTTCAGGAGAAAAACTGGGCGCCTATGCCTTGTCTGAACCGGGGGCAGGAAGTGACGTCTCGTCTATGAGAACACAGGCAAAACTACAGGGTGACCATTATGTGCTAAATGGAAATAAAGTGTGGATTACGAACGGCGGCGTCGCTGACATATATGTGGTATTTGCTAAAACCGACCCTGACCAGGGGAACCGCGGGATCAGCGCTTTCATCGTTGAAAAAGATACACCTGGATTCTCAACAGGGAAAAAAGAGAAGAAGCTCGGAATAAGATCTTCTCCAACAACAGAATTAATTTTTGAAGACTGTAAAATCCCTAAAGAAAACCTGCTTGGAGAAGAAGGGAAAGGCTTTAAGGTTGCTATGATGACCTTGGACGGGGGGCGTAATGGGATTGCTGCTCAAGCTGTAGGAATTGCACAAGGTGCCTTGGATGAAGCGACCTCCTACGCAAAAGAGCGGGAGCAATTTGGAAAACCGATTGCCAACCTTCAAGGAATCTCATTCAAAATAGCGGACATGGCTACAGAAATTGAAGCCTCAAGGCTGCTGACCTATCAAGCTGCTTACCTGGAGTCAGAGGGGCTCCCTTACTCTAAAGCTTCTGCAATGGCTAAGTTATTTGCGGGTGATACAGCTATGAAGGTAACGACTGAGGCGGTCCAGGTCCATGGTGGTTATGGATATACAAAGGATTACCCAGTAGAACGGTATATGCGTGATGCTAAAATTACACAGATTTACGAAGGAACACAGGAGATTCAGAGGCTCGTCATCGGACGGATGGTGACAAAGTAAAAGATAGGATGGAAAGGTGACAAAAGGATGCATCCACTCGCTGAAAGAATTCAAAAACAGGATATGCGTGCGCTCGCCCGGGCCATCACACTGATTGAGAACGAGGATGATGCAAAACTTTCACTGATGAGTGATATTTTTTCCATCCAGAAACAAGCCCATTATATAGGGATTACGGGATCACCCGGAGCGGGGAAAAGTTCGTTGATCAACAGACTGTTGACTTATTTAAGACAGCAGGATCTGACGGTAGCCGTCATTGCTGTTGACCCCACAAGTCCGTTCAGCGGAGGCGCCTTATTAGGAGACCGGACCAGAATGAATCAACATTTCCTTGACCCTGGAATCTTCATTAGAAGCATGGCGACAAGAGGAAGTCTCGGGGGACTTGCCCGGGCAACAAAGGACAGCATCCGCGTATGTGATGCGTATGGTTTTGATGTCGTTCTCGTCGAAACGGTCGGTGTCGGACAGTCGGAACTGGACATCATGAAAGTGGTGGATACGACTGGGCTTGTGCTGACTCCAAACAGTGGAGATGTTCTGCAGATCTTTAAGGCCGGTATTATGGAAATTGCTGACCTTTTCATTATTAACAAAGCCGATCTGCCCGGGGTAGGTAAATTGAAGTCCACCCTGGAAGAATTCATGATGATTGTGCAGCCCAAAGGATGGGAGCCTCCGATTGTTCAAACTGTATCGACAGAATCCAAAGGAATGAGCGATCTTTGGGCGAAAATGGAGGAACACCAATCTTTTTTATACCGCACAGACCAAGGGGTAGAGAAGAGGAAACAGCAATTAAAGTTAGAAGTTTATGATTTGATCCGCGAGGAAATTTGGCGGGAGGTTAAAACCAAGATCGAAGAGGACGACCAAAAGTTGGAGGTCTTCCGTAATCCAGATGCTGATCCTTATCAGCTGGCTCATTCTTGGTTTCAAGAGTGGATGAGAAAGGGTGGGGGATGATGAGCGACAGGCAGGTACCCTCAACGATCAAAGATGAAGCACTCGTATCTAAGCGGAGAAATCAAATGGTTAAAGGGGCCGTTACCCTCTTTATGGAAAAAGGATTCCACAAAACCACAACTCGTGAGATAGCAAAAGCATCCGGATTTAGTATCGGGACGCTTTATGAGTATATTCGGAAAAAAGAAGATGTCCTCTTTCTTGTATGTGATTCCATTTATCAACGAGTGAAAGTAAGGATGGAAGATTCCATTGATCCTAATCAAACGAGTATAGACAGTTTGATTGATGCCATCCGGTCTTATTTTCAATTGATGGATGACATGCAGAATGAGGTATTGGTCATGTATCAGGAGGTCAAATCCCTCTCTCGTGATGCTCAGGAGTATGTCCTGCAGAAGGAGCGGGAGATGGTTTCCATGCTTGAGCAGGTCATTATGAATAGTCTGCCTGAGAAAAGGTCAGAGGCAGAAGTAAAACTGATTGCGAACAATATCTTCGTTCAAGGGCAGATGTGGGGCTTCCGCCGCTGGATTCTCCACCGCTCCTTTACAATTGATACGTATGCAGATACCCAGATTCTATTGTTGATGAACGGACTTAATAATAAAACCCAAGTATAAACATTTCATTTTTATGTAAACGCTACCAAGAGTGGAAAGGATGGTTGGGGATGGAACAACCGACAATCTATAAGCCTAAAAACCCTGTCCGATTCGTAACGGCTTCCAGTCTTTTTGACGGACATGATGCTTCTATTAATATTATGAGACGGATACTACAATCAACAGGAGCAGAGGTTATTCACCTGGGACATAATCGTTCTGTTGAAGAGGTTGTAAATGCAGCTATTCAGGAGGATGTTCAGGGGATCGCTATATCTTCCTATCAAGGAGGCCATGTTGAATACTTCAAATACATGGTAGACCTGTTGAATCAAAGGGGAGCCGGACACATCCGAGTCTATGGAGGGGGCGGAGGTGTCATCATACCAAGAGAGATTAAAGAACTTCACGAATATGGAGTTGCTCGTGTATTCTCTCCTGAAGATGGACGGTCCCTCGGCCTGCAGGGCATGATTAATTCCATGATAGAGGAATGTGATTTTCTTCCCCCGCTGAATGTAGAACAAGGAGTAAAGGACCTGGCAGATGGCAGTCATCAAGCAATGGCGAGGTTCATTACGTATGTGGAGAATACGCCGAAACAGGAAAGAGAAGCTGTTGCTGCTTTTGAAACCGCAGTTGAAAAAAGTCTGGAGAAAGAGATCCCTGTACTTGGAATTACCGGTACGGGAGGCGCCGGAAAAAGTTCTTTGACAGATGAGCTGATTCGTCGCTTTATCAATGAAGTCCCTGATAAAAAGGTAGCCATTCTTTCTGTGGATCCTACAAAAAAGAAAACAGGTGGAGCTTTACTGGGTGATCGTATTCGGATGAATGCAATCTTTAATCCGAGGGTTTATATGCGGTCCTTAGCTACCAGAGAAGCACGCTCGGAATTGTCGACAGCTTTAGAAGAATCCATTCAGGTTGTGAAAGCGGCCGGTGTGGACCTTATTATAGTAGAGACAAGTGGGATCGGGCAGGGAGACGCAGCAATTACAGACGTAACGGATCTCTCTATGTATGTAATGACGGCTGAATTTGGAGCCCCTTCACAACTTGAGAAAATTGATATGATTGATTTTGCTGATTTTATTGTCATAAATAAATTTGAGCAGAAAGGGTCAGAAGATGCATTAAATCAAGTGAAAAAACAGTATCAGCGGAGTCATATGCTTTTTCATGAGGATGATCGTAAGTTCCCTGTTTATGGGACGATTGCGAGTCAATTCAATGATCCTGGGATGAATACTCTTTTTGCGGCTCTTATCAATACATTGAATCAAAAATTTGATTGGGAAGAAGAGACATCTTTTTCTGTTGAGGATAAAGTGGAAAAACAAAATGTGATTATACCTAATGAACGGAAACAGTATCTTCGAGATATTGCAAAATCCGTGAGGGACTATCACAAAGATACAAACGATCAATCGGACAAAGCCCGGAAATTGTACCAATTAAAAGGTACGGTTGATTTATTAGAGGAGAAGGACACAAAAGAAGAGCTTCTCCAGCGGATTCAGGATTTTGAGCTTACTTTAGATCGCGACAATAAAGCGAAGCTCGACGATTGGGAAGACCTTCACGAAAGATACAGCGGGGATACCTACACGTATAAAGTAAGAGACAAAGAAATTACAATGGACTTAACGGTAGAGAGTTTAAGCGGCACAAAGATTCCAAAGGTTGCCCTCCCGGATTACACGGATTGGGGGGATCGATTATCATGGCTGCGCCGCGAAAATGTTCCGGGTGCTTTTCCATTCACAGCAGGGGTATTTCCTTTTAAACGAAAGGGAGAAGATCCGAAAAGACAATTTGCGGGAGAAGGGACTCCAGAGCGGACAAATAGGCGTTTTCATTACTTATCCGAAGGTGATGATGCGAAACGTCTGAGTACGGCTTTTGACTCAGTGACATTATATGGTGAAGATCCGGATGAACGTCCGGATATTTACGGGAAAGTGGGCGAGAGCGGCGTAAATATCTGCACCCTCCAGGATATGAAGAAATTGTATGAAGGATTTGACCTCGTCGATCCAACGACTTCCGTATCGATGACCATTAATGGCCCGGCACCAATTATTCTTGCTATGTTCTTTAATACGGCTGTTGATCAGCAGATAGAAAAGTTCAAAGAAGAAAATGGTCGTGAACCGAATAATGAAGAAGCAGCTAAAATTAAAGAAGATACGATCCATGTTGTTCGTGGTACTGTTCAGGCGGATATTCTAAAAGAAGACCAAGGACAGAACACCTGCATCTTTTCTACAGAATTTGCGTTGAGAATGATGGGGGATATTCAACAATACTTCATTGATCACGAAGTTCGTAATTATTATTCTGTCTCCATCTCCGGCTACCATATCGCTGAGGCAGGCGCTAACCCTATTACTCAGCTTGCTTTTACACTTGCCAATGGTTTTACGTATGTAGAGTACTACTTGAGCAGAGGGATGGATATTGATAAATTCGCGCCTAATCTATCTTTCTTCTTCTCTAATGGACTTGATGCGGAATACACGGTACTCGGCCGTGTAGCCAGACGAATCTGGGCAATTGTTATGCGTGATAAGTATGGTGCAGGTGAGCGGAGTCAAAAGTTGAAATACCATATTCAAACATCCGGGCGTTCTCTTCACGCTCAGGAAATTGACTTTAACGATATACGCACAACGCTTCAAGCCTTAATCGCTATTCAGGATAATTGTAATTCTCTTCATACAAACTCCTATGATGAAGCCATTACAACGCCTACAGAAGAATCCGTGCGGCGCGCTATGGCAATCCAGATGATCATCAGTAAGGAATTTGGTTTAACTAAAAACGAAAATTCCCTGCAGGGTTCCTATATTATTCGAGAACTTACAGATCTTGTGGAAGAAGCTGTGCTTCAAGAGTTTGAACGGATCAACGACCGCGGCGGAGTACTGGGCGCAATGGAGAGGCAGTACCAGCGTGGCAAAATCCAGGAAGAATCGTTGTATTATGAAGGGAAGAAGCATTCCGGAGATCTGCCAATTATCGGTGTGAATACGTATTTGAATCCTAATCCGCCATCGGAAGAGGATATTGACTCCATGGAGCTTGCACGTGCGTCTAAAGAAGAAAAAGAACATCAAATTACCGAATTGCGTAAATTCCAGAACACTCACGAGAGTGAAGTTGAACAAGCGCTTGACCGCTTAAAGAAAACAGCCGCAGGCGGAGGCAATATTTTTGCGGAACTTATGGAAACCGTAAAAGTCGCAAGCCTCGGCCAAATCACAAACGCCCTCTATCAAGTCGGAGGACAATATAGAAGGAATATGTAGGAAAGAAGTGCGTAAACACCCTGAAAGACACGACAAGCATAAGTCGAAGACAGCAGTAAGGTGGTCTTCCTTACGAATGTCAGCGGCTTATGACTCGAGTGTCTGGGTGTTGAAGCTGGACAAGAAAGAAATGTGTATGCGCCTTGCTCAGCCCCGACAAGCTTAAGAACGGCAGGAACGTGAAGCGCTTTTTTTCACGAACCTGCCGGACTTAAGACCTCGAGGGGCTAGGCGCAGGAACTGGACAAAGAAAGAAGTGCGTAACACCCTGAAAGACACGACAAGCATAAGAATGACAGGTGTCCTTAACGATCAACAAAATCCCCCTGCTGTAATAGCAGGGGGATTTAAATTAGTGACCTCCACCGATCTGGTCTTCATCGTGGGACTGGTTTACATTCGTAACGTATGGCTTCTTCATTCCATACCATTCGTACGTAATGTTGTATTTCTCTCCCTCTTTCAGGAGCATCCAGGTGCTGGTGTCTTTCACGTGTACTTTTTGGTCCTCGACTGTGATAAAGTATCCATCATCATTATGTGTTTTGGTGGTAATCTCAGCTTCCTCCATATGTTTGGAATGAATCATCCCATAGCTGGAGTACAGCCAGATGATTACCGCAATTGCTGCAATGATTGTAGCAACCCAGTTGAACGGCCGGTTTTCCATCATGCGCCTCCTTTTAATCTCAAGCTTTTCTAATTATTATTTTAAAGTAAAATGTCAATAACACAAAGATTAACCTGTATCTCTTATTTTATATCGAACGTTTATTTTCATGTAGGTTTGGATAAAAAGATAATGAAAGAAGGGCCAGACTCTATTTGATTTTTGATCAGTCAACTCATATAATGGATGGTATGATTAAATGTGATTCGTATGCCCATGAGGTCATTAATTCTATTTTGTCTATATAAAGGAGTGCTGGACCGTGAGCTTAAAAGAACTCAGCAAACAACAAATCGAAGAAATTTCCATGATTGAACTGGCTACTATTATATTAGAAGAAGAGCGTGAAGCGATCGACTTCAATGAAATCTTTAACCGCATTGCTGCCATGAAAGGTTTTACTGAAGCACAAAAAGAACAGTATATCGCACAATTCTACACAGATATGAATATTGATGGTCAATTTATGACAATCGGTACAAACCGCTGGGGATTGAAGCGCTGGTATCCAGTAGAACAGATGGAAGAAGAAATCGCTAATCTTCCACAAAAGCGTAAAAAGAAAAAGAAGAAGAAGAAGAAAAAACCTTCCAAGCTTCTTGAAGATGAATTGGGTATTTCAGAATATGATGATGAAGAAGAAGACCTTGAAGAAGATCTTGAATTGACAGATGAAGATCTTGATCTTGATGACGACGATGATGATGACTTTGAAGGGGATTATGAAGATGATGACCTGGATGAGGAAGAAGAGGAAATCGTCGAGGATGACATCAGCTTTATCGGAGATGACGAAGAAGAAGAAAAATAATGTGTTGACTTTTAAAAGTCATATAAGTAGAATTTTATTTGGGCTCTTTAATTTCCTTGAACGGAATTCCAAACGCTCCCCGTACACGGGGAGCGTTTTTTGTTTTTTACGAAACGTGCCAAGCGGAGTGTGTGACTGAACAGTGACTTTATGTTGTAAGTTCAGCATCCATGCCGCTTGCACTTTTGTTTTTATAACCCCTTATCAAATTAATTCTTTAGTAAATAACTAATGAAGACAAATAGAGAAAGAGGGATTCAGCGTGGCAACAAAATACATCTTTGTAACTGGTGGTGTCGTATCATCTTTAGGAAAAGGAATTACGGCAGCATCATTAGGACGACTATTGAAGAACAGAGGACTAAAAGTAACGATTCAAAAATTTGACCCTTACATTAATGTGGACCCGGGGACGATGAGTCCTTACCAGCATGGTGAGGTTTTTGTAACCGATGATGGGGCCGAAACAGACTTGGATTTAGGGCACTATGAGCGTTTTATTGATATTAACTTAAACAAGTTCAGTAACGTAACGACAGGAAAAGTGTACTCCAATGTAATTAAGAAAGAACGCCGCGGTGATTATTTAGGAGGTACGGTTCAGGTTATTCCTCACATCACCAATGAAATTAAGGACCGTGTTTTCCGTGCGGGTCACGAGACGAATGCTGATGTTGTTATTACGGAGATCGGCGGTACAGTAGGAGATATTGAATCTCTTCCATTCCTTGAGGCGATTCGTCAAATCAAGAGTGATATTGGCCGTGAGCATGTAATGTATCTCCACTGCACACTTGTTCCTTACTTGAATGCTGCAGGAGAAATGAAAACAAAACCAACCCAGCACAGTGTAAAAGAACTGCGTTCCCTTGGAATTCAGCCGGATGTCATTGTTTTACGTACGGAGATGGCAATTTCAGAAGATATGAAAGAGAAGATTGCCCTTTTCTGTGATATTAAAAAGGATTCTGTTATTGAAGCACGTGATGCAGATACATTGTATAATGTACCGATTACACTACAGGAACAGAAGCTTGACCAAATTACCTGCGATCACTTCGGCCTTGATTGTCCACCTGCGGATATGACAGAGTGGAACAAGCTCATCGATCGTGTTAAGAACCTGAAACACAAAACAACCATTGCTTTAGTTGGTAAATATGTAGAGCTGCCTGATGCTTACATTTCTGTCGTAGAAGCACTGAAGCATGCCGGGTACAGCTATGATTCAGATGTTGATGTCAAGTGGGTCAACTCTGAAGAACTAACTTCCTCTAATATTGCAGAAAAACTGCAGGATGTTGATGGTATTCTTGTTCCAGGTGGTTTTGGAGACCGTGGGATTGAAGGGAAAATTGATGCCATTCGTTATGCCCGTGAAAACCATGTGCCGTTCTTAGGTATCTGCCTGGGTATGCAGCTTGCAACGGTTGAATTCGCCCGTAACGTTCTTGGGTTGAAAGGGGCACACTCCGCAGAAATTGACCCGGCAACCGAACATCCGATCATTGACCTTCTTCCTGAACAAAAAGAAGTTTCTGATCTTGGTGGAACGCTGCGCCTTGGAATTTATCCTTCCCGTCTGCAAGAAGGTACGAAAGCATTAGAAGCTTATGGAGAAGAAGTTATTTATGAGCGTCACCGCCACCGTTTTGAGTTCAACAATCATTACCGTGAACAGATGGAAGCGGCCGGGTTTAAGTTCTCTGGTACAAGTCCGGATGGCCGCCTTGTAGAAATTATTGAAGTCGAAGATCACCCTTGGTTTGTAGCAAGCCAGTTCCATCCTGAATTTAAGTCACGTCCAACTCGTCCGCAGGAGTTGTTCTATGGCTTTGTTGGAGCAGCTATGAAAACAAAACAATAAAGGAGAAAGAGGCGATGTCGTGCATGATGGACATCGCCTTTTTTTGTCTGGCTGGCGTCCATGCCTGACTTTATATGATAATCAGAATGTCATCAACACGATGCTCTAACAAAGATATGTTTAATCCCTATAATGAAGGAATGCCGTTTATAGAACATACATAAGAGCATGGCCCGAATAAGAAAGTACAGATATTTTGACAAACAGAACGTACGTGCGCAGGAAAAGAAGCGGAAGCTCTAGAAAGTAGCTATAGAAGATGAAAGAGGGAATCAGGATTAAAATAAGGAAAGGCAGGGAGAAATCATGACGAATAGGATCCTAATTGTGGATGATCAGCCAGGAATCCGCCTTCTATTAGAAGAGATACTCAAAATGGAAGGCTGCGAAACCATTTGTGCTAAAACCGGAAGAGAAGCTTGCGACCTGGTTGAGGAACTTAGTCCGGACCTGATTATAATGGATTACAATCTGCCGGTCATGCACGGGAAAGATGTATTATTGTACTTAGAGAATATCGACTTCCATTCACCTGTGATTATTATTACAGGGGAATCGAAAGAATCGATTCAGCAAGAAGTTGACTTTCCTTTTGTAACAGATATCATAACTAAACCATTTGACATCCAAAATTTGAAAGATTTGGTTGTTGGGACACTCGTTCATAGCAGTTCATGACTTTTTTTTTTAATGTAAGCGTTATATAATTCTCCTGATGTTGCACCATAAGAAGGGTATTGGTATTCTATTACTGTGACCAAAATACATGGTGTGTTTTCTTATGGAAACATGCTTGTAAATAGGAATAGATCGTTTACCTAAAGGAGGATATCTTTCATGCCATTAGTATCAATGAAAGAAATGCTAGAAAAAGCTAAGGAAGAACGCTACGGTGTAGGACAGTTCAACCTTAATAACTTAGAATATGCTCAAGCCATTCTTCAGGCTGCTGAAGAAGAGCAATCCCCGGTAATCCTTGGTGTATCTGAAGGTGCTGGACGTTACATGGGTGGTTTCAACGTTGTCGTAGACATGGTTAAAGCACTTATGAAATCTTACGGTACAACAGTACCAGTAGCGATTCACCTGGACCACGGTTCCAGCTTCCAAAAATGTGCGGAAGCGATCCACGCAGGTTTCACGTCTGTAATGATCGATGCTTCTCATGATCCATTGGAAGAAAACATCGCTGTAACGAAAAAAGTTGTTGAGCTTGCTCACATCCATGGTGTTTCTGTAGAAGCAGAACTTGGCCGTGTTGGTGGACAAGAAGACGACTTGATCGTTGACGATGCAGAAGCTGCATATGCAATTCCATCTGAGTGTAAACAGCTGGTTGACGAAACAAACGTTGACGTATTTGCACCTGCACTTGGTTCTGTACACGGCCCTTACAAAGGCGAGCCTAACCTTGGCTTTGACCGCATGGAAGAAATTATGGGACTTGTAGACAAGCCTCTTGTTCTTCACGGTGGTACAGGAATCCCTACTGCAGATATCAAGAAAGCTATTTCTTTCGGTACTGCTAAGATTAACGTAAACACTGAAAACCAAATCGCTCAAGGTAAAGCCGTGCGTGAAGTTCTTGCTGAACAGCCGGAACAGTATGACCCACGTAAATACCTAGGACCTGGACGCGACGCAATCAAAGAAACCGTTATTGGTAAGATGCGTGAATTCGGTTCTTCTCAAAAAGCGTAAGTATAGTAACAAGGAAGCCGCTACAATGTAGCGGTTTCCTTTTAAGTATTAATGAAAACGCCATCATTCGACAATTTCATGGTTTCGAGTTATTTCTGAAGGGAAGAGGAGTGGGGAAATGAAGTTTTTCATCGATACAGCCAACATTGAGGATATTCGTCAAGCTAACGCACTGGGGATTCTTGCGGGAGTTACGACAAATCCGAGTCTCGTAGCAAAAGAAGGGGTTTCATTTCATGAGCGCTTGAAAGAAATTACCGATGAAGTGAAGGGTTCGGTTAGTGCGGAAGTGATATCGGAGGATGCTGAGGGTATGATTCGTGAAGGTAAGGAATTGGCAGCTATCGCTCCGAACATTACTGTTAAGGTTCCCATGACGATGGAAGGTCTGAAAGCTGTGAAGGCATTCAGCGACTTGAACATTAAGACAAATGTGACTTTGGTCTTCTCAGCTAATCAGGCCTTACTCGCTGCCCGCGCAGGGGCTTCTTATGTTTCTCCATTCTTAGGGCGCCTTGATGACATTGGTCATAATGGTGTTGAACTAATCGATCAAATTTCTGAGATATTTGATCTCCATGCTATTAAGACTGAAATCATTGCTGCCTCTATCCGTCATCCGATTCATGTAACCGAAGCAGCTTCTCATGGCGCGCATATAGCGACAGTCCCGTTCAAAGTACTTTATCAAATTGTTAAGCATCCTTTGACCGATCAGGGGATTGAAAAGTTTCTCAATGACTGGAATAAGCAAAAATAATAGGTGTGTAATGGAAAAAATTGCACATACTAAAATCATAATCTTCACCTTAAAGCGAGGAGTTATACATGCATAAACTATTAGTAGAAGGTGGAAAGCCTTTACGTGGACAGGTACGGGTAAGTGGAGCTAAAAACAGTGCAGTTGCTTTATTACCGGCAGCTATTTTAGCCGAATCACCTGTCACCATCGAGGGTCTTCCGGACATTTCAGATGTTGGGATTTTGTCTGATTTATTGGAAGAGATTGGTGGGTCGGTTCATAAAGAAGGGCGAACCGTACATATTGATCCTTCTAACATGGTCGACATGCCGCTTCCCAACGGAAAAGTGAAAAAGTTAAGAGCCTCCTATTATTTTATGGGAGCCATGCTGGGGCGTTTTAACAAAGCAGTTATCGGACTGCCTGGTGGCTGCCATTTAGGTCCGCGTCCAATAGATCAGCACATTAAAGGCTTCGAAGCCTTGGGGGCGGAAGTTACGAATGAACAAGGCGCCATTTACCTGCGGGCGAAAGAGCTTCGCGGCGCCAGGATTTACCTGGATGTCGTGAGTGTCGGTGCAACGATAAATATCATGCTTGCGGCCGTTCGTGCTAAAGGGAAAACAGTGATTGAAAATGCTGCCAAAGAACCAGAGATCATAGACGTAGCTACGTTACTGACAAGTATGGGGGCGAAGATCAAAGGGGCAGGTACGGATGTCATTCGTATTGAAGGTGTAGAGAAGCTTCAAGGCTGCCTTCATACCATTATCCCTGATCGGATTGAAGCGGGAACGTACACGATTATGGCAGCTGCAAAAGGAGATGGCATGATTATTGACAATGTCATTCCTCAGCATTTGGAGTCTCTACTGGCAAAACTCAGGGAGATGGGCGTTATTATTGAAGAGAATGATGAACAATTATACGTCCGTCCAGGAGAAAAGCTGCGGAGCGTAGATATTAAAACGCTTGTCTACCCTGGTTTTCCTACTGATTTACAACAACCCTTCACTTCACTGCTGACACAAACCCAGGGTACGGGGGTTGTCACTGATACGATTTATCAGGCAAGGTTTAAACATGTGGATGAACTTAGACGGATGAACGCTTCTATTAAAGTAGAAGGGGGATCAGCTATTGTCTCCGGACCTTCGAAACTCCAGGGAGCAAAAGTCAAAGCCTCCGATTTACGAGCAGGGGCAGCGCTTGTAATCGCTGGTTTAATGGCTGAAGGGATTACTGAAATCACCGGAGTTGATCATATTGAAAGAGGATATGAGAACATCACGAATAAACTGATAGATTTAGGTGCAAACGTCTGGTATGAAGAGATGTCAGATGAGGAAGTTGAACAATTTCAAAATTCGTAAAAACCTGGGGGTCGCCCTCCTTTCCACTAAATGGGCACAGAATTTAATGAACACTGAACGTAAGGATTATAGTTAGCCACCAATTCTTCACTATATAGAGAGGGGGTCGTCTTTATATGACTTCCTCTCTTTTTCTACAAGATATCCTCCCGGAACATTTCTCAAATTAACATTGAAACTACTTATGGACAGGAGTACAATAAAGGATGTTTGTTAATGATAGAAGTGATTGACATTGTTCAACCTCTGCAGGCTTCTATTTTTCTAACTTCACATAACTTCTCCTTTTTCTTCTAATTCACTATTCACTTAAGAGAAGGCGACTACTTTAAATACACAAGAATGGATTGGACCAGAGCAGTCCATGATCAGGTTTAGTTCAGATGAAAACAATCGGATTCTGTTTGCGGATCTTTATGTTAAGCAGATCATTCCAAAATTTTAAAAGGGTGTTCTCAGATAATGCATCCTTCATTTCAATTAGAAAACGAAATATAAAAAGAGTGGTGATTTTGTGGCAGATTTAACAATCTCCAATTTAGAAACAATGACATTGAAAGGACTTTATGCCAAAGCAAGACAGTATAAAGTGTCTTACTATGCAAAATTAACGAAGCGGGAACTGATTTTCGCTATTTTAAAAGCACAGGCTGAAAAAGATGGATTCTTATTTATGGACGGGATCCTGGAAATTATTCCATCAGAAGGGTTCGGCTTTTTACGCCCGATCAACTATTCACCAAGTGCAGAGGATATTTATATATCCGCCTCGCAGATCCGCCGTTTTGACTTAAGAAATGGAGATAAGGTGTCAGGGAAGGTGCGGCCGCCAAAAGAAAATGAACGGTATTACGGCCTTCTCCACGTGGATGCTGTAAATGGGGAGGATCCGGATTCGGCTAAGGAAAGGGTCCACTTCCCTGCGTTGACTCCTTTATATCCAGATCGTCAGATGAAATTGGAAACAGAAACGAAGAAGCTTTCTACACGTATTATGGACTTGATGTCTCCTGTTGGTTACGGACAGCGTGGTTTAATTGTAGCTCCACCTAAAGCCGGGAAGACAATGCTGTTAAAACAAATGGCAAACAGCATTTCAACCAACCATCCAGATGCTAAGTTAATTATTCTTCTTGTGGATGAGCGACCGGAGGAAGTTACGGATATTGAACGTTCCGTTGCTGCTGATGTGGATGTTGTCAGTTCAACCTTTGATGAAGTTCCCGAAAACCACATTAAAGTGTCTGAGCTTGTTCTGGAACGAGCGATGCGCCTGGTAGAACATAAGCGGGACGTTATCGTTTTAATGGATAGTATTACAAGGCTTGCCAGAGCCTACAATCTTGTCATTCCACCAAGTGGACGTACACTGTCTGGAGGAATTGACCCGGCGGCTTTCCACCGTCCGAAGAGATTCTTTGGTGCTGCGCGTAATATTGAAGAAGGGGGAAGCCTGACTATTTTGGCAACGGCCCTTGTTGATACCGGATCTCGAATGGATGATGTCATCTATGAAGAGTTTAAAGGGACAGGTAATATGGAACTTCATCTGGATCGCAGCCTTGCTGAGCGTCGTATTTTCCCTGCCATTGATATTGTTCGTTCTGGAACGAGGAAGGAAGAATTGTTACTTCCACAGACACATCTTGATAAAATATGGGCGATTAGGAAGACCATGTCTGATTCCCATGATTTCGCAGATCGATTCCTGCGTCGTTTGAGAGCTTCAAAAAATAACGATGAATTCTTTGATTTAATGGATAAAGACATGAAAGGGAAAGCCACTTCAACCCGTCGTTCATCGACTAGGAACGAAGGTTAAGTGGATGAGGAAGTAAAGATGTTTTAAACAGGCGGCATACGATCAGGCCAATCCCTCAAGCGTTCGTATAGTGAAGGGCTGCCTGTTCCCTTTGAACCTTCTATCTAAAAGGATTTAATAAAAACTGGATGTTGCATCAAGGGATTGCCCCTGTTATAATCATTCTATGTGAGTTTCAGTACAAGGTGTTAATACGAACCTTCGACGGCTCTTACAATAACTCTGTTTCTTAAGGACTCAGGGCAAAAAGGAGTGGAAGAACATGAAAACAGGAATTCATCCAGAATACCAAAAAGTTGTATTCTTAGACACAACTTCTAATTTCAAGTTTCTAACAGGGTCTACTCAGACTTCTGAAGAAACAATTGAGTGGGAAGATGGAAACACTTATCCATTGATCCGCGTTGAGATTAGTTCTGCGTCTCACCCGTTCTACACAGGTAAGCAAAAAGCTGACAAAGCTGGCGGCCGTGTTGATCGCTTCAAGAAGAAATATAACCTTTCATAATAATGATCCTTCTTCTTTTGAAGGAGAATTCATCATTTTGAGCAAAAACAGGCAAATGGTCTCAGAGGTTTGCCTGTTTTTTTGTCAAAAAATAAGGGTGTGGGAAGCTTGGTGCATGAGTTTCCTACCTGCCCTGGACGTATGAATAAATAAGGGAGCTGTCCTTGGTGATTTTAGCCTCCGGTGCATCGGGGGTAATCAAGGGAGCTCTTTTTTATTGGTAATGCCGGTAATGATGTAAGGTTGCAGGTGGTCCTGCACTTTTGAAGCTTGATCGAGTGAGAAGGGAGCGACAGTAGACGTGTATGTAATGAAGCAAAGCGGATGGGTCGAACTAATTTGTGGAAGCATGTTCAGCGGCAAATCAGAAGAACTGATTCGTCGTGTCAGACGTGCAACCTTCGGTAATTTGACCGTCCGTGTATATAAACCTGCGATTGATGACCGTTATAAAGAAGATGCTGTAGTCTCTCATAATGGCACTTCAGTGATGGCTCGACCTGTAAAAAGTTCTTTGGATATCCTCCATCACGTTACGGACGAAGTAGATGTCGTAGGAATTGATGAAATGCAGTTTTTTGACGAACATATTGTAGAAGTAGTTGAGTGCTTAGCGGATAAAGGCATGCGCGTCATCGTCGCTGGCCTTGATACTGATTTTAGAGGGGAACCTTTCGGTAAAATGCCTGACATGATGGCTTTGAGTGAGAGCGTAACAAAACTGAACGCCATCTGTCCTGTTTGCGGTTCGCCAGCTAGTCGTACCCAGCGGTTAATAGATGGATCTCCAGCATCGTATGATGACCCTGTCATTTTAGTTGGGGCATCTGAATCTTATGAGCCGCGATGCCGCCATCATCATGAAGTACCGAACAAACCCAGGCAGCAGCAAGTAAAAGCGGCATACGCTGGAAAAATAATGAGTGAATAAATGGAGAAAGACAGCTGTTTAACAGCTGTCTTTTTTTGTGTGGTGTTTCTGTCCCTCCCCCTATGAGGTGTACCTTAAAAAACGTTTTCCCATCTATGTTGTTAATGTGTGCTCGATGTGCTCTGAACCGTTTATTAGCTTTTTGAACGTGGTACCCTAAAGGAAGGTAAACAAAAGTGAGTGATCTTGAAATTGAATGGATACTTACATTTGATAAGGGGGGCAGTGCGTATGGAGAGAAAGGCAGATTTGCTTAAGATGTCGAGCTTACTTGAAGAGTGTATGAACGCCTATAAATATGCCGTT
This sequence comes from Halobacillus litoralis, assembly GCF_020524025.1. Classification (GTDB taxonomy): domain Bacteria; phylum Bacillota; class Bacilli; order Bacillales; family Halobacillaceae; genus Halobacillus; species Halobacillus litoralis_D. The sequence continues at coordinate 583,704 of NZ_JAIVKN010000002.1, read as the reverse complement.
GAAGTGGTTCAAAAAGAAAGTAAACTAATGTTTGAATTATGTGACTCCTGTGCGGATGTGTGTCGGACCTGTGCAAGAGAATGTCTGGAACTTGGGGGTACAAAAGAAGATAAAGTGTACCAAATGTGCATGGACTACTCGAACCTTTGTGAACAATTGAAGCAGTATGAAAGTAAAGTGGATGAAAGAGCACTGAGAAAATCGGTTTAGACTTAACTTTCACTGATGAATCTGAGGGTCCTGTCATGGGCCTTTTTTTGTTTCTCCTTTATCCTTTCGAAAAGTTTGACTTGGCTGGACTTTAATTTTTTACATAGGTTTTTTCCTTTCGGAGACAATAACGATAAAAATAGAAGAGGTGAGTTGGATGATTCGATCTATTCTTACGATGTTATTGTCTCTGGCAGTTTTAACGGCCTGCGGTTTACAAACAGAAAAGTATCAAGGTCAAACGAGTCGTGATGATGTGGAAAATATGGGCATGAACAATGACGTGACCAGAGAAAATGAAAACCCGAGGTCCATGAACAAAGTTGGGAAGACATGGGGGTTAAAGCAGGATCGGCAGATGATTAAAGAAGCAGCGCAGAAACTGGAAGGTGTCGAAGTAAAGCGTGTTATTATTGAAGCGAACAAAGTCTGGGTCACCGTTGATGTAGAAGGGGAAAAGGACATGTCTAAAGAAGAATTGGACGAATGGAAATCTCAAATTAAAGAAGCAGTCTACCAGGCTGTCCCGCGCTATGATATCGCTGTAAGAATTAAATAATGCTGACGCGGCCGGTCTTTAATTCTGGCTGCCCTGTTTTTTTAACGACAGGGACAGGTGTGCGGTTGTATCCGTGATCTCTCTATAATATAATTAGACTGTTATGGAGAAAGAGGTGCATACCATTGATCGAACGTTTACAAACATTAGAAGACCGTTATGAAAAACTGAATGAATTACTAAGTGATCCTGAGGTTATTTCTGACACAAATAAACTCCGTGAATATTCTAAAGAACAATCAGGTTTGCAGGAGACCGTTGATGCTTACCGTGAGTATAAAGAAGTTACAGAACAATTGAGCGATGCGAAAGCGATGCTTGAAGATAATCTTGATGATGAAATGACAGCGATGGTCAAAGAGGAAATCAATGAATTATCCACAAGCAAACAGGACCTTGAAGAACGCTTGAAAGTCCTTATGCTGCCAAAAGATCCCAATGATGACAAAAACGTTATTATGGAAGTACGGGGAGCAGCTGGCGGAGATGAAGCTTCCTTATTTGCTGGAGACCTTTACCGTATGTACGCCCGTTATGCTGAAATGCAGGGATGGAAGACTGAAGTCATTGAAGCGAATGCAAACGACGTTGGTGGATATAAAGAAATTATCTTTATGGTAAATGGCGATATGGCTTTTTCTAAACTGAAATTCGAAAATGGAGCCCACCGTGTGCAGCGTGTACCTGAAACGGAATCTGGTGGTCGTATTCATACTTCGACAGCAACCGTTGTCGTTATGCCGGAAGCAGAAGAAGTTGAAGTAGAAGTTCATGATAAAGATATCCGCGTGGATACCTTTGCATCGAGTGGCCCGGGTGGTCAGAGTGTAAATACAACGATGTCTGCCGTTCGTCTGACGCACGTGCCAACAGGAATTGTTGTGTCCTGTCAAGATGAGAAGTCACAGATTAAGAATAAGGAAAAAGCTATGAAAGTTCTTCGTGCCCGTATTTATGATAAGTACCAGCAGGAAGCGCAGGCGGAATATGACGAAAGCCGTAAATCTGCTGTAGGGACAGGAGATCGTTCGGAACGCATCCGTACCTACAACTTCCCTCAAACGCGGGTAACGGATCACCGTATCGGGCTGACTCTGCAGAAGCTTGATCAGATTCTACAAGGAAACATGGATGAGATCATTGATGCATTGCTAATTGAAGAGCAGACGAAGAAATTAGAGCAGATCGGTGAATAATATGCAGCCTTCTTTTACGACGATTCGAGGAGCCCGCCGATGGGCTTCTCTTTTTTTACTGGAACATGAAAGAGAAGCACGGATGGCCGATTTGTTGTTGGAATATTTCCTTGACTGGCCTTTTTCAAAAATATTGGCTTATGAGACAGACCCCCTGCCTGATGGAGTGAAGGATTCATTTATAGAAGCCGTTCACAGGCATGTGGAAATGGGTGTTCCCATTCAGCATCTTACAGGATATGCTCACTTTTATGGACGGGAGTTTAAAGTGAGTTCAGATGTACTGATTCCAAGACCGGAAACAGAAGAGCTCGTACTTGGGCTGGTCGAAGCGATCCGATTAAGAGGTGTAGAGCGTCCGAGGATTGTAGATCTCGGAACAGGCAGTGGAGTTATTGCCATTACAGCTGCTCTGGAACTGGCCGATAGTCAAGTAACAGCGGTGGATATCTCTGATGAAGCTTTAAGGGTTGCCATAGATAATGCCACTTTACTTCAAGCTGATGTTCGTTTTAAACAAGGGGATTTTCTCGCTCCGGTAGTGGGAGAGGAGTTTGATGTGGTCGTTTCAAACCCTCCATATATTTCTGCTCTTGAAAAGACCGAAATGAATGATACGGTTCTTAATTTTGATCCTGAGCTCGCTCTCTTTGCTGAAGAGGAGGGACTGGCTGCTTATCGAACGATATTGGAGCAGATATCCACAGTGGATAAAAAGCCATGGTGCATTGCATTTGAAATTGGTCATAAACAGGGGGATGCTGTGGAGCGTCTTATTCATTTGATTCTACCCGAATACAAAACAGATGTACGACAGGACATAAACGGAAAAGATCGGATGGTTTTCAGCTTCTTAGGCTAATTCCCAATTTTAACGGCCGTTGCATTTTGATTCATTAAGCTGGACTTTTAAAAGATTCATAGATTTTCTGTTTAGCGGCTCTTTTCTCTGTCCATACTAGCGACTAGTAGAACGACAGGGAGGAAGAGAAAATGAAAAACGGTTTACTGTTATTATTATCTTTATCTATTATTTTAATGGTCCTTCCTTGGGGGCAGAAAAGTACAGCTGTACAACAATACCAAGTCATTCCTGACGAAGCCATTCGTCTTCGTATATTGGCTGACAGTAATGCTGCTGAGGATCAGTCTGTGAAGCGTAACGTTCGTGACGACGTAAATGCTGAGATAACAAAGTGGGTGGAAGAACTCACTTCTGTTGAAGCGGCTAGAGAATTAATTCAAAGTCGTCTGCCGGAATTGGAAGCCATTGTTGAAGATTCCTTGAAAGACCAGGGGCTCACATATTCCTATTCCGTAGAATATGGAACCAATGTGCAGTTTCCTACCAAACTGTATGGATCGTACATTTATCCTGCTGGAGAGTATGAAGCGATTTTAATCACTTTGGGGGAAGGTGAGGGGGATAATTGGTGGTGTGTTCTATTTCCGCCTCTATGCTTCCTTGACTTCTCTAATGGAACAAGTGTCGCAGAAGCAGAGGAAGTCTCTACAGAAGACGAAGACATAAAAGACGAAGGTAAAGAGGAAAAAGAAGTTAAATTTTTCGTTGTTCAATTGTGGGAAAGTCTTTTTTCCTAGCATAGAATCCACACTCCTTTTCATAGGTTTATACCAAAGGAGTGTGGATTCTATTATGTATATTAAAAAAGTAGAAGAAGAGCTCTATCAATTGAATAAAGAAGGACAGGTTATTGGAACCTTTAAAATCCTTCAATACTCTCAGGGGATAGGGAAATTAGAACAGCTCCATGTAAAGGATGATCTCTCACCTGGAAGGATCCTGGAAATATTTGAAGTGATTCAAGTCTATGTAGAACAAGAGAACTTTCGTGAGCTCCATGTAGAAAGTCACTCAGATACGCTTGACTTTTTGCTGCGGCATCAACAGTTTGATTTAAAAGATGTCGAAAAAAAGTTGTGGGTATATAAAGTTGCCCACAAGTAATTGTGCATAAAACGGTAAGTTATTCACAAAAAGGTTAACATATGTGAATAACTTGTTGATGAATTGCTTTTGTCACGTAAAGTTACTAACGGATTCTTTGGATATGTGGGCAATTTTGTGGATAACTTGAGGACATCTTGTGAATAATGTCTAAATTTGCGATTATTTGTTGAATTCATCATAATAGAAGTGGATATTTATTAGTAAAAAGGAGTACTTTTGATGAGCATGCAGACAAAGGTGTGGAAGAAATCGGATAATACGGAAGAAATGAAAGAAGCAATCAGGGAAGCGGCTGAACTTCTGCATCAGGAGCAGGTAGTAGCTTTCCCTACAGAAACAGTTTATGGCTTAGGGGCGGATGCTTCCAACCCATCGGCTGTTCAACGTATTTTTGAAGCGAAGGGCAGGCCGTCAGACAATCCATTAATTGTTCATGTTGCAGATAGAAAGCAGGTTGAGCAATTAGTAGACGAAATTCCAACAATGGCTCGAAAATTGATGGAAACTTTCTGGCCGGGACCACTGACATTAATTATGAAGAGCAATGGCTCAGCGGCCGGGAATGTTACTGCTGGTTTGACAACGATCGCTATTCGTATGCCTGATCATCCGTTGGCTCTCGCATTATTGCGGGCTTCTGAAACACCTTTAGCGGCTCCGAGTGCTAATCGTTCTGGAAGACCTAGTCCGACAACGGCTGAACATGTATATCAGGATCTGGATGGAAGGATTGCAGGAATCTTAGATGGGGGACCTACAGGGGTCGGGGTTGAGTCAACTGTCCTTGATTGTACGTCAGAAATCCCTGTTATTCTTCGTCCGGGCGGGGTGACTAAAGAGGACTTGGAAACGATCCTTCCCACGGTCATGATGGACCCTGCTATGATTAATGAGCAGCACCGGCCAAAGTCGCCTGGTATGAAGTATACTCATTATGCTCCGGAAGCTCCTCTATGGCTGATTGATGGAGATGATGAATTCTTTGAAAATCAAGTAGAAAAATTGAAAGAGGAAAACTTTAGAATTGGCATTATTGCGAGTGAGGAATTATTGAATAAACTTGATCACAACCGAATCATCAGCTGCGGTTCAAGGGAGAACCTGGAGCAGGTAGCTGAGCGTCTTTATGGAGCTTTACGAGAGTTTAAGGAATCTGACGTTGACGTTATTTTATGTGAAGCTTTCCCAGAAACCGGCGTTGGTGCAGCAGTAATGAATCGCTTAAATAAAGCTGCCGTGAAAAAGGTAACGGCATACTAACATACATCCCCCTTCCTATGCATACGATGGTACAGCATGTCCTAAGTGGAGGGGGATTTTTAATTGGAACATATGACCTCATTAATTTTGCTGTCGCTTGCCTTAGGTTTGGATGCATTTTCTGTATCGTTAGGAATGGGAATGCAGGCGGTAAGGTTGAAATATGTATTTTTAACAGGCGTAGCTATAGGAGCCTTTCATATTATTATGCCTGGTTTTGGAATGCTTCTGGGACAGTGGTTCTCGGAAAGTGCCAGTGATTGGGCAACTCTTGCTGGTGGGGCGATGCTGTTTGGTTTAGGTGCTTATGCGGTTTTTGCTTCATTTGCTGAAAAACATTCCTTTTCCTATCGTTTATCAGGTATTGGGTTTTGGCTGTTTGCGCTGAGCGTAAGCATTGACAGCTTTCCGGTAGGGTTCAGTTTAGGATTAAGCGATGCGGATGTAATCATCTCGGTGGTATCTTTTGGATTGTTTAGTATGCTGCTTACGTGGACTGGCTTTATCATTGGTCGTCATGCAGGCGCGATGCTTGGGAGATATAGTGAGCTGCTGGGAGGCAGCATTCTTTGTGCGTTAGGCTTGAATGCCATATTCTGACATGTTTCAGTGAGACCGTCCTCTGTGATATTATGGAGAAAATGGACTACTATGGATGAGGAGAAGATTGGTCATGAATATTTTATTTGTGTGTACGGGTAACACATGTCGAAGCCCGATGGCAGAGGCCATTTTAAAGTCAAAATACAAGAAAGGTAAGGTCCGGTCTGCAGGTATCTTTGCTGGAAAAGGTGAATCGATAGCTGAAAACTCCGACCTTGTCCTTAAAGAAATTGATTTGACCCTGAATCACCAAACGAGTCCTGTGGATGAGGAGATGCTGGCTTGGGCAGATCTTATCCTGACAATGACCGACCGTCATAAGCAGACATTAGCCATTCAGTATCCTGATTATCAGGAAAAGTATTATACTTTAAAGGAATTTGTTCTTATCGATGAGGGTGAATGGCAGAAACTGAAAGAATTTTATAGTAAATTTGAAGAAAAGCGTACGGCTTTGGTGAGAGAATACCAGAATGTTTTGAGTGATCAGGAATTAGAGAGTAAACTCAGACAGGAATTGTCAGAGGAAATTCGAGAGATCGAGCGTCTGGAACAAACCATGCCGGATGTAAATGTTTCTGACCCTTTTGGAGGGAGTCTGACTGTTTACAGAAAGACACGTGAGGAACTGGAAAAGTACATTGATATGCTGGTCATGAAAATTGAGGCTGAAGACGAATAGGGATAGAAGCAGATCTTTAACACGCTTGAGGTCACTATCCCCCCGGTACATAACAATGGTTTAGTATGAATGGTTCCTTCTTCTGACTGATTGACAGTATATTTGTAAACTGTCACGATAAGGGGAATAGAAGAAGATGGGAGTGTCGGTTAATGAAAATCATTCTTGCCTCCGACCATGGCGGTGTAAACTTACGTAAAGAAGTAGCAGACGTCCTCTATCAGCTTGGAGTGGATTATGAAGACATCGGGTGTGATTGTGAGGATTCTGTAGATTACCCTGACTATGCTTTTCCTGCTGCTGAGCGTGTAGCCAATGGTGAATTTGATAAGGCGATTCTAATTTGTGGTACAGGGATCGGGATGTCGATTTCTGCGAACAAAGTGAAAGGAATTCGTGCTGCGCTCGTTCATGATTTATTCACAGCAAAAGCGACACGTGAGCACAATAATTCGAACGTATTGTGTATGGGAGAGCGTGTGATTGGCCCTGGTTTAGCAAGGGAAATAGCGAGAACCTGGGTGACTACAGAATTTGAAGCCGGACGTCATAAAACTCGTGTAAGTAAGATTGCCGAATACGAAAATAAGTAATACAATGGAATATAGAGAAGCGGATGCCTACATAAGCTGAAGCGGACAACTGAAGGAGGAGCGATAAAGCTTCTCCTTTTTTATAATCAAACCGTTTGTGGAAGATCTGTAAGTAACAAAGTACAAGTGGTTTGTTTTGTGTGCAGACCTTTTTGAGGGGGTTGTAAAGTGGTGGATATCAATGGAATTGAGAATGATGTGCGCATGGTTGTTGACCAATTGCTGAGCGATGAAGTGGTTAAACCCGGTTTGTTTGTCATCGGCTGTTCAACAAGTGAAGTTGCTGGTGAGCGGATTGGTACTTCGGGAAGCGAATCAATTGCAGAAGTTCTATTCAATGAACTGAAGAGACTCGCGGATATTCGTGGTGTAGATTTAGCCTTTCAATGCTGTGAGCACCTGAATCGTTCCATAGTTGTTGAACGCTCAGTTTTAGAGCGCAGCCGGCTGACCGAAGTTTCTGCTGTCCCTGTGCCGAAAGCGGGTGGATCGATGGCGTCCTATGCTTATCAACATTTGGAAGACCCTGTCTTAGTGGAGACAATTGAGGCTTCAAGTGGACTTGATATTGGTGATACTTTGATTGGGATGCACTTGAAGCGGGTAGCCGTTCCGGTTAGGATTCATCAGAAATCAATTGGTCAAGCCCATATCACTGCCGCCAATACACGCCCCCCTCTAATCGGTGGAGCGCGGGCTGTTTATGAAAGTCGTTCTGAAGATATTTCTTGTGATTAAGAGAATGGAAAGGGGAAAATACCATGAACCATGTGAAATCAGCAGATGCAGAAATTTTTGCAGCAATCCAAGATGAGAAAAAGCGCCAACAGGATAATATTGAGTTAATAGCTTCGGAGAACTTCGTTTCTGAAGCGGTTATGGAAACGATGGGTTCTGTTTTAACCAATAAATATGCAGAAGGTTATCCAGGCCGCCGTTATTATGGTGGCTGTGAACATGTGGATGTTGTTGAAGACTTAGCTCGTGATCGTGCTAAGCAGTTGTTTGGAGCCGATCATGTAAATGTTCAACCCCATTCTGGAGCTCAGGCTAATATGGCGGTTTACTTCACCGTTCTCGAGCATGGAGATACGGTTCTGGGAATGAATTTGAATCATGGTGGTCACTTAACTCATGGCAGCCCGGTTAATTTCAGTGGTAAACTTTATAATTTTGAGGAGTACGGCGTTGAAGAAAACGATCAGAAGATTAATTATGACGCTGTATTAGCCAAAGCCAAGGAAGTTCAGCCTAAACTAATTGTTGCTGGTGCCAGTGCTTATCCAAGAGAAATCGATTTTGCTAAATTCAGAGAAATCGCTGATGAAGTAGGAGCATACCTTATGGTAGACATGGCTCATATTGCTGGGCTGGTCGCCACTGGGTTACATCCAAACCCTGTTCCCCATTCCCATTTTGTAACGACTACGACTCACAAGACGCTGCGTGGACCACGTGGAGGAATGATTCTTTGTGAAGAAGAGTTTGCCAAGAAGATCGACAAAAATGTGTTCCCTGGAATGCAGGGTGGTCCTTTAATGCATATCATTGCAGCAAAAGCGGTCTCCTTCAAGGAAGCATTAGAACCAGGATTTAAACAGTACTCCCGCCAGATTATTGCCAACGCTAAACATTTGGGTGAATCTCTTACAGAAAAAGGGGTCGACCTTGTTTCTGGTGGAACCGATAACCACCTTCTTTTATTAGATCTGCGCAGTAAAGGTTTGACTGGAAAAGTTGTCGAGAAAGCTTTAGATGAAATTGGAATAACAACAAACAAAAATGCAATTCCTTTTGACCCTGAAAGTCCTTTTGTTACAAGTGGCGTCCGCATCGGTACGGCAGCTGTTACCAGTCGTGGATTTAAGGAAGCTGAAATGGAAGAAATCGCTGATTTAATTGCATTCACTCTTGAACACTTCGAAGATGAGGCAAAGATGAAAGAAGCAGAAGAGCGCGTGCGGGCACTAACTTCCCGCTTCCCTATGTATCAGACATTAAATTATTCTTCATTATAATTAGGAAAGAGCCGCTTGATCATCAAGCGGCTCTTTTTTAGGCTCTGTTAAAGTTTAGTGTTGGTATGAGCAGCAACAGAAGAGAAACATCCAAATTTTATTGGAGGTCCTCTTTTTATATTGCGCTTAATCCACTCACTCTTCCGATAGTAGATTACTCGGATTCAGATAATTAAGATCAACAACAAATTTTAACAGAACACCTTTAAAAACCTTTTTTTATATTTATGGTTGCAGTCACATCTCTTTTTCAGTACAATTTAAAGGATGTAAATTTTGAGAAGGAGTGATAGGCAATGGCAAACGTTTATGTATTGGATCATCCCTTGATTCAACATAAGTTGACGTACATACGTAAAAAAGAAACAGGTACAAAAGACTTCCGTGAATTAGTCGATGAAGTAGCGGCACTTATGGCTTTTGAAATTACCCGTGACCTTCCTTTGGAGGAAGTAGAGATCGACACACCTGTAGTTGAGGATGCAAAAGCAAAAGTACTGACAGGTAAGAAAATCGGACTTGTTCCTATTTTACGTGCTGGCTTAGGTATGGTGGATGGGATTGTCCAGTTGATCCCTGCTGCGAAAATCGGTCACGTAGGACTTTATCGTGATCCGGAAACACTACAGCCGGTAGAATACTACGTTAAGCTTCCCAGCGATATCGAAGAACGTGAACTGATTGTCATCGATCCGATGCTTGCGACAGGCGGATCTGCCAACGAAGCTATCCACTCCTTGAAGAAACGTGGAGCACGTCAAATTCGTCTAATGTGTCTGGTAGCTGCACCAGAAGGCGTTGAAGCAGTACAAGCAGAGCATCCTGATGTTGACATTTACCTTGCAGCTCTTGATGAAAAATTAAATGAAAAAGGATATATCGTTCCTGGTCTCGGTGATGCAGGCGACCGTCTGTATGGAACGAAGTAAGATCCAGTTCGAAATTATTCATTAAAGGAGGGGCAGAAATGGCAGATCGTATTAAAGTGATGACGATATTCGGTACAAGACCGGAGGCTATAAAAATGGCACCTCTTGTATTGGAGTTGAAAAAGCGTACCGAACAATTTGAACCCATTGTTACTGTAACCGCCCAACACAGGGAAATGCTTGATCAGGTACTATCTATTTTTGGAATTGAACCAGATTTTGATTTGGATATTATGAAATCCAGGCAGTCTCTCGCTCAAATCACGACACGGGCCCTGGAAGGTCTGGATGAAGTGATGAAAGAAACGAAACCTGATGTTGTGCTGGTTCATGGAGACACGACAACAACTTTTGCTGCTTCACTTGCTGCGTACTACAACCAGATTCCGGTTGGTCATGTGGAAGCCGGTTTACGAACTTGGAATAAGTATTCACCATTCCCGGAAGAAATGAACCGTCAACTAACCGGCGTCATGGCTGACCTGCATTTTGCACCAACAAATAAGTCGCGGGATAATCTTCTTTCTGAGAACAAACCGGAAGATCATATCTTTGTTACGGGTAATACCGCCATTGATGCACTTCAGACAACTGTCGCGGACGACTATTCTTCACAGGTCCTGGATGAAGTCGGAGACAAGCGCCTTGTTTTGATGACAGCACACCGCAGGGAGAATCTTGGGAACAATATGAAACAGATGTTCCGGGCAATTAAACGTCTGGTTCAAGAACATGAGGATATTCAGGTTATCTATCCTGTTCACTTGAATCCGGTAGTCAAGGAAACAGCGGATGAGATTTTAGGTGATGACGAGCGTATTAAATTAATCGATCCACTGGATGTGATTGACTTCCATAACTTTGCATCACGCGCTCATCTGATCTTAACCGATTCAGGTGGTGTCCAGGAAGAAGCTCCATCTCTTGGTGTTCCAGTGCTTGTGCTCCGTGATACAACAGAACGTCCGGAGGGGATTGAAGCGGGAACATTGAAGCTTGCTGGTACAGAAGAAGATCATATTTTCCATCTGGCTCATGAATTGTTATCCGATAACGAGAAACATGAAGCCATGTCGAAAGCTTCCAATCCATATGGAGATGGCAAGGCTTCTGCACGTATTGCTGAAGCGATTCGATACTTCTTCCAACATCGTGAAGATAAGCCGGCCCCTTTTGAAATTGAATAAAACCAAAGAATCATCCTGTTGAGATCCCTCTTAACAGGATGATTTTTTTGTTCCTATTCTTCCTGCATCTCTATTTTTATCTTCCTCCGTCCCCTTGTATAATCCGCCTACTCTGGCACAGGCTAATGAAAAAAGGAGCGCTTCCTATGCGTTATATGGCAAGCCTTATCGTCATTTTTTTATTGTTATCAGGTTTTAGTGCTCCTCAGCCGGAAGAGAAAGTGACGATTATCATCGAGCTGGATCATAACCCGGGATCCTTTGCTTCAGAGATAGAACGAAGGTATCCGAGACTTGAGATCATTACGAAGTACGATACGATTTTCAATGGGTTAGCGATTCGGGGTACTGAAGAAGAATTAGAGAAAATTTCGCGTATGAAAGAGGTTACCAACCAATACCCAGTACAAACCTACCAAGCATTAGGAGAGGAAAAACTTCAATTCTCTACAGAAACAATACGTGAACGAATCCAAACCCCTTATACAGGAAAGGGGGTAAAAGTAGGAGTTATTGATACTGGCGTGGATTACACACACCCGGATTTAATAAAGAATTATAAGGGTGGATATGATACGGTGGATTTTGATGAAGATCCTATGGAAACAAAAGAGGAAGGAGCTACGCTGCACGGCACTCATGTATCAGGAGTTATAGCAGCGGATGGAGAAATGCAGGGGATTGCTCCTGATGCAGATTTATATGCCTACCGGGCACTTGGTCCTGGGGGGATGGGTTCTTCAGTGCAGGTTATTGCAGCTTTGGAAGAGGCAGTGAACGATGGAATGGATGTTATTAATCTCTCGCTTGGAAATGCTGTGAATGGACCGGATTGGCCGACTACCCACGCCGTAAACAAAGTCATAGAGCTTGGAACGGTCGTTGTCGTTGCGGCTGGGAACGCAGGACCTGGAGCTTGGACGATTGGTTCACCAGCTACCTCTTCAGCCGCCATTACGGTGGGGGCATCAGCTCTAGCTTCGAAAGCCCCTTTTCTAAGAGTGGCTGGGGAAGAGAAGCAGATTCCTGTCCAGATCATGTCAGGTTCGGTCAAATGGGAGTTGGAAAAGAAGTATCCAATCGTGCATGTAGGGATAGGTGCGAAAGACAAGGATATTCCAAACCTGACAGGGAAGATAGCCCTCGTTGAAAGAGGGGGGATTCCTTTCAGTCTTAAAGCTTTAAAAGCTTATCAAGCAGGGGCCGCAGCCGTTTTGATTTATAACAATGAAAGCGGGGGGTTCCATGGAGGACTTGATCGGATAAAGCTGCCTATTCCAGTTGCTTCATTATCAAAGCAGGCAGGAGAATGGCTGAAACAAAAAGCTGTTGATCAGCATCAATGGATAGAATCTAATCAAGTACCGTCTGACGAACAGGTCGCCTCTTTCAGTTCCCGGGGGCCTGTAACGACTAACTGGGAGATCAAGCCGGATATTCTGGCACCAGGTGTAGATATCCTGAGTACTGTCCCGGGAGGATACGGTTCTCTGCAGGGGACAAGCATGGCTTCCCCTCACGTTGCTGGTGTCGCTGCCTTGTTAAAGGAAGCCCACCCTGAATGGACGCCTGAAGAAATAAAACACGCACTCACAACGACAGCTGATTTAATTTATAACAAGAAAAATCCTTTTCTGCCGACAGAGCAGGGGGCTGGTTTCATTGATGTTAAGCAGGCTCTTGATCCACCTCTGTTAATTAGTCAGGGAGGGTACAGCATTGGAAAGATTGAAGAGAAGTTTTTCCGTAAACGTCTTCCTTTAACGGTGAAAAACTTGACCGAACAGCCGATTAAGCTGCAAATGGAAAGACCAAGTATGAAAAAAGGAGAATGGTGGACAGTTCCAATGCCTGTGGAAATCCCACCGAAGAGTAAAAAAGATTTGGCTGTAGAGCTTAGGTTATCTTCTGCTTTACTTGAGGACGGGGTTCATGAAGGGTTTTTATCGATAAAAACTGACACAGAGGACTATGATATTCCTTACATGTATGTGAAAGATCATTCAAATTATGATAAAGTGTCAGGTTTTGAGCTTTCTCAAAAGTGGCGGAATGAGGATGAAGCATCTTATCGGATGCATCTTGCTGATGATGCTTCCGAAGTGAGCATTGATTTATACAGGGCCGGTACCATGTTAAGAGTTGGGAATTTGGTGAAGTTGGAAGATCTGAAGTCCGGTATGATTGAGGGAGACATAAGTTTGAAGAAACTTGATCTTGCAGGAACATATGTAGCTGTTGTGAGTATCCAGACAAGTGAAGGGGAAGACAGTTACACATTTCCTATTTATATAGAAGGAAAATGAAAAAACCACCATATTTTCTTTTTTTATGGTGGTTTTTTCTATATAAAAAGACAAGTTCTCTTTTTCGATCAGGAATGCAACTGAAATGTGACGGAAATGTGATCGAATGGTGTCAAACATTTGTATTTTTAATCACATACTCATTGACATGAACCGACCCCTATTGTATTCTTACATAGGATAGAATGATAAGGTTTTCATAGAAGGTTAACTTCCAGGATTACAACTTCTCCTAACCTAAAAGGGAGAGTGTAAAAAAATGAAACGATCTAAGTCATCATTTCATGCTATGGCGCTCACCAGCGCTATCGTTTCTCATTTAGCCGGCGGTCCTTTAGCTGGTGTTTTTATTGGGAAATGGATCGATGACCTCCTATCCACCGCACCTACATTCCTGATTATTGGACTTTTCCTCGGTTTAGGGGCAGGTACATATGGGACCATTCATTTAGTACGCACGTACTCGGGAGACGATTAACATGGAAGACTATCAACAAATGATATCCCGTCAACGAAAATGGATGTTCTACCTATTAGCATTTCTCGTTTTAGGATGGGGGCTTACACCTTGGAAACCGGTTTTCTCAGGCCTTTTATTAGGAACCACTTTAAGCTTTTACAACCTATGGACTATGCAGCGAAAGATATCCAGACTAGGTGAACATTCCACGGATACATCAAACTCTAAGCAACGAAAACCAAATATTGGTACGTTCACACGATTAGCCACAGGCGCTTTAGCAGCCGTAATTGCACTTCAATTCGAAGAACATTTCCACATTATCTCAGTAGTATTGGGCCTAATGACAGCCTACTTTGTCATTTTAATAGACTACCTGTTGAAACATGAAACAGAATAGCACGATGGAAGAGAGGTGAACAGAATGAATCACGAAGCACCAATGTTGGAGAATGCGCTGGGTCTTGAATGGCTGGACTTCAACCTTTCCAACGTCTTAATGATGCTGATTGCTTCAGTCATCGTTTTTATTGTTGCTGTAGCTGCAACACGAAGTTTGGAACGGCGTCCAAAGGGTTTTCAAAACTTTATGGAATGGCTCATTGACTTTGTAAAAGGTATCATTAGTTCAAACATGGACTGGAATGTAGGGAGACTATTTCTACCATTAGGATTAACTCTCTTCACGTATATCTTTGTCTCTAACATGCTAGGGGTAGTTACAATTTTTGCACCACATCATGTTCTTTGGTGGAAATCACCGACATCCGATCCCGGCATTACCTTAACCCTTGCCGTTATGGTTGTCGTTCTCACTAATTATTATGGTGTGAAGATGAGAGGTGCGAATGAAGTAGGTAAAGACTTCATGCGTCCGCTTCCTTTCTTGCTCCCATTTAAGATCATTGAGGAGTTTTCTAACACGTTGACGCTTGGACTTCGACTTTACGGGAATATTTATGCAGGTGAAATCCTGCTGGGATTATTAGCAGGTATTACTTCAGCTGGTATCCTGGGATTCTTAGGAGGAGTTATTCCTATGTTAGCGTGGCAGGCCTTCAGTACATTCGTAGGCTTTATCCAAGCATTCATTTTTACAATGTTGACAATGGTTTATATGTCTCACAAAGTGAGTTCTGACCATTAATAAATAACAAATTCAAATACATTCGAGGAGGAATTTAACATGGGTCTGATTGCAGCGGCAATTGCAGTAGGTCTTGCAGCAGTAGGTGCAGGTATTGGTAACGGTTTAATCGTAGGTAGAACAGTAGAAGGTATTGCACGTCAACCGGAATTACGAGGTACTCTTCAAACAACAATGTTTATTGGTGTAGCCCTAGTAGAGGCACTTCCAATCATTGGTGTCGTAATTGCATTTATCGTATTGGGTCAATAAAGACATGTGAGAGTGATGGCGAAGCGAAAAATTTCTTCGCCATCTTCTATACATCAGCCAAACTCTATTTACCCATTTCTTGAGAATTAAAACTTCGACTTAAACCTTTAAGCCGGGTTTTTGTTATGTAGAGCCCCTTAGGGGTGTTGAAAGGAGTGAGCAAGGTGCAGACTTTTACTAATATGTTAGTTCTCGGTGCTGAAGGCGGACTTAACCTCGGTGATATGATCGTGCAATTGGTTCTTTTCATCGTTCTATTAGCGTTACTTAAGAAATTCGCCTGGGGACCTTTCATGAATATGATGAAAGAACGAGAAGATTATATCTCGAACGAAATAGACACGGCTGAAAAGAGTCGTGAAGAAGCTCAAAGAATGCAGCGTGAAGCTTCAGAAGAGTTGAAAAAGACAAGGCAGGATGCGCAAAAGATTATAGAGGATGCACGAAAAACAGCTACTCAACAGGAGCAATCCATCATTCAATCTGCTCGTACGGAAGCAGACCGAATGAAAGAAAATGCGAAACAAGAGATTGTTCAAGAGAAGGAAAAGGCAATCCAGTCGCTTAAAGATCAGGTTGCTTCTATGTCTGTGATGATTGCGTCCAAAGTTATTGAAAAAGAGCTTTCGAAAGAGGATCAAGATCATCTGATCCAGCAATACATCAGTGAAGCGGGAGAAGAACGATGAGTGGCACAGTCGTTGCGAAGCGCTATGCACAAGCCCTTTTTCAACTTGCTCAGGAACGAAAGAAAGTCGATCAAATCGGAGAAGAGTTAAAAACAGTAAGACAAGTTCTCCGTGGGAACTCTTCCGTATACACATTTTTAAAGCATCCGAAGATTACGACGGAAGATAAAAAACGTGTATTTTCGAAATCATTTCAGGGCATGACAACTGAAGTGTTGAACACGTTGAACCTCCTCGTAGACCGTCATAGAGAAGATTTGATCTTAGATATCATTAGTGAATACTTAACTAAGATCGCTGATCAAAAAGGTATAGCTGAAGCTACCGTTTACTCTGTACGGGAACTTTCCGATGAGGAAAAGCAGCAAATTTCTAAAACATTTGCTCCAAAAGTAGAAAAGCAATCCTTGAACATTACAAATATAATTGATTCTTCTTTGCTTGGCGGCATTCGCGTCAGAATTGGGAATCGAATTTTCGATGGTTCAGTAAGCGGCAAGTTAAGCCGTATGGAACGTGAACTAGTATCGAATAAAAGATGATAGGGGTGAAATAGCATGAGCATCAAAGCTGAAGAAATCAGTGCGCTGATTAAACAGCAAATTGAAAACTATGAGACTGAAATAGAAGTCAAAGATGTTGGTACAGTTATCGAAGTAGGTGACGGTATCGCACGTGCTCATGGTCTTGACAATGTCATGGCTGGAGAGCTTGTTGAATTTTCAAATGGTGTTATGGGTCTTGCACAAAACCTTGAGGAAAATAACGTAGGTCTTGTCATCCTTGGACCATACACAGATATTAAAGAAGGCGACGAGGTTCGTCGTACAGGACGCATCATGCAGGTTCCTGTAGGGGAAGAAATGTTAGGAAGAGTCGTTAACCCGCTTGGACAACCGGTCGATGGCCGCGGACCAATCGAAACGACAAGAACGCGTCCAATTGAGTCACCTGCCCCAGGTGTTATGGATCGTAAATCCGTTGATGAGCCACTTCAAACTGGAATCAAAGCGATCGACGCTCTTGTTCCAATTGGCCGTGGACAGCGTGAATTAATCATCGGTGACCGTCAGACTGGTAAAACATCAGTTGCGATCGATGCTATCTTGAACCAGCACGACCAGGATATGATTTGCATCTATGTTGCTATTGGACAAAAAGAATCTACCGTTCGTGGAACAGTAGAAACATTACGTCGTCATGGCGCACTAGACTACACAATCGTAGTTACTGCCAGTGCTTCTCAGCCGGCACCACTTCTTTACCTTGCTCCATATGCGGGCGTATCTCTAGGTGAAGACTTCATGTACAACGGTAAACATGTACTTGTTGTATATGATGACCTTTCTAAGCAGGCGGCTGCCTATCGTGAGCTTTCCTTGCTGCTGCGTCGTCCTCCAGGTCGTGAGGCATTCCCAGGGGATGTATTCTATCTGCACTCCCGTTTACTAGAGCGTGCGGCTAAACTAAGTGATGCTAAAGGCGGAGGGTCTTTAACTGCCCTTCCTTTCGTAGAAACTCAAGCAGGTGATATCTCTGCTTATATCCCTACCAACGTAATTTCCATCACAGATGGTCAAATATTCCTGCAGTCCGACTTGTTCTTCTCAGGGGTACGTCCAGCGATTAACGCCGGACTATCTGTATCACGTGTTGGTGGTTCTGCACAGATTAAAGCAATGAAGAAAGTAGCCGGTACTTTGCGTCTTGACTTAGCATCTTATCGTGAACTTGAAGCTTTTGCTCAGTTCGGATCTGATCTGGACAAATCAACACAAGCCAAGCTGAACCGTGGTGCGCGTACGGTTGAGGTACTTAAACAGGGCCTTCACCAACCATTAGCGGTCGAAAAACAAGTCATGATCATTTATGCACTGACAAAAGGTTTCTTAGATGATGTTCCAGTAGAAGATGTCACTCGTTTCGAGTCAGAGTTCCACAACTGGTTGGATAACAACCGTAAAGAACTTCTATCTCAAATTCGTGAAACAGGTAAACTTGCTGATGACGAAGATATGAGTGGTGCTGTGAAAGAATTCAAGAAAACATTTGTTGTTTCTGAATAAATGAATCATAGCTAGAAAGGGTGGTGAAACAGCGTGGCATCCCTTAGAGACATTAAAGGTCGGATTACGTCAACGAAAAAGACGAAACAGATTACAAAAGCGATGGAAATGGTTTCAGCTTCCAAGTTGAACCGTGCGGAACAAAACGCAAAAAGGTTTGTTCCCTACAGTGAAAAAATCCAGGAAGTTGTAGGAAGTATTGCCCAGGGCGGCGGTGATGCAAGACACCCAATGCTTGAAGCGCGTGATGTCAAGAAGACGGGTTATTTAATCATTACATCAGACCGTGGACTTGCAGGAGCGTTTAACAGCAGTGTTCTTCGTAAGGTGTATCAGCAGATCCGAAGCCAGCATACGTCCGCGGATGAATACTCCTTGATTACAATCGGACGAATCGGGCGTGACTTCTTCCGTAAACGCAACATGCCTGTGGATATGGACATTACGGGAGTGTCTGATCAACCGGACTTCTCTGACATCAAAGATATCGCTTCAAATACTGTACAACTGTACACAGATGAAAAAATTGATCAGCTCTATATTTATTACAACCATTATGTCAGTGCCATCACTCAAGAAGTGACGGAGAAGAAGATTCTTCCACTGACGGACTTGAATAAAGAGGGGAAAGCAAGTCGAAGCTCGTACGAGTATGAACCGAGCCAAGAAGAGATCTTAGAAGTCTTGCTTCCTCAATACGCTGAGAGCTTAATCTATGGCGCTTTACTCGATAGTAAAGCAAGTGAGCATGCAGCACGTATGACGGCGATGAAGAGTGCGACCGATAATGCTGATGATTTGATCGGAGACTTAACTCTTTCTTATAACCGTGCCCGTCAAGCTGCTATTACCCAGGAGATTACTGAAATTGTCGGCGGTGCAGCTGCCCTCGAATAGGAACTCTCAGATTTTTGAACAGTAAGTTAGGAGGGAAATCGATGAGTAATGGACGCGTGACCCAAATCATGGGACCCGTTGTGGACGTAACGTTCGACGATGGACAGCTCCCTGATCTTAATAACGCATTGCACGTAAGTTACGAAGCGAAAAATGAAAACGAAAAAAGCGTCGATCTTACGCTAGAAGTTGCCCTGCACCTGGGTGACAATACCGTTCGTACCGTTGCCATGTCATCTACCGATGGTGTCATGCGTGGTACTGGAGTTACGGATACAGGTAAACCCATTTCTGTACCTGTAGGGGATGTGACTCTGGGACGTGTATTTAACGTAGAAGGTGAAACCATCGACCTTGATGAGCCACTAGGTAATGACGTACGTCGTGACCCGATTCACCGTGCGGCGCCTGTATTTGAAAACCTGGCTACAGAGACAGAAATTCTTGAAACAGGAATTAAAGTCGTAGACCTTCTTGCCCCGTATGTAAAAGGTGGTAAGATCGGTTTGTTCGGTGGTGCCGGTGTAGGTAAAACCGTACTGATCCAGGAATTAATCAATAACATCGCGCAGGAACACGGAGGTATTTCCGTATTCGCAGGTGTTGGTGAGCGTACACGTGAAGGAAACGACCTTTACTATGAAATGACAGATTCTGGTGTAATTAAGAAAACGGCCATGGTATTTGGTCAAATGAACGAGCCGCCTGGTGCCCGTATGCGTGTTGCGCTATCTGGTCTGACGATGGCGGAGTACTTCCGTGATGAAGAAGGTCAGGATGTACTATTCTTTATCGATAACATTTTCCGTTTCACACAGGGTGGTCTTGAAGTATCTGCCCTTCTTGGCCGTATGCCATCAGCTGTTGGTTACCAGCCGACGCTGGCAACAGAGATGGGTCAGCTTCAGGAGCGAATCACGTCAACAGACAAAGGTTCCGTTACTTCCATCCAGGCGATTTATGTCCCTGCCGATGACTATACGGACCCCGCGCCTGCGACTACTTTCGCACACTTGGATGCAACGACCAACCTTGAGCGTAAGCTTTCTGAACAGGGGATTTACCCAGCCGTGGATCCACTCGCTTCAACTTCCCGCGCTTTAGACCCTGAAATTGTAGGGAATGAGCACTATGAAGTTGCACGTGAGGTTCAGCGTACGCTTCAGAGATATAAAGAACTTCAAGATATCATTGCGATTCTAGGTATGGATGAGCTGTCTGATGAGGATAAATTGACGGTGTCCCGTGCACGTCGTGTTCAATTCTTCCTATCTCAGAACTTCCACGTTGCTGAACAGTTCACAGGCCAGCCTGGTTCTTATGTGCCTGTTTCAGAAACAGTGAAAGGCTTCAAGGAAATCCTTGACGGCAAATATGACGATCTTCCTGAGGATGCGTTCCGTCTAGTTGGACGAATCGAAGAAGTCGTTGAAAAATCAAAACAAATGCAATAAACAGGTCTGAAGGAGAGAGGGGCTTGAACAGAGTTCCTCTTCCTCTTCATGATCAGCCAAGGAGGAATACGTATGAGCACACTGACGGTGAGTGTAGTCACTCCTGATGGCCCGGTGTTGGAAGATGCATTTGAAATGGTCAGCTGTAAGGCGGAAAGCGGTGAACTTGGAATTCTTCCAGGTCACATTCCGATGGTTGCCCCTCTGACAATCAGCGCTATTCGTCTTAAAGGGGAAGGCAAATCAGATCGTATCGCAGTTAGTGGCGGCTTTTTGGAAGTTCGTCCAGACAAAGTGACGATCCTTGCTCAATCAGCGGAAAAGCCTGCGGATATCGATATCGATCGTGCCCGTATGGCAAAAGAACGTGCCGAGCGCCGCATGCAGGACAAGCAAGACGACATTGATTTCCAACGGGCTGAATTGGCCCTTAAACGAGCCATTAATCGTTTGGATGTTTATGAGAACAACTTCTAAGCTGCTTTCTTCTTGAGAGCAGTTTTTTTGTGAAAAGATTGAATGCTAAAGTGTTGATTCCGGAGCTTCTGTTGACATTTTTTGATAGGATACAATGTCAAAAAGAAGTGTTATCCTGAATATTCCCCGGGAAATAAAGAGGTATGCTTACTCTTTTGTCGTCACCTGCTTTTATAGAGTGGTTGAAATTCAAAAATCGACAACACCCATGATCCCAACGAAAAGGAGGGAACATCTTGGAACAATATTTCGCAGAAGAGGCTGTTTTAAGTATGACCTCTCACTTGATTTTCATCATAATTACCTGGAGGGTGCTTCAGTCTGTCAATTTTGATGCCTTTTTGAGAAAGAATCGAGTGTTTGAAGCGCGAGCTTTGCTGATTATGATTACCATTGCTTTAGGAACAACAGTGAGCAATTTCTTCTTAGACTTTCTTTCGTGGTCAAATAGTCTTATTTACCTATTCTGAGTGGATGGTTATTTGTCTAATGTTGTTAGGAATTGTTTCGTATGATTATGTTCTTCTCAGGTCAAACTTATAGTAAGTCAATGCTTGGGGAGGCATGGTTATGGTTAAGAGTATTTTTGCTGGAATTATTGCTTTATTAATTTTAAGTGCAGGTGCTTATCCACAGGAAATGACAGGGGATGTTGAGCCGTTAATGAAATTCGCGTCATTTGCTGTGGATAAGCAGCTAACAGTAAATGAGTGGACGATTACAATGAAACAAAAAATATCCTGGAGTGAGGCAGAGGAGAAGAAACGGAGAATTTTATCTTCATTTGTCAATCCAGTGATTGAAACAGATCAATCAATGCAGGCAGACAAGTATATTGTAACGGACCGTCAGAAAAATGAAGAAATCGTCGAAACTTATACCATGGTTTCACCCAAAAATAGTAAAAGTAAGATAGAAATGGTTTACACCATTAAAGGACAGGGAACACCACCATTAGCAAAGGAGCTGTCCTTGCAGTTAAATGACGTTAAAAGTCGACTCTTCGGTGAATCTGTTACCATTTTCACTTGTCTAAAGGCAAGTAAAAATGGTATGATAGACGATGTTTTAGTGTATAAAAAATTCAAAGAAGCATACAACGTAGCAACTATAGATGAAGTCGACGAAAAAGGCTGGACCAGCAGATCCGGCATAACAAAAGAGTGGGGACAGTCAATACCTTTAGGTGAACAATTAATGAATGTCCAATTCTCCACCAGAACTTTGGGCGGAGAGACAACCATCACTATTGGCACACCCATTATAACTGCTGAATATTAATAATAGTGAATATGGACGCGGAGGAGAATGAACCTTGGAAAAAATCATCGTCCGTGGTGGGAGGCAGCTGAACGGTACCGTGAAAGCAGAAGGTGCCAAGAATGCCGTACTGCCTGTCATCGCAGCAAGTATTATTGCAAGTGAAGGAAAAAGTATACTACACGAAGTACCTGCTTTAGCTGATGTATATACGATTAATGAAGTAATCCGACATATGAACGCAGATGTCAATATGGTGGGAAATACCGTTACTGTTGACGCTTCTGATAAATTAACAACAGAAGCCCCTATAGAGTATGTGAGGAAAATGCGTGCCTCTGTTCTTGTACTGGGACCACTTTTGGCCCGGTATGGCCATGCTAAGGTTGCCTTACCAGGCGGATGTGCTATTGGTTCACGTCCAATTGACCAGCACTTAAAAGGTTTCGAAGCTATGGGCGCACACGTGACTGTAGGCAATGGCTATATCGAAGCTGAAGTTAAAGGTCGTCTTAAAGGGGCCAAGATCTACTTTGATGTTCCTAGTGTAGGAGCTACAGAAAACGTCATGATGGCTGCGGCGCTTGCCGATGGTACGACGATTCTTGAGAACTGTGCAAAAGAGCCGGAGATTGTTGATCTTGCGAACTATTTGAATAAGATGGGCGCAGACATCGTCGGAGCTGGAACAGAGACAATCAGAATCGTAGGTGCTGAAAAGCTGACAGGGGCGGAGCACACAATTATTCCTGACCGTATTGAAGCAGGTACGTTTATGGTAGCTGCAGCTATTACGGGAGGCAATGTCCTTGTTAAAGGTGCCATGCATGAACACTTACGTCCTCTTGTTTCTAAAATGGAAGAGATGGGCGTAGTTATTAAGGAAGAAGGAGAAGGTCTTCGTGTCATTGGACCTGATATTTTGAAAGCTACAGATATTAAAACCATGCCACATCCAGGCTTTCCGACAGATATGCAGTCCCAGATGATGTCACTTATGCTGAATGCAGCAGGAACGAGTGTCATTACGGAAACGGTTTTTGAGAACCGCTTTATGCACGTGGAAGAATTTCGCCGCATGAACGCGAAGCTTAAAATTGAGGGACGCAGTGTTATTATTGATGGTCCATCTTCCCTGCAGGGAGCTGAAGTCGCTGCTACTGATTTAAGAGCAGGTGCAGCATTGATCCTGGCTGGATTAGTTGCTGATGGCTACACAAGAGTGACCGAACTTAAGCACTTGGACCGTGGCTATGTGAACTTTACTGAAAAGCTGGCTCAGCTTGGCGCAGACATCGAACGCGTAAAAGAAGAAGATGTATACAACGAAGACCATGAACCGAGCGAATCTGTATCGACATTATAATATATACATCATAATAGCCTGCCTGTTTCAATATTTTTGAAATAGGCAGGCATTTTTTGTTCTATCATCTTCCATTTTTGGATACATTTTAGTAGAGGGATCTACTATGTGACCAGGAGGATGCGGATGAAAAAAAACAATGGGATCGGAATACTGGCTGTAAGCGGCTTACTTGTTACAATACTCGTACTACCAACATTGATCGTCGTTCCTTTTACGAATTCCGGCAGTATGGAAAGAGTGGAAGAAACGGCACACAAAGAACAAGTGACCACCCTGGAAGACGCCCCTTTTTCTGTGAAAGTATGGAGAAGCAGTTCTGAACAAGTGGAAGACGTACCTTTGGAAACTTATGTAGCAAGGGTTGTTGCTTCAGAGATGCCTGTAAATTTTGAGGTTGAAGCTTTAAAAGCACAAGCACTTGCTGCAAGGACTTATATCACCCAGCATATTGTACAGGGGGAAAAGGTTTCAGGAGAAGCGGATGTAACAGACACAGTCACTCATCAGGTATATAAAGATGAGAATGAATTGAGGAGCCTTTGGAAAGAGAATTTTACGGAAAATATGGCAAAAATCAATGAAGCTGTGACGGCTACCAAAGGAGAAATTATCACGTATGATCATAAACCCATCACAGCTTCTTTCTTTTCAACAAGCAACGGTTATACAGAAAATGCAGGGGACTACTGGGGACAGGATATTCCTTATTTGAAAAGTGTAGAAAGTCCATGGGATCAGGAGTCACCGAAGTTTGCAGATCAAAAGATTGTCACTGTTGCAGAGGTGGAACAAACCTTGGGGATTTCCCTTGGAAGTATGATTGAAGACACCACCATGACGAAGACAGAGGGGAACCGTGTAGATGAGGTTCATATTGCTGACCACACATTTACAGGCAGGGAAATCCGTGAAAAGTTTGGATTATCTTCCAGTGATTTCTCTATTCAACAAAAAGGGGACCACGTAATTTTCACAACTAAAGGCTATGGTCATGGTGTGGGGATGAGTCAGTATGGGGCTAATGGAATGGCGAAGACAGGAAAAGGATACAAAGACATCATTGCTCATTATTATCAAAATACAGAAATATCTCCATTAAGCACTCAAACAGCAGCTTTATCTCCAGGTGAAAATAAACCAGTTAATTAAGAACTGTCCATCAGAAAAAAGGATGCCGGGATCCCCCGGCATCCTTTTTTCTATAGAAATTAATATCCCTGCAAAGCTGAAACTCTTTACGTGAGGCCTTAAGCGACAGGTTAGAATAGGAATTCGCTTGATTATGAGAAAGTTTTCATTTTTGTTTAATAATTTTTTCCTCTTTATGTATAGATTATCCAATATGTGTTCAGAATGGTTTTTGAGGTGATGAACATGAAAGAGGAAGGTAAAAAAAGCGTGACTAAATTAAAGTTTAAACGCTTGATGCGCAAGAAATGGTTGTATCCAGCTTTGTATTTGTCGGTGGCAGCACTCGTGCTTGTGGGAGTATTCTGGTATCAACAGGGAGCCAGTGATTTAGAAGATCAAATCGCTGAACAACCTGATTCAAAGGTTCAAGATGAATTTTTGACAACGGACAATGAGAAAGATTCTGTCCCTGTTATGGATCATCAAGAAAATATTCAAATGCCAGTAGCTGACGAAAAAGCAGCTTCCATTGTCACTAAATTCTATGATTATAACGCTTCTGAGCAAGATCAAGAAAGTGCACTGGTCCTATACAACAATAAATACTACCAAAGTGAAGGCGTAGATATTACTAGAGAAGATGGAGAAGCTTTTGAAGTTACAGCTGCTCTGTCAGGAACAGTCACTGAAGTAAAAGAAGATCCGCTATACGGCAATGTAATAGAAATCACACATGATGAAAATGTTTCGACTGTGTATGCTAGTTTAGAAGATGTCGAAGTTTTAGCAGGATCTGATGTTGCTCAAGGTGATGTTCTTGGTTCAGCGGGCCGGAATTCTTTCGGACAAGCAAGCGGCGTTCATGTACACTTTGAAGTGCGCAGTGACGGTCAGCCGGTCAACCCGGAAGATTTCTTCGGTCAACCAATGAGCAAGATTATTGAACAAGCTAAGGAAGAGGCTGCATCAGATGAAGCTCAGGAAGATGTACAGACACCATCAGAAGAGCCTAAAGAAGATGCAGATCAACCTGCAGAAGAAGATGAAATGAACAGCGATGAAGATGCTCCAGAGTCTGAAGATGAAGAGCAGACTCCAGATGAGGAAAGTGCTTCATCCATCTCTAATACTCAAGCTTAAAAAATGAGGGCCATGCCCTCATTTTTTTTGTGGTTCAAGCAGATTTACTGAACAATAGATAAGTGAAGACATACCATAGGAACCGAATATTTTCACAGCATGTAAGTGCACTTCAGTGAAGATTAGAAAAATGATGTACATAGTATGGAAGAAATTACAGTTCCTTATGCATCGTATGACATATCTTAGCACTTTTATTAATACAATGAGGATAACCGAGCACTCGGTCACATCCAGGGTGAACCCACATGAGAAGACATCCAGAGTAAACCACCCACATGTTCTATTAGAAGCGCTTTCCTATTAAGCCCACCCCCTTGGATAGTCAATCACAGGAGGCGAGTGGAGTGCATGATTACATCAAAGAGAGGACCATCAAGATTGGAGAGCACATTATTGAAACGAAAAAAACGGTAAGAGTGATCGCCAAAGAGTTTGGCGTTTCTAAAAGTACGGTGCATAAAGATTTAACAGAAAGGCTACCAGAGGTGAATCCGGAACTTGCGAAAGAAGTGAAGAAGATCCTTGACCACCATAAGGAAATTCGTCACTTGCGTGGTGGAGAAGCGACAAGAAGAAAGTACAAGTCACAACTTCTGGATGATCAACAACCTGTCCAGCCTCTTATATAAAGGTGTCCTCCTCCCTTTGTTAAATTCCCTCAATACTTGGTAACTTTTTTCATTTCCCATGAGACGAATGTCGTAATTTTGTGATAGAATATAGAATTAGATGTGTCATGCTATAAATGAAAATATACGGATGAAAATTGGGAAACATAAGTTATTGAGTTTAGAGTTCGAGTGCCCTTGCCTCTTAACATAACGGATTACGATGGTCCGTTATGTCTTTTGGTGAGGCTATAACGTTTTTTACAATAGGGAGGATCTACAGGACATGTTTGCGAGAGATATAGGAATTGACCTTGGTACAGCTAACGTGCTTATCCATGTGAAAGGTAAAGGAATAGTTTTGAATGAACCGTCTGTGGTTGCCATGGACCGTAATACAGGTAAAGTACTTGAAGTCGGTGAAGAAGCTCGCAGAATGGTAGGACGTACACCTGGAAACATTGAAGCTATACGTCCATTGAAAGATGGTGTCATTGCTGACTTCGATGTTACAGAAGCCATGCTCAAGCATTTTATTCAAAAAACGAACGTGAGAGGTTTCTTATCTAAACCGCGCATGCTGATCTGTTGCCCGACAAACATTACAAAAGTGGAGCAAAAAGCAATCAAAGAAGCGGCTGAGAAGTCCGGAGGTAAAAAGGTATATTTAGAAGAGGAACCTAAAGTTGCTGCGATTGGTGCGGGGATGGATATTTTCCAGCCAAGCGGTAATATGGTTGTCGATATCGGTGGGGGTACGACCGATGTTGCTGTGCTTTCTATGGGAGATATCGTCACAGCTTCTTCTATTAAAATGGCCGGTGACAAGTTTGATCATGAGATTCTCCAATATATTAAGAAAGAATATAAGCTTTTAATTGGTGAGCGTACCGCTGAAAATATTAAAATCAGTGTCGCTACCGTTTTCCCTGGATCAAGAAATGAGGAAATAGAAATTCGGGGGCGTGATATGGTTTCGGGACTGCCACGTACCATTTCTGTGAATTCTACTGAAATTGAAAAGTCCCTGCGTGAGTCTGTCCAGGTTATTATTCAGGCTGCTAAACAAGTATTGGAACGGACGCCGCCGGAATTGTCTGCCGACATCATCGATCGTGGTGTCATTATGACAGGTGGTGG
The DNA here is from genome assembly GCF_020524025.1 of Halobacillus litoralis. Taxonomy (GTDB): domain Bacteria; phylum Bacillota; class Bacilli; order Bacillales; family Halobacillaceae; genus Halobacillus; species Halobacillus litoralis_D. The sequence goes on along the minus strand of NZ_JAIVKN010000002.1, from coordinate 556,096 downwards.
AGCGTTGTTACATGGAATCGATCAACTGCTTGCTGAAGAGTTGAAGGTACCGGTTCTTGTTGCTGAGTCCCCTATGGATTGTGTAGCTACGGGAACGGGAATTATGCTTGAAAATATCGACAAACGTATTTCTACAAAGTTTTAATTTCAGAGATGTCTGGGAAGGAGTGAATACACCATGTTAAGAGGATTTTACACAGCTGCTGCAGGAATGATGGCGAATCAGCGTATGCAGGAAACCTTATCAAATAATATGGCAAATGCCTATACACCAGGGTATAAGGAAGCGCAGGGGACGATGCGTGCTTTTCCTGAAATGTTGGTAGAGCAGATGGGAAGTAAGTCCCTTCCAATTGTAAATGGAACCAAATTACCTACTAGAAGCTATGTAGGATCCCTTAACACAGGTGTATACATGCAGGAATCGATCCCCAATTTCTCTCAAGGGAATATGAAGGAAACAGGTGTGCAGACAGATTTAGCTCTTGTGCAGGGGACAGTCCCCGACGATGCAGGAGCCGTATTTTTTAATGTGCAAAATGAGTCTGGTGAAGTTAGATATTCAAGAAACGGAAATTTCACTGTAGATGATGAAGGGTTTTTAACAACCAATCAAGGGTATAATGTCCTTGATGAAGCTGGCAGCCCGATTAATACAGAAGGAATGGATTTCAACGTTTCCTCCCAGGGGGTCTTGACTGTCGATGGACAAACGACAGCGCTGGGACTTTCCTATTCTCCTAATACAGCAGTTCTTTCTAAGGAAGGAAACGATGCTTTCGTTCTTGAAGAGGATGCCGAGCCTATGGTGAATGCTAGAGACAATGAAAATATAGAGTATACCATCCGTCAAAATTACTTAGAGGATTCAAACGTCGATGTGAATAGAACGATGACGGAAATGATGAATACATACCGGTCATTTGAAATGAACCAGCGAGTATTAAAAGCATACGATCAAAGTATGCAGAAGGCAGTGACTGAAATAGGGAGATTGAGGTAAAGGGGGCATGCATGATGAATCGTTCAATGATCCAGTCGGCGGTAACGATGGGGCAGCTTCAAACGAAAATGGACTTAATAGGAAACAACTTGTCCAACAGCCAGACGACTGGTTATAAAACCCGGAATGCTGATTTTTCATCCTTGTTGTCTCAGCAGATCGACAATCAGACAAACGAGGCTTTAGAAGTCGGACGGTCTACCCCGGCTGGAATCCGTGTAGGTGCAGGGGCGAAACTTGGCAGTACGAAAGTCGATTTAAGTGAAGGAAGTTTGAAAGGTACAGGGAGAGAACTGGACGTTGCATTGTTGAACAAAAACCATTTGTTCGAACTAAACGTTCCTACAGTCGAAGGGATTGAATCTCACTACACGCGTGCGGGTAACTTTTACCTTAATCCTATAAATGGCGGACAAGTCATGCTGACAGATGCTAATGGATACCCGGTAGCAGGTGAAGATGGCGGGAACATTGAATTCGAAGACGATTTCAATGAGATCACAATTCGTGAAAATGGTGCTGTTGTTGTGGAACGGGGAGACCAGCAGGTAGTTGAAGGTCGATTAAATGTAATAGAAGCGACCCGTCCTCACTTACTTTCATTTGTTGGGGAAAATCGTTTCCGCATTCCCAATGGCAGCGACCCTGCAAATTTGATAGAGGAAGTCCAGGCTGAAAATGTTACAATGCAAAGTGGAACATTAGAAGAATCGAATGTAGACACTGCTCACCAAATGACAGAATTAATGATGGCGCAGCGAGCCTATCAGTTCAATGCTAAATCCATTACTACAGGTGATCAGATGATGGGCCTTGTGAACCAGCTGAGATCATAAATGTAAGGAGTTTGACGACCATGGCGACAGATCCTAAATCTAAAGGCAAGAAATTGAATAAAGAGCAGGAAGGAAAGGCGAAAGGGAATACGCGTGAAAAGCAGAAATCAGTGAACAACGATAAGTCGTCCAAGAAACCAGAAAGAAAAGAGAACGTTTCTAAGAAAGGGCGTCGTCGTATCCTGCCGATCTGGCTTCGTATTATCCTCGTACTTCTCTTCAGTGCTATCGCCTTATTAATAGGGTTGATGGTCGGTTATGGCGTCCTCGGAGACGGTAATCCGACGGATGCACTGAATCTTGATACGTGGAAACACATTTGGAATATTGTCACCAAAACAGAATCATAAAGAAAAGGAATTACTACATTATATGTGGTTCCTTCCTTTGTATGCGAAACACGAGCTGACGGCTCGTGTTTTTTAATGCCCAATTGTATATGGAAAGCTTTCTGTAAGAGGGGGATTAAAACGACTTATGAACTGCACCTTTAATACACGACCAAATGTTTTTAAACGAGTAATTAGGGAAATAAAACCATACAAAGACTTTGTCCAGTAAGGGAGGTGGAGAGCTTGCAGACGGATGTGTTTATTGCCGGAGGCGGCGTGGGTGGACTGGCTCTGGCCGCAAAGCTTGCCAGCCGTGGTGTCCACGTGGTTCTCGCGGAACAGTTAAAGAGAGAATCCCCCATTTATAAAGGGGAGCTTCTTCAGCCTAAGACTCTGGCTATTTTGGAAAGGCTGGGAGTTCTGGATGAGGTGGAAGCAAACGGTCATGTACTCGATCAGCTGCGTTTTCAGGAGGTTCATCGTAACCCTGGATCACCGCCGGAGGAAGTGAACCTTACAGAATTGGATTACGGGCGTGTGGCCAGTGTGTATGATCATGCTCTCATGGTCCCGCATGAAAAAACAAAGGAGATTCTTAGAAGCAGGGCCAAATCATATGGAGAGTTTTTTCATTACCTTCCAGCGACGAGATTCTTAGGTTTTGAAAACGGCATGGCGAAGGTGAAGAATAAGAAAGATATTTCTTATATACAGGCCGACGTGTACATAGGAGCAGAAGGAAGAAGCTCGCCTACACGTGATGCTATGAATGTAAAAGTAAACCGTAAAGACTACAATCATCACTTTCTTACTGTTACAATTCCCCGGCCCGAAACGTTTACAAAAGGAAAAGTCATTACAACATCCAGCTGCTTTCTCGGTTTATTCCCTCTCCCAGATAATGAAGTCAGGACAGTTTTTCTTATTAAAGCCGGAGAGTATAAAAGAATTCAAGAGAAGGGTCTTGAACATCTTTATCAGGCGTATAGTGAACTTGAACCTGAACTTTCTGAAGGGGTCAGGAGTATCAAGGATTGGAAAACCGTCCAGTTGATGATTCCATATACGTACCATGTGGATCGCTATTACTCAGGAAATTTAGCCATTATTGGAGATGCTGCCCATACAGTGCATCCAATGGCCGGCGAAGGAATGAACCTTGCCATTCAGGATGCAGATGTACTCGGTGAACTGCTGGCCTGGTGTAAAGAGGAAAACCGCCCCTATGATCAATACCTTCATTATTATGAAGATGTCAGGAGACCAAGGGTCGAATTTTTACTTACGCTAAGTCATTTATCGGCTCTCGTTTATTCCTTCCAATATGAGTGGTGGCGGCAGTTTCGAATGCGTGCTGTTCAAAGAATTTACGACGATGATTACCTGCATGTGAAGCAAATGCTTAATATATCAGGGCTTGGGAAATGGGATTTCACTTTAATTGATCGAGCAATTCAAGGAAGTATGCTGCCGCCGAGACGTAAAAAGGTATCCGATCAAAAACAGCATCAATACCTTTTCTCTGAAGCGGAAGATTATCCTTGGAAATGAGCAGGAAAGGGAGATTCATATGAATGAATGGGTTACAGCCATGCAGGCCAGAAAATGGATGAAGAAAAACGAATCGTTTCTGCCAATCTGGCATGCTTATGTAGGTTCTGAGCTTAAATTGTTTGATGAATTTAAAACCGCCCGCACGATTGAAACGATTAGTGAAAAGACGGGTTATCCATATGACCTTCTGGCTTCATGGGTCAAAGTAGGGGTGGCGGTTAAACATCTAAAGAAGAGGCCCAATCAAAGGTATCGTACATCTAAAAAAAGGTGTGGAAGTTTGATGGGGGAAGATCAATCCGCGGGAGTCAAAGCATTATTAAAAGAGATGATGGAGCTGCACATCCCGACTATGTTGAAATATCCTTCAATCATGAAGTCTCAAGAACGTGCAGAGTTTGATCATGAACGCCACGGAGGGATTGTGGCTGAAACTTCAGCGCTGCTGGAACACTTTGCTATTAAGAAGATTAAAAAGATGATCAGAGATAAGAAAGTACAGTCCGTAGTCGACCTTGGTTGTGGACATGGGGGATATTTACGGAAGTTAGCGGCTGAATTTCCGGATGTCGAGATGATTGGAGTGGACATTAATCAGAAGGTTGTGGACCGGGCAAGGGCTTTGTCTGAAGACTTTCCTAATATCCATTTCCAAGTTGGTGATATCAATAGCTGGAAACCCAGCGACGGGGAAAAAGTGGATGTCGTCCTTCTGCACAATATCTTTCACTACATCCACCCAGAAGACCGTCATCAGCTGCTTAGTCACCTTCATCAATATGTACAACCGAATGGTCTCATTTCTGTCATCACACCTATTGATGAAACGGAGCAGGGAGAAGCCTTTTCATCAGCGTTTAACAGTTTCTTTATCGCCCACTCTAATCTATTTGCCCTGCCTGACAAGAAAGAATTAACGGATATATCCAAACAATGTCGATACGATCTGTTTGATCTGGATCCAATTGTTAAGGAAGGGTCATGGTACACCTTCTGGTTAAGTCCTTCGAGCCCAGTGAGGGAAATGAGGCATACTCAGACAGCTGGGAGCTCCGAACAGACGCTGTCTTCAGAGTCTATGGTTAAAGTAAATTAACATCCTATATCTTCACAATCCTCTACGATCATTTTCGTGGAGGATTTCTTTGATTTATTAGGGCAGTCTATCTAAAATGGGAAAAACTTTGTCCCTAAGGGACCCAGCCATTATAATAGGAGGAGTACATATAGTTTGAAAGGAGCTTACAAATGTTAGACATCCAGCAGATTAAAGAAATTATCCCTCACCGTTACCCTTTTTTACTGATTGATCAGGTAGAGGAATTGGTCGAAGGCGAGCGGGCAGTAGGATACAAAAATGTTACAGTAAATGAACCTTTCTTCCAGGGTCACTTTCCAGATTACCCTGTAATGCCAGGTGTCTTGATTACAGAAGCACTCGCTCAAATGGGAGCGGTCGCGATGTTGAAAAAAGAAGAAAATCAAGGCAAATTAGCTTTCTTCACTGGTATTGATAAATGCCGCTTCAAACGTCAAGTGAAGCCGGGTGACCGCCTTAAGTTAGAGGTGGAGATCGTTCGTTTGAAAGGACCTATTGGGAAAGGGAAGGCAACAGCATCTGTAGACGGGGAAGTAGCCTGTGAAGCAGAAATCATGTTCGCCCTAAAATAAGAGGAAAAGAGATCCGGAAACTTCCGGGTCTTTTTTTATTGTGGGCTTTGTGAAAAAACTGTACGTTACTTTCATATAAGATCCCCGTGCATCCATCCAGATAATAACTATATAACTAGTTTCCTTTCTTATGAAAATTCAACGCCAGCGTGTAACAAACTTTTTATTTTCAGTCCCTTTTTTTAGTGGATGATTTTCCAGTACATGGACATACTAGTGTTCGAATCACCAATAAAAGGAGGAAGAAGAATGAAGAATTTGTCACTTAAATTATTGGCCGTCCTTTTCGCTATTTCTTTACTTGGTGCCTGTGCCTCAGAGGAAGAACCGACAGAAGAAGAGAACAACACGGAAGAAAATATGGAAGAAGAGAACAATGATGAAGGAAACATGGAAGAAGACATGGATGAGGACATGGAAGAGGATATGGATGAAGGTACAAATGAAGAAAATAAAGAGATGGAAGATAAGGAACAAGAAGATAAAACAGACGGAAACACAGATGACTCACAAGATGGTATGACTGATGACGATGCTGCAGAAGATGAGGAAAATAACGAATAAGAAAAAGCCGCTGACTTAAGCGGCTTTTTCTTATGAGGGTGCACATAGAAATAGAACCATTAGTGCGATCCAAGAGACCTGCTTTATATAGTATAAAACCCTGAATATATGTGTAACTAAGACGCCTCATTTAATATTCATTTGACCATATATCTGAAATCCTTTGGAAAATGCAATTCTCTTATGTAAAATAGAAGTAGAAATATTCATACAATCTTTACAAATAGTAGTTTCCTGGTTTGAGATGTGTGGAATAAGCGAATTGAGGTGATTATTGATGAAGTACAGAACGGCGAATGACTTGAAAGATTTATTATTGGAAGACTATGAAAAAGTGGTGAACCGGATTCCACTGGAAAAATTGGACGTGTATCTATACCTTCATACCGTCTTTCAAGACACCTATGTTCCTGATGATACGCTCTATCAGTTCATTTTCCGCCACTTCTTTCGTCTCGACAACCCAAGTTTGACAAAGGAGTTTGAAGAATATTACTTCAAACTTATGGAGGAACAAAGGGGATATGATCGACCGAATATCGTTCAAATCACGAAGAGTCTTTACGAAATAAAGAACCATAAAGGGAATCCAACGATGCAGTTCCCGCTGGCTACATCGATGCTGCATACGGTAAATCCGAGTTTCCCGACGTACGATGGCGATATCGTAAAAGCGTTTGATTTCTCTTCTACTTACCATTTGTCAGGGTTTGATAAGAAAATGAAGCGGTATATCGAACAATACCAGCATACGTTCAAAACGTATGAAGAATTGTTACAGGAAGAAGCATTAGAGCCGGTATTTAATCATTTTGACGAACGCTTCCCAGGGTATGACCTACCTAAAATTAAAAAGTTGGACTTAATTGTTTCCCAGTTTGGAAATAACCTTCAATAAGTCGAAAAGCTGAACCATACTTTTGGTTCAGTTTTTTTATTTTTCATGGGTGATGAGAGATTACGCGAAAGATTCACAATATTGTCATTTTCCCCTGAACACTACAAGTTGCAATACAAAACGCAGTTTAGTAACATTAACCGTAATTATGACTACATGGTCATTTGTCGGTTAAACGAATAGAGAAAGTATGGTCTTGGATGGTACAGGAGAAAATAGTACCAGAATAGAGAAGAGATGAACGACTGGTTTTGGGGAGTTTATAATGGAGAGGAAGTCTTGAATGAAACGGTTGTCCATATTACTCATGGTGATCATCTTTGTAACCGCTTGTTCACAGGAAGAGACACAAGAAGAAACGGAAGAGCGGATGACTCCAGTAAAGGTTGAGACGGTAAAAAAAGATGATTTTGTTGTTGAAAGGAAGATTGTCGGAAGGGCTGCTTCACCGGATTCATCACCGGTTCTTGCTAAGACTCCAGGAGACTTAGTAACCTTAAATGTCGGTAAGGGAGATCGTGTGGAAAAGGGAGAAACTCTAGCGGTCGTAAGTCCAAGTGGAACAGCTGAAGAGCAGGTAGAACTTCAACAGCTGGCTGTACGCCAGGCAGAAAAACAGTTGGAGAATGCGATGATTTCAAAGGATCAAGCTCAGCTTGGAGTTGAGAATGCTAAAGATCAAGTAGAGATTGCAAAGAAAGCTTCACAATCTGAGGCAAGTCAGACCGCCCAAGCTGTTTCAGCCGCTGAGAAGCAATATGAACAGGCTCAGAACATTGCAGATGAAACAAAAAAATTAGCGGATGAGGGAACCATTCCTGATGCTCTCTATCAGCAGGCTCAAAATAGAGCGGAACAGGCCCATGCCCAGTATCAGCAGTTGAAGAGTCAACAGCCACAGTCATCGTCTGCTGTTGCTCAGGCTGAGGCTCAAGTAGATCAGGCCAACCAGCAGCTTGAGCAGGCACGTGTTGCGGTCGAACAAGCAGAACTTCAAGTCGAACAAGCAAACGTTCAGTTAAGTCAAGTTCAGGATCAAGCATCCAATGAAGCAGTTACAGCACCAACTTCCGGGGAAATTTCAACTTTAAACGCCAAAGAAGGAGATTTTGTCTCAAACCAGCAGCCTTTTGCCACTGTGGTCAGCTTAAATCCGATGACCATTACGGCTTCTGTAACAGCAGAACAACTATCTTTGTTCGAAAAAGGGGAAGAACTGCAGGTCGATCTTTCCGCCTTGGAAGAAAAAGTAACTTCCACGATAGACTATGTATCTTCTGTTCCGGACGAAACCGGTCTGTATCCTGTAGAAGCGACGGTCGATAATGGGGAAGAGAAGATCAAGCCCGGGATGATGGCTTCTTTTCTACTGCCTGAAAATGTTGTGGAAGATACATTGATTATCCCGACGGACAGTCTTGTTGAACAGAATGATGAAACATACGTTTATCAAGTGACTGATAGCAAAGCGGTACGAGTAGACGTTTCGGTCGTTGAGACACAAACAGACTTCACAGCCATTTCAGCAGATCTCTCTACGGATGCACAAGTGATCACCACAGGTCAGCTGACACTTTCAGATGGGGACCAAGTCACCATTATGAAGGAGGATTCTGATGAAGCTCGTTAATGTATCTGTAAAGCGGCCTGTTGGAGTCATTATGGTGGTTGCGGCGATCCTGGCCCTCGGCTTTGTTTCTCTAAGGAGTTTGACGATCGATCTTTATCCTGAAATTGATCTGCCCATCGCTGTTGTTTCGACGTCTTATGAAGGTGCGGCTCCTCAGGAAGTAGAGAAGCTCGTCAGCCGTCCTGTCGAATCTTCAGTCAGCAGTATCGAAGGTTTAGAGGTGCTTCAGTCTCAATCTCAGGCTGGAGCTTCTCTTGTTTTAATGCAATTCAATACGGGAGTAGACTTAGACAGCACATTACTTCAGGTAAGAGAGAATGTAGATCAGGTCACTGGTTTACTGCCGGAAGGAGCTTCTGACCCCAGCGTGCTCCGCTTCGATCCACAGCAGCTCCCAATCATGACGGTTGGCTTATCCGGGGATACTCCAGAGGAACTACAGCAGATAGCTGAAAATAGACTTGTGCCTTTCTTAGAAAGACAGGCGGGGGTTGCTTCTGTAAGCGTTGAGGGAGGAAAGGTCAGTGAGGTACAAGTGCTCGTTGACCGCGCTCAAATGGCTCAATACGGGCTCAATTCCCAGACGGTTATCCAGGCCCTGAACGCTGCGAATCAGTCGGCATCCGCCGGTGCCATAGAAAAAGGACAGAAGGACCTGCAAATCCGTGTGGACGGTGAGTTTGAGTCCATAGATGATGTAAAAGAAACGGTGATTCAATCTCAATCAGGTGCGCGGGTCACCCTTGATCAAATAGCAGAAGTGAAAGAGACGCTTACAAACTCCAGTACTATCAGTAAGGTCAACGGATCTTCTTCTGTTGTTTTATCCATCTTGAAAAAAACGGATGCCAATACAGTGGAAACAGCTGATACTGTGCGGGAGGCATTAGATGAGAAAAAGGGCGATCTGCCTGAAGGCGTAGGAACAAGTATCGTGCTTGATACATCTGAATTCATTAAAATCTCAATCAATAGTGTTGTCTTGAACATCATTCTAGGAGGGATCTTTTCTGTTCTGGTCCTTCTTCTTTTCCTGAAGAGTATCCGGGCAACTCTTGTCATCGGACTTTCTATTCCTATTGCGATTATTTCAACATTCACTTTAATGTACTTTACGGGTGAAACGTTAAATGTTTTAACAATGGGAGGCCTTGCTCTTGGAATAGGGATGATGGTCGACAGTTCGATTGTCATCTTAGAGAATATTGTCAGTTACCGACAGCAGGGATATTCGATGGTTGAATCTGCTAAACAGGGGGCATCTGAACTGGCTCCAGCTGTAGTAGCTTCAGCTACAACGACATTAGTTGTCTTCCTGCCTATTATCTTCGTAGAGGGGATTGCATCCGAACTGTTTACTCCGCTTGCATTGACCATCATGTTTGCGCTCATTGCATCGCTGGCTGTATCTGTTACGTTAATTCCTATGCTTTCTTCCAAGCTGTTAACTAAGTCATTGAAGGAAGAAGGGCGGAGATATTGGTTTGACCGCTTCTTAGATCGAGTAAATGACGGCTACCGCTCGATGCTGCGCTGGGTGTTGAAATTCAGGAAAACGACAATGGCTGTAACGGCTGCCCTTATTGCTGGAAGCATCGCTCTAATCCCACTGATTGGAACCGAGTTTATCCCTCCTTCAGATCAGGGGCAGGTCGAGGTGCGGGTGAATATGCCGGCAGGAACTTCTTTAGATGAAACCGAAGCACTTACGGAGCAGATAGACGAGAAGATCGAAAGCTTTGACGATATTATTAAAGTCAGCTATTTATCTATTGGCGGGGGCGGTATGGGCAGCATTGGCAATGGATCTTCTGATATGGCCACATATACCATCCAGCTTGTAGAACCTGATAATAGAGATAGAACAACTCAAGCAGTCATGAAAGAGATTGACCGGGCACTTGCTGATATTCCCGGTGCGGAAATTGAAGTAAGTGAACTCGATGCTGGATTAGGGACAGGAGCCCCTCTCCAGGTTCAGCTTAATGGAGACGATTATGAAGTGTTGGATGAGCTGGCAGGACAAGTCGCCTATCTCATGAACGATATTGAAGGCGTAGAAAATGCCACCTCTTCAACAGATGAAGGCCGGCCTGAAATGCAGATTGAAGTCAATCAGAGTAAAATAGCTCAATATGGATTGACAGAACAACAGGTGATTGGTCAGGTGCAGTTAGGGTTTAATGGTCAAATCGCCACGCGGTACCGAAATGGTACAGATGAGGTGGATGTCCGTTTTATTCTTCCGGAAGAGGAACGACAAACCATCAGTGATTTAGAAGGAATGTCGATTCAAACACCCAGCGGGGCTCTTGTTCCATTGGCGACTATTGCTGAATTAAATCAGGTTCAGGGACCTGTTTCGCTCCTCAGGCAGAATCAGCAGCCACAGGTAAATGTGGAAGCGGAAATTTCCGATATTGACTTAGGAACAGCCACGGAGAAAGTACGTGCGGAACTGGAACGTCTGAATTTCCCTGATGCCTATTCCTACAGCATCGGTGGACAAGCTCAAGATATGCAGGAGGCATTCGGTGATTTATCGCTTGCCTTACTATTTTCAATCTTCCTTGTCTATGCTGTGATGGCGATCCAATTTGAGAACTTCTTGTTCCCGTTTATTATCATGTTCTCTCTTCCTGCTACAATTATAGGGATTACCGGCGGTTTGTTCATTACCGGTCTGCCATTCAGTTTACCGGCTTTTGTAGGTATTATTATGCTTGCAGGGATTGTGGTCAACAATGCAATCGTTTTAGTCGATTACATTAACATTCTAAGAAGAAAATCATACGACCGGTATGAGGCGATTATAGAAGCTGGTCCAAGTCGCTTACGTCCAATTCTCATGACAACACTAACGACCGTTCTTGGTATGGTCCCGTTGGCGATTGGAATTGGAAGAGGGGCAGAAGCCCAGCAGCCTCTTGCTGTGACCATCATTTTTGGCTTAACAATTTCAAGCTTCTTCACTCTCCTGCTTATTCCCGTTGTTTACACGTATTTCGATGATCTATCAAACAAAGTGACTGGTTTTTTTCGGAGAAAAGCAGAGAAAGAGTAACCTATAACGAAGGCCTTCCCACCATTGTAGTACTGCAATGGCGGGAAGGCCTTTTTACGTATATGTGCACTAAACCTAAACGAAGCGGGGGCGGGAGATCAGTCTTTTTTATGAATGATGGCTCCCGCAGCGTTCCTGGTCTTTCTTATTTAGAGACTCTCCCAGCTCCTGCAAGATTTCTTTTAATCGGATAGGATAGTCAAAGACATGAACTCCACATGTCATACTTTCATGTTCCGTTTTTAACCATATGATTCTACCTTCAGTTGTGAAGGTTTCCTTTTCATACATAAATGAGATGAAAATTTCGTCCTTCGTAGATAAACCTGGGTGAGAGTCACAGGAAAAACGCAGACCATTCATACTAATATCCTTAACTTCAATTAATCCGGATACATGTCTGTTTAACTTTTTGTTATAAAAACCCGGCAATGGTGTTTGGAATGAGTATCGAAAAGGTTCTTGTCTGCGTTCGTGCATGATCGTCCACCTCTCTTCCTAATAACAGGGATGGTTCAATCATATACTCCAACTGTGATTTATTTCAAACATTTACTAAAGGTAGATAACAAACATACAGAATGAAAGCCTCATGTATGGTAGAAAAGGCTGGCGAAAAGCGGGACATGGACCATCAGGAGTCATCTCCATCCCTACGATCAACTTTAATGAGATCCCACGTCGTTACAATCCCCATAGGTAAGTCGTCTGGATTACCGGACTCGGTTAAAATGACCGCTTTTAATTTGCGATTTTCATCAAGGCTTGTTTCAAAGCGCTCCTCTAGTTCAAAAACCGTGGCATTTGAAGATAAAAATTCAACATTGGCGTGTTTTTCACTAGGTAACACATCTTTTGCCACCGTCTGTTTTAAATTCACCCTGCCTTCTACCATCTTTTGCGACAGCCAGCGGACAATCCCATCATTGGTGAGGAGACCGAGAAAGGTACGGTCATTATTGTAAATAGGAAATTGGGAGATCCCATGTTGATCAAAGGCTTCTACAATATGAGTCAAGTCCGTCTCTTCCTTGAAATAAAGGACAGGACGGGTGGCAAACTGCAAAGCTTCTGGTGGTTGATCAAGCGTTTGTTTAATCTGTTTTAATTTCTCAACGACTCCCTCATGAGGAGTGGCAATATAAAAGTCTCCACTGATCCGCTCATGAACGATGGCATTCCTTAACTTAGCGAACTGCTTCAATTGATCAAAGTGAACACGAATCACGCTGTGTTTTAGTTTTGAACGCTGAAGAAGCTCAACAAAGTTATCATTCTTCGGAAAGCCGTTCAATTCTTTAAGGTGTTGATGTATTTGGTTAAATGTAATTTCGAACTGTTCCACACTTTCACTCATGACGCTCACCTTTTTTAGTATTTGTTCTTAGTATGTCTGATCTATGTTTTCTCAATCATTTTTATTAGACTTTATGAATCAGTCCTATATCTTTGTATCAAATGGAGTCTAAATTCCGTTTTTGTATAATCATCCGGGTACTGATGGACAAGTGTTGTATTAAAGCACTAAAATATTAAAGATATGATATTTTTGACCGATACATATTAGTGGGAAAGAAGATGTATGTACAGGAATATTTGTACAGTGATCTAGGTCTCGATATTGATTTTTGTGCTTTAAATAGAACGGAAAAAGTGAATATGCTATACTCAAATTACATAGAAAGAAGGTGGAAGTATGATCGGCGAGCGGATTCAAAAAATACGTAAAGACCGACATATGTCGCTGTCAGAACTAGCTGAAAGAGCTGGGGTGGCTAAGTCTTATTTAAGTTCCATCGAAAGAAACATCCAAACGAATCCTTCCATTCAATTTTTGACGAAGATCTCCCAGGAATTAGACGTTTCTATTAACTATTTGCTGCATGGAGAATCTGAACCCAAAGATGAAACGCTGGATAAGGATTGGATGAATCTTGTTCAAGAAGCGATGAACTCAGGGATTTCCAAAGAACAGTTCCGAGAATATTTAGAGTTTAATAAATGGAAAATCCATCAAAATAAATAAAAGAAACCTAACTCGTGTGAAGAGTTAGGTTTCTTTTATTTAGAGCTCCTGGTATGGCAGCCGGGAAAGCGCTCTGTTTTCCTATGTAATGCTTATAATGGTTTAAGATCCTTGTTTCAAACCTGAAACCCGCTGCGAGTGTTCGCTATTTCGTTCATTCTATTCCAATAGGTTACTGCTAAAAGTTTCACCAGGTAGTACTGTTATACAGAGCCTTTTCGTTTCATTTGAAATGGCCGGATTTGAAAAGGAGAAAGGTGTTGGAAAGAGATAAACAATCCTGCTCCTAAGGCCAGACCAACAATGACATCACTAAGGTAGTGATGCCCCACATAGACGCGGGACAGGGCCGTGATTAAACTCAGGGTCAAAAAGATCCATTTGAGCCTTCCCTTCATTGTCCAAAGAAATACGATAAACACTCCTGTAATTAAGGCCTGTTCACTTGGAAAAGAAGAAGTGGCCTCTTTAGCGATTAATGGAGTAATATCCTCATAAACAATAAACGGACGTTCTCTTGGATAGAGCCAACGGACGAGGCGGGTCACTCCTAAGCCGCCAAGAACAGCAAAAATTGCTGAAAGACCAGTGCGTCTTGTCTTTTTTGACACGAGACATATCAAGAATGAGACAATCATTAACTTGTATCCCCACCTAGATAAAAGCCCCATAAACGCATCGATCCATCTGTAACTTGAGAAATCATAAATCATTCTTACGAAAAGTTCTTCCAAAAGCAAAGTCTCCTTACATAAAAAAAGCGTGAGCATGTCACGCTTTCTTTCCAATTATTCATTTATTAAATGTGGGAATTTCTCTTTTAAATAATACATGCTGATCTCGAGGCTTTCAATAGGATTTCTGCGACTTTCATCCTGCTCTACAATCCACCACTTCACACCGGATTTTTCTCCAAGAGATAGAACGGTATCTAAATCGACGCCACCGGTACCTAATTCCGCGAAAAACTGCTCATCATCAACGGTCATATCTTTTAAGTGAATGAGAGGGGTTCTGCCTTTATACCGATCCATCCAGGTGGAAGGCTGTTCTCCAGCTTTTTTCAGCCAATAAATATCAAATTCTGCTTCAACCTGACCTTCTGTTTCTTCAAGAATGACATCAAGAGGAAGTCGTCCATCATTAAATGGTTCCAATTCGAAGTCGTGATTGTGATAGCAGAGGGTGAGTCCTTCTTTTTTACAGGAATCTCCAATGGTCTTCAAATCCTGAATCAACTGTTTGTAATCTTCTTCGCTGCGATCTTCAATGAATGGGCAGACGATGTACTCACTCCCGATGGTTTTCTGGTCTTGGATGACCTTATCGAGATTGTTCTTCAGTTCATCTAATGGGACGTGACTGGAAGCGGCTTTTAATCCTAATTCATCTAGCAAACGTTTGACTTCCTTCGCTTCTAAACCGCCAAATCCAGCAAACTCTACGGCATCAAACCCCAGTTCAGCTACTTTCTTTAATGTTCCGGGAAAATCCTCAGCCGTCTCATTTCTTAATGTATACAATTGAACAGCAAATGGTATCGTACTCATGTTTTTATACCCCTTTCCTTTGTAGATGTGTAATGTTTGGTTTTCAAAAGACTTATTTTCCTAAATACAGCTCATGGGAAGAAAGATCATTCCATTAATAGAACACTTCCAAGTAATAAGATTAGCTTTTTAACGTCAAAATTCCTTCTAAGATTACAAATTGGTGTAGAAGAATCAATTATTCGACAGTTCCCTATAACGTAAGATTTGAATCTTGCTCGTTCGTGCATAGTCGTTCGCATATGTACACTGGTATTAGATATAGGCTCTGTTAAAGCTTCGTGTTGTTACCTTACATTAGGTTTGTACAAGACGAAGGGAGGGGGGATGCTCGAGACCTAGCCCGTGGAAAGCGGATCGTTATCCAGGCACCCCTCCGTTCAACAAACGTAAGGGCACCTTGATATGGAAATGTTTCAGCTTCAACTCCATATAACCAGGATCCTGGGGAACAAATCAAAAATCATCACCAAACTTTAACAGAGCCTGGATATAAAGGAGGGAGAACATGCCTGGAATTGAAGAGACACTAAAAGAGTGGAGTACATTCCACTCCATATGCTGGGAATGTAAAAGGGAACTGAAAGAAGATGAAGTTATGAGGGTGAAAGATTCGTATGTAACCATCCATCTTTGTTTTGACTGTTATGTCCGTGATTTTGATTAAATCTACGAACACCACAAGAATAGGGAAAGAAAAAAGAGAACGGAAATATTGAACGCCAAGACCTTTTTCCATTCTCTTTTGTATGTGAATTTATCTGCGTCATTTAGAAAGTTCATCATCCCTTACGTATGAAAAATGATTAAAGTGTTGGGTATGGTTGTAGTTTGGGAGCAGGCTGAATTGATTCGGTTGGGTATTGGAAGCGGGAAGGTTTTGTGGAAGGTATTCAGGAAGAAAGGCTTACCAACCAACTGCCGTCTGATATAAGCCGCAGAAACATATACGCCCATTAAAAAGAAGGGTTGATTGAAGTTCGTCTGTATAAGAAATAGTTGGATGAAAAAGTAAATTTCCTACACTATCGATCATTCAGATGAATCGACAGTTTATTATTCTTGTGTCGTTTAAATATGGTGATCGTTAATAATCCGTCTTCATACGATGTGACGACATCATCAATAGAGAAATGAAATGGAATGGGAATGATCCGTTTAAAAGTCCCTTTCAATCTTTCATCGTGTAGTAATTCTTCAACGGGAACAGAATAACGAGGTGTGATTTTCCCTTGAAGAATCATGTGTGTCCCTTTTTGAGTCAAATGAAGAGGGTCATCTTTTTTTAGGCCCGGGAGTTCAACGACGACAACGCCTTGATCCTGGTTTTCATAGAAATCGTAAGAAGGACCCCGTTTTGGAATGACGTGATGCATCTCATTCCAAAAGTCCTCTCCCAATACTTTTTCGACATTATCAGAAAAAGTATTCCAGTCGATGTGCCCATTTTTCTTCTTCATCCCAATCACCTCACTGATTAAATATATGAAAAGTAAGGTATTTTCATACGTTCCATTCATACGTACCTGCCGACTTTATTGAAAGCGTTGTCTTTTTATAGAATTATTTGAAAAAAACGTGTTGTTTTTGCGACATCGTCATGTTATGATTTAGTCAACTTAGTTAATCATGAATTTTATGCAAACGTATTCACATGAATCTCTATTACATTAAACTCATTTTGTACAAGCTTATGAGTTTTTTAAAATGTCATTTGTGCAAACGTATGCGCGCACTTGTTGCAAAAGCGATTTCTGAATCGCCTTTTTTTACATGTGATATGAAAGCGGATTCAATGATTAATAGAAAATAGGGGTGGATGAGATGAAAAGAAACAAATTTTACTCAGGTATAGCTACCGCTTTATTGGCTTCAACAGTTGCACTAACTGGATGTTCGTTCGGTTCTGACAGTGGTGATTCTGAAGCGAGCAGTTCTTCGGAAGATGCGGTAACGGTTGATGTCTTCCAATTTAAAGTAGAATTTAAAGACCAGTTTGAAGAACTTGTTTCCTTGTATGAAGAAGAAAACCCAGACGTCAATATTAATGTGAAGACAGTTGGCGGCGGAAATGATTACGGGGCGTCCTTGAAAACATCCTTTTCTTCCGGTGAAGAGCCTGACATCTTTAATGTTGGTGGACCTACGGATGTAGATGAATACGAAAAATATTTAGCTGACCTTTCAGATACAGCAGCTGCCGATGCAGCACTTGAAGGAACATTAACAGGAGTTTCTCGTAACGATCAAGTTCTTGGACTTCCGTTTAACCAGGAAGGATACGGTCTTCTTTATAATAAGAAAGTATTTGAAGAAGCAGGCATCAATCCTGATGAAATTACAACATTTGAAGCGCTGGAAGAAGCAGTGCAGACACTGGATTCTAAGAAAGACGAGCTTGGAATTGACGCACCATTTGCTTTCCCTGCGAAAGAAAAATGGGTAATGGGAAATCACCTGGCTAACGCTTACCTTGCTGATGAGTTTAACCACGATGTCATGGAAGCGTATGAAGCGGATACAGTGGAATTCGCTATGGGCGATCAAATGAAGCGTATGACAGACTTGCAAAACGAATACTCTGTGCAGCCAACGTTGAGCCTGGATTACTCTCAGCAGGTTGAAGAGAACTTCTCCCTAGGGAAAGTTGCTTTGATTCAACAGGGAAACTGGGTGTACAACACGATCGAATCCATGGATCCTGAATTTGCTGCAAACAATGTAGGCATGCTTCCAATTCCTGTAGAAGGTTATGAAGGAAGTATTCCAGTAGGGGTACCAAACTACTGGGTAGTAAACAAAGAATCAAAAGATGAAGTGGTACAGGCAAGTAAAGACTTCCTGGATTGGATGTATACATCTGACGCTGGTAAGAAATTCGTAACAGAAGAATTTAAGTTCATCCCGGCTTACGAAGGATATGAAGATCTAGAAATCGCTGATCCAATTTCTCAAGAAATCTATGACTATGCTAAAGAAGGCAACACTCTTGGCTGGGTCTTCCTTGGTGCACCGACTGGCTGGACAGAAGACGCGCTTGGTGTAGCTATGCAGGAATATATCGCAGGTGACATTACTTGGGAAGAAGTCGAAGAGAGAGCAACGAAGGCTTGGGAAGATGCACGTCAGTAATTCTTAATGAAACAAAACCGGTAAGGATTCGGATGCGAATCCTTACCGGGATAATATCAAAGCTCCCCTCTATTAGAATATTTACATAGGTAAGTATGTTAATAGATGGGATGCTTTAATCCATATTATTATGAGAACGATACCATAAGCGGATCCATCCGCAAAAATCATTGGAGGAGTTGTGCATGCAGAATCGAAGCTTAGCCTTCTGGCTGTTTTTGACACCTGTTATTCTTGGTTTAGGAATTGTTGTTGTCATTCCATTCTTCTATGGCCTTTTCTACTCGTTTACAGACTGGAACGGAATCACTGCCAATGCATTTATCGGGTTTGAAAATTATATTAATCTATTTCAAGAAAGCGAATTCATGGATTCCATTTGGTTCACGGTTAAATTTGCTGTCGTTACCGTCATCTTATTAAACATTATGGGTCTTGGCCTTGCTTTACTTGTGACGCGTAACATTAAATCAAGCAGCTTGCTGCGTACCGTTTTCTTTATGCCTAACTTAATTGGTGGCCTGATTTTAGGTTTTATCTGGCAGTTTATTTTCATCAGTGTGTTTGGAGATATTGCGGGAATCACAGGCATTGAGAGCTTGAATGGCTGGTTGTCCACAACAAACACCGGTTTTTGGGGATTGGTAATCTTAACCGCATGGCAGATGGCCGGTTATATCATGATTATCTACATTGCTTATTTGGAGAATATTCCTAAAGAGTTGATTGAAGCAGCGAAAATTGATGGAGCAAGCAGCTTCCAACGATTCAAGAACATCACATTCCCACTCGTTGCACCTGCTTTTACCGTAAGTATGTTCCTTACTCTATCAATGGCGTTCAAGATTTATGATCAAAACTTATCCTTAACCAATGGCGGACCCTTCAACTCTACGCAGATGGTCGCTATGGAAATTGTACGTACGGCCTTCTCCGATAACCAGATGGCTTACGCGCAGGCAAAAGCCGTTATTTTCTTCTTGATTGTTGCAGTTATCGCAATGACTCAAGTGTATTACAACAAGAAACGGGAGGTTGAGATGTAATGAAGAACGAAAAAAGAAATTTATTTTCCATTGAAGTTCTCGGCCTCCTGCTCGGATTGATCTGGATTGCTCCTTTTTACTTAATGATTGTAAATGCCTTTAAAACAAAGCGTGACATTTTCAGCGGGGTTCTTGGATTCCCAGAAGAACCTGTATTTGAAAACTTTGTCGAAGCGTTTATCGATCTTGAGTTTCTTAAGTCGCTGTTCAATTCTGTCTTAATCACTGGGTTAAGCATCGCGATTATCATTCTGTTTTCTTCCATGGCGGGATATGCGCTTGCCAGAAATAAAAGTAAGCTGAGTGGTGTCATTTTCTTCGTCTTTGTCGCAGCTATGTTGATTCCTTTCCAATCCGTTATGATCCCGCTCGTATCCATCTTTGGACAAGCGGATATGTTAAACGCCGGCGGCTTGATTTTTATGTACCTTGGCTTTGGATGTAGTTTATCGATCTTCCTATACCACGGAGCTATGACTGGTATTTCAAGATCGATGGACGAAGCAGCTATCATTGATGGAGCCAATCGTTTCCAAACGTTCTGGTATATCATTTTCCCGCTGCTTAAACCGATATCTGTAACAGTTGCTATATTGAACGTTATTTGGATTTGGAATGACTACCTGCTTCCATCACTTGTATTAAGTGAATCGAACGCTACCATTCCATTGAAAATGTTCTATTTCTTTGGCCAGTATACGAAACAGTGGCACCTGGCTCTCGCTGGATTAACCATTGCGATTCTGCCGGTCATTGTGGGCTACTTCTTTGCACAGAAACAAATCATCAATGGTGTGTCTGAGGGAGCCGTTAAATAACAACGAGGGGAGTAGATGAAAGTGTCGGTAACAATTAAAGATGTCGCCAAAAAGGCAAATGTAGCACCATCTACTGTATCCCGTGTCCTTTCAGACAGTCCGAGAATCAGTGAAAAAACAAAGCGAAAAGTAAGGAAAGTGATGGATGAGTTAGGCTATCACATCAACTATAACGGGCGGGTCCTTGTCAGTCAGTCTACACAGACGATTGGGATTGTTACAAAGGTCTCGTCTGACCATTCATTCGAAAATCCGTTTTTCTCCGAGATGTTAAGGGGAATAAGTGATGCATGTCATGAAAATGATTACAGCATTTATTTGACTACCGGCAACACGGAAGAAGCGATTTACCAGGAAGTGGTCAAGATGGTTCAAGGGAAGAGAGTGGATGGTGTCATTGTCCTTTACTCCAGAGAAGGTGACAAAGTTGTCCCTTATTTAAGGGAATGTGAGTTTCCTTTTGTCATGCTTGGTAAGCCTGTTGAAAAATTTGGCGAGACGATGTATGTCGACAATGATAACGTCCAGGCCAGTAAAGATATAACCGATTATTTAATTACTCTCGGACATGAGCGGATTGGTTACATTGGAGGCAACTCCCAATATGAAGTGGCGAGAGACCGATTAGAAGGATTCCGCCGGGCCATGAAGGAAAATGGGATAGAAATCAAAGACGAATTGTTGAAGAATATTCAAACAGATAAACCGGATCCAGAACAGGTGGCTGAAGAGTTGTTAAGTCTGCCTGACCCACCGACGGCTCTTGTGTTTACAGATGAGTATAATGCATCAACAGTGATGAGGGCTCTAGCGGCAAGAGGGGTGAAGCTTCCAGAAGAAATGAGTGTCGTAGGGTTTAATAATACGATGATCTCAAGGCTTTCTGCTCCCCCGTTGACAACGGTGGACACACAGTCTATCCAGCTCGGTCATGAATCAGCGAGAAATTTAATCGAGTTACTCAAATACCCGGATACCATTAAAAAAAGCGTCATTATCCCTACAGTCATCGTAGAAAGAGAATCCTGCAAGCAAAGGAAAGCTGAGAACTCTCAGCCATGACGTTTATGAAATAGGAAAAAGAACGCTTATTAATAAAGAAAAGGGGAATGAACATGAATGTATTAGTATGGAATGAAAACCGTCACGAAAAAGAAAGTCAAGTTGTAGCTGATGTATATCCAGAAGGAATCCACAGCGCTATTGCTGATTTCCTTGGGGAAGATCACGCAAATGTTAAAACTGCAACCCTGGATGAAGAAGAACACGGACTGACAGATGAAGTGCTTGCTGAAACCGATGTGCTTGTCTGGTGGGGCCATAAAGCTCATGATGAAGTGAAAGATGAAATTGCTGAGAAAGTGAAACAGCGTGTACTTGACGGCATGGGGCTTGTTGTTCTGCACTCCGCCCATTTCTCGAAACCGTTCAAGAAATTAATGGGAACATCCTGTGACTTGAAGTGGCGCGAAGCTGATGAAAAAGAGCGTCTATGGGTGGTAGATCCAAGTCACCCGATCACAGAAGGAATTGGTGAATTTATTGAAATTGAAAAAGAGGAAATGTACGGGGAACATTTTGATATCCCGACACCTGAAGAATTAATTTTTGTCAGCTGGTTTGAAGGCGGCGAAGTGTTCCGAAGCGGAGCTACATTCCGTCGTGGAAGAGGAAAAGTCTTTTATTTCCGTCCAGGTCATGAAACATATCCGACCTACTACAACAAAGAAGTGCAAAAAGTCATTCGTAACGGTGTGAAATGGGTTAACAATGCGGAAACGCCGACACCAGTGTACGGGAACGCTCAACCTTTAGAGAATATTACGATTAAATCATAAAGGAGCTTTTACTATGACGAAACTTAAAATTGCTGTAATCGGATGCGGAAGTATCGCGCAACACCGCCACCTGCTCGAATACGAAGCTAACACAAATGTAGAGATCGCTGCTGTTTGTGACATCGTGGAAGAGCGTGCGCGTAAAATCGGACAGTTATACGGAGCGACTCTTTATACCGACTATAAAGAACTTCTGGAAAACGAAGATATAGACGCGGTTAGTGTATGTCTCCCGAACTACCTGCATGCTCCAGTTTCCATCGACGCGCTCAACGCGGGTTGTCACGTTCTTTGTGAGAAACCGATGGCGACATCCAAGGAAGAAGCAGAAGACATGATTCAAACTGCAGAACAAAACGGGAAGAAATTGATGATTGCTCATAATCAGCGCTTCGTTCCTTCTCATGTGAAAGCGAAGGAATTGATTGAATCCGGCGCTATTGGAAAAGTGTACAGCTTCCGCACAGCCTTTGGTCATGGTGGTCCAGAGGGCTGGAGTGCAGAAGGAGAAGACAGCTGGTTTTTCAAAAAAGATCAGGCTTTTATCGGTGCTATGGGTGATTTAGGAGTACATAAAGCAGATCTGCTCCGTTACATCCTTAATGAAGAGTTTGTCGATGTGGCTGGATTTGTTGAAAACAATGCAAAAGAAGATATCACGGTTGATGACAATGCGGTATGTATCCTGCGTTCGCAGTCAGGGATCGTAGGTACGATGGCAGCAAGCTGGGCTTATAATCCGAATGAAGACAACTCCACAGTCATTTATGGAGAGAAAGGGATGCTTCGCTTGGAAGATGATCCAGAATACTCCCTTGTCGCTCAATATACAAATGGGGATGTCGTCAATTATCAGCTCGGGAAGATTCAATCGAACGATGATGGTGGTCAAAGTGATTCCAAAGTCATTGATCATTTTGTCGACAGTATCCTGAATGATACAGAGCCGCTTATTACAGGAGAAGAAGGTATGAAATCGCTGGAAGTCATCCTCGGTGCCATCCGCTCAGGCGAAACGAGAGAGATCAGCAGCCTGGAGAAAGTAACGAAATGACTCGTCTGAAAATGGGAGTGATTGGAGCAGGGGGAATTGCCCAGGGGAGGCATATTCCCTCTTTCCTTAAATTAAAAGAAAAGGTCGTATTGACAGCTGTTCAGGACCTCAATTTAGAACGAGCGGAAGAAGTGGCTAAAACGCATGACATTCCTTACGTATTCGAAGATTACAACGAAATGTTTGAACGTGTGGATGCCGTGACAATCTGCACTCCAAATAAGTTTCATGCAGAAATTTCAATTGCTGCTTTGAATGCAGGTGTTCATGTGTTGTGTGAAAAACCGATGGCGATTACGACAGAAGAGTGTGAAGCGATGATGGAAGCAGCTGAGAAAAATGACCGGCTTCTTTCTATTGCCTATCACTACCGGTACACACCGGAAGCACAGTTGGCGAAAAAGGCTATCTTTAACAACGAAATTGGTGACCCTCTTGTTACGCGGGTACAGGCTATGCGAAGGCGTAAAGTACCTGGATGGGGTGTCTTCACAAATAAAGATCTGCAGGGTGGCGGGAGTTTAATTGATTTCGGTTGTCACCTGCTTGATCTTGCTCTATGGCTCCTCGATGATCCAAAACCTGTGGAGGTTATGGGACGGACATACGACCGTCTCAGTAAAACACCAGGTCAGGTGAACGATTGGGGAACATTTGATCATGATACCTTTAACGTAGATGATCATGTGACAAGCTATATTACATTTGAAAATGGAGAGTCTCTCCAGTTCGAATGCTCCTGGGCGGCAAACATTAAAGAAGACCATACGACGCTGACCATCTCCGGTGTTGATGGAGGAATCAGTGTATATCCTTTTGAATTGTATCAGGCGAAATATGGCACTCTTTTTGACAGCACGGCCAAAATGAATGAAGAAGAATCCCAAGCAGGCCTAAAGCAGGCTGAGAATTTTGTTAACAGCTGCCTTGGCAATGAAGAACTCATCGTTCAGCCAGAGCAGGCATTGAAAGTAACGAAGCTGATGGAAGCCATCTATGAAAGCAGTGAAACAGGAACGAGTGTGAAATTAAAGTAAAGAGTGGAGGAGAATGTTATATGAAATTAGGTGTATTTACCGTACTATTTTCTGATCAATCCTTTGAAGAAATGCTGGATCACGCCAAAGCGTCTGGACTGCAGGCAGTAGAAATTGGGACAGGAGGCTATCCCGGCAGTGCCCATTGTAACCTGGATGAACTTCTTGAAAGTGAAGAAAAGCGCAAGGAGTATTTAGATAAGGTGCATGAACGTGGATTAACCATCAGTGCCTTCAGCTGTCACGGAAACCCGATTTCACCTGACCGGGCATTTGCTGAGGAATCACACGAAACTTTTGTGAAGACGGTACGATTAGCTGGTCTTATGGGGGTTCCGGTAGTCAATACATTCTCTGGTACTCCTGGAGGTTCTGAGAATGACACCGCACCAAACTGGCCGGTTACCCCATGGCCGCCGGAATATTCCGATGTGTTAGAATGGCAGTGGAACACGAAACTTATCCCGTACTGGAAAGAACAAGGAAAGTTTGCTGAAGAGCATAATGTCAAAATCGGCCTTGAGCTGCACGCAGGTTTTCTTGTTCACACCCCTTACACGATGCTGAAACTTCGTGAAGCGACAAGTGAGGCGATCGGTGCCAATCTTGATCCAAGTCATTTGTGGTGGCAGGGAATTGATCCGGTAGCGGCGATTAAGATTCTAGGAAAAGAAAATGCCATTCACCATTTCCACGCTAAAGACACGTACATTGATCAGGACAATGTGAATATGTACGGCTTAACGGATATGCAGAATTACGCAGCTGTGCAGACAAGAGCCTGGAGCTTCCGTTCTGTCGGGTATGGCCATGGGACACAGGAATGGTCCAATATTATCAGTGCTCTGCGGACGTATGGCTACGATTATGTGGTCAGCATTGAACATGAGGACCCGATTATGTCGATCAATGAGGGCTTTAACGCCGCAGTTAAGAACCTGAAAACAGTAATAATTGAAGAGCCGGCTACAGAGATGTGGTGGGCCTAAGATACAAGGAAGACCCCTCGTCCTGAGGGGTTTTCTTCAAAAAGGAAGGGGAAGATTATGAGTCAGACATCAGGAATTAGAGGCGGACTTTATGCTGTAAGCGAATGGATTGCAAAATTTTCACTGGCTAATTTACAGTGGGCTTTGTTTAATCTGCCCGTTGCGCTTATTTTACTAAGTCTATTAAACAGCAGTGATAACAAGGAGCTTTGGTATCTGCTCCCGCCTTTGGTCGTCCTTCTGCCTTTGGTCTTTTTCCCTGCAACGACAGCTCTTTTCGCCAAGGCGCGGGAGTGGGTGAGGAAGGATCACCAGGAAACACCGGACCGCACGTACCTCAGCTATTATAAAGAGAATTATAAAGCTAGTCTTGTAACTGGAATCATTCTCACAACTTTCTGGGTGCTACTGGCTGCGGATCTTTATTATTTCTCCCGTACGAATTCGCTCTTTATGAACGTTTTCTTTATCCTTGGTATACTGCTTTTTGTGTATACGATCAACTGCTTCTCTGTCATGGTGCACTTCGATATGAAAGTGAAGTCATTGTTGAAGCAGGCGCTTACTACAACATTTGTCAGTCCGGTGCTGTTCCTGACGGTCGCAATCAGCGCAGGGTTCATTCTGGCTGTCAGTTTGTATATCTTTCCTTTAATCCTTCCAATCTTCACAGGATCCATCATAGCGTTTCTATCGTTCTCCGCTTTTTATCGACTGTATTTAAAGTGGAACCAGAAAGAAGAAGAGTAACCGGAATTCCACCTGTTACTCTTCTTTCTTTAGTTCTTGTAACCATAGACTATTGGAGACTGAATCATCTTTTGTTCACTTCATTGGCTGCCCGGACAGCTGATTCAATGGCACCTTCCACCCAGCCATGAAAGGTGGATGTATGTTCACCAGCAAAATGCAGGCGCCCCTCTGGTAAATAGAGGTCATCGGCAAAATCAGAAGCTTGATTCGGTGCAAACAGTGTAAAGCATCCAGCTGAGAATTCATTTTGACTCCAGCTGTAAGAGGCACCCCGGTCAAACTCCTCGTAGACTTGTCTGCCAAATATTTTTGATAATCCATACAGCGCTTCATTAATTCTTTCGTTCTCCGGTAAACTATTCCACAAGTTCGCGTTTGCCCCCCAGCTGTAACTTCCAAGCATCACTCTACGACCAGGATTTGGAGTGTAGGTATACCTCAGGGGGATATCGGTTAGTATATTTCCAATTTTAACTTTTTCCCAAAACCGCGATTTGAATTCCAATCCTATCTTCACAGAAGATACGTAGTTTAATTCTTTTATCGCCCTCCATTTCTCAAAGGATACAGACTTGTATGGAAAGATATCGATGAACTGCATAACAGAGTAAGGGACTGTGAGAATCACATAATCTCCTTTAAATGTTTCAAACTCTCTGCTTGTTCGGTTGAAAGCAACGACAGATATGCTTTCATTCTGCTGGATAATCTGCTGGACTTTCCTTTTAAAGAGAATGTTGGATTGGAGTCCAGGTAGAAAAGCCTGTGGTAGTAAATCGTTTCCGCCGGCAATTTCATAAAAGGTTAAATCCTCATTAAAAACAGTCCTTACAATATCTAACAAAATATCTACAAATGAAAGCTCAGGAAATCCTTCAATACCCAGCAATACTTTTACTTTTCGAATTGCCCCCTGTGACAATGAAACGCCAATAGGATTATTTCTTAAAAAATCTTCAAAAGAATAGTTATCAAATTTCTGCCTTAAACGTTCCTGTTCTTTTGGAGATGCATTCTCATATAAGTCCAAATAGGGTTTTACAGCGAGTGCAAGGAGTTCTTTGGCTGTTTTTCCTTGTTCATCTGGAAGCAGGGGGAATCCAAGCACATTGGGGTTTTGCGTGTACATGGAATAGGTGGTCTGCACTCCATTTACAAAAAACACATCATTGGTGTTGTTGAATTTATTTGTGGGTAAGTTAAACTTTCGGATATATTCGAAGGTTAGGTTATGTGTATCAGGAAAGCGCATCGCCCCTACGTCAAGGTATTGTCCTTTTGTAAACGGTTCTCTTAATGTATATACTCTTCCACCAACGCGATCATTTCCCTCAATGATTTTAACGCTGTGTCCTGCTTTTTTTAGTAAAGAACCAGCGACTAACCCAGCCATTCCTGCCCCGACAATAAGGATATTTTTAGAAACTCCGTTTGATGCCGGCAGTCCTTCCTGGATAATAGACTGCATATCTTCCGGATAGGTTAAATCTCCATAACTATGAACATCTACACGGTTAATCCATACCACCCCCTGCTTATCTTAAAGAATATGACTGAGTAAATTGGAAATGACTGAAAGGTTTCCAAATCCGCGTTTTTCATCATGGCATCTTGCACACCAGGAAGAAAGCGGTTACAATTTAGTTAGTTATTAGCGAATAGAAATGTGGGGAAGCCGATGACACAAAAAGTGAAAATAGGAAAGCTGGCCATGCTGCTTGCTTCTCTTTCCTCTGAAGAGCTGGAGACTTTTCATCCATCGCTTGAGGAGGTTCAGTACTGTCAGGGAAAGGCTGGGTCGATGGACGTTCAAAAAGTAATTGCTGCTGTTGAAACGGCGGCAAAACGGAATCATATCATATCTCAAGAAGTGTACAGGGAAACGCATGCGTTATACCATGCCATTTTGGAGGCACTTCAAGGGGTAACCCGCGGACAAATTGGAGTGGGGAATATGATGCGGACAGTCGGACTGCGTTTTTCTGTTGTACGTGGCAGACCTTATGAAAAAGAGGAAGAAGGAGAATGGGTGGCTGTTGCTTTTTATGGAACGATCGGCGCACCGGTAAAAGGTTTAGAACATGAGACATTTGGACTCGGCATCAATCATATATAAAGAATAGGTGGCCTATAGTCATGAGATATGAGGAGGCGACAATGGGATATTTCTGCCATTGTCGTCTCTTTTTTTAGCCTATCCACCAGATGAGTGCAGTTATTCTCCCACGGACTCAATGGGAGGATGCATCTGAGATCGTTAGGAAAGGGGGATATGGATGATCGAATTACATGGACATGGATTGACGATCGAACAGATGAGATCGATATGTTACGACCTTGAGCCTGTCCAGTTGTCAGAGAGCAGCTTGATTCATGTTCGGGCAAGCCGGGAGACTGTTGAAGAAATCGTACGTAAAAATCATACGGTTTACGGCATCAACACGGGTTTTGGAAAACTGAGTGATGTCCGCATTGATATACAAGATGTCGATGCCCTGCAGCAGCACTTAATCCGTTCTCATGCATGCGGCGTAGGGAAACCTTTTCCTGAAATCGTCAGCCGGGCAATGATGGTCCTGCGTTTAAATGCACTCTTAAAAGGTCTTTCTGGAGTGAGAGAAGGGGTAGTGAAACGCCTGCAGCTCTTGATTAATAAAAAGATACATCCTGTTATACCTTCACAAGGATCGCTCGGCGCATCAGGTGATCTCGCGCCGCTGGCCCATTTAGCCTTGGTCCTTATGGGAGAAGGGGAGGTGGTGTATGAGGGGAAGCACCAATCCACCTCCGAAGTATACAAGCAGCTTTTGATTGAGCCCCTAGTTTTAAAAGCGAAAGAAGGACTCGCACTCATAAATGGAACACAGGCGATGACAGCGGTCGGGGTGATCAATTATATAGAAGCGGAACGATTGGCTGTCCAATGTGACTGGACAGCAAGCATGACTCTGCAGGCACTGGAAGGGATTCGTGATGCTTTTCACCCAAGCATTCACAAGGCAAGGGGATATCCAGAACAAATGGCCGTAGCAGAGCGGATCCGGCATTTAATTCATGGCAGTCAGTTGATGACATTTCAAGGGGAGAAGCGGGTGCAGGATGCTTATTCCCTGAGGTGCATCCCGCAGGTTCATGGCGCGACGTGGCAGACGCTTGCCTATGTGAGGGAAAAACTGACGATTGAAATGAATGCGGCGACCGATAATCCGCTGATTTTGGACGATGGGAAAGTAGTCGTCTCAGGGGGGAATTTCCACGGGCAGCCAATCGCTCTTGCTATGGATTTTTTGAAAATTGCTGTCAGTGAACTTGCCAGTATCTCCGAGCGCCGGGTAGAGCGGCTTGTTAATCCGCAGCTCAATGATTTTCCGCCCTTTTTAAGTGCCGATCCCGGTCTTCAGTCAGGAGCAATGATTCTACAATATGTAGCTGCCTCTTTAGTATCCGAAAATAAAACTCTTGCCCACCCGGCGAGTGTCGATTCCATCCCATCTTCCGCCAATCAGGAAGATCACGTCAGTATGGGGACAATTGGGGCACGTCATGCAGCTGAAGTTATTGAAAATGCGGGAAATGTATTAGCGATTGAACTGATCTGCAGTTTACAGGCGCTGGAACTTAGAGGCGTGGAGCGGGCTTCTCCGCTTATTGCCGGGCTATGGAAAGAAGCAAGGAAAGTGGTGCCGAGTATAGGGGAGGATCGAGTGTTTGCGAAAGATATTGAGCGCATGGCCCATTGGCTTACATCCGGGTCGTACGATTGGAATAAATGGCGGTCTATTCATGAAGGAGGAGGTTCTTATGTCGACTTCGCGTAAAATCAAAGCAAAAACAGGGATGACGCTGGAATGTAAGGGGTGGGAGCAGGAAGCGGTCTTACGAATGCTGTGCAACAATCTTGATCCGGACGTAGCGGAGAAACCGGAAGAGCTTATTGTATACGGAGGGATTGGGAAAGCAGCGCGGAACTGGGAAGCGTTTGATGCGATTATAGCGACTATAAAGCAGCTGGAAAGTGATGAGACTATGCTGGTTCAGTCAGGCAAACCGGTGGGCGTATTCCGTACTCATGAAAGAGCCCCGAGAGTGCTGTTGTCCAACTCCGTTCTAGTCCCAAAATGGGCGGACTGGCAGCATTTCCATGAACTCGATCGCAAAGGATTAATGATGTATGGACAAATGACAGCGGGAAGCTGGATTTACATCGGCTCTCAAGGGATCCTGCAGGGCACGTATGAAACGTTTGCCTCGTTAGCAGAAAAGCATTTTGACGGTTCGCTGAGCGGGACAATTACACTCACCGCTGGACTTGGCGGCATGGGTGGTGCCCAGCCCCTCGCCGTAACGATGAATGGCGGTGTGGTAATTACCGTCGAAGTTGATGATGACCGAATCTCAAAACGAATCCAATCCGGTTACTGCGATAAAAAAACTGCTTCCTTAGAGGAAGCCTTGTCATGGGCTGAGGAGGCAAAGCGGAAGGGAGAAGCTTTATCTATTGCTCTTTTAGGTAATGCAGTGGATGTGCACCATGCCATCTTACAAAAAGGTTTTCAAATCGATATTGTAACCGATCAGACGTCTGCTCACGATCCGCTGAATGGTTATCTTCCATCCGGTTATTCCATTGCAGAAGCCGAAAAGTTACGAAGAAAAGATGCGGCTCATTATACAAAACTGGCCTCAGCCTCAATGGCTGAACACGTCAAAGCGATGCTTGCTTTTCAAAAGCGGGGAAGTGTGGTGTTTGATTACGGCAATAATATCAGGCAGGTCGCATTAGAAAATGGTGTTGTAGATGCTTTCGATTTCCCAGGCTTTGTACCTGCCTACATCCGCCCGCTTTTCTGTGAAGGAAAAGGGCCGTTTCGGTGGGCGGCGTTATCCGGTGACCCGGAAGATATTTACCGGACGGATCAGCTGATCAAAGAGCTGTTCCCAGATGATGAAAAGCTGATTCGATGGATTGATATGGCTCAGAAAAAAGTTCAATTTCAAGGGCTGCCTTCCCGCATCTGCTGGCTGGGATACGGGCAGAGAGCGAAAATGGGTCTTGCGATTAACGAGCTCGTGAAAAAAGGCGAGTTAAAAGCCCCCGTCGTGATCGGCCGCGATCATTTGGATTGTGGTTCTGTCGCCTCTCCGAACCGGGAAACCGAAGCGATGAAGGATGGAAGTGATGCGGTAGGAGACTGGGCGGTGTTAAATGCTTTAATTAATACGGCATCCGGTGGATCATGGATCTCTTTTCATCATGGTGGAGGTGTTGGGATGGGGTATTCCCTCCACGCCGGAATGGTAGCGGTCGCCGATGGAACAGATCTTGCTGACGAACGTTTAAGCCGCGTACTTACAACAGATCCCGGGATGGGGATTCTCCGTCATGCGGATGCTGGGTATGAAGAGGCGGTAAAACAAGCGGAGAAACATCATCTCGATATCCCGATGCAGAGGAGGAAGAAGCAATGATCTATGACCTCGTCATTACCAACATCGGTCAATTGCTGCTGCCGGATCAGGGACCTTTGAAAGGCGGAGCGATGAAACAGCTGGCTGTAGAAAAACAAAGGGCACTTGGAATAA
Source organism: Halobacillus litoralis (assembly GCF_020524025.1). Classification (GTDB taxonomy): domain Bacteria; phylum Bacillota; class Bacilli; order Bacillales; family Halobacillaceae; genus Halobacillus; species Halobacillus litoralis_D. Next base: position 524,718 of record NZ_JAIVKN010000002.1, on the reverse strand, counting down.
AGGATGGTCGTTTTGCATGGATCGGATCACACGAAGAAGGCGCCTCTTTACCGGCCCGTGAAAAAGTAGATGCGGAAGGGAAGGTCGTCTCCCCCGGCCTTGTTGATCCTCATACCCACCTCGTATTCGGAGGCTCACGGGAGGGGGAAATGGTTTTAAAACAGGCAGGAGTTCCCTACCTGGATATCTTAAAACAGGGCGGAGGCATTCTTTCAACCGTTAAATCAACAAGAGAAGAAACAGAAGCGGAGCTGTTTGATAAAGCTAAAAAACATGTCCGACAGATGGCGGCTCACGGAGTGACGACGCTTGAAGCGAAAAGCGGATATGGGTTGGACAGAGAAACAGAATGGAAGCAGCTGAAGGTTGTGAAGCATCTGAATGAGCAGGGAGACATTGATATTGTTTCGACGTTTCTTGGGCCGCATGCGATTCCTCTTGAATATAAAGGAAAGTCCGATGCGTTTTTAGAAGAAATGATTGCGATGCTTCCAGAAATCAAAAAACAAAATCTCGCTGTCTTTACTGATATTTTTTGTGAAACAGGCGTGTTTACAATTGAACAGTCTAAACATTTTATGGAAGCTTCTCACCAACTTGGGTTTCAAACGAAAATCCATGCGGATGAAATTGACTCTTTAGGCGGAACAGAATTGGCGGCTGGTTTAGGGGCTGTTTCGGCTGATCATTTAGTCGCCGCATCAAAACAAGGGATTAAGCAACTCGCTGAAGGGGAAACAACAGCTGTTCTCCTTCCAGGTACGACCTTTTACTTAGGTAAGGACACGTATGCCGATGCCAGGTCCATGATTGATCAGGGGGCAGCTGTCGCTTTAGCGACTGATTTTAATCCGGGCAGCTGCGTAACGCACAACCTGCAGATGATTATGTCCTTAGCTGCGTTAAAAATGAAGATGACACCCGAAGAAATTTGGAATGCTGTGACGGTCAATGCTTCTCATGCCATCGGACAGAAAGCAGGTAGGATTGTAAAAGGAAAACCGGCCGATTTCGTTTTATGGGACGTGCCGAATTATCAGTACATCCCTTATCACTATGCTGCCAATCACGCGAAAATGGTCTGGAAAAACGGCAGGAAAGTGTATGAAAGGATGGACGCGGATGTCTTTTAAATATCTCAATCCGAAAAAGGCCCCGGTGTTTAAAGATCGATTTACGACAAAGGTAAACGAACAGATAAAACGATACGAAACAGGTGATAAGGGTGAGGTCGGGATCGTCGGCCTTCCTTTTTCCAAGTCATCGATCTCTGCTTCGCTTGCTTCAGATGCGCCCGCATCAATAAGGAGGGCACTTGGGTCTGTCACTACCTATTCCGGAGAAAGGGACAGGGACTTTGCGGATGTTCCTGTATTGGATTTCGGGGATGTTCCCGCCCATCCGACTGATGGTAGGGAAAACCTCGTACGCATGGAAACAAGCGTACGGGAGATGATCGAGTCAAAGACCTGCGAGCGGTATATTATGCTTGGCGGAGATCATGGAGTCAGCTTTCCTTCGATCTCGGCTTTTCAAAAACAGTTCGGCAGAGTCGGTGTGATTCAATGGGATGCCCATCATGACCTGCGGAATCTGAATGATGGTGGAAGGACAAACGGCACCCCTTTTAGAAGCCTGCTGGAAGCAGAGATCGTTAGAGGAGAAGATCTGGTTCAAATCGGGATTCGTGACTATGCCAACGCGAAAGCTTACGCCGATTATGCAAGGCAGCAAGGGGTTCATGTTTATACTATGGGGGATGTGGAAGGACGCGGAATCTTACCCATTGTAGCAGCAGAACTTAAGAGATTAAAAGAACACGTAGATATAATCTATCTGTCTGTGGATATGGATGCGGTTGATCAAGCGTACGCGCCGGGCTGCCCGGCAATCGGACCAGGCGGACTCACCGGACGTGAGCTGTTAAGCAGTGTGGCATCAGCGGCCAGGGATCCTCTCGTTAAAGCCATGGATATTGTCGAGGTTGATCCGTCCAAGGATTTCCGTGACATGACCAGCCGTCTGGCCGCTCATGTAATACTGAGGTTTATGTATACGTAATGATGAAGGTCACCAGTGGGGGTGGCCTTTTTCGCTTTTACCGTTTTGTGGGGGATATTTCTCATGCTATAATGAAAATCTTGTTTTTAAAGGGGGATTATGTAACATTGATAAGCAGATAGACCCATATCGCTTTTTAGTGAGAGGAGATGCTGTCGCCCATAAAACATAAAAAAAGAAATAATAGTTGGGAGATTATGAGATGAAGAAAATGTTTTTAAGTTTATCACTGCTTCTGCTGCTTCCTATAGTAGCTGCTTGCGGCGAGGAAACAAAAGAAGGAAAGGCAGCAGAAGTAAAAGGAGAGGAACAAAAAGAGAAGACAGGCTCGGATATACATGAAGAAGATATATCAGGAACAGTAGAAGCGCAAGAGGAAGAGGTTGTTCGAGAGTTCGCTTTTAATATTGGAGATGAAAGTGAAGAAATCGTATTGGAAGAGCATCAATTGAATGAGGAATTAGGAAAACGTATCTTTATTCCTGAAGGTTTTGAAGTTACCTATAATGAGAACGGGGCGTTCACAGCTGCTGGTAAAGATGAATGGATTGAATTCATGGTAAGTATGGTTGCTTACGATCGAAGGTATACCAATGAACCAATGAAAGAAAAAGAACTCTTTGAAGTTTACATAACCTCTAACTTAGCTGGTGATGAACAGGTTTTAAATGAGTTTAATTTAAAGGAAAACGCTTTGGATGAGAAGTATGATTATGTGGTGTCGGGAGACTATTTTGATCAGAGAATGTACAGTGGTCTACGGATGCATGATGGAAAGAGATATCATGTAAACATAGAATTCTGGAACAAAAAGTTTCACAAAAATGATGAACTGGCTCTCGGGATCCTGCGTAATATAGAATTTAATTAAGAGAAAACCTTGCATAGAAAACTTTTTCTTTGCAAGGTTTTTTATTTACCCGATAATCATACTTTCTTTTGGATAATGATAGGTCTCTTTGGTGCTGTTTCTTCTTAAAATAAATAAGAAAGCGAAAATACCGATGCGGCCGATAAACATCAAACCGATAATGACCAGTTTGCCCCCGGTGTGAAGGTCTGGAGTGATTCCCATAGACAGTCCTGTCGTACCGAATGCTGAGCAGGATTCAAAGATGATTTCCATCAATGTAAACTGTGGTTCATTGTATTTGAGTAAGACGATTGCCAGACCGACGATGGACATCGCTGTACAGATGACAATAAACGAACGAAAGATATCATCTTCATGAATTTCACGCCGGAAGACACTGACGTGTGATTTTCCTCTGGCATAAGAAAAGATGCTTAATACCATTATAGCGAAGGTCGTGGTACGAATGCCGCCTCCTACACTGCTGGGAGAAGCGCCGATAAACATGAGTGCGCAGATAATCAATAACGTCGGCGTTGTAAATTCGCTCACATCCATCGTGGCAAGGCCACCGTTTCTTGTTGTAACAGACTGAAAGAGGGCATAGAAAAATGATTCGTGCCAGGAACGGCCCTGAAAGAAATGATGGCGGTCAAACCAATAGATAAGGAAGGCGCCAACGACGATTAAGGCTGCAAAAGTGACAGAGGTCAGTTTTGTAAACAAGGAGAAATGAAAGAAATCATTCTCTCTTTTAGATAAATAATCTTTCACTTCAATTAACACAGGAAATCCGATGGCACCTAAAGTAAGAAGAATCATATTGACGAACTGGACAAAATAATCATTCTGAAACATAACCAAAGAGGATCCAGTAATGTCAAACCCCGCGTTGGTTGTTGCACTGACAGAAGCAAAAGCTCCTTGAATGAACGCCTCATGAATGGTAGGGAAATATTGGATGTAATAGGTGCCTAAAATAATGGCGCCGATGAGTTCAATAAGCAGGATAATCATTAATATCTGCCGAATCAGTCTTACAATTCCTGAGAAGTTGGAGCGGTTCTGGTCAGTTTTAATTAACTGCCTGCGCTTTAATCCGATCTTTTGTCCTAACAACAGCCACACAAAGGTCCCGAGTGTCATTACTCCGATCCCGCCGAATTGGAGGATGAACATCAACACAAAATATCCACCTGTATTAAATGTGTCTGGAGTCGATATGACGCCTAATCCAGTGACGCTGATTGCACTCACCGCTGTAAATAAACTGTCAATGAAGCTGATCGAGACGCCTTCCTTATGTAAAAAAGGCAGACTTATTAAAAGGGTGGAGATGGCTGCTGCTGATAAATAGAAGAGCACGATAATTTGGAAGGGAGACATTCGGTCAATATACCGGGAAAATCTTGATCGATACCCGCTCCACATGGGAAGACCTCCTTTTTGTCTGACTGCTTGTTTTCTATATCATGGATTTTATAGGTATTTACGTGAGATAGCAATGGTCACCTGCAGGGAGATGCAAAGGCAGATTTACTGGAAATTATTCAATATGGTATAGTGTAAAGAGTGATCATGATGATTTAGCTTTAAGATAGGAGAGCGAAAATATATCTAATGAAAGAAATTATTCTGCTTTTAGCTGACGTTGTCAATGTATGGCATGATGTCATTTTGAAATTTTCCCATATGATGGGCTGGGATTTGTCTGATAAAGACCTCCATTTCTGGGTGATCGGTATTCTTGGAATCATAGGACTTCTATTTGTAGATATCCTTTTCCATGCTTTAGCCAAATGGAGCATCTCCGCCATTTCCTTTTTGTTCACCTTTGCGATGGTGCTTGTATTCGTGTTCGCGGTCGAGATTCAGCAGAAGATTACAGGCAGCGGCAACATGGAATTTGCAGATGCTTTCGTAAGTATGCTGGGATTCTTCTTCTTTTGCAGCATTTATTTCATTATCCGCCTGATCAGCAAAGGCATTCAAAAATATCTAAAGAATAAGGAAGACCAAACCGCCGCTTAGAACGGCGGTTTTTTAAATATTCCCAGATAGGGGAATACCACGAAATCCTATCTTAAAAACCCCCTTCTCAATGAAGAGAAAGGGGTTTTTCTTAGGATTTTGATCCGAAATCGACAATTTTATCATGAGTCTCTTGTATCTCCTGCTCCGGCATAAAAATCAGGTACATCCCATTGACCATCTGTCCATCTCCGGACATCTGGTAAGTCGATGTATTTTTGCGGGCACTTCGATAATTTGTGACGAGTCTTCTCATATCATCAAACTGCATGTTGGTGCTGACGTTATCGCCTAACACATCCATGATGTTTCCGATTTTATTAACCGCATCAAGCCGGGCACCTTTGCTGATAATGCCCTGGATTACTTCACGTTGACGCTCGTTCCGCCCAAGGTCTCCATTTGGATCATTTTTTCTCATCCGTACGAACCCTAAAGCTTCATCACCATCCAGTTCGATTTCACCCTCTTTAAAAGTGAAGTTTCCTGAAGTGAACGCCATATCGTTTTGAACAGTGACACCGCCGACAGCATCAACGACTTGTGAGAGTCCCTCCATATTGACACGAATATAATAATCCAAGTCGATATCAAGGAAGTTTTCTACTGTATCAACGGCCATATCGCTTCCGCCGTAAGCGTAAGCGTGATTAATTCTTGTTACACGGCCGTCGCCGGCAATTTCCACACGCGTATCACGCGGAATGCTGACCATCTGCATCTGGTTGTTGTTTGGATCAAGCGTCATGACGATCATCGTATCAGAACGTCCGACATCATTTTCCCGCTCATCTACACCAAGAAGCAGAATGTTCAGTGGTTCTTTATTCTCAACTTTTTCTTTTGTTTCTTCCGTATTAATTGAAGTTACACTTTCATGTAAGTCCTGGTTGACGGTGGTTCTGACGTCTTGAAAAATCATATAAAAATAAACGCCTCCAGCCAATAGGACAAGCGCTATAGCAAAGAGGAGGAATTTCCAACGTCTTCTCTTTCTCCGCTTTACTCTCTTCCGTTCGCTACGGCTCATACCCCCACCTCTTTCCAAACATACTTTTTCTTCTATTATACGTTTATTGTAGAAACTTGTAAAAAAAACCTCCAGGATCTCACTAAGGTACAAACAAAGCATAGTTCATGGAGTATGTTTTTTAGAGATCTTTTCTTCTCATGCCCGTCCCTTCGCAGGGTGTTATTTTTGTCCCTCCTGCATATAGTAATTTAAGTTATACTTTTTGGAGGAATGTGAAAGTGAGAAAATGGATGGGACTATGGCTTCTGGTGATTTTATTAGCTGGGTGTGTGGATAATGCCACGCAAAAGACAATCCAACAGTTTACGTCCTCCATGGAAAACGAACTTCATTTTGTTTACTTTTATGATGATCAACCACCAAAGGAACAGTTAAAGTCGCAGCTGACGGGGATGAAAGTGTATTTAGCAAGAAAGAACATCATCGCCACTATCAGTTATCAAAAGATTCATGAGGATAAAAATTATGAAGAGATTCTAGGTGTGAAAGATCAGCAGATTCTTGTTTTTGACTATAAGGGCATCCGCTTTAACGCCAGGAACATTCACGTGCTGGAAGGTATGATTCTTCAAATAGCCAATCAATAATCCCTTGAGCTATCCTTTACCGGATGGTTCAGGGGTTTTTTCTTTTCTACATAAAACGGTCTTTAGTAGTAAGAGCTTTTCTAGATGAGGACTTATCGATATGATGATTAAACAAAGGAATTTACAAGATGGGGGAAAATGAGGGGAAAACCGTGTTCTAACTGGAATCAAAAGAACCTATTATATATTCACAGTCCCTCGATGTGTTGAATGAAAAAGCTGCTTATAAAACGGACCTATTGGAGGGAGCAATAATGAGAAGTGAACAAGCAATGATGAGCCTGATTATGGATACAGCCAAAGAAGATGAAAGAATACGAGCTGTTTATATGAACGGATCAAGAACCAATCCAAACGTAGAAAAAGATATATTTCAAGATTATGATATCGTTTATGTCGTGCAGGAAACCCAGCCTTTTATAGAAGATAAAGAGTGGATCCACCGTTTCGGAGAGATCCTTATGTATCAGGAGCCTGACAAAAACATCCTGAACTCTGGGATGGAGGCGGATTTTGCGCAATCCTATGGATACTTACTATTATTTAAAGACGGGAATCGGATTGACCTTCATGTTGAAACAAAAGAACATATGAAATTTCATTTCCTTCATGATAAATTAACGGTCCCTTTACTGGATAAGGATGACTGTCTGCCGGCAATTCCAGCCCCTGCTGATACAGATTATCACGTGAAAAAGCCGACGGAGCCTACGTATCTAAGCTGCTGCAATAACTTTTGGTGGTGCCAGCAGAATATTGCTAAAAGTATCTGGCGTGATGAATTGCCTTATGCAAAGTTCATGATGGACTCTGTGGTGAGGATGGAATTAAACAAGATGGTGGAATGGTGGATTGGGACACAGACGAATTTCCAGGTATCTACTGGTAAAGTCGGAAACTACTTTAAAAAACAGCTTCCTGAGTCCTACTGGAATCAGTACAAAGCGACTTATTCTAATGGGGATTATGAGAATGTGTGGGATTCCTTATTTATTGCCGGTGAGTTGTTCAGGACGTTAGCGAAAGATGTAGCAGAAGACCTTTCATTCCATTATTCAACAACGGAAGATGAAAATATGACCGCCTATCTGAAACAAGTAAGATCTCTGCCCTCAACAGCTGAAGCAATTTATGAATAATCAATTCCCCATGTTTTATAGGTGTTGATTTCGAGAACCAGGTTGTAATGAGGGGACATGGGAAAGGATTCGCTTTCCTGCGGGGGAACTGCTGAGCTTCCTCGGCTTCGCCCTGCGGGATCTCGTCTACTCCCTTCTCCCGCGGGAGTCTCACCCTTCCCCCTGTCCCTTGCCGTATAGGAGGCACGAAATCCCATATGACAGCCGATACATAATATTGAAAGAATGGCCACGATGGCTCAGCTCCTGCACATCTAACTTTAAGTGGCTGTTTCCGAGAGTTTCAAATATCTAAGAGGCTGAGAAACGTTGACACTCCTGGGAGATGGACGGCATCCCAAGCCTGAAGCACCTAAATAAATCAGTGAGAAGTTCGATTAACCTGTACCAATATCGAACGACCCTCCATCATGCAGAGGCGGAAAGCAATTCATATTCCCAACAACTATCATCCTTTCAGTACATCTCGAAATCCGATTCAAGATAAGCGTGTTTATATGATTAACAGCAGAGAATTTTGAAAGAGGCTCTGTTAAATCCTCGTCCAGCCGGCCTGCAAAGCCAGCTTTATAAGCGTTTAGTACCAGTCGTCACCTTTTTATGAATAGGTCCGTTAAGTTGACATAAAGAGGGGGGATAGGAAATGACGAGACTCCCGCGGGAGAAGGAGCCAGGCAAGACCCCACAGGGAGTGCTAACGACCGAGGAGGCTTGCCGGTTCCCCCGCAGGAAAGCGAGTTATTTCCTATACATCCCTGCTCCCACTAAAGAAGCGGACCTAAATTTACTGAGGCTGGGGAATGAAAGTATACAGAAATTTGTAATAAAATTCATAAAAACTATTCATTTAAGACCCATGAAAGCGTTATAATGGTGAGAACAATCTTAAAGATAATAATGAATTTTGATTGGAAATGGGTTAGAACGATCCAGAGTCGGAAAGACAACCCTTACCAATGAAAAAATGGAAACAATTAGTAAGGAGGAGCAGCCGATGATCGACGTATCGACGTATCAAAAGACCGAATGTAGAGGATTAAAAGCAATAGTCTTAGAAAATGAATCCATACGCTCTGTGATTCTTCCTGATTATGGAGGAAAAATGGTCAGTTTTTTTGATAAGAGTATTGGATATGAATGGTTGTATCAGGCAAAAAATGAATCATTGACGATCCCTCCTTATGGTGCAGATTTTTCGGAATATGATTCCAGTGGTTTCGATGAAATGTTCCCGGGAATTGACCAGGGCCCTCATCCCAACGGAGAGGAAATACCGGATCATGGAGAAGTATGGGCACTCCCGTGGGCATGCAGACCAACTGTTGATGGAGTAGAGCTTTCGGTTAAAAGTCCGAAGTTTCCTTATGTTTTGAAAAAAAGAATGCGCTTACATGGAAATACTGTAGAAATACATTACGAAGCGACTAATAAGTCCTCGAAGCCATTCCCGTTTATATGGACACCGCATGCTTTACTGAATATGAATGAAAGTACAGAGATAGAGGTCCCGGCCGGCATGAACCAGGTCATGAGTGTCGAGGGCGGCTCTGAGCATCTTGGTGGCTGGGGGACAAATCACACATATCCTGAAACCGCTTCACTAAAGACAGGAGAAAGAATAAACCTTTCTCATTTAGAGCCGGTGGAAGAGGGAACGGCCGAAAAGTTTTATTTTACTGAGCCATTGAGTGAAGGATGGTGCTCTCTCGTTCAGGCGGATGTTCAACGCAGGCTTACTTACCGTTTTCCTAAAGAGAAAGTTCCTTACCTCGGGGTATGGAAGACCCGCGGTGGATACAGAGGTGAACATAACGTCGCATTGGAACCTTGCACCGGAGTGTACGATGATGTCTATCTCGCTGAAAAGATAGGCAAAGCTTCTTCGATTCCTGCTGAAGGATCGTATTCTTGGAAACTGCATATCTCAAGTGAACAATTGTAGGTTAACTATATACGAGAAAAGGTCCCGGAAATGAATCCGGGGCCTTTTTTATATTTCTAAATGCTTTCTATCTATTTTACGTCTCATATTACGGGCCCGATAACCTTAAAAATAGGGTGGAAGAGAACAGAAAAGGAGCTGGGCGGGAGGCAGAGGCTATCACTATCCTTCCTGAACACGGATTGATCTTTTATGAAGATCATCAAGCAAAAAAAGTGTAGAGGTATAAATAAAATGTACAGTAGATTGATATAGTGCCGGTAACAGCCCCTTTCCTTTTCTTGTAAACCGCTGGTGATAAAGCAAAAAAAAACAAGCTTCGTCAATTTTTTTACCATTGAAACGCTTACACAGCGGGGGATATTATTAGGTGTACATAAAAAAGCGCATACATTTTAATATGATTAATTTTGATTCCGCTTTCAAAAAAGGAGAGGCAACAATGAATCTATTTACCGTTCTATCATTTCTATTTTTTACAGGTTTAGTTGCCACCGTTGCCTGGTGGTTTACGAGAAAAGAGAATCTGGACACGCAGGATGGGTATTTCCTAGGAGGGCGTAACCTGGGTGCCTGGGTTATTGCAGGATCCTTAATGCTGACAAATCTATCAACAGAGCAGTTAATCGGACTGAATGCACAAGGGTATTCAGACACGATTGCCGTCATGGGATGGGAAGTTGGATCAGCGATTGCGCTGGTAGTGGTGGCTTTCTTCCTGCTTCCACGTTATATGAAAGGCGGAATCACGACGATTCCTGATTTCCTTGAAGATCGATATGATTTTGGGACAAAGCAAATTGTTACCATCCTCTTTTTATTCGGTTATGTATTTAACCTACTGCCGCCTATTCTTTATTCAGGTGCTGTCGCCATCAATGGATTGTTTGATATTCCTGAAGCATTAGGCGTAAGCCGGACAGCAGGTCTTTGGATTACCGTATTTGCTATTGGGATTGTCGGATCTATTTATGCTGTATTCGGCGGCCTGAAAGCCGTAGCCGTTTCCGATACGATTAATGGCGTAGGGTTACTTATTGGTGGTTTGATGATTCCTGTCCTTGGACTTTTTGTTTTAGGGGATGGATCATTCACAAATGGATTCCAAACGATTGTTGAAAATTCGCCTGAGAAATTAAATTCCATTGGTGGAGAAGACAGTCCCGTCCCATTTGGAACGATGTTTACCGGTATGCTCCTTGTAAACTTATTCTATTGGGGAACAGCCCAGCACATTATGCAGCGTGCCATTGCAGCTAAGAACTTGAAGGAAGGGCAGAAAGGTGTTCTTATTGCTGCATTCCTGAAGTTGCTAGGTCCTGTTTTCTTAATTTTGCCGGGGATTATTGCCTTCAATATGTTCGGTCCGGGATTAGAGCCGACAGATGCTTATCCTAGACTAGTTTCTGAAGTACTGCCTACACCGTTGGTTGGTTTCTTTGCCGCTGTTTTGTTCGGTGCGATCCTTTCTTCTTTCAACTCAGCACTGAACTCATCTGTGACACTAATTGCATTGAACATTTATAAGCCTTACTTTAATCCGGACGCACCGGATCGAGATATCGTTAGAAAAGGGAAGTATGTAGGAATCATTCTCGCCTTGTTTGCGATGTGTATTGCACCATTGATCGATAAAGTACCACAGGGATTTTTCCAGTACCTGCAGATTGTCAACGGTTTTTATAACGTTCCGATCTTTACTATTTTAATTGTCGGGTACCTTACGAAGCGTGTTCCATCGATTGCAGCAAAAATTTCCTTGTTTGTATTCATTTCCATTTATGCAACAACTCAGCTGGTATGGGATACAGGGGTTCACTTCCTGCACATCTTAGGAATTCTCTTTGTTTTCTGTACAGCGCTGATGCTGTTGATCGGAAAGTTACGTCCAAGAGAAACCGACTTCGTATTAGAGCAAAAAGCAAAAGTCGATATGACGCCTTGGAAACTTGTTTATCCAGTAGGATTGGCAGCGACTATAGCAATGATTGTGATTTATACGCTTCTTTCCCCGATTGGAATTCTATAGAAGCTGATCACACCGCACATCTTTTGGTATACTAGAAGTATTGCCAAAATGAGTGAAAGGCGTGATAGACGATGGGGAAAGCAAGTCAGCCGATTGAGTCTTTTTACCATAAAGTATATGAAGCTATGGATGCTTTGCACGAAGAAGCGATCGATATGAAAAATTCGATGGCAGAAGAAGATCCGGTGGATTATGAGAAGCTGGAAAGAACAGAGTTTGCACTGCAGCTGTCGAAAGACGTATTAGAAAACTTTGTCGATGATGGGAAGAGTATGACCATCAATTATGATAAAAGATCGGTCACGATTGAAGTGTCCAAATTATAAAAAGGACCGTGTATATACACGGTCCTTTTTGTTTAAGTTGACATTGGTTTCTGGCTCTCCCTGTACTTCCCGGGTGTGATGCCGACGTTCTTTTTAAAGACTTTATTAAAGTAATTGGCGTTTTTGTAGCCGCTTAAGATCGCGATATCCTCAGCGGAGTACTTTGTGTTTTGTAAAAGCTCTTTCGCCTTATTGATCCGGATTGAAGTTAAATACTGAATCGGTGTCTGTCCCGTAGAGGACTTAAACTGCCGGGTAAAGTGATAGCGTGACATTCCAGATGCTTCTGCCATATCATCCGGGCTGATATCCTCGCTGTAATGGTTCTTGGCATACATCGATGCTTCAATAATAGGTTCCGGCCACTTGGCGAGTCCTCGTTCAAGTGTGGAGCAGTAATGGAAAAGCTCCATCGTAAATTGATAGGCAAAACCAGAAGCCTGATGGGCGTTGGATATTTCCCTGTTGGAGGCTGCTTCCAATAGTTGATGCAGATATTCAACCGGAGGTGCATCGGGAGGCAGGTGCAGAATGGGACCGATATCTTTTTGGATTTCATTCCAATAGGTTTCCACCACATCTCCATAGAGAGTCAAATATATAAATTCCCATTTCTCGCTGTCTTCAGGAAGGTAGTAGCGGTATCGTCCCGGGATATTGACGATAAAAGCGTGACCGGGAGCTAATTCATGCCGCTCGCCGTTAATTTCAATTTCGCCTTTCCCTGAAATGGTATATTGAAAAATAAACTTTCCCCGGTCTCTTCGATTTGTTCCATCCCAGTCATAAAGGGTAGAGGTTTGTTCATCCCAACCGAGCGACCAGATTTGAGCCAGCTTTTGCAGTTTCGGATCAGAAAATCGAAACCCATAGGATCCGAATGTAAGCGAGGATTGAACCATAGCTTCTCATCCTTTCTATCTATATGAAGCAAAATTTAACGATACTTCTTGTTAATTAAGTCATAAACACTTCTTCTATCATAACAGTTTACAAAACAAGAGAAAACGAAGGAAGCAAAAATGTGCACTTGTAAACGTTTTATTTACCATTGATAACAGCTTCTTTCATTTCTACAATAGAATTATAAACTTTGGAAGCGTTTGCGAGGTAGTTGGAGGGATAAACGTGACGATTCATATCAATCAGGAAAATTCACAATTTCATTTGCAGGGAAAAGAAGTCAGCTACATTTTTCAAGTGATGAGGAATGGTCAGATTGGGCAGTTGTATTTTGGCCAAAAGCTTCGTCATAGAGACGATTTCAGTCATCTGTCTAAAGAAGAGTTCCGGGTAACTTCTTCCTATCTATATGAAGAAGATCCATCTTTTTCATTGGATACAGTGAAGCAGGACTATCCGAGCTATGGAACTTCAGATTATAGAGAGCCTGCATTTCATATCATTCAGCCGGATGGCTCACGAATTTCAAATTTTACGTACCAGTCTCATCAGGTGGTAAAAGGAAAACCGGGACTTAAAGGTCTTCCTGCTACGTATGTGGAGGATGAAACAGAGGCTGAAACGTTGGTCCTTCGTTTATTTGATGAGGTCACTGAGGTGGAGCTGAACCTGATGTATACCGTTTACCATAATCGGAACGTCATCGTCCGTTCGGTGAACTTTATAAATAAGGGAGTAGAAGAGCATGTGCTTGATCGTGCGTTAAGTGCCTCGATTGATCTGCCTGACTCAAACTTTGAATGGCTGCAGCTGGCGGGATCCTGGTCAAGGGAACGCCACATCCATAAACAGCGTCTGCATCCGGGGATACAACGAATTCAGAGCACACGTGGAACAAGCAGCAGCCAGCATAATCCCTACATCGGTCTGAAACGTCCTGAGACAACCGAGATAGAAGGGGAAGTATACGGCTTCAGCTTGGTCTACAGCGGTAATTTTCTCGCTCAGGTCGAAGTCGATCAATATGATATTTCCAGGGTGAGTATGGGAATCAGTCCTTTTGACTTTAGTTGGAAACTGAATCCCGGAGAGTCTTTCCAAACGCCGGAAGTCGTGATGGGATATTCAAGGGCAGGACTGAATGATTTAAGCCAGACGTATCACGATCTTTACCAGGGAAGACTAGCGAGAGGAAAGTGGAGAGACCGTGAACGGCCGGTTTTAATCAATAATTGGGAAGCCACGTATTTTGATTTCAATGAAGAAAAGCTGCTGTCGATTGCAGAACAATCCCAGAAGCTTGGCATAGAACTTTTCGTCCTTGATGATGGATGGTTTGGCAGACGAAATGATGACACCACTTCTTTAGGGGACTGGTTTGTAGATGAAGCCAAGCTGCCTAATGGTTTGAAACCGCTCGTCGATCAAGTCAATGACTTAGGGATGTCTTTTGGACTGTGGTTTGAACCGGAGATGGTCTCAAAAGAAAGCCAATTGTATAAAGAGCACCCGGAATGGATCATCCATGTTCCAGGGCGTAAACCATCGACAGGGAGACATCAGCTTGTCCTTGATTTTTCAAATCCTGACGTAGTCGAGTACATTTATGAGCAGATGGCCGCTGTATTATCAGAATCGAATATTGAATATGTGAAATGGGATATGAACCGGTATATGACAGAAATCGGATCTGCACGCCTGGCATCGGATCAGCAGATGGAGGTTCCGCACCGCTATATGTTAGGGGTTTACCATTTGTATGAAAAACTGGTGAATGCCTTCCCGCATGTTTTATTTGAATCATGTGCAAGCGGGGGTGCCCGTTTTGATCCGGGAATGCTTTACTACGCCCCTCAAGGGTGGACAAGCGATGACACGGACGCCATTGAGCGTTTGAGTATCCAGTACGGAACATCGATGGTTTATCCGTTAAGCGGAATGGGTGCTCATATTTCAGCGGTTCCGAACCATCAGGTGAAGCGGGTAACAAGCTTAAAAACAAGAGGCGATGTCGCCTACTTCGGCGCGTTTGGTTATGAACTCGATGTCACGGAGATGGATGACGAGGAAAAAGAACAGGTGAAAAAGCAGGTTGCCTGGTATAAAGAACACCGTCATCTCCTGCAGTACGGGACGTTCCATCGTTTGATCAGTCCTTTTGAAGGAGACGGCAATGAAACGAGCTGGATGGCTGTTTCTAAAGACCAGAACAAGGCGGTCGTGGGCTATTATCAAGTGCTGGCAAGAGTGAACCCTGGATTCAACCGTGTGAAACTAAGCGGACTTGATCCAGATAAAGAATATCGAATGGAAGGTTTTGAGAGAACGTATTTCGGTGATGAACTGATGCATGCAGGAATCCAGCTTGAAGGTGGGTATGATGGCTCTCAAACCGGAGGAATTGATGAGTCCGGAGATTTCTCATCCCAGCTGTTTGTCCTGACGAGTGTAAACGAATCTTAAATATTTTAGTGAGGTGGAAGCAATGAAGGAAATAATCAGAACGTTTAAGGAACAATTTGGTGGAAATGGAGAACCCCAGCCGTTTTTTGCTCCAGGCAGGGTAAATCTAATAGGAGAGCATACCGACTATAACGGTGGTCATGTGTTTCCTTGTGCGCTGAGTGTCGGCACTTATGCAGCCGCTCGAAAACGAGAAGATCAGAAGCTTCGGATGTATTCGATGAACTTTCCTGAGCTTGGCATTATTGAAGCAGATATCGATGATCTGAAATACGAAGACCAGGATGATTGGGCCAATTACCCTAAAGGTGTCGTGGAGATGTTTACGAAAGAAGGCTATGACGTTCCATCTGGAGTCGACCTGGTTTTCTACGGAAATATTCCGAATGGAGCGGGGCTTTCTTCTTCTGCTTCCATTGAGTTAGTCACATCTGTGGTGTTAAAAGAATTATTTTCTCTTTCTATCGATCGTGTGGAAATGGTCCGCTTATCACAGCGGGCGGAGAATGAATTTGTCGGCGTAAACTGCGGCATCATGGACCAATTCGCGATCGGGATGGGCAAAAAAGATCATGCCCTGTTGTTAGATTGTCAAACACTGGATTATCGCTACACCCCGATTAATTTAGATTCAGAAACACTGATTATCGCCAACACCAATAAACGCAGAGGACTGGCGGACTCAAAATACAATGAGCGTCGTGTACAATGTGAAGAAGCACTTAAGGATCTGCAGCAAACCCTTGATATTCAATCACTCGGGGATGTTTCAAAACAGGAATTTGAAGAAAATAAACACCTTATTCAAGATCCGGAGGCGCGCAAACGTGCGAAACATGCTATATTTGAAAATTGCCGGACAATTGAAGCGGTAGAGAAACTCAACCAGGGGGATATCGAAGGCTTTGGAAAACTGATGAATGAGTCGCATCGTTCGCTTCGTGACGATTATGAAGTGACAGGGAAAGAATTAGATGCACTTGTAGAAGCTGCCTGGGAAGAAGGGGCTGTCGGCTCAAGAATGACCGGTGCCGGTTTTGGCGGCTGTACCATCAGCATTGTAAAGCGGGAAGATACCGATCGCTTCAAAGAAAAAGTCGGAGAAAAATATTATCAGGAAACAGGGCTGGAAGCTGATTTTTATGTCGTAGAAATCGGTGACGGCGCAAAGAAACTAGAGGAGGAATAACAGATGTCAGTATTAGTTTGTGGTGGAGCGGGCTATATCGGAAGTCATGCGGTAGCTCAGCTGCTGGACCGTAATGAAGAAGTTGTTGTCGTTGATAACTTGCAGAAAGGTCACGAAGAAGCCGTTTTAGAAGGAGCGAAAGTATATAACGGAGACTTGAGAGACGAAGCGTTTATGGATCGTGTCTTCGAAGAAAATGAGATCCAATCCGTGATTCATTTTGCAGCGGATTCTCTTGTAGGTGAAAGTGTAGAAGATCCGTTGAAGTATTACGACAACAACGTATATGGTGCGGTCTGCCTTCTTAAATCGATGGCAAAACACGAGGTGAAACGAATTGTCTTTTCTTCAACAGCAGCGGTTTACGGCGAGCCGGATCAGGTACCGATTCAGGAAGATGACCGCACATTCCCGACGAACCCATATGGAGAAACAAAGTTAGCCATTGAAAAAATGCTCAAGTGGGCTGAGCAGGCGCACGGAATCAAGCACGTTGTTCTGCGTTACTTCAATGTCGCAGGGGCCGACCCGGATGGAAGAATTGGCGAGGATCACCGTCCTGAAACACATTTAATCCCAATTGTTCTGCAAGTAGCTCAGGAAAAGCGTGAAAAAATCATGATCTTCGGTGATGACTACCCGACAGAGGATGGCACGTGTATCCGCGACTATATTCATGTGAATGATTTAGTAGATGCTCACCTGCTTGCCATTGAGAAATTGAAGAGAGACCAGCAGAGCGGCATCTATAACCTCGGAAATGGCCAGGGCTTCAGTGTGAAACAAGTCATTGATACAGCCCGCCGCGTAACAGGACATGCGATTCCTGCTGAAGTGGCGCCACGCCGTGCAGGAGACCCTGCCCAGCTTGTGGCCTCTTCTGAAAAAGCGATGGAGGAGCTTGGCTGGTCACCTAAATATGCTGATTTAGATACGATGATTCAGACTGCCTGGGACTGGTTCCAAAACCACCCGGAAGGATACAACAATTAATTAAAAAGGCTGGTGAATAGGATGGCAATCTATCAAGATATCGAACGGTTGATCCAATATGGTTTACAGAAAGAAATGATTTCAGTATGGGACATCGATTACGTCCGCAATCGCTTGTTTCACCTGTTTCAATTGGAAGGTGAAAAAACGGAGATTTCTAAGGAAGAAGAATCTTTCGAGACACCTGTCAACATCCTTGAAAGCATGCTGGATTATGCAGTCGACCAAGGCTTGATTGAAGAGAATACGACAACGGAGCGGGATTTGTTCGATCCGAAAATTATGAACTGCCTCGTTCCTCGTCCATCTGAAGTCATTCGTGATTTCTATCATGCCTTTGAGAAGAAAGGACCGGAAGCGGCGACCAAAGAATTTTATCAATTATCTAAAGATGCGCACTATATCCGCACCGATCGAATCGCAAAAAATAAACACTGGTACAGTGAGACAGAATATGGTGATTTAGAGATTACCATCAACTTGTCTAAGCCGGAAAAAGATCCAAAGGCGATCGCGGCAGCAAAAGCGCAGAAAGATACCAAATACCCGGATTGTTTATTGTGTAAGGAAAACGTCGGGTATGCCGGCCGTCTGGATCATCCGGCCCGTGACAACCACCGGATTATTCCTGTTGATCTTGAAGGGGAGCACTGGTTCCTTCAATACTCTCCATACGTTTATTACAACGAGCATGCGATCATCCTATCCCGGGAACACCGTCCGATGGAAATCACCAAAGAAGGTTTCGACCGTCTGCTTGATTTTACAGACCAGCTGCCTCATTATTTTGTCGGATCAAATGCGGACCTTCCGATCGTCGGTGGTTCTATTTTGAGCCACGACCATTTTCAGGGGGGACAGCATGACTTTCCAATGGCGAAGGCACCCGTGGATCAGGAATTCTCTATTCCTCACTTCAAGGATGTGCAGGCAGGCATTGTACGCTGGCCGATGTCCGTTCTCCGCTTAAGAGGAACGGACCGGAAGCGTGTATCTGAACTGGGTGAGAAGATTTTAACTACATGGCGTTCCTACACAGATGAAACGGTGGATGTCTATGCGGAAACGGCTGGTGAGCCGCATAATACCGTTACTCCGATTGCCCGTTATCGTGATGGACAATTCGAACTCGATCTTGTGTTGAGAAACAACCGCACAAGTGAGCAGTACCCGATGGGCATCTTCCACCCTCATGAAGAGGTCCACCATATTAAGAAAGAAAACATCGGGTTAATCGAAGTGATGGGACTTGCCGTTCTACCTGGCCGGTTAATTGAAGAAATGGAACAGTTAACGACCTATATTATGAAAGATCAGCTTGATGATAAAGGGGTTGAGGATGAGAAAACATCCAAACACATCCCTTGGGCCAAGCAGGTGAACTGGGACGTTTCCTCTGAAAATGCGGTTTGGGAACAGATGCAGAAAGAGATCGGGAAACGTTTCTCCACAGTCCTTGAGCATGCCGGTGTGTTCAAACGCAATGAAGAAGGGCAGGAAGCTTTCCGCCGTTTCATTGATCAAGTGAAATAAGCGTGGCAGAGCTCGGGGGAGCAGGGTGGACTTGCTTCCCTTTCCTCTCGCTAAAAAAATAAACCAATATAAACCCTTACACAAGGAGGATACAACATGACGTACTTAGGAGTAGATTATTATCCGGAACATTGGCCGGAAGAAATGATAGATGAGGATATCAACGGAATTATCGAATTAGGTGCAAACATTGTCCGTATTGGAGAATTTGCCTGGCATCTGATGGAATCAGAAGAGGGTTCTTTTGACTTCTCTTATTTTGATAAGGTGATTGCTAAGCTGAAAGAACGAGGACTGGATGTGATGTTCGGTACGCCGACAGCTACATTCCCGGCATGGCTTGCACATAAAGAGCCCGGCATCTTATCCGAAGATGAACATAATCACCCACGTGTATTTGGCGGCCGCCGCCAGTACTGCTTCAATTCAGATGCTTACCGGAAATACGCAGCAAGAATTACGAGAAAGTTAGTCGAACACTATAAAGATGAAGAAGCAATCGTCTCCTGGCAGATCGATAATGAGTTCGGTCATGAGGGCAGTGATATGTGTTACTGCGATCAGTGCCATCATAAGTTCCAAGGATATTTGGCTGAGAAATATACCGATATTCAAACATTGAATGAAGAGTGGGGTACGATTTTCTGGGGACAGACGTACAACGATTTCTCTGAGATCCCGATCCCTAAACCGACCATTACTACGCACAACCCATCGTTGAAACTGGAATGGAGCCGTTTCCGTTCCGATTCTCTTAATGGATTTGCCCATGAAATGACAAACATTGTCAAAGAGATCAAAGGCGGTCACCAGACGGTTACAACGAACGTATCCGGCGGTGTGTTTGATAAATGGTTTGACCATGCAGAAAACCTGAGACCGATGGATTTCGTTTCTTATGACAACTATCCTGTCTGGGGAGGTCTTGAGAAGCCGATTCCTCCAGAAGCGATTGCGATGACGCATGACTTCAACCGTGGTCTGTTAAACAAGAATTACTGGATCGTCGAAGAACTGATGGGGGCACAGGGTCATGATGTAATCGGCTATCTTCCCCGCCCGGAACAGGCGAAAATGTGGTCTTATCAGGCGTTTGCCCATGGGTGTTCCAACATGCTTTACTTCCGTTGGAGAGGAATGACCAAAGGGGCCGAGCAATTCTGTTACGGTGTCGTTGATCATGACAATGTCTATGGAAGAAAGTATAAGGAAGTTCAATCCCTGTTCGGTGAAATGAAGAATCATACCGAGCTTTTAAATTCTGAAATCACTTCAGATATCGCGGTGTTGTACGACTATGACAACATTTGGTCCTGGCGCTCACAAATTCAAAGCAAGGACTTTGATTTTAATGAAGAACTGCTTCGCCTCTACCGTCCATTCTATCAGTTGAATACGAACATCGATGTCATTCCAGCTGACCGTGACCTGGACACTTACAAAGTGGTCGTTGTACCTGTCATGCAGGTGATGGATGAAGCGTTCGCGGATCGCCTGCGTTCCTTCGCGAATCAGGGTGGAACCGTTATTTTCTCCTTCCGTACCGGATTGAAAGGAAAAGATAACAATCTTAGACTTGGAGAAGTACTTCCGGGGCTTGTCCGTGACATGGTCGGAGCAAGAGTGGAAGAGATTGAATCGCTGACCAGTGACCACAATCTTAGCCTACAAGGAGAAGGCGGATTCAGTGATATACCGGCTCAGGTTTCTGTCTGGAGAGATTTGCTTGTCGCTGAAGAAGCGGAGGTTCTGTATCGTTATCAGGATTACTTTTATAAGGATTACGCAGCTGTTACGCAGAATACCTTTGGTGAAGGTGAGGTCTATTATGTCGGTGGCGGCTTGAGTGAATCTGCCCTCGATAAAATTGCGCAGGATGTCGTTCAACGACACGACATTGATTTCATTGAATCTGTGCAGGATGTTGAGGCCTACCGTCGTCGTGTAGGAGATACCTCTTATTTATTCCTTATGAACCATAGTGATCAAGAGAAAGCTTTCCAATCGGTTGATCTGAAGCCTTATGAGAGTAAGATTATAAAAGAATAAGATCTGATAGACTCTTAACTTAAAACTTTAGAATAAAAAGAACGTGCAGGATTTGCTCCTGCACGTTTTTTTCTGTTTTCTTATGGAATCAGTGTGGCATCAAATGCTGCTGTTACGGCCTGATACTCAGCGGAACCTGAACCGTAAAGGTCTGTTGCTACGGTTTCGACAGCGTTTCTCAGATCAGCGAATGTAGCGCCGGACGTTAGAAGGTCTACGTTTGCATAGTAGAAGAGATCAAATGTCTTCTCTTCACCGATGCCGCTGACATTTACGCCGTTATGACTTCCACCTTCAGCCATCAGGTAAGCGGCTTTATTGATGATACTTGAGTTGAAGTGCACCCCGCCATTGTCATATGAAAGTTCTTGATAATCATTATAGTCATCAGGATAGACAAGGGTGGATGAGAATTGGATGGAAGAAGGGTCAGACATGCTGCGGAAAATCTGTCCCGACTGCTCGCCGATGGTCCAGTTAAAGGTTCCTCCATTCACGTTCTTCTCAATCGCGACACCAAAGATATCAGAAATCGCTTCATTCAAAGCTCCAGATTGTCCACTGTAAATCAAGTCTGATTCACTTGAAGTCACAGCATGAGTAAATTCATGCCCTGCTACATCGTAAGCACCAGCTAGAGGATCGCCATAAATAAGCATGGCCCCATCATTTACGCTTGCAGCATTGAACCAGTTTTCAGGATCATTCGTTGAACTGGAATCCCATGCGTGAACAACGGATTTCACCTGCTGTCCATTATTATCAAAGCTGTTTCGGTTGTACTCATTTTTGTAATATTCATAGACAGATGTTGCCAGATAATGAGCGCTGACTCCTTCATCATCGGAGAAAGTCGTAGATGTACTGCTTAATAGTTCACCAGGGTATAGACGATATTCACGGTTTAAATCGGCATAATCGGCATCATAGGTAAGGATCCCCTGCCCTCTTGTATAATCAGACAGCTGGTACGTGCCATCTGACATTTCACTTGCGGTAAACGTTCTCGCATTTCCGTTCTTATCCACACCAGAGGCTTGTACAGGACCAACGACAGTTGCGCCGGAACCAGGTTTACCACCGCCTCCGTTTCCAGGCTTTCCACCCCCGCCTTTAGCGTATTGAACAGCATCTTCAGATAAAGATCCATCCAATTCCTTGACTGCGTTTAACAGGACATCTCCTTTATGAGTGCCAATTAGGACAAAACCTTCAGCAAAGGATGGGGAAGCTACAGAGAAATCTACCTTCCATGCCCATGCCGCCTTATCTTTCTCATTCACATAAACGATTTTTTCAACTTCTGTATCCTTGAGAGTTTCTACTTCTGAGCCATATGTATTCGTCACATAGCTGGCCGCCTCTTCTTTAGAAACCTTCTGCTTATCTTTTAATCCTTTCTTGCCATTTAAATTCTTCGCTATATCCCCAAGCGTGTTTTTAATAACTCCTTGATCATCGATTTGAGTGACAAGGATTTTATCAAAAACGTCATAGCCTTTATACGTCTGCTGAACTTTTACTAGATTCTGTCCATTGTAGTCCACGCTGTCCTCAATCACTTTGTAGTCCACATAAGGCTCAGCGTTTTTCTGTTGTTCAGAGAGCTGACTGGCAATTTCTCCTTTGACCGCTTTTTTGACGATGTCAGCTGCTTTTGAGTTGGATGGGGCTGTCAACTGACCGGTAGATTGTTTCGCTTCCTGCACTTTCGCGGATATATTAGCCGTTGCTTCAACATTCATGGCCCCTAAGCCTGTCCCGGTTAATAATCCAAAAGTCAGGGCTGCTGCAGAGATGATCTTCTTTTTGTTCTTCATAAATGACCTCCTGCTGAAATTATTTTATTTTTCAATATTATCAGAATATTCTAAAGTTGTCAGTGAGTCATTTGGGGCTTGTCTATTAAATGGTTAAAACCTTAGGGGGTAAACTTCTGAATTATCTAGTTCATTCGTGGTATTTGAGGTCTGGTTTTCTGGTCCTTTTGGAATGATCGTAGTTAGATTTAGATAATTAAATCATTCAATAAGACTAGTTTAATAATGATAGATTGCAGATCAATCTTTAGAACAGGCGTGATGGCTCATCAGTGAGTGAACGAAAAGGGGTTTGATCAAGACCCTTTTCGTTCAAAAGGAATATTGTCAAAATTTGACCTTGATTATAGATGTCAGAACTTTATAATAATTAGTATTATTAAGAACTTTGCCCCGTTAAAGTTCTATTTAATGAGAGTGATTTGTTGGAACAGGAGCAAAGGAAACATACATCATAGGAGGGATTTCATTGAAACAACAGCTCACGAACATCTGGAAGGATTGGCGCCTGCATACCATTGTCCTTGCCATCGTCTTACTGACGGAGTGGATTGGGACGCATTCATTTAC
Organism: Halobacillus litoralis; assembly: GCF_020524025.1. Taxonomy (GTDB): domain Bacteria; phylum Bacillota; class Bacilli; order Bacillales; family Halobacillaceae; genus Halobacillus; species Halobacillus litoralis_D. The sequence continues at coordinate 501,197 of NZ_JAIVKN010000002.1, read as the reverse complement.
GATCGGTCCCGGGGTCGTTCTTTTATTACCCATGCTTTATGCCACCATTATAGGTCTTAGTTTATTTTTCACGCCCCTGATCAAAGAGAAGCAGTCTAAGAATGCCGAGCCGCTGATTATTTTAGGCGTACTGCTGCTCATCGCGAAAATCGGGGTAATCATCGGACCTGCCCTGCCGGAAATCATTGAAGCAGGACCGGCTTTACTCCTGCAGGAATTCGGAAACCTCGGAACCATCCTTATTGCTCTCCCTGTCGCTGTTCTGCTTGGTTTGAAGCGGGAAAGCATTGGAATGACGCACTCCGTTGCACGGGAACCGAACGTTGGATTGATTATGGATAAATACGGTTTCAATTCGCCGGAAGGAAGAGGAGTTATGGCGATTTATATATTCGGAACCGTCTTCGGCGCTGTATTTATGGGGCTGATATCTGGTTTTCTTGCTACATGGACGCCTCTTGATCCGTTATCTTTCGCTATGGCCTCAGGTATTGGAAGCGGGAGTATGATGGCGGCTGCCAGCGGATCGCTTGTGGCTGCTTTCCCGGCAATGGAAAACCAAATCCTCGCATTTGCCGGTGCCAGTAACCTTTTATCCTTGTCGACAGGCCTTTATATGAGTATTTTTATCGGTCTGCCGCTGACGGAGAAACTGTACAGCTTCATGACCAGGAGTAAAGAGGCGCAGAAAACAAAAGAGGAAAAGGGGGCATAAATGATGTTAAAAAATATACAGGAATGGATTGTACTTTTAGCTATTTTAGGAGCGGTTGGATTAATTGGAAACTGGATCGGTTATGATACCGTCGTATGGGACGCGCTTCCTGGAATGCTTGTCTTAATTGGTATCTGCCTCGCAGGACTGTGGGTTGGAAAGATTATGCCGGGGGAGATTCCGAGTGTCGCATATGTCGCATTGATAGGAATTCTTGTCTCGATGCCCTGGCTGCCTGGTTCATCTTTTTTCGTTGAAACAACAAGCGAAGTCAATCTACTTGCACTGACAACGCCGATTCTTGCTTATGCGGGCATTGCCATCGGCCGTTCCTGGACGGATTTCGTAAAGCTTGGGTGGCGCAGTATTGTGGTAGCGATGTGTGTGATGGTCGGGACCTTCCTCGGATCTGCTGTCATCGCAGAAATCGTCCTCCGGTTCCAGGGGATTATATAAAGTAGTTGATACGAATTATATATAAGACAGTCTGTTTTGATGTAAGTATATAAAAAAGCCACGGAGCAGTCCGTGGCTTTTTTTGATTTACTTACTTTCCCTGACCGGGAACTTCGCAGCCATCTTCATTGCAGGCTGCTCCATTGTCTGTCGATAAATCTTCAAAAGCTGGTTGTTTAGCTTCTTCCGCAAAAGCTTTCTCCAAACCTTGAACAAACGCTTCTGTCGGCTGTGCGCCAGAAATGGCATACTTACGATTGATTACGAAGAAAGGCACACCCTGAACACCGATCTGCTGGGCTTCCATCTCTTCTTTTCGAACCGCTTCTGCATAATCAGAGCTTTCCAGCACCTTCACAACTTCATCGCGGTCAAGACCTGCTTCGACGGCCATATCCGCGATTGTCTCAGGATCACCGATATCCTTAGAGTCAGTCAGTACGGCTTTAAAGAACCGTTCAGCGGTTTCTTTGCCAAGCCCTTTTTCATTGGCAAGCTGGGCAACGCGGTGTGCATCGAATGTGTTCGTCGGAATCATGGATTCAAAATGAAAATCCAGTCCGGACATCTTCGCCTGCTCCGTCATATTTCTCGTCATTTCACGAGCTTCGTCAATGGAACGGCCATATTTAGCTGCTAATTTTTCATGCATGTTTCGGCCTGTGTTACGTTCGGCATTTGGATCCAGTTCAAAGCTTTTATATTCAACATTTACCGTTTGATCCGGGAATTGGGCAAGTGCTTCTTCTAATCTTCGTTTACCGATATAGCAGAAAGGACAGACAAAATCTGACCATACTTCTATTTTCATAGGTCCTTCACCTCTTTAATGGGATTCTTCTTCATTTTACGACGCTTCCTTTCAATAATCCATCATTCTGTTTTTACAGGATAGTGCGTATGTATCATAAAAAAAGGAGGGAAACAAAATGGGGATTACATTGATTAAGATTTCGAGTCTGTATTTTGCGGTTGGAATCGCGATTGGCTATTATATGTCCATCGTGCACAGCTACGTGCTTACGCCTGTCCATGTGCACATCAACTTACTCGGCTGGACGGCTCTTACGCTGGCGGGGATTTTATATCATTTATTTCCGGCCCTTGCGAATTCATTATCAGGAAAAATCCACTTTTGGCTTCATAACATCGGACTGCCGGTCATGATGATTGGCTTGTTTTTTGTTGTAGCCCGGGAAAATGAAGCTGTCATCCCCGTGGTTGCTGCAGGTGCCACGATCACCTCGCTCGGTGTATTGACGTTTGTATTTAATATTTTCAAAAACTTAAAAGCATCCTGATTTATTTTGACACCAAATCTTCTCCTCCTTCGATTATTAAAGTAGGAGGGGATAAACATGATTTCAGTCGAGATTTTAAAAGAACGGAGCAGAGCAAATATTGGTGCTGTCCGAAAAGATGTAAAGGAAAAGGTTGAGGAACTGATTGAACAAGCCTATAAGAAGGGAATATATGTTCAAATCTCATCTGGTCACCGGACCCTTCACGAGCAGGCAGAATTATATGGACAGGGCCGTCCGGACTATTACTGGAACGACAAAAAATACGGAAAACCAGGCAGTATTGTTACCTATGCAAAGCCGGGACAAAGCAATCATCATACCGGCCGTGCGGTCGACTTTTTTCTTGTGACACCTGATGGGAAAACAGCTGTTTGGACGGTTGATGATCAGTGGCGGAAAGTGGCAGGCATAGCCAAGTCTATGGGATTCTCGTGGGGAGGGGACTGGAGAAAGTTTAAAGATTATGCCCACCTTGACTTTCATCCTGGAATCTCCATATGGAAAGAAGGAAGCAGTGGAAGGGGCGTTGAGGATATTCAGATGATGCTCAGGGATCTTGGTTATTCACCAGGACCTATAGACGGCCGCTTCGGCCCTATGACAGATAAGAGCGTGAAGACTTTTCAAGAGAAAGAAAGGCTGGAAGCGGATGGCATCGTTGGTCCCATTACTTTAAAACGGCTGTATGACCGGACCTATCCGGGAATTCCATTCCGCATTGGTTCACAGGGAGACCAGGTCAAGGAAATCCAAAAAACAGCAGGGGCGGAAGTCGACGGTCTATATGGGAAACAGACCGAACGTTTCGTGCGGTTGTATCAGGATACGTATCATTTGCTGGTGGATGGCATTGTAGGTCCAAAGACGTGGCGTGCCATGTTTGGTTTATAAATCGTGTAAGCAGCATCTATGTAGATGCTGCTTTTTTGTTGCTATCCCGAATGAATAAACATTCCTTTTTTCTGACCTATTGACAAAATTTGAGAACTTTAGAATAATACAGAATACAATATTCTGTTAATTCTAACAATTTTATCCTGCGAAATTTTGTATGCGCTTTCAAAAAAGGTGGTGAGTTTTTGTTGATTCCAGTCTTTCTCGCAGTGGTTACCGTTTTGTCTGTTGTATTCGCCCTCAGAAAAAAGAAGCCATTCTTTCTCGTTATGCCGATAGCTGCTTTATTCATTGTGGGCCTGGTGAAGATCGCTATGGTTCCTATGCCATTTTGGGACACCGTTCAATTCATCTTTAATCTAAGGGGATAACGTGAAGGGAGGTGAGAAACGTGAAGAAAATGAATCCTGAAAGAGCCAAAGCCTATTTCCGGTTGAGGACAACGCTGATCTGTATTTACCTCGGAATCGGTGTCCTCGTTTCATTTGTAGTTGTACTTTTTGCCGAGAACCTTTCGTCCTTTACAGTGATGGGCATTCCTCTGCCTTATTATATGGGATCACAAGGAGCCATTGTAACCTTTATCGTTTTGTTATTTTTTAATGCTATCATCAGCGATGCCGTGGATAAGAAATTTGGACTTGTACCTAAAGACGATCCGGAAGAGAAGGATCAAGCCGTGAACCAATAAGATAGGGGGAGAAGTATGGACGCACAGTTTACTGTCTCCCTTGCTTTAATTGTCGCAACTTTTGGCCTTTACATAGGGATTGCTGTTTACAATAAAGCAAGGGCTACATCAGATTTTTACGTTGCCGGTCGTGGGGTACCACCTGTATTTAATGGAATGGCTATTGGCGCCGATTGGATGAGTGCAGCTTCATTCATCGGGCTTGCTGGAACGGTTATGATTCTTGGATATGATGGTCTTGCTTATATTATGGGATGGACCGGCGGCTATTTGCTGCTTACCTTCCTTTTAGCACCTCAGTTAAGAAAATACGGGCGGTATACAGTGCCGGAGTTCATCGGTGACCGCTACCGGAGCAACACTGCACGCCTGATTGCAGCGGTCGCTACCATCATAATCAGCTTTACGTACTCAGTCGGACAGCTGTCTGGATCCGGGGTTGTCATCGGGCGCTTACTTGAAGTCGATACCATGATTGGAACGCTGATTGGTGTTGTACTCATCGCTTTTTATTCAGCTATGGGAGGGATGAAGGGGATTACGTGGACGCAGGTAGCCCAGTATTTGGTACTCATCATTGCTTATTTAATTCCAGTGATCTTCATGTCCCTTCAGTTAACACAAAATCCGGTGCCGTGGCTGTCTTATGGGGAAGTTATTTCAGAAATGCGGGTCCTTGATCAGGAGCTTGGTATTTCTGAATATATTGTTCCATTTACAGAAGGATCGAAATGGCAGTTTATCGCCTTAATGTTTACACTGATGGCAGGAACCGCTGGACTGCCGCACGTTATTGTACGCTTTTATACAGTAAAAACAATGAAAGCCGCACGCTGGAGCGGGGCCTGGGCTCTATTATTTATTGGTCTGCTTTATTTATCAGCTCCTGCCTACGCAGCGTTTTCCCGTTTTATTCTCATGACACAAGTAGCGGGGTCTTCCCTCGGGAATCTCCCTGCCTGGACTGAAGCCTGGGTGGATACTGGAAAACTTTCTCTTGCTGACGGCAACGGCGACGGAGTCCTGCAATGGACTGAACTTGTGATTAGTAATGACATCGTCGTCATGGCTACACCTGAAATAGCCAACCTCGGCATATTCATCATCGGTTTAATGGCTGCGGGAGCGATGGCCGCTGCGCTTTCAACCGCAGGCGGATTGATGATTGCTATTTCAGCAGCCTTGTCCCATGACATTTATTTCCGCTCGATTAATCCGAATGCTAGTGAGAAGAAACGCTTATCTGTCGGGCGCTGGTCCATAGTGCTCGCAACAGTAGTAGCCGGCTTGGTCGCACTGAATCCACCCGGAGCGATTACGCAGATAGTCGCATGGGCCTTTGCGCTTGCCTCTGGATCGTTCTTTCCTGCCTTGCTGCTGGGAGTGTGGTGGAAGCGCGCCAATGGTCCCGGGGTTATTGCAGGGATGATCGTCGGATTAACGGTCACGCTCAGTTATATCTTTGCCTCCAAATTTGGAGGATTTACGATTCTTGGAATTATCGATACAGGGGCGGGTGTGTTCGGAGCATCGGCTGCCATTTTAGCGAACGTCATCGTGTCGTTGCTGACAGCACCACCATCTCAGCAGACACAGGACGAAGTCACAGATTTAAGGTACCCGGAACAAATTGAGTACAAAAACGGAGAATACTGGCTGAAGAAAGTGAAATAACCGAAATGGGAGGCTCCCCGGATGAGGGGGGCTCTTTTTTTATGAAGTTTATAGAGGCTTGTTGATTTAATTATGATGATGCTAAAGTTCTGGAAACCCGTATCCTGACGTGTGCCAATGGGGGTCTGGAAACCACTCTCTTTCCGAAGGAGTCTCGCAGTTTCCAGGTCCCGATACGTTGATGAGATTAAGCGTGGTTCCACTAGGACGGTGGTAGGTTTCTTTCGTTAGAATTCCCGCGCATGGGAGAGTTCTTGAAGGAGACAGGCGTTTCCATTTCTGATAGACTGGTAGAGTTATAAACGGATCAATGAGAAAAGGAGGGAGAAGGAATGTCGATCTTCTTCCAAGTAGTACTACCCGTCATTCTCGTCTTTTTTGCAGGATATGCCCTTCAGAAAATCCTTCATCTCGAGATTAAATCCATTTCGACGGTCACTTTATATATCATGCTTCCCTGTCTCGTTTTTGACACTTTTTACGGAGCTACGTTTGATCAGGATTATTTCATGATGATTGCTTTTTCTATTCTGTTGTTATTCAGTATTCTACTCATCAATAAAATTGCGGCCAGACTGCTGAAGTACGAAACGCCGACGGAAAGCGGCCTGATTTTATCGACGGCCTTTATGAATGCGGGAAATTACGGTGCTCCAATCGTTCTGTTTGCTTTTGGTGAAGAAGGATTTGTGTACTCGGTATCGTTTATGGTGCTTCAGCAGATTGTAATGAATTTCTTCGGGGTCTATTACGCTGCCAAAGGAGCCGCCGGCATCAGTATGGCAATAAAGACCGTATTAAAAATGCCGCCGACCCATGCGGTATGGATGGCGCTGCTCTTTAAATATATGTCGATTCCTATTCCAGAAAATATCCGCTCCAGTATTCAGCTCGTGGGCGATGCGACTATACCAAGTGTCATGATTCTTCTTGGTATGCAGCTTGCGAATATTACGGTGAAAAATCTTGCCTGGGATAAGATTTCTTATGCTGCAACACTTAGGCTGCTGGGCTCTCCGCTCATCGCCTGGGCGCTGACGGTCGTTCTCCCGATGAATGACATGATGGCGAATGTGCTGATTATATCAGCGGCTATGCCATCGGCAGCGACAACGACAATGTATGCAGTACAATTCAACTCGAAACCTGAGCTTGTCTCCAGTATTACCTTAATTACGACGTTGATCAGCGTGGTGACGATTCCAATCACTTTAAATATTCTCACCTAATGAAAATGGTCCACCGAAAATAAACGGTGGACCATTTCTTATGATTGGGAGCTTTTCCTTTTCTCTTTCCAGTAAAGATAAAGGTTACCGAAAAAGAAAGCTACACTAAAGACGGCACTGAATGGGGACATTTCAACGACATCCGTGAACCATCCCAGAATTAAATAGATGAGAAAAAAACCAGCAAATCCTAGATATAACATACGCTCTTCCTTTCCATAAAACGTCGGAACCATTATAACATTCCATGAAAGGTCATGCCGGGGGATACATATGAAAACGATAAATCGTAAATTCAGTTCCTACTTCTATGCTGTAAGACTCAATAGGGATGCTTGAGTAGGTTGTCCCATCGGTTAATTCGATGGAGATATAAAGAACGTATTCTTTGTCTTCCATAATAGGAATAGGAAAAGGGTTAACAATTTCAATCATCCATTCATAGGCCAGGCGTTCGAGGAAGGCGTGTGTATACGTTGTGGGCGTACCATCTAACCAGATGTTGGCAAGAGGAAACAAGGAACGGGACGTCTCTACCAAATCGATTCCTCCGTTGCATTGGGATATAAAACTATTTCCCTTATTTTGTCACGAATAAACGGGTGAGCTTCTGTCTCGAACGCCTGCGGGCACGCTTGATGGTAGAATTACTCCTGTTTAACCGGTCAGCTATTTCTTCTGTGGTATATCCCATAGAGGTCAATCGAAGGACGGAATGTTCAAAGGAGGAGAGCACACGGTGGATATCGATGAGAGAAAGATTCACTGTGAGGGGGTCTGACGCACAAAAAAAGCTGTTCATGGAAAGAGAATGAACAGCTTCCTGCCTGCGCTGTTCATGGCGGATGAGGGTTTGAAAGTGGTAATAAAGGGCGTGGCCGTAATAGGTGGTGAATTTACTGCGTGAGGGGTTATAGGAAGATACAATGCGATGATAGACTAGATAGCTTTCCTGATAGTAATCTTCGTAGGGTTCCGGCACCTCGAGGCGTTTTAAGGTGTAATAAATCAGACCTTCACAATCATGGAATACAGGGATTTCTTCTTTCATAAGACACTCCTTTCTATAATACTATTATCCTATATTTCCCATGAAAGGAGAAGAGAAAATTCATTTTTACTGGGATAAAATAAAAAAGTTGGAAAATTAATGACACCAAAACCTCCTTTTCAAACGATTATAGTTATGAAGGATCAATTTAGAGGATGGTGTTGATTTATGATGAAGGATGAAACCTTTGAAAGAATTGCAGCTGAAAGTGAACGTCTGATTTATTATCACATCAAGCGTCTGCATATTGATGACCGTAACGGAGATTTCTTTGCTGAGGGGCTGGTTGCTCTATGGGAAGCTTATCGTACATATGATGAAGCGGCGGGTTCTTTTCATTCGTATATCAACTGGAAGATACGAAATGCACTCATTGATTTGATTCGCAGAGACAGCCGGAAAATAGAGGTGGAGGAAGAATATAAACAGCGGCTGCAGCAAGAGGAACATTACCTTTTTGAAGATGAAACAGCCGATCATTACTTATGGGAGGAAGTGCGTGCCCTGTTATCAAAGAATCAGTGGAAGTGGGTCTATCACTTTATTATTATGGACCGCTCCATTTCTCAAATTGCCTGTTTAGAAAATGTGACGACAGATGCTGTCAAGAACTGGGGGAGGCATGCGAGAAACAAGTTGAAGGACTTGAAACACATCCTGTAAAAAAAGCCCCGGATAATGAATAGCTCCAGGACTTTTTCCGCTTTCTTATTTTTCTATGGTTATGTTAATTTTACTTAATCCCAAGGCGCGTGCAGCTTTAATCATTTTAATTGCTTCCTGCTCCGCATCCTGGATATGGACTTGATTTCTCGAAATACTTAACGTCGTCCCGCCAGACAACATTTTAGATTCCTCGTTTGACTCTTCACTTAATGATAGAAGTGATGGTGGTTGTTCCATACTGATCTCTTCCTGGCGCATACGATTGACGCGTCCACGAATTTTACGGCCATGGTAAACGACGCTGGCATAGGGACACCCTGTCTCTGCAGCGATTTCCCGGTAGTTTTTATCTGTTTCACCGATAAGCCGCTTGACTTCGCTTAAGTCGTAATCATATTGTTTACTCTTCTTTGCCACTTACGAATCCCCCTTTATCTGTTCAAGTATAATTGTATACAAGATTCGTTCATTTTAATAGTAGGTAATATAAATTTATGAAATCTTTTAGTATAAGAGAACTTGTTGTAGACTATTTGTATGTAAAATAACAAATTATAATGGAAAGTGTGAATATTTTTGTATAAAAGATTAATCTTTGGTTTATTACCAGTGGGGGTAATGGGTCTTCTTTTCTATTTCTCCTCACAACCGTACGAAGAACAAAACTTACGACCAACCATGAATCTATATCTCCCACTGGAACTATTGCGTCCAATCGTAGAGCCGATCTCTTTCAGCTATCACGGGGAACCTGTCAGCGTAGCGACGCATGGAGTGGATGGTTTAATCGAATTTTTCATTAGAAAAGGGGCACATCTCACGATCTATTGTCTTCTTATGGTGACGATGTTTCTTGCTTTAGATGTAAATACAGGTTGGAAACGTTCCATAAAACTGATGACAGGATTTGCTGTGACGGTTCTCTATGCGTGCTTCGATGAATTTCACCAGTCGCTTACCCCGAATCGTACTCCCTACATAGGTGATGTTGGATTAGACAGTGTGGGAGCTCTTGTAGGAATCATCATTCTCTTACTCTTTCATAGAAGATTTCGTTAAAAAGGCATCCATATTTAATAGAGGAAAAAAGAAAAAGAACCAGTGGAGGCCACCACTGGTTCTTTGTGTTATCCGTTACTCTGAAGCAGATACCTGCGTGATTGTTTCCGTGCGGACTCCCTTAAAGTCGACTTGAAGGGCTTCGACGTGATAGGAAGAGAGAGCCGTTTGAAGGCGGTCCTCTTTATTGTCCTCCCATTGGTCAAATAATGCGACCATGGTCGGTCCTGCCCCGCTGATATAATAACCGAGAGCCCCTTCCTGCTCAAGCGTTTCTGTAACAGAAGCGAACCCCGGGATCAATACTTTGCGGTAAGGTTGATGCCACTGATCCCGTTTCATCATTTTACCGGCAAGCGGCCAGTTTTGTGCAGCCAGGGCCGCGACAAGAACGTTGGCGCTTCCGCTGTTATTGACCGCCTGTTTGTAATCGATCTCTACAGGGAGTAATCCGCGCGCTTTTTCTGTTTCTAAATGATAATCAGGCACAATCGTAAGCCAGGTCAGCTTCTCCAATCCATCAACAAAATGAACATAGTCGAGATTTGTGCCGTCGTAATTAGAGACCATGACTCCTCCGTAAATGGCCGGTCCGACATTATCCGGGTGGCCTTCAATTTCGCAGGCGATCTTAAATTTTTCGTATCGGCTCAATCCAAGTTGTAGTAAATGATCAGCCAGTTCAATGCCTCCGACAACCGCTGTTGAGGAGCTTCCCAGGCCGCGGGCAATCGGCACTTGATTCGTCAAAGTGACATGCGTGGCCGGTAAGGTGTCATAGCCCATCGTTTCTGCTGTATAGAGCGCTGTTTTATAAATCAGGTTGCTTTTTCCTGAAGGGATATAAGGCTGATCTTCGACAGGGACGGAAAAATGCCAATCCTCTGCTGGTTCACAATCCAGGGTCACGAACTTAGAAAGGGCGATGCCGACCGAATCAAATCCAGGTCCTAAGTTCGCTGAAGTGGCGGGAACCTGTATTTGAAATCGGTTCATGATTGAACTCCTGTGACCGCGGATGCGAAAATGTTGAAATCATTCTCGATGCGCGCTGGTTTGACAGGGCTTTTCTCAATGGCAGTCGTCGGGTCCTTCAGACCATTGCCGGTCAGAACGTGGACAATTTTTGAACCTTGCGGGATGGTGCCGTCTTTCACTTTTTTAATCGTGCCTGCAAGTGATGCGCAGGAAGCCGGTTCTGCAAAGACCCCTTCTTTTTCAGCCAGCAGCTGGTAGGCTTGGACAATCTCTTCATCTGTCACTTCATCAATGAGACCGTTTGATTCATCACGGGCTTTCAATGCTTTATCCCAGCTTGCTGGATTACCGATACGGATGGCTGTTGCCAATGTTTCCGGATCCTCAATCACCTGATTACGGACGATAGCTGCAGAGCCGCTCGCTTCAAAGCCCATCATCTTAGGTAGTCCAAAACCGCTGCGTTCATTGTATTCTTTAAACCCTTTCCAGTAGGCTGTAATATTACCAGCGTTACCGACAGGGATACTTAAGATGTCAGGTGCTGTTCCTAAAGCGTCGCACACTTCAAAGGCCCCTGTTTTCTGGCCTTCAATCCGGTACGGGTTCACTGAATTTACAAGGGTGACAGGTTCGGTTTCCGCCAGCTTTTGAACCATTCTGAGCGCATCATCGAAATTCCCTTTAATCGCAAAGATCTCAGCTCCGTACATCACTGCCTGAGCCAGCTTTCCTTCTGCAATTTTGCCATCTGGAATCACAACAATGCAGCGCAGGCCGGCGCGTGCAGCAAAGGCGGCAGCGGAAGCGGATGTGTTACCTGTGGACGCACAAATCACAGCCTCTGATCCTTCTTCGATCGCTTTCGCCATAGCCATAACCATGCCGCGGTCTTTAAATGAGCCGGTTGGATTGGCACCTTCAATCTTCACATATCCTTCTATCCCAAGATCCTGGGAAATGGCTGGAATGGGAAGAAGCGGCGTATTTCCTTCATGCAAAGTCAACTTTGGTGTCTTTTCGGTTACTGGTAGAAACTCTCCATATTCATGAATCAACCCTCGCCACATGTCAATCCTCCCCTTCTACACGGAAAATGCTGTCGATCCGTCTTACAGATTCAAGACCTTCGAGATCCTGTCTTGCTTTTTCGAAATCTTCTTCACTTACTTTGTGGGTAACCATCATCAATTCACGTTCGCCTTCTTCTTCTGTTGCGCGCTGTGTGAACTGATCGAAGGAAATGCCGTATTCAGCGAAAATGTTGGTCATATCTCTTAACATACCTGCCTGATCATCCACATGGAGACGCAGGTATTTCTTCGTCAGTTTTTCGTGCTTCTCTTTCAACTGCTTAGGGAACTGAGGCTGTACGTAAGCTGTGCCTGTTGTTCCAAGGCGGATATTTTTCAACACCGCAATTAAGTCTGCAACAACGGCTGTTGCTGTCGGCAGTTTACCGGCTCCTGGTCCGTAGAACATCGTTTCTCCTACGGCATCGCCATATACATAGACCGCGTTATATTCATCATGGACAGAAGATAGCGGATGTTCCGCCGGCAGGAAGGTCGGTTCGACGCTGACGGATACTCCGTTGGCATCATTTTCAGCGATACCGATCAGTTTGATTCGATAGCCCATTTCTTTGGCATAATCAATATCATCAATCGAAATGCCGCGGATTCCTTTGACATCCACATCATCTAAGTTATACGGCATAGAAAAACCAAGAATGGACAGAATTGTCATTTTTCTCGCTGCATCCAGTCCATCCACATCAGCTGTAGGGTCTGCCTCAGCAAAGCCTAAATCCTGAGCTTCTTTTAGGACCGTATCAAAATCAACGCCGTCCTGATCCATTTTCGTCATAATGTAATTCGTCGTGCCGTTAACAATGCCCATCATTTTGCGGATGCGGTCGGAGGACAATCCATCCATAATGGAGCGGATAATAGGAATACCACCAGCGACACTCGCTTCATAATAAAGGTCGCAGTTATGTTTCTGGCACGCTTCAAATAACTGTTCGCCGTGCTGGGCGACTAAGTCTTTGTTGGCTGTTACGATATGCTTGCCGTGTTCAATCGCTTCTAACAATATGGTTAATGTGTGTTCGATACCACCCATCACCTCTACGATGACATCAATCTCGGGATCCCTCGTAATGTCTTCGTATTGATCAGTTAATTGGGTCTCAGCAGGAAGCTCGCGCTGTTTGGATAGGTCATGGACAAGCACGGACTTAATGGTGACATCACACCCGGTTTTATGTTCAATGCGTTCCTTATGATCACGCAGAATCTCAATGACGCCGCTTCCGACTGTTCCCAGTCCCAGCAATCCTACGGTAATGGTATTTTTCATCGTTCACACTCCTTGTCTACTAGAAATAAACATTATTCTTTATATAAAGGACATTGTAACGGAAAGGAAATTGAAGTACAAGAGCGAATTATCCGACTATTCTACACAAAAGAAGGCGTATAAATGCCCGACCCTGGTGTGTTCGGTAAAAAAGGAAGCGTGTGATGCCGATCGACAGGGAATAAGGAATAATTTTCTATCGTTTTCATGTTCTCTTTCCTTATTATTCTATCGTTCAAGTGACTCGTAAGGCATAGAAGTGATGTGGGAAACAAATCTATTACAACAGTCTTCTCTACCATAGAAAGGTAATCCTTTCTATTCTATGAAAAAACCTTTTTAAAGGGGCTTTTGTTCATTTTCATCACAGTTCATAAATGAAAAAGAGTGAAGGTGCCTTGAAACCTGTAAAAAAGCACTTTTTCTGGAAATAAAGGTAAACTTGACGAAATTTGGAAGGTGGTATATAAATAAATGTGATAAAAGTACTAGGAGGTGAAAGCTATGTATATAGGGGGCGGGCCGCTGCCATGTCCACTTCGTAAATATGAAAAAATGATTACGGATATTGTATGGGAGCTGGGCGTATACGGGAAAGCGGATGAATTTATCCGTGAGGGCAAGATTGCAGTTTATCGAGTTCAGGAAGAACTGCAGAACATCCGTGATGATGTGGCTAAAGAACTGATGGTATATAAAAGTATCAAAACCCATTTACTTACTTTTTTATAGAATGGAAAAGGTTTAAACGGCATCCCCGATTAGTAAAGATAAAATTAAGAGTTTACGAGAGAACAATCTAAACTTTCCCCCCGATTACTCTTCCCACGACAAAAAATCTCTTCATCAAGCTTATCTTCAAAGGACAGAGACATATAGAAACTGGAATCATTTTCATATGGGGGATGGAGAAAGTCTTATAGAGAAAAAAAGCGGGCCGGATTCCATATAAAACTCGGCCCGTTTTCTATTCTGCTGCTTTCCATTATGGTACAATACTTGTAAAATCACTGATCAAAAAACAGGCACTGATTTTTAAAATGTAAAGGCTTACTTACAGGATACATAAGTAAAAAGGTTCTCTTTTCAAGAACTCATTCCCCTATACAGGAATTCTCCCGTATGATGGCGAATTACGAAGAAGAGTGCAGAAAAAGATCCCAGTGATCGATTGATGTCTAAGAATCATAGATTGTTAGACGATAGGAGAAGATGTTGGTTCTTCCTCCTTTTAAAACAGTAGATGGATAAGGAAACTTCTCAGGAACGTTTCCCCTTATAAAAGAGAACAAAGGAGTGTTGGCTATGTGGAAAAATGAATACAACAGATGGAAAGAGTTTACCGAATTGGATGCGGATCTTGCAGCCAAGTTGGAAGAACTGACAGAGGATGAGCAGTCTTTAGAAGATGCTTTCTATAAGAATCTCGAATTTGGAACAGGCGGCATGCGCGGGAAAATAGGACCTGGAACGAACCGAATGAACATTTATACGATTCGAAAAGCAGCCGAAGGTTTAGCCGCTTATGTCAACGATCAGGGACTTTCCAATCGAGGGGTGGCGATTGCTTATGATTCCCGGTATATGTCGAAAGAATTTGCTGTTGAAACCGCACGTGTATTAGGGCATCACGGCATTCCTTCTTACGTCTTTACTTCTCTTCGGCCAACTCCGGAACTATCTTTTGCGGTTCGTCATTTGAACGCAGCGGCTGGTGTAGTTGTAACAGCAAGCCACAATCCTCCAGAGTATAATGGGTTTAAAGCCTATAACGAAGACGGCGGGCAGCTGCCGCCTGAACAGGCTGAAATCATGATTGATTTTGTCAATAAAGTAGAGAACGAATTGAAAGTGGATGTAGCGGATCAAAAAGAAATAGAAGATTCCGGCCTGCTTCGCTGGGTGGATGAAGAGGTCGATGCCGCCTACTTAGAAGCTTTAAAAACAGTGACCGTACAGCCGGATATCGCGAAAGATCTGTCTGTTGTCTTCACTCCTTTACATGGAACGGCACGTCACTTAGTGGAGAAGGGCTTACATCAAAGCGGCTTTTCCTCTGTTCATATCGTTGAGGAACAAGCCAAACCGGACCCTGAGTTCTCAACAGTCGCCTCTCCAAATCCTGAGGAGCATCAGGCGTTTGAGATGGCGATTGAGCAAGGGAAGTCCATTGGGGCTGACCTGCTGATGGCGACCGATCCCGATGCTGACCGTTTAGGTATTGCGGTACCGAATAAGGACGGGGAATACACAGTTCTTACTGGAAACCAGACAGGAGCGCTTATGCTCGACTACATCCTTGGTCAAAGTGAAGACCTTCCGGACAACAGTCTTCTTATTAAAACAATCGTAACGTCTGAGTTCGGCCGTGTCATCGCTCACTCCTATGGAGCGGGCTCACTCGATACGTTAACCGGCTTTAAATTTATCGGAGAAAAAATCCGTGAATATGAACGTACCGGTGAATACTCTTTCTTATTCGGTTATGAAGAAAGCTATGGCTACCTCGTGAAGGATTTTGCACGCGATAAGGATGCTGTGCAGGCGGCTGTTCTTGCAGCGGAAGTGGGAGCTCATTGGAAGAACCAAGGAAAGACATTGTTGGAAGCCCTTGATGAGTTGTATGAGAAACATGGATACTTCCTTGAAGACCTTCAATCCGTTAAGTTGGAAGGGAAAGAAGGAGCGGATACGATCCAGACCATCATGAATGACTTCCGTGATGCGGATATTAAAGAAGCCGGCGGTAAAAAAGTCACAGCAGTGGAAGACTATTCCACTACAATCCGTCATTTGGTACAGGAAGGCACAGAAGAAGAAATTGATCTTCCAACATCCAACGTACTGAAGTTTATCCTTGAAGATGACTGCTGGTTCTGTCTGCGTCCTTCAGGAACAGAGCCGAAGATTAAGTTTTACTATGGTGTGAAAACAGAATCCAGAAAAGACAGTGAAGAACTGCTCGCTTCTGTGAAAGCGACTGTGAATGACCGGCTTCATGCCTTGATTTAATGAGAACACCCCGTTTCCTTTGGAGACGGGGTGTTTTGCTGTGTGATGTTAGTTTTTCTCCTTATAAAAAGCACCTTTAACGCACGCCCACACTCAAAGAAAAGGCTTTCATTTTGTTGACAAATACTCCATAATAGAATAAAATACTGAAAATTCAGATTTAATTTAAAAAGGGGTGGGCCTATGTTGAACATAAAGATGCTTAAACCATACTATGTTAAAGAAGATAAACGTTTTATACGCGTTGTTTTAGCCTACCAGTACTTTTCTTTACTCATTGATCAAGAGCTTTATCAATTCATTCCTATGGAATCAAGGGAAATCATTATCGACCGCAATCGTCAGAAGGTGCACAATGTATTTGATATCTTTGTTTTCCAACGCGGAAAGAAGATGGTGTACGTTTCTGTCACAGACCTGCTTCAACTTCCAGAATTTTTGACGCACCTCCACTCGATTGTGTCGCCGTATTACGAAGAGGGGATCGAAATTAGCCAGCAATCATCAAAAGAAGTGAAAGAAATCATCCGTGAATTAGAAAAAGATAATCTTCGACGCCTCATCGACCAGGCGATTGATCAAAAGGACGAAGAGGCTTTCCGCCTGCTCACTGAGAAATGGAAGAGCATGTATACATGAGGTGGTCCAGGTGTGAAGCCTTCATACCTGGTTTTTTATTTGTAAACGCTGACTATTTATATGGCCTTCACGAATGCCATTTGAGGAACTATGATAAGAGTTTGTGCCTGAATGGTTCTCTAGCATTATCAAAATTTGAATTCTACATAAAATTACAATATCTTTATTTTATTTAAGAAAAAGTAACTGAATATTTTAAAACTAATCTGAAAATTGTTAAAAAAACTTCCTTAATAATCCATTATAATGGATATAGATTTACAAGTTCTTGAAATTCCGGGTTATAAACTCGACCGAACACTGGGGGGCTTGAATGTGAAGAACATTGTACCTAAAGACGAACGGATAGATGATGAATGGGTGCATTTGCTGAAAGAAGCTAAGGATATAGGGTTAAGTAAAGAAGAGGTCAAAAATTTTTTAAGAACCGGATTAAGAACTTGTAAAACCGTATAAACACACCCTTTCTACTAAAAGGGTGTGTTTTTTGTTTGAACCTATTATAATGAATGGATAGAGAATGTGAAAAAAGGAGCAGGCACTATGACAAATTTTGAACTGATCAATTTGTTAAAGGATTGTTCGGTTGCACTGAGAATTCCTATATTATTGATCAATAATGAAAACAAAATTATGGATCATTTCCCTGATACGTTTAGAAAGCCTCCGGAAGTTTTACGGGATCTTCACAACACATACATAGAAGAGAGCAGAAAGTTCCCTTATACCCTCCAGCTTATGAAAGATCCATATGAAGCACATATGCTTTTGTACCCAGTGACCAATGAACAAGGAGATCAATTAGTCATCGGGGCGGGACCTTTTCTTCAACAGGAAGTCGAACGAAAACACATCCACTTCAATTTAATTCGAAATGGTTTATCTACAGACTGGGAAGAGGAGCTTGTCGATTACTTTGAACAGCTCCCGGTAATCAATCAAGTGCAGATCAGTGCTATAGAGAGTATGTTGAAAAGAATCCTGCCGAGGGATGAATCTAAGGAAAAGCAAGAGGAGATGGATAGAAAGCTGCGGAGGCAGTATCAAGAGTACACGACCTCCCTGCACTCCTATCCGGATGTTACAGATTCCAGGCAGAGAATTATTGAGTTATTTGAAAAAGGGGATGAACAATGTCTCGAAGCTTATCACCTTCACATGGAGAAATACGCTTCTCATATAAAAGAGGATATAAGAAAATATAAAAACCATATTATCCGTCTAGTGTCAGAGATCAGCTATCTCTGTGTAGACAATGGGGCCACAAGAGGTGAAGTGTACTCGCTGGGTGATTTCTACATCCATTTTCTAGAGACGAAAACGACCATTGAAGAGCTGCATTCGCTGGAATCAATCGTTATTAAGTCGTTTCTAGATCGAGTGAGGAGTATAAAGCAGCAGCTTCACTCCCCTCTTGTAGACAGATCACAAAGGTACATCTTTCAAAACTTGACCAGTGATCTGACGCTGAAAAAAATTGCAGACTCTCTTAATGTGAATCCCAATTATCTTTCCGGTGTTTTCACAAAAGAAATGGGCGTATCCATTACTCAATTTATTAATCAGCAGCGCATTAAAGAGGCGAAGGAGCTTCTAAGTATCTCTCACCATTCGTTAATGGATATCAGCTTACTCCTTGGCTACAACAGTCAGAGTTATTTCACCCGGGTATTTAAAAGTATCGAAGGGATCGGACCCAAGGAATTCAGACAAAAATACAGCGTCAAAGAAGGATAAACCAGCGAGGGGAGCTGGTTTATTTTTTATGGTTCTCAAGAAAATTACTCACGGTTATTGAAGGGGGGAGACTGGATTACGAGTTTTTTGAGGTGGTTAAGGTCTTCCGGGGTCTCACCTGTCATGCTCATCCCGCAGGAGTCTCCCCATTCCCCTTCAGACCTTGCTGAAAAAGCCGTTCTAAATACCGTTTATAAATGAAGAACAGTGCATGTACGCTGCGATACTAGTATTTTTGTTCCAAAACATTGAACGCTTATACATTCTGGCGGAATCACTAATCCATATCCAACATTCAAAAAACGAAAATAATAGAAGAAAAAGTAGATTTTAAGGGAGAAATAAGACCCATTTGTTCTTTATAGTGAAAAAATAGTTTATTTCCAATAGTTTAACGTTTATAATATTCTTAATAAAGAACAAAAGCAGGAATGTTTTCTGCCGTATCTTTGGCGTTGTGGAGGTGAGTTAGATGAGAGTGGCATCAATCGGAGAGAAAATCCGGGTGTTACGAACAGGAAAAGGCTACTCGGTTAATGAATTTGCGAAGCGGTCTGGAGTTTCTAAGTCTTATATTAGTAATATCGAGCGAGGCGTTCAAAAGAATCCGTCCCTTATTGTCATGGGTAAACTAGCCAAAACATTAGGTGTACCTTTAGAAGAACTGCTGACTCATAAATACGCAAATGAGGAAAAAAAGGATATCAATTGAATGGCTGATTAAAAGGGGAGAGCTTTGATGGAGAAACAGAATCAGGCTGTGGATAAAGAATGGGAAGCTTTATTGAGAGAAGCCAGGCATCTGGGTCTCAGCATTCAAGACATCAGGCGTTTTTTTCAAGAGAATAAAGTTCAGGAACTGCAGGGGGTTAAAGAATAAGGAAAGAGGAGTTATGAAGCGTACTTCATGAGACAAGCTGTCTGTAGAAGACTTCCCTGCCATCGGTCATCCACTCTACAGTCTTGTGAGAGCTCATTATACTTAGGTGCACATAAACTCATACATTCGGGACGGGGGACAGTTCGCCCCGGCACAATTTCCCCTGTCCCAGTATCTGGACACACCTTATGAGGACTGGCCCATTGAAACGACACCAATCACAGACGCTCCTTCGTCTATATTTAGGAAAATAAGGAAATAGCCTAGCATTCATTTTACTCTTCTAGGCTGTTTCCTTGTTTTTCTCACGGCTTTGTCGAAAAAACATATACTAAGAGTGTCGATATTTTCTTTTCTTATTCATCAAAATAGCTTATGATATAGAAAGTTGTTTGAAAAATTTTGACATATTTCCTCGGAAATATATGAAATAGTGAAACTTATCTGTACGAAGAGACGTCTAATGGGATAGATACATAGGATGCCGTCATAAAAAGTCGTTTAGAAACGAACGTTTAAGTAAATAAGAGATTTATAGAATACAATTTTGAAAAGGTGGGTATCATGGATAATTTACAAGAAGTTTTACAGAACATTATTCAGAGAACAGAAAACTCAGAATTGCTATCATCTCAAGAAGTGATTGACCAACTGATCGAACAGTTGAAATAATGAATAGAGTAAAAACATCGCTGGGGATTAGTAGAGCGGTGTTTTTCGTTGTTTATTACATACATAGCTATTACTACGAAATGAGATCAGCACCTGCTGAATCTTCGCATCCCTATGCTATAATAAACCAACCGCACAGAGTAAACTTTAGAAGTAAGCGAGGATTTTTATGAACTTTTATGTAGATATCATAATAGCAATACTTTTGTCTATGGCTGTAAGCTATGTGTTAGTGTTTCCGGTAATGAAGCTGGCTGTGAAATGGAAGATGATGGATTATCCAGAGATGAGAAAAATCCATAAAGAAATTACACCCCGAATGGGTGGGCTGGCTATATTCGGCGGAGCTGTTGCAGGAATGCTCTATATCCGTCCGGAAATGCCTTATCTCCTGCCGATCTGTATCGGTGCCTTCATTATCGTCTTAACTGGTTTGATGGATGACCGTTATCAAATCAAGCCGATACTCAAACTTGGCGGGCAGGTTGCTGCTGCCGGGGTTCTCATATTTTCAGGATTGAAAATTGACGTTCTGAGTATCCCTTTTATCGGAATGGTTTCGTTAAATGATCCTATCAGTATCATCTTTACTTTTCTTTGGATCATCGGTATTACCAATGCCATCAACTTGATCGATGGGCTGGATGGTCTTGCTGCTGGTGTCTCTACCATTTCTCTTATCAGTATCGCTGTCATGGCGCTGGCGATCGAACCACAGGTAGCGATTGTCTACTTATGTGTTGTTCTGATCGGAAGCAACATCGGTTTTCTTTTTCATAACTTCCATCCGGCCTCTATTTATATGGGAGATACGGGCTCTCTATTCCTTGGCTATTCTATGGCCGTCATCTCCATGGTTGGATTGTTTAAGAACGTAACTTTATTCAGCTTTGTGATTCCAATTATTGTGCTGGCTGTCCCGGTCTTTGATACATTGTTTTCGATTCTGCGCCGTTTTATCAATAAACAGAAGATCATGATGCCTGACAATAAGCACATTCACTATCAAATTCTGGCTGCTGGATTCAGCCACCGGGCTACGGTCTTAATCATTTATGCTTTCAGTGCCCTTTTTGGGCTTCTTGCTCTTCTATTCTCTTTGACATCATTCGGAATCTCGCTTCTTATCACGTTTATTATTCTCATCCTGCTGCATCTCTTTGCTGAAATGACAGGTGTCGTCTATCGTGGGAAGCGCCCGGTTATTGGGTTGTTTTCAAAGAGGGAACGAGAAAGGAATAAGGAAAAATCGTAAAGAACAAAAGAATGACCGTGAAGTATATCAAAAAAGGAGCCTGGATATCCAGGCTCCCTTTTTATATTGGTATGCAGTAATCACATGTTCAACTACAGCATCCATTTTGTGTGCAGCGTTATTTTAATTCTTTTCTTTTTCCCTTTTAAGAGTGAATTTGATTATACTTCCTAAAACAAAAAGCCATAATCCCACATTTAACGTTAAATTAAAATGTTCGTTCAACTCCTTAAGTGGAAGAAGCAGTGAAAGAATTAAAAGGATTACACCACATATCACCATGATGTTACTAATCATTTTCAGTTTCATATTTTAACAAGCATTCCTCTTTAATAAAGTATAATAACCGTTTAATAGGAGTCGACATCTCCAGGTGTGATGAACCATTTGGCAGGGTCGTTCATGTCGGTCTGCTCCGGGTCAATCTCTTTTCCTACCAGAGGCATCGGGCTGTCTTTATGGACAAATCCTTTCGCCTTCATCGTCTGTGCCGCCCACGTATGAGGAAGCGCCCACGACTGAACGACATCAGCATCGGAGAGTACCTGCAGGGCTTCATCAAGCAGCACAGCACCTGTTGAATCATCGACTGCAAGCCAATCGACGATCATTCCGTTAATAAACGTGCCTGCTTTCTGGTTTGTCACGACGTAGCCCGCTAACTCATTGTTTTTATAGAGGGCAGTCATTTTATACGTGTGCGCCGGGTGCTGGAAATACCGCCAGTTTAAGTATTCCGCATCACGCACAACCAAGCCGTCCGCGGTATGCTTGGTTTTCTCCGCCAGACGGTCGAAGTCTTCATCACACTGGGTGATTTCTTTCACTTTATAGTCATGCTCCCGCGTTTTAGTGCCTCTGATTTTTGCGTAGAGGCGATCGAAGGATTTGAGCGCTTTAAGCGGGGCAAACTTGGCCGCGAGCAGACTGACCGGCTTTTGAACATACATCCACCGGGGCATGTCGGTAAGATGACTGGCGCCGGTATAGCGGAGAAAGAGCTCCTTCGCTTTAGGTGCCGGGAATCCATAGAGGTAAGTAATCCCGTCTTTTGCTGCTTCTTCAACAAGCGCATCATTTAACTTTTTATAGATACCTTTGCCACGTGCTTCCGGGTCGACCATCGTATCGACACGGACCCCTACTTTCGCTTTTTGTCCTTTCATATAGGCGTCCATCAGCCATAGACTGATATGACCGAGAATCGTTCCTTCTTCTTCAAAAACGAGGATGAAAGGATTTTCGTGTTTCGGGTTGTTCTTGAACTTCCACTCCCAGGCCTGAAGCGGGCGTTCCTGATGGAATGTTTTTTGAAACAAGGCTTGAATTTGTGGTTCGTCCCCTTGTTGATAGCGTCTGACTGTCATAGCGTTTCGTTCCTTTCAATAAAAGAAAATACTTCTCCAAAGTATATCAGAGAAAAGGTTTGGTGCGCATGAGCAGACTGTTACAAGTTCGTGACTATTCCATTAAATTTCCTTGGAGAATAGTCATATTTTCTCCGATGAATAGAACTCTTGATATAAATCAGATATAATGAAAAAGTTAAATAAATAATAGGTTTGACGGGGTACGAAGGAAGGGAAACGTAAGGTGTCTGCCCTATAACAAATGGGTCTGATAAGGATCCGGAGCTCTGAAATAGACAGCAAACGTCATAAAGTTTGATTGTTGTCGAATGATATAAGGAGCAGGACAAACCAAAGATATAACAGTTATACATGAAACTAACATGACTATATAGAAAAGATTTACGAATTTGTACGGGAAGAGAAAGGGAGTATTGTTGTATGAAAAAGTCACTGTGTGTTGTCGGGTTAGGATACATTGGACTTCCTACATCCGTTATGTTTGCCATTCACGGTCACAACGTGCATGGCGTTGATGTCAATCAGAAAGCTGTCGATATGATTAACGCAAAGCAGCTTCATATAGAAGAAAACGGTCTGCAGGAACGTCTGGAAGAAGCCGTTGATGCAGGTAACTTCAAAGCATCCCTGGAGCCGGTTGAAGCGGATGTCTTTGTTATTGCGGTGCCTTCACCGATCAGAGAAGATAAAACAGCCAATCTGGATTATGTACGTAAAGCAACCGAATCCATTGCTCCTTTTGTGAAGAAAGGAAATCTGGTTATTTTAGAGTCTACTGTACCACCGCGTACGGTTGAAGATGTGATGCTCCCGGTTCTTGAGAAAACAGGTCTTGAAATAGGCACCGAACTCTTTGTGTCCCACTCACCAGAGCGCGTCATTCCTGGGAAAGTCTTTCAGGAACTTGTGGACAATGACCGCATCGTCGGAGGAATCAACGAAGAGTCCTCAATTATGACGAAAGAGCTGTATGAGTCCTTTGTAAAAGGAAACATCCATCTGACGGATGCAACAACAGCTGAAATGGCTAAAGTTATTGAGAACACCTACCGTGACGTGAATATTGCGTTTGCGAACGAATTAGCCCTGATCAGTGATAAAATCGGCGTCAACTCCTGGGAAGCGATTCAGTTAGCGAACTATCACCCACGTGTCAATATTCATACACCTGGTCCTGGTGTAGGCGGTCACTGTATCGCTGTCGATCCTTGGTTCTTAGCTGAGATTGAGCCTGAGCTTTCTAAGATCATCCAGTTGTCACGCAACACCAATGACAACATGCCGGTCTACACGGCCCAGCAGATCGAGAAGCTGATGAAGGATCAGTTCATTCAGGATCCGAAGGTTGCTTTATTTGGTCTTTCGTTCAAAGCCAATATTGATGACCAGCGTGAAAGTCCGTCGCTGAAGGTTATTTTGGAACTGGTGGAAAAAGGAATCAGCTTCACAAGCTATGATCCCCACATTAAAGAAAACGTCGTTTCAAATCAGACACAGGACATGGATGAAGCGTTAGACGGAGCTGATATCGTTGTTATTTTGACGGATCACGACGAGTTCAAAGCGCTGGATCCTGAATATTTGAAGAGCAAGATGAACAACCGTGTCGTTTTTGATACGAAAAATGCCTTGAACCTGGATGAGTGGAAGGCCTCAGGCTTTGTTGCGAAACGTCTAGGCGATTCTAAAAACGGATAAAGATAAGGTGAACACATGAAGGAACAGTTCTTAGGTGTAGATGTCAGCAGTCATTCATATGAACAATTGAAGCGCAGCGTCTTAGAAGATATCAATCAAAAAAGGCAGTCATTTATCGTAGCCATTAATCCAGAAAAGATTTTAAAAGCTCAGGAGGATCAAAACCTCAAGGAGCTGTTAAATAAAGCGACGTATCAAATCCCGGACGGTGTTGGTGTTCTTTTAGCTTCCCGAGTGAACAAAGGAAACATAAAAGAGCGCGTCACAGGCATTGATATGCTGCTGACTTTATGCGAGCAGGCTTCGGAGCATGGCAAATCGGTATTCTTGTACGGAGCAAAGCCGGGTATTGCGGAAGAAGCGAAAGACCGCCTGAAGGAAAAATACCCGAACCTTAAAGTTGCAGGTGTTCTGGACGGTTATGAAAAAGATGAAGCCAAAGTGATTCGGACCATTAATGAATCAGAGGCGGATATCTTATTCGTGGCTCTTGGCAGTCCACGGCAGGAGTACTGGATTGTCGACCACATGAAAGACTTAAACGTAAACATATTCCAAGGCGTTGGCGGGTCGTTCGACGTCATCTCCGGCCGCGTGAAAAGAGCTCCGGCTATTTTTCAGCGATTCGGATTGGAATGGCTCTACCGCTTAATATCCGAACCATGGCGGATCAAGCGTCAAATTAGATTACCTTTATTCCTTCTGAAAGTATGGAAGGACAAATAGAAAAAAGCCGCTGTTAAAAACGCAGCGGCTCTTTTTTGCTCTGTTAAGGTTTGTAGTTAATAATTAGAAGTTTTACAGATGGCAGTTGTTTGGTGATCCTGTTTAACGCACTTGATCACATGAAAAGCTGCTTTTAGAAGCCTTATCCATCGAATGTCAGTATGTTACTGCTTTTCAGTCTCTTGATCCTGCCGTTCATTAGTGTTGTCTAACTTTTTTATTTCTAACTCTACCTTTTTTTCTTCCAACTCAAGTTCCTTCTCTTTTATTGAATGATCCAGTTTTTTTACGTACGCATAATACATAAGAGATAAACCAATAACAATCGTAATATAGAAGAATAACCCCATAATGATTTCCTCCCCGATTTAAATACTGCTTTTTTGTAAGGAGCGTGTAAGACTACGTTACAACATAACACAGGACTGTTGATCGTGAACTGAGCTCCCTAAACCATGATTTTCCGGTTTTTTCTTTCTGTATTAACCGATCATTGCTTGTGACTTTGTTTCATTTATGATGGGGGACCTCTTCTATTTGAAACCATGGATGATCATCCACCCATTCGTTAAAGCTCGGGCTCCACGCGCGCTCATCATTCATATATATGATGACTTCGTCAAAGAACATTCATCCATTCTGACCCGGCGCAGAAGCCGCCTTCCATAGTCCTCCTTAAAAAGCGGGGTGCTGTGAGATGCCGACTACCTCGTGAGTGAGTCTTATGGATAAGGCCTTACCTAATAGTAACGATTATGGGCAGGGCCGAAAAGTAACAATTAAAAAAGACGATCGTTTGCTCTGCTAAGCGCAAACGATCTTCTTTTCAATTAGTACTATTCTTCTATATACCATGTAATACTTTTGTACGGAAAGTTTGAAATTGTGTTAATTTATAGCGAGTCGTGTTGTTTGTTGACGAATCGTCTTATATAATTGGTATGTTACATAGGTTTAGGGTTATTTTGGCAATATTTATTACATAATGTGGGACTATAGGATGATTTGTCATCATTTGTTAATAGATGAACGAAATATGCCGATAAAGAAGATAATGGACACTTTCCATTATCTATTTATTTGTGAACGAAAGACCATTATTCGACAAAAGCCACTTCCTTACCCATTCTATCTACAATTTACCCGCTGAATCTATAGACTAAACATCCGCCACTACAACAATCTATCAATCTACCAATCTCGCAGCATTCAAACAAATAGAAAGAGGTGAAAGAATAGCAGCCATTCATTTATAACAAATTGACAGCCGAAGGAAGACCTTGGAGAACTAACGAGATGATTTTAGGAGGAAAACATGAAGAAGTTACATATTGCTGGTTTCTTAATCGTTTTTGCACTTTTTGTTCTTTATCCACTTCAGGCGCACGCAGAAAAAAATGTAGTGATTGATCCTGGTCACGGGGGCAGCTCCTCTGGTACCACAGGCTATTCCGGTGCTTCCACAGGATATTATGAGAAAGATTTTAACTTGGAAATGGCTGAAGGGTTAAGAGAGATCTTAGAGAAAAATGGCTACAACGTACATATGACACGAACAGATGACAGTAAGCTTGCGGGGAGTCTGCACGCTGATCTGCAGGCAAGATTAGATTTGGCTCATGAAGCGATTGAAGGAAAGAACGATCAATCAATCTACATATCTGTACATTCAAATTCCCTTCCATCCAACCCTTACATGAGAGGGTACGAAACCTATTACTTCGATATCGATGAAGGGATTAATGAAACATACCCACCGGATCCGGTTCAGATTGAATACTCCCCGGAGAGTAAACGTCTGGCCCATACGATGCACCAGAACATTCTGGCAGGCACGCCTTTATGGGAAGGGCGCGGAATTATCCCGAGCGATTTATATGTCACACGAAACGCACACATGCCTGCGGTACTTTTAGAGTTTGGATATATGTCCAACCCAACGGAAGAAGCCCTGATTAAAACGTCTTCGTTCCAGGAGAAGGCAGCGGCTTCTGTATTAAAAGGGGTCGATGAGTTTTTCAGTGTATTCGAAGTCTATGAATACGATGGAAATCGTGTGAAAGTATTTGAAAATAAAGAGCAGGCCATCGACTACGCCAAGTCTATGGAGAGTGCGTATGTCTTTGATAAATTCAATCAGGAGAAAATCTATGACGGGGCTGTGAAGCGCTACGGAGTCTACCATTCCAGCGATCGTTCCGTAAATGAAACGTTTTTTACCAAAGACGAAGCCATTGCCTATGCGGAAGATTTTGAGAATGTGAGAGTCGTTGACAACGAACTTGGCCGCGTCGTCTGGTCGGATTATCTTGAAAAAGATTACGAAGTAGAGCACTCCAGCCAAGGGGTCATCTATGAAGCGTATGACTTTGAATCAGCTTTCAACTATGCAAAGAAATGGAAGAATACGAGCGTTATTGATCGAAACAAAGATCAAGTGGTGTGGAGCAATTACTTAGATGAGGATTTTGCTGTTTCTCATACAGAAAAAGGACTTATGAAGACCTTTTATCGTGAAAAAGAAGCAATTGCTTATGCAGAGAATTGGGAGAGCACGAAAGTAACTCATACAGAGAGCAATAAAGTCGTTTGGAGTAACGATACACCGGAGTACAACTATTCGTTTAAGACGACTACGCTTGCTGGTGAAGATCGTATTCAAACAGCGATCGAAGTTTCCAAACAGCTTTATCCAAATGGTTTAGATGGTGAGAAAACAGTTGTCCTTGCAACGGCCTTTGAATTTGCTGATGCTCTTTCTGCCGGACCTCTTGCAGCTCAGCTTGATAATGCACCGATTCTTTTAAATAGAAAAGATGAACTAAGTGCAGATGTGTTGAAAGAACTATCGCGCTTAAATACCGAGAAAGTTGTCATTTTAGGTGGGGAAAATGCGTTGTCTGCTCAAGTCGAAAATGATCTTAAGCAGCATTTCGTAGTGGAGCGTCTGGCTGGTAAAGACCGGATTGCCTCCAACTTAGAGATCAATAAAGGCTTGTCCAATGTAGAGGGCGTTTTCGTTGCATCAAGCAGAAGCTTCCCGGATGCGCTTGAAGCATCATCCATTGCAGCTGCACATGGATGGGCGATCGTTTTGACAGACAAAGACGAAATCTCACAGGAAAGCCTGAACTACTTAAACGGCAGAGAAGTCGCGATTCTTGGCGGGACGGCTGTCGTTTCGGAAGAAGTGGAAGAAACGCTGATTGAATCAAACGGCGGCGACCAGGTAACGAGGTTATCCGGTGCGAACCGTTATGAAACCGTAGCAGCAGCGCTTGACTATTTCGAGGACGACATGCGCTCAAGCACTGTACTTGCTGCGACAGGTCAAAATTACCCGGATGCTCTAACAGCTTCTGCGATTTCAGCAAGAACGAACGCTCCTCTAATTTTAGTAGGGGATGAATTAAATCCAACGATTGAAAAGCAGTTAAGTGAATATGGCAGCGAAAATGTTGTCGATGAGCTACAGGTCATCGGAGCTGTCATCGATAAAAACAGCCGCAATGAAATGGTGAATCACTTGAATTAAGCGAGCAGCTTAGAACGAACAAAGGAGAGTTTAATGATGAAAAAGCTATCACTGTTCACGTTGTTGTTCGTCCTTCTATTAAGTGCCTGTGGAGAAGCAGATGTAGATAAGGCAGATGAATTAGAAGAATCAGCAGCAACGGAAGAACAACCGAAAGAAGACGAGTCAACAGAAGAAGCCGTTACCAGCGAAGAGGCTTCTGAAGAAGCAGAAACAACGGAGGATACAACAACCGAGGATGCTTCAACAGAAGACGAAGAAATGGAAGATCAGAAAGAGGAAAAAGAAACAGCAACGGAAGAACCTGCAGAAGAGGCGGCAGATGATGAAGAGGAATCCGTCACTTCTGCATCCACTGAAGAGCAGGAAGAAAGTACAAGTTCTGCTGTCGGTCTGAAAGCCTATATGCCGGAAGGACCCATGACAAAAACGTTTATCCAGAACGGCGAATTAGAAGCAACACATGAAATCATTGATGTGAATGACCGTTATGTGCAGCAAGTCATCACGTTTGGTGATATGGTCACTCTTCAGATTCTTGAATGGAAAGAAGGAACGATTTCCCTCGTCTATCAGGAATCCAATCCGGAAGATACATCCAGCCAGCTCGATTCTTTTGAGTCCTATGAAACGATTGATGTCCTGGTTGATGTTACGAAACAAGGCAGTGACTGGCAGATTTTAGATGAGAAGCAGTCCACCCAGACACCTTATCAACAGTTCGAAGACGTATTTGTCGTTCAACGTGCATCAGGTGAAAATGTAAAATCGATTTCTTTCTATGCTCCTGATTATGGTCTGATCAAAGAGAAAGTGGAAGACAAGGGAGAGAACGGCTACACCATGAACTCAGAATTAACAAACATTGAAAAATAAAAAGAAGGGCGGTTTTAAAGTGAACAAACACCTATTATCTGTTTTGACGCTTTTACTTGCTTGTGTACTTGCACCTTCATGGGTGAGCGCAGAGACGACTCAATCGTGGGTTATTGAGAAGAAAAGTGAAACGATACAATTAAACGACGAGACAACAGCAGACATCCAGAACAATGAATTTGAAACATCCGTTGTCGTTAAGCAGCAAGGCGCGGAGATTCTTGAACAAACAACGAAACTGAGCAAGATCACGGATGTATATTTGGTTGAAGGCAGCACGCCTCAATTGGTTGTCGTCTACCGTGCAGACGGTTCAGCACAGAGTCTGTTTTTTGATGTCTATCAATTGAATGAAGGCAGCGCGGATGTCGTGTATGAATCCGATGCGTATGACCGTGCAACATTTGAGTGGAACGAAAATGAAATCAACATTCAATATCCGATTATCGGAGAGAAGGGTGTCGGAACAGAACCTGAAGGCATGGCGTCTGACTCGTTCATTGTTGAATCCGGCGACGTGGTAGAGAAGAAGCAGCAAGAGAAAGTTTCTCTGCAGAACAATGTCACGGCACAAAGTACAGGTACAGAAGTCAATGAGAAGTATGAGAATCCAAGCTATGCCGAAATTAACCGTATGCTTACAGAAGAAGCGGATAACTTCGGTATTCCAGCTGAAATCGTAAAAGCGATCGCTTATCAGGAAAGTGGCTGGCAGCAGTACTGGGATCCTGACCGTACACCAGTTGATCACTACGAAAACTATTGTACAGAAGAGAAAACACGGGGCATGGCCTGGGACGGAACCAACCTGAAACTTGGCTATGACTGTATCGGAATTGGAATTATGCAGGTGTCCGACTACCGTTTCATCGAAAATGATGAAGAGCGTGAAGAAGAAATTACAAAACTCGCAACAGATATGCGCTACAACATTCGTGAAGGTTTAAAAATCCTTCAGACGAAATGGAACTATGCCGATTACGATTTAATCCCTTCCGTAAATAATGGAGATAAAGGAATTATCGAGAACTGGTATTTCGCTATTTTAGCCTACAACGGTTTATCTGAGCGTAACGATCCGTTAGCTCATGCTTATACCGCTTATCAAGAGAAAATATATCAGCGTCTGCGTGTCTATGGACTTCTTGATGTTACACCATTCCCGACGCATACACTCACGCCTGAAGTCGATGGCATTCTAACGTTTGGTGTCGATAACGTAGAAACAACAGGACCTGTTCATACGACAAAGAATAACTTCCAGCCTGGGGAGAGAGTGTACGTCACAGCAGGAAGTTTGAATATGCGTGTTGCTCCAAATGGTTCAGTTATCACAGGTCTTGAGCGCGGGGACGCACTGACGATTACCGATGTGCCTGTAGGATCAGACAGCAACACCCAGCATTGGTCCTGGTATCCAGTTAAAACGTCCAACGGAACAAAAGGATATGTCGCTTCCAGTTTCTTATCCAAAGAAAAGCAGCCACACAGCTACCGCCTTGCAGGGGTGAACCGCTATGAAACAAGTACAGCCCTTTCAAACTATGGCTGGCACTGGAACGACCCAAGCGTTGCGGTAATCGGCCGCGGGGATCTGCCGATTGATTCCCTGACAGGAAGCGTACTGGCATCTTTTTATGATTCACCGCTTCTGTTAACGCAGACCGATACGCTTCCTGCATCTGTTCAGACAGAACTGAACCGCATGAACCCTGATACCATTTATCTATTAGGAAGTGAAGCGGCTGTAGGTTCTTCTGTCGAAGAGCAGTTGAACAATCAATTTGGCGCGAGCAACGTCGTTCGCCTATCTGGTGCAACACGTTTTGAAACAGCCTATGAAGTAGCGGATGAAGTTGCAGAGGAAGTAGCTGTCGATGAAATCTTCATCACAACTTCTGATGAAACATCACCAGATGCCTTGTCCATTGCCTCTTATGCGGGACAGGAGCATACACCGATTATGCTGACACTGCCGTATAAGCTCGAGGAGAACATCATTCAGTTCATTCGTGAAAACAACGTAGAAAAAGCAACCATCATTGGCGGATCAAACGCCGTCCATAATAAAGTAGAAGAGCAGCTGAAGCGGGAAGTTGATACCGTTGAACGTGTATCCGGATCTGACCGTTACAGCACAAGTGTCGAAATTGCAGAAAAATACTTCATCTCCCAGCGGGTTGAAGACGTCTTCTTTGCAAGAGGACACGAAGTTGTCGATGCCCTGTCCGGTTCACCACTAGCGGCATCGCTGGAATCACCGATCATCCTGACAGAAACGGACCAAGTCCCATCAAGTGTCAGAAACTATATCGATCGCCTGTCCATCAGCCCGCAGCACTACTACCTGGGCGGAAACGCAGCAATCTCAGAGAAAACAGAAAACGATCTTGAAAGCATCCGCAATTAATCAAACCAAAAGAACGACCTTCCAAACGAAGGTCGTTCTTTTTTTAGGTTTAATGTAATGTACACAAGGGTATAGCGATAAGTCTGGAAACAGGAGAGGGAAGGAAGGGAAAACAGTCCGCTTTCCGCGGGCAGGGGCCGAGTCTCCTCGGGCTCCGCCCTGTGGGGTCTCGACTGCTCTGCTATTCCCGCAGGAGTCTACCTGTTTTCCCTTCCTTCCCAGCTGAGTGTCGTGCAATTGGATTGTTCTTGTTATGAAGAAAGTGAACAACTTTGTATACATGAATTTGTGTACTCCTTATTCTTTTCTTTTTTCATAAGGGGCACTAAAGGATGGGACGGGATACATAAAGAATTGACTATAAAGAATTTTGGTGAGTTTAAGGCGCAGAGGGGAGGGAACTCGCTTTACGATGGAGCACGGTTTCGAGAATTTTATAAACACGTGGTGTTGGGATAACGGCGATACTCCTGTGGGATGAACATGTGAGGTGAGACCCCGGAAGACTAAAAGTCTGAGGAGGCTCAGCGCATGCCCACGGAAAGAGAGTCGTTCTCCCAACACCATATTCGCTGCCATCGTCTCGAAACTAGTTTTTCTGGATCAGGAGACTGATAAAAAAACATATCATGCGCATTACCCATTTATGGAAAAGATATGACTGATCGATTACGATTGTATTAAGGATATGGTAAAATCAGAAAGTATGAACTATAGTTATACATAGCAGATTTTGTAGAATTAGCGAAGCAGTAAGAGAGGTATTATTGTGAAATCAAAATTAGGCTTAGCGAGTATTTTATTTATCGGAGCCACCCTGCTCCTTAAAGTCTCCGGACTCATCCGGGACATGGTCATTGCCTACTATTTCGGGGACAGCTACGTAGCCGATGCGTACTTAGCCGCCTTCATCATTCCAAACATGCTCATCTTGTTCATGCAGAACGGAATGAAGAACGCTCTCGTCCCAAGCTATATCGAAGCCGCCGAAGAAAAACGCGGAAAATCATACTTAGGACAAGTCTTTAAAGGAACCGCCGGATTAGCACTCGTCTTATCGATTGCCGGCATGGCACTTGCACCCGTCATCATTCCACTCTTGTATCCAGACTTCAGCCCGCAGGCAACAGAAATCGCCACATGGGTGACGGTCATCTTCTTTTCCTGTATCGCTTTTGTCGGCATGAACTCCGTGCTCGAAGCGTTTTTTGATGCGGAAAATAAGTTCTCATTATCCATTGTGTCACAGATCATCGTCATTCTAAGCTCGATTACAGGAGCGTTCCTGTTTGCAAATCAAATTGGATCCTACTCCCTCGCTTACGGGTATTTAGCGGGTACGATTTTGTCGCTCATCTTTAAGTCGTTCATCGTCGTACCGCAGAAATCGATGGACCTGAAACAGAAAATTGACTGGCAGGAAGTGAAGGCGTTCTATTGGATCTTCCTCCCCGTTGGATTAACGGTCGCGGTCGGTCAGGTCAACTTAATGGTCGGTTCGATTTTCGCCAGTTATCAGGGCGAAGGGGCCGTAACGTATATTAACTACGCGAAAAACCTTGTGCACATGCCGCAGGGGATTTTTGGTGTGACCATTGCCACGATTATTTTTCCAATTTTATCTAAAGCGATCACAACGAACGATACGGGGCAGTTTAAGAAAGGGATTGAAAAAGGTCTGACGACCATGTATCTCGTTCTTATGCCGGCGATCATCGGGATGATGCTTCTGATGCCGAACTTGATCGAACTGTTTTATGAGCGCGGAGCGTTTAACGATCAGGCCACGATGGCAACGACTCAGGTCGCCTACTTCTATTTTGGCTCGGTCTTGTTCTTCAGCTTAAATAACATTATTAATAAAGGCTTTTATACATTGAAAAAAGGTCACTTGATCTTAATCATCAGTCTTGGGTCGATTCTGCTCAATGTCGTTTTCAACTTTATCTTTGCAGAATGGCTCGGTTATCTTGGGATTCCGCTTGCGGCATCTCTTATGGCGTTATTCTATACAGGCGCCTGCCTGATCGTTTTCGTCAAGCTTGTCGGAGGACTGGACTTCAAGTATATCCTCGTGGACTACTTGAAAATTACGATTGCCACCGCGCTGATGAGTGCTGCCGTTCTTGGCGTGCAGCAGCTGATCACAAGCCTCCCGAACATCGTTCAGATTATCATTGTCGCCATTGTCGGCGCGATCGTCTTTGCGGGAGCTGCTTTTGTCATGAAAACCCACGCCTTTATGTTCTTATTAAATAATGTAACGAAACGGAAAAAGAAAGGAGACGCGTCATGAGTAGAAAAGAGCTCGTCATGAATGCTGTCCGTCCTGTCAACGCACCTGTAACGAAATTTATTCTTGGACGTCATTATCAAGGGGATATGAAACCGGTCGTCAACGAGCCGGTGAAACGCGTACTCGTTCTTGCTCCCCATATGGATGATGAAACGATCGGGCCCGGCGGGACGCTCCGCCAGCATGCCGATCAAGGTGCAGAAATCCACTGTTTGTTCATTACAGACGGCGCAAGCAGTGTCAGCGAAATGAGCATCGATGAATTAAAAGCGAAGCGTAAAGAAGAAATAGACCGTGTAACAGGTATCCTCGGTTTGTCCAGCGTTTCCTATATGAATCAGCCGGATGGCGGGGTCAACAGCAATCCTGAGAACATTCAGTATTTGAAAAAGAAGATCCTCGAGATTGATCCGGAAATCATTTACACGACACCGTTCATCGATGCGCATAGAGATCATACCGCAACAGCTAGACTTCTGAGCGATACGTTAAAGCGGATGGAAGACGTGAAGGTGAAAGTGCGCCTTTACGAAATTAACTGTGCCTTTCCGCCTGATGCGATTAACTGCCTTGTCGATACAACCGAGCAGCATGAGAAGAAGGTGGAGGCGACAAAAGTATTTGAATCGCAGGCGATTGCGTTCGATGGCTTTTTGGAATTAAACCATTATAAAGGTCAGCTCGCTTCCCCTGATGTAAAGACAGCGGAAGGGTTCATTGAATGGAATAAGAAATCCTTTGTTGAACATTGCGAAGCTCTGACTCAAATGGAATATAATTTTGCGGAGAAATTTAAACAGGTGAACCGGACGGACACCCTGTTATGGGCGCTGTTCAAAAACTACGCCATGAAGAAAGATCTATACCGGAAAACAATGAACAACACCAACCAATCATCTTAGAAAAGAGGTGCCAGCGATGCCCATTGAATTTAAGAAACTCTACTTTGTACCTTTAGCGCTTGCCGTTTTATTTATTGGCGCGGCGCTTGATCATACCATCATCGACCTTATCATCATGCTCTTTTTTGCAGGATATGCGTTAGCGCAGCCGAAGAACTCATTGCTTATTTTATTTATGTATTTCCCGATCCGGCCGTTTTTATTGGAGTTTAACCCGGCGTTAAAAGGAATCGGTGACATCATTATCTTTGCGCTATTATTCCGTATCCTTCTTATGTACCGGAAAGACTTGAAGAAGCTGTTCCAGTTTTATTGGTTTGAATATGCGTTCTTCGGTTTTCTTATCGTCGGTGCGGTATCCGCTTATCTCACAGGAGTGTCACTGACGGCAATCATCTTCCAGATCCGTGGTTTCCTTCTCTTCTACCTTGTGTTTTATATTGTAAGAAGACTGCACATCACCAAGGAAGACATCAACAAGTTCATTATGACAACGATCATTATGACGTTTATTATCTGCGTACACGGCATGATCGAAAAGCTGTCGCTCCGAGGCTTGTTCCTGCCTGAGAGCTGGGAGAACATGCCGCTATCGGCTAAAAACCGGATTCGGATTTATGGCATGACCGGCAATCCAAACGTACTCGCCTACTACTTGTCGTTTTCTGCGTTAATCATTATGTATTTCAGAAATCGTTTCACAGGCAAATGGCTGTGGCTGACGTATATTTCCCTTGCCTGTCTGTTTGGAGTATGGAGTTTAACGTATTCCCGAGGAACATGGATTGCCTACGCCCTTGCTTTAGTGATTTACGTGATCGTTGCGAAAAAATGGAACTTCTTAAAGCCATTACTGCTGTCTCTCGCAGCCGGTATTCTTCTTATTGCCGTACCGGTCAGTATCGGAACATCCATTGTTGAAAATACCGACTTCGGGAAAGAGAAAAAAGAGAAGCAGTCCCAGTACGATGAAAGTGAAGGAAGCTTTAAAGATCGCCTCGGGTCGACCTTTGATAAAGAAACACGCGAACAGAGCAGCCAGTCGGGCCGTCTCTGGATTGTGAATAAAGGGTTTGAAATCTACCTTGACCACCCGGTGATTGGTACCGGATTTGCGACCTTTGGTGACGGGGCGACGTTAAGCTACGGATCCCCAATTTATGAGGAATACGGCATTGAACGTGAATTCTTCTCAGACAACCAGTATATCCAGGTCATTACGCAGACCGGAGCGGTCGGAGTCATCCTCTTTGCCGTCTTCCTATTAAATATGCTCTATCATATTTGGAGAAAGCGCAAAGAAACGATGCTTGGCCCGGTGCTTGTGGCAATCCTGCTTGCTGCTTATGCAGCAGGAATGGTCTATAACATCTGGGAAGGCGATGCCTTTACGATCTTCTATTTCGCCATGCTTGGATATCTGCTTAACATGAGATCAGAGCATGAGTTTGACCTCTAATAAAGGAGGACGACTATGAGTCAACGTGTACTCGTCATCAGCAATATGTATCCAAGCCGGAAACATCCGACCTACGGCATCTTCGTAAAAAATCAGGTTGAAGCCTTGAAAGAAAAAGGTCTGACGATCGATACAGCCGTAAACCGCGACAACCGTGGCGGTAAAGTCAACGTCATTAGGAAATACCTGAACTGGCTCGTTAAAATTCTGCTTGCTTTTATTACAAAAGGACGCCAGTATGATGTCGTCCATGCGCACTACATTTTTCCGAGCGGACTTCCGGCTCTGCTTTTTAAAAAAGTGTTTGGCGCAAAGCTTGTCGTCACCTCGCACGGCGGGGACCTTGATCAGATGGCGAATAAGAATAAAACGATTGCTTCTTTAACGAAACGGATTCTGCAGGAAGCGGATGAAGTCATCGTTGTAGGAGAGGCGTTAAAAACAGAAGTGACAGAGAAGTTCGGCATAGACAGTGAGAAGGTTTCCCTCATTAATATGGGTGTAGACCGGAGCGTATTTGCTCCCGCTGATGCAAAAGAAATGAAGCAGGAGCTGAAGCTCTCCCCAGATCGCTTTCATATCCTGTATGTCGGCAACCATATTAAAGCAAAGGGCTTAAGTGAACTGCTGGAAGCCTTCCAAGAAATCAGGAACGAACGAAAAAACGCAGAGCTTCACTTCGTCGGCAGCGTGAAAGATGAAAGCTACCTTGAGGAACTGAAGCAAAGCGTTCATAAAGAAAATAAGCAAGTCGTTCATTTCCATGGGCCGAAAGATCAGCAGACGTTAGCCAAATGGATGGCTGCCGCCGATCTATTTGTCCTTCCTTCGTATATTGAAGGATTCGGCCTTGTTGCGCTGGAAGCGATGTCGTGCCATACACCTGTTGTCGGTTCTGATGTCGGCGGGCTGTCCTACCTTTTAAGTGATGGTGCCGGTGTGCTCGTCCAGCCAAAAGATGCCTGGTCCTTGAAGCAGGGTATCGAGAACGTGATGGACGATCCAGCGCTTAGACACAGCATGGTTGAAAAGGGTGAACAGACCGCCCGCGAAAATGATACTGAACGTCTGCTAAAAGAAATCATCAAGCTCTATCAGAAGTGATGCATAGTTTCTCTTTCTAGATGAACGATAAGAGGAGGGAACAGGCGCCTGGGAACCCCGGTGCCTGTTTTCTTTTGTAAGGAATGAAAGTGCTCATCTAAACAGCGCAAGTTGTCTTAGTATGCTTCGAAGGAACTTACGATTTCAAACAAAGTTTTGCTACTTAACAGTGGCGGTTGTAAGGTGTATACTTCTCTAAGATTAACCTTGTTTCTACATTGTGTATGCAAACGCTTTAGTTCGAATATTCGATCAAATCTGACAAAAATCAAGGTGGATTACTTACATAATTCCATATCTTGCTTTATACTAAAAAATGGTGTAAGGCACAGGAAACAGGAGGTAAACTAGAAATGGATCGTAAAGACGAACACAACACTATTGATGGAATCGATTCCGTTGAAACGATGGACGATATGACATTTGTATTATTTGGGGCCAGCGGGGATTTGGCGAAGCGTAAGATCTACCCGGCTTTGTATAATTTATTTATCGAGGGGAAAATGCCATCCTCTCTATCTGTCGTTGGCTTAGGACGCCGGAAGTATTCACAGGAAGATTTTCATTCCATCATTAAAGAGTCACTGGAGTCCTTCTCAAGAAGAGACGTGGATTCTTCTCATCTCGATGAGTTTCTGGAAAGCTTCCGCTACTTTATTTTTGATGCAATGGAACCGCAGTCCTATCAGGATCTGAAAGCTTTCATTGAAGAACGCGAGGCAGAGAAGTCGATCCCTGAAAATCGTCTTTTCTATCTTTCTGTTGCTCCAAGTCTGGTTGAACCGATTACAGAATCGCTTCATAAGAGCGGCATGACAGAACTTGATGGATGGAAGAAACTCATTGTTGAGAAACCATTCGGCAGTGATCTGCACTCCGCCCGTCACTTAAATCAAGAACTGACAAAAGTGTTCGATGAGGAGGAAATCTTCCGTATTGACCATTACTTAGGAAAACCAATGGTACAGAACCTTGAATCATTGATTCGTCCCAACCCGATTCTGAAGTCGCTTTGGAACCATGAACAGATCGCAAGCGTACAAATTACAGCCAGTGAAACAGTCGGCGTCGGCACGCGGGCTGGCTACTATGATAAATCCGGCGCGATCCGCGATATGGTGCAGAACCACCTGCTGCAATTAGTCATGATGACAGCCCTGCATCATCCGGAAAAACTGTCTGCTAAACAAATTGAAGAGAAGAAGACGAAGATTATGGAAGCGCTGCGCCCGATTGATAAAGATGACGTCGCCACCCATGTCGTCCGCGGACAGTATGAAGCAGGCGAAATGGACGCGCAGGCGGTCGTCGGCTACAAAGATGAAAAAGACGTGGAAGAAACGTCCAACAATGATACTTATTTTGCTGCCCGTCTTTATATTGATAATGAGTACTGGAAAGGCATTCCGTTCTATATCCGTACAGGAAAACGAATGGAGAAGAAATCGACCCGTATCATTATCGAATTTAAAAACGAAGTGCAGGAAGCGGATAGTCAAGGCGCTATGTCCAACCTGTTGATTATTGAGATCAACCCGAATGAAAGTGTCGGGCTTCGCATTAATCTTAAAGACGATGGCAATGAGAAGTTCGAACCGGCCTATATCAACTTCTCTAAAAACCTGGACCAGCAGCCTGAAGCGTATGAGAACCTGCTGAACGATGCGATGGCTGGAAATTCTACGTACTTCGCTCACTGGAATGAAGTAGAACTTTCCTGGAAATGGATTCAGCCTATCTTAGAAGCATTTGAAGCAGATGAACTTCCACTGCACGGCTATAACGCGGGATCACGTGGTCCGGAAGCAGCTGAAAAGCTTTTAAACGAAGACGGCTTTACATGGTGGGAAGTTTAAATAAACACATAGAACAGAAAGGGACTGATTAAAACATGGAGAAACAAAACATCGGTGTGATCGGTTTAGGAGTTATGGGGGCAAACCTTGCTCTTAACATACAAGACAACGGCTATAAAGTATCGGTTTATGACTATTGGACAGACCGTGTAGATGAAATGGTCAACAATGAAGAAAATACCGGCAATATTTCCGGCGCGTACAGTGCTGAAGAATTCGTTGCTTCTTTAGAAAAACCGCGCAAGATTCTTATGATGGTCAAAGCAGGCGAAACGACAGATAAAGTGATCGAAAGCCTTGTTCCTCACCTGGATAAAGGTGACATGCTGATTGACGGCGGAAACACGTATTACGAAGATACCGAGCGCCGTGCGGCTTACTTAGAAGAAAAAGGCATCCACTTTATCGGTACAGGTTTCTCCGGCGGTGAAGAAGGTGCGCGTAAAGGACCTTCCATCATGCCTGGCGGACCAATCGAAGCGTATAACGAAGTCAAACCAATCTTTGATGCGATGGCAGCGAAGGTTGAAGGAACGGCATGTGCTGCCTACATGGGCCGCGGCGGTGCTGGTCACTACGTGAAAATGGTGCACAACGGCATCGAATACGGCGACATGCAGCTGATCTGTGAAGCGTACTTCATTATGAAGCATGTCCTTGGTCTTTCCGCGCAGGAACTTCACGAAGTCTTCAAAGAGTGGAACGAAGGCGAACTAGACAGCTACCTGATCGAAATTACAGCTGACATCTTCACAAAAGTCGACGAAGAAACAGGCAAGCCGCTTGTTGAAGTGATTCTTGATACAGCGGGTCAAAAAGGAACAGGAAAATGGACGAGTAAGAGTGCTCTTGACCTTGGCGTACCGCTTCCAATCATCACAGAGTCTGTATTCTCCCGTTTCATCTCTGCGATGAAAGAAGAGCGCGTAAAAGCAAGCCAACACTTGACCGGTCCAGAAGTGAAATTTACAGGCAACAAAGAAGAAGCAATCGAATCGATCCGTAAAGCGTTGTATATGAGTAAGATCTGCTCCTACGCTCAAGGATTTGCTCAAATGCAGTCCATGAGTGAAGAAAAAGGCTGGGATCTTCAGTACGGCGACATCGCGATGAACTTCCGCGGTGGCTGTATCATCCGTGCGCAGTTCCTTGCGAAGATCAAAGAAGCGTATGATCGTGATGAGAACCTATCCAACCTTCTTCTTGATCCGTACTTCACGGATATCGCAACAACATACCAGAAAGAACTGCGTGAAACACTTGGACTTGCGATCCAAAACGGCATTCCTGTACCAGCGTTCTCCAGTGCTTTAGCTTACTACGATAGCTACCGCACAGCGAAGCTGCCGGCAAACCTACTGCAGGCGCAGCGTGATTACTTTGGTGCGCATACGTATCAGCGTATTGATAAAGAAGGAACGTTCCACACAGACTGGATGAACGTGTAATAGACATTGAAAAAGGTCAGCACCTTTAAATGGTTGCTGACCTTTTTTATTATATAGTCTCTAACGCTTAGTAGCTCCGTTACTATAATCGGGGGCGGGTGGATAGGAAATAACTCGCTTTCCTGCGGGGGAACTGGCAAGTCTCCTCGGTCGTTAGCACTCCCTGTGGGGCCTCGCCTAGCTCCTTCTCCCGCGGGAGTCTCATCATTTCCTATCCACCCCATTCATAACCCAGCACAACGGACCTATCTATAAATGTATGTATGTAGATAGTGAAGGGTTATGGCCTTTCGCTATAAAAGTGATGTTGTAAATTCACTTTGAAAATCTGGCACATATACTGTGTGGAGGATCGCTAAGTGTATCCTTACCATTTTGTGGTATAGAAATTGTAGAATGAAAGGAGATTTGTATATGGAAGGGAAGCAGCCAGCAGGGTTCTGGGTCAGATTGTTCGCAGGGATTGTAGACGGGATTGCGGTATCTATTGTTATCCTACCTCTTACTTATTTGATTTATGGTGATATGAGGACGGGGGTGGACAATCCAGTCAATCTGCTCCGCATTATTTATGCTATACTCCTGCCTGCCTTTTGGTTTGGGTACACGTTAGGAAAAAGAGCAGCAGGCGTGCGGATTGTACAAAAGGACGGATCAGACGTGGGTTTTGGAAGAATGGCGGCACGGGAAGTGGGAGCTGCAGTTGTGTATGGCCTCACTTTTGGTATCGGACTGATCGTCAGTGCGTTTATGGTCGGCATGCGGAAAGACAAACGCTCGATCCATGATTTAATTGCCGGGACCTATGTCACTCACCTTGAACCTCCTCAATACTCTTAGAATCATAAAAGACTCACGACTGAGAAGAGAATATTGGCGAAGATAGTGCCATTTTACACTGTAAATGAACGCGTAAGGGCCGAATATGGTGCTTGCGCTTTTATTATTACACAGTTTTAAAATTCCTAAATATATGCTGGAACTCATTTAAGCATTCACGTTAATTTTTATGATGCTTCTCACGCGGACTATCCATCATCATAAAGAAAGCATCAAAGAAGAATTATAACTTCTTAAACTTTCGTCAAAATACAACAAAAATTGTAAAAAAACATCATAAATACTTCAATTTAGGACTAAATACTGTTATAATAGCCAGTATTGAAATCGAAATTAACACCTAGATTCATAGAATTACCTATGAAAAAATCATGAGCCGCTTTATTCCCTACTTTTCAATAGTTGGGTTTTTTTATGGCCTGGGTAATTTGGAGGATGCTTTAGGATTTATAGATCTTTAGTCAGTAAATATACATAATCTATAACTATATCATTGTATATTTATGGAAAGAGGGATTATGACTAAAAAAATATTGCTTATATCACAAAATTTTTATCCTGAGATTGGGAGCGCTGGGAACAGAATGAAAAACATCTATCTCATGCTCAAAAAAGAAGGCTACGAGATTGATGTATTGACCACCGATCCTACATATCCAAATCGCAATTTTTATGATGATCCCTCTTTTTGGGATGATCAACAATTAAATGAAACGACCGACGTAACGAGAGTGAAAATACAAAATCGTAAGTACTCACGTAGTTTCATGAATCGTTTAGTATATTACTTAGAGATGGCTATAAAAATGATTGGGATTGTCTTAGGGAGAAGAGAGAAGTACGAGTATGTGTACACTACGTCTCCGCCTATTTTTGTCGCTGTTGTTGGACTAATAGCTAAGTTTAGGTTTAAAGCGAAGTTAATACTTGAGATAAGAGATTTATGGCCGGATTCGTTAAAAGGTGTAGGTGTGTTTAACTACCCCTTAATTATAGGGTTTTTCCGGAAGATTGAAAAAATGTTATATAGAAGAGCGGATGAGATTGTCGTCAACAGTCAGGGGTTTATTGAGCATATCAAAAATGAACAGGAAGGAACAGAGGACAAAATTACTTATGTTCCGAATGGTGCAAGGTTTCATGAAATATCTAAGCCTACGTATAACTCAAAAACGTTTAAAGCCATATACGCTGGAAATCTAGGGTTGGCTCAGGATAATGAAATTCTTCTTCTATTAGCTGAAAAGCTTAAGAACCGTAATGTTGAGTTGACCATTATGGGATATGGGTATCATAGCCAGCATCTGAAAGAAGAAATTAAAGCAAGAAAGCTGAACAATGTCACCTTTGTACACCCTGCAACCCGAGCAGAGTGCTTTGAGTTAATTTCTGAACATCAAGTTGGAATTGTTACTCTAGTAGATAAAGATGTATTCAAGACAGTCCTGCCTGGAAAAATCATTGATTATATGACTTGTGGTGTTCCTATTATAGGTTCCGTAGATGGACTGGCTAAGAATGTAATTAAGGAAAATGAAGCGGGTTTCGTTTCTGATACAAAGCACGCAGATGACTTAGTAAGTTATATTGACCGACTTTTAGAAGATCCCTTGTTACAAAAACGTTTA
Organism: Halobacillus litoralis; assembly: GCF_020524025.1. Taxonomy (GTDB): domain Bacteria; phylum Bacillota; class Bacilli; order Bacillales; family Halobacillaceae; genus Halobacillus; species Halobacillus litoralis_D. Next base: position 457,773 of record NZ_JAIVKN010000002.1, on the reverse strand, counting down.
AGTAAAAATGCCCAGCAATACGTGAGAAGGAACTTCATGTGGGAAGAAAACATCCATTCCTTAATTGGGATCATGGAAAAGCAGGAGAAGAGGATTACAAATAAACTACGTAAGGTTGAACTATAATGAATAAAAATGTTTGTATGTTTGTCTGGAATCATTTCACAAATGACGCCAGGGTATTACGGGAATGTACAGCTTTATCTGAAAAAGATTACAAAGTTGATCTTATATGTATTCACGACCCTAAAGATACGGAGCTTCCTATGTATGAGGAGAGAAACGAAAACTTCAGGGTTTTTCGTGTGCGTAGATATCCTGTCATGCTGCAACTGATGCAGAAAGCTTACCGTTTCTTTATGAAAAATAAAGTTATCGGGGCCTTGGCATTTGTTCTATGGCTCTTATGTATGTACGCGAGTCCAGTTATTGTAGGTGCTTTATCAATACTAGCTTTTACTCTATTAAAAACGAAAGTAAGAGTGGCCTGGATAAGAGGAAGCATTATTTTGCGAATGATCTTAAGAGGCTACCAGAAAAAGTATTCTATATACCATTCGAATGACCTTAATACTTTGCCGCAAGGATACATTTGCTCTAAGCTACGTTTAAATAAGAAAAAACTAATTTATGATTCACACGAAGTACAAACAAGTCGAACTGGTTATGAAAGTGCCTATCATGGAAAACTAGAGAAGTTCTTAATTACTAGAATCGATTCCATGATAGTGGAAAACCATACTCGTGCTCAATATAACGATGATCTCTATGGTTTTTACCCGTCTGTGGTTCATAATTACCCATTTAAACAGAAAGGTAAACAACATTTGGAAAAAGCTCCATTGCATGAGATATTAGGCCTCCCTAAAGATGAAAAGATACTGCTTTACCAAGGAGGCATCCAAACCGGAAGAGGATTGGAGAATCTTGTACAGGCAGCTCCTTTATTCAATGAAGGAACACTAGTCTTTGTTGGTGATGGAAAGATAAAACCCCAACTGGAGAAACAGGTGAAGGAAATGGGGCTTGAGGAAAAGGTGAAATTCATCCCTAAAGTACCTTTAAATGAACTGCCGAGATATACCAGTAATGGTTATATTGGTTTCCAGGTATTGAACAATGTCTGTTTCAACCATTACTCAGCCTCCTCAAATAAATTATTTGAGTACATGATGAGCGGTGTTCCGGTTGTAGCTTGCAGCTTTCCAGAAATTCAGAAAGTTGTAGAGAATGAAGAAATCGGCATATGTGTTGATTCTCATGACCATAAGTCAATTGCTGAGGGTGTAAATCATTTATTAAATAACCCTGAGCTTCATCAGCAAATGGCTGCAAACTGTCATACTTCAAAATTAAATTACAATTGGGAGGAAGAGAAAATCTCCCTTTTAGATGCATATCAACAAACCTATCAAAAAGGAGTGAAGATGGTTGAAATCAAATGAACTACAAACTATTAAGGACTACGTGAAGGAAAACACGATATTGCGTGAACAATTGAATCGTACTCTAGACGAAAAAGAAGAGTTAGTACATTTATGTAAAAGCATCGAGACCGAGAGACAATATATTGAAAAAAGATATGAGAACATGAAGAGTTCTAAGCTTGGGCGGTTTATTGTTTGGAACTGGAAAAGGAGAAGTAAAAAAGTATGGTAATGGCTAACTTGCAAAACTACTTAAATGATCAACTTGAAGATATTAGAAAGCAGAGATTATATGCTGACAACTTAAATAACATGCCCAAAGTTGAGGTCCATGGTTTTTCAGATTTCTTTTTCAACGCTTCAACAACGATTGATTTTAGGTTTTCTAAACAAGAGATGAAGCTTAATCACCAAAAGTTATACCTTTCTCTATTTGAAGAGAACATAAACTTCAATAAACCACCTGAAGAGAAGAACATAGTAGGTAACCAACTGATTTTGTCTACCCGCTTTAAATTCTCACAAAAAGTTCAGCCTACGACTTTCTTGTCCTTCTATAATGATGAAAGCAAGATAAAGACACTGGAGTTTGCTTATCTTGAAAAGCCAATACGTGTAGATGTGCCTAAAGAAGCGCATTCTTACCGTGTAGCTATAAGATTAGAAGGTGTTGGTACGTTCCAGATCGATGAAATGAAGATCGAACAGGATAATAAATTAACGAGTCATACAGTAGACAACTCTTCAGATCATAAGCCTAAAAAAGGAACTCTAAGAGATTTCAAACTAGCAGTAGAAGAGTTGAAGTATAATAGACAGGTGAAATCAAAAGATTTAAAAGTAGCTTCTATTTTAGACGAATTTAGCCATGAGTGTTTCAGATATGATTGTGATCTTAAAGCCATCTCCAAAGAGAATTGGAAAGAGGAATTGTTAAACTTCAAACCCGATTTTCTATTAGTTGAATCATGTTGGAGAGGTAATCAAGGCGAATGGACATATGAAATTGCCAATATTCATGTGAACAAACATAGAACGGCTTTAAAGGAACTTACCGACTTCTGTAAGGATCAAGGGATCTTGACACTATTCTGGGATAAAGAAGGTGTAGAGAACTTTGATTTCTTTAAACAAGCCTCTTCTTATTTCGATCATATCTTTACAGCAGATGAGAATAATATCGAAAATTATAAAGCTTATACCAACAATGATAATGTACATGTGCTTGCGTTTGCAGCTCAACCGCAGATTCATAATCCGATTTACAAGAATAAGAACGAGCTTGGGAAAATTGCTTTTGCTGGATCATACTATAACAACAAACATGAACTTAGAAAAAAAGATATTAACAACATTATTAAGCCATCCCTGAAATATGGGACTCATATATTTGATCGTTATCATGGTATGGATCCTAAAGACGTTCCAAATAATCAATGGCCGGAAGAATACAGAAAGAGCATCGTAGGAAATCTGAATTACAATCAGATGGTAGAAGCTTATAAGAATTTTGATATCTTTTTAAATGTAAACTCTGTCCAAGACAGCAAATATATGTTCGCAAGACGAGTTTTTGAGCTACTTTCATCCAGAACGATGGTTATGTCAGGGCCATCCTTAGGTGTTGAAGAGATGTTTGGGAGCTTAGTTCCTGTATCAGATTCACAACAAAGTACAGAACGTCTTCTTAGAATGTATACCCAAAATGATATTCTAAGAGAGAAGATTGAAAAAGAAGGATTCCGTTTTGTTCAAGAGAATCACACATATAAAAACAGGCTTCAAGAAATATGTGATGCTGTTGGAATAGAAAAGAACTTATTATCTGAGCCTAAGGTTTCAATTATATCTGCCACGCAGCGGGAAGAGTTTTTGGATAACTTGTATGTGAACATACAGAGCCAAACCTATAAGAATTTTGAAGTCGTCATTGTATTAAATAAAGATGATATGAACATTCAAAAATGGAAAAAACATTTTAAAGACTTACAGCAGGATGTGAAGGTTTTACAGGTGGACGAATCAGTGTCACTAGGTAATTGCCTGAATGAAGCTATTGACCATTCTTCGGGAGAAGTCATCGCAAAATTTGATGATGATGATTATTATGCCCCTAATTATTTGCTGGATATGCTTCACTCTATGGAATACTCCAATGCTGATGTTGTAGGTAAGAGTGCACACTATGTATATCTTGAAAGTCAAAAGATGCTTATTGTGAAAACAATGGGAGGCGGAGAAGAAAGCTACTCTGACTTTGTGTCTGGAGCTACCTTAGTTTTCACTCGAAGATTAATTGATCATTTAGGTGGTTTTGCGGATAGAAGCCGGGGAGAGGATTCTGATTTATTAAAGAGAGCTAAAGAAGAAGGGTATCTCACTTACTCGAATGATAAGTTTAACTTCTGCTTGTTTAGAAGAGCCAATACATCTAGTCATACATGGCACGTTGACGAAGCGGAGCTTTTACGAAATGCAGCATCACATTCTTATACATCAGATTACAAAACTCCTATCACTCTTTAATAGAAGGATAGAGTATTGATAAACTCTTTTAACTTAAAAAATTAATATATAGAAGAGTATTATATGGAGGTCATTATTTATGAAAATAACAACTGTAGGATTAGGGTATATTGGTTTACCAACATCGGTTATGTTTGCAAAGTATGGAGTAGAAGTTGTAGGGGTAGACGTGAACACTTCTGTTATTGATTCATTAAATGCAGGTAAAATTCATATTGAAGAGCCTGGCTTGCAGGAAGCCTTGACTGAAGTAGTAGAAACAGGGAATTTTAGAGCATCCTTAACGCCTGAAGAATCAGATGCCTTCATTATCGCGGTACCTACTCCTAACAATAATGATAAATACAAGTCATGTGATTTAACTTATGTAAAGGCTGCTATTGAAAATACAATTCCTTACCTTAATAAAGGCAATGTGCTAATCGTAGAGTCGACTATAGGTCCGAGAACGATGGATGATCACGTGAAGCCTTTGATTGAACAGGCTGGGTTTACTATTGGGGAGGATATTTTCCTAGTACATTGTCCAGAGCGTGTACTGCCGGGCCAGATCATGCATGAACTTATCTATAACAATAGAATTGTAGGCGGTATGACAGAGCAGTGTACAGAAGCAGGAGCTAAAGTATATGAAACGTTCGTGCAGGGAGAAATTATTAAAACCCAGGCCAAAACGGCTGAAATGTCCAAGCTAATGGAAAATACGTATCGTGATGTTAACATTGCCCTCGCTAACGAATTGACCCAAGTTTGTGATGAATTGGAAATTAATGCTCTTGACGTTATCGAGATGGCAAATAAACACCCACGTGTAAACCTACATACTCCTGGACCAGGAGTAGGCGGCCATTGCTTAGCTGTAGACCCATACTTCGTGGTTTCAAGTGCTCCTGAACAAGCGAAGCTGATAAACCAAGCTCGTGAAGTGAATGTCTCGATGCCTGAGTTTGTTGTAGGAAATGTCCATAAACTAATGAAGAATGTAGATGGTAGAACGGTAACAATTTTTGGATTATCGTATAAAGGGAATGTAGATGATATAAGAGAAAGCCCAGCGATGGAAATCTATGAAATGTTGAATGAACAAAGTAACTTTGAAGTTCGTGCATTTGATCCACATGTGGAAAAGAGCTTCGTAGAAAAAGACATGGCTCAAGCAGTGAATGGTTCAGATCTCATTCTTATTTTGACAGATCATAATGAATTTAAAGAGCTTGATTGGTCCCAGCTGGAAATTATGAATCATTTACAGGTGTTTGATACGAAGAATGTTGTTACGAATGCTCATGAATCTGTAAACTATATGAGCTTTGGAAACCTTCATAAATTCACTAAGAAAGTACCGGTTATGGCATGACACCTGTTTTAAGGATTTTCAAGGAACAAATTGTTAACTTCCCTTTAATCTTTCGTTTAGCAATGTACGATATTAAAGGGCAGTATCAGATGCATTATCTGGGGATCCTTTGGCAATTCATCAACCCTTTGATCCAAATAAGCGTTTATTGGTTTATTTTTGGTCTTGGGTTAAGGCAAGGTAGTACTACAGGAGATATTCCATTTATCGTTTATCTATTAATTGGGATGATTCCCTGGTTTTTTATAAGTCCAAGTATTACTCAAGGGTCAAACAGTGTGTATACCAAAGTGAATTTAGTTTCTAAAATGAAATTTCCGGTAAGCATTCTACCATCGATAACAATCCTGGGTAATTTAGTGAATTTCTTGTTTATGATGGTTCTACTGACTATAGTCTTAGTCGTGTATGGGATTAGCGGGGGCTGGTATTTAATCCAGCTTCCCTATTATATTTTCAGTTTATTAGTATTAATTTACGGAATTACATTGTTTTCCTCGACTGTGTCAGCAATTATCCGTGACTACCAATTGATGGTTCAGTCTGTCATGAGGATGATGTTCTTTCTGACTCCAATTTTTTGGACTATAAACACATTCCCTGAAAAAGTGCAGACTATTATAAAGTTAAACCCACTAGCCTATATCATTATTGGGTTTCGGGATACATTTCTTGGAAGGTCCTGGTTTTTTGAAGACTGGACCTATACCTTGTATTTTTGGTTATTCACATTTCTTGTACTCGTAATAGGGGCTATCCTCCACGAGAATTTCAAAAATAAATTTGTAGATTATCTGTAATTTGGAGGCTTATACTTTTATGAAGCGAGTTGTAAAGTTTACAAATGTGTCAAAACAATACAGTCTTTTTAAGAAGAAGTCTGATCAATTGTTAGATATATTTGCTTTTAAAAAGCCCACAAAGACATTCAATGCTGTTTCAAATGTTTCCTTTGAAGTATTTGAAGGAGAAGCTGTTGGAATAATAGGAACAAATGGATCAGGAAAATCAACATTGTCGAATTTATTAGCCCAAGTTATCCCTCCCACACGAGGGAGTGTAGAAATAAATGGTGAACCGACATTAGTAGCGATATCTGCAGGTCTTAACAATCATTTAACGGGTTATGAAAATATAGAGTTAAAGTGCTTGATGCATGGTTTAAGCAAAAGTGAGATAAAAGAAGTGACCCCGGCTATCGTAGAATTTGCCGATATTGGGGAATTCATTGATCAACCAATTAAGAGCTACTCCAGTGGTATGAAAGCGAGACTGGGTTTTGCTATATCTGTTCATATTAAGCCGGATATTCTTATAATAGATGAAGCACTGTCTGTTGGAGACTCAACATTTCACCAAAAGTGTGTAGATAAATTCAAGGAATTTAAAGCTGAGGGTAAGACCATCTTTTTCATTAGCCATTCATTAGCTCAAGTGAAATCTATATCTGACCGCATAATATGGATGAGTCATGGACAATTGGAAATGTTTGATGATAAAGAAACTGTATCTCAAGCGTATACAAAATATATTGATTGGTTTAACAAGTTAGACAAGAATGAAAAGAGAGACTTTAAGCAAAATAAATTAACTGAACAAATGAAGATAGATCCATTCAGTCCAGACCCTCTCCATGGGAAGACAAAAGGACCATTTAGAATTCGTACTTATTTACAGATCTTATCTATGTTGATACTTTTAATAGGCAGCGGTGCATTGATGTTCGTGGAAAATCCAGGTGATTACTTAAAGAGTGGTATTCCATTATTGAAAGCGGAAGAGAAACCATCTGAGAGCATTTCAAAAGGTACTCCTAATGATGAGAAGACGTCGTCTGATGAAGTCATATCTGAACGTGGATATGTGGTAGAGCGAACTGCCTCTCTCTATGATGACGGTGATTTAAACCAACTATCTACTGAACTTCCTTTTGCTACGTCTGTTTTTGTGAAAAAGAGAATTGATGATACCTACTTAGTTGTATATAACGATAATGAGTATTATTTAAACTCTAAATCCATTCAAATAGGTCTCAATGAAGAAGGTGTTAAAGATTTGACACTGGGAGATCTTGAGCCAGCTTTTCCAGATACTTTTGCTTCCTCCTATGAGTACTTTTTTGCTTTTATGAACAAAGATATGGATGAACTGGAATCTAGTTTTGATGGATTTGAAAGAAGTAAGGAAAAGGATGAACTTAGTCGAGTAGTTTTTGAATTTCCTGATGACGGTATAAGTTATGCTTTCAATGAAAATAAGAAAGCTGAAACGATAAAGTTACTTAATGTTAATCTCAGTGCTGATATAATCAGCAGCTTAACACAAGATTCATTATTGTTATCTAGTGACAAAGAGCTGTATTACTTCACAACTGCGGATTATGATATCTTTCTAGACGAAGAAAAGAAAACACTGACATTTAAGTTGAACAGTGAGTAATACCGATCTCCAATTCAGATAAAATAAGCAGAGTGCTTTTTGAGACTCTGCTTATTTAACCTCACTTAAATAAAAAGTTGAAAAGGTGACAGACGAATGGTTAACTTTGATATTCTAGGTAGTTGTGTGACAAGGGATGCTTTTGAGTTAACGAAAGCAAAGTCGGATTATTCTATAATCAATTACTTTGCCAGATCATCCTTAATTAGTATATACTCTGCGCCCATGTTTATAAAAGTAGATGGAATAGAACTGGATTCTAACTTCCAAAAGAGGACAGTATATAATGATTTAAATAAAATCTTTAATAAATATATAGAAACCTCTACTTCAGATTATTTAATCATTGATTTTATTGATGAAAGATATGATGTTGCTTCATATAAAGACTCCTATATTACGTTATCGGATGAATTTAGGAATTCTAATCTCCCTGGTATATTTGAATTTAATAAAAGTGGAGATACTAAGAATTATTTTGAGTTATGGGAGCAGTCTGCGTTAAGTTTTCTGCACCAATTAAAAGCCGTAAGAGCGCCTAGTTCCGTTATCTTACATAAAGCCTATTGGATGAAAACGTACATAGATAACGAAGGGAATATTGTAGAATTTCCCGACCAGGATAAGATCACATTAAACAATAAACGTTTAGAAAGGTTCTATTCTTTTATTGAAAGAAACTTACCTGGGATTGTAAAAACTATTCAATTAGATGGCGACTATCACGGAGACATCAACCATAAGTGGGGATTATCTCCATTTCATTATGAAGAGAGATATTATGAGGCATTTATAAAAGCAGTCGCATCTATTGTGGGGAAATAGGTTTAAATAAATACATATTAGAGCAGGAGTACAAAAATGAAAAAAGTTATGGTCGTCTTTGGCACAAGACCGGAAGCTATTAAAATGTGTCCATTAGTGAAAGAACTAAAAACGAGAAAAAACATAGAAACAACCGTATGTGTCACTGGTCAGCATAAAGAAATGCTTCAGCAAGTATTAGATGCATTTGAAGTAGAGCCGGATTACAATTTATCCATTATGAAGGATAAGCAAACGCTGTTTGATGTAACGACAAACATTCTGGATAAAATGAAAGCCGTTTTAGAGGAAGTAAAACCGGATGTTGTATTAGTCCATGGAGACACTTCAACTACGTTTGTTACTTCTTTAGCGTGCTTCTACCTTCAAATCCCGGTAGGGCACGTAGAGGCTGGACTAAGAACATATGATATCTATTCCCCTTACCCTGAGGAGTTTAACAGACAGGCGGTAGGTCTGGTAGCGAAGTACAATTTTGCACCAACAGAGATGTCTAAGGGAAATCTTCTTGAAGAGAAAAAAGAGGAAGCCAGTGTCTTTGTAACTGGAAACACAGCCATTGATGCGCTTCATACGACGGTAAGAGCCGATTATACTCATGAACAGGTTGAGTGGGCGTCTGACAGTCGTTTGATTATGATAACTGCCCATAGGCGTGAGAACCTTGGTGAACCTATGAGAAATATGTTCAAGGCGATTAAGCGCATTGTAGATGAGAATGAGGATATTAAAGTGATTTATCCCATCCATATGAACCCTGTTGTCAGAGAAGCAGCTAACGATATCTTAGGTGATCATGATCGTGTGAGAATTATTGAACCACTAGAAGTGCTTGATTTCCACAATTTCTTATCAAGATCTTATATGATTTTGACAGACAGCGGAGGAATTCAAGAAGAAGCGCCTAGTTTGGGCAAGCCGGTGCTCGTGATGCGTGACACAACTGAGCGTCCGGAAGGCGTTGCCGCAGGAACCCTAAAACTCGTAGGCACAGATGAGCAAAATATCTATCAGAACTTTAGGCTCCTTCTTGAGAATGAAGAAGAATATAAGAAGATGAGTCAGGCCAGTAATCCTTATGGAGACGGTTTAGCTAGTAAAAGAATTGCGGATGTATTAGAGCAGGATTAATAAGAAAGAGCGGGCCGCTGAGCCCGCTCTTTTTGCTATTCAGAAACTTTAGTGAATACAGCTGTAATATTTTTATTATTATTCATAGTCAAAGACGTAATTCGATTAGAACCTTGTAGGTCACCACTCCAACCGGAAAATTCCCAGCCTTCTGCAGGGAAAGCTTCTACCGTAATGATTTCTCCCTTAGGAGCTGTTGTTTTTGAAGTGATTATGCTTCCTTCACCTTCAACCGATGTGGAAAGGCTGTAGGTTTTTGGTTTTGGTTCTGGTTTCTTTTCAAAATTCGCCTGTACGTTTTTGTTTGCGTTCATCGTAATGGTAATAGAAGAAGAAGACTGTGTTACACTTCCACTCCATCCTGTAAAGACCCAGCCTTTGTTGGCTGTAGCTGTAAGATTTACTTTAGTCCCTGCTTTAAACTCTGAACCAGATTGACTTTTGGTTATACTCCCCTTGCCGGTGACCCCAGTAGATAAATTGAAGAGAGTGGGTTCAGGTTCTGGCTCCGGTTCCGGCTTTGGTTCTGGTGTTGGCTCAGGAACAGGAGGGTCATCTTCTTCCGGTGGTTCTGGATCAGGCTGATCTTCCTGTACTGGTTCTTTTTCAACTTCTATTTTCTCAAATACAGCCCGAACAGATTTGTCATCGTTCATTTCGATAGAGATGTTGCGATCACTTCCACTTTGATCTCCCTCCCAGCGGACAAACTCCCACCCGTCTTTCGCTCTTGCTCTCAAGGATAAAACGTCTCCATCATTATATAAGGAGTTTAACGAATCTCGAATGATATTTCCTTCTCCTGTTATAGACAAAGATAAACGGTGTTGGATAGGCTCGAAATAGGCAATTACTTTCATTTCTTCTTCTACGGTTAAGTTCAGAGGATTCTTCGTTTCTTTCAGATCCCCTTCCCAACCGATAAACTCCCATCCCTCATCTGGAAAGGCTTCGATGGTAATGTCCTCCCCAATTTCAAAGCTTTCTTTAGGAGGGAAGATGGAGATGGAACCATTGCCTATCGTATCTGTTTTAAAAGCTTCCTTTTCTTCTTCTTCAGTTTCTTCTCCGATGGTGATAGGGAAAGTATCTTTATAATCTAAATAAAGAAGTGTTAAACTGTCTGTACCATCTTCCTTCCCAGTAATTTCAATGGATTGATCCTCCATTACTTTTATGGAGAACAATTCACTGGAAGAAGACCACACTGGTTTAATCTCCATTTCTTCTCCTGCTTCATCCATTGCTTGGTAAGAAACGGTGACAGATTCATCTATTTTAAGAGGCTCAAATTCTTTAGGTGTCAGTTTCACTTCATCAAGCACATGATTTTCCACTTTAAATTCGATAGTTTCGCGATAAGAATCCCAAGATACATGAATTGGGGTTCTGCCCGTTTTTTTAGCTGAGAACATCCATTGGTTCTTCTGTTTTTCTACAGGGGTTAATGTACCTATCGAATCGTCTTCTACATTCCATTCCGCATCAAGAGTATGTTTTTTCCCTTTATTATCTTCCCATACTAGAGATACTTTACGTTCAAAACCTTCTTGAACCAGCTGGCGGTCCGTATCCACGTATATATTAGATTCCAGTTCCTTCATAGCTGAGGTGACTGAGTCCTCATCACTATAGTTCAGCCCTTTATCTAATATGTTGTAAGCTTCCTCCACATCGTTTTGTGAAAGGTGAATTTCAGAAAGCAAAATATATAATGCTCCATCTTTCGGGTTTTCATATATCCCGTCATTTAATGCTTTAATAGCGGATTCATACTCTTCAATAGCTATGTAAGATTTTCCTAACTTTAATCTTGCATCCTTATAGCCTCCATCCTTATCAAGCACATTTTGATAGAGTTGAACACTCTCTTCATAATTTTCGTCTTCAAAAGCCTGATCTGCTTCCTTGTATAGTTCGTCGATTGTATCAGCTTTTGCAGCGCTCATTGTAAATGTAATGATCCCGCCTGCAGTTAACAGAACTGCAATTGCAAGCAAGATATACCTTTTGCTCATAGATACACACCTTTCTATCAATATATGAATGTAGTCCTATTATACATGGTTTGTGACGAATTGAGGGGAATGTTGATGGTTTATTTGCTAGTGTCGAAAAAAATCTAGTTCTTAGGTATTAATTTAAAGTTTATGGTTTATATGTATAACCTTTTTGCCGATTGATAGAGATGGGAAGGAATAGTTATAGAATGTTAATCAATTGAAAATTTTGCGATCATCCCTCTTATAGTTAAAAAGAGTATGCTATAATGTTCCTATCTGTAAATTCGACAATTATTGGAGGTTTATTAATGGAAGAAACCATTTCCTTGAAAGAAATTTTCGAGGTCATCAAGAAGAAAATTTGGCTCATCATTGCTCTCGCTGTTGGGTTCGCTGCAATCAGTGCAGCATATACGATATTTTTAGTTACTCCGACCTATGAAGCATCGTCACAATTTATCGTCAACCAGACGCAGAGTGAACAACAGAACGCCGCCTATGACATCAATGACATTCGGACAAACGTTGAACTTATTAATACATATAATGTCATCATTGAAAGTCCAAGAATACTAGATCAAGTCGCAAGTGAATTAAATCTTGATATCACTGCAGGAGCGCTTGCCAATAAACTGCAAGTGTCGAACGCCAACGAATCCCAGGTTGTGAACGTTATAGCTACAGACTCCAATGCAATAATGGCTGCTGATATTGCTAACACAACTGTAGAAGTATTTAAACAAGAGGTTCCGCAGGTCATGAACGGGGTCGACAACATCAGTGTTCTAACAGAAGCAAATGTTGGACCGAACCCGGCTCCTGTGAGCCCGAATACGGCCCTCAATATTGCGATTGCCTTGGTAGTGGGTCTTATGATGGGTGTTGGACTTGCCTTCTTACTTGAGTACATGGACAACTCGATTAAGTCAGAAGAAGATATTGATCAAACGCTTGGCCTTCCTGTTCTGGGTGTGATTTCTACCATTACAGCTGATGATACCGCAAGCGTAGGACGAACAAAAAAAAATAAGTCCCGTGTAGCAGAAGTAAGAGGTGAATCCGTTGGCACGTAAAAAGAAAACCGTTAACACAAGAGCAAAGAACTTAGTCACCAAAGACAATCCAAAGTCACCAATTGCTGAGCAATTCCGAACAGTTCGAACGAATTTACAATTTACTTCTGTTGATACAGATTTAGAAACGATGCTAGTTACTTCAGCCAATCCATCAGAAGGTAAGTCGGTTACGACAGCCAACACAGCCATAGTCTTTGCTCAGCAAGGAAAGAAGACGCTGCTTGTGGATGCGGATTTAAGAAAACCGACGATTCATTATACGTTCCGAGTACCGAATACAATAGGGTTAAGCAATTATTTAATTGGTGCTCAAAAAGTAGCAGAGATTGCTAATCCCACCGAGTTGAACAAACTAGATGTGATCACGTGTGGTCCGATTCCACCGAATCCTTCTGAACTGTTAGGTTCTAATAAGATGAAAGAATTTATCGAGGAAGCTAAGAAAACCTATGATATGATTATCTTCGATACACCACCTGTTCACGCAGTGACCGATTCTCAGGTGCTTGCTAATTTTGTCGATGGAGTACTTTTAGTTGTGCGAAGTAAACAGACAGAAAAAGAGTCAGCGCTGAAAGCTAAAGAACAATTAGAGCAGTCCCAGGCGAATCTCCTGGGTGTCGTCTTAAATGATCAGGACGTTAAGTCCAGCAACTATTATTATTATTATGGACAGTAATATAAAAAAGAGAGCCTCCGGCTCTCTTTTTTGTCGTAATTTTTCAATATTAGACAAACCCTATGTGAAAATATTGAAAAATGCTAGGAATTTTAAAAGAAATATAGCTAAAAGGGTTCAATATTTTGTATGAAATTGGTATAATCTCTTTTAGTATTAAATTTTCGGATAGATAAAGAGAAATATATAGGGATAGGATTAAGATTAATAAAGAGGGGAGTCAGACTTTTGATTGATATACACAGTCATATTTTGCCTGGGGTCGATGATGGCGCCCAAACCATTGAAGAAAGTATAAGGATGGCAGAAGCAGCTGTCGCGGATGGAATTAAGACCATCGTCGCTACACCCCACCATAAGAACGGCGTGTTTGATAACTTTAAAAACAACATTGCCATTCAGGTAGCCGAATTGAACCGAACTTTTCAGGAGCGGGGCATTGACCTCGAGGTATTACCTGGACAGGAAACACGAGTGTATGGGGAACTCGTTCAGGGGCTGGAAGAAAACGAAGTTCTTCCTATTAATACGAACACGAATTATGTGCTTGTTGAATTCCCGTCGAGTTCAGTTCCACGCTTTGCTACCCAGCTTTTCTTTGATATTCAGGTAGCAGGCTACAAGCCGATTATCGTCCATCCGGAACGGAATAAGCAGATCATAGAAAATCCGGATCTATTGTATTCCTTTGTGAAAAAAGGAGCTTACGTTCAGTTGACAGCGGGGAGTGTCTGTGGTCACTTTGGGAAGAAGATTAAAAAGTTTTCCGAACAGTTAATAGAAGCTAATCTCGCTCATTTGATAGCATCGGATGCTCATAACACAAAAACAAGAGGCTTTTGTCTATCAGATGCCTATGGAGAGGTACGTGAAAATTATGGTCTTGATATGGTCTATATGCTTTCAGAGAATGCAGAAGATGTAGTCGATAATAGAGTGTTACAGGCTAATCCGCCGGAACATGTGAAAAAGTCGAAAATCTTTGGTCTTTTTAGCCGTTGAGTAGTTAAAATGGAGTAACTATAGTCGTGGTCATGGTCTATGGTTGCTTCATTTTTTTATAAAGTTTAACACTATGTAAGCGGATACGGCTAAATGATAAAAAGTTTTTATAAATCTTTGTAAAATAATGCTACCAAACCCTTCAATCTGCCAATAGAAACTGTTACAATAAGTTTTGTTACAAAAACGTTACAAAACTAATAGTTTCATATTTTTAGTTCTCTGAGCATGGTTGGGAAATGATGTCCTTCTTTATTGTGCCTTCTCCATTTTATCTAGAGACTTTATACATTTTCTTATCTGGGGGAGGTACATTAACCTATATTAGCCATGGTTATTTTTGGTACCCATGTTCAAGATGGATGATGTTGGGTAAGAGTATGAAGACCATCTATTCTAATTGGAAATTAAGAGCAATAAATTCCCTCACAATTCAAGCTGTATTTACCCCATTTTATATGAATTTAAAAAGACGGTTGAGTATAGCGATAGTTGAATAGCAGACTTATTCTAGCTTAAATCATCAAATTAAAGTGAAAGTGTACAAGTATCTGAAGATAGAAATTTACTAATACCATATTAGTGAAATATAAACTTATTTAATAAAATTAAAGGGGAGTAACTAATGAAAAAAGTAAAAAAAGCCATAATTCCAGCTGCTGGGCTTGGGACACGTTTCCTACCAGCGACAAAGGCAATGCCTAAAGAAATGTTGCCGATTGTTGACAAACCAACCATTCAATACATAGTAGAGGAAGCCATTGAATCAGGCATTGAAGACATTATAATTGTTACTGGTAAAGGGAAGCGAGCAATTGAAGATCATTTCGATAATAACTTCGAGCTGGAAGATAACTTAATGAAAAAAGAAAAGTTTGAACTGCTTGATAAAGTAAACGAAACATCCAACGTTGATATTCACTACATAAGACAAAAAGAACCAAAAGGGCTTGGTCATGCCGTTTGGTCTGCGAGAAACTTTATTGGAAATGAACCTTTTGCGGTACTTCTAGGTGATGACATTGTTGAAGGGGAGACACCATGCTTAAAACAGCTGATTGACCAGTATGAGGAGACGGGTTCATCTGTTATTGGAGTTCAACAAGTAGAAGACAATCATACACACCGTTACGGAATTGTAGATCCAAGCGCGAGTGAAGGACGCCGGTACCAGGTCAGCAATTTTGTAGAGAAACCGAAACAGGGAACAGCCCCTTCAAACTTAGCTATAATGGGCAGGTATGTATTAAATCCAGAAATTTTTGGTTTTCTTGATCAACAAAAAACAGGAGCTGGCGGTGAAATACAATTGACCGACGCGATTCAAGAATTGAACGAATTACAAAAAGTGTTTGCTTATGACTTTGAAGGTAAGAGATATGATGTAGGCGAGAAGTTTGGCTTCATTAAAACCACGATTGAGTTTGCTTTGAAAAATGAAGAAATAGGTGCTGATGTAGAAGAGCTTATGCACTCACTAATACGTCAAAAAGTTAAGAACTAAGCATCATTGGAGGTAATCACTTGAAGATAGCTGTAGTTGGAACAGGTTACGTCGGTTTAGTTACCGGCGTGAGTCTTTCTGAAATAGGACACACCGTTACTTGTATAGATATTGATTTGGAAAAAGTAGAGAAAATGCAAAAAGGTATATCCCCAATCTATGAACCAGGGCTTAGTGAAATGATGAGTAAGAATATAGAAGAAAGTCGTCTCTATTTTACAACGAATCATACAGAAGGGTTTAATAATGCTCAAGTAATATACATTGCCGTTGGAACTCCTGAGAATAAAGATGGTTCAGCAAATTTGAATTTTGTGAAACAAGTTGCACTTGATATTGCTACAAATATCGAAAAAGATACCATTGTGGTTACGAAAAGTACAGTCCCAGTAGGTACTAATACTATAATAAAAGAAATCCTACATAAAAACTTGAGAAATGATGTAAAGGTCAGCGTGGTTTCTAATCCTGAGTTTTTAAAAGAAGGATCGGCAATCTATGACTCTTTCAATGGAGATCGTATCGTTATAGGTACAGAAAGTAAAGAAGCTGGAGATACCCTTGAAGAAATCAATCGACCATTTGGCGTACCTGTATTTAGAACGGATGTAAAGAGTGCTGAAATGATTAAGTACGCATCAAATGCATTTCTTGCAACGAAAATCAGCTTTATAAATGAAATCTCTAATATTTGTGATCGTCTGAATGCTAATGTTGAAGATGTTGCAAAAGGTATGGGATTGGACAAGCGTATAGGTGATCAATTTTTGCAGGCTGGAATAGGGTATGGAGGCTCTTGTTTTCCTAAAGATACCAAAGCACTTATACAGATTGCCGGTAACGTTCACTATGACTTTGAACTGCTAAAAGGTGTAGTAAATGTCAATAAAAAGCAACAAGGTTTAATTATTGATAAGTTACTAGAAAGAATGCCTGACATAAAAGGGAAAAAGATCTCAGTATTAGGGTTAGCTTTTAAACCGAATACGGATGATATGCGTGAAGCTGCGTCGATTGTAGTTACGAATCGTTTAATAGAAGAAGGTGCAGAAGTAACAGCATATGATCCTATAGCAGTTAAGAACGCTAAACATATTCTTAGCTCCGAAATTACGTACTCCGATAATATAAAAGAAGCGGTAGAGGGAAGTGATGCCACTTTAATCCTCACAGAATGGAATGATATAAAGAGTATAGATTTGAGCCTCTTTTCTACAATGAATTACCCGTTGGTTATAGACGGTAGGAATTGCTTTGCCTTAGATGAGATGCGGAAACATAAGGTGGAATATCATTCTGTTGGCCGTCCTGTAGTATCTGAGGAGCTTAGTGGGGTTCTTAACTAATTTAATGAAGGTAGGTGAACTTCGTGGCTCAAATGAATACCAAAAAGACCACTAGTCAAATAGATCCCAGCCAAATGGATAATAAGGATAGCGCCCTATACTTGATAATAAAAAGGCTGCTGGATATAGTAGGGGCGACGTTAGGTATTATAGCTTTATCTCCATTATTTATATTGATAGGTATACTTATCAAAATTGAAGATGTCAAAGGCCCTGTATTCTTTAATCAAGTTCGCGTGGGTAAAGATGGTCAAACATTTAGAATGTATAAATTTCGCTCTATGGTTTCAAATGCAGAAGAGCTGAAAGCTGAACTTATGAAACAAAATGAAGCTAATGGTCCTGTCTTTAAAATTAAAGAAGATCCTAGAATAACTAAAGTAGGAAAATTCATTAGAAGGACAAGTATTGATGAATTACCCCAACTTTTTAATGTGTTTAAAGGCGATATGAGTTTAGTCGGGCCAAGACCTCCTTTACCAAATGAAGTTGAACAGTATAACAATTACGAGAAGCAAAGATTAACTGTTACACCGGGATTAACTTGTTATTGGCAGGTTAGTGGGAGAAGTAGTATAGGTTTTGATGATTGGGTGAAATTGGACTTGAAGTATATTAATGAAAGAAGCATCTACTTAGATATGAAGTTAATTTTTAAGACCGTTCTTGTTTTATTTGGTTCTAAGGATGCTTATTAGAAAGGTGGAAGACTGTTATGGATTTTAATTCAAGAATATATGTAGCGGGCCATAGAGGTCTAGTAGGCTCAGCTATCTTAAGGAAGTTGAAGAGAGAAGGCTATACGAACTTAGTCTATAAAACCAGTAAGGAGTTAGACCTCACTGATCGCGATGCTGTTAAGGATTTTTTTGAAAATGAAAACATAGATTATGTATTTCTTGCAGCAGCAAAAGTAGGAGGAATAGTAGCGAATAATGAGTTTCCGGCAGATTTCATAAGAGATAACATCCTTATTCAAACAAACGTAATAGATGCATCTTATCGCAACAACGTTAAAAAACTACTGTTCTTAGGGAGTACTTGTATCTATCCTAAGCATGCTCCCCAACCGATGAAGGAAGAACATTTATTAACTGGAGAACTAGAACCAACTAACGAACCGTATGCTATCGCTAAGATTGCTGGAATTAAAATGTGTCAATCCTACAATAGACAATATGGAACAGATTACATATCAGCTATGCCGACGAATCTATATGGTGAGAATGACAATTTCGATTTAAAGACATCCCATGTTCTCCCCGCGTTAATTAGGAAGTTTCATGAAGCAAAAAGTGAAAACAAACCAAGTGTTGAGATATGGGGAACAGGAACTCCAAAGAGAGAATTTCTTTACTCTGATGACTTAGCAGATGCAACTATATTCCTTATGCAGAACTATTCTGGAAATGAAATTGTTAATATTGGCGTGGGTCACGATATATCTATAAGAGATTTAGCGGCTACTATTAAAGATATTGTTGGTTTTGATGGACAGATTACTTTTAATACATTAAAACCAGATGGAACACCTAGAAAATTGGTGGATGTCACTAAACTTAATGATTTGGGTTGGGAAGCTCAAACCACACTTGAGGACGGCATTAAGGAAGCTTACAAATGGTATTTAAATAATATAGAGACAAAAATAGAAAGCAAATAGCAGGAGGATACTATGAAAACAGCATTAATCACAGGGGTTACAGGACAAGATGGATCATTTTTGGCAGAATTACTATTAGAAAAAGGTTATGAGGTACATGGTATTGTTCGAAGAAGCTCTTCATTTAATACGGAAAGAATAGAACACTTGTATGTTGAAGAATTAAAATCTAGTCAAAACTTTCATATTCACTATGGTGATTTAACAGATACATCAAATGTAATTAGACTGATAGGTGAAATTCAACCAGATGAAATATATAACTTGGCAGCTATGTCTCACGTTAAAGTGTCCTTTGATACACCTGAATATGTTGCAGATGTAGATGGGATGGGAACTCTTAGAATTCTAGAAGCGGTAAGGATATTAGGATTAGGGGAAAAGACAAGGGTTTATCAAGCTTCAACTTCGGAGTTATACGGAAAAGTGCAAGAGGTTCCTCAAAAAGAAACAACGCCATTCTACCCAAGATCTCCTTATGGCGTAGCAAAAATATACGGTTTTTGGATTACAAAAAACTATAGAGAATCTTATGGGATGTTCGCCGTCAATGGTATTTTATTTAACCACGAGTCGGAACGGCGTGGGGAAACTTTTGTTACAAGGAAAATAACACTAGCTGCTTCTAGGATCGCTAAAGGCAAACAGGATAAATTATATCTTGGAAACCTTGATGCAAAGAGGGATTGGGGATATGCGAAAGACTATGTGGAGTGTATGTGGTTAATGTTACAGCATGACATTCCGGAAGATTTTGTTATTGCAACGGGAGAAATGCATACTGTAAGAGAGTTTGCTACGTTAGCATTTAAGCACGCGGGAATTGATTTAGAATGGCACGGAGAAGGTATTTATGAAAAAGGTATAAATCGTGAAAATGGAAAAACATTAGTAGAAGTAAATCAAAACTTTTTCCGTCCTGCGGAAGTTGAACAATTACTAGGCGATCCAAGTAAAGCAAAAGAATTGTTAGGATGGAACCCTAGAACTACTTCATTTGAAGAATTAGTTAGGAAGATGGTAAAGGCTGAATTTAAGAAGGATGAATAAAGGCAAGTTACTTTCTTTCTTGAAAGATAAAAGCAATAATAATGCAACTTGGCTAATGCTTGATAAGTTAATTAGAATGTCCCTAAACATTCTAGTGTTCTTATATTTTGCACGTGCTGTTGGAGCGGAAGAATTCGGACAATATAATTTTATCATGTCGTTAGTTTTAATTATGCAAGGAATATCAACCCTTGGGACAATGGGGATAACAACCAGGGAACTAGTCAAATACCCTGACAAAAGAAACGAATTAATAGGTACAACTCTAGCAATAGTATTCTTTATGTCATTAGTATCATATATATCAATAATATTGTTTGGGTTTATTTATAACGATAGTGGCCCTATCATATACTATTTCGTTATTGGATTATTAGTAGTATTTCAAAGCTTAGAAGTGATAGATCTATATTTCCAGGCTGAGAAAAGGATTAGAGAAATAAGTAGGATACGAATTAAGAACACTTTACTTTTTGTAATATTTAAAATCGTCATTCTTACAATAACGGAAAGTTTACTGATTATATCATGTGTGTTTATTTTTGAATATATAGTAATGTATATGAAATATCTTATAACCTATAGAAAGATAAATGGAAGATTAAGGGCATTGAAATTTAGGTTGAATATTGCGAAAAGGTTATTGGCAGAATCTTGGCCATTAGCAATTTCAATATTAGGTTCAGTTATATATTTAAGAATTGATCAAGTAATGGTTCAATTCATTGCTGGTAATTCAGCAGTTGGTAATTATGCGTTAGCATCAAAAATTTCAGAAATGTGGATATTTATCCCCCAAGCAATAGCTGTAGCTTATTTTCCTAAGATAATTCAATCTCAAAATGACAAAAGAAAGTTCAACTATAATATGCAACAACTGTACACGGTTATTTTTGGTTTATCAATTATAATTATCCCTATTATATTGCTAGGTTCATCTGTAATACCGTTAATTTTAGGGGAAGAATATCGTGAAGCTAAATCTATATTACAAATCCATGTATTTGGACTGATTTTTTCTTTTTGGGGAGCAATTAGAAGTAAGTGGTTTATTGCAGAAGGGTTGTTAAAGCTTTCATTATTATCTCATTTAGGTGGAGCTATTTTAAATATAATCTTTAACCTCTTTTTAATCCCATTATATGGAGGGGTAGGTGCAGCAACTGCCACTGTAATATCATATTGTTTTTCTTATTATATATTAAATCTATTCTTTAAGGATACACAAATTGCTTTTAAAATGATGTCTAAGTCACCATACAAGTTGGTTGAACTATTAAGTAAGAAGGTGCTCAAGAATTGATAAAATCACTTATTCCAAATAGCGTTAAGACTAGATTGAAAAAAATCCAGTTAATGTCTGATTATTTTTACGACTTCAAGAGGTTCAAGAAATACTCAGGATTAAATCTATCAGAAAAAAGAGAAGCACAATTAAAAGCTAGAATTACCGCACAATATCACGTCGTTGAAAAAGGAATGACACTACCAAAGACAAGGTTAGGTTATGGAGTAGGAGTAATAAATCAACTCCTTAGTAACTTGGAGAAATTTGATAAATATAACTACGAAAAAAACTGTACGGAATATAAATCAGCCGTAGCTACATTACAATCTTATGTGGATTATCATCTAGTAAAAGAGTATAATGTCGATTGGCTTATTCCTAAATTAGATAAGTTTCAAATGAAAAAAGATAGTATAGGTGGAATAATAGAGTATACAAGAGAAGAGATTGAAGAAAAAAGTAAAGATCGGTTTTCTGTTTTCTCTCAAAGTCGACATAGTGTTAGACATTATTCAGACACACCAATAAATCCTCAAAAGATTAAAAATGCAGTGAAGGTTGCTCAAAAGTCACCATCAGTTTGTAATAGACAATCATCGAGAGTTTACTATACTTTTGAAAAAGAAATTATTAAAAAAGCTTTAAGTTACCAAAGTGGTAATAGAGGGTTTGGTAGCTCTGCAAATTGTTTATTGGTTGTAACCTCAGATATTAGATCTTTTAATGGAAGAAACGAAAGAAATCAATCATTTATAGATGGCGGAATCTTTACTATGTCTTTGTTATATGGCTTACATGAAGAAATGCTTGGGGCTTGTCCTTTAAATTGGTCAACTACAGCAAAAAGAGACCTAGAAATTAAGAAACATTTGAATATTCCTGAATATGAAAACATTATTCTTATGATCTCAGTTGGTAACTTGCCAGACAAAATTAATATAGCTAAGTCAAACCGTTTGGGCACGGAAGAAATATATAAGGAGTTAAGGTTTAGATGAAAATAGGAATAATTACGTACCATCACACTACAAATTTCGGTGCTACTCTACAAGCATATGCATTATCAAAATTTCTTAATGATGAAGGTTTTAATGCTGAAATAATAGACTATAGACCCAAAAAAGCCGTAGTTACTTACTTGCGTGCTAACTATCTAAATAAACAATTGCTAAATAATAGAAAAAAAGTGTTGAAGATGAATAAATTTATGGAAGAGAATATTTCTATTTCAAAGAAGAGGTATAGTAGTAACACACACCTATCCAATGTGAAGTATGACCTGCTCATTACAGGTAGTGATGAGATTTGGAATATTGATTCAATTAGAGGGTTTGATAAATCATATTTTCTGAATTTTTCTAATGTACCTAAATTAAGTTATGCCGCGAGTGTAGGAAGTCTTAATTCTTTTGGAGAGAAGGCACATGAAATTTCTAACCTCCTTAAAGAGTTTTTGGTTATTCTTGCCAGGGATAAAAACACAATAAATTTATTAGAAAAAGAATGTTATACTAACTCTAATTTAGTATTGGATCCGACCTTTTTAATTTCATACCCTTCTGCAAAAAAAAGGATAATTAATAGTGATTATGTGTTAATATATGGAGAATTAACCCAGGAAGAAGAAGAAGTCATTAGAGAAAGTAAAAATAAATTTAAGATAGTCTCAGTTGGCTATTTTAATAAAGTTGCAGATATTAACTTTATAGATGCTGATCCATTTGATTTTTTAAGCTTAATAAAGCATGCGGTAAAAGTATATACAAACTTTTATCATGGCGTTTTATTTTCACTTAACTTCAGCAAACAATTTAAGTTCTTAGTAAGAGATAATAAGACTAATAAAGTTTATGATATACTTGATCGATTTAACATCATGTATGAAGATACAAATATTAAATCTGAAAAAGAAATAGATTATTCTAAAGTAAATCAACTAGTCTTAGATGGTAAAAGAAGATCTATAGAATTACTTAAAAAAAATATAGAGAAAGTTGAGCAAAATGAAAAAGATACTTTTCGTAACTCACTATAGTAGTATGTATGGGGCTAATAAGTCTATGTTAAAATTGATAAGTCACTTGCAAGGACTAAGTAATAAGGTAGAAGTTTTACTTCCAAAGAAAGGCGAATTAGAGACACATCTAAAAGAAATGGAAATACCGTATACTATCTTTCCTTACTGTAATTGGGTTAAGAGTTCTAACGAAAAAAATTTAAAACTAGCGCTTAGAAAGTTTTTTTTATTAGTATCAAGTATAGGTGTTAAATTAAAGTTTAGGGCTAAGAAGTATGATATTATTCATTCAAATTCTTCATGTACTAATATGGGGGCTATAATAGCGTCTGCTAACAATAGCAAACATATATGGCATATTAGGGAATTTTTAGAAGAGGATTATAACTTAGAGTTTATAAACAAAGAAAAATCAATTAATGTAATGAATAATGCTGATAAAATCATTAGTATTTCCAATGCAATTAACGAAAAATATAAACACTGTTTTGATATAGGAAAGATGAAAACAATATACAATGGGATAGACTCCGCAGACATTACATCTTCTAAAAATAAAAATGAAAATAGGATTGGTATTTTACTATCAGGCTATATAAGTGAGCAAAAGGGACACTTCCATGCTATCGAAGCTATAAACCTTCTCTCTAAGAAATATAAAAAAAGAATAAGAATTTTTATAGCTGGAGAAGGCGAAGCTTTTTATGAACTCAAAAAGTTAGTTGAGTTATATCAATTAGAAGATACCGTAGAGTTTTTAGGTTACGTTAATAATTTGAATCCATATAGAGAAAAGTGTTCTATAGCTTTGATTCCTTCTCTGAATGAAGCTTTTGGAAGGACGTTAGTTGAAGCAATGTTTTCTAAAATGTCTTTAGTGGTTTCTAATTGTGCTGCATTTTTAGAATTAGTAAGTACAAAGAATGCATATTTTTACGATAAAAACGATTATGAAGCTTTAGCAAATGTACTTGAGAATGCCATTGAAGCATATGAAAAGGGTTATACTAATAAAGAAGTAGATGAAAATTATATAAAGGCATTTAACAAATATACATCTTCTCAAAATGCAATAGAAGTAAATGATGTCTACAAGGTGGTCGGTGGATGAGAAAAAAACTTTTTACTATAGTCACTGTCGTATATAACGATGTAGGGAATATTGAAAAGACTATTGAAAGTGTTTTAGCACAAAAAAATAAAAATTACGAATATATTCTCATTGATGGTAAATCCACTGATGGAACACTCGATATACTGGATAAGTACAAGAAAAATTTCGATGTATATATATCTGAAAAAGACAATGGAATATATGATGCAATGAACAAGGCTACTAAAGTTAGCAATGGGGAATATATTATCTTTTTAAACAGTGGGGATCTTTTAAATTCAAGCTCAGTTTTAAATGAAATAGAGAATGAAATAATAAAGAATCAGTCTCCTGACACTTTGTTATTTAAGGTTGCTAATTACGACGGAGAAGTTATCGGGAAGTATAAGCACCTTAATATTGTAAATTATGAAACATATGGTTGTCACCAAGGTTATGTTATAAAAACCGAACTACAAAAACGCTTTCTTTTTGACACTAATTATAAAATCAAGGCAGATAGACAGTTATTACTAAATATTTTTCAAAATGATTATAGAATTATAACCATTAATAAATATATCGTTAAATATTTAGATGGGGGAGTATCTAGTAAAGATATTATAAATAAGGAAAAAGAAAATATAAAAATAAGCATTTATAATAATGTTAAGTTAAGGTATATTATGTTGGTTTTATGTATTTCTTCTTTGAAAATGGTTTTGTTTAAATTAAGTGAATTGCTAGGGGTGAATTGGGAATCCCTGAAAAAAACCACCATAAGATGAATGAATAAAGATAAAAATATTGGAGTATATTAACTATGAAAATCCTACACGTATGTGAGAATATTAAGGGCGGAGTGGCAACGCATTTAAATGAATTACTAAGTCATCAATGCAAAGCATATGGATATGAAAATGTTAGAGTGGTATTACCTGAGGAGCAAATAAAAAATCTAGACTATACAAAAAATATTGCTAGTTATCCTTACCATAAAAGAAATCTAAAATATATAGTCAAAGCTATAATGTATATCCACAAGCAAATTATAGCATTTAAGCCTGACGTAATTCATCTTCACTCAACTTTTCCTGGTATTTTTGTACGCGTTTTAGCCTTGTTTAAGAAAACTAATAATTACAAAATACTATATTGTTCTCATGGATGGTCCTTTTTAATGGAAACTGGTAAATTCAAGAAATTACTGTATAAAGAAACTGAAAGACTACTAAGCAAAGTTACTGATAGAATAATAAACATTTCTCATTATGAACAAACACAATCATTAAAATATGGTATTGGGAAAGGAAAGAGTGTAGTTGTATATAATGGAATATCAGTACAAAGTAATTGTGAGGTAAGTCCCCCTCCGGTCACTCGAGACTTAGAAAATTTTTCAAAGAGTTATATAAACATTCTATTTGTTGGAAGGTTTGATTTTCAAAAAGGGATTGATTACCTAATTGAGGAGTATAAAACATTAACCACTTCCAATATTAGATTGCACTTAATTGGTGATTATGTTCTAGGGTCATCTCGTGTGGACATTCCATCTGATGTCTATGAATATGGGTGGGTTAGTAACAACTTATTGAATTTATATTATAAACAGGCTGATGTAGTTGTTGTCCCTTCTAGATGGGAAGGATTTGGAATTGTATCTATAGAAGCATTGAAACACTCATGTGCTTTAATTGTAAGTAATAGAGGTGCATTGCCTGAAATAGTTGGTACCAATGATATTGGATATATATTTAACTTAGAAAAGGGTGCTTTAGCTGGTATAATGGAAAACTTAGAAAAGTCTAAGTGCAGAGAGTTAGGGTCCAAAGGGTATGATATCTTTACAGAGAAGTTTACAAGCTCGCAAATGGTAAAGAAAATTGATACGGAATATAGTGATTTATTATTATAAAAAAACTCTTACTTACAAATTCAAGGACAGAAATAGTAGTAAAGCAGGTGGAGTAAATTGACAAAAGAACATATTAATAGCATTTTATTTTTCATGTTACTTTCACTTGGTGGCTTAGCTTTTATGTTTATTAATCCTTATATAAACCATCACAAATTTTATATAGATAGTTATACATTAATGAATTCCACGCCAAGTCTTGATGCAGGTTCTTTTGAATCCTCAAATTTGTTAACTCTACCCATTACTAATTTCATAAAAACTATGGGGGTTGATGTTTCTAGATACGCATTTTCTATAGATGCACCTTTTCACTTTACAAATATTGTTTACTATTTTCTGTTTATGTTGCCTATAGGATTAATGTGGAAATTTAAACCTGTAAAAATAAACCTAGTAACTCTAATCCCTCTATCAGTATTATTTATCTTATTTGCTTCATTTTACGCAGTACCTACAAAAGAAATTATTCCTTTTTATATATCTATGATATGTGTATACCTATTAATTGGAAGAAAACACAAAACGTTTTTGTTTATTATCATACTAATGTTTACTATCTACGGATTCGTTATTGGTAGATATTATTTTGTTTTATTTATGGGTATATTTACTTTACATCTACTAGCAAAAGGTAATCGGAAGGTAATAATTATAGGATATTGTAGTTTATTAACTATTGCACTGTTTTTATTTGATACTCCTGCATTCCAGTTGTTATACAAAGCAAGAGCTACTAGTATTATTAGCATTACAGATTCGTGGATTCATCTATGGTTTAATGATTCTTCATTTATTGGATTTATTTCTAATAGGATTACAATATTTATTAGGTTGTTATTCCCTTTTAATTTGCTTACATCCTTTAAATATTTACCTTTTGTTATTTTTCAATTAATAGTTACATTATTGATGTTTAAAGGTTTAAAACTCAGAAAAACTAATTTTGAGGTTTACATTTGTGCATTAGTAGTATGGGCTTTTACAATTGCACAAGGAATATTTGAACCTGATTATGGTTCATACTTTAGACATAAATTAACTTGTTTCCCTTTTATTTATTTGCTGATCTATAGTTATTCAAAGAAAGATATAAATATTTCTTATAGTAATAAAAAAATATTCACTAATTACAAAGAGAATAAAAATAATTCTAAGTTTGATCCTATTTAAATAATTAACTTATGAATGTGCCAATAAAACTTATTTAGAATATCATCTCCACTTGATGGAGGTAGAATTTGAATGCAATTATAATGATAATTTTCATGTAAATTTTAACATTTTAAGTATATAGGATAATAAACTCATTCTAATTAACATAAATGGAGGCGAATTATGAAGTTAATTTTGTTATCAGGTGGGTCTGGTAAAAGACTTTGGCCTTTATCTAATGATACAAGATCTAAGCAATTTTTGAAGATGCTACAGGATAGTTCAGGAAATAAACAATCAATGGTTCAAAGAGTTTGGGAGCAGATTAAAACAGCTGGATTAGATAAATCTACAACTATTGCAACTTCAAAAGTACAAAAAGAAATGATTCATAATCAATTGGGTATAGATGTTCCTGTAGTAACTGAACCCGAAAGAAGAGATACCTTCCCTGCTATAGCATTAGCAGCTTCGTACATTAATTCTTTTGAATCTACTTCTGAAGATGAAATGATTGTGGTTCTTCCTGTAGATCCATTTGTTGAAAATGAATTTTTTGAAAAAGTAAAAAATCTGGAGGAAGTGATTAATCAGACTAAAGCTGATTTAGCTTTAATAGGTGTTGAACCTACATATCCTTCTTCTAAATATGGTTACATAGTTCCTAGTAAACGGCATGACAATTATGTAGAGGTCAATCATTTCACAGAAAAACCAACTGAAGAGGAAGCTAAAAAACTCATTGGAAATAATGCTCTATGGAATTGTGGGGTTTTTGCTTTTAGATTAGGCTATTTATTTGACTTGATGAAAGAAAAAAACATGCCAATAGACTACAACACGTTAAATGAATCATATAAAGAATTACCTAAAATTAGTTTTGATTATGAAGTTGTAGAAAAGGCCGAGAGTATAGTGGCTCTTCCTTATGATGGATATTGGAAAGACTTAGGGACGTGGAACACTTTAACAGAAGAAATGGCTACTAACAAAGTAGGGAAGGGTGTTATTTGTGAGGAATCACAAAATACTCATCTTATAAATGAATTAGATATTCCAGTAACAGTTTTAGGATTAAATAATTTAGTAGTTGCTGCAAGTCCTGATGGAATATTAGTAAGTAATAAAGAGTCCAGTCCTAAAATCAAAGAATTTATTAAAGGGTTTAATCAGAGACCTATGTATGAAGAAAGAATATGGGGTTGGTCCCGAGTATTGGATTACTCTAGTTATGATAACGAAGAAGAAATGGTTACGAAGAGAATATGTATTGAAAAAGGGAAGAACTCGACTTATCACTACCATAATTTAAGAGAAGAAGTTTGGACTATTGTAAAAGGCGAGGGAGAACTTGTAATAGATGATCAAATCAGACGTGTGAAAGCTGGAGATGTTGTTCATCTACCATCTGGTAAAAAACATGGAGTGAAAGCAATATCTGAATTGGAATTTATTGAAGTACAAACAGGTAAAGGTATTAGTGAAGGTGATGTAATTAGAATTCATTTTGACTGGGAAGATGTTATAGCGCAATTTAAACAATCTAAATCTAGTGTAATTCTATAAACTTCATAATGAAGAAGATCGTGTACTATATATCAGATTATGGATATGGACATGCTACAAGAAGTATAGCAGTCATAAGAGAAATAATTAAATTTAGTAAATCAGATTTGAAGATTATTGTATGTCATTCATTTGCAATAGATTTTTTGAGAACATCTTTACAGAGTGATCAATTAGAGTATCGTGAAGTGGAGACGGATATCGGTTACAAACTAAACCACAACAGTATGTTTCCAGACTCCTATGCTCAAGAGGAGGAGTACTTAAGATTTATTAAGGACTGGGATTTACGGTTACAAGATGAACTGAATTTTTTAAAAGAAAATGACGTAGACTTAGTAATTTCTGATATAAGTCCCATTCCCTTTATTCCTGCTCACAAATGTAATATTCCTAGTATTGGGATATCTAACTTCACTTGGTATACTGCTTATCACTCATTAGTTCGTGACGAATACCTCCATGTTTTCAAAAAGGCTTATGAACATATGAATTTTTACTATTCGTTATCTGGAAATTTTGAACCATTATGGGGAGCACATGGAAAATATAATTTTAAATGGTTAGCTAGGCCCTCAGAATTTAATGAAGTACAAAGAATAATAGAAAAAGTGAATCCAAGTAGAACCAAAACTATTGTTTATTTTGGTTTAGGTATGAAAGTAAGTATAGAAGACATACAGTCATTTGAAATATGGGATAATAAGGATTGTATATTTCTAGTTTCAAGTAACCTTAACTTAGATCTTCCGAATGTGTATAAGATCCCTGAAAATTACACAGAATCTCAAAATTACATCTGTGCAGCGGATGTAGTAATATCTAAGGCAGGATGGAGTACAGTAAGTGAAGCAGTAATTAACAACAAACCATTAGTAATACTAGATAGGAATAACATGTCTGAGGATAATAACACTGTAAAATATTTAAGAGATAATAATCATCTTATGTTATTATCTTGGGAAGAAATAAAAAGTTTGAAAATAGATTCAAAATTATTGAACACATTACAAGAACAAAAGCTATATAACAGCCAGAATGATATATATATAGTCGCAAGAAATATTCTAGAGACTTTATAATTGGATATAGACCTTCTACTTCTATATTTAAATTTGGT
Source organism: Halobacillus litoralis (assembly GCF_020524025.1). Lineage (GTDB taxonomy): Bacteria > Bacillota > Bacilli > Bacillales > Halobacillaceae > Halobacillus > Halobacillus litoralis_D. Next base: position 427,588 of record NZ_JAIVKN010000002.1, on the reverse strand, counting down.
GTTATTATGTATCTTATGAAGATTAGGAATCTATGAGCTTTAGTTATTTAACTAAAGCTCATTTTATATCAATTAAACTAAGTTAAATGTGACATTAGTAAATGGGATTTAAAAAACTACAACTTTAGAGTAAAGATTTCTATTGAATGAACATAATAAAAAGAGGTGAAATAGAATCTAATGAAGAGAGGAAAGAGATATCAAAAGAAAAATAGAAGATGGTTAAAGGTATCCCTTTTGTTATTATTGATAATGACTGTGGTTGGATGTGTTTATTCTTATGCCGTTTATAATGGAGCTAAAAACACCGTGGATAAGAAAATGCATCAAGAAGTCAATTCAATAAATCACGAGGTAACCAAAAAGAAGCTTAAAGAAAATGACCCCCTAAACATTTTATTGTTAGGGGTAGATAAGCGTGCAGGTGACCGTGGACGGTCGGATGCTTTAATGGTTTTGTCAATTGATCCGAATAATAATCGTAGTCAGTTGATAAGTATTCCAAGAGACACTCGAACAAAAATGGTCGGAGATGACCCTCAAGCGGGTAGAATGGATAAAATCAACCATGCTTATGCATTCGGCGGGACTGAAATGTCTATTCAAACGGTAGAGAACTTGTTAAATGTAGAAATGGATTATTACGTAAGGATGAATATGGAAGGTTTATCTGAGATGGTAAACGCTGTAGGTGGAATTACTGTTAATAATGAACTGCAATGGAAAGATACAGGCTACTATAAAAAGGGGTATCAGTATAGTAAAGGGAATATTAAATTAAATGGTCCTCAGACTATGGGGTTTGTTAGAATGAGATATCAAGATCCTAATGGTGATTTTGGTCGGAATGAACGGCAGAGAAAGGTTATTCAAGCAATCATTGATAAAGGAGCAACTATTGGTTCAGTTAACAAAATTGGAAATGTAATGGATGTCCTTGGTAATAATGTTAAAACGAACATGAATTTTAGTACAATGAAGAACATATTACTAAATTACAGAAGTGCTGCAGATAGTATGGTGACCTATCAAATGACCGGTACTGGTACAAAAATTGATGGAATCTATTACTTGCAAATGTCAGATAAGGAAATTCGAAATGTTCACGATATAATAGAGGAATATAGCTCCAAAAGGCCATCTTGAAGATGGTCTTTTTTATTTATAGTAAAGAGCAAGGTCAATCTTTTGACCTTGCTCTACTCTTTTAGATTAATACATGTAATCGGTCATTAACGGTACCTTTTATAGCAGATAATATCTCTTTACTTTCATTATGGGACCGGGACTTTACGCCATAATAAAATTTAATTTTTGGTTCTGTGCCGGATGGACGGAGGCAGAACCAACAGTCATCTTCTAAAATGAATTTTAATACATTTGATGAGGGTAAATCGATAGATACATTTTTATTTTCTTGAGCAAGATAACGGACTGATGTTTCGTAATCTTCAACAGCAATCACTTTTTTACCACCAGCTTCTTTCATATCTGCATTACGAAAATCATTCATGATATTTTGGATGGTGTCCGCCCCTGATTTTCCTTCTAATTTCATCGACTGAAGTTCCTCAAGGAAATAGCCATACTTTTCATATAGATTATTAAGAGCATCAAGGAGTGTTTTCCCTTGGTTCTTCCAGTAGGCACCTACTTCTGCAGCAAGTATGGCAGCCTGTATGGCATCTTTATCCCGAGCAAAGTCTTTTACGAGGTAACCATAACTTTCTTCATAGCCAAACAAAAACTGATATTCTCCAGTTTGCTCAAACTCACGGATTTTCTCACCTATGAACTTAAAGCCTGTTAAAGTATCTATTGATTGGATATTATAAGCATTCGCAATGACACCACCGAATTCAGATGTAACGATTGTTTTAATTAGCAGACCATTTTCTGGAAGGTTTTCACTTTGACTGAGAAGGTAATCAAGCATAAGTGCTCCTGTCTGATTACCAGTCAGTACTTTGTATTCTCCTGACTCATCTGGGACAGCTATTCCAAGACGGTCAGCATCTGGATCGGTAGCCATTAGTAAATCAGCACCTATGGACTTACCATGTTCAATGGAAACCTCAAAGGCTTGATGCTCTTCTGGGTTAGGAGAAGAAACCGTAGAAAATTCAGGGTCTGGTGTTGCCTGCTCTTCTACTATATGAACAGAAGAAAAACCACTTTGTTTTAAGCCTTTTTCAACTAGAGAACGAGCTGTTCCGTGTAAGGGTGAGAACACGATCGAAATATCTTTGTTCAATTCTGGTTGTACAGTAACGTTTCTTAGCTCTTTTAGATAACTATTATCTATTTCTTCATCAATCCATCGTAGAAGGTTTTTATTTTCTAAGTCTTCCTGACTAGCAACATTCACCTGAAGTTCATCCTCAACTTGATTGACAAAGGTGATGATGTCTTTGGCTTGCTTAGGTGGGACTTGACCTCCATCTTCATTGTAGACCTTAAACCCATTATATTCTGGTGGGTTATGGCTTGCCGTGATGACAATACCAGCTGCAGCGTTTAATTGACGAACAGCAAAAGAAAGTTCAGGTGTTGGTCTTAATGAAGTAAATACGTATGAAGGAATGCCGTGATATCCGAGCACACGCGCTGTTTCTACTGCAAATTCTTTTGATTTATACCGAGAATCATAGGCAATAGCGATTCCTTGATTAGTAAGACCTTGTTGATTTATGTATTGCGCCAGTCCTTCTGAAGCCTTACGGATTGTGTAGACGTTCATTCGATTTGTCCCAGGACCTAACTTTCCACGTAAGCCTCCAGTTCCAAATTCTAGGTTTTTATAAAACGCATCTTCCAGCAGTTCTTCTTGATCACTTAGTTCTTCTAATTGAGAGGCCAAGTCATCATTTAATCCTTTATATTGTTTCCAACGATCGAACTCTTTCTTCCACATGAGCATGACTCCTTTGTTCTATGTTTTGATTAGAATTTGAAACAATTAATGAAGCATTTCCAAGTAAGTCAAATGTAGTAACAGTAGCAGGGACGATGAAATGATCACCTTTTTTGAACTTATAGGGTCCTTCTTTAGTAGCAACTTCTCCGTTACCCTCAATCACACTAATAAGTAGATAAGAATTTAAAGATAAATCTTTGCATACACCATCCAGATCCCATTTATATACACTGAAATATTCTTCTTCAATAAGTTGCTCTTCATTTAAGCTATTGTAGTGGTTACGAATACTACTCAATTCAGGGTCCTCATGAGGGGTATTCGTAACTTCAAGAGATTGTTCCAAGTGGAGTTCACGTTTTTTTCCATCTTGGCCGACTCTGTCATAATCATAAACACGGTAAGTAATGTCAGAGCTCTGTTGTGTTTCAAGAATTTGTATTCCTGATCCAATCGCATGAATGGTTCCACTAGGAACATAATAAAAATCACCAGGTTTGACTTTAACTCTTCTTAATAAATTATTCCACTCACCATTGTTAGCCATGAATGCTAACTCTTCAGCATCTTCAGCATGATGACCAAAGATGATTTCTGAATCTTCTTCGCAATCTATTATGTACCAGCATTCTGTCTTACCATAATTTTCTCCTTCAACTTCTCTTGCATAAGTATCATCTGGATGTACTTGAACAGATAAATCTTTCTTCGAATCTAATATTTTTATTAATAGAGGAAATTCTTCTCCTTTTTCATGAGCAAAGAGTTCACGATGATGATTCCATGCTTCAGCTAATGACAGACCCTTCAAGGGACCATTTTTTATTAGGCTGGGACCATTAGAATGACCGGATATACACCAAGCTTCTCCAGTCTGGTTTGAAGGTATAGGATAATTGAAAATTTCTTTAAGTTTTGTTCCGCCCCAAATTCGTTCCTTATAGTTTGGTTCTAGGAATATCGGTTCATTGTAAACCATTTATTCACCTCTTTTTTTCTAATAACAGGTTTAATTGTACCATAAATTAAATAAACAAAATATACTAAATTGGTAAGTCATAGGAGTTTTGAAATTAGTATAAAGTATAGATATTATAGTTCTGTTAACACTAGATTAATTTACTATATTTTTTAATATAGAGTGTTTAATCTAAAATGAACCTCTAAACGACAAATTAAAAAACATATCTCATTGTTTTCTCAACATATTTTTCGGGAAGAGAGTGATAACATACACTTATGAAACGCTTACAATACATGTGGACATGAAAGGGGAGTGCTAATAATGTTGTTGAAAGAAGGAGATTTTTTAACAGGGTTAATAAATGGATCGTTGTTGTCTATTCCAGTGTGGGGCATCCTCTTCCTTGCGGTTACTCGGTTAATTTGAGTTAATAAATAATAAAGAAGGAACCACTGTAGGCTATCGAACCTCAGTGGTTCCTTCTTTACATCTCAGAACTTGACTCACACAAAATAAACATAAGCATTACGTAATACACTAGTTTAGAAACAACGTTATTTTTAGTGAAGTGATATGATTTTCTAAAGATGTTGGTTATCTTACCAATGGAATTTGATTTGAAAAAGTGAATATTGCAATTTCACAAGATATATTAAAGATATCTTCCGTATTTTCTTGACTATTCATTTGCTTAAAACTAGGCTATATTAGGGGAGCACTAGATGAACAAAATGATAAGTATTTACTATTGTAAAGAGTCAAATTGAATAAAAAGGGGAATGAAGATTGTCTTTATCAAATTTTATTTTTAAAAACCAATACATACATAAGGGTTCTACTGAAGTGAAATACTTTTATTGGGCACCCGAGACAGAATCTAACCATCTAATTGTTACTTTTTCAGGTTTTAATGGGAAAGAAGAACATGGAGAGCCTGCCTATTACAACTACGTAAGACAGCTTGAAGATACTGATTGTCATAGATTATTTATTCTTGATAATTATGATGGACACCCTTGTTATTATCTAGGGGCTGAAAGTAAATTAGATTATGAATCTAGTGTAATATCAATAATTTCCCAAGTAGCTAACGGCAATTCAATTCCACTTGAAAATATTATTCTTGCAGGTTCAAGTAAGGGCGGTACAGCAGCCGTATATTTTGGTTTGAAATATAATTATGGCCATATTATTGCTGGAGGCATGCAAACAAAAGTGGGTGACTACCTTTATGAGCTATCACCTTACACAAGATATGTAGTTCTTCGGTTAATTACTGGTGGTTATGATAGCGACGCTAGAGAACGGTTGAATAATCATTATAGAGAGCTTTTCTTAAATTTTAAGGGGCAGTCAAAAATTTCTCTTCACATAGGTAAAGGGGATCATCATTATAAGAACCATCTATTACCTTTTACTAACATATTGGACGATAGAGGGATAGACTATAGCTTGGATGTTGGAGATTATTCTGAGCATTCAGGACTTGCAAAGCATTTTGGGCCTTTTCTAATTAAAGAGGTAAATAGCATATTGGGGCTTCCTGTCGCACCTTTAGGAAGGGAATAATAAAAAGCACTCCATCCAGGAGTGCTTTTTAAATTAAGGTATAACTACATATATGTTGGATATTTAAAAATATACGCATACCTTGTGCAAGCAACTACAAAACGTGTACTACCTCCTGATATTTTGTATGAATTTAAGGAAATGGTGGATGGGTGCTACAGTAAATTCGACTTACAACTAATGCAGATATATGTATTAATCTTATTTAAAGTCTAATCATATGGCAGCCTCTCGCTTTGTTTTAAAACACACATTAAGTGTAAGGCCTTCGTAGAACTTATTATAAAGATATAAGTATGTTTTCATAATTTTTCACCTCTTTTATTTATATATTCTATTAAATACAGGTTTAATCTATAATTGAAATAATATTAAACTAGTATAATTGTACCTCGTACTAATGCATCGAATATAAATCAGTGGTATTATTTACTGGTGTCTATTGCATAATTCATATATCAAATGGAGTGGTTTTTGTGAAATGTTGGAAGTGGTTGATGGTGTTATTATTTATAATAGCATTTATTTCTACAACTATGAGTAAAGTGGAGGCGGAGACTACCGGTACGAAGGTAAACGGTATTCTTAAAGAAGATACAATTTGGACGTTAGAAAATTCACCTTACAAGTTCGAGGGTAATGTTCAGGTAGCATCTGATGCTACTTTGACTATTGAACCGGGAGTAGTTATAGAGGGTGATGGAGAGTCACTGCAAGTATGGGGTATATTAAATGCATTAGGAAATCCTGATAGCAAAATACTTGTGGATAATCTTCATATAGAACCTGGGGATAATGATTACGATGAAAATTTTGAAATGAATATATCCTATGCTGACATAAAAGGTGGGAGTGTATACCCTGCAACAAGTGGCAGCACTTATGGTTCTATAAACTTAACAAATAGCACCTTAGTTAATATACCTATGATTTATCTATGGTATCCTACCAGCGACGTGCATATTGAGAGAAATATCTTTAACAACACTGGTGGGGTCAGTGTCGGAACTAGTGATGATACAACCGTTTATATTAAAAACAATGTATTCAATGACCAGATAAATAATTATGATCCTTATTTTGTAAAAAATTGGGCTAGTTATGATTCGTCAAAAACTATAGTTAAATACAATACCTTCCTAAGTCATGAAGGTATTACTTTGACTTTGCCAAATGGGTATGATGACGGTAATATGATTGCCAGGGAAAACTACTGGAACACATTGGATACCGAAACTATTGAATCGTCAATATACGATAAAAATGACGACTTAAGTTCAGCTGATTATATTGAATATCAGCCAATTTTAAAAGGTGACCATAATGATACTCCTTTCTATGACTTTGAAGCACCCCAATGGGGAGGCGAAGATGAGATAAAAGTTGTATCTTTTGATGAAAATTCGGTAAGCTTTGAATGGCCAAAAGCAAACGATGATAACACTGTGAAGAAGTACCTGGTTTATAAAAATGGACAAAAGTTAGCCGGGGTGCAGGGGAATCAAACTAGTGTAGACGTTAATGACCTTAAACCATATACTACCTATATATTTAAAATTAAAACTAAAGATAGTGTAGGACATATCTCTTCACAAGCTTTAACTGTACGTGTGAAGACTAAAGGGCTTGGTAGATTATCTGGAGAGAATCGTTATGAAACAGCCATTGAAATTTCTAAGGCAGGATGGGAATATACAGATACAGTAGTTATAGCACGTTCTGATGATTTTCCAGATGCTTTATCAGGTGCTCCTTTAGCATATAGCTTAAACTCACCCATTCTACTAACTTCTAGTGATCGTTTGAATAATGGTACGAAGGAAGAAATAATGCGGTTAGAAGCAAAAAAGGCTGTTATTCTAGGCGGAAAAAATGCAGTTTCTAATGATGTATATAAGAGTTTGGTTAATATGGGCTTAATTGTACAAAGAATTGCAGGAAGTAATAGATATGAAACTTCCAAAAAAATTGCCGATCAAATAGGTTTTGAAAATGGTGCTGCCGTGATAGCGAATGGCTCTAATTTTCCAGATGCTCTTTCTATAGCTTCTTATGCATCTAAAAACGGCTACCCCATTCTATTAACAAAAGAGAACATGGTACCACCTTCAACTCGTTCTTCACTAAGTGAAGTAAAAGAAACGATAGTAGTTGGGGGAACAGGTGTCATATATAGAACAGTTTCTGATTCATTACCTTCTCCCTCCAGGTATATGGGTGAGGATAGATATGGAACGAACCTATCTATAGTTAATGGTCTACCTTCAGAAGGTAATACAGTATTTTTCTCAACCGGAGAAAGCTTTGCAGATGCATTGACTGGATCAGTCCTCGCAGCTAAATTAGATGCAGAAGTTCTTCTTGTTCGTCCAGACGAGATTATGGAGGAAACTCTTCAAACTTTCCGTTCTAAGGAATATGACTATGTTGAAATTTTAGGTGGGACAGGAGCAGTAAGCGACTCCGTGGAAAATGAAATTAAGAAAAACTTAAGATAGTAGCAGATATTCAACACTTGCTAAGTGGATGAAAAACAGTTCTATGGATTAATTCTGTAGAGCTGTTTTTAGTGCTTTTATGTCTTAACCTTCAAGAGGCACCTCCGTCCATTCATTGGACGGGGGTGCCTCTCTACTACACACTCTTTAAAAATCATACAAACCATCATAGAGAAAATACCTAGTCTAAGCTATCTTAAAAACATTAAGAGACTCTGGTTTGTTTAACGAGGATACGTTTGCTTTCGTCTTCTCTCTTAAATTGGAATAAATGCCTGACGGGATAAGGGATAGGAAGCTATAAAGGAGCTTATTAAGATTCTTCGCGAATACCATTACATTGAAGATGAAAGTAGGTAGGAGGAGATAGTGCTTGCATACAGGGATAGTTAGCTAGATCTCCTCCTATTCTGTTTGTTCATAGTCTGGCAAAGAAGTGAATAAATAGTTATGATTTTCCAGCAGGCACAGAGAAGTTATCATTTCTCTATGCCTGTTTTTTTAATAGATATATCTTATAGCATTTCATGATGAAGAGGATATAAATGATTTATCTGCTCCATCGTTATTACTTTTGAATGTGTTTATGCAGGAAAAATGGGCTGGAGGGTCAAATTTTTCTCAAGATATGCCTACCTCCTGTAGTTAACTCACACTGACGGTTGTTGTTGGTAAAGAAGGATAAATTCTACGTTTCATAAGTTTATTATTTACAATATTTTGAAATATATTGTCTCATAGTGTATTCTTAAAGAAAATTATTTTTCTCTATTAAGAACTGATTGTGTGGAATTTAATCAGTATTCAACAGATAATAGTACTCTGTAGATGTAAATATGCCTTGACTTTAGCTTTTTTGTTCTTTATATTGAACATTAAGAGTTAGGAAGCACACTTGATATAAGTGGTGATCCTATTATTGTAGTAAACCTAAAGGGGGAACTAAAATGTCAATCGTGATCATAACAGGGGCGGCAGGATTAATAGGATCGGAAGCGGTAGAATACTATGCTGAGAAGAACTACAAGGTAATTGGTATTGATAACAATATGAGAGAGCTATTCTTTGGAGAAGAAGGTTCAACGATTTGGAATAGAGACCGACTAAGCAAAAAATTTAAACGATATTATGAACACCACGATATTGATATTAGAAATAACGAAGCGGTAAATAAACTATTTGAAAAATACAAGTCTGATATCTCCTTGATCATTCATACTGCCGCACAACCCTCCCATGATTGGGCTGCAAAGGATCCTATTATGGATTTCACTGTTAATGCAAATGGAACCTTACATTTATTAGAAGCAATGAGGAAATACAGCCCTGAAGCCGTTTTTTTATTCACTTCAACAAATAAAGTCTATGGAGATACTCCCAATCAATTACCTTTAGTTGAGAGAGAAACCAGATGGGAAATAGACCCAGAACATGACTATCAAAATGGAATTCCTGAAAGCTTAAGTGTAGACCAAAATATGCATTCTTTATTTGGTGCTTCAAAATTATCTGCAGATATTCTTGTACAAGAATATGGTAGGTACTTCAATTTGAAAACTGCTTGTTTTAGAGGGGGCGTATTGAGTGGGGCGCGTCAATCCGGTGTTAAGTTGCATGGTTTTATAAATTATTTAATGAGATGTGTAATGACCAACACGCCGTATACAATTATAGGTTATAAAGGTAAACAAGTAAGAGATGTTATTCACTCAACAGATGTAATCTCTGCTTTTGATGCTTTTTTTGAAAAGCCTCGAACTGGAGGAGAAGTCTATAATCTGGGAGGAGGCAGAGAGTCGAATATCTCAATGGTAGAAGCGATTAACGCCTCTCAGGAAATATCCGGTAACAAACTTTCGACAAGTTATGATGAGAATGCAAGAGCTGGGGATCACATTTGGTATATAAGTGACTTGGACAAATTTAAAAATCATTTTCCAGACTGGAAACAGAAGTATAATGTAAGGAAAATAATGGAGGAAATCTATGAAACGAATAAAAATAGGTGGATCAATAAGGAAATCGTGAAGCGTTGAAAACAATAGTGAGATATTTGGGACAAGGGTGGAATAGTAAAAAAAGTCTATCATCCCTACTTAAGAATTAGAGATACATTTCTTCCTAAAATGAAATTATATCCAAGAGAAATTTCTGTCTTCTTAAGTCAAACATCAATTTAGATTTAACTAAGTCCGAAGTACTAAAGAATATCAATATATTGATTAATGTTCTCTCTAAGATCCTTACTGGAAAACCATTATTATAAGTAGTGACCTGAAAAGATAGCATTGGTAAAGACTGCGCCTGTTTGTTCTTTATAATGAACGAAAGGGCGCTCCTAAGCACTAAAAAAGGAAGGGTGGACACAGTTGAAGGTATTGGTAACTGGAGGAGCTGGGTTTATTGGATCCCATATTGTTGAGGAGTTACTGAAGGGAAACTATGAACCTGTCATAATAGATAACCTTCTTTCTGGTTGTAGAGAGAATATCCCAGAAGGTGTAGTGTTCTATCAAGCTGATATTAAAGGAGATCTGGATTCTATTTTTCGCGAGGAAAAGCCTGATTTTGTTATTCATCAAGCGGCCCAGGTATCGGTAACAAAGTCGATAGAAAATCCTTTATACGATGCTGATGAAAATATTTTGGGGACACTAAATTTGTTAGATGCTTGCATAAAGTATGACGTAAAGAAATTTGTGTTTGCGTCATCTGCTGCAGTATATGGAGAACCGCAGTTTTTACCAATCAATGAAGAACATACAGTTAACCCCATTTCATTTTATGGTCTTTCAAAGCTGCATGCAGAGAAGTGTATCCAATTATATTCAAAGCTATATGGATTAAATTATACTATTTTAAGGTATGCCAATGTCTTTGGACCAAGACAGGATATTAACGGTGAAGCGGGAGTTATAGCAATATTCATTGAGAAATTTTTGAATCAAAAACCACTTTCCGTTTTTGGAGATGGTTTGCAAACAAGGGATTTTGTATATGTGAAAGACGTGGCGAAAGCTAACATCGCCTCTTTAAATCAAGGAGACAGAGATATATTTAACATAGGGACAAACGTAAGAACCTCTATTATTGATTTAATAGATTCATTAGAAGATGTAGGTAACAGAAAGATCTCTCCAAAAATGCTCAAAAAGAAAGAAGGAGACATTCAACATAGTCTTTTATCCAATCAAAAGGCACAAAAAAACCTTCAATGGATCCCCAGTTTTGGGTTTGACATTGGGTTGGGAGAGACTATTGAAGATTATCAAGAGAAAAGAGTTGAATTAATTTAGAAGGATGCTTTTATAAAGGTGGAAGAATAATGAGAAAAGTTGTTGTCATCGGTAATGGAGGACATAGCAAGGTAATTCAAGATCTTATTACATCTTACTCAGATTTGACCATCTCAGCTATTTTAGATGATAGATTTCAAGAAACAGTAGAAGTAAAGGGCATCATAAAAGGACCACTTAGCTCAATCTCATCCTTCATAGATAATAAGGGGTGTTACTTTATAATTGCAATAGGAGATAACAAGTTAAGGAAGCGGATAGAGGCAAAACTTAGGTTGCCAAAAGACCGTTACTTGTCACTCGTCGATAAGACCGCAAATCTCAGTCCAAGTGCACGTATTGGAAATGGTACTGTCATTATGGCTAAAGCAGTAGTCAACACGGATACCTCAGTTGGAGACCACGCAATAATTAACACAGGAGCTATAGTAGAGCATGACAACCGCATTGAAAGTTTCGTACATGTAGCACCAGGCGTAACGCTTACTGGAAATGTTGAAGTTGGAGAAGGCTCTCTAATCGGGGCAGGATCCGTTATTGTACCTGGTATAACTGTAGGTAAATGGTGTGTAGCAGGTGCTGGATCAACAGTAATAAATGATTTATCTGATTATAATACTGCTGTAGGTACGCCTGCAAGGTCAGTAACAAAGGTACAAAAGTAATAATTAGTCATATCTACCCTCTCGTTCTTTATAATGAACAGTGATAGGTAGGAATGAAATTTTGTTGTTGCTATATTATTAAATACACTTAAAGTACTTAAGGATAACATTTCCTGAAACGGAGGGTGTGGGAGATGAAATTATGGATATAAAAAGCTTTATATTGGTTATGAAAAATCGATTTGCAACTATTTTGCTGACTGCTGTTATTATGTTTGGAATATCGGCTGTAGCTACACTTTTCTTTATAAAACCTACTTATGAAGCAAATGAATATCTTTTAATTGGTTCTTTGAAAAATGAAGAGACGGTCGCAGATACTCAAAGGGTTAACAGAATGCTGGCATCTACTATGGATTTAATAAATAGTTCGGTTGTCTTAGATCAGGTTCAACAGACAATGGAAATTGATAAAGAAGAATTACTCAAAAGTATAGCAATTAAAAATAATCAAAACTCTCAAATAATCAATATCTCTGTTAGAAATGAGGATTCTGAAAAAGCCTCACTTATTGCAACAACAATAGCAAAGACTACGGTACGTCAGGTGAATGAATTGTTAAATGTAAATGACGTCGAAGTATTAAACAAAGCTGAAAGTGACTTTGAAAAAGTTGGAAGCATCCAAGTCAATTTGGCAATAGGTTTTGCAGTTGGATTACTTGTAGGCATTGGACTTGCCATGCTTCGAGAATACTTTGACGATACAGTACGAAATTATCATGAGATAGAGTCAGATTTAGGTTTATCCGTCTTAGGTGAAATAACAATTAATGAAAAGAAGTATCTGAGAAAGGTAAAAAGGCAGAGTGGAAAAAGTGAGCCAATAAAAGAAAATGGAGGAAACATCAGTGCGCAGTCTAACTAAACAAAAACGGGGAAATCAGTTGGATGAGCAGATGGACATTCTTTGTATGAGAATTGAGGAAGGCATTGCTAAGGAGCCTGTCATGCTGATGGTCTCATATGCTGGTAAAGAGGATAGCCGGGCAATAATAACTTGTAAACTGGCGAGTCTTCTCGCAAACAGAGGGAAAAAGGTGCTTCTGGTGGATACTAACTTTGAAAATCCTTCTTTACATGAATGGTTCAGAACCAACTCTTTATATGGATTTTCGGATTTACTAATTGATGGACCTTCACAGCAGATGTATAAAGAAACAATGATAGAAGGCTTCACATTCCTTCCTGCAGGGTCAAAAAAGGATGTGATTGGTAGACGTTTAGAGCCTAATTATGAAAAGGAACTGTTAAAGTGGAAAAAGGTTTATGATATTGTGCTCTTTCAAGCGCCTTCTGCTCAGGTGTCAAATCCTCCTTCTTTTGTTACAAAAGCGTGTGAGGGTGTGATTTTTCTCGTGAAAGAGAGGAAGGACAAAAAGAAGGATATAACAAAGCTTGCAGAACACTATATGAAACTTGGAAAATACGTAGCGGGAGTCATTTACCAAAAAACGTAGAAACAGCTGCAAATAAGGTGGAACGTAAGATGAAAGCAATTAAAGGCAATTCGATCGGAAAAAACATCCTTCATTTGTTTTGCAGTACAGTGTTAGCAAGTGTATTAAATGCTGTTGCATTAATCGCTCTTGCATCTTATTTAGAATCTTATTATTACGGATTGTTCAGCGTGGTTTTAGCATTCTCAATGATTATGGGTTACTTTACAGATGCGGGTCTGAGTCGCATCGTGGTTAGGGAAAGTTCAATTAAAAAAAACAGTATTCCAATTGTAATTATGTCCTATCTAAAACTTAGGATTGCTTTTCTAATTGGAACGCTATTTCTGGGATTTATTTTAATTCACACGTTCTATCCAAAGCAGTTGGAACTGATACAAACTTCCTACTACTTACTAATTCCCATGGTCACAGGTTTAACCTTGCAGAGTATAGGTACCGCTTACTTTCAGGTAATAGAAAAAATGCAGTATTCGGGACTGATACGCATTACGACCTCTATCTGCCTAGTTATAGCCGTTTTAATTGGTATGTCGCTCTCTATAAGTCCTATTAAGATAAGCTTTCTATACGGAGTATCCTATTTAGCCGGTGGGGTCTTAGCTCTGTTGCTGGTAAGAAAAAATATGGACTTTAAGTATAAGAGCAAATTTCATAAGGGTTTATTTAAAGAGTTATGGCCATTTACGATAGCTGGATTATTATTTGTCTTGACACCGCAGTTAGGACCAATCGTGCTCGAACAAACAGTATCTTTAAGGGAGGTAGGTTTGTTTGCTGTAGCGTATCGAATCCCTCAAGCATTACAACAAATTCCATTTGTTGTGGCAGGGGCGTATTTTCCAGTCATGTACCGATGTTTTAATAACAACAAGTTTAAAGAACACATGAATCATAATGTAATGTTAGTGAAGATCATGGCACTTATGGGTATGTCTATCGCAATTCCTTTATTTTTCTTGTCTGATTTTATCATACGCCTGCTATTTGGTGGAAGCTGGGCAGAAGCAGTTGAACCATTAAAAATATTATCACTGATGCTGGCTCTTCAGATGATCAACATCTCTCTTGCGGACGGTTTGACCACTCAATCGATGCAGGTCAGGCGTACAAGGGTTGAAATGATTGCACTATTGTCTGGTGTTATTTTCTATTTCACCTTAAGTAACTCATACGGCATTATAGGCGCAGCTTTTGCAGGACTTATGCTCGAGATGGTTTTTTTTATCGGATATTTAGTTTGTACACCTCAAAGGCTGACTCTCTTACAGCAAGCCGTGTTCCCTTATCTTACCTATTTTATAGCTTGTTTCATATTCCTAAACTGGCTTTTTTCAGATTTGCCGAGTCTATCGACATTTGTAGGGTACCTCCTTCTTTTAATAATGGTAGCACTTGACCGACCACTAAACAGAAAACTATTAAATTATGTTAAGAAATTACCTTCTCGTAAGAATTTAAAATCTAAGGGGGTGGAACATGGATAATAAGGCGAAGGAAAAAAACGTGGTATCAGGGACTTTGTTGTTTTTTCTTTTTCTTCTCGTGACACTGGGGAAATATAATGTTTATTTAGGATTTGCTTTGAAGCCTTATATGATATTTTGCATAGTATATCTCATGTTTCATCTCTCCTCTTTTAGGTTTTGGAAATTCCAAATTTTCGAAGTATGTATGTTTTGCTTTTATTTTGTCTACCTGTATTCAGGGGCCTTTTCTCTTTACGCCATTTCAAGTCTTAGGATATTGCTTGGAGTTATATTGTATTTATCCTGTTATATCGTTATAAAAGACATTGTTGCTAAAGCTAAGCACACCATGATTAAAGAATCTCTGGGCTATGCAGGGATCACTTTCAACCTCATAAGCCTTGTCCTGTATGTCATTGGTCTGAAAAAGAATGATTTTGTTATGAGTGGTGATGGCATTATCTCTTACGGAGTGATGTTTGACAGGGATTATCCCCGCTTGATAGGAGCTGTACAGGACCCTAATATCTTTATTTTTTATAATACTATTTTTTTTACTTATTTCTTATGTCACACAAAATCCTGGGTGAATAAGATAGGGCTATTGCTCTGTATTACAACCACTCTATTAACTTTTTCAAGAGGTGGGTTACTTGCGATGGGTTTGATCTTTATTGTTTACTTCTTCATGAATCGCCCATTAGTCCAGTTAAAAATGGTTTTGGGAATGATTGCCTCATTTTTTATCCTTTCTTATATCATGATCGTTCAGCTGAATTTTGACTTTATGGGAATTTTAGAATCAAGGATTGATGATTTTGGTAGGGATGGAGGTAGCGGAAGGTTCGAGTTATGGGGACGGGCGTTAGATTTTTTTTCCTCAAATACATTTTACGGAATAGGTGCTTTTAATTATCGCGATTACAACAACTGGTTCTATGGAGACGATCTATATGTTCATAACACGTTTCTTGATATTTTATCTGAATCAGGGCTAGTAGGAATCATTTTCTTTTGTACATTTATGTTGGTGTTAATCTTCCAAATGTTCGAAGTTGCTATCTACAGGAAAGAACCTTTTCTATATTTAACTTTTATTGGATTTGTGCTGCAGATGCTCTCTTTATCTTTTGTAATTAATGATATGTTCTTTCTATATCTAGCCATACTATCTGCCTTTTTACGTATAGAGCAAAAACAAATCGATATTAAGAATTTGGGTAAGGCTCATCAATCTAACCCATTTTATCTGAATCATCCTGCTATTATTTCTCAGAAGAAAGGAAGGGATTCGTTATTATGAAGGTTCTGATGCTGACAGATAAATTATTAACTGGGGGAGCTGAGAGTTACTTTTGTAAACTAGAGAATTCTCTGAAACATCCAAAGTTGCAGGTTTATACAGCAGCAGCACCTGGTGAAATGTTTAACAAGCTGAAGCGCAAAGGAAATTATGCGCAGATAAGTCGGAAAAACCATCTCAATAATTTATTGAAAATCACAAGGATCGTGGTAAAACAAAAAATAGACCTTATTCATGCAAACAGTTTAAAGATGGCATTAATAGCTATTTTCATTAAAAAGACGATAAGAAAGAATATAAAAATCGTATATACCAAACACAGTCTTACTCTTCTAGACTCAAAAGCATCTTTATTTTCATTTTTAATGAACAAATACGTCGATCGAATCATCGCAGTGAGTCAATTCGAAAAGGATAGACTCGTTTCTTTGGGAGTGAAGCAGCAAAAAATTGAGGTTATTTATAACGGGGTGGACTTAAAGCAATTTCATTTCTATGAAAAAGAAACGGAAGATCAGTTTAACATTGGAATTCTCGCCCGGTTATCTGAAGAAAAAAATCACCAACTTTTCATTGAGATTGCAAATAAGCTTAAAGAAATTCCATCAGTCAAGTTTCACATTGCTGGAGATGGTCCGGAAAGTGACAGGATTTCAAATATGATTTCCACACTAGGTCTTACTCACAAAGTGAGCATGTTAGGAAACGTTGACCAGCCTGAGTCCTTTATTAAAGGAATGGATCTGCTGCTACTTACTTCTCACTTGGAAGTTTTCCCAATGGTGATTTTAGAAGCAATGGCTGTTGGTACTCCTGTCATTTCAATTAACAGAGGAGGTATTAAAGAAGCCATTTTAGACGGGGAAACCGGCTTTTTAATCACTGACCATTCTGTAGACGATTTTAGCTCCCAAATTATGTCTATGCATTCTGATAGTGAGAAGACAAAAAAGATTGTTCAAGCAGCGCGGAGAAAGGTAGAGAATGAATTCTCCGACAATAAAATGATTGATCGTACCTTAAGTGAATATTTAAAGTGTATGTGAGGAGGGGTATAAATGAAGAGGCTTAGCGACTTGTTCGCAGCTTTGGCAACCATCATTATTTTATCTCCACTAATTGCAACGGTGGGGCTATTGGTAAAGTTAACGCTTGGTTCTCCGGTCATTTTTAAACAAAAAAGAGTAGGACAACATTGTGAGACTTTCATCGTTTATAAATTCCGATCTATGAGAAACGCAAAGGATGGAGATGGGAATGACTTGCCAGATGACAAACGCATTACCGCATTTGGGAAATTCATTCGAATGTCTAGTCTGGATGAATTGCCTCAGCTATGGAATGTATTAAAGGGAGATATGAGTCTAGTGGGACCGAGACCGTTACTCGTAAAATACTTGCCTTACTATACACCAGAAGAAAATAAACGTCATTTGGTGAGACCTGGAATTACAGGTCTTGCGCAGGTGTCTGGAAGAAATTGTTTGGGATGGGAAAAGAGATTGGCTCTTGATATTAAATATGTAGAAACAATGTCTATAAGAATGGACCTATATATATTAATGCAAACTATCCAGAAAGTTCTTCTAAGGGATGGGATGATAGAGGTTCAACGGGAAGTCCTGTCTGATTTGGACGTTGAAAGAAAAAAGCTGGTCAAGTCTGAATGAAATATCTTGTTATTCTAAATGGAGGGTAGAAAATTGAAATCCTTAAATAAAAGAATATATCTATCTCCGCCACATATGACGGGCAATGAACAGGAATATATAAATAAAGCTTTCTCGTCGAATTGGATTGCTCCTTTAGGACCGAATGTGGATCAATTTGAAGCCAATCTTGCAGACTATGTGAAGGTAAATAATGCATTGGCAGTGAGTTCTGGAACAGCTGCTATTCATTTGGCTCTGCGCTTGCTTAATGTTAAAAAAGGTGATGTTATTTTTTGTTCAACCCTTACTTTTGTAGCGAGTGCAAATCCAATCTTGTATGAAGGGGCAACGCCAGTTTTTATTGATGCCGAATTTGAAACATGGAACATGTGTCCAGTTTCACTTGAAAAAGCACTTCAAAATGCTGCGAAAGATGGCCCGTTACCAAAGGCTGTGATAGTTGTAAATCTATATGGACAAACAGCGAAAATGGACGAAATTATAAGGGTTTGTCATGAGTTTGGAGTCCCCATTATAGAAGATGCCGCTGAATCACTTGGTGCGGAGTATAGAGGGAAAAAAAGTGGAAGCTTTGGCGACTTCGGGATCTTTTCATTTAATGGAAACAAAATCATCACAACTTCTGGTGGTGGCATGCTTGTCACAAATAATAAAGAAGATATTGAACAAGCCAGGTTTTTATCTACACAAGCCCGGGATAAAGCAGCACATTATCAGCACAGTGAGATGGGTTTTAATTACAAATTGAGCAATATCCTTGCTGGAATAGGCATTGCTCAACTTCAGGCGATTGAGGAACGAGTAGAGAAGAAACGAGAGATATTTTTTCGATACGAAGAAGAGCTCGGGAGCTTGGACGGGATTACGTTTATGAAAGAATACAGAGATAGTAGGCATAATCGGTGGCTGACGACCCTAATGATTGACCAAGCAAAAACCTCAACAACACCGTTGAAATTGATTGAAGCTCTAGAGAAAGAAAATATAGAAGCCCGACGAGTGTGGAAACCTCTCCACCTTCAGCCTTTGTTTAATGAAGCTCCAATTTTTCAAGTGCACGAAGGAAGCAGTGTAGCTGAGAGATTATTCGAGAACGGGTTATGTCTTCCCTCCGGTACAAATATGACAAAGGAAGAACAGTACCATGTTATTAATACAATTAAGAAGGTTATTCTTAAGCAGAAAGAGTGCTCGACAAATCCATTGGTCGTGTAAATATAAGAAATCGTTCTCTATTAAGAATGGGATGGTTTAATTTTGAAAGGAGAATGGTTATGGTGAGTATTCAAAAGAGATTTTACTCCTTATCTCTGTTGGATTCCTTAATTGTCCTATGTTCATTTTACTCGACGCTACTTTTGGTTTTTCCTATATCCCAGGTCTTTACTACCTCACTATTAGTCGTTGCATCTGCACTTGTTATTAGCCATTACATCTTTGCTCATAAATATAATTTGTATAAAAGAGCGTGGGAATTCGCCAGTACAGGAGAAATGATTCTTATAGTGAAGGCAGTGACTTATTCTGTTCTGACAGCAGCATTGCTTCAATTCATTATGATTCAGGAAATATACCTAAGGCTTTTTGTCTTCATTTGGATGATGCAATTTTTCCTTATAAGTGGCTCCAGATTCTCTTGGAGAATTCTCAGGGATAAACAGAAAGAGAAGAAAAGGTTAAGAGATAAACGGACATTGATTATCGGAGCTGGTTCAGCTGGGACATTATTAGCGAGACAGCTCAATCAGAGCAGTGAATGTGACTTAAAACCGGTTGCTTTTGTCGACGATGACAAACAAAAGCAGTATTTGGATATATTGTGTATTCCTGTGGTAGGGGGAATAGACTCTCTGCAGCAAATAGTGGTTCAACACAAGATAGAGTCTATTATTATTGCAATCCCATCTCTAAATAAAATTGAACTTAATCGGATTTATGGAGAATGCAAGAAAACGAATGTTAAGACACAAATGCTGCCTATGATTGAAGATCTTGTGACCGGTAAGGTGTCGGTTAATGATATTCAGGATGTAGAAGTAGATGATTTATTAGGGAGGAAGCCCATTAACCTAGACATTCAATCGATTGAAAGTATGGTTACAAACCGCGTCGTGCTGATAACAGGAGCGGGTGGATCTATAGGTTCAGAGATTTGTAGACAGGTAATTCAGTTCAGTCCTTCTACCATTGTACTACTTGGTCATGGTGAAAATAGTATTTATTCAATAGAAAAAGAACTAAAGTCGTTAGCCGAAGGTGACATTAAGCTAATAACTGAGATTGCTGATATTAAAGACAGGGATCGCATGTTTTCAATTATGAACATTTATAACCCAGGGGTGGTGTTTCATGCGGCAGCCCATAAACATGTTCCCCTTATGGAAAAAAATCCTGCTGAAGCAGTGCACAATAATATTTTTGGAACTAAAAATGTTGCTGAAGCTGCTTCATCTGCAGGTGTGGAGACGTTTGTCATGATTTCAACAGATAAGGCAGTAAATCCTACAAGTGTAATGGGGGCAACTAAGAGAGTAGCAGAAATGGTTATACAAGAACTTAACAATGAAAGCATTACCCGTTTTGTCGCGGTACGGTTTGGTAACGTTCTCGGAAGCAGGGGAAGTGTTATTCCGCTATTTAAGGAACAAGTTAAAAAAGGCGGTCCTGTAACCGTTACCCATCCTGAAATGCAACGATACTTTATGACTATTCCTGAAGCATCCAAACTTGTTCTGCAGGCTGCTGCCCTGGCTACAGGAGGAGAAATTTTCGTGCTTGATATGGGCAAACCTGTCAAGATATTAGACCTTGCTAAAAATCTTATTAAATTATCAGGGTTAACTGAAAATGAAATAGAGATCCAATTTACAGGAATACGACCAGGAGAAAAACTATATGAAGAGTTACTGAACGAATATGAAATTCAGAACGAACAAATTCACCCTAAAATATATGTTGGAAGTTCAATAGAAGTTCATACAGAAGAAATTTTGAATAATATTCATGAGTTGAGCAGTGTGAACGGGGAGGGATTAAGAGAATTACTTCTTTCTATTACAAATCCAGTACAAGAAGATGAGAATGAAAAGGTAAACAGGACGGTTTTAGTATAACTGTTTAAAAAATTGGAGGCTCAAAGACATGACACAAGTAAAGAATGTTTATCTTATTACACCCTATACTGTACTCCCGGGAGAAAAGGGGTTTCACCGTTCGCCTTATATAGCAGAAAATCTTGCAAATCGAGGGCATAATGTCACCTTGGTTACAAGCAACTTTCTTCATTATGATAAGGACTTTCGAGATAAAAAGAAAATTGCTGCCTTATCAGCAGAATTGCCTTACGACATCGTTCTACTTGACGAAACGGGTTATAAAAAAAATATTGGTTTTGATCGCATTAGGAGCCATAACTTTCTATCCAAACAATTAAAAGGGTATTTAGAAAATCTTGAAAAAGATCCTGATGTCTTGTATTGTACCTATCCCCCGATGGATACAACAAGTGTTGTGGGAAAGCACGCTAAAAAACATGGAATTCCATTTATGATCGATGTGATTGATACATGGCCTGAATCCATAAAGAGCGTGGTAACACTTCCAGACAGGTTGGTTGATACAGTTCTATATCCTCTTACCATTTATGCAAACACTATCTATAATATGGCTGATTATGTGATTGGTCTTTCACAAAGTTATGTTAATCGAGTAGAGATGGCAAATAAAAAGGCTAAAGATTATGCCCCCATTTATCTAGGTACTGATCTTGGTTACTTTGATCAATGTAAGCAGCAAAGCATTAAAAAAGATCCTGAAGAATTCTGGATTACGTATGTTGGTATGGTAGGACATAGTCATGACCTTGATACAGTTATTAAAAGTGTGGCACTCCTAAAGAATGAGGGGATAGATAATATTGTTTTTAAAGTTGCGGGTGCTGGTCCTTTATTAGACAAGTTTAAAGAATTAGCAAATAAGTTAAATGCACCAGTTCATTTCACAGGTCAAATGACTTATGAAGAGGTTGTGCCGTTGCTTGCTAACTCAGAAGTTGCTGCCAATGCACTTGTAAAAGGAGCACAGCAGAGCATTACGTATAAAATTGCTGACTTTGTTTCAGCCGGACTCCCTGTTCTGAACAGCAGTTTAAATAAAGAATTCGTTCAATTAGTTAAAGAATACCAAATAGGATTTAATTACAATCCAGGTGATTATAAACAGCTGGCAGAGTTAATTAAGAAACTTTATAACGACCGCATGTTATGCAAAGAGATGGGTAATAACGCAAGAAGTCTTGCCGAAGAACGGTTTGACCGAAGAAACACGTATGGAAGAATCTATGATATGGTCGAACAAGCCACTATTTAACAATAAGAATAACCAAAAAATCAGCTGAAAATTAGATTGAGAGTCCTGCCCCATTATTATGGAACCACTAGGGATAGAAAAAGTAAGAAATATGAGACATTTGGTGCAGTTGTGGATTTTTAGCGGGTGCTAGAAGATTAGAATGAGCTAATTCAATTTTTATAGAATGAGTAATCCAAGTCTCAAAGGACTACAACGAGGAGGACATTAACCATCGTAATAAGTACATTAAAAGCATGTCTGAAGGAGTTATTTGGTAGACAACTAAAGATAACGAAGGAACTACCATTAATGAATATAAAAGTGAAAGCTGCCGGAACCTCATTTGGAATTCATGTTGATGTGACATTGAAAAATTTATGAATGGATATTTTAGGATGAAGGACGATGGCATGAGCAATCAAGGGAGTCATTTAGCGAACTGGAAAAAGATAAAAAAATTACGTATGGATCGGCAAATTTCATTGTCTTCTCTTTCGAGGAAATCAGGGGTCTCAAAGGCTTATCTTAGTCTATTGGAACGAGGTAAGGTCAATAATCCTAGCCTGAGAATAGTATTGAAAATTGCTGAAGCTTTAGAAATTGATATTAATAAATTGGTGAAGTCATCCTGCACGAAATATAAATAATTGCACCCCATCGTTCTCTATTGAGAATTATATACAGAAGGGTTATGAACAAAGTTGAAAACTGAAGTAGTTTTTCATTAAATCTAATCACTTGATAAACGCAGTATTTGAAATGATTAGTATATTTCATCTAAAACGAGTGTTCCAAAAAGGTGTGGTGACAAATACAGGAAGAATATTTATTCCTCTTTAAGACATGGCTGCAGGCAGATATCTTACTTTCTATTAATGAAAGGGTGGCTGAAAATTGAAAAAGATAGTTATAACAGGAGCAGCGGGATTTCTGGGTTCCCATCTAGCTCAAGAATTAATTGACAGGGGAAATAAAGTAATCGGAATTGATAACTTTTCCACAGGCCATGAAGAGAATGTGATGGAGCTCCTTCGGCATGAAAATTATACTTTTCTTAAATTCGATGTTACCGATCCAATGGTATTAGAGTTAGATGAACTTTTTGCCATTGAGGAAATTTTTCATCTCGCTTCCCCGGCTTCCCCGAAATTCTATCAGGAAGCTCCTTTCGAAACAATTGCCGCTAACACTATAGGTACAAAAAATATGCTTGATTTGGCATATAGAGAAAAAGCTTCATTTTTATACACAAGTACAAGCGAAGCATATGGAGATCCTGAAATACATCCTCAGCCAGAGACATATCGAGGTAACGTAAATACATGGGGACCAAGGGCTTGTTATGATGAATCAAAACGTTTAGGCGAGGTCTATTGCTATGAATATTTTCAGCGCTATCAAATTCAGGCTAAAGTTGTACGTCTTTTTAATACTTATTCAGCAGGACTTCGGAATGATGATGGAAGAGTGATTTCAAATTTTGTAACTCAAGCAATCTCAGGAGAAGATATTACTGTTTATGGTGATGGTAGCCAGACGAGGTCGTTTTGCTACGTTGATGATATGGTCTCTGCACTTCTTTTAACAATGAAATCTGAACAGGCGACAGGTCAAATTATAAATTTAGGAAACCCCACAGAATATACAATTTTAGAAGTAGCCAACCTTGTCAAAAGGCTAAACTCTTCTAATAGTAAGATTACCTTTTTACCATTGCCGTGCGATGACCCAAAGGTTAGAAGGCCAATGATTGATAAAGCTAAACGGCTTATTAAGTGGGAACCGAAGACAAGTCTTGAGGAAGGATTGCAAAAAACAATTGCTTCCTACACAGAAAAACGAATGGAAGTGCAAGAGAAGGTGGTTCAATCATGAAGATATCTTGTATAGGAGCAGGTTATGTTGGTTGTGTCACTGGCACCGCTTTTGCGGCATTGGGTTACAGAACGACAATAATTGATATAAACTCACAAAGAATTGATGCGTTAATTAATGGAAGAAGTCCAATATATGAGCCTGGACTGGATATATTAATTAAAAAAACAATTGGTAACACACTTTATGCAGATTATAGCTATAATTATGTATCAAATTCTGATGTAATATTTATTGCAGTAGGAACACCTTCAACCAATGGTGGAAATGTTGACCTATCATATGTTGAGATCGCGGCAAAAAACATTGGAGAAAATTTGAATCCATTCGGTTTTACCGTAATTGTTAATAAATCGACTGTTCCAGTTGGTACCGCAGACTTAGTTACTACTATTATTGAGGAAACTTCTGGTTTAAAGAATGGAAAACAATTTGCTGTAGTTAGTAATCCAGAATTTCTTAGAGAAGGATATGCTTTAGAAGATGTGTTTCTTCCTGATCGTATAGTAGTTGGCAGTAATAGTGAAAAGGCGAGTCAAATTATGAAAAAACTGTACAGCAAAATTGTAACTCGAGAAGGTTTCAACACCTTCTCAGATGTGATAACTCTAAATAGAAAATGTCATCCTTCTTTACCCAGATACTATGAAACAGACGTTAAAAGTTCAGAAATGATTAAGTATGCTTCTAATGCCTTTCTAGCTGTGAAAATCAGTTATATTAACGAAGTGGCAAGATTAAGTGATGCTTTAGGCGCAAATGCTTTAGATGTAGCTAGAGGTATGGGCATGGATTCAAGAATAGGAGAAAAATTCCTTGAAGTCTCTTCTGGTTGGAGCGGCAGCTGTTTTCCAAAGGACACTTCAGAATTTCTCTTAACCAGTCAACAGGAAAACTGTGAGCTCTCAATTGTAGCATCGGCCATTAAATCTAACAAGGAAATGCATGATTATTGCATTTCCAAAGCTGTCCGCTCATTAGGGACACTAAATAACCGAACGATCGGTATATTAGGCCTAACTTTTAAGCCCAATACAGATGATGCCAGAAATACACAAGCTTCTTATATTATTGAAATGTTATTAAAAAATGGAGCTACTGTGAAGGTTCATGACCCTCAAGGAGCGGAAATGTTTAAATCATTAAACGGACATTTAGATATCGAATATTGCAGTGATCCGCTTGACGTTTTTACTGAGGCAGAAGCAGTGATGTTACTTACTCACTGGAGTGAATATCTTTATATCCACTGGGAGGATGCATTTAAACGCATGCATAATCCTTATTTTCTAGATACAAGAAACTATTTGAAGGATATTGGATTGTCGGATATAGGTTTTTATTATGAAGGAATAGGGGTTCCTTCTCATAAGCAGTCGGTTACTACATCCGCTGCATCACTAATAAAAATTTAATTCTATTCTAAGGGTGTAATATTGGCTGTTAGATGCTTGTCACGCCATCACCTGAGATAGAGACCTAAATGATAGCGTAGTGTCATTTCTCTATTAATGACGCTACGCTTTTAAAATATTATATATTTATATCATCTTACACTTTGAATACGTAGGCCGCCTAATGTTTTATGCGATTACTATTTTCCTAATCCAGAGGTGAATTAACCTATGAATGGTTTGGAATCACCAAAGACTTTAGGGTAAGTTTTAATGATAAAGCAAAAATGTAAACTCTGCTTACCTTTTTTGCTTTTTTTCAATTGAAGACATAAAAAAAGGTTTTAGTACGTAATTTAAACTCTGTGTGTCACCATTGTAAGCAGGACGGAAGAAGTGGAGTTAATTATCGACAAGCAGCGGAACGGTCCGGTCGTTAGTGTGAAGCTTTCGTTTGAAAAGGAGTACGGAAGCTTTAAGAATGCCTGATTGTGTAAAGGTTTAAGTGAGTAGTCATTCTTCACTGGAACGGGTGCCTTCTTCTACATTGGAAGCAGGAAAATTGCTTGATCATGTAGTAAATAATACATACAAGGGTTCCATTTCTTGATCCTTGTTACTCTTCCGAATCTCCTCACAATTCTAGTAATCTATAGGACCTGACAGAGAAACGCACAGGTGAGGAACAAAGTAAAATAAGGGGGCCTCCACATGGCAGAAGTATCTTCGATGAAGCAAGCTGTTGATGTGTTACTGAAAAAGGGGTTATCCAAGAGGGATATCTTAAGCAATGTCGATAACAGCCATTTTCCGTTTGATGATGAAGAAGTCGTCATGACCTTTATTGATTTACAAATTGAATGTTCCTCGGATGATGAATTCAACAAGCTGGTGGCATATTTATATGGATTTAATTCAAGTATTTAATAAAGATGATTTCTCTCGCTGTCAAAAAAAATTAAATGGAAAGGTTAGTAGTAACTCGAGTATTACCAGCAAATCTTATAGTAAAAAAGTTCTTTTATAGGACTCCTTATAGCTCATTGCCTTCATCGGTGATGGGCTATTTCATCTGTGCTTTTCCCCGATGCGGTTGAAAGAAGTATCGCTATATCGTGATTGGTTGTCTTTGCTAGTTAACAAAGTTGGAGTGTTACTGTTAATGAAAAGATGAAAGGAAATTGATTCATAAAAATATAACAAAGTTAACATTTCCAGAACTTACATACCAACGATTTTGGTTGTTTCCTAGCCTAATAGTCCCATTCCCTGTTAGAATGATACGTATTGTAACAAATTTGTAACACGGAGGTAATATTTATGGGATTTTTAGCCGGGATTGCAATTATTGGCTTTCTTGTATATTTGGTGAAGGCGTTTGTCTCCATTTTTAAGAAGAATGGAACAACGAAAAAGAACTTCGGAGTGGCAGGCGTATTATTCGTGCTGTTCGTTATTTTTAGTAGTCTATCCGATGCACCTGCTGACGAAGCAACGGAGACGAAGGAAGCGGATGCTGCTGAGGAAGAAAAAGTAGAGCCGGAAGAAAAGGAAGAAGCTGAGTCTGAGGAAGCGGAAAAGGAACCAGAACCAGAGCCAGAGCCAGCTTCAACGGAAGATATTACGGCAGTCGTTAAGAAAGACATGACGGATCAGGCATTTAAAGATGCCAAAGAAGACTTGAACGCGGAACACACCGAAAGTGTTTCGATTGGAAATGGCAACGTTGGCTATGTGTTGAAGGCGACTGATGGATTTGTCGTTGCTTCTACAGACGGTGAAACAATTATGGACGTCCATACGTTTGCTGATATGGATGAGGTAAACGCGTTTAGTGAAGAGCAGGTTGCAGCTGCTGAAGAGAAAGCTACAGAAGATGCAAAGCAGGCGCGCAAGGATGCCATGATTAACCTAAGCGGAAGCGGCGACACAGCAACAGATGGAATTGAACTGCAGGCCGGATGGGCAATTTTTGACGGCACTCATTCCAATGGCAGCTCCAATTTCGCGGTTGAACTTCAGGATGAATCTGGTCAGAACCTGGAGCTATTGGTAAACACCATTGGCACTTATAACGGGAAGACCTTTGCGATGATTCCATCAACAGGAACGTACTATTTGAATGTAACAGCCGATGGATCATGGAATTTTGATATTCACCAGACTCCCCCTGTAGAAAGACCAGATGCGCCAACGACACTAACTGGTTCCGGCGACGACGTGGTCTTTGTGAATGCGGATAGTGGCAACTATAAACTTTCCTTTACTCACGCGGGTGAGTCTAATTTTGCTGTTCTTCTGAATGGTCAAAACTTATTAGTTAATGAAATCGGTCAGTATAAAGGTTCTACGAGACAACCGTTCCAGGACAACGGGATGTATGCCTTTGTAGTGACGGCTGATGGTGATTGGTCTATTAAAATGGAGAAATAGGTTGTAAGAAGAGTTTGGCACATGCCAGACTCTTTTTTTCGTGAGTTAATTGTATTAACGATTAAGAGGAATATAGCGGAAGAAGTTTTAAGCATTATTAAGTGAGACTCTTCTATAAGGAGGACATTCTACGATTTTAGGGTGTCCTTTGTTTATACCGCGTTTCTATAACATATCGCGTATAGGGAATTTGACCGAACGTTTCAAGTTTGTAGAGTTATAGTTCCCTGTTATCTGGATGCATGGAAATACACTGACACGGTATGAGGGATTTTATTACAGGGTAAACGACTCATACTCTCTTTTTAGTGGTTAGCAGTTATTCATATACAGTAAGAAAAAAGCATTATCATTTTTGGAATAACTATTATTTTTTTACATTTCCTACTAAAAAACCAGACCATAGAACCGATATTACTAGGAGTATAGTCATAAAGAGTGGAGTGGTTGGTATTTGGAAAGATAATCTAAAGGCATCTTTAACTCATTTTAGTAAATGGATCAAACAAACCTCGTATTATCCTTTATTATATAAAGATTTGAATCAGTCTTTAACGGATGTCGATGAACCGATCCAACTCCTTATAACGGGAGGATTCGGTAGTGGTAAAACTACTTTTATTAATGCTTTTATAGGTGAGGAGCTTTTAAGTTCTTCTTCTATACCGGAAACAGCTATGGTAACCAAGTTGGTGTATGGAAGGGAAAGAGAACTTGCTGTTACTTTTAATGATGGGCGTTCAGACATATTTCCTCTAGAATGGTTGGAATCTCTTTCCACAGACAGGGAAGGCCCTGGAACCGCCATTAAGCCCTACATATCTGCTATAGAAATTAAGCTTCCTATAGACCTATTAAAGCTTATAAATATCATAGATACTCCTGGCTTAGATGCGAATTCTGAGCACGATAAAATAACAGAAAAAGCATTTCAACAAGCTGATGCGGCTGTATGGTTGTTTTACATGGAGAGCGCGGGAAAAGTTAAAGAGTATGAGTATATCAAACAACTTAAAGAATACCGGGTTCCTGTTTATGGGGTGATTAACCAAGTAGATGGTTTGGTTGAGGCTGTTGACGATGAAGAGGAAGAGCAGACGTTAGAGGAACTTGAAGATAATAGTAAGAGAGTTCAAGTGAATACAGATTATGCTTTTGAAGAGAAACCGATTGGGATTACAGCTTACCATGCTTTACAAGCTAAAAAGGAAAATGATGATGAGGAATTAACTCTCACCAACTGGTCCTCAGTGGATGATATGTTTCAAATAATATCAGTCAATAACTTATTGAAGCAGGATAGAATTTATCATGCCCTTCAAAGGTATTTGTTGCGTTTATTTCCTGAACTGGAGAAAGTGAGAGATTCGTTACCATTCCAAGAGTATAGACTTTTCTCCTGTGCCTTTGATGTGAATTATTTCCGTGAAAATTTAAAAGATTATCGTGAAACCATTAAGGCTATCCATAAAGTTTATGAAACCTGGGAAGAGTTTCAAAATGAGGATAGGCAAGACACTGACGAATTAGAAGAACTGGATGTACTCCTTTGGAAACTAAATACAGTAGCGCCTCAAGCGCTGACAACGCAAAATTTTCAATTTTATGAGATGAGAAACGAGTTGAAAAAACTCTCAAATAAGATAAATCAACATTACGAGTTCCTAAATGAATATCAAGATAAAAAAAACGATGTGGAAGCATGGGCAGAAAGATTAGAGCACCAATGGAGTTCTTTGAAATACAAAACCTTTTGGGGGATGGGAGAACTTCGCGCCTTTGAAGAGGATCAAATTAATCAGCGTGTATCCTACAACAAACTCGAAAAGTTTTATAAAGATCTTGCACGGGACCAACAGCGCATTTCAAAAGAAGTAGTGGATTTCAATCAAAAATTTCAATCCTTAATGTCAGAATTTCTATCTAGCCTTGATAAATATGAGGAAAAGCAAATAGAAAAGGCTAACCAATATATTGGTGACAAGCAACAGGAATACAGGGACTTAACGGAAGAGTCTCTCTCTAAGATCCACACGTTTACAAAAGATGTGAGTCAGTTAGTGCAAGGTCTTGGCCCAGCCTTTGAGGAAAAAAACGAGAGCGAATCGTTTCAGGAAACGTATCAAGTATTTAAGAGGATCTCACATTTAAATGGGACGTATGATTTTACTAAAAAGAACTTGAAGGATTTTAAAGAACTACATAATACAAAGCCCTTGGTGAAAAGGGCCAATAGAATTGTAATTCCATTCTTAGACGAGACAGTTGTTGAGAGTGCGCAGTTGTATCCTCCGCGCAAACCAACGGCCCACCCTGTCTATTCTCTTATAGAAAAGCTAAGTAAAAAACGGAAAAGAGCGTTTAAGCTTTCATTAATAGCAATGGTTATATTTTTTATCGTTCAGACAGGAACCATAGGAAAGATGATGGCTTCAGAGCCTGAAGAAAAGAACATGGAGTCTAAAACAATTGCTGTGAATGAAACCTCTTATGAGGAAGAGAGGGATGATAGAGAACTAGAGGAAGAGTCGAATCATAGGGAGGAAGAATTTGTAGCTCCTTCAGAAATGGAGTCTGATCCTGAACCCGAAGTTGAGGATGTACCTGTCCACCTTCCTTACGATCAAGTGGAGCGCTTCTTTGAAGAGTACCGGACGCAATATTTTAGAGCACTCAACCGGAAAGATTTTTCTATTGTTCGTCCTTACCTGGTAGAGAATAGTCAAGCATACTCCGTACTTGAAAACTACATTAGTAGAGAACTTCCAGAAGTATACGAGTTCCGAGATCAGCATGTTGACGTTTTATCTGTATCTGAAGTTTTAGAAGACGATGTCATTCATGTGGAGACATATGAAACATTCACCTATGAAGATGAAAAGGGGGACCAGTACTATTATGCGAAGGAAAAAGAATATACGTTAAACTATCGAGATTATGATGACTCGTTGTCTATTAAATACTTAGATACAGTAAGTGATGAAGTTGAGGTGGAACGGTTTAATACCCTGGAAATGGTATCACGTCAAGATATTTATGATTATATGTATGATCATCAAGTAGAAAAATTTAGGGCGATGAATTCAAATTCTGTGGAATTGGCCTCCAGCTTTTATGAAGGAGATAGTGCGGCTGAAGAAGAGCTAATGCAGGAAATCGAGGCTTTTGATGACCAAAGTAAACAAATTGGGCTGCAAGAATATACGGTCTCGGGCATCGAAGAAGACGATGCCACACATTACATAGTTGATATAGAAGTGAAGCAAGTAATTGATCATGAAGAAGAAAACGTGCGTATCATTCAAAATCTTTTCCATCAATATCGTGTATCCGTAAACAGGGATGGATTTATGAGGATAACTGATCATACTCTGGAGCAGTTGAAAGATGAAAGGGTGGAAAGTACAGAAATATCAAGCAATGAAGATAGTGTTGAGACTAACCAACAAAGTACAGAGGAAGACCTAGGAGGAGAAGGATGAGCTTTTCAATCGATCATTATATTAAATTGGTAAACCGTTATGATCATCATGCGGATCGTTTACTGGCACTACTAGAAGGTATGAACGATCAGGTGAAAAAAACGAAGTTGGAGACTTACAGAGATGAACTGAAGTATGATCCTTTTACTATTGCAGTGGTAGGAGAGTTCGGCCGCGGCAAATCAATGTTCATAAATGCCTTATTAGGAGAGAAGATTCTACCTTCTTCTACAAAAGTGACCACCACTATCTTGAACCACATTTCTTATGGGGAAAGGTCGGAAATTGTTCTGCACTTTCATGATGGAACGGAGAAAGTTATTACTCAAGAGGAATTTAAACAACTGGTTGCACCTATGGAACCATACAAAGGGGATGTTCAGTCTGAGAAGGAATATGAAGAAGCTGTCGCTTACATTCAAACCATTGCTTATGCGAATGTCCGTTACCCGATTGCCTTTTGTAAAGATGGTGTAAGAATCATTGATACCCCTGGTTTAAATGATGGAAATGAAGCAAGAGACCAAATTGCTTCTGAAATCATTCCGCGCTCAGATGTGGCTATTATGTTGTTAACAGCAAAAGCACCTTTATCAGCATCAGAAATGACGATGCTCAAAGACCGTCTCCTGGATCAAGATATTCAAAAGGTCTTTATCGTAGCGAATTTTAAAGATGCACTAAGGACCGAAAAAGATGAGGAAGAAGTCGTAGGTTATATCAAGAACAACTTAAAAGAAGTATTTGAACATCCTAAAGTCCATCTTGTTTCGGCTAAACAAGCTTTGACAGCAAAACGATTACAAAACGGGGAGAAACTTCGTGTCAGAAATACAGTAGACCTTGAAGAAACAGGAATTCCAGCTTTTGAAGAGGCTTTAGCAGATTTTCTGCAATATGACCGAGGGAAAGTCAAACTCAAACGTCCTGTGCAGAAAAGCATCCGACTAATTGACCAAGTTGTCACCCAAGACCTGGCTGTTGAAAAATCAGCGCTGTATTTGGAAACCGAAGTACTCAATCAAAAAGTCGAAAAAATCCGCAGCCAATTAGTGGTATTTGAACAAAGTGGTGCTGCGTCTCTTGCTAAGATTAAGGGGTTTCTACAAAAGAAAGAGCAGGTTTTAGTACGATGGTACAAGGATGAGTTGGCAGACATAAAAAAGGAAGTTTTACATACATTTGATGCGGCTCCTTCCTTAAACGGAATTGAAGAAAAGGTTGAGCGAAAACTGGCTCAACGGGAACGTCAGCTCCATAAAGAGAAAGTCGAGAAAATGCAGGCATTGACAAAGGAGATTGTCGAACTTGGTAGTAAGACACTGAATTCAGAGTGGAAGGAAATTGAAGGATCGTTTGAGGAGCTTACACCTGTTGATGAAACTGCCTTATCTGTCCAGTTCCAAGCGATGGAGAACTCTTTTGATATGTTCAGAGAAATTTATGAGGAATTGGATATTGCTTGGGGAAGAAGTACCAGTTTTTTTGGAAAAGCAGCTGTAGGGGTTGGCTTTGTTATCAATACCTTCTTTGCTGGAGTCGCTGGGATTTGGGACGCCATCTTTGGAAAGTCGGAAGCTGAGAAACGGAAAGAGGCAAGAAGGAAGTTTAGTACAGATTTAACAACTAGTCAGACGAAAAAGCTTGAAGCCATGAAAAAGGAATGGAAGGCAGTTATTAAAGGCACAGAAACAAATTACCGTAAAATTGTAAATAACCAAACAAAAGAAAAAGAGCAGCAGCTCAATACAATTGAGCGGAAGTCAGACTTGGAAAAAAGCGAGATTGATCAGCGATTGAATGAAATCAATGTACAACAGACAACCCTGCAGGAAATAAAGAAGGCTTTCTATGAACTGGATGATGAATTGGAAATGGATTCAAGAAAGGAAGTGCTGGCGTGAAAGACGAGCGATCGAACCAATTATTAGAAAGAATCGAACAGTTTTCAGATGAGTGGCAGAAACTTTCACCCCATAGTCCTCAAATAAAGAAGTTAGAGGAACTTCAGCAAGATATGCGCTCAGACTATTTCACGTTAGTCACCGTGGGAGAATTTAAAAATGGAAAGACGACATTCTTAAATGCATTAATTGAAGAACCTTTGCTGCCCGTCAATGTTACGCCGACTACAGCTGTTATCCATATGCTTTATAAAAGTTCGGCCAATCATTTAGAAGTTTTGAGAAGCGATGGGTCCAAAGAGGCTTTTCCATTAACTATGAAAGCATTGGAAAGGTTTACTGCGAAAGCCGACTTTGACCCAAATGAAATCAACTATATCAAGGTTCCTGCTCATCCACCTTTTTTAGAGGACCAAAGGGTTGTTCTTGTAGATACTCCGGGTGTCAATGACCTGAATGAACATCGAATAGCGGTTACTCATAGGTTCGTTCCGCGCGCGGATGGGATCCTATTTATGGTGGATATCCACTCCCCTTTCAGAAAATCAGAAATGGAATTTTTGAGCGACTATTTACTGAAAAAAGGCGTGGATA
Source organism: Halobacillus litoralis (assembly GCF_020524025.1). GTDB lineage: Bacteria > Bacillota > Bacilli > Bacillales > Halobacillaceae > Halobacillus > Halobacillus litoralis_D. The sequence goes on along the minus strand of NZ_JAIVKN010000002.1, from coordinate 393,742 downwards.
ATATTATTTTCATCGCGAATTTTATTGATCAATTGGAAGATGAAGACGAAATTACTGAAGCAATAGAATTTGCTAATCGCCGTCTTAGTCAATGGACAGGCAGAAAAGATCATACAATCATTCCCATTTCTGCTTTAGAAGCGTTAGAAGGAGTTACAAACGAAGATAAGGAACTGTATCGCTTTTCAAATATAGATGAGGTAAAACAAGCGATACAAAAACTGATTGACCATGGCGATACAAAGCAGGAAAAAATCAAACGTTTTGAAAACCGATTAGAACAAATATGTTTTTCTATTTCACAAGAGATTGAAAATAGAGCTGAAGTGCTCCACTACTCTGTCGAAGAACTAGAGGTAGAAAAGAAGCAACTAAACCGATGGATAAGTGAAAAGGATGTATGGGGAGATAAGCTGGATGAGTATATAAAAGAGCGGACGGACGAAATTACATTCATGACGCTTAAGTCTGTCGATTATTTTGAAGAACAGTTAAAAAGGGATATTGAAGAAGCGGTTGAATACCACCATGGGGATAACATCCAAAATTTTGTTGAAAAACATTTGTCTAGGAAAATAAAAAAAGATATCACCAATTGGGTGGAACAAAGGAGTCCGTCTCTTTATACCTTATTCAAAAAATTAGAAAATGAAATTTCAGAGGGATTGTCCAATGCTTTTCAAAGAAAATCTATTATTCAAAGCGAAAATCATCAAGTCGGTTTTACATCCGTCATTGATTTAGATTCTCCAGAAACCTCGAATACTACTGTGATCTCCGGGGTTTTGACAGGCGGATTGACTGTATTCGCTTTAGCTTTAGGAGCGGGGATTTTAGCGCCTGTGATTGGTTTTGCGGGGGCGCCGTTGGTTGGGGGTCATTTGAAGAGAAAAGCATGGGAGCGTGTAAAGCCGGATATTCTAGAAGCTACCGATCAACATATTACCGCCATATTCAGAGACTTACGCAATCATTTCCATAGCTATATCAACCAAACAGCTCAGGAAATACAAACAGGCTCAAATCTTGAATTTCAACGCATGCTCACCTTCTATCAAGAACAGCTCAATAATGAGATAGAAGAAAAGAAAAAGTCTGTTCATGTACGTAAAGATGAATTGGAGCGTTTAATAGATTATAAAGAGCGTATCTTGCAAGTAGAATCATCCAATGATATTCAAAAGGAGCCGATTGCATGAGCGAATATATAGTAGAAGCCGCCGATAGTGGGGAGACCTTTGATCAGGACTTCCATTCACCTTCAACAAACCTCACTGAACTCCATCATGAGGTCCCTCAATTGGATGTGAATTCTTTTAGTGGGCAGGAAATTTTCGACCAACCCGACCCACTGAAACACGCCCAACAGTATCAGTGTCCTAAACTTGATCTGACACCAGGTGAACACTTTGTGCAGCCTCATTACGTGGACGGATATTTTAGAAGTGATGGAACATACGTAGAAGGATATTACCGGGACGGGGGTGGGAATACAAATGTGAACCACTCTGTATCTGAAGGTGGAGGCTATACACGTACGAATCCGGATGGTTTAGAGTCCAATAATAAAAATTTTTAGTAATATATTTACGGTCACACTATGTTTTTAGTGTGGCTTTTTTTATATGAGTGGAAGTTGAGGAGTATATCTATTTAGGAGAAAATTCATAAGTTATTTGTAATAAATTTTGGTTAATTTTATCTAGTGAAAAAAATAGCTAAACTCTTTCATTCCTAATCCGATATTAGTAATGAAACCGTCAAGGAGGATGATTGCTATGGCTTTAGTATTAGGCAGGAAGCCTGGAGAAAAAATTATTATTGAACATAAGGACGAAATCTGTGAGGTTGAAGTAGTTAAATCTCCAGATGGACATCTGCGATTGAAGCTTACAGGGGATAAATCCTTTAACTTCTATCGTGAGGAAGTATTCAAGGGTAATGACTCTATAAAATAGAGTGATTATAGATTTATACGGCCAAATGGACGTGGCTGTATAGAAAAACAATTACATGGAGGTTTTTTAAAATGAGAATTAATCACAACATCGCGGCGTTAAACACTTATCGTCAGCTAGGACAAGCGAACAATGCTCAATCTAATTCAATGGAGAAATTGTCTTCTGGTCTTCGTATTAACAATGCTTCTGATGATGCAGCTGGTCTTGCGATTTCTGAGAAAATGCGTGGGCAGATTCGTGGGTTGGATCAAGCTCAAAAAAATGCTCAAGACGGTGTTTCTATGATTCAAACTGCTGAAGGTGCTCTAAACGAAACGCATTCTATTCTCCAACGTATGCGGGAGTTAGCGGTACAGTCCTCCAATGATACGAATACTGATGCTGACCGTACTGAAATTCAAAAAGAGGTAGAACAGCTGAAAAGTGAAGTTAATCGAATTTCCACAGATACGGAATTCAATAGTAAAACATTGATGGATGGATCTTTTGAAAAAGGTGCTGCTATATCTACTGCAGGTGATACAGGTATTACCGGTGCTAAAGTATTTGATGCCAACCTTAATAACGAAACCTATTCTGTAACCACAACTTCTACAACGGTGGATGTTGATGCTTCAGCAGTTACAGGTGTTAACAGTATCGCAATTAATTCTGGATCGTCTGACGTTGCTGTAGGTAGATATACAATGGAAGTTTCAAATTATGATGGTACTGGTGAAACAGCTGATATTGTAATTAAAGACTCTGATGGTAATGAAGTGGGTTCAACTGCATCGGCTAATGTTTCAAGCTGGAATGCTAGTAACATTACAGTAGGGGACTTTGACATTACAGGTACTACTGATGGCTCTGCAACAGATGGTACTTATTCTTTTGAAGTTCAAGCAGATGCGACATTCGCAGTTAAAGCTCAAGATGGAACAACCGTTGAAACAAAGACCATTACGGATAATACAACAGGGAAAACAAATGTGGGTGGATTAGAACTATCCTTTGATTCTGATTTAGGTGACTCTGCTGTAGATACTAGTATTGACGTAACTGGTAATACATTGAGTTTCCATATAGGCGCCAATGAAAATCAAACCACAAACCTGTCATTAAATGCAATGTCATCTGAGGCACTAGGCGTTCAATCTCTAGACTTAACTACAACTACTGGAGCTGAGGGTGCAATAACTACTATAAACGACGCAATTGAGACTGTTTCATCTGAGCGATCAAAATTAGGGGCTACACAAAACCGTTTAGATCACACTATAAATAATCTTGGCACTTCATCTGAGAATTTGACAGCTGCAGAGTCACGCATTCGTGATGTGGATATGGCTCAAGAAATGATGAATCAAACGAAGTCTTCTATCTTGGCTCAGGCCTCTCAAGCAATGCTTGCTAAAGCTAACCAGCAACCACAAGGTGTTCTACAACTTTTACGTTAACTTTATTTAGTTTTTAGTACATATACCTTATTGGTTTGATCTGTACTAAAGACCAACCCCCCCTCTTCTTATACAATGGAAGTGGGGGGCTTTTGTATATAATACATAGACTATCTTTTCCTACTTCCATTCATGTGTCACGGAAAGTTTCCCTCCTCTGTTTACCCTACCACCTGAAAGTTTGGGAATAGGATATGGAACAATCAGATGCCTTGAAGACGTATGGATTAGAATATAAAGTCAAAGCAGACATTTTTTCAATCGATTCCCGTCTTTTTTTCTAATTCAATCGTCTAATTATTAGAGGGGGAGGCTCTTACTTACATAAGGTTGGAGAAAAAAGTACGAAGTCATAGAATGTACTTACTATGATGGTATTAGCGCCAGCGATTCTGTTGGTAGTTTGAAATGTATGTACCGCAACAAAAAAATGGAAAGAAGAAACGACTTCTTCGTTCAAGCGGCTGTGAAGCATTCGTAGCTGAAGAGATTCCATGGAAAAGGAAACAGAAAAGCTGGCTCACATGTTAGTTGAATGATGCACGATTATCCGAAACGTATAATTATCGATTTTCAAAGTAATCAAGAACACATTGTCGAACGACTTATTTAAGTTAAGTTTTCACACGGTACATAAATAGTTGAAGGAGACGAGGAACTATATGATGGAAAAGGTCTTAAAATGGTCAATGTATTCGCTGGGAGCATTATCTCTTATTGTAATCGGAGCAATTGCTTGGTTTGTTTTTTCAGGATTTCAATCAGGTGGTAATTCCATAACGGAAGAACAAGAGCAGGTTATGAAGGAAGTCAATGAACCAACGGAACAAAAAGAAATAAAAGCTGTTGCAGAAGACGGTACTCCTTCCGAAGGGGCTTTTATGCAGGCACTACACGAAATGACGCACCAAAAGGTTAAAGCAAACAGAAAGCGCGGAAGTCAACAAATAACGGCGGAACAAATAGACCGAATGCTTGGAATATTGAAGTCCGTTGAAGAAACTAAAGATCATTATGAGCATTTTAAATTTTATAAGAAGTCGTTGGAAGCATGGGATGAAGGCGACTTCTCCAACGCCATGACTGTTCACAATACAATTTGGGGTTGGCAAGACGGGGAGGTTGGAAGGGCGACTGGCCTTATGAGCGAAGATGAAGAACGTGAATATATCAAACGAAACTTCTAACCAATAATTCTATAATTGTCCCCGATACCGGTATGTTAGGGCGGTAAAAGGTAATGTAGTCGATGTCGGTGCCTGATTATACAGAAGTTCAATACTGTCCTTTTTATTAGGTCTTCATTTAGCATCCGACTCAGTTTATGAGATAATTGTCAGGGAACGCTTAACTAGTGAGGTCTCCATACTAATCGTAAAAGGAGTTTTACAATGACAAAGTACACAGGATATGTTGGAACGTATACGAAACAAGATAGTAAAGGCGTTTATCAGTTCACACTCGATACAGACAATAAAGAACTAAGCGGTGTGAAGCTGGCGGCAGAGCTTGGTAACCCAACCTACGTTACCGTAAGTGACGATAATAAAAATTTATATGCGGTCACAAAGGACGGAGAAAATGGCGGTGTAACAGCTTTCTCCATTCATGAAGAAACGGGTGAGTTAACGAAATTAAATGATCAATTTGCTGCCGGGTCTCCTCCCTGTCACGTGAGTGTCGATCATGAAACAAACACAGTAGTGACAGCCAATTATCATACAACGAAAATTGCTTCTTACTTAACGAACGAAGATGGATTCTTGAACCCTGCCACTTCCGTAGTGGAACATGAAGGTACGGGTCCACATGAACGTCAGGAAAAACCGCACATGCACTATGCTGGTTTTACACCGGATGAAAAATATGTGATTGCGATTGATCTTGGAAGTGACCGAGTCATTACGTATGTTGCTGATAATGGGAAGTTGAATGAAGCGCAAGTGTTCAATACAGCTCCTGGCTCAGGCCCTCGCCATATCACATTCCATCCGAATCAGAAGATCGCTTATGTAATGACCGAATTGAGTTCAGAGGTTCTTGTGCTTCAATACGATGAGAAAGACGGAAGCTTCACTCAACAGCAGGCAATCTCAACAATTCCTACAGACTTTAATGAAACAAATGATGGCAGTGCGATTCATATTTCTTCTGATGGACAATTCGTTTATGCTGGAAACCGCGGTCATAACACGATTGCGGTTTATAAAGTCGACCAGGACTCTGGTGAATTAACGTTTATTGACTGGACATCCACAGAAGGAAACTGGCCGCGTGATTTTGTCCTGGACCCTTCAGAAGAATTCTTGATTGCAACGAACCAGAAATCAAACACGATGACATTGTTTGAAAGAGACAAAGAAACTGGAAAGCTGACCCTCGTTCAATCCGATGTGTATGTTCCTGAACCGGTTTGTGTGAAGTTTACGACTGGTGCTTAAGTAAAACAGCTTCATATTTAAACAAAAAAAGCCTTAAGACAGAGATCTCTGTCTTAAGGCTTTTTTTGAATGTATAACCGTTAATACATTCAAGGGTCTCTACTTAATCACCCTTGTTACTTTACTGATAAAAAATTCATCTTTTCGTTCCTATAAGGACAGGACTGGAATCGATCCAAAAGATTTATTTTCAGAAAAATTGTAGAAATCTGATAATTTTTATTATAGACTTGTTGTATATAGAAATTGTATACAATCTTTAAACACAATGGTGGTAGAGAAAATGAATAAAAAGAAAAACGAAGCGATCGCTTATGAAAAAATTAAACGCGCCATTATGCTGAAACGCCTGGTGCCGGGTCAGAGAGTAACCGAAGACTGGGTGAGCAATGAGCTGGAGATGAGCCGGACTCCGATCCGGGCTGCATTTACCAAGCTTGAAAACGAGGGACTGATTGAACTCGTTCCACACAGGGGTGCTTTTGTCTGCAGTCCGTCTGATAAAGAGCTTGAAGATGTGTTTAATCTCCGCATTGTGCTTGAGAGCTATGCTGCAGAGTCAGCGATCCATCAAATGACGGATGAGCATTTCAAAGAGCTGGACGAGCTGCTTAAAGAAGAAGTAAAGGCTTATGAGGACAAGGACTATGAAGAGTTCCTGCGAATCAACTCTCATATTCATGCATATCCGGCTAAAGTCGCTGGGAACAAGTTTCTTCTGCAGGAAGTGGAAAGGCTGAACCAATGGGCGGACTGCTATTTGATTCTGAGAGACAACTTCTACACAACGCCGATGGATCAGGTCCTTTCTGTACCGGAGCACCGGGAAGTGGTGAAGGCACTGAAAAAACGGGACGCTGCAGCGGCTAAAAAAGCGATTGAATCCCATATGCTTTCTACTCTGAATGATCTTGCTGAAAGAACATCGATTTTTAATTAGAGGAGGAATAAATCCATGACAACGCATGCTTCTATTGAAACGAATATCCCGGGTCCAAAGGCAAGTGAGCTATTAGAGAGGCGTCATCAAATTGTACCGAATGCGGTCAGTTACGGTATTCCGACGTTTGCTGCGAAGGCAGATGGCGCGAAGGTGACCGATGTGGATGGAAATACGTTCATTGATTTTGCCGGTGCGATCGGGACGATCAACGTCGGTCACTGCCATCCGACAGTGACAAAAGCGCTGCATGATCAAGTGGATCAGTATATTCATACAGGATTCAACGTCATGATGTATGAACCGTATATCGAGCTTGCTGAAAAATTGGCCGCTCTTGCTCCGGGTTCTCATGATAAGAAGGTATTACTGCAGAACAGCGGGGCCGAAGCGGTTGAGAATGCGGTGAAGGTGGCGAGAAAGTATACGGGAAGACAGGCGGTAGTGACTTTTGAAAACGCTTTCCACGGTAGGACACTAATGACGATGTCGATGACGAGCAAGGTGAAGCCTTATAAGTTTGGCTTTGGACCGTTTGCGCCGGAGGTATATAAAGCCCCGTTCCCGTATCCATACCGTAAACCTCGTGAGATGACAGAGGAAGCGTACACCAATTTTATGATTGAGGAATTCAAGAAGTTTCTTTTGACAGAAGTTGCGCCGGAGACGATTGCCGCCGTTGTGATGGAGCCTGTTCAGGGCGAGGGAGGATTTATTGTTCCTGAACAACGTTTTGTCCAGGCTGTGAAAGCCCTCTGTGAGGAACATGGCATTCTCTTTGTCGCCGATGAGATTCAAACAGGGTTTGGACGTACGGGGAAATATTTCGCGATTGATCACTATGATGTCACTCCTGATTTGATTACCGTATCCAAGTCGCTTGGAGCCGGAACACCAATCAGCGGCGTCATTGGGCGAAGCGAAATCATGGATGCTGCGGGTGCTGGTGAGCTTGGCGGTACATACAGCGGGAATCCACTGGGCTGCCGCGCTGCTTTAGCGGCCATTGAGGTCATTGAAAATGAAGGGTTGAACGATCGTGCCCTTCATATTGGCGAGGTTGTGAAAGACAGGTTTAACCGCTTGTCTGAAGATCTGGATTGTATCGGCGAAGTACGTGGTCTTGGAGCGATGGTTGCTGTAGAAATAGTGGAAGACCGGGAAACGAAGGCACCGGATAAACCGCTGACACAAAAAATCATTGCAGAAGCTCAGCATGCAGGGCTCTTAGTGTTAGGAGCAGGTTTGTATGGAAATGTCATCCGCTTCTTAATGCCGCTTGTCATTACTGATGAAGAATTGGACGAAGGACTTTCCATTTTAGAAAAAGCGATGAAAAACTGTTACACACCACAACACGCATAAGAAGGAGGGTTCCCTATGAATATCGTTATTGACGGAGAACAGGTGCAGACGGAGAAGACCTTCCCTGTCTATAATCCAATCAATCAAGAAGTAGTGGCTTCTGTACCGGATGCCGGGGAGCGTGAAGCCAGGCTTGCCATCGATGCCGCCCATCGTTCCTATCTTGTCTGGAGAAAGACGACAGCCGATGAACGGGCAGCCTTTCTTCACAGATGGTTCCATCTAATTGAAGAGCACACCGAAGAACTGGCGGAGATCATGACAAAGGAACAAGGAAAACCGCTCAAAGAGGCAAAAGGCGAAATTGGTTATGCGAACAGCTATATTTCCTGGTTTGCCGAGGAAGCGAAGCGTGTTTATGGACAGACGATTCCGGCTTCAAAACCGGATAAGCGGATTCTCGTTCAAAAGCAGCCGGTAGGCGTTGTGGCAGCCATTACTCCTTGGAATTTTCCGGCCGCTATGATTACTAGAAAAATTGCCCCTGCGATAGCAGCAGGATGCACGGTTCTGATTAAACCAGCAGAAGAGACGCCGTTAACAGCGATCAGGTTGGTAGAGCTTGCCACTGAAGCAGGCGCTCCTCCTGGATTGATCAATATTTTGACGGGCGATGCTGAAACGATCAGTGAGGTATGGCTGTCTGATTCGAGAGTGAGAAAACTCTCATTCACAGGTTCGACTGAGGTTGGGAAGCTGCTGATGAAAAAGTCGGCTGACACCATGAAACGAATTTCACTGGAGCTTGGTGGACAGGCACCCTTTGTCGTCCTTGCAGATGCTGACGTAGACAAAGCGGTTGCAGGAGCGGTTGCTTCTAAATTTAGAAATGCCGGCCAGACCTGTATCTGCTCGAACCGTTTCTTCGTGCATGAATCAATCATTGATGAATTTACCGATAAATTAAAACTGGCGGTCGAAGCGTTGAAAGTCGGCGATGGCATGGACCCTGAGACAGATATCGGCCCGCTGATCAATCAAGCGGCGTGCGATAAGGTGGCAAAACATATAGAAAATGCAATCGAGCATGGAGCGGAACTGGTCACAGGAGGCGAAGTTGAGCAGTTAGAGGGAAGCCTGTTTATGCCTCCGACGGTTTTGAAAAATGTGGATGATTCGATGCTTTGTATGAACGAAGAAACGTTTGGGCCTGTCGTTCCAATCACATCTTTCAAAGGTGATGAAGATGCGATTGAACGTGCCAATAATACACCGTTCGGCCTGGCTGCTTATCTATTCACGGAAAATATGAGTAAGGCACTTACGCTGTCAGAGGCTCTTGATTATGGCATCGTCGGTGTGAATGACGGATCACCATCTGCCGCTCAGGCTCCATTTGGAGGGTTTAAAGAAAGTGGCATGGGAAGAGAAGGCGGTCCACAGGGCATAGAGGAATATCTTGAAACGAAATATATCTCTTTGGGTCTGTAATCTATCACAAATAGAAAAGGAGTTTTTTAGATGTATAAACCAAAAGATTCTTCCTTATCTCCACGCTTTTGCGGAGTGAGCACATTTATGAGATTAGAAGCCGTTAAAACAGAGGAAAATGTTGATTTCGCCGTCCTTGGTGTTCCTTTTGATACAGCCGCTTCAAACCGCACCGGGCAGAGAGGCGGCCCGCAGCATATCCGTAATTCATCGGTACTGCTCCGCCCTTACAATCCGGATCAGGATGTCAATATCTTCGATTACGCTTCTGGTGTGGATTATGGCGATATTGATGTCATTCCAGGCAACATTCACCGTACATACGACAATATCGTGGAAGGGCTTGAGCCGCTCCTCGAAAAATCCGTTACTCCGATCATCTTAGGAGGCGACCACTCCATATCCTTAGGAAACTTGCGCGCCTTCCATAAGAAGTATGGCAAGATGGCTTTTGTCCATTTTGACAGCCACGGGGACACCTGGGACAACTACTTTGGAGAGAAGTATATGCACGGTACGCCATTCCGTCGAGCAGCAGAAGAAGGCCTTTTGGATATGGACCGTTCGATTCAAATCGGTCTGCGGGGACCTCTCTACGGACCGGAAGACATCAAAGATGCTGAAGACATGGGCTTTGAGGTATTGACGATGAATGATGTCCGCCGAATGGGTGTTGAAAAAGTATTGGAGCGGGTTCATGAGAAAATCGGCCCTGATCACCCGGTGTTTGTCAGCTTCGACATTGACTTTGTAGATCCGGCTTATGCGCCTGGTACGGGAACGCCTGAAGTAGCCGGCCCGACCAGTTATGAAGCGTTGGAATGTGTCAGAGGTCTGCACGGACTTAACCTTGTAGGGTTTGATCTAGTCGAAGTCCTGCCAACCTATGATGCCGGCGATATTACTGCTGGACTCGCTTCTGCTGTAGGGTATGAAATGATCAGCCTTGTCGCCATGAAAAAGAGAGCCGAACAAAAGGCTTTAACCAGATAAACACCATTTTTGAAAAGGGGGAATGCACGTGAACTCGCAGGAAAAAGTGGACCATTGGCAGGAAGGAACAGACGCGTCGTCTTTCACGAAAAGAGATTACCGGATGTTTATCATTCCATCGGTACTTGGTGCTCTGCTCTTCTTAGTACCCATCTATTACAATGGAAAAGTCACGATTGGTGTCGGGATTATGGCTGAATTTCTTCAATCCTTTTTTGAAGGGTACCTTTATATTTTCATGACTATCATTTTAACCTTATCTGCTCTGGGGGCGGCCTACACGATGGCCGCCAAACCCAGGTGGATAATGAAATCTGACTTTCTACAATCCTTATTTTTGATCCATCCGTTTTGGCTGATCATCCGGACGATAGGGGCCGTATTTGCCATCTGCACGATCTTTCAATGGGGGCCGGGCTGGCTGTACGCCGATATTACTGGAGGAACCGTCCTTTATTCCTTAATTCCAGTCCTGACAACATGGTTTTTGTTTGCAGGTTTACTTATGCCCTTAATGTTAGAGTTTGGCTTGATGGAGTTTGTCGGTTCGATCTTTCGAAAAATCATGTATCCGCTTTTTAAGCTGCCCGGCCGTTCTTCCATTGATGCCTTCGCTTCATGGATGGGCAGTGGAACAGTAGGCGTCCTCATTACAACAAGACAATACGAAGAAGGTTTCTATACGAAGCGGGAAGCAGCCGTCATCTCGACCACTTTCTCCGTCGCTTCGATTGCCTTCAGCTTAGTCGTCATTACCTTCATCGGACTTGAACATATGTTTGTTCCGTTTTATGCAACCATCGTCGTAGCCGGTCTTGCAGCTGCTGTTATGTGTCCGCGTATCCCTCCTCTCTCTAAGAAAAAAGACGAATATTATGAACCCGTTGGACAACAAATCAGTGAAGCTGTTCCTGAGAATACGTCTGATTTTCAGTGGGGACTAAAAAAAGCATTAGAAAAAGTCCAGAACATCACCAGCTTTAAGCAGATCGCTAAACAGGGCTTCCAAAATGTCCTCGATATTTGGTTCGGGCTGCTTCCTTTAGTCATGGCCCTTGGAACACTCGCACTGATTTTAGCGGAATTTACGCCGGTATTTAATTATCTTTCGTACCCGGTCGTAGGTCTTCTGCAGCTTTTGCAGATCCCTTCCCCGGTAGAAACGGCTCCAGCCATGCTGGTCGGTTTCGCTGACATGTTCCTGCCTGCCGTTGTAGGAAGCGGGATCGAGAGTGAACTGTCCAGATTTGTCATTGCCGCTGTATCTGTCACGCAGCTGATTTATATGTCTGAAGTAGGAATTCTGCTGATTAAATCAAAGATCCCTGTCGGTATGGTAGACCTTATTGTCATTTTCCTGCAGCGAACATTAATTACACTGCCGATTATCGCCATTATGGCGCACCTGTTCTTTTTTTAAGGTGACCTATGAAAAAGGAGAGGAATGGAATGTCTACAGAAAAACACGTCTATATCAATGGAACCTGGGAGTCTGGGGACGGAAAAGAAAGAGTACTCACCAATCCGCATAACGAACAAGTCATCCAAACGATTCAAGAAGCTTCTAAAGAACAGACGGAAAAAGCTGTCCATGCAGCGCGTGAAGCTTTTACAAGAACAGACTGGTCAACAAATAAAAAGAAGCGCACAGAATTTCTAAGGAAGGCTGCCGATGGAATTGAAGCAGCTGCCGATGAAATAGCGGAGATCGAATCACGGAACACCGGAAAGCCGATCAGAGAATCCGTCATCGATGTTGAGGATACAGTCACTTGTCTGCGTTACTATGCCGGCCTTATCGAACAAGAAACGCCGAAAGATATCTCGATGGATGACGGCACATCCAGCTGGATCTTACGGGAACCGATCGGCGTTTGTGCCCTGATTGTGCCGTGGAATTTCCCACTCTTACTCGGAATGTGGAAGATTGCCCCTGCTTTGGCGGCAGGGAATACCGTTGTTTTTAAACCTTCAGAAGTCACGCCGCTATCTATCTTAAAGGTCGTAGAAATCTTCGATCGGATCGATCTTCCTGAAGGCGTCTTTAATGTCGTCTTAGGAGACGGTGACCCGGTGGGGGACTCACTGGTCACCCACCCGCTGACCGACAAAGTATCATTTACGGGTGGATCGGAAACAGGACGGAAGATCAATGAAACATGCGCGCGCTCTTTAAAAAGGGTTTCGCTTGAATTAGGAGGCAAATCTCCGCTCCTTGTGTTTGATGATGCAGAAATCAACAACGCAGTGGAATGGATTTTGTTTGGAGGCTACTTCAATCAGGGAGAAGTCTGTGTCGCTTCTTCAAGAATACTCGTACAGGAGTCGATTTATCCTGAGGTGCTCCAGCGGTTGAAAGAGAGAATAGAAGAAATCAACGTAGGAGATCCCATGGATGATTCCACTGAGATGGGACCGATCATCAACCGCTCCCATTTTGAGAAAGTAACGGGCTATTTAAAGAAAGGTGTAGAAGAAGGCGCGACCTTATATGGTGGAGAGATCCTTCAGGACAAAGGCTATTACATGCGTCCCGCCGTTTTTGCAGATGTCACGCAGGAAATGAGCATTGTCCAGGAAGAAATCTTTGGGCCGGTGATTACAATTCAGCCGTTTAAGGATGAAGAAGAAGCGGTCTATTTAGCGAACGACACCATCTACGGTCTGGCCGCGGGTGTACTTTCCGCTGATATTGAAAGAGCAGAAAGAGTAGGATCTAAGCTCCAGGCAGGCACGGTGTGGGTGAACAACTATCATATCCCTTATATAGAAGCTTCATGGGGTGGCTATAAACAAAGCGGGATCGGCAGAGAACTTGGTCCTCAAGGTCTTTATGCTTTTACCGAGACCAAACATTTGAATATCAACCGGACATTAGCATCTCCCGGCTGGTATGCGTAATCCCCTTTTACCGCAGAGGTCATTTTTAGTGAGCCTTTGCGGTAAAAGGGGTTACTAAGTCAAGAAACGTTCTTTTTTTGTCTTTAATTTACAGAAAATTAAAAATAAAAGGTGGTTAGATCATGGCTGACTGGATTGAGAATTTTGGTAATGATAATGTTCGTCCGACACCAAAGAATGCAAGAACCATGACTTTTTTTAAGACGTTTACTTTATGGCTGGCGGCTAATGTCGTCATCACTTCTGTATTAACCGGAATGTTGTTCATTCCTAGTATTTCGTATACGACTGCGATGTGGGCGATTCTTTTAGGATCATTAATTGGTGCCATTCCACTTGTTCTGACAGGCTTAATCGGAACTAGAACCGGCCTGCCGACCATGGTTATGAGCCGTGCGGCGTTCGGTCAAAGAGGTGCTGTGCTTCCTGCCGTTGCCAATACTATCGTACTTATCGGCTGGAGCTGGATTCAAGCGTATATGGCAGGGCTGAGTTTAAACTATGCGATTGAATATATGACTGGATACAGCAATATTAATCTGTTTGTCCTCCTGACAGAACTGATTGTTGTTGCGATTACGATTTATGGTCACCGCGGAGTCGAGCAGCTGGAGAAATGGGTATCGATTGCGATGTTGATTTTGTCCTTTGTCGTCTTCTTCAAGTTGTTTACTACATATGAGGTGGGGTCTCTATTATCCATCCCAATGAGTGAGAATCCTGAAGTAACGGCGATTATCGCTTTTGATATTGTCGTAGCGACAGCCTTCTCCTGGATGTCCTCTGTCTGTGACTTTAACCGGAACTGTACGTCAGAGAAAAAAGGGATGCTTGGAACCTATATCGGTTATATTTTAGCTTCTCTTATTGCAATGGGGCTTGGAGCAACGGTAAGCGGGTTCAGTATTTTGTCTGGAATGGAACAGACGTATGATCCTACCGTGTTGTTATCCCAATATGGTTTCGGCCTTGTTGCTGCCATTGTCGTCTTCTTCTCTGTTCTTTCTACAAACGTCATGGCGTTATACAGTGCGACCATGTCCTTTATGACGGTTATTCCAAAGGTCGGTTTCTGGAAGCCCGCCCTGGTTATGGGAATCTTATGTACACTGGGTGCTTTATTGAAAGAGACGCTGATGGCCAACTTCTATAACTTTGTTTTGCTTATCGCGACTATGTTCATCCCTGTCTTTTCTATTATTCTCGTCGATTACTTTTTATTGAAAAAAGCAGAATATGATGCGGAAGAAATCTACTCCAATGCGAAGGGTACGTATATGTATTCAAAAGGAATCAATATCGCTGCTTTTTCTGCGTATATTCTTGGGGCTGTATTCGCCTACTATTTCACTTACATCACACCGCTGGTGACAGGAGCTACCATTTTAACTTTTCTATTCTCAGGAGGACTCTACTGGGTATTGATGAAACTGATGTATCAAAAATCAGCACAGACGAAGGAAGATCCATCTATGAAGAACGTAGGAGGGTTATAAAACATGAGCGTTACCATTGCTCTCAGTCAGCACGCCTATACACCAGGTGATAAAGACGCCAATATTAGGCGGATGGAAGAAGATATCGAACGTTGCATGAACAAGAATGTAGATCTGATCGTTTTTCCAGAGCTTGCTGCAACCGGCTATTTTTTATCGCCTGCGCTGCATGATGTGGCAGAAGAAAAGTTCGGTCCGGTTTATGAACGGATGTCAACTGCAGCGAGAAAAGGAGGGGTTTATCTCCTCTATGGCTATGTAGAGAGAGCTTCTTCCGGCGATCTTTATAATTCGACGGTTCTTCTTGATCATAATGGTGAGTTTGTTGCTCACTACCGGAAGATTCACCTGACTCCGCCTGAGAAGGAATTTTTTAAAGGCGGAGAGGATCCGGTGGTCGTCCAAACACCTATAGGAAAAATCGCTCTTATGATCTGCTGGGACCTGGCTTTTCCTGAATACGCGGCGTATTTATCAAAGCAGAACGTTGAACTGATTTTAGCACCTAGTGCATGGGAGTCTCCTTATGAGAATCCATTTGCCTCCTTTGCATCAGCAAGAGCGATAGATACGACAGCCTATGTGGCTGCGTGTAACCATACAGGAGATTCAGGCCGGTTATCTTTCTTTGGACAGTCCAGAGTTTACAGCCCTGACGGAACGGTAATCTCAGAGTATGAACAAATAAAAGACAAGCTGGTCGTTACCACCATTGATTATCGCACCATTATCGATTGGAAGGATCGTTTCTTTACGATGAATAACGACCGGAGACCAGAAGTCTTTGAAAGGAAGGATTCCTATGCAAATCAAAAAAATTGTTGACCTCTCTATTCCGGTCACCAATGAAACCCCCGTTTACCCTGGGGATCCGAAGCCCCATTTATGCTCGGCTGCCAATATAGAAGAGCACGGCTACAATGTCAGTGAGCTGAATATCGGGTCCCATACTGGTACACATGTCGATGCGCCTTATCATATTGTCAAAGATGGAAAGAAAATCGATGAAGTGTCACTGGACCATTTTGCAGGGGAAGGGGTTGTCCTCGATGTAACCGATAAGAACCCCGGTGCCGGCATTACGATAGACGATATACGGGATGGTTTAGATAAACTTCAACCCGGAAAGATCGTCTTATTTCACACCGGCTGGGACGCCCACGTAGGGACGGACTTATATTTTGAACATCCTTACCTTACCATTGAGCTCGTTCATGAACTGTTGGAAAGAGGAGTGAGGACGTTCTTTATCGATGCGTTAAACATCGATCCTCCTGATGGAAGCAGCTTTCAAGCACACGAAGCGATCACGGGTGTGAACGGAATTATTGGTGAGAACTTTACGAACTTTGACCAGATCGATTTTGATGCGCCTTTTATAACGGCATTTCCGTTGAAGTTATCGGGAATCGATGGTTCGCCTGTGCGGGCGGTGGCGATGGAACTATAGCTTAGCAGCTATGAATGGTATCAATGGCGTGAAAATTTAAAAGGTACGGGGAAACGATAACTCGAGCAATGGACACTTAAAACGTGCTTCGTTGTTCGAGTTATTTTTTTGAGAAATTTAAGCCGAAAAAAGATACTCCAAATAGCAGGGTTCATAAGTGGGATAAATCTTGTAGGTGTGTGTCTTATTTTGTAGAAAGCATTTACTTTAAAGTATGAAAGTCCTACGCTTTAAGGAGTATTTACTATATGAATAGGGAGTGGTTAGGGAAGATGAAGTTTTTTAAAATCACCATCGTTTTTATGCTCTGTACGCTTTTGTTGTTTTTGGTAAGTGGAAGTGTACTGGCAAAGGGAGGGAAAACAGGATCATCTTCTGGTAAGGGAGAGAAGTCGACCGAATTGTCCGCACTAGAAGAAGGGGGATTTTTGGATTCTCATTCAGGCAGGATAAATCCTAATCAGGCCGTCAGCCGTGAGGATTATGTGAAAATTTTAGTGAAAGCTTCCAATCTCCCTCTTACTATGGAGAAGACAACCACGTTCAAAGATTTGAGTCATGTATACAGCCTGCCTTATATCCATACCGCTGTTGAAAACGGATGGATCATCCCGGAGGAATTCCACGAAAAGTTCCAGCCTCAAAAATCTATCACAAAGCTCGAATCAGCGGTCATGATAGCTAGACTGCTTGATTTAAACAGCTCCACAGAAGAACTGCTGTTTAAAGATGAGAAAAAGGTAAAGGAACATCGTTCTCTTGTGAAGGCGGCTTTTGATGCGGGGTATATACCATTACATAACAACGGGAAGTTTCAACCGAACAAACCAATTACGTATCAAATGCTTAATGCGCAGGTCTATCAACTTAAGGAAGATTTGAATCATGAGATGGACGAGGCAGTCGCTGATGTCACCTATATGGAGAATGTGAAGAATGTTGGTGACCACTTCTTATACAATCTTGTAAAAATCACTGAAGATGGAGAGATTCAATTAAAGAAAGATGAAAACCTGGAAGACTACAAGGTGGGAGACATTTTATCGATCCCTTCATTAGAAGAGTATCCAGAAGGGCTCTCTTTAAAGGTAACCGGCGTGAAGGAAACAGAGGATCTGTTGATCATTCAGACCGAAGACCCGGCCTTCGAAGAGATTTTCTCTGAAGTCGACCTTGATTTCACGAAGTCTGTTACACCGGATGATCTTGTAACGGAAGAGGGGATTGAAGTGGAAGCCATTCCTATTTCAGAAGAGGAGCAAGGCCCTGCTATAAGGTCCCTCCGTTCCTCAGCGAACGCTTCCATTACCGGATATGAGTACCTTTTCAAGTTCGATAAATCTCTGATGGAATATGAACAGGATGATGAATCAGCCTCCTTACGTTTAGAAGGGGAATTTTTTATAGAAGGTCCTACGCTTTCAGTCAGCACCGTATATGAGAATTTCTTTTTAAAGAGTGGATCTATTGATCTTTATGCAAAACAAAGTTCTGAGCTGCACTTGAAGGGGGATGTGGCAGCTGATTATGAACGTAGTATAAAGCTGGCAACAATCAAGTTCCCTATAAAGAATGCTTTTTCTGCTGAGGTAATTCTAAGCCTGAAGGTTACCGCCTCAGGGCAGGGGTATCTAGAGGTAGGGCTGGAAGAAGCGGCTGAAGCAGACACAGGTGTGAGGATTGTAGGGGAGAAGGATGACAGAGGAATTATAAAGTATAAGAAGACTTCAACAAAACCCAGAAGTGATTTAAGAGTACAAGTAAACCCTGTTGAATTTGGCTTTGAAGGAACCGCTGCAGCAGGACCAACGCTCGATCTTAATGTGAAATATAATCAACTGAGTCTGATAAGCTCTGAAAACGCTGCTGGTGTCATGGGAAAGGTTAAAAAGGATGGAGACGGTCCCCTCTGCTTAAAAACAGGGCGATATATCACTTCTGATATCGTGTGGAAATTCATTGTGTATGAAGAGTTTCCTATGGTTGATCCAACCCCAAAATGGAATGAAACCTGTCTTGGTATTGAAGAGCCAGATCCAGATCCAGAACCAAATCCAGAACCAAATCCAGAACCAGAAAACCCTTTAGAATCGGAGTTGCTTTGGACAAGAACGGAAATTGGCGTACCTTCGGAGGTGAAAATCGGACCTGAAGGGAATCTATACTATACCGAAAGTGGTGGAACTTTCGTTTCTTTAAATCCTGATGGCGAACTGAGATGGGAGCGGAAAAGGCCGTTATTCTTCCGTTCTCCTGTAGTTACTCAGGAAGGTGAAATCTTTGTAGAGAATAGTGATGGAGTGATGGCCTATGATTTGGATAATAATCCTCTGTGGTCTTCTCCACAATCCTTTGAATTAGGCGACGTGAAAGGAAACATGGCCATGCTGGATGACCTCCTCATTGTACCTGTTTCTTCAAACTTTTCGAACGATAAAGGAGCCTCTGTTTATGCGGTAACGAAAGAAGGGGAGATTGTTTGGGGAGCTAACCTCATACCAGAGGGAGGAGGAGTATCGATATCAGACGTGGAAGTAAGCCATGGTCACGCCTTTGTCGTCGCAGACGGAAGTTTGTACAAAATCGACCCTCGTGGCGAAGTGGAAGTACTTTTGAAGGATCATTATTTAAGAAGGAAGCCGGAAGTAGCTGAGGATGGTACCGTTTATGTTCTATCCTCCGTACGTAGGAAGCTTTATGCGGTATCCCCGAATGGTCAGAACAGTGGTGAAGAAGGGGTATTATGGAGTGTGTCAACGGACTACCTTTCTTCTAACCACTCGGAACCTAGAATCGCACCCAACGGGAAAATTTATATCAATGGAGCAGATAAAATTACAATCATTGATCCTGGAAAGGAAAAAATAGAAGCCTTTTATGGCGTGGAGTACCAAACATCTCCTGTTACATTTGATGAGTCTGGTAACACATACGTGGCTTCACACAGTTCTATGACAGATACTTCTAGTATCGTTGTGTTTGATGATCAACATAACAGATTATCCTCTTACGTAAGTGAAGGTGTAAGTGGTAGACTCGGCGGTCCGTTGACTTTAGGTGGTAATGGGATCGTTTATTCTCCTGGGATGAATTTGTTTGCTGTGAAATTTTACAATATCGAAAATTAGGTGAAAAAATGCTGTTCTTCATTGAAGGGCAGCATTTTTATGTTTCATTTCATATAAAGAGTATCATGGGGGCGTTTGGTATTTTCAATCTCTTTGATAAACTGCATCCATTGATAGTATCAATTACCTTATGAAGGTGGAAAGAACGTGCTGGAGAATGAAGTTTATATCCTTCTCTTTTAATCCTCCTTAAGAAATTCAATGAAGTGGAAAATATGAAAGTAAGTAATTTAAGAGCGTACTGTTCTCCATATCACGTTAATCTAGGGCCTGTGGATACCACTTAATTACAAAAGAGAAGGGCAAAATAACTAGTTGTTTAAATTTTCTTGCAATTAAAACAACCTAGTGCTAGAGTGATATTTGAAAGCGGTTACAAAAATCTAAACGTTTACATTGATAAGGTGAAGATACTATGGGAAAGAAGCCTACCATTTTAGATGTAGCTGAAAAAGCGAATGTGTCCGTTGCAACTGTATCGCGAGTCATTAACAACCAGGGAGGAGTTCGTAAAAAAACAGAAGATGATATCTTAAGAGCTATTCACGAACTCAACTATGTAAGGAGTCAGGTTGCAAGGAGTATGGTTCGTAAAGAAACGAAGACAATCGGGGTCATTATTCCGGACATATGCAACCCATTTTTCCCTGAAGTCATTGCCGGAATCGAGAAGAAAGCGATCGATAAGAATTATTTCACCATGCTGAGTAGTTCTGGAGAATCCCTTGTTAAAGAAAAAGAAATCATGAAGCATTTTATAGAACGAGGGGTGGATGGGGTCGTCATTACGACTGCAGATGAAAAAGGGAAGCATTTACAGCCTTTGATGGATGCAAATATCCCTGTTGTCGCCGTCGACCGTATGATTGAAGAATATGACGTGGATACCGTTCTAACTGGGAATCAGGAAGGTTCTTATGAGGCAGTCAAACACCTTATCCACCTGGGACACAAGAAGATTGCCATCATTAGGGGCCCTCAGGAAACAACACCTGGGAACGAGCGATTTAAAGGATATAAAAAAGCCTTAGAAGAGTATGGTCTTCCTTTAAAAGAAGAGTGGATCGGGGAAGGCAACTTTATGGAGAACAGTGGATTTTCTATCATTCATCATTTTCACTCACTCAAAGACCGCCCCACGGCTGTTTTTTCCTGCAACAACTTAATGAGTATCGGGGCTCTTAAAGCCATGCGTCAATTAAATTGGGAAGTAAGTAGAGATGTCACGTTTCTGGGATTTGATGATGTAGAAATTGCGACATTTATGAAGCCGGCATTAACCATGGTAACAAGGCCGAAAAGAAAGATCGGCGAACTTGCCTTTCAACTGCTTTATGAACGTATGAACGCCGCAGAGAGCGATCACATTCCGAAGCGAGAGTATATTTTAACTCCTGAGTTAGTCATTCGGGATGCGAGTAATCAAGTGTACAAATAAATTTTTTTATATAAAAATCTAAACGTTTACATTTGGAGGAGATGACATGAAAAAGACGGGGGTATTACATCCGGAATTAAACAAGTTGATAACGGAAATGGGCCACACTGACGAACTGGTCGTGACAGATGCGGGCTTACCTTTGCCGGAAGAAGTCACAACAAGGGTGGACCTGGCTTTAGTGAAGGATATGGTTCCATTCTTAACGGTACTGGATAATGTGTTAAACGAATTATCTATTGAAAAAGTCATCATGGCGGAAGAGATTAGAGAGAAGAGTCCAGAAATGCATGAAGAAATATTGAAGCGCTTACATGGAGTTGAAGTCGAATATGTTCCCCATGTGGATTTCAAACAGCGTACGAAGCAGGCGCGGGGGTTAGTAAGATCGGGAGAACATACCTCGTTTGCGAATGTCATTCTGGTGGGCGGAGTGGTCTATTAAAGTTCCAATAATCTATACAAAAGAAGGTTTTAAAGATGGAATTATTAAGGATGAAAAACATTACGAAGTCTTTTAATCATATTCAGGTGTTAAGGGGAATCAATTTTTCTGTTAATGAGGGAGAAATTGTTGCATTACTCGGGGAAAATGGAGCGGGGAAATCAACGTTAATGAAGATTCTGGCTGGCGTTCACCAACCTACCTCAGGTCAGATCATTTTAGAAGGTCAGGAAGTTGAAATTCAAAATCCTAAACACTCTCAGTCTTTAAACATTAGTATTATTCACCAAGAGTTTAACCTATTAAAAGATCTATCAGTCGCAGAGAACATTTTTCTTGGAAGAGAATGGACAAAAACGAAAGGGCTTATTGATTGGAAAACCATGAAAAAGGAAACGGCAAAGCTGCTCGGGAAAGTAGGGTTGGAATTCATCTCTCCCGATCAACTCATCTCTGAGTGTTCCATCGCTCAACGACAATTGATTGAGATTGCCAAGGCTTTATCGTTTGAAGCGAAAATTCTCATTATGGATGAACCTTCGGCAACGTTGAACAATGCTGATACGGATAAGCTGCTACGGCTGATGGAATCCTTGAAGGAACAGGGAATGGGGATCATCTTTATCACTCACCGCCTGGAAGAGGTGACGAGGGTGGCTGACAGGGTAGTGGTGCTCCGTGATGGAGAATATATAGGCTCCGAATACATAGAAAACCTCACCAAGGAAGACATGGTGTCTATGATGGTAGGACGAGATTTATCCAACCTATTCCCTGAGAAATCAAAACCGCAGACTGAGGAAGTTCTGGAAGTGAATGACTTGTTGGTGAAAGGGAAGTTACATCATGTCTCATTCCGCATGAAAAAGGGAGAAGTCCTGGGGGTTGCCGGGCTTATGGGCTCCGGAAAAACAGAACTTTCAAAAGCGCTCTTTGGGCTATATGCCAATAAACAGGGGAGCGTGAAAATGCTGGGGAAAGAAATTGTATCCCCCAAAGGTGCCATTGATGCGGGAATTGCTTTAGTTACGGATGACCGGAAAGACGAAGGACTGATTTTGGATCTATCCGTATTCGAAAATCTATTACTTCCTTTTTATCGTCGGGTTTCCCAGGGAGGGGTCATCAAACGAAAGGTCACCTCCTCCATTGCCGACAATTGGATTAAAAAGTTGAAAATAAAAACCCCTGGTTCTGATGCCGAGGTAGGTCAATTGAGTGGAGGGAACCAGCAAAAGGTCGTTCTGGGTAAATGGCTGCAGATGGATCCTAAACTCATTATTTTAAATGAACCTACACGAGGCATTGATATAGGAGCAAAGCAGGAAATCTACCGGATTGTCCACGACTTAACAGAACAAGGAATTTCTGTTCTATTGATTTCCTCTGAGATGCCGGAACTCTTAGGAATGGCAAACCGGATTCTAGTTATGAATGAAGGAGAGGTTGCAGGTGAGCTTACAGGAGAGGAAGCCACACAAGAAAGAATTTTCAAGTACGCAAGTGGAGGAGTCACAAATGCCTGAGTCAGAAGGTGGAACTCAAAAATCAAAATGGGTTCAGACAGCGCTGCTGTTAGATAAGTATCGTGTATTATTTATTTTTATTCTGTTATTACTTGTAGCAAGCTTCATCTCTGATGCGTTCCTTACCGTACCGAATCTATTAAACGTTTTACGACAAGTGTCTATTGTAGCGATCGTTTCGGTCGGGATGACGCTGGTCATTTTGACAGCGGGTATTGACCTTTCCGTCGGGTCTGTGCTGGCCTTTGCCGGAGCTGTAGTTGCCGGTGTCATATCGGCTGGAATTGCCTGGCCCTGGGCGATTCTCATTACCCTTATCGTTGGTCTTTTACTAGGCGCAGCAAATGGTGTGATTATATCTTTAGGAAAAGTTCCAGCGTTTATTGCTACATTAGCAGTCATGGTTATTGCAAGAGGGATGACGCTGGTATTCACTCAAGGGACGCCCATCGTCATATCAGATCCGGCTTTTCGTTTTATTGGAAGTGGAAAGATCTTTGGTATTCCGTTCCCTATTATTTTAATGTTAGTTATCTTTGCCATTATGCACTGGGTTTTGAAGAATACCACGTTTGGAAGATATGTTTATGCGGTGGGTGGAAATGAAGAAGCAGCCCGGCTTGCTGGTATTGCGGTCAATAAATTGAAAATTTCTGTCTATGCCTTGACCGGATTATTCGCTTCTATTTCTGCTTTAATTTATACATCTCGACTTATGTCTGCGCAGCCCAATGCAGGAACAATGATGGAACTAGACGCCATTGCTGCCGTTATTATTGGAGGTACGAGACTCACTGGTGGTAAAGGCGGGGTCACAGGAACGTTGATAGGGGCCCTGATTATGGGGGTGCTGGACAATATTTTAAATTTAGCGAATGTGTCTCCTTTCTATCAAGATATTGCCAAAGGGTTAGTCATCTTAGTCGCTGTTTTAATTGATAGTAAGCTGGCAAAATTACAAAAGTAAAAGTGGAGGGATTTTATTATGAAAAAATGGATCAGTTTATTGCTTATTGCACTCTTAGGTTCTGTTCTAGCCGCTTGTAATGACAGTGAAACCAATGCAGAAGGAGAAGGCTCAGAAGATGGATACAAAGTCGGTTTAGCGATGAACACCTTGAACAATCCTTTCTTTGTTACCTTGAAAGAAGGAGCGGAAGAGCAGGCGAAAAATAAAGATATACAACTGGAGATTACTGACTCTCAGGGTAATCCGGGTCAGCAAATGACAGATGTTGAAAATCTCCTGCAAAGCGATTTGGATGTATTGATTTTGAACCCGGTCGATAGTGATGCTGCGGCTCAAGCGGTCATGCTTGCGAACGAAAGAGACGTTCCAGTTATTACAGTTGATCGTCAAGCGGCTGGTGGTGAGGTAGTCTCCCACATTGGATTCGACGCCCTTAAGTCTGGGGAAATTGCCGCCACATTCTTAGAAGAATCTCTAAATGGTGAAGGAAAAGTAGTCGAACTTCAAGGGATTCTTGGTACAAATGTAGGGAGAGATCGTAGTCAGGGATTCAACAACCACATGGAAAGCGTAGATGGAATTGAAATCATCGCTCAACAGTCCGCTAACTTTGACCGTGGAGAAGCGCTGTCTGTAATGGAAGACATCCTTCAAGCCAATGATGAAATTGACGGGGTCTATGCCGCTAATGATGAAATGGTAATGGGAGCTCTTTCGGCGATTGAATCTGCTGGTCGTCTTGATGAAATGGTTGTAATTGGAACAGATGCCATTGATCCTGCTATGGAAGCCATTCGAGAAGGAAAGCTTGAAGCAACTATTGCGGAACCTCCATTCTTCCTGGGACGTGACGCCGTGGATACAGCTATTAAAGTCATTGAAGGCGAAGAAGTTAAAGAAATGATTACACTTGAGAATAAGCTTGTGACAAAAGAAAATGTAGATGAAGTCAAAACGAGGTAGGTGATTCGATGTCAAACATTGTTGTAGTCGGAAGTTATGTTACAGATTTGACGGCAAGAACTCCCCATATGCCTAAGCCTGGGGAAACCGTACTCGGGGGTCCATTTAGAATGGGACCGGGCGGAAAAGGTGGAAATCAAGCCGTTGCAGCAGCGCGACAAGGGGCTGAAGTCACCATGGTCACCAAAATAGGGAACGACTTATTTGGTGAAAATGCGATGAACAATTTTACAAACGAAGGCATCAACACCTCCTACATCGTTGTGGACGAAGAAGAATCAACAGGAGCAGCTTTAATTACCGTCGACACGTCCAGTGAGAATATGATTGTTGTGTCACTCGGGGCGTGTGGAAAGATTACGAAAGAAGAAGTCACCAGGTCCTTACCGGAATTTGAAAAGGCAGATATCATCTTAGTCCAGTTAGAGACTTCCATAGAAGCTGTCGAGGAAACTATAAGAATAGCAAACGAGCTAAATAAGCCGGTCATCTTAAATCCTGCCCCTTACCAGGAGATATCCGATGAGCTTCTAAGTAAAGTTACTTATCTCACACCAAATGAAACGGAAGCTGGTTTGTTGACAGGGATAGAAGTGACCGATGTTTCATCTGCGAGGGAAGCTGCCAAGAAACTAACGAACAAAGGGGTCGATGTTGTCATCATCACCTTAGGAAAACAAGGGTGTTTGGTGTACGAAAGAAACGGAGATTCTCAAGGCGAACAAATAGAAGGGTTTCCTGTAAAGTCTGTCGACACAACAGGAGCGGGAGATGCTTTCAATGGCGCATTTGCGACTTTCATTTCTGAAGGAAAGTCTTTGAAAGAATCGGCACGCCTGGCGAATATGGTGGGGGCATTATCCGTCACAAAAGAAGGAACGGCTCCAGCTATGCCTTATAGAAAAGATTTAGAGACAGCCGTACAATAAATAAAAGAGACCGCGTTTCCTCCAGCTATTTTTATGGCTGTAGGGAACGCGGTTTAATTTTTGTTATAGGGCCAAGACTACCATCGACTCTTGGTGCTGCGCTTCTTAATAAGATTTCTTCTTTTTTCCGTCTACGATCTTAAACTATAAGGTGATTCCTCACATAGATCCATGATAAAAATCACTAAATAAATCGCTCATCACCAATGAGCGGAATGAGTGGTAGATATGGATTCCTTTCTTAATTAGAACATTATAATGGCAGCATAACTCCTTAAAAAATAAGCCTTTCACACCATAAAATGTCATATTTTCCTAGGGTTTATTAAGTATATAAAATCTATTCCGATATTATTTATATAGTATTTTGGTAATAGTCTTTATTGACTGGAAGGAGGGTGCATATGGGGAGTGAACTTTCTTTAATGGAAGATACATTTTCTATGATTGAGGAAACGAATCAAAATTTAGAGACCACGACAATGCTTCCTAAAATCGGAGGAGACGGATGGGCATTTAGGGAACGAAATGGCGATATGATCGCAGACTATACCCCTGGGGTCCATGAAGGGTTTGGCACGTTTTCTGATGGTCACGGAAATGCGATCGCGGATATCAGACCTGATGTGAATGGAAATCATACCTTTGACTTTGGTGGTGGAGAGACCGTTTCTGCCACAGACAACGTGATGGGTGGTGAAACCTTCCATCAGTCCGGCGATGTGATAGGCTACTCAAATCCGGCGCCCGTTGAGGGGGGAATCAATTTTTTCGGAAATGCTCCGGCTTCTTCGTTCAATGCGGCGCCCGGTCCCTTTGGCGGTGTAGAGATATCCAAGGGGATGCAGTTTGAACAGTTGAATCAAGTGGGGGATATGTCTGATGCGTTAGGCGCTGCTTCTCTTGCTGCGGATGCTGAGGAAGCGGCTGGCATTATGGGAGGTTTCTTCTAATGGTCCGTTCCTATAGAGAGCATTTCTCCATGCCTTCTATGGCTGGGTAAGCAGCCAGATTGTTTCCCTGACTTCCAAGGAGTAACCATTATATTAGAAGTCATATATAGAATTCATGCTTCTTCCAACGTTCCGGCGTGGAAAGCGAATCGTTCCATCTTTTAAAGCACCTTGTATGTCTAAGGTGCTTTTTGGTCTTCCTATGGATGAGGTGAAAAGCTGTAAGAGAAGTAAATGATAATAGGAAATGGTTTACATATCCAAATTTCAGGTTATTTCTATAAGGAGTGAAGAGAATAGCGGAAAAAAGAAGGAGATGATGATGTGGAAGTAAGGTTTATGATTCAAGATAACCCGATCCCCTGTGAAACCGAAGTCATCCCAAGAGAAGGAGCCGTTGTGACGATTGATCATGGTGAATATCCAGGCGATTATGTCGTCAACGAAATTGAGACGAAACACGTCGCCACACAGCCTGGGCACACCGGCCCACTGAAAATGACTTCTGAGGTATTGGTTTATTTAACAGCAAAATAACGGATGACAGGATACGTCTATGTCTGGAACATGGTGCAGCGCTGAAAGCTTTTGGTGCGGCACCATGTTTCTTTAACGGCCATCAAAAGCCCCCACCATCGCCTTATGAATCATAATATGCTTTTTCTATCGATATAAATAGCTTATGGTTTTTACAAATGACGGGGAGTCACTTTCACAACCACTAGAGGAGAGTGAGGCATGGGGGAAAGATTTTGGAATAAGGTCCGGAAAGGGATGATCGGGAGGAAGCACTCGTATCATACGGTGTTCGGAAAGCAGACGTTATTGTATGCCGACTGGACGGCGAGCGGGCGCCTTTATCAGCCGATCGAAGAGAAAATGGCGAAACAGTTTGGTCCGATGGTCGCCAACACCCATACGGAATCGAGCGAAACCGGGGCTTTTATGACAAAAGCGTATGCGGAAGCTGTCCGGCGGATCAAACGTCATGTCGGTGCTCGTGCGGATGATGTATTTATTGCGACGGGAACGGGGGCTACAGGGGCCATCTGTAAATGGCAGCGCTTGTTAAATGTGAGGTATGGAAGTGGGGATCCGGGCGATAAGCCTGTCGTTTTCATCACGCATATGGAGCATCACTCCAATCATACAAGCTGGCTTGAGTGCAACGTGGATGTCGTCGTTGTTCCGCCGGATAAGAACGGGAAGGTCTGCCTGCGGAATTTGGAAGCGGCGTTGAAAAGGTACCGGCACCGCTCTTTACTTATCGGGTCTTTTACGGCCTGTTCCAATGTAACCGGAATTTTTACCCCCTATCATCAAATGGCCGCGCTTATGCATCAGTACAACGGTCTTTGTTTTGTGGACTTTGCGGCAAGTGCTCCCTACGTGTCGATCGATATGCATCCGGAAGGTGAAGCGGAGCGGCTGGATGCGATCTTTTTTTCTCCCCATAAGTTTTTAGGGGGGCCGGGGACGAGCGGCGTTTTACTATTTGACCGTGCTTTATATGGGAACCAGGAGCCGGATCACCCTGGAGGGGGTACGGTTCATTGGACCAACCCCTGGGGGGAGAAGTCCTACATAGAGGATGTCGAAGCGAGAGAAGATGGCGGCACCCCGGGGTATCTGCAGGTCATTCGGACAGCGCTCGCGATTGGGCTGAAGGAGGAGATGATGGCACATGGGTTAGCGGAGAGGGAACGTGCGATCCTTTCCCGCTTGTGGGAAGGGCTGAGGAGGATCCCGAATGTGCACGTGTTAGATGAAGAGAAAAAAGAACGCCTGCCTATTGTGTCGTTTTACATCGAAGGGCTTCATTATAACTTCATCACGAAGATCTTGAGTGACCGCTTCGGGATTCAGGCAAGAGGAGGCTGCTCGTGTGCCGGAACGTATGGGCATTATCTGCTGGACATCGAAAAAGATGTATCCAAATTGATTACCGACAGCATCGATACGGGAAATATGGCTTTAAAGCCCGGGTGGGTCCGCCTGTCTCTTCATCCGACGATGACCAATAAGGAAGTTGATACGATTGTGGATGCACTCGCTCTAATAGGAAAGAACGGAGAAAGGTGGCAGAAAGAGTACGAATACGATGAAGCTACGAATGAGTTCTATCCGCCGGCTTTTGAAAAAGTGGTGGACTGGGAAGAGTGGTTTCGCTTGGATTAGGTCCCTGATGAGCCAGCCTTACGTTTTTCTATACATCTATCAAGTTCAGGAGGACGATAACTTTTGAAAATCCTATGGGTGTGTATCGTGCTGTTGTTTGCTGTAGGGTGTAATCAAGAGGTGATCCGCGAGACAGGAGAAGAGGAGGAACCAGCATCAGAAGCGGTAAGTAAAGAAGGGTACGGGACGGATTCGCCGGAGCCGGTATCGGAAACGGAAGAGGATGAAGCGGAGCAGGAACCAGAACCCCCAGTCAACCCTTTGTTAGGCGAATGGCAGACTTGGGACGGGGTAAACATTGAATTCAACGACGATGGAACACTCCTCTATGATTTGGACATTCATGGATCGTACAGTTGGGAAGGCGACCGGGTCCACCTGCGTATCGGTGATGTTCGTTTAGTAGGCAAGATGGAATATGGAAATCTGCATGTCAATGATGGAAGAGCTACAGATTCTAATATAACGACATTCAGCAAAATCATTACAAAAGATTCGCCGCCGCTTTCAGAAGACACGGCTACGGTTTCTTCTATCCTGGGAATGTGGAAAAAAGTGGTCGACTATGATTTTCAGTCGTTCTATGAATTTAAGGAGGGCGGGGCAGTGACCGTTACGCACGATCAGACCTCCTGGGACGGGACTTACATTGTAGAGAATGGAAAAGTGTTGATATCGATCGAAGGTGATACGTTTACGGGAGAGGTCGTGGATGGCGGGCTTGTGGTGACCTATGACCATGATTTAAGTACATCGCTATATCTGCGTCCACAGTAATGGGCGGCGGCTCCATCTTTCAAAAAGCTGGGGTCTTTTTTATAACCTTGTTGCCCTTTTGGAAGTTCGAAAAATAAAGAATCCAATCAAAACAGCATAGGTATGGAGAAGGTGATGAACCAGAAAGATATCATTCGTTTTTCGACGTTCTTTTTCAATTCTTTCATTTGTTTGTAAGGTATAATATGGAAAAGGAGGTCGGCGGTATGCTGTGTCCGAAATGCCAGACACGTAACGATGTCCGGGGTGCTAAGTATTGTTTACAATGTGGTTATTCGCTGACGCGTTCAAGGAACAAAAGCATGTGGTGGGTAGTGGCTGTTGTGGCGGCTTGCTGTATGGTTTGGACCGGTGGTGTTCTGGCTTACCTCCAATGGCAGGGCGCTCAAGTTAAACAGGTGGCTAGGGAAGAAGCGGCTGAGGTTGTCGCTCCTGCGCTTGAGGAGAAGACGGAAAAGAGTGCCCTTGACTCTGAAGGTAAACCAGATAATCCTGAGGTAGAAAAGGAAGAACCGCCGGCAGCAAAGTCACAGGAAGATAAGGATAAACAACCGCCAGCCGATAAAGACAAGAAGGAAATTATCCGGGACGTACAATCCCGCGTGTATACGATCCTCACCAATGAAGTGCAGGGGTCCGGCTTTTTATATAGTAAAGATGGAACGATTGTCACGAATGCGCATGTGGTCGCAGGATATACAGAAGTGATGGTACGGGATTCAAATAATCAGGAATATACCGGTCAGGTCATTGGAATATCCGATCAATTTGATATTGCCCTGCTTCAAGTCGATGAACTCAATGGGAGAGCACCGCTCCAAATGGAAATGGAACCGTCGAAATTAGGGGCCGAAGTCATTGCACTCGGGAGTCCCCGCGGACTCGAGAATACCGCTTCAATCGGGTACGTAACTGGAGTCGGACGCTCCTTTGAGTCTGATTTCCAATATGAAAATGTCTATCAGATTGATGCACAGGTGTCACCTGGCAGCAGCGGCGGCCCCCTTGTCGATGCTGAAACAGGCAGAGTCATCGGGATTAATTCTGCCATCTTAAATGCGGATGAATCGATCGCCTTTTCGATTCCGCTTTATACCATGGAGCCTTTACTTTCAGACTGGTCCAAATCACCGATGACAGCAGGCGAAGTGATGAAGGTGTTTTCATTTTATGAAACAGCAGTAACAGAACAGTATGAGGAGGAAGCGTACCAGGAAGAAAGCCCTGAGGAACAGGAAGCAGTTTCTTCCTTATTTGATCCTGCGACACTGACTGATTTCATCCTGGCGTTTCGGGATCAGTACGAAACCGCGCTCAATAATGAGGATTTCGCTATGATCGAGGGGATGCTGCTTTATGACAGCCCGGCCTACGTGGATTATTCCAGTTACCTCACTGAAATAGCAGGGCAGGGCATGGTCTTTGAATTTACATCGAATGAAGTGACGGATATGAATATTCAAAAGGACTCTGCGGTTGTCCGCACGTATGAAGTCTTTGACTTTATGAACGCGTCAGGAGACTGGAGTGTTTATGAGCGGGTGAAGGATTATACAGTGGTTATTGATGAATATGACAGCTATAAGATTACGGAGATTGATATTTATGATTGATAAAATTGAAAGAAGTATCATTTCGGTATAGATAACAAGGATGATTTGGGATATCATTCGGTGCTGTAGACATAAAAATAAAACTTATAGGGTCTTTCCATTTTCATCGGAAAGGCTTTTTTTATGGAAAAATATTCTCTTTCATACATGAATTGCTTCTTTTACTCCACACTAAAGGCAACGATTTTTTTGAGGAGGATGAAAATGTGGATGGCCGCATTATGGGGAGGAGTGGCTGGCTCAGCGGTATTTCTCGGTTCGCTGGCCGGAATCCTGGTTCCAATAAAGAAGAAGTGGATCGGTGTCATTATGGCTTTTGGTACAGGCGTTTTAATTGGAGCGGCATCATTTGAACTCCTGCTTGATTCCATTTCTGAAGGAGGAGTCAAGACGACAGCCATCGGGTTTCTTGTGGGAGCACTCGTGTTTACTATTTTTGAATGGTTCATTTCAAGGAAAGGTGGAAATGAGCGGAAGCGCTCGAAACAAAACCCCCAGCATTCCTCCGGTTTAGCGATTTTTATCGGTACGGTAATTGACGCCATCCCGGAGTCCGTCATTATTGGCATCAGTTTACTTGAACCTGCCGGGGTGAGTTGGTTATTAGTTGTTGCCATCTTTATCAGCAACTTTCCTGAAGGGTTATCCAGCAGTATTGGATTGAAGAAAGACGGCTATTCGAATACGAAAATCCTCTTGTTATGGGCTGTGGTGCTGGTTCTTTCTGCTTTAAGCTCTTTATCAGGGTTTGTGTTTTTAGAGAATGCATCCGACAACTTGATTGCACTCATCGGGGCTTTTGCTGCCGGAGGAGTGGTTTCGATGGTGACGGCTGCGATGATGCCGGAAGCGTATGAAGAAGGTGGAGCGGTGGTAGGATTTATTGCATCGTTCGGATTGTTGTGCTCGTTAATTCTTACTCACTTTCAATAAACTTATGAAGGCCATTAGTAAAAGCCTGCCCCTCTAAGAGGGACAGGCTTTTTATTTAATCTGAAACGGCTTTTCTTAAGAGGGAATTTATTAGAGATGTAATTTATCATCCCTGTTTTTAAAAAAGTGATAGGCATGGGAATCTTCTTCGTGTGTTTATCCTGACTGGTAGAAGGGGAGACATCACTAAACAAAAGACACGGGAACTTAAAAGATGATGGGAGGAAAAGCCATGACGAAACGCCGCATTATATTTCTGATTGCCTGGACACTTTTTATTTTGTATGCAGTGTTCATCGCACCGGATGGCAATCAAGGGTATCTAGATCAATTGATAAACATGGACGATCCGGATCCCCTTTTATTGATGGTGTTCAGCTTCCTCGGCATCTATCCAATGGTGTTTGCTTCCTTTTTACTTGGAGAAGATGACAGCCGGGTTCCGGTATGGCCGTTTGTGATCGGTTCATTTATGCTTGGGGCGTTTTCCTTGATGCCTTACTTTTTCTTATCAGAGGCAGAATCTTCACGAACGGTAAGGACACCTGATTGGCTGATCAAAGTTTTGCGCTCGAGGGTCTTCCTGGTCGTGTTAATGGCGGGTACAGTTGTTTTATTCTTTTACGGGGTGACTCAGGGTAGTTTCGCAACTTATGGGGAAGCTTTTCAGTCTTCTCAATTTGTGCATGTAATGACAATCGACTTCTTTGTATTGACGGGGCTGTCTGTTTTCGTGATTGGCTGGAGGGAACGAAAGTACGGAAGAAGTGAAAAAAAACAGTGGATGGGGTGTGTTCCGATTATTGGAACTCTCATCTACCTTTATCAAACCGATAGAAAAAAGAGGTGACTATGGTTCAATCCGTAGTCATCTCTTTTTGTTAGACCCCGTCAGTCTATTTTAATTGAAAAATATTCCACGACTGTATAGGATAAAATCATTGACCTCATTACATAGAACGCTGTTTATTTATAGTTAGGAGAATGATCGTGCGCCACATGTTGAATTACCTATACATCTTCTACTCTTTTGTATTCATCCTCAACATCATCCATGTGTTTTGGCAGAATACAGTTCTTTTTACCATTATCGGGATCTTAGGCATGATGATGACGGTCATCAGCTTTCCGCGGTCCGACCGGGTGTTTAAAATTCTCGGAGCCGTACTCTTAGGTGCGGGAGTCTTTTTCTTTATCTCCAGTGAAGCAGCGGTGAAGGACATTCCGTTGTTTTTTGCCGGAAACATCAGTATTCTGTTTCTCATTTCCATGCTGCCCTGGATGAACAGTGTCGTAAAGGCAGGCAGATACAACCGGCTTCTGCAGTCGTTGATTGGCAGCAATCATAGAGAACTCGGTGTATTGTATGCGCGCAGTGAAGTGACAATGGTCTCTCTTGCCGCGTTCTTGAATCTATCTTCCGCGACGATCTCTCAGGACTTGTTAAAGGAAAAATTGAAGCAGGTAAAGACGAGTGTCCGCAACAACTTCATTTTGATGGTGACACTTAGAGGTTACTCCCTCGCCCTGCTTTGGAGCCCCCTTGAAATCCTGCTCGCGACCTCCATTTTCATAACGGGCGTGAATTATCTGCAGGTGCTTCCGTGGATGCTTGGACTATCCATTATAGGTATTACTCTAGATTCCTTATTTGCTAAAATCCTTTTTCGCAACGAGAGCATTCCTGAAGACGATGTAGGAAGTAAAGCTCCTGTCCTGGATAAACAAAAACTGACTCAATTTATTGTCGCGCTTGTGATGTTTTTATCCGTCGTTGTCTTCTTAGGGAACGTGATTCATCTCGACTTTCTATTTTCCGTCACGATTGCCATCTTCCCTTTTGCTTTTCTATGGGCGCTGTTCGTGAAGCGGAAAAGAAGTTTTATAAACATAGGGTGGCCGACGTGGAAATGGAAAACGAACCGGTTGGACAACTTCATTGTATTATTGCTGTCGCTGTCCTTTTTAACCGAATCGTTAAATGAATCGCCTTACTTATCCTATCTGCAGGACCCGCTTATGTCTCTTGAGGGAAGTCCGCTTCTCATCATGCTCTTTATCCAGGCGACTTTTTTGATTTTGACGCTTTTAGGCGTCCATCCGATTGCTACAATGGGTATTTTCGGCGGTGTCAGAGAACTGTTGACCGGCTCCTTTCCACCGGTGACATTGACGATACTCTTATCGGCTTGTGCAATTGCCACCGTACCCTCTGCACCATATGGGCTGATCGTCACTATTACATCCGTTGCTTTACGGATGAATCCCTATCAAATCGTCTTAAGAAACCTGCCTTACACCATTGCTTTCGGGTTTTTGGGGATAGGTGTCGCCCTCTTGTCACTGTTATTCTATTAGACTGGATTCGACAATTGGACCTGATTGGAAATTTACTTTTTATCCATTCGGATGGAGGAGATTTCCAAGTGGGTCTTTTTATTTAGAAGATGTTTTAATCGGCGCTGGATTGGGGTATATCTATTTTAAGAGTCTAGGAATCTTGCAGGTTGGGAATAATGGAGACAGCGGGTGATCTTATACCTAGGTCATTTTATTTGCAAATATCTTCATTTTTCTACACAATCTTCATGTGGGTTTTTAGACACCACTAGACAGAGAGACTGAGTAACTGAGTGTTTTTGACAAATGTCCGTCAGCCATAAAAAATATAAAGAAAGAGGGTAAGAAATATGAGGGAAGATATGATCCGTGTGTTAGACCAAAGGGACCATCTTGTTAAAGAGAACCAGAAGCTTCAGGAGCAGCTGGAGCATGAACGTATGAAGGTGTCTGTATTGAAGAAGGAAAAAGAGCAAAAAGAACAAAGTAAAGAAGAACAGGAAAGCCGACCTCTCTCTACGGTGGGGATCTAAATAAATCAGTAGGAACTGACCCAAATCATCGAAGCTTTAGTTTTCGATGGTTTGGGTCTTTTTTTGCGTAATTTTAGTAAGCGTCGACATTGCTGGTTCATTGCTTATGTGGAAATTTTAAGAAGATGTCCTTTCACATTCTCTTTAACATCAGCTCTTAAATATACTTTTTAATTTTCAGAAAAGTGTTGACTTTCAGTTAATTTAGACTCACAATAGGACTTAAGATTTCTGTATACAGTATACAGAATACGAAATACAGAATAATTTAGTGATGGAGGAAAGTTTTGTGGAAAGAATTGCTCGTACAGAAACATTGATGGAACAAGCCTATAAGGCGATTAAGGCTTCCATTATTAACAATGAAGTGGTTCCGGGAGATTACTTAGCGGAAGAGCGTATCGCTTCGCAGTTGGGGATCAGTCGGACACCAATCCGAGAGGCTTTAAAGAAACTTGCTTTTGAAGGCTTAGTGGAGGTGAAGAAGGGAAGTAAGGCGAGGGTGGGTTCGGTTTCACCGGAGAACGCTCATGATTATCTACTTGTTCGGGAGCGCTTAGAATCTATGGCTGCCGGGTTGGCAAGCAGTCTCGCTACAGAAGAGGACATTAAGGAGCTGCGAAGCATTTGTGAGCGCCAGAGAGAATCGATCGATGAACGAAATTTTCATAAGTTCATTGACTTAGATTATGCCTTTCACTCTTATATTGCTGAAGTTTCTAAAAATAAGAAGCTGAAAGAGTTCATTGAGAACGTAAACAGTCAAATTCAGCGTTTTCTAATTTTAACGAGCACTCTGTCGGATAGCGCGATTGGTGCTGTGGAAGAGCATTACAGAGTGATTGAAGCCATGGAGATGAATGACCCGAAACGAGCAGAGGCTGAAATGGAGATGCATATTAGACAAGTGACGAAAAGAATCATTGATCAAAAACATGAGGGGGAAGTTTAATAATGAAAAAATGGTTATTGCCATTAGCAGGTGTGTTGGTATCTACGGCGTTGGTTGGCTGCAGTAGTGATGAGGCAAGTTCAGAGGGGGACCAGGAGACGTATGAGATCCAAGTCGCCCACCTCGTGAGTGAGGAGCAGTCGACTCACGTAGCACTGGAATCTTTCATTGACCGAGTAGAGGAACGTTCGGATGGACAACTGAAAATTGAAGCGTATCCGAATGGATCATTATATTCCTCTGACCGTGAAGCAATCGAAGCCGTTCAAATGGGGAATTTGGAAATGACGATTCCTGCAGTAGCTCCGTTATCTGGATTTAATAGTAAGTTTATGGTGTTTGATCTACCGTTTCTCTTTAAAACAAAAGATGCAGCATATTCCGCTCTTGATGGAGAGTTAGGTGATTCTCTTTTGACAGACTTGGAAGATGAAGGATTTAAGGGACTTACGTTTGGTGAGAATGGATTCCGTCATATTCTGAACAACGAAGGTCCGATTGAAAAGCCGGAAGATCTTGAAGGCTTGAAACTTCGTACGATGGAAAACCCTGTCCACACAGATACATTTAACGCCTTAGGCGCTAATGCTTCTCCATTTGCCTTTGGTGAACTTTATACCTCTTTACAGCAAGGTACATATGACGCAATGGAAAGTCCAGTTTCCCTTGTTTACACAAATAAATTCTACGAGGTTCAGGATTATTTGACCGTCAGTGGCCACTTCTATGCAGCAACGATTCTCCTCATGAATAATGAATTCTTTGACAAACTCCCAGAAGATCTACAGACAATTCTACAAGAAGAAGCAGAAACCTATAGAGATGAACAACGTAAGCTTGCAAGTCAGCAGGATGAACAATGGCTGGAAGAGCTTCAAGACGAACAAGGCTTAAAAGTAAATGAATTGAGCCCGGAACAGAAACAGGCATTCATTGATGCAACCAAATCCGTTTATGACAAGTATGAAGATGAAATTGGTGCAGATTTAATTGAAAAAGCCAAAGCAGCCAATGAGTAAAGGTTATCATCCGGTGAGACGCTACGTCTCGCCGGCATCTTTTCTTAACTAAAAGATGCGACTTTAAAGGAGCGACACTATGAAGCGATTTTTAGATGAAAGATTAGAAGAGATTCTTATCGTAATTACGATGGCTTTAATGGTACTTCTCATTTTCTATCAGGTGGTATCCCGTTACGTGTTTAATGATTCTATGAGCTGGACGGAAGAGTTAGCTCGTTACATACATATTTGGCAGGTTTGGATTGCGGCAAGTTTTGCTGTTCGAAAAGGAAAACATATTAAGGTGGAGATGTTTAAGGACTTACTTCCGCATGTATATCGAAGAATCATCGATTTTATTGCGTTAGCGCTCTGGTTCTTTGTAGCTGTTGTCCTCGCTTATGTTGGAAGTGATGTCATTTTGAGTTTAATTGAACAGGGACAGGTATCCCCGGCTATGAGGGTTCCAATGTGGTGGGCGTATCTGGCCATTCCGGTGGGTGGTCTACTTATGTCTATCCGATTAATTCAACAATTCATCCTGCTTATTAAGAACCCGGGCCAAGAGTATTCCTCCTCGGAAGGTGAACAGTTATGACAATACTAATCTTATTCGGTACTCTATTTCTATTCATTATTATTAATGTCCCTATTGCGATTGCTTTAGGATTATCGTCGATTTTCACCATCTTGTTTGCTACGAATATGAATTTAAGCATTGTGGCTCAGCGGGCATTTACGTCGCTTGATTCTTTTCCATTGATGGCAATTCCGTTCTTTATGCTGGCCGGAATTCTCATGGGTAAAGGAGGGGTCTCGAAGCGTATTCTCAACTTCGCCAGCGCCCTTGTCGGCTGGATTGTCGGCGGTCTTGCTATGGTGACGGTTGTTGCGTGTATGTTTTTCTCCGCGATTTCAGGTTCAGGTCCTGCTACCGTTGCAGCTATCGGTTCCTTTATGATTCCTGAAATGAGGCGACGGAATTATGGTGAAGGGTTTGCTGCTGCTATTACAGCCGCTTCCGGATCCATCGGGGTTATTATCCCGCCTAGTATCCCATTCGTTTTATATGGAGTAGTCGGAAGTGTATCCGTTGGAAGCATGTTTTTGGCCGGTATTATTCCAGGTATTATCATCGGGATCTGTCTATTGGCTATCTCCTACGTCATTTCGAAAAAGAATGATTACAAACCAGCGGTAGAATCTTTTTCAATAAGAGATGTTGTGCGTACGTTCTGGGAGGCGAAATGGGCGTTGTTGATTCCGTTTATTATCTTAGGGGGGATTTATGGGAGTGTCTTCTCTCCGACGGAAGCCGCTGTTGTTGCCGTTGTGTATGCCATTTTAATCGGAGTTTTTGTTTATCGTGAGTTGAGTTGGAAGGATGTCTATGATGCCCTTTCAGAAGCGGCAGTCATTAACGGGGCAACAATGATTATCATCGGTCTTTCGATTTCGTTTTCCTTCTTAATGACCTCTGAGCGTGTACCGATGACCATTGCAGAATTCTTGACTAACCTATCACAGAATCCACTGGTGATCCTTCTATTAATTAACATTCTATTGTTAGTTGTCGGGGCTTTTATCGACACGATTTCTGCTCTTGTCGTACTTGCACCGATCTTATTACCCGTTGTAACAGATCTTGGCGTAGATCCTGTTCACTTCGGCGTCATTTTAGTCGCGAATCTGGCTATCGGATTTATTACGCCGCCGGTTGGAGTGAATCTGTTTGTTGCTTCAAATATCAGCGGAACGCGTATTGAAAGTATATCCAAAGCGATCCTGCCTATTTTATTAATGTTAATTGTTTCGCTTTTAATTATTACGTTTATTCCTTCCCTATCTCTATATCTACCAGAACTTTATAACGGGAGGTAATCATCCATGATTGTAAGTACTTCAGACGAATGGAGACAGACCCATGTAGAAAGTTGGCATCGGGAGTATGAAGAAGAGGTTCACATCTACTCCTGTATGGAGGATGTTCCGAAGGACATTCGGGAAAAGACGGACGTTTTGATTACGTTTGGCAACGACTTAACCTGTGAGAATGTTAA
The DNA here is from genome assembly GCF_020524025.1 of Halobacillus litoralis. Classification (GTDB taxonomy): domain Bacteria; phylum Bacillota; class Bacilli; order Bacillales; family Halobacillaceae; genus Halobacillus; species Halobacillus litoralis_D. Next base: position 354,586 of record NZ_JAIVKN010000002.1, on the reverse strand, counting down.
CGATTTTTCTTCATTGAGATGGGTTCAGTTGTTAAGTGCAGGACTTGAAGATCTCCCATTTAAAGAACTGAAAGAAAAACAGCTGACCATTACAAATGCAAGAGGTGTTCATTCCCGCTCAATGAGAGAATACGCTGTCGGAGCTATGCTCCATTTCGAAAAACATTTCCACCGCTTTCTCCAATTGAAAGACGAAAAAATCTGGGAAAGAGAGACACTGGTTGGAGAGCTTGTGGACCGGAAAGTATTGATCTTTGGGACAGGTACAATCGGTTGTGATATGGCTGAGGCCGCCTCTTTCTTTGGCATGACGGTTGACGGTGTGAACACGAATGGATGTCTGAAAGACCCTTTTGAACGGGTGTATACCACAGAGGAAGGATTAAATCGGCTTTCTGATTATGATTACGTCATCTCAGTTCTCCCTTACACACCTTTGACGCAGAATATATTCTCTCATGACATTCTGGAACGGCTGCATCCAGATGCGGTGTTCATGAATTTAGGCAGAGGTGGTGTGGTTGATGAACAAGCACTGGCCGATCTCCTTAGAAAGCAGAAGATGAAAGGGGCCGTGCTGGATGTGTTCGTAGAAGAGCCACTGCCACGTGACCACAGCTTCTGGGACCTGCCGAACTTATTGCTTACTCCCCATATGTCCGCAAAATCGAATCATTATATGACCCGGTGTATGAACATTTTATTGGATAACTACCAGAGATATAGGAAAAACGAACTGCAGAATATGAAAAATCTCGTTGACTTGACGAAGTATTACTGAAAAAGGAGCGTTCGTATGACTTTATCTTCTCAAGCGTACACTTGGACTCATGAGAGCCCTGAGTCCCTATATGAAGAAATTCATGGGTTGAGTGACCCTGAAAAAATCGAATATTTGACGAGGGCTTTTGTACAGATCCCCAGCATTAATGGAACTGATGGTGAAGCAGCCATTGCTGACTATTTAGAAGCTTTTATTCGATGTATCCCATATTTTAAGGACCATCCGGAAAATGTGTGGACGCAGCCTTTACATAACGACCGAATCGGAAGGAAGAATGTTTATGCCTTCCTGAGAAATCCAAAGTATCAAAAGACAGTCCTTTTTCATTCCCATACGGATACCGTCGGGGTAGATGATTTTGGTAAAATTAAGGATCTTGCCTACCAGCCAGACCAATTAAAAGAATACTTTGCTAAGCAGGCCCCCACGCCTGAGGTGAGAGCCCATGCACGCAGTGAAGAGTGGATGTTCGGGCGGGGATCTGTCGATATGAAAAGCGGCATTGCCGTTCACCTGGTAAACCTCATTCATTTCTCCAAGAAAGCAAAAGAACTTAAAGGGAATATTCTGTTAATGCTGAATCCGGTGGAAGAGAATGAACATACCGGAGTCATTGATTCCGTCCCCGAGTTGAAGAGATTACAAGAAGAGATGAATCTTGATGTCAAAGTTGCTATTAATAATGATTTTGTGACGGAACTATATCCTGGAGATCCGAACTATTACATCTATACAGGAGCTATTGGTAAATTATTGCCCTGCTTTTCGATTTATGGCAGGGAAGCTCATGTCGGGGAGACATTAACCGGGGTGGATCCGACACTGATCTCCGCTGAAATTAACAAGCGGATCAACAATAATATGGAATTGTCCGAACGTATGAATGGGGAGCATATGCTTCCGCCTACCTGCCTCCACCAGAGAGATAAAAAGGACTTTTACAACGTTCAGACCCCTTTGAACAGTCGTCTGTATTTCAATTATTTCATCTATGAATCTTCCCCCGATGAGGCGATGAACAAGCTTGTAAACAAAGCGGTAGAAGCCTGTGAATCAATGAAAACCCATATGGAAACACAGTATGAAACGTTTTTAGATACAGGAGGATACCCGAAACAGGAGTCCTTAAGCTGGGACATTTCTGTTTATACGTTTGAAGAATATGTCAGCCATCTTGAAAGTAAGGGGATTGATGTTGGAACGTTTATCAATGAGCTGGATTATTCTCAGGATACGATGGACAAAAGGGACATTGCCTTTTATGTGGTGGAAAGCCTTCAAAATATCGATCCTGACAAAACGCCAAAAGTAATTATTTTTTTCGCCCCTCCTTACTGCCCTCACAACTATTTGCGGGAAGAGGTGGAGAGCGAAAAGGAAATCATTGATGTCCTTATACGAGTAACGAAAGAGAATGAAAACCGGGTGGGAGGCCGGTTTGCTGTGAAAAAGTTTTTTCCATTTTTGTCGGACAGCAGCTACCTCTCTTTACATGACTCAGAAGAAGAGGTCCAATCTTTGATTAACAATTTTCCGGAGTACGACCAGATATATCCTGTCCCTATTCAGGAAATACGTAAGCTGAACATCCCCTCCATCAACATGGGGGTTTACGGAAAGGACGCTCATAAGTATACGGAGCGTGTTTATAAACCATATACGTTTACTATTCTGCCGCAATTAACTCGTCAAGTGACTGAGGAGATCTTTCAATCTTAGGAGGTATGAGAAATGGTGCAAATGACGAAGAGTTTATACGAACGGGCAAGTGAAGTTACACCGCCGACAGCATCCCGTGCCACGAAATTAGGAATGGTGAAAGCGGAAGGGCATTATTTAATCAGTGAAGATGGAACGAGGTATTTAGATTTTGCCAGTGGTGTTGCCGTAACTAATGTTGGTCACAATCACCCGAAAGTCGTTGAAGCAGCTAAAGCCCAGTTGGATGAGATGATCCACGGTGGACACAATGTCGTCTATTATCCTTCTTATGTCAAACTCGCTGAAAAGTTAAATGAACTAAACGGCGGAGACCAGATGGTGTATTTCAGCAATAGTGGTGCAGAAGCCAATGAAGGAGCTATCAAATTGGCGAAGAAAGTGACGAAGCGTCCTGCTGTTATATCGTTTAAACGTGGGTTCCACGGACGGACGATTGCGGCTACATCGATTACCGCATCCAACGCAGCTTATCGAAAAGATTATGAAGGTCTCCTCCCGAGTGTGTATTATGCTGACTACCCGTACACATATCAAACAGGATTGTCAGAGGAAGCGGAGGTCGATCGATGCCTCGCTCAGCTTCAGGAACTGTTCGATTTTCAAGTTCATCCAGAAAGCGTAGCGGCCATCATCTTAGAGCCTGTGCAAGGAGAAGGTGGATATATTGTCCCGCCGAAAAGCTTCCTTGAGAAACTCCGAAGCATTTGTAATCAGTATGGAATCTTGCTAGTTTTCGATGAAATCCAAACCGGATTCGGACGTACAGGGGAAATGTTCGCTTACCAGCATTTCGGTGTGAAACCGGACATTCTTACACTTGCCAAAGGCATTGCTGCTGGATTCCCTTTAAGTGCCATCGTTGCACCTAAATGGTTGATGGAGCAATGGCCGGCGGGCACCCATGGAGGAACTTATGGAGGAAACCCGGTTGCTTGTGCCGCTTCGCTCGCTTCCATTGATATTTTAGAAAAAGAAGGACTACCCAATGCCAAAAATCAAGGGGCTTATTTTAAAGAAGCGCTTCTACAATTGAAGGAACGTGTGTCAGGAATTGGTGAAGTTCGTGGTGTCGGTCTGATGCTTGCCATTGAGTTGAGCAAGGAAGATGGTACTCCGAATCCAGATATGCTTGGAAAATTAAGAGAAGAAGCCTTGAAGGAAGGCATCATCTTATTAGGATGCGGAACGAAGAAAAATGTTCTTCGATTCATACCACCTACTACAGTTAAGCGGGAAGAAATCGATCGAGTGATCACAATTGTAGAACGCGTTTTAGCAGAGAATTAGGAGGGAGATCCATGTTATATATTGATGGTCAATGGACACATAGCCAATCCGGTGAGCAGTTAGAAGTAACCAACCCGGCAACTGGAGAAGTAATTGAAAAAGTCGCCAAGGGTGGAGCGGGGGATTCTAAATTAGCAATAGAAGCTGCCGATCGTTCCTTTTCCGATTGGAAGAAGCTTGCCGCAAAGGAGCGCGGCGCATATCTAGTGAAAACAGCAGAAATTTTGCGGGGCAAAGCAGATGAACTGGCTGAACTTGTTACAAAAGAAATGGGAAAACCTTTAAAAGAATCGAAGGGCGAAGTAAACCTTGCGATTGATTACCTGGATTGGTATGCAGAGGAAGCCAAGAGGGTATATGGAGAAACCATTCCTGCTTCTCATCCATCTAAACGGCTGCATGTCTTTAAAGAACCGGTCGGTGTAACAGCGGCCGTAACTCCTTGGAACTTCCCAGTCGCTATGATCACAAGGAAAATTGCACCTGCTTTAGCTGCAGGCTGCCCGGTTGTTGTGAAACCAGCATCGTCGACACCGCTGTCTGCGATTAAAGTCTTTGAAGCCTTTCATGAAGCGGGTCTTCCAAAGGGTGTAGCAAATCTCCTTATTGGATCAGCGTCGAAAGTGGTCGGAGAAATGATGAGCAGTCCAAAAGTGAAGAAGATTACATTTACAGGATCAACGGAAGTTGGAAAGAAATTGATTCGTGATTCTGCTGATACGGTTAAGAAAGTGTCGATGGAACTTGGAGGACATGCGCCTTTTATTGTTTTTGAAGATGCTGATCTGGACCTTGCCGTAGACAGCGTTATTGGAAGCAAGTTCCGAAATGCCGGGCAGACGTGTATCTGTACAAACCGGATCTATGTTCAGGAGTCTATAGCTGAAGAGTTTTCCAAGCGTTTTGTAGACAAAGTTCAGGCTCTGGCCATCGGAAATGGATTAGCAGACGGAGTGGAGATTGGACCGTTGATTGATGAAGGTGCTGTGGAGAAGGTTGAAGAGCAAATCCAGGATGCTCAAGAAAAAGGAGCGGTCGTCTTGTGTGGTGGAAAACGCACACAAGTGAATGGGCAGCAAGGGGGAAGCTTCTTTGAACCCACAGTATTAGGGCAGGCAACGGATGATATGGTTATTACAAGAGAAGAGACATTCGGACCGGTGGCACCTATTTATACCTTTTCAACAGAAGAAGAAGCCATTGAGCGGGCCAATCACCCCCAATACGGTTTGGCAGCTTATGCTTTCACAAAAGATCTTTCCCGCTCTTATCGTTTAATGGAAGGGCTGGAGTACGGCATTATTGGACTGAATGACCCTATCCCGACAACGGCACAAGCGCCATTTGGCGGCATGAAGGAAAGTGGGACAGGCCGTGAGGGGGGCCGTCAGGGGATCGAAGAATACCTGGAAGATAAATTCGTATCGATTGGAAATATTTAATGGATAGGAGGACAGGCCATGGAGAAGTGGATGCAAGTTTTAACAGAAAAAATCCCGAATCAACAGCTCATCTCTGACTTGGCCGGGCGGTACAGCTACAGCTTTGATGCCTCATTTGGGGAACACCTTCCTGATCTCGTCGTTCAGGCGAAGAACAGGGAGGAAGTTGTTCATGTGCTTAAAGTGGCGAATGATTACCACATTCCAGTATATCCAAGAGGACAGGGGACCTGCTTAAGCGGCGGTCCCCTGCCTGTTCATGGAGGTATCGTCCTTGATCTCTCGCAGTGGCCGCAGGAAATAGATGTACAGGTGGAAGACTTGACTGTGAGTGTTTCTCCAAGTGTACGAACGGCTGGAATCAATGAAGAAGCAGAGAAGCACGGACTTATGTATCCCCCAGATCCAAGCAGTGCTCACGTAGCAACCATCGGCGGCAACCTTGCAGAAAACTCAGGGGGTCCGAGAGGGTTGAAGTACGGGGTCACAAAAGACTATGTTCTTGGACTTGAGCTTGTTACACCTGAAGGCGAAATCATTCGTACCGGCGGACAAACAATAAAAAATGTTACCGGTTTTGACTTGACTAAATTAATCGTCGGTTCGGAGGGGACGCTTGGGGTGATTACAGAAGCGACTTTAAAACTGGTACCAAAACCTTTGGGTAAACAAACGATGATGATTGAATTTATGAATCTGCGAACAGCAGGTGCAGCTATCTCGCACACACTTACTTCGGGTATTTTACCGGCAAAGATTGAGATGATGGATCAGGCCTGCATTGCTGCCGTGGAGAATTTTCGTCCATCTGGTTTACCAAAAGACGCAGCTGCGATTATTATAGTGGAGCTGGATGGACATCCAGAAACGTTAAAAGTAGAGATTGAGATGCTCCAAAAGATTATGAGAAAGATCGGGGCGACAGGAATGACGATTCCAACTACCGAAAAGGAAGCAGATGACATTTGGTTTGCAAGAAAACAAGTATCTCCAGCTATTGCTAAAATCAAGCCTACAAAGGTTTCCGAGGATGCTACAGTTCCGAGAAGTAAAATCCCTGATATGATGGACCGTCTTCAGGAGATTAAAGACAAGTATAGTTTGGAATTAGTTGTATTTGGTCATGCAGGGGATGGGAATCTGCATCCGAATATCTTATGTGACAAAGCGGATGCTGCAGAGATGAAACGTGTGGAAAAAGCGGTTCAGGAGATTTTTGAAGCAGCTGTAGATCTTGGGGGCACTCTCTCAGGTGAGCATGGAATTGGGACAATGAAAGCACCGTTCATGGAGTATGAACTAGGTGCAGCCGGTTTGGATATGATGAAACGCATTAAAGAAAGCTGGGATCCTAATGGAATCATGAATCCAGGCAAAATTTTTCCTGAAAAAGGCCAAAAGCTGGTGCTTACTGATGGGTAATCTCTTAGAGCTACAGCAAAAAATCAACTATGATAAGACGTTTGACTGTGTGCAGTGCGGATACTGTCTCCCTGCCTGTCCCACTTATGAAACGATGGAAAGAGAAACACATTCCCCGCGCGGTCGTATTAACCTTGTGAAGATGGTAGCTGAAGAAAAAGCCTCTATTGAAGATTTGAAAGATCCTATTGAAAAATGCCTTGGATGTATGGCCTGCACGACTGTATGTCCAACGAATGTCCAGTATGGGCAAATACTTGAAGGTGCCAAAGAAATCATCGAAGAGAACAAGTCTAAAGGTTCTTTACATAAAAAAGCGGAAGATTTCCTTTTCCAGGCCTTTTTTCCATCGAGTAAGTGGATGCAGAGGCTGGGGGAAGCCACATGGTTTTATCAAAGAACCGGAGTCCAGCGCTTAGCCCAGCTTATGAAGATAACGGATGTTTCTCCCTTGCATTTAGGTGTTTTTGAAAAGGTCATCCCACCCCAGCCTTCACCAAAAATCCGGAAACAGCGGGTGGAAAGATATATGAGGAAACGTCCAGCTAAAGCGAAAGCCGCCTTCTTTACGGGGTGCATTATGGATGGCGTTTTCTTCGATACGAATCAAAATACGATTGAACTTTTACTAAGGAGCGGACTTGAAGTCATCCTTCCCAAACAGCAGACCTGCTGCGGTGCGCTGCATGCCCACTCAGGGAAAGTAGACGAATCCAGAGAACTGGCTAAGCGGAATATTGTCGCTTTTCAAGACGAAGAAGTGGATTATATTATTAATAATGCAGGAGGCTGTGGGGCAAGACTTGTCGAATATCACCACCTCTTTGAAGAAGGAACAGAGTGGTATGAACGAGCGGTCGAATTCCAAAAAAAGGTGAAAGATATATCGGAAGTGTTGGTAGAAGTGGACGGGTTGACCTTCCCCCACGCTGTCCACCAAACCATTACCTACCAGCCTTCCTGCCATATGACGAATGTGCAAAAGGTGAAATCCCCGCCCCTGGAACTCTTAAAAAAGGTTCCCGGTCTAACGTTCAAAGAATTGAAACGGCCGGACTTCTGCTGTGGATCTGCAGGTATCTATAATATCGTGAACCATGAAGAATCCATGGACATTCTTGATGTAAAAATGAACGATGTCTGTTCAGTGGCGCCGGATCAAGTGGTGACCACCAACCCAGGATGTTTGCTGCAAATGAAAGTAGGAATAGAGCGGGAAGGTAAAACGAAGGAAATGTCAGCCGTTCATCTGGTTGATTTATTAATGGAAGCGGAACCGTCCGGTAAAGAGTAGAGATAACTTAAGTTTAAATCACGATGAGTCTAAAAAAGTGCATCACATAAAATTTCTATAATGAAAGGTTATCTATATAGAAGAAAAGGTATTCAGCTCATAAGCTGAATACCTTTCTACTGCATAAAATTATAAAAATTTGGACTCTGAACGAACGTGAAATAATGACATATGCCTGCGCAGACCAAGAAATAAACCAAGCAGGGCAGCCGTTCCTAATAGAATATATAGAAATGCTTCTCCTGCCAGTAAACTGACAAGAGCAGAAGCGAGCATGCCGCCCATGTAACGGAACGTGGAGTAGATGCCGGAAGCGGTCCCGGCTTTTTCCTTCGGTACGGCTTCCATGTTTAAAGTCTGCATAGAAGCGACGCCAAGTCCTGAAGCAAATCCTCCAAGCAGGAGGGTAAGAGCGATATACACGGCAGATACGCCCTCATGGAACCCAAAATAGAGAGCGGTCGCTGCGATTGTAAGAGCAAAGGAACGTGTAATGACCTTTTCTTTTCCGATAGTCTGAGCTAGTCGGCCGCCCCACCAGGAAGATAGAGACATAGATAAAGAGAAACCAAACAATAAGAGGCCGATCATATTCAAACTATAATGGTATCGTTCTAATAAAATCGGAACAAACAGTATGGCGCTGTACATGACGAAGTTATTTAGAAATATATAAAGATTGGACGTTGTAAACTTCTCATTGCGAAACATGCCAAATTGAATAATAGGAGCCGGGTGCCGGCATTCCTGAAAGATAAAAAGAAGAAGTGCTGACAATCCAATTAATACGGTCCACACGTTTATGAATTGGCTTTGGGTTAAGAAAAGTGTGAAGAGCGTTAACAAGATTGTTAAGTATAGGGACCCCCATACGTCGATCTTCTTTGATTCTCTTTCAACTTCAGGTGTTGGGATGACCAGCCACGAGAGCGTCATGGAGAATAGTAAGAACGGAACATTAACCCAGAAGATTGCTTTCCAACCGAATGAATCAATGAGCGTTGACCCGAGAAGAGGGCCGATGGCTGCACCTAGTCCCATTGCAAGGCCAAAGGTTCCGAATACTTGACTCAATTTATCTTTTGGGAGCGTTGTTCGGATTAAGGCGGTAGCATTAGGTGTTGCAAGAGCACCACCGAGGGCCTGCAGGGATCTGAACAAAATGAGCGGGATCAGTCCGGATGAGAAAGCAGCCGCAACTGAGGATAAGAGAAATAGAGTAAATCCTGTCATCATCGCTTTCTTGTTTCCGAACTGATCACCCAGTTTTCCTGAAATCGGCTGGGCAACAGCCATTACGATCAGGTAAATTGTGACTACCCATGAGACGTTAGTGAAGGGCTGATTTAAGTCTTGTGCAATAGTAGGCAGTGCAACAGAGATCATAGTAGAATTAACAGGAACCAAAAAGGTTCCTGTTAATATGGAAAGAATAATGAACTTTATGTTAGCTTCTCTCATGAATAATAACGTCCCCGTTTGTACCATCTACGGTGACAAGATCCCCGTCTTTCAATTCAGAAGTGGCCATCTTCGCACCGACTACACACGGAACTTCGTATTCGCGGGCAACAGTTGCTGCGTGAGATAGGACGCCGCCTCTGTCTGTGACAATGGCACCTGCAATATTGAATAAAACGGTCCATGGAGGAGTGGTCGTTTTACATACCAATACGTCGCCTTCGTTTACTTTTTCAAATTCATCCTGTCCCGTCACAATTTTGACGCGTCCCATATGGGTGCCTTGGGAACCGGCATAACCGCTGAAGGATTGTGTCTCTTCATTATATTGTGCCTGTTTCGTTCCGAAAACGCGTTCGACGACAGGGTCAACAGGCCCTTCTGGAGGGGTGCCGAAGATAGGGGCCGGCGTTTTCGCTAAGTTCTCCTGATGCTCTGCTTTTCGATTTTGAATGAGGTCATACGCCTTTTTTGGCTTCCGCAGAAATTCAATTAATTCATCCAGATAGATGTACATGATATCTTCTCGATCTTGAATGACGCTGTTCTCTAAAAGAGTCTCCCCTATATTCAGCATTAGTGGACGGGATTTTGCCGGCAGCATGGCGTCAATATAGAAGTGATGATCCTCATCTAGACCCCACATATCAAGAGCCATTGCATGAAGCCCTTTAAAAGTTTCTTTTAATTCACCTTCCGGCATCTCCGCCAGCACTTCTTCTACTTTTTGTTGGCGCTTCTCAATTACTTGCTGGAACTCTGCTTCAAAATCAAATTCTTTTTCCACATAGTTCTTCACAATCTTCAAGGCATGGAAGGGGTTCTCAATCCAAGTTTCATCGGCGAATTCATGACTGTTGGCGGTACGGTGGCCATAAACAGATAAGAAATCATCAATGGCACTTAAAAAGTCTCTGCCTTCCTGCGTTTGTTCTAAACGAGGGAGCAGTTCTTCTGCCCCTTGTTCGAACACATCACTTAGCGTTTTAGAATCTTTAACTTTCAAGGAAAGCTTCCAAAGTTCACGGTCGGTTTCCAAAGATTTGTTCATTTGTCCAAGAAGCAGTTCGTATACTTCTGTCACGTTCTCTGTGTTTAACGCTTGCCCATAAACCTGTTCTAATGCTTGTCCCATCGACATCCTTGGCATGACGACTTCAAAGTGAATGCTCCAGATGCGGCTGTACATGTCATAGAGTTCCAGTACCGCTTCTTCAGCTTCTTTAGTGGAAAGTTTCTTGGCAGCCTGCTGATCAAGTTTCTTATAGTAAGGAAGCAGCGTGCCCTGTACGTAATCATCAAGGACCTTCATTGCATTTGGAAAAACGTCCATCATCGCCTGCTGGTGTTCTGCAAGGCGCTCTTCAATATTTTCGTGCATAGGAACGCGTTGATAAAAGAATCCGTCTTCCACTTTTGCGACAAACTGTTTTGTCGGAAGTTTGAGTTTTTCAAATGCTTCTTTTGTTCCGTTTGTCAGACCAGGAACCATGAATGAAGCATAGAGCGGAGTAATCGGCTTAGCGAAGTGAACGCCGTCCTGTTCCCAGAAATAATTCTTTTTATCTTCATCTGACATAAAGATTTCGTTTTTTAAGTTTGTAAATACATCAATATAAGGTGCTGTGCTCATTTGATTGACTCCTTCATCGTCGTAATCGGTCTTGTTTGTAAAATGTGAATGTGGTTGTCTTTCATGGCAAATTCAATATCTACGGGCAGTCCGTAATACAGCTCGATTTCCTTTGTCATTGATACGATCTCAAGGACGTTGGAATCGTTCAGGCTGAATAGATCCTGCCATGTTTCTGGAACATCTATGGTTTCGTTTCCTTCTTCTGTTTGAATGGTTTGAATTTCTTTCAGACCTAATTCTTTCGTGATGGTGTTCTCTTCTTTATGGACAATAAACATATCTGGAGTAACCGTTCCATCGACGATCGTTTCTCCCAGCCCATAACTGGCATTTACCAGGACTTCTTGGTGATTATGTGTAACAGGGTTTGAGCTGAAAATCACACCGGATACATCAGCGGCTACCATTTGCTGTACAAGTACGCCCATGTGCAGGTTTTCAAGGGAAACGTTATGTAAGGAAGCGTAGTCTTGCACGTAGGCAGAAAAATAAGAGGCCCAGCATTTTTTAATGCTTTGAAGGAGTTCCTCTTCATTTCTTATGTTCAGCATCGTTTCGTATTGTCCGGCAAACGATGCGCCTTCTAAATCCTCTGAAGCTGAAGAGGATCGTACAGCTACATGGGTGGGTTGATCTTTCACTAATTCCGCGTAATGAGCAGAGATTTCTTCTTTCATAGATTCAGAAAAATGCCCATTTAAAATGTCTTCTTGAATGTCAGGGTTGGATGATTCTAAATCATTATGTATAAGGAACGCTTTGAAAATCTCAGATGTCACAACGAATCCATCAGGAATAGAAGGGATGATCTTCTTCGTTTTTGAGAGATTCATGGCTTTTGAACCTACCCATTCATTTTTACAGCTGGATGCTTCTTGTAAGGGAACGACACTCAAATAATTCACACCTTTTTATTATTAATATTGTAAAACTCATACGATTTAACAGTATAGTAATGTTTTTGTAACATTGTCAATGAATTGTTACATTTTATTTATATTTCCAACATTTTTAATAAACTCCAAAAATTTCTCAGTAAATACAAACTTCTCACAGAAATTGATCAACAGTCATATACTATTGCATATGTAAAACAGGTGAGAGGGTCGATCGAGTGGGGGACATTATTCCTTTTCCTTCTTCAGACAAGTTTTTAACTGAAGAAGAGTTTCAGCGTTTTGAGATATATAGAAGAAAGATGAGTGAAGCGACATCATCTGCTGAATTAGACTATTATTTTAATCAAGCGAGAATGATTTTAGAGAATGCTATACAGAGGAAGATCGACCGGGAGAAGCGTTGATCTTCTTCTTTTTTTATTTTGAGAAGTCATGGTGTAAGATACTGTCCCCTTTCTGTGAGAGAGTTCGTAATTTGTGTGTTATCGTCAAAGGAAGTGGAACTGAAACTTATCATGATTCATAGGAGGAATGATGAATGGAGAATCGACCAACGATTAAAGAAATGTTTGATCATCTGCATAACCATCCTGAAGTGAGCTGGCAGGAAACGAAGACGACAGAATACATAGCCTCATTACTAGAGAAAACGAGTGCAAGAGTCAGTCGTTTTGATGACTGTCCGGGACTTATAGCTGAAATCGGAAGCGGGAAACCGTGTGTTGCGGTGCGGGCAGATCTCGATGCCCTCTGGCAGGAAGTGGACGGGGAGTATAAAGCCAATCACTCATGCGGGCATGATGCGCATATGTCGATTGTCTTGGAAGCTCTTTTTATGCTGGAGCAAAAACAGGGGGATATGAACGGTACGGTGCGCTTTATTTTCCAGCCGGCAGAAGAGACGATTGAAGGAGCTTTAAAAGTGGTCGAAAAAGGTGTGGTCGATGATGTGGACTACCTGTACGGCCTGCACTTGAGGCCGATACAGGAGCTCAGGTCCGGCCAGTTCACACCGGGTATCCAGCATGGAGCGGTTCGTTTTTTAGAAGGAAAGATTACAGGCGAGGATGCCCACGGCGCCCGCCCCCATTTAAATAAAAATGCAATTGAGCTTGGAGCAGAAATCATCCATCATCTGAATAGTATCCATTTGGATCCAATGGTTCCGTATTCAGCGAAAGTCACCTCTTTTCACAGTGGAGGAAGCAATACGAATATCATCCCTGGCAGTGCCACTTTTGCGATGGATCTTCGAGCGCAGACGAATGATGTGATGGCGGAGCTGATGAGTAAGATTGAAGCGATTGTTGACTCCGTTTCCTCGCTGCACGGGACGCCATTGGGGCTGAAGGTGAAATCCAACGTTCCCGCGGCAATCGTCAGCGAAGATGCTGTAAGGAAAATGGAACAGGCGATCAGGACGGTGGCAGGAGAGGATAACGTAAATCCAGTCATCCCGTCCACCGGGGGGGATGATTTTCATTATTATACGATTAAACGGCCCGGACTGAAGGCTGCTATGCTTGGAGTCGGGTGTGATTTAAAGCCGGGACTGCATCATCCTAAGATGACGTTTGATCAGGATGTGATGGCAGAAGCGTCACAGATTCTTGTTAAGGCTGTCTTGGAGACGTTAGAAGGGTAACTTTTATATAAAAAAGAAGCGTAGCTCTTTCGAGGAGCTGCGCTTCTTTAAGTTATTCTGCTTTTGTAGAAATGTACTGTTTGACGACCTCATATACATAATCCTGATTCGCTTCTGCGGTATCTGGATTGTATTCACCGTCATTCGTTTTATTATTGGAAAGGATACGGATGCCAAGGTATGGTGTGTCATAAGCCTTAGCGATCTGCGCTCCGGCAGCTCCCTCCATTTCTTCAACAGAGGATCCAAAATTCTCATGGAACCACTGAATACGATCGACTTCATTGTTCCATACATCGGCAGAACCAATGGTTCCTTCTACGACTTTTCCTTCTTCATGGGTATCTTTAACAGCCTTGGCTGCAGCGAGCAGCTCCTGGTCGCCTTTAAAGTAGCGGATATTTTCCGCATCAGGGTCTTCCCCGGCACTCCCCTCAGAAGCCATTAAGTCCATCGGGATCCACTCTTTAGGTGCGATTCCTTCGCCATCTTCAAGGTGACCCGTCTTTAAAGAACCAAGGTTGACGGTTCTTTCACCTAGTACGATATCAAAAACATGTAAGTCCGGGTCATGGCCGCCGGACGTTCCCTGATTGATGATGGCGGCTGGTGCGTATTTTTCAATCGAAATCGCTGTTGCGGCTGCGGTATTTTCCATTCCTTTTCCTGTCTTCATGACAATGACAGGGTAATCGTTGACGGTTCCTTTATAAAACACAAAGTTTCCCGATTGTTCTTCCTCTACGTTATCGAGACGCCCGGCGAAATTTTCAGCTTCGATCGGCATAGGACCTTGAACGAGGATGGGCTGCGGCTCATTTTCTTCTGCTTTTGCGGATGTCTGTTCTGTGTCATTGCTGCATCCGGCAAGGAAGGAAAATAAGATAAGTGCGAATGTGATCATTCGGATGGAATTAAGATGCTTCATAGGTAGCGCTCCCTTGTTGTATGTTTTATCGTACCGGATCCTCGTCTCCTTTTCCTAAAGAAAGGACGCCTAAAAGTAGAAAATGGGTTCTACCTTTAGACGTCCAAGTTAAAGTATACAAATAGCCAAATGACTAAGCCTGCTGCGCCAATGGGGACGCAGCTGCATCTTTAACTCGTAGTCCGGTTCTTTTAGTGGGAACCAGGTAGAGACGCTCAGACCATATTACTGAGAATATACGAGTACGATATGGAATTGAATACGGTGTTTACTATAACAAATGCATAGGGAGAAAACAAGGTTTTTTATGAACGTTAATTAATAACAAACAATTATTGTTCGTTTTTTAAGCTTTTTTTATCTTTTTGACTGCTTTTTATTCCGTTTTGTTGTTATAAGGCGAATGATGTGGTTTTGAGGGATTTCAACCGTAATAGTTACTTACTCAATTTTATAATCAACAATCCACTCAGAATATGGGAAATATTTGATGGTAAAATAACGACCTTCTGCTTCTTCTTCTGATACTTTTGGGGCGGGGGTTAAGGGGAGTCTAACGCCCTCAATAGTAACAAAAAAAGATTCACCAGTTTTTCCTGAGGGTGGGAAATATTCAACCTCAGAAGGAACTCCCTCAAGGGTGCGATAATTTTCAGTTATATAATTGGGTAAATCCACCCAGAAGAAATGGCTCATTATTAATACAAGTACTCCTATTCCACCAAAAATAATTCTCATAGGCAGGCCATTTTTTCCTCGGAAACCCTTCCAATCTTTGTTAACGAAAATGCTGAAAGAAACCAGTGAAAAACCTGAAATTGTACCAGAAGCCATAATGAAAATAAAACTGTTTATATTTTCTGCGAAATATATAGGGACGAATGCTAAAATACCAATACCAAATAAGATATAGAAAAACATTTATTATTCACCTCCCTTTTTAGTTTGGTAAGTATATATTTATACAATCCATCTTCCGCTGAACTGGTCCGTTAGTTGAACACGAAATGATAGTTGCCATAAAACGGCCGGGCAAATCGTATCAAATATTTGGACGCATTAAAATAAAGAATCATTTCCAATAGCAATAACAGGCTTGAACAGAGCCTATTGAATAAAAGGTATTTTCCCGGTCACCCGGATCTATTAGAATGGTGCACAAACATAATAGGAAGAATTTGTTTTCTACTACAGGGAAAGTGGTACATATCATAAGAGGATAAATAGAAGGAGATGAAGGAATGGATAAAAAAACAAACTTAGGAAAGTCGGAGTTAGTGGTCAACCCGATTGGTCTCGGTACCAATGCGGTCGGCGGCCATAACATTTACCCAAATCTGGATGAAGAAGCAGGGAAGGATGTTGTCCGCACAGCTGTTGAGCATGGCATGAATTTTCTGGATACGGCCTATATTTATGGACCGGAAAGATCAGAGGAGCTTGTAGGAGAAGTCATGAAGGAGTTTAAGCGGGACGACATTATCCTGGCAACGAAAGGGGCTCACCAGTTCAAAGGTGAGGAGGTTGTCTTTAATAATTCTCCGGACTTCCTGAAGAAATCGGTAGAGGACAGCTTAAAGCGCCTGCAGACTGATTACATCGATTTGTTTTACATCCACTTTCCGGATGAGGATACTCCAAAAGATGAAGCTGTTGGAGCATTGAAAGAGTTGAGGGATGAAGGGAAGATTCGTTCCATCGGTGTTTCAAACTTCTCTGTGGATCAATTAAAACAAGCGAACAAAGACGGCTACGTGGATGTTATTCAAAGTGAATACAATTTGTTTAAACGTGAAGCTGAAAAAGAGATGCTGCCTTATACAGCACAAAATCAAATTTCTTTTGTTCCTTATTTTCCATTTGCATCCGGACTTCTTGCCGGGAAATATGATGAGAACACCACCTTTGATGATTATCGTGCGGAGCATCCATTTTTCCAGGGGGAAGCATTTAAGGAGAACCTGGCCAAAGTCGATCAGCTGCGTCCGATTGCAGAGAAAAATGGCGTAGGCGTCCCGCACGTTGTGCTTGCCTGGTACTTGAACCAGCCATCCATTGATGCTGTTATTCCGGGCGCGAAACGTTCCAAGCAGGTCGTGGATAACTTGAAGACGCTTGAAGTGAACTTGTCAGATGATGAGATTTCCCAGATTGACCGTATTTTTTCATAAAGATGAAGGCCTGCCTGTATAGGTGGGCTTTTTTGTTATGACAAGATCTATCATTTCCCGGGAAATCTCTAAAATAATATCTATTTTTCTACAGCGGTGGATAAGAAGACTTTTTCTTCCTATCTAGTAACCTTTCATAATTGGTGAGACTATTGTAGTATAAGAGGGTGTGATTTTACATATTTTATCAAAAGGTGAAACTTCATTCATCTGTTTTTCGTAAGTAGTATTAGAGAACAATTGAGAGTGATAGAAAGGGAGAGGTCCATGAGTAACGAACAGAAACCGAAGACGAAAAGAAACAAATGGCTGATTATGGCTTTGACGGTTGTTGCCATTGCCGTGATCAGCGGTACTGCGTATGCCGTTTTGAAGGAATCAAATCCGATGGTCATGTATATGACGGCTCAAAAGAACACAATTGACGATCAGTTCGAGCGCATGGAAGAATACACAGAAGACCAAAGAGAGTTTATGGAGCGTCAGCAGAACGAAGCTCATAAATCCGATGCCACCCTGACGATGGGAATGGACACACAAGGGCAGCAGCTGCGTCAGATGGCCCCGCAGCTTCCGTTAATTCAAGGGGTGTTATCGTCAGCTCAACTCGATTTAACCGGGAAAGTGAATCCGGAAACGAAAGAAGTGTACGGGGAGATGGACCTTCAGATTCAGGGGAATAGTATAGCAAACGGAAACTTCTATCAAAATGAAGATACTTTTGCCGCCCAGGCACCGTTTGTATATGAAGACTACTTCACACTTCCTAATGACAAGTTAGGTGCGTTTCTAGCTAAGATGGGTGATCCGACAGCATCAGAAGAGACGTCGATTCCTCTGATTGCCGACTACCTGGAATCTCAGGTAACAGCAGAAGAGTCAGAAGAAATCATTGAAGACTACGTCACTACATTAGGAAAAGAATTAACCGAGGCGGAGTTCTCTCTTGAGCAGGGGGCTGAGTATGAAGGTGAAAATTACGATAAAGTAACAATGAAGATCAGCGAAGAGAAAGCGCAGGAAATGATGGTTACACTGCTTGAGAAGCTGAAGAATGATGAACGCATCCAGGATATCTTAAATGAGCAGATGGAACTTCAAGAGGATCTGGCGACCGCTCCCGGCGGGGTTGATCAATTCCAGAAGGACCTTGATGAAATCATTGAAAGCATCGATAAGCTTCAATTTCCGGATGGAATTACGATGGAGTCCTACATCAAAGATGATTTGATTGCCCACCAGACGTGGGACATGGCCATTCAACCACAGGATGAGCAGGAAGTTGCGATTGATGTAGCCAGTGATTATATGAAAGAAAGCGAACAAAAATATGTAAGCACGTTTGATGTGACTGTTAAGCCTGAAGAGGATGAAGGGACCTTAACCTTCAGCTATGAAGAAAAAGGTCAGCCGAACGATGAAGGATTGCACGTGGATTATTCTCTTGGGTTAAAAGGAGAGTCAGCACCGGAATCGTTTAATGCCGGCGTGGTAATAAACACAGATTATACAGAAAAAGGTTCAAAATCCCAGTTTGATGTAACCCTTGAAGGGCCGATGTTTGAACAGCAGCCGGTTCCGTCAATTTCAGGCTTCTATAACACGATGTTAGAAGAAGGCAGTGACAATGCTTATGAAAACGACGTGAATTTCGGATTGGATTTGAGTATGGAAAACCCAATGATGGGAGATATGGCAGCGGGTCTTGAGTTTACTCTTGATCAGACAATTACGTTCACCGATGATTTGGAGTTCCCTGAATGGACAGAAGAAAACAGTGTTCCATTGATGGAAACTACAAATGAAGAACTTGAGCAGATTGGCGCAGATATTGAGCAGAACTTCCAGGAGCATATCAATTCCCTAATGGGCGGACTTGGCGGACTAGGTGGGTTTTAATCATAAACCCAAGCTGAAGAGAGGAGGCGGACCGTTTGAACATACGATCATTATGGAACTATGAGATGAGGGCGACCGTTCGACGGCCTGCCCCTCTTTTTTTATCTATTGGCATTCCCTTACTTTTTATCCTGCTTATCGTGCTGTCCCTGCAGGCCATGATTACAGAGCAGGATCAGACCATTCAGGCAGCTGTTGTTGATGAGGATGACACCTTTCAGACAAAAGCGCTCATCAATCAATTATCCGAAGAAGAACGGCTCAAGCAGGCGTTAAACCTGATTCCTATGGATGAAAAAGAAGCGCGGGAAGCTTTTCAGGAAGGAAGGCTGGCGGGCATCATGACGATACCCAGAGGATTCACAGAGAGTTTGATGGTCGGGGAAAATGACCCGATTCAGGTGATGACAAACCGTGAAAAACCCCTGCCCTCAGCGATGCTTCAAGTGCTCCTGGAGAGCGGATCAAAGTACATCTCTGCGTCTCAAAGTGCAGTGAATACGGTTTATGATCTACATATTAAAACAATGCCTGATGAACAGAGAGGAAACAACCTTCAACAGGTCATCGTTACGTTCACTTTATTTGCTCTTGACCGCAATGAAGCCTTTCAGGAAGAGCGGGTGATAAGTGGTGCGGGTATCGGGTGGGAAAAGCATGGACTGATCGCTGCTGTATTTACTTTCGTTGTTTTATTTATCGCATTCTACCAGGCATTTGATGGCCCTTCAATGAAAGGCGCGGTACAAATGCGTTGGCAGATGGTCGATGTAACATTCATCCATCAGGTGATGATCAAGCAGTTGAAGTGGTGGCTGTTTGCATTGGTGCTTCTTGAAGGGAGCTTTGTACTTATCCATCAAGTCGGGGAGCCGATTTCCTGGTCAGTGTCCTTTCACCTGGGTCTCGTGCTTACGGCCTTGCTGCTTTCCTCGTTCGCCGGGCTTTTATACGGGCTGCAGATCCCATCTGGATTACGTTTTTTGATTTTTACGATGATAGGACTGATCGGTCTTTTTAGTGCCGGTGCTTATGTGCCGGGGATCTACCTCCCAGAGTGGATGGCTCATGAATGGAACCCGTTTCAGTGGAGTTATGAGGTGTTCAAGGCTGCTTTAACGAACGAAGAAAATCGGTCGCTGTTTACGTTGGCGGTGTGGGGCATCGGCCTGCACGTTTTTGCTCTGGTGGCTGGTTTTAGGAAGGAGAAGAGGGATGCTTACATATCTATCTTTACATCTAAATAAATGGCGGAAGCGTCCATTTGTAATTCTTCTTCTTGCTTTTCCTCTTCTATGCACCTTTCTGCTCTATCCTTTTTTTGAAAATACAGCAGGAGAGACAGCCGTTCCGATTGCTGTTGTTGATGAAGATCAAAGTGATGATTCCCGAACGGTGACAGACCGGGTGGAAGATTCCGGGCGGGTCCGCCTTGTGTCTCAGGCGACCAGGGCTGAGGCGGAGACGGATGTCCAAAAGGGAGCAGTGGAAGCGGCTTTTATTATCGAAAAAGGATTTCAAGCATCCATTCGACAGGGAGAAGTTAATGAGGTCATCACGTGGATACGGAACGAAAACTCAGCGCTTGATGTATTTGCTAAAGAAGCCTTTGGTGCAGAATTGATGCGACTTGCGCTTAATGCAAAAGCGGCGGTAATCGTTGAGCAGGAGACAGAGACTTCCTTTGAAGAAGTTTTTCAGTATTCGGATCAATTTTGGGAACCAGAGCCTTTATTTCAGGTAAGTGTAACAGAGCGTTCACCACAGCAGCCGGAACGAGAAGAGCCGCAGCTGCAATCCTGGCAGGTGACGGTGCTGCAGCTGTTTTTCTTGTATGCCTGGCTGCTTGCGATTTTCTTTTTATATGAAGTAACAAAAGACGAAAACAGCGGACGACTCGCAAGGATCAAACTGATTCAAAAGACTACGGCCTCTTACTTTTTCGCGCATTTTGTTATTTTTGCTTTTATTGGTCTTATATCTTATATACTGCCGCTCAATGGGCTGTTCTTTTTATCCGAAACACCGCAGGATTTGATGGCGGCATGGAATATACACGGAATTATTGTCGCTGCTTTAACTTTCATTGTGACCTGGTGCTTGTTTATGGCGTTTGGGAAAAAACGCTGGGCCGTCTATATACTGATGCTGATAGCTGTCAGTTCTTTTATTTTTACCATTACTCAAACTGGTTTTACAGACCTATGGCCCCATCAATGGCTTCTGATTAATCAATAGAAAGGAGGGGATTTCATGATTCAACTCGACAATGTTTCCAAGCGGTATCGACGAAAGCAGGTCCTTGATCCCTTTTCGCTGACGATTCAGGAGGGAAGTTCGATCGGTATCATTGGACCGAATGGAGCTGGGAAATCTACCTTTCTTAAACTTATCGCTTCATTAGAAAAACCTTCGAAGGGAGCCCTTTCCTATGAAGGACAACCATACAAACAAGTAGTAAAGCGCGTCCGTTCAGCGATTGGATATGTTCCGCAGGACATCGCCCTTTATGAAGAGTTGACGGTAGGGCAGCAGATTGCCTTTTGGAAGAAGCTTGAGAAGACAAAAGTGGATGATGACTTTCTGAAGCGGATGGTGGAGACACTGCGCCTTGATGAAGTGATGGACCAGCCTGTCGGTCAATTGTCCGGAGGCTGGAAGCGGAAAGTGAATCTATGCGTCGGTCTCCTGAAAAATCCTTCGATCTGTTTACTGGATGAACCGACCGCGGGTGTTGATTTAGCAGCCAAAGAGGATATCATTGCCTGGCTGAAAGAGCTACACCAACAGGGGAAGACGCTTTTATATATTAGTCATGACTGGTATGAGCTGAGGAAACTGAGTGATGAATATCTTTTGTTTGCTGAGAAAAGGCCGGTTTTTCAAGGGACAGAAACAGCATTGATCCGTCAAAAAGAAGAACTGCTGCAATCGTTTGATGAACAGAAAGATCTAAGACGTATTTTGCAGCACCTTTGATTCGTGCTGCGGTAGGAAAGGAATCTTCCTGGGAAAATAGGACCGGTTCTTGTTTAGGTTCTTAAACTTAGGAGGAGACTAAGAATTAGAAGTTATATAGAGAAAGGGTGCGGAAAATGAAGGTGCTTGGATACCGATATGTAGATGTATCAGACAAGAGTGATGACATGGTCGACTTCTTTCAAAACAAGCTTGGAATCGAAAACGCCTGGACGAACACGGACGAGTACCGCGGCGGAATTTTTAAAGCAGGAGATAGCTGGCTTGAATTTTGGCATAAAAGTGAATGTATGGTGGGCGTAACGATGCTTCAGATCGTTGTCGATGATGCCGATGCGTTTGCGGATTATGCCAAAAAACAGGGAACGGACATTCATGGTCCAATTGAAGAACATGGAGAGAAGATGTATTCGCTGACCGCACCAAACGGGATGCCGGTCACGATTCTTTCTTCCATAGAAAGTTGATCGAAACCACAACGCAAAATGGATAGTCAATAGTCTCTGTTTAAGTCTGTGGTTAATTTTTAATCAGTTCCATAGAATACCCCTTATGTAGAGTCGAAGCTTATGGATGGGCCGTTACTTTTGTTGAACGGAGGGGTGGCTGGGAACGACTCGCTTTCCACGGGCGAGGAGTTTCCCCATCCCCACAGGAAAGCGAGTGGTTTCCAGGCCCACCTTACACTCAACTAACATTCACGGAAACCCTAAATAACACCACTAAGCTATAACAGAGCCAATAAAAAAGAAGCTGACCTCCCATCAGAGATCAGCTTCTTTTTTAAAGATGGGTATGGACATTTAAACTTTTAATCACAACATTGTCCTCAGAAACATCCAGGATGTTAATCCCTGTGTTATCCTGAAAGATTTTTCTATAATGAGAAAAAGACATCCCAAGAACGCCCGCGAGGAAGAACCGGATTGTATTGTTGTGGGCGGTGACAAGAACGGTTTCATCCCCGTGCTTTTGTGTAAGGTCGTTGAAGAAAGAAGTCGCCCGGTCATGCATTTCTTTGGCTGTTTCTCCCGTTCTTCCTGCCCGCGTATGCCATGGATCTCTCATCCACTCGTTCCATGACTCTGGGTCTTCTTGGATAAAGGTGGCTTTAGATCGTCCTTCCCATTCGCCAAAGTCTCCTTCATACATCCGTTCATCCATCTCGATGTCCATCTTTCGTTCTCCCAGAATCAGAGACGCTGTATCGTAGGCTCTAATTAAAGGAGAAGAATAGGCCGCATCAAAATGAACATCTTTTAAAAATTCCCCGGCTGCACGCGCCTGTTCTTTTCCCTTTTCAGACAGGCCGATGTCAGTTCGGCCACAATATAGATCACCGGCTGCATTCCATTCACTTTCGCCGTGCCGGATTAAATACACTCTGGTCATTTCGATTTCCTCCTGCTGCTGTTCGTTTTCTACAGTTATCTATCCGTTCTTCATTATGTCTTTCGAACTGTCCAGATGCAAGAGTCTGGCAGGTATGGACCATAGAAAATGAGCGTGCCGGCGTAGAAGTGAGATGGTTCACTTTGCCATTATCATTCCTCATGCTCCCGATGTTAGAATCTCTGATGGAACCTTACTAGAGGGAGGTTATATCATGGAGTATTTATTTGCACTTGCAAGTATCCTGGCTGTTGTGGGGATATTTTTTGCAGGAAGCAGGATGTTCAACACATTAGCAGAGGGTTCGTTTTCCCAACCAGAAATTCAAAAAGCCCAGACGAAATTTTTTATTACGGCAGCACTTGTTGAGGCGCTTTCGATCATCATACTTGCTTCAACCTATGCAAACCTTGCTGATGGAGAAGTGATGGTCCTTCATATGTACCTATCGATAGCTGTCATCCTTGTGTTTTGGCTGGTCGGACTGACTAAACTGTTCGTAAAAGGACAGGAAAGCATCTCTTCTGTAACCGGTGAAAATCAATCACAGGCAAAAGGGGTCGTTTTTATTTCCCTCGCCTTTTTAAGCGGAATTCCGATTGCTTCTATTATGATGCTGCTGAACGCTTAATTACTGGGGCGGATGCTGTGTACATACGGATTGGAAATTCACATGAGACGGAAGAAGAGGAAGGTGTCCCTTAGGATTCCTTCCTCTTCTTTTGTTTATCTCATAATGGTTGATCCTCTCAGTGACTCTGGCTTGGCTCCGATGATTAATAAGAATAGTTTCGCGTCCCCGACGTTCCGGTGCTTGTCTAATAATCCTTTAACCAATGGAAAATCGGCGTGTTCTTTGAGCCGCTTTACTTCTTTCTGGTATAACGATAAGATCGACCCTTTGACGAACTCAGGATAAGTGGCCGTCAAATCTTCTTCCATTAAAAGTGCCCCCATATATCCGTACTTAATTTGCAGCTGGCGCGTAAAACTGACGACGTGACTTAGAATTCCGTATACGTCTGGATGAGTCCGTCTTATTTCCTCCAACTCTTCCTTCGCTTCGTATAAATCACCCAAGCTGGCTAAGTTCATCATGTTTATCCACCCCTTTTTCCCAAGGTTTTTCAAGGCCGATGAGTCTTGTCAGTTCAGCACTGTGTTCCCGGCGGAAACGGCGCCTTTTGGCACGTTCTTCCCCTGATTGATAGAGAAATTGTTCTTCTTCTGTTTCAGGAATCACCTTCGGGACCTGGACAGCTTTTTTATTCGCATCCAGGGCTACAAAAGTTAAGAAAGCCGTAGCGGCCATCCGTCTTTCCCCGGTGATCATATCTTCTGCAATGACTTTACAAAAGATTTCCATCGACTTATTGCTCGTATAGGAGACGAAGGACTCCACACAGACAGAATCCGTCTGATGAATCGGATGAAGGAAATCAATCGAATCCGTGGAGGCTGTTACACACTCCTTTACCCGGGCGTGTCTTCGTGCAGACAGGGTGGCATTGTTGTCCAATTTCTTCATCAGCACCCCGCCAAATAGTGTGTTGTAATTGTTCAGGTCATTGATCATTACTTGATCGGTGTTGATGACGAGACTTTCTTTTGTACGTTTTGCTTCCATCGTTCCACTTCCTTTCAGCAGGATAATCCATTCTAAACGCTTATTCGTAAAGACTGTCTTTTTCTATGAAAAGGATGACACCTTCAGTCTAAGCGGGTCGGTTCAGAAAGTGAAATAGCAATTCGGCATTGTCAGGATAGCCAATATCTATGTAAATGCTTACAGTCATAGGGAAAAGGCATAAAAAAATCAGCTTTGGGTTACAAAGCTGATTCTTGGTCGATAGAGCTGAGGCGGTTCTGGGTATAAGTCAGCCATTCTTTTGCCGCATAGGAAATGTACTGCTCTTTCGGCCAGATGATGGCTAATTCCCAGGCGACGGACGGCTCGGCCACTTTTGTCGTGCGGACATCTTCTTTTAACAGACCGGCGACACTTTTGGGCAGGAGCGAGATGCCGAAATTAGAAGCTATCATCTTGCCGATAAAGTCCCACTGCGAGCTTTCTGAAATGACGTTCGGGAGGAATCCGGCTTTCTTACAGGTGGAAATGATGCGGTCGTTCAGGACAAAATCCTTGTTAAAAAGGATAAAGGAATCGTGTTTCAGCTGTTCCAAATGGATTTCTTCCTGCCCCGCCAGCGGGTGCGCCGTGGGAAGCACAGCCACTAACTCCTCTTTTAGTAAGAAAAAGTAGTCAAAGATCTCTTCCCTTGTCGGAAGGACGGTAATGCCGACGTCTAATTCCTCCTGCATAATGTTCTCCTCAATTTTCTTAGCCCCGTCTTCCATGAGCTGAAAAGTAATGTGAGGATACTGTTCATGGAACCCACCGAGGATTTGGATAAACTGTTCGGCATCCATAATCGGCGGAAGACCGATACGGATGTGTCCTTTCTGCAACCCGATCAAATCATCGAGCTGTGTCTGCAGATTCTGGAACGCTTTATCAATCGTTTTCGCCTGAGAGAGAATCAGGCGCCCGGCATCCGTAAGGACTACTTTTTTTCTGCTTCGTTCGAACAATTCCACTCCGAGGTCTGTCTCCAGATTCTTAATCATTTTACTGATCGTGGGTTGAGAGATAAAGAGGTGTGAGGCTGCCTTGGTGAAGCTTTTGTGTCGGGCAACTTCAATGAAATACTGCAGGTGACGAATGTCCATCGTTGAATTCTCCCTTTGTCGTGGCATTTTCAACCATCATAAAATACACGGCCATATCCTTCAATAGGGTTTCTTTCTAATTTTACGCTGACTCAGGGGGCTTGTATGAAGTAAATGAAGCAGCTGGAACTTTATACCCGCCCTGCTGAGGAGAAAGATAAGTCATTTGTTGTAAGCGCATACAAATTATTCGTGAAATATTACAACAATTTACACAAATCTAACAAATTTTGATATATAATGGAGGACGTTGGAGTTTCTTGTTGAATATATAGATATTTGGGGAGGGGTAAAACGTATGAAGAAAATAAGCCTCAAAAAAGGGGTTAGTTCTGTCGTTGTCAGTTCTTTAGTTCTCGGGATGTTTGCAGGCCCTGCGTACAATGTCAAGGCTGAAGCACCATCCAGTGACACCTTGTTGATTTCTGAGTATGTGGAAGGCAGCTCGTATAACAAAGCATTGGAATTGTACAACGGGAGTGGCAGTCAACTTGATTTAAGCGAATATACAATTGAAGTTTATTCAAATGGCAGTTCTGAAAGCAGTGGAACATTTGAGTTGGAAGGAACGCTTGCTGATGGAGAAGTATTTGTGATCGCAAACGATGGTGCAGGAGAGGTTGTTAAAGCCGCCGCTGACCTCCTCACAACGGACAGCGTTGTAAACTTTAATGGAAACGATGCGCTTGTATTAAAGCATAATGGTGAAATTGTCGACTCTCTTGGCCAGGTTGGATCGGATGCTGATTTTGCAAAAGACGTCACACTTACGAGAATGACTGATAAGCTGACGGGCGATAAGAATCCTAATGATGCATTTGATGCCGGCACCTCTTTTAACATCGAAGACAAAGATACCTTTACTTATTTAGGTCAATATCCAGACGAAACATCCCCGGATGAACCTGATGAACCTATTACCCTATCTACGATATCTGAAGCAAGAAACGCGTCGGAAGGTACAAATGTGAAAGTCGAAGGCATTGCCACGGCCACTTTTGAATCTGGTGGACAGACGAACGTATACATACAAGATGATACCGCTGGAATTATCGTTCGTGCCTCCGGTTTAAATGTAACAGTTGGCGATGAAATCACAGCCCAGGGAGCTCTTTCTTCCTACTATGGAATGGAGCAGATCCAGGCCGATGCTGATGATGTTACGGTCAAAACGGAAGATAAAGGGGTTCCGGATCCCGAACTCGTGACAGGATCTGCCTTTAGTTCAGAAAACGGCGAAGAGATTGAAGGCGAATTTGTAAAGCTCAATGGTGTGAAGATTACCGGTCAAAATCAGTACGGTGACTATACAGCAGAGGATGATACCGGTGAATTTCTAATCACCCCTCAAGCTGAGCTGGATTTAGAAGCCGGAACAACATACGAACAGCTGCAAGGTGTCGTCACCTACAGTTTCAATGAATACCGGTTAGTTCCAAGGGAGCAGTCCGATATTGTCGAGAAGATCTTCTCTGTCACAGCTAGTCCTGCTTCCGGGCAGATTGTCCGTGGGTCAGAAGTGACCTTACAGACCGCCCAGCCGGATGCGGCGATTTATTATACGATGGATGGCAGTGAGCCGACGTCAGGGAGCACAGAATATACATCACCGATTACAGTGGATGAAGATGCAACGATTAAATCTGTCGTTGTAAAAGATGGCGGTGAAACGAGTGAAGTCTTCACTTTTTCCTATGAAGTTTTAGAGTCACTTGATTCGCTTGATATCCACGATATTCAGGGAGCTGCTCATGAATCTCCTTATAAAGGAATGAACGTGACCAATGTCGATGGCATTGTCACCGCACTTGACGGTTCAAATGGCTTTTATATTCAAGATGAGAACCCGGATGAGGATATCGCGACATCCGAAGGAATCTATGTGTATTCCAGAGGTTCTGGTGTGGAAGTCGGGGATCAAGTAACGGTCAGTGGTGAAGTCAAGGAATGGAAAGAAGATGGGTACAGTGATGCAGACGATTTATTAACGACACAGATCACGGCTTCTTCTGTAGACGTTCAGTCTCAAGGGAACGACCTGCCTGATACGGTTGTCATTGGGGAAGACCGCACACCGCCGACCGTCAACATTGAAGATGACGGCCTGACCAGCTTCGACCCGGCAGAAGACGGGATCGACTTTTATGAAAGCTTAGAGGGCATGCGCGTAGAAATGAAGGATGCAAAAGTCACCTCTCCTCCGAAATATGAGGAAGTTGCCGTGTATGTGAACACAAATGAAGACCAGCTGTTTACCGATGCGGACGGCCTTTTAGTTTCTGAAAATGACTATAATCCAGAGCGTCTGCTTCTTGATGTCGATGGTTACGATGTCGACGTGAAAGTCGGCGACCAGCTGGATGGTTCGGTCATTGGTGTTGTCAGCTATGATTACAGTAACTTTAAGATTCGTACTCAGGGAGAGTTCCCAGCCATTGTAGACGGTGGAACAGAGCGCGAAGTCAGTGATCTGACTGTAGAGGAAAATCAGCTGAATGTAGCGACTTATAATATGGAGAACTTCTCTGCGGATACGTCCCAGGAGAAAGTAGACAGAATTGCTGATTCGATGGTGAACAACTTAAACCAGCCGGACGTCATCGGTCTTGTAGAAGTGCAGGATAACAATGGTCCAACAGATGATGGGACGGTCGAAGCAGACGAGTCTTATCAGAAATTGATTGATGCGATTGAAGCCAAAGGTGGACCGACATATGAATACACCGATATCGCACCTGCTGATAAAACGGATGGCGGTCAGCCTGGTGGAAACATCCGCGTCGGTTTTATCTATAACCCGGATCGTGTTTCTATGCCGGACAAACCAAAAGGCGATGACTCCACAGCGGTTGGAGTCGATCAGGATGGCTTAACATTGAATCCCGGCCGAATTGATCCTGAAAACGAAGCGTTTGATGATTCTCGTAAACCACTGGCAGCGGAATTTGAATTCCAAGGTGAAAAAGTGATTATGGTAACGAATCATTTTAACTCTAAAGGTGGCGATGACTCCCTGTTTGGTGCCAGTCAGCCGGTTGAACTTGGAAGTGAAGTTCAGCGTCTGAAACAAGCAGGTGTGGTAAATTCGTTTGTTCAAAATGTGGTCGATACCGTTGAAGGTGCCAACGTCGTTGTGATGGGTGACTTGAACGACTTTGAATTCTCTGCACCAATCAACACACTTGAAGGAGAAGTTCTGACAAATATGGTGGAGGAGCTGCCTCTTGAAGAGCGCTACTCTTACAACTATCAAGGGAACTCCCAGGTGCTTGATCATATTCTTGTAAGCAATAACCTGGCAGAACGGACAGAGATTGATAGTGTCAACATAAATGCTGACTTCTCTGAAGCGGCTGGACGTGCGAGCGACCACGATCCGATGCTTGCACAAATTGATTTTAATGATATGACTGAGAGAATTTCTGGTGCAGACCGCTACAAAACAGCGGTCGAAGTATCGAAAAAAGGCTGGGAATCCTCCGAGACGGTTGTGCTCGCCCGCGGCGATTCGTTCCCTGATGCTTTAGCCGGCGCACCACTTGCTTATAAGCTGGATGCACCGATTCTATTAACAAAATCTAATAAACTCGTATCCGACGTAAAAGCAGAGGTTGAAAGACTTGGCGCAGAACGCATTGTTATTCTAGGCGGCGAAGGAGCGATTTCGGATTACGTCCGTTATCAATTGGAAGGTCTCGGTCTTTCGGTTGAGCGGATCTCCGGTAAGGACCGTTATGAAACAGCGGCGAATATTGCTGCTCGCTTAGACGGAAACCCATCTAAAGCGGTTGTAGCGGATGGAAGAAACTATCCCGATGCGTTATCTGCTGCTTCTTATGCAGCTGAGCAGGGCTACCCGATTCTTTTGACGAAGACGGATAAGCTCCCTCGCGATACTAAACGTGCGCTCTCCGGTATTGAGAAAACGATCGTACTTGGTGGTACCAATGCCGTAAGTGAGAAAGTTTTTGATAAGCTGCCGGAAGCGATGCGCTACAGCGGGGTGAACCGTTATGAAACGTCAGCAGCCATTGCAAAAGAGCTTGTCGGGGACTCCGAACATGCGTTCCTATCTACGGGAGGCGACTTTGCTGATGCGTTGACAGGTTCTGTCTTAGCGGCGAAGTACAAAGCTCCGATGCTACTTGTGAAAAAAGAAAACATTCCTGACAGTATCGAGCAGGTCATTGACGAACAGGCCTATGATCGATACCACATCCTGGGTGGAACGAATGCGGTAAGTGAAGACGTTGTAGAGGATCTCGAAGACTAGTCCTCTTAGTTTTAAATATTTCTAGAAGGAATGGGGAATCTGCACCGGCAGATTTCCCCTCCATAAAAAATCATAATAAAAGCGGTTCACGCTTATTTAGAAAGGGTTGGATGTATGAAGAAATTAAGAGTACTAGCAACAGCAGCAGCTACAGGAGCGATTGCTCTTGGAACCATTGCCCTGCCATCTGGAGAAGTAAAAGCAGCAGAAGGCGATTTTGACTTAACGATTATGCACAGCAATGATACACACGCACACATCAGCAATGCCCCGAAAAAAGTATCACTTGTCGAACAGCTTCGTGCTGATCGTGAAAACTCCATTCTGCTTGATGCCGGCGATGTCTTTTCAGGTACGCTTTTCTACAATCAATATAAAGGTCTTGCAGATGTTCAGTTTATGAACATGATGCAGTATGACGCGATGGTTCCGGGTAACCATGAGTTTGATGATGGTCCGGCGGTTTTTGCGGATTTTATTGAGGAAGCAGAATTTCCGATTGTAAGTTCTAACATTGATTACAGCGCCAATACACGCCTGAGCCAGCTG
Organism: Halobacillus litoralis; assembly: GCF_020524025.1. Taxonomy (GTDB): domain Bacteria; phylum Bacillota; class Bacilli; order Bacillales; family Halobacillaceae; genus Halobacillus; species Halobacillus litoralis_D. The sequence goes on along the minus strand of NZ_JAIVKN010000002.1, from coordinate 324,073 downwards.
TTCAAAGATGAAATCGGCACACCAGGTGAGGACAGCACGATCTATCCAGCTTCGATCATTGATGTAGACGGAGAAAAAGTCGGAGTCTTCGGTCTGACAAGTGAGGAAACCGTTACCTTGTCCAACCCAGGGGATACCATCAGTTTTGAAGACTACATTCAAAAAGCTGAAGATACGGTAGCGATGCTTGAAGGTGAAGGGGTCAATAAAATTATTGCCCTCACTCACATCGGAGTTACCTATGATGAGACGCTGGCATCCAGTGTTGATGGTATTGATGTCGTAGTTGGTGCGCACAGCCATACACAGTTAGACGATGAAAAAGTATTCAATGAAGACGGCGAGCCGACTGTCGTTGTCCAGGCAGGAGAGTACAGTGAGTTTCTTGGTGATCTTCAAGTCTCTTTTGACGATGAAGGTGTACTTACAGCGTGGGACAGCCAGCTGATTGATGTTGAGGAATCTGATGTGACTCCAAATGCAGAAGCACAGGAGCTGCTTACAGAACTTGAAGGACCGCTCGAAGATTTGAAACAGCAGGTGGTTGGTGAAACAACGGTTGCCTTAAATGGTGAGCGCAGTGATGTACGCCAGGGAGAAACAAATCTAGGAAACTTAATTACTGATTCTATGCTTGCAAAAGCGCAGGACGTCGAGCCAGATACGACAATTGCGATTCAAAATGGCGGAGGTATCCGTGCCTCCATCGACAAAGGTGATATTACAATGGGCGAAGTTTTAACAACGATGCCGTTTGGTAATACCCTTGTCACGCTTGATCTAACGGGAGAACAGATTGTCGATGCTCTTGAAAATGGGGTAAGTGATCTTGAAAACATGGGCGGACGCTTTGCGCAGGTTTCCGGTCTGAAATATACCTTTGACCGTTCACTGGAAGCAGGCAGCCGAATCGTTGATGTGAAGACGAAAACAGATGATGGTTATGAAGCCTTAGACATGGACAAAGAATACACAGTAGCAACAAATGCTTTTGTCGCTGCCGGCGGTGATGGGTATGAAACCTTCGCAGAAGCAAAAGCGAATGGAAAAATGACAGAGCTTTTCCTTGTCGATTATGAAGTGTTCAACGAATATCTAGATGAACAGGGCACAGTATCCCCTGATGAAGAGTCCCGTATTGTTGAGAAAGCAACGGAACGTGTAAGCGGCATGAACCGTTATGAAACAGCAGTTGAAATCTCCAAAAAAGGCTGGGATCAAGCGGATACCGTTGTCATTGCACGCGGGGATGAATTTGCCGATGCCTTAGCTGGTGCTCCTCTTGCGTATAAAGAAGATGCGCCGATCCTGCTTACAAAATCCGGAGATCTAAATGATGAAGTGATGGAAGAAATCAAACGCCTGGGTGCAAGTGAAGCGATTATCCTTGGCGGTACAGGGGCCGTTTCTGAGTATGTGAAATATCAGCTGGACGGGATGGACGTAGCCGTTGATCGTATTTCCGGCGCGGATCGTTTTGAAACTGCAGCGAATATTGCTGCACGTTTAGATGGCAATCCAGAAAACGTCATTGTGGCTGATGGCTACAACTACCCGGATGCGTTAGCTGTTGCGCCTTATGCTGCAAGAGAAGGCTATCCAATCCTTCTTTCTAAAACAGATGAACTGCCATCCATTACTAAAGTTGCTCTAAGTGATTTTGAAGAGAGCATTGTGGTTGGTGGAACAAACGCGATTTCTGCCGATGTGGAAGCGATGCTGCCAGGAGCTGTCCGCTACAGCGGAGAAACACGTTATGAAACAGCTGCGGTCATTGCCGAACAGCTGGCTGTACAGGAAGGAAAAACGTTTGTTGCAACAGGTCAGTCCTTCGCTGATGCCTTAGCTGGTTCCGTACTTGCTGCAAAAGAAGAGGCTTCTATGCTTCTTGTTCAGCAGGATAAACTTCCAGCAGTAACGAAAGAGGCAATCGACAAGCTTGATATTAACAACTTCCAGGTTCTTGGTGGAACGAATGCTGTAAGTGATGCAGTAGCTTCTGAGCTGGAGAACGACGAAGAATAATAGAATACTAGAGAAGCCTCCGATCTTTGGATCGGAGGCTTTTTTTCATGCACGAATAATTTTCTCACATTCACCTGCCGTATTCCTTTAATAGAGAAGGTTACGCATAAATAATAGATTTTCAGCCTTATTATTGAGCAATAAAATCCTTCTATCAAATTTCATTTACAAAAAGTTTACATAAACTTAACAATTGGGTAGAATATTGTTGAGGTGTGTAAAATGACAAATTCTTTCAAAAGACTAGTGAAAAGCTACTTTTTCTATTTTGCTGGAATGATAGCTTTAAAGTTTATCATTTTAAGATATTTACTTCTGCAGGATACCAATCCCCTTGCCGGCCTATGGTTTGAGACAACCCTTGTCCTGCTATTTATGGCAGCGGTCGAGCTTATTTTAAAACGGGGAAAACTGTGGGTATATATCGTTTTCGATGTATTTTTATCGCTTTTATTTATAGGAATGCTGATTTACGAGCGCTACTTCGGTACGGTACCGACGTATTATGACCTTTCACAGTTAAACCAGGTGGGAAGTGTGAACGAAAGTATGTGGCTGCTCCTGAATGGAACAGATGTCTTATTTTTAGCAGACTTGGTTCTTCTTCTCGTTGTCTGGCTGTTTACACGGAAATTTAAATGGACGTACCCTGTGAACCAAACCTCCAATGTCGCCATGGCAAGCATCCTTATTGCCAGCCTCGTCATTACGATCGTTAACTTTCAAACGAGTAAACATGAAACGATTTTAGACAGTGCGTTGTTTGCTAAAGAAAATGGATTATTTACAACTCAATTCGTTCAGTACTATCAAGATCATTCCCAGAATGAGAAGGCATATGCTTTCTCTGGTGATGATCAAAATGTCACGCAGGAGCGGATCGAGGAGTTGAAGGGGAGCGATTATATCCCGATGAGCGAGCACGAAAACTTCGGAATCGCAGAAGGTCGGAACTTGATCGTTGTGCAGATTGAATCTCTTCAGGACATTGTGATCGGCCAGTCTTTAAACGGACAGGAAATTACGCCAAATATCAATGACTGGTTAGAAGAAAGTACTTATTTCACAGATGTGTATCAACAAATTGGCTCCGGAAATACTTCGGATGCTGAATACTTAATGAATACGTCGTTATATCCATTAGGCAGCAAAGCCACCACTGATGAAATCACTGGGAAAAAGGTCCCTTCCTTACCTCGAATGCTTAAAGAGAGAGGGTATTATTCTGTCACGATGCATGCCGATGAAGTGAACTATTGGAATCGTGATGAGCTGTATCCGGCGCTTGGATTTGATGACTATTACGCCAAAGAGTTTTATGGGGAAAAGGACACCGTTGGTTTTGGACCCTCTGACGGCTTATTTTACGATAAGTCCATACAGGCACTCGGGGATATTTCAGAAAACCATGAGAATTTTTATGCCCATGTTCTTTCTTTGACAAGCCATACGCCGTTTGAAATGCCGGAAGACAAGCGTGGTTTGGATCTTCCTGAGAAATATCAGGATACCCTGACCGGAAACTACCTGCAGTCTGTGCATTATGCCGATAAGGCACTCGGAGAGTTCTTTCAGGATTTGAAGGACAAAGGTCTATGGGAAAACTCGGTCATTGCTTTATATGGAGATCATTCAGGTCTGCATGGCAAGCTGCTGAAGAAAGAAGATCAGGAGTTATTAAAAGATTTCAATGGAGAACGTTACTCTCTGTTAAACCGTTTTAATATTCCTTTCATTGTAGGAGTACCTGGAAAAGAGGGAATGGCTCAGGAAGTCGATCATATCGGAGGTCAAATTGATATGATGCCGACACTGCTTAATCTTCTTGGTGTGGAGCCAGATTCGCTTTATTTTGGTCATAATCTGCTTCATTATTCCAACAATCTGCTCGGCATGCGCTACTACGTGCCGACCAGTTCCTTCTTTAATAATGAGACGTTCTATATCGCTAAGAATAGTCGGTTTGACCCGCGTATCCTTGATCTTGGTACCAATCAGCGTATTGAAAATGAGTTCAATGATCCGCAGTCCGCATTTAAGCAGGAGCGTGAAGACATCCTCCAGCTGCTGCAATGGTCAGATGCCTATTTTGAAAGTTTTTAATCACCAAAGCCCTCTCTTTAATAAGAGAGGGCTTTTTGTATGTAGAATCCTTTTCTGAGTAGACAAGCTGTTCAACATCTTGTAGATAGATGAAATCAGCTCGCAGTTCTCTCACATGAGAGCGAATCCTTTCCTATTTAGAATTATAAAAAAGAAGCTAATGAATCTCGTTTTCCGGCATACGATGGATAGAGGAAGGGGGACTTGGATGAAGAAATTGTTATGGGTACTGTTCTTTTTTACCTTGGCCTTAGGAGGATGCGCGTCAGAGTCTGCGTCAGAGGGGGATGGTGAGAAGGACAGTCAGCAGGAACCAAAGAGCGAAGAAAAGGCCGATGAGAAAGAGAAAGAGAATGAGAAAGAAAAAGAAAGCCAGGAGCCAGGTGTAACGGTAGATAAAAAGCTCTTACATGTAGAGATCACTTTACCAGCTACGTTTGTAGATTTTCAGGAAACATCGTTTGATCAAATCAAAAAAGAAGCGGCAGCTGAAGGGATTGCCGATGTCATTCAAAACGATGACGGTTCTATTACTTATAAAATGTCCAAAAAGAAACATGAAGAAATCATGGAAGAATTCAAAAAGGAAATGACAGTGACGATGAATCAGATGAAAGACAGTGGAGATTATCCATCGATACAAAATGTTGAAGCGAACGACGCATTCACAGAATTTACAATGACGGTAGATCAATCCGCTTACGAAGATAGTTTTGATGGATTTGCATCACTGGGAATTGGCATGACCGGGTTGATTTATCAACTGTTCAACGGGGTCGATCCCGATCATTATAACGTGACCATTCATGTGGTGAACGCAGAGGATGGAAAGGAGTTTGATACGATTTTGTATCCTGAAGCACTGGAACAATTAGGAGAAATAGGGGAATAAGAAAAATCACCGGGATCCGGTGATTTTTTTATGGCGGACCTCATCCTGCACCTTCTTTCTGTGCCTGTAGAAGTGAAGGTAGTGTACGATCAAAAATGCTGTGAAAACGCCAATCCCATCTTTCAATAAATCGGTCATGGTAAAAGACCGTTCCGGTACATACCATTGATGAATTTCATCAACCAGCCCGTAGAACATACTAAACACAGCTGCCAGTAAGTTCGTTGTTCGGGTAAACCGATGATGCACCTTGAGAGCAAGTACAATCAGGAGGTATAACAACGCGAACTCTATGAGATGAAGACTCTCTAAAAATAGGGCTGTCGTCATAGGAACCACTCCAGAATATCAATGATTGGCTGAACAGAGTGACTCGATTGAATCCAGATCCCGGCCATATACATGACGGGAAAGAGGGTGAATAGCATTCTTCTGTACATGGCGACTATCACTCTTTCATTTTTTTACCATTATAAGACAAAAGTTGTGGTTTTATACAAAATAGAATTGTAATACTTTAGGATTATTTATATAATGGATGATAGATTGCTTGAAAAAATTGGAGTGAAATGTTGATGAGTCGTGTAGCAGAACGGAAGAAAAAGAGGGGAAGATGGTGGAAGGTTCCTCTGATTGTTTTTTCTCTATTAATCCTTGCTGGTGGAGTTTACGCTTTCACCCTTTACAACGGGGCAAAAGCTACGGTTGATCAGAAAATGAATAAGGAAGTCGCTTCTATTGACCATGAACTAACCGAGAAGAAAGTAAAGCAGAATGAACCGTTAAACATCCTGCTGTTAGGTGTAGATGAGAGGAATGGGGACAGGGGCAGGTCTGACGCTCTTATGGTGATGACGCTGGACCCAAATGACGATCGCAGCCAGATTGTCAGTATTCCAAGAGATACACGCACAGAGATGGTCGGAAACTCAAGACATAACGGCAGCTTAGATAAAATTAACCATGCCTACGCCTTTGGCGGTACAGATATGTCTATTCAGACGGTTGAAAATTTCCTTGATATTGAACTGGATTACTACGTGAAGATGAATATGGAAGGCTTAGCTGAAATGGTAGACGCTGTCGGCGGCGTTACCGTGCAGAATGATTTGGACTGGGTCGGCAAGAACGGCTACCACTATAAAAAGGGTGAGCTGAACTTAAACGGCGCAGAAACATTAATGTACGTACGCATGCGTTATGAAGACCCCCGCGGCGATGCAGGGCGTAACGAGCGTCAGCGTCAGGTTATTCAGCAGGTGCTGGATAAAGGAGCAAACTTCGCTTCTGTTAATAAAATCCATGACATGCTTGATGTGTTAGGCAATAACGTAACGACAAACATGGATTTCAGCGTCATGAAAGATTTGATGGTCAATTACAGCAGTGCCAGAAAAGATCTCAAGACTTATCAAATGACAGGGAATGGGACGAGAATCGGCGGTATCTATTACTTACAGGTACCTGACCAGGAAGTCCAAAAAGTCCAAGGGTTGATCAACGAATACAGCTCATAATTAAAGCGTCTCCTATTGAGGAGACGCTTTTTTAGTGCAATCATTTCTTTAAGTGAGGTTATTGTACAAAGACTTTCTTTTTTGAGAGAAGTCTCGCGTCCTTTTTTTCTTTCTTATTGACTCTAACGCTGCGTAATAGTTTAAGGTAAAAGCATGAGGTGATGGTCTTGTATAAAGTAAAAGAAGTAGCAGAGCTTGCTGGGGTTAGTGTGCGCACGCTGCATCATTACGACCATATTGGAATTTTAAAACCAGCACATACCGAAATGAATGGGTACCGCCTTTATAATGACGAAAATCTGGCCCAGCTGCAGCAAATACTCTTTTTCAAAGAGCTTGATTTTACGCTGCAGGATATTAAAGAAATTCTTGATGATCCGAATTTTGACAAGAAAAAGGCTCTCCACACCCATAAACAATTGCTGTTAGAAAAAAAGAACCGCCTCGAACGGATGATTCATTCCATTGAACAAACCATCCAATCAATTGAAGTAGGATCTGTTATGGAAAACAAAGATAGGTTTGAACCGTTTGATATGAAAAAGATCGAGGAGCATCAGAAGAAATACCGGAAAGAAGTAAAAGAAAAGTATAGTGGTACCAAAGCGTATGAAGAATCCATGAAAAAAACGGCGGCGTACAATGAAGATGACTGGAAAAGGATCCACCAAAAAAGCGGGGAATTGTATAACCGTATCGTTCAAGTGATGCATAAAGGACCGAAGGATGCCGAAGTACAGCGTATTGTCGGAGAAATGCGTCAACATATAACAGACAGCTTTTATGAATGTACACCGGAAATTTTTCGAGGGTTGGGAGATTTATATGTGAACGATCCACGCTTTACGAAAAATATTGATAAGCACCAGCCTGGTTTGTCGGCTTTTCTTCGTGAGGCCATGCATGTATATTGTGATAAGCTTGAGCAGAACGAATAAAGGTAAATTTAGAATTTTTTTCTGAAGAGCAAGCTATGTTGATGAGTGCCCTGAGGATATCTCCTTTTCCCAGGTGTTCAAAGTTGTGATGGAAGGTGAACTTTACAACTATTGCCTGCATCATTCAGATAAACCAGCTCCGTTTCAAAGGAGATTGCGAATTAAAAATGAAGTATGCAATTGATAATATCTTGAAAGCAAGTCTTAAACCAAAGGGACACAAATAGAATAAAAAATGAAAACGAACTTCCAAATTATTATTGGAAGTTCGTTTTCTATTCATATCAATATGGAATTTCAAGAGAGACTTTTCATAATCATGCCTCTGATTTACTAGTTAGTTGGATCGTTCGAGAAGTTCTGCTCCAACTTCCTGGCTGATGGCTCCTGTTCCTCCAAGGATGGTGAATTCGTTTGAATTGGAGCGGTCAATGAACGACTGCACTTCCTCTGGAATCCGGTCACTTCTCACGAGGAGAATGGGTTTCTCATCTTTGGCAGCGAGTACAGATCCAGTTAGAGCATCAGCAAATTCAAATCCTGTGGCAATATAAAATCCATCCGTCGGCATCTCCAGTCCTTCAATTAATTGAACAGATGTATCAAAGCGGTTTTCACCAGCGTAACGTGTTCCGTTTGGTACCTGGTCGAGAACCTTATCACTAATGACTCCTGTTCCTCCAACTACAATCGTCTTATCTACACGGCTTAAGACCGTTTGAGTTGAGTCAGGAATTTTGTCAGTTGCTGTTAAGAGGATGGGAAGTCCAGTTTGAGCAGCATAAGAGGCCGATGCCAAAGCGTCCGGAAAGTTATTGCCATAAGATAACACCGTTTGATCAAATTGGTTTCTTCCTTGTAAGGAGAGCAGTTCGTTGGCTATCTTCACGGATGTTTCATAACGGTTCTGCCCTGACAGACGTTTTACGTCAAATCCCATCTGTGAAATTTCTCTTTTCACTGTGTCTGATATGGCTCCTGTTCCACCCAGGATATAGACATCCTCGGCACCAAGGCGCTGCATTTCTTTTTTCGTTTCTTCCACCAGTCGATCGGAGCGGGTCAACAGGACGGGCGCATCCAATTCATATGCCAGAGGCGATCCAGCCAGGGCATCTGGAAAGTCAAATCCGGTAGCTAATACGACGGTATCTGAACCATTAGGCCAGCCTTTTTTAGAAATCTCTGCGGAAGTATCGAAGCGTGTGGAACCGCTGAGTCTCTCTGGTTGATCTAGAGTCCAATCCATCTTTAGTGAATAATTCTCTCTCGACCAGTTCTCGTAATATTCATAAACACCCACGTAATAGCGGCCTTTTTCTGCCCTGAAGGTGAGGCTTTCACTTTCCCCGCTGACACCGATGTCTTCGGAGTAAATTTCGTAAACGTCTCCATCGATTTCCTGATAGACATTAAAACCCATGTCGATGTGGCTTGCGGGATGAGACAATTCCAGGTTCACTTCACCTGGAAACTTCATTTCAAGAGAATACAAGTCTTTATCTGTCGGGAAGTTTAAACGTTCTTTTTCTACACCCGGGGAAAGCTTTTGTGCCTTTGTAATGTTCCAGGAGGACCGGTCTGTTCCCATGTCACTTATAGATGAGGTTAGAGCTTTATAGCCGTCCACCTGCCCGAATCCTGTCCAGGGATTGGATTCACCGGTGCGGAACTGTCTGCTGCCATTCTGAAGGGCAAATTCAACTTGTGGAGGTGTCCAATCCGGGTGTTCAGCCTTGATTAAGGAAGCAAGGCCGCTGACAATTGGTGTGGAGAAGGAAGTTCCGTCTCCTGTTTCGTATCCACCCATGGTGCTTGTGCTCAGGATGTTCACCCCAGGAGCGGTGACATCCACATGGTAACCGTAGTTGGAGAAGTCTGCGACTACGGGAGAACCACTCGTTGTATCGGTAGCCCCTACAGCAATAACCCAGGGATAGGCAGCTGGATAGGAAGGAGTATTGGTCTGATCGTTCCCTGTAGCTGCTATTAATACAATGCCGGATTCATAAGCATCCCACAGGACAGATTGTAATGTAGTGTTGTTTGTGTATCCGCCAAAGCTCATATTGATAATATCTACATTGCTGTCAATTGCGTAATCAACCCCTTTAATGACTCCTGTGGTCGATACGCTCCCCTCGTATTCGACATTGACTGGTTCGATTTTTGTAAAAGGGGCCACTCCGGTGACGCCCGTCTGGTTCATATTGGCGGCAATAATTCCTGTTACGAACGTCCCGTGTCCGTTGTAATCGTCATACACACTTCCTCCATAAACGGCATCATAACCACTGGTCAGCCGCCCATCCAGATCGTTATGCCCCTGGTAAACACCTGAATCAATGACGGCAGTTTTCACCCTGTCCGAACCACGTGTAATGTCCCACGCTCTTTCCATACCGATCATAGTTAAGTAGTCCTGATGACTTTGATAATATGTATCTTTGGGCACATAACTAGACTCATAGATTTGATCAGGAGAAGCTAACTCAATTCCATCCATCTGTTTGATCATTTGGAGCTCCTCATAGTAATCAAGCTTTTCCGGGATGTGAATCGTTTTCCACTGGCCTGCAGACGGACCATTACGCAAATTCTGTTCAATCATTTCATACTTGGATAAATCAGGGTCCGCCTTATCCCGTAGCTTAAGGATGACCTGGCGGTTATAGATCTTCTCTAAGGGTATCTGGTCTGCCCCTTGTAGTTCCGCCCCTTTCTCTTCGGTCTCGAATGTAATCTCTTTTTCTTCTTCTGCAAGACTTTCAATTTTCTTCCGATCTTCATCAGCTGAAGCAGGGGCTGCTCCTAAAACGATCAGCGTCACAACAAAAGCCGTCAGGTATAAAGCTCTCCATGTCTTTTTCACAGGCCATCTCCTCTTTTATAGGAATATATATCTATTCCCGAATAATATACAATAATAACCAATTATACGGATGGAATCTTAAAAATTGTATGACCATTGCAAAAGGTTGGAAGGTTAGCCTCCTATACCCGTAGAGAAGAAGCTTTCAAACGGGAAACACAAAAACCGGCAGACCGATAAATGGCTCGGCCGCCGGTTTTTGTGTTTTGCTATCCTTCAGCCTTTCCCAACAGAACGCTTGAGCGATCTTTAAGGGGAGGAGATAGGATGATTATTTACGATTACTTTCCCATTCTTTTATGGAGTCCTCTTCTAATTCGTCCCATGTCATTTCACCACTGATATATTTTTGGACATTTCCTCCTACATAATCCCCCCAAGTTCCAGGGTATCCAAGGAAGACCCATCCAGTGGTATTACCTTCTGAAGAATATTCATAGATTTCTTTAGATAGTGGGTCCGAGATTTCTGCTGTATCAAACCCTTCATAGGCAGGGATGAACTTGAAGTCTTTCAGGACCGCTTCTTTACCGGTCTCTGATGTGTACATCCAGTCTAAAAAGTCTTTAGACGCCTGGATGACTTCTTCGTCACTATTGTTGTTGACGGCCCAGTAATTCGGAATGCCGACAGGGATTTTTCCTTCGGACCCTTCGACTGGAATTGGCATAATGCCCATATTTTCCTGGGCAAATTCTTCATCCATCTGCAGCACCGATGGGTAGATCCAGTTTCCCTGCTGTATAATCGCTACTTCCTGTAGAGAGAAGTACTGCTCCACCTGCTGGGAGTAGTCTAAGCTTAATGTTGGCTGGATGGAATACTCATTCTGCAGGTCAATCATGCGCTTGAATTCATCACCTTTATCAAAAGCGACACTTTCTGCATTGAAGGCTTCTAATACTTTTTGATCAAATTCCGGTGCTAAATATACATTCGACAAGTGATTGCCCGGGACCCACTTTTCTTTCGCTGGAAAAGCAAATACGGCTTCTATGCCAAGTTCTTCTTTTTGGCTGTCCAGCTCCTGCACGGCTTTTTCTAAGTCTTCATAGCTTTTAAGACTGCCAGCGTCAATGCCTGCTTCTTCAAAAATACGTTTGTTGTAAATCAAACCGTATCCTTCCTGATTAAACGGCAGACCGCGTACCTTCTCTTCCTTGGTGACAGGCTCAAGCGTGCCATCAAGAGCGGCTTCTGCTGCTTTAGTGTCCGATAGGTCAGTGAGGTACTGGTCATAGTTTTGTGCCTCTGTTGGACCTGCAATACTGAAAATTTCAGGTTCATCACCAGAAGCGAATTTGGTTTTTAACGAACCGGCATAATCAGATCCTCCGCCAACAGCCGTAATTTTAATATTTACTCCAGGGTTTTCTTCTTCGTACTTGTCTGCCAATTCTTCAAACTGATCTTTAAATTCTACTTTCCCTTGAAAGACTTCAATCGTCAATTCATCTTCGGATCCAGAAGCAGAATCATCTTCTCCAGAGGAAAAAGAGCAACCTGCCAGCAGAGCTGTAGAAATAAGCAGCGACGTTCCTAGTTTTTTTACTTTCATATGATGCACTCCTTTTAGTGTGATATCGGTTTCAGAAATGGCCAAAAAACAACTGCGGATAACAAGGTTCTACGACTTGATTTCTAAAAGACAAGTGAGCTTTGGTTAGGATGTGATATCGGTTTCACATTTGAACAAAATGATATCATTGATTCGTTAGCTTGTATTATACACATAGTTGGTAACGCTTACAACAATTGTTTTGAAAATTCCGTGAAATTAAGTACTTTTTCGAACAATAAGTTCAAAGGGAAGGTCAACACACTCGGATTGAGCGCTTTTATCTTTAAAAAAGCGGAGGAGCTGCTCTACAGACTTTTCACCTAAGTCATCAATGGGCTGTCGGATGGTTGTCAGTGGAGGGTCCAGCAATTCTGCAATTGGCTGATCGTCAAAGCCAAGGATGGCCAGGTCCTCTGGAATGCGTATTCCATGTGCTTTTGCTTCTGACATGGCACCTGCTGCAATTTCGTCGCTGCCTGAAAAGAGAGCCGTCGGCCGGTCATTCATATTCATCATCTGGCGGATGATCTGCTTGCCATCATCAATGGTGTGTTTATTCACAAAAATCCAGCTTGGGTTTAAATCAAGATCCGCTTCCTTTAAGGCTTTTTGATAACCGTCATTGCGATCTTTATCCCGTCCCTCGCCTGCAAATAAGGCGCCCGTGCTGTATCCGATCTTTTTATGACCGCGTTCGATGAGGTGTTTCACTCCTGCATAGGCTCCTTCTGTCTGGTTCAGTTTTACCGTAGGCACAAGTGGATCCTGAACATATTCGTTGCAGCAGACGATAGGGCCGTAGGCTGAATAAGGCTTGATATCGTGCCAGTCGTTTTCGATTGAAGTCATAATGACGCCATCGACCTGCTTCGTTTTTAGCAAGTTAAGAAAAGAGATTTCTTTTTCTCTGCTCTCATCGCTTTGAAAGATGAGTACCTGGTATTCATTGGCATAGGCGGCTTGCTCGATAGCGTTTACTAAGTAAGCGAAAAAAGGGTTTACGATTCGTGGTACGATAACGCCGATTGTACTTGTGAGGTGGCCTCTCAATCTTCTCGCTGAAGGATTCGGATGATAGCCGAGTTCTTTCATCGCCTGCTGGACAAGCTCGCGTTTTTCTTTGGATATATAAGGGTGGTTGTTAATGACGCGTGATACGGTGGCTTTTGACAAACCTGCGTGTTTGGCTACATCAGAGATATTCGGCATAAATCTCACTCCCGTTCTTATGTGAAACTGGTTTCATATTTATAGTTTAAGGAAAAGTAGGCGGGTTGTCCAGATGTATTTTATAAGGGGATTTTTTCTTGAAACTGTCTGATTCCGGAATAACTGGGTGAAGCAAAGGTCCGATTGCGAGGGGGGTTTTCGGACCTTCCAGCACACCAATGGTACAGGGGAACATGTATTTATTCCGGGCGTTTTTATATTATTCTACTCCATTCGTAACTGCTGTTTTGCAAAGTTGCGGTAAAGTTCGTGTTCTTGAAATAACTGTTCATGGGTGCCGATTCCGGTCACCTTTCCTTTTTCTAAGAAGATGATTTGATCGGCATCTACGATTGTTGACAAGCGGTGGGCTATAACGAGTGTCGTCCGGCCTTTCATTAAATTCTTTAACGCATGTTGAACGACGATCTCTGATTGACTGTCCAGGCTGGATGTTGCTTCATCCAGCATTAAGATTTCAGGGTCGCGGAGCAAAGCTCTGGCAATGGCGATCCGTTGGCGCTGTCCGCCTGAGAGTTTGATGCCCCGTTCACCCACTTCGGTTTCATATCCATTCGAAAGTTCTTCAATAAATGCATGAGCATAGGCCATTTCAGCTGCAGCGACCACTTTTTCTTTAGGAATTTCTTCTTTAAGTCCATACGTAAGGTTGTCCATAATTGTCCCGGAGTATATCGGACTTTCCTGTGAAACATACCCGAGCATTTCCCGCCAAGATTTCAATGAATAGTACTGGATCGGCTCCTCAGCATAAAGAATCTGACCTTGGAGGGGATGGTAAAACTGTTCCATCAATGAAAACATCGTTGTTTTTCCACTCCCACTTGGTCCTACGATAGCGGTCACTTCACCTTTATGGGCAGTAAAGGAGACATCCTTTAGGACAATGTCCGAGGAATCATATCCGAAAGTCACAGCATCGACGGTAAGGTTGTGACTGCCTGTAACTACGTTTTTTCCATTGTCCAGCTGCTCTTCATCAAGAGTAAGAATCGAGAGGACTTTTTCGGTCGCTCCAATCGTTTTTTGAAATTGAGTGGTAAATACAACGATCTGGGTAATCGGCATGATGATTTGAAAAAGGTATATGAAAAAGGCGGCCAGTTCCCCGGGCGTCATCGCACCTGAAGTGACACGGACTCCTCCATATCCAATAATTAATACAAGGACGACAATAATCAAGGAAGAAACAAGCGGTGACATAAGGGCTTGTATGCCCCCCTCGCGTAATCCAAGACGGTACAGCTTCGCTATATCTGTCTTTCCATTTTTCCATTCCGGTTCCTCTGCGTTTGATGCTTTGACAAGGCGGATTTCAGAAATTACGCGGGTCAGGTTGGCAGAGAAACCAGCCGTCTCTTTTTGTAAATGACGGGAGATCTCTGACATCTTTCTTCCGATCGGGATAAGAAATAAAAGAGCGAGCGGAATGATGGAAAACATGACCAGTGTGAGCGGCCAGTCGAGATAAAACAGGATGATAACCGCGCCTGTAACCGAAATGATTCCTGTAATAAAGCCAGTGAAGTGTTCCGTGATTAAGTTTTTAATCACACCTGTGTCATTTGTCATCCGGCTGACGGCATCCCCGGTCTCGTGTTCATCGTAATAAGAAACAGGGAGGGTGAGGAGCTTCTTCCACAGCCTCTCCCGCAGCGAAGCGATGACATGCTGCCCAACGCGGGCAAGGAAATATACAGATACCCCGCCGGCCAGAGCCTGGATAAAGAAGGCAGCAACGATGCCGATGATGATGGTTGTATTTAAATCATTTAAGTCAAAGTTGTCGATGAGTTGACTGGCAAACAGCGGAATCGCCAGCCCCGCGGCGGTATTCAGCAGGCTTAAAATTAAGGCGGTGCTGAATAAGACTTTTGGGGGGCGGGTCGCTTTTATTAAGTTGAGCAGTTGTTTCCATTTGGCTTCTTTCATTAGGTACCTCGCTTAAAAAGAGTAAGAGTCTGTTAAACAGTGGGGATAGCTTTTCAAAAAAAGTTGTCGAACGTATACAGCTGACCTGGGAGTCTGAATTTTAAGGTATTTTTAAGGCACGCATGACGCACTGATATAGAACGATCTAATCCACTGTTCCACAACCTTATTATATCGAATGGAAGAAGAGAAGAAACGTGACGAGGCTTAAAGGGAAACAAAAAAGAAGAACAACACAGGTGTGTTGTTCTTTGTGGTGATAATATGGACTTTCTTTCAAAAAGTAGAATTATGAATAGGTTTTACATCTACTGAACGCATATAGGTGGGGTAGTGGATTGGGTGTTTTATGTCAAATACTTAGTGGAACATCTAATTAATACAATCCTATTGGACTGATCATTGAAAATTAATGGGTTTTCACCACCATCTTTTTTGAGTGAATTGAATGTTGTTCTAACTCGCTTCCTCTCACGTTCAATAATTTATCAGTGTTATATACGCATCTCTTTGGTGAAGGATAACGATCTCCTTCGTATTCTCTCATTAGAAAATGGTTCTTATACATCCTCAATATTAGGTTAGGTAAATGCTTTATTTTAGATATATGAATAATTGTATATATCTATGAGAAAAAGAAAGGTAAATGTGGTTAATCAAAAATACTCTACAAGATTCGTTCATTTTGTAGAACAAACCTGCATTGTGTTTAAGTTGTTAATTAATTTGGGATTATCGTGGTTGATTATTAATACTTTTTGATTTTTTTAAAATTTATTGAGGAGTTTATTTTATAATATGTGTATGTTTAAAAATAAATTCCATTTATGCCCAACTATAAATTGTAAAAAACCCCCTTTATTTCCATGTTTAAATAAGCTATAATTTAAAATAGTTCTTTATAATGAACGAACGAGGCTATTATAAATATTATACAAGTCACTGCTTTTCTTCTATATCAATGAGTGGTGTAGAAAATCCTATTAATAGAGGTGAATGATGTGATTGATCTTAATTGTCATATCCTTCCCGGATTAGACGATGGTCCGGATACGATGGAAAAAAGCCTTGAAATGGCAAAAGCTGCGGTGGATCAGGGGATTGAGACTGTTGTGGCCGCCCCCAGGTTCCAACCCTCTATCTATGAAAATAACAGGGAGAGGATTTTATCTCACTGCCGGGAGCTGAATGATGAATTATTTCAGCAGGGGATCGATTTAAAAATACTCCCTGGTCATGAAGTGAAAATCCACGGAGAACTTGTAGACGATATCAAAAGCGGGACAATTATTCCGGTAAATGAGACAAGCAACTACGTGTTTATTGTGTTCTCCAATAAAGAAATTCCTCATTATGCAAAGCAGGTTCTGTATGATATGCACATATCAGGCTATCTTCCGGTTATTGTTCATCCAGAACAAAACCAGATTTTAAAAAAGGAACCGGATCTGCTGTATCAACTTGTGAAAAATGGTGCCATCACACAGATATCGGCGGCAAGTTTAATGAATAAACATGGCAGGAGCACTCAAAAATTCGCCTTACAATTGATAGAACACAATTTAGCCCATGTCATTGCATCCAATGCTTATGACCATCGTAAGAAAGGCTTCTTCCTGCCTCAAGCGTATGAAAAAGTCAAAAAAGTATATGGATCAGAAGTGATGTATCAGTTTATGGAGAATGCTCATGTCATTCTTAACAATGAGATGGTGTATGCCGACCCTCCGGAAAGAATCAAGTCAAAAAAGAAATTGGGTATTTTCCCAAGCTCTTAAAAAGTCTTTATCCGAGGAGATTATTTTCTTTGCAGAAACATCCTGCCATTCTAAATCTCCTACCTGTAACGAAAGGCTTAATAAAAAGAACGCTGGAGGATAATCAAAATCTCCAGCGTTCTTTTTTGCCTTATACTGACGGACGGAAAAGTGTCGAAGGAATGTTTAAAAACGATGGCATTCATTGTAAACTATAGGAAGCGATTCGAATGCGAAGGATCGATTACCGTCTCATCCTGGTTCGTCACACCATATGAATGAAAGTAACAGGTGATGACAAGGGTGCGCCTTAAATATGAAGTTCGTCAGCCTTAAGCCTTTAGGAAAACGGAAAGGGGATGGTTATTGTTCATCTGCTTTTTACCGCTTTACTTAACGAAGGGGTGGATATCACGTAAAAGTCGTATTCTACTCGACTATTGCCGGCCTTACTAAATCATGTGGAGGAACATACAGAGAAAATGTGGGATCGTTCACGGATGCCAGGAAACGCTGCAATGAGAAGTTCCATAAACACTTTCTTTTAAATGGGACGTAACCCCAACGGTTTCAGTCGCTGGAGAAAGAATGAAAGAGGAGTAAAGAGATGAAATCTATTATACGCACCTTGCTTTTCCTGCTTTTCATAGGAGGATGGTTCTTAGGGCACTCGTCCATCACCTATGCATCAGGGAATGAACAAGTGAAACTGATTGTGAAATATAAAGATGAAGTAACGACACAGTCTGCGGAAAATGAGTTTCCTGTCGATATTATTTCGACAGATGTAGTAGGCTGGGAAGAAAAGGTAGAAGAGCTGAAAGAAAATCCAGCTATTGAATACATAGAAGTTGACACGAAAGTCTACGCGCAGGGTTTTACCCCGAACGATCCTTACTACATAGATCAGGAGAAAACCTATGAAGCTATGAAAGCGCCCGAAGCATGGACAGACTATGCACAGAAGCAGCCGGGAGATCCAGTTGTTGCGGTGATTGATTCAGGTGTCAATAAGAATCATCCTGATTTGGAGGGACAGCTGGTGGAAGGGACGAATCTTGTAGATTCGACACTCCCCCCTCAGGATACCTTTGGACATGGAAGTCACGTTGCCGGATTAATTGCGGCGAATACAGACAATGGATTAGGTGTATCCTCTCTCAGCTTAGGCGACGTGAAGATTATGCCGATTAAAATTATGGAAGAGAATTCAGGAAATGTTTCGGATGTCATTGAAGGGATCAGATATGCGGTCGAGCATGGGGCTGATGTGATTAACTTAAGTTTAGGGACGTATACATACAGAACCAGCCTTGCTGATGCGGTGGATTCTGCCGTCGAAGAAGGGGTTCTTGTCGTGGCAGCTGCCGGTAACAATGACAGGGCACAGAGCTTATATCCTGCTGCGCTGAATAACGTTCTTTCAGTGGGAAGTTATGATCTCCGTCTGCATGATAAAGCTTCCTTTTCTAATTATGGAGTGGATGTAGACGTTGTTACTCCGGGAACCGAGCTTTTAAGTACCTATCTTAAAGATGATTATAAAACAATGGAAGGAACAAGCATGTCAACAGGTCATGTGAGTTCACTGGCCTCGCTGTTAAAAAATCATGCGCCTTTTTTAAGAGGACAGCAGTTAAAACGGCTGATTGAAGAGTCTTCCCGCTATGTACCTGCCCACTTCAGTCTTGGGGAAGGGATGGTGGATGCGAAACAATCCATTGAAAACATAAGAGACCTTCATCGAATATCCGGCCCTACGTCAATACAAACATCAACAGCCATCTCGCAGATAGGTTGGAATGAGCTTGATGAGAAAGACTTGAAAATAGACGGGACCACAGAGACCGGGAAATTTGTCATTCTTGCAACAGGCAGGGATTTCCCTGACAGTCTGGCTGCTTCTCCCTTGGCTTCCTATTTGAACAGTCCCGTTTTATTAGAAAAAAGGGACCGGTTGTCCGTTTCCATCGAAGAAGAACTGGAACGGTTGAAAGCAACAGATGTTGTTTTAATTGGCGGAGCGAATGCGATATCAGAGGGTGTAGAAGATGACTTAGAAACAGAAGGTTATCACACCTACCGGGTGAGCGGATCGGACCGATATGAAACCGCCATTGCCGTCAATAGATTGATTCCATATGAGACCAATAAGGCATTCATTATATCTGGTCAGGAGTTTCCAGACGCTTTGTCCGCTGCCGGATACAGCGGCATGTATCAGTATCCCATTGTTTATGTGCGGTCAGACTCCATTCCAGATCCTGTTCAATCCTATATGGAGGAAAGCGGGATTACTAAGACTTATATTGTAGGGGGCACCCATCCGGTTTCTGAGGATGTCGAGAGCCGGCTGCCTGATTCAAACCCTTTGCGGATAGCCGGAAAAAACAGGTATGAAACCAATAGGGCCATGCATCGTACGTTTGGAAATGATGAGGCGGAAGAGCTTTATTTTGCCACTGGCCGAAACTTCCCGGATGGGATGGCTGTCGCCCCGCTTGCAGTACAGTCATCTAGTCCTATTATCCTTACCCAGGATAGTCAAATAGGACCAACAAATGAGAGCGTGCAGTTGTTCGATCAAAGAAAAGATTACTCGATTATTGGTGGAACGCAGCCGATCAGTATTCCTCTTGCCTGGGAAATTGACCGCTCTTTTTACCAATAAACCAGTAGACACCCAGTTTTGTAACTGGGTGTTCTTTTATTTCTTATTTTTCTGAATCTAATGAATATTGTTTGACGGTCTAGGGATATTGTCGTAAAATCAAGGTGTTGTAATTTTTTGAAAAATCAAGAAAAAGAAAGGAGAGTTTAGGAGAAATTACACCGTTTTAATCGAAAAATAGGAGGTTTTTAATTTTGGTGTCAAACAAAAAGAATGTAAAGAAAAAAGCCCTTTCTGTTTTTGCTAGTGCCGCAATTGTTGCATCTTCCTTCGCTGGAGTCAGTACATACAGTCCAGGTGCCGTTCAAGCAGAGACCAGCGCAGTGAAGAAGTTTAATACATTACTTAATTATCAAGAGATCGTCACACTCGCGAACAGTGAAGAAACCGTTCAAGAGCTTGTGATTATCGGGAATGGCCGGGATGCCACAGCACAGTTGGAAAACCTCGGCGTTACGGTTAAGCAGAACCATAAAAACTATGGTTATCTGGCTGAAGTGCCTACGAATAAAATCTATGATGTTATTAAGCTGGATTCCGTCCGTACCGTAGGTGAAAACCAGGAAATTCAACTGGCTCCGGTTGAACCGGATGAAGTGGAAGGACAGGCAGCGCCGGATCCGGATGCTGACGTTTCTCCAGATCAATTGGAAACTCACCCGGCTACTGGGGTGGATGATTTCCACGATAAGTTTGATGGGGAAGGTACACGCGTAGCGGTCATCGACTCCGGTCCAGACCCTGGTCACGCTTCCTTCACCGATCTTCCAGAGGCGGAAGAAGGGTCTGAGCAGACATCTGAGGAAGTGTTCGCTGAAACTAGAAAATATGGAGATTCTAAGATTGTTAATGTAAGAGACTATACAATCTCGAATTATCTTACAGCTAATGTTGGTGTATTCGCACCTTCCGAAAAATATCAGGAATTTGTCGCGGATCAGCCATACGATACGTTTGCAGAAGGTGACGTTGTTTTCATGCAGTTATCCGACGAGCAGAAAGCATCTGTTTCGATTGACGGCGTTGATACAGACAGTGAAGACGTCTATTACGGAGAAACTCACTTCCGTGCCTTTGCGGATTTCAATGCGGATGGCGAAGCTGATTGGGAAGTTGATGAAGACGGGGAACGTATCTTTGACCCTGAAAAAGCCGACAATTTCGGAGTTCTTCTCGTTGGTGACACCATTTATATAGATACCGACGAAGACGGCGATTTTAATGATGAAACAGCTTATGAAGATGGAGATGCCGGTACGTTTGATGTGGATGTAACCGATGAAAAAGTCGGCGTAAACTTCCGTGTCAATGACCTGGATGCCCTTAAAGACAGATATAATATTCGAACAGTTAACTTGTTTACGGACTTAAACGGACACGGATCCCACGTAGCAGGTATTACAGCCGCTAACGGCCCGCTCGCATCCAATGCATACGGCGCCATCGCTGGTGAAGGGGTCGCTCCAGAATCAGAAGTGGTAGGTCTGCGCGTGTTCCAGGAAGACGGCGGTGCAGCTACTTGGAGTATCCAAAAAGCGATGATTGATGCAGCTCTTCCTGAATCAAAAGGTGGATTTGATGCAGACGTTGCCAACTTGAGTTTAGGATCCCTTCCTGATTTGAATGAAGGTGTCGGAAGCTACGGCGAATTAATGAACGTTCTTAGCGAAGATACAGATATCGTCTTCGTAACATCAGCTGGTAACAGTGGACCTGGTATTGACTCCGTTGGTTCTCCTGGTGATGTTGGAAGTGTCATCTCTGTTGGTGCCTATATTAACTCTGACATGTGGGCGAAAGAATATAATGCCTATCCATATGGAAAAGACGCAGAAGGCAACCCTCTTGAAGGGGAAGGACTATGGTACTTCTCTTCTGCCGGTCCAAATGAACGAGGCGATCAGAAGCCGGATATCGTAGCTCCCGGTTCTGCCTATGCTGCACAGCCGGTGCACCAGTATCAGGTTGTGGCCTCAGGTGAACTAGAGCAGACCGCTTATGATGTCCTTCAGGGAACAAGTATGTCTGCGCCATATGTGGCAGGTGCGGTTGCGCTCCTTAAATCCGCGGCTCAAAAAGACCGTCTGCCATTTGACTATGAGTTAGCGCAGGAAGCGCTGATTCAAACAGCGGATGAAATTGATGGTTATAACCGTGCCCAGCAGGGTGGAGGTTTAATCAATGTTCCGGCTGCTTATGAGTACATGCGCGACAATTTTGTGAATGAAGTGAAAGATGTGGATGTTACAGTATTCCACGGTGAAAAAGTAGCTGGAGGTCCAGGTCTTTATGTTAGAAACAAAGATCTTCCAGAAACGGTGGAAGTGTTAGTAGAAAACAATTCTGATGAAGCGAAAACGCTTGAAGTAACATCTACACATGACTGGTTTACGCCTTCTGTAGATGAAATCACTATAGGTGCAGGGGAGTATGACTACATTACAGTTTCCTATGATGCTTCCAAACTTAAAACAGGCGTTAATGCTGGTAATCTAGTATTCAACGATCCTTCTACACCTTATGTGGAAGCTAGAAGTGCCCAGACGGTTGTAACAGGTTATGAGTTTAATGCAGATAACAACCACCGCTTCCGTGTGCAGGATGAGGTTCAGTCTTCTCAAACGAACGGCTACACATTTGACGTGGATTCAGGGCTGAGTGAGCTTCGTTTCTCACTTGATGCTCTTAAAGAAAACGATGACTTCAAGGGCCGTGTTCGTATGCTTGTCTTCGATCCAGACGGTTTCCAAGTCAACAGCTTTGTTGGCTATGCCGGTTATAATGGACTTGATGTAGAAGATTTTGTCGTTCCTTCTCCGAAGCCTGGGGTGTGGGAAGTTCATGTGTATGGAACCATTGCTCCTGAAGAAGGAAAAGAAATGAATCAATACACGCTTGAAGCTGTGGCTCAGGATATCGTAAGTGAACCTGGTAACATTGATCTTGGCAAAGTTACTACTTCCCAGGAGTTCAACGAAGAAGTGACGTTTACGAACTATTTGGCAGACGATGCCAATGTGAAGTTTGAAACGGTTGGTTTTACCGGCCCGATTAAAGAAACGATCACAGGTACCGTAACTCAAGGAACTTCTGATGATACGTTAGACGGGGACTTAATTAAAGTAGACATTGAAAATAATGTTTCTCTAAGCGTGGATGTTTCTCCATCACCATCTGCAGACTTAGATCTATTCCTGTATGACGAAGAAGGCAGACTTGCAGCTTACAGTGCTACTGGATCAGACAGCGAAGCGTTTACTGTCAGAGGTCTTCCTGATGGCGAATATACCATTGCTGTCGACAACTTTGGTGAAGGTTCTCAAACTGTCGACTATACGTTGAACATGACAGAAGAGAAAGTACTGCCATATGACTCTGATAATCAAGGGGAAGGATCTGTTACAGCGGGAATGGATTCTGCTTCCATTGGTGTTGGAGAATCCGTTGATGTACCTGTAACGATTACAACACCAGATCAGCCGATTAAAGGTTATGCCGCTCTTTACATGTTAGATGCTGAAACAGACGAAGTACTTGATCTTGTTTCCATTACGACAGATGCGGACCTTGTAAGCACGCTGTCCGGTGAAAACCGTGTAGGTACGGCAATTGAGATTTCCAAAGATCTATATCCAGATGGCGGAGCAGATACAGTCGTCGTTACTACGGGTTATAACTTCCCGGATGCTTTATCAGCAGGTCCATTAGCTTCTGCAGCAGATGCTCCTATCATTCCAGTCAACAGCGGTGGAACATTAACAGATGCGGCTCTTGATGAGATTGAACGTCTAGGTGCAGAGAATGTTTATATCCTAGGTGGAACAGGAGCGGTATCAGAAGAAGTGTTCACTCAGCTGAACAGTATCAGCATCGCTTCTAATAACGTGAAGCGCCTATCTGATGATACTCGTTATGGTACAAACCTTGAGATTGTAAAAGAATTACAGAGTGAGTTTGGTTACGAAGGAAATGGTGTATTCCTTGCAACTGGTAAGAACTATGCAGATGCTCTAAGTGCCGCTTCTATCGCAGGTGACATGGGTATGCCGATCGTTCTTACAAATGGGGAAGACCTTTCAGATGAAGCCTTAGCTGTCCTTGAAAACGAGGATGTGTATGTGGTTGGTGGAACAAGCGTTGTTTCTGATGACGTTGTCAGTCAAGTAGAAGAAGTATCCTTGGCTGTTGAGCGTCTATCTGGTGTAAACCGTTATGGTACACTTGTAGACTTGCTTCAAGAGTTCGAACCAAGCACAAATCAGCTTTACGTGGCCAGCGGAACAAACTACCCGGATGCCCTTGCGGCAGCTCCTCTAGTTACAGGAAAAGATGGCATGTTATTGTTGGTAGACCCTGAAAATCTACCAAGAGAAGTGGATGCTTACTTAACTAAGTATGCGTACACGAATGACATTTCTTCTATCACTGTTCTTGGTGGAGATGCAGCAGTCAGCCCGGCTGTGAAAGAAGCTCTTCAGAAGAAAGCAACAAAATAATAGATGGATCGAAAACGCCTTCCAACTGGAGGGCGTTTTCTTATATAAAACCATTCTTTATTTTTTACGGCCATCCATATTAATGTCCCAACCATAGGTTCTTTTGTACTCATCATACGAGTCAGAAACATTTCTGTTTAAAAATTAGAATATTTTGAATAATTGTGGGATTTTTTAACATAATTTGTTGACAGCGCTTTCATATAATCGTATAGTAGAGATAACAAGTTAAGTGCGTGGTGGAGATGCGGAGACCCACACTATTTTGCATACAGCATGAGGAGTATGCGTTTTAGTGCGGGTCTTTTTTATACCCTTAACTTGAAAAAAAGGAAAAAGAGGTGTAAGAAATGTCGGAATTTCTTGCAGAGCTGATTGGCACGATGATTCTCATTATCTTTGGTGGTGGTGTTGTCGGTGGTGTGGTATTGAAGAATTCGAAAGCCGAAGGCTCAGGCTGGGTCGTTATTACCATTGCCTGGGGACTTGCGGTTACGATGGCAATTTATGCTGTCGGTAGTTTTACGGGAGCCCACATCAACCCTGCTGTTACGTTAGGACTTGCTAGTATTGGAGATTTTCCATGGTCTAAGGTTCCGCTTTATATTGCTGCACAAATGATTGGTGCCATTATAGGAGCGGCAATTGTCTTTCTTAACTACTTGCCTCATTGGAGAGAAACGAGAGATCAGGGAGCAAAACTTGCTGTATTCTCAACAGATCCTGCTGTACGCAGCCCTTTTTCTAACTTAGTAAGCGAAATTATAGGTACATTTGTACTGGTGATGGGAATTTTATTTATTGGCGCAAATGAATTTACAGAAGGTTTAAACCCTCTTATTGTCGGTGCGTTGATTGTTGCGATTGGTATGTCCTTAGGGGGAGCGACAGGTTATGCCATTAATCCTGCCCGTGACCTGGGACCAAGGATTGCTCATGCTATTCTTCCAATTCCAGGAAAAGGTGGATCGGACTGGGGATATGCATGGATTCCGGTCGTTGGACCGGTGCTGGGCGGTATTTACGGTGCGTTATTCTACCGTGCCATCTTTGTCCAGGAATTCTCAATAGCCTTCTGGGTTCTTTCAGCTATAATGGCATTTATTTTAGTCGGAGCAGCGAACGCGGAGATTAAAAAAGGAAAAACTGTCGGAAACCAATTGGAAGAAAAAATCAGCTGAATATTATTTAAATAGAGGAGAGAGTTACCATGACAGAAAAATATATTCTATCGATTGATCAGGGAACAACGAGTTCACGTGCCATCCTTTTTAATAAAGAAGGAAAAATCGTACAGACCGCACAAAAAGAATTTGAGCAGTTCTTTCCAAAGCCAGGCTGGGTCGAGCATGATGCAAATGAAATTTGGACATCCGTGTTAGCGTGTATGGCAGATGTCTTGAGAAAGTCAGATGTAGAACCTTCTCAAATTGAGGGGATTGGAATTACCAACCAGCGTGAGACAGCAGTTGTTTGGGATAAGAATACAGGCAAACCAATTTATCATGCCGTGGTCTGGCAGTCCAGACAAACGGAAGACATCTGCAAGGAACTGCGGGCAGAAGGGCATAATGAGCTTTTCCGCAGCAAAACAGGCTTGCTGTTGGATCCTTACTTCTCAGGCACAAAAGTAAAGTGGATGCTTGACAATGTAGAAGGAGCAAGGGAAAAAGCGGAAAACGGAGATTTGATGTTCGGAACAATTGATACGTGGCTGGTTTACAAATTATCTGGAGGCAAGACGCACATTACGGACTATTCCAACGCATCCCGGACATTAATGTATAACATTTACGACCTGAAGTGGGATGACGAACTGCTGGATATTTTAACTGTTCCAAAATCCATGCTTCCTGAAGTGAAATCATCTTCAGAAGTTTACGCAAAAACCGTCGATTATCACTTTTTCGGTCACGAAGTTCCAATCGCTGGTATTGCCGGTGACCAGCAGGCGGCATTATTTGGACAGGCCTGCTTTGAAAAAGGTATGGCAAAGAATACTTACGGAACCGGCTGTTTCATGCTGATGAATACAGGCGAAGAAGGGGTGCCTTCCGAACACGGACTCCTCACAACTCTCGCCTGGGGCATCGATGGAAAAGTGGAGTATGCGCTGGAAGGAAGTATCTTTGTAGCGGGCTCAGCTATTCAATGGTTAAGAGACGGATTGAAATTGATTGAAAGCGCACCGGAAACAGAAAGCTATGCTACATCTGTTGACTCATCGGACGGGGTGTATTTAGTCCCTGCTTTTGTGGGACTGGGTACCCCGTACTGGGATAGTGACGCCAGAGGAGCGGTCTTTGGTCTGACGCGCGGTACGTCAAAAGCACACTTTGTCCGCGCTACACTGGAATCATTAGCGTACCAGACGAAGGACGTTCTTGATGCGATGATTGCTGATTCAGGCATAGAATTAAAGACTCTCCGTGTGGATGGTGGAGCGGTTAAAAATAACTTCCTTATGCAGTTCCAAAGTGATATTCTCGGCGTTCCAGTCGAACGTCCAGTCGTTCAGGAAACAACTGCGCTGGGGGCGGCCTTCCTTGCGGGGTTAGCCGTTGGTTATTGGGAAGATAAGGACGAAATCAAACAGCAGTCTGAAAATGAAAGGACCTTTACAGGTGACATGACTGAGAGTGAACAGGAAAGACTTTACAGCGGCTGGCAGAAAGCTGTAGAAGCAACAAGGAAATTTAAATAATTCATATTTTTGTACAGGCACCTTTGTTTAAAAAAGGTGCCTATTCTTTTATAAAGGATGGGATGTAAATATGAAAAAATTAATCAACAACCCGGACCATGTTATTACAGAAATGCTCGATGGATTTGTAGCCGCTCATGAACAGGCTGTCAAAAGACTTCCTGATACAACGGTTATTACACGCAAGGATGCCCCTGTAAAGAATAAAGTGGGAATTGTAAGCGGCGGAGGAAGCGGCCATGAACCGGCTCATGCGGGGTACGTGGGAGAAGGGATGCTTGACGGGGCTGTATCTGGAGAGGTATTTACTTCCCCTACCCCCGATCAGGTTTTTGAAGCTATTAAGGCGGTCGATGGAGGCGCGGGTGTTCTGCTTATTATCAAAAATTATACAGGGGATGTCATGAATTTTGAGATGGCCGCAGAGCTTGCAGAAGCTGAAGGGATTGAGGTTGAACGTGTAATCGTAAACGATGACGTAGCCGTTGAGGACAGCTCGTTTACGACAGGGCGAAGAGGCGTGGCAGGCACCATTTTTGTTCATAAGGCTGCTGGTGCTAAAGCTGAAAGCGGTGCTTCTTTATCAGATGTCAAAAAGACGGCAGAACAAGTCATCAGGAATGTTCGTACGATGGGTGTTGCCCTTCGTCCTTGTATCATGCCTGCCTCTGGAGAGGAGAGCTTTGAACTGGCTGAAGATGAAATGGAGGTGGGGATTGGTATCCACGGAGAACCGGGAGTAGAAAAGAAACCATTGTCAGCTGCTGATGATATAACAGAAGATTTATTGAATAAGATTGTTCCGGAACTGGAACTGAACCAATCTGATGAAGTGGCTGTTATGGTGAATGGAATGGGCGCGACACCGGAAATGGAGCTTTATATTATGAATCGGAAAGTGCAGGAATGGTTAGCTGCGAAGGGTGTAACTGTATCCCATACGTTTGTAGGGGAATATATGACATCTTTAGAAATGACCGGCTGTTCCATTACGCTGTTGAAAGTAGATAACGAATTAAAAGGACTGCTGGATGCACCTTCAAATGCTCCTGCGTTTCGTGTGAGAAAGGAGAAGTGAAGCGGATGGAAGTGATTCAGGTGCAGGAGTGGCTGTCCAGAACCAACGAGGATCTACAAGAACAGAAAGATTACCTTACATCTCTTGATCGAGCAATTGGGGATGGGGATCATGGAATTAATATGGCGCGAGGCTTTAAAGAGGTGACCAAATCGTTAGAGGGAAAAGACTTTACTGAAGTCTCTGATGTATTAAAAGCGGCTGCTACTACAGTAATGTCGAAAGTTGGAGGAGCCTCAGGGCCTTTATACGGCACAGCTTTATTAAAAATGTCGATGGCCTGTAAAGGAAAGCAGGTGGATTATAAAACTCTCATTGAGATGGTAGAAGCAGGGTTAGAGGGTATTAAGCAAAGAGGTAAAGCCGAGACGGGAGAAAAAACAATGGTCGACGTCTGGACCCCTGTTCTGTCCGGGATGAAGGAAGTTGATCATTTTGACGGGGAACGTATAAAGCATGTCGCAGAAGAGGCGAAGGATAATACAGAGAGTATGCAGGCCACCAAAGGTCGTGCCGCTTACTTAAAAGAACGCTCGAAGGGACATTTAGACCCAGGGGCCGTCTCGTCATACTTTCTGTTTAAGAATCTTGCGCTCGTCATGGAGGAGGCTTAACTTGTGAGTAGTACAGCTATCGTCGTCGTCTCTCATAGTGAAAAAGTAGCCGAAGGAATCAAGGAGCTTCTGCAGCAGGTTGTAGGGGATGTTCCCGTTGAAGCTGCCGGGGGGAGTGAAATCGGCGGTATCGGGACAAGTTTTGAGAGGATACAAAACGCTCTTGAAAAGGTAAGGGGTACTTGTGATGGCACGCTGGTTTTTTACGATCTCGGAAGTGCCAGAATGAATGCAGAAATGGCGATAGAGATGCTGGATTCTGAATCTATTCAACTGGTAACCTATCCAATCCTGGAAGGGGCTTACTTAGCAGCTGTAGAGTCCAGCATTGATAAGCCGATGGATGAAATTATAAACTCATTAAAAAAAGAATTTGATTCATAATGGGTGAGCTGTCTTTAATAAGGCAGCTTTTTTTTATGAAATCTGACTTAATTCTTGGATATTTCTTCAAAACGTGTTGTGTTTTTAGAATATTTGCAATAATATAAAAGTGTACATACCTACCAGTCGGTATGTTAATCAGGGTGGAATCGGAAAACGGTGTAATTCATAGAAACGGAGATGATCATATGCATTTGCGTCTAACCGACGAACAGGAAATGGTAAGAAAGACCATTCGTAAGTTTGTGGAAAAAGAATTAATTCCGCTTGAAAATGATGTGCTGCGTAATGAAAGAGAAGGAAAGCCAAGTCTTTCACCGGGTAAGCTGGAAGAGCTGCAGCAAAAAGCAAAAGAAGCAGGCTTCTGGGGGATTAATACACCGGAAGAGTACGGGGGAGCGAACCTCGGACAAATGATGCTCGCCATCGTTCAAATGGAAGTGGCCCGTACATTTGTGCCATTCACCTTTGGAGGATCGGCCGATAACATTCTTTACTATGGCAATGAGGAGCAAAAAGAAAAATACTTAATTCCAACGATAAACGGTGAGAAAAAATCCTGCTTTGCGATGACGGAGCCTGGAGCAGGGTCGGACACAAGAAACATACGGATGACTGCTGTGAAAGATGGCGGAGAATGGGTCCTTAATGGAGAGAAAACCTTCATTACAGGTGGGAATGAAGCGGATTTTGTCATGGTCATTGCCGTGACAGACAAAGAACTTCACCAATCTTCCGGCGGGAGACAGGGTGTAACGTGTTTTATCGCGGACCGTTCCATGGGATGGGAATCCGAATATATCCACACCATGGGCGAATGGGGACCAGCATCCCTGATCTTTGATAATGTCCGTGTACCGGAAGAAAACATTCTCGGTGAGATGAATCATGGGTATGACCTTGGTCTTGAGTGGATTGGATTTGCCCGCTGGGTCGTCGGGGCACGTGCTGTCGGAGCTGCTGAACGCTTGTTGAATATGGCGATTGATTATGCGAATGAGCGGGAAACATTCGGCAAGCCTATTGCAACCAGACAGGCGATCCAGTGGCAGATTGCAGATTCTGCCGTTGAAATTGAAGCAGCCAAATGGCTTGTTCTTAATGCAGCCTTTACGCTCGATCAAGGAGAAGATAACCGTCATTATGCATCCATGGCGAAATTGTATGGAGCAAACATGGGCAATAACGTCATCGACCGTGTTCTTCAAATCCATGGTGGTATGGGCTATACAAAAGAGCTGCCTATCGAGCGCTGGTACCGTGAAGCGAGACTGTGGAGAATCTATGATGGAACAGATGAAATTCAACGCTTGATTATATCTCGTAATCTATTAAAAGGACATGTGAAAATCGGTTAGAACTTAAGGAGGAAATGGATATGACAGGAAGGTTTGAAAATCGCACAGCATTTGTAACAGGCGGTAGTCGTGGAATTGGGAAAGGAATTGCCAGGCAGTTAGCTGAAGGAGGGGCGAAAGTAGCCATCATTGATGTGAATGAAGAAGCCCTCCAGGAAGTGGAAGCGGAATTTAAAGAAGATGGTTTTGATGTTTTCTGCCAGTCAGCCGATGTCGTTGACTATGAACAAGTGGAAGCCGCTATGCAGGAAGCCCATAACCGTTTCGGATCACTTGATATTCTTGTTAATAACGCAGGTGTGATTCGTGACAACATGTTATTTAAGATGACAGATTCAGACTGGGATACAGTCATGAATGTTCACTTGAAGGGTTCGTTCAATGCGGCACGGGCTGCGCAGCGTTTCATGGTGGAAAATAAGTATGGGCGCATTATCAATATTTCCTCGACTTCGGCGCTTGGAAATCGTGGGCAGGCCAACTACGCCACGGCAAAAGCAGGACTGCAGGGCTTCACGAAGACGCTTGCGATCGAGTTAGGGAAGTTTGGAATTACAGCCAATGCGGTTGCCCCGGGCTTTATTGAAACCGAAATGACGAAGGAAACAGCTTCCCGCATCGGGATTTCTTTTGAGGACCTTGTCAAGGCAAGCGTTGATAAGATCCCGGCAGGCAGAAGTGGAAAACCGGAAGACATCGCCAATGCGGTCGCATTTTTTGCTGATGAACACTCTTCCTTTGTAAACGGCCAGGTGCTCTATGTTGCAGGTGGTCCAAAGAACTGATGGGAAAGGGGAACGTTTATGTTTAAACAATCGATCGGAAAAAAGTCGAATCGGGTAAAGAACACGGTTGAGCGGGGAGCAGTTAAGAAGTTCGCTGAATCTATCGGGGATCCTCATCCTGTTTTTATCGATGATGTTGCATTTTCACGTAATATAGCCCCTCCAACCTTTCCGAGAGTTTTTGATTATGGAGAAATTGAAGGGTTGGATTTACCGAAAAAGGGATTGATTCATGGAGAGCAGAACTATCACTATGAACGTCCGCTTTTCGTAGGGGAAGAGATTCTCTGCTTTGCGGAAGTGGAAGATTACTATGAACGAAGCGGAAAAAGCGGAGATATGGGTTTTCTTAAAGTGAAACGGTACGGAGAAGATCTGGAGGGGCAGTTAATCTTCTCAGAAGAACAAGTGGTTATTATTACAGAAGCCGTTAGAAAGGAGATGCGTGTATGAGTGCTTTAGATGAGTTGCAGACAGGCGATAAGCTGGAGACGATTACGCTTCCTCCTGTTTCGCGGATCGATTTAATTAAGTACGCCGGAGCTTCCGGTGATTACAATCCTATTCATACCATTGATGAAGAAGCAGAAAAAGCTGGTCTCCCTGGTGTCATTGCTCATGGGATGTGGACAATGGGGAATCTTGCTAAGCTGTTTACCCCTTTTTATGAACACGGGTTTATCCAGGACTACTCGATTCGTTTTAAAGGCATGGTTTTCCTTAATGATGTCATCACGTTACATGCAGAAGTTGAAAACAATGACAAAGAGCAGGCGGCGTTTCACGTCCGAGCTGAAAACCAAAAAGGAAAAGCAGTTATTGAAGGCCAGGTCGTTTTCAGTAAGAGAGAAATAAAAGCGGTTACATATTAAGGAGGGAACTTATGTATTTTGAACATTCTTCAAAAGTAAAATCTCTTCAAGAAAAGTTGCAGAACTTCATGGAAGCGCACATTTATCCAAATGAATCGATTTATGAGGAGCAGTTAAATCGAATGAACCGCTTCTCGGATATTCCACCCATTATGGATGAGCTGAAGGAGAAAGCGAAAGAAGCGGGGCTTTGGAACTTATTTCTCCCGGACAGTGAGTACGGCGCAGGCTTAACAAATATGGAATATGCGCCTTTGTGCGAAATTATGGGGCGTTCGAACATTGCTCCTGAAGTTTTTAACTGTGCCGCTCCTGATACAGGTAACATGGAAGTGCTTGTCCGTTATGGAACAGAGGAGCAGAAGAAGCAGTGGCTGGAGCCGCTTTTACAAGGAGAGATCCGCTCCTGTTTTTCTATGACGGAACCGGATGTGGCGTCTTCGGATGCGACGAATATCCAAACGAGTATTACAAGAGTCGGAGACGAGTACGTCATTAATGGAACGAAGTGGTGGTCATCCGGGGCAGGAGATCCGCGCTGTAAAATCAGTATCGTAATGGGAAAGAATGACCCGGATGCCCCTAAACATGAGCAGCAGTCGATGATCCTTGTTCCCTTGGATACCAAAGGTGTGACCATCAAACGCATGCTTCCTGTTTTCGGTTATGACCACGCTCCTCATGGTCATGCAGAAATCGAATTTAAAGATGTCCGCGTTCCCGCTTCCAATCTTCTATGGGATGAGGGCAAAGGCTTTGCGATCGCTCAAGGGCGCCTGGGACCGGGCCGTATTCATCATTGTATGAGGACGATCGGCGCAGCAGAACGGGCCCTTGAAGACATGTGCGCGCGGGTCAATGACCGCGAGGCATTCGGAAGAAAGCTTGCTGATCAGGGAGTCATTCGTGAATGGATTGCTGATTCCAGAATTGAAATTGAACAGGCACGCCTGCTCACACTGAAAGCTGCTTATATGATGGATACTGTTGGTAATAAAGAAGCGAAATCCGAAATCGCCATGATTAAAGTCGTCGCTCCTAATATGGCACTTAAGGTGATAGACAGAGCGATCCAGGCTTTTGGAGCATCTGGTGTCAGTGAAGATCAAAGCTTGGCAGCGAAGTGGGCAAATATCCGCACCCTGCGTCTGGCAGACGGTCCTGACGAAGTCCACCGCAGAGCAATTGCCAAGTATGAACTGGCTAAATCCGCGGAAAGGAGCGAGGTCCATGCACGCTAAAGAATTGTTTGATTTAACGGGGCAGGTAGCGATCGTTACCGGAGGTGGAAGAGGACTCGGGAAGCAGATTGCCGAAGGATTTGCCGAATCAGGGGCTCATGTGGTTGTCTGCTCAAGGAAGATTGAGGCCTGTAAAGAAGTAAGCGAACAGTTAAAAGAGCTTGGAGTGGATTCCCTTGCCTTTGCCTGTGATGTGACCAATCCTGACAGTATGCAGAAGGTGGTCGATGAGACCGTTGATCATTTCGGACGGATTGATATTCTCGTCAATAACAGCGGTGCCACCTGGGGAGCACCTGTGGAAGAAATGCCGCTTGATGCTTGGCAGAAGGTCTTTAATGTAAACGTGACGGGTACGTTCCTCATGTCGCAGATGGTCGGGAAAGTGATGCTGGAACAAGGGTCCGGAAAAATCGTCAACATTTCTTCCGTGGCTGGTATGAAAGGGTCAGATCCAAAGTATATGGATACGATTGGCTACAATTCCAGCAAAGGGGCTGTCCTTACATTTACGAAAGACTTAGCGGTGAAGTGGGGACCAAGAGGTATTCAAGTCAATGCCATCGCTCCCGGCTTTTTCCCGACGAAAATGTCCAAGGTTTTAATGGATAAAGGGGAAGATGCTTTCCTGGAAGGGACGCCTTTACGTAAGTTCGGAGGCGAGGACGACCTGAAAGGGGCAGCCATTTTCCTTAGTTCACGAGCTTCCAATCACATCACAGGTGATGTCATCATTGTCGATGGCGGCACCCATGCGATGTAAGAATAAAAAAGGAGTGAAACGATGTCAGATAGAGATGCAGTGATCGTGTCAGCGGTACGTACAGCCATTGGAAAGCAAGCCGGTACATTAGCAACAGTTCCAGCCCATGTTATGGGGGCCGAAGTGATTAAGGAAGCGGTCAAACGTGCTGGTGTCGAGCCTGATCAGATTGAAGACGTCATTTTTGGAAATGTACTCAGCGGAGGAGGAAATGTCGCACGGTTATCAGCCTTGCAGTCCGGCCTTTCTATGAATCTACCAGGGCTTACTGTCGACAGGCAGTGTGGATCAGGCTTGAATGCCATTCACCTGGCAGCTCAAGCGATTCAAGCAGGAAATGGAGATATTTATGTAGCAGGTGGAACGGAGAGTATGAGCCGGGCACCCTATTTAATGGACCGGCCTGAACGACCGTATAGTCCTGCTCCTCCAAAGTTTAGAAAATCACAGCTGTCTCCTAAAGAGATCGGGGACCCTCCGATGGGAATCACAGCAGAAAATTTAGCTGAGAAATATCAGATTCCTAGAGAAGTACAGGATCAGTTTGCGCAGAGAAGTCAGGAAAGAATGGCACAGGCAATTGAAGAAGGGCGGTTTGAAGAGCAGATTGTCCCATTAAAGATTCCTGTTCGAAAAGGAGAGCCTATCGAATTTAAAGTCGATGAACACCCTCGTCCTTCTTCTACAATGGAAGGGATGGCTAAACTCCGCCCCGCTTTCCTTGAAGGTGGAACGGTGACAGCGGCAAACAGCTCTGGTTTAAATGATGCTGCCTCTGCTCTTACTCTTATGTCGCGGAGCAAAGCCCGTGAAATTGGGGTGGAACCATTAGCAAAAGTAGTCGCCTGCACGGTAGCGGGAGTGGATCCAAATATTATGGGCATTGGTCCTGTACCGGCAACCGAGAAGATCTTGAAACAGACAGGTTTATCTCTTGAGGATATGGATGTCATTGAAATCAACGAAGCCTTCGCAGCTCAGGTGCTTGCCTGTCAGGCGGAGTTGGAGATGGATATGGAAAAAGTCAACGTGAACGGAGGCGCCATTGCTCATGGACACCCGCTTGGAGCGACGGGTGCGATTCTTGCAACAAAAGCCATCTATGAACTAAAACGAAGCGAAGGACGATACGCGCTCGTTACGGCTTGTATTGGTGGAGGTCAGGGAATTTCCATGATCCTTGAACGCAGCTGACATTCGGTCTCTTTTATATAATTTAGGGATGTTATAATAAATTTTTATCCCTAAATGAGAGGACAATGTATCTATGAAGGAGAAAATAATTAACACAAGCATCCATTTATTTGATAAAAAGGGATTCACTGAGACGTCTTTACAGGAAATTGTAGAGGAACTTGGTGTGACCAAAGGCACATTCTATTATTATTTCAAAAATAAACAGGAACTTTTAACTGATATTCACCTTGAGTTTATTGAGTTTCTGCTGCGAAATCAAAATGCAATCCTGTCTGATGATACGAAAGATAGTGAAGAAAAGCTGCGCTCTATGATTTATATGGTGATCCACAGCATCAAAGATCGAAAGAAAAGCGCGAGAATCTTTTTCCGGGAAATGCGGAACATTGGATCTGACTACATGGAGCAGATAGTTCAGAAGAGAGATCAATTCCGGGTGAACTTGCAGACACTTGTGGAGGATGGCGTGGAAAAAGGCGAATTTGAAATGGACCTTGACGCTGATATGGTGACAAGAGGGATCCTTGGAATGACCAACTGGAGTTATTATTGGTTTGATCCGGATGGTGACGTGTCAGCGGAAAAGTTAACGTCGATTTACTTGAAAATCATTCTAAATGGGATACGTAAGCAGGAGTAATCTGTCGGGCCTTTACTTAAAAGGCTGTCCTTAACATACTGACTAGTAGGAATGGAGATGGTGACTTGATGCATGAGAGCACTGTGAGAGTCAGGTTTTGTGAGACGGATATGGCGGGACATGTAAACAATACGAGCTATTTTATCTATTTAGAAGAAGCGCGGGGGAAGTTCTTCCAAGAAGTATTTCCTCCCCATCTAAACACAGGGAGCCGCTTTATATTGGCTTCAACTACGTGTGATTTCGTCAGTCAGGCGTACTATGGTCAGTCATTAATCATTCGCTCCTGGATCTCGAAAGTAGGCACCAGCAGTTTCAACTTTTCTCACAGCATCCTTGTTGAGGATACGAAAGAAGAGGTGGCAAAGGCTTCTGCTGTCCTTGTTCAATTTGATTATGAGAAGCAGCAGAGTGCAGCCATTGACGGAGAACTCCGTGAACTATTAGAAGTTTATTTAGATGTGGAGAAGGTCAGAAGGGGTTGAAAATATGAAGAGATTTGATCATGCCATCGCTGTCGTAACTGGAGCGGGGAGCGGAATTGGAGAGCAGACCGCAAAAAAACTGGCAGGCGAAGGAGCAAAAGTGGTTCTCGTTGGAAGAACGGAGAGCAAGCTGAAAAAAGTTGCCGATCAGATTAATGAAGGACTTTCAGAGCCTGCAGCTGTCGTTTTCCAGGCGGATGTCACCCAGGAAGATCAGGTGGACAAGCTCGCGCGCTACTTAAGCGAAGAATACGGCGGTCTGCATGTACTCATTAACAATGCTGGTACGTCAGGTAAATCTTCCGTTCTTGATATGGAAGCAAGTGAGTGGGACCGCATACAGGATACCAATTTAAAAAGCGTTTTTCTTGTTTCCAAGTCACTCAGCCGCCTGATGATGGATGAGGGAAGAGAAGAAAACCGTGCAATCGTGAATGTTGCCTCCCTTTCCGGACATAAAGCAGGGGCGCAGATTCCTCATTACAGCTCGTCAAAAGCGGCGGTCATTAATTTCACGAAAGCATTAGCTTTGGAATTTTCTAAATCAGGTATCCGGGTGAATTCTGTCTCCCCAGGGTTTGCAGAAACACCTTTGACCGCAGAAGGTTTACAGAATAAACGCTTTGAACAGGCGATTCAGGAACATACGGCATTAGGTCGTGTGGGTAAGCCGGAAGAAGTGGCCAACGTCATCTGTTTTGCAGCTTCTAAAGAAGCCTCCTATATGACAGGGTCCGACTTACTGGTGGACGGCGGCTGGATGATTAAGTAAGCATGTTTGTTAAACCACAAAATGATAACGCTTACAAATAATTGAAAGCAAATATGAAAAGGAGTGGTTCTTTGCTAACCAAGCATTATGAGTTTTGGCCGAAGTTGACAAAGTCCTTAACGGTACCAGAGACCTCGATTTATGACAATTTAAGAGTATCTGCCACCCGCTATCCTGACCATGAAGCGATTTACTACTACGGAGCACGTATGACGTACCGTGAATTGTTGGAACAGGTGGACGCCCTTGCCGGCTACCTGCAATTGTACCTGGATGTGAAAAAAGGGGATAAAGTTCTCCTGCTGATGCAGAATTCCCCGCAGTTTGTCATTGGATATTATGCCATCTTAAGAGCCGGTGCTGTTGTTGTTCCCATTAATCCAATGTTAAAAACCAACGAACTGGAGTTTTACGTGAAAGACGGAGCTATTCGTCTGGGAATCATCGGACAGGAGCTGATGGATGTTGTCCAGCCTCTTGTAGAGTCGACGACATTAGAAAACTTAGTCGTAGCGGCTTATTCCGATTACAAAGGAAAAGATGAAGATCAGCTGCCTGCAGAAGTTGCTGCTGTCAGGAATATATACGAAGATGACGGGGTTCACTTATGGGCAGAAGCTCTGGCACTTAAAGCCCAGCCGACGGACGTAGATGTACATGCTGATGATTTGGCTGTGCTTCCTTATACTTCTGGAACGACAGGAATGCCAAAAGGATGTATGCATACCAATCGAACCGTTCAGGCAAACATTTTAGGATCCTTTTACTGGTCCAGGGCAACGATGGACTCAAGGTCTCTTGCCACCCTGCCTTTCTTTCATGTAACAGGTATGGTCCACAGCATGCATATGCCTCTGTTCAGCGGAAATAAAATGGTGATTATGACAAGGTGGAATCGTGAAACCGCCCGTCAGTTGATTCGTGACCAGCAGTGTACCCACTGGGTGACGATCAGTACGATGCTCGTTGACTTTTTGGCAAATCCAGAGGTGAAAGCCGAGGATTTAAGCTCTCTTACTGCTATCTCTGGAGGGGGAGCAGCGTTTCCGAAAGCACTGGGCGAAAAACTGTATAAGTTAACGGGTCTTGAGTTTGTCGAGGGGTATGGACTGTCGGAGACCATTGCTCAAACACACTTCAATCCGCCTGATCGTCCAAAAATGCAGTGTCTTGGTATCCCTTCCTTTGATGTAGATGCAAGAATCATTGACCCTGGAACCTTGGAGGAAGTCGGGACCGATGAGATCGGTGAAATTGTCGTAAACGGCCCTCAGGTAATGGTCGGCTACTACAACCGGGAGGACGAAAATGAGAGTTCGTTTCTTGACATTGACGGGAAATCCTTTTTCCGGACCGGTGATATCGGCCGCTACGATGAGGAAGGGTATTTCTTCATCGTCGATCGTCTAAAACGAATGATCAATGCATCCGGGTACAACGTATGGCCGACAGAAGTAGAATCGGCTTTATATGACCACCCTGCAGTCCAGCAGGCCTGTGTCGTCGGTGTTCCAGATCCGAGAAAAGGCGAGAACATTAAAGCTTTTGTCATCCTGAATGACAATTACGAGGGTAAGGTGACCGAAGAGGAAATCATGGAATGGTCGAAAGAACAGATGGCCGCTTATAAATACCCGCGGATGATCGAGTTTATTAAAGAATTCCCTATGACAAACAGCGGAAAAATCCTCTGGAGAAAGCTTCAGGAGGAAGAACGAAAAAAAGTAGACGTTGACCAGAAGTCATGAATACCTGTGCCTTGGATCACTTCCAAGGCACAGCTTCAAAATTGAGGTTAAAGGGGAAGTTCAATGGATATTTTAACGCAGCAGCTTTTCAATGGTTTAACGATTGGGAGTGTCTATAGTTTAGTTGCGCTCGGACTGACGCTGGTGTACGGCATCCTGCATATCCCTAACTTTGCCCATGGGGCTTTGTATATGCTGGGGGCTTATGTGACGCTTACGATGATGCTTTTATGGGGCATACACTATTGGATTGCGATGGCTGTTTCTGTTTTAGTTGTCGGGCTTCTCGGTGTACTTATGGACAGACTCGTTTTTCATCCGCTGAGGCATGCGCCGCCTATTCATGATAAGATTGCGGCCATTGGTATGCTGTTATTTTTAGAGGCTTTCGCACAGCTCATCTGGGGCGCTGACTATCGTACGATGGAAACTCCGTATGGACAAGTCATTGATATCTTTGGAATGACAGCCACCACCCAGCGGGTTCTTATTAACATTGGTGCAATTGCCGTTATGATTCTGTTGTATTTGTTCTTAAAGAAGACCTACACGGGCTCAACCATTATCGCAATGGCGCAGAACCGGGAAGGTGCTCAGCTTGTTGGAATTAATACAAACCGGGTAGCGATGTTAACCTTTATGATTTCAGGCGGGCTGGCAGCGATTGCGGCTTCCTTGTCTGCACCGATCAATCTTGTATTTCCTGGTATGGGCCACCTGGTCATTCTAAAAGCCTTCGTTATCATCATTCTTGGCGGTATGGGGAGTGTTCCCGGCGCTATTTTAGGCGGATACATTCTCGGGTTTACAGAAAGTCTTGGGGCCACGTATATCTCCAATGATTATAAAGACATAATTGCCTTTTTGCTGCTTGTCGTAATCTTATCAATCAAGCCAAAAGGATTGTTTTCAAGGGAGGGTTTTTAATTGGTCTCACTTCTTAAAAACAAGGGCTGGGTGATTGGATTTATCATCGCAGCAATTCTCTTCCCATTTGTTCTTTCAAACGATTACTTCCTCCATGTCCTTACTCTTGCTTTTATATGGATGATCGCTGTGTACGGCTTAAACTTATTAGCGGGTTATACAGGCTATCTTTCCCTTGCTCATGCCGGTTTTTTCGCCATTGGCGCGTATTCTTTAGGATTACTGAGCGTTAACACAGACATCAACTTCTGGCTTGCTCTTCTGCTTGCCTGTCTCATTACCAGTGCCATTGGTGCTGTTGTCGGGCTTGTCGCGTTAAGAACGCGGGAGCACTTTTTTGCCATTTACACGTTGTGTGTCGGTTACATCATCTATCTGGTAATTGATAAATGGGACAGCTTAACGGGCGGTGTCCGTGGGTTGATCGGCATTGAATCACCTTCTGCTATCGGTCCACTCACCTTTGAAACTCCACTATCTCAGTATTACCTGGTTTTATTTTTCCTGCTTTTCACTGTCCTTATTATGTATCGGATCGTTCATTCCTTAACCGGGCGTACATTTATCGCGATTCGCAACAGCGAAGATTTAGCGCAGACGATCGGAATCTCCACTATGAAAAACAAACTATTGGTTTTTGTCCTCTCGACCTTCTTTGCAAGCCTTGCTGGTGCGTTATATGCGTCTTTTATCCGCTTTATCGGACCGGACATCGGCTATATTACAATCATCTTTGACCTTCTTACTTATCTTATCGTCGGCGGCATCGGAACACTGGCAGGACCTATTGTCGGCACCTTCCTCATTGTAGCTGTTTCTCAGTCCCTTCAATTTTTACAAGATTATCGAATGCTCATTTTCGGTCCATTGCTGACTTTACTGGTTATTTTCTATCCGAGGGGAATCGTGGGTGCCTACCATGACTGGCGGATGAAAATGGCTGCAAGGAAAAGGAACCGCCCTCAAAAAGAACAGAGGTATTTCGAAGCTGAAACGGATGAATCAGAGAAGAAAATTAAGGAGGGATGAGTGTGCTCATTGAAACAAAACAGCTGACGAAGAAATTTGGTGGACTCGTGGCGGTCAACGAAGTGGATTTTACTATTGAAAAAGGGAAAATTAATGCGATTATCGGGCCAAACGGTGCCGGGAAATCCACATTTTTTAATCTGCTGAGTGGTTCACATCTGCCTACCTCAGGACAGGTCATCTACAAAGGGAAAGATGTAACAAAATTATCACCGAATAAAATGGCAGAACTCGGAGTGGCCCGTACGTTTCAGACGACCCACCTTTTTGAAGAATCTACGGTGCTGGATAACGTTATTGTCGGACACCGCCTGCGCACGAAGTCAAACTTGTGGGATGCCGTCCTCCGCACACCCCGGTTTAAGAGGGAGGAAAGAAAGTGCAGAGAGAAAGCCATGGAAGTCCTGGACTTCGTGGAACTCACCCACGTGATGGATCAGCAGGCCGGAAGCATTACTCAGGAAGAAAAGAAGCGGGTGGCTTTTGCGCTGGCCCTTGCGACGGACCCTGAAGTTGTCTTTCTTGATGAGCCCACAGCAGGCATTAACCCTGGAGAAACAGAGGGATTGGCAGAGCTGATGGAAAAAATGGTGCAAAGGAACATCACGGTCTGTCTCATCGAACACAAAATGAAAATGATTATGAAGCTTGCTGACAAAATTATGGTTTTAAATTATGGAGAGAAAATCGCTGAAGGAACATCGGATGAAATTATGAATAACCCTGCTGTCATTGAAGCGTATTTAGGAGGGGATGCGAGTGCTTGAGTTATCCAATGTCTCCGTAAAATACGGAGCGTTCGCTGCTATTGAAAACATTGATATTCATGTTGGAAAAGGAGAGCTTGTCGTCCTGCTGGGTTCCAATGGAGCAGGGAAAAGCACGACGTTTAATGCAATCAGCGGTCTTCAGAAACCGAGTGAAGGTACCATTGCTTTTGAAGGATCTCCCATCCACGGGGTGGTTCCAGATAAAATTGTTCAGGCAGGCATTGTTCAGTGTGCAGAAGACAGGAAGCTCTTTCCTCAGATGACGGTCAAGGAAAACTTAATTATGGGGGGTTATGTACACAGGAGAAAAAGAAAGCAGGTCCATCAATCATTAGAAGAAGTGTTTGAACTCTTCCCCATCCTCCACGATAAAAAGGACGATCCAGCGGGATCTTTAAGCGGGGGACAGCAGCAAATGCTCGCCATCGGAAGAGCGATAATGTCAAAACCGAAACTGGTGCTCCTTGATGAGCCGTCCATCGGTCTTGCGCCTCTGATTGTAGAGCAGATGTTTGATGTAATCCAAAAAATTAATAAAGATGGCACAACGGTTCTGCTGGCTGAGCAGAATGCCTATGCGGCGTTAAAAATTGCGGACCGGGGCTATGTGTACGAAAGCGGGTCTATTGTCGTCAAGGGAACGGCGGACGAACTGCTGTCGAATGATACGGTCAGAAAAGCTTATATTGGTGCTTGATGTCTCGTCTCTTTTTACAGGATTAAAAAAACACCAAACCATGGGAGGATATTCAATGAGAATTCTCAAGTTATCGGCATTATTATTGGTCATGGCTGCTCTGTTTGTAATGGCAGGTTGTATTGATAACAATTCAACGCAGACGTCAAGTGAAGGTGGAAGTGAAACACAATCAGAAGCTCCTGAAGTGGAAGAGGGCGAGGAAGTAGTCAATATTGGCTATAGTGGTCCCTTAAGCGGTCCGGCGGCTTATTATGGAGAGCGTACCTTAAATGGGCTTACTTTAGCTGTAGAGGAAATTAACAACAACGGCGGATTTGAAATTGACGGACAGACCTATAAGTACAACCTTGTTTCGCTGGATGACAAATACTTACCAAATGAAACAGCTGCGAATGCGAAACGACTGCTGCAGGAAAATGATACTCCGATTATCTTCTCTCCTCACAGCGGGGGGATTAAAGCGATGCAGGTGTTCAATGAGCAGGAGAATTTCCTGATTGGTGCCTATACGAGTGAACCGGCAGTAACAGAAGCCGGCAACAAATTAACCGTTCGTATTCCGCCAAGTTATGACGGGTACCTGGATCCATTTACCAACTACGCCATGGAAAACCACGGCAAGAAAATGGCAGCGCTGCCGACAGCTTCCCAGTACGGGAAAGACTGGACAGAAGCACTTGTTCCTTATTGGGAAGAACAAGGGGGAGAAGTTGTCTATAATTCTTCCATTGACTTCTCAAAAGACACAGATTTCTTCACGCTTGTAACCAATGCTCTGAAAGAAAATCCAGACGTCCTGTTCATCGGTGGTCCTTCAGAACCTACAGCAAAAGTAGCGAAGCAGGCGAGAGAACTCGGATTTGAAGGCGGGTTTATCGTTATGGACCAGGCAAAACTGGATGAGATGAAGAGCGTAACCGGATCCTTTGAACAGCTGAATGGATCCATCGGCGTCACGCCTCTTACGTATTCCGACTATCCGGGAACTGATGCCTTTATTGAAAAATACAATGAGAAATACGGGGAAGACCCTGGTTCTGAAGCTGGTTATCACTATGTAGCTATGAATGTGTTTATGGAAGCTATGAAAGCCGCTGGCAGCGTTGACGATCCTGAGGCTATCCGCGCTCATATGCAGGATGGGTTAGATGCTCTCCCAGAGGAAAAACAAGTGTATACCGTTGATGAAATCGGAGAAAATGGCGGGTTCTCAACAGCTCTTCGTCTTGCGGCGGTGGAGAATGGAGAGATCGTCACCATCGATGTAGAAGAGTAAATAAAAATTAGACAGAAAATTAGAACAATTGTATAATGGAAGAAGAACATTCACATCTAGAAAGATTATCTCTTTCATGACCCGTGAATGACGCCGGAATAAATCAAAATAAGTAACTGTAAATCTATCGACTCTCATCAGCTGTGAGATTCATTGACGTAGATCGAAGCCAGTTATATCAAGATTTTTTTGATATGGCTGGCTTTTGTTTTTTAGAGGAATTATTGATGAAGGGAAAAGCCTTGACTGTGAAATTCTTGGTAAAAAGACAGACGCAGGGTCGAACAGGTTTTGCCTGCTGAAAAAACAAGGAGGGCTGGATGATGAACTTTGAATTATCTCAAGAGCAGGAAATGGTCAGAAAAGTTGTCCGCAAGTTTGTAGATGAGGAGATTAACCCTTACATCCAGGAATGGGATGAACGGGGACATTTTGAACCGTCCGTAATGAAACGCTTAGCCGATCTTGATCTTATGGGGGTCTGTATTCCAGAGCAGTATGGTGGAAGCGGGATGGATTACAATACTCTTGCGATCGTATGTGAAGAGCTTGAGCGCGGGGATACGGCTTTTCGAACGGCTGTTTCTGTGCATACAGGATTAAACAGCCTGACACTTCTGCAGTGGGGAAATGAAGCACAAAAACAAAAGTATCTCATTCCTCAAGCTAAAGGGGAAAAGGTGGGAGCCTTCGGTCTGACAGAACCCGGGGCAGGATCAGACGTCGCTTCACTGAAGACCACAGCTGTAAAAGATGGCGATCACTATATTTTAAATGGACAAAAGACGTGGATCTCGCTTTGCGACCATGCCGATCATTTTCTTGTATTCGCTTACACGGATAAGGATACCAAACATAAAGGCATTTCGGCCTTCATTGTTGAGCGGACAATGCCTGGTTTTTCCTCTAGAGGCATTAAAGGTAAATTAGGAATCCGCGCAGGTAATACAGGAGAATTATTTTTTGATGATGTGAAAGTGCCGGAGGAAAACCTCCTTGGAAAAGAAGGGGAAGGATTTAAAATTGCCATGGCTGCGCTAGATAATGGACGCTTCACGGTAGCTGCAGGAGCCTGTGGTCAAATACTCGCCTGTTTAGAAGAAAGTGTCAGATACTGCCATGAGAGAGAAACGTTCGGAAAAGAGATTGGCAGACACCAGCTGGTCAAACAAATGATCGCCAATATGGAAGCCGGCTATCAAATGTCCCGTCTGCTCGTGTTCAAGGCTGGCGAGTTGAAAAATCAAGGAAAGAGGAATACAAGAGAGACCTCTCTTGCAAAGTGGCAGGCCTGTGATTTTGCTAATGAAGCTGCGAATGATGCTGTCCAAATTCACGGTGCCTACGGATATTCCAATGAGTACCCTGTAGAACGGTTCCTGCGAAATTCAAAAGCACCTGTCATCTATGAAGGAACAAGGGAGATTCATACGATTATGCAGGCCGATTATGTGCTCGGTTACCGCTCAGATAAGCCATTGTCCCAGATGCTGCCGGCCTGGCCATACTCAGATGTGAAGGAAGAAGTA
The DNA here is from genome assembly GCF_020524025.1 of Halobacillus litoralis. Taxonomy (GTDB): domain Bacteria; phylum Bacillota; class Bacilli; order Bacillales; family Halobacillaceae; genus Halobacillus; species Halobacillus litoralis_D. The sequence goes on along the minus strand of NZ_JAIVKN010000002.1, from coordinate 279,207 downwards.
TAAGCGGTTCTTTTATGAAGAAAAAGACTCGATGGAAACCTATATTTATACTTGCGATGTGCGGCATATATCTCGTTTACTTCTTTCTCCCTGTGCTGCCTTTGTCTTATCTTTTATCTCTGTTGTGTCTGCTTGTTTATTTTATCAGTGTCAGGACAGTCACAGGAATAGCCAGATTCATAACGTTAACCTTGTTTAGTCTGGCATTACTCATTAATGCCATGACAAAAGAACAGCCGGCAGTCACAAGTCTTGAGGGCATTCAGCAGAACCTGCCGCTCTTAGCCTTAATCGTATTGGTACCTTTGCTTTCCATTCCTTTAAAAGCAGGAGGCTATTTTCAATCGATTGAATACTTCTTAAAAAAATGGGAAGACCAGCCGAGGCTCGCCTTTTTTGGTCTTTCCAGTTCTCTTGCTTTAATTAGTCCGATTTTAAATATGGGCTCTGTAAAGATCGTTCACGAAATGGTGGGAAAGCTTAACATCCATCCTGTGATTCTTGGGAAATCGTATTTAATCGGTTTTACCTCTTCCATGCTTTGGTCTCCCTATTTTGCATCTGTAGCTATTGTTTTATATGAGGTCGGTGGTGAATTCAGCCAGTATATCGCACTTGGATTAACAGCCGCTCTCATCCAACTTGGAATAGGAAATCTATTATTCAAGCGCTCCTCAAAAAAGTTAAAGATTATAAAGAAGCAGGAGATGGAGGATACAAAAGAAGACCCTGGTATCGAGAAAGTTCATAGAAAGAATGTATGGAAAATCTTCTCTATGCTCCTCGGTATGATTGGTATTCTTCTTGTCCTGGAGTCTATCACTCATATTTCCATGTTGACCCTTGTCAGTTTAATTGCTGTTTTTGTGCCGTTGGTCTGGGCGTTGAGCCTTAAACAATGGGAAAACCTGTGGCATGAGTTTAAAGAATATCTGAAAAAAATCGCACACATGGATCATGAGATTACCTTGTTTTTGAGTGCAGGCTTATTCGGTCTGGCCATTCGAAATACAGCATTCTCGGGACAAATTCAATCCTTCCTGTTATGGAATGCTGAGCAGTCCCTCCTATTCTTTGTCCTTGTCATCTTTGCGGTTGTCTTATTTTTCGCATGTATTGGAATTCATCAAATTGTCGTCATCCCGATATTAGCCAGTCAAGTGTCAACGATCAATATAGGCATGTCACCTGAATTTCTGGCGCTTATTTTTATTATGTCCTGGTCTATGACAGCTGTTTTGAGTCCGCTAAACGCCATCAATATTATTGTGAGTCATTGCCTGCAGCGGAATGGGCTGACCATTGGTTTCCGCTGGAACGGGACTTATATTATGAGCGTGTTGAGTGTATTAATCCTTGTACTAACCGTATACGGAATGTTTTAAAACAACCGTTGTTCAACATTCAGGGCTGTCTTCCCCTTCGTTTAGGGAATGCTCCCGGTCTGATCCATCCACTCCCCCTGCTTAATGGGAGTACAGCAAAGGTTTAATAAAAAGCGACAGGCAGAACTTCAATCCTATACTAATGAGGCGGTGAAACGGTGGTTCTTATCGAAATGGTTGATCAAATTCCTCTTCCTGCTATGGTACTTCATAAGAATGGACAAGTCCTTTCTTTCAACGAAAAGATGAAAAAAAATGTAGAAGGTGAACTTACCTCCGAATCTCATATCAGCGAAATCTTTCCAGGGTGGGATGTGGCAGCGGAATCCAAGCTTGTGCTTGCTGAAAGAGGAGACACACGGTTTGTTTTTATCCGAAGCTCTTCGTCTGAAGAAGAAACTCACTTATTTATTGGCACAGAAACGAGTGAAATTTCGGCTTTAAAAACGGAAAATGAAGATTTAAAGAAGTTGACCCGGGAACTCGATGCGATTATAGAAAATGCGTATGACGGTATTTATATTACCGATCATAAAGGAGTAACATGGAAAACAAATTCAGCGATCGAGCGGATTACCGGTATACCGAAAGAGTACTACATAGGAAAGAATGTCGATGCCCTGATTAAGCGGGGGATTCTAAAGAGTTCGGTTACCCACCGTGTTGTGAAACAAAAACGAACCGTTTCCCTTGTTCAGGATAATTTTGAAGGGAAAGAAACTCTAATTACAGGAGCACCTGTGTTCAATGAAGACGGAGAAGTCGAAAAAGTCGTTACGAATATCAGGGACTTATCCGACTTGAATGAACTTCAAACAAAATTGAGCAGGATGAATCAATTGAATGACAAGTATAAAAGAGAGCTTGACCTTCTAAAAAATCGCAGGTCGCGATTGGATGGAATTGTCATTCACAGTGAGCCTATGAAGATGATTTATGACACAGCGGAGCGGATCGCTCATGTCAATGCAACCGTCTTAATTCTGGGAGAAACAGGTGTCGGCAAGGATATTCTGGCTAAGCATATTTTTAAAGAAAGTGCGCGTTCCAAAGAGGGAGACTTTATTAAGATCAACTGTGGTGCGATTCCAGGGGACCTCCTTGAGTCTGAGCTGTTTGGTTATGAGCAGGGAGCTTTTACAGGGGCGAATCGTCAAGGAAAGCCGGGGATGTTCGAAATGGCGGATAAAGGTGTGCTTTTCTTAGATGAAGTCGGTGAGCTGCCACTCATGCTGCAGGTCAAACTTCTGAGAGTGCTGCAGGAAAATGAAATTCAGCGGGTCGGCGGGACAAAACCAAGAAAAGTGGATGTCCGTATCATCGCCGCGACCAATCGGGATTTAAAAGAAATGGTCCGAAACGGGGATTTTCGGGAAGATCTGTATTACCGCTTAAACGTTCTTCCTATTTCCATCCCTTCCTTAAAAGACCGTCGGGATGACATTCTTCCTCTAATAGATTTGTTTTTGAAACAGGCAAACGAAAGGTACGGTATGAGAAAACGAGTGGATTCGAATTTGAATGATTTCTTTTTTTCTTATGAGTGGCCGGGAAACATCAGGGAGCTCTCCAATTTAATTGAACGCCTTGTTGTGACAACACCGGAAGATTTGTTGGGAACAGAAAATCTGCCAAAAGAATATCAGGAAACAACAGATTCAATAAACACCGAGTCCTCAATCGTTCCTTTAAAAGAAGCTGTAGAGCTTGCAGAAGCCAGAGTATTAAAAAAGGCTGTAGAGAAATATAAAAATACGTACGAAATTGCACAGGCCCTCCAATCAAGCCAGCCAACGATCGTCCGAAAGCTGAAAAAATATCAATTACAGGTCTGCAAAGGGGAGGATGCTGAATGAAAGTAGGGGTGGCAGGAGCTGGAGCTGTCGGGTGTTACTTTGGAGGAAGACTGGCGGAAGCGGGACATGATGTCACGTTTTTAGCAAGAGGAAGCCATTTGTCTGCTATGAAGAAAGAGGGGCTGTTCATAAAGGAAGAGTCCAGGGGATATGTGGTGGAGGGAAATTTTACAGATGATTATAGAGAGCTGGCAGAATCAGATCTTCTTTTATTTTGTGTGAAGTCTAACGATACAAAAGACATGGCGCAGTCGCTAAAGGCTGAACTAAAGGATACGGCTTATGTCATGACATTACAAAACGGAGTGGAAAATGAAGAGTTTCTGAGCGAAACCTTCGGAGAGGACCGCGTGTTATCCGCGGTCACCTATGTACAGGCAGCCGTCGAAAACCCGGGGGTTATACGTCAGCAGGGAAGAGTGAAGCTCGTTGTCGGAGCACTATCACTAGTCACAAACCCCTCCCCATTTATCGACCTCTTTCAGGAAGCCGGGCTTGATTGCGTGCAATCTGAACAGATTATGGTGAGAAAGTGGAAAAAACTGATGTGGAACGCCACGTTCAATCCTCTTTCTGCTGTGTCTGGTGCACGTGTGGGAGAAATACTGGAAGACAAGGATCTGCGTAGAACAGCAGAAAACATTTGTGACGAAGTCATAACCGTCGCTTCCCACAGCGGAATCCCTGGTGACGCTGAAGCAATGGCTGCACAGATTTTCTCTCGAGCAGAATATGCGAAACAGCACCAGACCTCTATGCTTCAGGATCGTCTTCGTGGAAAGCCGATGGAAGTTGAGGCGATGTGTGGTTACCTTAAGAGGCAGGGGGAAATGAATGGAATCGAAACACCTGCCATCCAATCGATATACAGCGTGCTGAATTTTATGAATCGAAAATTGCGATTCAAAGATGAATCACTGCATTCAAAAACGAATCAACATTAATGGTTATATCCTCTCTTTAATTCAAATATGAATCAAAGAAGAGTGTCTAAAAATGTATAGATGAAACGACTCTTACCCTGAATAAAAAAATAATAAACCTTTAAGGCCCGTCCAGTCTGCTTATGCAGACTTTTTTTATGGATTTTTTTACTGAAACGGTCGAGCTGGCATGAAAATTGCTTGTATAAGAGTGAAGACCAAAAATGAAAGGATGTTATGTACATGGCTGTAACAATTGCTGATGAAATAGAACAAATGAAAGTGATGATCCGAAACTTTGTAGAAAATGAGGTAGAACCTTATGCGCAGCAAATTGAAGACGAGGATGCGATTCCCCCTCATCTTGTAGAAAAAGCAAAGGAACTGGGTTTGTTTGGAATGAGTATCCCTGAAGAATATGGAGGCATTGGACTCAATGCGGTTGGAAAGGCGGTTGTCCTGGAGCAGCTGGGTCGGACGCACAACGGATTTGTTTCCTTAATCAGTGCTCATACCGGAATTGGCAGTACCGGGTTGGTTAAATTGGCATCTGAGTCGTTAAAGCAGAAGTACCTGCCTCAAATGGCAACAGGAGAAAAAATTGCCGCATTTGCTTTATCTGAACCAGGAGCAGGTTCAGATGCGACGAACCTTGCCACCCAGGCAGAGAAAAAAGGCGATCACTGGGTCGTGAATGGAACGAAGCATTTTATTACCAATGCTCCTGTTGCGGATGTGTTTACAGTATTTGCGTTAACAGATCGTGAAAAAGGAGCGAAAGGCGGCATAACGGCCTTTTTAATAGAAAAAGATTTTCCGGGTCTGATCGTTGGAAAGAAAGATAAAAAAATGGGATTGAGAGGATCCTATACAGCTCAAGTCATTTTTGAAGACTGTATCGTTCCCGAAGAAAATGTGATTGGCGAAGTAGGGATGGGATATATTAATGCGCTGAGAATTCTCGGTGAGGGCCGAATAGGTCTGGCAGCAAGAGCCGTAGGATCCTGTGACAAGTTGATTGAGCTGTCTGCGAGTTACGCGAAAGAACGCATTCAATTTGGAAAACCGATTGCAGATAACCAGGCGATTCAATGGATGTTAGCTGATATGGCTACAGAAACAGAAGCGGCAAGAACCCTGACGATGATGGCGGCGGAGAAGGTGGACGAAGGCAAGAAGGTCATTAAGGAAGCATCCATGGCTAAGCTTTTTGCATCGGAAGTCTTTAATAAAGTCGCAGATAAAGCCGTTCAAATCCATGGTGGAATCGGTTATATCGGTGAATACCCGGTCGAACGTTTTTATCGGGATGCCAGAATTACAAAGATTTATGAAGGAACGAATGAAATCCAGCGACTGCTGGTAGCTAGAAAAGTATTGGAAGAAAATTAAACGAAAATTTGTAAGCCCTTACATGTTGAGGGGTTGGAGGTGAACCAAACTGAATAGTGAAACAGCTGAGGTGAAGAAGTTAGACACAACCGTTAAAGAGAAGCCTGCTTTTATTGAAACCCTGTGGAAGGATCGAAAGGAAAAGTGGAATGGATCGAGGATCTTTGTCCTCATCATCAGCCTGCTTGCCATTGGATTGTCCATCTTTCATGTCTACACAGCCGGCTTCGGAACGCTTCCTTCCTGGGAGCAGCGGAGTATCCACGTCTTATGGGCACTGCTCCTGATTTTTATGTTGTTTCCTTTTAGAAAGGGAAAGAAGTTCGGTGTCATGGACGTATTGATTGTCCTTGTTACTTTAGTGACCGCCTACTACATGATCACTGGAGCAGAAATGATTCAAAGCCGTCAAGGAAACATCAGCCAGTCTGACGTCATCTTCGGGACGATCTTCATTGCTCTTGTCCTGGAAGCAACTCGAAGGACGAACGGCATCTTGATGTCGGCTATCGGATTATTCTTTCTTGCTTACATCTTTTTAGGAAGGTACTTTCCGGGAGCACTCGCCCACCCTGGTGTCCGCTATGAAAAAATGGTGGATCATATGTTCAGTGGAACTTTAGGGATCTTCAGTGCACCGATTTACGTCAGTTCTACTGTGCTCATTTTGTTTGTGGTTTTTGGTTCGTTTTTGATGAAGTCTGGAGGAGGACAGTTCTTCACAGATTTCGCTTTTGGTTTGTTCGGCAATAAAACAGGAGGACCGGCGCTCTCTGCTGTAGGATCAAGTGCACTGGTTGCGACCATCACAGGAAATGGAGCGGCTAACGCAGCCATTACAGGTTCTTTTACCATTCCCTTGATGAAAAAACTTGGATACAGCAAAAGATTTTCCGCAGCGGTCGAGGCCGTCGCTTCTCAAGGTGGTCAGATCATGCCGCCGATTATGGGTGCCTCTGTTTTTATTATGGCCGAGACGATTGGCATTCCATATATCAAGATTGCTCTCTATGCGCTCATTCCTGCGATCATTTACTTTTTTATCGCTGGTATGGTGGTTTACTTCCACGCGAAGCGTTTAGAGATGGAGGGCATTCCAAAGGAACAGCTGCCGAACCTTAAGCTTGTCCTGCTGAAACAAAGCTATCTGTTCCTGCCGATTCTGCTGATCATCGGACTGATGATTTATGGCTACAGTCCAATGAAATCCGGCTTTTACGCTATCCTTGCAACTATCGTTTTAAGCTGGATCCGCAGCGCTACAAGAATGAGTTTACTGGATATTTTAGCAGCCCTGGAAAATGGAGCGAGAAATGCGCTTGTTGTTATTGCTGCCTGTGCGACAGCAGGAATTATTGTTGGAGCCGTATCCTTAACAGGTCTTGGGATTACGTTCTCAAGGTTTGTCATTGACGTGGCAGGCGGATCGCTGATTTTATTACTGATTCTGGTGGCAGGTGCATCCATCATTATGGGGATGGGGATGCCGACCGTTTCTGCTTACGTCATATTAGCTGTGCTGGGGGCACCGGCATTGATTGATTTAGGCGTGAACATCGTTGCTGCCCATATGTTTGTGTTTTATTTTGGAGTGCTGTCCGGTTTGACGCCTCCAGTGGCCATAACGGCTTATACAACAGCTGGAATAGCCGGATCGAATCCGACGAAAACCGCCTTCTATGCTATAAAAATCGGGATGGGCGGGTTCTTCATTCCGTTTCTGTTTGTATATAATCCTGAGTTACTTCTTCAGGGAGCGGACACGACACGGATTGTCATTGCTGTTACCAGCGCATTTTTGAGTTGTTTATTCTTTGCAGGAGCCTTGGAGAATTACCTGCTCGGTCCTTTAGGAATGTTGAAGAGACTGCTGCTGTTCACAAGCGCCATCTTGTTGGTCATGCCGGGGTTAATTGGCGATTTAATCGGCCTTTCCCTCGTCATTTTCTTAATCATCTGGCAGAAAAAATCCACGACCTATGTGACGGAAGATTCCAAGCAGATGAGTGGATAAATAAAGAAGGGTGGATATGAATGAAAAAATATATGGTCCTAATCATAACGGTACTTTCTTTTGCGTTCGTTTTAACTGGATGCGGAAGCAGTGATGCAACATCCGGGGATTCGTCAGATAAACCATCTGCACCGGATAAGTTCTTGAAAATCGGCAGCGGACCGATGGGGTCTGGATGGTACCCTATTACGACCGTCATGCTGGATGTTTATATGGATGGGTTTTCCGGATTGAACGTCTCCCAGGTGGAGGGAGGATCGACAGCAAACTTAAAATCCCTTGGAGTGGGAGATATCCAGATGGGTCTGAATTACACGTCTGACTTTACTGCGGCGCTGGATGGGGGAGCAGGATTTGATGAACCAATCTCGGAAGCGTCTGCAATCGGAGCGTTGTATCCGGTCTATCAAACGATTGCCACCACAACCGATCATGATGATATTAATGGCATTGAGGATATTGTTGATAAGCATATTTTCCTTGGTCCAAAAGGCGGCGGTGGTCCAGTTGCCTTCTGGAATATGATGGCGGAGTATGACATTGACGAAGAAACGATAAATGAAGCCGGGGGAGAAATTTCGTACGGAAATTACTCTGATGGAGCTTCTATGCTGAAAGACAACAATGTGGATGTTTTTGTTGGCGGAGGCGCACCATTTATTCCGGCCTTACAGGAGATTGAAATCACGAAGCCGATAAAAGTCATCCCTATTGAAGAAGACAAGCTGAAAAGCATTGAGGAAAAGAAAATCGGGATTTCCTCCGGTGAAATTCCAGCCGATACGTACAAGGATCTAAGTGAACCAATTCCGACATACACAATGGTTACGATGTTATCAGCAAGAAAAGATCTAGATGAAGAGTATGTGTACAATCTGACAAAACTGTTCTGGGATAACATTCCTGCATTTGAAGACCAGATCCCGGAAAGAGCTAAACACTTTACGGTAGACACGGCATTAAATGGGATTGATCCTGAAACGCTGCATCCTGGAGCGAAAAAATACTATGAGGAAGTTGGAGAATTAGAATAAGTGAGAGGGAGGAGTTGGATTGAATTCTTTAAAGAATCGAAAATGGTACGAATCTTATACGCCTGAAATGAAAAAGGAAATGAACGTACCGGAAGTTCCTTTGTATAAGCTCTTAGAACAAACGGTGGAGCAGTATGGGACAAGGACAGCCATCATTTTTGAAGGCATGAAGATCTCATACTCGCAGTTAAAAGATCGAGTCGATCGCTTAGCCGGGTCCTGGGATACCCTTGGACTTGAGAAAGGCGAAAGAATCGGTTTGATGATTTCCAATCATCCTGATTATGTAATCGCCTATTATGCTGCACAAAGGCTGGGACTTATAGTTGTGCAGATCAACCCGCGATACACAGCGAGGGAACTTTTGCAGATTATGCGTGACTCTGACATGGATTACCTGATTGCAGAAGAATCCCGTTTTTCCAGTGTAGAGGAAATGAGTGAGATCAACGATTTGAAACACCTGTTTCTATCAGGAGGAAACGCAGACGACCCTCGTTCCTTAGTTCATCTTATTCAAAAAGACACACCGGTAACCAAAGAGGTCCCTATCTCTGTAAAAGAAGATGTGGCGGTCATTCAATATACAGGAGGCACCACCGGAAAGATGAAAGGGGCCATGCTCACTCATTTCAACTTAGTGGCAAACGTCGTCCAAAGCCACACCATGTATGGAGAGAAGATGGCCAGGGGCGAGGAAATGGTGTTGACAGCAACGCCGCTCTATCATGTGTACGCCATGACGAGTGCGATGAATCTTGGAATCTATATTGGTGCTACGATTCTACTTATCCGCAAGTTTGAGGTTAATGATGTACTGGAGAACATCAAGACATACCAGCCCACCTTCTTCCCAGGTGTGCCGGGAATGTACAATGCCTTTGTTAATCATTCAGAAGTGGAATTGTACGGCTTAGACTGCTTAAAGTTCTGCTCAAGCGGTTCAGCACCGCTTCCGATAGAGATTATCAAACGGTTTGAGAGCTTAACAGGTGCTGTGATCGGAGAGGGATTTGGTTTGACGGAAGCTTCCCCTTCTACTCACCGAAATCCTACGAGTGGAGTAAGAAAAGTAGGCAGCATTGGCATTCCACTGCCTGGGACAGATAGTAAGGTAGTGGATGAAGATAATCAGGAACTGCCTGAAAATAGTGTAGGAGAATTAGTGATTAAAGGTCCGCAGATTATGAAGGGGTATTGGAAGAAGGAAGATGAAACCAATCATGCGCTAAGAAGCGGATGGCTCTATACCGGCGATCTGGCAATGACAGATGATGATGGATATTTCTATATTGTCGGCCGTAAGAAGGAAATGATTATTAACGGCGGCTTCAATATTTACCCGCAGGAAATTGAAAGCGTTTTATATGAACATCCTGACGTGAAAGAATCTGCTGTTGTAGGCATTCCAGATCAGGAAAAAGGAGAAATCGTTAAAGCTTATGTGGTCGCAAAAGAAGGGCACAGCATTGATTTAGAAGAGCTGAAAGGTCACTGCTACCGCAACTTAACCCGTTATAAAGTTCCAAAGCAATTTGAAATCACTCATGAGCTGCCAAGAAATACCGTTGGAAAACTATTGAAACGCAAACTTGTTGAAAAAGAGAAAAGAAATGCCGCGAAGGAGGACTCAATCTCATGATTTCCAATCCTATTCATAAAGTTGCCGTCATAGGTGCCGGTGCAATGGGAAGCCAGATTGCAATGGTTTGTGCACTGCAGGGCTATCCCGTATTCTTAAATGACCTTAAAGAAGAACAGTTACAGCAGGCGAAAGAAGAATTGGAAAAAAGAATGCGCCGTAGTGTGGAGAAGAACCGCCTGACAGAACAGCAGGTACAGGAAGCGTTTGATCATCTCACGATGGGAACATCGCTTTCAGATGTTCATGATGCAGACCTTGTCATTGAAGCGGTTGTTGAAAAATTGGATGTGAAGAGGAGCTTATTCAAACAGCTGGATGAAATCACTGCGCCTGGTGCCATCCTTGCCACGAACAGTTCAACGATTGTCAGTTCTAAAATAGCGGATGCAACAAGCCGTCCAGAGCAGGTGTGTAACCTTCATTTCTTTAATCCGCCTCTTGTTATGGAGTTGGTTGAAGTCGTGAAAGGGCCGCATACATCTGAAGATACAGCTCAGCGAGCCTTTCAATTTGTGAAAAGTATAAATAAAACTCCAGTTATGCTGCAAAAAGAAATCTCTGGGTTTATCGCCAACCGAATTCTCGGGAAGCTGATGGATGAAGCCGTCTTTCTCCTTGAGAACGGCTACGCCACTCACGAAGAAATCGATACGGTTTGTACGAAAGCTTTAAATCATCCTATCGGTCCTTTTTCGTTAATGGATTTAACAGGACTTGATGTGAATTATTTCGTCCGCATGCAGCGATTTGAAGAATCTGGAGATGAAGCGGATCGTCCAGCGAAAATCGTAGAAGAAAAAGTAAATAAAGGAGAGCTCGGCCGCAAAACAGGTAAGGGCTTTTACCAATACAGCTGAGTCCTGACAGGCACTTTAAATAGATACGTATGAAACATGGTACGAATAAGGTTTCTGCCTATGAACAGGGGTTTTAAAACGTAAGGAATGGATGACACAAAGGTGGTGGGTGAGGATGATTCAGAACGTGAGTATCATAGGAGCGGGCACGATGGGCAGAGGGGTGGCTTTTGTCTGTGCTTTCTCCGGATTATCTGTTTCTGTTCAGGATAAATTTGAACAGGGACTGGACAATTGCAGGAGTTATATAGAAAGGCAGTTCCAGAAGAGTATAGAAAAAGGAAAATTGTCATGGCAGGAAGCAGAAGAGCGTATGAAACAGATAACCTATCATCAGGAAATACAACCAGCTGTTGCCGAAGCGCAGCTTGTAATCGAAGCAGTTCCAGAAGTGATGGAGCTGAAAGTGGAAATCTTTAAGGAGCTGGACCGGTGTGCTCCCAAAAGGGCTGTTCTCGCGACCAATACATCGACGATGAGTCCGACCGAAATTTCTGCACAAACGTCAAGACCTGATCAATGTATTGCTCTTCACTTCTTCAATCCTGTACCAAAGATGAAGCTGATTGAAGTGATCTGCGGGCTGGAAACATCAGAAGAGACGATTCAACGATCGTTCGAGTTTGGAGAATCCATTGGAAAAGAGTGCGTGAAAATTAACGAGTATCCCGGATTTGCCGTTAGTCGTATGAACTGCCTGATCGGAAATGAAGCCATGAATATGGTCATGGAAGGGGTAGGTTCAGTTGAAGATATTGATAAAGCGATGAATCTAGGATTGAACCATCCGATGGGCCCATTGGAACTCGCGGACCTGGTTGGTTTGGATACCCGGCTTCGGAATATGGAGTACCTTCATAAAACGTTAGGCGAGAAGTACCGTCCGTGTCCAATCTTAACGAAGTATGTGAAGGCAGGACATTTAGGCAGGAAGACAGGCAGAGGGTTTTATACGTATTCGTAAGAGAGGGAGAGATATACATGGATTTTAGACTAGATGAAGATATTGAAACGCTGAAAAAAGGCGTGCGTGATTTTGTTCAGACAGAAGTAGAAGCGGCGGCCATGGAGATCGAAAAAGAAGATCAAATCCCTGACCGGATTATTGAAATGTCTAAGGAAATGGGGCTGTTTGGTCTTAGTATCCCCGAGGAGTATGGGGGCTTAGGCATAGGCATGGTCGGTAAATGTGCGTTATATGAAGAAATAGGTGCAACGCATAATGGCTTTACAACTTTGATTGGTGCTCATACCGGTATTGGGACTGTTGGAATCGTAGAGCTTGGAAATGACGAGCAGAAACAAAAGTATCTGCCGGCACTTGCCAGCGGAGATTCCATCGGGGCATTTGCCCTGACAGAACCCAGCGCGGGTTCCAATGCAACCAACCTTAAGACAACCGCTGAGAGAAAAGGCGATAAATATATCCTGAATGGAACCAAGCATTACATCACGAATGCAACCGTGGCTGATGTCTTCACCGTTATGGCTGTGACAGATGCTTCTAAAGGAGCGAAAGGAATCACCTCCTTCATTATCGAAAAAGATTTTCCTGGTTTCAAAGTCGGAGCCATTGAGCCGAAGATGGGGCTGCACGGCTCGCATTCTGCTGAGATTATTTTAGAAGATTGTGAAGTTCCCGTTGAAAACGTATTAGGAGAAGAAGGGCAGGGGTACGTGAATGCCTTGAAAATACTGGCGAATGGACGGGCAGGTCTTGCGGCCAGGAACCTTGGATCCTGCCAGAAACTGCTTGATCTCTCCATGCAGTATACACAGGAGCGGGAGCAGTTTGGTGTTCCGATAATCGAGCATCAGGCGGTCGCTCACATGGTATCGGAAATGGCGGTTGAAACAGAAGCGCTCCGCTCATTTACCTATCGGGTCGCATGGATGGTTGATCAAGGGAAAAAAGTGATTAAAGAAGCAGCGATGCTGAAATTATACGGTTCTGAAGTCTATAACCGTGTTGCTGATAAAGCCGTCCAGGTTCATGGAGGAATCGGGTATATTTCAGACTACCCAATTGAACGGTTCTTCCGGGATGCGCGTATTACCAGGATTTATGAAGGTACATCAGAAATACAAAAAAATATCATATCCGGACAGCTGAAGAAAGAATATGCACTATAAAGGAGGATGGAAATGAACGAAGAAATCGTAATTGTCAGTGCCGTACGAACACCGATTGGACGCTATGGAGGTTCATTGAAGAATGAATCATCCGGACATTTGGCGGCAGCTGCCATCAAAGAAGCGGTTGATCGTGCAGGGGTGTCATTAGAACAGATCGATGAAGTCATTATGGGAGAAGTCCGGCAGACGACAGAGTCTTCCAATGTAGCCAGAGTCGCTGCTTTAAGGGCGGGCATTCCTGAAGCTTCCCCTGCCTATACCATTAATCGTTTATGCGCATCTGGTATGCAGTGTATCGCTTCAGGTGTCCAGCAGATCGCTTTTGAACAGGCCGATATCGTAGTTGCAGGTGGAACAGAAAGCATGAGCCGTTCTCCTCTCTATCTTCGAAACGCGCGATTTGGCGGAGACCGGACCCAGTTGGTGGATTCCAATACCGAAGCAGGTCAGCAGCCAAAAGAAATCTATGGCAGCAATCTTGGTATGGGTATCACAGCTGAAAATGTAGCAGAACGTTACAACGTAACAAGAGAAGACCAAGACGCTTTTGCTATAGAAAGTCAGCGGAGAGCATCTAAAGCGATCGAAGAAGGTCGGTTTAAAGATGAGATTGTCCCTGTCGAGGTGAAAGAGAAGAAATCGGTGTTTACTTGTGATACGGATGAACACCCAAGGCCGAACACCACACTGGAGAAGCTTTCCAGCCTGCGTCCTGCATTTAAAGAAAATGGTACAGTAACGGCGGGGAATGCGTGCGGCCGAAATGACGGAGCCACCGCGCTCGTTCTTATGCGCGCCTCTAAAGCACGGGAATTAGGATTAACGCCTATGGCAAAAATCGTTGATTGGGCGACAGCGGGTGTTTCTCCGGATTTAATGGGGATAGGGCCGGTACCAGCTGTGAAGAGACTGTTAGAGCGTACCCATAAACAAGTGTCTGATATTGGTCTAGTAGAGTTGAATGAAGCCTTTGCCTCTCAATCGTTAGCGGTTATCCGTGAGCTTGGGCTCGATCAAGAGAAGGTTAATGTGAACGGTGGAGCCATTGCCCTGGGACACCCCGTTGGTGCAAGTGGAGCGCGAATCGTTACCACCCTTCTCCATGAAATGAAAAGGAGAGAAGAACAGATCGGCGTTGCCACCTTATGTGCCGGCGGCGGGCAGGGGATGGCGATCATGGTCGAACGAATGTAAAGCTTGAGGGGGGTCTTACCGTGCAGGATCATTCTGCTTTTTTTGATCATATCGGGTACAAAAAACACGTGGATAAAAAGAGCCGTGTTACTCTCGATCTCCCTGTTAAATCCGAGGTCGTAAACGAGGATGGGACTCTTTCGCCGGGTTTATTTTCCACCATGCTCGACATCGTCATTGGATCTACGGTTAATGAGGAATTCAAGAGTCCTGCCAGTACGATCAATTTGAATACGACTTACTTTGATTTGTCCAACAAGGGCCCTTATAGAGCTTATGCGTCTATCACCCACCAGGCGGAGAAGGTAATCACCGGTGAAGGGATCGTAGAAGATTGCTTTGGAGAAATGGCTGCAAAAGGAATCGGCACGTTTAAGTTATTATCTGAATCAAAGCAGTAGGAAAGGATGAGAAATCATGGCATTAGAAAACATTGAATACGTAAGGCAGGATCAGCTGGCTTTCATTACGATCAATCGTCCGGATGTTCGAAATGCGTTGAATAAACAGACCTTAGATGAAATGGAAGAGGCACTGGATCGAGCTTCTAAAGATCCAGAAGTCGGGATTGTCATCTTCACAGGCAAAGGCGAAAAGTCCTTCGCGGCAGGGGCTGATATCAGCCAGTTGACGGAAAAAACAGCAGTCGATGCCCTTCAGTCGAACGGTATGCAGCAAATCTATGACAAGATTGAGAGCTTTGAAAAACCGACGATCGCCATGATTAATGGTTTTGCTTTGGGCGGTGGATGCGAACTGGCCATGAGTTGTGATATTCGAATTGCCTCCACCCAGGCTAAATTAGGCCTTCCAGAACTGAACCTCTCGATCATCCCTGGAGCAGGTGGAACGCAGAGACTGGCTCGTTTAGTCGGGAAGGGAAAGGCGCTTGAGATGATCTTGACAGGGAAAATCATTGACGCTGAAGAAGCTTTAAGAATTGGGCTGGTTACAGAAGTTGTATCCCCTGAAGCACTGCTGGAAGAAGTGGAAAAAGTCAGCGCCAAGATTCTGGCTAAAGGACCACTTGCTGTACAACTCGCTAAGGTATCTGTTCATATGGGTGCAGAGACAGATATGAAGACAGGACTTATGCTGGAGAAGCTCTCTCAGGCTGTCCTGTTTAACTCAGAGGATAAAAACGAGGGAACAACCGCGTTCCTTGAGAAGAGACCGCCTCTTTTTCAAGGCAGGTAATGAAGGAGGAAGGACAGATGAAAACCATTGAGGATGTGAGGGAGAGCTTTGAAGCGAGTCCTTTCTTTTCCCATATCGGCTTTGAAATTATGCGGTTTGAAGAAGGGGATGTTCTTCTAAAACTGCCCATTCATGAAAAATTACACAACGTCAATGGCACCTTACATGGAGGTGTTCATGCGACCATGCTGGATCTTGTCTTAGGTATGGCAATCCGGTCGACGACAAAGACACGCTGCACGACGATGAACTTAAACCTTAATTATCTTGCTCCTGTGGCCGGTGGAGAGATCACCGCTACTGGGAGAATCCTTAAGCAGGGATATCGAATCGTTACAGCTGAAGGAGAGTTATACGATCAAGAAGGTTCGATGCTGGCAAAAGGAATAGGGACATTTAAGTTAATCCGTGATGAATAGCAGAAGGTGTGGGGACTTGAATAGGAGCCCCGCACCTTTTGTTGTGAGTTAAAAAAATCACAGCTGGACATACTCGTATAAAAAAGAGGTGTTCATATGGAAAATGGTGAAGGGAATTTCATGAAGGGACTGTTGTGGGCCATCGTTCTTTCTGTTCCGATCTGGGCCGTCATTTTCATTCTTCTTTATTTGTGGTTATAATCATGGATTTGTAGATGGTACATAAACATTTCCCGGGAAATTTGTCGTAACCTTAGAGAACTTATGTTGAGGGAGCAGGCGCCTTTAATAGGTGCTTCGAGTCAGATGTGTGGAAAGAGTCGTTTTCTGTAAATAAATGAAAAGTCTATTGACAGAAAATTATAAAAGATATAAGATAATGGTAGAAAGCAGCCCTGTAGAGAGGCAGCCCCTTTCACAATCCGGTTGCAATAAGCGAACGTAAACGTAAATACTGTAACTGTAAAACTGTTCAGTCTCTGTGAACCAGAGATTCTTCCGCAGTTTAAAGCCAGTTTTTCCTTCATAGGGGAAGACTGGCTTTTTTCTATCTTATGGGCCCGTAAGATGAAAAACCAATTAAATTCTGGAGGGTGTTCCTATGTGTGCATTAGAAGTGAAAAAAGAACAATTGTCATCATTTACTGGAAAAGGATATTCCATTCAACCGCATGAAAAGCACGACCGCTTATATTCTATCGAACTGGAAGAACAGGTGATCCATCAATTCCTGGATGAGGTTAAGGACATTAGTGATGAGCAGCTCGAATATATTCCTTATCAGCGTTTATTAGTCGCCAACACGCTTCTGGAATTAACGGATGAAGTGTTTGGACATACAATCCGCCGCATACTGAACGACCGTACCTCAGGCGGGTTTACAATCGGACTGCAGGGAATTACAACGGATGCTCAAGATTACGTGAAATTCTCAACAGCGTTAAGCCATATTGCTGGAATTCCGAACTTTGATGCCATGTCGAAGAAATACTATGCCCGCTTTTCCGTTAAACACACAGATGACAGTGACTCTTATCTCCGCCAGGCATACAGAAGATTTACGCTTCATACAGATGGAACCTATGTAGATGAGCCGACAGACTGGCTGCTTATGATGAAAATGGAGGAGGAAAATGCTGTAGGTGGAAGTTCAAGGCTCCTTCATCTTGATGAATGGGAAGATTTTGATTACTTCTATAACCATGCACTGGCTTCCCACCCTTTCACGTACAAAGCACCAGCGAGTAAAAATGTGTCAGAGGACGTCCATCGGAAAACTTTTTATACATGGAATAACCAGCCGTGTATCTGCTTTATTGATCAATTTGTCTATCCTGAAACCATTCGCCAGGCACAATATTTAAAAGAGCTTTCTCAATCGATGGAAAATTCAACAGGAATTGTTGAATTAGAACTGCCTGTTGGAGACTTAGTTATGCTAAACAACCGTTTCTGGCTTCATGGAAGAGGCGGATTTGAAAAAAATACAGAATTGCACAGAGAATTGCTTCGCCAAAGAGGTCGATTCGTTCAGTAGCAGGAGGTCATGTTGATGTATGATTATGTGATTATTGGAGGCGGAATTGTAGGATTATCCACAGCTTATGCGCTCGTGAGAAAGTATCCGGACGCGCGTATCGTAGTGGTTGAGAAAGAAACTGAAATTTCCGCCCACCAGACAGGAAGAAACAGTGGAGTCATCCATTCAGGCGTTTACTACAAGCCGGGTAGTTTAAAAGCAAGGATGGCTGTCCAGGGGCGGAACTCCATGGTGAAATTCTGCCAGGATAACGGCATCCCCCATGAAGTCTGTGGCAAGGTCCTTGTTGCAACAGATAAAGAGGAACTGCCACGCATGGAAGCTTTATATGAACGCGTTCAGCAAAATGGCTTGAATGTCTCCAGAATTGACCGCGATGAATTGAGAGAAATTGAGCCTTATGTAGATGGGCTGGCCGGTTTGAAAGTACCTTCGACAGGGATAGTGAACTATAAGAAGGTCAGTGAAAAAATTAAGGAGTTGCTGGAACAGGCAGGGGTGGAGTTTTTATTAGGTTCCGCTGTGGTCGATATAACAGAGCGTAAGGAAGAAGTTGTGATTGACACGACAGAAAAAAGCCTGCATTCCCGTTATATGATCAACTGCGCAGGACTCTTCAGTGACCGTCTTGTTAAGATGGCGGGCATCCATACAGATGTTAGGATTGTTCCTTTCCGCGGTGAGTATTTTGAGTTGACTGAGGAAAAAACTCATTTAGTAAAAGGGCTGATTTATCCAATTCCTAATCCCGACTTTCCGTTTTTAGGGGTTCATTTAACGAAAATGATGGACGGAGGCGTTCATGCAGGACCGAATGCCGTGCTGAGCTTTAAGCGTGAAGGCTATCAAAAAACGGACTTTCATTGGAAGGACACCTTGGATGTCCTGTCTTTTCCAGGGTTTTGGAAAATGGCAGGTTCGAATGTGAAAGAAGGGATGAAAGAGATGGTCC
Organism: Halobacillus litoralis; assembly: GCF_020524025.1. Lineage (GTDB taxonomy): Bacteria > Bacillota > Bacilli > Bacillales > Halobacillaceae > Halobacillus > Halobacillus litoralis_D. Next base: position 260,663 of record NZ_JAIVKN010000002.1, on the reverse strand, counting down.
GCTCTTTTCATAAAAAAAGCTTTGTCAAAAGTCTGCAGCGTCTTGTACCTGACATCCAGGCAGAAGATGTGGTTCCGACAGATGCAGGTGTGCGTGCCCAGGCCATGCTGAAGAACGGACAGCTGGTTGATGATTTTCATATCATCACAGGCAAACGTTCGGTTCATGTATGCAACGCACCATCACCAGCCGCAACCGCTTCTCTGGAAATCGGCAAAGAAATCGCCAAAAAGCTCCCTGAATTAAAAGCCTTGAAAGTAGTATAAATACAAGTCTATTAAAATTAGAAAATATTTTAATAAAGCTAAAAAAGAAGGACCAGAACAAATCTGGTCCTTCTTTTTATTGGTGATAGAGATATTGTTTGTGAGAATCCTTCAGCGCGGCCTCAAGCGCATTGCCGGCTTTACCTAAATAGCCTTCTTTTAAGCGGGCAATGGGTTCCTCAATTCCGTCTTTCAGGCTGTACCCTTTTAATAGAGACTTGATAAACTCTCTTCCATGCTCGGTAGCGAGCGTACAGGAGGCATCCACAATCACCCCGTATTTTTTGTCAATTTCCAGTGTTAGAGTAAGAGATTCCGAAATATGATTGGCTGCGATACCTGTAGGCAGTTTTGAATGGCCTGCAACAAAAATAGTTTTCATCATGATGGCTCCTTTCAGTCGTGTTCCTTTAGTTTCATCACTTCATTAAACAGCTTGTCTCCAATGACGGGTCTGGCTTCTTTATAGACGGATTCCAGCGCATCTTCCCAAAGCTGCTTTTGTTGATCGTTCAGATAGTGGACTTCGATGGCATCTGTGCGTTTCATTTCCCGAAGCTGACTATCGTTCATCTCAATGGAGTGCCTCCAGCTCCAATCTGTCGTTTCGGCCATCGTTTTCTGGATAATGTCCTGATGTTCTTTTGACAGTTCCTTCCAGAATATTTCATTCATTAACACAACATACCCTAAATACCCGTGATTGCTGATGGTCATATGGTCCTGAGTTTCATACAATTTCTTGGTGTAAATGTTGGATGCAGTATTTTCTTGTCCATTGATAAAATCTACGTCAAGATTTTCATAGATTTTATTAAAAGGAAGGACACTGGTGCTTGCCCCAAGCGCTTGATATTGAGCTTTAATGACAGGGCTCGGCATAATTCTGAAATGCATCAACTTAAAATCTGAAGGGCGGAGGAGAGGATCTTCACTGCTTGTCATCTGTTTGTAGCCGTTATACCAGAAGCTCAATCCCTTAACTTGATCGTTTTTCAGTTCCGTTAACAGGGTTTGTCCAATCGGACCTTCATACGCTTTTTTCACATCCTTGTATGTAGGAAAAGCAAAGGGCAGGTCGAGAACTTGCCATTTTGGAAATTTGTCCGTAAGTTTTGACGTAGCTGGAGCAATCATTTGAATATGGTTGTTTTTTAAAGCCTGATACTCATTCTGGTCGTTATAGAGGGTCCCGTTGGCATGAATTTCGACTTTAATTTCTCCATCTGTGCGCTTCTGGATAAGAGAAGCAAACTTCCTCACTGCTTGTCCTTTAGGTGTGTTTTCTGCAGCTACATGGCTGAACTTAATGACAATTTCATCTTCTAATCCTTCTTGTTCATCATCGTATTCCAGGGGTTCTGAAGCTTCCCCTAGTCCAAATCCAAAAAAAAGAGCCGTAAAAATCCCGGTGAAAATAAATAGACTGATAGCGAAGAAGGCTTTCAATGCTAAAACCCCTTGGAATCGTTTACATCAGTGTACCATAATTCAACATTTAAGTGATACACTAGAAAAAGAGAGGGGGATGCGTAGAATGTCCCTAAAGCAGATGCCGATACGATGGAAGATTACGATTCTATCTTTTGGGATTGTTCTTTTCTCCATTCTTATTGGCGGAATCATCATAGTTGGGCATACGATTGAGAATAGGGAGAAATCACTGGGTGAACAAGCACTTGTTACCGGGCGTACAGTAGCTAACCTGCCGGAGGTCAAAGAAGGTCTTATGGAGTCTGAAGGGTGGACAACGATCAACCCTATGGTAGAAAGGATACGAACAATCAATCGTTCCGATTATATCGTCGTTCTGAACATGAACCGTGTGCGCTATTCCCACCCTGTTGAAGAGAAACTTGGTACGTTATCCTCAGGGAAAGATGAAGGACCGGCGTTCGCTGAACACACCTATATCTCAAAAGCGAAGGGTGAATCAGGCGTAGCTGTAAGAGGGTTTGTCCCGGTTATGAATGAGGGTCTTGAACAAATTGGTGTGGTGGTAGTTGGGAACTTTCTGCCTTCCATACAAGAAGTTCTATGGGGAATTAAAAATGAAATTTTATTCGTGCTGTCGCTGACTTCTTTATTTGGAATCATTGGTTCCTGGCTTCTTGCCCGTCATCTCAAGAAACAGACCTTCCGTCTTGAACCTCACGAAATCGTACAGCTCTTCGAAGAACGAACAGCTGCCTTCCAGGCCATGAATGAAGGGATCATTGTGATTGATCAATCCGGCGTGATTTCGATGATGAATGGAAAAGCAAAGCAGCTTCTTCATTTAAATAAGGATTATACCCGCTCTCCGATCAGGGAGGTTGTTCCGGAGGTCCGTTTTTATGATGCCTTACATGCAGGAGAGGCGGATTATAATAAGGAACTTCGGCTGGGGAGCACGGTGATCTTATATACAACTGTGCCTATGAAAGTAGAAAATGAGATTATCGGGGCGGTTATGATTTTCCAGGATCGAACAGATGTGACCAAGCTCGCAGAGGAATTGACTGGTGTGAAAGCCTTCGTCGACGCCCTCCGCGTACAGAACCATGAACACTTGAACAAATTACATACGATTGCCGGTTTGATTCAATTAGACCAAAAGGAGCAGGCGCTGAATTTCGTATTTGAGACCTCAGAGAAACAGGAGGAATTGTCTGGGTTTCTCGTATCAAAGTTTAAAGATTACAGCCTGTCCGGATTACTGCTTAGTAAAGTGAGCAGAGGAAAAGAACTGGACATTGAGGTCACAGTCGATGAGCAGAGTGTTTTAAAAGTCTATCCTTATCTACTGGATGAACATGATTTTGTCTTGATTATAGGAAACCTGATTGAAAATGCCTTCCATGCTTTTGATGAGGTGAAGCGTGAACAGAAATGGATTGATGTATCCATTATTCAGGATAAAGAGTACTGCGCCATCACTGTAGAGGATAATGGAAAAGGGATGTCGTCTGAGCATCAGAACAAAGCTTTCCATAAGGGATTTACAACCAAAGGGAAAAAAGGGTCGGGAATTGGTTTATATTTAGTGAAAAATATTGTAGATAAAGGCCGGGGAAGTCTTGAAATCATTTCACAGACCGGTGAAGGGACAAGTGTGATGATTCAACTGCCGATGTTCGTAAAGGAGAATTCGTATGAGCAAACAGTCAAAAATGATCAACGTGTTATTGATAGAAGATGATCCCATGGTACAAGAAGTGAATCGACAATTTATTGAAAAGGTTTCTCCTTTCAAAGTCATCGCCACAGCTTCCAATGGAGAGGAAGGGGTGGAGTGTGCAGTTAAACTTTCTCCAGATCTCATTATTCTCGACATTTATATGCCGGAGCTTGATGGAGTGGAAACTCTAAAAGAAATTCGATCACGAGCGATAGACTCAGACGTCATCGTTGTTACAGCGGCTAAAGAAAAAGAAACCATTCGTTCTATGTTTCAATACGGAATTGTGGACTACATTATTAAACCTTTTAAGTATGAACGCCTTCAACAGTCTTTACTTCACTACAAAACTTTTCGCACACAGGTAAGCGGTGATGGTGATTTAAGCCAAAGTCAAGTGGATGATCTAATCGGAGGTTACAGTGAAAAAGAGGTAAGGAACCTGCCTAAAGGCCTGAACCAGCAGACATTGGAACAGATCACTCAATTCCTCGTACCATACACAACGCCACTTTCAGCGGAAGAAGTGGCTGACGGACTTGGAATGGCTCGAGTAACCGCCCGCCGCTATTTGGAATATTTACAGAAGAACGGGGAGGTCGAAATAGATATTCAATATGGCGGAGTCGGTAGACCAGTCAACCGCTATCAGTTAAAAACATAGACGTCCTGCTTAAAAGCAGGGCGTTTTTTTTGTTCTTTGATGGGGAAGATCGTGCCTCCTTACTCAGTTCATTGTTCGCTCTGGTGTCTTGGCGACCTCTTTCTCCCGTAGGAGGCTCACCAGCACCAGCAGGAAGCGGGGGGGTTCCTGGTCCATCTTACACTCAACGAAAGCCGACGGAAACATTCTCTCGACCTCAAGTCTTCAACAATGCTGGTTTTTTGTTGAAACCTAAAATAACAATACAAAAATTTAACAGAGTACTGGTTAAAAAAGACCAAAAAGACCAAAACGTTCAATATGTCCAAAACATTCAAATGGATAACTGGAAGCGTTATCATTATTGTTAGAATATTACGAATTAGGGGGATGCATTTATGTACAAACGATTATTACTTGTATTAGCCTTAGTGCTTACTACATTTTTAGCAGCATGCGGTGGTGAGGGTGATTCAGAAGGGGCTTCCAGCTCAGGAGGTTCCGGTGCTGAATCAATTGTGCTGGGTACTGGAGGGACTTCAGGAACCTATTACCCGATTGGTGGAGCACTTAAGCCCGTACTGGAAGAAAGTGAAAATATCGACAATGTGACAGTTGAATCCACTGGTGCCTCAGTTGCAAATATCCAAAACATTAAGGATGGCTTAAACCAAATGGCGATCATTATGAGTGATGTTGGGTATGACGCGATTGAAGGACAGGGTCAGTTCGAAGGAAATTCTGTTGACGTTCAAGCGATGGCAGGAATGTATCAGAACGTTGTACAAGTTGTCGCCTTGAAGGACAGCGGGATTACTTCTATGGAAGACCTCGAAGGAAAAAAAGTAGGCGTTGGTAAAGTTGGTTCAGGCGTTGAACAAAGTGCTAAAAAAGTACTGGAAGCGGTTGATTTAACGTATGACGATCTTTCCAAAGTCACGCATACAGGCTATGCGGACAGTGTGCAGGAAATGAAAAATGGCAACTTAGATGCAGCCTTTTTCACATCAGGCGTGCCGAACAGCAACATTACGGATTTGATGCAGCAGACGGATATCACTTTTGTTCAAATCAATGGAGAAACGGCAGATGCCTTAATGGAGAAATATCCATTCTATAAAGCAAACACGATTGAAGCAGGCGATGAAGCTCGTTATAACCTTGATGAACCGGTGGAAACCGTGGGGATTCAAAATATGATTATTGTTTCAAAAGACTTGAGTGAGGATGTCGTTTATGACATGACCAAACGTTATTATGAGTATCTTGGCACAGAAGAAGTGTCTGTCGGAGCTCTAAAACAGCTGGATCGTGACGAAATCGCCAAAGGTCTTATCGCTCCCCTTCACCCGGGTGCGAAGAAATTTTATGAAGAACAAGGCATTCTAGAGTAAAGGAAACAGGGCATCGATCCGGTGCCCTTTTTTATACGATGAAATGGATAAAAAGGTTGTCCATCACCGCTGTAGTCTTCGGCCTTTTTCTTCTTCTTTCCTTTATAAAGGTATCGACTTTTACCATTACTTCAGATGGCCATGTGGAAGACTTTCACCTTTATGATGAAAAACAGGAGTTTCGAATCCGATGGAAACATTCCGTGGAAAAAGAAGAATGGGAAGAGATGTTTGAACTGAGTGAAGGGTCCATCTCTTTGACGGGTACCCGCTTTAAGACCTTTGGTGCCGGGGTGCCTAGTGATACGGGAGATGAAACGTATATCAAAGATGGATGGGTCTATATGATGGGGATCGATCAGAACATAGGAAAGATACTGAGGATTCGTACCGGAAAGGATACAGACCATCGAGTTTATTATGGAAAGGATTCCATTCTCCCTCTGGAGGAAAAACAGGCGTATCAACTTTCTGTACGTCAGCAGTCTATGTTGTCTGCTATAAGAGATTATATATTCGTAGAAACGAGAGGTGAGCACAGATGATGAATAAACAGGAAAGTAAAACCGCAGAGCAGTACGACCGTGAAAGTACAACGAGAGTGAAGATCGCAAAGCCAATTGCATTGACGATTTCCGTATTGGCGATAGCGTTGTCCTTGTTCCATTTATACACTTCCTATGCAGGATCTTTAGTGGATATAAAACAACGGAGTATCCACCTTTACACGTTGATGACCCTGGGTTTTCTTATGTATCCATTCATCAGAAAAAGAGGGAGCAGGGGCGTTCCTTTTTATGACTATATCACATCGGGATTGTCTTTGTTTGTTGCGATCTACATGCTGATGACAGCTGAACGGATTATACAATCAGGCGGTCAGATCAATGATATGGACTTCTATGTAGGAATTCTGGTTTTGGTGCTATTATTTGATATTACCCGGCGCGTGACGGGATGGGGATTGACGCTGTTAGGTCTTGGTTTTTTAATTTATGGATTTTACGTAAAGTTGTCGATCTATCCTGACTTGAACATGACGATTGTAACAAGTGTTTCCAAGCAGATTATTTCTCAGCTCGTGTTTATTACTGAAGGTGTGCTGGGCACGGCTATCGGGGTATCTGCCAGTTATATTATTCTGTTCATTTTGTTTGGAGCTTTCCTTGGACGCTCCGGAATGGGCCAATTGTTCAATGACTTAGCACTTGCGGTTGCCGGCCACACGAAAGGCGGACCGGCGAAAGTGGCTGTTATTGCCAGTGGTTTTCTTGGCTCAATCAACGGCTCGGCCATTGCGAATGTCGTGACTACAGGGACGTTCACCATCCCGTTGATGAAAAAAATCGGCTACAAAAAGAACTTTGCTGGAGCGGTCGAATCAGCTGCAAGTGTAGGTGGGCAGATTCTTCCTCCGATTATGGGTGCCGCCGCTTTTATCATGGCTGAGAACCTGAATGTCGCCTACACGAAAATTATACTCGCAGGAATTATTCCGGCCCTTTTGTTTTATGTTGGGATCCTTCTGCAGGTTCATTTCCGTGCAGCAAAGAGAGGGTTAAAAGGCCTGCCGAAAAGTGAGCTGCCTTCTTTAAAAGATGTCCTCGTCGAGCGTGGTCACTTGATTATTCCGATGTTGACACTGCTTTATTTATTATTCTCTGGTAAGACTCCTTTTTACGCAGCTTTTTGGTCTATCATTGCAACCATCGTTATTGCAGGTTCAAAGAGAATGCTGCCTATTATCATCGGTGTATCTCTTTTCCTCATTTTCCAGCCTCAATTGTCTGCATTGATTACTGGGAGCAGCATGCCTAATGTCAGAAGTGACTGGTGGGAACTTGTAATTATTCTCGTTATTCCACTCGTCATTAATGTGTGGAGGAAGTATTTGAAGATTGTCGGTGATGAAGTTGGCGTGATGGACTGTCTCAGAGCTTTAGAAGAAGGAGCAAAAACGACAGTTCCAGTAGCTATTGCCTGCGGTGCTGTTGGGATTGTCGTAGGTATCGCTTCCCTGACAGGGGTCGCTCTGGAAATCGCCAATAGTATAGTAAGTATCGGAAGTGCTGTGAACAGCCCTCTCATTCAACTTCTGATTACACTGGTGTTAACCATGATTACTTCTATTATTCTTGGAATGGGACTGCCGAGTATTCCGACGTATATTATAACGAGTACGATGGCCGCGCCGATCCTTCTGCAGCTTCCTCTTTATCGTGAGCTGGCTGGATCTACGGAAACGGCGACATTCATAGCCCATATGTTTGTCTTCTACTTTGGTATTTTCGCTAATATTACACCTCCAGTTGCCCTGGCTGCATTTGCAGGCGCAGGGGTTGCGGGGGGAGATCCGAATAAGACAGGATTTCAGGCGATGAAGCTTGCCATTGCAGGGTTTATTGTTCCGTTTATGTTTGTTTTCTCTCATGAAATGCTCATGATTGACGCAACGATTCTCAACATCTTAGTCATTACCGTCACCTCGCTGATCGGGGTCTTCCTCTTGTCCATCATGACCGAAGGATACTTAAAAGTAAGCGTGCCGATGTGGATGAGAGTAGGAGCTGGAATAGGTGCATTGCTGCTTATCTATCCCGGCATCGTCACAGATCTGATTGGATTATCGATCTTCCTTCTTGTCCTTTTTACAAATTTGAAGAGACCAAACGAACTTCAGGAACAGCGTTCAGCGCTTTAATGAAAGGGGAATCTTAATGCGACTGGCAACGATTGAGTATGGTGGAGTAGAAAAAGCAGTGGTAGTGGAAGAAGATATTGTATATCCGTTAAATGCAATAAATGACACCACTGGTCAACAGTGGCCGGAAGACTTGTATGAATTGATCCAGCCTCCAACCTTTTCTTCTTTTCGAAAATGGTGGCAGGAGCAGACGATCGAGTTGAAAAGTAAAATGAATGTCGTTGAGACCCCATCGTACCGGCCGCTTTATCGTCATCCTCGTAAAATCTGGGGGATTGGACTGAATTATACAGATCACGCGTCAGATTTGGATGAAAAAGCGCCTGGTACAGAACCGGCCAGTTTTATGAAACCTGACACGACGATTATTGGAGCGGGGGATTCCATTCTCCTTCCTCTTCTTTCCGACCGTACAACAGGGGAAGCTGAGCTTGGAGTTATTATCGGCGAGACCTGTAAGGATGTAACGAGAGAGGATGCAGCGAAAGTCATTGCTGGTTATACAACCATTATTGATATGACTGCAGAGGATATCTTAAAGAGAAATCCTCGTTTTTTAACAAGATCAAAGAGTTTCGATACGTTTTTTAGTTTTGGACCACAGCTGTTTACTCCCGATGAAATCGATCATGTACTCAATCTCAACGTGACGACGAAAATAAATGGACGCGTCCACCGGTCCAATAAAGTGGACAACATGACGTTTGATCCGTATGAACTGGTCGCGTTTCATTCTCAGGTGATGACACTCCTTCCCGGGGATATTATTTCTACAGGCACCCCGGGAGCCGTCGTATTAAGAGACGGGGACGTGGTGGAATGTGAGATTGATGGATTTCCAAACCTTATAAATCCAGTGGAAGATTTAAAAGCAGATAGAGAGGATGAAGTCGAGTGAATCTACATGTAGAAGGAAAATCTGTTGTCGTCCTGGCTTCAAGCAAGGGACTTGGAAAAGCAATTGCGCTTGAATTCGCTAACGAAGGAGCGCACGTTCTTATATCAAGCCGGAACGAGGAGGAGCTTGAAAAGACGAAGGCGGAAATACAGGAAACGAGTGGGAACACAAATGTTGATTACCAGGTGTGTGATGTCACGAAGCATGAGGACATCCGTCAGCTGATGCAGCGTTCTGTGGACTTGTACGGAAAGATAGATATTTTGATTAACAATGCAGGCGGACCTCCTGCAGGCACGTTCGACCAACTGGAGGATGCCGACTGGCAGAAAGCTTTTGAATTAAATCTATTAAGCTTTACAAGGGCGATCAGGGAAGCTCTTCCATCTATGCGTGAGCAGAAGGAAGGAAAGATTATCAATATCGCTTCTTCTTCTATTAAACAATCGTTGGATAACCTTATTCTCTCCAACACATTCCGTGCAGGCATTGTAGGGTTATCCAAGAGTCTGTCACAGGAACTTGCGGGTGATAACATTCTCATTAATACCGTAGGACCGGGACGAATTGCGACAGACCGTGTAGCTGCTCTCGATGCTAAACGCGCTGAGAAACTGGGGACTGCTGTAGAAGATCTCAAAGAGACAACAGAACAATCGATTCCTCTTGGCCGGTACGGGGAACCTGAGGAGTTTGCCAAAGCTGTTGTTTTTCTGGCTTCCGGGGCCAATACGTATCTTACCGGACAATCTCTCGTCATAGACGGAGGACTTGTTAAAGCGTTATAACATGAAAAGGACTCTCTGCTCATCAGGCAGAGAGTCTTTTTTATTGAATCAGTTGCTGCGCTTTTTAACCACATGAATGTTTGAAAGCAGTAAGCGTTCATCCTCCTTCATGCTGCATATAGAAAAACGTTGATCCAACCGCAGGGAGTCTGTGTTGAAAAAGGAGGACTTCTACAAAGTTTAGGTTCTGAATACGTGGTGGACGAACGTATACATCCTTTATTGAGTATGAAAACAGGAAAGGATGATTTCATGACATGTTCCAAGTGCCAGCACGATCAGCCGGATGGTAAGTTTTGTGAAGCATGTGGGAATTCATTGTTTGAACCAAATGGCGGGGCATCCGCATCGACGGCTTTAGCTGTTGTCTCACCTCAGCCTGGCCAGTCTGAATTCACTAAGAAAACAAGTCAGTATTGGAACCATTCGATCGCCACCCTCAAACAGCCTCTTGATGCTTTCCGTAGTTCGGCAGAGAGTTTCGGGCAGGGAGTTACTACCCTTCTGCTTTACATGGCCGTATTTACAATCAGTGTTTATTTCATTGCTAATTCGCTATTTAAGCAATTGAATGTATTTTGGCTGGAATCAGCTGAATCCCTTCCATTTTTCACGATAAGTTCAAGAGTTTTTCTCTTTTCATTTGTCACGATGGCTATTAGTCTCTTTGTGCTTTTTGTCGTTGTCAGGTGGATGAAACTTGGAATTGATGGTAAACGTTTGACTGCTCAGTACGGCGCACTGCTTCTTCCTTTTCTAGCTGTCAACGTCCTCGCGATGTTATTTGCGCTTAGTGGTACAGCAAGTGTGACCTTTATTCTGCTTGGAGCTTCTGTTTTTTACACCGCTCTTATCGTACCGAGTCTTTTTATTTACCACCACGGCATGCAACAGGGAAAAACAGCTGCCTTTTATGGAAGTATCGGTACAAGTCTTCTTATCCTGCTGCTCTCCTATTTTTTCTGGAGATGGTTAATGATTGAAAAGATCAACGAAATTACAGCCTATTTCTAATGAAAAAACATGTGCAGAAGGAGGGAGGCTGATGAATTACTGCAGGGAATGTGGAAAACCACTTCAAGAGACACAGGATTATTGTATCTACTGCGGAGCGAAGGCTAAACCAGAAACGCAGCCGTCTACAAGACGGACCCGGCCGAGGCCGCCTTTAAGCAGGAAAACAAAAACCTTAATCGGGGTTATAGTTGTCCTTGCCTTGTTCATTTTTTCTTTTCATAAAATTATGGAAGCAAGAGTGGACCCCCTTCCCGCTTTTAAGCAGATGAATCAGGCAGTTGCTGATGGCGATGCGGAAGCTTTTTTTACTGCCGTTACAGTGGATAAGGAAGCCGTGCTCAATGAAGATACCTATATGGATTATCTGATGGAGTCGGGATGGGATGATCTTTATCTACAGCTGGTGGAAAAAGGGAAAGAGGAGAGTGAAGAATCCTCGTTTCCGATAACAGACAGTCATGGGTTTGAAGTATTTACAATGGTTAAAAATTCGATCCTTGGCGGGTTGTACCATACGTATGAGGTTAAGGCGAATGCCGTTTCAGTAACAGCAGAGACGACCCAGCTTCCGATTGCCCTGGAAGTAGGTGGGGAATCGATCCAGCTACAGAAAGAACCGAAAGTGGAGAATGCCTTTGCTGCTTATCCTGGTGATTACCCTGTCAAAGGCAGAGGAACCAATGACTTTGGGGAGTTTGAGTATAAAGGTCGTGTATCTATTGTACCTGGTGGAAAAGAGCCATTTGAGCTTACACTATCCGATTTTGGTGAAACCTTCGCCATACAAACCAATCGAGAAGAGGCTGTCCTTTTTGTGAACGGGAAAAGTACGGGGAAAGAACTTCGACAATATGAAGAACTTGGTCCTTTTCCAAAAGATAAGGATACGGTTCTCTATGCAGAATTCACAGATGAAGAGGGACGTGTGCAAAGGAGTGGTGAGGTAACTTCTAAAGATGGCGAATTTGGCTCGCTCGAATTTTGGTTTGATACCGAAGAGGAAGTTGCATTTGATGTAGTAGAAGAAGAGGAGGAAGGTCTTCAGACGGAGGAGCTTGTGCTTTCTTTTAGAGACGCCTACGAACAGGCACTGAATGGAGGTGGATATGGGGAAATCTCTCCTTACCTTGAGGATGGCAGTGAAGCAGCGAGAGACTTGATGGAGTATCTCTCAGACGTTGAAGGGAAAGGGTATACGTTTGTTTTCCATGAAAATAACGTGCTTCAGTCCGACTTTAGAAATGACACGTATGTTCTTACCACAGAAGAGACATTTACGTTTACCGATTCAAATGGAGAAAAACTGGATTATGTGCGGCAGAAAGATTACACTCTGATAGAATCAGCGGATGGGTATAAGATAACGAAGATCGACATTCGAGATACACAGAAAAATTAAAGGAGGCATCAGATCTGATGCCTCCTTTTTTCATGGGAACAGTATTACTGCTGCCCAGTGATTCCTACTTTATTGAAACCATCTTCTGCTGCAAAGGCTTCTTCGCTGCCTGCGCCGTAAATGTCTTCAGCGGATTGAATAATCGCTTCTCTGGCTTGATTGAAATCAGAGGTTGGGGTCAGATAGACCGTTAAGGCACGGTAATAAATCTGTCCTAACTTCTCTTTGCCGATTTGTTCGCCGGTAATATATGCCGCGTGATTGATAATGGATGAGTTAATGTGGACACCGCCATTATCAAGCTCTCTTGGAAGGTCATAATACTCATCCATGTGGGATGGGTACTTTCCGTTTCCATCTCCATAAGGGACGTAATCTGCTCCAACAGGATATTTACTTGGGTTGCTCAGGCTTCTCAGCGACGTCCGCCCGGATGCTTTAGCTTCATCTGCCATAATATCCTCACCGACTTCCCAATCTTCTTCATCTACGAGTGCACCGAAGATATCAGAGAAAGCTTCGTTTAGAGCGCCGGACTGGAAACGGTAATTAAGATTGGCTGAGTACGTCGTTACTCCGTGCGTCATTTCATGTGCTGCAACATCGAGACCTGCGGATAGAGGAACAAAGAACTCTCCGTCTCCATCTCCATACGTCATCTGCTGACCATTCCAGAAGGCGTTGTTATAGTCCTCTCCAAAATGAACGGTGGACTTGATGGCCATACCTTTTCCGTCAATAGAGTTACGGTCATGTTCCTCAAGGTAGTAGTCATAGACTTCCTCTGAATTATAGTGCGCATCGACAGCCGGCTTTTCATAGTCATCGTTAAACGAAGCGTTACTAGAGCTGAATAATTCACCAGGAAGATTAGGATAGTCCCAGGAATTTTTAAAATCGTAGGTGTAAATGCCTTCCAGACCCTTATGGGAATTATCATGCAGGTAAAAGTCTGTCCCATTAGGACCCACGCCTTCTTCATTTTGATGCGTGATATGAAGGAGGCGGTGATCACCGAGAACCCCGGTTCCTGAGCCTTTAGCAGGCAGGTAGCCGTCTGCATGCATAATCTTGTTATACGAGTCAATAACTTCACCCGTATGGGCATTTACAAATACGTTCCAATTTCCTGGATGTTCACCAAGGAAGTTCACATTTACTTTGTATGCAAGAGAACTATCGTCTCCGGATGGATAGATGACCAGATTGGAAGATGGATCCTCCACCAGTTGATCCGGCGCCTGGACAGCCTCTTTGGCAATAGTTAAACTTTCATCCCCGGAAAGAGAAGGTTTTGTTGTCATTTGTTCTGATTCGATAGAAGAATCAAACTGCCCGTTCACGGACTGAATCTGATTGTCGTGATTGTAGTGAACTTTAACGAAATTCCCTTCCACAGGGATGCCATCTTTCTCCTGCTGCAGTGTGACGTGCTTCATCCCGAGTTTATCTTCTTTCACTTTTGCAGAACCCAGACTTTTTTCAGGTGAATTCATATTAAAGGCTTCTTTGCTTTTATTTAAAAAGGCTTTTGCATTTTTTTCATTAGCAGCGGATTGCTTTTCTGCCTGCTTTTCTTTGACAAAGAATGGCTTCCCATTTTCCTTATGTACATTCTTTTTTTCTAGATCGGCATGTACCTGCGTGCTGTTTTCGCTGATGGCGTGACTTTGGATAGGAGCGACTGTACCCATAAATAATGCGGATGATAGAACGGCCATTGGAATGACATGTTTCTTTTTCATAATCAACCTCCTTGTCAGAATACATCCAATTATAGGTAATAATGGATGAATCATACAGAGTCTATCGAACTGTTTGTATTTTCAGAAAATACCGGTATAGTCTGATGTCCTAAGACTTTCATCATGATAATTAAAGAAGTAAAAAAGTCCCCTCCTATGCATAGGAGGGGACTTTAGCATTATAGTTGAGCGGGTTGTTTCAGGGCTTCAAGGACAGGAGTGTAATCATAACCAAGGTCCTGTGCTACAGCCTTATACGTAAGGTGGCCGTTGACGGTATTTACCCCCTGTTCAATAGCCTTGTTCTCCTCAATTGCAGCTGCTGCTCCTTTTGATGCAATCTGGAGAGCATAAGGAATCGTTACGTTCGTTAATGCAATGGTGGATGTGCGGGGAACAGCACCTGGAATGTTCGCCACAGCGTAATGAAGCACACCATGTTTTTCATAAATTGGTTCATCATGAGTCGTGATATGATCCACCGTTTCAAAGTTTCCACCCTGATCAATGGCGACATCTACAATGACAGATCCTGGTGTCATTTCTTTTACCATATCTTCTGTTACCAATTTAGGGGCCTTCGCTCCTGGAATAAGGACAGCGCCAATAACAAGGTCGGCTTCTTTAACCGATTCAGCGATGTTATAAGGGTTGGACATCAGCGTCTGCACGTCACCGCCGAACTGATCATCCAATTCACGCAGTCGATTTGGATTCAAGTCCAGAATCGTTACATGCGCTCCTAATCCGACGGCAATTTTAGCTGCATTGGTCCCGACGATTCCACCGCCGATAATGACAACTTTTCCTCTGGATACGCCAGGTACACCGCTAAGCAGGATGCCTTTTCCACCAAAGGATTTTTCAAGGTATTGAGCACCAACTTGAGTAGCCATGCGTCCGGCTACTTCGCTCATCGGTGTAAGAAGCGGTAGTTTGTTATCGACGGTAACCGTTTCATAAGCAATCGCTGTCACTTCATTTTCTACAAGGGCTTTTGTGAGCGCTGGTTCAGCTGCCAGGTGAAGGTAGGTGAAGAGGATAAGCCCTTTACGGAAATAGTTGTATTCAGAGGCCAGAGGTTCTTTCACTTTCATGACCATTTCTGATTCTGCCCAGATATCGGAAGCGTTCCCGATAATCTCTGCACCAGATGCTTTGTATTCTTCATCTGTAAAATTACTGCCAAGACCGGCCTGCGTTTCTATTAAAACCGTATGGCCGGCTTTACGTAAATTTACAACACCTGATGGAGTGATGGCAACGCGATTTTCATTGTTTTTAATCTCTCTGGGAATTCCGATAATCATTAGAAATGACCACCTTTCGTATTGAATGTAAAGAAAGTATAGCCTGAAAGGTCCTATTTTTAATTAGGTGAAAATGAAAAAATAAAAGAGAGGATTTGTGTAAAATCACAAATCCTCTCTCTCGCTTTCATCAATTAAAAGGTCTAGAAATAACATTGTCTTTTCATTGGCATTTTTAAAATCGATATTCCCGATTTCCCTGATTCTTTTCAACCGGTAATTCAGCGTGTTTGTATGAATATGCATGGATTCCGCTGCTTTGTGGACATTGCTGTTATGCAAAAGGAAGATCTTGAGTGTTTCTAGTAACATGGAACGGTTTCTTTTATCATAGGCCTTAAGGTTGATTAAGGCGTCATTTCGATAGTTTTCTTTCTTTTGTAACGCAGATAACTCATTGATGAACTGATAGATCCCAAGGTCTTGATAATAGTCGACCTGGTGAAGGGGGGATGGAAATTGTTCTTTCAGTTCGAGAACCTTCAACGCCTGCTTGTAACTGAAGTTAACGTGAACAGGAGAATCATAGATCTGCCCGAATGCACCTTTAACGGCTTCAAACCCGAGACGTTCTCTCATCTTTTGTGTGAAGTCACGGATAAAGGCTTCACTAATCATCGTTGCATCCTCTTTTTTATCTGTTCGTATTAACAAAATCAACTGCTGATTATCAAAGATACGACTGACGATCTTTGTCTGCTGGAGGGTTTCGGTCAGATAATATGCATGACGTTCGACCGACTGGTTCATATTTCCGGTGAATTCAAAGATCGCTACACAGAGCTGTCCTTGTAAATTCATATGAAATCTTTTTGCAAGCTGCTTGATTTCAGCTTCATTCTGCAAGGACCCGGTCAGCAACTGCCAGAAAAACTCTTTTCGGTTTTCTTCTGTTTTTCTTTTCTTCGCTTGCTGGCGGAGTAAATAATGACTGACGAATTGAGCGGCCTCTTTCATTTCCTCTATATGGTCTTCAGTAATAGACCGGTCGTTGGTCTGAGCCCAGATGAAGCCAAGAACTTCTTTCTTATTTCGAACCGAAACCGCAAGTCGATTTCCGAGGCCGATTTCTTTCATCTCCGGAATAAATAAAGGGTCTCCATGTTCAAAAAGCTGAGCCATAATGCCCTGTTTCCACAATCCATTAACCACCTGCTCAGGTACTTTTCTTCTCATTATGGTAGCTGTTCTTGCATCATCCACGTTCGTTTCATGCTTACTGTAAGAAACGATCTTATGGTTGGCATCTTCAATGGTAACTGGACAGCCAAGGTTCTCGGCAATTTGATCCGCAAGCCCTTCCGGAGAATCGAATAGGTCTTTATATGAATGGGATACGCGTGATGTGAGGTTCATAGACGTTCTCCTTCTTCCTGAATTACTACCATTTTACCATTGTTCCGGCTGAACAAGCATCAACTTTTTACTCTTGATTATTTTGTGGAAAAAGACGAATATAGAGAGAGTGTTTTGTGGAAAAGAACAAATGGTATGAAAATTCTCCATAAACGCAATGCCGATCAATCTCGTAAATTCTAGTAATCATGGTTACATAAGGAGGATTTTTATGAAGAGAATATTGAAAATCGCAAGTGCTTTTATCGGCATCATCGTAGGAGCTGGTTTCGCATCCGGGCAGGAGATCCTGCAGTATTTCACAAGCTATGGCTATTTAGGCACAATCGGAGCTGTAGTTGCGACCTCCCTTTTCGCCTATATGGGAATGATGTTAACGACACTTGGAACTCGTATGCAGGCGAAATCTCATAAAGAAGCCATTTATCGAATCAGCGGCAGGTACCTTGGAAAGGTCATTGACGCTGTCATCATTCTTACTTTGTTCGGCGTCGGCGTAGTCATGATTGCCGGGGCAGGTTCTATTCCCCACCAGCAGTTTGGCCTGTCCCAGGCATCCGGTATTGTTTTTATGACTATAATCGTTACACTTGCGGTTATGATGAATGTCAATCGGGTGATTCAGGTGATTGGAAGCATCACACCGTTTTTAATCATCACGGTTCTTATAATCGCGGCGTACAGCCTCTTTACAATGGAAGGAACATTTTCAGAGCTTCAACCGTTCGCTCTGGAACAGCCATCTGCTCTGTCCCATTGGTTTATGGCAGCCATCAATTATGTGTCTTTCAATATTGCTGTTGGCGCATCTATGGCCCTGCTCATGGGGGGGAATGAGGAGAATGAAAAAATATCCGCTGCTGGAGGATTGGTTGGAGGTCTTGGGCTGGGATTAATGATTATCCTTAGTCACCTGGCTATCTTTTCAAAAGTGGATGCTGTTGCAGGCTATGATATGCCATTGTTAGCGTTGGTGGATCAACTTTCTCCAGTTCTAGGCTTATTTTACTCGATTGTGCTTTTCGGTATGGTCTTCAATACAGCCGTCAGCATGTTCTTCTCGCTTGCTGCCCGTTTTACTAAAGTCGGAACAAAGAAACATAAGCAATTTGTTCTTATCATAGGTGCTGCTGCATTTGGATTAAGCTTTGTCGGTTTTACAGAACTTGTCGCCTTCTTCTATCCTGTGATCGGCTATTTAGGTGTTTTCCTCATCTTTGCTTTAATCCGTGCCCCATTCCGATTAAAAGCAGAACGGAAAAAACAAAGCAGTCAAGCCGCTTAGTTTATGTGAAAAGAACAAGATTCTATCAGCCCCGGTTATTCCTATGGGTAACCGAGGCTTTTTTATATTGTTCTATGATGTTCTCTAATCTAAAAGAACTCTGATAAGTTTGGGGAGAATTTGGAGTGGCACTGCGTGACTCAGAGTGTTTTATACGGTAATAGAATCTTCTTGAAATGAAATTACAAATTAACAGACATTACATTGACATGAAAAATCAGGAACTTTATAATAAAATTAACAAATCATTTGGAGGCTGTTCATGAACTATGTGATTGGTATTGATGGAGGAGGAACAAAGACAACTTGTCTTTTTCTTGAAGCCAGCCAAAACACAGCCCCACAACAACCATTGTTGATTACAGGGGCCGGTACAAATCCTCATACCATTGGTTTCAATGAATCTGGAAGACGGTTGGAATCCCTGATTGATGAGGGGTTAAAACGCTATGGTATTCATCCCGCCGAAATTACAGGGGTAGGATTTGGTCTTGCAGGTGTAGGTCGGAAAGAAGATGAAATACAGATGACGGAAGTGATCCAGTCTATTTTTTTTAACCTTCGAATGTCTGAAAATTGTCACTTTTTTATTGGGTCGGACACTCAGGCAGCTTTAAAAGGAGCTCTTCCACCAGAAGTGAAGGAAGGAATACTGGTCATTGCAGGCACTGGATCCAATGCTATAGGCATGGACGAAAACGGAAACATACATAAATGCGGAGGATGGGGACACCTCATTGGTGACGAAGGAAGCGGTTATCACATTTCTTTGAAAGCGCTGTCAAAAGTCGCTAAAGCGGTAGATGGACGGGGGCCGGAAACAGAAATAACGGCTTTACTATTAAAAGAGTGCGGACTTCAAAGTCCTCATCATCTTGTACGCTACATTTACCAGCATCCTCGTGAAAAGCATGAGATTGCAAGACTCGCAGCCTGTGTCATTCAAGCTTCTGAAATGGGTGATGCCGCAGCTATTGAAATTCTAGAGGAAGCAGCGGAAGAACTGGTGCTTCATGTGAAAAGTCTCATTAACAAAGGATTGAAACCTGGAGGGTGTGTAACGGTCGCCGGTTCTATTTTTACATATTCTTCTATTGTAAGAGAACATTTTAAACAACAACTGAAAAAACAAGAACTAGGCACCTTTACTCCATCATACGCATCACCGGAATATGGAGCAGCTTTACTCGCTAAACCCTATAGAGGTGGGATGTACAATGACTGATTCGTTAACCTTTTTAACAACAGAACAAAGAAATCCAGAAACCAGACGTTTGGATCAGATGACGACGCTGGAAATACTGACCGTGATGAACGAAGAAGACCAAAAAGTGGCAGAAGCCGTCAAACGGGTCCTTCCGTCTATAACTACAGCTGTCGAACACATCGTCGAAGCTTTGAAAAATGGCGGGAGGCTCTTCTATGTCGGTGCGGGAACAAGCGGGAGACTGGGGATCTTAGACGCATCCGAATGCCCCCCCACATTCATGGTAGATCCTGACATGGTCCAAGCTGTGATGGCTGGAGGAGGACAAGCCTTTACACAGGCAAAAGAGAACTCAGAAGATGATGCTGCCCAGGGGGAGCAGGACTTAAAAGCAAAGGGGCTCACAAGTAAGGATGTCGTCGTAGGCATTACGGCGAGCGGGCGGACACCTTATCCGATTGGAGCGTTAACCTACGCCGATAAAAAGAAAGCCTATACGATTTCCCTATCCTGTAATCAACATTCTGAAATCAGCCGGAAGGCCCGGTGTCCGATTGAGGTCATTGTCGGGCCGGAAGTGTTGACAGGTTCGACGCGGCTGAAGTCTGCCACTGCTCATAAGATGGTTTTGAATATGATGAGTACAACAGCGATGGTTAAACTCGGCAAAGTATACGAGAATTTAATGATTGATGTTCATGCCAGCAATCATAAATTGCGGGAGCGGGCGAAAAGCATTCTAATGGAATGTACAACAGCTACATATGAGGAAGCAGAGCAGGCATTAAAAGAAGCAGAACTTCAAGTGAAGCCCGCCATCTTAATGCTGAAACGTAATGTATCTTTTGAACAGGCGTTGAAACTTTTGGCTGATCATGATGGACAGTTAAGGAAAGCTGAAGAACGTTCATGTTGATTTGAAGACCACACAGTGGTTTCAAATAGAATAATTCAATCAAAAGGGGGAGCTTATGTTGAGGATGTTTCAAAAAACATCGGCTTGGTTGATGGTAGGTATTTTATTTAGTTTTCTTTTACTTGTTGGATGTGCGCCTGGTGCAGGAACGGAAGAAACAGACGGGGAAGGGTCGAATGAGGATACGTCTTCGGAATCTGGGGAATCTGGTTCTGGAGAAATTGCCGGGGAACTTGAAATTCAGTACTTTGTAGGTGGATATGGAGATTCGTGGTGGAAAGAAGTGATTGCAGACTTTCAGGAAGAGTACCCGGATGTCACCATCACAGAACATGCAGGTCCAAATATTAATGAAGAGATGCGTTCCCGCTGGGTTTCAGACAATCCGCCGGATGTTGTCTATATCGATGGCGCCGGTTCAAGTGAAACGCAGATGGTTGAAGATGGACAGCTGATGAATCTAACAGAGTGGATGAATGGTGTGGAACTGGAAGATGGTTCAGCTTTAGGTGAAAGCTTCATTGTAGATCCGGCTAAGTATGATGGAGAAATTTACAGCCTTCCTTTGGTTTTCGATACATGGGGAACATGGTATGACGATGCTTGGTTTGAAGAGAACAACTGGGATGTTCCAAAAGACTTCCCTGGCTTTATGGATACGATGAGTCAAATTAAAGAAGAGGAAGGCATTGCACCGTTTGTCACAACCGGTCAGTACCCGTACTACTTCCTACGCGGTATGCTTTATCCTGCCTTTGGAGCAGCTGGTGGAGATGAACTGCTGAATGACGTGATTACAGGTAAAGAAGGGGCATGGTCCAGCGAACCTGTTCTTAATGTTATGAAAAAAGTTGAACAAATGCAGCAGGAAGGGATGATTGATTCTGGTTTCGGCGCTTTGAATCATACCCAGTCGCAAATGAATTTCCTATTACATGAAAATGCCTTTATCCCAGTTGGTTTCTGGCTTCCAAATGAAATGGCCAACGATACACCTGAAGACTTTAAATATGGATTTATTCCATCTCCAATGCAGGATGAAGGGGAGCCGTATACGATTGTCCCGGACCTCCGCCCGCTTGCCATTGCTGAAAAAGCAGAAAATCCAGAAGCAGCAAAAGCGTTCGTGGAGTTTGTTTTCACAAAAGAATACGCGAAAAGTTTCTCTGAACATACAGGAGCAATTATGAACCTGCAGGGTGTTGATCTGTCTTCAAGTGAAGAAGTGCCTTCCTTCCTGATTGAAGCGAATGAAATGATTAATGATCCTGAGCAGGTACAGATTCATCAAAAGCCACATCCGATGAGTTCAGAACTTGAAACTCCAATCAGCAACTCTCTCGTTTCCCTTATGCTTGGCAATATTACAGCAGAAGAGTTTGTAGAAGAGGCTGAAGAAGCAGCGGCAGAGTACCGCAGCAGTCTGGAATAGTTATAAGAAGGAATGTGGAGGCGGATCGTCTTCACATTCCTTTTTCCTTATCTTCTACTGTAAGCTTCATGCATGTGTACCATAGTAGAAGTCAGTTTGTGAACACCTCCCTTAAGAGAAGGTATTGTTGGTAGAAGGATTGTGTAAGACAGCGATTTCGAGGAATCAAGAGGTTCATTGCCTTAATAAGAGTCAGGGGAGGTTGGGAAGCTGCTCGCTTTCCTGTGGGGGATCTGGGAAGCTTCCTCGGGCTGACGCCCTGCGGGTCTCCCCCTGCCTCCTTCTCCCACGGGAGTCTCCCAGCTTCCCAACCTCACCAATCGATGAATTTGAGAAACGTACCTCTTTCTAATAAGGAGCGTCTTCCGTCATCCATATTAAAGATGGATATAGCGCTCTAGCTCTATAAAGTCTTTCAATATGCAAGGCTTGTTATCACTGGATTTTAAGTTTCATGAATCTGTTTCGAAACACTAATAAGGCAAGGGGCGGAGAGAAAAGGTGAGACTCCAATGGGATTTGCGGGACAGGTGAGGCCCCGGAGGACAGAGTCCGAGGAGGCTCAGCGCCCGCCCCATGGAAAGCGAACCTTTTCCTGTAGCCCCTAAAACTTACCCTGAGATCTCGAAACTGTGTTTTCAAGAGTAGGGAGATTATGTGGAAGGTCGACATTGAAGTTTCACAGAAGCTAAGAGAAAGACGTGTAAGAGAGAAGCTGCAGGCAGACTAGATCAAAGTGAGAGGTGTAATAAATATGGTTCAATCCAGTAGACAACGGAACTTGTTCCTGGCTTTCTGCCTGGTTCCAACGTTTCTTTTATTTTCTGTTTTTACCCTGTATCCATTATTTAACGGCCTTTATTATTCTTTTTTTGAATGGTCAGGCGCATCTTCGCTGGCACAGTTTGTCGGATTTGATAACTACCGCCGCCTGTTCAGTGATGACATTATCCCAAGAACCATCCTTCATGACTATTTCCTTGTGGTAGCGAAGGTGATTGGAATTATGATTTTATCGACGTTCTTTGCCGTCGCCTTAACCCAGATGAAAATTAAAGAAGCCCCTTTCTACCGCATTGTGTTCTTTTTTCCTAATATCATGTCTGTTGTGGTTATCGGGATCTTGTGGATGTTTATCTATAACCCAAGTCTTGGTCTTGTGAACTCTGGTCTTGAACTTATTGGATTGGAAAGCTGGACGAAGCCCTGGCTTGGCAGTGAAGACTGGGCGTTACCAAGTCTCGTGCTGCCTTCTGTATGGGCAGGTATCGGTCTGTTTATGCTCATGCTGATGGGCGGGATCTCTAATATTTCGAAGAGTTACTATGAAGCAGCTGAGATTGATGGAGCGACAGAGTGGCAGCAGTTCTGGAAGGTTACTCTTCCTTTGATCTGGCCGCAGATTAAAATATCAATCCTGTATATTATCATTACTACATTGAACGGTTCTTTTATTATCGTCCAGGTGATGACAAAAGGCGGTCCGAACAACTCCACGCATGTGATGGGCTCCTATTTATATGAACAGGCATTTGTAAAATACAACTTTGGTTATGGGGCAACCATTGGTGTGATGATCTTGATTTTATCTTTAATCACCGTCCTGATCATGCAGTTTTTAATGAGAAGAGAAAAAGTGGAGTATTAATTGTGAGGAGGGGAATCGAGTGAATATAGGTAAATTTTTTTCGCGTACGATCGTTCGTGTTCCACTGATCATATGGTCTTTAGCTGTTCTATATCCCATTTTCTGGATGATTCTTGGAGCGTTTAAATCCAATGCAGAAATCTACTCTAATCCCTGGGGCCTGCCTGAGTCCTTCAGTTTCTCCAATTTTGCCGATGCATGGACCAATTACAACATTGATACCAGCGTGTTTAACAGTTTTCTAGTGACCGGGATTGGGGCAACGTTGACTCTTGCAATGGCCATTCCAACTTCCTATGCCCTGGAGAGGATCAAGTTTCGCGGCAACCGATTGTTGTTCACTTTATATATATCTGCGATGATGATCCCGATGGTTCTGGGCTGGATTCCGCTGTTCTTTTTATTGATGCAGTTAAATTTATTAGATAATATCTTTGGGTTAAGTATTGTTTATGCTGTCAGCCAGCTTCCTTTCAGTATCTTTGTATTAACGAGCTTTATGGCAACGATACCAAAATCTCTGGAAGAAGCAGCAGCGATTGACGGGATGTCTCCTTATGGTATTTTGTGGAGGATCATTACGCCTCTTTCAACTACAGGTATCATTACCGTGACCATCATGAATATGATCCAGTTCTGGAATGAATATTTTATGGCTTTGATTTTTCTGCAGACAGAAGAAAATTACACGCTTGCCTTGGCGATCGATTATATCAGCAACGAAACTCAATATACCAACGCATGGGGGACGTTATTTGCTAGTCTTGTTATCGCTATCATCCCGGTGATCGTCCTATATGCGATCTTCCAAAGAAGAATTGTGAAAGGGATGACTGAAGGTGCAATTAAAGGATAGAGTGGTGAAGAACATGAAGAATTCATTAACGGGCGGGCTTGTTATTCTTAATGAAATGAAAGACAAGCTTCCGCCTTCAGAAAAAAAGATTGCCGTATTTATATTGGAACAGCCACATGAAGCGATCCACTGTACGGCTTCCCAATTGGGAGAATTAAGTTCAACAAGCAGTGCAGCGGTCATCCGGCTGTGTAAATCACTCGGGTTGAAAGGGCTGCAGGAATTAAAACTCCGAATATCCGGGGATTTACAGAAGAAACCAGAAGCCCGGTTCAGAGATATCCAGCCGGGGGAGTCCTCTGACTCCATTGTGGAGAAGGTTACGAATAATAGTTTACAAGCCATTAAGGAAACAACAGAGATGGTGGATTATTCGGTATTAGCCGAAGCCGTCGATGTTTTGAAACAGGCGGAAAACATTCATTTCTTCGGGGTTGGTGCATCAGGGATCATTGCTCAGGATGCCCAGCAGAAGTTTTTGCGGATGAACAAAGCGACGTCAGCTTTTACAGATTTACATAACGCCGCTATGAACATCGCCAACGTGGGCGGACAGGATGTGGTTGTCGGCATTTCTTTTTCAGGAGAAACGTATGAAACGGCAAAGATTATGGAAATTGCGAAGAAAAAGGGAGCGAAGACAATTAGTTTGACCCGCTATGGACAATCCGCTGTGTCTGCCCATGCGGACGTCCCGCTCTATATATCTGCCTCAAGGGAAATTCCTGCCCCCTTCCGCAGTGGAGCTACATCATCGAGACTCGCTCAGCTGCATATGATTGATATTCTATTTGTTAATCTGGTCACAGATCAATGGGAGCAGGCTTCTAATTACTTCAATGAGATTACTGATGTGATGGATTTGTTAAAAGAAAAACCGAGTCGTCCAAAACAGGAGAAATCTTAAGAGGGAGATGAGAGGATGGAGAAATGGATTGAGGAACTGAAGGGCTTCGTACCTGAATCTCGTGTACTGACATCAGTTGCTGACAGGCACAGTTACAGTTTTGATGCTTCGTTTGGGGAACACCTGCCTGATGTCGTAGTTCAAGTCAAGGAAAAGCAGGAAGTATCAGACGTCTTAAAGTTGGCGAATCGCTGCAAGATTCCAGTCCACCCACGCGGATCAGGGACGTGTTTAAGCGGAGGACCCCTGCCTGTCCATGGAGGCATTGTGCTTGATATGTCTCAGTGGCCGGCGTCTATTGATCTTCGTCCTCGCGATCTCACAGTTACAGTTGCCCCAAGTGTCTTAACTGCCAATATCAATAAGGCTGCTGAAGAGCACGGTCTGATGTATGCCCCTGACCCCAGTAGTGCTCATGTGGCAACAATTGGTGGAAACCTCGCAGAGAATTCGGGTGGTCCGCGTGGACTAAAGTACGGGGTGACAAAAGACCATGTACTTGGCCTTGAGGTTGTTACACCAGAAGGAGAAATCATCCAGACGGGCGGCCAAACGATTAAGAACGTGACGGGGATTGATTTAACGAAATTAATTGTAGGGTCAGAAGGGACGCTTGCTGTCATCGTCGGGGCGACTTTAAAGCTGATGCCCAAACCCCCGGCAGTTCAGACCATCATGGTCGCTTTCGATGAGGTAAGAAAGGCAGGAGAAGCGATCTCCCAGACGCTCACATCCGGAATACTACCTGCAAAAATGGAATTTATGGACCAGGCATGTATTACAGCTGTTGAAAACTTCCAGCCGGCCGGGCTTCCCGTGGATGCAGCAGCGGTTATTATTATTGAACTCGATGGGCATCCGGAAACGTTAGGTGTTGAACGTGGTCTTATTGAAGAAATCATGCAGGACATGGGTGCTGAAGAAATTCTTATTCCGAAAAGTGAGGAAGAAGCAGCAAAGCTTTGGCATGCAAGAAAGCAGGTGTCGCCGGCGATTGCAAAAATTAAGCCGACGAAAGTTTCAGAAGATGCCACGGTTCCCAGGAGTAAAATTCCAGATTTTATGGACCGTCTGCAGTTGTTGAAAGAGAAGTATGATCTAGAGATCGTCGCTTTTGGACATGCAGGAGATGGCAATCTGCACCCCAATATTCTTTGTGATAAACGGGACGTAGAAGAGATGAAACGGGTGGAGATGGCAGTGGAAGAGATGTTTCAGGCTGCCTTGGATCTGGGTGGTACCCTGTCTGGTGAACATGGAATAGGGACAATGAAAGCACCGTTTATGGAACTTGAACTCGGAGAAGTTGGATTGGATATGATGAAGCGGATCAAAGACAGCTGGGATCCGAATGGAATCTTAAATCCGGGGAAAGTCTTTCCTGAAAAAGGACAGAAGTTGGTGCTGCATCATGAGTAGCCTGCTGAAAGAAAAGCTGCATTATGATAAAACATTTGATTGTGTTCAATGCGGGTACTGCCTTCCTGCCTGTCCGACCTATGAAACGATGGAGAAAGAAACGCATTCTCCCCGGGGCCGCATTAATTTGGTGAAGATGGTAGCAGAAGGGAAAGCGTCCGTTGAAGACTTGCGTGAACCGATCGAAAAGTGCCTGGGATGCATGGCCTGTACAACCGTCTGCCCAACAAATGTCCAGTATGGTGCAATCTTTGAAGGTGCGAAACAAGTGGTTGACGATGAGAGTGAAAAGGCTAAACCGCGAAAGTTAATGGAGGACTTCTTCTTTCAAACGTTCTTTCCTTCGTCAAAATGGATGAACTCGTTAGGAAACGCGACTTGGTTCTATCAAACCAGCGGACTTCAAAAAATATCCCAGCAGTTTGGCTTGACCAAACGTGTGCCCCTGCCTATTGATAAGTTTGAAACGATCCTTCCTAGTATGCCTTCTCCCAAGGAAAGGCGTGCGCGTGTGGGCCGGTACGTCCGAAAACGTCCATCATGTGCGAAAGTGGGCTTTTTTAAAGGGTGCATAATGGACAGCGTTTTTTATAAAACCAACCAAAACACAATGGAGCTGCTTCTGCGCAGCGGTGCAGAAGTCGTTTTTCCAAAACAGCAGACGTGCTGCGGTGCTCTTCATGCCCATTCCGGAAAAGTTGATCATTCCATTGAACTCGCTAAGCAGAATATTGAAGCTTTTGAGGAAGAAGGGTTTGATTATATTGTTAGTAATGCAGGGGGATGTGGCGCGCGTCTCGTTGAATACCCGCACCTTTTTGAGGAAGGATCATCCTGGCATGAACGCGCATCAGCGTTTGTGTCGCGCGTAAAGGATATTTCTGAAGTGCTGATGGAAATGGATGGTCTTTTATTTGAGAAGGAGCTCCATCGGACGGTTACGTATCAGCCTTCCTGTCATCTGCGGAACGTTCAAAAAGTAACCGATGAGCCTTTGGCATTACTAAAGCAGATTCCAGGATTAACGTTGAGAGAGCTCGAACGTCCTGAGTTCTGCTGCGGGTCTGCGGGGGTATACAATATCGTGAATTATGAAGAGGCAATGGACATTCTCGATGTGAAAATGAAAGACGTATGTGGTGTGAAACCGGATCGGATTGTCACATCCAATCCAGGCTGTCATTTGCAAATGAAGCTTGGAGTAGAGCGTGAAGGGTTAAGTGGGAAGATGGATGCTGTCCATCTGGTAGATTTACTTATGGAAGCCGACCCCCAGCCTAAATATTAGAGAGGACGTCTCTTTAGGGAGGCGTTTTCTTTCTGTTCTTCACCCGCTTACTAAAACCCTGTCTATTCAGACAGGGTTTGATTGATTTTCTATTAACGTAAAACCTATGTAAGAAAGGGCCGATTCTAAATCGCAGACGGTTTTTGTTTTCATCTTGATAAGATTCGTATCTTTCATTTCCCGTTGAGCAATTTCAGGAGTTATGCCGGTCATAATCGTCTGGATCCCCATAACCTCCAAGGCTTGAACAAGGTTTACGATGACTTTCGGGAAGGTTTTATCTAAAATGACTAAACCAGTTAAATCAATGATAAAGTAGTCCACATCATGTTCCACTCCATACTCAAGGACATTCTTCATGATTTTATCTGCCCGGTGCTGGTCTATGATTCCTTGGATCGTAAAGATAGCAACCCCTTTGGTAATAGGGATAATCGGAACATTCAAGAGTGCCATATTGTATTGGGTCTGGTCCAGTTCAATCAGATGAGAGAGGACATCTGCCATTGATTTAAGAAACTTAATATCTTGATCCGAGAAGTTTTTTTCTTCTTTGTCCATAACGCAGAGCGTACCAAAAACTTCCCCGCTTGTATCAACTAAGGTAACTCCTAGAAAACCCTTCACCTGTAATTGGGAGGAGACCTCGAGATCTCTTGTCAGTTCATCCATCATTAAATTGTCCGTTGTTAAAGAACTTTCTTTATTATTGATGATATAACGGCAGTACGTCCCCCCATACTCCACAGAATAGCCTTCAGGAATAATTTCCTCTTCTCTATTAAAAGAACTGAGGACAGTCATAGCTGTCTCGCCTCTCTTTGTGACGTAGGCGGTTTGTACATTCAAACGTTCGCTAATCACGTTAAACATCTTTTGGGACGCCGTTTTCAAAGAGTGAAAATCTTTCGTATCCAATTGATATTCATGCGACATGTCCATCTGCTCCTTTATCTCTTTTAAAATTTTCACAATGTTAATCCTATACCCTTTGAGTATATTTTCAATCACATATAAACTTATTTTGTAGTAAAACGAAGAAAAATAGATAAAAAAAGCGAAAAACTTATCATAGTGTATAAATATTCGTGTAAAGTGTCAAATTCAGTCGGAAAAGGGTTAATATCTATTATTTAGAAAATTTAAAATAGTGGTAAAATTTGAGATAATAGAAGTCATATAACAAAAGGGGGAAGATGAATGAAGTCGAAATGGTACTTATTTATGGTTCTTGTATTAAGCACGCTGCTTGCAGCATGTGGGAGCAGCGATGAATCTTCTAGTTCCGGTGATTCCGGATCTGACGAATCTAAAGAAACGTATACGGTGGCAACAGATAATAACTTTGTTCCGTTTGAATTCATGGATGAAGAGTCGGGAGAAATGCAGGGATTCGATATTGATCTGATTAAAGCAATTGCAGATGAAGCAGGGTTCAATGTAGAAATTGAATCGATGAAGTTTGATGGTGTTGTGGCCGGTATGCAGTCTGGGCGCTATGACATCGGGATTGCCGGAATGACGATTACAGAAGAACGTAAAGAAACAATCGACTTCTCTGACCCATACTATGATGCGGGTCTTATGTTAGCTGTAAATGCGGACAATGAAGAAATTCAATCCGAAGAAGATTTAGCAGGCAAGAAAGTAGGAACACGTTCCGGTACGACAAGTGAAACGTATATTACTGAGAATCACCCGGATGCTGAATTAATCACTTTCCCGGGGATTGTAGAAGCCTATATGGATTTAGAGTCCGGTCGTCTTGATGCTGTAATGTATGATGTTCCAAATGTACAGTACTATGTAGCCAATGATTCAGGCGCAAAGTTAAAAACCGCTGGAGACATTCTACAAGGGGAGCAGTACGGCATTGCCTTTCCAAAAGACTCTGAACTCGTAGGAGACGTCAACGAAGCGTTGCAGACGTTGATTGATAACGGGACGTATGATGATATTTATGAAGAATGGTTCGGAGAACGCAAATACGGCACAGAGTCTTCTGAGTAATAAGAAAAGAATGGAGAGCGTAGCAAGAAACACACTTGTTACGCTTTTCCAATGCAAAAGTATGCGTTCTATCCTATATAGGGCATGAATCCTACAACTCAATACACAAGGAGCGAGTACATATATGGAGTTTATAACGGAATCCCACTATTATCGTGTCATGCCTTTCCTGCTTGAAGGTTTGGTATGGACATTATTAATCACATTTGTTGGTCTGATTATCGGTTTCGTACTAGGAGCAATTTTCGGTTTTGCCAGATTATCTAAAAACAAGCTGATCTACGGTATTGCTACCGTTTATGTAGAAGCGGTACGTGGAACACCGATTCTGGCTCAGATCTTATTCATTTATTTTGGTTTATCTGACTTGATGGATGTAAATATTGATAAAATTACAGCATCTATTATCGCTATCGCTATTAATGCAGGTGCTTATATTGCAGAAATTGTACGTGGAGCCGTCTACTCCATCGATAAGGGGCAGGAAGAAGCAGGACGCTCCATAGGGCTGACGCGTAACCAGACGATGCGTTACATTATATGGCCCCAGGCTTTCCGCCGCATGATTCCACCACTGGGGAATCAGTTCGTTATCAGTTTGAAAGATACGTCATTGTTCTCTGTTATTGCTGTTGGAGAGCTATTGTATATGGGACAGCAATATTACGGGATGACATTTCAGGCTTTCCAGGCACTTACGATGGTTTGTATCATGTACTTAATCATTACTGTACCAACTGCGGTTTACTTGAGAAGAGTTGAAAGGAGACTGGATGTCTAATGATCAGCGTGAAAGACTTACACAAATCATTCGGTTCATTTGAAGTATTAAAAGGAATTAACGTGGAAATTAAAGAAAAAGAAGTTGTCTGCGTCATTGGTCCATCCGGATCTGGGAAAAGTACATTTCTGAGGTGTTTAAACTTGTTGGAAGAAGTCACTTCAGGGGACGTCCTGATTGAAGGGGATAACCTGACCGATCCTAAGATCAATATTAATGATATTCGGTCACGTGTCGGGATGGTCTTTCAGCACTTTAATCTCTTTCCGCATAAAACCGTCCTTGAGAACATTACAATCGGACCAATTAAAGTAAAGAAAATGAATAAAAAAGAAGCAGAGAAAGTGGCTGTTCCTTTGCTTGAAAAAGTAGGGCTCAGCGATAAGGCAGATGCTTACCCTGAAAGTTTATCAGGGGGACAAAAGCAGCGCGTGGCGATCGCGCGTTCGCTGGCAATGGAACCAAGAATTATGCTTTTCGATGAGCCGACTTCTGCTCTTGACCCTGAGCTTGTCGGCGATGTGCTGGAAGTTATGAAAGAACTGGCTCACGAAGGGATGACTATGGTTGTAGTGACGCACGAAATGGGATTTGCCCGGGAAGTGGGAGATCGTGTTCTGTTTATGGATGAAGGAATTATTATGGAGGAGGATGTCCCGGCTAATTTGTTTGGAAACCCTCAAAATCCTAGAACGGTAGAGTTTTTAAGTAAAGTACTATAAAAAAAGCAGAAGTGGGATATCCCACTTCTGCTTTTTTCATTTAACTTTTCTACTGGTTTACATCTATATGGTGATGAACTACCTTTTTACCATTCTGACCTGAACATAAATGGAAATAAGAATGTAGCCTAAAACGATCGGAAGAATTATAGAGATTTCTGCAGCACGATTGCTGGTATCTGTGAATACGAACGAAAGTATAAATAAAATTCCGCCTGCAAGAAGGTTGTAACCTCCCATAATTTTCGTTAACTTGTCTTTGTCTTTGACTTTGCTCTTGTTATATCCACTTAACATCCAGGTCTGCTTTTTCACGCCTACAAAATAAGACAGAACCAACAAAGCCACACCAAGGATAAGTAGATTCGGATTGAATTCCATATTTCTCCTCCTTATCTTTTTAATACCCCTTTTCCAAAGGTGGAAAAAGGACTATTGGAAATTGTTCAAAGAATGTACTTTAAAACATATTGTAAGATGCAATGAAATAAAGAACGATCATCGCAAACGACGGTGCTGCGTAAAGGGCGGTATTCCTTTTAGGTTTTCGATTTAAGAGAAAGACAGTAAGCAGAAGCATCACAATACTTAATAAGGCAATAGGCAGATGGGTGGTTGACAGGGCCTGTAAGATGGGTCCTTTGCGATAAAACAAATCTGTCACAGCTAGTAATTGCAGATTAAATAAGTTACTGCCCAGTATTGAACCAAGAGCCATGCCGTAGTTTGCGAGTTTAAAAGCGACAAGAACCGTGACGAGTTCAGGTAAAGAGGTGGAGGCGGCAATTAAGAAGCTGCCCACAAAGCTTGAGCTCATCCCTGTCTGCTGGGCGATCTGATCTCCTGATATCGAAAGCGCACTGCCGGCAGCAAAGACCACAACAGCAGAAATGATAAACCCAATGACTGCTGTCTTTAAAGAATAATCTTTACCAACTGCTGCCGCTTCATCCATTTCCTCCTCTTCCTGCCTGTTGAAGATCTTAATCGTTACAATATATAAAGCGATGAGGATAAACATCTCTATTCCAATATTGAACAGGGAAATATTAAGGTTCAGAATGAGAGCAGCGACAATAACTAAAGTGAAAATGATTCCTGCAACAGCAGCGGGAAGGTGCTGTTGCTGATCAATAGAGTTGAACATCTTCTTTTTTCGATAAATTGTATCAACAGCAGCTATTATAAGCAGATTAAACACATTACTGCCCAGCATGTTACCAACGGCAATATCGGGGTTATCAATATAAACGGCCGTTAAGCTGGTCGTGAGTTCAGGCAGTGAAGTTGCACCAGCGATAAGAAATGTTCCTACAACAGCACCGCTCAAAGTGGATTTTCTACTAATTACATCACCAAAACGGTTGAGCTGGATGGCGGCTAGAACTACAATAATGGCAGAAACTGTGAATGTTAGAAATATCATGAATCTGTCTCCTTTTTTGTTTTCTGAGCCGTGTCTTCCATAAAAAAAAGACCTCGGCCCGTGATTCAGGCCAAGGTCTTGCGTACTATGGTCATAGTTTGATAAACCAGGTTATACACCGAAATGACGATTTATCAGCCGTTTTATCAACGGTCGCTACTCCCCTTGTTACTATTAATATAGCGAATCCCCTGCATAACGTCAACTAAATCTACTGCATGAAGAAAAAGTTGGTGAGAACCCCCATGTTTTCTGCAGACTATTTCTTTTCCTCAGGGTTTTCATGGAGGTAGAAAAGGGAGATTTTTAAGCGCTTTTTGAAAGAGGACTACTTATAAAGAATTTCTCAGATGGCATCAGAAGGGGGGCAGAGACATTACATAAACCTTTTACTAACATTCTATAAATCTAATGAATGGTTTCTGGAAGGGGTCATTTAAAAACTTATTATTTTCTGATAAATCTGTAAATTTCATTGAAGATTTGACGAAATATGGTGTATAATATCCTTAATATGTAAGCGTATACATAAAAGGGGAGTGTTAGTGTGAGTGGTATTTGGCTGGCTGTTGTAGGAGGACTTGTCTTTTTTCTTGGCTATCGCTATTATTCAAAAATTATAGCAGAGAAGATCTATCGTCTGGATCCAAATTATGTAACACCTGCCCATCAATATAAAGATGGGGTCGACTTTGTACCAACAAACAAATTTGTCTTATGGGGACACCATTTTACGTCTGTCGCTGGTGCAGCCCCGATTGTAGGACCGGCCATCGCAGTTTATTGGGGCTGGCTGCCCGCTGTGCTCTGGGTCCTGCTTGGAACGGTCTTCGCTGCCGGCGTCCATGATTTCGGTACATTAGTGCTGTCGGTAAGAAATAAAGGGCAGTCCATTGGAACACTTGCAAGTAAGTTGATCGGTCAAAAAGCAAAAGTGTTGTTCTTATTTATTATTCTACTCCTTGTATTAATGGTTAACGCCGTATTTGCCTGGGTTATTGCAAACTTGTTCATTTCTTTTCCAGCGAGTGTCCTATCTGTATTTATCCAAATTCCGCTTGCCGTGTGGATCGGCTACCATGTGTATAAAAGACAGGGCGGGATGCTTCTGCCATCCATTGTGGCACTGGCTGTTATGTATCTTTCTGCCATAGTAGCAAGCTATGTTCCAGCGTTACAGATAGACTTAGTCCGCTATTTTGGCGGGGAAGGAGCAACAACGTTATTTGGTTTAAATGCAACATCCATGGCTTTCTTCGTCTGGATTGTTGTGCTGATGGTTTATGTGTATATTGCTTCCACCTTACCAGTATGGAAACTATTGCAGCCGCGTGACTATATTAATTCACACCAGTTGATTGTTGGTCTTGCTCTTTTATATCTTGGCTTATTGTTTTCAAACCCTGAAGTCACTGCGCCTGTAACCAATGCTTCTGCAGACACTTCATGGTTCCCGCTCCTCTTTATCACCATTGCATGTGGAGCGATCTCTGGTTTTCATGGTCTAGTATCTTCAGGAACTTCATCCAAGCAGTTAAATAATGAAGCAGACGCGAGATTTGTCGGGTATTTAGGGTCTGTTGGTGAAGGTGCCCTTGCTTTAGTTGCTATTATAGCTGTCGTAACGTTTTTCCCTACAGCTGGAGAGTTTACGGCAACCTACAGCGGTTTTGCTGCTGCAAGCGGTGCAGGACTTGGCGTGTTTATTCAAGGAGCCGGACAGCTTGCTACCGGTCTTGGCATCCCAGCCTCAGTAGCAGCGACTATTGTATCTGTTATCGTGGTAAGCTTCGCTGCAACAACGCTGGATTCTTCTGTCCGGTTAATGCGTTATATTATTGCGGAATTAGGGATGGAGTATAAGATTAAGCCTTTAACGAAAACTCATGTAGCCACTACAGCTGCAGTTGTTTCCAGTGCAGCCTTAACGCTGATTCCTCAAGGTCCCAAAGGATTCGGATCAGGAGGCTATCTTCTATGGCCGTTGTTTGGGACGTCGAATCAGCTGCTTGCAGGTATCAGCCTGCTGCTGATATCCATCTGGTTAAAGCGGCAGGGACGCAATTATCTGCCGACGATCATCCCTATGGTATTCCTCATGTTTATGACGTTATGGGCCATGATTGATCAGGTCACGACAGAGTGGGCGCCTTGGAATGAAGGAAGTGACTGGATGCTGTTTACGTTCGGTGCCATCATTCTCGTCTTTACATTCTGGATATTAATAACAGCTGTTTCCGCTATCTCAAAAGATAAAAATGATTCGATTGAAAAGAGCGCGTAATGTCTAACTACTTATTTAATAAAAGAAGAGGATGGGAGTCCTCTTTTGACTAAAACACGACTGATATAGAAAAATCCGTGCCCTTTTGGCAGTGTGAAAGGTTGGTACCCAGTGGTCAACCCAAGACCGCTGAAAGGGCGCTTTTTCTTAGCCTCTATTAAAATCAAGGAGGAATATCCATGGTGGATGTCATGATGATTCGTCCTGAAAAAGAGATTGGGATGGGATGCTGCGGAGGAATTTGCAGTGATCCTGATGGGTTGATTCATATGGAAGATGAGTTCAGTCACCACGATGAAGACCGGAGACGGTTACAGGTGATCTATCAAACTACCAACGAACAGTTTGGAGACGAAGTCGATATTAATTTCCTTGATCCCAGAAACCTACTTGCTGTATTTGTCTATTTTACAAGACACGTAAAGAAAAGAAATATCACACTTGTGAAAGCATTGAAATATACGGTATTCCATATTAAATACAATGCTGTTTTTATAGATGGGGAACTGGTGAATAGTCAGGCTGATTATGAAGAAAGGTTAAAAACAAAACTTGAGAGATAAAGGGGGAGAATGATGGAAATGAAAGAGACGTTTAAGAAAATTCTACAAGTATATGATGAAGTGCTGAGTCTTCCCCATAAGCAGGAGATTGCAAGGGAATTAAGGGATGAGGAGGATCTCTTTCTACTGCTCCTCTATTCCGATATGCTCGGTATTCCGAACCCCGCATTTTACTATACTTTAGAGCTTTACCCGTATATTATAGAAAAATTCCATGATTGGCACTTAAGGATGGGGATGGAGAAGTCCCCACTCGATGGTATTCGCTGCTGCTAGAGGAGGTAGAATGTGAAAACGATAAATGAAAATAAAATTATATTCGTTGGTGGAAAGGGAGGGGTTGGAAAATCGACCTCCTCCGCCGCGCTTGCTGTCACTCTTGCTGAAGAAGGAAATCAGACTCTTGTCGTATCGACAGATCCAGCACATAACCTTGGTGACATTTTTCATACATCACTTTCCCATGAGAAAACGAATCTGATGAAAAATTTATGGGGAA
Organism: Halobacillus litoralis; assembly: GCF_020524025.1. GTDB lineage: Bacteria > Bacillota > Bacilli > Bacillales > Halobacillaceae > Halobacillus > Halobacillus litoralis_D. The sequence goes on along the minus strand of NZ_JAIVKN010000002.1, from coordinate 224,740 downwards.
TTGAAATTGATCCTCATCATGAATCGAAAAGATACATTGAAGGGGTAAAGGATAATCTGGAGGGACTTGTCAAAACGAAAATGGTGGAAGAAGTACATAGACAAATTGATATGGCCAGTGCTTCTCCGGGAGCTGATGAAGCCGCTTTATTTGATCGCTTAATTTCTATTATTCTGGAAGAAGGAAATCAATTTGATAAGATTGTCTTTGATACGGCACCTACCGGTCATACCATTCGGTTATTGACCTTACCAGAGCTCATGGGAGTCTGGATGGATGGGATGCTGGAGAGACGGAAGACGATGAACAACAACTACACCCAGCTATTGAATGACGGTGAGCCTGTAGACGATCCCATTTATGACGTCCTGCAAAAGAGAAGAGAGAAGTTCTCTGCTGTGAGGGAGATCATCCTGGATCCAGAACAGACGGGATTTGCTTTTGTTCTCATACCAGAACGCCTGCCTATTTTAGAAACACAAAAAGCTGTGCGTCAATTACAGCAGCACAATCTCCATGTGAAAACGCTGATTGTTAATAAGGTTCTGCCGTCCCATGCAGACGGGGCGTTCCTTGAGAAAAGAAGAAAACAGGAAAAGGTATATTTGGATGAGATCGAAAACTTATTTAAAGAGCAGCGTCTTGTAAACGTACCCTTGTTTGAAGAGGATATAGCGGATAAGGACCAGCTTAAAATTTTTTCACAGCACTTCAAATCGCTGGTTTCAGTGCAGAAATAAAAGGTCAGTCATCTACATGACTGACCTTTTTACTGGCAGCATAAAATTGCCCGGGTAATGGAAGCTCAGGTCTTTGAAGATGCTGATGTCTTCCTTACACACGCTCTTCCAAGACGGCATAACCATATGGGGGAACAGCTACGCTTTGATCATTCATTGCAAAATCCTCATCAGCATCAATGACCCGTTTTATATTCCATTTGTTTGCCAGCTTTAAAGGATGGGGATTTCGGTTCAGTAAGAAGAGGAGAGACTGCTGCTCTGTTGTTTTTCGGTAAGCAAGGACATCCCTGCCGGCATTTAGGAACGAAAATCGTCCAGCGTTGCCGAAAGCTGGTTCCGTCTTTCTGTATGCAATCATTTTCTGAATGAATGTGAAGAGTTCGATGTTCTGTTTTTCTTTTTCCCAAACCATACATCTTCGACATCCAGGATCCTCGCCGCCTGTTAAACCGACTTCATCCCCATAGTAAATACAAGGTGTGCCCTCATAAGAGAGTTGAAAGAGGTACATGAGTTGTGCGGATTTTTGACTGCCATTTGTATAGGTCAATACCCTTGGTGTGTCATGACTGTCTAATAAGTTGAAGGAGACTTCATTTACGGATACTGGGTACATGTGCTGCACTCTGGTCAACTGGTTTCTAAAATGATCAAGTGTAATCTTTCTCGTTGCAAAAAAATTGACCACAGCATTTGTAAACGGATAGTTCATGACTGCATCAAATTGGTCTCCCTGCAGCCATGGCATTGAATCATGCCAGATCTCTCCCAGAATGTAGGCCTCGGGCTTGGCTCTTTTAACAGTTAGACGAAACTCCCTCCAAAAAGCATGATCGACTTCATTGGCAACATCCAAACGCCAGCCGTCAATATCGAACTCTTCAATCCAATAGCGGGCAGCCTTCAATAAGTACGCTTTTACTTCCGGGTGCTGGGTATTTAGTTTTGGCATGCTTGGAACAAATGCAAACGTATCATAATTTGGACGTGGTTCCGTTCTAACTTCCTGATCCTTAAGGTGAAACCAGGAAGCATAAGGGGAGTCTCTGCCATTTTTCAAAACATCCTGGAAAGGTTGAAAATAATAACCACTGTGATTGAAGACCGCATCAAGCATCACTTTAATTCCTCTTTTATGGCACTCGGATACTAAATTTCGAAACGTTTCTTTACTCCCAAATTGAGGGTCGACCTCCATGTAATCTATCGTATCGTATTTATGGTTGGAATACGCTTTAAAAATTGGAGTGAAGTAAATACCATTGATTCCGAGCTCTGTTAAGTAATCCAGGTGTTCCATCACGCCTTGAAAGTCCCCTCCAAAGAAGTTTGAAGGTGTAGGAGCCTCACTATCCCAGGGAAGTGTCCCGTTTGGATTTATAGACGCATCACCATTCGCAAACCGTTCGGGGAAAATCTGATACCAAACGGTCTCCCGCACCCAGTCAGGAGCATCGAAAACATCGACAGCATTCAGGAAGGGGAAGCAAAAATGACAGCCGACATCATCGAGAGGGATATGATCGTAAAAACCCCGTTCCGTATAGACTGTTTTCTCTTGCGGTGTTTCTAATAAAAACGAATAACGCAGGCGTCTATATGGGGGATTGAGAGCGGCCAGCCAATAATCAAAAAGCTCATCAGAGCCTGACTTTTCCATGATAAGAAAATCTGCCTGCCACTGTTGATTCTTCCAATCATAGGGATCCCCGTGAATGAGGGTGACCTTATCGATATCATTCTTCTTTGTGCGCAGACGGATATGGATCGTCTTGTCGTCATAAGCGTAAGCGTCATTATTGTTCGGCCGGTGGTAGACTGCTTCTTTAAACACCAGTATTCATCCTTTCTGAACAGAGAAGGTAATCTTTTTATAGGGATACATGCTCTTTCTTTGTTTACGTTTGTACCATCTGTTATAGACTTTCTATTTTCCCGGGCTTCAAAAAACGTTCTACAGGCTTACCTAATGGAGTAGGTACCTGACTGAACCGCACCCATTCGTCTTCAGATTGACAGGCAAAGGTAGGAAAGGATAACCTTGAAGACATATGAATCCGAAGGGGAAACGCCTCCAATTCTCTTTTTGTAATGACCGTTAAAAAAATGAGTTTTTTAAGTACATGTATAGTAGGTGATCGTTATGGGAGTAACTATTAAGGAAGTAGCTAAAGCTGCAGGGGTAGCACCATCCACAGTCTCACGTGTCATTGCGGACCATCCAAGGATCAGCCCCGCCACCAAAAAGCGCGTCAAGAAAGCGATGAAGGATTTGGGCTACCATCCCAATGCAAATGCGAGAAGCTTAGCCAACCGCTCCACTCAATCGCTTGGTGTCGTTCTGCCGTCCAGCGCAGACAAAGCTTTGCAAAATCCTTTTTTTCCTGAAGTGCTTCGAGGCATTAGTGCGGTTGCGCATGAGATGGATTATGCCATTATGTTATGTACAGGGGAAACGGATGAGGAAATGCTCACAGCGGTTGAAGGCATGGTGTACAGCCGCCGGACGGATGGTATTCTTCTCCTTTACTCCCAGGTCAATGATGCTATTATTCACTTTTTGCTGGAACAGAACTTTCCCTTTGTAGTTGTCGGTAAGCCCTCCGAACGTGTAGATGAGATTACCCACGTCGACAATGACAATCAAAGAGCAGGAAAAGAAGTGACCAATCATTTGATCGATCTTGGCCATGAGCGTATCGCTTTTATTGGCGGATCGAAGGAACGTGTGGTAACCATTGATCGAATGCGGGGATATGAGCAAGCTTTAAGAGAGGCGGACCTTGTCTGCTTGGATGAATACACCATTCACACCGAATTTTTAAAATCGGGAGGGCGGGAAGCAGTGGAGCAGCTGCTTGCGTTACCAGAACCTCCAACTGGTATGGTGATTGCGGATGATTTGATGAGTATTGGTGTTGTGAACATGCTGGAAGAGTTTGATAAACGGGTGCCGGAAGACGTGTCGATTGTCAGTTTTAACAACGTTTACTTAGCTGAAATGACCCGCCCGCCTTTAACGACGGTTGATATTCATATCTACAGTCTCGGTAGTCAGGCAGCCAAGTGTTTAATTGAAAAAGTAAAAAATAAAGAAGAGCCGGCGAAACGGATTATTGTTCCGTTTGATATTAAATACCGCTTATCGACGAAAGAAAAGGAAGGTCCGACTAAAGTTTAAACTTTAGTCGGGCTTTTTTCGTTTACATCAAAGCTTATGGAAGACTTAAGCAGGGTCTTATGGAATACGAGATCTTATTTGAAATATCATAGAGGCTTAACATAGCGTTTAATTAAAGCTGTTAAAAACAAGAACAAAAGGTACAGAGCGGAGATGAAACTTCCATAAAACCAAAAGGAAGAAGTCCAGATATGACCAAAACTCTTCCAGAAACTCATTCCTCCCTCGTTTGCAGGAAGTATGGAATATGTCGAAACCTGCACATACAACATGGAAGTAAAAAAGAAAGCGGTCATCAAAGTGACGATCCATGGCCATTTTTTTGGTTGATTCATGAAATCCTCCTAAGTAAGAAAATGGGACTGTACGTAATTTTAACATGGTCTACATGTTCCGGAGCATAAGGCAAAAAATAAAAAATTGTAAAAAAATGAAATGTCTGGCTGTTTTTCGTCGTCTTAGAAGTAGAACGATGAAACGGGGAGGAAGTAAATCATGATTGAAGTCAAAGACCTATCGCATTCCTTTTATGTAGGAAAAAAGAATAAGCAGCAGGAAGTTCCTGTTTTAAAAGATATCCAGTTATCTATTAAAAAAGGGGAAATTGTCTCTATTGTTGGACGAAGTGGCTCTGGAAAATCTACGTTACTCAACTTGATGAGCGGCTACATAAAACCGACAGAAGGGGAGTTATTTATAAAAGGGGAGCAGGTAACTCATTATAAAGAGTCCGACTGGGCAGATTTCCGCTCAGATAACCTTGGCTTCATCTTTCAAAGCTTTCAGCTCATTCAAAGTATGACGGCTTATGAAAATATCGAACTTCCATTAGTTATGAAAGGCGTGGACAAACGAGATCGCGCCCGCAGAGTGGAAGAGATGGTAGAGAAGGTCGGACTCGCTTCCATTCGGGATCATTACCCTTCAGAGCTTTCCGGAGGCCAGCAGCAGCGCGTCTCTGTAGCACGTGCCCTCATTGCTCATCCACCGATTATTCTCGCTGACGAACCGACTGGGAGTCTGGATCAGGAAACAGAAGCGGAATTACTTTCCATGATTCAGAAGCTCAATAAGGAAGAGAACATTACGTTTGTTATCATTACTCACGATGAAGAGGTAGCAGCTATTGCTGACCGCACCATCCGTTTTGAAGACGGCAGGTTACGTGCAAGTAAAAAGGCGGTGGCCCGATGAAGTGGATAGACCGCTTTCAATTTATCAGACAAAACATGAAGAAAAATAAATCGCGTGTATGGATGACGATCTTAGCAACGGCGATTGGATGTGCGTTCCTGATTGTTTTAGCCTCCATTGGGTTTGGAGCGCAGCGGTTTATTGTTCAGGATATGATGCAGGACCGTGACATAACGGAAATTTCCATATACGCAAAATCCGAGGTTGAAGAAGGAGATACTCCTGAAATTACAAAACAGGATATTGAATTATTTAAAGAAATGGAAGATGTGAGAACTGTGTCTCATAAAATTGTCATCCAAAACTCCCCGATGGTCCATTTTGAAGGTTATGAGGGACAGTCCAATGTCAGTGCGGTCGATTTTTCTTCTGAGAAAAAATCTGGTTTGGAACTTTCTGAAGGCCGAATGCCTCAAACAGAGAACGAAGTCCTCGTAGGCTACCATTTAAATCAGTTTTTATATCCAGAAAGCGCCGATGTCTCAGCCGAGTTGTTTAACGAAGAAGGGGTGGTAAAGGAGGAGTACCGGATTAGTCAGAGTCTGCTCAATGCAACGGTAGAACTTGAAGTGGAGCAGTTAAAAGATGGGCAGCAGGTAAGTGAAAGATTCCCAGTGACGGTTGTTGGAATTATGGAACCCCCTTCCCGCGACTGGCAGAAAAGTGATGATGTTTACATATCCGAAGATGTACTTGCCAAGATCGAGGCGTTTACAGGAACCGAAAATGGAAGTCTGATTACCCCTGAGATGAGTGAAAAGGAAGTAGAGATGTTAAGAAATCAAGAGGAGCAGCGGACATTTAACGATGTGAAAGTCATTGCTGAAAATATGGAAAAGGTCGAGTCTTTATCTCAGCAGTTAAAGGATGAAGGGTATCAAATCTATTCGGTTACCGAGGAAGTTGATCAGGTGAACGTCGTATTTGCAGTCATCAAGGTTGGTCTCATTATTGTAGGAACGATTGCCCTTTTAATTGCTTCGATTGGTATTTATAATACGATGTCCATGGCGGTTACAGAGCGAACACAGGATATTGGTATCATGAAGGCGATCGGTGGACATCCGCGCATGATTAAGAGTATCTTTCTTATGGAGAGCGGCTATATTGGTCTTATGGGGGCTGTTGCAGGCGTAGTTGCGGCGTATTTAATCAGTACTGGAATCAACCAGATTTTACCGTTTGTTATTCAGCGTGTGTTCAATGAAACTCCGGACACTGTAATTCAGCTTTCCTATATCCCTCCTTATATGGCGCTGATCTGCCTGGCCCTTAGTGTTGGTGTAGCGATGTTGTCTGGGATGAAGCCGGCGGCAAAAGCAACAAGAATTGATGTCCTGCGGGCGTTACGAAGAGATGTGTAATGGAAGAACCGATCAGTTATTCTAGTGAATGTTTGATGGGCTTTTTTATTCATGAGTGAGCTTAGTTGAGCGAATAGACCTGAAAATGACCTGAATGGAAGGCGGTCATCATTAAATATTGGGTTTTTAGAGTTTTTTTCGTCCCTTTTTCCTAGTTTTTTTGCATGTTGGAGGAATATTCGGTACCCTAGTAGAGTTGATGTTTAAACAATTAGGAGAGGGATTTATATGAGTAAGATAAAACGTAATGACCCATGCCATTGTGGAAGTGGGAAAAAATATAAGAAATGCTGTATGAATAAAAGTGATGAGGGCATTGGTTCAGAAAGTCTTCATGAAGAACTGAAAAACCATTACAGTCACTTTATGGCTTATGTGAACCGCAATTACCCGAACGTCACTCCGACGGATAACCGGGAAACACAGGAAGAGGAAGTGGAAGCAGCCTTCCGTATGGTCCAAGGTGTATTTATGGACAAGCAGGAAGATGGCTCTACGTTATATGATGAATTCCTGGAGAAGAAAAAAGACAAAATTATCCGTCCTGCAACAATGGCTACAATGGAAGCTTGGAAGTCTCCGCACGTGAGCCTGTTTGAGATTCAAGAGACTCAGACGGAGCAGACCGTTACCGTTGTTGACGTATGGAGTGGTGAGAGATACGAAGTGAAAAGGGACGGAATTCCGTTGAAAGAAGAAAACTACGGACATATGCCTTATTGTATCGGTGTTCTTTTGAAGTGGGGCCCTGTCTACAATTTTGTGCCACTGGCAATTCCTAACTATGCGAAGGCTTATCAAGTCTTCCGTGAAGAGCTGGAGAGTGAGTTTGCGAAGGCATCTGATGCCAATGTTAATCAATATATGCAGCGTACGTTGATTGAACAGTTGAGAAAATGGATGTATATGAACGGTGAGGAAGATCAGGACGTATCCGCTGAACAGGAAGACGAAAATTCCGAAGGTGATGAAGTGCTTGATCTTCTGGATCGTGAATTGAAGGCTGAGCCTGCTTTTGATCAGCTGAAAGAGAGCTGGGAAACATATAAACAACAGGAGAAGCCGACATTCCGTAAGCCGGAAGTCGTGACAGCCGCTTTAGAACACATCTACCGCAGTACGTCCTATTTCCGTTCGGAGCCTGAGAAAGTGACGAAGAAAGCTGTCGCAGAAAAATACGATGTGAGCGCAGGCAGCATGAGCAAGCGGATCACCCAGATCAATCAGTTTTTGGACCAGAAGGAATAAGTAAGAAACGGGAGTGCTCTTTAATGGGCGCTCTTTTTTTCTTCCTCCCTGCATATCGTATAGGGGGAGGGGGTCCACATGAAGAAAAGTAATACACCGATTGTCCTCATCTCGCTCTTGCTTATCGTTGCTTTAATCGCAGCGATTGCGATTACTTTTTTCGTAATGACACGTCCCGGCCATGAAGCAGAAGGGACGGTGGAACAATTCTACCTCTATGAACAAGAGGCGAAATTCGCAGATTCCTGGGGACTTCTTCATTCAGAGATGAAAAAGAAATTTGATAAAGGGCATTACATACAGGATCGTGCCCATGTTTTTATGAACCATTTCGGCGTTGAGACCTTTACATTTACTATTGGAGAGGTGACCCATCTTGATCAGTGGACGATGGAGAAAGGGGCTAAACCTGTTAAGGATGTCTATTTTATGACAGTCATTCAGACCTTTAAAGGGAAGTATGGGCAGTTCAGACTTCATCAGGATGTGTATGTGACAAAGGAAAAGAGCAAGTGGAAAATCTTATGGGATTATCAAAAGTAAAAGCCTCCTGACTATTGTCAGGAGGCTTTTCGGTCAGGATGCTTCAGCAGCCTGGGCAAGTGGCAGTACTTCTATCTCATACTCATCTTGTGGGTCAAAAATAAACATATATTCACCCGTAGAAGGCGGAGTGAAGGTTAAATTGTTTCCCTCCAGCCATTCCCCGTCACGGACAAACTTATATTCTACAGTTTCGCCCGCTGTTAGTGAAACCGGCCCACTTTTCCAGACGAGATCCTTTTCATCAAACGTCAACATATACTGGTCTGTTTCCCAGTTAAGAGGAGCAGAACCTCTTAACACCACTTTGGAATATTTCTTTTCTTCTGATGGTTCTTCATAGCGCAGCTTGCCTTTTACGTCATAAACTTCAACAGAATCTGCCTCAATCGTCATTTCTAATGATCCTTTATGACTTTTCAGCTTCTCTTTGCCAAGCAGCGATTTCAACTGGACTTTATTTGGTGTCTTTTGATTGTAGAGTTCAATCAAGTCCAGGTTTCTGTCCTGCTCTCCTTTATTGATGACTGTAACTACTTTGTCGTTAGGTTCAGAACGTTCAAAAATAAGGATGTCATCATCGGAATAGATCACTTTAAAATCTCCGTGTGTCAATGCAGGATGGTCATCTCGAGCATCAATCAACGTCTTGTAATGAGATTTCAAATCTTTATTCTGCTTATCTTTATCCCAAATCATCATTTCACGGTAATAGCGGTCCTTCCATTCTTTCACATCATTGTGATCACCGCTTTGGGATAAGCCTACTTCATCCCCATAATAGATGATAGGAGCCCCCGGCAGTGCAAACTGCAGAGCAGCCGCATTTTTCATTGTAGTCACATCCCCATCTGCTTCATAGATAAAGCGTGGCATGTCGTGACTGTCGAGGAAGGTGGCTCCAATGTATTCATCTCCGTAGGTTTCATAAATCGTCTCAAGAGAGTCTCCCAGCTGATTCATGGATCCATCATTAATAAAAGCTTCGTAAATTGCTGACTGCGTTTCGAAGTCTATGGCTCCATCCAGCTTACCTGTGTAAGAATCAATGGTTTCTAAGCTGTCCCAGATCTCACCAAAGATAAACGCGTCAGAATCGAGCGACTTCACTTTATGACGGAAGTCGACCCAGAAGCTTTGACTTGGTCCTTTCGCATAATCAAGACGGAAACCATCCACACCGATTTCCTCCATCCAGAATGGAACCACTTCATCAAGCATATATGCCCGTGTTTCAGGGTTGTCATTGTTCAACTCAGGGAGTTCCTTAACACTGTAAAACGTTTCGTATTCATCCGGCCATTTGATAAAGGTATACCAGTCATAGTAGACACTTGTCTCCCCTTTTTCCAGAGCATCCTGGAAAAATTCATGCTGATTAGAAGTATGGTTCGGAACAAGGTCATAGACAACTCTCATCTCTCTTTTGTGGGCTTCTTTTACAAGTTCCTTCATCAAATCATTGCTTCCAAATCGAGGGTCAATATTCATAAAATCTGTAGGATGGTACCCATGGGAATAAGGTCCTTCATAAATAGGGGAAATCCAAAGTGTATTTACACCGAGATCATCAATATAGTCGATTTTCTCAATGACTCCCTGCAGGTCTCCACCCATCCAGCCTTTTAACCGCTCATCAAGAGGGGCATCAGCGTCTACAGACGTATTGTTCTTTTCACTTCCATCCCGGAACCGATCAACAAATACCTGATAGATCACCGCTTCTTTAGCCCAATCGGGGGACTGGAAATCATCGACGTAGTAGGCAAATTCAGTCGCTTCATCAGGAGCAAGCACATTGTTATCTGCAAATTGTGATCCAGCACTCTCACTATTCCAAACGTCTATTTTATACTTCACTCGTGTGCCATTTTTCTGTGAGGGAATGGTTCCTTCAAGCTGGGATGTCTTTAGTCCGTTGGCATTTTCGGATGTTTCTTTAATCGTAAGGGTAGAGAGCGATCCATTATCAACAGAACCGCGTTTTCCAACAGGGGTGCTGCCATCCGTCGTATAATAGACAGCCCCTTGATCAATCGGACCGAAGTGTTCCACCGTAACAGAGACCGTTACATCATCATTTTTGGCGGGCGTATAAGGATCATGATTAAAGTCATGCGTCACGGACTGGGCAACCGGAATGGTCTTCCATTTGTCCACAGCATCCTCCTGAACTTGAGCATCCTCTGTTAAGGTAACCGTTCGTGGCTGCTTACGGTCTTCCTTATAAGCTTCACCTGCTAAGCTGTAAAAATAGGAGATTTCTTCTCCTGTATTTCCTACCACTTGAACGGAGTAAGTATCTTCGCCTGCTTTTTCCATCGGACTTGCCGTATAATGGAAGTCATTTTTACTTGAAGCGATCGTAGGTGTTACCCATTCAGGTGTACCCTCAGGCACGGTCAATTCTAAGGTCACACTCGCTTCATACGTATCAGCCAGGCGGATATCAACTTTGCGTTCATTCTCAGGATAAAAAGCGAAAATGTAATCGGCATCCTGAGGGGCTGTCACCTCTAAGTTTGCCCCCGGCATCCAGTTACCGTCATAAACAAACTTATACTCTGTCGTTTTTCCGCCTTCTAAAGAAACGGGGGCGCTGAGCCACACACCCTCGGCTTCATCGTAATGGAGAGGATGGTCATTTGAGCTCCAGTCCAGTGAATCCGCACTTCCGCGAAGAACCACTTGATCATAGGTTTTGGCATCGGCATGAACATTTAATGCAACCGGTTGCATAAATGTTAAAAATAAAAGGGTCACCCCTATAAACCAAATCCATGTTTTCTTCGACACGTACATCCCTTCTTTCTGTTAATATATGTGAAATCGCTTTCATTATAAGGTGGAAAGCGAAACATGTCTATAGGACTAACTCATTAATTGGCAGAATAGACTGAAATATAGAAGATCGTTTCACAGGAAATGTAGAAAGGGAGTATATCTCTGAAGTTTTTATAGGGGAAAAACATGTTTGAAAGGGGGGGGGAGGGAAACGGATCGGAACGACTTGCTCCCGCAGTAAGCGAGTCGTTCTCCCCAGCCCCGGGATCTTAACAAACATTTCTAAATGGGGGATGACGAAATCTTTTTCTTTTCTTCTACAAACCTAAAATAACATCACTAAGCTTTAACAGAATCTTTATGTAAAGAGAAGACGAAAAGAATAAGCAATTAGTTTAGTATATTCACTGAAAGTTGTCTTTTTTTCCTTTTCTGTTAAGCCGTCCTCAACATTAAAAGAAGAAGCAGAAAAGGAATAGGATAGACTGTAATCCTTATCATAGATGTCTTCAAATGTCATTTTTGTTCTTCTTGAATGGTAATCGCTGGTCACTACTATTGCCGAGGTCAGATTTTCCCGGTCCATGATTTCTTTCGACAGGGTGGCATTTTCATATGTACTGTCTGCCTTTGTTTCTTCTATAATGGCGCGTTCTGGGATTCCCATGGATACTGCATCTTCTTCTGTTGTGCCTTCTTCCAGCGCGTTCGTCAATATTAATGTATCAGCGGCACCATCTTTATAAAGCTCGACACCATGTTCAAGTCGATTTTCCCCTCCGCTTAGAACGATGATCGCGTCAGAAGAAGGGAGTGTTTCTTTTTTCTCCTGAACAATTAAATATTCAGGACCGAGGACGAAGAGTGTGACGATGCCCGCAATCAGTAGAGAAAGAAAAATTCCAAAGCTGATTAGAATGGTTTTTTTAACTTTTTGAATCGGTGGTGCCATACGAATCTTCCTTTCTAAAATTTCATAATATCTTCTATATATCTCAGAGGGAAAAATATTAAACATCCATTGAAAACGCTTGTATATTTATGTCGAATTTAGTAACATATATTGTAAAAGTTTTCGTTTGAATTGTTTGTCAATTTCGTGTAAACTTTTGTGAAACATAAAAATGTTGAAACAGAAAGGGTAGAGAGATATGGTACAACCTGATGATCGCATTGCAATACCTGGTCAAATCGTAACATTTGAGCGAAACGATATTGTCTTTAAAGGAAGAGTTATCCCAAGTCAATGCCAGCAATCTGTGATTGTGGATCTGACTATTATGGATAACTTAGATGAAATCGATTTTGAATACGATAGAACGGTTGTCGCTCATACCAATTATCGTATTATAGAAGAATAATACCCACAGCCTTCTCTTGAATGTTTATATAGAGAGGGCTTTTTATGTTTTCTCATTTAAAAGTTTGAGTATTCAAAAGCTGTCCTATCAAATTATTATACCAAATAATGGATAGGTAAGCCTACTTTTAAAAATTGTGATTCTCTTTTTTTTATTCTAAAGGATTCCTATTAAGTAATAGTGATGTTTTTCTAAAGTTTCTTGTAAGACAATGAGAGGATATAAACGAGGCTGCAATAAAAAACGCTGGAAAGGCGATGGATTGACTAGGAATATCTGCTGTTTCTAAAATTTTTTGACTTCCTTATAATTAAAATAGAGTGGAGTCCTGATTAAGCAAGCCCGGACTTTTCTTAACTTAAAGAGGAGAGGATGTCAGAGGTTCGTGCGTTTAACCAAGCTATTGTTGGACGAGACAGAATTGCCCATTAGTGGCCGATACAGTGTCCGTATTGACAAAACGATTGTTGTAGAACCCTTGAGACACTTGACGGAAGATACATTCCGGCGTATTTTGCACGAAAGATCTATGATTCAATGTATTGGTATTCAGACGACAGAGGCAGATGTGCCGGAGCTATTAAAATATGACGGTCCCTATTCATCCGAAAGGGTCAATGGAATACTGATTTTTAAGCGGATGTAATTACATAAAAATAATGGGAATAAAAAACGCACCATCCATATGGATGGTGCGTTTTTTATCAAGAATTAGAAGGCTGATTTTCCTGTGAACTGTCTGCATTGGAAGCCGTTTGTATCTCTAAAGCGGTCTTCAGCTTCTGCTTGACTTGGGCAAGGCTGACTTCATCAGGGACAAAGTAGTACAGTCCATCATTGAGACGCTTATCTTCACCTTCAATTAAAAAGGTTTCTGTCGATGGATTGTTGGAAGATAAAGCTTTCTGGACGGCGTACAATTCAGAAAGCTTCAGGTTTGTACTGACACTTTTACCAAGAACATCTGTGAAATCATTGACTTTCAACAGGTTCCCGGCAGATAGAGCTTCATCTATACTTGCTTTAAGAAACTGCCGCTGTCTTTCATCTCTTGTGTAAGTGAGCCCGACATCACGCTTTCTCATGCGGACAAAAGCTAAGGCCTCTTCTCCCGTCATCTTTGTCGGGCCTTTTTCAAATTGTATCTTCTTATCGTGGTCCAGACTGCTTCGTTCCCAGAAGCCTTCTTTTACATCAATGGTAACCCCACCCATTAAATCCACGATATCCATAAATCCTTCAAAGTTCACAGAAGCAAACTTATCGATTGGGATTTCAAGGTAATCCTCTACGGTTTCGACAGCGAGTTTCTCTGCCCCGTATCCGGAAACTTCACCAAGAGAATAAGTTGCGTTAAGCTTATGGGAGCCCGCATATTTTTCTCCCACTTTGTATGCAGGTATATCCACTTTTGTATCGCGTGGGATACTTGTCATGGTCATATTGTTTGTATCTGGATCAAGGGTCATGACAATCTGGGTATCTGCACGGCCGGCTGCCCCATTTGTGGAGTAATCTTCAACTCCCATTAACAGAATTGATATTGGATCGTCACCAATATCAACCGCCTCTGCCCGTAAATCTGATTTCTCACGATCCAGGTCTTGATAAGAAGCTGTATATACTTTGGAGACGTAATAAAAGCCTCCACCTATTAATAACGCTAATATAAAAAGGAAAGAAACAATTCTCCGCATTCTCTTTTTCTTTTTCTTTTTGCGTCTTCTGACGCGCACGACTTGCTTTGCCATTTCTAACACCTCAATTTTCTAACCTCTCAAATCAATATTCTACCACATAAAAAAGGATCGAAAAGGTAAAATTATTCTGCTAGATTAATTGTAAAGGCTTTGTCATATTTAGTCGATCTGCCTGATAAATAGTCAGAATCAGGCTGAATATGACTGGAAATGAAAAAATCCCCGCTGGAAGGCGGGGATTTTTTCATTTATATTTCTTCTTTTTCTAAAATTAAATAATTCATTTCTTTACGGTCGATGCTGTTGTAGCGCTTCGAATTGAAAAGGTAGAAAAGGACGCCGATTAAAATCCAGATCACAAGCGCGATGTAAGACTCTTTTCCAAGAGAAGCAGGTGACCAGGGGAATAAAAGCAGCACTAAAAATCCAAGAGAGCTGATCATTCCAATTAAGGATAATAATTTTCTGCCGGGCGCCACTGTTGCTGTATGCGTCTTGGAAGGCTGGGATTCTGACCAGCGGAAGAACTTATACGCTGTTGCCGTACAGAAGAAGTAGGCAATGGCTACACCAGTGGATGACATATCAACAACCCATAGAAGTGCCTGCCGGCCAAACCAAGGGGCGATCAGACAGATAGCCATGGTGAACAAAATCCCTACATAAGGCGTCCGGTATTTAGAATGTAATTTCTGGAATATGGAAGGAAGAATTTTCGCTCTTCCCATAGCAAATGTTAAGCGGCTTGAGGATATATAAAAACCGTTCAAGCCTGTGAAAATCCCCATACATACCGCTACGGCTATGATAAACACTCCGGCACGGCCGAGGTAACTCTCAATAGCATCGCCTGTTCCCCATACGGACTGTGTCTGTTGGATCTGTCCCAGGAGCTCCTGCCAAGGCATTGTGCTCGCGGTGATAAAGATCATTGCACTGTAGGCAAGACCAGCTGCTAGTAATGACCATATGATTAAACCAAAAGCTCGTTTCGGTTCAAATTCAAACTCCTCTGCCGCCTGAGGGATGTTGTCAAACCCTACATAGGCAAATGGAGCAATCGCTAATATTGTTAATATAGAAGCTAAAGCTGTCTGATCCGGTGTGAAAGCTGGTGTAATATTTGTCAGGCTTGGTCCATCTGCAAAAAGTGCACCAATACCAAGCAGTGCAATACCAGCGATGAGTATTAAGCTGAAGATGAATTGCGTTTGTCCGGAGAAGCTGGCTCCGCGAATATTTAATAATGCAAATAAAACCAAAGCAAGACTGGCAATAGCTATTTGTATGATAGATACATCATAACCGGCTACTGTGTACATATTTCCCGTTCGTACAAGGTCTGGAAATAGAAACTTAGCTAATAAAGCAAGAGCGGAAGCGTTTAGAGCAACAATACAAATATATCCGAGAGTTAAAAACCAACCCGCTATAAAGGCGAATTGCCGCCCGAACCCTATATAAGCGTAAGCAAACTCACCGCCTGTCACCGGGAATTTTTCAATAAGAAATCCATAGCTGACACCAATAATCATCATAAGTGCCGCACCTAATAATAGACCGATGACAACACCAATCGGTCCTGCCTGACCAATCCAGTCTGTTGGCAGTACGAATGCCCCCCAGCCGATAGCTGATCCAAATGCAATAGCCCAAACCCAGTGTGGCTTCAGGGACTTTTCTAATTTCTTTCGTTCTCTGTTTGCCATAAACGAATGAGTCCTCCTAGATGTAGTCAAGATAACTTCCCTATTTTATTCAACATGAATGGGTGTGTAAATAATAATGTATTTCGCGGAAAATTATGAAAATAAACCCATGCGAATAAAGGGATTGTGAATGGAAAGATTGCCGTCGTTTTTTGCGTTTTTATCCTGTAGATTCTCCTGTTCAGTTGGAATTTGAAATAATTTACACATATATGTTTGATAGGTGAAAAAAAAGGCTAATTAAATTTTAAAGAAATCGTTACATCTTCCCCCGCATACTTGTGATATAATTTTCTCGGTTATATAGAAAGTATGCACATTAAATTGGAAATTATAGATCAGCTTACAACTGTGTCAGAGAGGATATAATAAACCTGAGGAGGGTCTTTATGGAGTACAAGGCCTTGCTGTTTTGTTTGATCACATCAATACTCGTTACACCCCTGGTCAAGAAAATAGCGATAAAAATCGGTGCTACGGATCAACCGAATCATCGTAAAGTGCACAAAAATGTTATGCCGCGGTTAGGCGGATTAGCGATATATCTAAGTTTTGCCCTGGGGATTCTTTTCTTTTTTCCGGAAAGTGAATACACCTGGCCTGTCTTATTAGGTGCTACAGTCATTATTTTGACAGGAGTTCTGGATGATTTAAGGGAGCTCTCTGCAAAAGTTAAACTGGCGGGGCAGTTACTGGCTGCCGCTATCGTGGTTATTGGTGGTGTCCAGGTCAGCTTCATAAACCTTCCTTTTGGCGGCGAATTGGAATTAGGGTACCTGAGTATTCCTATTACCGTTTTATGGATTGTTGCGATTACCAATGCCATCAATCTTATCGACGGTCTGGATGGCTTAGCAGCCGGTGTTTCTGCAATCGCTCTGTTAACAATATCGGGGATGGCCATTACGATGGGGAACGTTTTCGTTGTCTTTGCAGGATTAATGATGTTAGGCAGTACCCTCGGTTTTCTCGTCTACAATTTTTACCCAGCTAAGATTTTCATGGGAGATACAGGCGCGTTATTTTTAGGGTTTATGATTAGTGTGTTATCTCTGCTTGGTTTTAAAAACGTTACGCTGTTTTCTTTTGTCATACCAGTTATTATTCTTGGTGTGCCAATCTCGGACACGCTTTTTGCAATCGTCCGCCGGGTGATCCAGCGTAAACCGTTATCAGCTCCAGATAAATCACACCTGCATCACTGCCTGTTAAATTTAGGCTACAGTCATCCTGAATCCGTTCTGATGATATACGCTGTCAGTGCTTTGTTTAGCTTAGCAGCTGTCATTTTCTCTCAAGCCACAATGTATGGAGCCGTCATGGTGATTGCACTATTGGCTCTTATGATTGAATTGATTGTTGAAATTACCGGCTTGATTGGAAAAGATTACAAACCGATCTTGAATATGATAAAAGCGAATCGAACCAGACGATAAAAAGAAGCTTCTCCAATGTTGGAGAAGCTTCTTTTGTGCTTAAACAACGCTTAGGCTTACCTCGTAGAGCCTGTTGTTTCATCCACCATACTGGAATTGCATGCATGGTGCAGGGATGATATTTCTGAAAAACAAAAAAGGAACTCCCGTGCAGGGAGCTCCTGTATGCTACATGGACTGATCCTCATCGTCCCCTTCGGAAAACGAATCCACATTTTCTTCCTCTGCGTCTTCATCTTTTACAAGAGGATTAGATAATCCCAAGTGTTCTTTTAATTCATTTGTCGTGGAAGCTAACGCCTCTTCGTTTACCTGGTAGTACCATCCGTGACCTGTAAAGCCGCCTTCCCCCTTAAGCTGCATCTTATCAAATGTAAACCCATCTTTCTGAAGGAAGTAATCTTTAAATGTAATCATTTCACTAAACGCAAGGTTTGTTTTCATATTGTTGTTTACAGAATTCAGCACTTCATCAAAGTTGCTCAGTCCTTTAGCGGACATGGTTTCCTTGAAAATCTGTTGAATGAGCTTCATCTGCCGCTCGCCTCTGGCTAAGTCACTGTCATATTTTCTAGTCCTCGCAAGCGCTAAGGCTTCTTCCCCATTTATTGTCTGAGTGCCTTCCTTTAACTCAATGGCGCCGTTTTGATCTGAACTGTCCTGCTCCGTAATATCAAAAGGAACGTCGTAAGTAATCCCACCGATGGAATCCACTACTTCCACAAATGAATTGAAGTTAAGTCGGACATAATAATCTACAGGAACATCGAGCATCCGTTCAACAGTGGCCACCGTGGCATCAATACCCCCAAAAGCATGGGCGTGAGCAATTTTATCTTCATAGCCCACTTCAGGAATGTACGTGAGTGAATCTCGTGGAATGTTCAGCATCTTAATCGACTTTTCATCTTGATTGAACGTCGCTAAAACAAGAGCATCCGACCTGGAAGGGGCATCTTCCTGACCTGAGCGTTTATCGCTGTCGTCAATTCCGATAAACAAAACCGATGTATGATCCTTTGCGGGATTCACTTCTTCCACCCGCTTATTGGAAACTTCTCCACGATCCAGTTCTTTCATTGATTCAGAAGCGGTTTGTCTTACTTGGTCCGTAAGGTAGACTGCGTATCCAGCAGCAGCGCCGATTCCTATGAGGAGGATAAATAAGAAGGTCCAGATAAAAAGGGTGCGTTTTCTGCGCTTCATGAAAAGAAAGCTCCTTTACTCAGCTGTGACGTCAAATTCTACGTAGGAGGAATCCCCTCTGATGATGCTGGCCTGATTACTTGTCAGATCAATCATCCAGTTTTCGAATTCCTCTTCTTGTCCACTTTCTACATATACTATTAGTTCCACATTTTCAAGGTAATTAACCGTCTCAAGTGCATACTTTGAGTTTCGGACTTCATTTTCCACTTTTCCAAGCAGGTGATATTCTATTTTCACCTTCATTTCTTTCATCAACTGCCGCTTTACAATACCCGTCGCGTCAATGGCTGTAGACGTAGTTGACCCATAGGCACGGATCAATCCGCCGGCTCCTAGTTTAATACCTCCAAAGTAACGGGTAACGACAACAGCCGTATCTTTAAGGCCTCTCTTTTTTAAGACTTCCAGCATAGGAACACCAGCAGTTCCGCTTGGTTCCCCGTCATCATTGGCTTTTTGTATCAGATCATGTTCACCAATCATATAAGCTGAACAATTATGTGTAGCATCATGGTGCTTCTTCTTAATCTCCTGAATAAATGCCTGAGCTTCCTCTTCTGTTTCACATCGTCTCACATACCCGATAAAGCGGGATTTCTGTATCGTCACTTCTTCTGATCCTTCTGGTTTTACTGTATAATAGCTTTCTAACATCGCGTGAAAACCTCCTAAGTTTTCATTATATCGATGCTCCAAAAAATCAGCAAATGTATAAAAAGCGTTCATTATTCTACAAAAAAAGGACAATACCCCCATAAATAGATATGGGCCATACGAATGAATATGTGAATATTGATGGAGGGACTTTTGATGAGTGAACAAAAGACTGGGGATTTAGCCCTTGACCATATCATTCAGGAAATGGTCGATACGGTTACCAATAGTAAAGATGAGATCTTTCAAATTGGCGAGGAATCCCGCAACGAATTTGAGAAGTTGAATAAAGAATTGACAGAGACGAAGCATCAGGTACTTACTCTGATTGATGAAGGGGATAAGCTTGAGCAGAAAGTCCGTTTTTCACGTATGCGCTTATCAGAAGTGAGTAAACAGTTCCAGAAATATTCAGAAGATGAAATCCGTAAAGTGTATGAACAAACGCACGGTCTACAAATGGATTTGTCGATGAAACGTGAAAAAGAGAAACAGCTTCGAGAGCGGAGAGACGACATCGAACGACGCTTACGTACCCTTGAGGAAACCATCAGCCGGGCAGAAGCCTTAGGTGGGAAGATTTCCGTCGTCCTGAACTATTTGACGAAGGACTTTAAGCATGTCAGTGATGCTCTGGAGAATGCTAAGGAAAAACAGCAGTTCGGTCTGCAGATCATTGAAGCTCAGGAAGAAGAACGCCGTCGTCTGTCGAGAGAAATACACGATGGACCAGCGCAGATGCTGGCCAACGTGATGCTGCGTTCAGATTTAGTTGAGCGTACATACCGCGAACGAGGGATTGATGAGGCGATGGAGGAAGTGAAAAGTGTCCGGTCCCTTGTCCGTTCGGCTCTTTATGAAGTGAGAAAGATTATTTATGATTTACGTCCGATGGCCCTTGATGACCTTGGCTTAATCCCGACATTAAAAAAATACCTGGCAACGGTGGAGGAGTACAACGAAAGCATGCAGATCACGTTTACATCTTTCGGCACAGAACGCCGGTTAGAGTCTAAGTATGAAGTCGCCCTTTTCCGGTTAATTCAGGAATCTGTTCAAAATGCAGTAAAGCATGCCGAAGCCTCCATTATTAAAGTGAAGGTAGAAATGAAACCCAGTGCAGTCTCCATCATTGTAAAAGATGACGGACGGGGGTTTGATCCTTCTAAGAAAAAAGATAAGTCTTTTGGATTAATGGGGATGAGAGAACGAGTCGATATGCTGGATGGGGAATTAAACATCGATTCAAGTATCGGTGAAGGGACCATTGTCACAATCCATCTTCCAATAAATTGATATTTAAATGAAAAACTATGTAATTGGACGTGAATCGTTTATAATAGAGGTTAGGATTAGGGTAAATCTACAAAATAAAAACAAGAGATAGACAAAAAAAGAGAGATAGAAAAAGAATAGGTTAGGGGATTTAAAAACCATTCTATGTAAGAGAAACAGGAGGAAATGACCATGACGACCAGAATAGTCCTGATTGATGACCATAAATTATTCCGTGAAGGCGTAAAACGAATTTTAGATTTTGAATCCAGCTTTGAAGTGGTAGCTGAAGGAGATGACGGAGATACAGCTCTTGAAATCATCGAGCAGCATTTACCAGATGTCGTTCTCATGGATATCAATATGCCAAGCATGAATGGCGTTGAAGCGACAGCAGAGATTACAAAACGCTTTCCAGAAATGAAAGTAATCATTCTTTCTATCCACGATGATGAAAACTATGTCACCCACGCCCTGAAAACAGGCGCGCAAGGCTATCTTCTAAAAGAAATGGATTCAGATGCGCTGATTGATGCGATAAAAGTTGTAGGTGCTGGCGGCTCTTACCTTCACCCGAAAGTCACGCATAACCTGGTAGCAGAATACCGCCGTTTAGCGGAAAGCAAAGGCAGCAGCAGCTACCGTACCATTGAATATCGTAAACCACTCCACCTTCTAACTCGACGCGAGTGCGAAGTGCTGCAACTGTTGGCGGACGGAAACAGCAACCGTGGAGTAGCGGAAGCTTTATATATCAGTGAGAAAACCGTGAAAAACCATGTGAGTAACATTCTTCAGAAAATGAATGTCAATGATCGTACACAAGCGGTTGTAACAGCTATTAAAAACGGCTGGGTTGAAGTCATTTAATCATAATCTTACAGATCCAGGCTGTCCGGGGAGAATTAAATTCCACCCTGGGCAGCTTTTTTATTTCCGATTTAACGTCTGAAAAAATTAGCAGTCTCTCTTTATTTCATTAGACTCTTCCACCATGAAATGGAATTTCGTGTAAGTAGATTTCTAGATTTTAATAAGGATTTACTTCAGAATGGTGCAGATGCCCTCCTCTTAGGGGAATGCTGTTTCCAGTTTATTGGTGCAATGTTGGGGAGGTTCATGTAAAATAAAAGGGAGACTATTAAAATGAATTCTACATATATGAGATAGAAAGAACTTGATAATAAGGAGTTGGATTGGATGAAAACAGCGGTAATCACGGACAGTACGGCTTACCTTCCGAGAAACCTCAGAAAAGCCAACCAAATACATATGGTTCCGTTGAACGTCATCTTTGGTCATGAGTCTTATCAGGAAGAAGTCGATATTCATGCTGAAGATTTTTATGACATGGTGAAAGAAGGTGGAGAGCTTCCAAAAACTTCTCAGCCGTCCATTGGTATGATGACACAGAAGTTGGAAGAACTTGCTGAAGACTATGATGCTGTTGTGTCGATCCACCTTTCAAGCGGGATATCTGGAACCTACCAGGCGATGATGACAGCCGGTGAGATGGTGGATGACATTGACGTTCACGTCTTTGATTCAGAAATCAGCTGTCATATGCAGGGCTTTTATGCGCTTGAAGCAGCCGACATGGCCGACAACGGGGCTACCCCTGAGCAGATTATCAGCCGATTAAATGAAATGAAAAAAACAATGCAGGCCTACTTTATGGTCGATGACCTTTCCCATCTGCAGCGCGGCGGCCGTTTAAACGGAGCCCAGGCATTTGTAGGAAGTCTGCTTCAGGTTAAGCCTGTGCTTCACTTTGTGGATACAAAAATCGTACCTTTTGAGAAAATCCGGACGCGGAAAAAGGCGATTAAGCGTATCTTATCCCTGTTTGAGGAATCGATCGAAGAAGAGGGAACATACAAAGCTACGCTTATTCACGCCAACCGACCGGAAGAAGCGAAGGAATTGAAAAAAGAAATTGAACAAAAGTACAGCAATGTAGACGTAGTCCTCAGCTATTTTGGACCCGTCATCGGCACCCACCTTGGTGAAGGAGCCCTTGGGCTTGGCTGGTACCGCCAGTCCTGATCTATGAGAGCCTGCTTGTGAGACTCAAGCAGGCTCCATTTTATCCTTTAGGAAGGTGAATTAATGATATCGTCCATTCGCAGCTATTTCCCTCAACGTCTCTCTTGGATCCCCACATCCCGTCCTCCACATGAATACTTCGAACTCGCTGGAAAACTCCTATTAAAACATGAAATCCCACTATCTGAAGAGCAGATTTCACATCTTGTTTCCACTTCTGTTTTGACAAAGGTGGATAGTTTTGAAAGGCATTATTTTGGCCCCCGATGCCGCCGGTGCGGCAATCAACAGGCGCATTTTTTTGCGACGATGCCTCACGCCTCCTGCGGCAGAGACTGCACTTACTGCCGTTATTGTATTCAAATGGGGCGGGTGTTGGCATGTGAACCTATTTATATTGGGAGTTCCAATGTAAAGTGGCCTGCTCCTGCACATCCATGTGCTTGGGAAGGCACCTTAACACCTGCTCAAGAGATGGCAGCGGATGAACTGGTGACTCTCGTTCAATCAGGCGGGGGTGAGCGTTTAGTCTGGGCTGTATGCGGGGCGGGAAAAACGGAGATGCTTTTTCCTGCGATTACGAAAGCCTTGCAGCAAGGGAAACGCATTTGTCTTGCCACGCCCCGGACGGATGTTGTCCGCGAACTTCTTCCCCGTATGAAGACGGCCTTTCCTCAAGTTGGCGTACAGGCGCTTTATGGAGACAGTCCGGATAAACGAGGGAATGCGCCATTTTTATTAGCAACCACCCACCAGTTGTACCGATTTGCCCACGCTTTTGATGTCATGATTATTGATGAAGTGGACGCTTTTCCCTTTCATAACGACCCATCGCTTCATTTTGTAAGTCAACGGGCTGCCAAACCGGAAGCGGCGGTTATTTACCTCACAGCTACCCCAAGAAAAAAGCAGAAGCGCAAAATTCGCTATAAGAAACTCCCGGTTACGTTTATTCCCAGACGTTTTCACGGCCATCCTCTTCCTGTACCGCAGTTAAAACTCACCCCCACGCTCCATCGTTCCTTGAAAAAAGGGGAACTTCCCACCCGGATTTTAAAGTCTATCGCCGAACAAAATCTCACACATCGTCAGCTTCTGCTTTTCCTCCCCTCAATAAAAAAAGCGGAAGAAATTGCCCGCTTCCTACTTGAGGAGGGGTATGACGTAAAGGCTGTTCATGCCGAAGATACCGATCGTGCAGAAAAAATTGCAGCTTTTCGTAAAAAAGAGTACAGAATGCTTGTCACAACCACGATTTTAGAAAGAGGGGTAACGTTTCCGTCCGTTGATGTGTTTGTCATTGATGCCGGTCACGCCGTGTTTGATGAAGCGGCACTTGTCCAAATCGCCGGTCGAGCTGGAAGAAGTCATGAGGATCCTTCAGGGAACGTGATTTTTTATCATATCGGGAAGACAGATGAGATGCTGGATGCGGTGGATGCCATTCTGTATATGAACCGCTTAGGGGAAAAAGGGTGAGGTGTGTCATTTGTTTTGAAGAAATTCTCCCTGAAGTGACATGGAGCACATTTTATAAACCGGTGGAAGAAAAAAAGATGTGCTCCACCTGTGCTTCAAAAAATGAAAAAATAACGGTTCCCGGTTGTACAGCCTGTTTTCGTATGGACAGTAAAGGACTGTGCAGGGACTGTCTGCAGTGGCAGAAAACAAGTCCTGGAGTACTGGATGGAAATAAATCTGTTTATGCTTACAACGCTTTTGCTAAAGACTTTGTTGCCCGCTGGAAGTACCGGGGAGATTACGTTCTTTTGGAAGCTTTACAGGAGGAAATTCAAAAAGGTTTAACGGGGGATCGTGAAAAACAAGCGGTGTATGTTCCGCTTAGTGAAGAAAGGGAGAAGGAGCGGGGGTTTAATCAGTCAAAGGCGATTATACAGGCAGCAGGCCTTCAACCCGTCAGTCTTTTTCAAAGAAAGCATAGCGAAAAGCAGTCGAAGCGGAAGAAAAGAGACCGCATGGAGGCAGAGAACCCTTTTACCTTAATTGAAACTTCACCGGACCCCGTTTTGATTGTGGACGATATTTATACGACAGGAAGGACCGTGCGTCACATGGCTTCTTTATTGAAGGCTGGCGGCTGTCCTTCTGTGTCGTCTTTCACTATTTTTCGTTGAATCGGTCAATCGGACTTTGGAATCTATTAATGCTGCCGATATAATAGGTAAAGAGAGTAACAGGAGGACGACGGTATGGGTGATTTAGCGAATTGTCCAAGATGTAATGCTTTATTTATGAAAGGGGCGGCGACGGTCTGCCCCGCGTGTGTAAAAAAAGAAGAAGCGGATTTCCAGACGGTATATGCGTTTATCAGGAAGAAAGTCAATCGAACCGCGACGGTAGATGATATTGTAAGAGAGACGGGCGTTCCTGAAAAACAAATCCGGAAATTTGTGAAACAGAAAAGGCTTCATCCCGCCCACTTTCCCAACTTAACCTACGGATGCGAGAAATGCGGGCGTTCTATTCGTGAGGGGCGGATATGTGAAGGTTGTAATCAGTCGATTCAGACCGGACTGCAGCGGGAAGAGCGCAACAAAGAGTTTAGTGAAAGAATTAAAGAAACAAAAAAAGATTATGGCAGGACTTATTACTCATTAGATAATTGATTAATAGGCAGGATATAGAATGTTAAAGAATGGCCGATATAAAAGAAAGTGAGCACGTTTTAAATAGCGAGGTGAAACGGATGAAAATCAACCGGCCTAATCAAGCAAGCTTGAATCCCTATCAAAAGCAGTGGAACAATCAGGCGGAAGTGAAAAGTACAAAGCAGTCCAAAGATAAGCTGGAAATATCCGATCAGGCAAAACAAATGCAGGAATCCGGACCGACGGATGCTGCAAGAAATAAACTGGTGGAAAAGATTAAGACGGATGTGCAGACAGGAAATTATCAGGTTGACTCTAAAAGAACAGCTCAAAAAATGATTGATTTCTGGTCAACCAAAGGATAAAGGAGAATCAGCATGACGATCACCGGAATCATTAACCCTCTGTCTCAGTTAAAACAGCTGCATGATAGTCTGCTTACTTTGTCCAAAAGGAAAACAGAAGCGCTGAAAAAAAATGAGACGACCGAGATGCAGCAGGTGTTAACGCAGGAGCGTAAGCATATACAAGCGATACAAAAGATAGAAAACCAGCGGATGACAGCGGTGGAAGAGTGGTTTAACGGGAAGGGAATCCGTAAAGAACAGTGGACCATCTCCGTGCTCATTGACGCTTTAGAGGGAGAAGAAAAGCGTGAGCTTCAAACGGTTTATGAAGGCCTTGTTCTTGTTTTAGCAGACTTAAAACAACAGGAATCGTTAAATGCCGAATTAATTCAGCAGTCGATGCAGTTTATTAATCTTTCTCTTAATATGCTTCAGCCCTCACTTCAGACGATGAACTATGGCAGTCAAGAGACACGTGGATCAGAAGAGACTCCTAAGCGGTCGCTGTTTGATTCTAAAGCTTAAGGAAGAGGAGTATCGAATATGACTTCAACTTTTCACGGATTGGAAGTGGCTAAGCGAGGCCTCTTCACACAGCAGTCCGCTTTATATACAACAGGACATAATATCGCAAACGCGAATACAGAGGGCTATACAAGACAGCGGGTCAACTTTGAACAGACAGGCCCGTACCCGGCAGCCTCCCGCAACCGTCCGCAGATCCCCGGTCAGATGGGAAGCGGGGTTCAGGCAGGTTCAATTGAGCGTGTACGCGTCGATTTCTTAGACAATCAATACCGGGGAGAAGCCAGTAAAACCGGCTATTATGACTCGAGAAAAAGTGCCCTTACCAGGCTTGAGAGCGTTATGAATGAACCGTCAGAAGACGGGTTATCCAGTACAATGGACCGTTTCTGGGGATCGCTCCAGGATTTATCCGTAAATCCTGAGGATTCAGGGGCGCGCTCGGTCGTACGTCAGCGCGGACAGGCTGTCGCTGAGACGTTCAACTATTTATCAAACACGCTGCAGACATTAAAGAAAGATGTTCAGGCAGAAGTGGGCGTAACAGAAAAAGAAATTAATTCGGTGGTCAGCCAGATCCATAACATCAACCAGCAGATAGGCGAGGTCGAACCACACGGAATGGTTCCAAATGATTTGTATGATGAGCGGGACCGTTTGATTGACCAGTTATCTGAACATGTCAATATACAAGTGAACTATGAGGATTCGTATGCTTCAGCCGATCCGATGGCGATGGGAAAAGCAACCATCTCTTTAGTCAATCAAGATGGTCAGCCACTTGATCCTCCGGCGACGCTTGTCGATGGCGCAGAAGATGGTGGGTTTACAACGATTGATGTGACCTATGGAGATAACAACCTGGCAACCGGCATCACGGTTGGGAATTCAGATTACTCAGTGGATGAATTTCCGTCACAAGGCAAGTTAAAAGGGTTAATTGAGTCAGGTGGTTACGTTCAGGACGGAGAAGGAAAAGGAACCTACGAAACGATGATTTCTGATCTTGACCGGATGGCTACAGGTTTTGCTGATGCATTTAACACAGTTCATCAAGGTGGAGAATCTTTAAACAGCATGAACGGTGGTACTGCGGTACCAAAATTTTTCGATATTGATATGGGTCAGGCCAATGAAGATGGTGTCATTGAAGGTGTTGCTGGAACGATTGATTTGACGAACAAAATTAAACTTGATAAAGACAATATCGCAGCTGCCGTCACAACAGATGCGGGGAATGGCGAAAATGCTGCCAACTTAGCCGATGTTCAAAATGATAGCAATGCGCTATTTGGGGAAGAGGCTTCTTTTACAGGCTTTTATGAATCGGTGATCGGTACGATGGCTGTGGAAACGCAGGAAGCGGAGCGGATGTCTAAAAACGCCGGCACGTTAAAAGCTTCGGTCAGTGAACAGCGCCAGTCGGTCAGTTCCGTTTCGTTAGATGAAGAAATGTCGAACATGATTAAATACCAGCATGCCTACAATGCAGCCGCAAGAAATATCACGGTCATTGATGAAATGCTTGATACCATCATCAACCGGATGGGTGTATAAGAAAGGAGGAAGAACCGATGCGCGTAACACAATCGATGTTATCCAATAACATGTTGAGAAACTTAAGCAACAGTTACTCCAACATGGGCAAATACCAGGACCAGCTGAGTTCCGGCAAGAAAATCAGCCGGCCGTCCCAGGACCCGGTTGTAGCGATGAAGGGGATGAATTACCGCTCCGAGCTTCAGGAAGTCGAGCAGTATAAACGAAATATTAATGAAGTACATAACTGGATGGATAATAGTGACTCCGCTTTAGATAAAACCACACAGGCGATGCAGCGTGTGAGGGAACTGACGGTTCAGGCGAGTAACGGCACATATGAAGAAGGTCAGCGGGCGAATATCGCAAAAGAAATCCGTCAGCTGAAAGAACATCTAGGTTCGATGGCGAACACGAAAGTGAATGATAAATATATCTTTAACGGCAGCAATACAACAGAACCGCCTGTAAATATGGATGACTCGTCTTCCTTTGTTGTAAGCCAGAACAATACTCCGGTGGCGATTGAAGTTTCATCAGGTGTGAAGCTGCAGACGAACGTTACGCCGGGTAATGTTTTTAGTGAAGGTTTGTTTAACGACCTTGAGAATTTTGCAAATGCATTAGAAGACGGTAGTAAGTTAGGAACAAACATGGATGAGACAGAACTTGGTGGCTTTTTGACGACGTTTGATGATCATATCAACAACATGGTTAATGAAAGAGCCGATCTTGGTGCGCGGATGAACCGTGTGGACTTGATTGAAGATCGTCTGGCTACTCAGGAAGTTTCTGCTTCTAAGCTTGTTTCAGAGAATGAGGATGCGGATATTGAGAAGGTCATCATGAATTTGAAAACTCAGGAGAGTATCCATAGAGCTGCGCTCGGAGTTGGATCGCGGATTATCCAGCCTTCGCTGATGGACTTTCTAAGATAGGCTGTCTCAAATTGAGGCAGTCTCTTTTCTATCTTGTCTTTTTAGGTCCTTTTCGGTTAGTGGGGTTCGGGTTGGGTAGGAAATAACTCGCTTTCCTGCGGGGAACTGGCAAGCCTCCTCAGTCGTTAACACTCCTTGTGGGGTTTTGCCTAGCTCCTTCTCCCTCGGGAGTCTCGTCATTTCCTACCCACCCCTGCTGTATCTGAGGTGAAAGGACCACATAGAAGATAGCGTGTACTGCATGGAATATTGAGAAAAGTAGGACCGACGAAATTTTGAATCAAGACTTACTCAATACCTGCTTGTTAGTTAGAAAAAGAAGAAATAAGTAGCAGTAGAGGGAGGGTAAGGGGAATGATTCCAAAGCTCCACATTGAAACAACACCGGCTAAGATTGGGTTGAGTATTAATGAAGCGAAACAGACGATCAGGCAGCCTTTGGCGGAACAGTCGATTCAGCAGCCGGAAGCTGAGCTGAGGGTTGAGCAAAGGCCGGGGAAATTGACGATTGATCAAACGAAAGCCTGGGACAATATTGATTTGAAAAGTGTTTTCAAGCGGACAGAAGCTATGGTGAGAGATGCCGAGCAGGGATGGATGGAGGGGATATCCCGTGTGGCGCGTGAAGGTGATGAGTTGATGAAAATCGAAAACGGTGGGAATCCGATTGCTGCTCATGCCGAGCAGAATTCGAAATATTCGTTTACGCTCCAACCAGGGGGCCTGCCTGCTTATGATTTAGTTGATATCCGCTACCAACCTTCTGAAGCAGAGGTGTCTGTGAAACGTAACGATCCGATTATAGAAACTACTCCGGTCAATCCTTCTATTTCGTATCAGCCGGGAGAAGTGACCCTTAAAAACGAACAATATGCCGATGTGCAAATCGATTGGAAAGTGTAGAAGAGGTGAACAGACATGAAAATAAAAACGAAGCATTTTGGAGACGTCGAGGTAAAGGAAGAAGGATGTTTTCATTTTGAACACGGCCTTCCAGGGTTTGAGAACTATCATACATTCGCTCTCTTACCTGTCGATGAAAAAGGCGTATACATGGCCTTGCAGTCAATAGATGAATCAGGAATTGCCTTAATCGTGACCAATCCTTACTTGTTTTTAACTGATTATGAATTCGATCTTGATGAGAGTACAATAGCTGAAACTCAGTTGGAAATACCAGAGGACGCAGCGGTTTATAATGTCCTTACATTAAGAGAATCGCTTCAGCAGTCAACTATTAATTTAAAAGCGCCGATTGTCCTGAACGCCCGCACCAAAAAAGGGAAACAGGTGATTCTAAATAATGAATCCTATCAAACGAAACATCCGCTGTTTATCAATCAAAAAGGCGGTGTGGTTCATGCTCGTTCTTAATCGAAAATCTGGGGAATCGATTAAAATCGGTCAGGACATTGAAGTGAAGGTAGTCGCCGTGGAAGGCGGTCAGGTGAAACTGGGAATAGATGCGCCGAAGCATGTGGATATTCACCGGAAAGAAGTCTTTTTGAGTATTGAGGAGCAGAATAAAGAAGCCTCTTCGATAGCAGATAATTTACTGGATCTATTGAAAAATGAAAATAATAGTTAACAGTCAGGAAAGTCGTCCGATATAAGTAGTGTAGAAACATTACATAAGTCGGCCGACTTTTTGTGTGTTCATAAAGGGATCTCACAAGGACGTGAGGTTAACCATTTCAAGGAGGAATTTTTAAAATGAGAATTAATCACAACATCGCGGCACTTAACACGTACCGTCAGCTTGGACAGGCGAATAACGCACAGTCCAATTCAATGGAAAAACTATCTTCTGGTCTTCGTATCAACAATGCATCTGATGATGCAGCGGGTCTTGCGATCTCAGAGAAGATGCGTGGTCAGATTCGTGGGCTGGATCAAGCACAAAGTAATGCTCAAGATGGTATTTCTATGATTCAAACTGCAGAAGGTGCTTTAAATGAAACGCATTCCATTTTGCAAAGAATGCGTGAATTATCTGTTCAATCTTCCAATGATACTAATACTCTGGACGATCGTAAAGAAATTCAAAAAGAAGTTGAACAGCTTAAATCAGAAGTTAATAGAATTTCTGATAACACAGAGTTTAATACACAAAAGCTATTGAACGGTAGCTTGGGGGCTACTGGGTCTTCTGATGACACTACGGTAGTGAAGGTTGATAGTGCGTCTGGATTAAAAGAGGGTGACTATGATGTTTCTGTAACAACTGCAGCTAGTGTAAAAACTGCAGCCGATGGTACAACTGCATTTGATGGTTCAGATGTTGGGGCAACAAGCTTAGACTTAACTATTAATGGTGTAACTATTGATTTTAGTGACTTAACTGATACTGCTAGTTCAACAGATGTGAAAGCTAAAATTAATTCATACACAGATCAGACTGGAGTAGTTGCTGGAGATGGTTCTTCTGCAGATACGATATCCCTATCTACTGAAGAATATGGTTCAAATGCAAAACTCTCTCTAGGAGGGTCTGATAGTGCTAAGTTCGGAGGCGCAGTTTCAGGTGGAGCAGATGCTGAGATTACTGTAACTGATGAAGATGGTGTGTCAGAAGCATTAACTGGAATGGGACAAGATGTAAGTTATAGAGGTTCTGAGCTTTCTGTAACTGATACTACAGGATCTGGAACTGCAAAGTTAACTGTAGCTAGTGGTGGTGCTACTTTCCAGATTGGTGCAAATAAAGACCAGAGTATGTTAGTTGACATTAATGAAATGAGTACTAACACATTGGGAGATTCCAATGTTGGCCTTGTGAAGGATATAAATGTTCAATCTCAAGAGGGCGCTGATGATGCTATTGCTACTCTAGATGAGGCAATAAAACAAGTATCTGGAGAAAGATCAAAGTTGGGTGCATTCCAGAATCGTTTGGATCACACAATTAACAACCTTGGAACATCATCTGAAAACTTAACAGCTGCGGAATCTCGAATCCGTGACGTTGATTATGCTTTTGCTGCATAAACAAAAGCACAGTCGTCCTGACTGGTAACGGTCAGAGATTACAATCGGGTGAATTGCTGGAAACCCCTGAAGCTTTTCTTACCACAGCGAAGTTGGAAACGGCAGTCGCGAGGGTCAAAAAAAGAAGAGATTGGGCAATCAGCAGCCAAGCTCCTGGCTCGAAAGAGTGGAGAAGGTTCAACGACTAGGATAGACCACCGTGTAAGGTGATGAAATCCGTAGGTGAAGCAATAAAGGTTCAATATTGTCGATCCGAAGTGCCCGGCCCCTGTTATATATAGGGTGAAGATATAGTCTAGTCATTTATGAAAGTAAATGTTCGCACGATGGCGGAAGAAATGATGAACCAAACGAAACAAAGTATCCTTGCTCAGGCTTCTCAAGCTATCCTTGCTCAGGCTTCTCAAGCTATGCTTGCGAAAGCAAACCAGCAGCCACAGGGTGTACTTCAGCTTCTACGTTAATAGAATCTATTCAAAGAGACTTCAGTTTTCTGAAGTCTCTTTTTTTATGGAATGGCTTTGTTAAAGCCTAGTGTTGTTATTTTAGGTTTGTAGATGAATGGAGATGGTTACGTAAAACTCTGTTTTGAGTTGTTTGTTGCAATTCCAGGGCTACGCTTGGCCTATGACATATAAACTTCTCAAAATTACATGTGTTTTCCTTTTGTAGTAGTAGATTTATCTAAAGTCTACATCTGCCCACAAAATCTGTAAAATAAATATTCACATTATTAGTGACGCTCTCCCGTTATAAATTGGTCCGTTCAGGTGAAGTAAAGATGGGGTGGATGGGAAATGACGAGACTCCCGTGGGAGAAGGAGCTAGGGAAGACCCCGCAGGGAGTGCTAACGACCGAGGAGGCTTGCCAGTTCCCCCGTAGGAAAGCGAGTTATTTCCTATCCAACCCTAGCCCCCTAAAGCTGGTTCTATAGAAGTCGGGATTATAGAGAACCATTTTTTAAGAAACATCAGACTTTAACAGAACCTATGGAAATAAATCACAATCATGATCTGCTTAATATTCCTTCCTATCCAACCGATATAAAAGCAAACGAATACTTTAGAGGAGTTGTTGAAGGTGAATGTCGGTCATTTAGCCCACTCACAGCTTCTGCAGAGAAATACAGGACAACTTGATGCAGTGACATCTGTTCAGGAGAAACTAGTAAGAGAAGACAGTTCTACATATAAGCCTTCCAATGAAAAGATTCAGCAGATAACTGACAGCATGAATACCATCTTGGAATCTCTTAAAACATCGTTACGATTTCAGTTTCATGACAAACTTGGCGAGTACTACGTTACCGTTGTTAATAACGATACGAATGAAGTGGTAAAAGAAATACCTCCTAAGAAGATGCTGGATTTATATGCGTCTATTGAAGAATCGATTGGAATAATGGTCGACCAGAAAATATAAGCGGGTGATAACATGAGTGATATGCGGATCGGAGGGCTGGCCTCCGGTATGGATATAGACCAGATCGTCAGTGATCTAATGAAAGCGGAACGACAGCCACTCAATAAAATGGAGCAGGATAAAGAGTGGTTAACGTGGCAGCGTGATGCGTACCGCGATGTGAATAAGCAGCTGGGCGAGCTTGATACGCTTGCTTTTGATATGAAACTTGAGCGTACATACAACTCAAAAAGTGTCTCTTCATCAACGGATGCCGTTTCAGCTACGGCTAGTTCAGCAGCTGGGAACGGTGACTATACGCTGAGTGTCGAGAAGCTCGCGACTTCGGCTTATAACTTTAGTGAAACAACCCTCACCAAGGATGGGGCGATTTTTGATCCTGATGCAGATCTCAGTACACAGCAGGGCAACTTAAAAAATAACCTTACTCTTGGCGAAACGTTCTCCATTACTACGTACAATGAAGATGGTACAAAGAATACGCAGTCGTTTGATGTGACGGGGGATAAGTCGCTCAATGATATTCTTTCTGAGATCAGTGATTCTGATTTAGGTGTCCGCGCGTTTTATGATGAAAGCGCAGACAAGGTGATGATGGAACGAACGGTCACCGGGAACTTTAATCAGGATGAAAATGAATTTCTCGGTGCGGAAATCGGCTTTGACGGCAGTGCAGAATTTTTGGCGACTACACTTGGAATCAAGAATGGGGACAATTCTTCAGGAACATGGAAGCTGAATGAAAAGGGTGGGCAGGATGCAGAGTTCACCTATAATAACGGACTTAAAATCAGCTCACATTCAAACAACTACACGTTAAACGGTGTAACGTTTAACTTTAATGATGTAACAGACGGGAACGTAAAACTAAGTGTGTCCAACAACGTTGATGATGCGCTTGATAAGATCGTTGAATTTGTAGATAAGTATAATAAGATCATTGAAGACTTGAATGGAAAAGTACAAGAGAAAAAGTACCGCGATTTCTCTCCGCTTACGGATAAGCAGAAAGAAGATATGGAAGAGCGGGAGATTGAGCTGTGGGATGAAAAGGCGAAAAGCGGCTTGCTGCGTAACGATTCAGTAGTCGAAGGTGCGTTGGTTAAAATGCGTGAGAACTGGTATACGCCTGTTCAAAACACTGGGAATTTTACGATGATGTCTGAAATCGGCATTACCTCCTCTTCCAACTACCGCGACGCAGGAAAGCTGACCATTACAGAAACAGATCTTCGCAAAGCTCTTAGAGAAGATCCAGAATCTGTTCATCAGCTTTTCTCAGGAACTGATGAACAGCCGGGCATTGCAAGAAGATTGGAAACCTCCATTCAGGAAACGGTGAAATCGATTGAACAAAAAGCCGGAAAGTCCACCTCCCTTGATAATAACTTTATCCTTGGGAACCGGATTGATGATTTAGATGATGCGATGGATTCGTTTCAGGATCGTTTAAATAATATCGAAGACCGCTACTGGCGTGAGTTTGGGGCGATGGAGAAAGCTCTTCAACGGATGAACTCTCAGTCGGCTTTTATTATGCAGAACTTCAGTGGATAAATGGGATTAAAGGAGCGTTACACGTATGTCTATTCAAGCGTATCAAAACAACACAGTCGAAACAGCTTCACCAGGTGAACTGACCTTAATGCTTTATAATGGCTGCATTAAGTTCACCAAAGCGGCTAAAAAAGCGATGGAAAACAATGAAATTGAAAAGAAAAATACAAACATCCAAAAAGCTCAGAAAATCATCCAGGAGCTGATGGTGACCATGGATCAGCAGTATGAGATCAGTCAACAGATCCTTCCGCTTTATGATTATATGAACCGCCGTCTGATTGAAGCGAATACAAAAAACGATCCGGCCATCCTGGATGAAGTACAGGGGTTGGTGGAAGAATTCCGTGACACGTGGAAACAGGTGATTCTACAGACACGTAAGACACAGTACGGACAAGGCGGCAATGCGTAGTGACAGCGTGGAACGAATTTTTAACCGTTACTGAGGAACTGAATGAAGTTATCCATCAACCTGTGACAGAGAAAAATCGAACGGATATTATTAATAGGATAACTAACCTTCTAGCAAATAGGGAAGAGTTACTGGAGGTCCTCCCTCAACCCGAACATGATGAGCAGAGAGCGGTGATTCAAAAGGTAAAAGAAATGGATTTGCAAATCAATCAGAAACTCGGGCTGATTATGGTAGACTTGAAAAAGGATATCCGCAATGTGAAAAAACAACCATCCACGAAACAGCGGTATGTGAATCCATACAAAAGTGTGTCCACGTATGATGGTATGTATGTAGACCATAAAAAATAGAATAGGTGATTATTTGTCCGTACTAACTTCAGAACAGCATCACATGCTTGAACAGTATGACGAGCTGTTGAAAACAATCAGCGAGGCGCTTATTTACTTGGAAAATAAAATAGCGGAACAGGCACCTCCCCAAACGGCACAGGTGTTCCAGGATCTGCTCCTTGCTCTGGAGCAGGTAAGTCGAAGCCATGACCAAATGGCAGACTTATTTGAAGAAAGAGAAGAAGTCCAAGTTTTAATTACTGATTTTCATGAGATTGTCCAAATGCTTCAAGGCTGGTTCAGCTTTGAGTCAAATGAAGAGAAGAAACAGTTACTTGTTGAAAAGGTTATCCCTGCTTATAAGAGCTGGAAAGCGCGGGTTGAGGCGTTTGTGAAGCCTTACATCGCACACTAACAAGAGGCGTCTATAGATGCTTCTTTTTTTTGAAAAGCATCTCTCTAATGAGATTTCATACAAGCTCCCTTATTGAGGATATGGTGGCCGGGAAACGGCTCGCTTTCCGTGTGCATGTGGTGAGATTCCTCAGCTTTGCCTTCTGGAATCTCACTGATCATGCTAATCTCACAGGAGTCTCGCCGTTTTCCAACCCACCATATGTGTGTGTGACTCCTCCAATTAAATTAAGCTAAGAGAAGCGCCTCAAAGATTGAAATTTGTAACCACCAGCCTTTAACGGAGTAATAGAAAACAAAGTTCGTTTAGAAGATTAGGGTATTTCCTATGAAAGGTAGATTTCAAACGGAATTTTCTATATAATCCGACAGTGTAAGAGAATAAACGTGTAAACGATTTAATGATAACCAAGGGGGAAGGTAGGATGAAGAAACCTGTCGAAATAGCAGCGTCAGCGCTATTGGCTGTCAGTCTGCTTGCAATTCCTGTTGGGCAGGCCTCAGCAGAAACAACAGAAAAACAAAAGATGACCTCAAGTAAAGTTGTGCTGCAGGACCACCTTAGTGAAAGTATGGAAGAGGAAGAACCGAATGACTCTCCTTCGCAAGCGAATCAGGTGGCACCTGGAACAATGGTTCTTGGTGATTTAACGGACCAGGATGTGGATTATTATAAACTGGAAGTGAATGGCGATCAGGCGGTTGACTTTAACTTATCGTTTTTTGCGGTAGATGATGATTTCATTACAGAAATGGAAATGAATGCAGACGTAATGGACCGCGATGGCAATGAAGTCGATGCGTATTATGAACAGAGTGATGAATATGGGTATGGCGGTTTATATACGCTTGAACCTGGTGTTTATTACATAAAAGCAACCGATGAAGCAAACCTGGATACAGGAGAGACGTATGCTTTAATTCCAGATATTTATGAAAAAGAACCGATGATTAACCGTTATTATGGCGAAGACCGTTATGAAACAGCGGCTAATATCGCACGACTGGATGCTGATCGTCATCCATCAGAAAACGTAGTCCTGGCGACCGGACAGGACTTCCCTGATGCGCTTGCCGGTGCTCCACTTGCGGAACAATTGGATGCTCCTATTCTATTAACTAGAAAAGCATCGCTTCCAGCTGTTACAAAGAGCACGTTATCAGAGCTTGAAACAGAGCATGTCACGATTCTCGGAGGAACCGGGGCGGTTTCACAGAATGTGGAAGATTACCTTAAAGAGGAGCTCAGCCTTTCTGTTGATCGTATAGCCGGTAAGAACCGTTACGAGACAGCGGCGGCTATCGCTGAAACCCTGCCATCATCAAATAAAGCGGTCGTAGCCTATGGAAAGAACTTCCCTGATGCGCTTTCTATAGCTCCTGTGGCTGCCGGCCAAACGATGCCTATTCTTTTGACTGATAAAGAGAGGGTGCCTGCAGCTACAGAAGAGGCATTAAGCAACTATAGCCAAAGTTATGTTGTAGGCGGTACAGGTGTCATTAGTGAAGATGTGTTCCGTCAGATGCCGGATGCTGATCGTATCTCCGGTAAAGATCGTTATGCTACTTCCCTTGCTGTGGTGGAGTATTTTGATATGGAAGCCCAATCTGTCAGTCTGGCAACCGGGAAAAACTTTGCCGATGCACTGGCTGGTTCTGTCTTTTCGGTAGAGGACCCACTGTTGTTGACACCTAAAGACCACCTTAATCCGGCAATAAAATCCTATCTTGAACAAAAGCAGACCACTTATTATAGAATCTTCGGAGGTTCTGCTGCTGTCGGTGAAGGCGTTGTAAGAGACATTTGGTCGATATATGAGTGACTCAAAAGAGCACAGGCTGCTGCCTGGGCTCTTTTTTGGGCTTATCTACCATAGATTTGGAATTTGATTCCTGAAATCTATAAGATTAAAAAAGTTCATATAAAATGGATTCAAGTTATGAGAAAGGATGGGCCAAGGATCACTGAAACGACAAGAATTTTTCCTTATTCCACCTGCTTTTCTTTCTGAAGGGACAAATTCCAACAATTACCGACACAAAAATGACAAAATATTTAGAAAGTTTATGCAGGAAAGGCCGTGGGTATGATAGAATATATACACATAGATGAAAGGAGGACACTTCTAATGCTACAGTACAATATTCGTGGTGAAAACCTGGAAGTGACGGATTCTATTAAAGAATATGTGGAGAAAAAGGTGGGCAAGCTTGAACGCTACTTTGACACTCCGCCGTCTTCTGAGGTCCACGTTAACTTAAGTGTTTACAATGATGAGCAGACAATCGAGGTCACTATTCCAATGAAGAATCTACTTCTTCGTGCCGAGGAACACAACACAGATTTATACGCTGCCATCGATCTTGTGGTAGATAAATTGGAACGTCAAATTCGTAAGCATAAAACGAAGGTGAATCGCCGATTCCGACAAGAGGGTGCTCCGAAATATGTATTTGCCGAGCTTGAACGCGAGGCACAGCAGGTTCAAACAAAAGAAGATGATACAGATGTCCAAATTGTAAAAACAAAACGCTTTGACTTGAAACCAATGGACAGTGAAGAAGCGGCCCTTCAAATGGATATGTTAGGTCACAACTTCTTCGTCTTTACAAATGCGAATACGGATGAAACGAACATTGTTTATAAACGTCGCGACGGCCGTTACGGCTTGATTGAAACGTGATAAAGGAATAGAAAAAAACACCTCTGCATCGGCAGAGGTGTTTTTTTTATTTTTTTTGCTTTGTTTGAAGGCGTAAAGCCTGAGGAAGCTCACCACATACCCACTTCTCAAACGCAAAATCATCTTACTTTAAGTGTGGTGTCTGAAAACTATGAGCCTCTTTATTTTCATGCTGAAAGAAATCGGTCTGCAGGTCCTTATTCATACATTCACTCAAAAGTTCGGAAACTAATCTTATAAGATTAGAACACTATGGAAAACTTAAATTTCCCTCGGCGAAAATTAAAATTTACAATCCATTTCCTGCCCGAAACTTCCTTTTTCGTCATTCGTTTTTTTCTGTTTTCTCTAGTATAAAAAGAAGATATAGGAGGTGAACGTATGACTTGTAAAGACTGCAGCAATATTTACCAGCGATTAAGACAGCAGGAAGATACGATAGTGCAGCTCGTTCACATCATCGGAGCGACAAATCAGCGCCTGATCGATTTAGATCAACGACAGCTCAATTCCCTTCATAGCACCATGAGAGAACCGTCCATCCCTTTAGCTCCTTCTACATAATCTCCCCGGTGCCTTCTGTCCTACGTCCTTTATTGTCAGCCTGCTTCTCTTAGTGTTATGATAATACATGGATTAAACTATTCAACCGAAGATCGGAAATCAATAGAGGAGCGGTTGCAATGCTTGGAACTTTAAAGAAAATATTTGGCGATGGAAACACCCGTCAATTGAAGCGATTGGAAAAAATCGCGGATGACATTGAAGCGATGGAATCACAAATAGAAAAGTTATCAGATGAAGAACTAAAGAATAAGACCGAAGAGTTTAAAGAACGCTATCAAAAAGGCGAAACGTTAGATGATATGTTAGTGGAAGCTTTTGCGGTTGTCCGTGAAGCTTCTAAACGTGTGTTAAACATGCGTCCATTCCCTGTGCAGCTCCTTGGTGCGATTGCCCTCCACGAAGGCAATATTGCAGAAATGAAAACCGGTGAAGGTAAAACTCTTGCCTCCACCATGCCTGCTTATTTAAACGCCATCACAGGAAAAGGCGTCCACATCATCACGGTCAACGATTATTTGGCGAGCCGTGATGCGACCGAAATGGGCGAGTTGTTCCAATTCCTTGGACTGACCGTTGGATTAAACTCTAATGGGATGTCCAAAGAGGAAAAACGTGAAGCCTATGCAGCTGACATCACTTATGGAACGAATAACGAATTCGGTTTCGATTATCTTCGTGACAACATGGTGCTGTATAAGGAACAAATGGTTCAGCGTCCGCTGCATTATGCCATCATTGATGAGGTGGACTCCATTCTTATCGATGAAGCACGTACACCTCTAATTATTTCAGGTTCAGCGGCTAAATCAGCGGATCTATATGTTGGAGCGAACTCCTTTGTTCGTCTGCTTGCTCATGAAGAGGACTATACGTACGATGAAAAAACGAAAAATGTCCAGCTGACAGAAGAAGGCATTAATAAAGCGGAACGCTTTTTCAAAATTGAAAACTTATTCGATCTTTCCAATGTGTCGTTAATTCACCACATTAACCAGGCGTTAAAAGCACATACGTCTATGCAGCGTGATACTGACTATGTTGTGGAAGATGGAGAAGTTGTCATCGTTGACCAGTTTACCGGCCGTCTGATGAAAGGCCGCCGTTACAGCGATGGTCTCCACCAGGCTATTGAAGCAAAAGAGGGACTGGAGATTCAGAATGAAAGCATGACGCTTGCATCGATTACGTTCCAGAACCTTTTCCGTATGTACGAGAAGCTGTCCGGTATGACAGGTACAGCGAAAACCGAGGAAGAAGAATTCTTGAACATCTATAATATGCGTGTCGTGGTCATCCCGACCAACCGTGACATTGCACGTGATGATAAACCGGACCTTGTTTACAAAACGATGGATGGCAAGTTCAAAGCCGTAGTTGAAGATATTAAAGAGCGTCATGAAAAAGGACAGCCTGTGCTTGTTGGTACAGTAGCGGTTGAAACGTCTGAAATTATCTCCCGCTATTTAACAAAAGCACGCGTGCCTCACAATGTATTGAACGCGAAAAATCACTTCCGTGAAGCGGAAATTATTGAGAATGCCGGTCAAAAAGGAGCCGTTACCATCGCTACCAACATGGCTGGTCGTGGTACAGATATTAAACTTGGAGATGGCGTGAAAGAAGTTGGCGGTCTTGCCGTCCTTGGTACAGAGCGACATGAGTCCCGCCGGATCGATAACCAGCTTCGTGGTCGTGCCGGTCGTCAGGGTGACCCGGGTATGTCTCAATTCTATCTGGCAACGGATGATGAACTGATGCGTCGTTTCGCATCAGATAATATACGCTCGATGATGGACCGTTTAGGGATGGATGATTCTCAGCCGATTGAAAGTAAAATGATCTCTCGTGCTGTTGAGTCTGCTCAAAAACGTGTCGAAGGTAACAACTTTGACGCTCGTAAGACTGTTCTTTCTTATGATGACGTTCTACGCCAGCAGCGTGAAGTCATTTATAAGCAGCGTTACGATGTTCTTACGTCGGAAAATCTCCGCGATATCATTGAACAGATGATTGAACGGACAGTTTCCCAGACTGTGGGCGTTCATACAAGTGATGAAGAAGAAGAAAACTGGGAGCTTGAGAGCATTGTTGAATATGTGCGTGCGAACCTGCTTCAAGAAGGTGACGTCACCGTTAATGACTTAAAAGGAAAAGACCCTGAAGAAATGCAGGAGTTGATTCTTGAGAAAGTCAAAATGCGTTACGATGAGAAAGAAGAAGAGCTGACAGAAGAACAGATGCGTGAGTTTGAAAAAGTCATCCTTCTTCGTACCGTTGACCAGAAGTGGATGGACCACATTGACCAGATGGATCAGCTGCGTCAAGGGATTCACCTGCGTGCGTATGGTCAGAATGATCCGCTTCGTGAATATAACTTTGAAGGCTTCCGTATGTTTGAACAAATGGTGGCAAACATCGATGAAGAAGTTTCCCGTTATGTCATGAAAGCGCAGATTCGCAGCAACCTCCAGCGCCAGGAAGTCGCTCAGGGAGCGAAAGCTGTCTCCGGCAGTGGAGAAGAAAGTAAAGAAAACAAGAAAAAATCCCCGTACGTCAGAAAAGATACCGTCGGCCGCAATGATCCTTGTCCTTGCGGAAGCGGGAAGAAATATAAAAATTGCCACGGGAAATAGGGAATTAAGGCACTCTCTTCACGGAGGGTGTCTTCCCTTGTTTTTAGAATAATAGAGGAGTGATTCATATGGATATGGCAGATATTCGCCATGCACTTGATAATACAGCTGAACGATTAGCGGACTTCAGGGGGTCTCTTTGACGTCGATCAAAGAAAAACCCGAATTGCGGAATTAGAAGAACAAATGACTGAGCCGGGTTTCTGGGACGATCAGAACACAGCACAGAAAGTCATTGATGAAGTGAACGGTCTGAAAGGCCTTGTTCACACATTGGAAGAGCATGAAGAAACGCATGAGAACTTAGAGGTTTCTTATGAGCTTGTGAAAGAGGAAGACGATGCAGAACTTCGTGAAGACTTGGAACAGGAAGTTCAACAACTTAAGAATGACCTGGATCAATTTGAGCTGAACATTCTGCTGAGTGAACCTTATGACAAGAACAATGCAATTTTAGAACTGCACCCTGGTGCCGGCGGAACAGAATCCCAGGACTGGGCAAGCATGCTTTTACGTATGTACACAAGATGGGCGGAGAAGCGAGGTTTCTCTGTTCAGACGATGGACTATCTTCCCGGTGATGAAGCGGGCGTAAAGAGTGTTACCCTTCTTATTAAAGGTCACAATGCTTACGGCTATTTAAAAGCAGAAAAAGGAGTGCACCGCCTCGTGCGTATCTCTCCGTTTGACTCTTCAGGCCGCCGCCACACGTCCTTTGTTTCGTGTGAAGTGATGCCGGAGTTTAACGACGAAATTGAAATTGATGTTCGTACGGAAGATTTAAAAATCGACACGTACCGTTCCAGTGGTGCTGGTGGTCAGCACGTCAATACGACGGACTCTGCCGTTCGTATTACTCACCTGCCGACGAATACGGTTGTAACCTGTCAGTCCGAACGTTCTCAAATTAAAAACCGTGAACAAGCGATGAAGATGTTGAAAGCAAAGCTTTATCAACTTGAGATTGAGCGCCAGCAGCAGCAGCTGGATGACATCCGCGGGGAACAAAAAGAAATCGGCTGGGGCAGCCAGATCCGCTCTTACGTTTTCCACCCTTATTCTATGGTGAAAGACCATCGTACAAATGAAGAGATTGGTAATACACAGGGAGTAATGGATGGCGACCTTGATAAGTTTATTAATTCTTATCTCCGTTCAAAAATGGATAACTAATTCAAAAAAGATCCTTACGTGACGTGAGGATCTTTTTTAGTTTCTGCTCTGTTAACCTCGTGTTAATCTGACTCTCATCTATTCATTTCTGAATTTTTCTGCTACTATGAAAGTACTTACATAGGAATGAGGAGGCGTGTTGGACATGAAGGTGAAAAAAGCAATTATCCCTGCTGCCGGGCTTGGGACAAGGTTTTTACCGGCAACAAAAGCGATGCCGAAAGAAATGCTTCCCATTGTCGATAAACCAACCATTCAATACATTGTGGAGGAAGCTATTCAATCGGGTATTGAAGATATCATTATCGTAACTGGTAAAGGGAAGCGGGCGATTGAAGATCACTTCGATCATGCATTTGAATTAGAGGACAACCTTTATAAAAAAGGGAAAATTGATCTTCTGGAAGAAGTGCAGGAATCGGCGGAAGTAGATATTCATTATATTCGTCAAAAAGAACCTAAAGGTCTTGGTCACGCGGTTTGGTGTGCCCGTAAGTTTATAGGAAATGAACCATTTGCTGTCCTTCTGGGAGATGATATTGTCCGTTCGGATGAGCCATGCTTAAAGCAGCTGATTAATCAGTATGAGGAAACAAAATCATCTGTTATTGGTGTGAAGCAGGTACCGGAAGACGAGACAGACCGGTACGGCATCATTGCACCAAAAGATCAGGAAGGCCGCCGTTATCAAGTAGAACACTTTGTAGAGAAGCCTTCCGTAGATGAGGCACCTTCAAACTTAGCGATTATCGGCCGTTATGTGTTCACACCTGAAATTATGGATCTCTTGTCTAATCAGGAAACAGGAGCAGGCGGTGAGATTCAGCTTACGGATGCAATTGAACGTTTAAATCTTGAGCAGCCGGTGTATGGTTATGAGTTTAAAGGCGACCGCTATGACGTCGGTGATCAGCTCGGGTTTATTAAAACGACGCTGGCGATTGCTATGGAACGTGAAAATATGCGTGATGATGTGCTTGAGCTGTTAGCTGAAGTAATGGCAAAACATGAATCGTATAAATCGTAATATTAAAAAGCGGGGCATCTTAGATGCCCCGCTTTTTTTATAGAAGTATAGATGTCTCTCATACGCAGAAACTAAACGGAAAGCCTGCTGCTTTACTGTGTTAATACGTTATTTCACTCTTATTTACAGAGTAATAGGTGAATGGTATACTCCTATCGGTTTATAGCAAGTATTCATACATAGGGAGAGTTGAACATCATGATGATGGCAAAAAAATACCGTCGGGAACCAATGCCTCCAGGTCTCAGGCATGGGATTG
The DNA here is from genome assembly GCF_020524025.1 of Halobacillus litoralis. GTDB lineage: Bacteria > Bacillota > Bacilli > Bacillales > Halobacillaceae > Halobacillus > Halobacillus litoralis_D. The sequence goes on along the minus strand of NZ_JAIVKN010000002.1, from coordinate 180,860 downwards.
ATTACGGCCTGGTCATTTTAGGTTCTTTTTTCGTAGCACTGGCATTTAATTTGTTTCTATTACCAAATAATATCGCCTCCGGGGGCGTAGCGGGAATCAGTACGATAACGAAAGGGATATTTGACTGGGAACCTGGAGTCGTTCAATGGATTTTGAACATCCCTCTTTTCATTATGGGAGTTGTCATCTTAGGGAAGAACTTTGGATTAAAGTCTTTTGTAGGGACGGTCACTCTGCCCCTGTTTGTCTTGTTGACGAACGATATGGCTCCAGCGACACCTGATCCGCTTTTAGGCGCTATCTTCGGCGGCATGGGCGTAGGACTTGGACTTGGTATTGTCTTCCGCGGAAGAGCTTCTACCGGCGGAATTGATTTAGCTGCACAAGTTGTTCACAAGTTCACTCACCTGCCTCTTGGTGTGAGTGTAGCTTTATTAGATGGCATGATCGTTCTCACTTCGGCCATCGTTTTTTCATTAGAAGAGGGTCTTTATGCTTTAATCGGGCTGTTTGCCACAAGCCGGACGATTGATTTTGTTCAAGTTGGATTAAACACATCTAAAAATGTGATGATCATCACGGAAGATGTAGATGAAGTCAGGGAAGCAATCTTCAAGCGGATTGACCGCGGCGTGACCGTATTAAGCGGTGCAGGCGGCTACACTGACCGGGAACGCCGGGTGGTTATGTGTGTGGTTCAGCAGAACGAATTTATAAAATTGACACAAACCGTAAAGACCGTTGACCCGGGTGCGTTTGTAGTGGCTATGAATGCGACAGAGGTGCTTGGAGAGGGTTTCAAAACGACCTGACTCGGTTATAATATCTCTATATCTGAACAAAATTCCGAGGGGGATGCTTAATGAAGAAGGTTTTATTCACTCTCATGTTAGGACTCGTTTTGGTCCTAAGCGCTTGTGGGGGCGGCGGTGATGAAGGAAGCACGGATGAAGGCACAAATGACACCACAGAAGAACAAACAGATGAAGGTATGGATGAAAGTACTGATGAAAGCACAGATGAAAATGCGGACGAAGGAATGGACGAGGAATCTAATGAAGATGCGGAAGAAGGCGGCGAAGGGGATACGGTAGATACAGCAGCAGCCGAGAAAGTCTTTCAAAATAACTGTGCAAGTTGTCATGGTGGAGACCTTGGCGGCGGTTTCGGTCCAGCTTTGACCAACGTTGGTGCAGACTATTCAGCTGATGAAATTGTAAATATCATCAAGAATGGTAAAGGACAAATGCCGGCGCAGGAAGGCGTTTCCGATGAAGATGCCCAGCTGGTTGCAAGCTGGTTGGAGACAAAGAAGTAAATCCATAACTCGAAAAGGCCCGGCATTCAGCCGGGCTTTTTTTGTGGGATGAGGTCTGACAAATAAATGTAATAATTTCATGTCTAAAAAAAACGACAATTAATGTTATAATGATAGTGTTTGTAAAAATAGATACGGTAACGATTTAGTTAACAAAATTAGAAATTAAGGTGATTCGTTTATGATACAGATGCAAGGGGTTTATAAGACCTATCAGAATGGAGTCACGGCCTTGAATGGTCTTGACGTTACGATTGATCAAGGTGAATTCGTTTATATTGTAGGGCCCAGTGGTGCCGGTAAATCAACCTTCACAAAATTAATTTATCGTGAGGAAAAGCCAACAACAGGGACCGTTTTAATTAACGATATGAATACTTCTACAATGAAACAGCGTCGTATTCCTGCCCTTCGGCGTCAGATTGGTGTAGTTTATCAGGATTTTCGTTTACTGCCGACGCTTACGGTTTATGAAAACGTGGCCTTCGCTCTGGAAGTAATTGAAGAGGATCCAGCAAATATCCGACGCCGCGTGATGGATGTCCTGGACCAGGTCCGCTTAAAAAATAAAGCACGCTTCCTTCCGGATGAGCTTTCTGGAGGAGAACAGCAGCGTGTTTCCATTGCCCGGGCAATTGTAAACCATCCAAAAGTTTTGATTGCTGATGAGCCGACAGGAAACCTTGACCCGGATACCTCCTGGGAGATTATGCATATCCTTGAAGAAATCAACATGGGTGGGACCACCGTTTTAATGGCTACGCACAGTAAAGAGATCGTCAATACGATTCGTAAGCGTGTCATAGCGATTGAAGACGGCATGGTTGTCCGTGATCAGAGCCAGGGCGAATATGGATACGAAATTTGATGGTGAAGACTGTCTCCGAACGAGGCAGTCTTTATTTTTAACTGAAGAAATCCAGAGCAGGACCGTATTTTCCAGGCTGATTTCAGAAAGGTACCGCCCCGCCTATGTCAGCGTTCTATCTTATCCAGAAATAGGTAGATAGATGAGTGGTGATATCCTATAATGAAGTGGACATGCTCCAGGAACACGCTGCATACGTTAATATAAGAATCATGATACATTTACGTTGAAGGCGCTTTTTTGCTAGTATAGAGGAAATAAAGAAATCCATTATAGAAGGGTGAATGCGATGAATCTAAAACCGCGTTATGTCGCGCTGTTATTAGCGCTGGCGGTCCTATTGGGAGCGGCTGGTTCTTATATAGGCATAGAATACTTCGCCGATAGTGCTGAGACACAATCTACATCGGAGCAATACGCCAATAAAGATGCTGAAAACTTCGGCAGTTTGACAGAAGAAGAGCAGAAAGAGTTCTTAAAAAGCATGTCGGGTGGTACAGACTTAGAAAAAGTTAAGCAGGCCTATAATGTGATTCAGGAAAATTACGTAGAAGAAGTTGATAAAAATCAATTAGTTGAAGGGGCTATACAAGGGATGCTGGACACCTTGGAGGATCCTTACAGCGTCTATATGGACCCGGAAACGATGGAGCAGTTCAATCAAACGATTGAGTCCTCTTTCCAGGGGATCGGAGCAGAAGTAAGTATGGTGAACGATAAAGTGACGATCGTCGCTCCGATTAAAGGGTCTCCGGCAGAAAAAGCAGGTCTTAAGCCGAATGACCAAATCCTGAAAGTAGATGGAAAAAGCGTAGAAGGATTGGACTTATACGAAGCTGTATTGAAAATCCGCGGCGAAAAAGGGACGGAAGTAACCTTGCAGATTGATCGTCCCGGAGTAACAGACCCATTAAGTATTGATATCACTCGTGATGATATTCCACTTGAAACCGTCTATACGGACACGAAGAAGGTGGACGGTAAGAAAGCTGGGATCATCGAGATTACTTCGTTTTCAGAAAAGACCTCCGACGAGTTTCATAAAGCCCTGGAGAAATTAGAGAACGATGGCATGGACGGATTGGTCATTGATGTGCGAGGAAACCCTGGAGGTCTATTTACAGACGTACAGGAGATATTAAAAGAATTCATTCCTGATGATCAGCCGATTGTTCAGGTAGAAGATCGCAGCGGTGAAAAAACGCGCTACTTCTCTGAAACGAAAGAGAAAAAACCATATCCAATCACCGTGTTAATGGATGAAGGAAGTGCGTCAGCGTCAGAAATTCTGGCAGCTACCATGCAGGAAGCCGGCGGCTATGAATTGGTTGGTACGAAGAGCTTCGGAAAAGGGACGGTTCAGCAGGCCATACCTATGGGAGATGGCAGTACAATTAAGCTGACCCTTTATAAATGGTTGACGCCTGAAGGAAATTGGATCCATGAAAAAGGTATTGAACCTACAGTAGCGGTCAAACAGCCGGATTACTTCTACACAAATCCAGTGGATGTTAAAGAACCGCTGACCTATAATGATAACAGCGAAAAAGTGAAAAATATCCAGCAGATGCTTGAAGGACTCGGTTATGATCCAGGCCGCACAGATGGTTACTTTAGTAAAGAAACCAAATCTGCAGTGGAAGCCTTCCAGAAATCAGCCGGCCTTGAAGTTACCGGAGAAGTCAATGAAAAGACAGGCGGCAAGTTGGAAGAGTCTATTATTTCCGAAGTAAGAAAAGAAGAAAATGATAAGCAGATGCAAAAAGCCGTAGAGGTATTGTTTCAATAAGCAGGATTCTGCCAAACATTGACGAAATATATCCGTAGTCTGAGACTGCGGATTTTTTCGTTTCATAGGCAGGATAGCCACCGTAGAAGAAAGAATCATCTTAGTCGGCGTTTTGAAAGGAGAATAATGTTGGGTGTTTGGAGTATGGAGTTCATAGAGGGAATAGGGAGAATGTTTTCTCTCCCATTTTTATACATAGCTGTTGGTATGGTTGTATGGTTATCAGCAAAAAGGATCAAACAGGAACGAAGTGCGTTTGGAACGAGAGTCTTTGATCGTTTTTCAGAATGGAAAGGCACATGGAGCACAGCTCTTTCATCCGGTATTCTTTTATCGGTGGCAGGCGTTGCGGGAGGTATCGTTTTATCATTTCCGCTTTTAATCCTTATAGCAGGAGTGCTGCTGCTGGTCAGTTTGACGGGAAGACTAACCTGGCACTCTTCTGTTTATACTTTGGGAATCACTGCGCTCTTTCTACTCGTCCTGCCGTTTCTGCCGGGAGAATGGCAGGACTATTCTTGGATAGAAACTCTGCAGGAAACACCACTGACGGGCATTACGGTTTTAATGAGCGTCTTATTATTTACAGAATCACTCTTGCTGCTAAAAACAACACCCTCGGATACGTTTCCTGAAAGAACAAAGGGCAGGCGGGGGATGTGGATTGGACAGCATAGAGGAAGAAGGTTAGCGATTGTTCCTTTCTTTGCGCTCATACCTGGAGGGGCAGTCGAGCCATTTGCCTCTTGGTGGCCGCTTATCTCCATTGGAGGAGAGTCGTTTGGTATCGTCCTTGTTCCGTTCGTCCTGGGGATGGAGTGGCTTGTGCGTGGACAGTCTCCGGAAACTGCATCAAAAACGATTGGAAGGCATACATTTCTCGCTGCTGTTCTTATACTGATGCTTACCATCGGAAGCTTCTTTTTTGAACCTTTGGCGTTGGCTGTAGTTGCCGTTGGTATCATCGCCCGGGAATTAATTTATACAGGACACCGGGCAAGGGAAAATAAAACGCCTTTCTTTTCTTCCCATCCACAAGGGGTCCGCATTCTCGGTGTGATTCCTAATAGCTCAGCCGCACAGATGGGGTTAATTCCAGGTGAATTGATTATGCGCGTGAACAACATTCCTGTAAGATCAGAAAGTCAGTTTTACGAAGCTTTACAAAACACGGGCGCTTTTGCAAAGATTGAAGTGTGTGATGAACGTGGGGAAAACCGTTATGTTCAGAGAGCGCTGTATGAAAGTGACCATTATGAGCTTGGACTAGTATTCGTGGAACCACCCACACATGAAACGTCAGTCGGTTTCTTTTAACGGAATGGTTCTTATTTATTGGGATTACTCCTAATCTTCATCCTTTATGAAAGGGTGAAGATTATTTTTTTACTCCATTTATATATAAGTATTCACTCATCCCTCCCTCCCTTTTCAAGAGTCCTTTACATTGAGATCATAGTCGTACTTTGAAATAATTAGTGTGGAAGGAGTTTCCTTTTTAAATTTAGTTTCAGAGGTGGATTTATGGAATATGCAGTATCAGTAACAGATACGTCTTATACTACAGAAATAGAGCAGAGTGGAAGACTTGTCTTAGATAAACTCCAGCAATTCTCATATTCGTTAGAGAACTTGACCACTTTTAAATGTCCGAGAGGAATCATTTTTCATGATCTCAAATCAGCGACAAAGCTTTATTCAACGATTCCCCTTCCAGCCTATACATCAAGGGATTTAATCCATATAAACCCGCTTCCAGATACATGGAAGGGAATTTTTTTATCAACTACCAGAAACCTTTCGATTGCTGATCAATATTATAGGAACCTTTCAATAGATGATATTGCCGTTATTGCCGCCCATGAGTTAACTCATCATGCTGATTTTTTTCATTCCGAATTTGAAGATTGGGATGAAGCAGGAGTTGAAAACATGTGGTTCGAAGAGGGGATGTGCTTTTACATTCCACGTAAGCTGATCTTATCGTCAGAAAAATTCGATGAAATTATGGAAGTGGAGCGTCGGTTAATAGAAATATATATAGAAGATTTCGGAGAGTATACGATCGATCTTTTTGGTGAATCTGGATATCGCGGAGGGGATGATTTCAGTTATTCAGCTGCTTTTTATGATTATTGGAGAAGTACTCTTATCGTTCATTTCCTAATAGAGAAATATTGTAACGGGGAAGTGAAAAAATTAATAGCTGCTTACCGGAAATGGGTGGATGAACATGTAGAAACCAATCTCCAGACCTTTTTTATCAATCACTTTCAAATATCCAGGGACGAGGCAGAAGAATTATGGATGCTCCCCCTGCCGGATAGTCGCCCGAAGAAATCTCCATAAACGAATGCTGGTCTTATATTAAATTGAAGCTGATAAAGAGGAGTGAACGTTAAATGACAAGTGCCGTATATACTTACGAGTCAAAAGATAATAAAACGGTAAAGGTTCGTGAGGCTGCTAAACAAGACGCAGAACAGATGTTGATCAATGCTTCTAAAATTTTGATGGAGGCTCCCTACATGTTAAGTACTGAAAAAGATGTAGAAAATCTAGATGTATTGGACATTGAATATATGCTGGAAATGTACGATCACAATCCAAACTATGTTCAGTTTATTGCTGAAGTTGATGATCAGTTGGTTGGTGCTATAGATTTTAAAAATGGCGACAATGAAAAAATTAAACACCAGGGGTCATTCGGCATGACCGTATTGCCGGAGTATCGCAACTGTGGCATTGGAAGAGCATTACTAGAATCGTTAGTCGACTGGGGGAGAAAGAATCAGCAAGTAGAAAAGATCTGTCTTGAAGTAATGGAAGATAATATAGGGGCCGTTCAATTGTATAGAAGCATGAATTTTTTTGAAGAGGGAAGGAAAGTAAAAGGAGTAAAAATGGAAGATAAGTATCAAGACTTAATTCTGATGGCTTTATTTGTTTAATGAGCAGCTCCGTTAAAGGCCTTGGAGTAATCTACGGTACTTCAAATTGCTGTTAAACGTATCAGAAATTCTCTAACATCTTGAACCCAAGTCTTTATACAGCCAGCTCTACTCTCAGACCCTTTGTTCTTTATTCCACCCGGTGTGCATACAATGTTCACAATTCCTTAGTGAAAATGATTCTCAAGTTCATTGACACAATTCTTTTAAGCCCATAAACTAGTAAGTAGAGAAAATATAGAATTCGAGACGATAAGAGTTGTTCATAAGCGATAGATTTCGTGAGGACATAAAGGAGAGGTCAGATTATGGATACCTTGCTGACAAATGATTTAACCTTAGGCTATGGAGATTCCGTTATTATAGATTCACTCGATATTGCAATTCCAAAAGGAAAAGTGACTGTTTTAATCGGGGGTAACGGCTGTGGGAAGTCCACCCTGCTTCGTTCTATGGCACGTCTGTTGAAGCCTAAATCTGGCGAAGTCGTTCTGGATAGTAAAGATATATCAAAAATGCGTACAAAAGAAGTGGCCAAGAAGATGGCTGTTCTTCCTCAAAGTCCTACGACACCAGAAGGTCTAAGCGTCTATCAGTTGGTTAAACAAGGACGTTATCCATATCAGGGCTTTGCAAAGAGATGGTCGGATGAAGATGAAGCGGCTGTCACAAAAGCAATAGAAGATACGAATTTAATGGATTTGAAAGACAGGTCTGTTGATTCCTTATCCGGTGGACAACGTCAGCGTGCCTGGATTGCAATGACGCTTGCGCAGGACACAGACACTCTTCTCTTAGATGAGCCGACAACGTACTTAGATATGACCCACCAGATTGAAATCCTTGATCTGCTATTTGATCTAAATCAGGATAATGGCCGGACGATTGTCATGGTTCTGCACGATATAAACCTTGCCTGTCGGTATGCCGACCATATTATTGCTGTAAAAGATAAAACAGTCTATGCGCAGGGACAGCCGGAAGACGTAGTGACATGTGATATGATGCAGCATGTCTTTGAAATGGTCTGTGATGTAAGAGAAGACCCGTTGTTCGGCACACCCATGTGTATACCTCATGGGAAGGGACGCTGCTTAATTAAGCAGGCTCAGGCGGAGGCCCGGGCAGAACAAAAGCAGACGGTATAGATGAAAAGCAATGCAGACGAACTGCATTGCTTTTTTAATGTCCAGGATTCTTCCTCAGGATGAATCAAATTAAGAACGAATATGCAGGCTGCTTTAATAATGAATAATCGGAATATTATGGTAAAATGTAGACGTGTTATTTAATTAAGAGGATGCACCAGTAGAAAAGCGCAGCGAACAGAAAGTTTTAGAGTTTTTCTGTGCATTCTTAAATAGTGGTGGTTCCATTTCTTTTTCAGACCATTACAAGCAGCACCCTAAAGTACATCCCCCCTTATATCTGCCGGTTCCATAGATTTTTTAAAAAATTCTACTTGCTATTTACGGATGAAAGGATGAAGGATATGAAAGCTTTATTCTTTTTGTATGATGGGTACGTGGATTGGGAGATCAGTCCGCTGTCTTATATTTTAAGTGAAACAAACGTTGAAATTGCAACAACCGCCTTAACTAAAGAAGTAACGCACAGTGGAAAGTTCAAGGTTCATGTTGACCATATCACAAATGAAAGTTTAGCTGATGATTATGATATTTTAATCATTCCAGGTGGAGACCCTGAACCACTGTTTAAAGAAGATTCACTGAAAAACCTGATTCAAGCTTTTGATCAAGGCAATAAATGGATTGCGGCTATATGTGGGGCCTCTACTTTATTAGGCAGCAGCTCGGTCTTAAGGAATAGAAAGTACTCATCTTCGATTGAACCAGCTGAATTCCCTTCCTGCTTTAACCCTTCCTATAAAAGTGAAGCAGATGTCACAATCTCTGAAAATTTAATAACAGCTGAAGGGAATGCCTACATTGAATTTGCTGTGGCTGTTGGAAAACAGTTGAGCTTATTTAAAGACCGGGAAGACGAGCTTGAAACGGTCTTGTTTTTTAAAAACCAATTAAGAGGATAAAAAATCCTTACATAGGCTTGAGGCTGCCACCATTCGCTGGATAAGATAATCGTTCAGCAGATTAATATTATGATAGAGTAAGATAAAGAAGTAGAACCCCATGTTCCTTTACATGGGCAATTAACATAAGAAAAAAGGAGTCCATGCATGGACTCCTTTTTATTCAGGTATATTCATTAGGTTATCAATGATATGGGTAGGTTCAATCCCGAGTTCCGGCCATTTATCTTGTTTGCGGTTGACCCAGGCTGTGTGGAAACCGTAGGAGGCTGCACCAGCAATATCCCATGGATTGCTTGAGAAGAAAAGAACTTCTTCCTTTTTCACCCCCAGTTTCTCTTGTGCATACTGATAAGCTTCCGGGTGTGGCTTGTAAACCTTCACATCGTCTGCACTCAGCAGGTTGAATGTTTCTGTCAAATTAGTGTTTTTAAGCAGCGGTTCGAGCATGGAATTTGTACCATTTGAAAAAATGGTGAACGTCTTGTCAGGGTGTTCATCCGCAAGGGAAGATACTTCATCATAAGGGCTGAGGTGCTGGTATTCCTCCATCAACTCTTCGACTACATCAGGTTTCACGGAGACATCGCTATTAGCGAGGGCATCTAATAAAGCCCAGCGGGTAATGTCTGTAAAGGGGCGGTATTCTCCCATGACCTGCCTGACCAAAAAGTAGTGGATTTGTCTGTCTCTCCACTGCTGACTGATTGTCGGTCCCTGCTCAGGGAAAAATTGATGTATTTTCTTCATTACACTATGAACATCAAACACTGTTCCATAAGCGTCAAAAACGTAAGCTTTATACATGAAATCGACTCCTTTCCATGGTCTATGTTTCCCCCTGTGACAGAAGGATAAACAATGGGTGAATGGAAGCGGAAAAAGGGAGAGACGGAATATGAATACACTTCACCACGGTTATTGGACTTATTTTGTAACGAGAAAAAAAGGGTACACCGGCTGGTTTATTTTCGGAAGTATTCTCCCTGACATTGTTTACTATGTCATGTTTCTTTATTTAATCATCAGGAGGAAAGCCTGGCAGGTCATTGACGACCCTGATCCAATGCGTTCTTTGTTCGGACTTGTTCATGATTTATTTGAACATCCAGTTGTCTTTGTTTTAAGACAGGCGGGTCATTCTGTATTTGTGTGGGCCATTGTTTTTATAATTATCCTTGTCTGGAAAGGCAGAAAGTTATCGAAATGGACGGCGGCAGCTTATGCGTGGCTTGGGCACATTGTTATTGATTTGTTAACTCACGTGAACGATGCGGTTCCGATGTTTTATCCAATCAGCAGTTATACGTTCAGAGGTCCCGTTTCTTACTGGGATGACGATTATCATGCAGCAGCTTTCTCTATGGTCAACACAACGCTGATCCTACTTACGCTTATTTACTTAATCGTCCAAAAGTTCAGGAAACGCCGTTCACAAAAAGTTCATGAGAGATGAGTGCGCTTTCCTTTCTCTATCCTTTATAATTCATGATATGATTTACTTATGTATTAGAAGTAATAACTTATGACCTAAATAGAGAAAGGGTAGGACGATGAAGAAATTTTCTATTCTTACAACGTTCGTCACGTTCCTCGCTCTTATTCTCGGAAACCTTGTTGTTGCGACAGATTCCGGTGATGCGTGCGGAACGTCATGGCCGTTTTGTAACGATCGCATAATCCCTGATTTCACGGATTATCATGTCATTATTGAATATTCCCACCGCTTAATGGTGCCTTTATTAATCTTTTTAACAGCGATCAATGCTTTGGGAGCCATTTATAAATACCGTAAGCATAAGCCTGTGCTTATTCTGGCCGTTTTAAGTTTGGTGCTGCTCGTTCTTCAATCCATCATTGGAGGATTGAATGTACTGCTTGGAACACCGCCTGGCTTTACGACGTTCGATGTAACCTTCAGTCAGTTGCTTTTAGTTGTGCTTGTACTATTGAGTTACAGTCTGCATGAGAAAAAAATCGAATTGAACCGGACCAGCTGGTCTTCCGTTTCCATGAGCTACCGTACGTTTCTGCTTGGGTACAGCCTTTATGTACTTCAAGTAATTTTAGGGGCTTTCTTTAAGCACAGCCGGGCAAGCAATGTGATGATGGATATCCCTGCTGTCGAATATTTAATCACAAGCGAATCGATCGCTAATATGGTTTATTCCCTGCACTGGGTGGCTACAGTGGTCATTATTGTAGCAGCGATTTGGTTTGTGATCTATGCTTCCAGGTTTAAGTATCACATCACACTTTCCTGGCTTTACCTCATCTCAATTTTGATGAATGCTGTTGTTGGATTTGTTATTGTCGTCACTGGAAATATTGTACTCGCTTCTTCGATTCATATGATTATTTCCACAGTAACCATGACGATTGGAGCAAGTATCTTAGGCGGATATTGGTTTAAATTGCAGAAGAAAACCATCTCATAAAGAAAGGCTGTCGGGATTTCCCGGCAGCCTTTTTGTTACATTATTTTATTGTAGAATTCTAATTGAACAATTGTTTGATTTCTTCTTCAGTCAGAGAGGTGAGCATAGATTCACCGGGTTGAATGATTTGATCCACAAGGTCACGTTTCTTTTGCTGAAGCTGATAAATCCGCTCTTCAATAGTTCCTTCTGAAATCATCCGTATAACCTGAACCACTTTTTCCTGTCCGATACGGTGAGCGCGGCCTGCTGCCTGCTCTTCAATCGCCGGGTTCCACCATAAATCATAAAGAATGACCGTGTCTGCTCCCGTTAAATTTAAGCCGGTTCCTCCTGCTTTTAAAGAAATAAAGAAGGCATCTTTCTCGCCTTTGTTGAAGGCCTCCACCATTTCCATCCGTTTCTCGGACTTGGTACTTCCATCTAAATAAAAGGCATCCAGACCGGTTTTGGCGAGTTCATCGTGCATCAGAGAGAGCATGCTTGAAAATTGAGAGAAAATAAGAAGTCGGTGTCCGCTTTCTTTCAATTCCTTTGTGAGCTCTTTCAGCTGCTCAAGCTTACCGGATTGTCCTTCATAGTTTTCAAGGAACAAGGAGGGGTGGCAGCAAATTTGGCGTAACCGTGTCAGGCCTGCCAGAATTTCCAATTTCCCACGCTGGACCCCTTTCGTGGCGATGGTTTCCTGAATATCATCCTGTATGCGTTCGAGGTATGCGAGATAGACTTCTTTTTGTTCTCTTGTCAATTCAGAATATTGGACGGTATCAATTTTATCTGGAAGCTCGTCAAGGACCTCTGTTTTCATACGGCGGAGGATGAACGGACGTGTCATCAGGGAGATCTTCTCCGGCTTCATTTGAGTGAATTCTTTTTTATTTGTGAAGAATCCCGGCATAATCGTACGGAAAAGTGACCACAGTTCCTGGAGAGAATTCTCAATTGGCGTTCCACTTAAAGCGAAGCGGTGTTTCGCTTTGAGCGATCTTACAGCCACGGCTGTTTTCGTTGTTTCATTTTTAATGGCCTGGGATTCATCGAGCACCATCGCATGGAATTTTTGATCCTTGTATGATTGAATATCCTGGCGAAGGAGGGGATAGGAAGTAATCCACACATCCTTCTCATGAGCTTTTAAGAGAGCTTCCTGTCTCCATAATGGGTCGCCGGTAAGGATTTGGACAGATAGATCGGGCGCGAACTTCTCGATTTCTTTTTTCCAGTTGTATACAAGAGATGCTGGTGTAACAATGATCGCTGGTTCTTTCAAGAATCCTTTTTCTTTCTCATCGAGTAGGTAAGCAATGGTCTGTATCGTCTTTCCGAGTCCCATGTCATCTGCCAGTACCCCGCCAAGTCCATAGTGGCTGAGCATTTTCATCCAACGGAAACCTGTCAGCTGATAGGATCTCAAATCTGCCTGGAGCGAGTCGGGCGGATCCAGCTCAAAGGATTGCGGGGACTTCAACCGATTCACAAGTTCAGTGAATAACTGGTTTCGCTCCGCTTCATTGGGCTGCAGAACATCTTCGACTTGTAAGCTTCTCGCGGTGGAAACTTGGAATTGATTGTCCTCAAGATCCTTTGTACTAAGGTTAAGTTCATCCACTAATTTTTGGAACCGTTCAAATGAATCAGATGTTAAAGAAAGAAGGGCTCCATCAGAGAGGCGGTAGTACTTTTTCTTTTCAATTACGGCTTTCAATGCTTCCGTTACATCATCTGTACTGATTCCGTCAATCGTAAAGTTGATATCCAGCCAGTTCCCGTCGCTCTCCAGTTCTACAGAAGTCTGCAGTTCATATTGCTGTTGATCTAACAGAGACCGAACAGCAGAAGATAAATAAACCGTGCTGAATTCTTTTAATTTCGGCAGGTATTGATAAAGGAAGCTTTCAATTTGGTCCTCCTCTTCAATGTAAACCATTTCACCGTCAAACCTGAATTCGGCAGACTCAATGACCTCCATAATGTTCTGCTCGGTTTCCCTGTCCCTTCTTACAATCGTTTGATTATTCATGGGCTGCTCATTAAACGGATCAATGGAAAGCGGTCCGTAATGGAATTTGACATCTACGGTAAGCGTCCAATGATTAAAATCCAGATACGTTTCAGCCTTCAACGGTTCCTGCACGATTTTTTCCTGAGCAGATTGATCCAAGTTGACATCAGCAATGCTCTCCAATTCAGGGAGCACATAGGAAACAATTCCTTCCATATCATGATGGCTGACGGTATGGTTGCCATTTGAGTTATATGGAAGGATGGAATATAACGTACGGATGACCTCTTCTTTTTCCTGCTCAATGGGATAGAAGGTTCCTTTTTTATATAAAAGGTGGTAATCAGAAAAGTAATCATAGTCTTTTAAATGACTCATATGCATATGGAAATGTCCGCGCTCTTCAGATACATAAAAGGATAGGTCAGGAAATTCGTCCTTAAACTTTACCGGTCCGATTGTTTCACCGCGTTCGACAACTTCCCCCTGCTGTTCTTCTAACAGGGGAAGTAATGTATGGATAAGCGCTGGTGAGACTTTCAAGATTTTCTGTTCGGCTGCATTCCATTGCTGTTCATAAAATTGTTCCTGTTCATACGACTGCTGTAAAAGAGAGAAAATCTTCTGATCATCCTCACTCAAGGAATGTTCAGAAGGGTCGTAGGTAAACTTTTTTGTAATACGGTAAGATTGTTGTTTCCGCATATGGTCAAGTAAGTCACGAATATTTTTAATCACATAGGGATATCCTTCACCAAGTTTGAGTTCAACTCCAAGACTTTTCGAACCAAGAATGGATTGGATATGTAGGATGTACTGGACTTGGAGCGGTTTCTTTAGATCAAGGCCTGCACGGTTTTCCTGGCGCTGTCTGAACGCTTCGAATAAGCTCACCGCAAACATTCGGTCCTGATTGGAAGTGCTCGTCTGATTACGTCGCCCCTTTTCTGCGAGTTTAGGGGCAAGTTCTTCCAACGATTTTTCACGAATTGCAATTAGGACAGCTGCAATATGCTTACATGTGTAATAAGTGGCGTAAGCAGCACATTCGCATGTAGCTTCAACATCTTCATCTTCAAAAAAGAAGACCCTTACTTCATAATCGTGGGTACCCGCTACCACTGCACGCCAGGAACGGATGGCACTATTATGGGAAAGACCATAGACTTTACCCGCTTCATAGTATTGTTTTCCACGTGTATAAAAGGCTTCTCCGGTGATTTTCTTAATATCTTTAGGTTGTAATAAGTAGCTCTGCATAAACGGCATCCTTACTATCAGTTTTTATCCCTATTATAACAGGTTTAGACGATCCAGGAGAGTGAAAGAGGCTGAAGGATGGACGGTCTTATTTCTATAGTGTCCAAAGGAACGTCCTCTGATTAAGTGGAATGTCATTGATTTTACGAGTGGGTTATGCTAACTTTCAAAGTATAACTAAAAATTCGAGGAAGGCGCTTGAAAGTGTGAGCGCTTTTTTTATGGAGTGAATCAGCTGATGTAAAACGTATATCCTGCCCACGCCCATAGGAATAGAAATTTAAATTAACGGAGGATATCACGATGGATCATATACAAAAAGAAATGAAAAAACGCCGTACGTTTGCAATTATCTCTCACCCGGACGCCGGTAAAACAACAATGACTGAAAAAATGCTGCTGCTTGGAAATCTAATCCGCTCAGCCGGGACAGTTAAAGGGAAGAAATCAGGGAAGTTTGCAACTTCCGACTGGATGGAAATCGAGAAGCAACGTGGAATTTCCGTCACATCCAGTGTCATGAATTTCCCATATAAGGATTACCAGGTGAACATTCTGGATACCCCGGGACACGAAGATTTTAGTGAAGACACGTACCGTACGCTGACAGCAGTCGATAGTGTTGTCATGGTAATTGATGGAACAAAGGGTATTGAAGCTCAAACGTTGAAGCTTTTCAAAGTTTGTAAAATGCGCGGAATTCCAATCTTTACCTTTATTAATAAAATGGACCGTGAAGGCCGTGAGCCATTTGAATTAATGGAAGAAATCGAGCAGACGCTGAATATTGAAACCTACCCCATGACATGGCCGGCAGGTATGGGGAAACGTTTCCTTGGAGTGTTTGACCGGAGCAACGAGCAGTTTGTTCAATATACGGGGAATGAAGAGGAAGAGTATATTCCGTACAGTGAGCTCGATCAGCACCCAGAATTAACAGAAAATGCGACCTACCAGGAAGCTGAAGAAGAGATGCAGCTTGTAGATGAGGCAGGCGCAAGTTTTGATATGGATAAAGTAATGCAGGGGGATCAAACGCCTGTATTCTTCGGAAGTGCACTTGCTCCATTTGGTGTGGAAACATTCTTTAACTCTTTCATTGATATGGCGCCTGAGCCTGCACCAAGAAAATCTACAGAGGGCATTGTTTCCCCGGATCATGAAGAATTCTCTGGTTTCATCTTCAAGATCCAGGCGAACATGAACCCTCAGCACAGGGACCGTGTTGCATTTGTGCGAATCTGCTCTGGTAAATTTGAGCGCGGCATGAATGTCACATTATCCCGTACGGGCAAGGCATTTAAACTTGCTCAGTCCCAGCAGTTTGTCGCTTCTTCAAGAGGAACGGTTGAAGAAGGGTATGCCGGTGATATCATCGGAATTTATGATCCTAACGTATATCGGATAGGAGATACAATTGTAACGGGTAAATCTAAGTTTGAATACGATGAACTTCCACAGTTCCCGCCTGAAATCTTTAAGAAAGTAACCGCTAAAAACGTTATGAAATCCAAACAGTTCCGAAAAGGGCTGGAGCAGCTTGTTCAAGAAGGAGCCATTCAACTCTTTAAGCGTTACCGTTTTGAAGATTATATTATTGGTGCGGTCGGTGAGCTTCAATATGAAGTCTTCGAATATAGAATGAAGAATGAGTACAATGTAGATATTGAGTTAACTCCACTAGGAGAGCGTATTCCACGCTGGCTGAAAGAAGACCAGGTGGATGAATCGTTGTTTGATGAGCGGAACATGCTTGCAGAAGACCGTGAAGGCAATCCGCTGGTTCTATTCAAAAATGATTTCTCTCTCCGCTGGTTTAAAGATAAGCATCCCGATATCGAACTTACGGATTTGTTTGAAGTCAACCAGTATAACCAGACGTTTAATTCCTAATTCGATCTATAAACAAAAAGCACTTTGCACTGAGCAAAGTGCTTTTTGTTTACGCAGATTTAGGGAATAATGGCTTCTTAAGAGAACACTTTTAAAACTTCAAATATAGGAAAAGAAACGCCCGAAATGTTCAAATGCGAATGTTTGTTCGTTTCATGTTAGAATGGTAAACTATTGTGGTAAACTAAACTAGAACTAGTTAGGAACGGAGGTTTTCGTCGTGGAGGAGAAATTCGATTTAGTTTCAAAATTTTCACCGCAGGGGGATCAGCCAAGAGCCATTCATGAACTGGTGGAAGGCATCCAGCGGGGAGAAAAACACCAGACACTTCTGGGCGCGACGGGTACAGGGAAAACATTTACCATGTCTAATGTCATTGCCGAGGTGAATAAACCGACATTGATCATTGCTCATAACAAGACATTAGCTGGTCAGTTGTACAGTGAGTTTAAGGAATTTTTCCCGAACAATGCTGTCGAATATTTTGTTAGTTACTATGACTATTATCAGCCGGAAGCTTATGTCCCATCTTCCGATACATTTATAGAAAAAGATGCGAGCATCAATGATGAGATTGATAAGTTAAGGCACTCAGCCACTTCTGCTTTGTTTGAGCGGAACGATGTCATCATTGTTGCGAGTGTATCCTGCATTTATGGTCTAGGTTCTCCCGACGAATACCGCAGTCAGGTCTTGTCAATTCGTACAGGTATGGAAAAGGACCGCGATGAGCTGCTTAGAAATCTAGTCGATATTCAATATGCACGGAACGACATTGATTTCCAGCGTGGTACATTCAGAGTCAGAGGGGATTCTGTCGAAATTATTCCAGCTTCCAGGGAAGAACATGCGATAAGAGTTGAATTTTTCGGGGATGAAATCGATCGTGTCCGCGAAGTGGATGTCCTTACGGGTGAAATTGTGGGCGAAAGGGAGCATGTTGCCATCTTTCCGGCTTCTCACTTCGTTACCCGTGAAGAGAAATTGAAAAAAGCGATTGAAAATATAGAGAAAGAAATGGAAGCTCGAGTGAAAGAACTTCGTGATAACGATAAGCTTCTCGAAGCCCAGCGTCTTGAGCAGCGCACCAACTATGATTTGGAAATGATGAGGGAGATGGGCTTTTGTTCAGGAATTGAAAATTATTCAAGGCATCTGACCTTCCGTGAAGAAGGGGCAACTCCTTATACACTGCTTGATTTCTTTCCTGATGATTTTCTTATTATGGTGGATGAATCGCACGTAACGCTTCCTCAGGTCCGCGGGATGTACAACGGTGACAGAGCGCGTAAACAAGTCTTGGTTGATCACGGCTTCCGCTTACCTTCCGCTATGGATAACCGTCCACTCATGTTTCCGGAATTTGAAGAACATATTAAGCAGATTGCCTATGTATCAGCCACTCCTGGTCCTTATGAGATTGAGCACACACCAAAAATGGTGGAACAAATTATCCGTCCAACAGGGCTGCTTGATCCTGAAATTGAAGTACGGCCGATCCATGGTCAGATTGACGACCTTGTTGGGGAAATCAATAAACGAAAAGAGAAGAATGAGCGGATTCTTGTCACAACTTTAACGAAAAAAATGTCTGAAGACCTGACAGATTACTTGAAAGACCTGGGAATTAAAGTCGCGTACCTGCACTCAGAAATTAAAACTCTGGAACGTATTGAAATTATCCGGGATCTTAGGGTAGGTAAATACGATGTGCTCATTGGAATCAACCTGTTAAGGGAAGGACTCGATATTCCGGAAGTTTCTCTTGTCTCCATTTTGGATGCAGATAAAGAAGGCTTTCTCAGGTCCGATCGCTCGCTCATCCAGACGATTGGTCGTGCGGCCCGAAACGAAAATGGACAGGTCATTATGTACGCAGACAAAATTACAAAATCAATGCAGTTTGCCATCGATGAGACATACCGTCGCAGGGAGAAGCAGATTGCTTATAATGAGGAGCATGGCATTACACCTCAAACCATTAAAAAAGAAGTACGCGATGTAATTAAAGCGACTTCTGTTGCTGAAGAAGAAGCCGATTACGATTTAGGCAAGAAACCGTCTGAGATGACGAAGAAAGAACGTCAGGAATTAATAGATAATATGGAAACAGAGATGAAGCAAGCGGCGCGCGATCTTGACTTTGAACGTGCTGCTGAACTGCGCGATGTCTTGTTGGAATTAAAAGCGGAGGGATGAGTAGAGTATGGCGAGTAAAAATATTAGTGTTCGAGGAGCACGGGCTCACAACCTGAAAAATATCGATATTGATATTCCCAAGAACAAACTGGTTGTCATGACCGGTTTGTCGGGTTCAGGAAAATCTTCATTAGCTTTCGATACGATTTATGCTGAGGGGCAGAGGCGCTATGTAGAATCACTCAGCGCTTATGCCCGCCAGTTCCTAGGGCAGATGGATAAACCGGATGTCGATTCTATCGAGGGTTTATCCCCCGCTATTTCGATTGATCAAAAGACGACAAGCCGTAATCCGAGATCAACCGTGGGAACCGTAACAGAAATCTACGATTACTTACGATTACTATTTGCAAGAATCGGCAGACCGACATGTCCCAACCATGGAGTTGAAATCAGTTCACAGACCGTTCAACAGATGGTGGACCGGGTGATGGAGTACCCTGAAAGAACGAAACTGCAGATCCTTGCTCCAGTGGTATCCGGTCGTAAAGGTGAGCACGTTAAAGTGTTTGAACAGCTTCAAAGGGAAGGGTATATAAGGCTGCGTGTAGACGGGGAAATGCGCGAAATTTCCGAGGAAATAAATCTCGATAAGAATAAAAAACACTCCATTGAAGTCGTAATTGATCGAATTGTTGTTAAAGATGGAGTCGAAGGCCGTCTCTCAGACTCAATAGAGACAGCCTTAAATCTCGGCGGCGGTCATACGATTGTCGATGTAATTGATGAAGAGGAATTAATGTTCAGTGAGCACCATGCCTGTCCGATCTGCGGTTTTTCTGTAAGTGAGCTGGAGCCACGGATGTTTTCTTTCAACAGCCCTTATGGGGCATGCAACCGTTGTGATGGATTAGGCACACAGCTTGAAGTGGATATCGATCTTGTTATTCCAGATTGGAGCCGTTCCTTAAATGAACATGCGATTGCAGCGTGGGAACCTCAAAGCTCTCAATACTATCCACAATTATTGAAGAGTGTATCCGATCATTATGGCATTGATATGAACCAGCCGTTCCGTGACTTACCTGAAGAACATAAAGAACGGGTCTTATATGGCAGCGGGGATGAGAAAATATACTTCCGTTATGAGAATGATTTTGGAAAAGTAAGGGAAAATGAAATCTTTTTTGAAGGGGTTATCCCTAACATTTCCCGTCGTTATAGAGAAACAAGTTCCGATTATATCAGAGAACAAATGGAAAAATATATGGCCCAGAAGCCATGTCCTAAATGTAAGGGCAACCGTTTGAACGAAGAGGCGCTTGCTGTTCTCATTAATGGTAAGCATATCGGTCTGACGACGGATTATTCTGTTACGGAAGCAAAAGAGTTCTTTGAGTCTCTTGAACTGACAGAGAAAGAAGAAACCATTGCCCGCATGATCTTGAAAGAGATCTGTGAACGTCTCAGCTTCCTGGCTAACGTAGGTCTTGATTACCTCACGTTATCCAGATCAGCCGGAACGTTATCAGGAGGCGAAGCGCAGCGTATCCGCCTTGCTACTCAAATTGGTTCTGCTTTAACTGGTGTATTATATGTCCTGGATGAACCTTCTATTGGTCTGCATCAACGAGATAATGACCGCCTGATTAATACATTAAAACGGATGAGAGACCTGGATAATACTCTCATTGTCGTGGAACATGATGAAGATACGATGCTTGCTGCGGACTATTTGATTGATATCGGTCCTGGAGCAGGAGCCCACGGAGGGAATATTGTCACTCAAGGTACACCGAAACAAGTGATGAAAAACCGAAAGTCTCTGACAGGGCAGTATCTTTCAGGCAAGAAATTCATTCCTCTTCCTGCAGAGCGCCGTAAACCGGATGGACGTTATATAAAAGTACGCGGAGCAGAGGAAAACAACTTGAAAAAAGTCGATGCTGATATTCCGCTTGGGGTGTTTACCGCGGTGACAGGCGTATCGGGATCAGGGAAAAGTACATTAATCAATGAAATTTTATACAAATCCCTTTCCATGAAACTTCATAACGGAAAGCAGAAACCCGGAAAGCATAAAACGATCGAAGGAATTGATCAGCTGGATAAGGTTATTGATATTGATCAATCTCCTATCGGGCGGACGCCGCGCTCAAATCCTGCTACCTACACCGGTGTATTTGATGACATACGGGATGTCTTTGCACAGACGAATGAAGCGAAAATAAGAGGATATAAAAAGGGACGTTTTAGTTTCAATGTAAAAGGTGGACGTTGTGAAGCCTGCCGTGGAGATGGAATTATTAAGATCGAGATGCACTTCCTTCCGGATGTTTATGTCCCGTGCGAAGTTTGTGATGGCAAACGATATAATCGTGAAACGCTTGAAGTGAAGTATAAAAATAAAAGTATAGCGGATGTTCTCGCTATGACCATTGAAGAAGCATTGGACTTTTTTGCAAATATACCAAAGATTAAGCGCAAACTGCAGACCGTAGCAGATGTCGGACTAGAATATATTAAGCTGGGTCAGCCTGCTACCACGTTATCAGGAGGAGAAGCTCAGCGGGTGAAACTGGCGAGTGAGCTGCACCGCCGTTCGAATGGCAAGTCCTTCTACATTTTGGACGAGCCGACAACAGGTCTTCACGTCGATGACATTTCGCGTCTGTTGAAAGTACTCCAGCGTCTTGTTGATAATGGAGACTCTGTCTTAATTATTGAGCATAACCTTGATGTCATTAAAGAAGCTGATCATATTATTGATCTCGGACCTGAAGGTGGAGACGGCGGGGGCCGTATCATTGCAAGCGGGACACCAGAGCATGTCTCAGAAGAAGAAATCTCTTATACCGGTCATTATTTAAAACCGATATTAGAAAGAGATCGAAACCGGATGGAGAAAAGAATGAGTGAACGGGAAAAAGTGGCAAACAAGTAGATGTTTTGACGCTCGGCCCCAAATTGAGTATCGTTAAACAAGAATGGTTTGACGGGAGGAATAACTGTGGATGCAATACAACAGAAAAGTGTTCAAAATAAAATTGATCAGTTAGCTAATAAAAAGGTTTATGTACATTTAGAAACCACAAACGGGGCATACGCCAGTCACTTTGATGAAAATGCCTACAATGTAGGAGCGTTTATCCGAAATGCGGAAGTCTCTTATCAACATGGGAAGATTGTAAGTACAGGCGGTTCTTATCGCGTTGGATTAAAACTAGACCTTGGATGGGTTTATGCGGAAGGACTAACGGACTACGAAATTGATAATAAAGACCGCCTCCTGATGGCGGGACACGACCGCGAAGGCCGTTTAATGGTAGCTCTGGAAATCAGTGAAACGCCTTTTTCACACGGGGCTGATCCTGATGAGTAATGAAAATATCGTTGTTATTTTCCCTCACCCCGACGACGAATCGTTTGGAGCGTCCGGTACAATTTCTAAATTTAGAGAAGAAGGACATCCCGTGACCTACTTATGCGGAACCCTTGGTGAAATGGGAAGAAATATGGGGAATCCTGTTTTTGCTAACCGTGAGACGCTTTCCTCTTTTCGAAAAAAGGAACTGAATGAGGCAGCAAAACAACTGGATATTGATGTCGAATTCCTTGGATATAGGGATAAGACGTTGGAATTTGAGCCTCGTGATCAGGTAGCTGCACACCTGAGAGAGAAAATTGAATCACTCCATGCAACAATTGTGATCACCCACTATCCAGGCTATGCCGTGCATCCGGACCACGATGCTCTAGGGGCGGCGGTTGTAGCCGCTGTTCAGGGGATAGAAGAAACTAAACGTCCTCAAGTATGGATGCATGCGATTTCTAACGATCATGCCAGCCATTTAGGTGATCCGGACATTGTCTACGATGTCCGCCCTTATTGGGAGCAGAAGCTCGCAGCGATAAAAGCCCACCTCTCTCAGGCTGATGGCATGATGAGTTTAATTGAAAACCATGACCAGGCTTCTGAGCAGTTGGAACGTTTGAAAACAGAAAGATTTTATAAGTATATATTCAACTAATAAGACACCATGGGAGAAGACACTGTCTCTTTCCATGGTTTTTTTAGTTTTTGAACCTTTCTTGCAGGGTAGAACGTAAAAGGATCAAAGGAGCTGATCAAGATGAATGAAGAGCGTATGAAAATTTTGCAGATGATTGAAAAAGGAACGATTAATGCAGAAGAAGGAGCAAAGCTGCTTGCTGCTCTTGATGAAAAGCCTAAAAAGGAAGAATCCCACAAAGATGAGAAGAAATATGGGATTAGAAATTTCCTGGCAGATGCTGTGGAAAAGGTCAAAAACTCAGATTTTGACTTGTCGTTTGGAGAATCCATCCAGTTTGAGGAAGAGACTTACTTAGATGCGCAGAATCTTAAAGAAGCCGACGTGTTCATTGCAAATGGTTCCCTTTCAGTTCACCTTTGGGATGAAGATCAGATAAAAGCTCAATCCCATGTGAAGGTCTACCAGGTTAAAACAGAAGAAGAAGCGAGGGAAGTTTTCTTTACAGATCTTCAGTTTGATCTCACAAAGGGTCTCCTTCGTGTGGCCAGTCCTTCGAAGAAAGTGAAAGTGAATATGCAGCTATTTCTGCCGAGGGAACAATACGAGTTTATCAAAGCTCAACTAACCAATGGCACAATCCAGGTGAACAATCTGGAAAGTCAACATGTGCATATCAAGACCTCAAATGGCGAAGTGAAGGTTAGTGATGTTTCTGGAGAAACCTGTAAAGTCCAGACAGGAAATGGAGCCATTACTTTTTCGGGTGGAGTCTTTGATTTATGTCAAGCCGATACGATTAATGGAATGATCTCATTGGACGGGGAATATGGAAAAACCGATCTTTCTACAGTAAATGGAAGTATTGATGTTAAACATAAAGGAGAGAAAGCTCATACCGGATTCTACAAAGTAACGACAGGAACAGTAAAAGTATTCCTTCCATTAGAGAAAAGAGTAGACGGTATCCTTAAGACGAAATTCGGTTCACTCTCCTGTAAGTTAGACAATTATAAGATATTGAAAGACAAGAAAGAGGTATTAAATAAAACATTGGAATTTGAGGCTTATGATGAATACGAGGATAGCTTTCATATAGAAGCAGAGACAAAGACAGGAGCGGTGAAAATTTTGAGTCCTGTAGAAGAATCAAGGAACATCCTTTAAAACTTTCTGGCTTTGAAAAGCGAAAGTAGAGCGTAACCACGCATCCTGTTTCTCTTTCATTCGTATTGGAAACCATCACCCTTCACCATAGATGTCTCCTCTGAATAGGCTTAATGGAGGAAGGAAGAGTAGGATTGATGAATGGACTTAAAAACTATAATGCGTTGAGCTGTATTCTACCCCCTGACTTAAATTAAATTTTTAATAATCCTGCTATGCTTATGACATGTTAAAAACAACAGGAATGTTTAATAAAGACTAAAACGAAAAAAGTAAGAAAGTAAGACGAGAAAAGGAGTTGATAAGTAATGAAAAACTGGTTGTTACACATTATCGTTAATGCTGTTGCGATTATCGCCGTAGGGGCATTGTTGAATTCTGTAAATATTGAGGGTGTAGGCGGTGCCTTACTGGCAGCCTTTATTTTATCTATATTAAACGCAATTGTCCGTCCAATTCTTGTCGTTCTCACGCTCCCAATTACAATATTATCCCTTGGATTGTTCCTTTTTGTCATCAATGCGATTACGTTATCATTAACCGATCTGCTGCTTGGAAGTACGTTTGAGATCAATGGTTTCGGAATGACGATTCTGGCAGCTATCATCATTTCATTGATTAATTTAGTGTTGAACAGTTTAATTAAAGATATGAAAAATTAAAGAAAAACCCGTATGGAGCAGATCCTCTATACGGGTTTTTTAGTATTTTTTTATTTTTTTTACGTGGACCGGTTGAAAAGTTACCTGTTCCATGAGGGTGCTATCCAAGATTTATGCAAAACATGCTACAATAGGGGACAGTGATTCATGAATGGAGGTTGTTAGAAGATGAGTAAGGTACGTACACAGGATTTACTCGAACAATTTAAACTTGAATTGGTTGCCGGTGAAGATGGTATCCATCGTGAAATACATATGAGTGACATTTCCCGCCCTGGGGTGGAAATGACAGGGTATTTCAAATTTTATCCGAAAGACCGCCTTCAGCTTTTAGGCAAAACAGAGCTCTCTTATTTTAATGAATTATCAAAGGAGCAAAGGAGAGAACGTGCTGAAAAGCTCTGCACAGATGTTACTCCTGGAATCGTTATTACCCGCGGGATGGACATTCCTGAGGAGTTGTCTGATGCTGCTCAGGAAGCGGGGGTTCCTTTAATGCTTTCCCCTTATAAGACGACACGTGTAATCAGCCGCCTGACAAATTTCCTGGAGTCTAAATTTGCCCCATTTACGGCTATCCATGGTGTTCTTGTGGATATTTATGGAATTGGTGTTCTGATTACCGGGCAGAGTGGTGTTGGTAAAAGTGAAACAGCTCTGGAACTTGTGAAACGAGGCCACCGCCTTGTAGCAGATGACAGCGTAGAAATTCGTCAGGAAGATTACGACACACTGATCGGCAACAGTCCCCCTTTAATTGAGCATCTCCTGGAGATACGAGGACTTGGGATTATTAACGTCATGACGTTATTTGGTGCAGGAGCAGTTCGAAGCTTTAAACGAATTACGCTGGTCATTAATTTAGAGCTTTGGGAGAAAAACAAACAATATGATCGTCTTGGTCTAGAAGAAGAAACGATGAAAATCATGGATGTTCAAGTGCCAAAGGCTACCATACCTGTCCGTCCGGGAAGAAACTTGGCTGTCATTATTGAAGTGGCTGCTATGAATTTCCGTTTGAAGCGTATGGGTGTTAATGCAGCAGAAGAATTTTCAGAGCGGCTGACAAAAGTGATCGACCAAGAACAGAATCATGAGTAAGGAGGAACGAACATGTCTTGTGAAGTACAACCTTTAGACCCGGTTTTCCTCCAACTCGGTCCTATTTCGATCTACTGGTATGGATTAATTATTGCAACAGGTGCCTTCTTAGGATTGTGGATTGCAACAAGAGAGACCGAACGTCTTGGATTGAAGAAGGATTATATGGTAGATATCGTTGTTTTTGCGATTCCTGCGGCTATTGTGTGTGCGCGTATTTATTATGTAGTCTTTGAATGGGATCGATATGCAGGAGGTCCATGGTGGAAGGTTTTCGCCGTTTGGGAAGGCGGAATTGCTATCCATGGTGCGCTTATTGGGTCTGTTTTAACCGCCTACCTCTATACGAAAGTAAAGAAAATTTCCTTCTGGATGATGGCTGACATTGCAGCACCGAGTATTATACTTGGGCAGGCGATTGGCCGCTGGGGGAATTTTATGAACCAGGAAGCCCATGGCGGTCCGGTTTCTGAATCCTTTTATAACACCTATATGCAGTATCTGCCGAATTTTATTAATCAGCAGATGTGTATAGATGGAGCGATTTATCATCCGACATTCCTTTATGAATCGCTATGGAATATTACAGGCTTTGTATTGCTGCTTATCCTTAGACACAAGTTTAATCCACGCCGTGGAGAAGTGTTCTTAAGTTATGTGATCTGGTATTCTGTTGGCCGGTTCTTTATTGAAGGAATGCGTACGGACAGTTTATATCTCTTCGGGGAAATTCGTACAGCGCAGTTCATTTCAATTGTTCTTGTTGCCGGTGCATTAATTATTATGGCCTATCGTCGGAAGAGTGGCATGGCTGATAAATATTATAACGGAAAGAAAGTAAAATAAGGGAGCAGGTATCATGAATGGGATTTTAAAAAGGGGAAGTAAAAAGGGGTTGGAACTCACGTGGACACTGGGAAAAGTCATTTTCCCTGTCACTTTAGTGATTACCGTTCTTCAGTATACCCCTATTTTACCCTGGATCATGGACCGTTTAGCGCCATTGATGGGATGGCTGGGCCTTTCTGGTGAGGCAGCTGTCCCGTTGGTGTTAGGTAACTTTTTAAACCTCTATGCTGGAATTGCTGCGATTATTTCTTTTGAGTTTACCGTTAAGGAAGTGTTTATATTAGCAGTTATGATGTCCTTTTCACATAATCTGTTAATCGAATCAACGGTAGCGAAGAAGGTCGGAGTAAGCTGGTGGTTTGTTGTCAGTGTGCGTCTGGGGCTGGCATTGATCTCTGCATTTTTGATTCATTTATTCTGGCAGGGGGGAACAAAAGTTGCAACGTACGGATTAGCTGCTTCAAAAAATCCAGATCCCGGCGGTTGGATGGAAATTATAGGCCAGGGGCTTCAAACAGCTTTCATGGGCGTGGTTCAATTGGCTCTTATTGTTATTCCTTTAATGATTGTGATGCAGTATTTAAGGGATAAAGGCTGGCTGGACCGCTTTTCTGTGTGGGTTGCACCTATGACTAAATTTCTTGGAATGGAAAGAAACACATCTATGACTTTAGTGGCTGGACTAACCATTGGTCTTGCTTATGGTGCGGGGTTGATGATTCAGGCCGTGGAGGAAGATGGAGTTTCGAAAAAGGACATGTACCTTGCTATTCTCTTTCTTGTCTCCTGCCATGCAGTAGTTGAGGATACCTTGATCTTTATTCCTCTTGGCATTCCTGTTTGGCCGCTTCTTCTTATTCGATTGGTAACCGCAATATTATTAACCGCAGCTGTTGGTTTTATTTGGAACAGACTACAACAGAAAAGGAAGGAAACATCACATGAGCATACGTACCATTCTCTTTGATCTTGATGGGACGCTGATTGACACAAACGAATTAATCATCGCTTCCTTCACCCATACGATTACACAATATTCGGACCGCCCATATGACCGGAAAGAAATTTTGGATTTTATCGGCCCTCCTCTGGTGGAAAGCTTACGCAAAGTAAATCCCGATAAAGTAGAGGAAATGGTTGAAACCTACCGTAAACATAATATAGAGAATCATGACCGCTATGTTAAAGCGTACGATGGTGTCGTTGACACAATTGAAGCGCTTAAGGAAAAAGGGTACCGTCTTGGTATTGTGACAACCAAAATGAGGAATACCGTTCAAATGGGCTTAGAGCTAACAAACTTAGACGGGCTTTTTGAGACGGTGATTACGCTTGATGATGTCAATAATGCAAAGCCTCATCCTGAACCGATCGTGAAAGCTCTGGACCTGTTAAATTCTAAAGCTTCTGAAGCTCTTATGGTCGGTGACAACACACATGATATAGAAGCAGGACA
Source organism: Halobacillus litoralis (assembly GCF_020524025.1). Classification (GTDB taxonomy): domain Bacteria; phylum Bacillota; class Bacilli; order Bacillales; family Halobacillaceae; genus Halobacillus; species Halobacillus litoralis_D. The sequence continues at coordinate 152,903 of NZ_JAIVKN010000002.1, read as the reverse complement.
AAATGCAGGCGTAAGAACAGCTGGAGTGGCGTGGACAATTAAAGGAAGAGAAGTATTGGATGACTTGAATCCTGATTACATGCTTACCAACATGAGGGATCTATTAGAAATAACAGGAGGCTGACCGTATGAGAAAGACAGAGCGTTATCCTGTTAAAGGAGCCAACTCACTCTGGCATATCTATAAAACGGTACCTTTCTTAAAAGTGGTCAAAAATTTTCTAATCATTCAACTGGCCCGCTATACTCCTTTTCTAGGGGTGAAAAACTGGCTGTACCGGACATTTCTGCATATGAAAGTCGGTGAACAGACAGCTTTCGCCCTTATGGTTATGGTGGACATTATGTTTCCTGAAAAAATTAAAGTGGGACGTAATACGGTTATTGGTTATAACACAACTATTCTGGCCCATGAATATTTAATAAAGGAATACAGACTGGGAGAGGTGGTTATTGGGAATGAAGTTTTAATTGGTGCCAATACCACTATTCTTCCAGGGGTGACTATAGGAGATGAAGCCGTTGTTTCAGCTGGAACTCTAGTTCATAAAGATGTTCCTGCCGGCTCTTTCGTAGGGGGAAACCCTATGAAAATCATTTATACCAGAGAAGAAATGGAAGAACGCAAGGGAGGAACCCTATGAAGCTTACCCAGTCTGTTTTGCCAGCTGTAAAAAAAATTAAGGAATTTGAATCCTTGCTGGAAAGTGATACCGACTATATTATTCTGCTCGAAAGTCGTTTAGGTCTGCTGAGGAAACTTGTGAAAGTAGGACAGAAGGCAGGAAAGAAAATCTTTGTTCATGTGGATTTAATTCAGGGCTTAAAGGCGGATGACTATGGAATGGAATACATAGGACAAGAAGTTAAGCCGGATGGAGTAATCTCCACAAGGGCTCATGTTATCCAGCAGGCAAAAAAATATAATCTCCTTTCCGTTCAGCGATTGTTTCTAATCGACAGTCAGGCCATTGAACATAATGTGAAAATCATTCAAAGGACAGCGCCTGATTTTGTTGAAGTTTTACCTGGTATTTTACCGGGAATGATACAAGAGATTAGAGGTCACATCGGAATACCGGTTATCGCCGGTGGGTTAATACGAACGGAAGAAGAGGTTGAAAGCGCCCTTGCTTCAGGAGCGGCTGCAGTTTCAACCTCACGTGCTGAATTATGGCGTCTTAACAACAAAGATACATAAACAACAGGAACAAAAGAAACCATAAGAAGTGCACAGTAAAAACCATCCGAGTTACTGGACGGTTTTTTTACATCGGTGAAAGTGACCGGAAAGGGGATTCCATCATGACTGAGTTTATGGGTGAGCTGATCGGAACAATGATTCTCATTATTTTTGGAGGCGGTGTCATAGCAGGAGCTAACCTGAAAGCTACAAAAGCCCAGGGGAACTGGGTGTTAATTACTATTGCCTGGGGTCTGGCTGTTGCTATGGGGGTCTATGCTGTAGGTCAAGTAACAGGAGCACATATCAATCCTGCCGTTACTCTGGGATTAGCTGCGGTAGGTGATTTTCCATGGGCGAAAGTTCCCATGTACGTAACTGCTCAAATGATCGGGGCATTCGCCGGAGCAACAATTGTCTTCTTTCACTATCTCCCTCATTGGAAAGATACAGAAGATGAATTGGCGATAAAATCTATTTTTTGTACCGACCCTGCAATTAGAAGTCCGATTTCCAATTTGGTCAGTGAAATTATAGGTACTTTTGTACTGGTTATGGGGATATTGTTTATCGGCGCTAATGAGTTCACCGAAGGGTTAAATCCGCTCATTGTCGGTTTATTAATTGTAGCCATTGGTATGTCACTGGGAGCTACAACGGGTTACGCGATCAACCCTGCCCGTGATTTGGGGCCGAGGATTGCTCACGCGCTGCTTCCTATCCCAGGTAAAGGTGGATCAGACTGGGGTTATTCATGGATTCCTGTCCTGGGTCCTATAATAGGCGGCGTGTATGGTGGATTGTTCTACCAGGCTGTTTTTAAAGGTGAGGCCGGCTTATGGTTTTGGCTGAGCTCTGTCGTCGTTATTCTCATTTTACTTTCATCTATGAGAGTGGAATTGAAAAAAGCTTATGAATAATTAAAGAGGAGTGGAATAAATGGGGAAATATATCTTATCAATTGACCAAGGAACAACAAGTTCAAGAGCCATTTTATTTAATCATGATGGTGAAATCGTAGAAACAGCACAAAAAGAATTTGAACAGTACTTTCCCAAACCAGGCTGGGTTGAACATGATGCCAACGAAATTTGGACATCTGTACTAGCGTGTATCGCTGATGTACTCAGGATTGCGGATGTTGATCCCGGGGATATTGCCGGAATCGGGATTACCAATCAGCGTGAAACGACTGTAGTATGGGATAAAAATACCGGAAAGCCGGTTTATAGAGCAGTTGTATGGCAGTCCCGCCAGACACAAAGTGTGTGTAACGAATTAAAAGAAAAAGGTCTGGAAGATACATTCAGAGATAAAACCGGTTTACTGCTTGACCCTTACTTTGCCGGTACGAAAGTAAAATGGATCTTTGATAACGTCGACGGTGTAAAGGAAAAAGCTGAGAACGGGGATCTAATGTTTGGAACCATTGATACCTGGCTGATTTATAAGCTATCCGGTCAAAAAGCACATGTGACGGATTATTCCAATGCCTCCCGGACGCTTATGTACAACATTTTCGATTTAAAGTGGGACGATGAGCTTCTTGATATTTTAGGAGTGCCAAGAGACATGCTTCCAGAAGTCAAACCTTCCTCAGAAGTGTATGCCCACACAGTTGATTATCACTTCTTTGGAAAAGAAGTGCCAATTGCCGGAATTGCCGGTGATCAGCAGGCCGCTCTATTCGGTCAAGCCTGTTTTGAAAAAGGGATGGCTAAAAACACTTATGGTACAGGTGGATTTATGTTGATGAATACTGGCGAAGAAGCGGTTAAGTCAGACCATGGTTTATTGACAACTCTTGCGTGGGGAATTGACGGTAAAGTGGAATATGCTCTTGAGGGAAGTATCTTTGTTTCCGGATCGGCCATTCAATGGCTTCGTGATGGATTGAAAATGATTGAAACTTCTCCAGAAAGTGAAGAAGTAGCTGGTCAAGTAAACTCCACTGACGGGGTTTATGTTGTACCTGCTTTCGTTGGTTTAGGTACACCATACTGGGACAGTGAAGCACGCGGTGCTGTATTCGGCTTAACCCGGGGCACCACAAAAGCGCATTTCGTTCGTGCTACTCTTGATTCTCTTGCTTATCAAACCAAAGATGTGGTTGATGCGATGGTAGAAGACTCCGGAATCGAACTGAAAACGCTCCGGGTCGACGGTGGAGCAGTCAAAAACAATTACCTGATGCAGTTCCAGAGTGACCTGCTGGATGTGACGGTGGAGCGCCCGGAAGTCAATGAAACAACCGCACTGGGTGCAGCTTACCTTGCCGGTCTGGCTGTAGGTTTCTGGGAAGATCGTAAGGAAATTGAAAACCAATGGAACATTGAACGGGAATTTACACCTAGTATGGAAAAAGAAAAAAGTAAGAAACTATATAAAGGTTGGCAAAAAGCCGTGGAAGCAACAAGGGTGTTTAAACAGGAAGAATAATTCTTTGACACCTTCATTCTCTCTGATATAATAAGGGTACAAGTTAATGGTTACGGTCGGAGACGCGGAGAGACCACGAAGCTTTATGCTGAAGCATAAGGAGTTTCGTGGTCTCTTTTTTTATGGCTTGTGTTTCGCTGATCGGCATTTGCACACATAATTTTTTTGTTTTCGGGAATAAACGTAGAAGACCATTAAATGAAGACAACGGAAGAAGGAGAGATAGTATGAAATCATTTTCAAGCTATGAAAGACAACGTAATTTTGACCAGCTGGCACAGGAAGAATGGGATCTTCTTGTTATCGGTGGAGGAATCACAGGTTCTGGTATTGCATTGGACGCTGCCAGTCGAGGTATGAAAACAGCAGTCGTTGAAATGCAGGATTACGCAGCGGGAACGTCAAGTCGTTCAACAAAGCTTGTTCATGGTGGCCTGAGATACCTGAAACAATTTGAAGTAAAAATGGTTGCAGAAGTGGGCAAAGAGCGTGAGATTGTTTATGAAAATGGTCCTCACGTAACAACTCCTGAATGGATGCTGCTTCCTTTCCATGAGGGTGGCAACTTCGGGCCCTTCTCTACAAACATCGGTCTTCGTGTTTATGATTACTTAGCGGGTGTTAAGAAGTCAGAACGCCGTACGATGATGAGTGCTGAAGAAGCGATAGAACGTGAGCCTCTTATTAAAAGAGATGGCTTAAAGGGCGCAGGTTACTATGTTGAGTACAAAACAGATGATGCGCGTTTAACCTTGGAAGTCATGAAAAAAGCGGTAGAATACGGCGCCTGCTCTACTAACTATGCAAAAGTTGTAGACTTCATTTATGATGACGAAGGTTCTGTTATAGGGGCAAAAGTAGAGGATACAGTCACTGGGGAACAATACCATGTGAAAGCGAAAAAAATTATTAACGCTGGTGGTCCGTGGGTCGATGAACTGCGTGAAATAGATGGATCTAAGAAAGGGAAAACACTGCAGTTAACCAAAGGTGTTCACCTTGTCTTCGATCAATCTGTCTTCCCACTGAGACAGGCGATTTATTTCGACAGCCCGGATGGTCGTATGATCTTTGCGATTCCTAGAGATGGGAAAACGTATATCGGTACAACAGATACGACGTATGATCAGGAGATCGCTCATCCTACGATGACTGAAGACGACCGTGACTATATTTTGGACGCTATGAAAACAATGTTCCCTACCGTTGAAGTGACCAAGGAAGATGTGGAATCCAGCTGGGCCGGGTTACGTCCGCTTATTCATGAAGAAGGTAAAGACCCTTCTGAAATCTCTCGAAAAGACGAAATCTTCGTATCTGATTCTGGATTGATTTCCATGGCAGGCGGGAAGTTAACTGGTTATCGTAAAATGGCTCAGACAGCCGTTAACCTTGTCCGTGATCAAATCATGGAAGAATACGGCATTCGTTATTCTGATTCAGAGACAAAAAATATGCCAATTTCCGGCGGCGACGTTGGAGGCTCAAAAGGCTTTAAGAAGTTCAAGGAAGACCGGGCGAAAATTGCTGAATCTCTGGAACTGAGCGATGATGATGCGGACATGCTGATTCAGCTTTATGGTTCAAACGTTGATAAAGTGTTCGATAACTACAAGAATCGTAAGCAGGAAGCCAAAGAAGAGGGTGTTGACCCTGTAGTATTTGCTCAACTTGCCTATGCTTTAGAAAACGAGATGACTTATAAACCAGTCGACTTCTTTGTTCGCCGTACCGCAGCCTTGTTCTTCAATATCCAATGGGTAAGAGATCATAAAACTTCCGTTATTGATTATATGGCTAAAGCTCTAAATTATAGTGAACAACAAAAACAGGAGTACACCGAACAGCTTAATCAGCTGCTGAAAGAAGCAGTTACTCCGATTGAATACGTTTAAGGTCAAGACCTTGTCCCTTGGAGGGGCGAGGTCTTTTTTTTGTAATCATAAAGCTGTTTCCCTTCAGGTGAGCTTTTTGTCGGTTATTCGAAAGAAAACGGGCGGATCCGATTATGTTCAACAGTTTCTGCTATGATAAGAAGGGGAACATATGGAAGGAAAATCTTAATTGACGCACAATCTTTATTTTGTTAGCATATTAGCAAGCTAAAGGATTTGACGGAAAGGATGAGTTCCATTGGTTAGAAGGCTGATGTTTGAAAAACCTTTGGGAATGCGAGACACGCTTCCCTTTTTTTATAATCAGAAATCAAAAGCAAGAAAAAGCCTCACTGAAACAATTTTGTCATTCGGGTATTCGTTCATGGATACGCCCATTATGGAATACCACGATACAGTTGGAAAAGTAAGTGCGACACTTGATCAACAGTTATTTAAGTTATTAGATCAGCAGGGCCATACACTTGTTTTACGCCCTGATATGACAGCACCTATAGCAAGGGTGGCTGCCTCTCAACTGAAAAACACAGAGTTTCCTCTCAGGCTTGCCTATGATGGCCCTGTATTCCGGGCCCAGCAGACTGAAGGCGGGAAGCCTGCGCAGTTTGAACAAGTGGGCACAGAGTTAATCGGCGACCACTCTTCATATGGAGACGCAGAAGTCATTGCACTGCTGGTTGAATCATTAAAACAGACAGGGTTGGAAGATTTTGTGATTACGGTTGGTCATATAGGCTACGTAAAAGCCTTCTTCAGTGACCTTCTTGGTGATGATGAAGATACGACGGAAACCTTGTTAAATTATTTATATCGCAAGAATTACGTGGGATACAAAGAGGCAGTCAAAGCCCTTTCAGTAACAGCAGAAAAGAAAAACGTCTTGCTGCAGCTTTTATCTCTTAAAGGGGGGGGAGAGATCTTTGAATCCAGCCGTTCCCTTGCGCGTAATCAGTTGTGTATGCAGGCGGTTAATGAATTAAAACAGTTGTACCGTCTCCTGGAGCAATATAAAGTAGCAGAATATATCCATTTTGACCTCAACCTAATCAGTCACATGGATTACTATACAGGAATCCTTTTTGAAGGATATGCGCCGCATTTAGGGGCGATGCTTTGTAACGGCGGAAGATATGACACACTTCTCCCTTCCTTTCAATTGAATGCATCAGCGACAGGGTTTGCTATCCATTTAGAACGTCTCGTCGAAGCGTTGGACGTAAAGGAGGATCAAGATCCGCGAATTGGTATCATCGTTGATGATGATAGTTACAGTGAAGGGGTTGCAAAAGCGAGTAAATATCGCCGCGAAGGTTTATCCGTCTTACTGCAGCATGTTGATCAGATACCGGATGTCCACGCCTTCCAAAAAGATTTAGCGCGAACAGTCGACCTTACAAAGGGTGGGGGTGAACGTAATGAATAAACCACTGACGATTGCAATGCCGAAAGGACGCATCTATGAAGAAGCTGCAGAATTAATGGAGCAGGCAGGGTATGACTTAGGTGCTGATCTGGATGATTCGAGAAAGCTGATCCTTGAATTCCCAGACCAAAACATCCGCGTAATGATGGCTAAACCGATGGACGTGGTTACTTACGTAGAATATGGTGCAGCTGATATTGGTATTGCCGGCAAAGATGTTCTTCTTGAACAGGACAGGGATGTTTATGAAGTGCTTGATCTGAAAATAAGTCCTTGTTACGTAGCTGTAGCTGGTCTTCCTGATCAACCACTCAGCCGGATTGCACCTAAGATTGCGACGAAATACCCTAAAGTTGCTTCTGATTATTTCCGTGAACAGGGAGAGCAGATAGAGATCATTCCTCTTAATGGATCTATAGAAATTGCTCCACTTATAGGTTTAGCGGATCGAATCGTGGACATCGTTTCATCAGGCCGCACGCTTAAGGAAAATGGTCTTGTAGAATACGAAAAGATAACGGACATTACCTCGCGCCTAATTGTGAACCCGGTGAGCTATCGAATGAAGAGTAAAGAAATTGAGCAGATGGTTTCAAACTTAAGTGAGGTTATGGAGGGCGAGCGTTAATGAGAATTATCAATAAAACCGACTTAGGATCATTAAAACGAAGTGTTGATCAAGGTACAGAACAACAGAGAGCTGCTGTACAAAAAATCATTGACGATGTTAAAAACAATGGTGATAAAGCAGTAAAAGAATATACTGAACGTTTTGATAGGGCATATTTAGATTCGTTAAAAGTGACAAAGGAAGAATTTGAGCAGGCTTATGAATCTCTGGACGGCGAATTTGTTCAAATTCTTAAGGAAGCGGCAGATAATATCCGCGCCTTTCATGAAAAACAACTGCCGAATTCATGGTTTGATACATCAGAGAACGGAACAATCCTTGGGCAGAAAATCACTCCGATTGATGTGGCTGGTGTTTACGTGCCTGGAGGAACGGCGGCCTATCCGTCTTCTGTGTTTATGAATGTGATACCGGCTCAGGTTGCAGGTGTGAAAAGAATTGTGATGACAACACCTCCTGGAAAAGATGGCAGAATTCCTGATGGTGTCCTTCTTGCTGCCCACCTTCTCGGCATTGAAGATGTATATAAAGTAGGAGGAGCACAGGCTGTTGCCGCTCTTGCCTATGGTACGGAAACCATTCCTTCTGTTGATAAAATTACGGGACCTGGGAATGTTTATGTAGCCCTGGCGAAACGGGAAGTCTTTGGCGATGTGGATATTGATATGATTGCGGGACCTAGTGAGATTGCTGTACTTGCTGATGAAACAGCAAAAGCAAAAGAAATAGCAGCCGATCTTTTATCACAGGCAGAACACGATGCAAGGTCTTCGAGTGTTCTTGTTACAACGAGTGAAGATCTTGCTGTAGACGTTCAAAAAGAAGTGGACATTCAGTTGAACTCACTTCCAAGAACTGAAATCGCCAGCCAGAGTGTGAAAGATTACGGGATGATTGTAATTTGTAAAGATGAAGCGGAAGCTATTGAAACTATTAATGATATAGCTCCGGAACACTTGGAAATCATTACTTCTGACCCTTTTCAATGCCTGGGGAAAATCAAGCATGCGGGGGCGGTATTTCTGGGACCCTACAGTAGTGAGCCGGTTGGAGATTATTTTGCAGGACCCAATCACGTTCTGCCTACAAACGGAACAGCAAGATTCTCCAGTCCACTTAACGTAGAGGACTTTTTAAAGAAAACAAGCGTCATTTCTTATAGTCAACAGGCTTTAAGAGCAAATGGGGATAAAATTGCCCGTATGGCTCGTTTAGAAGGATTGGAGGCCCATGCGAGAGCAGTGGAAATAAGAAAGGAGCGATGGACATGACAGAACAAAGATCAGCGACAATTGAACGTAAAACACGAGAAACAGATATTCAACTCAATTTTGATATAGATGGACAAGGAAAAGCGGACTTGGATGTCCAGGTTCCTTTCCTTTCTCATATGCTCGAACTCTTTACCAAACACGGACTCTTCAACCTTTCTGTCGTTGGACGTGGAGATGTTGAAGTGGACGATCACCACCTGACAGAAGATATAGGAATCTGTCTTGGACAGGCTTTGCGTAAAGCTGTGGGGGACAAATTTGGAATGAAGCGTTATGGTTCAATGACGCTGCCAATGGATGAAACGTTAGTGACTGTTGCTGTTGATCTTAGTGATCGACCGCATTTGGAATGGAGAGCTGAGCTTCCTAAAGACCGGGTCGGAACGTTTGATACAGAAAATGTTCATGAATTTTTCTGGAAACTGGCTGTGGAAGCAAGGATGAATTTACATATCGTCCTTCATCATGGTCACAACACCCACCATATTATAGAGGCTATGTTTAAAGCGCTGGCGAGAGCTTTAGATGAAGCTACTCAGGTTGACCCGAGGGTTCAAGGCGTACCGAGTACGAAAGGAAGTTTATAGATGATAGGAATCATTGATTATGGGATGGGGAACCTTTTTAGCGTCTCTAAAGCTCTTGAGCGGATAAACGTTGACTATAAGCTGGGGGACCGTCCAGAGAAACTGGAGAATTGTGATGGTTATATTCTTCCTGGAGTCGGGGCTTTCCCAGACGCGATGAAAGCATTAGAAGAACATAATTTCATTCATTTTATTAAAGAAAAAGTAGAAGCTGGTATTCCTGTTTACGGGATCTGCTTAGGAATGCAGTTGTTATTCGAAAGAAGTGAAGAGGGTGGAGAAACAGAGGGCCTTGGTTTATTTCCAGGTTCAATCACTCGTTTCTCTGGCAGAAATGAGAAAGGGGAGGCTTATAAAGTCCCTCACATGGGATGGAATGAGTTGAATATCCACCAGCCGGAACAAGCTATCATGACGGATGTGAAGGAAGACCATGTCTATTTCGTGCATTCTTATGTCGTTCAGACAGAGCAGCCTTCTATTTTATATGCTACCGCTGACTATCACGGGGAGGTTCCTGCCATTATTGGAAGGGATCATTTAGTGGCCAGCCAGTTTCACCCCGAAAAGAGCGGGCAGGCAGGCATGCAGTTATTGGAGAACTTTTGTAAGGTAATGTGCAGACAGTGAGGAGTTGGAAAAATGACCTTTACCATTTACCCGGCCATAGATATGCGGGATGGCAAATGTGTACGCCTGGAACAAGGGGATTTTAATAAGGAAACGATTTATGGGGAGAATCCATTCGAAGTGGCGAAAGAATTTGCGGAAATGGGAGCTTCCTGGATTCATATGGTGGACCTTGATGGAGCCAAAGAAGGATCTAAGCAAAATGCTGAACACGTGCTGCGTGTCGCAAAAGAGTTAAACTGCCGCGTGCAGATCGGCGGCGGTATCCGCTCTGAAGAAGATGTGCTTTACTATTTAGAGCGAGGCGTTGACCGGGTAATTATTGGGTCACTTGCCGTTCGGGACGTTGAAACGACTAAGCAGCTGCTCGGAAAATATGGCGAGCGTATTGCCATAGGACTCGATGCTAGAGACGGGTATGTATCTACAGCTGGATGGCTGAAACAATCAGAGATCAAAGCCGTTGATTTAGGTAAGGAGTTAGCGGAAGCGGGCGCTGAGACATTCATCTATACAGACATTGCAAAAGATGGAATGCTGTCAGGACCGAATACAAAAGAAATTGTCCGCCTTGCACAGGACACGGGTGTGAATGTTATTGCATCCGGCGGAATTAAGGGATTGAATGATCTTGAAGAGTTAAAGCAGTATACCGGGGATCATGTGGTCGGTTCTATCGTAGGAAAAGCCCTGTATACAAATCAATTCACTTTAAAAGAAGCATTAGATCTGGAGGTGGAATGATGCTGTCAAAGAGAATCATTCCCTGTTTAGATGTTAAAGAGGGACGCGTGGTTAAAGGGATACAATTCGTTGATATCCGTGACGCGGGCGACCCTGTTGAATTGGCTAAGGTCTATGACGAACAAGGCGCTGATGAACTTGTATTCTTAGATATTTCTGCAAGCCACGAAGGTAAAAAGACAATGATCGATGTAGTCCGTGCCGTTGCATCAGAACTTGCCATTCCTTTCACTGTTGGAGGAGGTATCCGGTCTCTTGAAGATATTAAGGAGACGTTGAGAAACGGGGCAGATAAAGTTTCTCTTAATTCCTCTGCTGTGCAGCGCCCGGAGCTTATTGCCGAAGGGGCTGATTACTTTGGGAGTCAGTGTATCGTAGTGGCTGTTGATGCCCGGTTTGACGAGAAAGAAGGGGGTTGGCGCGTCTACACGCACGGTGGCCGTACACCAACCGAGTGGAAAGTGACAGATTGGGCAAAGGAAGCTGTTAAGCTTGGAGCGGGAGAGATTCTTCTTACTTCTATGAACAAAGATGGGGAAAAAACCGGATTTGATCTGCCATTATTACAAGCAGTACAAAACGTCGTTAATGTCCCTGTGATTGCCTCCGGTGGTGCAGGGTCAAGTGAGCATTTCTATGACGTATTCTCAAAAGTGGACGCTGATGCTGCATTGGCTGCTTCTATCTTTCACTATAAAGAAACCTCAATCGAAAATGTTAAAGCGTATCTGAAGGAAAAAGGAGTGCCTGTAAGATGAATACTAATGATATCAAGTTTGATGAGCAAGGCCTTGTACCAGCAATCGTTCAGGATGCACGTTCTAAAGAAGTTTTGACTCTGGCCTATATGAGTGAAGAGTCTTTGCAGAAGACCATGAAGGTTGGAGAGACTGTATTTTACAGCCGTTCTCGTCAAGAACTTTGGCACAAAGGGGAAACATCAGGAAACAGCCAAAAAGTAGAGGGCATTCGTTATGACTGCGATCAGGATGCTCTTCTCGTACAGGTGATTCCGAATGGACCTGCCTGTCATAAAGGAGACTATAGCTGTTTCACAGAATCTTTAACAGAGCAGGACAGCCGGCCAAAAGAAAACAGGTATCAAATTCTAGATGATCTGCAATCTGTATTAGCTGACCGTAAAGCTACATTACCTGAAGGATCTTATACATCTAAACTCTTTCAGGAAGGTGTGGACCGTATAGCTAAGAAGATTGGTGAAGAAGCAGGCGAAGTTATTATCGCCTCCAAGAATGATGATTCTGAAGAAATAGCTTTAGAATCAGCAGATCTTATGTTCCATTTGTTGATGATCCTCACCGATCGTGGAGTCCCATTCGATGATGTCCTTCAAGTATTAGAAAAGAGACATTCGTAACGGATTACATTTTCTCCTATTTCTAGGTCTTTATTTATGTTATACTGCATAATTAGTGAGATTTGAAACGGAAATAGGGGGACAGTCATGACCACATCAGTAAAAGAGACAGCAGCACAACAGGATACGAATATCATCCCATTTTTACCATCAGGAACATTTTACTTTACCCATGGGATACAGGCTTTCCAAAAGCGTCGTTTCAGTGCTGCCGTCAAGTGGCTGAAGAAAGCGATCGAAGCCTCTCCCGAAGAACCTTTGTACCAATGCCAGCTTTCGGTAGTATACACGGAAGTTGGCTCTTATCATGCAGCCAATCAGGTACTCACTGAGGTATTAGCTGACTTTGGTAAGGAATACGTCGATTGTTACTATTTGATGGCCAATAATTACGCTCATTTAGGCTTGCTCAGTGATGCTAAAAAATATGTAGATATATATCTTGAACAATCCGGTGATGGTGAGTTTGAAGAAGCGGCTAATCAGTTAAAGGAAATGCTCGATTCCCTTGAAGAAGACGATGACGAAGATGAATGGGCTTTTGAAGATGAAGATGAACTTCTTATTTATCAAGAAACTGCCTTTTATCATTTAGAACAGGAAGAATGGGATCAAGCTCTCAGTGTACTTCATGAAATGATGGACCTCTTCCCAGAATTTAAGATGGCCAAGCATAAATATGCCTACGCTCTTTTCATGAACGGGGATACAGATGAGGCAATCCAATTTGAGGAAGCAAATTTACAGCAGGATTCCGCGAACATTCACAGCCATGTTAATTTGGCAACCTTCCTACTCGAAGGGAAACGCACAGAAGAAGCCAATTTTCACATTGAACGCCTTCGCAATGTATTTCCAATGCATGAGCAGCAAAAACTAGCTGTAGCGGAAACATTAGCAAGGGCTGGACACTACAAAGAGGCAGTGGACCGCTTCAGGCAGCTTAAAGATAAACAGGTCGTAAGGCGAAGGGTCTATTATAAGTGGTACAGCATTTCCCTTTATCATACGGGGAACCCTTCTAAATCACTTCAGCTTTGGGAAAAAGGATGTAAGCAGTACCCTAAAATGGGGGAAGAAGACGGACCTTGGCAGAAATAATATCAGGCGTGGCTGAATCCCTCGAGGTCATAAGACAAACGTTTCCGTGAAAGAAGAGCACTTCACTGCAACGTTTGTCTTATGCTTGTCGAGGATGAACAAGCCGCTTCCACCTTTCTTTGTCTAGTTCCAGCCCCCAGGCACTCGAGACATAAGCAAACTCACTTTGTGGCAGAGACCGCCACGACGTGATTTTGCTTATGCAGTTCGTGCCTCCCATAGGGGCTTCCACTTTTCTTTAATGTCTAGTTGCAGCGGCTAGCCTCTCGAGGTCATAAGACAATCGTTTCCGTGAAAAAAGAGCACTTCACTGCAACGTTTGTCTTATGCTTGTCAAGGCTGAACAAGCCGCTTCCACTTTTCTTTAAGCACATTGATGGACGGTTTTCGTATGATTTACTATGATATGTACATGAAATACAACTGAGAGTATTGCAATCACAAGGAGTTGATAATAGATGAGTGAAGATCGTATTTATGATGTAATTATTGCAGGAGCGGGTCCTGCTGGTATGACAGCTGCCGTCTATACGTCCAGAGCTAATCTGGATACGCTTATGATTGAGCGGGGTATTCCTGGCGGGCAAATGGCGAATACCGAAGATGTTGAAAACTACCCAGGATTTGAAAGCATCTTAGGACCGGACCTTTCTAATAAAATGTTTGACCATGCGAAGAAATTCGGCGCTGAATATGCGTACGGCGATATCAAAGAAGTCATCGATGGGAAAGAGTACAAAACGGTTAAGGCTGGAAATAAAGAGTATAAAGCGCGGGCAGTCATTGTTACAACTGGTGCACAGTATAAAGAACTTGGCGTCCCTGGAGAAAAAGAGCTTGGCGGTAGAGGGGTATCTTACTGTGCTGTTTGTGACGGTGCATTCTTCCGTAATAAAGAGCTTGTCGTTGTAGGTGGCGGTGATTCTGCTGTTGAGGAAGGGGTATACCTTACTCGATTCGCAAGCAAAGTGACAATTGTTCACCGTCGGGATGAGCTTCGTGCTCAAAAAATCCTTCAAGACCGGGCGTTTGATAACGATAAGATCGACTTCATCTGGGATACGGTTGTGAAATCCATCAATGATAAAGATGGAAAAGTGGGCAGCGTTACCCTTCACAACAATAAGACAGGTCAAGAATATGAATTTGATACCAACGGTACTTTTATCTATATTGGTATGATCCCTTTAAGTACTCCATTCGAAAGCCTAGGCATTACAAATGAACAGGGGTATATTGAGACGGATGAAAATATGGAAACGAAAGTTCCGGGTGTTTTTGCCGCTGGAGACATTCGTGAGAAAGAACTAAGACAAATCGTGACAGCAACTGGAGATGGAAGTATTGCAGCTCAGTCTGCACAGCACTATATCGAGAATCTTCTAGAGGAATTAAAAGTCGTCAATTAAAAGAAATAACATTTTAACTTAGGTGTAACACATGTGAAATATTCTTTTGTTATGATGAAATTAATTAATTGACCCCCTTTTAATAGAATAATCTCTATGAGGCACAGGTGCTCGTCATCTGTGCCTTTTTTTGTCCATTTCCAGGTTCTTTCTATTTCCATCCGCTTCTTATAATTGGTGGGTTATTTACTATTTATGAAGGTGGAAATGAAAAGGGAGATCCACTGTAACGCTTGTTTTTATTTTCTTAAATGAAATCATAATATTGTAGCACCTTGTGTATTCATTGTATAATGGGTAAAGATGCCCTCTAGAAAGAAAATGAGGTGACAAAAAATGCAACGTGTAGCAAACTGTATTTTACGCACGGACGATTATGTATTAATGCTGAAAAAACCACGTAGAGGATGGTATGTTGCTCCAGGTGGAAAAATGGAAGCTGGAGAAAACATAAAAGATTCTGTTGTTCGAGAGTTTAAAGAAGAAACAGGGTTATCCATTGAGAATCCTGAATTAAGAGGGTCTTTCACTTTTGTTATGAGAGAAGAAGGAAAGACAGCTCAAGAATGGATGATGTTTACCTTTTTCACTACGTCTTACTCTGGAGATCTGTTAGAAGTCAGTGAAGAAGGCGAATTGGAATGGGTACCTGTTGATGAAGTACTTCAGAAACCGATGGCAGAGGGAGATCGGGAAATTTTCAAGCATATTTTAACCAGCGAAGGCCAACTTTATGGAACATTTGTATATACGACGGATTTTCGATTGATCGATCAGGATCTCGATCCGTCACGACCTGACTAATGGGGAGCGATTGATGATGCATGTAGATGCCAACAACACTCAGTTAGTGATCATCACAGGAATGTCAGGAGCAGGGAAAACCGTGGCTGTTCAAAGCTTTGAAGATCTCGGTTTTTTTTGTGTGGATAACTTACCTCCAGCCCTGCTTCCTAAATTTCTAGAGTTAATGAAAGACTCCAGCAACAATATTCAGAACGTAGCCTTAGTGATGGATTTGCGGGGGAGAGAATTTTTTGATGCATTATTTGATTCTTTAGACCACCTTGGCAAAGAAGAGTGGCTGCAGGAACATATTCTTTTCCTTGATGCCGAAGATCAGTCACTTGTATCCCGATATAAGGAAACGCGTCGTTCCCATCCGCTAGCTAAAGAAGGGCTTCCTTTGGATGGTATTCGAAAAGAGCGGAAAATGCTAGATGAATTAAGGGGCCGATCGCAGACCATTATTGATACGACATCACTAAAACCTAAGGAACTACGTGAGCGGATTATTGAGAATTATCGTCAGAAAGAACAGCAGGTTTTTTCTGTTCAGATGGTCTCTTTTGGCTTTAAATATGGCGTTCCTATAGATGCTGACCTAATGTTTGATGTCAGGTTCCTGCCTAATCCTCATTATGTGGAGCATATGCGTCCGCTAACCGGATTGAACACAGAGGTCTCTTCTTATGTATTTAAGTGGACGGATACACAAAAGTTCCTCGAAAAGCTGAAAGACCTGCTTCAATTTATGCTTCCACAGTATAAACGAGAAGGAAAAAGTCAGCTTGTTATTGCTGTTGGGTGTACGGGTGGTCAGCATCGCTCCGTAGCACTTGCTGAGCACTTATCGGAATATTTCTCTACAGATTATGTTACACACGTAACCCATAGAGACATTGATAAAAGAAAGGGTTTGTAACGAATGGAACAGAAGAGAAAACCGCGGGTTGCGGTTGTCGGCGGGGGGACGGGTATGCCTGTTCTCCTACGCGGGCTGAAAAATCTGCCGATCGAATTGTCTGCCATCGTTACAGTAGCTGATGACGGAGGAAGCTCAGGGAGGTTGCGGACAGAGATGGAAATACCAGCTCCAGGTGATATCCGTAATGTTGTCGCGGCCTTATCTGATGCTGAGCCTATGCTTTTAGACCTTTTTCAACATCGATTTGCAAATGGGAACGGTTTATCAGGCCATTCAATGGGAAATTTGCTGCTGGCCGCTATGGCTTCTATGACCGGTGATTTTTATAAGGGGATTAAAGAGATCTCCCGCGTATTGAATGTGCGTGGAGAAATCTATCCGATAGCAAATCACTCTATGAATCTGCACGCAGAAATGGAAGATGGGACAATTGTTACAGGGGAATCAAGTATCCCTAAACAAAATAAAAGGATTAAGAAGGTCTTCGTCAGCCCCACTCCTGTTCAACCTTTACCTGAGGCAGTCGAAGCCATTAAGTCAGCAGATTTAATAGTAATATCGCCCGGCAGTCTGTATACCAGTATTCTTCCTAACATTATTATTCCTGAGATTGGTCAGGCCTTACGAGAAACGAAAGCAGATGTGACTTACATTTGTAACGTGATGACACAGGAAGGGGAGACTTCAGGGTATACAGCTGCGGATCATATACAAGCGCTGTTTGATCATATTGGGAAAGACGTGATAAAGTCAGTTATTGTGCACAATAAGCCCATTGATCAAGGGGTTAGAAAAGCGTATGCAGAAGAAAACTCTGAACCAGTTATTTATGATATCGATCGAATTAAATCCATGGGGTTGAAAGTGATCGAAGAAGATATAATAGACCATAACAAGCCTATGCTGCGTCACGATACAGAAAAACTCGCTCGTTTATTGCATTCGATGCTGTAAACGCGTTTTTCTGTGAAAGAAGGGAGGGACACCTATGTCATTTGCATCAGAGATAAAAAAAGAGTTGACCAATGTGGAAGCAGAGACGTGCTGTATGGAGTCGGAATTGGCTGCCCTCGTACGTATGAACGGTACGTTTTCGTTGTCTAATCGTGAGTACATTCTGGATGTCCAGACCGAAAATGCGGCTATTGCACGTAGAATCTACACATTGATCAAAAAACTGTATCCCTATCCAGTTGAACTGCTTGTAAGAAAAAAGATGCGGTTAAAGAAAAACAACGTCTATATTGTTCGAATGGCGGAAAATGCTAAAACAGTTTTAGAAGATCTTGAGATATTACAGGGACCTCTGTCCATCAATCCAGAGATTCCGAAAAAATATTTGAATGATACATGTTGTAAACGCGCTTACTTGAGAGGGGCCTTTCTTGCCGGAGGATCTGTGAATAACCCGGAGACGTCTTCTTATCATCTTGAGATTTACTCTTCTGATGAGGAACACAACGAGGCGTTGTGTAAGCTCATGAACAGCTTCGGTCTGCATGCGCGCACGTTAAGCAGGAAAAAAGGGTACATCACTTATTTAAAAGAAGCGGACAAGATTACGGAATTGATTAGTAATATTGGTGCTCACCAGGCTCTCTTTAAATTTGAAGACGTACGTATTGTGAGGGATATGCGGAACTCAGTGAATCGTCTAGTCAACTGTGAAACAGCCAACTTAAATAAAACGATTGGTGCAGCATTCCGCCAAGTGGAAAATATCAAATTTATCAAACGGACCGTAGGCCTCGAGGCTCTCCCTGACAAGCTTCAGGAAATTGCGACGCTTAGACTGCAGCACCAGGAAGTTTCTTTAAAAGAACTCGGTGAATATGTATCCGGCGGCACAATAAGTAAATCAGGAATTAACCACCGCCTTCGTAAAATTGATGAATTTGCGGAAAAAGTGAAAAAAGGCGAAGTAACTGAAAAGTCTAGAAATTAATGTATCCCTAAAGGATTCATGCTATAATTAGATACAAATCATAACGCTTTCGTTAAGAGAGCGTTATTTTCCCTTTGCGTTGAATCCGCTTACAAAAATTAGGATATATTGAAAGGAGAATGATAAGTGATAGAAAGAATGGTGAAAATTGAACTTAACACGGGACTTCAAGCGCGTCCTGCTGCTCAATTTGTTCAGGAAGCAAATAAATTTACTGCCGATATTTTTATAGAAAAAGAAGAAAAGCGAGTGAATGCTAAAAGTATCATGGGTTTAATGAGTTTAGCGGTAGGAACGGATGAAGAAATTAAATTAATTGCAGATGGTACAGATGAAGAAGAAGCATTAAAGGTTCTTATTGATTTTGTACAGTCTTCTTAAACAAACATATGTGAAAGAATGAACGTTCTTTTAAAATAAAATAAAAAAATCCGCTGTGTAGAAATACAGCGGATTTTTACCGTTTAGCGGTCTGTTGTTTTTTCCATAACTTTGTCAATTAAGCCATAATCAACAGCTTCGTGCGCAGACATGAAATTATCACGATCCGTGTCACGCTCGATGACTTCCATTGGCTGACCAGTGCGCTCAGATAAGATTCTGTTAAGCTTCTCACGCATTTGAATGATACGTTTAGCGTGAATTTCGATATCAGAGGCCTGACCCTGAGTACCACCTAAAGGCTGGTGAATCATTACTTCACTGTTTGGAAGAGCGTAACGCTTCCCAGGTTCTCCTGCATTTAAAAGGAATGCTCCCATGGATGCAGCCATACCAGTACAAATGGTAGAAACATTTGGTTTAATAAATTGCATTGTGTCATAGATGGCCATACCAGCTGTGATGGAACCACCTGGAGAGTTGATGTATAAAGAAATATCTTTTTCAGGATCGTCAGCAGCTAAGAATAGCAATTGAGCGACAACAGAGTTTGAGATGTTGTCATCAATAGGGCTGCCCAGCATAATGATACGATCTTTAAGTAGGCGGGAATAAATGTCATATGCGCGCTCTCCGCGGTTCGTTTGTTCAATAACTGTAGGGACTAAGTTCATTTTAAGTTCCTCCTTAACATCAAATTAATATGATGGAATACATTAATCATACCTTTAAGGTCAGTGAAGGTCAAACAAAAACGATCGACCTTTTTCTTGCTGAAAGAGGGTAAGATTAAAGTGTGATGTATAATTACTTTGTGCTGATTCCTTTTACCATCATACCCTTTTATTACCTATATAAACGTTCGAATAAAAATCTATTGAAACAACTTTTATTTTACGTTAAGAGATAGGTGCATGGGGTATTAGGGCTGAAGATTTCTGTCACACCTCATCAAAGCAAGAACAATCTTTCTAATTGATGAGAAAAAGGGGTTGCGTTTAATCAATAATTTCATTATAATATTATTTGCATGTCGCTTATGCGCCTGTAGCTCAGTTGGATAGAGCGGTAGATTCCGGTTCTACGTCAGTCGGGGGTTCGAATCCTCTCAGGCGCGCTAACTTTAGATAGGGCTTCCAAATGGAAGCCCTATCTTTTTACGTTCTGATTATTATTGTGATATAATAAAAACAATGAAGTGGACGAGGCATAGAGTATATAACACGTTTGTTTAGCAAATGTTGAACAATGATGATACGAGTCTTAACGAGCTTTTGTTATATCACTGCAGTTTGTTATAGCAGGCATTTATGTTATTATATAGATATGTAAAGTCAGACTTTTCGCTTTGTTTAGAAAAGGGGTATCCATGACAAACCTAATCCGTTATAAAATGTTGTCGACCGAGGAAGTGTCAGAAGACAGGCGGATTCATGTGTTCGATATGCAGCAGCAACAAAAGTTGTCCTTCAACTATGAATCGTTGAAGCGAACGCCGGAAAACTATGTAGGCGAAGAGTTATCGGATTTTTTGCAGAAACGGAAATTGAAAATCGATAATGGTTTTTATGATAAAAAAGGGCATGCTTCCTAAAGTGTGTTCTTTTTTTATTAGGACGAAGATGTGAACAATTCATTGAGAGGTGGGTGGTTGACTTGAACTCTCTTATCTTATACTCCAAAAAAACGTGTCCCCTTTGTGATGAAGTCAGGGATCTGGTTTCTTTATTCCATGTGGAGCTGAAGGAAGTAAATATAGAGGATGATCCGTATTTACATCAGAAATACATGTTTGAGATTCCAGTGCTTAAAATTGGAAATGAAGAATTGGATTACCGCCAGATTAATTATTTCGAGTTAGAAAAGCGCTTACAATAAAAAACGTGTCGTTTTGCGCTTGCGCGGGGGCATCCCCACTGTTACTATTAGAGGTGAAATGAGATATTTTTTTGCTCCGAGCGGGACATAATATGACTGGCTGGGACATAATGCATCCCGGTTGGTATCATTTCAAAGAAGGGGCTTTTCCATGAGAGCGTTCATCGACTTACAAAAAAAATTATTCCCTGATGTACTGGACGTTATACAGCGCCGTTATCAGCTGTTGTATTCCATCCAGATCATGCAGCCTGTCGGACGGAGAGCGTTAGCTGAAAATGTTGAGCTTGCTGAACGAACGGTGCGCAGTGAGGTGGATTTTCTAAATAAGCAAGGGGCTGTTGAGATTACTTCAAGAGGTATGCACTTGAGTTATGAAGGGCAAAACATACTTGAACAGCTGGCTGAGTTTATTAAAGAGGTTTCAGGCATCAAGGTTTTAGAACAGCAATTAAAGGATAAATTAAATTTAGACTATGTCGTTGTTGTTCCTGGTGATAGTGATGAGCTCAATTGGGTAAAACAAGAAATGGGAAAAGCTTGTGTCCAATATTTGAAAGAACATATGGTTTCAAATGAAGTCATTGCCATTACTGGAGGTACAACGATGGCATCAGTAGCACAAATGATGACACCGTTGAAGGGCTCTGATGAATGTCTGTTTGTTCCCGCACGTGGAGGTTTGGGAGAAAGAGTAGAAAACCAAGCCAATACGATATGCGCAGAAATGGCAAAAAAAGCGAAGGGTGATTATCGTCTTTTGTATGTACCCGATCCATTAAGTGAGGAATCATACCAGACGATAAAAGAGGAACCGTCCATTAAGGAAATCCTGGATACCATTCGTCACTCAGAATTCGTTATTCACGGTGTCGGTGATGCTTTAACGATGGCTGAGAGAAGAAAAACATCATTGGAACAACTGGAGTTAATCAAACAGCAGAAAGCTGTAGGCGAAGCGTTTGGTTACTACTTCAACAGAGAAGGTGAAGTGGTTCATAAGGTTCGTACAGTTGGTCTTCAATTAGAGGATCTTAAACGGGCGAAACATGTGATTGCTGTTGCCGGAGGCCGCTCGAAAGCAGAAGCTATTGCATCTTATTTCCAACCAGGACAAAGCAATGTCCTGATCACCGATGAAGGTGCTGCAAAAGAGTTAATAAGGGGATTTTCTTCCCTTTAAATAAATTGATTTAATCATCCAAGGAGGAATTTAGCATGACAGTAAGAATTGGTATTAATGGTTTTGGACGTATTGGACGTAACGTATTCCGCGCTGCTCTAAACAACAACGACGTAGAGGTTGTAGCGGTTAACGACTTAACTGATGCAAACATGCTTGCACACCTACTACAATACGATACTGTACACGGTACACTTCCAGAAGAAGTTACAACAAATGGTGACAACCTGATTGTTGGCGGCAAAGAAATTAAAGTACTTTCTGAAAAAGATCCAGCACAACTTGGCTGGGGCGATCTTGGCGTGGATATCGTTATCGAATCTACCGGCCGTTTCACTCAGCGTGACGATGCTCAGAAACACTTGGATGCAGGTGCTAAGAAAGTTGTTATCTCTGCACCAGCAAAACAAGAAGACCTTACAGTTGTAATGGGTGTTAACGAAGATCAGTATGACAAAGATTCTCACCACGTTATTTCTAACGCTTCTTGTACAACTAACTGCCTGGCTCCATATGCTAAGATCCTTGATGAGAAGTTCGGTCTTAAGCGCGGTATGATGACAACTGTTCACTCTTACACAAACGACCAGCAGATCCTTGATCTTCCACACAAAGATTACCGTCGTGCGCGTGCAGCTGCTCAAAACATTATTCCTACAACAACTGGTGCAGCTCAAGCCGTTGCTAAAGTACTTCCAACCCTTGATGGCAAGTTGAGCGGTATGGCTATGCGTGTTCCAACTGCGAACGTTTCTATCGTTGACTTCGTTGCTGAACTTGACAAGGATGTAACAGCTGAAGAAGTAAACGAAGCGCTTAAAGCAGAAGCTGAAGGAAAACTTAAAGGAATCCTTGGTTACAGCGACGAGCCTCTTGTATCTACTGACTACAACGGTAATACAAACTCTTCTATCATCGATGGTCTTTCTACACTTACTCTTGAAAACAACATGGTTAAAGTTGTTTCTTGGTACGACAACGAAACTGGTTACTCCAACCGTTGTGTAGACTTGGCTGTATACCTTAAAAACCAAGGCTTGTAATATCTGAGGCCTAATTGAAAATACTAGGAAAAAGCAGGTAAGGAGGAGGTCTCATGTCCTCCTCCTTTATCCTTGTTTTTTTCGTTTCCTGCTTAACGGCGTTTCCTCATGCTATGTGTGTGGAAACGTACATAAGGGCAGGTATTCACCCTGACCACAAACCAAGGAGGTTGTCATTCTATGAATAAGAAAACGATTCGTGATGTTGAAGTGAATGGTCAAACGGTATTCTGCCGTGTCGACTTTAACGTACCGATGAGCGACGGAAAGGTAACTGATGACACTAGAATAAAAGCTGCCCTTCCTACAATTAAGCACTTAACTGGAAATGGAGCTAAGGTTATTCTTGCCAGTCACCTTGGTCGTCCTAAAGGAGAGGTTGTTCAAGAACTTCGTTTAGATCCTGTAGCTGACCGTTTAAGCGATCTTTTAGGCCAGACAGTTACAAAGACGGATGAAGTATACGGAAGCGAAGTGAATAAAGCTATTTCCGAAATGAACAATGGCGATGTTCTCCTTATTGAAAACGTACGCTTCAACCCAGGCGAAGAAAAGAATGATGCAGAGCTGGCGAAGGCTTTCGCTGATATGGCTGACCTCTACGTAAATGATGCGTTTGGAGCCGCACACCGTGCACATGCTTCAACAGCTGGTGTAGCAGAACATATTCCTGCTGTTGCCGGTTTCTTGATGGAGAAAGAAATTAACGTTTTGGGTAAAGCATTATCTAACCCGGACCGCCCGTTCACAGCGATTATTGGTGGTGCGAAAGTTAAAGATAAAATCGGTGTGATCGACAACCTGATTGATAAAGTTGATAACTTAATTATCGGTGGAGGTCTTGCTTACACATTTGTGAAAGCTCTGGGCCACGAAATAGGCAAATCCTTACTTGAAGAAGATAAGATTGATCTTGCCAAAGAATATATGAAAAAAGCAGAAGAAAAAGGCGTGAACTTCTTGATGCCAGAAGACGTAGTCGTTGCAGATGACTTCTCTGATTCTGCGAATAAAGAAGAAGTGAGCATTGACAGCATTCCTGCTGACTGGGAAGCGCTTGATATTGGTCCGAAAACAAGAGAGAAATATGCCCAAGTAATCAAAGACTCTAAGCTGATTATCTGGAACGGCCCAATGGGTGTATTCGAAATTGAATCATTTGCTAACGGTACAAAAGCAGTAGCTAGTGCTCTATCAGAAACAGAAGGCTACAGTGTTATCGGAGGCGGAGACTCAGCAGCAGCTGTTGAGAAATTTGGTTATGCCAATGATATGAATCACGTATCTACTGGTGGCGGAGCATCTCTTGAATTTATGGAAGGAAAAGAACTTCCAGGAGTAGCTCTACTAAACGATAAATAAAAAGGAGAGGTGAAGCAGACATGCGTAAACAAGTGATTGCAGGAAACTGGAAAATGAATAAAACTCACCGTGAAGCGGAAGATTTCATTCAAACAGCTAAAAACGAGGTACCTTCAAGTGAACAGGTTGAATCCATCGTTTGTGCTCCGTTTCCTTTCCTACAGAAATTAGTGGAAGAAACAGAAGGTACAAGCTTGAAAATTGGTGCACAAAACATGCACTTTGAAGAAAGTGGAGCATTCACTGGTGAAGTAAGCCCGGTTATGTTGAAAGAGCTAGGCGTCACATACGTTGTTCTTGGCCACTCCGAGCGTCGTGAAATCTTTAAAGAAACAGATGAAGACGTAAATAAGAAAGTCCACGCAGCTTTTAACCACGGTTTGACTCCTATCATTTGTGTTGGTGAATCTTTAGAGCAGCGTGAATCCAACCAAACCATGGACGTTGTTGAAACGCAGGTGAAAAAAGCACTGGATGGTTTAACAAATGAACAGTGCGCAGAAACTATCATTGCATATGAGCCGATCTGGGCAATTGGAACAGGTCGTACAGCGACTTCTGAACAGGCAAACGAAGTTTGTACTCATATCCGCAAAGTGGTTAGTGAATATGTAAATGAAGATGCAGCAGAAGCGGTACGTATTCAATACGGAGGCAGTGTTAAACCTGCAAACGTAGATGAACTTCTTTCACAGTCCGACATTGATGGTGCTCTTGTAGGTGGAGCGAGCTTAGAAGCAGACTCTTTCCTAAAACTTGTGGAGGCAGGTAAGCATGAGTAATCAAAACTTAGCCGCCTTAATTATTCTTGACGGATATGCTATTCGTGAAGAAGAAAAAGGGAACGCCGTTAAGCAAGCGAACACACCAAACTTTGATCGTTTCTGGAATGAATTCCCACACTCTCAATTAACGGCTTGTGGGGAAGCAGTCGGACTTCCTGAAGGTCAAATGGGGAATTCAGAGGTTGGTCACCTGAATATCGGGGCAGGCCGCGTCGTGTATCAAAGTTTGACTAGAATTAACCTTTCCATTCGTGAAGGGGATTTCTTTGAAAACGAAGTACTCTTAAAAGCTGTGCACCATGCTAAAGAGAACAATAAAGCTCTTCACATCTTCGGCCTTCTTTCTGACGGCGGCATTCACAGCCATATCAATCATATGATTGCAACATTGAAGCTTGCTAAACAAGAAGGGGTGGAGAAAGTATTCATTCATGCCTTTTTGGATGGCCGTGATGTTGGTCAGCAATCAGCTAAAACTTATGTAAAACAAACGCAGGAAGCGATTGAGGAAATTGGGATAGGTCAAATTGCCACTCTTTCCGGCCGGTACTATGCTATGGACCGCGACAATCGCTGGGAGCGGGTTCAAAAAGCTTACGATGCGATTGCATATGGCAAAGGACCCACTTACAAGGATCCAATCAAAGCTATTGAAGATTCTTATGAACAGGAAGTCTACGATGAATTCGTAGAGCCAGTGGTTCTTACTGATGACGATGGTAATCCTGTCGGTACAGTGGAAGACGAAGAAAGCATCATTTTCTTCAACTTCCGTCCAGACCGTGCGATTCAGCTTTCCCGTACGTTTGCTAACGATGACTTTGATGGATATGATCGTGGTGAAGAAGCACCGAAAAATCTTCACTTCGTTGGTATGACACAATATAGTGATCAGGTTAGAAGTAAGATTGCTTTTCCTCCAAACGATTTAAAGAACACGGTTGGAGAAGTGTTAGAAACAAACAAGATGAAGCAGCTTCGTATTGCTGAAACAGAAAAATACCCGCACGTTACTTTCTTTATGAGTGGTGGACGTGAAAAGGAATTTGAAGGGGAAGAGCGCATCCTCATCGATTCTCCTAAAGTCGCTACTTATGACCAAAAGCCTGAGATGAGTGCTTATGAAGTAACAGACGCTCTCTTAAATGCGTTGGATGAAGACAAACACAATGCCATCATCTTAAACTTCGCAAATCCAGATATGGTCGGTCACTCAGGTATGCTTGAACCGACAATTAAAGCGATTGAAGCTGTAGATGAGTGCTTAGGTAAAATTGTGGACAAAATTCATGAAAAGGGCGGACACGCCATTATTACAGCGGACCATGGAAATTCTGATGAGGTGACGACCTTAGACGGAGATGCCATGACTGCCCATACGACAAATCCGGTTCCCGTGATTGTCACTCAAGAAGGTGTAGAACTTCGTGAAGGCGGCATTTTAGGTGACCTTTCACCAACACTTCTTGAATTATTAAACGTTGAACAACCTGAAGAAATGACAGGAAAATCTTTAATTAAAAAATAAGGGAGAGATATTCAATGCCATACATTACTGATGTTTATGCACGTGAAGTCCTTGACTCTCGTGGTAACCCAACTGTTGAAGTTGAAGTATATACAGAATCCGGAGCGTTCGGTACAGCACTTGTTCCTAGTGGAGCTTCTACTGGTGAGTATGAAGCTGTAGAATTACGTGATGGTGATAAAGAGCGTTACCTTGGTAAAGGCGTTCAAACAGCCGTTGATAACGTAAACGAAAAAATTGCTCCAAACCTACTAGGTATGGATGTTACGCAGCAAGTAATCATTGATCAAATGATGAGAGAACTTGACGGTACAGAAAACAAAGGAAACCTGGGTGCTAACGCAATTCTTGGTGTTTCCATGGCTGTTGCTCACGCAGCTGCTGACGTTGTAGGTCTTCCACTTTATAAATACCTGGGTGGATTCACTGCAGCAACGCTTCCAACTCCAATGATGAACATCCTTAACGGTGGAGAGCACGCTGATAATAACGTAGATATTCAAGAATTCATGATTATGCCAGTAGGCGCACCAACATTCAAAGAAGCACTACGTATGGGCGCAGAGATCTTCCACTCTCTTAAAAAAGTACTTGGTAGCAAAGGATACAACACTGGTGTAGGTGATGAAGGTGGATTTGCTCCTGACTTAGGTTCTAACGAAGAAGCTCTATCTACAATTATCGAAGCCATTGAAGCTGCTGGTTACAAGCCGGATGCAGAAGTTAAGCTTGCAATGGATGTTGCTTCTTCTGAAATTTATGAAGATGGCAAGTATAACCTTAAAGGTGAAGGTGTTGTCCGCACATCTGAAGAAATGGTTGACTGGTATGAAGAGCTTGTTAACAAGTATCCAATTGTTTCTATTGAAGATGGTCTTGATGAGAACGACTGGGAAGGTACTAAGCTTCTAACAGATCGTATCGGTGACCGTGTCCAGCTTGTTGGTGACGACTTGTTCGTTACAAACACTGAGAAACTAGGCCGTGCCATTGAAGAAGGCGTAGGAAACTCTATTCTTATTAAAGTGAACCAAATTGGTACGCTTACAGAAACTTTCGAAGCTATTGAAATGGCGAAGCGTGCAGGTTACACAGCTGTCATCTCCCACCGTTCTGGTGAGACAGAAGACGCGACAATCGCTGACATTGCTGTTGCAACAAACGCTGGTCAAATTAAAACAGGTGCTCCATCTCGTACCGACCGTGTAGCGAAGTACAACCAGCTTCTTCGTATTGAAGACCAGCTGCTTGGAACTGCGACATATGCAGGCGAGAAAGCATTCTACAACTTAAATAAATAAGAAATAACGACTGTATGAAGTCGTACAAACCTTTTATTAAATCTCTAAGTTCATAACTTTTATGCTTAAGATGATTTAAAAAAATGAAAAGATTGAGCCTCTCTAGTTATTTAGAGAGGCTTTTTTCTATGATATGATGTAGACATACCATCATAATTAGGAGAACGAACATAGATGAAGAAATTCATAAAAATACTGCTGTTAATCTGCCTGATCTATGGAATTTATAGTGGGTATACAGTCTGGACCTTTGGGGAAGAGCAGGAAATTCCCAAGGCGGATGCGGCTATTGTGTTAGGGGCTGCTCAATGGAATGGAAAGCCCAGTCCAGTATTTGAAGGGCGGTTAAAGCAGGGAATTGAACTGTATAAAGATGGTGTTGTGGATTACTTAATATTCACCGGTGGAATGAGTGAAAATGCGGTATCGTCAGAGGCGGAAGTGGGCAGGATCTATGCTATTGAAAAAGGCGTACCGAAAGAAGACATCTTTTATGAAGATCGTTCACAGGTGACAGAAGAGAATTTAATTAATGCCAAGGAAGTGACTACTCAGCAGGGAATTGACTCCTATCTCATAGTGAGCGATCGTTTCCATTTAAAGAGAGCGGTAGCTATGGCGGAGAATCAGGGGATGAATGTACAGGGTGTACCTACAAAATATTCAGCCTACCAATCATTAGAAACAAAGCTTCCTTTTTTCTTTAAAGAATGGGCTTATTGTATGGGGCACCATGCAGCAAAGTTGATGATTTTATGAGGTGAATGCTATGGATTTGATGGAAGCGATAACCCAACGCCGCTCTATCCATGAATATAAGCCGGAAAATGTAGAAGGTGATTTGTTAGAGGAGATATTCAACCTTGCTACATTGGCTCCTACTCATCGTATGAAGCAGGCATGGAACATCCTTTTATATCAAGCTGACGGGAAAGAAGATTACTCCAAAGCCGTGCTGGACAGTTATCATAGAAAAGGTTTCTTCACAGGCTATGAGTTGGAGAAAAGAGAACAGCTGGAAGAAGGAATCCGTGAATTTCTACTACATATCCCTCACCATGCGCTTATTTATATGGAGAGAGATGAAGATGAGAGGAAGTATGAGGAGGATTATGCATCGGTATGTGCCTATATTCAGAATGTACAGCTGCTTGCTTGGGAAGCAGGTGTAGGGGTATTGTGGACGACGAGTCCTTATCTCCATGACCCACAGTTCTCATGGGATATCGGATTAGATCCTTCAAAATTTAAACTTGTGTCTGTGCTGCAGATAGGCTATCCCAAGCGCATTCCCAATCCTAAAAAACGGACTCCTATAAAAAGTAAGTTAAAAGTCATTGATACCAGCCAAAAAGCTGACGTTTAGTAAACGTCAGCTTTTTATGTTGGAATGAGAAAAGCAAGTAGTTTTAAGAACCATCGTAAACTCTTCTGCAGTTTACGATGGTTCTTGTGATTTTAAGTATAACCCCTAACGCCTACCCCGTTCTTTCCTTCGACCTAAAATAACAACACAAATATGAATAAGTATAAAACTTAACAATGGAATTTTTTTCTAATTTAGTGTATGCTCAAAAATAGATAGAATATTGTGTCATTTTGTGTGTTTATCTTAAAGTAAGGGGATGGTAGAAATGCGTCAACGTATAACCATATGTCTGTTAGTCTTTCTGCTTGTAATGATGACCGCTGCCGGGACAACCTTTGCCAATAAGAAAGCGCAGTACTTTGTAGATAAGGATCAGCTTCCGTTCGATGCGTTAGAAGGAATCGAAACCGAACGATTATGGGGCGTACATAACGGAGCCGGCTATAGAATAGAAGTGCCGGAGAATTGGAATGGTGATTTAGTTCTCTACTCTCATGGATATCGTAGTGAGGAAACAAAAGCGCTCACTGTGAATAATCCTTCTAACTTAAGAAGATACCTTCTCGAAGCAGGATATGCTTGGGCCGCGTCCAGTTACAGTAAAAATGGGTATGAGGTCAAACAGGGTGTTAAAGATACTCATGCACTTGGTCAATTTTTTAATGGGAAAATAGGGCAGGCAGATCATACGTATGTGGTGGGCCATTCAATGGGGGGGCATATTACAGGAGTGCTGGCTGAACAATATCAAAATGCTTATGATGGAGCCATGCCAATGTGCGGGGTTATGGGAGATAATGAACTTTTCGATTTTTTTACAGATTACAATCTTGCAGCTCAGGCATTAGCTGATGTGCCTGTGGAATTTCCTGCTCCAGAGAATTATCAAACAAGTATCGTTCCTGAGATTAAAGAAACACTGGGATTAAATACAACACTGACGGATGAGGGGGAGAAGCTTCGTAAATTGACCATGTATTTGTCTGGGGGAGAACGGCCACTTTTTGACCAGGCATTCAATATTTGGCAGGATTTCCTTTTTACACTCTATCGTGAAGATCCTTCTTACGGAACACCTGGAAACCTAATTAATAATACAGATTCCATCTATCAATTAGATGCAGCTCCAGAGTTGTCCGAAGAAGAGCAGAATCTAGCTGAGTTAATTCCGGACATTACATCAGATCCTCAGGCACGAAGTGGAAACGGTCTGGCGAAAATCCCGCAGCTGTCCGGTGATATTAATGTTCCTGTTATAACTCTTCATACGATCGGTGATTTATTTGTTCCTTTTTCAATGGAACAGTTATATGCTCAAAGAGTAGAGGCAAGTGGGAAAGAAGATATGCTTGTCAGCCGGGCTATACGAGCTACCGGTCACTGTGAATTCACACCGGAGGAAGAGACGGATGGATTCACTGCTCTCATCGACTGGGTTAAAGAAGGTGAAAAACCGGAGGGGGATCAGATTTTAAATCCTGATATAGTCAACAACAGAGATTTTGGTATAACATTTACTTCTCCCTTACGAGGGTATGACCCTTTAAGTGGTGGTAACTAACCATTTACTTGCAGCCTCCTAATGAAAAAGACAAAAAAGAAAAAGCCGACGACCATCTAGTCGTCAGCTTTTTCTTTTTTTATGTGATCCTCATCAGGTAAAGGATCGACGGTGTGATTGTATTCGTAACCTTTATGAACAGCCATACCGAACAATGCAGCTATCCCTAGGACAATGCTGATACAGACGATCATAATAATTGTAAATGTCATAGCGGATACATCCCTTTCTTAAGGGGGTAATTGGAATAAATGTTTAGTTCATTCATCCATGTATTGTTCCACAACCAGGCTAGGAATACTATTTGATTTGTGCTTTTTCTTTAACAAAAGCGACTACTTCTTCTGCTGTACCCATAGAAAGGATTTCTTCTTTATAAGAAGCCATTTCCTTCTTGGAAAGATCTCTGATCTGTGTACGTGCAGGCAGGATGGAAGTCGCACTCATGCTGAATTCATCAAGTCCAAGACCGAGCAGAATTGGAATAGCGATCTCATCTCCAGCCATTTCACCACACATACCAGCCCATTTTCCTTCAGCGTGTGCTGCTTCAATTACGTTATTAATTAAGTTCAAAATAGCTGGATTGTATGGCTGATACAAGTAGGATACCCGCTCATTCATACGGTCAGCAGCCATTGTATACTGAATAAGATCGTTTGTACCGATACTGAAGAAGTCGACCTCTTTAGCGAACTGGCGGGCGATGACCGCAGTTGCTGGAATTTCAACCATGATTCCTACTTCAATGTCATCGGCAATTTCATGACCTTCGTTTGTCAGATTCGTTCTTTCTTCTTCAAGGATTGCTTTTGCCTGACGGAACTCTTCAAGAGTAGCAATCATAGGGAACATGATCTTCAAGTTTCCGTGGACACTTGCGCGCAGAAGTGCACGTAGTTGAACGCGGAAGATGTCATCACGCTCAAGGCAGAGACGAATGGCGCGGAAGCCTAAGAACGGGTTCATTTCATCTGGAAGATCCAAGTAGTCAAGCTCTTTATCGCCGCCGATATCAAGTGTACGGACAACAACAGGCTTGTCTCCCATTTGTTTTAGAACAGAAGAGTAGGCATCAAATTGTTCTTCTTCTGTTGGGAGCTGGCTTTTGCCCATGTAAAGGAACTCTGTACGATAAAGGCCGACACCTTCACCGCCGTTGTTGAGAACACCTTCAACATCGTCAGGAGTACCAATGTTTGCTACAAGCTCCACATGTTCACCTTCAGAAGTGACAGTAGCTTCATCCTTAAGTTTTGCCCATTCTTGTTTTTGCTTTTCAAAATCGTCTTGTTTCTGCTTGTATTCAGAGATTTGATCTTCTGTTGGATCAACGATAACATCACCGCTGATGCCGTCTACAATGACCATAACATCCTTTTCAGCTTGAGAAGTGATGTTCTTCGTACCTACAACAGCAGGAATCTCCAGAGATCGTGCCATAATGGCAGAGTGGGATGTACGGCCGCCAATGTCTGTTGTGAATCCTTTAACGTACTGCTTATTTAATTGAGCGGTATCGGAAGGAGTCAAGTCATCGGCAACAATGACAACCTCTTCATTGATTAGGGCAGGGTCCGGGAAAGTAACGCCTAACAAATGAGCCATTACGCGTTTAGTTACGTCCTGGATATCTGCTGCACGCTCACGCATGTACTCGTTATCCATGCCTTTAAACATGTCAATGAACATATTCGCTGTTTCAGAAAGAGCAGCCTCAGCATTGACATTCTCGCTCTTAATTTTATCTTCAATCGGTTGGATCAATTCTGGATCGCTTAACACGAGCAGGTGAGCGGAGAAGATTTCTGCATGCTCATCTCCAAGTGATTTTTTCGTATGTTCTTTGATTTTCTCCAGCTCTGTTTTTGATACTTCCAGAGCTTCATGCAGGCGTTTGACCTCTTGTTCTGGTTGTTGAATATCTGTTTTGGTGAAAGTAAGGTCTGGTGCTTCCAGACGATAAACTTTTGCAATGGCAATCCCGCTGGAAGCCGCAATACCTTGAAGCTGTTTCATGCTGTTATTCCCCCAAGCCTTCATTCTTCATAGTTGTTTCTAAGTGATCAATCGCCTCTTGTTCATCATTGCCTTCTGCAGTGATTTTAACTTCAGCGTTTGCTGGAATGCCTAAACTCATGATTCCCATGATGGATTTAAGATTCACAGATTTCTCTTTGTAATGCAGGTTAATATCAGACTCGTATTTTCCTGCGTTTTGTACAAGCACAGTAGCAGGACGAGCGTGAACACCATCAGCTGATGTAACTGTAAAAGTTTTTTCTACCATTGTATATCCTCCTTATTAAATCCTTTATTAGTTGTTGGATTACCCTAACTATATTATTTTAAGCCTTTTGGAGGTCTTTTTTCAAGAATCCTACGATAATTGCAGAAAGAATTGATCCTGCAATGATAGCTGCTAAATAAAGAAGTACTTGACTGAATCCTCCCTCGACGAGCGGGGCGACAATTATTCCGCCATGCGGGGCACGTAGTCCAATTCCAAATAACATGGTCAACATCCCTGCGAGAGCACTTCCGGCTACCATTGAAGGGATAACACGGGCAGGGTCAGCTGCAGCAAATGGAATGGCACCTTCGGTAATAAAGAAAGCTCCAAGCGGGTAGGCTGCTTTTCCTGTCTCCTGTTCCTGCTTCGTGAATTTGTTTTTAAAGAATGTTGTTGCAAGACCCATAGCAAGAGGAGGAACCATACCGCCTGCCATAGCAGCGGCAATAAATGTGTAATTCCCGGCATCCAGGGCAGCAATGCCAAATGTGTAGGCAGCCTTATTGACAGGTCCACCCATGTCGACAGCCATCATTCCACCTACAATTAAGCCAAGTAGAGCTAAATTTGATCCACTCATACGATCCAGTAAGTCGAATAACCATGTGTAAACACTTGTTAAAGCAGGGTTGATGAGTAACATAATCATACCCGTTCCAAAAATAGCAAGCACGGGATATAAGAGGACCGTTTTCAATCCATCCATAACCGCAGGCAGACCTTCTAAGAGTTTCTTAACAAGCAGAGTTAAATAACCTGCTAAGAATCCGGCAATCAGACCGCCTAAGAAACCAGAACCATTTCCTGCACCTTCAACCGTCTGCGTAACAGCGATTAAACCACCGACCATACCGGGAGCAAATCCAGGCCGGTCAGCGATACTGGAAGCGATAAAACCAGCTAGTACAGGCACAAGGAGGAAGAAGGCGTTTCCGCCACCGATAATACTCAGCATCTCAGCGAACCTATTGTAATCAGCATTTGCAGGATCAGCGGAATTGATTCCCCAGAAAAAGGAGATCGCTATCAAAATTCCACCGCCCACGACAAATGGAAGCATATTGGATACGCCGTTCATTAAATGCTTGTAAAATCCTGTGCGCTGACCTTTTTCCTCAGAGGAGTCGGTCGATTTTCCGCTCCCTTGATAAACAGGGGCATCGGAACGAACGGCTTTATCGATAAGTTCTTTCGGCTCATGAATTGCTTTAGCTACAGGTACTTCAATAACAGGTTTTCCGGTGAAAGCATCCATATCTACTTTGGTATCAGCGGCTACTATAATGGCATCTGCTTCAGCGATTTCCTCTTTCGTGAGACGGTTTTTAACACCGCTTGATCCATTTGTCTGTACCTTAATGTTTACTCCCATTTCTTTTGCAGTTGCTTTTAACTTGTCCGCAGCCATATACGTATGAGCAATACCTGTTGGGCAGGCAGTCACAGCCAATATTTTACCTGAAGTGGACTCATGCTCTTCTTCAACCTTTTCTTCTTCTGATTCTTTAGCATTAATGGCGTTGATGACGTCCTCTTTTGTTTTAGCGGATTCAAGCTGACTGCGGAATTGATTATCCATTAAATAGGATGACAATCGGGACAGGGTTTCTAAGTGTGTGTTGTTTGCTCCTTCAGAAGCGGCAATCATAAAGAATAAGTGGGTCGGCTGACCATCAAGTGATTCGTAATCGAGCCCATCAGAGGATCGTCCGAAAACAATCGCAGGGTCTTTCACGGCTGATGTTTTAGCGTGGGGTATGGCAATGCCATCACCAATTCCGGTAGTACTCTGTTCTTCACGGGCCTCAATCGCCTGCTTAAAGGCCGTTTGATCATTGAGTTTTCCGGCCGAACTGAGCTGATTTACAAGCTCATTAATAGCTTCAGGTTTAGAAGAAGCAGACATGTCCAACAGGATGGTGTCTTTGGTTAACAATTCGGTTATTCTCATTTAACATGCACTCCTTTACTTAATGGTTGAGATTTGTATCTGTTCTACAAGCTCTTCGACATTTTCTTTTTCGCATAAATCGTCTTGAAAAGCAGTGGCACTTCCTGCCGCTACTCCGTAACGGAAAGCTTCATGGGAGGGGTTCCCGTTGGTAAGGGAGGATAGAAATCCAGCTACAACAGAATCTCCTGCGCCGACTGAATTCTTAACCTCGCCCTTGGGAACATTTGCAAACAGCTTCTGTTCTTTATTTATATAGACCGCTCCATTTCCTCCCATAGATACAATGACATGTTCTATTCCTTTATGAAGGAGCTTTTCTCCGAATTCAGCTGCTTTTTCAACCGTATCAATTTCAACACCGAATAAATCCCCGAGTTCATGATGATTGGGCTTTATCAGGAAAAGGGGTTGTCCTATCAATTGATTTAAAGCTTTTCCAGACGTGTCCACAACGACCCTCACATTATTTTTTGCGCAGACATCAGTGAGAGTAATGTAAAAGTCTTCAGGAAGGGAAGCCGGAATGCTGCCTGCTAATACAAGGGTATCTTCCTGAGATAAGCGGTTTACTTTTTTGAGCAGCTGCTCTTGTGCGGCTGCGGATATTTCCGGACCTGGACCGTTAATCTCCGTTTCTTCCCCGCTTTTCAGCTTTACGTTTATTCTTGAGTTTTGTTCGGTTTGAATAAAACTGTGAACAATATTCTCTTTTTCGAGAAAGTTGGTGATGAATGCTCCTGTAAAACCCCCGGTAAACCCAAGAGCTTCTGACTGGATGCCAAGACGGATCATGACTCTTGAGACATTAATTCCTTTGCCTCCTGGATAATAAAAAGTCTGGTGGGCTCGATTCAATCCACCTGCTGCAAAATCTTCTACATGCATGATGTAGTCTATAGAAGGATTCAGTGTGCATGTGTAAATCATGTTGTCACAACCTTTATATTGGTTTTATTAGCAAAATCGTTTATTTCCGGGCCTTCATAATTTGTCAGTATAGCTGCTGATTGGATGTCACCGAACTTCGTAAAAGCAACGTTACCGAATTTTGAATGGTCCGCTAAAATATATCGTTTACGTGATAGTTGGAGCGTCATTTGTTTAATCGCTGCTTCTTCTGGGTCAGGTGTTGTATATCCATCTTGTATAGTGATGCCGTTCACACCCATAAAACAATGGTCAAATCTATACTGCTGAAGATTTTGTACAGCTCCAGCCCCAACAACAGCTCCGGTACGGGACTTAATCAGTCCACCCAGCACATAAGTTTTGATGTTGTACTCAGTAAGTGCCTGCAGGTGGTCTAAACCATTGGTTACAACAATGATGTCTTTTTGTTTTAAAAATGGAATCATTTCAAACGTCGTGGATCCAGCATCTATAAAAATGCAGTCCCCGGGTTGAACCATTGATGAAGCATACCTCGCAATTAAGCGTTTTTCTTTCTGGGATTTTGTTACCTTTTCTCTCATAGCCGGCTCTTCACTGGCAGAGCTTATTAATGAAGCGCCTCCATGAACGCGGCGCAGAAGACCCTGTTGTTCCAGCTGATCTAAATCACGACGAATGGTTGATTCTGAAGCACCGGTCACTTCTACCAGCCGCTTAAGTGATGTCGTTTGATCGTTTTTGACTGTTTTAATAATTAGTTGATGTCGTTCAGTTGTTAGCATATAGGCAACTCCTATTTATTGTCTGTCTTTATCATAAAGGAAAGCCCTTTCAAAATCAACCATAAACAATCAAAAACAATCAAAAAAGTTCATTTATGAAAAGTGTGTGCAGCCTGAATACGGGACATTCCGATTTTTCCGATAATCATCTTGCCGGTTCAAAGCATATATGCTACATTTAAACTAGTTATTTGTACGTCTTTAGGAGGTGTTGGCGCATCATGGAAACACTCGCAATTACTTTATTAGTCATTGATACAATTGCTTTAATCGTTCTTGTTTTGTTGCAATCAGGAAAGAGTGCCGGTCTTTCAGGGGCTATTTCTGGTGGAGCGGAGCAATTGTTTGGGAAACAAAAAGCACGAGGGATTGACGCAGTCTTACACAAAGCAACAATCGTTGCCGGCGTCCTTTTCTTCGTTTTAGCCTTTTCAACGGCTTATGTTATTGGATAAATGATTGAATAAGGATTAAACCGCGCTTTTTTAAAATGCGCGGTTTTTTTATTTTCTCAGTATGGTTCCTGTGTATACATAAAACTTCGGCGTTGATAATAACAGACAGAACGTGGCTGTGAAGTTAGCCTTCAGGGTATCGGTGGAATAGGAAAGGGAAGGTCAATAATAAAGGAAACCACTGCATAGACAAACAAAATGTGTCAGTGAACCGCAATTTTGGTAAAATAGAATACATTGTGCATAAGAATGAAATTTAAAAATAAGGACATACATGAAGTAAGGAGAGAATGATATGAAGATCAAACAACCTCAACCATTTACGTTTGAGGAAGGAGAACGTGCGGTATTATTACTACATGGTTTTACGGGGCACTCTGCAGATGTACGTATGCTTGGCCGCTTTTTGCAAAAGCATGGGTATACCTCGCATGCACCTATCTATGCAGGTCATGGGAAGGAATTGGAAGCCTTAATCGATGCAAGACCAGAAGATTGGTGGTCGGATGTTCAACAGGCTATAAATCATCTTCGTGAACTGGGTTATGAAAAGATTGCGGTTGCAGGGCTGTCACTTGGCGGTGTGCTGGGTTTAAAAGCCGCTTATTCTCAACCGATTAAAGGGCTTGTAACCATGTGTTCTCCCATGTTCTTCGATAACGAGAAGCAGCTGACCAAAGGTTTTGAATTTAAAGCACGACAGTACAAGCAGTTGGAAGGTAAAGATCAGGAGACCATTGAACAAGAGGTACAGGAACTGTTAGCCGAATCAGAAGACATGTTTAAACAGCTCGGGCGGTTTATTAACGAGGTTCACGATGAGGTCGATCAGATCTATACACCGACACTCGTTGTCCAGGCTGAAAAAGATGAAATGATTAATACAAAAAGTGCAGATTATATTTATGAGCAAGTAGAAGCGGATCAAAAAGATATAAAGTGGTACAAAAACTCTGGCCATGTCATCACGATGGACAAGGAAAAAGAACAGTTGCATGAGGATATTCTGCAATTCCTCGACTCACTCGACTGGTCATAAACCAGAGTCTTGTCCTTCATTTATAAGGAGGTAAGGCAGTTGAACACAGAATTAAAGCAGAAAATACTCAATTTCTTTAAAGAAACAGCATCAAAACCATTGTCTGTTCAAGAGCTTGAAGAAACATTAGAACTTTCAAACGCGGATGAATTTAAAATACTTATGAAAGTTTTAAATGAACTTGAAGAAGAGGGAGAACTGGTACGTACGCGAAAGAATCGTTTTGGTCTCCCTGAAAAAATGAATCTTATCCGAGGCCGCATACAAATGCACGCAAAAGGATTTGCCTTTTTAATTCCGGACGAAGAAGATAAAGATGATGTTTATATTCACCATTCTGATCTGCACTCATCTATGAATAATGACAAGGTACTCGTTCGTATTGAAAAAAGAAAAGAAGATGGCACGCGTCCTGAAGGCACCGTCATCCGCATTTTAGAGCGAGCGACGACAAGAGTTGTCGGAACATATGAATCCAGTCGTAATTTTGGTTTCGTCATCGCTGATGATAAGCGTATACCTAATGATATCTTCATTCCAAAGAGTCAGACCAATGGTGCCATAGATGGGCACAAAGTAATTGTTAATATTACGAAGTTCCCTGAAGACCGCATGAGTGCGGAAGGGGAAATTGTTGAGATTCTAGGTCATAAAAATGATCCAGGCATTGATATTATCTCAATTATTTACAAGCACGGAATTAAAATGGATTTTCCAGATGAGGTGCTGCAGCAAGCTGCAGATACGCCCGATCAGATCAGTGAAGACGAAATTGAGAACCGCCGGGACTTACGCGATGAAATGATCGTCACCATTGATGGGGCAGATGCGAAAGATTTGGATGATGCCGTCCGGGTCCAGAAACTTGATAATGGGAATTATAAGCTGGGTGTCTACATTGCTGATGTGACGTATTATGTAGGGGAAGGTTCTCCGATCGATAAAGAAGCACGGGAGCGCGCGACCAGCGTATATCTAGTGGACAGGGTTATTCCTATGATTCCACACCGTCTGTCGAATGGGATCTGTTCTTTGAACCCACAGGTTGATCGTTTGACGCTTTCTTGTGAAATGGAAGTAAACCGTCATGGGGAAATTGTAAATCACGAAATTTTCCAAAGTGTGATTAAAACCAATGAACGAATGACCTATAAAGATGTAAATAGTATTCTTCTTGATCAAGATCCAGAGCTTCTGAAAAGGTATGAAGACTTGGTTCCGATGTTTCGTGACATGGAGGATCTTGCAAGCATTCTCCGCAGCAAACGTATGGATCGTGGGGCTATTGACTTTGACTTTAAAGAAGCGGGTGTCGTTGTTGATGAAGAAGGAAAAGCTGTCGATGTTCGTTTACGTGAACGATCTGTAGCAGAACGTCTCATTGAGGAGTTCATGCTTGCGGCAAATGAAACTGTAGCAGAACATTTCCACTGGATGGAGGTCCCGTTTATTCATCGGATTCACCAGGATCCTGATGAAGACAAACTGCAAACCTTTTTTGAATTTGTAGCCAATATGGGATATACCGTGAAAGGTACAGCAGACAATGTTCATCCGCAGGCATTGCAGAAAGTGCTGGAACAAGTAAAAGGAACGCAGGAAGATATGATCATATCGAAGTTGATGCTTCGTTCAATGCAGCAGGCAAAATATGATCCTCAAGGATTGGGACACTTTGGCTTGGCTACAGACTTCTATACACACTTTACATCACCGATTCGTCGTTATCCTGACTTAATTGTGCACCGTCTGATCCGTACCTATTTAGTGGAGAAGAAACTCGACTATAAGACGAGGAAGCATTGGAAAGATCAGATGCCTGAGATTGCAAGGCATTCTTCTGAAATGGAGCGTGCGGCTGTTGATGCAGAGCGTGAAACGGATGACTTAAAGAAAGCAGAATTTATGCAGGATAAAATTGGAGAAGAATTTGAGGGGGTAATTAGCTCTGTTACCAGTTTTGGCATGTTCGTTGAACTCCCTAATACAGTAGAAGGCCTCGTTCACGTTAGTACCCTGACCGATGACTATTATCATTATCATGAGAAGCAGTATGCCATGATTGGTGAACGCACAGGAAACGTGTTTCGGATTGGGGATGAAGTGACCATTCGTGTAACAAATGTCAATATTGAAGAACGAGTGGTCGATTTTGAAATTGATGGTATGAAGCCGCGAAAAGAAAGAAAACGCCCGGAACGTCCGAAGCAGATCCAATCCAAAGGGCCTGATAAGAAGAAAGACAAAAAGAAAAATAAGCAAAAAGGTAATAAGCCTTTCTATCGTAATAAGGGTGTGCCTAAACAGGGACGCAAGAAGAAAAAATCATAAAAAAAGCCGCGCCTTAAATCGGCGCGGCTTTTCCTTGTTTTCTTACGCACTAAGCGTATTTTGAACATTTTCGATATCTTGTTCATTCAAGTAGCGTGCGGTTTCATCCATATCCAATTGGACATAATGGGACCATTGAGCGAGCTGATCCTGTTCAACAAGGTGGTTATTTAAAATGCTGCCACCGTTTTGTGCACAGATATGATAGGTGACAAATAGTTTCCCCTGCATCAGTTCATGATCGTGTGCAATAGATACAATCGTCCATCGATCTTTTGCCACAGACTCCCAGTCACCGGCAAGAGCATCTTCTGTTGAGAGCTGATACACAGTCGGTTCATTATGGTCAAAAAAGCTGATAATGCCTTCTTTATCTTTTGTAATATATCCAGAATTCGTCCATGAGTTACGTTTCAAAGCATATCCTTCGTCCAACAGTTGAGCGGCTTTCATAAAATCCATAGTCGTAAACCCTTTCTGGTGGAAAATTTTCACGTAAAGGATTTTAAAGATTATAGAGGTCACTGTCAATACGTTTAGATATATTTTTCATTTCCAGGCCCCATAAAGAATCCAGGGTTCTTGAACGTCATAAGCAGAGGGATCAGGTATGTTTTGAAATCCTTGATGAGAAAAGTCAATCCAACAGCCGGCATGGTGCGGGTGTTTTTCCCAGTGATCTACAATAGTTTCAAAAAAACCGGGCTGATCATAATGGTCATCCCAAAAGTATTTAACATGTGAATAATCGTATTTTTTTGTATCATTTTTAACGATAACAAACCTTGTTTTATCCGGTTTTTGGTAAAATGAAGCCTCTTTTAAATATTCATCCGTGAAAAGAGCATTATCAAAAGGTAAAGGATAGTAACATTCATAAGGGAACATCTGTAATTTATTTTCGCTTACATTCATTAGCAGATGACGCTTATCATCGACTGAATCCAATTCTCTCCACACCGGTCCCGGTGTGTGTCCGGAGAGTAACTCCGGGCGCGTTAATGTAAGGTAATGAATGACGGGTCCTTGCTCTATTCCGAGTTTATCCAGCACGCGTCTGGCTGCCAGGTTACTGAGATGGGTGTTGGCACCAATCCATTTTACGTCCGGGTCTTCCTTGAGATCCTTAATGATTGGTTTTAACAGTTCTGTTGCGTTCCCTTTCGTTTGAAAACGTCGGTCGCTTCTCAGGCGTCCGAGCATAGCGAACTTCTTTTGACCAAACAGACTGTAACCTCCGACTGCCAGCATTTGATTGTGTTGAAAGAGTCCGAACAACCTATGTTCTTCTGAAGTAATTAAACGATCAAAAATTCGAACAACATAATCGTCTTCTATGCCTGTATCCATAGCTTGGAGAGCTGGGAAATCCTTCATGGTTAATGATTTAACATGCAAAAGTTGTTCCATTAAGAGTCGGCTCCTTTTTTCATAACATCTGTAAGATTATAGTCTCACATGGCATTAGAAAAAGTCTATTCAAAGTAATTGAAAGGACACCTTCCATATGAATTGGAAACAAAGATGACTTTTGGTACAATAAAAGGACGCCATAGAGGAGGAAATCGTCATGCCTAGAGGTCACGGAAAAACACTAGCTCAAAATAAAAAAGCCCGTCATGATTTTTCAATAGAAGAAACGTTTGAAGCAGGGATCGTTCTGCAGGGGACGGAAAT
The DNA here is from genome assembly GCF_020524025.1 of Halobacillus litoralis. Classification (GTDB taxonomy): domain Bacteria; phylum Bacillota; class Bacilli; order Bacillales; family Halobacillaceae; genus Halobacillus; species Halobacillus litoralis_D. The sequence goes on along the minus strand of NZ_JAIVKN010000002.1, from coordinate 110,743 downwards.
TAAGTCAATTCGCAATGGACGTCTTAACCTGAAAGACAGTTTTGCCCGCATTAATAAAGGGGAAGCTTACCTGCATAACATGCACATCTCTCCATATGAACAAGGGAATATCTATAACCATGACCCTACACGTGCCCGTAAACTGCTGCTTCATCGTAAAGAAATCAACCAGCTGATCGGTCAAACCCAGCAAAAAGGGTACTCGATCATACCATTGAAAGTGTACATCAAAAACGGTGTAGCAAAAGTTTTAATTGGTCTCGGAAGAGGTAAAAAGAAATATGACAAACGTGAAGATCTTAAACGGAAGCAGCAGAAGCGCGAAATCGACCGTGCGATAAAGGAAAGCTTAAAATAAGCGCCCCCCTTGAAAAATAATATATTTCTGCTATAATAATTATTGTCGTCAACACGACATGGATAAACAGCTTGACTGTTATCCCTTTAATCCTAACGGGGACGTTACGGATTCGACGGGGATAGGTCGAGCTCGGGTCGCGAGTCGAGCGACGTCTCGTAAAACCGTCATTTGCCTAAATATAACTGGCGAATCTAACGAAAACCTAGCTGTAGCTGCGTAAGTAGTCTATAGCTGATCCTTCCTGGCATCGCCCATGTGCTAGATGAAGGGTCTCAAACTAAAGTGGGCTACGCGTTTTTCCACCGCCTGAGGAAAAACGAAGAGACTAATCAGGCTAGCTCCTCGGAAGCCTGTTGGTAGGCCGAAGAGGTAGTGAAATATAGTATATCAACTACGCTCGTAGAAGCCCGGGTGCCGATATCTCCGGACGTGGGTTCGACTCCCACCGTCTCCACCAATACATAATTGGTGGTTTTTTTATGTCTAATTTTTCAACAAACACATATGAAAGATGCGTCTTAATATGATGATCAACCTCAGGGGCGCTTTCCCATAATTAAATGAATGTATGAAAAAAAGGAAGTCTTATCAAGACTTCCTTTTTTATAGCTTCGTCAGTATACCTATATGGGGGGCGTGTCAGGCGCCTGTTCATTAAAAAGTTTTGAACACGCATAAGCTCATTATATAAAATGAGCGCGTAATTTTGACGCTAAGTCTATATATTTCTCATACTTTTCTAAGTTATAGGCCATCCCTTTGATAACAGCATGACGTGGAGAAGTGGAATTTAATTCAAGGAGAAGTACTTCTACTGTATCCTTTAGGTCTTCATCGGTTGTTTTCTGCTTAATCTCATCTAATTGATAGAGTATATCTTCGAATTGATTCAAATTGTGATCATCAGGGATAATCTTTTCAATGATTTCTTTATTAATGACTGGGTGGTCAACCTTATTCTTGTACCCATTCATCAAGGAATCCATTTTATTTACTATGGATTGAGCGACCTCATAATAGTTAAACTCAATATTATCCATGATGACTAAGTCCATGTAATTCTTAAACAAGCTCTGGACTGTTATGCTGGCTTCCCAGACATAAGGTTCTGCTTCTTTTCCATATATGGATAATAAATGATTCTTATAAAAGATATAAGAATGATACCGCATCCGCTTAATTAAGTTTTCAATCGTATCGTTAAAAGGAATGGCCTGTTCACGTACCTGCATAATGATAAATTCACGGTGTTCAGCCACTTCTTCTATAGAAACTTTCAACTGATACACAAACTTTTCTTTTGGAGTCATGGGCTCTGAAGAAACTTCATTAATCCTTTTCTGCATACGTCTCCAGTAATATTCAAATAGTTCATAAAGAAGTTCATCCTTTGATTGGAACTGAAGATAGAAGGCCCCTTTGGATATATTACATGCTTTTGCAATTTCCTGAACGGATGTAGAGCTGAATCCTTTTTTGGCAAATAATTTAATGGATGTTTCTATAATGTTAATTTTCTTCTGGTCCATTGAGCGTACACCTTTCCAAAAGTAAGTTATAAATCCTTGACCTTTGACTGATTGGTCATGTATATTTTATAACGTGATGACCGATCAGTCAATTAAGGGGGAACAAGAGTGAAAAAGATCATTGATTTCTCAATGAATAATAAGTTTGCTGTGTGGTTAATGACCATTATTATTACAGCAGCTGGTCTCTATTCAGGACTAAATATGAAATTAGAGACGATACCAGATATTGATCCACCAATTATCACTGTAACAACCGTTTATCCGGGAGCTACTCCTGCGGAAGTCGCGGAAGGAGTGTCTGAACCGTTAGAGAAACAGGTGCAGAACTTAAGTGGAATGAAGACGGTCAGTTCGACCTCTTTTCAGAATGCTTCCAGTCTGCAGTTGGAGTACAGTTTTAATAAAGACTTAGATGAAGCAGAAGATGAACTACAGGAAGTCGTTGACTCGGTATCCTTACCGGATGGTGTTCAGGAACCAGACGTTTCCCGGGTGAATTTTAATGCTTTTCCAGTTCTGAGTATGAGTGTCATAAACGAGGATCAAAACCTCGAAGAGTTAACCACAGAAGTGGAAGAAAATATTGTTCCTCAGCTGGAAGGGCTTGAGGGAGTCGCAGACGTGCAAGTTTCTGGGCAGCAGGTCCAGGAAGTTCAAATGTCGTTTGATGAAGATGCCTTAGCTGAAAGAGGAATGGATGAGGAGACAGTTAAGAATATCATCCAAGGATCGAATGTAACGTTCCCATTAGGGTTGTTCAACTTTGATGGTACGCAGAAATCTGTCTTAATTGATGGGAATGTAGATTCACTTGAAGACTTAAAAGAGCTGCAAATCCCGGCAATTCCTTCCCAAGGAACACAGCAGGCGGGCAGATCCCAGTCACCTGCACCAGGTACACCTGGCACCCAAGGAACAGAAACAAACTCCGCTGCTGACGCTGCAAACGCTCAGCAAGGAATCCCTACAGTAGCGTTAGGAGAAATTGCTGACCTGGAAATTGTAGGTCAGGCAGAGTCCATTTCCAGAACAAATGGGCAGGAGTCTATTTCTATCCAGATTATAAAATCACAAGAAGCAAATACGGTTGATGTTGTAAACCTTGTGAAAGAACAAGTATCTGATTTTGAAGATGAACTTGAGGGCGCATCGTTTGTCTACTCCTTTGATCAGGGAGAACCGATTGAAGAGTCAGTAAGCACGATGTTAAACAAGGCGTTGTTTGGAGGCCTGTTTGCGATTATTGTCATTCTCTTGTTCCTTCGTAACTTTAGAACGACGTTAATCTCAGTAGTATCCATTCCGCTTTCCTTACTGATTGCGATTTTGGTGCTAAATCAAATGGGGATTACTCTTAACATTATGACGCTTGGAGCCATGACTGTTGCGATTGGACGTGTGGTTGATGATTCCATCGTGGTAGTCGAGAATATATACAGACGTATGTCTTTAAGTGATGAACAGTTAGAAGGAAAAGAGCTGATCAGAGCAGCAACGAAAGAAATGTTTATGCCGATCTTATCTTCCACGCTTGTTACGATTGCTGTATTCCTGCCTCTTGGTTTAGTGCAGGGAGTTGTCGGACAAATCTTCATGCCATTTGCATTAACGGTTGTGTTCGCACTACTAGCTTCATTAGTCGTAGCTGTAACGATCGTACCAATGATGTCTCATTCCCTGCTTACTAAGGAAAGAGCACAGAAAGGGCATCATGAAGGTCCGGGAAGAATAGCTAAATGGTATCGATCCGTACTGGAGAGTGTTTTAAATCACAAGATTATAACGTCCATTGTTGCTGTTGCTATTCTAGTCGGAAGTGTTGCTTTAATTCCTGTCGTTGGTGTAAGCTTCCTTCCATCTGAAGATCAAAAAATGGTTATGCCTACGTATAGCCCTTCCCCTGGTCAAACCATTGAGGACGTGGAAGAAGTAGCTGCCAATGCACAAGAATTTTTTAATGACCGTGATCAAGTGAAAACAATCCAATATTCTGTGGGTGGAGAAAACCCAATGAATCCTGGTGCGAGCAATCAGGCGGCATTCTTTGTGGAGTACGAAGATGACACAGAGAACTTTGATCAGGAAAAGGAAGCCGTTATGGCTGATTTGAAAGAAATGACCGAAAATGGGGAATGGACCAATCAGGACTTCTCTTCAACTGGCGCTAGTAATGACATACAGGTTCAGGTGTTCGGAGAAAACATGGATGAAATTAAACCATATGTATCCCAAGTTGAAGAAATTCTAGCTCAAGAGGAAGACTTAAAAGATCCTGAATCAAGTCTTTCTGAATCCTATGAGGAATACACGTTAATTGCTGACCAGGAAAAAATGAGTCAGCTGGGATTAACAGCCGCTCAACTGGGCATGGAGCTTAATCCAAACCAGGAGCGGCCGAAGATTACGACGATTCAACAGGACGGAGAAGAACTTCAAGTTTATCTGGAAGTCGAAAAAGATAACTTTGCTAGTATTGAAGACCTAACAGATAAAGAAGTTCAGTCTCCATTAGGAACATCCGTTGCGATTGGTGAATTGGTTGAAGTTGAAGAAGGCACGACAGAAGATACAATCAGCCGTCGCAATGGAAAGGTGTACGCCAATGTCAGTGCAAAAGCTACAACTGATGATATTGGAGCTGTTTCCGCAAATGTTCAGGAAAGTTTAAAGGATATCGATCATCCAGCTTCGATTGACATTAAAATCGGCGGAGTCACAGAGGATATTAATGAATCCTTTAGTCAATTAGGCCTAGCTATGCTGGCTGCCATTGCTATTGTGTATCTCATTTTAGTTATTTTCTTTGGAGGCGCGCTTGCTCCATTTGCTATTCTTTTCGCCCTGCCATTTACCATTATCGGAGCTGTTCTTGGCTTGCTGATTGGCGGCGAGACGTTGAGTATCTCTGCCTTGATAGGTGCTCTCATGTTAATTGGTATCGTAGTTACAAATGGCATTGTATTAATTGACCGTGTTATTCAAAGAGAAAAAGAAGGATTTACCACAAGGGAGGCTCTTCTTGATGCTGGTGTGACGAGGGTCCGTCCAATTTTAATGACGGCGCTTGCTACCATTGGTGCTCTGCTTCCGTTAGCCTTAGGCTTTGAAGGCGGCTCAATTATTAGTAAAGGGCTGGGAATCACCGTTATTGGCGGTTTAGCCAGTTCTACATTATTGACCCTGCTTATTGTACCGGTCGTTTATGAAATGCTTAGCAAATTTGGTAAAAAGAAAAAAAGAACAATAAAAGAAGCGTAAGATAAAAAAGAGGCTCCCGTTGGGAGCCTTTTTTTATCGGCGTTCAACAGGCAATGTCATACAGCGTATTCCGCCGCCTCCTTTTTCAAGTTCATCTACGCTTATTTCAATTAGTCGTTTTTTCTTCAGTTTTTCGTGATGCAGAATTTTTTTGTGAGCCTTTGTACTAATAAGAATCGTATCAGGGTTAAGATTAAGAAAATTTATATCTGCAACGGTATGCTTCACATCGTCTGCCCAGATTACATCATATCCATGTCTATTTAGGAACTCATGCATCATCATATAAGAACTTCCGTTCCTTTTTAATACTTGAACGGGAAAATATCTCATATAACTTTTTGCTAAAAAAATATCCGGGCCCACTACATTTCCGTTCATGTCCATATGCATTGTATCTCCGCGTCTTGGCAGATCAATAACTCCTACTTCCGAAAACCCTGATTCAAATAGTTTTGTTTTTAATATATCCACGCTTTCAAAGCTGGTCCGTAGTCCAGTATTAAAAAAGACGGCATCTTTGCTCAGCACCATACAATCCCCAAACTCAAGTGCATTCACGTTGTTATTTTCCTTTATAGAGAAGGACTCAGAAGAGAACCAATCTTCAAAAATCCGATGAGCATATAAGTATTCGGGTCTCCTCATGGTAGTACCGCCTTCTCCTGGGATTACTGTTGTTCCAAAGACACAGGCCAGGTCCCTGACAAATACACGATTAAGTAACTGTTCGTGGAAGGCAGTCTCGTCAGGTTGAAGGGCGTCTGAATAGTCCATCACCTCTACTCCCTCTTTCTCCATTGCCTCAACCATATTCATAAAGTCAGCTCGTGTTTTTTCAGGATTTACTGGCTTTTCCCATTGAACATCATTGGCTGTTTTTAAATCCGGTACTTTCAAGACAGATGGAGAACACACAATGACACGTTTCAATTCATCATACTCATTCCAACAATTTGGCTTTACACTCACAGCCATTTTGTATCACATTCCTTCCTACACCTCTTGTGATACTTTTTCCGTTAATATAAAAAACATTCCTCTGAATCGCTACATAATCCGGAGGAATCACCTCAAACTAACCTGAGAAGAGGTGAGAAATATTGAAAAAATGTCAGCAAGAAGAGAAGTTATCCTGGTGGCAGTTATCCTTTATAGGCATTGGTTGTATTATTGGTACGGGGTTCTTTCTTGGATCGAGTATAGCTATTGAAAAAGCAGGACCAGCCGTGCTGCTGGTTTATTTCACAGCTGGCGCAGGTACATATATCGTCTTTCGCTCTCTTGCCAATTTAACGGCTCATCATCCAGAGAAAGGGTCCTTTCGTACATATGCGAGCCAAGCTTTTGGAAGCTGGGCTGGATTTAGCAATGGCTGGGTTTATTGGTCGAGTGAAATGCTCATAATGGGGAGTCAATTAACCGCTTTGTCTATATTTGCCCAGTTTTGGTTTCCAGGTCTGCCTCTTTGGTCCTTTGCGGCTATCTTTGCATGTCTGGGGTTATTCGTCATAAAGTTAGGCGTGCGACAGGTGGAGAAGATGGAGAATATGTTCGGATTAATAAAGGTATCAGCCATTTTGATGTTTATTATCCTTGCTTGTTTAGCTTTGTTCGGAGTGATCGGGCCCGGGGAGGCTTCAAGACAGGGGGAAACACCTTTACAGCCTTTCTTTAGTGAAGGAGGACTGGGAATATGGGCAGCGCTTCTTTACGCTTTCTATGCGTTTGGCGGAATTGAAGTTATGGGGCTCATGGCTAATGAGCTGAAAGAGCCTAAAGAAGCCCCAAAATCGGGGACACTTATGCTGATCTTGCTCACTCTCTTCTATGTATGTGCTTTTTATTTTGTTTTGAAGCTGACCGAATGGAGAAATATATCGACAGATGAAAGTCCTTTTCTGACCGCCTTGAAAAATGATTCCCTTCCGTGGTTTCCTCATGTATTTAATGGCATCCTCATTATTGCAGGTTTTTCAACTATGGTGGCTTCCTTGTATGCCGTTACTACAATGTTGATGACGTTGAGCGAGGAAGGCGATGCGCCAAGGATTTTTGCGCAGAAGAAGGAAGGGAAAGTGTCTAAACCGGCATTCGCTCTTACGGTAATCGTTGTCATTCTTTCTATCCTTCTGGCTGTCGTTCTCCCGGAAAACATCTTTGAATACATCACCACCGCAGCCGGTTTAATGCTTCTTTACAACTGGATATTTATTTTGTTTTCTTATCGCAGGTTAATGGGGAGAAGTACAAGGGAAGTTGTTGTCGTTTATGTGGGAATTCTATTGATTGGATTAGCAGTCAGTGGGACATTATTAGATAACATGACGAGAATCGGTTTTTTTGTGAGCCTTTGTTTTATCTTCGTGATTGCTGTAGCTGCCTTCTTTAAGCAAAGGAAAACGCCCGCTTCAGGGGCGTAAACTTTTCAGCCTTTTTTTCAATGCCATAAAAGGGCATTGTGGAATGGATGTATCATCATCGTGAAGAAAGTATTGTTTCCATTCATAATTATCTTCCTGACCATACCATTTTAAGGCAGGGTGGGGAGGCATGTCATCATACGTAACAAGGCGTTTGCGAATGATGTTCTTTAATTTCTTTCCAAGAGATGTTGAGGCATTTATTTCGTCAAAGACCCATCTAGGCTGAAAAGCAAGAAGTAAGCATGGGAAACCCCTGCTCTTTCGAACCTTGTGGGCAGGCGTGGCACAAAACGCAAAATAGGGTTCACCGTTATAACAAAATTCCCAGGACTGGTTTTCCGGATCCATCGGGATGTCCTTTGGCCATTCAGCTTCATCCAAGCGATGGGTGGCATTTAATAAAGCCCAGAAAATCTCTTCATAATCTTCAATAGCAGCTTCTTCTTCTATTAGTGACCGAGTATCACAGAAAACGACAAGGGATGCATAGTTTCCTGTTTCCCGGGAAATGTTCCCATATTCTTTTAGAAGACAGGCCAGACCATCTGCTGATGAGTCGGTCCTCGGATCTTCTACAAAACCGAATCGCAGCATATTTTTTACGAATCCCTGCACGCCGGGGACACAAGGATAGGCGTTATCTTTGCTTGTCATCATTATAGAGAAATGCTCATAGACCTCCTTTTGCCAATCAGCAAGGTCTGTTGTCTGTTCTTCCATCATTTCTTTCGTGTATAACATCTGAATTTCCCTCCTAAGAATACATCCATATACTATTGGGAGGGAAAGAAATAGGTGACTGTCTAGCCAATAATCATAGAAAATGCCTTAAATCCAAAGTACACCCCGAAGCCGATCAGGACGATTCCAGAAGCCATGGAAATTCCTTTAAGAATTTTTGACGTCATCCATCTTCTGGACCATGAAGCTGCTCCAGCCATCGTTAAGTCCCAAATCATAATTCCAACAAATATACCACCGCTGTAAATCAATAGTTGAAGTTGTTCATAGGAAGAGGAGATTTCTGCAAGGATTGATCCGTAGATGCCCAGCCAAAATAAGATATTGAGGGGGTTGGAGAGGGCCATGAAAAATCCAACCTTGAATGCCTTTTTCTTTGTGCTGCTTTTCGTTGAGGACGCCCTGGAGGAATCAGCCGCGGTCATACTCTCAATTCCTGTATAAATAAGTACAAAAGCACCGAAGCACCAAAGAAATGTTTTAACTAAAGGTAATTCTACATACTGGGCAAGACCGAAATAAATAAGAAGCATAAACAGGCCATCTGCGGCCATGGCTCCGAGGCCGACGAGCCATGCGTGAAAAAATCCATAACGGACGCCTTTCTCTAACTGCGCGGCATTAATAGGGCCAATCGGAGCTGATAAGGACAGGCCTAGTAAGATATAACTGAAAAACATAAGATCCCCCTTCCAATGCTTGTCTATATACTATACTATTTTGCAAAGGATATATTAATTAATCGTTTTGTAGAACGATGGTGTTGATTTACAAATGGAGGACTTCCAATAGTGGTTAAGACTCTGTCATACTTGAATTCGAGCGTAGGGAAGAGTTTCTTTGCTTTCATTTTCCCAAAAGTGTTTGAAAAAAGACACCTGCTTTTCAGCAGATGTCTAGATTGGCCACGCCTTTTAATGTGGAGCATTTCCCTGTTGAACAGGTGTGTAGCTTTGTAACATTGTATTCATATCCTGCTGGTTTAACTGTGGCACTTGATAGTATCCATGTTTATTCTGGTAAAGAAATATTTCATAGCTCATTTCAATGAAATTTGGCACACTGTCAGCGATCACACGACGCAGGACAGGATTTGTCATTTCTAAAGCAGTCATGGACAATAAAGTGGCCAGCGATTTGGTATGCCCCAGCATGTAAGCTGAGAGGCCATTATCAGCCAGGTCACTCACGGATTGATTCGGTTTCTTCGGCTGACCAGGCTTGACGCCGTAGACGACCTCATTGCTTTGCTGCATCTTATATTGCTGGGTCTTCTGGGTGGGGTCCTGTCCACTTTGGAAACTCTGTACTATTGTATTGTACATCTGGGTAACAAAAGCATGCTGCCTTTGTTGAATACTTTGAAGTTCTGGATCCTGGATGTGTTGAGCATACATCTGATATTGGTCAAGCATATTAATAATCGTCGCAATCACTTCGTGGGCATCAAACAATTCATGGCCGCCATGATTGGGGTTCATCATGTTCGGTGGGATTTGTGTCCCTTGTTGAGCTTGATTTTGATTCTGATTCATTCAACTTCCTCCTCTTAACATTTTCTTAATTAAGGATGCCCCTTTCTTTTAAATCCATGTACCAGAAAAAGATAATATTGACTTCCGCTTGAACTTTATGAATGCTGCTTCAGGAAGGGAAAATAGTGGGGCTGCCTAAAATGCATTCTATGGAAACGGTTTCTTTTTTCTCATAGACATTTAAGCAGGAAATGATACAATGGAAAGAGATTACATACAAGGGAGATTGTCCGTATGAAGCCTCTAATGAGAAGAATATTCGTTGTTCTCATATCTTTACTAACTTTGGGGATGTACGTTCCGCCGACTCAACTGGATACCGATGCTGCAGAGAAGAAGGAACTGTCAGAACACAATCATTACAGCCAGTCAACGATATCACCGGAAGTAGAAGAGTTCCCGGAGGTTTTATCGGATGAACCACTGCAGACAGATGGACTGATTGATTCCTTTACTGAACAAGCACGTGCCCAGACGGTAGCAAAGATGGGACCGCGCATTCTTGATAAAGTAGATGAAGATCTGACCACTTCAATCCTCCCAAAAATGGAGGAAGCACTGGATGAGATATTATCCTCTGCGGGCGAAGGTCAGGTTCCTTATTATGAAATAACTGAAGAACCAGCCTCAGGATATGGCGAAAGGATATTCAACATCTATAATCATTTAACTAATGAAGAAGTTGCCCGTTTCCATGTTCGACGTGATAAGCGCCCTGGTGAAGGGTATTGGTTCAATTTTCATTATCACCTTCAAGATGATAACTTTATGAAACACCATCAAATTGGAGATGTGTACTGGGAGAAAAATACCCCTCCTAAATGGATGTCATAAATGAATAAAATGTGAAAGGCAGTCATTAAAAGGGCTGTCTTTTTTGTTTCCTTAAATACTCATGACTCTGCAGGAAAGCAATCCCTTTCGTATAAGGGAGCACATATGGAATCATCATAAAGCTTTTATTGAGTCTTTCTTATATAAGAGAATGCTCAGAAATTTAAGTGTTGTCTGAGTAATGCTTAGTAGAGGTGGTTACTTAAAAGTGCCTGCTTGTATATATGAAAACAGGGCTTTATTATATTAAGTATTCCTGCAAGCTAAAGGAATTAAGAAGGAGATGAACCAAATGAAAGCTTTACTATTACATGAACCTAATCAATGGAAAGAAATGAAGGTAGAAGACATAGAGAAACCTAAGCCTGAAGAAGGGGAAATTCTGGTGGAGGTTTATGCTGCGGGTTTAAACCCTGTAGATTATAAAACAGCTGCAAACGGAAATCCGAGCTGGAGCTATCCTCATGTTCTTGGCTTGGATGTTGCAGGTAAAGTTGTTGAACTTGGCTCTGGAGTGACGGAGTGGGAGATTGGAGATCGTGTGGTTTATCACGGTGACTTAATGAAAAAAGGCGGTTATGCTGAATTTGCGGTAACGACTGCTCATACAGCTTCTCGTATTCCGGATGGAGTAAGCTTTGAAGAGGCGGCCGCCCTCCCTACAGCTGGTTATACGGCATATCAGGCCATTCATCGTAAGCTGCCTTTAGAACAAGTAAACACCATTCTCATTCATGCCGGTGCCGGGGGTGTCGGTGGTTTTGGTATCCAGCTCGCTAAGGCGGCTGGAAAGACAGTGATTACGACAGCTTCTGCCCATAATCATGAGTACGTTACTTCTCTTGGAGCGGACTATGTGATTGATTATAAGAATGAAGATGTCCAAGACAGAGTCCAGCAAATTACTAACAGAAGAGGAGTGGATGCTGTAGTTGATGCCGTAAGCCGCGAAAATGCTACAGCCTCCCTGGATGATCTAGCTTTCATGGGGCATATGGTATATATCGCAGGTGCACCTGACTTCACTAAAATTCATTCATTTACTAAAGTTGTGTCTTATCATGAGATTGCACTTGCAGCTGCCCACAAAGCAGATAAGGAATCGCAAAAAGATCTAGCTGTTATTGGCGATGAAATGCTTGGGATGGTGGCTGAAGGGAATTTATCCCCATTATTGAGTGAAACCATTAAGTTAGAAGAAGTCCCTTCTTCTCTAGAGCGTCTTTCAGAGCGACACGTAAGAGGAAAAATAGTAGCTGTATTGAAATCTTAAAAACACTAAGTAGTTATGAAAAAGCGAGGACAGCCATTATCGGCTGTCCTCGCTTTTACTTATTCTTTATCTTCTCCGATAATGCGGACTTCTCTTTCTAAATCAACACCAAACTTCTCTTTAACGGTTTTTTGAACATGTTCGATTAATGAAATATAGTCAGTGGTGGAGGCATTGTCTTTATTAACAATAAACCCAGCGTGCTTCTTAGAAACTTCTGCACCACCAATGTTCGTGCCTTGTAAATCGCTGTCTTGAATTAGTTTTCCTGCAAAATATCCAGGCGGCCGCTTGAATACACTTCCGCATGAGGGATACTCAAGAGGCTGTTTCGATTCCCTTTTATAAGTTAAATCATCCATAACAGCTTTAATTTCTTCATAATTGGCTGGTTTTAAATTAAATGTAGCTTCTACAACAATATCCCCACGATCAGGAATGTTGCTTGTACGGTAATCAAGGTCAAGCTCAGAGGCCAGCCTTTTAACTAATTTACCGGATTTGTCAATGACATAGGCATAGTCAAGAACGTCCTTGATTTCGCCGCCGTATGCTCCTGCATTCATATACAAAGCACCACCGACGGTCCCAGGAATGCCACATGCAAATTCGAGGCCGGATAAATGTTTTTCCAATGCATAGCGGGAGGCGTCAATGATTCGAGCACCGCTTTGAGCGACTACAGTATGGCCATCAGAACTAATGTTGTTCAAATACTTTAAATTTATGACAATGCCGCGAATTCCACCGTCTTTAATGATTAGGTTTGACCCATTGCCAAGTAAAGTAAAAGGGATGTCGTCCTCATTTGAAAGCTTCACGACATTTTGTACCTCTTCATAGCTGGTGGGAGTTATAAAAAAGTCTGCTTTCCCCCCAAGTTTCGTGTACAAGTGGTCTTTTAACAATTCATCTACTTTCACATTGTCACTTTTGACGAGTTTTAATAATTTATTGTGAATTTCCGTTTTTCTATCCATGAACATCAGTCCTATTATTTGTTGTATATTTTTTAAACAGAAAGCTTTCTGACACATGGTTTGTTTTTCATTAGTTTATGAACAAACAAACAGTAAAGTTCTTCTTCCAGCAAGCACGTTTCTTATTTTATCATACATTCTCCTAGTCCTTGAGGATGAATTTCGATTATGGGAATACAGGGCATTTATGTTAGGTATAACTCTTATGGACATAGAGAAAATAAAACCTGTAGGGAGGTGTGGAACAATGGCACTGGATGTACGTTGTGAGGTTCAGAACTGTGTTTACAATCGCAATGGTGTTTCCTGCGGGGCTGATGAAATCTTTGTAGTCAGTCACAAGGGAAGTCGTGCGAGCCACAGTGAAGAGACGGATTGTAAGACGTTTAAACCTGCAAATGTGTAAATTCACCACCCTATATAAAGAAGGTCTGCTCTTAAGAGCAGGCTTTTTTTCTTTTTTTTCCCAAAGAGAAAGCGCTTAAACAAGAGGGAAAGTTCGATATATTCAGAAAAGTCATTGCCAAGACCTCTTCTTGTTAGTATCATCATGATAAGTTGTTTTTACTTTATTGAATCAATCATTTTTTTATTAATGTGAGGTGTCTGGGATGGAAAAGACGAATAAAGATCTTAGAATAAAAAGTAAAGTCATCAGTGAAGGTGTCAATCGAGTCCCAAACCGGTCGATGCTTAGAGCTGTAGGGTTCACAGATGAGGACTTCCAAAAACCAATGATCGGTATTGCGAGCACCTGGAGTGAAGTCACTCCCTGTAATGTACATATCGATAAGCTTGCAAGAGAAGCGAAGAGTGGAGCCGGTGAAAACGGCGGCGCCCCGATGATTTTTAATACAATAACTGTAGCCGATGGGATTGCAATGGGACACGAAGGAATGTTTTATTCATTACCGAGTCGTGAAGTCATTGCAGATTCTATTGAAACGGTAACAAACGCAGAGCGGCTTGATGGTATCGTTGCCATTGGAGGCTGTGATAAAACAACTCCCGGCTGCTTAATTTCAATTGGTCGTTTAAATATTCCATCTGTATATGTATATGGTGGGACAATTCAACCTGGTAAATTAAACGGAGAAGATATTGATATTGTTTCTTCTTTTGAGGCGGTTGGACAGTATCATGAAGGACAAATTAATGAAGAGCAGCTTCATAAGGTAGAGTGCCATGCATGTCCGGGGGCAGGTGCCTGTGGAGGAATGTATACGGCAAATACCATGGCCTCTGCTGTTGAAGCATTAGGTATGAGTATTCCTGGATCTTCCTCAACTCCAGCGGTTAATGACTACAAAGAAACAGAATGTAAACAAGCAGGTGAACTTGTCATAGAACTCTTGAAGAAAGATATTTATCCAAGAGACATTATGACAAAGGAAGCATTTGAAAATGCAATTACAGTTGTTATGGCGCTAGGTGGATCGACAAACGCATTTTTACACCTTTTAGCCATCGCTCATTCTGCAGGAGTGGATCTAGAACTCGATGATTTCGAACGAATCAGACAAGAAGTTCCACATATTGCTGATATGAAACCAAGCGGTAAGTATGTAATGCAGGATCTTTATGAGAGCGGCGGCGTACCGGCTGTGATGAAGCTGCTTCTTGAAGAAGGCCTCCTTCATGGAGACTGCTTAACAGTTACAGGAAAAACGGTTGCAGAGAACCTGGCTGAAGTTCCTTCTCTCAAAGAGGGACAGAAAGTGATTGTTCCTTTTGATCAACCAATTAAACCTAAAGGGCCTTTGGTCGTTATGAAGGGAAATCTAGCTCCAGAAGGTGCAGTAGCTAAAATGTCTGGTCAAAAAATCAGCCGTTTCGAAGGACCTGCAAAGGTATATGACAGCGAAGATGAAGCGACAGAAGCCATCGTCAGCGATGAAATTAAAGCGGGGGATGTGCTTGTCATTCGGAATGTTGGTCCTAAAGGTGGACCGGGTATGCCGGAAATGCTGTCCATTACCGCAATGATTGTAGGTAAAGGTCTAGGTGGTAAAGTAGCCTTGTTAACTGATGGACGCTTCTCGGGAGGATCGCACGGATTCGTAATCGGCCATGTTGCACCGGAAGCAGCCGTTGGAGGGCCGATTGGCTTACTTCAAAACGGAGATACGATTACCATTGATAGTGATACACAACAAATTAACTTTACTGTCAGCGATGAAGAATACGAGCGTCGCAAAGAGGAATGGAAACGTCCTGAACCTAAACATAAGACAGGAGTACTTGCCAAGTACGCCCGGCTCGTATCCTCTTCTGCTAAAGGAGCAGTAACAGATTTAGATTTAGACTGAGGATTGAAGGAGACCACTCTTCGAAAGTGGTCTCCTTTTTTTAGTAGCCTCTTTCAAGTTGTTCTCTTATTGGTTCATAGAGAAAGGTATCTTTTTAATTTTTGGCTCTGATAAAGTAAGTTGATTTAAGCCTCTTATATCGAAAACTAGAAGCGGAAATATGTTTACTTGGATGGGGCCGTTACGTTTGTTGAACGAGGGGACTGGGGAACGTCTCGCTTTCCACAGGCTCAGTTCACAAGGGAAGTTCGATTAAGTTCGGCACGTCAATAGCCAACATCGAACCACCCTTCATCGTTCAGGACCGGAAAGCGAGTCGTTTCCCGGCCCGCCTTTTACTCAACGAGCGGAAATTTTCTCGCAAACTCAATTCTTGAACAAACCTAATATTAAATAGCAACACTGAACTTTAACAGAGCATGATTATTAATGCAGGTCTGTCTTCGTTTAATTATCTTTATGTAGTGACTCTCCCTTAGATTTAGAATCAAAAGGGTTTATCTTCATGCATATAGAATTTTAAGAGGGGAGGTTGGTTAAATGACAAAGATAGCGTTTATACGACATGGGAGTACATCCTGGAATAAAGAAAAGCGGGCGCAGGGAAGTTCCGATATCCCATTGGACTATGACGGTAAAGAAGAAGCTGTAAAATTGGCAGACAGGCTGAAAGATGAATCTTGGGATCTATTGTACTCCAGTCCTTTAGGAAGAGCGAAACAGACAGCTGAGGAGATTAGCAGGCGGACCCATCTTAAGGTTCATTTTGACCCGCGTTTGAGAGAAGCAGGCGGGGGACAGATTGAAGGAACAACAGAGCAGGAGCGGGTGGCCCGATGGGGAGAAGGATGGAGGTCACTCGATCTTGGATGGGAGCCCCGGGGAAGTGTGATCAAGCGTGGGGTGGAATTTATAGAAGCAATGCTGGATAAACATAAAGGCAGTAACATCCTTGTGGTGAGTCATGGCGCTTTAATCGGGCATCTATTAAGAGAGTTGGACAAAAAAGAGGACCTCCTACATGATGATCATATGAAGAATACATCGGTCTCCGTAGTCATGCATGAGGGTGGATCCTGGACTTTTAATGAATACAATTGTACAAAGCATTTGGAAGGATAAAAAAAGCGGCTCGAAGTTGAGCCGCTTTTTTTATCCTTTTGTATAATTCAAATCCCATACGATATTAAAAGGATCCTGGACTTTTGCATAAGTAGCTCCCCAAAAGGTGTCTTGAAGTTCCATCAGGACTTTTCCACCATTGATTAAACGATCATAATAGATTTGAATTTCTTCATGGCTTTCTACTTCTAATACTAGAGATACCTGCTCCCCGATTTGCACAGAAGGGCCAAATGAGTCAGAAACCATAAAAAACAGCTCATCCTTTTTAAATCTGGCATGCAGGATACGGTCTTCTGTACCTTCAGGGATGTCCATATCCGCTTCACCAAATGTCTGAACGCTGCTGATCTCTCCCTCAAAAACAGTCTTGTAAAAGTTAAGTGCCTCTTTGGCATTACCAGGAAAAATGAGATAAGGGGTAGCCTGCTTCAACATAGAGTCCATCTCCTCTTAAGTCAATTTATTCTAATTTTAATTATATGTCAGAATTTAACTCAAGTTAAGAGGGAACACTTAGGTTTCTTAATGTCTGATTCCAAGTGTTCATTTTATCCAGAGCAAGGGGATCTTCTTTGATTTCACCAGGTTTAACAGCATGACCAATGACGTAATCGATAAAGCTCATACCGACAAAGTCGAAAATGTGGCCAAACTGTTGAATCATAGGCAGACCTGTAATGTACGGGTTGCTTCCTCCGGCAGTAATGACATAGGCTTTCTTCCCTTTTACTTTATCTTTGAATTCAAACCGTTCATCACGCATGTATTGAGACCATCGATCAAAGAATAATTTCATCTGACCAGTCATGCCAAACCAGTAAATGGGACTCACAAAAATGATGAGGTCATGATTTAAAAATTGTTCAAGCAATGCCTCATAATCATCATCTATGGGAGAGAACCCTTCTTCTGTGTGGCGCATATCAGTGATTGGTTCAATATGATAATCATTTAAGCGAATTTGAGTATGCTCAACATTCTGCATCGCCTGGTTTAAAAGGAACTCTGTGTTTCCGTTTTCTCTAGAGCTCCCAATTATTGTAAGAATCTTCATTTTACTCCTCCTTAAAATGACTTTATCTAATTAAAACATCATCTATTCAGGCTGAATCGTTTTATTAAAGGTTCTATAAAAGTGTATCATGGATTGTATTATTAATAATAACTATACTTATCTATATCAGTTATTGTAATTATTGATGGCGGTGAAAAAAATGGACTTATCTTATTTCTATACATTTCAGGAAGTAGCTAAATGGGGCAGTTATACACGTACTGGAGAAGAATTGGGTTATGCTCAGTCAAGTGTCACTACACAGATCAAGAAATTAGAGAATCATTATGGTGTTAAACTTTTTGAAAGATCAGGTCAACGTATGCGTCTAACACAGTCTGGAGAAGAGCTTCTTTTTTATGTGAAACAAGTGACAGATCTGATGAAAGAAGCAGAAAATAAACTTTCCACAAAAGACCGGATGAGGGGTACGGTTAGGATTGGAACAGTCGAATCATTAGCCGCTTACTTTATATCCCGTTCCTTAAAAACGTTTAAACAGAGGAATCCAGATCTCAGAATTCAGCTGGAGTCAGGACTTTGTCCTAATCTTAAAGAAGGAGTATTAGAAAGTCACTACGACCTTGCCGTCATTCTTGATGAAGAATTTCGTCATTCATCTCTTACAACGATTCCATTAAAAAAGGAGAAGATGGCTATGGTCAGTTCACCTAGTCATCCACTTGCCGGACTAAAAAGGGTCCCGCTTACAAGGATTGAGGATGAAACACTTATTCTTACTGAAAAAGACTGTTCTTACCGAAACAGTTTAGAGCGTTTACTCAGGGAGAAGGGAGTGGAATCACGCTCTGTTATTTCTTTTACCAGTCTTGAAGCCATTAAGCAGTGTGTAATTGACGAACTTGGTATTGCAATGCTCCCGGAGATGACGGTCAAAGAAGAAATCAAGCGTGGACAGTTATGTACGTTAGAGTTTAATCATGAAGAAATCAGTCTGCATGTACAAATTATTCATCATAAAAAGAAATGGCTTTCTCCTTCTTTAGAAACATTTATTCAGCTGCTCCGTGAGAGAAAGTGAGTGTTTGATTATACTTTTGCCTCGTCCTCAATTGAGGACGAGGTGGAAAATATCCCCCAAAGTAATTCATTATCCCCCTTCCCATCCTCCAAGGTTCCTGCTTCAAAAAATCAGTTCAAAAAACATAGAAATTATATTCAAATAAAACAGAAGGTAATTGTACGAGAAAGCCTATGTATAGGGATTCGTGAAAAGATCCAGTACATGAAAAGATCTCTTTCTTTACTCAGTTAAAGCCTATTTGTAAAAAATTTTCAGAAAACGGTTGCAATTTTCTGCGATGCACAGTAAACTGTACCATAACAGATAAACAAAATGATTTCTGTTATAACAAAGGAGGAGCTAAAATGAAAAAACAAAACAATGTAAAGGTTGCCTGCCCGCAATGTGGATCGGAACAAGAAGGTCATTTTTATTCTTATATGATGGAATGCGATCGCTGTCTATCTAAGAAAGAGGAATAGTTTCAGTTTTGTAGTAACTGTTATATATCAGGGTTGTAATTTTATTTTTTAGTATATAACAACGGTGAGGTTTTCTAAGTATATGGTCAATAAAAAAGGGGATGAAATGAATGGAAAAACGAGTGCAGGCATTACGGGAAGAATGGATGGATGAGAATCGGTGGAGCGGAGTAACGCGTCCTTATCAACCGGAAGATGTTATCCGGTTGAGAGGATCTATGGATATTGAATATACTTTAGCCGAGAAGGGTTCCGAAAAACTTTGGAAGCTGTTACAACAAGAGGATTATGTTCATGCGCTTGGTGCATTAACTGGAAACCAGGCAATGCAGCAGGTAAAGGCTGGGTTAAAGGCCATATACTTAAGCGGTTGGCAGGTAGCTGCAGATGCGAATCTCTCTGGTCATATGTATCCGGATCAGAGTTTATATCCAGCGAACAGCGTACCTCAAGTTGTTAAGCGAATCAATCAGGCGTTACAACGCGCAGACCAAATTCATCATATGGAAGGAAATGATGAGATTGACTGGTTTGCACCGATTGTAGCGGATGCGGAGGCTGGATTTGGCGGACAGCTGAACGTTTTTGAATTGATGAAGGGGATGATTGAAGCAGGTGCATCAGCCGTTCATTTTGAAGATCAGCTTTCTTCTGAGAAGAAATGTGGTCATCTCGGTGGAAAGGTGCTCTTACCTACTCAAACAGCTGTACGGAATTTAATATCCGCTCGTTTTGCTGCCGATGTGATGGGTGTACCAACAATTATTATCGCTCGAACAGATGCAAATGCAGCGGACTTGATTACGAGTGATGTAGATGATGAGGACGCTCCATTTCTGACAGGCGAACGTACAGCAGAAGGTTTTTTCAAGACGAAGGCTGGACTCGATCAAGCTATTGCTCGAGGACTTGCTTACGCACCATACGCTGATCTGGTATGGTGTGAAACATCAGAACCTAACTTAGAAGAAGCACGTCGTTTTGCTGAAGCGATTCATGAACAATTCCCTGGGAAATTGCTTGCGTACAACTGTTCACCTTCATTTAATTGGAAGAAAAAATTAGATGATGAAACAATCGCCAATTTCCAAAAAGAATTAGGAAAGATGGGATATAAGTTCCAATTTGTTACTTTGGCTGGCTTCCATGCTTTAAATCATGGAATGTTCGAGCTTGCCCGTCAGTATAAAGATCGAGGAATGGAAGCTTATTCCGAGTTACAGCAGGCAGAATTTCAAAGTGAAATTCATGGATACTCGGCTACCAGGCATCAGCGGGAAGTTGGAACGGGTTACTTTGATGAAGTAGCTCAAGTGATTTCAGGAGGTACCTCTTCTACAACTGCTTTAAAAGGTTCAACAGAAGCGGACCAGTTTACTACAGAAACAACTACATCTTCATCATAAAAAAACCGCCCTTCCGGGGCGGTTTTTTTCATCGGACGAGGTACAAAAAGGAAACAACATAATATCGTATGATATCTACTACTTTTGGGTAGTAACGGGAGTGATATCATGCCGATTATTACCGGAGAAGACTATAAGAAGCGTATTGATTCACTAAAGTCCGAGGTTTGGTTCGCAGGGAATCAGATAGAAAGTAAGATCTCCGCCCATCCAGCCTTTCGCGGAGTGATTAAAAGTCAAGCTGAACTTTATGATCTTCAAAATGATCCTGGTCTTAAGAAGGAAATGGTTTTTGTGTCTGAGACAACAGGCAGTGAAATCGGACTGTCGTACTTAATACCAAAAAGCAAAGAAGATTTAGCAAAAAGGAGAGAGATGATTCAGCATTGGGCCAGGCATTCGGGCGGACTAATGGGGAGAAGCCCGGATTATATGAATACCGTGCTCACCTCTTTTGCGGCGTCTTTAAGTGTACTTGAAGAAGAAGAGAATTGTTATCCAGAGCGCTTATTAAAAATATATGAGGATGCAAGGGAAAAAGATTTATCGTTTACACACACATTTGTAAATCCTCAAAATAACCGTTCCAAACTTTCATTTCTAGAACAGGATATAACAAATGCCCGCATCGTTGACCGTAATGAAGAAGGGCTGATTATACATGGTGCAAAGCTTCTTGCCACTCAAGGAGGCATAACGGATGAAATATTAGTCTTTTCTTCCCCGGGAGTTCAAGACAGTGCACACTCTTATGGTTTTTCTATTCCCAGCAATACCAAGGGAGTAAAATTTATATGCAGGGAGTCATTCGCCCAGGCAGGTTCTGTGTATGATTACCCATTGTCTTCTCGTTTTGAGGAAATGGATTCGATCGTGATTTTTGATCGTGTCCTCGTGCCTTGGGATCGTGTTTTTCTTCACGATAACATTCGAGCGGCTACTAATTTATATGCGAATGGAAAATTCATCCCTTTCACTCTTCATCAAATTGCTTCAAGACAGATTATTAAGACTGAACTCTTATTAGGAATTGCACAGAAAATCGTTGATACCATCAATATCAGTGACTATCAACATGTGAAAAGTAAAGTAGCAGAAATTGTGAAGGGTCTGGAAACAATGAAGGCTCTGGTATTAAAATCCGAATATGAAGCAGGTGTAGATTCTTCAGGGGTTGTTATTCCACAGAAACAGCCACTTTATGTTGCTGTGAATCAATTCCAGGAATTGTATCCAAGGTTTGCAGAGATTATTCAAATCTTAGGTGCCAGTGGTATGATGACTATTCCTGCTGAGGAGAATTTTAATACTCCCATTGGCAGTCAGCTTAAGCACGTTCTTCAGGGGGTAGAAGTGGACGGCAAAAACCGGGTCGCTTTATTCCGCTTAGCCTGGGATATGACTATGAGCAGCTTTGGGTCTAGACAGACGTTATATGAACGGTTCTTTTTTGGTGATCCGATCCGTCTTTCTCAGACTATATACCAGACTTATGATGATTCAGATTCGCAAAAGTTAGTGGGAAGATTTTTAAGCAAAAAAGCTGACCAATAAAAGTCAGCTTTTTTAACGTTTTGTATTACTCTTTTTGGCTTTTTGTTCTAGTTGAGATTCAGGCTGCTGCTCTGCTGCATCTTCGGACAGGCCCTGTGGGTTCACAGAAGATGTTTTTCTTTTATGTGAATTACTTTTCTTACTCATCAAGAAGCACCTCCTGTTACATAGTTTGCAGAGATTCTTTTCTTTTATCCCAAATATAAAAGAAGGAAAAAGGTTCAAGAATGGGAAAGGCGAATGTGCAAAAACTAAGAAAGATGAGAGGAGGGAAAGCCATGAAGAAAAACAGAAACTCATCGGAACACAGACAGAATAGAACGTTAACTAATTCAAAGGCGGATGAGGGATTAGCCATTACGCAGGAACAAGTTTCGGATATGTGGGCAGAAGGAACTTATGATGCTAAAATTGATGAAGTTGACGAAAATGGGAACTTACTCAGCCATGAAGGGGAAGCTATTAGAAGAAATCGGGGAAAGGGGCATCAGAATGGCTAAAAGGAATAAACTGCTTGTTCCAGAAGCCCGGGCGGGACTGGATCAACTAAAAGCCGATCTTTTAAACTCATCAAGCCCCGAAAATACGAAGTATGAAGTGGCTAAAGAACAAGGAATTCCATTAAAAAAAGGCAGCAACGGGGAATTGACTACACGTGAAGCTGGTAAGATTGGCGGCCAAATTGGCGGACGTATGGTCAAAGAGCTCATTCGAAGAGCCCAACAGCAAATGGAGAATGATCATAAATAAAGAGGCGTACTTCACGCCTCTTTTTTTTATGCTTGTTCAATCAAACAAAATCATACGTTCACACTTCACCTCGCTCCACTTTTTGACTACTTTGTGATTAATAGCTGGATCTAAAGCATTAGAATTTTTAAGAGTACTGGTGCGATGAATGTTTTAAATCAACTTCGTTAAACAAAAGAAGCGGTGCCTTTCGATATCGGAAGAGGATTGAAAAAATGCTTCTTTCTTTGTGATATTTGGTATAATTATAAATATCAAAGATTTTTTCGTAGAGGAGAATCTTTATGGCGAGGATCCAGCAATTGGTTAAAGAAGTACAGTTTAATGGTGTCCGCCCCACACATATCCCTGCCTCTTTTCAACTTGTTGGACAGGGGAGAAGCGCAGCCGTCTTCCGCTTAGAGCATACAAATATGGCTGTGAAAGTTTTCTATCCACCTTATAAAGATTTAGCTGACGTTGAAGCAGCTGTTTATAACAAGCTGAATAATCATAAGTTCTTTCCAGTTTTTTATGAAAAAGGGGACGGATTTCTAGTCATGGAGTACGTAGAGGGGATCACCTTCTATGATTGTTTGATTAAGGGAGTTCCCATTACTGAGAAGATGGTTCTGGAAGTTGATGCCGCCTTAGAGTTTGCCGGCAGTCTTGGTTTTAATCCGTCTGATACACATTTAAAGAACATCTTACTTACATCAGAAGGACAGGTAAAAGTCATTGACGTTGTTCGATTCACACAGGAATTTGACTGTCCTCATTGGCGCGATTTAAAAAAGGCCTATGAAGCGTTTTATCAAAGGAAATATATTCCTAAGAGGTACCCGCGATTTTTGATCGAATTCATTATTCGGCTGTACCGAAGACGCCTGCTGCCGATTTGAATGTTTTACTGTGTTTCATCTTCCATTATTCTGGGAAACGATTTAAGCAGAAGGATAGAGAGCCCTTCATAATTAAATCAAAAGGAAGGTGGAGGAAGAAATGACACAGTATCGATTAAGTGATGTGGATGTAGGTAAAAACTACAAAGCAAAAGAATTGGATAGCTTTGTATCGACTAGTGATGTCGTAGTTCTTTCCAATAATGAAGCACAATTATTCACAGACCCTGAACGGGAATACAAAGTTGTAGACTCGTTTGAAGGCTTCTTCGAACATTCCAGTGAAGATGGAGAGAAATATTTTCGCGAGAAAAAAGCATATATAGTGGAAAAAGTATAAAAAATGTCCGTCCCTTTAAAAGGGCGGACATTTTTTAATATCGTAATTTCATAAGGGTTTCTTTAATGTCTTCATCAGCCATTAATATCGAATGATATTTTTTGGTGATCTCAGTAAGAGCTACATCATGATGGAAGAATTCTGTGAAAAATTTCACCAATGGTCGTGATAGTGTGTGAATGCCTTGAAAGTAACCTTTTTCCACACCTGCAAACAAAATCTCCTTTCCGTCAATAATGATTAATTTATGACGCTCAAGTGCTTCATGCTTCTCATCCGGGAGGAGGACATGAGCTTGCAGATTTTCCATTTCTAACTTACCAATGGAAAGGATTTCGACCTTTATCCCTCTTTCATGTTGATCCTTAAGCAGCGGAAGGAGAGGGGCTAGTTCATCATTCCAGCCCGTAATATAAATGCTATGGGCTGCTTTTAATAACAGCTCCTTCAGTAGAGATGTAATAGTCGCATCATTTTGAAGCGTCCATACGCGTTCATCTGATTCGGGGAGGTGGTATTCTGCGTTTTTCATTTCCTCGATATTGGCTTCAAATTCTGCTGTCAATTTTTCAATCGTCGTTTCCAGAGGAAGTGCGGCATAGAGTTTCTTTTTTTCATGGAAGGAAGTCAAAATTAATCCCTTTTCCACAAGTCGATGCAGAACTTCATAAACCTTAGACTTCGGAACTTGTGAATATTTCACAATTGTTGTCGCATCCAAGGGCTCACTTTTAGCTGTTAAGACTTCAAAGACCTGGCTCTCATATTGTGTGAAACCGAACTTTTGTAACATGATTGACCTCTTTTCTTACCTATCTAATTTTAGAATACATGGAAAGCGTCATGGCGTAAACATTTCCTCTTGTTTTCTGAAGTTTTAGTGGTTACCATTATAGTGGTAACCAAAAAGAGAGGATAATTATGAATGAATAAAAAAGTTTATCTTTTGGCTGTAGTTGCTTTTGTCGTTGGTACAGTTGAATTAATTATTGGGGGAATATTAGATTTAGTTGCCGAGGATCTGGGGGTTTCATTAGGCAGAGCGGGATTGCTGATCACCATCTTTTCGTTAGTTTTCGCTGTAGCGTCACCAGTTTTATTAACAGCTACAGCTAAATTTGATCGCAAAAAGTTAATGTTGGTAACTTTAGTTACTTTCTTTGGTGGGAATTTGCTTGCCTTTTGGAGTCCCAATTACTCCACGATCTTAACCGCAAGAATATTTACAGCAGCAAGTGGTTCATTACTTGTTGTCTTAGCGGTGACAATGGCTTCCGCTGTAGTTGAAAAAGAATACCGTGGAAGAGCGATCGGAACAATTTTTATGGGCATCAGTGGTTCGCTTGTCCTCGGAGTTCCTATCGGATTAACGATAGGAAATGCATTTGGATGGAGAGCACCTTTTTTGTTAATCAGCGTATTAACATTGCTCTCTTTCATAGCTGTTGCTGTCTCCATGGAAAATATCAAGCCGAAACCTGTGATCTCACTGAAGGAACAGGTGAAGACGCTGAAAAACACAAAGATTTTTTCCGCGCAGATGACTTCTTTCCTTTTTTTAACAGGTCATCTTGCATTATATGCCTATTTAACGCCTTTTCTGAAGTCTGAATTAGGGTTGAACGGTACATGGGTAAGTATCGTCTACTTCATATTCGGTGTAGCAGCAGTCTTAGGTGGCGGTGTCGGAGGATTCTTGTCGGATAAATTTGGGTCAGAAAAAAGTATTATTGGTATTATCTCTGTTTTTGCTTTAGCTATTTTCATGATTCCTTATGTCACCTTCTCACTTCCTCTTTTCTTAGGCGTTATGGTTATTTGGAGTGCTCTGAGCTGGGCTGTAACACCTGCGCAGCAAAATTATTTAATCACATCGGCTCCTGAAACATCAGATATTCAGCAGAGTTTAAATAATTCTGCACTGCATATGGGAATTGCTTTTGGTTCTTCTATCGGAGGAATTGTAATCGAACAGTCTTCTGTTATTCATAACGCAACTGTGGGGGGCGGATTTGTTATATTAGCCTTAGTTACAGCTATCTTTTCCATTACAAGGGAGCAGGAAGCTGTGAAGAAAGAAGCTGCCTAATGTTGAATTATAAAGCCCTGTCTTGAGAAGAGGCAGGGCTTTTTATGGTTCCTTATTCAATATATTTTCCATCTCATAAGTTCATCGAATCCATTTATATTACCAATAAGAATGAAACGGGACTAAACGAATATTCCCCTGTTGTATACACATACTAGGTGTGTTCAATTAAAGGAGGGGAATTCCATGGGTAGAGACGAACACCGTAAAGGTAAAGGAAAACAAAAACGTAAGCTTCCACAAACGCCTAAGAATCAAAAACAGGCGAACATTGATGTTGAGTTCTCTGAAGAACTGGCAGATAGAGACGATAAAATTGCTGAAGAGAGAGCAAAAGCTGCCGATCGACGCGCACATAAAAAGCAATAAAAGATAAATAAACACTCCCAGGTTGGATCCTTTTCTAATCTGGGAGTGTTTTGTTGAGTATATTCCATTAATATATTCTATACAGTTTAAATTGTTTTTACTAAATTAATTCCATGGTATAATTAATACCTGTGTTTTTTGAATTATCACTTAATGAGGCCATTATACATAGAGGAGGGCGATTGAATGGAACAATTGCGTAAATGGTTACTCGTACTTTTCAGCGGTCTTTTAATCCTTCTAGCTGCCTGCGGAGATCCGGAAGAAGAGGCATCTAAAGGGGACGAAAGTGATGAATCTTCTGAAGATAAAAGTACAATTACTATTGGAATGAATAATTGGGCAGAGAATGTTGCCGTTTCGAATATGTGGAAGCTCATCCTTGAAGATGAGGGTTATAACGTTGAGTTGAAACAGGTGGAAAAAAGTTATTTATATGAAGCTCTTTCCAGCGGGGATTTAGATATTGGCACAGAGATTTGGCTCCCAACGACAGATCAACCTTTCTATGAGGAATATAAAGATAAGATTGACTGGCGTGAAACATGGTATGAAGGAACGAAAATCGGCCTGGCCGTCCCCTCTTACATGGAAGATGTGAACAGCATTGGGGACTTGAAGGACTATATTCAAATTTCTGACAAGCAAATCATAGGCATTGCGGCAGATGCAAGTATCATGAATCTTACAGAGAAAGCAATTCAAGAGTATAATCTCGACTACTCCCTCCTGCTTTCTTCAGGTGAATCTACTATGATTAAAGAAATGAGAAGTGCCATTGAAAATAAAGAACCAGTGGTTGCCACCCTTTGGAAGCCTCATTGGGTATTCGGTGAACTGGATTTAAAATTATTAGAAGATCCAAAAAACGTGTACGGGGATTCTGATAGCATTTCTTATGCCACTCGTTTAGGTATGGAAGAAGATTATCCTGAAATAGTGAAATGGTGGGATCAATTCATGCTTAGTGATGAACAGTTGGAAAGTTTAATGTTATCTATAAATGAATCAGAAACTAGAGAAGAAGGCGCTCAGAAATGGATCGATAACCACCAGGACCTCATTGATGAGTGGACAAAAGAATAAATAACTCGACCTGCTTGTTTTAGCAGGTCTTTTTTGTTTCTTACGTTGTCCTCTATCCCAGTTCTGTGGTTCAGAGCGCAATCTTCAGGTATTAATAGAGGAGAGGGAGAAGGAGAAGGAGAAGGAGGAAAACATCTGAATATTACTCTTTTTTGAACAATCTCTGCTCACTCCATTGAATGGTAAGTGCTCTCTCGCTCTTTTCTACCCACCAATAGGTATAATAGCAAATCCATTGAATCAGGATTAATGAGTATTATTATAATCGCTGTAATTGTCGCTCTTTTCGTCTTGTATTGATGGTACAGAGGAAGAAGAGGAACATTTCTTAATAGAATGCTACAGTTAGAAGCTGAAATAAGGTCCATAAAACAGGAAGGTGAAAGAAAACGAGTTTAACTCCTTCTCATTCAGGAAACATACGTTATAGAAGTTATTCTTAACTATTGAAAGGAGTCGCTGTTTTATGGACTTGAATAAGGAAATAAAGAAATTAGAACAAGTACACTTAGAAAAACCACAAAAAGTATTCACTATGTATTTAAACACCGACCCTTCTGACCCTGATCAACAAGGTGGAGAATGGAAAATTCATCTAAAAAATGGATTAAATAATTTTGAATCCTACTTACAGGAAGATGGAGATTCTGATGAGAAGAGAAACTATTGGGCTGTGAAGGAAAAAGTAGAGCAGTTCATTGAAGAAAACGAACAGCATTTTGCAAAGAGCGTTGTTCTGTTCGCTACTGGAGATGAAAGTGTCTGGTTTGCTGAACGTTTTCAAATGCCTGTGAAAACGGAATTTTATTGGGAAGAAACACCTGTTCTCGATCAACTGAAAGAAATGCATAACCGTTTTCCTAAAACAGGGGTTGTTCTTACTCAAAAAAATCAAATTAAGTTGATTGATGCAGAGCTTGGCACCCTTAAAGATACTCAACTATTTGAATTAGATTTAAATACTGAAGACTGGAGACAACACCAGGGTCCGCACCGTGCTCAACCATCTATGGGTTCCGGCGGGGCTAAAACTTCTAAAAAAGATGAGTATGATGAGAGATTTGAAGCCAATCGGTACCGCTGGTATAAGAGTGTAGCCCCTAAGCTTGATAAACTGGCAAAAGATTATGGCTGGGAACGCTTCTATCTAGTTGGTGACAAAGAGGAGCTTAGAGATCTCCAGGATAATATGAATAAAGAAGCGGAAGATATGGTTAATAAAAATCTTCTTGATCATGAAGAAATGCATGTCCTTGAAGAGGTAGTAAAATAAATGTGAAAGGCACTGGTTTTCTAACCAGTGCCTTTTTTATGAGGAGAATCTTAACATTATACAGAAATCTTTCTTGTATGATAAAATACTATATAATGAAAACATTTAGATAGGAGAATCTTTCATGTTCGTTGTAGATTCCAAAGTCGTCGTTCCTGAACATAAAGCAGACGACTTAATTAACATATACAAAAAGCGTTCTCGGCTGGTGGATGAGGCAGAGGGCTTTCTATCTTTTCAGCTTTTACAGAACGATCGGAAACCGGGTGAATTGACGGTCCATCTTGAGTGGGAATCCAAAGAGGCTTATCTTAAGTGGGCGCGTAGTGAACAATTCAAAAAAATTCATGAGCTTGAAAAACAATATCCTGATCAAGAATTGCAGGGGATTGTGCCCACGGTGAAAAAGTATGAGGTGGTAGCTACATGAAGACATCGGAGCAGGAAAGAATCGTTCAATTAGTTACAGATGAAATATATGAAGCCTACCCTTTTCTTATAGAGAAGTTCGGCCAAAACGGAAGAGATCGTACGGAAGAAGACAATCACCACCATTTAGATCACTTAGCAGCTGCCTACGAAATGAATAGTGCAGCTTTCTTTATCGATTATACGAACTGGCTGAATAACGTGTTAACCTCAAGAAATGTCCCAACCTATTTAATCATTGATAACTATGAGCGGCTTATACGCCTGCTTGGACAAATAACATTAGAAAATGAAAATGAAAAAAGAGTATATATTGCTTATTTGGAACAAGCACTTGAACACCTGCATACTCTATCAAAGAGGTGAATGTATTGGATCGGCATCATGAACATTTGGCCCATTTATTCTTAAATGGAGACGAAGAGGAAGCAGTTGAGTATACCAAACAACTATTGAATAAATATCCCAGGGCTTATCTTTATGAAGATATATTGACTCCTGCTATGTATTACATCGGTGAGTTGTGGGAAAAAAATGAAATTTCTGTAGCGGACGAGCACCTGGCTACAGCGATTTGTGATTTTGTTTTATCTAAATTAGATGCAGATTCTTCTGTTGTTAAGCGTAGGAATCAAAAGAAATACAAAGTGATTCTATTTGGTGTTGAAGAGGAGCAGCACTATATAGGCTTAAAGATGGTGGCGGATACTTTTAAAGACCAAGGCTGGCGGGTGAGGTACCTTGGACCTGACCTTTCCATTGAACATTCTCTTGTGCAAATTGAGAAATACCGGCCTGACGTTATAGGTATATCAGCGGCTTTATCTTATCGTTTGTCGACCATCAAGAAGTTAATTGAACGTTTCAGACATTTGGAATGGCAGCCCCTTATTATGGTGGGGGGGCGTATGGCATCCCAGTTTGATTTAGGAGCGTTTGAATCAAAGCAGGTTATGGTCGTGAGAGACCTTGGGCATCTTCATCAATGGTTTAAAGAGGGAAGGGACGAAGCGATTAATGAAACGAGTTGAGCGGTCTTTCCCTTTACCCCATTTTACAATTAACAAGAATTTTATGATCCAGACACACTCTGAAGAATCTGAAAAAAAGCTTGGAGTAAGAGAGCATTTATTGGATTTTTTCGATGAGGAAAGTGTGGTGAAAATAAGAAAATGGGTAACGCCGGAAGTACAGAAAGTCACTCTGGAAGCCCATTTAAAACCTTATGGGGAAAAGAACGCCCCTGTTCCATGTGACCTCCATGTTAAGTGGGATAATGATTTACATGCTGAGGTGCTTATTCTTACAAAAGATGAGCAGATGGAGAAAGTTACAAAGACTATGGATCAATTGCGCTCCCGTCTTAATGATACGAACTTTCAATTATTAGAGGAAAAAGAAAAGCTTGAGGAAGCAATTCAGCATGCTAATCATTTATCTGCTCCCTTCATATCTCTCACTTCGAATACAGCTTTAGTGCCTTTATTTGGTGATATTACAGAAGAAAAAATGTATACAGTTGAAAGTCAGTTGCTCCATTCATCCCAGCAGGGTGATATTGATCAAATCTTATTTGATTTTACAGCTGTTGGAACACTTGAACGAGAAGGAGCTCAAGTCTTAAAAAACATTATGACTTCCCTCAATTACATGGGTTCCCACATTAGTATAGTGGGGGTGCGTCCTGAACAGGTGAAAAACATTCAAGCCATGCAGTTCCCTCCCCAAATTCAATATATAAATACGTTGCAGCAAGCCATTAAAAAATATTGCAGCGAGTAAAAGATGTCCGCAGCCGGACATCTTTTTTTGGTTCTACAATTTGTACATTCCGTGATTACTTTGCTTACTAAACAATCCAGTGCCGGATTTCATCGTTTGTTCTCATAAATGGAAAAGTGGAGTTAGTTTTTGTCTCTTTCGTGGAATAGGAGAGTAAGGTCACCAACTTATTCATGGTGATAGATATAAAATACACAGAATGGGGTGCTCAACAATGGAAATTACTTTGGAAGTGAACGGAATGAGTTGTGAACATTGTGAGAAAACAGTAAAAGATACTGTAGGAAAGTTAGAAGGTGTCCATGGAGTAGAAGTGTACTTGGATAGTGGAAAAGTAAATGTCGCCTACGATGAAGCATTTGTGAGTAAAGGATTAATTAAGGAATCCATTGAAGCTCAAGGCTATGAAGCGGTAGGATGAAAACCCGGCTGTCAGCCGGGTTTTTTTATTGTAATGGATAAGGAAACTGGGTTTGATAGCCGGAAAATTTTTGATAAGCCTGATCCAGCTTTTGTGTTTCCTCCTGTTCTAAGCCATACCATCCATTTTTGAACATTAGGTTGTATAAGTTTCTTTGGCAATCCTGAGTTTCTTTAAAGATAGTAGCTAAATCCTGATATATCGTCTGGTTACTTGCTTCATTCAAAGCAATATTATAAGAAGCAGTCATATACTTTTCTGTTGTCAGCTGATCATTAATAAAATCTCTTTCGTTCATTTGAGGCGTTTGAGGGACGTTCGTTTCAGGGTTTTGGATTTTTTGATTTTGATTCATAACCATCCTCCTCAGTTAGGTTTATTCGCTTGATTATTCAAGTGTTGAAGAATTTTATTATAGTGACGCTGATGCATTTTCCCCGCTTCTTCTAAAGCTGTTTTTATTTCAGGGGTCTGGCAGTTTTGAGCATAGAAATGTGCCTTCTTGCATGCATTCAAATTCCAGGACAGCATATCTGAGATATAAAGCTGGTCTTTAACCGTAACAATATTTGGAGCTTGAGCCATAGGCTGAGCTTCTTTTATGGGTGATTGATTCTGCTGTTGCTGCATAAGAGGGTTCCTCCTTTTTATTAGTCACAATTAGTATGACCACTGGTAATATTTCTATCATCATATAGGAAAAAACATTGGAAAATGTCGAAGAACAGATAATTTTTTCACCTTCCTTAGAAAGAAATGATAAGATAGGATTATAAAGAAGACTGAAAATTTAGATTTGTGTAGTTCCATTTGATTATGGGGAGGGAGTTAAAGATGGAACGGCTGCTTAGAAACTTTTTTCTTTTTCTTTCTAAAAATCGATTGTTCACAAAGTTAGCCAAGAAGTATGGGTTACGATTTGGTGCGGGGAAGTTTGTTGCAGGTGTTTCTGTACCGGATGCAGTGGATACAATTAAGCAGTTAAATAATCAGGGGATGTCAGTAACAATCGATCATTTAGGTGAATTTATCGACAGTGAATCAGAGGCTCGAGAAGCGGCAGATGGCTGTATTGAAGCGATTAAGGCAATTGCTGAACATCACCTCGATTCGCAATTGTCTTTGAAGTTGACATCCATGGGTTTAGATATATCCGAGGAGCTTGTGATGGAGAATATGAAAAGGATCCTGGATGTAGCTGAAGAAAAAGAGGTTTTTGTTACACTTGATATGGAAGATTTTGATAGATGCAGTCAGACGATCGACATTTTTAAGAAGCTGCGTCAGGATTATGAACATATTGGAACAGTCCTCCAATCTTATCTTTACAGGACTGTTGAAGATATTGAGGAACTGAATGATTACAATCCTAACTTAAGGTTGGTAAAAGGTGCCTACAAGGAGTCTCCTAAAGTTGCGTTCCCTGACAAAAGCGATGTAGACGAAAATTTAAAGAAGATCATCCGTATCCATTTATTAAATGGTAATTATACAGCTGTTGCCAGTCATGATGATAAAATTATTGAATATACCAAAGAATTAGTTAAGAAAGAGAACATTTCTACAGATCAATTTGAATTTCAAATGCTCTATGGAATACGAGTTGAAAGGCAGAAAGAATTAGTGCAAGAGGGCTATAAAATGCGTGTTTACGTTCCTTATGGGAATGACTGGTATGGTTACTTTATGAGACGACTTGCTGAAAGGCCTGCGAATGTCGCCTTTGTCCTAAAAGGAGTTTTTGGAAAGTAAAGGGTGCTCGTTACACTGAGCACCTCTTATTAATGGAGTGACACGATCTCTCTCTGAATCATAAATTAACTAAATAGCTGCTGTGAAATGAAAATTAGAAAGAATTATGAAGAAAAGGATTGCGAAATGTCTGAAAATATTTTATATTATATTTAGATACGAATTAGTCGTACTTATTTTTTTGGGCCTAAAATGAATGAGTATTCATTCAAAGAGATAGGGGGAGAAATAATGACTCACAAAATTAAACGTGCAGCTGTACTTGGCTCTGGTGTTATGGGAGCAGGAATAGCCGCACATTTAGCAAATGTAGGGATACCTACAATAATGATGGATATAGCACCACGGGAATTGACTGAAGCAGAGGAAAGAAAAGGCCTTACTTTGGAAGACAGAATGGTTAAAAACAGAATTGCTGCAGGCAACAAAAAAGCTTTGCTTAAGCAGAAGCCATCACCTTTAACAAGCAAAAAAAATCTCGATCTTATCGAAGTCGGCAACTTCTCGGATGACATGGAGCGCTTAGGTGAAGTGGACTGGGTCATTGAAGTTGTTGTAGAGAACCTGGATATTAAGAAAAAAATACTGGCTGATGTTGATCGTTATCGAAAAGCACACGCTATTGTGAGTTCGAACACATCTGGAATCTCGATAGAAGCGATGTCTGAGGATTGCAGTGATGAGTTTCGTAAGCATTTTCTTGGAACACATTTCTTTAATCCGCCTCGCTACTTAAAGCTTTTAGAAGTAATACCGACCAAGGACACATCTCCTGAAGTATTGTCTTTTATGAAGACCTTTGGAGAAGATGTGCTCGGTAAGGGCGTAGTAGAAGCTAAGGATACTCCGAACTTTATTGCTAATCGTATCGGAACATATGGTCTTTTAATTACAGTTCAGCAGATGCTTGAAAAAGGATATTCAGTCGGCGAGGTCGATTCTGTTACTGGACCGATGATTGGGCGCCCTAAAAGTGCTACCTTCCGGACATTAGATGTTGTGGGCTTAGATACTTTTATCCATGTAGCTAACAACGTTTATGACCAAGTAGAGGGAGAAGAGAAAAAAGCATTTGAAGTTCCAGGATTTATGACAGCTATGTTGGAAAAAGGTTGGCTCGGATCAAAAAGCGGCCAAGGTTTCTTTCTTAAGCAGAAGGGAGAAAAGGGAAGTGAGATCCTACAGTTAAACCCTGAGACCTTGGAGTATGAAGCCAGGGGTAAATTAAAAACAAAAGCCACAGAGATGGCTAAACAGCAAAAGGGATCCAAGCGAAAATTGAAAGCACTTATAAATGCAGAAGGAGATCGTGCTGGAGACTTGGTTTGGTCTGTAGTGAAACCCGTTCTGATTTACTCGGCAGAACTTGCTTATGAAATTGCTGATGATCTTCCGTCCATCGATGAAGCCATGAGATGGGGATTCGGATGGGAGTTAGGACCATTTGAAATGTGGGATGCCATCGGAGTAAAAGCATCAGTTGAACGAATGAAGAGTGAAGGCGAAAGTATTCCACAATGGATTGAAACGATGTTGGAAAGTGGAAATGATTCTTTTTATAAAAAGGAAAATGGAAACGTTTACTATTATCATGACGGAGATTATAAGCAATACTCCTTCAATAAGAAAAATATTAATTTAAAACGAATCAAAGAAACAAAAGAAGTTATTAAGAAGAATGCTGGTGCCAGTCTTATAGATTTAGGAGATGGTGTAGCCGGTTTAGAATTCCACTCTCAGAGTAATGCGATTGGTTTGGATATCGTACAAATGATCAACTTTGCGATCGACCATGTGGATGACCATTTTGAAGGGCTTGTCATAGGGAACCAGGCCAAGAACTTCTGTGTAGGTGCCAACCTGGGCATGATCCTTATGGAAGCGCAGGATTATAACTTCTTTGAAATTGAGATGGTAGTGAAGAATTTCCAAGATAGTATGATGAAGCTGAAATACTCGGATAAACCAGTAGTAGCCGCGCCGTTTGGAATGACACTTGGTGGTGGAGCAGAAGTATGTTTACCTGCCGATGCAATTCAGGCTTCCCAGGAAACTTATATGGGTCTTGTTGAAGCTGGTGTCGGGCTGATTCCTGGTGGCGGAGGAAACAAAGAACTTTATATCAAGCATTTGAGAAATATTCCAAAAGGGCTGGATATGGACTTACAAAAAGTTGCAAACAGTGTCTTTGAAAAAATAGCTATGGCTAAAGTATCCACTTCCGGAGAGGAAGCTAAAGAGAACGGTTTCCTTGATCAAATGGATGGTATCAGTGCAAATGCTGATCACCTCTTGTATGATGCCAAACAAAAAGTGCTGGGGTTAGCACGGTCTGGCTATACGGCTCCGAAACGAGCGTCTGTTCCAGTTGTAGGTGAACAAGGTTATGCTACGATGCTTCTCGGTGCAAAATCACTCGCACTGAGCGGATTTGCAAGCGAACATGATCTTAAAATCGCAGAAAAGCTTGCTTTCGTTTTAGCTGGAGGTCGATTGAAGCAGGGGACTCTTGTAGATGAACAGTATTTGCTGGATCTTGAACGTGAAGCGTTTCTAAGTCTTGTTGGTGAGCCTAAATCCCAGTTAAGAATGCAGCACATGCTCATGAAAGGGAAGCCTTTACGTAATTAATCACAGGGGAGGGGAATGAACGTGAGAGAAGCAGTTATAGTATCAGGGGCTCGTACTCCGGTAGGTCGTGCGAAAAAAGGAGCGCTTGCTCATACGCGTCCGGATGATCTTGCCGCACTGACAATAAAAGAAACGTTAAAAAGAGCGAATAATTATGAAGGAAATATAGATGACGTCATTATCGGGTGTGCGATGCCTGAAGCAGAACAAGGAATGAACATGGCTAGGAATATTGCTGGTTTATCGGGTCTCCACCACAAGGTGCCTGCGATTACCATTAATCGGTATTGCTCATCCGGTCTGCAAAGTATCGCCTACGCTGCTGAGAAAATTATGCTTGGACATAGTGATACCGCGATAGCTGGAGGGGCAGAATCTATGAGCCTTATCCCGATGGGCGGGCATGTAATCAAACCTAATGTTCAATTAGTGGAACATGCGCCTGAGTATTATATGTCTATGGGACATACAGCAGAAGAGGTAGCCAATCGTTTTACGATATCAAGGGAAGATCAGGACGCTTTTGCTGTACAAAGTCATGAGAGAGCAGCACGGGCAATTCAAGAAGGTAAATTCCAGGATGAAATTGTCCCTGTAGAAGTAACGGACCGCAATCTCGGACCAGATCACAAAGTTCATGAAACGAAGAAGACATTTTCAGTGGATGAAGGTGTGCGTCCAGGCACAACAGCTGCTGTGCTTGGAAAACTCAGACCAGCTTTTTCTACGACAGGATCCGTGACAGCTGGGAACTCTTCGCAGATGAGTGATGGTGCAGCTTCTGTATTAGTGATGGATCATGAAAAAGCCAAATCGGAAGGCCTTACACCACTAGTGAAATTCCGTTCATTCGCAGTTGCAGGTGTTGAACCTGAGATTATGGGAGTAGGACCGATAGAAGCAGTACCCAAAGCACTTAAAATGGCAGGCCTTTCTATATCCGATATTGGTCTCTTCGAATTAAATGAAGCTTTTGCTTCTCAATCTCTTCGTGTGATCCGTGAGCTTGGCCTGGATCCTGAAAAGGTAAATGTTAACGGTGGTGCTATTGCTCTTGGGCATCCCCTTGGATGTACAGGAACAAAACTGACGTTAAGCCTTATTCACGAAATGAAGAGAAGAAATGAGCAGTTCGGAGTGGTGACCATGTGTATTGGTGGAGGAATGGGAGCTGCCGGCGTTTTTGAACTAATATAAAATGGGGAGGAATATGAATATGAGTGAATTAAAAGAGATGATCAAAGGTGGAGGGTTTATTGTCGAGGATGTAGCGGCAGAACATGTCATTACTCCGGAAGATTTTTCTGATGAGCATTTAATGATTGCTAAGACTGCAGAGGACTTCGTGCTTGGAGAAGTCGTTCCGAAAATTGATAACCTTGAAAATCATGAATTTGAGCATTCTGTAGCTCTTTTAAAGCAGGCTGGGGAACTTGGTCTGCTTGGAGCGGATGTACCGGAAGAATATGGTGGTCTGCAATTAGATAAGATTAGTTCATCTTTAATCACTGAAAAATTTTCACGTGCAGGCGGCTTCTCTGTCACTCATGGTGCCCATGTAGGGATAGGTTCTCTTCCAATCGTCTTTTTCGGTAACGATGATCAGAAGAGCAAATATCTTCCTTTATTAGCTACTGGTGAGAAAATTGCTGCGTACGCATTAACAGAACCAGGTTCAGGTTCCGATGCCCTCGGTGCAAAGACAACAGCTAAATTAAATGAGGCAGGTACCCATTACGTTTTAAACGGAGAGAAACAATGGATTACAAACTCTGCGTTCGCGGATGTATTTGTCGTCTATGCCAAAATTGACGGGGACAAATTTACGGCCTTTATTATAGAGCGTGACTACCCTGGTGTCTCTACTGGACCAGAAGAGAAGAAAATGGGAATTAAGAGCTCGTCCACTCGTACTTTAATTCTAGAGGATGTAGAGGTTCCTGTTGAAAATGTACTTGGTGAGATTGGCAAAGGCCATGTGATTGCTTTTAACATCTTGAATGTAGGTCGTTACAAGCTTGCTATCGGTGGTGTCGGCGGTGCAAAACGAGCGCTGGAGCTTTCGGTTAAATACGCGAAAGAGCGGAAGCAGTTTAAAACCCCAATTGCTAACTTCCCGCTCATCCAGGAAAAAATCGGTTCTGTAGCTGCGAACACGTATGCAAATGAAAGCTCTGTTTATCGTACGGTTGGATTATTCGAACAAAGTATGGGTAAATTGTCAGACGAAGAATTGAAAGATGGAGCCGCTGTAGCTAAAGTTATTGCGGAATACGCAATCGAGTGTTCCTTGAATAAAGTCTTTGGTACGGAATTACTTGATTTTGCCGCTGATGAAGCAGTGCAAATCCACGGTGGGTATGGATTTATGGCAGAGTACGAAGTAGAGAGAATGTATCGCGATTCCCGTATCAATCGTATTTTCGAGGGAACAAATGAAATCAATCGCATGATCGTTCCGGGAACATTGTTGAAAAAAGCTATGAAGGGCGAACTGCCTTTACTCCAGAAAGCTCAAACGCTTCAAGAGGAAATCATGATGATGATGCCTGAAGAGCCTGGCTTGGAACCTCTGGAGCAGGAGAAATATTTACTGAAAAATGCGAAGAAAATTAGTTTGATTGCTGCCGGATTGGCTGCTCAGAAGTATGGGGAAAAGCTTGAAAATGAACAAGAACTGCTTGTAAACATCGCAGATATGGTTGGCGAAGTATACAATATGGAATCAGCCGTTCTTCGAACAGAGAAAGCGTTCGAAAAAGAAGGCCAGGAAAAGCACAACCAAAAACTCTTATACACACAAGTTTATGTACAGGAAGCTTTTAACCGCATTGAAGGCCATGCGAAGGAAACATTGATTGCTGCTGAGTCTGGGGATTCTCTGAGAATGATGCTTGGGGCCCTGCGTAAACTCACACGTCACACACCGACCAATGTCATTACTAAAAAACGTGAAATTGCCAGAAATCTAATCGAAGCTGGAAAGTACACTGTTTAATAAATAAGTCATACAGGGTCTGCACTTTCTAAAAGAAGGTGCAGGCCTTTGTTTATCTTTAGATCTATCATTACTCCTGCCCCTGTCATTAAATGACTTTCATATGAGTTTAATACCCATGTTAAAAAAGGTAATGTGGAAAAAGAATTCATAGAACCAATAGATAAATTCATGAAATATCTCCTCTTTATGTGATAAAATAATAGACAACAAGTTGGGAGGAGGATGAAAATGCCTGTAACCTTCTACTGGTACCCAAATTGTGGTACTTGTAAAAAAGCAAAGAAATGGCTTGATGATGAAGGGGTGGATTACGAAACGGTACATATTGTTAATGATCCTCCTTCAGAAGAGCTTTTAAAGGATTTGGTCTCTAAAAGTGACCAGCCTGTAAAAAAATTCTTTAATACTAGCGGTAAGAAGTATAGAGAATTGAATATGAAGGAAAAGCTAAAAGAAGCAGATGAGGACGAAATGATCCAATGGCTGGCTTCAGATGGAATGCTGATAAAACGGCCGATTATCACTGATGGTACTCAAGTAACCGTAGGGTTTAAACAAGAAGAGTTTGAAAAAATATGGTCTTGATGAGCAGTCCAGTGGAAATATGAGCTGCTAGCTTTTATGTTTGTATTTGTTGTTAAACTATAATTATTGTGGAGGTATTCTAAATGAGCTTACCAAAAGACTTGCGTTACTCGGAAGAGCATGAATGGGTGAAAGAAGAAGGGGACAAAGTAAGAGTCGGTATTACAGACTTCGCACAATCTGAACTTGGGGATATTGTCTTTGTAGAACTTCCTGAAGTAGGGGAAGAATTAGAAGCGGATGAACCATTCGGCAGTGTTGAATCTGTCAAAACGGTATCAGAACTTTACGCACCTTTAAGTGGTAAAGTGGTTGAAATTAATGAAGAGTTGGAAGACAATCCAGAGTTTGTTAACGAATCCCCTTACGATAAAGCCTGGATGGTTGTTGTTGAGCCTGCCAACCCTTCACAAGTGCAGGAGTTAATGACTCCAGAAGAATACGAAGCAATGATCGACGAAGACTAATTTATAATTAAGAACCATCGTACAGGCAGGGCTACATATTTCCTTGTCTGACATGATCGCGTTTGATCTTAATCATGTTCAGACCATGCCTTAAGGCATGGTCTGTTTCTATATAGAAGGTGATGAAGATGGATGGAGAACGTATCGTCATTGTTGAGGGAATCACAGATAAAAAGAAGCTGAAAAAAGTATTAGACGAAGAAATTGAAATCATTTGTACACACGGTACGTTAGGAATTGAACGAATGGAAGAATTAATTTTTGATTACAACTTAGATGAGCGGTCTGTTTACATTCTTGTAGATGAAGATGATTCCGGCTATAAGCTGCGTAAACAATTGACAGAAGAACTGCCTCATGCTGACCATATCTATATAGACAAAGCTTTTCGTGAAGTAGCAGCAACACCAGAACCAGAATTGGCTCGAGCACTCCTTAGCAGGCACTTTACCGTGAAGTCTATCTACTTGATTTAGGAGGCCGATTGTGCAGGAATTTGCAAATAATGAAGCATCACTCAAAATAGAATCAGATCAAATGAGTCTGGTCTTTGTTCACAGCCCTTTCTGTGGAACGTGTCATCTGGCAAGGAAAATGCTGTCAACTTTGGAAGCCTTGTTTGATAAAGGGATTTTCTACGAAATGAACGCTTCTCTTCACCCGGATTTAATGGAAAGATATAAAATTAAAAG
Organism: Halobacillus litoralis; assembly: GCF_020524025.1. GTDB lineage: Bacteria > Bacillota > Bacilli > Bacillales > Halobacillaceae > Halobacillus > Halobacillus litoralis_D. The sequence continues at coordinate 70,301 of NZ_JAIVKN010000002.1, read as the reverse complement.
TGTCCCTTGTTTACTCGTGGCGAAGAACGGAGAAATACTAGAGAAGATTTATGCTTTTCAATCCGTTCCTTATTTGCACGAACGAATAGTGAATTATGTAAAACAAAAGGATAATTACCCGGGAAATGACGAATGAAAGGTTCATTTCAAGTGAAGACCTCCTCCTATTTTACATAAGGAGGAGGTCTTTTACTGCATTTTCAACATACGAAAAATGTGCTGGGAACGATTAAATAAGACGACCAATGGATTCAACAATTTCAAGAAAGGGTGCTTGGTCTCCAAATATGTCATGAATGCGCCCGTGTTGATCAATAATAATGGTTGTAGGTACACCCTGGCATTCAAAGTAGTCGTAATATTTCCTTCCATCATCTATGAGAGTGGGTTGACTTAAATATTTTTCTGCGTATTTCACACCTTCTTCTAAAGTTCGTTCTCTCCCAGGTACATTAATGGTTATCATCTTTACTTTCTCATGGTCCATTGTCTTATATAGCTGCTCCTTTTTTGGGAGGTCTCTTCCGCAATCCGGGCACCATGATGTCCAAAAAGTTAAGACCAACACTTTTCCAATGTCTTCTTCCATATCGTAGACCGATGACTGGTCAATATAGGGGAGTGCAAGGTTAGGTGCTTTTTCATTTATCATTTGAATTCTCCTTTGAAGTTAAAACTGTAGTTCAGATAGATTGACGGTTATAGTACCCTCATGCTAACATAAGTCATAATTTCATATCGACATCTTCACTTATCCAGAGCGGCGGAGGGACTGGCCCTGCGAAGCCCGGCAACCGGCAAAATATTGCCAAGGTGCTAAATCCTGCGAAGTCAAACCGACTTTGATAGATGAGAATAGTCACAGCGACACTCTTCTATTAAAGAAGAGTTTTTTTATATTTTTCTGTGTCTTTTTTTTCTGAAAAATAGATCATTTATTATTGACACAAAATTTCAATGGTGCTACAATCCATCATGTGCTAATTAAACGAATTAACGTAGTAGTAATTTAATAGATTAAAATCTCTTATCGAGAGCGGCGGAGGGACTGGCCCTGTGATGCCCGGCAACCGGCAAGTGGAAACTTGACAAGGTGCCAATTCCTGCAAAGTTTATTCACTTTGGCGGATGAGAGAACAGATAGAAACACGACGTAAAAACGCCATTCTGTTCTCTTAACAGGCTGGCGTTTTTTTGAATTGGAGGGAGAAACATCATGATTACAATCAAAGATTTATCGAAAATTTTCCAAACAAAAGATCAGGAAGTACGTGCTGTGGATGATCTCAGCCTTTCGATTAATAAAGGTGAAATATACGGAGTCATAGGATACAGCGGGGCTGGAAAAAGTACATTTATCCGATTGCTCAATCGTCTTGAGGATCCTACAAAAGGATCCATTCAAGTAGATGATCAAGATTTGACTGCATTAAGTAAAGGGAAATTGAGAATTGCCCGTCAGGATATCGGAATGATTTTTCAACACTTTAACCTGCTTTGGTCACGGACGGTTCATGATAATATTGCTTTTCCTTTGGAAATTGCAGGAGTTCCTAAAGAGGAAAGGAAAAAGCGTGTTGATGAATTAATTGAAATGGTCGGACTTAAAGGGCGGGGAGGTTCTTACCCTTCGCAATTGAGTGGAGGACAAAAACAGAGAGTTGGTATTGCGCGTGCGCTAGCGAATAACCCAAAAGTGCTGCTATGTGATGAAGCAACTTCGGCATTAGACCCCGAAACAACAGATTCAATTCTGGACTTGTTGGTCGATATTAATGAAAAACTCGGTCTGACAATCGTTTTAATTACCCATGAAATGCATGTCATTCGTAAAATATGCCATCAGGTTGCGGTAATGGAGCAGGGTAAAATCGTAGAGCAGGGGGATGTACTGGACGTTTTCCTTCACCCTGAAAAACCGGTCACCAAGAAATTTGTAGATCAGGTCATGGGAGATCCAGAAAAAGAACATTCTATGCAGTTGATAAAAGATAACTATCGATCAGGAGAAATTGTACGTCTGCATTTTGTGGGAGAAAGTACAAACCAGGCATTGATCAGTGACGTTTCCAGAAAGTTTACACTGGACGTGAACATCCTTCATGGGAAAATCACACAAACACAAAAAGGTGCTTATGGAACGATGTATGTTCAGTTTGAAGGAGAAGATGCAGAGGTTGCGCGTGCTATCGAGTATATTCAGTCCACCTCTGTAGAAGTGGAGGTGAATCCAAGTGTTTAATGAATTGTTTCCTAACGTAAATATGGAAGATATGATTACAGCTACCAATGAAACGTTGTATATGACGTTGGTTTCGGTAGCCGGAACATTTATCATCGGACTTTTCTTAGGTTTATTGTTGTTCTTATCCGGACCAGGAGGTCTTTGGCAGAATAAAGTATTGAATATGATTACAGCATCTGTCGTTAATGTGTTCCGCGCCGTTCCTTTCATTATATTAATTTTGCTATTATTCCCGTTTACTGATTTCTTAATGGGAACGATTCGTGGGCCGAAAGCTGCACTGCCTGCGTTGATTATTGGTGGCGCACCCTTTTATGCACGCTTAGTGGAAATTGCCTTGAAAGAAGTGGATAAAGGGGTGGTGGAAGCTGCAAAGTCGATGGGAGCTAAGTACTCCACGATTGTATTCAAAGTATTACTTCCGGAATCAATGCCTGCTCTTATATCGGGGATTACAGTAACGGCCATCGCTTTAATTGGGTATACAGCTGTGGCAGGTGCAATTGGAGCTGGTGGATTAGGAGATTTTGCTTATTTTTATGGATTCCAGCGTAGTAACTGGGATGTCGTATTTATGTGTACGATCCTTATTATAATTATTGTGTTTATTTTCCAATTCCTCGGAGACTTAGTGACCCGTAAATTGGATAAAAGATAAAAATATAGATATAAAGGGAGAGAAAAAAATGAAAAAACTATGGACAAGCGTACTAGCGTTATCATTTGTACTTGTACTTGCAGCATGCGGTTCTTCAGAAGAGGACTCATCTGGAGCGGAATCAGACAGCGGTGAAGGAAGCTCTGAAATAAAAGTTGGGGCTACAAGTGTGCCGCATGCTGAAGTGCTGGAAGAAGCAAAACCTCTACTTGAAGAAGAAGGTATTACGTTAACGATTGAGGAATACCAGGACTATATCCTTCCAAATAAGGATTTGGCAGAAGGACGCATTGATGCAAACTACTTCCAGACGATTCCATATTTAGAATTACAGGAAGAAGAGAATGGATATGACTTTGTAAACCTTGGTGGAATTCATATTGAACCGATTGGCGTTTACTCTCAAAAGTATGACAGCCTGGAAAATGTTGAAGATGGTACAACGTTGGTTATGAGTCGTTCTGTATCTACTCATGGACGTATTCTATCCTTATTAGAAAAAGAAGGATTAATTACGTTGGATGAAAGTGTGGAAAAAGTGGATGCTACGGTTGAAGATATTGTAGAGAATCCTAAGAACATTGAATTTGACACAGGTGTCGATGCAGCCAATCTTCCAGAGGTGTATGAACGGGAAGAAGAAGTGCTTGTAGCCATCAATACAAACTACGCCATTGAGGCTGGGCTTGTTCCAAAAGATGATGCCATTATTCTTGAAGATACAGACTCTCCTTATGTGAATGTTGTAGCAGCTCAAAGCAAAGATGAAGACAACGAAGCACTCAATACGTTAGTAGATGTTCTTCGTTCAGATGAAATTCAGACCTTCATTAAAGAAGAGTATGACGGAGCGGTTGTTCCAGTCTCCACAGAGGACTCTGAATAACGGATAAAATAAGTGACTGCGGTTTATACTAACCGCAGTCACTTATTTTTTTATGGGAGGTTCACGCGATATGCAGGAACATAATATGACATGGACGCAGACATACTTACATGATTATAAGGAAGGAATGGGTGTTTTTTCGGAGCACATGCCCGAAGTGGCTCATAAATTCAGCGAGTTTACACAGGAATGCTTTAAAGAAGGCGAACTGTCTAAAAAGAATAAGCAGCTGATGGCATTAGGGATTAGTATAGTCGCACAAGATGAGTACTGCATGATTTACCACACAAAAGGCTGCGTAGATCAGGGAGCTACGGAAAAAGAAATTCTTGAGGCGTGCGGAGTGGCTGCAGCGTTTGGTGGCGGTGCGGCTTTGAGCCAGGCTGTTACGCTCGTCCAGGATGCTTATACCGATTTAACAACGAACACAAACTGATTGAATAATTTGAAAATTTAAGAAAAAGAGATGTATTTGGTATGTATGGTTGATTCAAGCGCTTTCATCGGCTGAAACCTTAACAGAGAGCTATAAATGGCGTTTCAACAGATTTTATATGGGGTATAGTTTTGTGATACTCTGAATTGTGTAAATAATCTGAAAGGGTTGATTCGTTATTAGCGGTCTGCATTTGAATTACACGTCCGATATGGAAAAGGCGATGCACCAAGCGCATAATATGAGTTATGCGGAGTACAGCAGTAATTTAGACACACGTCTTAAGGTGGAAGAAAAGCGTCAACGTGAATTCGAAAGAAGTCAGAAGATGATTGCCCAGGTCGACCGTCAATTGAATAGATAAAATATTTCATTGGATGAATCAGGTGCCTTTAGCGACCTGATTTTTTCATGTTACAATATAGTAGAAAAATGATGAATTTTGTTAGAAAGAACTCTTATATCCTTTGTTCTAATCATAACGGGAAAAAGTTGATTACAAATACTAAATGATATAAGATTGTAATGAGAATAAATTGAGAATGGTTCTTTGATTCCAATCAACCTGGACATTCGATATTAATAGATACTGGAGGTATATATTATGGCAGGATCAACGTTAGAAATTAAAGATCTTCATGTAGAGATTGAAGGTCAACAAATTCTTAAAGGTGTAAACTTAACAATAAATGGCGGAGAATTTCACGCTGTTATGGGACCAAACGGTACGGGTAAATCTACTCTGGCTTCCGCAATTATGGGTCACCCTAAATATGAAGTAACTAAAGGTGAAGTGTTACTTGATGGTGAAAATGTGCTTGAAATGGAAGTAGACGAACGTGCTCAGGCCGGTCTATTCCTTGCTATGCAATACCCTAGTGAAATCAGCGGTGTTACAAACTCTGACTTCCTGCGTTCTTCTGTTAACGCTCATCGTGAAGAAGGCGATGAAATCTCCCTGATGAAATTCATCAAAGATATGGATGCAAAAATGGACACGCTGGAAATGGATAAAAATATGGCTCAGCGTTATTTGAATGAAGGTTTCTCAGGCGGTGAAAAGAAACGTAATGAAATCCTTCAGTTAATGATGATTGAACCAGCTATTGCCATCCTTGACGAGATTGACTCAGGACTTGATATCGATGCATTGAAAGTCGTAGCAAAAGGAATCAATGAAATGCGTAACGATTCATTCGGCTGCTTAATCATTACTCACTACCAGCGTCTATTGAACTATATCACTCCTGATAAAGTACACGTTATGATGCAGGGTCGTGTTGTGAAATCAGGCGGACCTGAATTGTCTCAGCGTCTGGAAGAAGAAGGATACGACTGGATCAAGCAGGAGCTTGGCATCGAAGACGAAACGGTCAACGCGTAATTAAGATAGGAGGGTAAACATGACAGTAGAAGTCTCACTACCATACGATAAAGAGTATGTCACACAATTCTCCCAAGGCTTACAAGAGCCTGAATGGATGAAAAACCTTCGTCTGAGTGCCTTGGAGAAATCGGAATCTCTTCCATTACCAAAACCAGATAAAACAAATATCTCAAAATGGAATTTCACAGAATTTGATCACCATGTTACAAGTGATCAAATCGATTCTCTGCAGGATCTTCCAGAAGAGATTAAAAGCTTTTTAGATGAAGAAAAAGAACAGAAAAACCTTGTCATTCAACGAAATCATACAGTGGCATATGCTGCGATCGATCAAAAGTTGAAAGAACAAGGGGTTATATTTACAGATATGGCCACTGCTTTACGTGAGCATAGTGACCTTGTAGAAAAATATTATATGAATGACGCCGTTCATGTGGATGAGCACCGTTTAACCGCTCTTCATGCTGCATTAATGAATGGAGGCGTCTTCCTTTATGTGCCAAAGAATGTACAGATTGAAGATCCTATCCAGGCGATTTTCTGGCAGGAGGATCCAAAAGCTTCATTGATCAATCACATTTTAGTGGTAGCGGAAGAAAACAGTTCTGTCACGTATGTGGAGAACCATATTTCTCACAATAAAGAAGAAAAGACTTCTGCAAACCTTGTGACTGAGGTCATTGCAAAAGATGGAGCAAAGGTTTCTTTCGGTGCTGTAGACAACTTCGAAGCTGGAACAACTGTCTATGCCAACCGTCGTGGTGTTGCTTATCGTGATGCCGTTATTGAGTGGGCACTTGGTCAGATGAATGAAGGAGACACAGTCTCTGAAAACATTACCCACCTTATTGGTGACAACTCTCACTCTAACGCGAAAACGGTAGCTATCGGCCGTGGCGACCAAAAGCAGAACTTCACAGCAAATATTACTCACTTCGGTAAAGGTTCAGATGGGTACATTCTTCAGCACGGAGTTATGAAGGACAAAGCTTCTGCTATTTTCAATGGAATTGGAAAAATTGAACATGGTGCAAGTAAGTCTAATGCTGAACAGGAATCCCGAGTTCTTATGTTGAGTAAAGATGCCCGTGGTGACGCTAACCCGATCCTTCTTATTGACGAAGATGATGTTACGGCAGGTCACGCTGCGTCTGTTGGACGTGTAGATCCGATCCAGCTTTATTATCTTATGAGCCGTGGTATTTCCAAGTTTGAAGCAGAGCGGTTAATCATCCATGGTTTCCTTGCGCCTGTTGTAAACCAATTACCTGTAGAGGCTGTTAAACGTCAGTTGAAACAAGTAATTGAAAGGAAAGTATATTAATGGATGTAAAAGCAGTACGCGAGGAATTCCCGATCCTCCATCAGGAAGTTAACGGACATCCGCTCGTGTATTTGGATTCCTCAGCAACTTCTCAAAAGCCTTTAAAGGTAATTGAAAAGCTGGAAGAGTATTATCGAGGGTACAATTCAAACGTCCATAGAGGTGTGCATACTCTGGGTACAATAGCTACAGATGAATACGAAGGGGCACGTGAAAAAGTGCGCCGGTTTATCAACGCCTCAAGTACCCAGGAAGTCATTTTCACCCGTGGAACGACAACAGCTATTAATACTGTGGCAGCAAGTTATGGTCGAGCCAATTTGTCAGAAGGAGATGAAGTGGTTATTACGCCAATGGAACACCACAGTAACATCATCCCATGGCAGCAAATTGTAAAAGAGACCGGGGCAACGTTGAAGTATATTCCGCTTCAGCCGGATGGTACCATTCTTCTTGAAGATGCCAGAGCAACGATTACGTCAAACACAAAGATTGTTTCCATTATGCATGTATCAAACGTGCTTGGAACAATTAACCCTGTTAAGGAAATAGCTGAAATAGCACATGATAATAATGCCGTCATGCTTGTTGACGGTGCACAAAGCGCACCGCACATGAAAATTGATGTGCAGGATTTAGATGCTGACTTTTATACTTTTTCAGGTCATAAAATGTGTGGCCCGACGGGAATAGGTGTTCTTTACGGAAAGAAAGCTCTTCTTGAAAATATGGAGCCGGTAGAGTTTGGCGGCGAAATGATTGATTTTGTGAACTTGTACGACTCCACATGGAAAGAGCTCCCTTGGAAGTTTGAAGGGGGCACTCCAATCATTGCGGGTGCAGTCGGACTGGGAGCTGCGATTGACTTTCTGACAGATATCGGATTGGACGATATTAAAGCTCATGAAGAAAAGTTAGCGGCTTATGCTCTTCACGAAATGAATAAAATTGACGGGATGCAGATCTATGGTCCGGAACATCGTGCCGGATTGGTCACGTTCAATCTAGCAGACGTCCATCCTCACGATCTGGCTACTGTCCTGGATGCAGAGGGTATTGCTGTTCGTGCTGGTCATCATTGTGCGCAGCCTTTAATGCGTTGGCTTGAAGTTTCAGCAACAGCGAGAGCAAGTTTTTATTTATATAATACAGAAGACGAAATCGACCGACTCGTTGCAGGATTACAAACGACAAAGGAGTATTTTGGCGATGTCTTTTAATAATTTAGATACACTATATCGTCAAGTCATCATGGATCACTATAAGAATCCACGTAACCGTGGATCTATTGAAGGTAACCCGATGACGGTAGATATGAATAATCCAACCTGTGGTGATCGTATTCAACTTCAGCTTCTAATTGATGACGGAGTTGTAAAGGATGCGAAGTTTGATGGGGAAGGTTGTTCCATCAGCCTTTCTTCTGCTTCGATGATGACACAGGCAATTAAAGGGAAGCCCATTGATGAAGCATTAAAAATGTCTGAACTTTTTTCAGAAATCATGCAGGGGAAAGATATCGACGAAGAGGATCTGGATCTTGGTGATATTGAAGCGCTGCAGGGAGTTTCCAAATTCCCGGCGCGTATCAAATGTGCGACGCTTGCTTGGAAAGCGATGGAAAAGGGTGTCGATGAAGAAATTCAGGACTAAGCTTTTGTCAATACCAAAAGGAGGTATTTAACATGGCCAAAAAAGAGCCAGAAGTGGGAGAGTATCAATACGGATTCCACGAAAAAGATATTTCGATTTTCCGTACGCAGAAAGGTTTGACGAAAGAAGTCGTTGAACAGATCTCCAACTATAAAGAAGAACCGAAATGGATGCTTGACTTCCGTTTGAAGTCTCTTGAGCAATTTTATAAAATGCCAATGCCACAGTGGGGCGGCGACCTTCAGGAACTTGATTTTGATGACATCACTTATTACGTGAAGCCATCTGAGCGTTCAGAACGCTCCTGGGATGAAGTTCCTGAGGAAATTAAAAACACATTCGACCGTCTAGGTATTCCAGAAGCAGAACAAAAGTATCTCGCTGGTGTGTCTGCACAGTATGAATCTGAAGTCGTTTATCATAACATGGAGAAAGACCTGGAAGATCTAGGTGTAATCTTTAAAGATACAGATTCCGCCCTTAAAGAAAATGAGGATCTCTTCCGTGAATACTTCGGTAAGGTTATCCCTCCATCTGATAATAAGTTCTCAGCATTAAACTCTGCTGTATGGTCTGGCGGCTCTTTCATTTATGTACCGAAAGATACAAAAGTGGAAACTCCGCTTCAAGCCTATTTCCGTATTAACTCTGAGAATATGGGTCAGTTCGAGCGTACGCTGATTATTGCTGATGAAGGATCATCTGTGCACTACGTAGAAGGTTGTACAGCTCCTACGTATTCATCAAGCTCCCTTCACAGTGCGGTTGTTGAAATCTTTGTAAAAGATAATGCTTACTGCCGTTATACAACCATTCAGAACTGGGCGAACAACGTTTATAACCTTGTTACGAAACGTGCGGTTGCAGAATCAAACGCTACAATGGAATGGGTAGACGGTAACCTTGGTTCTAAACTGACTATGAAATACCCTGCTGTATTGCTTAAAGGTGAAGGGGCACGTGGAATGACACTTTCCATTGCTCTTGCAGGTAAAGGTCAGCACCAGGATGCTGGAGCGAAAATGCACCACTTAGCTCCAAATACTTCCTCCACAATCGTTTCTAAGTCCATCTCAAAACATGGTGGTAAAGTAACGTACCGTGGAATTGTACAATTTGGACGTAAAGCAGAGGGAGCTCGTTCCAACGTTGAGTGTGATACACTCATCATGGATAACGAATCCACATCTGATACAATCCCATACAACGAAATCATGAATGAAAACATCTCTCTTGAGCATGAAGCTAAAGTTTCTAAAGTTTCTGAAGAGCAGTTGTTCTATCTTATGAGTCGTGGTATTTCTGAGGAAGAAGCGACTGAAATGATCGTTATGGGCTTCATTGAGCCGTTCACGAAAGAACTGCCAATGGAATATGCAGTAGAGATGAACCGTCTAATTAAATTCGAAATGGAAGGTTCCATCGGTTAATCACTCTAAACCCCTGCCGCAAAATTTGTGGCAGGGGTTTTCTTTGTTCTCTATCTTCTTGTGTCAATTAAACTGAATTTGTTACATGCTCTATCGTCCCTTTCTCCCTGGAAGGATCATTCTTCTTGCGAAACAATAATGATTTATGATTGCATATAAGAGGCTCATTAAAAGATTTGTATCATTCAAAGGAGGGAATTGAGTGGGACTTCACATCGATTTTTCGGGCTTAGAAGCGACTACCCTAATGGTGCTGTATTTTTTCGTGAGTATTTTGTCTTTGTTAATAGCAAATGCAAGCGAAGATTCCATTATCACCGACAGAATCAACAAATATATCTTCTTCTTTGTCAGTCTGATTTATAGTTACATAGGTCCGAAAGTGTTAATGGGTGCTTTTATGGCGGTTAACTACTATTCGGCATTAAACCCAACAGTGTATTATCTGTGTGTCTGGGGAGCGTTCATAGGGTTTAGTTTAGTTCAATACTTAGTTTATAGGGTTTTGAATACTGTGGATGCAAAATAAGCCTGTCTGTTAGCGAATTGGAATAAAAATCTCTCATTGCTGTCTCATTTATATATTCCGGTGCTAGAGTTTGTTCTTGGAAGAAGGGGACTTAGTCCTCTTTAACAAAGGTATTGTGATAACCTTTTAGAACCAGTGATTTTTTTAAAATGGCCAGGTCACTGTCGGTGTAAATGTTTTAAGGAGTTAATTTACTGTTTCAGAGGAAATGGTTTTAAGGAATATAGCGTTGAGGGTAGAGTTTGCTTTCATCGTCAGGACTACGGGAGACGGAAAGTCTTATAATTTTCAATGCGTCCTATGATGACATCGAAAGCCTTACATCTTACAGGGCCTGATTGTCCCAGCCACTATCCCCCTGCTATATGACAACTTATATGTCGAATTCAGATCTCTTAAATACCTGACGGAAGAGCTGTTGGAATATTCAACCTTTACAAATTTTGCTATATTAAGATAAGCTTTAGAAAGTTTGAAAAGGGGGAATAGAAAATGTCGTTGGCAGCTGAAAAAGAAGTAAACCAGAGTCCGGGTGGGAAACAGAAAACACGAAAATCCGTTTTTATACCTGCCTTTTTAATAGTTGGAGGAGGAGCTATTCTTGGAATAGTGAACAATCAGGTGTTGACTGAGATTACCATGAACGGATTTACAGCATCGTTAAAAGGACTTGGGTGGCTTTATCAAATCATTTCCTTGATGGCACTCATTATTGTGAGTGTTGTAACCTTCTCGAAAATAGGGAGTATTCGACTGGGAGGTGCTGATGCTAAGCCTAAATACCCGTTCCGTTCTTGGTTTGCAATGGCTTTGACTGGAGGGGTCGCCACAGGTGTTATCACTTATGGAGTAAACGAACCAATTATCTACTTTGGGAACATTTATGGAGAATTGAATAATACAGGGGTGGAGCCGGGGACTGCTTCTGCTGCATTTTTTGCCATGGGACGATCTTTGTATAATTGGACTTTTATCCCATATGCGATGTATTCACTCAGTGGTTTGGTTGTTGCCTATATGTATTTTAATAGAAAAAAGGAATTGTCGGTTACGGCAACTTTAACGCCATTGTTTGGAAACAAGATTACCAGAGGTTTCTGGCCGGGGATTATAGACACACTGGCAGTATTGGCGATAGCCCTTGGTTTAGCTTCATCACTTGGAGCTGGCTTGGCATTGGTTGGTTCTGGAATTGAAATGACTTATGGATTTGAACAAGGTCCGATTCTTTGGTTTGTGCTAGCCTTTTTAATAACAGGGTTGTTTACAATATCCGCATTAAAAGGGTTGGATAAAGGGATTCGTAAAATGTCATCGTTTAACGCCAATGTCTTTTATTTCCTGCTTATTGTACTGATAGTAATAGGACCAACGCTATACATATTAAACTCTACGACAGCTGGATTTTCTTATTGGCTGCAGAATTTCTGGGGATGGGGTCTCGATCCAGGAGTGATCGGTGGAGAGGCGCTGGTTATGTGGTGGACACTATATGATTGGGCTATTTGGATAGCCTATGCGCCTTTAATGGGGATCTTTCTAGCAATCATATCTTATGGACGCACCATTCGTCAGTTTATGGTCATCAATTGGATATTACCAGCCGCTTTTAGTGTTCTTTGGTTTGGGATTTTTGGCGGAACTGCTTTACATTGGCAGGAGAATAACACTGTTGATCTTATTTCAACCATTAAGGAAAATGGTGCTGTTTCAGCTTTGTGGACATTTTTAGCCCACCTGCCTTTTGCTTCAATCATTATTCCGATTGTAATGATTGCCTTGATTCTCTCATTTGCTACTGCCGCGGACTCTATGGTTCGTGCTATAGCAACATTATGTACCATTAACATCCGCTTTGATGAAGAACCAGCTAAATGGAAAATGCTGTTGTGGGCTGTTTCCATTGCTGTTATTGCCTATGTAATGGTTGCTTTTGCAGGTGGGGAACAGGGAGTCGATGGAGTGAAGTATTTAGCTGCCCTGGGTGGATCGGTGGTTTTGTTTGTTTTTGTGCTACAAGTATTTTCCGCCTTCAAAATGTTTTTTATTGATAAAATTGAGAAATGATAAAACATAACAAAAAATGGGGATGAGGGAATGTTCTTTTGCAGAAATGGTTACTCCAGTTTCTCCTTCCATGGAACCTTCTCTTGATGTTTTGTATGTTTTTTCAGGTTTAATCCTCATTTGTATGACGTATGCTGCATAGACTTTCTACCTTCAAAAGGCTTCTTTTTATATAGATGGAAGTTCACTCGAGAAAACACCATTTGATTATTTTGTCCACCCGGTACGTTTTCCTATATAAGCTTGTATAAGGGGAATCGGGCTTACTTTTTATGAGGATTAACTGGAATGGTTTTTGGTTTTATCTATAAGACAAGGCGTGATGTTTTATGAATACAAAACATGATACTATAATATTATCTATATAGAGTTAAGGAAGGTACTGTATGTTTTTTGTGATGTTCATCATTGGCTTAGTAACAGCATTGGTTGGTAGTGTCGCCGGTCTTGGCGGCGGTGTAATTTTAGTTCCTGTTCTGCTTTTCCTGGGTGACCATTTTTCATCCTTTGACTGGGTCAGTCCGCAGTCTATTGTGGGTGTTTCACTGGTTGTCATGATTTTTACGGGCATGTCATCCGCTATTTCGTATATGAAGCACGAGCGAGTAGATAAAAAAATTGGTTTAATTTTCCTTTTCGGGAGTATTCCTGGTGGAATTGTAGGATCATGGTTCAATCAATATTTTAAAACAGATGGTTTTTCCCTGTTTTTTGGCTGCGTTATGATTATAGTATCTCTTCTATTTTTCATACCGAGAAGGCAGATAGGCGATCCGCTTATTAAAAAAGGTCTAAAGAGGGAAAAAACCATTGATGGAAAAACTTATACTTATCGAATGCCGTTTCTCATTGGATTTGTGCTTTCGTTTACAGTTGGAATGTTGTCGGGTCTGCTTGGGATCGGCGGAGGGTCTCTTATGGTTCCAGCGATGATTCTTCTGCTGAACATCCCTCCTCATATTGCGACAGCGACATCGATGTTTATGATTTTCTTTGCCAGCATATCAAGTTCTGCCATGCATGTATTTTTAGGACATGTTGAACTGGGATATACTCTCTGGTTTATACCAGGTGCTTATCTAGGAGGTACACTGGGGGCAGGCATTAATCGAAAGCTTAACGGCAGAGCGGTTGAATGGTTTCTTCGAGTGCTGCTTATATTAATTGGTATTCGCTTAATATGGCAAGGTTTAGGGTGAGGAGACTGATGATGAAGGAAAAATTATTTTTTTATTATACGAGTGACTTGCACAGCCACTTTGAAAATTGGCCCCAAATCGTCGGCTACTTTAATGAACAAAAAAAGAAACACGATTACAAAGGTGAAGAATATTGGCTGTTTGATAACGGAGATCATTTAGACCGTTTTCATCCAATTGCTGAAGGGCTGATGGGAAAAGGAAATGTCGAACTTCTTAATCGGGCCGGATATAATGTGGTCACTATCGGCAATAACGAAGGAATCACGCTTGCTAGTGAAGATCTTCACCATTTATATGATCAGGCAGAATTTCAAGTTGTATGTGCCAACTTAAAGTGCGATGAGACAAGCCCGCCAATCTGGTTGAAACCATACCATATTATGGAGTCTAAACTTGGTACAAAGATTGCGGTTATTGGGTTAACTGCACCATTCAGGGCATTTTATCAAAAGTTGGGCTGGGATGTTCAATCTCCTTATGAAGTTCTGGATGAATTGCTGATGGAGGTTAGCGAAAAAGCGGATATCACGATTCTGCTTTCCCACTTGGGAATTAATGATGATGAGGAAATTGCCAGGCGGTACAGCGACATTGATATTATTATTGGCGGGCATACACATCATTTATTTAAAAATGGAGAGTATGTGGATGGTTCTCTTCTTACAGCCGCAGGTAAACATGGAACACATCTCGGCGAGGTTATGGTTGAGTGGGATTTAGAGACCAAAGAGATGGATAACAAACAGGCGTATGCTATACCTACAGAACATCTGAAAAAAGATGAGCAGGTTACAGAACATATCAAACAGATTCGAGTAGAAGCGATTGAACGTCTGGGAACGCCTGTCACTTATTTAAAGGAACCTCTGCATATTGCTTGGTTTCAGGATACACCATTAATGACGAGGCTGACAGAACAGTTGAAAAGCTGGACATCCTCAGATATCGCTATGCTGAATGCCGGCGTTCTCCTGGATCATTTACCTGCAGGTGAGATTACTTATGAAGATGTACATCGAATCTGCCCTCATCCTATGAACCCATGTAAAGTAAATTTAAAAGGGGATGAACTGCTTGAAGTTATTAGAGCGGCTCATACAAAAAAATTGACCGAAATTAAATTGAAAGGCTTTGGATTTAGAGGAGAGGTTATAGGGAAAATGGTGTTTGCCGGAGTGGATATTGAAGTATCTACTGATGGAGACGGGGTTGAGCATGTAAGAAAAGTCACTTATGAAGGCAGTCCCATCGATTATGAGAAGGTATACAGCTTTGCTACGGCGGATACGTTTACTTTTGGGAGGTTCTTTCCTGAGATTGCCTACGCTTCTACTAAAACGTACTATATGCCTGAACTGTTGAGGGACCTGTTGTCAGAAGCACTTAAAAAATAGAGGATAAATGATGAAAAAGCTGCCTTTCCGGCAGCTTTTTTTGTTTTCAACAACCTTACAAAATGGAAAGGATACATCCTTAATTCCTTTCATATACATAGGTGAGGAGGGTTGTTGGATGTCCAAAAAACACGTGACATCAAGTTCTTCCATTGGAAAGCGGATTGTTATTAGTATCGTCTTTTTTGCCCTTTTCACTGCATTAAGCCTATGGTTTATTAATAGGGGAGTAACACCAGCGCTTGTAGAAATTGCAGAAACGAAAGCTCAACAGCTTGCAAGAGATGCTATTAACGAAGCTGTAAGTAAGACAATTGCAGAGGACTTACAATTTAATGACCTCGTAAAGATGGAAAAAGATAATCAGGGGAATATTGTATATATGGGTTGGAATTCAGTCGTTGTAAATAGAGCCTTAAGAGACACGACGATCCGGGTGCAAAATTTCCTAAAGCGGATGGAGCTTGGAGAACTTCCTATGGAAGACACGGCACTTGAACCCAATATAGACCCTGATCGAACTCAGGATGAAGAGGGAGAACAGCCGGCTACACTTATTGAATTACCAATAGGGTTAGCCACAAACAATAGTCTGTTGGCAAACCTGGGACCGAAAGTACCCGTACAATTAAGAGTCATTGGAGATGTTCAGTCTGAAGTAGACATAGACATGACGGAATATGGAATTAATGCAGCATTATTTGAGTTAACGATTCACTTTGAGGTAAATGTTCGAATTGTTATTCCATTTTCTACGGAAACTACAGTTGTAACGAATAATATCCCTATAGATCAAGCGACAATCTTAGGAAAAGTCCCGGAATTTTATGGAGGAATGACAGGGGATGAAGGAAATCCATCATTCTCTGTTCCTATGGAACCCTTGCAATAAATGTCTTACCCTGATAGAATAGCTAAGAATTGAATATGCGTGACCTTATCAGATCGGTGAGGTAGAGGTGCAGGCACCATCAGTAGTCAATGGGAGTGTGACAAGCAAAGATCATTGATGAAAGGGGTTGTCTGCCGAAGTGTAGATTAACGAGTCAAGTTATGAAACGCTGGTGTATATCTAAATAAGAGATACACTGTCATGCATGCTTTTGGGTGCATGGGGCGCTACTGATCGAAATGGAGGATAATCAAATTGCCACAAAAGGCAATGGTAGGTTATTTTCTATCATTGTCTTTTTTTATTCCTCAATTTTAATCCGCAGTAGCCTTCCGAATCCCGCTACATCAAGATTTACGGAGGGGAAACACATGGAAGGAACCATCTTTTCTTTAATTCCAGCAGTATTAATGCTAGTCCTTGTTCTGCTTACAAGGAAAGTTATCTTATCCCTGGGGATAGGAATCATCGTCGGAGCGTTTATGCTCACACAAATGGATATCGGCGCCGGACTGTCGCTGATCTGGTCCATCTTCGCAGGCATATTTTACAGTGACGGTTCATTAAATACAGGAAGTATTTATCTTCTTTCTTTTCTATTCTTATTGGGTGTAACAACTGCCTTCATGACCGCATCCGGTGGCAGCCGTGCATTTGGTAAATGGGCCGTAGAGCGCATTGGCAGCAGAAGAGGAGCAAAACTTGTGCCTTCTCTTTTAGGTATTGTTATCTTTATTGATGATTATTTCAATGCTTTGGCTGTAGGACAGGTAGCAAGACCGGTCACCGATCGATACAAAGTTTCCAGGGCTAAACTGGCATACTATATCGATTCTACATCGGCTCCGATTACGGTTATATCACCAATTTCAAGCTGGGGAGCTTATATTATTGGTACCATCGGCAGTATTCTTGCTGCAAATGAAATAACCGATTTTCAAGCATTTGAAGCATTTGTCCTAATGATCCCGGCGAATTTGTATGTATTTGCTGCCTTACTTCTTGTCTTTCTGACCATTTATTTCAGGTTAGACATCGGTCCAATGAAAAAGCATGAACAACGTGCATTAACTACCGGTGAACTAACAAACCCTGAAAAAGGTGACGTCCCTGGAGACCTGAATGATGAATTTAAGAAACATGACAATGGGAAGATCTCTCATTTAGTCCTGCCTATTGTATCCTTAATTGTTGGTACAGTAGCCATGATGGTCATTACAGGAATTCAGAACTCAGAAGGCAGCCCGGATATCCTATCTGTATTCGCCAATACAAACGTGAATATTTCTCTATTTATAGGTGGACTGGCAGCTGTTATCGTAGCTTTATTCTCTTATATAGGACAGCCACAGCCAAAATCCGGGATTGCTCATGTATTCCTTGAAGGAATGAAAGCCATGCTTCCAGCAATCTATATCTTAATATTTGCTTGGATAATCGGCGATATTATTGGTCAATTGCAAACAGGTGAGTATTTAGCCCAACAGTTCAAACAAGCAGATATCAACATTGCTTATCTGCCATTTATTATTTTCATACTATCAGGTTTTATGGCTCTATCTACAGGTACTTCATGGGGTACATTCGGCATCATGCTTCCAATAGCTGGTGAAATTGCCGCTGTTACCGACCCTGCTTTGATTTTGCCTGCCTTATCAGCTGTATTGGCTGGTTCTGTTTTTGGTGATCACTGTTCACCAATATCTGATACAACAATCTTATCTTCCACGGGTGCTGGGTCTAATCATATTGATCACGTACTCACACAGCTTCCATACGCTGTTATTGCTGCTGTAGCGGCTTCCATTGGCTATATTATTCTGGGGCTTACAGGGCAGGTATGGATCCCATTACTGATTACTTTAGGAATTGTGTTTGGAATAGCACTCATTATTCATAAGTTAAATCCGCAGACATCTGCATAACTTTTCAGGACAGAGGTGAATGAAGCCTCTGTCCTTTTTTATAGATTTTTGTACACGTTAATCGTACCTATGTGAAATTCCCGATCATCCTACCCTTAATTAGTGAGAAACCGGACAAAAAAAGAGGAAGACAGCGACCATGTAGTTATGAAACATTAGAATAGCAGAGATTTTAATAATAGTTTCATAATAAATTGCCATTTTCTGAAAATTTTAAAATTATTTTGACAACCTGTACCCTGATGGTTATAATTTAAACAGAATAATCAGAAAAATAAAAAAGAAGCTCTTGGTTGATTCAGGTCTTGAGCTTCACAATCAGGGAGGTCTTTCACATGGAAAATCGTGCACAATGGGGGACGCGCGCAGGATTTATTTTAGCTGCCGTTGGTTCTGCAATTGGATTAGGGAACATATGGCGTTTTCCTGCCGTAGCTTATGAAAATGGGGGCGGAGCATTTTTTATTCCTTATCTATTTGCTTTATTAACTGCAGGTATTCCCCTTTTAGTTATGGAATTCACCATCGGTCATAAATATAGAGGATCAGCACCGCTGTCTTTCTTTAGAATGAATAGAAAAACAGAATGGCTTGGATGGTGGGCTGTATTAGTATCATTCGTTATATCCACCTATTATGCTGTCATTATCGGTTGGGCGATGTCTTACAGCGTCTTTGCGTTTAACCTCTCATGGGGGGACGATACAGAAGGCTTTCTATTTAGCGAATATCTGAAATTATCTGTTGATCCTGGTCAGACAGGAAGCCTTGTACCTGGTGTTCTTATCCCGTTAATCCTTGTTTGGTTAATTACACTCGGCGTCCTTTTTAAAGGGGTTAAAAAAGGAATTGAAGTAGCAAACAAAATATTCATTCCGACCCTTGTTGTTCTTTTCATGATTATCGTAATTAGAGCAATTACTCTGCCTGGGGCAGCCGAAGGTCTGCAAACCTTTTTCGAACCTGATTTCTCAGCTATCACAGATAGTTCTGTATGGGTAGCCGCTTATGGTCAGATTTTCTTCAGTTTATCTATAGCTTTTGCCATTATGATTACTTATTCTAGCTATTTACCGAAGAAATCGGACATTACGAACAATGCCTTTATCGCTGGTTTTAGTAATTCAGGCTTTGAACTTTTAGCTGGTATCGGAGTTTTTGGTGCCCTTGGCTTCATGGCATCCCAAAGTAATGTACCAGTAGAAGAAGTTGTAAGCGGGGGAGTGGGTCTGGCTTTTGTTGTATTCCCGCAGATTATTAATGAGTTTCCAGCTTTGAATGGTCTGTTTGGATTCTTATTCTTCTTGTCTCTGGTGCTTGCAGGATTATCCTCTTTAATTTCCATATCAGAAACCTATGTAGCTGGAATAAGTGAGAAATTCGGAATATCAAGAAATAAGGCTGTTGGAATTGGCGGGGGATTAGCTGCAGTCATTTCCCTTTTGTTTGCAACACAGGGTGGTTTGTTCTTCCTGGATGCAGCAGACTACTTTATCAACCAGTTTGGCGTAGCTTTTGTAGGCTTAGTTGAAGTTGTTGTCATTGCCTGGTTCTTACGTAATCTTAACGACTTTCAATCTCATGCCAATGGGATCTCTGATATTCGTCTGGGTGGATGGTGGAAGATTTGTTTAGGTGTGGTGACACCTGTTGTTCTTGGTTATATGATGGTTGATCTATTCAAGAAAAACCTTCTTAAAGAATTCGATACCGCTACAGGGAACTATGAAGGTTATGCCGACGGCTTCATTTTATTCGGCGGTTGGTTTGTAGCTGCATTTGCTATTGTTATGGGCTTTTTGATGACATTAAAACGCTGGGATTCCAAAGCCTTTAACGAAGAGAAGAAGGAGGTCAGCTGACATGACAGCTAGTGCAATTACAATGATGGTAATTGGAATGATTGTTATATGGGGAGGGCTGGCTGCGAGTATCACAAACGCAGTCAAGAAATCAAAATAACCTCTAATTTAAAGCGTCGCACATCACTGTGCGACGCTTTGTTTATTCAGCCATACGCTCCCATTTTCTTAAAAATGGAGTTGGATCAAATGACCATTCATTCTTTCCATTGTCTTGATACATCCCGTAATGCAGATGAGGAGGAAACTTCCCAGACGTTCCTGGAGGTCCATAGCCAGAAGCTCCTACAGCCCCTATAACATCACCGGGTTGGACGATATCTCCCACTTTAATATCTTCTGAGAAATTTTGGAGATGGGCATAGTAATGATAAATATTGTAAATATCTCTTATGCCGATTCTCCAGCCTCCAAAAGTATTCCAGCCTTTCATTTCCACTACTCCATATGTCGTTGATTTTACCGGCACACCATAATTGGCAAATATATCAGTGCCTTCATGAATTCTTCTTCCTCCAAATCCTCGTGCATCTCCCCAGGTGCTTCTATAGCTGTAATTGGCATGGGTAGGAAGAGGGAAATCTCTGTTGGTTAATTGGACCGTTTGAAATTTGCGAAATACCCTTGCTGTATTCATAATCGTCTGGACAGTTAAATCTCTCTTGTAGTAGTTCCATAAAGCAATTTTAATATCTTCTTTCGTTGTGCCATAGGTTTTGATGTAGCTGCCGATTGACCATAGTACATCTTCATCGTTGTTAATCTGCACTTTATTGTCACCATTACCATCTTCCCCCCATCCGTCAGGGAAGAGAACGTCAGGCAGTTGACTGTCTGACCCCTTCCAGAACATGGGGTCTACTTCAATGGCTGTAACCCGTCCTTCCTTAGGATCGTCATGAACTTGACGTTCGTATTGGTCAATGGCCGCTAAATACTCCCATGGAATATCGGTAACCGCTGATGTTTTTTTATAAAGAGCCATTCTTGAGTCACTTTCTTCATCTGCATAGATAGGGGTGGCGCAAAAAAATGAAGAAAGAAACAGTCCTATAACAATAAAACGTAAATAATTCATATCCTCACCTACAATGTTTTGATACTTATAGCATGGGACAGCTGGTTCATTGTTATAAGTGGAAAAAATGGGCTAGAATACTTGGTCAGTTTTCCATCCCTGTTTCTGCCTCTGTGTTCGTGTTAGGACCGACATTTGGCTGTTTAGGATTTGTTTCATCCACTTTTCCTTGAGGGGATTTTTTCATCTTCTTAATAATGCTGTTGATCGTTTCGTTGTAACCTTCGTCATATACTGTTGAATTACTTAAGCTTTGAACATCACCAAAAGAAGCCGGGTTATCAGACACATATACATGATAAAAACTTGGAACGAGTGAATACGCTGTTTTTTGTACCATATCAGCAGCCAGGTCGCGATCTGTGTCATCGGCTCTCTTATAAGCAACAAGAACTTCATTATCTGTCACAACAGTTGCAACATCATCAAAATTTTCGTAGCGTAAAATCATTCTGGAAATCATATCGGCCATTTGTTCACGGTTTACTTTAATTTCTCTCTTTCTTTCTGCATTCTCGTCTAACTGATCTTTATTAAAACGAACATAGCCCACCTGTCCATCTTTAGGTTCCGTGTTATACCCATCCATGGCATTGCCGCTTAACGTATCTCCATCCATCATGTTTTTTGCGTGTTCCTCTTTCGATTCCTGACATCCTGTTACAAGTAGTGTCAACGAAGCCACAAGCAATGTGCGTTTGATAATCTTTTTCAACATGCATCCTCCTTAAGATCTTTTATTATGTTTAGATTGAACATTTATAAAAGAATCATACCTTTCATGAAGTTGCGTTTTCTTCCATCTATTGAAATGTGATACACTGATAAGAGGATAGAGGTGATAAATATGGTCGAATTTTTAGGTAAAACGTACGACATCTTGGAGGATTATCAGGAAGGTTTTCAGCACGAAGAGGTGGAAAATCGTTTCAGTGATATACTTAATAAATACGATTTTATTGTAGGTGATTGGGGATACGGCCAGCTTCGATTAAAGGGGTTTTATGATGATCAAAATTCTAAGGCCACCTTTGATACAAAGATCAGTACTTTAGAGGACTACTTATACGAGTACTGTAACTTTGGTTGTTCTTATTTTGTATTAAAAAGGGTTCGTCAATAAAACCGACGTGCAGTCATTTCAGCACGTCGGTTTTATTTATCTTTTTTAATATTCTTCTTCAGATGGCTTTAAATCAGCATTCTTCTCATCATGAATAGGATGAGCACCATCTTCCTGCCTTTGAAGATCCTGGTGTAACGATTTATTTTCATAGTTGAATGCGCTGTAATACCTTTGTTTATCTGTCCATGGAGCACTCTTTTCATTGGAAACAGGCTCATATTTATTTCTTGGAGCCCCGTAGGGTCCCTCGGGAAGTTGTTCAGGCACAAGATAATTCCGTTGTGCTTCTACATTGGCGAAATCAGTATATTTACGCTTGTTTTTATCCATAAAAAACCTCCTCAGCTTTAGTTTTGCCTGTGGAGGTCTCTTTATTCTATGAGAGCAGATAGGGGAGATAATTTCGAAGTTCTTCTGCCTCTATTGCACTCAATTGAAACATATGCTCTAGATGGCCGTCTTTTTTGATATTTTCAAGATCTAATAAGGCTTGACGGTTTTTAAGAAGGTTGATGACCATTGTCTGATTATTAAAGTAATCTGCTTTCATCAGAGCCAGTTCAAAACGATGACTTCCTGCTGTGAAAGATACAAAACGAGTGTTTGTGTTTTGGGTGATATCTTCGAGTAACGGCCTTTCAGCCATGAAATCCTCCACTCCTTTATAAATGTCTGCTGTCTCTTCATCTTCTTGATTTGTGAAGTATGATTGTACGGTCAAGTTACAGCGAAAATCCACATCGAGTAGTATAACCTTTCATACACGTTCTTATTCAAAAAGGGTAATATTCTCCATCATTATTGAATTGAACGCAATTGTGATATCATAACCCTATTCACTCAAAAGAAATATCAGGAGGTCGTTCTATGTATTTTGTAGACAGGGAGAAAATAGAAGAAATTTTAAGCTACATGGAAGATGTTCAAAGAGAATTCCTTCAACATACATATGAAGGTTTTGCTGAAAAACTGCTGCTTGAGCGAATGACTCACCTAACAATAGAAGCGATGATTGACGTTGGAAATATGATGATTGATGGTTTCATTATGAGAGATCCAGGGAGCTACGATGATATCATTGATATCCTTACGGACGAAAAGGTTCTGCCTTCTAAAGAACAAGAGGCTTATAAATCTTTTATCCATCTTCGTAAAATGGTGGTTCAGCAGTATACAAACGTCGATCATGAGATCCTGGAACGTTTATGGGGCAGGCATTGGTCATCCTTAGAAGCGTTTCCTGAACGCATAAGGCAATACTTAAATCATGAACTGGGTCCTGTATCAGCATTTTTAAAAGAATAAGAACTGTTTCGATGGGATGTGGAAAAGATGAAGGATTATCAGGGATATTTGATCGATTTAGATGGGACGATGTACAAAGGAGAAGAGAGTATTGATGGAGCCGCTGCCTTTGTGGATTATTTAATTGGTGAAGATAAACCGTTTTTATTCTTAACCAATAATTCTGCCAAAACTGTGTCATCTATTGCTGAGAAATTAACAAGTCTTGGCGTTTCCGCTCAAGACAGGCAAATTTATACGAGCAGTATGGCTACAGCTGATTACATAGATAGCCAAAAATCAGCAGCGCGAGTCTTTGTTATAGGCGAAGAAGGCTTGAAGGATGCATTAGAAAAGAAAGGCCTATCATTAGTTGAACAAAATGCGGATTTCGTAGTTATTGGTTTAGATCGAAATATCAGTTATGAAAAATTAGCGAGGGCTTGCTTAGAAGTAAGGGATGGAGCGGTCCTGATAAGTACAAATGCCGATATTGCTATTCCTACAGACCGTGGATTACTTCCGGGAAATGGGGCGTTAACCTCTGTAATAACTGTCAGCACGGGTGTTGAAGCCACGTTTGTAGGGAAACCTGAGCCTCTTATTATGAGTCGTGCGTTAAAACGACTGGGACTAAATGAAAAAGAAGTCCTCATGGTTGGAGATAACTATCACACAGATATTATGGCTGGTATGAAAGCAGGAATCGACACACTTATGGTTGAAACGGGGCTTAGTTCTTTCAAAAGCATTGAAAATTATAAGCAGCAGCCAACGTATAAGTGCAGAAACCTATATGAATGGTTGGATAAATAAAAAGAGCCCTCCAGGGCTCTTTTTTTAGGGAAGGCAGGAAACCGAAAATAAACCAGTAGACCGGTATTCCTGCCTTCTTGAAAAGAAAAACTATTTAACCTGTCCAACAATCGCCCTTGTAACCATTATTCAATGGAAACTCCTACAACACATAAGGTCCAAAGAATACAGATACAAAAAGAACGTGAATGAAAATGAAGTACGTTAGTTGAATAGGGATAGACCAGTCCCTTCGGCGTGCTCCGGTTTTTAA
The DNA here is from genome assembly GCF_020524025.1 of Halobacillus litoralis. Taxonomy (GTDB): domain Bacteria; phylum Bacillota; class Bacilli; order Bacillales; family Halobacillaceae; genus Halobacillus; species Halobacillus litoralis_D. The sequence goes on along the minus strand of NZ_JAIVKN010000002.1, from coordinate 45,854 downwards.
TATTCCATAAGCAATAACAGCAAAGGCTACCAAGAACAAAATCGGACTTCCAGGAAAACTTAGGTATTCTGGAGCTCTGGCCATCAGGCTGTCAGAGAAAATAGGATGTCTTACCATAATGGCTGCACCGAGGTAAATTATTCCGCCGGTGAAGAAAACCCAGGCATGGTCTTTTTCAAGAACATCTTTTTTGGAGAACATAATGACTACCATAAAGAGTAAAGGCCAGATAAACCAAAACGATGTAATAATGATGGCAAAAAGACTAAAGGACAACATACCCATTGTCTTGCCAAGAGCTTGAATAAGGTTTGCCTGTGTAATAGCCTTCGCTTCCTTTACGACTTTGGGGTTTTGGGAGGCAAGCAGAAGGCGGTCCTCACTACTCGTTTTATCCAGCCAAATGACGGTATTGGAATTCATCCAGCTTGGATCATGGGATAAATTTGGTGTGTTACTTATACGGGTAATCTCGCTAACACCTTCAGTACTGACTTGAGCTTGATAAATATTAAATCCTTCTGAATCGCGAAACTTTGTTTTTGTAGCGCCGATGGCTTTAAAAAGCAGCTCGGTTCCTCCTTCTCCGGAACGCATTTTTATATCGGATACTTCTTTTAGTTCCGTTGAAGAAACAGGATCAGTCATGGATATCTTCGTTAGATCTAAATCCTCACCAAAAGTGAACTCGTCATAGTAGTAAAACCCTTCTATTTTTCCAGACATGCTTTGCTTTTGTATAGTTGTTAATAAAACCTTTGCCGTGTCTCCCTCTACATAAAACTGCATATCGCTGAATTCCTCTGAACTCTTCAACGTAAAATCTGTGTTTCCTACTTCTTTTACCTGTTCATCTTCAACTTTGTAATATGTAATATGGTGACCGCTTTGATCTACATCATTTGTTAAAAAATAAATACCGTTTGATGTTTCCTGGAAGATTAAAGATGTGTTTGGGTTAGGTAGGGTAAACAGCTCTTCACCTTCCATGTTTTTCATATTCAATGAATAAACATCTTGTCCCTTTCTGTAGAAAGCCATGCTTTCAAGAGGGAAAAATTTATCGATAGCTGTGATTTCATCTTCTGTCTTCCCATTATAAAGATGGTAATAGTCCGAAAATACGAAGTTTTCATCGGTTTTAAAAAAGGTTGTAAACTTATCTACTGGAAAGTCGTAACTTTCTTCATTTAAAAGGTTGTAATCCTCATCGTACTTCTTTTGTTTTAACCCGTCACTGGTTAAAAAAGAGACCGTATGGGAATCTTCACTCGAGTCAGCCCTTATAGACTGTAAAGCGGACGTTTTACCTACTTCTAATTCTCTGCTCCATTTTTCATCAGGGGGTTCGGTCACTTCGTTATAATTGTGAACAAAAAGGATGGCGACCCCGAATAGAACGATAATCATAGGGAGGATCCAGACTAGCTTACCTGCAAGGTTTTTCATTTCTACATATTCACTTCCTTTTTTATGCATATTTTACAGATATACGTTGGGAGCGGGGAAAAGGTTTCAAAAAAACACTGAGCTGAGCCCAGTGTTTTTTAATGGTTTTTATTCGTCCTCTGTGTCTCCCGCTATACTGTGGGCAAGACGACTGGACGCAGCTGCTGCAATTGCACCTACAATATCGTCCAGGAATGTGTGACACTCGCCAGTAGATTTATCATTTAATTTCTGTAAAATCCCTGGTTTTTGCTTATCAATATATCCATAGTTTGTAAATCCTATAGAGCCGTATACATTTACAATGGAAAAGGCTATGATTTCATCAACGCCGTATAGGCTTTCATCAACTTCAATTGTAGATTGCAGTGGTTCTTGAAGCATTTTCTTTTCTGCCAATCGATCTAATTCAATGCCGGTTATCACTGCATTTTGGACTTCCCGTTTTGTTAATACTTTATTAACGTTGAAACGGCACTCATCCATAGATAGATCATCATGGTATTTTGACTGGAGATAGTAGACGAGATCAGCGATATCGTCAATAGTAACTCCGCGTTCTGTCAGCCATTCTCTTGCTGTTCTTTCAAGATTGGATATTTTTCTGTCTTCTGCCATATTGAATAACCTCCCTGCTCATCATAACTCGCCATGTTCCATACCCGCGTTTATTATTTCACAAACGACTGATGTTATGTTTATTATATCAAAAGTTCAAGCTTTCGGTGCATAATGTGGGCAGTTGTCCACCTATGGAAGACAGCTGAGTATGCTAAACTGGTAAAAAAGAGTCATGAGGAGGAGGAACGATGAAAAAACCAAAGATTTATATCACCCGCCGGCTGCCTGATGAAGTAGTAGAACCTTATAAAAATCAGCTTGATATTGAGATGTGGGATAAAGAAGAGGAACCTGTTGAACACAGTGTGCTTCTAGAAAAAGTGCGCAGCGCGGACGGATTGTTAACGATGTTGACAGACCCCGTAGATGAAGACGTATTTATGGAAGGACAGCACCTAAGGATTGTAGCCAATATGGCTGTTGGTTATGACAATGTGGATGTAAGTGCAGCCCACAAACATGGGGTTGCCGTAACAAATACGCCTGACGTACTGACAGATACGACGGCTGATCTTACATTTGCTTTACTTATGTCTTCTGCCCGTCGTTTACTTGAAGCCAACCACTCTATTCAAAGAAACGAATGGAACAATTGGTCCCCTTTATGGCTGGCAGGTAGTGATGTTCATCACAAAACGATAGGAATTGTGGGGATGGGAAGGATCGGGAAAGCACTGGCTAAAAGAGCCAAAGGTTTTGACATGCGCGTTCTTTATCATAATCGCTCAAGAGATGAAGAAGCTGAAGAAAATCTTGGAGCCGTATACATGGAATTTTACGAGCTGTTAAAATTTGCGGACTTTGTGGTCTGCCTCACTCCGCTTTCAGACGAGACGTACCATATGTTTGATAAGGAGGCTTTTGAAAGAATGAGGAATACGGCTATTTTTATTAACGCTTCACGAGGAGCTACTGTTGATGAAAAAGCCCTGTATCACGCAGTGAATAACTCAGAAATCGCTGGTGCGGGCCTGGATGTATTTGAAGAAGAGCCTATAGGATCAGATCATCCTTTACTTTCTTTACCCCAGGTCCTCTGTCTTCCTCATATAGGTTCTGCGACTGTAGAGACACGATCGAATATGATGCGTATGTGCTTTGATAACCTTATCCACTTCTTTGAAGGAAAGCCGCTAATCAGCCCTGTGAATAAATGAATCGTGACGTGTGCAGCATCAACTTTTAATAAAGTGGACCGATAAAAAAAGATCCGTACAGGTCATTATGTACGGATCTTTTCATCAGTTTGTATTAGAATACTTGCTCCACTTCGTAAATACCAGGTACTTCTTGAGCCAGCGCACGTTCGATACCTGCTTTTAGAGTGATGGTGGAACTTGGGCAGTTCCCGCAGGCACCCATAAGACGCAGGCGGACAATACCATCTTCAACGTCGACTAATTCAACGTCTCCACCGTCTCTAAGTAAAAATGGGCGAAGTTTATTCAGTACTTCTTGCACCTGTTCATGCATGTTCAATCTTCCCCTTTCTTAAGTAACATTATAAAACGAATGCTGAAAAAAATCTATGATTGTCTGAGACTGTGTTCAAGTAAATTGAGAACTATTATCATTTTATCTTTTTTCGTATATTTTGTAAAATGAGAAGAAAGTGCGTTTGGGAAGGGGAGAAGGTTTCATGAAACAAACGGAAGTGTCGGTTCATGTGTACGGTGCTGAGGTGAAATGTGCCAGTTGTGTGAATGCTCCTGGATCGAAAGAAACCTATGAATGGCTTGAGGCGGCCGTTGGAAGAAAGTATGGAAACCAGGGAATCACCTTCCACTACTTTGATATTCATAAAGATGAGCAGGAGGGAATGAATAGGGAGATCGTCCAAAAGATATTGGATGATGAGCTTTTCTATCCGCTTGTTGTTATAGATGACGTTGTGGTTGCGGAGGGAAATCCAAGACTGAAAAGTATTTATAAAACGCTTGAAGAACATGGAATTGAACAGATAGACAATTCTTAGCTCACTTTATTTATCGTATGATAAGATAACGAACAGTAGGGTTCTCCAATAAAGAGGTGAAGCGGATGAATCCATTAATTGAATTTTGCATCAACAACCTGGCAGAAGGATCACAGAAAGCTAAAGCTGAACTTGAAAAAGATCCGGACCTCGACGTAGTTGACTATGGATGCTTACGAAATTGCGGGCTTTGTTCCCAAAGTTTATATGCCCTGGTAGAAGGAGATCGAGTTATTGCAGAAACCCCTGAAGAATTAGTCGATAAAATTTATCAACATTTGGATGAGACCCTATAAATGGTGTCTGCAATAACAAAGAGGAAGGGTGTCTTTTACTGCACCATTTTCTCTTTCTTAGTTCAATACGTTTGAACTAAGGTTTCCAGGTTTAGTATACTGATATTAGGAAGAGAAAGGAGAGGCTTGGTATGATTCTGAACATCACAGAAGCCGCAAGTCACCAAATCAAAGAAATGATGAAAGAAGAAGAAGGAGATGTTCGTCTTCGTTTCGGAGTGAAAGGTGGGGGCTGCAGTGGATTGTCTTATGCCATGGGCTTCGAGGATGAAATCAATGAAGAACTTGATCTTCTTGAAGAGTCTGAAGGTATTCCTGTTGTTATCAATAGACAGGATGCGGCGATCATTGAAGGTACGACCATTGACTTTAAACAAAACATGATGGGCGGCGGTTTTACGATTGATAATCCGAACGCAATCGTTTCCTGTGGCTGTGGATCATCGTTTAAGACAGCGACAAATGCAGGTACACCAGATCCTAATTGTTAAGATAATTGAAAAGCCCCCCTTAATGGGAGGCTTTTTTTTTATGAGAACATACTCGTTGAGTGTTTTGGCTGAACGCGTGCACCTGGATCGATATAGGCTTTGGCGTTATTAACTGCCGTTGGACCTTCACCGAATCCTGATGCGATTAGTTTAACTTTACCTGGATATGTGCAGATATCTCCTGCTGCATAGATCCCTTTAATGTTCGTTTCCATTTTCGAGTTTACGACGATACTGTTCTTTTCGATTTCCAGCTCCCAGTTCTTGATAGGACCTAGAGAGGAAATGAAACCGTAGTTGACAATCACATCGTCTACATCAATGGTTTCAACGCGATCCCCTTTGACTTCTTTGAGTTCGACTTGTTCAATACGGTCTGTACCGATCATTTTTTCAGGTGTGAATGGAGTCATAATGTTCACCCCGGATTCGTTTAATTGTGACACGCTGTGTTCGTGAGCTCTGAATTTATCGCGTCTATGAACAAGGGTTACTTGTTTAGCTATCGGTTCGAGCATCAATGCCCAATCGACGGCGGAATCGCCGCCGCCGGCAATCATGACGTTTTTGTCACGGAATTTGTCCATATTACTAACATGATAATGGAGATTGGCTCCCTCAAAACGTTCCGTATCATCGATCTTAAGCTTTCTTGGCTGGAATGCACCGTTACCGGCAGTGACAATAATCGTCTTTGTATAATGAACTTCTTTATCTGTCGTTAGTTTTATGGTCTCATCATCCAGGCGTTCGACGGACACAACTTCCTGGCTGAGGGCTATGGTAGGGTCGAAAGCCATTGCCTGTTCTTCCAGGTTATCGACCAATTCTTGTGCTCGTACCTTAGGGAAGCCGGCAACATCAAAGATGTACTTCTCGGGGTATAAAGCAGTTAATTGTCCTCCAAGGTGGGGGAGGCTCTCAATTATTTTGACGCTGGCTTCACGCATGCCGCCGTAAAAAGCAGTGAATAGACCGACAGGCCCACCGCCAATGACTGTTATATCATATATTTTATCACTCATATTTACCCTCCTGATGAAAATTTAACTAAAGTACATTCTATCATAAAAAAATTTCAGATGGGAACAATGAACGTATGTAAACCATTACAGGAGCGGTAATTTTCCTACAATTACGATAACTCGATTTTGGGTTGAAAATGAGTGCAAAAAGGTCTAAGATAAAATCAGACCATATATTAAAATTTGTGACATTTTATACCTGGAATCGACAGGTTTTTTTAATGCCTTTGTGTGTGAAACCAGTCACAATGATATAGGTAACGGATTGTAAAAACTACGAGATGGAAGTGATTATTCATGAAAAATCCTAACATTGTCATTCTCGGTGCCGGTTATGGTGGCATTATGACAGCTGTTAAGTTGCAAAAGAGCTTAGGAGCCAATGATGCAAATGTGACTCTTGTCAACAAGCATAGCTATCACTATCAAACTACATGGCTACATGAAAATGCAGCTGGAACGCTTCACCACGATCGTACACGTATCGCTATTAAAGATGTTGTGAACACAAGTAAAATTAACTTCGTTCAGGATACAGTAACGGAAATTAAGCCGAACGAAAAGAAAGTTTTACTTGAAGATGGGGAATTATCTTATGATTACTTAGTAATTGGTCTTGGCTTTGAAGCAGCCACATTCGGTATTTCCGGTTTGAAAGAACACGCATATACAATCAGCAGCATCAACAGTGCCCGCCTGATTCGCCAGCATATCGAATATAACTTCGCAAAATATAATAATGAACCTGAGAAGAAGCAGGAACGCTTAAACATAGTTGTCGGTGGTGCTGGATTTACAGGTATTGAATTTGTAGGCGAACTAGCTAACCGTGTACCGGAACTTTGTAAAGAATATGATGTACCACGTGATCAAGTTCGTATCATTAACGTAGAAGCTGCTCCAACAGCACTTCCAGGTTTTGATCCTGAACTTGTTGAATATGCGATGAATTCTCTGGAAGCCCGTGGTGTTGAGTTCAAAATTGGTGCCATGATTAAAGAGGTAACAGAGAATAAACTTGTCTTTGAAAAAGACGAGCAGCGTGAAGAAATTGAAACGAATACAGTCGTATGGGCAGCTGGTGTCCGTGGTAATTCTCTAGTCGAAGAGGCTGGATTTGAAGCCAATCGTGGTCGTATTCCAGTTGGAGACGATCTTCGTCCTGAGGGTTATGATGATGTTTTCATCGTTGGTGACTGTGCACTGATTATGAATGAAGAAACTGAGCGTCCTTATCCGCCTACAGCACAAATTGCTATTCAAGAAGCTGAGCATACAGCAGCGAACCTGGCTCGACTCATCAAAGGTGATAAGCATCTGGAGCCATTCAAGCCTGACTTGAAAGGTACAGTTGCTTCTCTTGGAGACAGCGATGCAATCGGCGTTGTCTTTGATGATAAGAAATTATTCGGATGGTCTGCTACAGCAATGAAAAAAGTGATCGATAACCGATATCTATTGAAACTTGGTGGCATTCCACTAGTTCTTAAAAAAGGAAAGTTGAACTTCTTTAACTTTTAATTCTAAAAATGCGGAAGCATCTTGATGCTTCCGCATTTTTTTGTGAAAAACCTTTCCTGACCGGAGGTTTTTGAACTTACCGGTGTCATTCTGAAATTTATTTCTTGAAGTGATCGTTTGTTTGCCATGCATCTGGTGTTGCCTTGGTGGACTTGCGCTTTCTATCTATCAATTATAGAATGAAAGTTGGGTTTGCGTGATCTGTTGAACAGATTTAGGGGGAAAGCAACGTTGAATATTGTACAATTTGCTGTATCTATTTTATTGTTTTTTGTATTATTTTTTGGGATTTCATTTCTACTTAATATGATTTTACGTTCTTCATGGATTATGTCTTTCATCTATCCAGTCATTGTATTATTCATTGTAGACGATTTTCCCTGGACGAGGTATTTCTCAGAACCTTCTAATGCTTTTTCGACTGTCTTCAACGAACTAACACGTTTGTCTGTTGTAGATGTTGTTATTCTTTCCAGTGGATTCATTGGGACGATTGCAGCGGGCATTGTCATACGTAAGCTTAGAAAAAGCGGATATCAAATGTTTTAATAAACAACTGCTGGAGACGAATGGTCTTCAGCAGTTTTTTTATAGTTAGAATTTTAGGCATTTTTAATTTTTGTTGGTTTTATGGATTGACCTTTTTGAATCGGTGGTTTGCATGAGTGAAAAGAGGTAGGTTGAATAAAAAAAGTCAGGGTGGACATGAATACACCTAGAGGTGATTTCATGAATATCAAGCGGATGAAATATCTGTTGTTTGCTTTCTTGTTCCTATTAGCCGCTTATAGTACATTCGCCAATGTAGCTAATCTCTCATTCGACGATTTTGATGAATGGGTAGCTGCAAAATTCAGAGATCAATCGTTAAACGGTGAATCATTCCAAGATATAAACCACCAAATGGACAGTAAAGGGTTGAAGGTTAAGAATGCTCAGCAGACATATGTGTCCAGTGAGGTTGTTAAGGCTGTCCAAACACTTGAAGAATCCATCGATTTCAGTGAGTACCCCAGGCATGAGGTAACCGCTACTGGCTATACGGCCGGCTATGAATCGACTGGAAAAACCCCCGATCACCCGGGTTATGGGATTACGTTTTCAGGTGTAAATGTGAAAAGGGATCTATACTCAACTATTGCCGCTGATTTAGAGCTTTTCCCTATCGGAACGATCCTATTTATTCCCGGCTATGGTTATGGAGTAGTCGCTGATATTGGTGGAGCAATAAAAGGGAATGAATTAGATTTGTACTTTCCGACAGTGGATGAGGTTTATCAACAATGGGGAAAGCAGACGTTAGAGGTGTATGTAATTGAACGAGGGAAAGGACAGTTAACAGAACAAGAGTTAGAAAACTTAAATCAAGATGAGGCGCTGCAGGTTTTTCGATCGGAAATAAAACAATAAAAACTCTTCCATCCCTGGGTATGGAAGAGTTTTTATCTTTAATAAATCATCGCATGTAAGAGAAAGGTTAATAAAACTCCAGTAAGACCTCCAAAAAAAACTTCGATCGGCTGATGGCCTAAAAGCTCTTTTAACTCTTCTTTCTTTTGATATCCCTCTTTTTGCTGCCAACTTTTAGCTTCGTTGACAAATCGGTTAAAGTCATTTAATAAGATATTTAGCATGATTGCCTGTTCGCCGGTTTGTCTTCTTACGCCAGTACTATCAAACATGACGATGATTGTGAAAACACAAGCTACTGCAAAAACCGATGAACCAAACCCTTGTTCAATACCGACACCTGTTGCAAGAGCAGTAACTGCTGCTGAATGACTGCTCGGCATTCCTCCAGTACTGAAGGCAAGACTTGGGTTAAACTGCCGCGACGCGATAAACTGAATAGGAATCTTAACGATTTGGGCGAAAAAAATGGAAGCGATGGAAGCCCATAAGGGGAAATTTTGTAGCAGATCTAACAGCATCCTGACATCCTTTCTTAACCTGTAGAAGTATAGAGTTCATTCATTTATGTACACGATAGGAAGCAAGGTCATTATATCATAACTTCGTTAACGACGCCTTTATAGGTAAGTCAATAAGTGAATTTTCCTGTATACTAAATATGGAGGTGTATGTGGAAATGTTTACAGTACGCAAGGATTGGAAAGTTGATCAAACGATTATTCTTGGTCTATTTTCGGATAATTTTACAGAAGTTTTTGAGGAAATCAGTGATTTAAACGGGTTCAATCTAAAACCTTACATAGAATCAGGAAGTATATCTACTGGACCGAGGCAGGTGGAACGCCTGTTGTTGTCATCTGATGGAGAGTTCCGACGCGTTTATTTCTTTGGTCTTGGTTCTTCGGAGGATTTGACTAGAGATGAATATAAAAGGATTATGGGATATGCCTTTCAAACACTGCAGAAAGATGGCGTGCAAAATCCAGCTTTGGTACTGGACAGCTTTATTCCAAAGGGATGGGATGTTCAAGAAACAGCTTCTTTAATTGGAGAAGTTATGCTCACATCTACCTATGTTTTACCTTCATTCAAAACGGGTGCACAGAAAGAAAAGGAAGAACAACGTTTGACCGTTCTTACTTCAGAGGAACCGGAAACTATACAGACTGCACTGGAAAAAGGCAGTGCCTATGCAGATGGTGTCAATACCGGCCGTTATTTGGTTCACTTACCAGCCAATGTGCTTACTCCTTCAGAGCTCGCGGAGTTTGCTAGAACGATGGCGGAGGATTATGACTTTACGTATAAAGTCTTAGAGAAACAAGATATGGAAGAATTAGGGATGGGGGCGCTCCTTGCTGTCAATCAAGGTTCAGTAGAGCCTCCTAAAATGATTGTCATGAAGTATCAAGGCCTTGAGGACTGGAGTGACGTTACAGCGCTTGTCGGCAAAGGAATTACTTATGACACAGGAGGATATTCGATAAAAACGAAAACCGGTATGCCGGGAATGAAAGGGGATATGGGTGGAGCGGCCGCTGTTCTGGGTGCTATGGAAACAATCGGCCAATTAAAGCCGAAAAAGAACGTCATCGCGGTCATTCCTTCCTCTGATAATATGATTTCCGGTGAAGCTTTCAAGCCGGATGATGTCATCACATCAATGAGTGGGAAAACAATTGAAGTTTTGAACACGGATGCAGAAGGACGTCTTGCTTTAGCTGATGGGGTGACCTATGCTCAAAAAGAAGGAGCCGACCGGGTTATTGATGTTGCCACACTCACAGGCGGGGTCGTAACAGCTCTTGGTTCCTGGATGACAGGTGCTATGACCAATGATCAAGCTTTCTATCATGCTGTTGAACAGTCGGGACAGACAGTGGGAGAACCTATATGGCTTCTTCCATACAATGAGGATTATAAAGCACAGGTAAGAAAAAGTGATATAGCTGACTTGAATAATTCACCAACTAGAAAAGCACACGCAATTATGGGCGGCGCTTTTGTTGGCGCATTTGTAGAGAATGTGCCCTGGGTCCATCTGGATATTGCCGGCACATCTACTTCAGAAGGAGCTTATGAGCTTGGTCCTAAAGGCCCGACCGGTGTAATGGCTAAAACGTTAGCTCATTATGTTATCCAATAACCATCCTGATCCCCTGATATCAAAAGGGGGATCTTTTTTGTTTCTTTTACTAGGCGTAAGCCCGGTCTTCAGCAAACAAGCGAGTATAAAATATATGGAATTTACTTTAATGAGGAGGCGCAGTTATGTCTCTTCTGTCTTTTTTGTGGAAAAAAATCCGTATAGGTAGGAAAGATAAATATCCCCCCTTTTTACCATTAATGATTGCCAGCAGGGGAACCATTCTTGGAGTGAAGACGACAGAGGCTGCATACTATGGAACAGTATCAATGGTTTGTGGATATGAAGTATTTATGAGTATAGGTGATCGTGTCCTCAGCATTGATTCGAGGGAAGTCATTGGTATTTTCGAATGAAAATCCTCCTTATTTTAAAAATAAGGAGGATTTTTGTTTAATCTTGGATAGCTGCTTCTAATGCTACTTCAATCATGTCATTGAATGTTGTTTGACGTTCTTCAGCTGTAGTTTCTTCACCTGTAAGGATATGGTCACTAACCGTAAGAACGGATAAGGCTTGTCGATTGTATTTAGCTGCTAAGGTATAAAGGGCAGTTGTTTCCATTTCAACAGCAAGCACATTGTACTTGGCCAGCAGGTTGAAAAGGTCCATCGCTTGATCGCGATAGAAACTGTCACTCGTAAATACATTTCCGACACGTAGTTTTAATCCTTTGTCTGTTCCAGCATCATAGGCATTCTTAAGTAGAGAGAAATCAGCCGTAGGAGCAAAGTCAATGCCTCCGAAAACCATGCGGTTCATTTGGGAATCTGTGGTGGATGTAGAAGCGAGAATGACATCGCGGACTTTAACATCGTTTTGTAATGCACCACATGAACCTACACGGATAAGCTTTTGAACATCATAGCTTTCCATTAATTCGTTTACATAGATGGATATGGACGGTACGCCCATTCCAGTTCCTTGTACAGAAATTCTTTCTCCTTTATAAGTACCTGTGTACCCGTACATGCCTCGGACTTCATTGTAGCAGACGGCATCTTCAAGGAAGTTCTCAGCAATATATTTAGCACGCAGTGGATCACCAGGAAGCAGGATTTTATCTGCAATATCGCCCGGTTTTGCACCAATATGTGTTGTCATAGATATGACCTCCTCTGTTACTTTGGACTATTTAAAATTACCATACCCCATAGTAGAAAACAAATGCACACGCAATAGAAAGAGCCTGTTTACTTTGTTTTAAAGTATTGCTTTTCTAAGCTTTCCAGCTGATGGAGGGCATTTTGGTTGAATTCGGTTTCCCTTCTTGTGAGTTTGGCTTTTAATTTGGAAACAGCATGCTTTAAAGATTCTTGATAATCAGGTACCTCTTGTTGTTCATATATATGAACAGCTTCTTTTTGCACGTTGGCCTTTTCATTAAAACTCAAGGCTTTTCTTTGATGAAAAAAGACATCTTCAGTTTTGCCGGGGTTATGCAGATCTCCCTGCATGGGGTGCTTCTCAACAGCCAGCACCTTAACTAAATAGAAACGATTCCGGTCTTCCATTACTTCACCTATGTAAATCCCCGTTTTATAGTGAGCTTTGACAATGGTTCCGTTTTCGATATCTGCCATCTGTGCAACATCCTTTCCTAACCTGTTGTACTATTGATTATACCAAAACTAAATTTGTGAAAAAAACGTGAAGCTGTCTACCAATAGTTTCATCTTTGGTATACTTGTCAAAGAAGGGTGTGATTCATCATGATGGAATTTCTTTATTTCCCTGAAGACAAATCAGAGTACATTCCAGCTGTTTTCATGTTACTGCTTTTTATTGTCGCGGCGGCGTTTACCATGATTTGGATTATAAAAGCCTCTCAAAAAGAAGAACAAAAATTTGATCAAACCTACCATACAGACAAGCAGACCGATCAAAACAATCAAAAGCCACGTTAGGGCACTGCCCAGCGTGGCTTTGTTATATTTTTTTTAGTGAAGGAGATACTACCCATGGGAACAGCTATGGAACGGAGGATCTCATATGAAGATTTATGTCAGTTTAATGAGTGTTTTACTTATAACATTGTCTTTGATTGGCTGCTCAGGAGAAAAAAGGTCACCTTTAGAAACATCGATCTATAACGCAGACAATGACAAAATCGGAACGGCAACATTTACAGAACAGCCTGAAGGTGTTCAAATAAAGTTGAAAGTTGAAGGGTTAGAGCAGGGCATGCATGGAGTAGCCATTCATGAGTTCCCTAAGTGTGAAGCACCGGAATTCAAAAGTGCCGGCAACCATTTTAATCCTTTATCAAAAGAACATGGTTTAATGAATCCCCAGGGTGCTCATGCAGGAGACCTGCCAAATGTTGAAGCTGATCCAAGTGGGATGATTGATGTTAAGTTAATGCTTCCTGAGGCAAAGTTAAAAGAGGATCAAATGTCACTTTTAAGGAAGGAAGGCACCTCTATTGTTATTCAGAGTGGACCGGATGATGGGATGTCACAGCCTGCTGGTAATTCTGGAGAACGTGTGGCTTGCGGAAAAATCACATTAGATGCAGACCAGGACGAAACAAGTGATCCTACAGAACCTGATAAAAAACAAAAGAAAAATTAAGCAGCTTTCTATTATAAGCTGCCTTATCTTCAAGAGTTGATTTTCAGATAGGTGTTTATAGCTGCTGTATTTCTGAACAAAAATGACTACAGGTGATAGAACAGCTAAATAAAAAAGGCGGTAGAGAAAGCCTCTACCGCCTTTTTTTGTGTTTATTAGTCATTTATCCGGTTGGCGGCACGAATAATTCGTGTAACACCCTCTTCAAGTGTGGATCTAGGTGCAGCAATATTCAATCGCATAAACCCTTTTCCTTCCTCACCAAATGAACCGCCGTCGTTCATTCCGACTTTTGCTTCCTTCTGCATAAATGCTTTAAGTTCGTTGTGGCTCATCCCCAATTCCCGGCAGTCCAGCCAGATTAAGTAAGTACCTTCAGCAGGTATTACTTTAATGGCATCCGTTTCTTTGTGGATTCGGTCAATCACATAATCCCGATGTTCTTCAAGGACCTGTTTTAATTCTTCCAGCCACTGCTCCCCGTGTTTGTAAGCTGTTTCCATAGCGGTAATGCCTAAAGTGTTAAGCATCATCATTCCCTGGTTCTTAAATTGTTTATCGACTTTCTTTTTATCATCCATGTTGGCTGTTATTAAATAGGAAGCTTGTAATCCAGCCAGGTTAAATGTCTTTGTTGGAGAGAGGCAGGTGGTAGTCAGATGGTTTACTTCTTCCGATAACGAAGCGATAGGAATGTGCTTATTCCCGCTAAAGATCAAGTCGGCGTGAATCTCATCCGCCACAATTCTCACTCCATGCTTAACGCAAATCTGGCTCATTTTTTCCAACTCTTCTCTTGTCCATACGCGGCTTACAGGATTGTGGGGGTTACATAAAATGAACATGGTTACTTCATTTTCTTTAATTTTTCTTTCGAAATCCTGAAAGTCAATCTCGTACCGACCGTCCTCATATACCAGAGGATTCTTAACAATGTGCCGGCCATGGTCCCTGACTACACTATAAAATGGAGGGTAGACAGGGGTTTGGATAAGAATATTGTCACCAATTTCAGTTAAGGATTGAACGATCATATGTAAGGAAGGAATAACTCCCGGGCTGAATGTAATCCATTCCGTATCCGTTTCCCAACTGTGTCGTTTCTGCAGCCAATCTTTTATTTCCGTTTTTAAATCATCGTCAGGGAGTGTATAACCAAAGATTCCATGGTCTACCCTTTCTTTTAAAGCCTTGATTACAGGTTCTGGAGTTTTAAAATCCATATCTGCTACCCACATAGGCAATACTTCTTTATCTTGGTATAAGTCCTCCGCCATATCCCATTTTACCGATCTTGTTCCTTTTCTAGGAATATACTGATTAAATGTTTCCATACTTATCGCCTCCAATAACCATTTTTAATATCATAACCGAATATCGAATGTTAATGAAAATAAGTTGTTTCTGTTAACAGAACATGGTGGGGTTAAAATGGAGGACTCAAAAAATGGGGGTAAAGGTTACTGTTTATATCACATACTTTTAAAAGCAAAAAAAAAGCAAAGCGAACGTTCGCTCTGCTTACACAGGGGGAATACGAGAAAGTCTTACGTTACTTAATATAACCATCTTTCATAGATTATAAACCTATTTTTTTATTTTTTTTGCTGATTTAAATCATAGAGAAGATTCATAGCCCGAAGGACATCTTGTTCAGAAAAATCTCGAGCTTTTTTTAATATGAGTTTCGTTCGTTTTACACCAATATCCTTTATAAGATTCTCTAATTCATGATCTATGGGGGAGTCGTCATCTTCATGGAATTCCATTAATTCAGATGCTGGTATGTCCAGGACAGTTGAAATCTTAAGGATTGTATCAAGTTCAGGTGTACGTTCATTAGATTCATAACTTTCCAATGTGTTTATACCCATTCTTGCTTTTAGTGCCAGTTCTTCTTTGGTGAAATTTTTCATTTCCCGATATTTACGTATATTGCCTCCTACTGACATATTCATCCTCCTCCACTTCTTTTCTATATTATACCATGATCTATGGCGGAAAATTCTGAAAGAAAGATGAACATTTTTATCGTTCGGAATAGACTTTGCTTATTGCATGGTTTTGTGGTAAAATCATTTATTGCGTGAAAAGAAGCGAATACTAATAAAATCAGGAGTTGTATAGCATGTCAGATAAGTTTCAAGAAGGTCAAGTTTTAGAAGGTAAAGTAACAGGAATTCAGCCTTATGGTGCGTTCGTTGCGCTAGACGAGCAAGTCCAAGGTTTAGTACACATTTCAGAAGTTACTCATGGTTATGTTAAAGACATCAATGAGCACCTATCTGAAGGTGATGAAGTACAAGTTAAAATTCTTAACATTGATGAGAAGAGCAATAAATATTCTCTTTCCATCCGTGCGACACAAGAGGCGCCTAAAGCAACTCGCCGTCCACGTAAACAAGCTGCTCCAAAGCAGCAGCAAGAAGAGTCTGCAGCAGGATTTAACACACTTAAAGACAAGTTGGAAGACTGGATCAAACAGTCTGACGATCGTGAAAAATTCCGCAAATAATAAACGTTTAAAAGGACCTGGTCTTATGGACCGGTCCTTTTTTTGATTATTCCTAGATTAAGGTTGTGATTCTCACCCATAAGCGGGAAAGACACACTCTTATATTTTATTCTGTTTCTGAAGCGGAATCGGGAGATAAATCACTGGTTTCTGCAACAGGAGAGAAGTAAAGGGAGATAGCAATAAGTCCACTTATACCAACAAGAGCATAGATAGCGCGGGCTAATGCAGCACTCTGCTCTCCGCCTCCAAATAATCCAGCCACTAAATCATATTGGAAAAAACCAATGAGTCCCCAGTTAATAGCACCCACTATAACGAGTAAAAGGGCAACACGTTGAAACCAACTCATAATCATATCCTCCTTTTAATTAGTAAAAAATACGGTGTATGCCGGACTAAAAAAACATTATCCGTATGTCGGAAATATGTGTATACGATCAGTATCATTTCTATAAAAATTTAATTCCTATCCCTTTTCCTAAAAACCTCTTTTTTAGCTTAAGCAGAATGGTTGTGTTTATACATGTTGCATATCTTTTGTGAAAATAAAAAATTTCGGAGATAATATGGTCGTACGTTCACACTTGAAAGGGGATTTTTTCATGGATGCATTTACATTTTACAATCCGACCAAACTCATTTTCGGTAAAGAGCAAATAAATCAATTGCCAAGTCAACTGCCGTCTGGCACAAGTAAAGTTCTACTAGTGTACGGAGGCGGAAGCATAAAAAAGAATGGTGTATATGATCAGGTAATGGAACAGCTGAAAAAAGCTGAAGTTGAAGTATTAGAACTATCTGGTGTTGAACCCAACCCTAAATTAACAACCGTTGAAAAAGGGGTAGACATCTGCAAAACAGAACAAATTGACTTTCTTCTCGCAGTAGGTGGAGGAAGCGTCATTGACTGTACGAAGACCATTGCCGCAGGTGCTAAGTATGACGGTGCTCCTTGGGATCTGGTCACACGTGAAGCGCAGCCTCAAGATGCGCTTCCATTCGGTACCGTGCTTACCCTGGCGGCTACAGGGTCTGAGATGAATGCCGGAGCAGTTATTACAAATTGGGAAACAAATGAAAAGTACGGATGGGGCGCACCGCCGTTTACTAATCCAGCTTTTTCTATTCTAGACCCGGCATACACTGCGAGTGTACCTAAGGATCAAACCATTTATGGAATTGTCGATATGATGACACACATGTTTGAGCAGTATTTCCATAACCCGACACAGTCTCCCGTTCAGGATGAAATGATTGAAGGCGTTTTGAGAACGGTAATCGATACAGCTCCAAAACTACTGGAAAACCTTGAATCTCTTGAACACAGAGAAACAATCCTTTACGCTGGTACAATTGCTCTAAACGGTATGCTGCAAATGGGCTATCGAGGGGATTGGGCAAGTCATAATATTGAACACGCCGTTTCTGCGGTTTACGATATCCCTCATGCCGGCGGGCTTGCTATTCTGTTCCCGAACTGGATGAAGCATAATTTAGATGTGAACGAGGCACGATTTGCGCGCCTTGCGACAAAAGTGTTCGGTGTTGAAACAGAAGGCAGAAGCGAGCGGGAGATTGCAGAAGAAGGAATTCAGGAGCTTCGCAAATTCTGGACATCGATTGAAGCACCAGAAACATTAGCTGATTACAACATTGGTGATGACAAATTCGATGTTATTGTAGATCGTTCAATGAAGCGCGGACCTTTTGGTAACTTCAACAAACTGCATGAAGAAGATGTAGAGAAAATTCTAGAAATGTCTAAGTAAGAAAAGAAAGAGGTGCAATTTGCTGCGCCTCTTTTTTCCATTTTTTAAGCAAAAGGACTATCTCTCAATTGAATCCGCTTACAAATGGAACTTTGCTTGATTTGGTTAAGAGGTTTCGATAAAGTGAAATTGGTCAAGAAAAAAATGACGATATGGAGGATCATACATGACACACGTTCGCTTTGATTATGAAAAAGCGTTACCATTTTTTGGTGAACATGAACTCGAATATATGCAGGGAGCTGTTTCGCTGGCTCATCAATCATTACACGAAAAAACAGGGGCTGGAAATGACTTCTTAGGATGGTTGGATTTACCTGAGGATTACGACAAAGAAGAATTTGCCCGTATCAAGAAATCAGCTGAAAAAATTAAATCGGATTCTGATGTATTGCTGGTCATTGGGATTGGCGGTTCTTATTTAGGAGCGAGAGCAGCTCTTGAGATGTTGAATCACAGCTTCTATAATGAACTTCCATCAGAAGATCGTAACACTCCACAAGTGTTCTTCGTTGGAAACAGCATCAGCGCTCCTTATATAAATGAACTATTTGATGTACTTAAGAATAAAGACGTATCTGTAAATGTTATCTCGAAGAGTGGAACAACAACGGAACCGGCGATTGCCTTCCGTATCTTCCGTAAGTTCCTTGAGGATAAATACGGTCAGGAAGAAGCGCGTAAACGTATTTATGCTACTACTGACAAAGAGAAGGGCGCTCTGAAGACTTTAGCTGAGGAACAGGGGTATGAGTCCTTTGTAGTTCCCGATGATGTAGGAGGGCGTTATTCTGTTCTAACAGCTGTCGGCTTACTTCCTATTGCAGCAAGCGGCATTGATATTGAAGAAATGATGAACGGAGCACAGCAAGCCAAGCAGGAATTAAGTACAGATAAACTTGCAGATAATCCTGCCTATCAGTATGCTGCTGTGCGAAATGTACTTTATAACAAAGGCAAAACAATTGAAATGTTAATTAATTATGAGCCTTCCCTGCAGTATTTTTCTGAGTGGTGGAAGCAGTTGTTTGGGGAAAGTGAAGGAAAAGATCAAAAAGGTATTTTCCCTGCATCTGCCAACTTCTCAACAGATTTACATTCTCTTGGTCAATATGTTCAAGAAGGGCGTAGAGATCTTTTTGAAACCGTCCTTCATGTAGAGACACCAACTTCTGATATTACCATTGAAGAAGACGAGCAGAACTTAGATGGTCTTAATTATCTTGCAGGTGGTACAGTAGATGAAGTGAATGAAAAGGCGTATCTGGGTACCATGCTTGCTCATACAGACGGGGATGTACCAAATCTAATTCTCCACCTGCCAAAACGTGATGCGTACACATTTGGATATCTTGTCTACTTCTTTGAAAAAGCATGTGCCATCAGCGGTTACCTGTTAGGTGTCAATCCGTTTGATCAGCCTGGCGTAGAGGCGTATAAGAAAAACATGTTTGCTTTATTAGGTAAACCTGGGTTTGAGAAAGAAAAAGAAGAACTAGAAAAACGCTTATAAGAAAAAGCACCGATCATCCAAAAAATGGATGATCGGTGCTTTTTTTGTTTGGGCATAGTAAAACTTAAAGGAGTGATGAATGTGATACCCTTATCTTCACCAATTACAGGGCAAGCGTTTATGTTTGATGAAGTAGAGAAATCTCTGAAAACGATTGGCTTTAAATTAGCTGATAACTGGGATTATGAACATGGGTACTTTGACTATAAGATTGATGATCACGTGGGTTATCAATTTATACGTCTGCCTTTCGTTGTAACATCAGGTTCGCTGGATGCTCCGGGAGACTATGCCATGATTGAAATGAAAGAGCCTTTTCTTTTATCCCATAAATACAACCCGGGCCTTGATGACAACGTAAAAGAAGGGAATTTCCGTGCTATCTTTGATCAGTTTCAGGAGCCTGTCGATAAGGATGCTTCTTTTCCTGAAGAACATGTTCAGGCGGGGCGTGACTTATTGACGCAAGTTGAACAGCTGTTACTTTCTGAGCGGTGAGAAAACAACAAGTACATCCCCTTTTTCTAAGACGATATCTGGATGAAGGTTGAAGGATAGGTTGTCCCCTTTGCGGATCCCAATAATTTGGTAGCAGTCTTTTAAGAAGTGTTCATACGCACTTAGTATAGGCTTGCCGACAAGCTCACTTTCAATCTTCTCTTCATGGAATTGTCTTTCTGTCAATAATTGAAGCAGAAGCTCAAAGGGTTTTACAGGATCATTTCTATAAAGTTCCTGGTAAAAGAGACTGCTCATGAAATCGTTTGATCGAATAACCGTATTAGCGCCGGCCCGCTGAGCATTTATTTTTTGGCGGTCAGTTAAAACTTCAGCAATAATGAACAGACCTGGATGATGCCCTTTTAAAGCAACAATTTGATGGATGACCGTCTGATCGGACTGCTCTTCTTCCATAGAAGGATCAGCTGTAATAATAGCCATTCTCGCTTCGCTTAGTTTGGCTTGTTCAAGCGTTTCTTCGTTTGTTGCACATCCATTAACGAAATGTACACTGGACAGCCTCTGATAAAACTGATTCATTGTGCGGTCTATAAGTACAATTCTTTCTTGAAGATTCTGCTCCTCGAGCATATCAATTAACTGTCTCGTCCGCTCATTCCATCCAATCAATACAAGGTGGTCTGAACCTTTATAAGGTACCTTTCCTTCTGAGAGGTCTGTTTCATGCTTAACTGTCGAAGCAGACAGTGTTGCCATATAAAAAGTAACCAGTCCTCCTCCTGAAAGGATAAGGAGAATAGCTACCAGTTTACCGGAAGTGCTTAATGGAACATAATCTCCATATCCGACAGTAGCTCCGGTTACAAATGCCCACCATAGACCGTCGAAAAATGTAGGGAAGTTATTTGGTTCGATTATATGAATTAAAATGCCGAATAAAGTCATAGTAAAGAATACAGTCGTTAAAAGCCTTAGAAATAACGGCATTTGGAAGTAAAGGCGGATCAATGATTGCATGCCATACGCCCCTTTTTTATCTTCAGTATGGCATGTTTAGTCTAGATTCAAACGTAAAAAAACCTGCCCTTTGAAAAGGCAGGTGTGAAAATAGACGTTATTTAATGGTTTGTTTTATATCTGTATATACTTCTTTCCAGAAATCATGATGGTCGCGATAAGCTTTAGTGATAAATGTCAGCATTTCTCTTTGTTTCTCCTCATAATCCTCTGCATCTTTTGACGGCAGCCGTGATAAGGAATTAGAGATGAATTCCTGCACTTGAGGTGCCCGCGGCCCCCATGTAGCTTGTTCACGGCCTTCTAGATCAATGAAAATGATCTTTGGTATAGACCTTGATTGACCGCCTGTTAAGTATTGGTCCATTAGTTCAAGGTTGTCATCTCTTAAAAGAAAATGTGTGGGGATTTGTCCGGCTTCAGCAATTCTTAAAAATATTGGTAAGTTCAGCATGGCATCACCGCACCAGTCTTCTGTCAGGACAAGTGCCCGCCACTTTTTACTCTGGATTTCAGCAAATAACGGATGGTCTTCAACAGGTATGGAAAAATTTTCATATATATAAATAAAATCTTTCTGATGGGTACTCATCTGATCCACATACTCTTGAGCAGTCATTCCTTTTTCGTACCATTCTTCTAAACTCATTCATACCCCTCCTCTAAAACTACATACCATTTCTTGTTCCCTTTTAGGGGGGAGGTTATGCAATCACTTGCAAAATATATGTCATTTTTTGATATGATTAGTAAAAAAGGAGGAAGAGACATGGAAAAAGAACGTGTGGATTTTTTAATGGAGTTATTAAGTACACCATCCCCATCCAGTATGGAGATGAACATCCAGAAAAGATGGATGAAAGAAATGGAACCTTTTGCTGATGAGATTCAGACCGATCATGCAGGGAATGCAATCGCTGTGTTGAACCCGGAAGCGGAATTTAAAGTGATGCTTGCCGGTCACTGTGATGAAATCGGGCTTGTTATTAATCGTATCGATGAGCGCGGGTATCTTCACTTTGATAAAATGGGTGGAATTAATCCTAAAGCAGCTGTTGGAATGAAGGTGACCGTTCTCGGGTATGGGAAAGAAGTTTCCGGGGTTATTGGTGTAAACGCCCAGCATCACGGAGGACTAAAAGGCGATTTTGGCCTTGAGGAACTTTTCATTGACTGTGGTGCTCAATCAAAAGAAGAAATGGAAAAATTTGTACAGATTGGTGATTTAGCCGTATATAAAAGAAGCCCTGAAATGATGATGGATCGTTACATATCCGGGCGTGGTCTTGACAATCGTACAGGTCAGTTTATTGTTGGTGAGGTTTTGAGGAAATTATCGCAAAAAGACCTCAAAGTAGGTGTGTATGCCGCGAGTACGGTGAACGAGGAAACGAATATGGGAGGTGCCTACTTTGCTGCAGCAGGGATTGAACCAACAATGGCTATTGCCTGTGATGTAACGTTCGCAACGGATTATCCGGGCGTGAATACTAATAAGCATGGGGATATCCGCTTGGAAGGCGGCCCTGTTCTTGCAAAAGGAGCGCCTATCAATCGAAAGATTAATCAACTTTTAGAGAGAACGGCGAAAACTCTTGATATGAAAGTACAGTATGAATTGACTCCTCGTATGACAGGTACGGATGCTGACAAAATGCGTCTTACAGGGAAAGGTGTACCTGTAAGTCTCGTGTCCTTACCTCTGCGCTATATGCACTCTCCTGTTGAAACGGCAAGTATACAAGATATCGAAGAAGAAATTGATCTACTTGTAACTATGATTTCTAACATGACGGGACAGGAAAGTATGAATCCATTAGATGATGAATAATGAAAAAGGTCCGGCTTAAGCCGGGCCTTTTGTTTATTTGTAATCATAAATGGACAGAATAGCAGATATAATCTTCAGTAACTAAGGAGTGATCTGCATGGACCGTGAAACGCTTCATCAACAGATAGAGTCTTTAAAAGGGAAGATATGTGCAGGACAGGTGTATGTGCATGGCTATGACGATTACATTATGCTGCAGCTCGACAAGGTGAAGGAAAGTGAGGACGGCTTGGTCGATTTATCTACCGTTTCCTCCACCCTGCGACTATTTATTGATGCTACAGGCAAAGCCGGATTCCCTGCTCAGTAGAGTGGGGATTTTTTTGTTGCAGTTTTTCATTTTCTTCTATAAAATGAATATACAATCATATATCGATTCCATCTTCGGGGCAGGGTGAAATTCCCGACCGACGGTAAGAGGTGCAGTATGACCTTAAGTCCGTGACCCGCATATGTTGTATGTGGTGGACCTGGTGAAAATCCGGGACCGACAGTTAAAGTCTGGATGGGAGAAGATGTCGAGCGGAACAGGCAGTATTCATTTAGCTGCCTCTAGTTTCCTATGGACTAACCATCAACCCTAAGCCCTAACAGCTTAAGGGTTTTTTATTAGTCAAAGAATGCCGCCAACCTTCATCTGGGATGTGAATCGATGTAAAAGATGAAGGGGGAGATCGATGATGAATCCTTTAACAGGACAATCATCAAAACTGATGAGACTAATTTTTTTAGCGTTGTTTGGAGCCATTTCTATGGTGCTGATGTTTTTGAGTTTTCCTTTACCACTCCTGCCGCCTTATTTGGAGGTCGATTTTAGTGATGTACCTGCTCTCTTGGCCGCAATTTTATTAACTCCTGCGGCAGGTATTATTGTCGAAGCTTTAAAGAATGGTTTATACCTTATTTATACAGGTGCCGGTGATCCAATTGGGATTTTAGCTAACTTTATGGCCGGGGTATTATTTGTGTTTCCTGTCGGGCTCATTTATCACAAATTTAAAAGTGAAAAATCAATCAAAACCGGATTGGTGATCGGTTCATTGACGATGGCTCTCGGAATGGCTGTGCTGAATTATCTTATCATCCTGCCAGCGTACAGTTGGTTTATGGGGTGGGAAATGAGTGCTCAGGTGAAAGGATATACAGTACTAACAGGTATTCTTCCATTCAATGCTCTGAAAGCACTTATTGTGAGTGTTTTATTTGCCTTACTATTCATAAAAATGAAGCCATGGATTGAGCAGAAGCGGACACGGTCCTCCTCTGCAGCTTGATTGGCTTAAGAAGAATCTAAATATAGAAGAAAAGGAGGCTGCCGGCTTTGTTGGCAGCTTTTTTGTTTTAGTTAAACATTGGTATGAATTTCTGAAATAGGATTTGAGTTTGAGGCAGTTAGGAAGGATTGACTTCTTTGCGGGGACTGACGGGCTTCCTCAGCACCCCTTATTCAATTATAATCATTTAAAAGTGAAGTCAAAATAGAGATATAGCAAAGCAAATTCTATAAAAACGATCTGTTTTTCGCTGAGTAAAACCCACAAAACAGCAAATATTAATGGTGCATTAAAATATTTGTGAAGAGGTGTTTCGTGTGAGGAACAAAGGGACTCCGGCTATTTTGACATTGGTTTTGTTTTCGTTGGTTTTAACGGCCTGTGCGATGAATGATGATAACAATCAGCCTGACGACATTAATTATGAGCCGGCCAGATACGAGCAGGACAACGATAGGGAGATGAACGATTTAATGAGAGAGAGAAATCGTGACTATCGTGAGTACCAGGATATCAACGAGCTGGAAAGAGACATGAAGCGAGATGTGAAAAAAGACAACGAGCCTGACACACCATATAACATGGATGAGGAAGAGCCCGATCTTGATGAAGAACCCTCGGAACAGCTTAGAGAACGTGACTAAAGGGAATGTCAAAGAGCTCCGGTATTGTTACCGGAGCTCTTGTTTCGTTCGTTGATATTTTCATACATTTTATGAGTTTCTTTCCATCTCTTCTAATTCTTCGACCTTATATCGTGCTGTTGGCATGGCTTCCAGACGTTCAACCGGAATAGGATCACCAGATTTCTCACTGACTCCGTAACGACCTTCCTCCATGCGCTGCAGGGCATCTTCCACTTCCATCAATTTTTCTCGGGCCTGTTCATAAAATGTCTGTTCCTTTTCTCTTTCAAACTGATCGGTTCCCTGATCCCCCGGGTGATCGGCTACGCTTGAGATTTCGCCGGTACGGTCGTTTGGATAATCCTCCTTGGCCTGGTCATCCTGATAATCTTCCATTTGCTTTTCCGCTTCTGCTTTCATCTCCAAAAGACGGTCTTTTAACTTCTTTTGCTTTTGTTCTGTCAACATTGTATACCAGCTCCTTATTCTAGTAAGGATGGTCTTATTTCTTCAAAGGAACGACTCCGATGGTACACCTGGAGAGACAGAGCAGTTCATCTGCTTCATTTAGAATTTTTATCTCCCACACCATCGTGTTTCTGCCAATATGAGCAGGGACTGCCGTTCCGATGACATAACCATCGCGCACACTTTTTATATGATTTGCATTAATTTCGACTCCAAACACCTGCTGTTTTTCAGAGTCAATGTTTAAGAAAGCCCCTATGCTGGCTGCACTCTCTGCTAAAGCTACACTTGCTCCGCCATGCAGGAAGCCCATCGGTTGACGGGTCCTTTCATCTACAGGCATGCGTATAACCACAGAATCTGCCTTGGCTTCAATAACTTCCATGCCCAAAGCTTCCATTAAGGTGTTGTTCATCATTGATTGATTCATATTCATCCATCCTTTATGTAATATTCCCATTGTGAAAATGGTCAAACCTATACAAAAGAAGGATGGATGACCATCCTTCTTTTTTGAAAATTAGATTTTTTCGAACTTTTATAATGTGCTCTGTCTGTTTCTTTCTATCAGCCGATAGGGAAATATAGGTGTATCAGCAGTGATAAGCCCAGCAGAAAACCGTAAATGGTATTGGTTTGCGCGGTTGCTTTCATAGCGGGCATCATCTCGAGTGGCTCATTTTTTCCTGCAAATCCCTGAATGGCCTGATAAGCTTTTCTTAAACTAAAGAATGTCAGGAAAGACCACAACGGGAGTACACTCGTGAAAATTAGAATCCCTGTCAGCAAAAAGGCTGCAACATAAAGAATCGTCAGGAAGCGGACGGCACCTTTGTGACCAAAGAGGATGGCCAAAGTTTTCCTTCCGTTTTCCGCATCTCCCACCCTGTCACGAATATTGTTTGCAAGAAGAATAGCTCCTACAAAAATAGCGACAGGAATGGAAACAATCAGAACTTCCGAAGTGATTGTAAGCGTCTGGATATAATAACTAATGCCGATAATGATGGTTCCCATAAAGAATCCAGCAGTTACTTCACCAAAAGGAGTATAGGCAATTGGTAAAGGTCCTCCGGTATACAGATAGCCAAACAACATGGAAATAAGTCCTATGAGCGCAATCCACCAGCTTGAGGCTGCGCAGATATAGACCCCGAGTAAACCGGAAACGATAAAAAAGCTGACCGCTAGTGTCAAAACTGTGCCTGGACGGATGCCGTCACGTACAATCGCACCACCGATACCAACAGAATTTTCATTATCCAATCCTCTAGCGTAATCGTAATATTCGTTAAACATATTTGTGGCCGCTTGAATGAGGATGGAGGCGAGCAGCATGGCGGCAAATAACCAGAAGTTAATCGACTGCTCAATGGCCGCCAGCATTGTTCCAACAAAAACGGGAACGAAGGCAGCGGTTAAAGTGTGAGGACGAAGCAGTCTCCACCAAACTTGGAATCCTTCACGTTCATTCAAGGAAGCTTTAACTTTTTGATTTTGTATTGAACTCATTGGTGTACTCTCCCTTGTTACAAATCTTAAAATATGATATCAGTTTTAGTTTAGGGAAACAGGCCTGGAGTGT
This sequence comes from Halobacillus litoralis, assembly GCF_020524025.1. Classification (GTDB taxonomy): domain Bacteria; phylum Bacillota; class Bacilli; order Bacillales; family Halobacillaceae; genus Halobacillus; species Halobacillus litoralis_D. The sequence continues at coordinate 19,280 of NZ_JAIVKN010000002.1, read as the reverse complement.
CAATCATTGTAATAATTTGCAGGAGTAAGGTAAGATTCCTTGAGTCAAGAGAAAAAAGCGAATAAAATAGAGGGTGATGCACGCAACAAACTTTTATTATGTTAGCGTGAGTGATTAGGTAATGTCCCTTAAAGAATGGGAGGAATTTTTATGCTTCATACGAAGGCCCCTCATATTGAAGAAATGATAGGGGAAGCCCTTCAGAGAGCACATCATCTTGGGGAACCTCGTTTTATTAGTATTGTCGAACATATAGATAATCAGGACCCTTTTCAGTTCTTTTTTAATGGAGCAGATATAGATCTTCACCGCTCCTACTGGCAGAGTGCTGACAACGATTTAATTATGGTAGGGGTCGGTAAAGCCAGTCAGTTATATGCAGAAAGCACAGATCGTTTTCGTGAAGTGCACTCTTTGTGGGAAGAACTTCAGGAAAATGCAATGATCCATGACGAATTCAACAAAAAAGGAACAGGTATTGTTGCTTTGGGAGGCTTTAGTTTCGACCCGAACCAAACAGAGACAACTCCGTGGGAAGCTTTTCCTGATAGTCAAATGACAATTCCTGCCTACCTTTTGACAAAAGTTGATGGAGAAACCTACTTGACGATTAATGCGCTTATTTTTCCTGAAGATCACCCGCAGCAGATCGTTCAGCAGATTCTAGATCAAAGGGACGGCCTTTTACTTTCAAAGTCTTATGAGGAAGAACTTCCAGAGGTGGAAAGTACTTTTGAAATGGTGCCTGAGGAATGGAAAGCTTCTGTAAGACAGGCGACAAAAGACATAAAGGCTGGATTAATTGGAAAAGTTGTCCTTGCCCGTGAATTACGTCTTTCTTTTAAGAATGACGTCCAGATCACATCCGTTCTTAAAGCATTGGCTGACTCCCAGCCCAACAGCTATATTTTTGCTTTTGAAAGTCAAGGTGACTATTTTATAGGGGCCACTCCGGAACGTCTTGCTAAAGTAGAAGAGCGGGAACTGGTTTCGACTTGTCTTGCTGGTACGACACCCCGGGGCGTTACAGAAGAAGAAGATGTGAAGTTAGGGAAAGAACTTTTAAATGATCCAAAAAACCGTCAAGAACATCAATTTGTCGTAGAAATGATTCGTGATGCTGTAGAGGCCTGCAGCAGCCGGGTGCAGATTCCTGCAACCCCTGTCCTCTACCCCTTGAAGAATCTCCAGCATTTATATACGCCTGTGAAAGCAACGTTGGATCCAGGCTATACATTGATTGACGTGATTTCCAGGTTACATCCGACACCTGCCCTCGGGGGTATGCCGCAGAAAGAATCTGTGGATTATATTCGTCGGAATGAGACGTTGAACAGAGGCTGGTACGCAGGACCGGTTGGGTGGTTTGACTCGAGCAATAATGGTGAGTTCGCAGTTGCAATACGATCTGCACTCATTCAGAAAAATCAAGCATCTTTATTTGCCGGCTGTGGCGTTGTTGAGGACTCCGATCCAGAAGCGGAGTTTGAAGAAACAGCTGTTAAATTAAAGCCGATGCTGTCTGTTTTAGGAGGGGTATAATGGGACATACAGAAGCTTTAACTAAATATGTTACCCACTTTGTGGATCAGCTTGCCTATTCAGGCGTCAGACATGTGGTCATATCTCCTGGATCAAGATCCACCCCTTTAGCTTTGACTTTCGCTGAGCATTCCGAGGTGAAACATTGGGTTCACCTCGATGAACGCTCAGCTGCTTTTTTTGCTTTAGGTATGGCAAAACAAGAAGGAACGCCTGTTGCTCTTGTCTGCACCAGCGGGACAGCAGCTGCGAATTACTACCCGGCTGTCGTAGAGGCTTATTACAGTCGTATTCCACTGATTGTTCTGACAGCAGACCGCCCTCATGAACTGCGGGAAGTAGGAGCCCCTCAGGCTATTAATCAAATTGATATGTTTGGACATTACGCCAAGTGGCATCATGACCTGGCCCTGCCTGAAGAGGATAATTACCTTTACGCTAGAAGACACGCAGCTCGGGCAGTAGAAGAAGCGTTGAATAATCATAAAGGACCGGTTCACTTGAACTTTCCATTTAGAGAACCACTTATCCCTGACTTTCAATTAGAAGGAGCATGGCGTGGGGATGAACGTCCTATTCCGCTTGCTGTTAAAGGTCAGCCTCGTTTGGCACATGGTGATGCCAAACAGTTATTTGAACGGTTAGCAAAGAAAGAGAAAGGTTTAATTGTAGTGGGTCCTCAAGTCGATCCATCTCTTGCTGAAGCTGTTACCTCTTTAGCTTCACGTTTAGGTGTTCCTGTATTTGCAGATCCACTATCCCAACTTCGAACCGGGGTGCACGATAAAAGAAACATTATCGAAAATTATGGTTCCCTATTAAAGTCTCAGGAAATTGGCAGGGAGATGGTTCCTGAATACATCCTTAGATTTGGAGCGATGCCGGTTTCGAAAACGTATTTAAAATGGATTCAGAAATACGAGAATAGGATAGACCATTATGTCGTTGATGATGTGATTGGCTACCGCGAACCGGCAGGGGTGACAGCCGGTTATATTTGGGCAGATCCTGTAGAGCTGTGTAACAGTCTGGCTGAATATATGCCCGAAGGAAATGTAGATACTTCCTGGCTGCAGAAGTGGCAGGAGTTCAATAACCTGGCTAAGGCGAAAATGCTGGAAGGTCCAGAAGATTCCTTAAATGAAGGACATGCTGTGATGTACTTAGCAGAAGCGTTACCTGATGACTCGACTTTTTTCATTGGCAATAGTATGCCCATTCGAGATGTCGACAGCTTTTTTATGTCTACACCAAAGCGTATCAAAATGATAGCCAACCGTGGAGCGAATGGTATTGATGGAGTTGTCAGTACAGCTTTAGGGGCAGCAGCTAATGGTCAAAAGACCACATTACTATTAGGGGACATTTCTTTCTTCCATGATTTAAATGGATTATGGATGGCTAAAAAGAAAAGAATACCTCTAACAATCGTTGTCATTAATAATGATGGCGGTGGGATTTTTTCTTACCTGCCACAAGCCAAAAACCCTAAACACTTCGAAGAGTTATTCGGTACACCACTGGACCTTGACCTTGCTTTAGTGGTTCAAATGTACGAAGGAGAACATGAGCGCGTTCATACCTGGGAAGAATACCGTTCCGCGCTTATGAAAAGCTCACAAAACGAACACCTGACTGTCATTGAAGTTATAACCAGTCGGGACGACCATGTTGATTTTCACGAATCTAAATGGGCAGGAGTTGAAAAGGCTGTCTTAAATCGGGAGGACCCAGAATGATGTACGAGGTTGGCAACAGAGGCTATTGGGTAGAAGAAGAGGGACAGGGAGAACCGCTTTTGCTACTGCACGGCTTTACCGGAAGTACAAAAACGTTCCATAGCATGCTTGAACATTTAACAGGAAACTATCGTATCATCAAAATTGATCTCCCGGGTCATGGCCGGACAGGATCCATAGGCAAAGTATCTATGGAACGATTCTGCAGAGACTTAGCAGCGCTTCTTGAAAAAATGGACATAACGTCCGTGACTTTGTTAGGTTATTCCCTTGGAGGGAGAGCGGCGCTGTCCTTCGCTATGCTTTATCCACTCCATGTAGAGCGTATCATTTTGGAGAGTGCTTCTCCCGGTCTTGCTACGACAGAAGAGCAGCTTTCGAGGCAGGCAAAGGATCAAGCTCTTGCTGGTATGGTCCAAAAAGAAGGTCTTGAATCATTTGTTTCCTACTGGGAAAATATCCCTCTTTTTCAATCTCAATCGCGCTTGCCCGATGACGCAAAAAAAGCGCTGAGACAAGAGCGGTTGAACCAAACGGCTGAAGGGCTTTCTAATTCGCTGCTTGGAATGGGAACAGGACATCAGCCTTCTTGGTGGGAGCAGTTACCGTCGTTACGTCAGCCGGTAATGCTGATTACAGGGCAGGAAGATCGAAAGTTCCAATTGATAAACCAAAAGATGTATGAAGAGCTCCCGAATGCATCCTGGCAGCAGGTTGAGGATGCTGGACATACCGTACACCTTGAGAAACCTAAAATTTTTGCTAAAATTGTAGATGGCTTCATGATAGAATAAAACTTGTATGAAAGCGTTATTCATGAGGAACATAAGAAAAGATAAAGGAGGAAGAACAATGTCTTTTGATTGGGTTAGAGAACGCGAGTATGAAGATATTATGTATGAAAGATTTGAAGGGATTGCTAAGATCACTATTAATCGTCCGGAGGTGCGGAACGCTTTTCGTCCTCATACGGTACATGAATTAATTGATGCATTTGCCTATGCGCGTGATGATTCCAATGTTGGTGTAATCGTCCTTGCTGGTGCTGGAGATGATGCTTTCTGTGCTGGTGGAGATCAAAAAGTCCGCGGTCATGGCGGGTATGTTGGGGACGATCAAATCCCTCGCTTGAATGTATTGGACCTTCAGCGTTTGATCCGCGTTATTCCTAAGCCTGTAGTTGCAATGGTTTCAGGTTATGCTATCGGTGGCGGACATGTGTTACATATTGTGTGTGATCTGACGATTGCTGCAGATAACGCCATCTTTGGTCAAACCGGTCCGAAAGTCGGAAGTTTTGATGCTGGTTATGGTGCTGGATACTTAGCACGTATTGTCGGTCATAAGAAAGCCCGTGAAATCTGGTACCTGTGCCGTCAGTATGGCGCTAAAGAAGCAGAGGAGATGGGTCTTGTTAATACGGTTGTTCCGCTTGAAGAATTGGAAGCTGAAACTGTTCAATGGTGTAGAGAAATGCTTGAGAAATCACCAACTGCTCTTCGTTTCTTGAAAGCATCTTTAAACGCTGACACAGATGGTCTTGCTGGTCTTCAACAAATGGGTGGAGATGCAACTCTGCTTTATTATACGACTGAAGAAGCAAAAGAAGGCCGTGATGCCTTTAAGGAGAAGAGAAAACCGGACTTTGATCAGTTCCCTCGTTTTCCTTGATTCCTTTGTCACTAGTGTAGGAAAAGGGCATCCCCAATCGGGGATGCCCTTTTTTTAGACACAGTGGCCTGCAAAAAAACTAGGAGCTGCGTCATTGAGCATAATCTACTCACATCATGAGTAGGGAAGGGGAAGGTAGACATGAGTGAACGTATCCCTCACTGGCTGGAAAAACAAGCACAATTAAATCCAGAGCAAACGGCTCTCGAAACACCTGAAGGGTATAAGCTTACTTTTAATGAATTAAGGAAGAAAAGTAGACAAATGGCTCAAAGACTTATGGATTTAGGAGTGAAACAAGGCGATCATGTCGCTTTTCTTTCAGGAAATCACTGGACCTATCCCATTTTTATTCATGCCATCAGTTATGTTGGGGCTGTAGTCGTCCTGTTGAATACCCGGCTGACGTCTTCTGAGATTTCTTATCAACTACAAGATGCACAAGTAGAGCATTTATTTGTCGGCTCACGGTTAGAAAAACTGGCTGAAGATTCGGTGGCTGAATTAAATATTCCTATCCAAGGTATAGAACAATTGAATGAAATTACTGAAGAAAAGTATGCGTTAAAGGATTCGTTCATGTTAAACAGCGTGTATACAATGATGTATACATCAGGTACAACAGGAAATCCGAAGGCTGTGATGCATACTTATGGAAACCACTGGTACAGCGCTGTTGCTTCATCCCTTAATCTTGGGCTTCATTTATCAGACAAATGGCTTGCTTGTCTGCCGCTTTTTCATGTCGGCGGCTTTTCTATTTTAATAAAGAGTGTGGTTTATGGAATGCCGGTCTTTCTTATGGACAAATTCAATGTAAAAGATGTTCAGGAAGCTATTTTTCATAAAGGCGTGACTCATGCCTCAGTCGTAACGGTCATGCTTCAAAAGTTAGTGGAAGAATTGAAAGAGCGGAGTTATCCGGATTCCTTTCGCTGTATGCTGCTTGGTGGTGGGCCAGTACCAGAAAGTCTGCTTCATGAATCGGCGAAAAAGCAAATCCCTGTATTTCAGACATATGGCATGACAGAAACATCGTCACAAATAGCAACCCTCAGTCCCGCTGATGCATTTAAAAAGCTGGGGTCTGCAGGTAAAGCTCTCAGCCTGGCAGAATTGTGGATCGATGCAGATAAAGGGGAAACAGGCGAAATTATTGTGAAAGGTCCGATGGTATCCAAAGGATATTACAACCGTCATAATAACGAAGATCGTCCATTGCGCACAGGAGATCTCGGTTATGAAGATGAGGATGGTTTTTTATATGTTGTGGACCGGGTGAAAGATGTCATTATCTCCGGGGGAGAAAATGTTTACCCTGCAGAAATTGAAGGAGTATTGACAGGGATTCCGGGAATCCGGGAGGCAGGGGTAACAGGACGGAAGGATGCGAAGTGGGGGGAAGTACCTGTCGCTTTTCTTGTAGCAGAAAACCAGAAGTTATCTGATAAGGAAATCATTAATGGTATGGCAGGAAAGCTTGCGAAATATAAGACACCTAAAGAATATTACTGGGTCAAAGAACTCCCGAGAAATGCATCCAATAAGCTGCTTCGAAGACATTTATTTTCACATCTTGAAGAAGGGGACAGGTCATGAATATCAGGGCAGTAGTTCTAAGGGAAATTGAACTCTCTATGAAATCTCCATTTGTCACTCATCAAGGCTCTTTAGAAACCCGCCCGCTTATTATTGTTGAGGCGCATGATGCCGGAGGGAATATAGGTTACGGAGAAGTAACGGCTTTTCCTGCTCCTTTTTATACGTATGAGACCCTGACGACTGCATGGTATGTTCTTGAGCAGTTGTTAATTCCTTTATTATCGACAAGCAGTGTTCATCACCCCAGGGATTTCGCACAGCTCAGTGAAGCGGTAAAAGGTCATCCTATGGCGAAAGCAGGTCTTGAAGGCTCCCTGTGGGACCTTTATGCAAAGCAGCGGGGTGTAAGTCTTCAGTCCTTAATTGGGGGAGAGCGTACATCCGTTAAAGCAGGGGCCGTTTTGAGTTTAGAGGATAATTTAGAAGGGAAACTTTCTGTGTTAAAAGAAGAAGGTTATCAAAGATACAAGTTGAAGGTGGAGAAGGGACATGAACGACAAATGATCGAAACAGTCCAAAGCCTCGACCCCGACCTGCCGATTATGATAGATGCAAATGGGCAATATGAGGAAAAAGACATAGAGGGCTTATATGAATTGGATCGGTACCAGATGCTTATGATTGAACAGCCTTTTGCAGCTGGTGATTTTTATCTGCATCAATGGTTACAAAAACAAATGGAAACACCAATCTGTCTGGATGAGTCCATTATGTGCTTTCATGATGCTGTTCAAGCTGTTCAACTGGACAGCTGTCGTGTGGTTAATGTGAAAATAAGTCGTGTTGGAGGCTTAACTGCCGCCTTAAACATACATGATTATTGTCAAGACCACGGGGTGCCGGTCTGGTGCGGAGGTATGGTAGAATCAGGAATATCAAAAGCCCATAACCTCGCGCTTGCTTCTTTGCCTAATTTTACAATCCCTGGAGACCTTTCAAGCTCTGAGAGATATTTCAAAAGGGATTTGTTAACTTCTGGTATCAAACTGGAATATGGAGAAATTCAAGTTCCACAAGGTCCAGGAATAGGTGTGGAGGTAGACGATGATTATCTGCATGCCATAACGAAAAAGCGTTATGTGGCAAATTTGTAGACCAGCTTGTTTTCCTTGTAATAAGCTTCCTGTCTATGGTTCACACTAGGACCAAGGAGGATGAAGCATGGATAGAGATAAATATTACATTAACATGGGAACAAGAGAGATTTCCTTAAATCATGATGCGAATAATGATGACTTTGTAATTTATGCCACATCTGATGAGGTGATTACGCTTCGTGAGGTGTTTAATGCGTTAGAAGAAGCGGACAACCGTTCATTTTATCGCGCTCACATCCCATTTATGCCTTATCATCAAGATCAGGATAACGATGATACAGACGCTGATATGAAGAAGGCATTTCAGCAGATTTATGACCTGGGCGATGATACAACGAAGCACCACATAGCTGAGATGGGTGTTCTGGACAATTAATAATAGACCGCTTCCTTTTCAAGAAGCGGTTTTCTGATTTCTACATACCTGCTTTTCGTGAGAGTTTTCTGATCTTCCAATAAAGATTATCTGCGGACTGGTTTGTATTTGCGGTCGCTTATGGTACGATTTATACAGGTGTTAAATAGAACGTATATCATGTATTAAAGGCAGTTGAGCAGACATGAAAACTTTTTATGATTTTTATCAAAACCCTGTCCGTTTATCATTTGAAGATCATCCCTTTTCTGAGTCACCGAAACATGTTTGGGTCATTTGCCGTTATAACAACCAATGGTTATTGACCAAGCATAAAGACAGAGGACTGGAATTTCCAGGAGGTAAAGTGGAACAGGGGGAGACGGCTGAAGATGCTGCCGTTCGAGAAGTCAAAGAAGAGACAGGTGCACAAATCCAAGAATTAACCTATGTCGGACAATACCATGTAGAAGGAAAAGGTGGAACGGTAATAAAAAATGTTTATTTTGCCACCATTTCAGAATTGGCTGATCAAGAGCATTACTTTGAGACGCATGGTCCAGTATTGTTCCGCCACTTACCGCGAAATCTGCGGACGAACGATCGGTTTAGTTTTATGATGAAGGACGAAGTTCTTCCAGAGTGTTTGAAGCGATTGGAATCCATAAAATAATAACATCAGAAAGCCCCCGCTTATTTAAATAAACGGGGGCTTTCTGAATTTTGAGAGATTATTCATTTCGGTAAGTCGGGCCTGCCTGTTTTATTTCTTCACTGGCATAAGTGAATTTTTTGAAATTCTCGTGGAACTTGGCAGCCAGGGCTTTGGCGCTCTCATCATACGCTTCGGCATTCGCCCATGTTTTTCTTGGAGATAACACTTCGTCCGGCACCCCTGGACAATGAGCAGGGATGTGTAAACCGAAGAAAGGATCCTTGTTTGTTTCAGCAGAGCTTAACTCACCTTCCAAGGCTGCATGGATCATGGAACGGGTGTAACTTAATTTTATACGCTGTCCTTCTCCGTATGCTCCTCCTGACCATCCAGTGTTCACCAAGTAGACATCTGTGTTGAATTGATCGATTTTCTCTCCAAGCATTTCTGCATAAGTTGACGGCGCAAGTGGAAGAAATGGAGATCCGAAGCAGGCGGAGAATGTAGCCTGAGGTTCTGTAATCCCCCGTTCTGTTCCGGCTAACTTGCTTGTGTATCCGCTTAAGAAGTGGTACATCGCCTGTTGTTTCGTCAGTTTACTAATGGGAGGTAATACCCCGGTTGCATCTGCTGTTAAAAAGATGATGGCATTTGGATGTCCTGCAATGCTGGGCTGGACTGTATTTTCAATATGCTCTAATGGATAGGCAGCACGCGTGTTTTCTGTAAGGCTTGTGTCCTCATAATCAGGTGCATGAGTAGATGGATCAAGTACCACGTTCTCCAACACTGAGCCGAAGTGGATCGCATCGTAAATTTGAGGCTCTTTTTCTTTGGATAGGTTGATACATTTGGCATAACAGCCACCCTCAATATTGAAAACTCCATAATTGGACCATGCGTGTTCATCATCCCCAATCAGGCGCCTTTGGGAATCGGCCGACAGCGTGGTTTTACCTGTCCCGGAAAGTCCGAAGAATAAAGCGACATCTCCTTCTTTCCCCACATTTGCAGAGCAATGCATAGGAAGGACATTTTTTTCAGGCAATAAATAATTCATGACAGAGAAAATGGACTTTTTAATTTCACCGGCATATTCGGTCCCGCCAATCAAAACGATTCTGTGTTTAAAGGAAACCATGATGAACGCTTCTGAATTCGTTCCATCTACTTCAGGATCAGCTTTAAATGTGGGAGCAGATATAACAGTGAATTCTGCCTCGTGGTCTTCAAGTTCAGATGCTTCAGGACGGATGAACATTTGCTGGGCAAACAAATTGTGCCAGGCAAATTCAGTAAGTACTTGAAGAGGAAGACGGTACCGTTCGTCAGCGCCGGCATATCCCTTAAAAACGAATAATTCGTTACGGTCCTTTAAATAGTCTAAAACTTTATGGTATAACTGAACAAAAGTTTCATCATCAATCGGCTGATTGACAGAACCCCATTCTACTTTATGGGCGGTCGTATCATCCTTAACGATAAATTTGTCCTTTGGTGATCTTCCTGTGTAGGTGCCTGTAGTAGCCTGAATGGCCCCTTTTTCAGTTAATGTACCTTCATTACGATAAAGGATTTTCTCCACTAAATGGGGAACAGATAATTGCTGGTGAACATGTTCCTGTGCTAATAGGATATTCAATTCTGACATTTGATTAATGGTACTCATATGCGTCGTCCCGCCTTTGCATTTGAATTTATAAAATCTAATGTGAGATTAGTATAACACATTAGGTTTATTAGTCCATACTATTATTGGAATGACTTAAAGTTTTCCAAATTAGTGTTCTAACCGTCTCTTCAATATCATATGTAGGTTTTTGGGTAACGTTTATGTTCCTGATACAGTTCTGCTCCAGATCGACAAAAGCCTGTAAATTCAATTGACAACAAACAGGGTTTTCGATACGATAACTGAGAACGGAAACTCTCTTATCCAGAGTTGGTGGAGGGACAGGCCCTTTGAAACCCAGCAACCGTCACGTTTCGTGACATGGTGCTAACCTGAAGCAAGGAGTCGAAATGTCTCCTTGGACGATAAGAGCGAAAGGAAGCAGCCCCTTTCCTCGCTATAGGAAGGGTTTTTTCTTTTTTGAGGGAAATATCCATAATCAGGTGAAGGTTCCTGTAGATATTCCTATCTAAAAGCTCCAACGGTGTGAAAAAGATACAGCAAGAATATAAATGAAACGAGTTTATCGTTTCTGCACATACTGGTAAAGAGTTCCGTCTAATACTTTGTACTTAGAGAAGGAGGAGTTTTTAGAATGCCTGCGAATCGCCGGTTATTCACATCAGAGTCTGTAACAGAAGGTCACCCGGACAAAATTTGTGATCAGATTTCTGATGCCATTTTAGACGAAATTTTAAAAAACGACCCGAATGCAAGGGTTGCTTGTGAGACAACCGTGACAACAGGGCTTGTGCTTGTCTCTGGAGAGATTAGTACAAACACATATGTAGATATTCCATCTATTGTACGTCAAACCATTAAGGATATCGGTTATACGCGTGCTAAGTATGGATTTGATGCTGATACTTGTGCAGTGTTGACAGCGATTGATGAACAATCTCCTGATATTGCCGGAGGTGTCGATGTTGCGCTTGAGTCACGTGAAGGTCAAATGAGTGACGATGAAATCGAAGCGATTGGTGCTGGAGACCAGGGACTAATGTTTGGTTTTGCCAACAATGAAACAGAAGAACTGATGCCTCTTCCTATCTCTTTAGCGCACAAACTATCTAAACGTTTGTCAGACGTCAGGAATGACGGAACTCTTGAATACCTGCGTCCAGATGGTAAGACTCAAGTCACGATTGAATATGATGAAAATGATAAGCCTGTACGTGTAGATACAATTGTTATCTCCACGCAGCACGCGGAAGAGATTACTCTGGAACAGATCAAAGAGGACTTAAAGAAACATGTCATTGAACCGGTTGTTCCTGAAGGGTACATCGATAACCAAACGAAATACTTTATCAATCCTACAGGACGTTTTGTTATTGGCGGGCCTCAGGGGGATGCTGGTTTAACAGGAAGAAAAATTATTGTGGATACGTACGGCGGGTATGCCCGTCACGGAGGTGGCGCATTCAGCGGGAAAGATGCCACTAAAGTTGACCGTTCAGCTGCTTATGCCGCCCGTTATGTTGCTAAAAACATTGTCGCTGCAAAACTTGCTGACTCTGTAGAAGTTCAGCTGGCGTACGCGATAGGTGTAGCTCAGCCGGTTTCCATATCCATTAATACAAATGGCACAGGTAAGGTTTCTGAAGAAGAACTTGAAGAAGCTGTCCGTAAACTATTTGATTTACGTCCAGCAGGTATTATTAAAATGCTGGAACTGCGCCAGCCGATATACCGCCAGACTGCTGCTTTTGGTCACTTTGGACGAACAGATGTAGAGTTCCCTTGGGAGCGCACTGATAAAGTAGAAGAATTAAAAGCCCTTTTTAATAAATAATACTAAAAGCTGTTTCACTTATGTGGAGCAGCTTTTTTATATTTTTCAAAAGATTGATGGATATCACTGTTGTGAAAAAACGTACCTTTCTAATGAAAGGTACGTATAATTTACGTTCTTTTTTCTTTATAGTATTGTCCTTTTTCCACATATGTAGCGCGAACCCTGTTTAGTTCTTGGATGTCCTCTTCGTTGAGTTCCCGCACAACCTTAGCGGGCCGGCCGAAAGCTAAAGTATTTGGAGGGATGACTTTACCGGGGGGCACAAGACTTCCCGCGCCGATAAACGCCTGCTCTCCAATTTCTGCTCCATCTAATATCAGTGACCCCATCCCGATCAGTGCATTTTTTTTAATATGAGCTGAATGAAGGGTGACCTGGTGGCCAATGGTCACTCCCTCTTCAAGAATCAAAGGTTTTCCTGGACTTTGGTGAAGAAGGCTTAGGTCTTGGACGTTGCAGTTCTTACCGATATGTACAGACGAAACATCTCCACGAATGACTGTTTTAAACCATATGCTTGCGTTCTCCTCTATGGTCACATCTCCAGTAATAACAGCGTCCTCGGCAATGTATGCGCTGGAATGGATTTTCGGATATTTGCCTTTATATTCGCAAATCATGAAAAACCCCCTTATAATATGGTTATCCTTAGTATAGCAGATGAAATGAGGGAAACGCTGTGAAGAAATTGGAGACACCAGATGACAAAGCAACCATAATCCTAGTTCACGGGGCTTTTGAACATGGAGGAAGATATAATGATTTAATCGATCGTTTCCGAGAGGATGGCTTTTCCGTCATTTATGGAGACCTTCCCGGTCAAGGCAGGTCGAAGGGGAAAAAAGGACATATTCACTCGTTTAATGATTATGTTGCAACCATTCAAACCTGGTATGAACAAGCAGATCCAAATAAGAAAGTGTTTATTATTGGTCATAGCATGGGAGGGCTTGCTGTTATCCGCTTTATGGAAGAAAGAGAGCCTGAAGTTGATGGCGTTGTACTCTCCTCACCTGCAGTTGGAATTTTAAATAAAGCGAGCAGAGCTCTGGAAGTGGTTTCTCACCTCTTAAATAAGTTCACCCCGTCCCTTCGAGTCAAAGCACCTCAAAAGCCTGAAATTATCACGAGGAATCAAAAGAAAATCGATGAATTTAACAACGACCCGCTGATCATTGATAGAGTATCCATCCGTTGGTACCGTGAATTTCAAAAGGCAACCCGGCTGGCTTTCTCAGCTATTGAAAAATTTCCTGATGTTCCTTTGCTTGTGATGCAGGCGGAAGAAGATTTTATGGTAGAGGTCGAAAGTACAACCGAGTGGTTTAATAAGGTAGTGACGAAAGAAAAAAGTTATAAGCGGTGGCCGGGTCTCTACCATGAAATTTTTAACGAACCTGAATGGGAAGATGTTTATGATTATACCCATACGTTTTTAAAGAATCATATGAATGAATCTGAAAAGTAAGGAGGCAGCATCTGTTGATTGGTTCTGTTCCGAGTAATTCCATCCATTTAATGTATAGAGTGTACCGAAATATATTTCCAAATGTTCATAAAGAGCTTGAATATTGGACCTCCCGCGCCAAAAGTATTCCTGACAAGGAGCTTAGAACACAGGCGCTTTCAAGTATTCAGGATAAAACTTTTCATTGTGAGGGCGGTTCTATTTATGCTTTATTGGCAGGGGAACATTCTCTAAAAGCCATTCGATTTATCGTTGCTTACCAGACAATTAGTGATTATCTCGATAATTTGTGTGACCGAAGTACATCTATGGATCCGGAAGATTTCCGGATGCTTCATCTGTCTATGGAAGACGCTCTCTCTCCGAATAACAAATGCCGGGATTATTATTATTTTAGGCAGGAAAAAGACGATGGTGGATATCTTCATGACCTGGTGGAAACCTGTCAGCAGATTCTTGGAGAAACGGAAAGTTATGAACTCATTTCAAAACATACAAAAAAGCTTGGGCGTCTATATAGTGACCTTCAAGTGCATAAACATGTGATCGAAGAAGAGAGGATTCCTCGTCTCAAGCAATGGTTTGAAGACCATCAATCCGAGTGGCCTGAACTGAACTGGTATGAATTTTCTGCCTGTACCGGATCTACACTTGGGATCTTTTGTTTAGTGTCGTATGCTCTTGGAAGCAAAATGAATCCGCAACTGGCTGAGCAGATTGAACGGAGTTATTTCCCTTTCATGCAGGGGCTGCATATTTTACTAGACTATTATATTGATCAGGAAGAAGATGAAAGAGAAGGGGATTTGAATTTCTGCGCTTACTATGATCATGAGGAACAGATGAAAGGCCGGTTTAAGTATTTTGTTGAACGAACAAATGAAGAAGTACAGAAACTGCCTGACCCCTCTTTCCACCAAATGATACATAAAGGACTTGTTGGAATGTATTTGGCCGATCAGAAGGTGGGGAGACTTTCAAACGGCAGAAGCTTTGTGAAGGACTTATTAAAGATAAGTGGGAAAAAGGCGTCTTTCTTCTATTACAATACGAAAATGTACCATACATTAAAGCCGGGGCGGCAAGGGTAAGTGCCCCGGCTTTTTTATTTTATGAATCAATGCTTTTCGATCGCTAAAATGAAAGGGGGTGTCCTTTTTTGATTAATAAAACCATAATTTAATACGTGGTAGCTTTTGTGGTCTAAAGAAGACACATACTCTAAAAGCGCGTCTTTTTCTTCCCTGCCTCCAGAGTGACCATGATAGACCACAAGAACAATTAATCCGCCCTTCTTTAAAGAGGAAAGAACGTTCTTCACTGATGTGATGGTTTCATCTGGAGTTGTAATTACACTCTTATCGCTTCCAGGCAGATAGCCTAAATTATAAATGGCAGCCTGAATTTGATTTTTGTGCTCTGACCTTAAATGCTCATGGACAGGGCCGTGTGTGCCGTGTATGAGGGTGACCCGATCATGTAACTTCTTCTCTTTCAATCGGTTTTCTGTGTTCTGAATAGCTTCTTCTTGAATATCAAAAGCATACACATGGCCGGACTCTCCAACAAGTTCTGCCATAAATGCCGTGTCATGACCATTCCCGCAGGTTCCATCAATGACAAAGTCCCCATCCTGGACAGCTTTCTTTATTAACGAATGACTGAAATCTAATATACGGTCCAATAACATCTATTCATCCTCCAACAATAACTTTTATGTGTATTGTAGCATGAAAGGTTTATACTGGCTCCATAGGGGAGTGCTTGACAAAGCCCTTTCCATTCATTAAGATACGAATAGATATAGAAAGACGTAGAAGAGGAGTAGTAGTGATTGGTTCGAGACTAAGAGAGACAGCGGTTGGTGAAAGCTGTCCTTGACCTTCATGAACTCGCCTTGGATGTCGCAGAAGTGAACGGAAGTAGTTTCTGCCGGTGTGATCGCCGTTATTGATGTCGAGTTGAACACAGTTTGTGTTAATTTGGGTGGTACCGCGGGAATCAAGCCTCTCGTCCCATATAGGGATGAGGGGCTTTTTATATTTTCTTAAGAGAAAAAGAGGAGGAAAAGAAATGGCTTTTGATCATAAAACCATTGAAAAAAAGTGGCAGCAATATTGGCTCGATGAGAAGACTTTTAAGACAGATACTTACTCAGATAAGAAGAAATTTTATGCTTTAGATATGTTCCCCTACCCATCAGGGGCAGGGCTTCACGTTGGGCACCCGGAAGGGTATACAGCAACAGATATTCTATCCCGTATGAAGCGGATGCAGGGATATGAAGTACTTCACCCGATTGGATGGGATGCTTTTGGTCTGCCTGCAGAGCAGTATGCTCTTGATACAGGGAATGATCCTGAGGAGTTTACAATAAAGAATATCAATACTTTCCGCAGACAAATTCAGGAACTTGGCTTCTCCTATGATTGGGACCGTGAAGTAAATACTACAGATCCGGACTATTACAAATGGACCCAGTGGATATTCCTGAAACTGTATGAAAAAGGTTTGGCATATATTGATGAAGTGGCTGTTAACTGGTGTCCGGCACTTGGTACAGTCCTTGCGAATGAAGAAGTAATCGATGGTAAAAGTGAAAGGGGCGATCACCCTGTCGAGCGTCGCCCGATGAAGCAGTGGATGCTTAAGATTACTGCTTATGCTGACCGTCTTCTTGACGATTTAGAGGATTTGGACTGGCCTGAGAGTATTAAGGATATGCAGAGAAACTGGATTGGGAAATCTGAAGGAGCGGAAGTGACCTTCGAAATTAACGGGTCCGATCAATCATTTGACGTTTTCACAACTCGACCTGATACATTATTCGGTGCTACTTATGCGGTCCTTGCGCCTGAACATCCTCTAGTAAATGAAATTACAACTGAGGAGCAGCAAGAAGGTGTAGACGCCTATATTCAAAAAGCACAGAACAAGAGTGACCTTGAGCGTACAGACTTAGCTAAAGATAAGTCTGGTGTGTTTACGGGTGCTTATGCTGTGAATCCTATAAACCAAGAAAAATTGCCAATCTGGGTAGCGGATTATGTGTTGATGAGTTATGGAAGCGGCGCAATCATGGCCGTTCCTGCTCACGATGAGAGGGACTACGAGTTTGCTCAAAAATTTGAATTGCCGATCATTCCTGTTGTTGAAGGCGGCGATGTAAATGAGGCGGCTTATACTGAAGACGGTCCTCACATTAACTCTGATTTCTTAAATGGTTTAGGCAAAGATGAAGCGATCACGAAAGCGATTGACTGGCTCGAAGAAAACGGGAAAGGGAAGAAGCAGACGACCTACCGCCTTCGTGACTGGTTATTCAGCCGTCAGCGTTATTGGGGAGAGCCTATTCCTGTAATACATTGGGAAGATGGATCCATTACTCCTGTTGAGGAAAAAGATCTTCCTGTAGAACTACCTAAAACAACGGAAATTAAACCATCTGGTACAGGTGAATCTCCACTTGCGAATATCGATGAATGGGTGAACGTTGTTGATCCGGATACAGGAATGAAAGGGCGCAGAGAAACAAACACTATGCCCCAATGGGCGGGAAGCTGTTGGTATTATCTTCGTTACATCGATGCAGATAATGATGAATCATTTGCTGATTACGAAGCGTTGAAAAAGTGGCTTCCGGTTGATGTGTACATTGGTGGAGCCGAACACGCCGTGCTGCACTTACTTTATGCCCGTTTCTGGCACAAGGTTCTATATGATGCAGGAGTTGTTCCTACGAAGGAGCCATTCCAAAAGCTGTTTAACCAAGGTATGATCTTAGGGGAAAACAATGAAAAAATGAGTAAATCTAAAGGGAATGTTGTAAACCCGGACGACATTGTTTATTCCCATGGTGCAGATACACTAAGACTTTATGAAATGTTCATGGGGCCACTGGAAGCTTCTGTTGCATGGTCTACAAATGGATTGGATGGAGCGCGGAGGTTCCTTGATCGAGTATGGAGACTCTTTGTCGTTGAAGGTAAACTTTCTGAGACGGTACAATCGGAAAGTAAAGATACAACATTGGAAAAGGTTTACCACGAAACAGTGAAGAAAGTCACTGAAAACTTTGAGGAGCTTCGATTTAATACAGGCATCTCACAGATGATGGTGTTTATTAATGAAGGGTACAAAGCAGATGTAATTCCGAAAGAATATGTTGAAGGTTTTGTGAAGCTGTTATCACCAGTAGCTCCTCATTTAGCGGAAGAGTTATGGGAGAAGCTCGGTCACTCCGGCACGATCAGCTATCAAGCCTGGCCAACGTTTGATGAATCCAAACTTATAGAGGACGAAGTGGAAGTTGTCGTTCAGGTCATGGGGAAAGTTAGGGCGAAAATCAAGATAAATAAAGAAGCTTCTAAAGAAGATATGGAAAAACTGGCGCTGGAAAATGAGAATGTCCAGCAATGGCTGGAAGGAAAAACCGTCAGGAAAGTTATTGCTGTTCCTGGTAAGTTAGTTAATATTGTAGCAAACTAAATTTAAAGAGTCCCGCACAACAGGTGCGGGACTCTTTTGTTTATGATTTAAAACGATGAAAGTGTAAAATACACCCAAACAGAAGTCTTGACTTTGAAATATGATGAATTAAAATATACTTGCATCCTATTCAAATGGAGGGATTTATGTGAGTTATATTAAAGAGATTACACCCCAGGAAGTAGAACAGAAAATTGAAAAAAATGAAGATATTACGGTGATAGATGTTCGTGAAGATGAAGAGGTTGCCCAAGGAATGGTTCCCACAGCTAAACATATCCGGCTTGGTGACATTCCGCAGGCAATTGACGACCTTCCGAAAGATCAGCAATACGTAATGATCTGCCGTTCTGGCAGAAGAAGTATGAATGCTGCTGAGTTTATGAGCGAAAAGGGTTTTGCGAATGTAGTAAATATGGAAGGCGGCATGTTGAAATGGAATGGAGAACTAGTTTTTTAATTTGAAGGGATCGTAGGGAATGGAATGGATATATGGTTTGGCCGTTTTTCTTTTAATAGTTGTAATCTATGGATATTATTCAAGACCATCGTTAAAACCTTACCAAATGCGATCTGAAGATAAAGACGATTTCTGTGTCATTGATATACGGGACTATATTCATGCCCATCGTTCTCCTTATCCAGGTGCTGAAAACATTCCCTTAAATTATCTGCCACGTTTTCTAAAAGAGCGGTGGGATTGCCCGGGGAATATCCTGCTTGTTACTGATGATAAGCGGGGGGCAAAACTAGCAGCGAAGATGATAAGAAGGAAAAAACGGAAATCTGTTTACTATATTCAATCGAATTAAAGATCTTCTCCTTGCAAGGAGGGGATCTTTTTACTTTCTATTAAAATTATTACAAAAGGAGCCCAGGAGTATGTGCGTAAGAAAAGTTTATAAGTTTTATAGATAACTATTGACTATTTAGAATGAAACATGTAACATAGTTAACGTTGCTTAATTGATAGCACTTAAAGCAAACAAAAAACAAACCAAAAAATCTATGAAAAATATTGACGAGACATCGCTTATTATGATAGAATTTGGTTACTGTCGTTAGAGACAGTTGTTGATCTTTGAAAACTGAACGAACCAACCAGTACGTCAAAACATTTCTTCTTTATGAAGAGATTTGAAACAAGCACATTCGGTGTGCAAATGAGCAAGTCAAACTTAACTTTTATGGAG
>NZ_JAIVKN010000001.1 GCF_020524025.1 Halobacillus litoralis | reverse complement strand
AAAGGAGACTCTTATCGCTTAAGGGAAAAGAAAAAGGCTGGCATACAGCCAGCCAAAATCCGCTGATAATAGGGAATTTGATTACGTTGAAAACAGGGAATTTTAAACCGTTGTTGACACTACTGACTTACCTAACCTAACAACCATAGTCTGACTATCCCTTAACCCCTTATCTAAAACTTCTAATGAATCCACTGAAATAAACTTTAGCTTTTTTGCCTCTTGCATTAACTTTATTATTATCCGAATAATCTTGGAAGGAAATTGGACCCAAAAAACCTTTACCCGATTTCTCTAATTATCTAAGAGCTGGATCAAAGATGCTTGCCAATTTAATCTCTCCTCTTTATTTAATTAATAAAATATTAATTTTATTATATAATTTGTCCTATTAAATTTGAAAGGATAAAAACAGTCTTTATAGTATATATTTATATAAAAATATAGAAGAAATTGTATAATTTAGATAGTGCTAATGTGTTTAGTTAATTTTTATTTTCATTAGATTTTTGAGATAAAACTTAATTAGAAGGATTGATGATATTTAGATGAAAAACTCCAGCGAAATAATAAGTTCACAAAATCAAGCTCCAAGTATAAGTACTAATGAATTACATGGACTAATTAAATAATCTATACTAAATGTTCGAGAAGATTTGCATGATAATCCATATATAGAAGAAGCTTTAAGGGTTCTACCAGTTGGTGGATATAGAAGTGCTATAGGTGCTTTTTGGAATGCTGTAGTAGATGACTTACGTAATAAGATAATATATAGAAGTCTCACAATGTTTAATAAAGAAATGGAAATAGGCCGTGAAATAAATACATATGATGACTTTCAAAATTATGTGAATGATGATTAACTAATTGAAGGTGCATATAAAATCGGTGTAATTGGATGGGAAGCAAGTAAACTATTAAAACATGCAAAAGAAACCAGGCATATTTTTAGTGGTCATTCAAAAAGTACAGATCCTTCAGTTATAAAAGTGCTCGCTATGATGGACGATTGTATTAAGTATGTTTTAAACGAAGAATATCCTATGCAAATAATTGACATTAATGAATATATGGAGATACTTGCCACTGAAACTTATGATAGAAATGCAATAGGGATAGAAAATGCCTTAGGAGATCTCCCAGAACGATATAAAAATGAGTTAATA
The DNA here is from genome assembly GCF_020524025.1 of Halobacillus litoralis. Classification (GTDB taxonomy): domain Bacteria; phylum Bacillota; class Bacilli; order Bacillales; family Halobacillaceae; genus Halobacillus; species Halobacillus litoralis_D. The sequence goes on along the minus strand of NZ_JAIVKN010000001.1, from coordinate 1,258,287 downwards.
AATCGTCTTTTTACATCTTATATACACCCAAACAGTACTACAATTCTAAGGTCAAATATTGAATTTGTGCACCTATATTATGGAAAGTATTAGCTAAACTAGTAAAGGTTCAGGAAGTAAGAAGGTTAGATCAGGAGATAACTAAAGGAAACTCAATGACTATTGATTTAGCCTTTTCATTTATAGAAACAGTTAACGGATATGAATACCTTACTCTAAATGATAAGAAGTATAAAATTGAACCTTTAATTGATGAACTTGAGGCAAATTTAGATGTATTTAAAATAGAGAACAAATGTGTTAGTGAATTAGAAAGATTTGCTGGGAGTATCCCTACAGAATTACTACCACGATATGTAAATGCGATGACTCAAACTTATGTTGGTCATATTGGTGGATCAATTTTTATGCTGATGGGGCCGCGATAAAAATCCCAGGAATGTTTGAAAAATTTGATGACACTGCTGCTGAGGCTTTTATAAATTGTATTAAGAGGAATAAAAAAATAATTCAAAGAATTAAAAGTCCGGCCAAATTGAGAAGATTAAGATCTTTGGGAAATATTGTTTTAGAAAGAATATCTGAAAACTTTCATGATAAGGGTATTTTAATAGCCCTTAGTGATGAAGCAATGGAAAAAGAGTTTTTTGAAAAACTTAAGAATAACTAGCATTTTTAATATAAGACGCCGTTATATAATAGCGTCTTTTAAGTGTGATAAAATAAATTAATGTTGAATTTAATTACCTATTATTACTGATACATCTAAATAAGATAATGGAATAGCTTAAAATCATAGCAACTAATTAATTGCATAGCCATATTATAGACTTGGAAAAATTGATAAATAGACCTCTATCTCGTGGGAATGTTAAGAGGAATTTGTGCAGTTTAATAGTAATATCAGTATAAACATTTGGAAAGGGAGAGGAAGAGTGAATAAGGGAACAAAAAGTTTAGAACATGGATCTATAGGTGAAACGAGGACAAAGGAACTACTAATTGATAGGTTTTTTATTTTAGAACGTTCATTGGACGACGAAGGTGCAGATTTTATAATCCAAAAAAGATTATCTAGCTTAACTGGTATAGAACCAGCAAGGTTAGGTATAGTACAAGCAAAGTATAGAGAAAATGTAAATAGTGAGATTGAATTAAAAGAGGAATACGTTATAGGTGATAAAGAAACAAAGCATGAATTCTTTCTGTTAATACATACAGGTAAAGAAGATTCAAAGGAGAAATTTTTCTTGACGGCTGAACAAATTTCTAAATTCCCTTTAAAGTCAGGAACGTATAGAATTAGCTCACTGAAAGGAAGCTCGTATAAAGAAATTAGCAATACAAATATTCTTAATAAAATTGAAAATTGTATGAAAGAAGTAGAATTTATAAACAACCAAAAATTTGTTCAGAGATATTTGTCTGGTGCTCTAAATGAAAGAGAAAAATTAAAAGAAGATTATTACATGCATTTAATTGAGTCTGATGAAAATTTTATTAAAGCTACAAGGGTTTTCAAAGAACAATTAGGTAAGAAAGTTTCTGAAGTAGTTAAACAATTGGATGTAGTAACACAAATAATAAAGTCGGATGACCCTAGTGAAATTATAGGCCAGCTAAATGATTTAGGGGAAATCAAATACTTAGATGTTGAATCTATGAAATTAATATTAGATGAACTAAATGGTTTAGCAAGGGGCTTTAATCATCACAAAGAGAATATTAAAAGATATAAAGAAAGATTAGAGGGATTAAATGAAAATACAAAAAGTAAAATTATAAGTTTCAAATATGAAATGGAGAAAAAGCTACTTTCGCAAATAAAAGTTGGTAATAGGAGCAATAAAATATATTACTCAAAAGTTGCTGTAGAGCCTAAAAGGACAAAAGTAGATTTGAATATATATCAAACAGGTGAATATACTGGTGAACCATTTATAGCAAAATATGAAAGGTCTGAGTGTGGTTGTTTCTATTTCTTTTTCACTTGGGCAATACATAATCAACATGATGATTATTGGAATGTCAGTAATATTACAGAATGTATCTTCGAATCAATAATACCTAAGTTTGTAGATTTTCTTGCCTAGTGATTTTAGATTCTCTAATTATCCTTAAAAAATAATAATTCTCATTGATTTACACCTCGCTTTTCTTAGATATAAGGAAAACGAGGTGATTATTTTATGCTACCAAATAAAGAGCAACTTATAGAACATTTATCAAATAAAATGACAAACCAGGATATTGCTAAAATATATGGAACAACCTTTCAAAAGATAATTCATTTAATAAAGAAGTATGAAATTAACCCAAATGATTTAAGAAAGGTTAATCAGTACATTGTTTACGAGCATTGGATTAAAGAAGAAGTTGTTTATGTCGGAAGTGGTGTTTGGTATCGTTGCAGAAGGTATACTAATAGAAGAAATATGGAACATGTATCTTTAATGAAGTCAGGAAAACTCGAATATCGTTTTGTAGGTGAATATGAAAAAGAAGGAGATGCAAGAGTTCATGAAATAGAGCTCATCCGTAAATACAAACGTATAGGACAAGCAAAATTTAATAAGGAAATTGGTTAATCACTTGACGATTATAGAGAGGTAAATGCATAATTAAAAGTAATCGTGTTACCAAATAATAAAGATATTTCTATAATCGTTGATATGATTGATCGAACTGGTTAAATGGTATTTTTTGGTACTCAAAATCGTGTTCCTTCGCAATTACCGATACAACCGTGGCCACATGTACTATAAAAAGATTAGTAAGACGTTATCCTTTTATAAGGATAACGTCTTATTTTATTTAAGACAGATATATAAAGCGAATTTTAACAGGTAACTAAATAATGAGCTTTTTAAAAATGTTTTGTATTAAAATTGCTTAAAACTATGAAGATCATTAATTAAATGATTCTAAAGGTCTGTTAGAATTATTCCTATGGTTAAATACATAATGAAAAGAGGCTTATTAATGACAGCTAGAAATCTATTAGCAATCACTACACTCGTTGCTTTAATTTTCATATCTGCATGTAGTGGGGATAAAGAACAAAAGGAAGGTAACGAAAAGCCTGAAGCGTTCGAAACCGAAAAGACTTTAGAAAACATGGCTCATGAGGATGATGTGAAAAAGGAAGAAAGTTCTAAAAGTGCTGGATCAGAGAAAAATAACGGTGAAGCAATCGAAAATATGCAAAGTTCAAAAGTAGTTATTCCTGACGAATATGAGAAATATGCTGAAACCCTGAATAACTTTGAACTCCCCCAGGAAGGACGCTTATCCGATGAAGAAGCTGAGGAAAAGCTGGGAATGACTAGAGAAAGGAAGTCAGGAAAAGTTATTTATAGTAATGGAATGATTTTTAATGAAAAGACAAAAGAATTAACTTCTCAAGTGTGGTTGAACGAGCAACGTCCATATCCACATGGCAGTCAAGTTTTGGGTTTCTTTAGAACAATTATACATTCCTGTGTTTCTGATGTAGAAATAGCAAACCATAGTAATATTGATATATACTCCACAGACGCAGAAGCTGGTAGAGGAGGGGTGTCAAACAGTGGTATTTTGGCTAGTGGGACGTTACCGCTTGATATCCTATCTGAACGGGACCGCCAGTTCTTTGGAGAAAATAATGGGTGGAGCCAGGTGTTAAGTAGAACGGATTATCTACTAAAACAGCTGCGTCAGTTTGAAGTTTATTTAGATGATGAAGGATACGATCACCTTGCATCCTGGACAACAGAAACCAATGATTTATTTGAAAAAGCGTATGCAACAGAACAATCAAATTGGGAAGAAGGGTATCGATCATTTCACAAAGGAATGAAGCGTGTAAAGATGATGGAATACGCGATCTCTAATTAGGTAACAGACTAAAGTTTTAATTACCCTAACCAGATTTCGACTGAAACTATTTAAAATTTGTTAAAAAAGGGTAAGATACTATTGTCGCATTTGGATATTCTGTTTCGTTGAAGTCATTGGCAGAGTATATATCTAGTACATGAACGTGTATTATGGATCTTCGAAATTCACGAAAGACCAGCGAAAGTTTTCTTTCCATCAAACAGGAGGACATTTTATGATTACCATCAATGCCATACTAAAAGCAAAGCAGGGCAAAGAAGAAGAGCTTTTCACAGAACTAAAGAAAGTCATTGAACCGTCCAGAGCAGAAGATGGATGTGTAGACTATGTGCTCCATCGCTCTATTGACGATGACTCGGTTTTTCTGTTTTATGAAACATGGCAGGATCAGGAGGCCTTTCAGTCTCATATTGATTCTCCGCATTACCAGGCTTATCGCGAAGCAACAGCGGATTTAATGGAATCAAGGGAAGTTCGTAAATTCCAAAAGGTTTAAAAGTGATAGGGTGTTTAGTCTGCAGTCCTTTAGCAGCTGAAGTCCTGTCTTTTCCTGATGTAATCTAAGACGATATAATCCAAACCAGTTGGCTCATGAGGCTTTCTACAGAAAGGATTACAATCAGAAGATGTAATAATCAACCTGTTATCCATCATATGGATGACAGGTTTTATTTTTTGGGCTATGGTAAAGGAAAAAAGGGATGAATCCTATGTCTCTAAATTTCTTGGATTTCAAGCAAATATGTGCGCATGCAGGACTTGGCGCAATAGTTGGCGTACCTGAAAGCTTATCTGGAGGGCTGCTACATAAAATATATGCCATTGAAACCATCAGCGGGAAATACGTGGTTAAGCTTTTAAACCCTGAAATCATAAATAGACTCGGTGCAAAGCATAATTATCGTCAAGCAGAAAGTATAGCGGAACACGCTTCCCGATCAGTTCCAACATTAGCGGCAAAAAGAATCAATGGTACGTTCTTGCAGGTGTGGGGGGATCACCATTATCTTCTATATGATTGGATAGTGGGGAGAAGCCTTACAAACAATGAAGTCACTGCTTTTCATAGTGAAAAGGTAGGCTCTATCCTTGGACGTATTCACAGCCTGGATTTTTCACATCTGGAACTGACAGATCATTGCACCAACATAGAAGTCGTGGATTGGGATTTCTATAGGCAGCACGGGGAGAAGCATAACGCTGAGTGGTGGGAGTTGTTTCATTTTCAATTATCACAACTCCATGAATGGAATGCTCGAGCGGTAAGAGCGGGGAAGATACTTATTACGGAACGAGTGGTTAGTCATCGGGATTTAGATGCTAAAAATGTGATGTGGCATCAAGGAGAGCCTGTAATTTTTGATTGGGAGTCTGCCGGCTGTGTCCATCCTATGTGTGACTTTATGGAAACGGCCTTGTATTGGTCTGAAAATAATGAAGGGTCTGTTGAAATTGACAGACTTCGTGCTTTTATTCGAGGTTATGAAAGGCACCGTCCGAGACTGGATACGGACTGGGAGACAGTTCTTGAACATGGTTTTTCCGGAAAACTGGACTGGCTTGAATATAATCTGAAACGGTCCTTGAAAATGGGGTTTAGTGATGAGGAGGAACAAAAACTGGGTACCGCCCAGGTGATAAAGACGTTGCGGGAATTAAAGCATTATGCTGCCGCTTTTCCGGTGTTGTTAAAATGGCTTTAACGTAGTGGAATTCCTGAAATCATCTATTCTAACCGTTTACCGGTAAACCAATCGGTGAAACCTGTCCTGCCAAATATGGAGGAGAGGTTTTTTATATACATCTTTACGCCTGTATGCTCATTAGAGGAAGGTAGATTTAGAACTAGACAAAAATCTTTTGAATGAGACATAAGGTTCGTTTTTTCACTATGTAAGAGGAAATAATATTTCAGGGAAGAATTACATAATTGTCAGAAAATTTCAAAGGAGGGCTTTTGTGGGAAAAAAGAAGAAGGTCGCTTTATTATGTAGTTCTGTTGTACTTTCAATGGGAATGATGAGTCCGGTTTACGCTGCACCGAATGGCACCAATCCTGGGACACCGGATAATCAGCAGTATTCGATTTCTGGGTTTATCGGTCATTCGGAATTAAGCAAGAAGTTGAATCAAATTGAAAAAAGCAGTCAGGGAGAAGTGAATGTGGAAGTTGCCGGTTATTCCAATCAGGGCCGTGAAATTTATACAGCAACGGTCGGCTCGGGAGATAAGGTCATTCTTATTCAAAGTGAAATTCACGGGAATGAAAAAACAGGCACAGCGGCTTTATTGAACATGCTTAAACAACTGGGGTCCAACAACTCAGCTGAATATCAAAAAATACGGGAAGAAGTGACGATCGTGGCCATGCCGATGATCAACCCGGATGCGACTGAACTCAATCGACGAGGAAACGATCTATCCTGGAGTGAAGTGGAGGAGGACTTCCCACAGCTACAAGGATCCGCGCCCTCCTGGAATTACTATACGTATACAAATCAATACTGGGACTATGCTTCCAATCCTGGGTTTGATGTCAACCGTGACTTCAATCCAGACCTGAATTATACACCGAAGGCAGAGGATTTTCCTGGAGATTCGTCTATGCCCGGCTGGTACATTACACCAGAAGCTCAGACGGTTCGTGACGTATACAAAAATTTGATGACTGAATTTGGTCAGGTAGACGTGTTTGTGGATCTTCATCACCAGGGAGAGTATTATGTTGAAGGAACAGATGATAAAGTGACGCTCTCCATCTCTGGGGATTTTGTTCCGGATCCTTCTAGTGAAGAAGGGTCCAAATATAGCCAATACTCGGATACGTATAATGAAGAATTATCGAAGCAGTTAAATGTTGCAGCCTATGATGCACTTCAGGACCGTGGCAACTCTCCATTTGATAACATTACTCTTTATCCGCAGAACCTTGATCTGCCGGGCACAGCTCTTGGATCATTCGCCTTAAATGGCAGTGGAACCGTTTTGTTTGAAGTGACCGGGCAGACACAAAGTTACGGTCAGAAGAAGATCGGACAGTTGGTGGAAGCGGTGGAAACGGGCGTTTACGGTATTATTAAGGGAGTAGCAACAGGTGATGTATATGAAATTAATCCAGATGAATATGATGAGATTCCATTAACGGACCGTGATCAGGACTATGGACTGTAAGGGACCGAGCCTGCTTCTTCATTAGAAGCAGGCTCTTTTACGAGGTCCAAAGTTTTCTGATTGTAAAAGCTTCAGCTGAGCTTACGATTATATTGTAAATAATGGATGGAATGAGAGGGGTTATTTTTCTTTTAACGGCATGAATTCAACATTCACACCAAATATCCAGTTCTGTAAACTGACAGATCACTTATCTCTCTTGCTGAATCCCTGACTTATGTATGTTAAACTTTGAAAAGTATGAATACATTTATTATTTTGTGTGAATGTATATAATTAATCATTTGGGTGGGATCGAACTTCATGAATATACTTTTAACAGGTGCGACAGGGTTTGTAGGGAAGCAATTGACAATACGTCTGCTTAGTGAAGGTCATACGGTGTATGCCTTAGCTAGAAACGAAAGAAAAGCACAAGCCCTTGAGAAAGCCGTTCCGTCTGAGTTTCAACAACAATTGATTCACATTCACGGGGATATCTCTAAAAAACTAGTTGGTGTATCATCCGAGGATGTCGAAAGGTTAACGAACCAGATCGATACGGTTTATCATATAGCCGCTTACCTCTCATTTGATGAACAGGATCGTGAAAAAACATTTGAGATAAACGTGGAAGGTACGAAAGAGGTATTGGAACTGTCGAAGAAGATAGGGACGGAGAACTTTTTCCACGTCAGTACAGCTTACACGCTCGGTGATGCACAATATGCCGAAGAGGAACTTCATCCAGTCGATCGTTCCTTCGTTAATTCCTATGAGGAAAGTAAGTGTCACGCTGAGCACTTAGTGTTCCAATATAAGGAACACTTTAACATTAATATCTACCGCCCGGCCATTATTGTGGGAGATTCAAGAACAGGAGAGGCAGATACAACGTTCGCTTTGTATGGAATTATTCGAAGCTTTCAGATTATGAAAAAGAGGATGGAGCGGAAAAACCTCGTCGATTCACCTAAAGTCCGTTTCCTCTGCAATGAGGATACCGCTCAAAATTTCGTTCCTGTAGACTATGTTGTCGATGTTTTAACGGCAGGACTCGAAAATGGAAAGCCTCATACGATTTATCACATTACCAACTCCAATCCTCCTATTAACCGTAAAGTATATGAGATTCTGACATCAGAACTTGACTTTCATCAAGTACAATTAGTTCCTACCGATAGAAAAGATGAGCTGACAGAGCAGGAACTTCGGTTTAATGAACCGATGGAAGTGTTCCATCCCTATATCGATAAGACGTTAACGTTTGATGATTCAAATACCAGCCAGTTATTAGGTGACAGTAATGTTAAACCCCTGGACATGGATGAGAAAGTTCTTAGAACCATCATCGCAGAAAAGTGCAGGTAAGCCATACTCTTCATATAGAAAAGGTATTGTGAACAGCTTTCATAAAGAAACTCTCTTAGAAAAAGAGGGTTTCTTTTTTTACGTGTCCATTACATTCAGTTATAAAATAAGATTGTCATCATCAATAGTGAATGTTAGATGCTATTGAGTTATATAAAAAGACAAAACCTGAAAATAGATAGGAAGATTCGACCTTGCCTTCAAATAAAGATGCAAATTCTGACCGGTATTACCTTTTTGTCGTGCTGTTATTTTGGATGCTGCTGACAATAAACACCTTCTTTGTCGAAGCGGAATGGTTTGATTTCTTATTTTATACAGCTTCTCTTCTAGGGGGTGGATTATTTGTAGTTATTCAATTTAAGAATAGAAAGTTTTTAATAACCCTACTTGCTGTCTTACTTTTTATTGCCTACGCCTATGAGTTAATAGCTGTTCCAGTTCCATGAGTGTAGGGAGAATGATAGTTGGATTTACATATCAATAATAGTCGTTAAAAGTTACACACACCCATACCCAAACCTAATGTTTCTCTTTTTAAATTCCAGCAAAGTTTTATGAATCAACCATGGCAGCAGCCGATATAGGTTCATTCAATACAGGAATTTTTCATCTAATTTTGTCTATAAGTCTCTTAATCTCAAAAAATATGTTAAAATATAGAAAGTTTTCACCTCGAAAAAAAGGAGCAAAAAACATTACATAAGGAAGTGAAACATCATGAGAAAAATAACCATGGCTGCAGCAGCCGCTTTGATTTCGTTGACGCTTGCTGCTTGTTCAGATGAGACATCAGCAACAAAGGACGAGAGCTCAGAGGAACCAAAAGCAGAACAAACAGAGGAGAGTGTAGACAAAGAAAGCGCTAAAAAGGAAGAAAAACCAGAACAGCCTTACGAAGCGATGGAACCATCAGAGGATGCGGAGCCGGTGAAGGAAGGTTTGACCGAAGAGGAACTCTCGAAGATGCCGAAGGTGGAAGCACATGGAGGCGATCGTACACGCATGATTCCGGTGGGGCAGACACTTGTCGATGGAGCAGAGGATCAGACGGACGGTCCATTGAAGGATCACCGAATTGTTGCGTATTATGGTCATCCTAATTCTGAGAATATGGGAATCTTAGGAGAAATGGAACCGGAAGCATTAATGGAGAAACTTAAGGATCAGACGCAGGCGTATTCGGATGCGGATCCTGAGCGCCCGGCTATACCGATGATTGAGTTAATATCAACGGTAGCCCAGCGCACTCCAGGGCCGGAAGGTAAATATTACCACCGGACATCGCCGGAAGACATTGACCGCTATGCAGAACTTGCGAAAGAACATGATGCCTTGTTAATGCTGGATGTTCAGCTCGGCACTGACTCTGTCATGAATCAAGTGAAGCTGATTGAGGAGTGGCTCAAGCTTCCATATGTTCATTTAGCGATCGATACGGAGTTCCATGTCTCAGAAGGTGAGACGCCGGGCATCAACCTTGGTCAAGTGAATGGGGCAGAAGTTCAAAAAGCGGTGGATTATTTGTCAGAGATGGTGGAAGAAAACAATCTGCCGGATAAGATCGTTCTCGTTCATCAGTTCATGGATGAAGCGCTGACGAATAAAGAAGCCATCCAGCCAACAGATAATGTTGAAGTAGCACTCAATTATGATGGGTGGGGACCTTCGTATACGAAAATGTCCCTTTATCGTAAATTTGTGCGGAATGAAGCGGTTCAATATGGTGGTTTTAAAATCTTTTATAAGAAAGATCAGCCGGTGATGTCACCGGAGGAAGTACTGAAACTCGATCCGAACCCTTCGATTATCAACTATCAGTAAAAGAAAAAGCCCGATGCAGGAAATATTCTCTGCATCGGGCTTTTTATGAGCCTCTTTTGTATTTTCTCTAATGCGCTCCTTCTTGTTTATCGACATGGCGGATATGAGACTGGTTAATCCATACATAGATGACGGACAGAAATACGCACGCAGATCCGACATAAAAAGGAACACTGGGTGTAAAGGTTTCGGCTAGTTTTCCCGCAGTGAATGGTGCGAGTGCTCCACCTAGGAATCTAAGGAAACTATACGCTGCAGAAGCGGTTGAACGCTCAACGGGAGCCGCATTCATAACTGCGGTAGTAATGAGTGTATTGTTGTTTCCAAGTAACGCTCCGGCAAAAATGACAGCTAGAATCACTACCCATTGTGTAGATGTGAATATCCCCATCACCAATAGAACGACAGCAAACATAAGAAGCATGAGACACATAGATCCTACGGTCCCAAGCATTCGCTTAAGCATAGGTGCCACAAAGACAGAAGTAATCGCAAGCAGCACACCCCATCCTAAAAAGACAAAGCCCAGACCGTGTTCATCTAATCCTAAGACAAAGGGAGAGTAGGCGAGCAGTGTAAAGAAACCGAAATTATATAGTGCTGCTGTAATACCAAGCACAAGCAATGAGCGGTGCTTTAAAGCTCGAAATGGATCTAAAAGAGATGATTTCTTTTTAGTCACGGAGACAGAGCTGGATGAAGGCATAAGCGTCGTCAAACCGATAAAAGCAATAACCATTAGTGTGGCTACACCAAGGAAAGGACCTCTCCAGGAAATTGCTCCCAGCCATCCACCAATTAGCGGCCCCACCGATATGCCTAATCCGATTGCTGCTTCATATAAGATGATGGCTTTGGCGTTGCCGCTATTGGATAGCGTAACAATGGCGGTTAAAGCTGTCGCGACAAACAATGCGTTTCCTAATCCCCATCCACCCCGAAGAGCGACAAGTTCCCATATTCCATTTGAAAGTCCGCCTAAAGCGGAAAATAGGGCAATGATTACAATGCCGGATAACAGGGTCCGCTTCATCCCTATTCTTGATGTGATCACACCTGTCACGAGCATAGCCAGAGCCATGACAGCGTTGTAGCTTGTAAATAGAAGGGTAACCTCACTTGGGGAGGCGTCCAGCTGGTTTGCAATAGCAGGTAGAATGGGATCAACAAGACCAAGGCCCATAAAGGCGATGATACAGGCGAAAAAAACCGCCCATACAGATTTCGGTTGTTTTAAAATCCCCGGTTCTTCAGCAATAGAGACGCTGGGAACGGGTTTTCTTTGTGTAGCAGGCATAAAAATGTCTCCTTTGTTTATCAGTTAATAAGATCTTGAAAAACCTTAAATTAGATAGTTGTATCATACAATTACAATAGTTGTATGATACAACTATATGAGCGGACGTGTCAATGTGAAAGTTTGATGATATCATCGTGAGAGAAGAAGTGGATGTGAGGTGCAAATAAATGAGTGAACAATCCCTTGATTTGATTGAAGAGCAAGTGACTGATTTTATCCGGCGCATCGTCCTTACAGAAAAAAAAGGCGACAGTCTGGACCGGTCAGGATATATTTTGCTTCGGCAATTATCCACCTATGGTCCGGCGGGCGTAAAAGCGTTGGCGGAGGATTTACATTTGGATATTTCGACGGTGAGCAGACAGGCGGCCGTTCTCGTTCATAAGAACTATGTAGAAAAAATCCCTAATCCTGAGGACAGAAGAGCCCATAATCTTCAAATTACCCCAACAGGTGCACAGGAATTAGAGGAAAATAAACGACAGCGTTTTGACCGGCTTGCTCAAATCCTTGAAGACTGGACAGAAGAGGAAAAGCAGACATTTGGCCAACTTCTGGAAAAGTATAATGAGACGGTTAATAAAAAGTGGAATCGATAATCTATCACCTGTCTTCCTTTTTCATAGGAGGACAGGTTTTTGATGTAGAAGCTTGTTAAAGTAGTAGAGAAGGGAGGGAACGACATGACTTGGATACAGTCGATGCAGAAAGCCATTGAGTATATGGAATGTAGAATAACAGAAGAAATTACTATGGAAGAGATTGCGGCTTCCGCGTATATGTCACCCTATCAATTTCAGCGGATGTTTCGCTTATTAACAGATATTTCAGCAGCCGAATATTTGAGGAGAAGGAGATTGACATTAGCGGCTCAGGAATTGAAGATTAGTGACCAGAAAATTATCGACCTTGGATTCAAGTATGGTTATGAAACGCCCGAATCTTTTTCCAAAGCTTTCCGTAAACACCATGGATGTTCTCCACGACAGATTCGCTTTGATGAGGGGAAGATAACTGCTTATAACCGCATGATGATTCAGGTGAGTTTGAAAGGAGCAGAACCGATGCACTATCAAATCATTGAAAAAGAAGCGTTTCAAATGGTTGGTGTGAAAGGATCGTTTGCCTATGAAAATGAGGAGAACCTGAATGGGATTCCAAATATGTGGGAGCGATTGAATGCAAAAGGTACCACAGAAGAATTACTCCGGAAAAATAATGGAAAGATTAAAGGCGTTCTGGGCGTTTGTGTAGACAGAAGTAAACAGGAGGGCAGAACCATGGACTACTGGATTGGTGTTGATCATCAAGGTTTAGTGGATGACATGGAAGTTTTACGCATACCTGCATCCAAATGGGCTGTGTTTGAAGTGAGCGGAGCTATGCCGGTGGCTGTGCAGAATGTATGGAAGCAGATCTATACAGAGTGGTTTCCTTCAAGCGGCTATAAAAGTACGGGAGGACCTGAACTGGAAGTGTATGCGGGAGGCGACCCCTACAGCGAAGATTACAAGTCTACGATCTGGGTCCCCGTCCAGTAGTGATTTTAAGCACAATGCCGTTGTCGGATTGTGCTTTTTTCTGTTGTTTAAAGGATTTCTTTACCAAATGAGAGAAGTAAGAAAGTAGGAGTGTAAAGTTCAAAATGGGAATCGCTTTATAGTATAATCCCGGTATTATTTTTAATGTAAAGACTGCTTATTTGAAAAGAAATCTACCAGTTACTTACCTATTATGATCTTAATCGGGAAAGAGATTGGATGAGATACGGCCTTGCAATTTTCAGGCGTAAAAACCTATCTTTTCTCAAGCTTATATTTTTAGTAATCTGAAAATTATAGAATACATACAGGTAAAGGAGTATGAACATGAAGACCGCTGAACGACTTTATTTACGTGAAATGGAAGAGAAAGACTGGGAAGCAATTCATACCTATGCGTCTATCCCGGACGTATGCCGGTATCAGCCATGGGGGCCGAATTCCGAAAGGGAAACAAAGGAATATGTAAAACAGATTATAGCTGACAAGGGGAAAGAAGAAAGAACCCGTTATGTATGGGCAGTGGTGGAAGAGGAGGGACATCAACTGATCGGTGTAGGTGAACTGAACATAATAGATGTTTACCATGCCACAGGTGAAATTTCTTATATTCTTCACCCTGACTACTGGGGACGAGGCTTAGGGACTGACATTGCTTCCCGTCTCATTGCCCATGGGTTTCAGTATCTTGCTCTGCACCGGATTGAAGCTACCTGCGATCCGAGAAATAAAGCATCAATGAGAGTGTTGGAGAAAAATGGGATGCAGAAAGAAGGGCGTATGCGCGGCCATTTGCGCATGGAGCAAGGTTGGCGTGATTCTTATTTATATAGTGTTTTAGATTCTGAATACATACGAGGATCTATGGTCAATTCTTAGGAAGCGAATGGGCAGATGATTGGATGATAATGGACGGTCAGGAAGGAGCAGATCCCAATGCTTATAATTGAAGGCTTCCAAGTTTCAATACGGTTTATTTTCAGGGAACTAGTTAAGCAGGTTACAAATACAACTTTGATTTATTGTGGTCAACGCATTCATGAGTATTAAAAAGAGGATTCTTTCCAGTCTCCTTTTCTTTTGTATCATGGCTTTGACTGGATTTTTACTGAGCCTCTGGGAAGGGGAGAACTACGACCCGGCTCTCTTGATCTCTAGTCTATTGTCCGGGTTAATTGTAGGCTTTTTTGTTCTCCCATTTGCTGAAAAGAAGAGAAATAAATGAATAAAGGAATGACATCAAATGCAGGCACTCTTAGTCATAGATGTTCAAAGAGGTCTTGTCGACCAAGGAGATTTTAAGAAAGAACTGACAGTAATAGAACGGATTATTCATGATTTCCAAATAGATGAACGTCCTGTATTTTTTATCAAGCATCTCGATCATGAAAAGGAAAGTCCACTCTTCAAAGGGAGCACAGGAAGCGAACTTCACCCCTACTTATCGAAGTACGCAGATCGGATCATCCAAAAAAACACCCCCAGTTCCTTTTATCAGACGGAGCTTGCTGAAGAATTACAAGAACAGCAGATTGATCATGTGTTTATTACCGGATTTAATACAGAATTCTGCTGTTTATTCACGAGTATTGCTGCGTTCGACAGAGGGTACAAAGTGACGTATTTAGAAGATGCTGCGACTACAGTGAATACTTCCGATCAATATGACATGCCTGGTTTACATATCAAAACATTTATTGAGACCGTTCTTCACTGGTCCGGCTCATTAGAAGTATTAAACGATGAAGAATATAGAGAAATCTACGGGAAAGAGGATGTCTTGTGAAAGAAGAAATATTGGAACAAAACAGGAAGAGCTGGGATAAGGTTGCCCATCACTTCCATGGTGTAGATACGCTTCCAAGCTACGGACCGTTTGCTCAGACGGAAGATGAACTGGAGCTTCTCGACGATCCAAAAGGGTCAAAGGTTCTTGAGTTAGGCTTTGGGAGCGGACATTCGTTAAAGTATCTAAAAGACAAAGGTGCTCAAGAATTGTGGGGGATTGATTTGTCAGAAACTCAGAAAAACATCGCTGGAAAGGTTCTCGCTGGTCTGGCCCCCCATCTTTTCTGTGGAGCGATGGAGCAGGATCATGGTCTGCCAGTAGATTATTTTGACCTGGTTTACAGCATTTATGCCCTGGGGTGGACGACGGATTTATCTGGAACGCTTAAGCTGATTCATTCCTACTTGAAGACAGGCGGGTCATTCATCTTTAGCTGGGACCACCCGTTATACTCTCATTTAAAGAGTGAAAGCGGCAGGGTTTATCTTGAGAGTTCCTATCAGGATGAGGGACAGAAGGTAATGGAGAATTTCAAAGGAGAAGGTGCAGAAATGGTCGTTACCAAACGAAAGCTGTCCACCTATATCAATGCGCTGATCGAAAATGGTTTCCGTATTGAGCGCATCATTGAAAGTGAAGTACCAAAAGAGTTGAAACATGTAGAAGCAGAAATTTCTGATCGTTATTACTCTCTTTATAAAGCTCATTCCTTCCCAACTACAATGGTTATAAAGGCCGTAAAAGAGTAAAGAACGATATATAAACTATGGGTAAAAGTTATTTATGAACACTGTGAAACTGAAAAAGGAAGAAAATATGAGGAAAGGTTCAGTCTTGTATACCAAGTGCTGCAAAGGAGTGAAGAAGATTGTCTGTTGCCCATTATTCTAGATTTAAAGAATATCAAGAGGATATCCAATCCTTATCTTCGCAAGATGCTGAGGAAAAAATGATCAGTAAAACATTTTTATTGGACCAGGATGAAAAGAAAAATCTCGAAGTGTATTATGCTCCGTTCGAACATGTAAACGAAGCGGCAGCTGTTGTTATTGTTGGTATTACCCCGGGTCAGCACCAAATGAAAAAGGCTTATGAAACAGTTTGGCAGGCTTCTGAGAATACGGAAGAGGAAGGTCTCCTTCAACAGGTAAAAAATAATGCCAGCTTTGAAGGGCCGATGAGAAAAAATCTTGTCGCGATGCTTAATGATCTTGGCCTGCCTCAGTATCTAGGGCTGTCTTCTGCAGCATCCCTATTTGATGAAGCGAGTCATCTGGTTCAAACGACTTCTGTTCTCCCATACCCTGTCTTTTATAAGGGGAAAAATTATAACGGTTCGACTCCGGATTTATTAAAGAACCCAATGTTGAATAAATATGTGCTTCAACATTTTCCAAAAGAAATGGAAGCATTAAAGAAACCGCTCATTATTCCTCTTGGTGTAAATGTATCCAAATCATTACGTTATCTATCTGACAAGGGCCTTCTTCCTGCTCATACGTTATTAGATGGATTTCCACATCCTTCCGGTGGGAACGGTCACAGACATCGTCAGTTTGAAGAAAACAAACAGCAGATGAAAGACGTGCTCAGCAGCCACTTTCGTAATAGTAAGGAACCAGAGGGCAAGGAAAGTCCGGTTTTAAATCAAATCGGTACCGTTTTTGTTCCGGTCCGTCATATTGAAAGAGCACGGGACTGGTATTGTGACCTGCTTGGGCTGCCAAATGATCGGGAAATCTTATTTGGTCACCTCTATGTTCTTCCTATGAAAGGAACGGGGATGGTGCTGGATAGTAAAATTTATGAAGAGGGAAAAGAGTATCAAACCCCTGTGTTTCATCTGGATACTAAAGATATTAATGCAGCCTATGAATTTATGAGGCATAAGGGTGTCGAGCTTGTGACAGATATACGGCATGATCATTACTTTAATATCAAAGATCCTGATGGTAACCTTTTAATGATCTGCCAGTGCTAGGGGAGGAATAACATATTTTAAAATCAGCTTATTTACATAAAAGGTCCATAGTGAATGAACATGGATTTCGTATGAAAAAAGAAAAATAAGGGAGAGAAGTCGGATGCCGCCAAAGCATATCGTATCAGCAGCGACGGTTATAAGGAATGAGAATGAGGAAATTTTGTTAATTAAAGGACCAAAACGGGGCTGGGAAATGCCTGGTGGACAAGTAGAAGAGGGAGAATCCCTGAAAGATGCGGCTGTGCGGGAGGCGAAAGAGGAGTGCGGGCTGGATATAGAAATAACGAAATTCTGCGGAGTCTTCCAGAATGTTGAACGTTCGATTTGTAACGCTTTATTTCTAGGAAGAGCGATTGGCGGGGAGCTGACAACAACAGAAGAAGCGCTGGAAGTCGGCTTTTTCCCTTTAAGTCAAGTGAATGAAATGGTTACATATGGGAATTTTAAAGAACGAATTGAGCGTTGTGTGGACGAATCAAATCACCCTTTTTTTGTGGATTTTTGATCCTATCTATTAACGGAACACAGGAGAGAAGGTCCCGTTTAATGAAGTTTCTTTTTTAAAAGAAGGGGGAAGGGAAAGAAAGCGGATGTAATTGGAGACCTGGTTTGTGTGTATTCACCCATTTGAGTCTTTTTAATGATTGAATAGATTGAGAATTTGTACTAATATTTTAGTGGAATGAATAATCATTCCGCTTTGAAGGAGAGTCACCAATGGCAACAACCAAACGAGATAACATCCTGCACAGCGCGCTGACGTTGTTTGCAGAGCGAGGTTTTGACGCCACTACGATACCGATGATTGCCAATGATGCAAGAGTCGGTGCTGGAACCATTTATCGTTATTTTGAGAACAAAGAAGTTCTCGTTAACACTCTGTTCCAGCACCATGTGGGTGTTTTGACTTCGCTTTTGGAAGAGGACTTTCCTCACCAGAGCGGTGTTCGAAACCAATTCCATCATTTATTCCATCGGCTGGTCCGTTTCACAAATGAGCATGAACATGCGCTGTATTTTATTAAGACTCATAATGCTGCTTATTTTCTTGATGATAGGAGTAAGGATTATTTCACTCATCTTTGGTCTATTTTAAGGGATTTTCTTGATCGTGGAAAAGAGAAGAAGGAAATTCGGGACCTACCGTCTCTAGCCTTAATTGCGATCATTTTTGGTGGATTCCTGGAATTACAGCAGCTGATTCGTGCTGGTGAGATAGAGGTATCAGAAGAATTGTTAAAAGGTGTAGAAGAGAGTTGCTGGGATGCAGTCCGCCATCATGATTGATGGCGTCTCTTATCCCATGTACGGAATGAACATTCATTCCTAAACTATGAAAGAGGTGATGGTTCATGAACCATACTGAAAATCTACCAAGACCAAAAGGGTACGGACCGCTTGGAAATCTGCCAGCTTTAGATCGTGATAAGCCCATCCAGTCGTTCATGAAGATGGCAAGGGAGCTTGGCCCTATTTATCAATTCCAGTTTCCGGGTAGAACCAGCACATTTGTCTCGAGTGCAAAATTTGCGGCTGAAATAACGGATGAGAAGCGTTTTGATAAGAAGATTGGTCCTGCTCTACAGAAAGTCCGCGCTTTCGGCGGGGACGGCCTATTTACAAGTGGAACGGGAGAACCAAACTGGCAGAAGGCACACAACATTCTTTTACCAAGCTTCAGTCAGCAGGCTATGAAAGGCTATCACGAGAAAATGCTGGACCTTGCGATGCAGCTGATTCAGAAATGGAAACGTCTTAACCCAAATGAAGCGATAGAAGTACCTGATGACATGACACGGTTAACTCTTGATACAATTGGGTTATGTGGATTTGATTTCCGTTTCAACAGCTTTTACCGGGAAAATATGCATCCCTTTGTAGAAAAAATGGTTCGTGCTCTTGATGAGTCGATGAACCAGAGTCAGCGTCTTGGAATTCAAGACAAGCTGATGGTTAAAACCAAGCGTCAATATAAAGAAGACATTGACTACATGTTTAATCTTGTTGATGACTTAATAGAAGAGCGTAAGCAGGACGGGGATCAAGGGGAAAACGATTTGCTTTCCCACATGTTAAAAGGAAAGGATCCTGAGACAGGTGAAAAACTGGACGATGAAAATATCCGGTTTCAAATCATCACCTTTTTAATTGCTGGTCATGAGACAACAAGTGGACTGCTTTCTTTCGCCATCTATTACTTACTTAAAAATCCTGACAAACTGCAGAAGGCATACAAGGAAGTTGACGAGGTCCTTGGTGAGGATACACCTTCCTATAAACAAGTGAAGCAATTAAAATATGTACGTATGATCCTTAACGAAACGTTGAGATTATGGCCGACCGCACCAGCTTTCACACTGTATGCAAAAGAAGATACAACCCTTGCAGGTGAATATGCTGTGGAAAAAGGCGATACGTTTACTTTACTTATCCCTGAACTTCACCGGGATACAGCTGTGTGGGGAGATGACGTGGAATCCTTTAAACCGGAACGATTTGAGGACCCCTCTTCTGTACCACACCAGGCATATAAACCATTTGGTAACGGCCAGCGTGCTTGTATTGGACAGCAGTTCGCTCTGCATGAAGCAACACTAGTTCTTGGAATGGTGCTTCAGCATTTTGAGTTGAATGATCATTCGAATTATCAGCTTGATGTAAAAGAGACACTGACATTAAAGCCGGAAGGACTGACGATGAAAGTCCGCCAACGAAAAGAAGGGTCATTGTTTCAAATGCCGTCTGACAATTCTATGAAAGAAGAGGCCGAAGAGCATGTGGCTATGGCTTCGACTTCCCATGGCACACCCCTGCTTGTCTTATATGGTTCAAACCTGGGAACAGCAGAAGGTGTAGCACGTGAAATAGCCGAAAAAGGATCCGCTCTAGGCTTTAACACAAATGTAGAACCGCTTGATAATTATACGAACCATCTTCCGAAAGAAGGTGCAGTTGTCCTGGTATCAGCTTCTTATAATGGACATCCACCTGATAATGCTGCTGCATTTGTGGAATGGATTCCAACACTCGCGGACGATGAGCTCTCAGGGGTTTCTTACGCGGTATTCGGCTGTGGTGACCGCAACTGGGCCAATACGTACCAGCGTATCCCTGTTTTAATCGATGAGCAGCTTCAAGCTAAGGGAGCTGAAAAAATAGTACCTCGTGGAGAAGGGGATGCGAGTGACGACTTTGATGGTGAGTTCGAAAAATGGGAGAAACAGCTATGGGAAAACCTTGCTTCTCATTTCGATCTTGAAATGGAAGAATCATCGGATACTTCTAGTTCGATCTCTATGAGTTTCGTCAGTGGCTCCAGCTATACACCACTTGCGCGCACCTATGATGCGTTTACAGCAGAAGTAGTGGAGAACCGGGAACTTCAAAATTCCGGAGAACGCAGCACACGCCATATCGAATTGAAGCTGCCTGAGGGTGTTTCATATAAAGAAGGCGATCACTTAGGAGTACTCCCTGAAAACCATCCACAACTCATCGCTCGTGCTCTGGAACGTTTCGATTTGAAGCGGGAGGCATTTGTGGTGCTTGGAGAAGGAACAGGGAAGGCCGCCCATCTCCCTACAAATCAGCCGGTACAGCTTGGGGAACTGTTGTCTTCTTATGTAGAACTGCAGGAACCAGCAACACGAGCTCAAATCCGTGAACTCGCTGCTAGTAACCCTTGTCCTCCCCACAAACAGGAGTTAGAGCAGTTGTTGGAGGATGAAATCTATAAAAAAGAAATCTTAAATAAACGGCAGACAATGCTCGAGTTATTGGAAGAGTATCCATCTTGTATGATGGAGTTTGAACAATTTCTTGCCTTGCTGCCATCTTTACGAATCCGGTATTATTCCATCTCGAGCTCTCCACTTGTGAGAGAGGAGCAGACCAGTATCACAGTGGGAGTCGTCAATGGTCAGGCTTGGAGTGGAAAAGGTGTCTTTCAGGGGATCAGTTCAAACTATCTTGCTTCTCGTGAATCATCAGATAAAATTGCCTGCTTTATCCGGACACCTGAAACCGACTTCCAACTTCCTGAGGACCCGGGAACACCAATCATTATGGTAGGGCCCGGGACGGGAATCGCCCCATTCAGAGGCTTTCTTCAGTCAAGGGAGGTCTTGCAGAAAGGTGGTGCTGAATTAGGAGAGGCTCATCTTTATTTCGGCTGTCGACACCCCGAGCAGGACTTTTTGTATAAAGAAGAACTGAAAGATGCTGAGGAAAAAGGTCTTGTCACTCTTCATACAGCCTTTTCCCGTCAAGACCAGGAAACGAAGGTGTATGTTCAGCATCTAATGGATGCACAAGCGGACCACCTCCTTGAACTTCTTGAAAAAGGAGCGCATCTTTATATCTGCGGTGATGGAAGTAAGATGGCTCCAGAAGTGACAGAAACTTTAATCAGAAATTATCGAAACAAACACAAGATCAGTGAAGAGGAAGCAGCTGCATGGTTCAATCATCTGGAACAATCAGGACGGATTGCAAAAGATGTGTGGGCTGGAGCATAATAAATCAACTTTTAAATAGTTGTTTGTACTCTTAAAAAAACAAGCTCAGAGAACTTTCTCTGAGCTTGTTTCATGTAAATAATCACCGAATACAGTGTATCATCTTAGGAAAGAAATTAATCGATCCATTGAACGATATCGTCAAAGGAACGGCGCTTTTTCTCAGGCTGATCCTCCGCACGGTAACCAAACGCACACATCACAGAAATTCCGAAACTACCGTCTTCCAACAAACCTTCTTCTTCAAGAAGCTGATTCATTTCTTTCATTGGGAATCCTTCGATTGGACAGGAATCGATGCCAATTTCAGCGGCAGCTGTCATCATATTCGAAAGAGCGATGTACGTTTGTTTACTGGCCCAGTCAAAGAGCGGCCGGTCTCCATCTAGGAGCTGGAAGTCCTCTTTTTGAAATTCTTCTATTCGGCTGATAAACTTCTGTGCATGTTCATCCGGCAGACCTTTCACAGTCTTCAGCTGTTCTTTTAAGTAGGCCGAGTCATATTGGGTATCTTTCCGGGTGCGTGATAGAAAAATGACAAAATGACTGGCATCTGGAAGTTTACCAAAGGCTCCCCAGGCCGTATCTTTAATCTTCTGTCTTAATTCCTCATTTTGTACGACCACAAAGCGCCAGGGTTCATAACCAAAAGAGCTTGGAGAAAGACGTCCAACCTCTAAAAGAAAGCGGAAGTCTTCTTCAGGAATGATTCGATCAGGATCAAAGTTCTTTGTAGCATATCGAAATTCAGCAGCTTCTAAAATTTGTTGCTTTTTATCCTCTTTGTTGATCATTTTTTTTTCCTCCCAAACCAAATTTTCATTTTGTACTATATCACAAAGTCTTTATAAGATTCATGACTTATGCTTTTACTTAAAGTAGACATCAGTTTAAATTCTTATGTGAAGGTGTAGGAGAAGAGACTGTTCTATCCCCTTGTTTACTCTGATATTCAAGAAGGACTTGTTGAACGGGGGGAAAGTTTATAATAAAGCAGAGGGATAAATTAGGATTTTATCAGGGCACAATGAAAGATAAACAAAAAGAAAATCATTAAAAAAGAAGGAAGAGAGCTGCATCGAAGTCTCTTCCTTCTTTTTTATTATTACTCTTATTCAAGAGCGTGCTGATAAGCTTTTTCACCAGATGGATGGAATTTGTAATAGAGCGGGTACGCTCTCGTATAACAAAATTGAATCACGGGTCCCAAAAATAACATTGGAGCCAGTGTACCAAGTCCGACAGGTCCTCCGATCAAAAGGGCAAGAGAAGTCATGATTACCGCTATTGTCGTTTGACCAGCCTGCAGACTCATCTGAAAGCGTGAACTGACGGCAAGAAACAGCTGGTCAACAGGTGCGCGGGGGAATTGCGGAAGAATATAAATCGCTACCCCTAATCCGATAATCGCTACCCCTGTCAATAATGTGAGTACCTGTAGTAGATAAGGAGCTTGTGAAAGATCGACATTTGCAAAGACAAACTCCAGCCAGAAGTCTAATATTATACTTTCCATAACTACCGGTATAACAGCCCTCGTCTCCGGCATTTTGTTCATTAATTTTGCGTTAATGAAAATGATAAGCAGTTGGAAAGCACCGTACCAAAACCCTACTGTATAGCCAAGGTGGTCGGATACTCCTATAAAAAATGATGTCCAAAATCCAGCGCCAAGTGTAGCGTTGATTAGTAAGGCTACGCCAAAGAAATTAATGAGCATGCCTATTAAATAAACCACAGAGCGATAAATCATGATCACTTCCTCCCTTCCATATTAAAGTTGCGTCAGAGGTCTTCCTCAGAAACGTGACCACATTCTATTAGCGATTGTTTTTAGTGTCAATCGTGAAATCCTGGAAGGGAAAAATTATAGAAAATGATGGTTATGGAAAAAGCGGTGTCAATTAAATCCAACCGTACAACGGATTTGTTCCAGATTGCTATTTATAAAAAAGTAAAAAAAGGAACCCCCTTGTATGGGGATTCCTTTCTTTAGCAGGAAAGAGGGGACTATTAAAATACTTTTGTAGTCCAGTCCTCACAGTTCCAAACATCAGTCACAATATCCTGATAGAATTCAGGTTCGTGAGAGATGAGCAGAACGCTTCCTTTATATTCTTTTAGGGCGCGCTTTAATTCAGCTTTTGCATCGACATCTAAGTGGTTTGTCGGTTCATCCAATACGAGCAGGTTCGTTTCTTTATTAATCAGTTTGCAGAGGCGGACTTTCGCTTTTTCCCCTCCGCTTAGAACCTGTACTTTACTTTCAATGTGTTTACGGGTCAGACCGCACTTTGCCAGAGCTGCACGGACTTCATACTGGGTGAAGTGGCGGAATTCTTCCCACACTTCCTCGATACAGGTGTTGCTGCCGATGTCTTTCAGTTCCTGTTCGAAGTAACCAATGTGCAGATGGTCCCCAAGTTCCACAGATCCTGATACCGGTTTGATTTCACCCAGAATACTTTTGAGAAGGGTTGTTTTACCAATGCCGTTCGCGCCGGACAAAGCAATTTTCTGACCACGTTCCATCGAAAGATTTAGTGGTCTTGAAAGCGGCTCGTCATAACCAATAACCAGGTCTTTCGTTTCAAACAAGTACTTACCAGGAGTCCTGGCCTGTTTGAAATTAAACTGTGGTTTTGGTTTCTCCGAGTCCAGTTCAATGACGTCCATCTTATCAAGTTTCTTTTGGCGGCTCATCGCCATCTTACTTGTGGCTGCGTTAGCTTTGTTTCGAGCTACGAAGTCCTTCAGATTGGCGATCTCTTTCTGCTGCTTTTTATAAGCGGCTTCCAGCTGCTGTTTTTTCATATCATAAACACGCAGGAATTCGTTATAATCACCCGGGTAGCGGCTCAATTCCTGATTTTCCATGTGATAGATCAAATTGACGACACTATTTAAAAACGGAATATCATGGGAAATTAGTATAAACGCATTCTCATATTCCTGAAGGTAGGTACGCAGCCATTCGATATGTTCGACATCCAGGTAGTTGGTTGGCTCATCTAGAAGCAGAATATCAGGTTTCTCTAAGAGAAGCTTTGCCAGCAGTACTTTTGTACGCTGTCCTCCGCTTAAGTCATGAACATCACGTTCAAGTCCAATGTCGTTCAGACCAAGGCCATTTGCGACTTCATCGACTTTGGCATCAATTGTATAGAAGTCGTTGTTTGTCAGGGCATCCTGCAAAACACCAGTTTCTTCAAGAAGAGCTTCGAGTTCATCCGGTCCGGCTTCTCCCATTTTGGCAAACAAATCATTCATTTCCTGTTCCATATCAAACAAGTACTGAAAGGCAGTGCGCAGAACGTCTCGAATGGTCATGCCCTGCTTCAGATCCGCATGCTGGTCTAAATAACCGATGCGGATTCTTTTCGACCAGGTAATCTTACCAGCATCCGGCTCAAGCTTGCCGGTAATAATATTCATAAACGTCGATTTTCCTTCGCCGTTAGCGCCGATTAAACCGATGTGTTCTCCTTTTAATAAACGAAAAGACACGTCTTCGAAAATTGCACGATCACCGAAGCCGTGACTCAAATTTTTTACTGTGAGTAAGCTCATTGTTTAACACCTTTTCCTTCGTTAAGTTCATCCTTACCTATTATAAAGGGGATTGTTGAAGAGTGACAGGGGAAAAGTGCAAAATTCTACTCCATTAAGTCTAAGTCAATAACTTCTGTGCGCCCATCTGACCATATCTTCGCCTGAATATCTGTATCTTTTGTTAATGTCTTGCATGATTGGCAGTCCAATCCATCCCGGTTGATGGATTGGATACCACGGTCGGTGCTGGATGATCCTGTGTGAGAAAAACGATCTGATTGAATCTGATAGGTCATTTTTTTAGGTTTCGGATACTGACCCATGTATGTAATCACAAAGCTGGTTCTTTGGCTTTTATTTCCGACGATTTCAGCATGGTATTCTACCTGCCATTGATCTCCCACCCCTGAATAGTGGATCTCTTTATAGGAAGTGCAGGCAGAAAGGAAAAACAAGGTAAGAAGAAAAGCTTTTTTCATAAGCACGCCCCTTATTTCCTTTTTCATCCAATCATTTTAGCAAATACTTATAAGAGAGTAAAACAAATCATGCTGGGGAAAGTAAGGGCAAATGCGGAAGGGATGCGGGGCTTTTGATATATGATTGTATTGTCATTGGTGGTGGAATTGCCGGTCTGCAGGCAAGTATACAGTTAGGTCGTTATCTCAGGTCCGTATTAATCATTGATGCGGGGGAGGGACGTGCTTCTTTATGCAATCAGTATAATAATATTCTCGGCTACCCAGAAGGTGTCAAGGGATCATATTTATTAGAACGAGGGAAAAAGCAGGCAGAACAGCTGGGGGTGAAACAACGACATGCGGTTGTTTCTCATGTCTATAAATCCTATGATGATTTTATTATCGAGACGGCCCAGGGAGAAAGCTTTGTAAGTCGAACCCTCCTATTTGCAACAGGGATAAAGCAAAACATTCCCGCTATTGAGGGAATTCGGGAATGTCTTGGTCTCTCTCTGTATGTCTGTCCGGATTGTGATGGATATGAGACGGTAGGGAAAAAGACAATGGTGCTGGGTTCTGGTAATATCGGAGCCCGAATGGCACTTGCTGTCCGCTATTGGTGTAACCATGTTACCTTTGTGAATCACGATGGGGCTGAAATTTCATTAGAAGCTCAAGGTGAATTACATGAGGCGCGGATTTTCGTTCAACAGGTCAGCATAAAAAGAGTGATTCATAAAAATGGACTGGTTACAGGTATGGAAACCGAAGATGGGATTCAGCTGGAGACTGAAAAAGTTTTTCTTGGATTTGGGGGCAATGATGTTCAAACGAAGCTTGCCGATAAGCTGGGGGTGATGTTGGATGAAAACGGTCACTTGTTTGTAGATCCCAGGACGAAGATGACAAATATAGAAGGGGTGTGGGCAGCGGGGGATATTGTTAATCACTCTCAGTTTGTTACGACTGCTATGGGTGATGGTATACAGGCAGCTGTATGGATGCAGAAGTGGCTCCGCAGGCATTTATTTTGATTCAAAATCCTTGTTATAGGATAATCTTATATAAATTGGTATCCATTCCTCATGTTCCTCATTTTATCTTTAAGGAGAATTCCTTCCATGTTTTTTGATGCTTTTGGTACGGATTCATTTCTATTACTTACTGCTTTACTCTTGTTCAGCGGGGTTATTGTGGCTAAATTTTCAAGTCGCTGGGGAATTCCGGCCCTGATTCTATTTATTATGGTCGGTATGCTCTTTGGTAGTGAAGGGCTTGGGATTGTTTATTTTAGTGATGCGTCGGTTGCCCAGACAATCGGTGTCTTCGCTCTTGTTATCATTTTATTTGAAGGTGGTCTTCATACGAAATGGGCAACTGTACGCTCAGTTGCCGTCCCGTCTTTGTCACTTGCCACAATCGGTGTGTTGATAACCTCGTTAATTGTTGGATTTGCTGCCTATCTATTGTTTGATTTAGGCTGGCTTGAAAGCTTTCTATTTGGTGCTATTGTCGGGTCTACCGATGCGGCCGCTGTTTTTGCTGCTTTAAAAGAAAGAAATATTAAAGCGAAAATGGGGGCAACACTAGAAGCCGAATCTGGGACGAACGACCCGATGGCAGTGTTTCTCACTCTTTCTGTCATTGAACTGATTACATCGGAGGAATCATCAATCTGGATGCTGATCCCGACCTTTTTCCTGCAGATGGGGCTTGGTATAGCTATCGGCCTTGCTTTAGGGAAGATTGCTTCCTTTTCCATTAATCGCATTAAACTAGATTCCAGTGCACTCTACCCAATATTCTCCGTGGCTTTTGCTCTTGCCACTTATAGTATTACGACATTCAGTGGAGGAAGTGGATTTCTTGGTGTCTATGTAGCAGCTCTTGTTATTGGGAACAGTGAGTTGACGTATCGTTACTCGATTTTTCAATTTAATGAGGGGTTTGCATGGATGGCGCAGATCCTTATGTTTGTCATCTTAGGGTTATACGTTTTCCCGAGTGAACTGTTCACAGGCATTATCATGCTGAATGGATTGTTACTTGCCGTTGTCTTGATTCTGATCGCCAGGCCCATTGCAGTTTTTCTCTCACTCTTAGGTATGAATTATTCAACGAAAGAAAAGCTGTTTGTATCATGGGCAGGCCTTCGCGGAGCTGTGCCCATCGTACTTGCCACGTTTCCGATTGTCGAAGGACTTGATAACAGCCAGGGGTTATTCAATCTCGTTTTCTTTGTTGTTTTGACGTCGGCCCTAGTCCAGGGCTCCACCATTTCGCTTGTTGCAAAAAAAATGAAGCTCGTAGGACCGAAAAAAGATGTGCCTCATCATTCTATTGAACTGATCTCTATGGGGAAAGCTAAAGCAGAAATGATTCAGTATCAAACCAATGCGGAATCAGCAGTGGTAGGTAAAAAACTTCATGAGGTCAGTTTCCCGAATCGTGCCAACATCAGCGCGATCATCCGTGATAACGAAGTCATTACACCATACGGGGAAACGGAAATTCACTCAGGAGATTTTCTATATATTCTCGTAGAAGAAAAGTATAAAGAACAGCTGAAACGTACGCTTGAAAAGCGGGTAAAGCGAAGTAAAGCAAGACAAAAAGAAAAAGATGCATAAGCTGATCATTTGTATAAATAGGAAAAAAAGGAGTCATCCCTTGAGGAGACTCCTTTTTCTATGGTAAAGGGCTTTAAGTCAAGTCATCCTGAAGAAATGACTTTTAAATAAAGAGCACCGGACGCTTCTTTCAATTCAATAAATAATAAGTTGTCTTCTTTAACCTGGAAAAGACAGGTTTTTCCTTTTTGAATAGACTATTCTAATAATCGGGAGGGGATGACATGGAATGGAATATCAACCAATACAGAGGTTCCTCTTATCATATTGGAGTTTCGGAGAGTTTGGATGTGTCAGAAGACATATTAATGAAGCTGAAAATTCTAGAGAATAACCGAAGTCCCTGGGAGGGGATCAAACAGCTTCAAACCTTTGCTCCACACATCATCGAGGAACTGCAGGGTGTGGCAGACGGACTGGGGTGGTCTTTAAAAAAGACGGCGGCAAGGTTTGCGGGCTGCAACCTGCCATGCAGCCTGGCTATGGGTTGTTCTTCGTTCATTGATAAACGGTTTGCTGTTCGAAATTATGATTTTTCACCAGACTGTTATGACCATAGGTTGACTTTGATACAGCCTGACAAAGCTTTTGCAAGTGCAGGCACATCTCTTCATATCGTCGGCCGTCATGAAGGGGTAAATGAAAAAGGGTTGTTTACAGCTTTGCATTTTGTCAATAATAAAGGGGCCAAAGAAGGTTTTGCTGCAACGATGATTGTAAGGATTGTATTGGATAAGTGTGAGAATACGCAGCAGGCCATAACCTTACTTAAGAAGCTGCCTCATGCGTGGAACTATAATTATTCCTTATCTGATCAACATGGTGATATGGCAGTAGTTGAAGCCGGTCCTGAAAGGATGCGGATAATAAAGGGAAAGGGTAAAATCACCTGTACGAATCACTTTAAAGGGAGCACTGTAAAAGAAGATTTTACTCGCAGTATTTTCCGCAAACAGGTAATGGATCAAAAAAACTTTACTTCCATAACCGAAGCTTTTCATTACTTTTCTGATGAAACTTCTCCGCTTTTTTACCAGGATTACCTGCATAGTTTTGGCACGTTACATACGTTTGGTTATGATAATATGACAGGCAGGGTCTACATAGCTTTACCATTTGGTGAATGCGTTACGATCGATTGGAATTGCTGGGTAAAAGGAGAAAACGTAACACAGAACAGGTTATATGGCCGTTATTTGCAAAAAGAATAAATGATTTAGGACATATGTCCTTTTCGAATTCTTCATCTTCCCTTTAAATGGATGCAGAGAACAGGAGGATGCAGGATGAAAGGTGCTCTATTTTCACTGCTCGGTGGTTTGTGTATCACCATGCAGGGAATTTTTAATGCGAAAATGAGTGACGCGATTGGTGGCTGGCATACGACATCCATGGTTCACCTCGTCGCTTTTATTATTTCATTGACGATTTACTTAAAAGTAAGAGATGGAAAAGGAAAGAGCTTCAAGAAAGTACCGTTCCTATATTTAACAGGTGGGACATTCGGTGTGATCGTTGTTTTCTCCGAACTGACGGCCATTCATCAAATTGGTCCGGCAAAAGCAATAGCGGTTTTACTTGTCGCGCAGATTGGAACAGCATTTATCATTGAATCGAAAGGATGGTTCGATGAGAAGAAAATACCAATTACTTTGCGGCAGGGGATCGGTCTTGCGATGATGCTGATCGGAGTGGTTATTTTCCAATTGTAAAGAAGGGGTATCTTCTATGAAAGAAAGAACAGCAAGTGTTGATACGTACATTCGCGAGTATCAGCTGGAAGCGTTATTTCCACAAGGGTTTCGCAGGAATATTAAAACCTACTCTTTTCAAAAAGGAGATGTCCTTTTTACGACGGGAGAAGAATTGACAGAACTCTATTTTTTAGTCGAAGGAAAAATAAAAATCTTTACCGTGACTTTGGAAGGAAGGTCTTTAATCAACCGTTTTAAAACACCACTCGCTCTGCTGGGTGATGTGGAATATATTCGTGGTACGTCGGTTCTTAATTCGGTGGAAGCCATTTCTGACGGGGTGATGCTGGCTGCTTCCTTTGCGGATGTTAAAGAATTAGAGAAAAGTCATCCGGCATTGGTTCGTTTTTTACTGGAAAAAGTAGCCGAAAAGTTTTATACAGCTTCTCAAGCAACTAGTATGCATATGCTTTATCCAGTTGAAGTCAGGCTAGCGAGTTATCTGCTTTCGATTTCTTCAGACGGGGAAGGGACGGTTTTCCATGAAGAAATGCGTACAGAGAACCTGACAGAACTTGCGGAATGGATAGGGACGAGCTATCGTCATCTAAATCGTGTGTTAAAGAAAATGACTTCTGAGGCTATCATTGAAAGGAAAAACGGAGCAATTAAAATTATTGATTTAGACAAACTCCGTGAACTTGCGAATGGAAACATCTATGAGTAGGAGGAAGCAGTATGTTCGGTGTGTTTCTAGCGATTGTTGCAGGAATATTAATTAGTCTGCAAAATGTATTTAACGCGAGGGTGAGTGAGCGGACGGGATCTTGGGCAACGACCACTCTTGTTTTAGGACTTGGGCTGATCTGTTCTTTGCCGGTTTTTTATTCAGTGGAACAGAGGAGCCTTTTTCAGTTCGGTGACATCAATCCAATCTTTTTATTTGGAGGGGTTTTTGGAGTCGGGATTGTCTTCTTCCTTATGAGAGGAGTAACCCTGATTGGTCCAGCTTATGCGATTTCAATTGCTCTGATCTCTCAAATTTTAATTGCTTTTACGATTAATACAAGAGGATGGTTTGGATTTGAATCTGCCGAGCTTTCCTGGCAGAAGCTGTTAGGGATTGGTCTTTTAATTGGAGGTGTCCTTGTATATAAATTAGAAAAACAGCCGTCTGAAGAAAATCACGTAACAGAACAGGAACAAATGAGAGCGTGACCTCCTTTTAAGGGGGCACGTTTTTTATTTTGGATAACAACTAATTTGCGGAAAGGAGATGTGATGTGAAATTTTTAGCACAAAGATAAGGTTAGATAAAAGATAGAGGCATTTATTAAAGGGATAGACAAATGATGAGAGGGAACCTTTCTTCATTTAAGAGGTTCCCTGTGTTTATTATTATGAGAAAAGAGAAACTTTGGTCGTCTCCTCTAATTCTAAAGGTTTTCCATTAGTTTTCTTGCAATACGTTCATAATCGTCACGATCAATACCGGGAGCGAATTCTTCAGGAAGGTCATCAAGGTCTGGAATCGGAGCACCTTTTGGCGTCCCTTGAATCACCTTCAGCGGTTGTCCGTTCTCTGGGTTTGTCCCTTTCCATATCTGATTGATGTCCTGGTAATCGGTATCGCTCCACGTATACAAGATGTTATCAAGCCCTTGATCCAGGTAGGGACGGGCATAGTCGAATTTTGAGTTGTCAAGGTCGGGCACAGGAAGCATTTTCTTTACATCGACCCCTGTTGCAATTTCCAGTGCTTTAGCGTAGGCAAGAGCATGTGTGCCGCCCCGTACGAGCAGATATCCGATCATTTCCCGTGCAGTTTGATGATCTGTCATTTCGTAAACTCTCATCTTGTGCGTGCGCGCACCTAGTTCCAGGAAGAAGTTATGCAGCAGATCGAGTACAAGATTCCCACTGTTAAATACGTTGTCCCCTGTCCATGCCCGTCCCATAGAATCCCCTGGGAGAGCGGTTTGTGCGGTTGCAATAAACTGATACGTGTTCCGTTTATTTAAACCATTTTGAAGCGGCGCTATATTGGGGTCTCCTGTAAAGGTTACACCTCTTGTTAATAAATTGATGGCATTGTTCACCATTTCTACATGACCGAACTCTTCAGCAGTGATGCTTGCAACTAGATCATAGAACGGTTTGAATTTTTTCTTGTTGCGAAATCCAAAAGACTGATACATATAGTTGTTTAGTGTTGACATCTCCCCAAACTTTCCCCCAAGCAATTCTTGAACAGCAGCTGCAGCATTTGCGTCCCCATGCTCTGGGATGGTTAAGGCGACCTGCATTCGGTTGAGTCGTTTAAACATAACATCCTCCTTTTACCGGCTATGCGGAAAGACCCAGACAATCTGCTGGGTTCGTACAAAAAAAGGTGTCCCGCTGACTTCTACAACAATGTGATCAGGCATGACCGTTTTTAACTTCCCTCGGACTGAACCCTGCGTCGTCTGCACGACCACACCTGCCCCCTGGATGGAAAGAAGTGTTTGATATACATAAGGATCAATCGCAGAATTCATGGACACATTTTGTGAATTCATCTATTCAGCTCCTTCAAAGGCATTCTCTTAAATGTATATGTTTAAATAGTGAAACTTTGCCCTGAATATTTATAACGATAGCCATTTCTGTAACGAGGGTTGGAGTGGGGACGACTCGTTTTCCATGTGCGGGGTCTCGAGCCTCTTTCTCCCTGAGAAACCTCCTAATAGAGGAAAGGCGGCCATGAAAACGGGAATGGTTCGATTAACCTTACGAAAGAGGGAAGGTTTGAGCAGGCAGGAGGATTTCTATCCCCTCTATTATAAAAAGAAACGTTGAAAAAACGCCCTAATATCATCCGGGCGTTCCTTGCTGTTTTTCCTCATTTACTGTTCCAACTAATGCTAGATATTTCTTTAATACGAGTAAAGGCCAGATGTAATTGTAGCTGTGATAGTATACATAAAACTTTCCCGGGAGTCCTGCTCCGGTTGGGTACTGGTAGGTCCAGGCTGTTTCTTCTTCCAATTGGTTCAATAAACTGTCGATTCCACGTTCTATCGTTGGTGTTTTTTGTTTATGAACAGAAATCAGCGCATCCAGTGCCCATGCTGTCTGGGAGGGAGTGCTCGCTTTTAAAGGGATATACTGTTCTTTCTCATCACTAAGGCAGGATTCTCCCCATCCACCATCCTTATTTTGAATGGACTCCAGCCATTGGATACCATTATGCACACAAGGATCTCCTGTACTTAATCCAACTGCTGACAGTCCTGTGAGAGCGGACCAAGTTCCATAGATATAAGAAATGCCCCAGCGTCCATACCAGGAACCGTCTGGTTCTTGATGTTTCTTCAGCCATTGGATCGCTTTATGAATTCTGGGGTCCGTTTTAGGGAATTTTGCATGATGTCCTAGAAATTCAATCGTTCTCCCCGTCAAATCGGCGGTAGAAGGATCAAGGCTTGCATGGGCTGCTCCGTCCATAGGTACGTAGGAGAGCAGCGGATGAGTTTTGTCTTTTTCAAATGCCGGCCATCCTCCATCATCATTCTGCATCGCAGTCACCCAGTTCAACCCCCGCACGAAGCGGTCCTGAATGACAGGATTTGAGGAGGCATAGGGTGATATTGCTCTTAAGGCTGCAGTCGTATCATCTACATCGGGATGAATGCTGTTACTTGTAGAGAACCCCCATCCCCCAGGCGACACGGAAGGGAGGTTCATCATCCAGTCCCCATAATATGAATGTTGTTGATTCAAAAGGTAATGGACACCAGCATTCAAGTCATAAGAAGGGGATGGTGGCATCTGAAGGACATACATTAAGAGAGCAGTATCCCACACGGCAGAAGGAGAATTTTGGGTGTGATATCCCTTTTGGGTCCGGCATAAATGTGTTTTCAAACCATTAATTGCATTTTGTATAGAAGGGTGATGCTTTGAGTATCCTGCGCTCCTAAGGGCATAAATCATATAAAAGGTGGCAGTTGTATAACTGTACAGTGTTCCATCTGATTCCGTCCGCTGCAGCATGTATAGAAGAAGGCGCTGTCTTGCTGATTGATATAACTGTTGTGGGAGTCCGATAAGAGCTTTAATAGACTGGTAAACACCTAATAACAGTGTACGGGTATTTCTATCCAGGGGTGCCAAGTCTCTTTGAAGTAAAAAGGGACTCATGTCCGGGATTTTCGTATCTTTAACTGTATACCGGGAGTCACTGACTAACAGAATAGGAGCAAGATGAATACGGCCATAGCTGCTGAAGTCATAGAAGGAAAGAGGTGACTTAGGCGGCAGAAGAATAATATAAACGGGAAGATGCATAAGGTTCAGCCATGGATATTGACCGTAGAGGGCAAGTGTGATTTTTGTCAGTGAGTGGGCGTTTGTCAGCCCGCCTTTTAACTTGATATAGTCACTGGCTTTTTTGATTTCCGGGCTTTTCTTTGTGTAGTAACCCGCATAAAGGAGAGCGAAAACGGCTTCGATAGTTGCAGAAAGGTTTCCGTTGTCATCCTCATACAATTTCCAATATCCGTCCTTATGCTGTAAAGCTGCAAGACGGGAGCACAGCTGCTGGATGAGCAGGTTATCTTCTGTAAAAGTTTTCAATAACAAAATCATCTTAACATCTGTTTCTAAACTGTTCTCAAAACAAAAATGAAAGCTGCCGTCGGCATTCAAATGAGCATTTATTTCATTCGTAAGCTTATCAACGGCTTGATTCACTCGGGTCAACATAACTTCTCACCTTTTTCCTTCTTTTCAATTTTCTTATTCGTATTCAAATGAAAAGAGTTTATGTTGGCTGGAAGGGTAGGAGTATACAAAAATAAAACAACTGGATCATAAGAAGAGCCTCTTGGAGGTGTCAGTTTTAAGTGGATTACAGATTACTGAAATAAGGTCTTCTATGAACATAGGGTAATCAAACTCTAAACAGATGTGAATTTCTCTTTCAGCAGGTTTAGAATTTTCCCTAAAATCAGCGACTGATATTCCTCTTCCTTCACTTGAAGTTAACACTTCCACTTCTCTTTGTGCGTACTTTCCCATTAGAGGATTAACCATAAGGGAGAGGGTAAGTACATCGTGAAGAGGAGCGCCCTTAATTCCAGGTACTAATTTTTTATAAGCCGAAATGTAGTAACTCATGATGTCATCCATAATATTTACGAGTCCATTGGATGACTCTTTCATAATCTTTTTGACATGATCAGGGGTAATGATAGCTTTATTTGTAACGTTCAGAGGGATAATGAAAATATTGTTGAGGTTACTTAACACTACGTTAGTGGCTACAGGATCCCCGTAAAAGTTTGCCTCGGCGTAGGGGGTTACGTTTCCAGGAACTAAAAATGCTCCCCCCATCATAAAGATCTCCGATATATTTTCAGTGAGCAGATTGCCCAGCAGAAAAAGGGAGGCTAAAGAAGTGTTTCGTCCTAAGTCGACGATCGTAATATCTTTATGATTCCTCAATAGGGTATAAAGTTCCGAGAAGTTAGTCAGTTCCCCTTTGAATGTTTTGGGGACTTGAATAGGTCCTAATCCATCAGGGCCGTGTATTTCAGGATAGAACTCTGGAATTTCACCATCCAGCGGGGCATTGGCCCCTCCTATCACGGGGACATCAGAACGTCCGGCTAATTTCAATAAATAAGCGACATTATTAGTCGCCTGTTCTTTTGCAACATTTCCATAGCTGCTGACAATGGCCAAAATTTGAATTTTTGGGTTTAATAAGGCATACATAATTGCAATGGAGTCATCAATTCCCGGGTCGGCAAAGAGGATAATTTTCTTCATTTAATTCCCCTCTCCTTTATTAGGAAATGTAAATATATAACATCTTACGGTGTGTTAAATCAATTCATGATAAAAAGAAGGGACCCTCTCAAGAAAATTAGTTACCTTCCAGGAGGAAGTTCTGCCTGCTATCTTTATTCTCTTGAATTCTATGGAATTGGCAGGAAGGTGACTTACAAACAATATAAACCAGACAGTTTAAAAACGTTTATTGAACTGTTTTGTACTACAAGCTTTGGAATTTCTCATGTGATAAGCCATTTATTATTTAAATAGGATATCAAAGTCTCCCGCTGTATGTAATAACAGGCAGATCCCTTATTAGGGAACTGCCTGAGAAGAATTATTTTAAGTTGTTTCGAATATATTTAATAGTTTTTCTTAATTCATTCGGGTGTGGACGGCCAAAAGGACTGGTTTGTCTTTGCTGATAGAGAACCTTCCCTTTCTCATCTGTAAGGAAATAGGCAGGTTCTCCATGTGTTCCATGGTCTTCATAAGGAGCGTGTTCATCATGGTAATGCACACCGTATGAGGAGAGGAAATCCAAGTTTTCATCTATCAGCACAGGGAAAGTGAAGTCATGTTCTTTCACCATTTTTTCCAAGCTTTCTTTTGCATCATTGGTGACTGTTATCAAACGGATGTTATGTTCATTAAAGTAGCTCATACTTTCCTGGAAATCGTCCAGTTCACTCATACAAGCCGGGCACCAGGAACCACGGAAGTATACAATCAGGTTCCATTGATCATCAGTTTCTTTCAGTTCGTTGGAAAAGCTGAATGTATTTCCTGACACAGTAGGCAGTTCAAAATCTGGTGCATCTTGATTTAATTTAAATGTCATAAATATGGACACTCCCTTTTCTTTTTAGGTTCCCAGGTCTATACCCTTTTTTCTAGGAATTTAATAATTATGAGCATATACAAAAGGAGAAGACCAACCTAAGGAAAAGGAGGTATCTTTCACAATATATAGGAAAGTACTCTTTAATATACAACTCAGAATTTAATGCAGGATGCTGTGGTGAGGGAAGTATTTTAGAAGGAAGAGAAAGTATTCAAATAATTTAATCATGCAGCCATTCATGTTCATTATGGCTTGTCCTATATGATTTTGTTACACGAGAACCTCCCTTTCTTCTAAAATAGAATGCGCAGCAATTAAAAATAAAGTGCTCCCTATGACAGGAGCGCTTTTTATGGTCAGCTGACGAAAGCTGCTCCAACAATAATTAAAAGAATGAACAGCACAACGATCAGCGCAAAACCTCCGCCGTAACCGTAGCCGCCACCATAGCCATATCCTCCAAAACCGCCATATCCAGGATATCCAAAACCAAAGCCCATGAAAACATCTCCTTTCAAACTTAAATCGAGGGGTGACCCCTCTACACTGTATTCTATGTATTTAAAAAGAAACTGCGTGTGCAATGGTCTAAACCTTTCGAGAGCCCCTTCACGAGATTTATATAAATGGATAAGAGTGAGAAGGTTATACGTATCTCGGTTATTCGGACTCATAATATAATAAAAAGCACCTGAAGGGATGGTAATATTGGGAGTTGTGGATACACACAGAGTGCTGAACGAGTTTATAAAGGAATCCAGGAAGAAGCGGCTGTTTCAATCTTCATATGATCTTCAAAAGGAAATTTTGTGTCAAACCAGTGATCATCCTCTTAAGGAGCTTTCAAAAGATGATATTCATTCGCTTTTACTAAGTTATGGCTTGTTTAAACCGGAAGCGTGGAGAAGAGCTCAGGAGCTTGTGACGCAATGGAAGATCGAGGGTCTCTTTCAAAAAATAGATCAGGAATATCAAAGGTTAAAGAGAGAGTGGCAGGGTCCGGAGGTTCCTTTGTATGTTTATCCATTTAATGAAGGTGGGTTATTTCATAGGAGGGAACATGAGAATAAGGGAGGAGTAGCTTTTAAAGAAGCAATTTATCTATTCTACGGCAAACCAGTAAAAAAGGATGATTGGAAAGCTGTACTAGCCCATGAATACAATCATGTGTGCCGTTTAACAGAAAAAGGAATAAATTTGAATCATGTGTCCCTGCTGGAGTCTCTGGTGATCGAAGGATTAGGAGAGTATGCGGTTTACACCTTATATGGCGGGGCGTACACCGCTCCTTGGACAAAACAATACAAGGATGAAAAATTAGAGGAATTATGGAAAAGTAAATTCCGTCCTTCCCTTAAGAACAGAGGTCAGAAAAACCACCTCGACTTCCTTTATGGAAGTAATAGAAAAGGATTACCAAAGTGGAGTGGGTATCAGCTTGGATATAAGATTATTGAATCCTATCATAATGCTCACCCGGAAGAGAGTTTAAGGACCATGCTGAAGAAGGATGGAAAGACATTACTCAATGGCTCGTCTTTTCCCTGATTGTTTATTTAAGTTACATCAAACCTGCGTTTTAGGAGAAATCGGGACAACTGCTGATACGTGTTTCTTTCACTTTTCATAGGATACTTAGGAGTTCTATGAAAACGTGAAGGAGGTTGACCTTTTTGTTCGATAAATTTGAAAAGAAAACAGGTGTCAAAATGGATGAAGTCTTTAAGCTTGCTCAATCTTTGCAGGGGGCAGACTTCAAAGATGAAAAAACCATTCGAAAAGTTATTAAAAAAGTATCTGCACTAGCCAACCGACCTGTTTCTAAACAGAAAGAAGACATGATTGTAAAAGCCATTCTAGATGGCAATGTGCCAAAAGATTTATCATCGATTGAAAAAATGATGAAGAAAAAGAAATAACAAACTGGTGAAAACTCTTCCTTAATGGACGTAATAGGAAGAGTTTTTGTTTGTCTTTATTGCAGGATCTGCTTGAGAGCATCCTTTTCTGTTTGGAAGAATTACTCACTTAGAAAATTTTGGTATAATAGTTTTTAGAGATGGATTGTGAGTAAATCATGCTAGGAGGGATGCATTGAAGTTGAAGTTTGTTGTTCCAATTGTTTTGCTGTGTATAATCTTAGGCTGTCAAACAAACGAACCTGAAAACGGAGGATCTGCCATTAAGGAGACCGAAACATTTGAGTCTGGTTCTTATACGATGCTTGGTCAGAAAGGGAAGATCGGTTTTATTAAAGCTTCTTTTTCTGCACAGGAGGAGCAAAAGTATATGTGGCATTTTTGGGGAGACGATGAAGAGTTGAAAGGGTCTTTTCGTGTGGAAGGAAAGCAGGAAGAAACCGGTAGGACGATAACGGTTGTAGAAGCAGATGGACTGGGTGGTCCAAATAATGGTGCGGATGCTCATATACCTTCTATCATGAGTTTACCCGATTCAGGGAAGTGGCACTTAGATGCCTACGTTGGAGATCAACTTTTTGGAACGATTACAATAAATGTATCGGAATAAGGAGGAATGGCATGAACGTTTCCATTGCTGCCGTCATTATTGTGTTAAGTGTGGTGGTTGATTACCTCTGGTTTGATGTGGATCGAAAGCGTTGGGGCTGGATGCAGAAATGGACCCGTCTGCAAAAAGGTCTTTTTCTATTTAGCTTTATAGTCGCTGCAATTGTCATCTATACAAGTATGAGTTTCACGTAAAGGGAAAAGAGGATTCAAGGGGTATGACGTAAAGCACCCATGGTAAAGGAGAGGCAATGTATGATCTTGATAGCTGTCATTCTACTAGTTTTTTTGTTTGATTTCACAAAACTCCGTAGTCAAAATAAACGAATGATCAAACAGAATGATAGAATAATTGAATTATTAGAAAGACAAACCAATGAAAGAAGGGAGTGAATGTCCATAGAAGTGCAAAAGATAGAGAATGAAATTGACATCCGTTCTGCTTATAGTGTCATGAAAGAGCTTCGTACTCATCTGGACGAAGAAACGTATGTGGATCTCGTTAAAGAAGCCGGGAAAGTTGATCGGTATCACCTTTATGGGTTGTTCTTAAACAATGAACTATTTTCGGTCATAGGATTTAAGGAGATGACTACGCTTTATTATGGAAGGTTTGTGTGGGTGTGCGATCTTGTAACAAAGAAAAGTGTGCGCTCGAATGGGTATGGAAAAGAACTTTTAAATTTTGTTGAGAAATGGGCAGCAGGTAATGGTTATGAAACTGTGGCTCTGTCCTCTGGTTTATCAAGAAAAAGTGCTCACCGGTTTTATGAAGAAAAGATGGACTATAAGCGTGTAAGTTATGTATTTAAAAATAGTGTATAAAGTAAAATGAGTAGAAGGGGATACGAGGGGGTTTGTACATTTTATAGGTATGTAGCCTTTGAATAAAACGGGGTGAATGGTGATTTATTACATAAAAATCTTGTTTATCAAATGAAGAGGCTCTGTGAAAGTCTATTGTTGGTTCCTGTTCGAATCAAATATAGAAGTTTTTTTACATAATATCACCATTCAGCTTTAACAAAGACAGATAAAAGGGATCTTCTTTCTTAAGAAGATCCCTTTTATCTTATTTACCTTTAATAGTTTTATTAAAATTCTTCCAGAACTTCGATGACTTTTTGAGCAGTACTTTCACTGGACATAGGGTTTTGTCCGGTCACCAATTTGCCATCCCGTACAGAATAATCAGACCAGTTGTCGCCTCGTACGAACTCTGCTCCTTTTTCACGCAGTTTGCTTTCTAAAAGGAAAGGCATATAACTGTCCAGTTCCATCCCGCGTTCTTCTTCATCAGTGAAACCGTTGACGGTTTTTCCTTTCACGATTGGTGTCCCATCAGAATATGTTGCATTAACCAGGCCGGCAGGTCCATGGCATACAGCACTGATGACTTTGTCGTTTTCAGCGAATTGCTGAAGAGCGTATTGAAGCTCTTCACTATCAGGGAAGTCGAACATCGTTCCATGTCCGCCGGGTAGGAAAATGGCGTCATAATTTTCATCAGCGATTTCCTTCGTTAAAGCTTCGGTATCTTCCAGTTGTTTTTCTGCTTCATTCCACTGGGAAGTTTCTTCTTCAGGTATACTGTTCGGATCTAATTCCACTTTCCCGCCGGAAATAGAAGTTACACGAACATCATAACCCTGCTCCTTAAACATGTTATAAGGAGCGGCAAACTCCTCTAACCATAATCCAGTCTTATGTTCTTCAGTAATTTTGGTGTGATTGGTTACGACCATTAGAATACGTTTACTCATCAGTTTATTTCCTCCTAAAGATTCATGGTTGTCTTTCCACACTCTATATACCACGAATAACTGGAATCCTAACATTTTAATCGTTCCATTTATTTTATCCTCTCATTAACTCGATAAAAAAAGATGGAATATGCGCTTTAAAAGGACCTCCTCATAGGTATGTATAGATAATAGTTGGAAAAAAAGAAAACACAACCTCATTTATATTGAGGTTGTGTCTTCGCGTTTTATTTTCCGTCTGTTAATCCGTCCTTAATGGTCTTTATATTCCATTTCATCATGGAAATATACGTATCTCCATCTTCACCAGGCTCAGCCAGGGAGTCTGTAAACACTTTACCCATAATAGGTACATCCGTTTCATTGGATACAGCTTCCATGCTTCTAGGGTCAATACTGGTTTCTAAGAATAACCCTGTGATTTTCTTGTCATTAATAATATCTACAATTCTTGTGATTTGATCAGGGGTTCCTTGATTTTCCTGGTTGATTTCCCAAATGTACTCAGCTTGGAATCCGTAGGCATCACTAAAGTATTTAAAGGCACCTTCACTTGTAACAAGGACACGCTCATCTTTAGGGATTTCGTTAAATTGCTCAACAGCTGAGTCATGTAGTTCTTGAAGTTCAGCAATATATTCTTCTGCATTTTTTTCATAAACTTCTTTATTTTCAGGATCTACTTTGATAAGGCCGTCTCTTGCATTTTCGGCATATTTAATACCATTACGAATATCTAACCAGGCATGAGGGTCTTCTTCTCCTTCATTACCTTCAGATGTTAAGTACATAGCCTCAACACCTTCACTCATTAAGAAGACAGGTGCATCTTCACCTTCTTTTCCGCCCGTTTCCATCAATTTGTTGAACCATGAATTCCCTGCCTCAAGGTTTAAGCCATTGTAGAACACAGCTTCAGCATCGGTCGTTTTCTTCACATCTTCCGGCAGTGGATCATACTCGTGAGGGTTGGAACCAATTGGAGCCAGACTATGGATATCAACTAAATCTCCCCCAACGTTTTTAACGATGTCGTAAACGATAGAATAGGTGGTGACTACTTGAACTTTTCCGTCATCTTCATTATTTGTTCCATTTGCTCCTTGACTGCCACAGGCAGCCAGGAGTATGAGAGTGATGAGAGCAGCTGCTAAAAATAAAAACTTTTTCTTAAGCATTCTATCTTCCCCTTTAGTGATTTTTCGTTATTTTTGTTGCCTTAAACAGTATATTGCTATTAGATTCAAGAGATGACCCATCACGTTCGAACACAGGCCAAATCAAGCTTATTAGAGAAGAACGGAGCGTCTCCTTCGTTATTGTCCAACCGGTATGATGTTTGTAGGTTTAGTCCGTTGAGCATGCAATTCTAAATAAGAGAAGCTCTTTTTTTCCGGACTTTTAACATTTTCCATAACAAACCGTGCTTTGGAGAGAATAAGAAAACCAAGATAAAAATGGCTGTAGCTGCCATTACAATGGTAGCTCCTGAAGCTAGATTGTAAGTAAAGCTGAAATAAAGTCCGACGACAGCAGAGGTGACCCCGATTCCAGCTGAGAGAAAGATCATGATAGATAAACGCTCGGTTAATAAGTAGGCAGCAGCAGCTGGTGTGATCAGCATCGCTACCACTAATACAATTCCGACGGTTTGCAGAGAAGCGACTGTTACCATTGTCAGTAATGTCATAAGGAAATAGTGAATCATTCGGACTGGAAGGCCATAAGCTGCTCCCATCGTTTCATCGAAGGAAGTAACCAATAATTCTTTATAAAAGAGGTAAACCGCACCTAAAACAAAAAGCCCAATCGCTAGAGTGATCCACATATCCGATGATCGTACGGCAAGCACGTTACCAAACAATATATGATATAAATCTGTGCTGCTTTTCAACATTGTAATCACGATAATCCCTGCAGCGAAAGCTGCTGTGAACATGATTCCTATAGATGTATCATGTTTGATACGGCTGTTCTGAGTAACAAAACCAATAGCAATAGCAGTGAGCACACCACTGAACACAGCACCAAAAAAGAAATTAATTCCCAGCATATATGAAATCGCAACGCCTGGTAACACGGCATGAGATATCGCATCTCCCATCAGCGCCATACCTCTAAGGATAATGAAACAACCGATAACGCCGCAGATAATGCCGACCATAACGGATGTAAGTAACGCTTTTTGTAGAAAGCCATACTGCATGACTGCTTCAATAAAAGCCATTCCTTCTACACTCCCATCTCATTCATAAATGCAAACTGACTTTTGTAGGCTCTTTCAATAATGTCCGTCTGGAAGACTTCACTGACTGCACCAAAGCCAATCAACTCTTTATTCAGCAATATAAGTTGATTGAAATAATCATTAGCTTTACTGAGGTCATGATGGACCACAATGACCGTTTTTCCTTGCCAGCATAATTCTTTAAGGATCTTGACAATTGTTTCTTCACTTGAGACATCCACACCCACAAATGGTTCATCAAGAAAAAATACTTCAGCGTTTTGAGCGAGTGCTCTGGCGAGGAAAACACGCTGCTGTTGTCCGCCGGATAATTCCCCGATTTGTCTCTTGCTGAATTCTTCCATACCTACACGTTCGAGGCATTCCATAGCC
Organism: Halobacillus litoralis; assembly: GCF_020524025.1. GTDB lineage: Bacteria > Bacillota > Bacilli > Bacillales > Halobacillaceae > Halobacillus > Halobacillus litoralis_D. The sequence continues at coordinate 1,215,017 of NZ_JAIVKN010000001.1, read as the reverse complement.
CATAATTTGTCTTTTTTCTTTGGCCGCCTGAAGAGCTTGAGATTTGGATATGTTCCAAGAAGTACCGCATCAAGAACAGTAATTGGAAAATCCCAATCAATATCATTTCTTTGGGGAACATAAGCAATCTTTTTCCTTACTTCATTAATCGACTTGCCGAGAACCATTACGTCGCCTTTATCTTTTGGAATAAGATTGAGCAACGCTTTCAAAAACGTGGATTTCCCAGCACCGTTAGGACCGATGATTCCTACAAGGTTTCCCGGGTTGACGGATAAACTGACTCCTTTAATGGCTTCATTTCCATAATAGGAAACATGAAGGTCTTTTATAGAGATGGCTGCATACTTCATACTTTTCCTCCTCTTATTTGTAGGACAATCTTTAATTCACCTTAACAAGTTAGGTTGCATTCATTTTTTTGGCATATTTTCATGAAAATTTGTAATACGCATATAAATTTCCTTGGTGCAACTTTTGGATAAAAAATTTTTTACCCTTTACTATATGGGCTTCGGCTTGAAAAGTTGACAAATTTGATGAGCGCTCAAAAAGTTTCCTTAGTGCAAAATATATAGATTAAACCATAAAAAGTCAAGGGGAATATCAAAAACTTAGCTGGAATTAATTATGTACCATACTGTTGAAAGTTAGATCATTATGGTTAAAAATATTTTATTTCAGTCAAGGTGTTGATTTTTTGAAATGAGGAGTCAATAAATGGTGAAGACGGTCTTCGCGACCAAATTTTGGGAGTCATTAATAAAAAATAACACGTCTATAAGGTATGCATTTATGATTACCAAAGAAACAATAAATGAAAAAAGCCTCAGTAATACAAGAGTTCTGGTCAAACTCAGGTTGACTCTAAGGTGCGCTGCGCGGTTTACTAGAGGAAGCAGGGGATACATTCTGCATTTGATCGGTATGTCTGCAGAAATGATATCGAATCCACTCAAAATAGAAACTACACAGTTTTTATCAGCTTACAAGGAGGAAGAAGAATGATCCAATGGGAAAAAGAAAAAAAGATTGAGGCTCCGATTGATCAGGTTTGGGAATTATTTGCTGATCGTAATATAAAACGGATTATGCCGAAAGTGGAAGAGCATGAACTTATTGAAGGAAGTGAAACAGAGGCTGGTGCTAAACACCGCCAGACGTATAGAGAAGGGAAGCGCCTTGAAACATATACTGTTGAAACACTAGCTTATGAAGATCATGCGGAGCGAAAACATAAAACAATCACATTTGTCATTGGTGGAGCGTTTGAGGTCAAGGCATCTTTTACTTTGGAAAAGATAGGGGAAACCGAGACAAAGATCATTTATGCCGGGCAGAACAAAGGGGTGAATCTTATAGCGCGGGCAATGATGAAGCTTGCAAATAAAAAAGGCAACGACAAGGTTGTTCAGGAATTTGTCGATCGTGTGGAAAAGGAAGCCCTACATCCAGATGTTTAAATAGGAAAACTTGCCATAAGGCGGGTTTTATTTATTAGTAAGATATAGCGTAAGAGTTTTTATGGTTATTAGAAGTCAAAGGTGGGGTGGTCTGACATTGTGACATGATATAATTGATGGTACTTACCAGGTTAAATAGAAGAAGCTGTGCTTTTTTTGTTCATTATAATGGAAAGTAGAAGGTGAGGATGGAAGTGGTTGAAACAGTGGTATGGATTATTGCTGGTTTGGTGTTGATACAGCTGGCTTTACTTGTCAATCTCCTTGTAAAGAAATCTAGTAAAATAAATATGGAACTGACCATACAAAGGCATTTAATACGACTTGAAGCCGACTATTGGGCGTTCCTTTTTTACGATAAACAGGATGAGCCTGAACTTCCGTCTAATCCTTCTGAGCGCGTTCAAGTTATCGAACGCATCCTTAATAAAGTAGTTGACGAGGTAAAGGGCGACGTAGAAACAACAAGAGTACAGGAAGCTGCTCATAAATACTTATCCAATCCATATAAAAAATACTTACATCAAGGAAGCTGGTCACAACGGGTAAATACGCTTTATTACTTAGAAGATTTTCAAATGGCAGATTTAAAAGAGGAGGTTTATCATCACTTCCTTCGATTGGAGAATATAGATGAAGAGTATCGTCAAACGTTACGGGTACTGGCCTCCTTCCGAGATGAGAGGATGATCCGTGTTCTTTTAAATCAAAATGATCTGCCTCAGAGATTAGTGAAACAGATGCTTTATCGGTTTCCGAAAGACTTCATTTACCAAATGATCCAAATTATAAATGATGAAGCTGGTCGTGTACCTTACAATGTTCACATCGGATTAATCACCTTCTGCGGAGAAAAAGGAGATTCTGATTATCTTGACTTTGTAGAGACAAGGCTTCACTTTCCCTCGAAGGAGCTTCGCTTAAAAGCATTAAAAAGCTTAACAGAAATGTGCGCATGTTCCGATCTATCATTATTGGAGAAGTATTATCATTCACCTCTGTGGGAAGAGCGTATGTACGCTGCAAAGCTGGCCGGTATATTAAAGATATCTCAAGCCAAAGATATCCTGCTGACCTTGGCAGGAGATGGTGAATGGTGGGTTCGGTACGCAGCTTGTGAAGCTTTAAGACGACTGCCGGATGGTCAGGAGATCCTTTCCGCCACAGCTGATCAGCATGAGGACAGATTTGCACGGGATATGGCTCAACAGTTGTTAACAGTGAAGGTGGGTGAAAGCGTATGAATCCTGATATTCTTACGGGTATTGTTGATGTGGCTGCAGCTATGGTCATCTTTTATATGATTGTTGTCGCACTTATTTATTTGGTTTTGTTTTTAATTGCTGGTCCAAAAATCAGAAAAGAAAGAGAACTGAACCGAGAGGAATTGATTGAGGATACCGCTGTTAATAAAGATACGTTCCCGGTCTCTGTCCTTGTTCCTGCCTATAATGAAGAGGTTGGTGTAGTGAGTACAGCACGTTCTATGCTTGCTCTTCATTATCCTCAGTTTGAAGTGATCGTAATTGATGATGGTTCTATAGATCAAACAGCGGAACGAATGATTCATGCTTTTGACATGCAGCCAATTAATCTAGCTGTGCGCAGGCATTTTCAAACGAAGGAAGTGGTGCGGGGCTATCAGTCTAAGACCCACTCGAATCTTTATTTGTTACAGAAAGAAAATGGAGGCAAGGCTGACGCCTTAAATGCAGGGATCAATTTTTCTAAATACCCATACTTCGCAGCTATTGACGGCGATTCTCTACTTGACCGTGATGCTCTATTAAAAACGATGAAACCAATCATCGATTCTAACGGACTGGTTACGGCTACAGGGGGGACTGTTCGAATAGCAAACGGATCGAACATTGTTCAAAACAGAGTGGAAAAGATTGGACTAGCCAGGCAGCCCATGGTCATAATGCAGATCATTGAATATTTCCGTGCATTTTTAATAGGTCGTTTAGGGTTGTCCCGTATGAATATTCTTCTTATTATATCCGGTGCATTCGGGGTGTTTGAAAAAAGCAGGGTCATCCGTGCAGGCGGTTATGATTCAAATACAGTGGGTGAAGATATGGAGTTGGTTGTGCGTATTCACCGTACTCTGAAAGAAGAGCATTCAAAGCAGAGGATCGAATATATTCAGGACCCCGTCTGCTGGACGGAAGCTCCATCAACGTTTGCTTCTTTGAGAGCTCAGCGTAAGCGATGGCAGAAAGGGCTGGCTGAGACATTATGGAAACACCGGAAGATGATGCTGAATCCAAAGTATCAAGGCATTGGCATGTTTTCCATGCCTTATTATCTTATTGTAGAGTTACTCAGTTCTTTATTTGAACTGCTCGGTTATCTAATTATTATTCTCGGAATCTTTTTTTCTTTCATCACAATGGAAACGACGATTATGATGGGACTGTTCACCGTGTTTTATGGTTCATTGTTATCTTCTCTTGCTGTTTTATTGGAAGAGTGGACCTATCATAAATATCCGGATTTAAAGAGTATATGTCTTTTATACTTATGGAGTTTGACAGAAAGTTTTTGGTTCCGGCCACTAGTTGTGTGGTGGAGATGTGAAGGACTGCTGCTTGCTTTGACAAAAAAGAAAAGCGAGTGGGGGGATATGAACAGAAAAGGACTGTCACAGGAACACACGTAAAGCGAAGCCCCAAATGGGACTTCGCTTTTCTAATGGTATTATTTTATTTGAGAGAAAAGTTTCTGAATGATCAAATAAGATTCCTTGAGTCGTTCTTCATAGGCTGGTAAATCCCATCTCTCCCAAGTATACCGGGCGGCGATCTCAGATGAAAAAGCATCTGTTGTTTTTCCTTTTTCTTTAACCACAGACGTAATATCCAGTCCTTCGACAGTCTGTGATGCTTCTATTCCGTCTTCTGAAAGGTCCCCGATAAATTCTTTCTGACTTGGGTCCCTGGCATTAAGAAGCATCCATGGAATTCTAAGTTCTAAGATCTCTGTATCCGTGGAATAAAAATAATCAGAAAGTGAATCATAACCTTTATCCTCAGGATCACCTATACCGAACCTCAAAGCACCAGTCTCATAGGATTCAAAGGGGAATTTTTCCCCTGTATCCGGTCGGACAAGGCCTTTGTTTAATGCTAATCGAATAGGGTGAAAGTTCTCACCTTCATAAGGGTCATCAACCATCTTCAACTTTTCAACATAGTCAAAATGGAAGACGTCATAATCTTGGGCTACTTCTATTTCTGCATCTTTTTTATTCTTAATAGTTACGCGGAAGTCAGAAAGGAGAGGAGTGTCATCAGTCTCAACTCCTTGATCAGGGCGGACACTGAAATGGATCTGATAGTCTTTTTCCTCCCAGAACTTGTCAGTTAAATCCTCAAACGTTGTCTTTATATAAACATAACGTTCATCATGATCAACGGTCATTTCACGTAAATCACCGTCTTTTTTCTTATAAAGTGTTTTTCCATCCGTCCAATCATTTTGTCCGTTTAATTTGACTTTAAGTCGATCAAAGCTTAACAGGCCGAATTGCTGTTCGTTTGTTTGAGCATTGGACCAGTAAGGACGTCGGTCAGGGTTATCATAGTCCATCGTATTCCATGTACGCTTAAACCACTCATCCTGCCAGCTGAATACCAATCCGCCAAGTAAGTCTTCTGCTAGGATATCTTCATAAAGGTGTTTAACAATTTGTCCCTGTTCCGTTTCCGAGATAAATCCCTGATTCCATCCAAGTGGGTTTTCGTGGGTTTTTCCTCTCGATGCCGGGATGCCGAATTCAGCAATGAGAATCGGCAGGTTATGAGAATCATTTAGATTTTTCAGATAACCGGCATAGTTATTCCGTCCGCCTCGATGATCGATATACTCCGTGTATTTTTCTTCGATATTCAGAAAATCAGGATAATAGGGGTACACGTGATAGGAGGCAAACATTCCTGTTGCAGCTGACTGTCCTTTAGGTAAGATATGGTTGGGATCAATCACTGCAAGATCTTCCTGCTCTAATGGTTCAGCAGGCTGTTCTATGTTATCTGTGGTTACCCAGTTGGTGAAACTTAATGGACGTATACTTTCATATTTATCAATTTCATAAGACCCCAGGAAATCCATTTGCTGGGCAAGCCAGTACTCCATCGGGTCTGCCCCTTTTGTTTTCGTAATAGTTCCTTCAAAGTCCCCAAGCTCCGGGTAATCTTTTTTCATTTGGTCTACCATCATCGGAAACCATTCTATTCCAATGATCCAGCCAATAACATAAGGGGAGATGTCTGTGGTGTATAAGCCGGATGCATGACCAGGTTCCTTGGATACATCAGCATTTCCGTGTATGACATCAACAATTTTTTTCATTTCTTTCTGGAAATCTGCTGTAATGTCTTTATCAAAAGCATCTTTCTTTTCTTCTAAAGGTTCTTCATCAATCCATACGCCGTGAAACACATAGAGCGGCTGATCAGCCCTTTTATTATATTCTGCAAGTGCATCATAAAATTCAGGAGGATGAAGAGTATAGATTCTGATGGCATTTGCATTCATGTCTCCTATCTGTTGGAACCAGCGAGCATACTCTTCTTTGTTGATGGCCGCCTCCCCAGGGAAATATCCTGGTTTGCCCATGCCGATATTTACACCTTTAATCCTCAACGGTATCCATTCATTGTTCTGATAGACTTCTATTTTATTTTCTGATACACGGGAGGGGTGATGAATTCCTTCTGTAACGGCCTGGCTGACCGGATCGACTTTCTGTTTTTCTTCCTTTATAGAAAGATCTGCGAGGATTTCCTGCATCATCGGTTGATATGTACTCCAAAAGAAGCTGTCTTCTGCATGTGGCTGAATATGAGCCATCCACTGCTTCACTTTGGCAAATCCTTTGTATTGATAAATAGGAGGAACATCTGATAGGTCCACATAGTCGCCTGCGAAATAATAACGGTCTGAAGTTTTCTCTTTTTGATAAAGGATAGCTGGGAATGTGGCAGGGATCTGATGTTTCTTCATTTTTTTCCTTCCGCTTACAGTCAGTTGTATATTATATTCAGCAAGAACGTCAGCTTCATCTGTGGGTTCTAAAATATCAAACCAATAAGTGTAAGGGGTGCTTTTCTCTAGGTTGAGACGCTTAGTTCCTTCCTTTGTAAAAGACGCGAGAATATCTGAGTCGCTTAAGTCTCCGTTTTCCTCAGATAGAACAAAAATTTTTGAGGAAAATTCATGAATGAAGACAATGCCTTTCCCTTGATAGGACCATTTTCCTTTTTCATCTTCATACCTTGAAATTATCCAGGTCGGTACTTCATCTTGATTTTGAGATAATTCATTAAAATGGCGGCCGATCCAGCCTTTCCATTCAATTCCTAAGTATTCGGTGATGTTTTTCCTTACAGCTTCACTGGTAGGAGAGGCAAAGCTGTTAAATTCCATAATGAGATCCTTCCCATGAATCTCTGTTTCCTTCTCAATGGTTTTCCAATCCTCCATGGTCATTCCGCCTTCAATCAGCCTGGAAGATTGACCAGCATTGGTCTGCTCGTCCCATGGAACATCTTCTTTATATATGCCATAAGTATCTGCGACGTAAATTAAATCCGTATTGCTCAGCGTGGATGGCAGTGGATTTTCGGTTATTTTCTTTTTATGTTCGTCAGGTATCATTCCATAATAGTCAGACGCTCTATAGGGTTGATTTTGATTTGTTGTGTATTGGTTGTAATTTAAAAGCCATGTAAGGCTGTTATGTTCTCGGAAGCTCTCATCTGGAACGGTTTGATCAATAATGCATACATGATAAGATTCTTTTGCTGTAGACTGCCAAAAGAGATAAGGAAGACTGACAGACAGTAAAAATAGCAGGATAAATAGAATAGATTTTCTCATTGGGTTCCTCCAAAATCTAAGGAAAAATTTGTCTTGTGTTCATTATAATCGTTCTTTTTGACGTTGAACACTCTTTATATAAAACCGATGAGAAAACAGGGACTTGATGGTATACTAGCTGTAAGTTGTCGAAAGATGGGTGATGATGGAAATGATGGAAATATTTAAGGATTGGATAGCGAATATTTCTGTGATGATTGCGGGTTTTTACATAGTAGGGAAACTAATTAAAGAACCGGTCACTATCTACTCTAAGTACAGAGAAAAATATCGAATGGGTTATTTGGGGGCGGCTATTGGTCTGCTTTTAATGTTTTTCTCCATTCAAGTTACAGATGAAGTCATGATTGACCTTCGTCATATTCCTCTAATTCTTGTCGCTTATTTTGCTGGTATCGGTCCAGCAATCGTTTGTGCAGGAATTCTTGCTTTTTCACGCTTCTTCTTTGGGGTAAGCGATTCATCCATTCTTGCTTTTGCCACAACCATCATCGTTGGTGTTAGTGTTGGTCTTGTCGGTAAATATTTTAGGGGGGAAGGGTTTAGGACGAATATTCTCCTTAATATTGTAAGTATGGCAATCATCTCGATTCATTTAGGGGTGGTGCTTCCGGAGTCAGTCTCTAACTTCGAAGTGGTTGTTTACTTTTGGATTGTAGCTATACCTGCAGGGCTTTTCGCGCTGCTCTTTTTTAAGGATATTCAAAAGTCCAAACGGCTTGTTCTTCAACTGGCCAACGATTCTCAAACGGATTATCTGACTGGCGTAGGAAATGTTCGGTTTTTTTATCGAAGATTGAATGAATACATTCGAGGAGCACAAAAAAAGGAGAAAGCCTTCGCTTTGCTGCTTCTGGATATCGACCATTTTAAAAAGGTCAACGATACATATGGTCATGATGCCGGCGATCAAATCTTAATGCAGTTGAGTGAACTGCTTCAGTCCAGTGCACGTTATACAGACGAAGTCTCCAGGAACGGGGGAGAGGAGTTCTCTATTCTTCTGCCTCAATGCAGCGCAGGGACTGCCCGGGAAGTTGCTGAAAGAATACGCAAAGCTGTAGAAAATTATAAATTCAAACTTCCTGATGGACGATTCATTCACCTGACGATCTCTATTGGAATCAGTCATTATGGAGACGGTGCCTTTCTTCCTGAAGAGTTGTATAAGAAAGCGGATGAAGCTCTTTATTATGCAAAGGAAACAGGTAGGAATAAGGTGTGTATCTAACAGGGGGTCTGAGAGTAATTAACGAAAAAAGCAGTCCCTCAAAAAGGGACTGCTTTTTTATGATCGTTTTTTAAAAGGTGACTTCCTGTCCATAATAAGCAGCAACGAATAACATCTTCATCTCTTCTACAGATGTTTCTCTAGGATTGGTTCCTGTACATGGATCTTCAACTGCATTTTTTGCCATTTGACTTACATTTTCCTTGAACGTTTCTTCGTCCACACCAAAATCTTTTAGTGTATTAGGAACTCCCATGTCCTTATTAAGCTGACGAACCCATTCGATTAAGGCATCCACAAGCTCCTTGTCAGAACCACCTTTAAGGCCAATGCGCTTGGCTAGAGCAGCATAACGATCCTCTACTTCTTTACGGTTAAATTGGATGACGTATGGAAGGTAAATCCCATTGGCGCATCCATGGGGAACGCCAAACGTCGGTCCACTCTTATGAGCCAGGCTGTGAACGTTCCCAAGAACAGCATTAGCAAACGCCATACCAGCCATCGCCTGAGCGTAATGGACCTCCTCACGTGCGTCCTTATCTTCGTTATAAGAAGGGAGAAGATTATTTTTTAAGATGTCCAATGCTTCAATAGATAATGAGTTAGTAAATGTAGTGCGCGGCTTAGCAACATAGGCTTCAATGCTGTGTGTAACAGCATCCATGCCGCTGTAAGCTGTGACGTGCTTTGGCATAGATTCAACCATAACCGGGTCAATAACAGCTAAGTCCGGTGTCAGTTCAAAGTCAGCGAGAGGATATTTAACGCCTGTTTCCGACTCTGTGATTACCGATAGATTTGAAATTTCAGAGGCGGTGCCACTGGTGGTCGGGATACCGACAAATTTTGCTTTTTTTCGAAGCTTAGGAAGGTTAAACGGTTCCATCGCATCTTGAAAGCTTAGATTTGGATGCTCATAGAAAATCCATAACGCTTTTGCGGCGTCCATTGGAGATCCCCCGCCGATTCCAATAATCCAATCCGGACCAAAGCTTTTTACTTCTTCCAAGTGGCTTTTTACGAGATTCGTAGATGGTTCCTCTGTTATCCCTTCAATAATCTTTGTTTCAATATTTGCCTCAGATAAATTCTTTTCAATGATATCAAGGTTTCCGTTTTCTTTAACGGATCCGCCTCCAATGACTAATAAGGCTTTCTTTCCTTCAATATCCTTTAATATATCTAAAGCATTCTCCCCAAAGTAAATGTCACGTGGAATTGTAAAACGATTCATTTTAAAGCCTCCAGTTATAGAATTGCTTGCACAAGGAGAGATTAGCCGTTCCTCCATTCAGTTAAACTTCATGAGAGCCAGCAAGGGACAATTTGGTTCATTAGTCACTGGTTTGGTATGTTTTTCTCAACGTTTATTTATTGATTTAGATAAAGCATTGAAAGAAGGGAGTATAAACCAGATCTTAAGAAAAGGAGCAAGCCTTTTGGCCTGCTCCTTTTTTATGTTTAATATACTTTGTCACCATTGAAGATGGAATTTTTAACAACAACATAATCAACATGACGAATGGCTTCAAGATCGGTTCCACCTGCATAGCTGATCGCTGATTGAAGGTCCTGTTCCATTTCTGTCAACGTATCATTCAACGCTCCTTTATGTTCCACGAACATTTTCTTACCTTCCACGTTTTTCTTTTCCCCTTTTTGAAACTCGGAAGCGGATCCGAAATACTCTTTATAGAGCTTTCCTTCTTTCTCGACTGTGTCTCCTGGGGACTCTTCATGTCCTGCGAAAAGAGATCCAATCATTACCATTGTAGCACCAAAACGAACAGACTTAGCTATGTCTCCATGAGTACGAATACCCCCGTCTGCGATAATAGGTTTTGTCGCAGCTTTCGCACACCAGCGAAGGGCCGCCAGCTGCCATCCACCAGTACCAAATCCAGTTTTAACCTTTGTAATACAGACTTTTCCCGGGCCAATCCCTACTTTGGTTGCATCAGCACCAGCGTTTTCCAGTTCACGTACGGCTTCTGGTGTCCCCACGTTTCCAGCGATAACAAATGTGGATGGAATGTGTTCTTTAATATGCTGAATCATATCAATGACGGCTTTTGAATGTCCATGAGCGATATCAATAGTAATAAATTCAGGTATCACTTGTTTCACAGCTAACTGTTTTACAAATTGATATTCTTCAGGCTTTACTCCTACACTTATGGAGGAAATCAGACCTTTAGATTTCATCTTTTCAATAAAAGTTAAACGTGTTTCAGGTTCAAAACGGTGCATAACATAAAAGTAACCATCTTCAGCGAGTTTCGCAGCAATTCTTTCATCAATAATCGTCTGCATGTTAGCAGGAACAACTGGAAGTTTAAATTTATAATTACCAAGCGTAACAGAAGGATCACATTCAGTTCGACTGTTAACGACACATTTCGCGGGAATTAACTGAATATCTTCATAATCAAATACATTTTCCATTAGTTTCACTCCTGAAATACGAATATTTATTTTAATTATAATTGTAATTGTTCGTACATTAGTAATTTACAATAGATTCCTTCAGGTGTCAAAGGATTATGGGGAAATAAGTAGAAAAAGGGGATATATATGTTCAAACATCAGGTAGATGATGAGATTTCCTTGAATACTGGAGGGGAGGAAGACGCTCTGCATTTGTTTAATCTGACAAGCCTGGAGACAAAACTTTAGAAGATACCAATGCTATTATTTAATTAGGTAAAAGAGTTTCTGTAACCAAAAGCCTGACATCAATAAACTTATATCAGGGTGATGGTTGAAGGTGCACCTGGCTTTAGTAGACTGGATCATACAAATTAAACCAGTGGTAATTGGATACTGGTTTGGCCGTAGTTTTCAAAACCAAAAGAATTATGGCGCGAACAGTGAAGTCGCTCATTATCTATGCAATGGAAGAATAATGGATGAATCGATTGGTAATTTGTGCAGCAGAAAATGAAAAAGTCGAGCGCTGCCTGAGAGGCCGTGTCTGATTGTAAATTGTAAAAAGATTAACGTTCGACTCCTGGATCATCATTCTATGAAACAAAAAAGTTGCAATCCGCTTATGATGTAGGGCAGGATAGGGATGGACTATATTTTGAAACTGATTCTGGAGGAAATGAATGGAAACAACTTACAATAGAAAAATAATTTTAGCTACATTTATGATTGGTGCTTTTTTTGCCATTCTAAACGAAACCCTGCTCAATATTGCTCTGACGGAATTGATGGAAGTTTTCAATCTTGATGCTCCTACCGTTCAGTGGATGGCGACCGGGTTCATGTTGGTTATGGGGATTTTAATGCCGATTTCTGCTTTATTAATCCAATGGTTCACGACCAGGCAGATGTTTATTGGTGTGATGACCATTTTTCTTGCTGGTACAGCGATTGCAGCGGCCGCTCTTAACTTTCCGATGCTCTTAACAGGAAGGATGATTCAGGCTGTTGGTACAGGGCTTCTCATACCCGTGATTATGAATGCTCTGCTCCTTCTTTACGAACCAGAAGTACGGGGACGGATTATGGGAACCTTCGGCCTTGTTATTATGTTTGCTCCTGCAATTGGACCAACGTTATCTGGTGTTATCGTCGATTATCTTGGATGGCGCTGGCTCTTTATTTCTGTCCTTCCATTTGCGGCGTTTTCGGTTATTTTTGCGTGGAAATTCTTACAGAATGTTGGAGAAGTCACTCGTCCCAAAGCAGATGTTCTATCCATTTTACTTTCTTCTATAGGTATCGGAGGACTTGTCTATGGATTCAGCAGTGCAGGAGAGAGCGGCGAAGGGTTTTCCTCTATTCGAACTCTTCTTATAATAACTGTAGGGGTGCTTAGTATACTAGTGTTTGTCCTACGTCAGTTGAAATTGGAAGAGCCGCTTCTGGATGTACGTGTCTTTCAATATAAGAGTTATGCAAGAGGAATCGCGATCTTTGTGATTGTGATTATGGCCATGTTCGCATCAGAAATCGTCATGCCGATGTATCTGCAGGGTCCTCTTGGCTACTCTGCCAAAATAGCAGGTCTGCTCCTTTTACCGGGGGCACTCTTAAATGGTTTGATGTCACCTGTTATGGGGACGTTATTTGATAAGTTTGGACCACGGAAGTTGATTATACCAGGCACGCTTGTATTAGTGGGTGTAATGTTGTATTTCAGCTTTATTAATCCTGCTATTCCAACCTGGTCGTTTATCTTAGCCTACATTTTGCTTATGCTTGCTATATCGGCAATCATGATGCCATCCCAAACGAATGCCTTGAATGAACTTCCAAAGCATTTATACCCTCATGGAACAGCGATTGCCAACACACTTCAACCGATTGGAGGAGCACTCGGTGTTTCAATATTTGTCAGCATTATGACCCAGGGGCAGCAGAATTATCTGAATGAACAGTCAGGCGGAATTACCAACAGTGTAATGGAAAAAGCAATGACTGCTGGTGTTCATCATGCGTACTGGTTTGCTCTTGGTTTAGCAGTCCTTACATTTGGGATCGCTCTTTTTATTAGAAAAGCCGTGTCTCCGGACTATGAACAGAAAGAAAGTCAAAATTAAAGCTTACAAAAGTATTGAAAAAGCCCAGCCAAATATAAATGGCTGGGCTTTTATTAACCTTTCATACGTTTGATGAAAGCTTCCAGGTTATCACGGGATTGGATGTTTTCATTGCACTTCTTACTGTCATGACAAATATAGTTTCCTCTGCTGATGGTTTCATCGCTTGTTTTTCCTTTTATCGTGGAGGTGAAAAGGCCGACTTTCTCTTGTTCATGGCAGATGGTACAAATATTTTTGTGTCGGGAGGTAGTGTAATGCCCTTCTATACCAATGAGCTCATTATCGACATAAGTTACGATATATTTACGGTTTGTACCAGGTTCGTTCCAGCCAATGTAAGACATCTCTTTCCAATCACCTTCTCCAATTGAAGGCACTTTCAGTTTTTTTGCTTTAGGGAAAAGAGCTTTGATTTGATCCTCATATAAGGTTGGAAAAGGAGTAACGTATTGTTTTAATCGTGAGAAATAAAGAATGGCATCGGTCTCATCCTGAACTTCCTGTACTTGAGCAACCAACTGTGCTTCATCATCAGTAAGTTTAGAAAATTGTTCGAGTACTTTTTCGCAGGTCATTGATTTCAGTGCCTGTTTCACTGAAGAATCGTTTGATGTCATATGTCCATTCAAAAGAATATGGGCTTGATTTTTTATATAATGATATTGATCGGAGCGGATAAATGCATCCATGTTTATACCTCCGTTTGTATTAGGATATTCCCTTATTATTTCAAAGCGCAGTCGTGCAATCAACTTTTATGTACCGGCCCTTCATTTCTTTAATTTTCCAAAGTCTTTTGGAAAAGAAGTAAATCATGTCTATACGACATCACCGACATATAAAATCCTTTCCTAATTAGTTAAATGAAACCGTTTGAGGAGATTGGACGTAGAGAATGACAGGAGCCTTTATGCGCTTTATGATTCATTGAATAAATAATAAGGAGGAGGGGCAATTGTGGTTTGGATGCAGAAAATAATAAAGACAAGTCGAGGAAGATTTGAAGTCTTTCAAAAAGGAGAAGGACCACCGATGGCAGTCACCCACCTTTATTCAGAATTTAATAGGACAGGGGATTATCTTGCTGAAGCCTTTACATCTAGTTATACAGTTTTTTTAATTAACTTAAAATCGTGCGGTGGAACAGATGAAGCCTGGGCCCCTCATGAGTATTCGATGCTCGACTCTGCTATTGACCTGGAGGCAGTCAGGAGGCTTTAGGTTTATCCAAATGGGTGTTTGCCGGCCACTCAACGGGTGGTATGCTCGGTGTCGTCTACGGGATATATTTCGCAAAAAGTCTGGAAAGATTATTCCTCATCAGTGCGGCTGCCAGGGACTATATGACCTTTTCAAGCGAGTGCATCTATAACGAATCCCACCCCGAATTTCATCACATGCAGCATTTGCTGGAATTATTAAAAGGGAAGGATTTAGTAAAGGAAGAGAAAGAAGAGCTTGTGAAGGAGAAAGCGAAACTTTCCTTATATCGTCCAGATTTATACGACGATTACTTTAACAATCATATACATAAGAAAATATCACCTGTCCGGCTGAACTTCTTCTCAAGGGAACTGCATACGTTTGACGTAACGAAAAAGCTTTCTCTTATTGAGAGCCCGACTGTAATTGCATGTGGCCGTTTTGATGTGCAGTGTCCGCTCTCCTATTCTGTCGAAATGAATGAGGGGATCCCAAATTCCACCCTTTTAATATTCGAAGAGAGTAATCATTATCCTCATCTTGAAGAACAGGAAAAGTTTTCAGCCAAAGTTGTCAACCGTTTTGACTAACAGAACATGGAAGTGATAAAGTAACGGTGAATTGTCTATGTGGATAGGGAAAGGGGCTTTTTTATGCAGCAGGAAAAACAACAACAGAAACCACGAAGAGACCTGGCAAAATTTAAGGAGTTGTGGTTTCTCCTTTTTATGCTTTTTTTTACAGCTGTTCATAATTGGATGAGTTTTTGGTTGGAGGAAGACTGGAATATTATTGGTTACGGATTACTGTTTCTAATCACTTACGCTGTTTTTCGCTGGCTGCGTTTATCTTTTGCGATTTTTAGAAGACCATTATCATTGGTTTCTCTTCTTGGAATCTATATCGCGGGAATCGCCGTACTCGGATTTATCATGATTCCATAAAGGGAGTAGTGAAGGAGAATAGGCATGAAGAAAATTAAAGCTGTTAACTGGACTTGTTTTATTTTGTTTATAACTGCAGCTTTAGGGTCCATGACATCGACTTTTAAGACTCTGCCTCAAGATACCGTTGAAGCAGAGTCACGCTTTCATTTTAGTTGGGGAGCGGTACATACACTAACCAGCATTCTATTACTAGTGGCATTATCCATTATTATTACGCGCTGGAAAAAGTTCTTTCCATTCAACATTCCGCTGGTCATCATTGTCTGTGGTTTTATCTATGCAGGCATTTTTTTAACCTTTACGACTGGCTGGGTAGGTATTCAGGGGCTGATCGGACTGATGATAGGTTTATTTACAGGTGGTCTGATGATTCTGGGATACAGCTTCTTTCTTTACATCCGTGAAGGAAAGAAAGAAGTTAGATAAATCAAGTATTATTAAAGTTCTATTAAACCTATTTGTTGAAGAGGAGGAGGGAATTTATGCTTGAGATCTTTATGATAGCGGTAACTGTCATTCTCGTTCCGGGGTATGTGTTTGTGCTTTCAAAGAAGAGAAAAGATATGAGGAATTTGTACGGCTGGAAAGGGTATGTAACACCGATTGTATTTATTTTTGCGCCTGTATTTGCTCTGGTCTCCTATTTATTCGAACTTGGCGGGATGGTGTCATGGTTCGTACTCTCTGCCTGCTTTTTCATAGGAGCCTACTACACGAAATATCTTCCTAAACCAAAAGGAAATCATACATAAGCTGTTGTTCTACTTGTGTGCTTAAACCACCCTGGTATTTAAAAAGGAATAGAAGAGGGTAACTCTCTCCTTGTGAGAAGTTACTTTTTTTAATTAACAAAGACCAAAATTAAAAAGTGTTTATGTCAAAAAAGTATGAATAGTATCTTCCTATGATAATGACCAGCTATTGATCTCCTAAGGATTTTTCACCCCACATATTTCCACTCATATTAGGAAAACTAATGGATGTAAGGGGGTGCTTGATGAATACTATAGATTTTATTGGAAACGGATTAATCATCTTCTTCGTTTTATATATTTTAGCGAGAATATTAACTAAAAAGCTGATTTCCCAGCTGACTTTGTTTGATTTTATTGCTGGTATTACTCTTGGAAGTATGACCTCAACCACGTTTCTGTCGCCCGATGTATCTTTAGGACGGGGAATTTTAGCATTAGTTTTATTCTCATTGCTTGTACTCCTCATTGATATGTGGTCATTAAAAAGCGTGGCAATAAGAAAAGTGTTTAATAGTAAACCCACCCTTTTAATGGATAATGGCCGGATCCTGCAGAATGAAATGAAGAAGGTACGCTACAACGTTGATGAACTGATTGCAGAACTTCGAAAAAAGGGTGTATTTTACTTCCATGAAGTACAAACAGCTGTTTTGGAAACAGATGGATCTGTCAGCGTGCTGCGTAAATCTGAAAGTTTACCACTAACAGCGAGTGATCTGAAAATAGAAGCAAAGCCAGTTTATTTCCCACAGCTGGTTGTAGTTCAGGGACAGGTGGATGAAAAGAAGCTGGCTGAATGTGGGTATAGTCAAGAGTGGTTACAGGCTCAAATAAAAAAACATGGATATGACGAATTTCAAGAACTCCTTGTTGTCCAATTGAATCCCAATGGAAAGATCTACTTAGCTTCAAAGGAATGAAAAAAGCAGGTGACATAAATGGTCAGCTGCTTTTTTACGTTTTATTTCAAAGTTTCCTTGATTACTGAATCAAAAAACAAGGGCTGTGATGATTTCCTCCTATATTATGGACCAGAAAAAAATAGGGATAAATGTTTATAAATGTAAAAATAAGGATATTAGGAGGTAGGTGGAAAGGATAGGTTCAGCCAGCTTTGCTTTATACATAAATGTATGCCTGTGATTTTTACCAAACTATTATTAGGAGTGTTGTTATGAAAAAGATGATCCGTCTCTCGCTGGCTCTTGTCGTGTTGTTTGTCCTTCCGTTTCAGGTTAGTGCTGCAGAAATGAGTTCAGAGGAAATATTGAAGAAGTCAAACGACGCGATGAAAGAATTGGAAAGTTATACGATTAAGACAACTTCAAAGCAGACGATGCCGATGACGAACGGTGGAAATGATCAGCCGTTGACGACTAAATCTGTTGCAGATGTTACGCTGAATCCGCTGGCGATGCATATGACCTCTGAAATAGCGGGGAATAAAACGGAGTCCTACCTGACAAAAGAAGGTTATTTCACAGAAGTACCAGGTGAAGGATGGGTGAAGTTGTCTGGCGATCTGGGCGAAGAGCTGCAAAATACAATGATGGCAGAAGGTCAGTTAAGTCAGGCCATGCCTCTGGCTGAAGAAATGACTGTAACGGAAGATGGCGGAACGTATGTGTTAACGTATGAAGGTGATGGGGAAAAACTTATGAAAATGTCTATGCAGGCGATGCAGTCTTCCGGCGGATCAGATCAGGGTAAGGAAATGCAGTCTATGATGGAGCAATTGATGAAGAATGTTCAATTTGAAAATGTATCCTATGAGGTTATGATTAATAAGGAAACACATTATATGACAGGGATGATGATGGACCTGGAAATGAAGGTGGATAATGAAGGTCAAACGATGACAATTCAAACATCTACAGACATCACAATCGACAATTTTAATGGAGTGGGATCTATTGAAATTCCACAGGAAGTGCTGGATAATGCGCAGTCTCTGGAGGAAACGGTAGGCGGTGAAATGCCGGATACGGCTACTTCTAATCCTTCTTATGCTTTAGCAGGTGCAGCTCTTGCTTTAGTTGCAGGCGGGGTCCTTGTCTACAGGAGAAAAGTCTCAGCATAACTTTTAGAGAAGCCGAAACCTCGGCTTCTCTATCCTTCTTTTATGTACAGTGAAATAATTGGCAAAGTGTAAAGCTTGAAATCCATTCGTGGAACTAAGACAGACAGCCTTCCTATGTGGGATGGTAAAAAGAGGTGTGCAGAAGGGGAATGCTTTGGTAGAGCCTTTGTTTTGGAGGGGGTTTAACTATGAATAAGGTACTGGCGGGGCTGGTTGTTATCGGATTATCCATCACTTTCTTTTACGGATTCCAATGGTGGAATTCCACTCAGGCAGTAGAAAAGGTATCTGAAAAAGAGATGGAAACGTGGACCAAGTCTCCTGTATTAAAAGATGAAATGAAGATTGTTGATGGGCCACAAAAGGAAAAGGCCCGGGATCGTACCCACTATACGATCGATAACGATACATATGAAGAAGGGCAGGAAACAGGAAGGCTCGTCATTCCACAATTTGAAAAAGGGTATAAAACATACTGGGGAGCAGATGAAAGCAGTCTTAAACAAGGCGTAGGAATGTATGTGAGCCAGTGGACAACAACTCCTGATGAAAAAGGTCATACAGTACTCAGCGGTCATCGGGAAACCGTTTTTACGAAGTTGGGAGATGTACAAAAAGGAGAGTCCATCTTCTATGAATTTGAAGGGAAACGCTATGAATATAAAGTGGTAAAGACATGGGTCACAAGTGAAGAGGACCGGACGGTAATAGTAGACAAGCAGGATCCCACCCTTACCCTGACAACCTGCTATCCTTTTGATTTTGTAGGCGATGCACCTGAAAGGTATATCCTTCAGGCTGCCTTAATAAGTGTAAGAGAAATAGAGTCAGCCGCTTAAGGCTGACTCTTTCTTATTAAAAAATTGTGAGTTTCTTATGTTACCATTTATGAAAAGGAAGGGAGGAAGGTATGAGGACCACACATATGTCATTTGTTTCTTATTTGAAGAGTGATCGCGGACATAATTTATTGTTTAAAGTTTCTATAGCTTTGATATGTCTTATTCTGTTTGCCTTATACAATTTTTTATCTCTGGGATCTTACCATGTCCCTTTTGGAGTCTCTGTGGATCAGCTGAAAGAACAAATTGTTGTAAAACGATATAGCTGGAACGGTCAGATTGACGGAAGTTATAGATATGAAGGAGATAAAGAGCAGCTGAGTCAATCCGTTCAACGCTCTCTTATTCTACTTCCTGTAGACTTTAAACGGGCATTTGCTACTATAATTACTATTATTATATCAGCTATTGTACTTTTATATATTAAGATTGGGTCTTCAAGGTGGAAGCTGAATAGTGCTCATCCGACGTTTAGATCGTGGTCAGGAATAGTTCCGTATTTTGTTATTGGTGTGTATCTTACTTCTTTAATCTTTGCTGTGCTTGAGTACCAGAACCTTATTCAGGAAACAGAGGAATTGATTTCTTTACTAAAGTCTATTGAAGGATAAACTAAGCTTTAGCGGTATCAGCCAGGATCAATGATATTTGATGATGGATAGGGCCATTAATCTTCTACATAAGATAAAAATTGGAGCAGAGAAGGTTTCTGCAACAAAAAATCGTGTCAAAAGCCTTTATTTTTCCAAGCAGACTTGATAAGAGAACAGTTGTATTTTGGTTTTAAATACAGACATTCCCGCCAGCTTAATTAACGGCTAATTTGGAAAGAAGAGTCCTTGTTTATTGGGTGCTGCATTGGCAGGAAGGCTGCCCAGGTACATTTCCGCTTTGCGGGGTAAGCCTTTTCTGTTCACATTGCTGCTTGAGTGTATTGGAAAGTAATTCCTGTATGAGTGAAGATTCAGGTGTGGAGCAGGAAGGATCGGCTAAATTATTTTCTTCATACGGATCCTTTGTTAAATTATAAAGTTCGTACTGGTCAGAAACGGGGATGGTTTTTGTGGAAGTCCTGCATAAAGAGCAATAACTTTCTTCCCCATCCGCATGGCTGCTTTCTGTCGTTACCGTGTCC
This sequence comes from Halobacillus litoralis, assembly GCF_020524025.1. Lineage (GTDB taxonomy): Bacteria > Bacillota > Bacilli > Bacillales > Halobacillaceae > Halobacillus > Halobacillus litoralis_D. The sequence continues at coordinate 1,194,919 of NZ_JAIVKN010000001.1, read as the reverse complement.
ATACATCCTGGATCGCTCCAAAATTGTGGGTTGTCGAAATAACGCGCATATTTCCAAATCTCTTTTTCTTTATCTTTTCCAGTCTCAAGTGTGGCAATTACAGCTTCAATATGGTTGGGCTGAATCACGGATTCATATGGTTCCCCAGAAACGGAAACTTGGTTTAGACCTTTTGTAATATCATCATCGGTCATAAAATACAGAGGTTCATCTGACCGAAAAAAGTCTGTTTTCCCTTCTAACAACGGTTTTAAGTTTCTGCCACTAAGCGTTTGTGCTTCCGTATGACTTTCAGAAAGCTCCTGCTGGATTTTTTTTGCATCCACTCCGGCAAGACCAAGGAGTGTAGGGAGAACATCAACGTGACTTGTCAGCATGGTGGTTTGTTCTCTTTTTGAGAATAAGGCTGGACTGTGTATGATAAGCGGAACATGGATTGATTCTTCATACATGTTGTACCATTTTTGATAAAGTCCCCCATGTGCCCCTAGTAATTCTCCATGATCAGAAGTAAACAGGACAATCGTTTGGTCATGAAAGCTGGATTCAGCAAGGGCCTGATACACTTTTTGCATTTCCTTATCAGCTTCTTTCTGTAAGCTGTAGTAAAGCTGGCGGTAAAAGTTATTGTCAATAATCGGCTGCAGAGCTTTAGGGTAAGTCTTACGGTAACTATCTTGAGCATCCGGCTTTGTCAGAAGGGATTCATGAATAGTCGGTGCGGGAGGAATAAAAGGAAGGGAAGAGTCTACTTGAAAATGGAATTCTGGTGATAGCTCGCTGAGTACTCCATACAAGGCAATATCATGCGGGTTTACAAATGAACACATGATTAACCACGGGTTGGTATCTTCGGACTGGTCCAGAGATTGAATAAGTTCCACGGTTTCTTTTGCATAAACCTGATCACGTCCACTTGTGCCGATAGCAGCAGAGGAGCCCGAATTGCGTGGGTTTGAACCATGGGGCTCAGGCCCGATCCAACCTGAAAAACCAAAAGGGTTCAATCGATCTGCATTTTTATATAAGTTTTCTTTTTCTATACTTGGAACTCCCGTAGACGGATTATAGCTGGGGAACGCGTTATGAGTACCCGGGATTAATATGTCTTCATCTGATGCGTGCCATTTTCCTCTCCAAAACGTTTGGTATCCAGCAGTGCGGAAGTAGTCTCCCATTGTTGGTACAGTATTAGGGTCGAGCCAAAAGACATCAGGATCAAAAGCTTCTTTAGCAACTCCAGTTGTTTGAGTAACTCCATGAAGAGAGGGATACTGTCCTGTATATAAGGTTGCGCGGCTTGGAGAGCATGCGGTGCTTCCTGCGTAATGATTTAAGAACTCTATCCCGTTTTCTTTTAAAAGCTGCTGTGTTTTTAAATTCTCTTCCTGCCATACTTTCAGCTCTTTGGTCTCATATATAGAGGGAAAACGTTGTTGATCCACCATTAAAATGAGAATGTTAGGGCGTTTCTTTTCATTTTCTAGAGCCATATGTTTCACTCCTTCTAATATCACTTACTATCGTTCATGTACAAACGACGTCACTTACAAGGTATATGGAGGCAGAATGAAATTATGACAGGTCATCAAAGGATAATAGGTACACTCAAATAAAAAAACGGACAAAATCCGGGCTTTCACTTTTTTACTGGTTTGTTTCGTCTGTCAATTTTACAAGAACGTTAGCGATATGATGACGGTCTTCTTCATTTGCTGCGTACCACAGTTCGTTTAACACATTTTCTTCTCAATTGCGTAATGATCCTGCGGCTAAGGCGTAACAGAATTATGGTTATGGGGCATACATAGGATATCAACTCTCCGTTTACACTATGAAAAAGTAGAACGGGTGTGGTAGGCATGACTTTATTCCGACTTGGTTACGTGGCGATGAGCGTTCATTTACAAAATGCATCGCCCTCACAGACTATGACTTATAAACGGTTTTCCCAGATTCGTGATGTAGAAGCAGCAACCAGAAAACTTGAGCGTATTGCTGTTTCTAATATCCAAAACTGCATAAGGCTTCTGAAACATAACAAAGCACATGATATCCACTTTTTTCGTTTAAGTTCAAGGCTTGTACCATTGGCTACACATGAAGAACTAGAAGGTTGGGATTATATCGGTGCGATTAAAGACGACCTGACTGAACTGGGAGAGTTTGCAAAAGAAAATAAAATTAGAATGGACTTCCACCCGGATCATTTTGTCGTCATTAATGCTCCGGACAAAGAGATATTTAAGACCTCAATGAAGGTGCTGAAGTATCATTATCTTCTCCTGCACCATATGGGTTTGGATCCCATGCACCGATGTGTCTTTCATCTGGGGGGGCGTTATCAAAATAAAGAGAAATCGCTGGAGCGTTTTATTGAAAACTGGGCGCTTGTCCCATCTGGAATTCAAAAAATGGTGATGATTGAAAATGATGATACTTCCTATACACTCTCTGACTGTCTATATGTATGCGAGAAGTTAAATATTCCACTCGTTTTCGACCTGCATCATCATTTAGCAAATCAAGAAGGAGAGAAATGGGAAGAGGAGTGGGAGCGTGTCGTGAAGACCTGGGCGCATTCACCGCTTCCGTTAAAGATGCATATTTCAAGCCCGAAAAATGAACAGGAGTTTAAGAGTCATGCTGATTTTGTAAACGTAGATATGTTTTTGGATTTTGTGAAAAAAGTGGAAGGGTCTGTAGAGCAAGTGGATTGTATGATTGAGGCAAAGCAGAAAGACGAAGCGTTATTCAAATTGGTGGAAGAATTGAAGGAGCATCCTCATGTAGAGATGCAGGATGAGAGTTCTTTTCTTTGGAAAGGCTGAAAGGTGCGTGATTCACACGCACCTTTTTTATTTCTTCCAAGGAGGAAGGCTGTGGGTTAGTGGTTTGTCTTTCCGGTAGCCGAGTACATATTCTGCCTGCATAATCGTATGAATTTCTCTTGTACCCTCATAGATGACAGGTGCTTTGGAATTACGTAGGTAACGCTCAACTGGATACTCATTGGAGTAACCATAAGCGCCATGAATTTGGACAGCATCATCGGCTGCTTTATTAGCAAAATCACACGCCTGCCACTTGGCGAGAGAAGTTTCCCTGGTGTTCCGTGCGCCTTTATTTTTCATTTCACCAGCACGGTAAACGAGAAGACGACTCATCTGTAATCCTGCTTCCATCTTAGCAATCATCTGTTGAACAAGCTGGTGCTTTCCGATCTCTTTTCCAAATGTTTTCCGCTCATGACAATACTCCACACTTGCCTCGAGGCAGGCCATGATTTGACCGCAGGCACCGGCAGCTACGGTGAAACGGCCGTTATCAAGGGCTGCCATAGCAATTTTAAATCCGTCGCCTTCTTTTCCAAGGAGGTTTTCTTTTGGCACTTTCATCTCATCAAAAAATATTTCACCCGTGTTTCCGGCCCGAATACCGAGTTTTCCTTTCGTCGCTTTTGAAGAAAATCCTTCGTAAGTCCGTTCTACGATGAAAGCGGAAATACCATTATGCTTTTTACTTTTATCTGTGTAGGCGAAGATGAGGAAATGATCAGCTGTATCACAGAGGGAAATCCATGTTTTCTGGCCATTTAGTACATAATGATCCCCATCAAGTTTTGCTGTAGTCTGAAGAGCAGCAACATCAGAACCTGCACCTGGTTCTGTTAAACCAAAGGCACCAATTTTTTCTCCTTTTGCCTGAGGTGTTAAGTATTTTTGTTTCTGAAGGTTAGATCCCCATTGCAGCAGCGTCATACTATTTAAGCCTGTATGCACGGAAACGGCAGTCCGAAAAGCGGTGTCACCACGCTCTAATTCTTCACAGACGATTGCAAGTGAATTGTAATCCATCCCGCTGCCGCCATACCTCTCAGGAATACATACGCCCATAAACCCAACCTCGGCCAATCGTTTTATTAAGTGTTTATTAAAGTAACCTTTTGCATCCCACTCTCCTATATAGGGCATGATTTCACGATCAACGAAGTCTCGGGCAGTTTTTCTGAGCAATTCCTGCTCCTCAGTAAAATCAAAGTTCATAGTTCCTCTCCTCATATGATATTTAAACTTTTTAACTCTTTTATCTTTTTGTCGTCATATCCTAAATCACGGAGAATAATGTCTGTATGTTCACTTGGTTCGGGAGGATGTTCCCTGTAGGCTACCGGCGTTTTCGAGAGCTTTAAGGGACTTCCGATCATTTCTATATCCCCGGCTCTTGGATGTTTGGCAGATATAAACATGCGACGGGCGAGAAGCTGAGGGTCTTTTCGTACTTGATCAATAGACTGTATGGGACCGAATGGGATGTTTAAATCGAAGCATTTATTCTTCCAATACGAAGTTGTCTGTTCTGAAAAAAAAGTCTGCAGTATCGCGGATAATTCTCTGCGATGAATTACCCGCGAAGAATTGGTAGAGAATAAAGGGTCATTTATCAGCTCAGGTTGTCCAATCATTTTACATAAATTAGCAAACTGGCGGTCATTCCCTACAGCAATTACGATCTGTCCATCTTTTGAATGGAAGGTTTGGTAAGGAACGATGTTGGCGTGATGATTGCCAAGTCTTTGTGGAGTCTTTCCAGTCATAAGGAAGCTGCTTCCTATATTAATCAGTGCGCTTACTGCAGAATCATAAAGAGATAGATCGATTCTCTGTCCGGTACCGGATTGAGTGCGTTCCAGTAAAGCGGCCTGAATGCCGATGCATGCATACAGACCTGTCAGGATATCAGTGATTGCGACGCCGACTTTCTGTGGTTCTGACTGCTCATCTCCCGTAATGCTCATTAATCCGCTCATCGCTTGAATGATAAAATCATATCCGGGAAGGTGACTATAAGGACCTGTTTCACCAAAACCGGTAATGGAGCAGAAGACAATTTTTGGGTTGATCTGTTTTAAATCTTCATAATCAAGGCCCATTTTTTTCATGGTACCCGTTTTGAAATTATGCACAACGACATCACTTGTCATTACAAGTTTCTTTATTATTTCCTTGCCCTCTACTGTTTTTAAGTTGACGGTGAGGCTTTTTTTATTCCGATTGGCACATAAATAATAGGCACTGATCCCCTCATGGAAGGGAGGTCCCCATGCTCTTGTTTCATCACTTCCACCAGGTGCCTCAACTTTAATTACATCAGCTCCGAGATCTCCAAGAATCATAGAACAATAAGGTCCGGCAAGGACACGGGTCAAATCAAGAATACGAATACCTTTCAAGGCAGTGGTCAATGTACATTTCACCCCTTCTCTATATAAAAAGCCAGAAGAACCCATACTTGGTATGAATCCGACTGGCTTGGGAACAACAATCATTTGGCAGGCATGTCGTGGCATGGATAGTTGTCCTTGAGGTCTACATCACATGTTATGCAGAGAAGGGTGGAAGTATACTGGATGAAATCTATAATCATACAATTCTTTTTCAAACAATAGGATAGAGTAATGGGACAATCCCTTTGAATGCTGCTCATTTTGATAAGGTTGGAGGGATCAAGGATGATACAAAGCTCGAAACAGGTACAGAGTCTACCAGCTTATCTGTTTTCGATTTTTCATAAAAAGAAAGTCGCATTAGAGGCTCAGGGAATCGATGTTATTGATTTAGGTATCGGAGCACCGGATCTGCCGACACCGCCTTTTGTTATTGATCGCCTAATTGAAGAGGTGAGAAAACCAGTCAATCACAAGTACTCTCCTTATGGAGGATGCGCAGAATTTAAGCTTGCGGTGGTCGATTTCTATCTAAACCATTATGGGGTCGAACTGGATGCTGAGACAGAAGTGCTGGCCTTGATTGGGTCAAAAGAAGGAATTGCTCATATGATCGGTGCTGTCTTAAATCCGGGAGACGGGGTTCTTACGCCTGATCCAGGCTATCCTGTTTATCAATCAGCCATTCATTTAGCACATGGAGTAACTGTACCCTTTCCTTTAGATGAGGAGAAAGATTATGCTCCAGATTTTGATGATATCTCCATAAGGGATCGGGAGCGTTCTAGATTGATGCTGCTAAACTACCCGAACAACCCAACAGGAGCAACCGTGCATCTAGACACGTTTATCGATGCGGTTGACTTTGCACGGAAAAATGATCTCAGCCTTTTTCATGATTCTGCCTATGACCTTGTTACATTTGGAGACTATCAATCTCCCAGTCTATTGCAGGTGCCTGGAGCTAAGGATGTAGCTGTTGAATTTGGCTCACTTTCAAAAAGCTTCAATATGAGCGGCTGGCGGATTGGTTATGTGGTAGGCAATAAAGAATTAATAAAAGCGTTGTCGGTTGTGAAAAGCAATGTGGATACAAGCCAGTTTGTTCCTATTCAGAAAGCAGCGGCAACGGCTTTATCCAGCGATCTTACTACAGTACAGGCAAACAATCGAACGTATCAAATGCGTCTTGATCTTTTGGTGAGAGCGTATAAAGAGATGAATATTGAGGTTTCAAGACCCGCGGGAACTTTCTTTCTCTGGGCGAAGGTCCCGGAAGGATTTACTTCACAAGGGTTTGCAGAAAAAATGCTTGGAGAAGCCGGTGTTATTGTGACCCCTGGGAACGCCTTTGGGAAAATGGGGGAGGGGTATTTTAGAAGTAGTGTCTCTGTACCAATCGAACGTCTTCACGAAGCGGTCTTACGTATGAAGAAAGCAATGAAAGGGGGGAATCCTTGATGGCTGCCGTAATGTCAAGTGCTGAAGCCATCGTTGAATGTTTATGCAGGGAAGGGGTGCCTCAGGTTTTTTGTGTACCCGGTGAAAGCTATTTGCCAGTGATGGATGCGATAAGAAAGGAACCCCGGATCAACCTGGTTTCCGCAAGGCATGAGGGTGGAGCGGCGTTTATGGCTGAAGGCTATGCTAAGGCAAGTGGAAAGCCTGGAGTTGTTATGGCCACTAGAGGAGTGGGAGCGAGCAATCTGACGATAGGAGTTCACACCGCTTTTCAGGATTCTACGCCCCTCGTTGTTTTACTTGGACAAGTCCACTCAAGTTTTAGCGGAAGAGAGGGATTTCAGGAAGTTGATTTAGAGGCGTTCTTTCGACCTATTGCTAAATGGGTCGCGGAAATCCGAGAACCACCGAGGGTTCCGGAGTTGATTCAGCGTGCTCTCAGACTCGCTCAAACCGGCAGGCCTGGTCCTGTGGTTCTGTCGCTGCCAGAAGATTTATTAAAAAAACAGGCCAAAATGACTTTTGGTCCCTCAGTAAAAAAGCCGGCTCCAAAACCTTCTTTACTGGAAGTATCAGAAGTGAGAAACCGATTGAACCGGTCCTCCCGGCCTTTAATGATTGTCGGTGGAGGAATTAAACGGGCAGGCGCGGAAGAAGCGCTGTTCCGTTTTGTAAATAAATTGGGTATTCCGGTCATGGCCGCATTCCGGCGCCATGATGTCTTTCCAAATGACCATGCTTTATACAGTGGTCACCTTGGTCTTGGTACGAATAAGAAAATCCTGAAAACGGTTGAGGATGCTGATACCATTCTTGCAGTTGGGACAAGGCTGTCGGAAGTAACAACACAGGATTATCGTTTGCTGGGTTCAGAGCATAGGCTCATGCATGTGGATATAAATGACGAAACTCTCGGGAAAGTGTATGCCCCGGACCTAGGCATTGTGGCGGATGCGAGGGAAGCTTTACAGTCTTTTTATAGGATAGAAGTACAGCGGTCCTGGGCTGGCTGGGCCCATCGTGCCAGAACAGCGTTTGAAGAGAGCTTACAAAGTGCCGGCAGACACACTCTTAATGGACAAATTATCCACTTGCTGCAGAAAAGACTGCCAGCGGATAGTATTCTGACGAATGACGCAGGCAATTTTGCAGGTTGGCTGCATACGTATTATTTATTTAAGAAGAAGGGGACGTATATTGGTCCCACATCAGGAGCAATGGGGTACGGGATGCCTGCAGCTTTAGGAGCAAAGCTTGCTCATCCAGGAAGAACCGTTGTTTCTTTATCCGGGGATGGCGGATTTATGATGACTATGCAGGAATTTGAAACAGCTGTTCGTTATAAAATCCCAATCATCAGCATCGTTTTTAACAACCGTATGTATGGAACGATCCGGATGCATCAGGAAATTCATTACCCTGCTCAAGTGATCGGCACCGATCTTGGTGACGTCCGTTTTTCAGATATAGCCCAACAACTTGGAGCCAAAGGACACTATGTCAAAACAGCAGAGCAGTTTGATAGTGCTTTGACGACTGCTTTAGCTGAGACTGTGAGTGGACCTGTGCTCATTGAAGTGGAAAATGATCAGGAACAGATCTCATTATCTGCTACTATAAACGATTTAAGAGAACGCTCATGATAAAGGAGGAACACGTTGTGAACTTACTTCAGGTGAAACAATTGAAAAATTTTATTAATGGAAGCTGGGTGGAGGCATCAACGGGAGATACGGCAGCTGTAACGAACCCGGCTACGTTGGAAACTCTTGTCCATGTACCCCTCTCTAGTGAAAGTGATGTTAAATCAGCCACAGAAGCAGCAAAGAAAGCTCAGAAACAATGGGCTCTTGTACCAGCTCCTCAGCGGGCGGAAGTGTTATATAAAGTTGGATTAATTATGAAAGAGAGAAAAGAAAAACTTTCTCAACTGCTTACGATGGAAAATGGGAAAGTAATTGAAGAAGCGCGTGGAGAGGTTCAGGAAGGCATTGATATGGCTTTCTACATGGCAGGAGAAGGACGAAGGTTATTCGGACAGACAACTCCATCAGAGCTCAAGGACAAATTTGCAATGAGTGTCCGGGCTCCAGTTGGTGTAGTGGGAATCATTACTCCGTGGAACTTTCCTATCGCCATTGCTACGTGGAAGTCTTTCCCGGCAATTGTTGCAGGAAATGCTGTAGTTTGGAAACCAGCAACAGAAACCCCGATTATGGCCTATGAACTGGCGGGTATTTTTGAAGAGGCAGGACTGCCTAAAGGCGTTTTAAACGTCGTCTTTGGTTCTGGTTCCGAGGTAGGCGAATCTATGATTGACCAGAATGACATTCGTGTGATCTCTTTTACAGGTTCCAATGAAGTCGGGCGTGGAATAGCCGCAAAATGCGGGCAGCGCCTCAAGAAAGTATCCCTTGAAATGGGCGGGAAAAATGGTGTCATTGTTATGGACGATGCTGACTTAGATCTGGCGGTGGAAGGGATCTTGTGGAGCGCTTATGGAACAAGCGGCCAGCGCTGTACAGCATGCAGCAGGGTCATGGTTCATGAAAAAGTGAAAGATGAATTGGAAGAACGTTTACAAAGAGAAATTGCCAAACTCTCAATTGGAAATGGACTGGATGAGACCATTAAAGTGGGGCCGATCATTAATCGGTCAGGCCTGGAAAAAATACAAAATTACATCCGCATCGGGAAAGAAGAAGGAGCTAAGCTTCTAACCGGCGGTTATATTATGGAAAATGGAAATCACAAAAAAGGAAATTACTTTGCACCAACACTATTTACTGATGTCTCCCCGGAAATGCGGATTGCTCAGGAAGAGATATTTGGACCGGTTGTTTCATTGATTCCTGTGAAAAGTTTTGAGGAAGCTGTTGAGATTAACAATAGTGTGGAATTTGGGTTATCGAGTTCGATTTTCACCCGTGATGTAAATCGGGTATTCGCTGCCCAGCGTGACTTAGACACCGGGATCGTCTATGTAAATGCAGGTACGACCGGGGCAGAAATTCACCTGCCTTTTGGAGGGACGAAAGGAACAGGTAACGGCCACCGGGACTCTGGAGTGGCAGCCCTTGATGTGTTTACAGAATGGAAGGCCGTTTATGTCGACTTCAGCGGCAAGCTGCAACGGGCTCAAATTGATGTCGAGTAGCCGTTGAATTTAGAGATAAAGGGGTGCGGACGATGAAAGTTGCTGTATTAGGTTCGGGTTTAATGGGAAAGGAAGCAGCACGCGACTTAGTTCACAGCTCAGGTGTCCAGGAGGTGGGGCTTGCAGATATAGATCAGTCAAGAGCTGAGGCTGTTTGCAGCTCACTTCACTCATCGAAAATTAAAGCATTTAAGGTAGATGCCGGAAACGAGTCGAACCTGGCTGATTTCATCAAACAATACGATGTTGTCATTAATGCATTATTTTATTCCTTTAATGAGATTGTAGCAAAGACAGCTATTAAGGTGGGCGTTCATTCGGTTGATTTAGGCGGACATATCGGTCACATTACAGATAAGGTGCTTGAGCTTGATGAAAAAGCTAAAGCTGCTGGTGTTACTGTCATTCCTGATCTCGGTGTTGCACCGGGTATGATTAACATTCTATCTGGATTCGGGGCAAGTAAGCTTGAAGTAATCCGGTCGATTAAACTTTATGTTGGGGGGATTCCGGTAAGACCGGAGCCGCCGCTTGAATATAATCATGTATTTTCGATGGAAGGTTTGCTTGATCATTATTCAGATCCTTCTATGATTATTCGTGACGGTAAATTACAGGAAGTGGAATCCCTGACGGAACTTGAGCCTATCTATTTTGACCGCTTCGGTCCTCTTGAAGCTTTTCATACATCTGGTGGAACTTCGACGCTTCTGAAGTCCTTTTCCTCCATCGAAAACCTGGAGTATAAAACAATTCGTTATCCAGGACATGCAGACAAAATGAAACTGCTTGTCGACCTTAATTTGACCGGAGCCCGGCATGAAGTTGAAATTGGCGGTGTGAAAGTAAAAACCCGTGATGTGCTTCTAAAGAGTATTGACCCCATCGTAGATTTGAAAGACAAGGAGGATGCAGTTCTGCTCCGCGTTGTTGTCGGAGGTTATAAAGAAGGCAGAGACAAGTGTTATCAATATGAGATGATTACCTATAAAGACAGGGTAACCAATGTCACAGCGATGGCACGTGCAACAGCGAATACCATTTCTGTAGTAGCTCAAATGCTTGGGAACGGGCAGGTAACCAAGCGGGGAGTTTGTCCACCTGAAACCATTGTACCCGGAGTTTTATATATGGATGAAATGGCGAAGAGAGGGGTAGTGATTTCAGAAATAGAAAAATGATCTTTAATTACCGGAGAACTCTTGAACGGCGCAGATGAGGATTTTAGAATTTAGTGAAGAAGGGTGGGGACACTCTTCTTTTTTTATTTTGATTCTATGGTGCTGTTAATCTTAAATAAAGGGTTCATTCATGGTGAGAGTCTTTCACTTCTATACTTACAATGAATTATTATTTTTTATAGGGAATGGAAATAAAAGATTTTAGAACACTTGATTCTGAGAGATTTGTTAACTTTATATAAAAAAATAACAAAACATGGTACAACAGGTTTAATGATGTGTAAGGATAGGTATGTAAAATAAAAACGGGGAGTGCGTGCTTTTGTATTTAAATGAAATTAGTAATTTGAGGTTTCATAGTCAGCTTTCTTTAAAACAGGTAGAAGACAGGTTGCTTATTACCGCCGACTTTCCTCAGCGATACTTAATAGAGATAGGAATGAGTGAACCTTTTCTTTATGTGACTTTATATGTAAGAGGAGGGGACAGAATTAAAATTATTGATGAAGACAGTGCCCGCCTTCACATCCCTTCAAAAAAAGAAATTGAGCCGGAAACGTATAATAAGATCATCCATTTTGCAAAGACGCACGCAAAACAATTTTAATTCCTTCAAAAAGGAATTACACCCTTAACTTAGCGCTGATTCACTGATATGATGACAGGTCTAATGATCTGCTCGTCCATAACAGTAAGCTGTTCATCCGCCTGTTATTTGGGAGAACAGCTGAATGTACATATAAATGGTTAGTTGCTTAATTTATGAAAGAAGTTTGGTTTACAATTAATGGAAATTCCAAAGCCATGATTGATATTATTAAAACAGAGAGTGTGGTTTTATGAAGAAAGTTGTTTTAGCAGGAGGGACAGGCTTCATAGGAGAATATTTTGTGCAGCGTTATCAAGAACTTGGTTATGATGTCCACATTATTTCCAGACGACCTGAATTTATTTCATGGGAGGATACTGAGGCTGTCATTCAAGCTCTTGAAGGAGCCGAAGTGCTTATTAATCTGGCAGGTAAATCTGTGAACTGCAGATACAATAAAGAAAATAAAAATGAGATTATGGTTTCAAGAGTTATGACAACCAACATCCTTGGAGAAGCTGTTTCCAAATGCCAATACCCTCCAGAAGTCTGGATCAACTCCAGTACAGCAACCATTTATCGGCATGCAGAGGATCGTCCAATGACAGAAAAAGATGGAGAAATTGGATCTGGTTTTTCTGTCGATGTAGCGACAACTTGGGAGAGTAACTTCTTTGCTTTCCAGTTACCAAAAACAAGAAAAGTCGCTCTTCGAACTGCTATCGTTCTAGGCAGAGAGGGAGGAGTTATGAACCCGTACAAAAACCTTGTAAAGATTGGTCTTGGGGGTGTACAGGGTTCCGGCAGGCAGAAATTCAGCTGGGTACACGTGAAGGACTTGTTTCATATCGTCCGATTCCTGCAGGATCGTAAAGATTTAACGGGTGTCTTTAATTGCTCTTCCCCTTACCCGGTGACAAATGAAGAACTTATGGAAACGTTAAGGAAAAAAATGGATGTCTCCCGAGGGTTGTCTGCGCCTAAATGGATGCTCGAAATCGGTTCTGCTGTCATTCGGACAGAAACAGAGTTAGTACTCAAAAGCCGCTGGGTCATTCCGGAACGATTGGAAAAGGAAGGTTTTTCGTTCAGCTATCCAGCCTTAGAAGATGCCCTCGATCATATTTTATCAACCTCTTAATCTATTTTTATTGTTTTACAAATATAGGTTTATATGTAAAATGTAAGTGAACGTAAAAAGTGTTGAATAGATGAAGGATTAAAAAGGAGAGTAGCTGACGATGTCAAACCCGTTTTTTTCTTCGCAAGTTCTTATGGAAAAAGATTTTTTTCATCTGGAGCCTCAGAATCGTAGAATCAAAGTCTATGAGCTGCCGGAGGGCATGAACGAAAGACAGTTACAGGAATTGGAAAAGGTAGCGGTAAAAGAAGGCTGTGACAAGATCATTTTTTATGTCGAAGCCGATCAGGACAAGGTTCTAAGAGTCGAAAAGCTTTCTTTTCAGTATGAAGGTGAAATTCAAGGATTTTATCGTGGAGAAGATGCTTTTATCTATGCTAAATATTTAAACCGTGAGAGAAACACGGCCAACCCGGAAAATGTAATTTCCGCTATTCTAAAAATGGAATTTCGTTTTAATGCTAATAAAGATTTACCGGACGGGTATACAGCCCGTTGGGCCAAAGAAGAAGATGCGGAGGAAATGGCGGAACTGTACAAGAAGGTTTTTCCAAAATATCCAACTCCTATTAACAAACCGGAATACATTAAAGAAATGATGGATGACCAAGTTTACTTTAGTCTTATCCATTTTGAAGGGGAGCTGGTAAGTGCCTGTTCTGCAGATGTTTTTTCGACCTATCAGGCTGCTGAATTTACAGACTGTGCCACACATCCTTCTCATAGAGGGAAAGGCTTACTCTCATATCAATATCCCATTCTGGAAGAGAAGATGAAAGAAGAGGGCATACAGACTATGTTTTCCTATACCAGGGCTGTATCCATGGGGATGAACATCATAACAGCTCAACAAGGCTTCACATACGGAGGGTGTCTTGTTCAAAACAGCACCATTGGAAATGGGTTAGAAGATATGAATATATGGTATAAATCAATTTAAAAGAAAAGGGAATCTTCTTTAAAAGAAGATTCCCTTTTTCTAATAAAAGTACTTCTTAGAGTAAACTTTGTAATACGCATGTCCCTTCAGCCTACTGTTAAAACTGTATCCACTGACCGATGTTGTAGCCTGTAAAAGCAAACAAGAGTCCTATTGTGTAAGAAATGATCAAGTAATAAAGAAACATTTTCCACTTTCTTTTTAAGTGCAATTGTATAGCTTCTAATTTAAATGTAGAGAACGTTGTAAAAGCACCTAAAATTCCTGTACCTGCTAGAGAAATCCATAGCGATCCAGGTCCGATTCCTATCAGTATTCCTAAAAGGAAGGATCCGAATAGGTTGACGACCATTGTTCCCATGGGAAAAGACGTGTTTTTTTGTTTGTTCACCCAGCCTGCGAGCGAATAACGAAAAATGGCACCAACAAACCCTCCGATACCTACAAGAAGGAGATGAGAAATGTTCATCTTTCAGCCCTCCTTTTCCCAATTGTAAAGCCAAGAAGAGAGAAAGCCAGCCCTCCCGCAATACTCAGCGTTATGTATAGGAGACTGAGTAAAACGCTGCCTCTTTCATACAAAAGAACTGCATCCATTGTCAAGGTGGAAAAAGTTGTATAGGAACCGACAAAGCCTGTACCTAAAGCTGCTTTCCACCTGGATGAGAGTGAAAATCTCTCAATAATGCCAATGCTTAATAAGGCTAGAAGGAAACTGCCGGTAAGGTTAACGAAAAGAGTAGAGTAGGGAAATGTGTTGTCTGGACTGCTGAAAAGGACCCCGATTAAATATCTTAGGGATGCCCCGAACAACCCACCAATTCCGACATAAAGATAATTCATTCTACAAACCTCCTACTTGTCTCCCCGCTATTATAAAGACTTTCGAAGTAATTTGAAAGGAATGCTTTTTTAAAATGCTCAGAAGCCTTATAATTTACATAAGCAACCGAATGAAAGAGGGTTACAAATGATAGGAAGAATACTAAAGAACATTGATTTTACCATCCTGTTCGCTGTTTTGGCTCTATCGGCCTTCGGTACCGTTATGGTGTACAGTGCAAGCATGGTCAGCGGCGTCATGGTGTATGATGTAACCCCTGATTACTTCTTCAAAAAACAAATGTTCTCCTGGGGGTTGGGAATTGCTGCTTTATTTTTTGGTATCATTTTCCCTTACAAGAATTATCGACGATTATTTAAACTCATTTTACTAGCAACTGTCATTCTGTTAACACTCGTGTTCTTTTTGGGGCATACGTCCAACAATGCACAGTCATGGATTTCCCTTCCGTTGATTGGTCAGTTTCAGCCTGCAGAAATGGCGAAAATGTCTCTCATTATTTACTTGGCTGCTATTTACACAAAAAAGAAATCTTATATTGATGATTTTTATCGTGGTCTGCTTCCTCCGATTATTATTATGATGCTTGTAGTTGTGATGATTTTAAGACAGCCGGACCTCGGTACAGCTGTTATTGCTCTCGCTGTATCTGGGTTAATTATCATGTCGAGTGGATTGAAAAGGTCGCATCTCTTGTTAATGATGAGCATTGTTTTAGTAGCTGCTGTAACAATGTATCAATTCGGTCTTAGTGAAGAGCAGCTATCACGTTTCGATGGAGCCTACCAGCCATTTGAATATGCAGATGATGCAGGTTATCAATTGATCAATTCCTACCTGGCGATACATAATGGAGGATTGATAGGTACTGGGCTGGGGGCCGGGGTTCAAAAACTCGGCTATCTTCCTGAAGCACACACCGACTTTATTATGGCAGTAATTGCTGAAGAACTAGGGATAATAGGTGTCAGTATTGTGATTGGACTGCTTGCTTTAATCGTACTTCGAGGGTTTTATGTAAGTATGAACAGCCATGATACCTTCGGTCGTCTGCTTGCAATTGGTGTTTCTGGATTAATTGGTATTCAGGCAGTAATTAATCTAGGAGGCTTAACCGGGCTTATTCCGTTAACCGGGGTCCCGCTTCCATTTGTTAGTTTTGGGGGAACATCTCTGCTTATGATGATGTTTTCTGGTGGTGTGTTAATCAATATTCATGCCATTTCAAAAATAAAAAGAGAACAGCAGGATCAAATCGCCGCATAAGCCAAAAAACGTCATTCAATATGGATGACGTTTTTTATTTGGCTGCATATTTCCACATCCGTGAAGGTGTTAATTACAAAATTGGAAAAGAGAATGCTGCTGAGGAATAGGCAATTTTCTAATAGACAAATAAAAGACTTCTGGGGATAATGTTATTTTATATACACCAAAACTATCTCAAGAGCTTCGGTGTGAATGTTTCCGAAATCGTCCCTCTATTTTGAGTGTAGAAAAGTACTAAAAAGAAAACAAAACGATTTGTAAGGAGCGGTTTGATTACTTCTATTACATGGAAGATGAGCGGGAGTGAGAACTCTTATTTTCATCCTTTTGTTTGTTCTTCGATAAAAACCATCCCCCAATGGCGATAGCAAGGAGAACGGACCAGAAGATGCCTTTCCACAGCAGACTTTTCGCAAAACCTTCCTCAATCACACTAAGCTGAGGGTGGGACAGGGTGTAGACGGCGAGTTTTACGCCTACCCATCCAACAATCAGGTACGCGGTTGTTTCTAAACCGGGACGTTTATCAAGGAGAGTGACAAAATAACTGGCGGCGAAACGCATTAGTACCAGGCCTATAAAACCGCCTGTTAAAATAACAGCGAAATGGCCGCCATCCATTCCTCCGACCTCCGGCAGACTTGTCAGGGGAAGAGTTACAGCTAACGCAACAGCAGCTAAAATAGCATCGACGGCAAAAGCGATATCGGCAAGTTCTACTTTTAAAACGGTAATCCAGAAGCTGGGTTCTTTTTTGCTGTCCTTTTCTTTCTTTTTACTCATCTTCCATAGATATTTTTTCATCAAATGGTAGAGAGCGATCCCAAGAAGGTAAACGGCACCAACCGCCTGCACCTGCCAGATGTGAATTAAGTACGAAATGATAAACAAGGATCCAAAGCGGAAAATGAATGCACCAGCCAGCCCATAGAACAATGCTTTTTTTCGCTTCTCTACAGGAAGATGTTTAACCATTGTTGCAATAACCAGTGCATTATCCGCTGCCAAAATCCCCTCAAGCCCAATTAAGATGATCAGTACCCAGGCATATTCAAAAATGATACTTTCCAAGTTTTCTTCTCCTTCACTATTAAATTAAACATTCATCTGGATATGAATTATATCCATATCTGTTGTTTTAATATCGTTACTCAATACAAGCTTAGTTTGAAGGTGAAATGTAGCTTCTGGTCCCCATTCTTTAATGTTCTGTGGAAGTGAAAAGTGGAAAGGATATACAGTTTCTTCTTTAGAATCAAGTTTTCTGTTCATTAATACAGTGGTAACGGGTTGAATCAGCTTTGCTTTTTC
This sequence comes from Halobacillus litoralis, assembly GCF_020524025.1. Classification (GTDB taxonomy): domain Bacteria; phylum Bacillota; class Bacilli; order Bacillales; family Halobacillaceae; genus Halobacillus; species Halobacillus litoralis_D. The sequence goes on along the minus strand of NZ_JAIVKN010000001.1, from coordinate 1,177,799 downwards.
TCCAGGGATTTGTTTCATTAGATCACACTCAAGTCTATGGATGGTTAGGTGAGTTATTCCACCTTTTACTTGAAAAGAACCTTTTACGGTCTCTCCAGGGATGTATTCATTTTTAGATAGAACGAGGTCAATTTTTGGAAATACAGTACGCATCCAGCTTAACCTTTTAAAAAACATGTTCGTGCTCCTTTCTATTAAAATTCGTTTTCATGTAACTATAAAAAAAGCCATATAAAAAACCTTCACCGTTAAATCAGTGAAGGTTTTAATGGAAATATTTATACCTTCACCGCTTCATAGGCAAAGGTCTCGCAAACAACTTTCGTTGCCAGTGATGCCGGTGATCAATGGACCACGTATTGGCGACATGACTGTAAGCTACTCCCCTTTGGAGTCATTCATTTCATAAGTACAGCAGATGATCTGCTTATAAATTCATCTTATTCGAATTGATAGCAATTGTCAATATTTTTTGAAAATTAAACCGCAGCCTGGACCACCTGTTTATGAGGTTAATATTGGAAAAAAAGGTGTGCTATCGTTATAAGAGAGCGGAAAAGGGGGTAAATGAATGGATGGTTTGATAAATTTACTGCATTACCTGATTTCCCGGAAAAAGAAATGTGTGTATATGACGCACATAGAGAAGGAATATTATCGAATTACGTCGAAGTTGATAGCGGCAGGTGTAAAATATCGAGTAGCCACAGTAAACAATACCTCATCGACCTGGAGTGCTTTTGGTTCTTCAAGGGAGTTTAACACAGAATATAAGTTTTATGTGAGAAAACGGGATGCATATAATGCAGAAAGAGCCATTTATAAGAGTGATAAAGGATAGGTAGTTGTGTTTAACTTTATGAAACAATGGTATATTCTCCATTAAACTTCCGGCAATCTGAGTGGTATGAATATGTATTGGAAAACAAAAAAAGAGTGGGAGCAAATGCCCACTCTTTTATTTGAAGATACCGAAAGGCTTTCCAATCGGAAGAGTTACCTTTCCAAAATGCGTATTCAAAACATTCGCTGCTGAACCGTAAAAACTCATAATGGCAATTAGAAATTCAGCAACAGCGGCTACTGTGTGCATGGCATGAGGAGCAATACCAAGCGTAGACAGGGATAGACCAATAAATAAAAAGTCGATGAGTACGAAAATGATAAATAGTACTTTATTCGTTTCCATAGCTCCTATTGTCATAAAAAAGGAGAAAATAAAGTAACCGACATAGGCAATTCCTAGTTGTTTTGGATCTACGGCTTGAGCCGCAGCTTCACCGAAAAGCCCAAAATCAATCAGCCATGATGTTCCGACACCAAACCAGAATAATCCAAAGGCGGCAAAAGCTGTGGTCCCAAATGTATTGTTGTGCTTTGCGTCCTGTACGGCTGCGAACAACTGGGCAAGACCACCAAGGAATATAGCCCAAGGCAGAATGAAAGATACGCCTTCTGTCCAGCCAAGCTTGGCTGATGAAGCGACAAGTGTAACCATTGCAAGACCGAATAATCCAATTGCTGATGGATCAGCGGTTTTGACTTGAATGTGTTGTGTCGTTGTTGTTTGATTCATGATGATACCTCCTAAAAAACATACTTTCTCAATTTACATAAAAATACGGAGGAGCGCAATGATTATTTTTATGTAAGCGTATTATTCCCGTAATTAATTCAGCTCTGTTAAAAAATCGAGATGAAAATGTTAAAAAATGTATATTCTTATGGCAGTGATTTGAAGGTATAATCCCTGGAAACAAGAGAATTTGCAAAGGGTTCCCCAACAGGTCACTACCAATTATAAAAAAATAGTAAGTGAGAGGGAGAGAAAGAAATGAACGTAAGAAACATCGTTAAAGATGAGGAGGAACTCCGGAAAATCATCGGTCATCCAAGTGAGTTGGTAAACAATAAAGTCATAAATGACCTAGATCAAAACTGTGTCACATTTATTCAGCAATCGCCGTTTCTAACATTAGCTACTTCTGATCAGAACGGTTGTACCGACGTCTCTCCAAGAGGAGACTATCCTGGATTTGTTCATGTACTTGATCAAAACCATATCATTATTCCTGAACGGCCAGGGAATAAGCGCCTTGATTCACTAACCAATATTCTGACAAACTCTGGTGTCGGGATTATATTCTTCATACCAGGAATGGGAGAAACCCTCCGCATAAACGGAAATGCTTCCATTGTTACAGATGAAGAGTTACTTGAACCTATGTCTTTCCGGGGGAATATGCCGCTTGTAGGGATTGTTGTAGAGGTGAAGGAATGTTTTATTCACTGCGCAAAAGCTCTAAAACGTTCAAAATTATGGGAACCATCCAGTTGGAAGAGGAAAGAAGAGCTTCCCTCTGCAGCAAAAATGATAGCTGAACATGCAGGACTTCCAAACCTTAATGAAGAGCAGGTGGAAAAGCGTCTGCAGAAAAGTTACAAGGACCGTTTATATTAGTCAGGAGGATATACATTGAATTTTCAACCATTACAAACAGAACGGTTACATTTAGTCCAAATTACAGAAGCTTATATAGACAGCTATTATGACATTATGTCACGGGAAAAGGTTATGAAATATTATGGAATGGAACCTATGACTAGTCGAAGTCAGGCGGTGAAAATCCTGGAATCTATGAAAGATACATTTCATAGAGAAAAAGGTATCCGCTGGGGGATTATAGATCTTCAGTCCGACCGGTTTATTGGAACAGTCGGTTTGAACAATTTGAGTATCGGTGCAGGAAGAGCAGAAGTCGGATATGAACTTCATCCTGAATTTTGGCAGAGAGGGCTTGCGACAGAAGCTGTGAATGCTGTATTGGATTATGCCTTTCAACACTTGGAATTGTTTCGGGTAGGGGCTGTCACCTTTCCGGAAAATGAAGGGTCGTCTAAACTTCTCAGGAAAATTGGATTCAAACAGGAAGGGATATTAAGAGGATATTTATATCAAAAAAATCAAAATCATGACGCCCTTCTTTTCTCTATTCTTCTGCCCGAGTATCAGAAAGTGGGAAGGAATGAAGGTTAACCAGTTTTCCTCTGTTTTGCAGGAATACTAGGAATCTTTGGAAGAACGTATGTATTACGTTACATAAGGACTGCTGAATTGTTTATAGATCAGTTAATTGAAGCAGCTGTTGGGTTTTAGGATTTCAATTTATAGTTGTTCAGGCTGATCAAATATAAATCTATTAATGAAAGCTGGGTTGTTGGAAAGGATCAGGTGGTTTTTTGCGTATTATTATAGGGATGTGTGTTGTGGGGTTGATTTTTTTTGGAGGCATGATAGTGGGCGTAAAGTATGTAGATCGACCCTCTTATCAACTTTATATTCAGGGGAATGTCTCTGAAGGGGTCGTCTTTACAGATGAGAATGATCAGGAAAAAGTGGATACATTTTTGGATCTTTATTTACATAAAGATCCGATTGAAGGAGCTGCTTCGGTAGATGTGGGGAACCCTGATTTATCTATTCTCTTTACAAGCCCTGGTCGTTCAATCGATCTGATTGAAAGCAGAGTCTGGTTTACTGATCAAGGAGCAGTTCTTGGAGAGCGGATAGGGGAAACATGGAGGCATGTGCAGTTTTTTAGTATAACAAATAGCAGCGAAGATTATCTGAGATCACTTATAAACGAAAGAGAGGAAGAGTAAATGGATGTAGAGAAGCTGAAAGGGCCGGTCTACTTTCTTGGTTTTTGTGTTCTTTTTGCCGGCTGTACAGTTGCGGGAGACAGGGATAGCTTACCAGCGAATGACGAGGATTATCACCAGGAAATGCAGGACATCAAGCAGGAGCTTCAAATATTGAATCAGCAAGTTAAGGAATTAAATGTTAGCTATATAGAGGATGATGGAATGGAAAGCACGCCATCAGGACCAAGCAGGTCTTATTAAATGATGCTGAGAGGAGAGCGTATGGAAGAGCCGTTCAAATCTTATTTCTGGAAAAGGTTTTGGTTTCTTTTAATTCCTATTTATATTGTTGCTGTTATCAACGAGCCGTTCATTACTAACAACGATTTCTCAGAATGGGAAGATTACCTGGCATTTTTCTTCTTTCTCCTATTCTACTTTATCGGGTATGCCTTTATCAGTGCATTAATCATCCATATGTTATGGCGGTTTCGAACAGGCAGGAATAAGAGATAATTCTTAATGAATGATTAACCACGAAGGATTTTGTTTGTACCTGAAATTTCACATGCAATAACTTTAGAATATGAAGAAGATGGTAAAACTTATTATGATTGCGATTTGGGAAGTTTGGATGTACTATCAGGAACCACAAAAAATTGGGGAATTCAATGTCTTAAGAAAAAGCTGTTGATCTGAATGAGTAATTATGAAACATTCAATTTAAGCTTGTGATTACTCTTGTTAATAAAACAGGAAAAATGAACATCCATAAAAGGACGTTCATTTTTCCTGCTGAATAACATGCAATGTTCATAAATTTCATTTAAATATTAAGTGCAAATAATTTCAGCATAAAAAGCAGAGCGATTAGCAGCCGCCCTACTTCTTACACACCGCAACTCCTAAAGGGTAATACACATCTTTTCGTGGAGGTTCGATCGTGACCCCGCGTTGAAAGAAAATTTCTTTCTCGGAAAAGTCTGAGAAGAGGTCCTGAAACTCTTCCGGGGTCAATTGGAAATAATGAAACTCTTGACCGCTCGGGTACTCTCTTCCTTTGCCGAAAGGGGTTGATAGGACGAGTGTTCCTCCCGGTTTGAGTAAATCATACATTCGTTTTATAAATAATCGATCATCTTTAACATGTTCAATTGTCTCAAAACTGAGGATGGTGTTGAACGTGCCAATCTGCTGCGGGAGTTCTTTATCCAATGCATTGCCTTTTCTAAAAGTCAGTAATGGATGATAGTAATGATGCTTTGCATATTTAATTGTATCTTCACAGATATCTATGCCGACAATTTCATCAATGTTGTTTTTGCAGTCTTTTGCAATCTTTAAACTGCCATAACCGGAACCACACGCTAAATCAAGTACACGTCCTCTCACATACGGGGTGGAAAAAGTGTATCTTGCTATGTGTTCAAGAAGCATGTTATTCATCGGGTCCATCTCTTTCGGTATGACTCTCTCTCCAGTATCTTCTAACATGTAAATAGTCACCGCTTTTTTTCGTTTGTCTACGATTATAGCACAGTAATAGGGGCTTGTTTATTTAACAACGATTACAGGTGCCTGGATGTATTTGACAAGCTTATGACTGACGCTGCCAAGCATCCATGTTTGAAGTTTGTTTTTTCCTCGGCTTCCTGCTACTACGCAATCGTATTCATGAGCATTGGCATATTCAATAATTGTCTCTGCAGGTTCGCCGTGTTGAATAATAACGTCAGCTTTCATTCCTCTCTCCTCAATAAATGAAAGGGTATCGAAAAATTTCTCTTTTCGTTTCATGGATGCCGTATGAGAGTCTCCATATTTTAAGACGTCCTCTTTGGATGTTTCTCCATCGACTACATAAATTAAATCAATACGGACATGATTTTTGTATGGATCCACCATTTTTAGAGTTTCTTCAATGGCTCTCTTGGAATGTGCAGAACCATCTGTTGCTAATAGAATATTTGTATACATAGCGCTTGTCTCCTTTATTATTATGAGTGTTCTGCGTTTCTTCTAACGCTGCTTAACCGTTCAAGGAGCCTGTTGCTTTCTCCATTCAAGCCAATAAAACGGACGGAAGTACCCTTCCCTTTAAACTTCGTCTCCAAACGATCAAGAGCTCCAATTGCGGAATCATCCCAAAGGTGAGATTCAGTAAGATCAATGACCACTTCTTCCAGTTCATCATTGAAGTCGATGTTATCCAGGAATTCTGTCACGGAAGCAAAGAAAAGCTGACCCTGCACATAATAAATTTTACGCGTCCCTTCATCCATATAAAGACCGAGCACCCTGATCTTTGAAATTTTAACTGCAAATACAATCATACTCAACAACACCCCGGCCAATACACCATAAGCCAGGTTGTGCGTAAAGATAACGGTAAGGACAGTAACTCCCATGATTACAGCGTCTGTAAGGGGGACTTTATGAATGTTCGTCAGTGAATACCAGTTAAAGGTGCCGATGGATACCATAATCATAATACCTGCGAGCGCGGCCATGGGAATTTGAACAACGATTGCACCAAGCACAATGATTAAGAACATAAGAAAAAGACCAGCGATAAGAGAAGCAAGTCTGGTGCATCCTCCTGACTTCACGTTAATGACAGACTGGCCGATCATCCCACAGCCAGCCATGCCTCCAAAAAGACCAGCTGCAATATTGGCCAGCCCCTGTCCACGGCTTTCTTGATTTTTGTTGCTTTCGGTTTCAGTCATGTCATCCACAATGGAAGCGGTCAATAAGGATTCTAATAAGCCGACAATGGTTAAAGCAAGAGCGTATGGTAAAATAATTCGAAGTGTTTCAATAGTAAGAGGAATTTCCGGAAGAGCAAGCACTGGGAGCGTACGTGTTAATTCACCCATATCACCGACTGTCCGTACTTCGATGTTCATTGTAATAACAAGAATAGAAATAACTATAATCGCTACTAAAGTTGAGGGTATTGATTTGTTGAAATAAGGGAAAAGGTAGATAATTGCTAGAGTTAACCCTGTTAAAACAAAAATGATAGGTGATTCGTCCTGGAAGTGTTGAAATTGAGAAGTGAAGATTAAAATGGCCAGAGCGTTAACAAAACCGACCATCACCGATTTGGGGATGAATTTCATGAATCTTGCCAATTGAAAAAGACCAAATAATATTTGAAGAATCCCTGTAAGTATGGTTGTGGCAAGCAAATAGGAAAGCCCATACTGGGCAACGAGTGTAGTCATTAACAAGGCCATTGCTCCTGTAGCCCCGGAAATCATTCCAGGTCTTCCTCCTGTTAGGGCAATAACTATACAAATACAAAAAGAAGCATATAACCCAACCATGGGATCTACGCCTGCGATGATTGAAAAGGCGATCGACTCTGGTATAAGTGCTAAAGCTACTACGATTCCGGCAAGGACATCACCTTTAATATTGCTCAGCCATTGTTCTTGAAACATCGCACGATACATAAGAACCCTCTCTCTTCCAACACTTGTTTTTTTATAGTCTGAACATATGAAACCCAGACATACATAGGAAGTATAGGGGAGGGCCAGGTTCACTGAAAGCCTTGATCTTTCACATCCATTAGCTGTACCTCTTACTTTTGACGGATGTACTGAACCGTTCGTATTAAATCACTTGAAACAGGGCGGCCGAAAGGTCCAGTCTGCTTTTGTTGATACATGACTTCTCCACCTTCATTGGTAAGGAAGTAAGCAGGTTCACCGTGGACTTGAGGGTTTTCATGTTGGTAGGAATACCGATTTGTGAATACTCCAAAAGCATCAATAATTGAGAAATAGGCGTCAGACAAAACGGGGAAAGATAGTTCCTCCTCTGAGACCATTTTCTTTAACGATCCTAAATCATCACTGGAAATAGCAATAATCTCAACTCTATGTTCTTTAAACTGCTTACGATTTTTTTCTAATTCTTTTAATGTCTTTAAACAAAACGGACACCACGATCCTCGGAAGAAGACAATGACATGCCAATTGTTTTCAGAATGGATACGAAAGTTCTCAAATGAAAATGTTCCACCCTTAACAGAAGGAAGAATAAAATTTGGTGATTGACCGCCGATTTGCAGGGCTTGCATAGCTGCACCTCCTTGTATTAGCTGGAAAGGTGAAATTCATCATATGACAGAGTATAAGCAGGAAGTGTATGAGTTGTGCAGGAATTATAAAGATGAGTAAATGTTTATATAAACGTCCCTTATCCAGGATAGACCAAATGAGGGGGGAATTACAAAAAAGAAAGAGGTGGGGGAACATGAGTATTGAAAGACAACTCTATATTTCCGCTGCACAATTAATTGAAGATCGTTATCCGAAAGGCTGGGGAGGAGCAGCTGCTATGCGGATGGAAGATGGTTCGATTGTTACAAGTATTGCACCGGATATAATCAATGATGCTGCAAATCTTTGTATGGAAACGGTATCTATAATTGAAGCTCATGAAAGAAAACAAAAAGTTACCCATTCGCACTGTATCGTAAGGTAGGATGAATACTCCTCCTATCAAGTGCTCACTCCTTGCGGTGTTTGTCAGGAGAGATTATTTTACAGGGGGGATCAGGTTCTTGTTGCTGTGACAACAAAAATTGCGATCCTATCACTTATAAGACATTGGCAGAAGTACAGCCCTTTCATTGGTCCAGAGCTTACACGTTGGAACAATTTTACGCTTCACACTATGTGTTACGAGAAATTAAGCGGATAACTCTTTGAAATTTCTTATTCCTCCTTTCCTCTGAATCAATAAATCATGGGGAAGTAGTTATATACATACCCTAAAGCGGGTACCGTATAGAGATAGGAGGTGGGGAAGTGTCCGGAAAATCGGATAAACAGCAATATGTAGATGTCCAGATGGGAAAGCATGATCTTTTCTTCAAAAAAAACTATAATATTTTGTATACCCTGAATGATATTTTATTAGGACTCTGGTTTTTTATAGGAAGTATTTTTTTCTATTTTGAATCACTAAAAACCTGGGGTGTTACGTTATTTGTAATCGGAAGTTTTCAGCTTCTTATACGTCCAACTATCAGGCTTGTCCATCGTTTTCATCTACGAAAGCATTATAAAAAAGAGTACGAGAAAAAACAATGACGGGTGGCTGCTTTCAGCCATCCGTCATTGTTTTTGAATCTCTTCCTAGGATTTTTCTAAAACCCCCGTCTGTATTTTCAAATAATTCCATCCATGGTACTCTTTTCATAGAAGCTCAAAGTGAAAATACAACAAATCTTTTAGCTCATAAGTATAAAGGGTGAAATAGCTTGAAGAAAATTATCGTGCTTTTGCTGTTGTTTGTGGTTGGTTGTACCCTTTCTAATGATAAAGTGATTGCATTTAAGGGACCTATTACTTCGGTTAAAATCGGGGGGATTGAAGTAGGGTGTTCCTCAGCTGTAAACAAAAACGCTGCGGATACCTCGACCGATCAACGGTGGTCTTGTTTAGTTCTTGTGCCGCAGGATACGCCTGTACATACAAAGAAAGGGAAACAGATCGATATTCATGCTTTTCGTGAGCAAGCGAGAGAACATGATTTGTTACAAGTTAAGGTTACGTTATCAGAGAGCAGGGAAATAAGTGAAGACCCGGACAGCAGAAAACTTAAGGCTGCGGAGATTACACTTCTCGAATGAAAAGGTGGTGGGAGGTGTTAAAAAAGTCATCTTATTGGTCATTTCGCTGCTTTTTCTATTTGGCTGTTACCCCGGTCGAGGTGAAGGGGGATCATTGAGCAAAAGTCAAGTTCTAAAGAACAACTCAGAAGCTGATTACGTGCAGCTTGAACATGGAGAGGTTTATACCCATGGAGTCGGTTGGATAGAAGAGAAGGAATGGTCAAAGGGTGAACGCCTCGGTATTGTAGAGGAAGGGATGGCCAGTCACCTGCCTCAAGGTGCTGTCCTTTACCGTTCAAAAGAAACCCCGGTGATTATTATTGCAGAGTATGGGAACAAAACAAAACGTTATTTATTTGCATCGGGTGAATAGAGGCGATTCATATATATCACCCTCAGAGGTTTAAGCCAAGTCCGGTGCTGTCACGTAATCTAGGTGTGGAAACAATCAATCCTATGTTGATTTTACTTACGTGTTAACAAAACGGTTCTAATGCTTAATTGAATCGAAATTAAAGTGATATTGTCACGCTGTTCGTTTATTTCCAAGGAAAAGGCTTCTTTCATCACAGGTCTACATCATTGTGAATGCCCGAAAACCTTTAGAAGGGTGGCAGAAGAATGGAAAAGCTCACAAAGAATTTCACGAAGACAAGTATATGGATGAAGAGGTATGCAAGACCATTGGAGGAGGCACGGTGGAGAGCACTTTTTGAAAAAGGATCCAAGAGAGAAGTCCTTCGATATTTGACCGCTTTTCAAAATGAAGATGGAGGGTTCGGCCATGGAATTGAGCCGGACTTTTGGCTGCCTGGTTCTTCCCCTATGGCCACTTGGGCGGCTGGACAGCAGCTTTTAGAAATGAGAGTTGCTTCTAAAGAGCCTGTCATTACTCGGGTGATTTCCTATTTAATGAATACATATGACCCGGAGACAGGAATGTGGCCATCCGTAATTCCGGAGGTCAATGATTTCCCTCATGCTCCGTGGTGGCATTATAAGGAAGGTATTCAAAGTCAATGGATGTTTAATCCATCCGCTGAACTTGCAGGATTTCTTGTTGACTGGTCCGCCATTGGAAGCGAGGCCTCCGAGTTAGGCTGGCATAGTATTGTCAGAGCAGTTGAACGTTTAATGGCTGCAGATGACATGGATTTTCATGAAGTTCTTTGCTATCAGCAGCTTCTTTCTATCCTCTCTCGTTACAAAAGCCGCCTGCAAACGGAGAGTTTATATACCTTTTCACTAATTGAAAGTCATATTTATGATCTTACAGAAGCCTGTGTAGAGATGGAACCTTCAAAATGGGGGAGAAGCTACTCTGCTCTTCCTCTTGATATGATCGACGGCCCCCAGCACCCGTTTTATGAAAAGTTTCCTGATCTTGTTCGTGAAAATGCGAAATTCTATATGAATACACTTTTAGATGAAGGGGTCTGGGATATTACCTGGGATTGGGGAGATCATTCGGAGTCCTATGTATTAGCTAAGCGGCAATGGCAGGGGGTTGTGGCTGTAAACCGCTATAAAAAAATGAAGGTTATGGGCTGGTTATAGTCATTTTGAGGAAGTTTTTGAAAACATCTTTGAAAAGGTATTGAATGGGCGTACTGCTGTAAGAAACAGCGGTGCGTTTTTTTGATAAAAAAACATTCGATCTGCCTCGGGGAACTGATGTTTAGGAAGAATAAATAATTTAAAATATTCTTATTCTATCGTAAAAAGTAGTGTTAAATTCTATTATCTTGGGAAAATAGCAACCAACTCTAGAAATGAAGGTGATATAATGGAACATCGAATTTCCCATAAAGATATGGACGAATTGTTGAAGAAGCTTGAGGATGACTATGTGGAAGCAGTTACGGGTAATGAAAGCACAACAGTGGAGGAGTTTGTTCATGAATTCCTGATGGATTCATGGGAGTACAACGATAGAAATATAGAGAATATAAAAGCCGTTATGAGCCGCTATTCCAAAGGAGATATCTATAAGCATACCTTTAGCGGTGCTTTTAACGAAATGGTTGACTATGTACAAGATAAGCTTACTTCATTGGATCAAGAAAAAGAGTATCCACTGATTCATCAACCGTATGGAGCCTCCGTCATGATTTCCTTTGTGGATGGTCTTGTCATTCAATACTATACTGGGTGCTATGATGTGGAACAATTGAGAAACATGACGCCTCAAATAAAGCAGATCATTCTGAACGCACTTAAAACAGAACCCACTACCCCACAGTAATTAGTTAAACACGAATGAAATCCCCCTGTCTGGTGATGAATGAAGCTTCAGGTTCGCTTTAGAAGGGGATTACATGTCTTTTAAATAAAAAGTTCTGTTAAAGTCGAGTGTTGATCATTAGAACTCTTTTAAACAATCTTCCTTGTCTGGAATAGCGGACTTGGTCCGTTATCTTGATGAGAGGTTGGGAGGGAAGGAGTTCCTTAAAACTCGTGTAAAAAAGCAATATAAATCTTTAACAGAACCAAATATAAAACAAGCGGATAAAAAAACCGGATCACAACTGTGATCCGGTTTCCCTTATTTTCATGCTATGGTTTGATCAATTTTAACTTGAGATAAGAGTGATCCTGAATACAATCTAAATAGGGTGCTCTTTCAAAGGGAAAATAATTAATTGATGTTGGTGTTACTTCCAACAGTTTAAACAAGTCATCAGAAGAAGCCACATCACTCAACTGAATATGAACGTCTTCACCGCTCAGTGAATGAAATTTCGCTGAGGTATACCCTTCATCTTTAATAAATTGAAGTATGTCCATGTCATTCTCCTTCAAGAGATTTAATAAGTGACGTCTAAGCATTTACTTTCCCGAAATAACAGCTGAGTAAACAACATATTCTTTGTTGTCAGTTATCTGTTATTCTACAATAACAAAAGGAAGCAATATTAGCTACTAAATAAGGTTGAAAAAGCACATTCGAATTTTTTGTTTGTTATTATAGAATAATTTTATATAAAAATAAGGCCTGCGCAATCGTGCGTAGGCCTTATTTTTTAATAATATGGTGAAATCATTAAATAAACGATAACCCCGGTCAGGCTGACATAAAGCCATAGCGGCATTGTCAAACGAGCGATTTTCCGATGTTTATCCACTTTCATCGCCAGCCCCCGGAACAATGTAAGCAAAGCAAGCGGAACAATAAGAGCAGCCAGAACAATGTGGGTAATTAGAATGAAATAATAAATTCCCGCCACAAGGCCTTCCCCACCATAAGAAGTGGATTCTGCCATTGAATGATAGGTCAGATAAGAAATAAGGAAAAATGCTGTACTCGTAAAAGCTGCAAAAATAAACCGCTTATGCCAAACTATATTTTTTCTGATAATCATAAAAAGGGCTGCTAATAAGAACACAAATGTAAATGAGTTCAGAACAGCGTTTAGTAATGGCAGCAGTTTAATATCGAAGCTCGTTTCACCGTCTACTTTCGGCAAAAAGAGAAGGGCAACAACAATTAAGTTGATGGCGATCGATAGACCGACAACCCATGGAACATAGTTGAATTCTTTTTTCATAGGATCGATCCTTTCTTTTTCTTTATAGAATCCTAGACAAGTATATAGAAAAACCACTCAGAATTCCATGACAGAGTAGTGAATTATCCATTATTAAGGATTTACGATGGATTCGGTGGAAAAAGCGTGGAATATAAATCCAGAGGAAATTTAAAAGTAATTAATAAAGTCGACTACAGGAAACATGAAGATTGGTTTTCTCGTACCGGAACCAACATACCTCGTACATGGGAGCTGCTCTCTATAGTTAAAAGATTAATTTTTAGATTGATTGTGTTAAATTTTCCATAATGAGATGGAGTTGAAGCTCCATCTCATTATGGAACCGATTTGGGCAAACCATCTTTCCCTCCTTTCCATAAGATAATACACAGGAAGGAGGAACTTCCCATAGAAGAAAAAAATCTGTTTCAACGTTTTATTGGCGGGGCCCTTGAACTTATTATCGCTGGAGTACTGGCTGCATTCATTACAGAAATGCTGGATTCAGGACGTGGATACAATCCCAACCCCGTCTTCTGGAAGGCTTTTATCCTAACCCACGTAACCTTCTTGATTGGTGTCCCGTTATTCTTTAAAGGGCGTACACTTGGAATGCTTTTGACGAATATAACGGTCTTATCTATAAATGGTAATAAGCCAAACATACTTCAGATTATAGCAAGAGCGGTTCTTGGATTTGTACCGGTAATACTGTCTAATGGACTATGGTATTTTATTACTCTCTTTATTGCTCTTACAGATAAAAAAGGACGAGGATGGTCGGAAATCGTTTCATGTACAGAGATTAAGCGCAAATCACTGGAATGAAATACAACTTAAACTCCGGCTGGATCTTTTCTTTTTTTACTAAGAATAGATATACCGATGTAAATAAATGAAATCATAACTAGTACCCACATGGAATCTCTATACTCAGAATAAGAAAGTTTGTGGATAAATCCATGATAGGATTCTATAATCAGCCATCCAATAGGCAGAATTGGAGCAGCATTAGCAAGGGATTGGTTTAAAACTCTTCTGCCTTTTTCTGTTTTACCCGCTTTCCCCCAGGCAAATGTGAAAAGGACGAATGTGAAAAATAAAAACAACGGTACTAGCAGCACACCCGTGATAAACAAGGATTCACCTCCTTTTGATAATATAAGGAATCATTTAACATGAATGTCGATCTTAATGTGAGAGTCATAGATGGGTTGCTTAAGGGAACTCTCCTTCCATATGACCGGAAGATGGTGGTGTCATAGAGAACTTATCACATAAGCTTGGAAAGAGAGCATGTTATAGATACGAATCTACTTTAAATAAGTTCCAAAACATGGATAATCAATAGACCTAATCGACATGCTGAGCTTTGGTGAAATAATTGTGAGGAAAAGAAGGAGGGTTTATATGCCTGTTTACAACAAGCTGGTACGTGACTTTATTCCAAGAATAATAGAGGAGCGGGGAAAGGAACCAAAGACAAAGATATTAAATAAAGAAGAGTATCATAAAGAATTGAGAAATAAATTGCAGGAAGAAATTTCAGAGTACTTAGAAGCTGGGAATGATGCTGATGCAGTAGAGGAGCAGGCCGATGCGTTAGAGGTGATAACTGCTCTCGCTGGAAAACATGGGGTTTCTATGGAACAACTGGAACAGGTCAAAAAAGAGAAATCTGATACAAGAGGAGCTTTTAATGAGCGGGTCTTTCTTGTACAGGTAGAGGAATAAAGCCAACGTTTTCTTGTCATAAATGCAGAGTTTTCAAGTGGTCATCAAAAATCATTCTATGTCAAAACTAAGAGTTTAGACTTCTCTTAGGAGAACCAGCACTGTAGACTTTTCCTAGAGAAAAAATCCGGACCCTGTCTAAACAGGGTCCGGATTTTGGTTATTTTAAATCTTCTAATACACGATCTAAAGTTTCCATTTGTTGATTCATTTTTTTGAGTGCAGCATTGATACTTCGTTCATAAATTGACAGAATGTTTTGACCGTAAGTAGTGCCTGGAACTGCCCATTTTCCGTTGAGCCCATTCCATGTCACTGCACTTCCTCTTGTTACAAGATCAAAACGTGGGTCGACTTTTTTCAATCCAGTCGGAATGGGGTTAGTAGATGCATAGGCAAACAGGTGTTGAATGTGAGCATGCACACCCTCTTCGGGTGTAGAAAAAGATGCACCTGGATTTCCGGGACCGGTAGCACCAATTCCTGCATAGTTGTTCTGCTCCTTACTAACCAAACCAGTAAAACGAAAAAAGTCTGTTTCATTAATGGCTTGTGCGTAGGCAACATCGCCTCTAATACCATAGATTTCACCATATTTGAGGTAGTATGCTCCCAGCTCCGGTGCCTCGGAATTGACAGTCCGTGCATATTCCGTAAGTTGACAGGCATTTAAATACATCTCACCAGAAATTGTGTACCCTTCTATAGGAGCTGGAGGTTGAGCGGGAGCTTTTAAAATAAATGCATCTGTAATTCCAACACTCTTCAAACGATTTATTTGTGCCAAGGCATTTTCTTCACTAGAGAAAGCCCCGGCCTGTACTCGATAATATGTGATTCCCGAGATAGAGGTTGTAGTAATGAGCGAATCAATTCCGTTCTCTTTAAGTGCGTTCACACGTTTTTGTGCATTACCGCGTTCTCTGAATGAACCGGCTATCACTAGATAGAGTTCTGAGTCTGGATTTTCTGGTTCTGATGAATCCTCACCTTTAACTATAAACGCGTCATTAATACCAACACTTTTCAGCTGATCGACCTGTTCTCTCGCATTTTCTTCGTTAGAGAACGCTCCCGTCTGTACTCGATAATAGGTTTTACCGGAAATTGTCGTTGGAACAACAAATCCTGCAAAACCATTGCTGGCAAGGTACTCGATTCTTTCTTCAGCGTTCTCCCTGCTGCTGAATGAGCCTGCAATAACTCGGAATAATGTATCGGAAGGAGGGGTTGGTGCAGTTGGTTCTTTTGCTGGAAGATTCAAAGCATCCGCCACTCCATTTGCGATCGCTCTGCTTATATCATTAATAAAAGCGGAGTTTTTTAATAAAGCAAGATCTTGAGGGTTATCCACAAATAACACTTCTAATAGTAAAGCGCTCATGTTTGTTTCACGGAGCACATAATAATTGGCGCGTTTTTGACCGCGATCTCTGACACCGTAAGAACTCATTGCTTTGTATGTTGTATTATGAATAGTTCTTTGATACTGCTGAGTATTCGGTGAGAGGGGGCCGTTGAAAACGTAGCTTTCAAACCCCCTTCCGCCCGCAGCATTGTTATGAATGGATAAAAAGAAATCGGCGTTTAGACGGTTGGCAAGCGAGGTACGGCTGTCCAAACTTAATGTCACATCTCTTGTTCTTGTCATAATTGTTTCTACTTCATAATTTTGTGAAAGGATCCGCTCTACATTCAAGGCTATGGCTAAGTTGAACGTCTTTTCCTGATTCCCTTGATAGATGGCACCAGGGTCCGTTCCTCCATGGCCGGCGTCAATGACAACAATTTTCATAATCGTTAGATCTCCTTTCTAAATATCCCTCTATTATATGAGTGGAATAGACCGGGTGTATGGTTATATATGGAGGTTGGTTTGCGTGTGGCCTATTTTTCTTATCTTTCTTTTGAACTCTTATTTTGAAGGTTTAGAGAATTCTTCTTCTTATTGTATAATAGGTCATGTAACCTGTAGAGGAGGGAACACATGGATCCGTTAGATATTGTAGGGAATTTACATAAGATAAAGCCGGTTTTTCAACCTATATTGAGTGCTATTAATCATGGGGTTATAGGTCATGAGGTATTAGCACGCTATAAACAAGATGATACATGGCTCAGCCTGGGTTCTTTCTTTCATGATCCCGACGTACCAGAAGAATTTAAAGTAGAAGTTGATCAGCAGGTCCTGCAGCTTGCCATAGAAGAAATGCTTGCAAATAATAGTGATGGTATGCTGTTCATTAACCGTAATGCTAAACAGTTAATGGTTAATAATGGGGAAGATCTTATGCAGTTACTTCTTCAATATGAAGAAAAGGGCTTTCATTTGAATCGTATTGTTATAGAAGTAACAGAGCATGATTTTGATGAGGACTTTGAATCTTTGAGTCATCTGCTTTTGTATTATAAAACCTTCGGGATTCAGATTGCTGTGGATCATGTAGGGGCGAAAAGTTCTAATATTGACCGAATACGCCAACTTGAACCCCATATCTTGAAAATTGATACTAGTATTATCCGCACACAAAATGGTGATGTTTTTCAGGATATTATGTACTCTTTATCCATGCTTGCCCATCGAATTGGAGCAGCCCTTCTATTTGAGAATATCGAAGATGATTTTCAACTTTATTTTGCCTGGAAACACGGAAGTAGATACTACCAAGGATTCTACCTTGCCCATCCTTCTTTCCAACCGGTCGATCATACCTCTCTCTCTATGAAAATTAGTGAGAAAATCAGTGGATATATTCAAAGAGAGAAAAATTTATTAGAGCAGCGCCATAATTTTGTGAAGAAGTGGGAGCAGAAAGTAAGGTCTGTTCTTTCTAAATGGGAGGGACCAAAAAAAGCGGATATCTTTATCCAATCAATAACAGAGCAATTTCATGAGGAGAGCTTTCGAATGTTTGTTTGTCATATTGACGGTCAACAGGTTTCCTCAAACTTTAGAAAAAAAACGGACACGTGGGAACTGGAGCCACATAAACGCGGCTCTAACTGGGCATTTCGACCCTATTTCCTTGAAAATGTAATGCAGATGAAAGCCTTGAACACAGGGCTTCTATCTGGTTTATATTCAGATATTGAAACGAAAGAAATGGTACGTACATTCAGCTTCCCACTAACGGATCAACACTTCCTTTTTATTGATTTACGCTACGCCTACCTCTATGATCACGAGTGTTTGTTGGCTTGAGCTTAACGTCTATGGAAATAGGTGAAGATGTGGTTATGCACTACAAGGAAGGGGGTTACTGAGTTTTAGTCTCTTTTATACCTCCGTGTTGATTTTTTAGTTAGAAAATCATGAAAAATAGAGCAGGTATCTGACAGACTTTATTTTGAATGGGGGAAGAATTTATCGAAGTTTCTATTAGAGAAATGACAAAAGAACTAGCATGGGAGTCATTATTATGGCGCTATGAAGCGCCTTATGACTTTTATGATGTAAAAGCGGACGAAGAGAGTTTAAAGGAAAGACTTGATGGGAACTTCCAAGCTGTGTTTGAAAACAATATCTATATTGGTTTCTTTTGTACCGGCAGCCATCAAGAGTACCGGCTGGAGAAGAAGCAGGTGTTTATAAAGAGGACAGCATCGACATGGGGCTGGGTCTTGCCCCCGCTTTAACTGGTAAAGGAAAAGGAAAGGTGTTTTGCGGCGCTGTTCTGGACTTTATTGAAGAGAAAGATCCGGGTATTCCTATCCGCCTTTCAGTGGCCACCTTTAATAGGAGAGCCATCCGTCTTTATAGGAGTTTAGGTTTTGTACAGGATGAGTTTTTTTACACGGATACTCATCAATTTATGACGATGATTAAAAAGTAATGGTTGAAACGTGAGCCTTTAGACATCCTCTGTTTCTTTGTTCTATTCCATAAAAACTAATCAGTTGCTGTTTGAGTACCTCAATACGTATAATAAGATCCAGGAATTAATAGGTCTTTCGAGGTGTATGGTGCTTTTGAAAAGGGTAATGAAGGAACAAATACTTCTTAATCATTAATTCCTTTAGCACTGGGGATATGGCTGATAGAAAGCGCGGAGTATTACATAGAGAACGGATAAGCTTTAGACAATATAACCATTCCACACCATCCGGAGGTTCTCGTATATAGAAAGGTCGTTTAAGATGAAGAATCATTACTTACTTTGGATGCTTGCCGTTTATGTCGGATTGGGTATTGTCATCGGCCTATGTTTTTCGACTGTCCTATCCCAATTTATCGTTATCCCAAAAGAACTTGTTACGCTGTTTCTATTTGCTTCTATCATAGCAGGTTTGTTACTTGGCGTCGTAAATCACCTTGTCTTTTACCTATTCACAAAGAAGTTTACCCATCATTTCAGCAGTGTACTGCAGTCTGTCAGGAACGGGGATTTGTCTGCACGCTCTACACTTAATGTCGGCGGAGTTGTCGGGGAGTTAAATACGAATATTAATAAAACCGTAGCCGCTCTTGAGGAGACGCAGAACTGCATTCTACATGATGATTTGACAGATCTGCCTAATCGTCAGGCTCTGCAGCAGTTTTTTTTAGATAAGCAGAATCAGGGAAAGGATTATGCACTTCTCTTTCTTGATGTAAATGAATTTAAGCAGATCAATGATACTTATGGTCATGTTATAGGAGATGAAGTTTTAAGATTCATTGCTTTAGTTCTAACCAAGTCGGTAGGATTAGAAGATAAAGTGTACCGTCTGAGCGGTGATGAGTTTGTAATTGTTCATTCAACTGAGCAGTATAAAACCGAAAAGCTATGTTCTCTTATCCACCAGCAATTTCGCGACTCCTTTCTTATTGAAGGACATACCATAAAAATTACTGTAAGCATCGGGATATGCGAGTTTTGTTTTGGAGAGAAAGATTTCGTTGCAATTCTGGATCAAGCCGATCAAGCGATGTATAAGGTTAAAAGGGCTGGCGGCCATGACATCCGTCAAAGGACGCTTTGATAAAAGCGTTCTTTTTATTGAATCTTAGAATAACATCCTGCTATTTTGAACTAATATATAAATAAACACGAATGATAACATGCAGCTTTTTATGTTTATCTTTTAAAGAGTAGGAGGACTGATAAAAAGTAATTTCTCCATTCATACCTTCTTTCCATTTCCATCTATCTATACATTGTATTAATTATATTAATTAGCCTTCATGTAGTTTACATAATTATATTTCAGTATACAAGAAGGTGTTCTACATTTAAATGTGGGGAATAGAGTGAAAAAAGGAGGAGTGAGGATGAAAGTCATTTCACTGGAAGAAATTATTGGATCAAATCAGGAAGTGGATGGAGGAAACTGGGTCAGCCGACGGTTACTAGTGAAAGATGATCAGATGGGGTACTCCATTCATGATACTCATATTAAAGCAGGAACAGAAACCCATATCTGGTACAAGCACCATCTGGAATCTGTCTATTGTATTGAAGGCGAAGGGGAGGTCCATACATTAAAGGATCAAAAGGTATGGCCGATTAGAAAAAATGTACTTTACGCACTAGATCAGCATGATGAACATATATTATGTGCAAAAACAGATATGAGAATGATTTGTGTTTTTAATCCACCCATCAATGGTCATGAGGTTCATAATGAAGAGGGTGTTTATCCTCTTGATGAAGAGTAGTCTTTCCTGTTTAGGAGAGACTTTTTTTTGAATGAAAAAGTGCTTACCCCTTCACAGCTGAATCATAAATCTATCGTAGGAAAATTCGCACTATCAGAAAAATCTGTTACACTATTATTGAGAATTATCCATTTAAAACATAAAAATGGATAAATGTTACAAGGGGACAGTGGTAATGAACACATTTCTTTAACGTGATTGATTTCTAAGGTATTTTTATCGGCTTTAAGAAAAAGATCCACCTTTATTTTTATTAAATAGAAAGAGAAGGGGGTTAGGATGGAAGAAGCACTGGAAAAAGAAAGTATCAATCAGAGAATCATTCATAATAAAGCACGACGTTCAATGTGGCATATGTTTTTAATTATGGTCGCATGCATCGGATTGGGTCAGCTGTTTTTAAAAGAAGTGACCGGTTATTTCTATTTAGGGGCTCTTCTATTTTACAGCCTGTTTTTGTATCAAACCTATATGAGTCGGAAAACAAATCAGGAATTGTGGAAGATATGGGAGGACCGCTGGAGGGACCATCGTGTTCTTTTCAATGTGCAGTCATCTTTTATTGAAAGTATAAATGTCATCATTCCAGCCATTTTAAGTGCGGATTTTTCATGGGTAATATCAGGAATATTTACTGCCCTAGCGCTCTTTACAGGTTTCCGGAATGGTCAAAATAAATGGAAGGCCAAAGAATATTATTATAAGGAATACATAGAGTTAACTGGATAATAGACTGTGTATATGATAAAAAACTGAGGATGTTTAGCAGTGGAAGTATAACCTGATAAGAATACCCTTATATAAACCGGATACACGTGTAAGCCACAGAGAAGCCCTTGTACATAGGTCAGAGGTTTTGTGTTGGATGCCAGTCTTAAAATGGAAAGTCTGCGATTAGTCTCCCTTTTATTAGAGCGGATCACAGTCTCTCCACTAACAGCAGTAGTTGGCATGTAAAACTCAATACTAGAAGGTATCTTAAAAGGAAAGCAGAATGGCTCGGTCGTTCATACAACCCTTTTATGAAATAGTTATGGTTCTATTTAATATCAGCTTCGGTATAACATACAAAAGTGATCCCTTAGGAGGTCACTTATTTACTCTTTAAGCCATTTGTTTCTCTCGTTCCGGATCCTTTTCAGCTGCATCAATGAGGAGGAAAATGGCCGTTAAAATATGCATAACCATACCTAAAAATGGAATCCAGGCAATACAGGATGTAAGGATACCAAGGACACTCCCACGTGTTTCTCTGCCTTGTTTCTGTGCAAGTACAAGGGTCAGGATGTGAAGAATCAACATTACTGCAAGCGGCGTCCATAATAAAGACAGGATAAACGTCCCGCCGAAAACTGGAATCCCTAAAAATGCCTCAAGACCTCCCGTTACCCACATGAGGATACGTGCTGCTGACATAAGACTCCTCCCTTACTCAATTTGAGAGTAAATAACGAAGACTCATCGTAGACTCCTTCCCTACAAAAAATGACCATCCTTTCCATTATAAATGTCTACAGAAAGCGTTGACCTTAATAAGCTATTCAATGGAACAAGGTCTTTATGCATGAAATGTCACCTGGATCACATAATGGCTGCCCTTCGTACCATTTCCTATAGACATATATAAAAGATATTTGTAGAGCTATTGCAAAGATATGAGAATTGGGTTTTGATAGATAGTAAGAATTTTCAAATGAATTCAGCTCCATTATTCGTTGTTTCATTAAATAAGAAGGGTGGCTCAGAAAAAATGGATGCCGGTCATAGGAATGAACACCTCTTCGTTCTTTTACACGTTCAGGATAAGTGGAGCGTGATCTACGCTATGGTTAATAGATCCATATTTTCTAAGAGATTTCAGCAAAGACATCAAAAAATGCTGAGTAACCTTTATAAGGAGTGGATGAAACGTTGAACCCCATAATGATTGATGTAAAAACAACCATTGAAACAGAGCGATTACAATTAAGAATGCCAATGCCAGGAGATGGACCGGCTGTAAATAAAGCCATCCAGGATTCTATAAACGAGTTAAAGCCGTGGCTTGGTTTTGTTCAAACTACTCCAAGTGTTGAGGATACAGAGATTAATGCCAGAGAAGCTCATGCGCATTTTCTAACAAGAGAAAAATTACGATACTTAATTTATCTGAAAGAAGATGGAACATTTCTGGGGTCTACAGGTTTTCACAATATTGACTGGGATGTACCTAAGTTTGAAATTGGTTACTGGATGCATACAAAGCACAGTGGCAGAGGATATATGAGAGAGGCAGTCGGAGCCTTAACATCATTTGCTTTAGAGGATTTAGGAGGATCTAGAGTGGAAATTCGCTGTGAAGCTGAAAATATAAAAAGCCGGGCCATTCCTGAAGCTCTTGACTACAATCTTGAGGGAATTCTTCGGAATGAAGATCGCTCTGTTGATAAAAAAAGGCTTACGGATACATGTATTTATGCGAAAATACGGGTATGAAAGGGAGGGGTCTCATGCATGATGTTACGATTATTGGAGCAGGTGTAAGCAGCATATTTCTTGCCCTTTCACTGATAGAAAAAAGTCCGGACTGCCGTATTCATGTCATCGACAAAGGAAAACCATTGGCGGAACGTTCTTGTGGTCTTGATGAAGGAAGAGCTTGTACGTGTGAAGATGGGTGCGAAAAATACATAGGATTTGCGGGTCTTGGTAAGTCGGAAGGAAAATTCAACTATACTAATGACTTTGGCGGAGAGCTTGCACAGAAGATCGGTGAAACTGAAAGTTTAAGATACATGAGGAAGGTGGATCAAATCCTTTGTTCCTTCGGCGGAGATGCTGTTGAAAAGTACAGTACAAAAAACGAGCATTTATCACAAAGATCGGCTCGATACGCACTAAACGTGTTCTCAACCGATGTTCGTCATTTAGGGACTGGACTTGCACAATCAATCTTTCAGAAAATGTATGATCAACTGATCCAACAAGTTTCCTTCACATTTTGTACGTCTGTTCAGAAACTTGAAAGGATTAGGAAGGGTTTTCGAATCCAAACAAATAGTGGTGATTTTTTTAGTTCAAAGGTTGTACTGGCAACAGGGAACAGTGGGAGTGAGTGGCTGCATTCAATGGCTGATAAACTAGGGTTGAAACCACAAAAAACAAGGCTTGACCTTGGGATTCGGGTAGAAATGCGCGGTAACCAGCTTGATTCAATTCTGCAGGATACATTTGAAACGAAATTGAATATTAAAACAGACACCTTTTCAGCTACAACGTACTGCATGAATCCAAACGGGAGAATTATTCGGAAGTATCAACATGGCCTCGTAATGCCGGATGGGCAGAATAAACGTGAAAAAAAGACGCCCGGGTCTAACTTAAACTTTTCTTTATTTGTGCCCCGTTACTACGACAACCACAAAGAAGCTATGAGTGCTGCTGAGCGTGTTATCGGTGGAATAAATAGAGGGTCGAACCGGATCGTTGTCCAGCGATATGAAGATTTAAGAGCGGGTAAACGATCAAAGGGAAGCTGCGAGGGGAGTATCTGCCCATCTCTGCAAGCTGAAGCTGGAGATCTGCGTGAAGAGGTCCCTGATCTTTATATAGAATCTCTCTTGGAATTTTTTACAAGATTAGAAGGGTTACTAGGTGAATCTATTGATTCTGATACGCTCTTATATGGTTTAGACGCTAAGTTTTATGAGGCCCATATTTTTACAGATCCATATTTTCAGACGTCACTTTCAGGGCTTTACTTAGTAGGGGACTGTTCTGGGGTCACCCATTCTCTGGCTCAAGCAGCCGCCAGCGGTTTATACTTGGGTCAGCATATGGTATCGTCGCAGGCCGTCAATTATCAAAGCGCTGACATGATTTGATTTTCATTCCAATTTTGAAAGATCCGACCACATTTAATAGTGAACGAAAAATATAGAGAATTGGATGAAACGTGGAAAAGAATAGTCCGTTGACAGACTTTGATGTCGGCAGCCTTATAATATTTGAAAAAGCTTTCCCTTCACTTGGTCCTGGTGTCTAAGTGAAGGGGAAGCTTTTTTGTTTTTCATCACAACAAAAGGAGAGCAGGTCCTGGTCCAGACATACTGTGCTTGAACAAGGGTGTCGTCCGTGAAAAGGGAACGGTCTCCTGTTCTGACAGCAAAAAACTTGTAGAAAAATACGGTTTCTCTACAAGCTGAAAGCCTGGTTAAAATCAGGTGTTTCAGCGTTCACGAAGTTCTTTTAAGATGTTCATTCCCGAAGTGACCGCCTGACTCATTGCGGAACCCCCGCCGTAAGCTGCTCCAACACCCATCGTTTCATAAATTTGCTGATCACTGCAGCCAAGCTCTACACATTGATCCAGGTGATAAGTCATGCTTGCTTGATCTCCATCTTTTAAACTGATAGCAAGGGCCATTAAATGTTTTATAGATTTATCAATTTCACCACTCTCAAAAAATGCCCCAGTGAAGCGGTTATAATCTTTTGTTGCTTCAGGCAGATAATTGGTTAACTCTTCAATTCCTTGACGATAGTCCTCTAGTACTTGTACAGCATTTTTATTCATCCATCAATCTCCTTTCAAATTTACTTTTTTATTCCTTATCTTTCCTATCCATTAAAC
Organism: Halobacillus litoralis; assembly: GCF_020524025.1. Taxonomy (GTDB): domain Bacteria; phylum Bacillota; class Bacilli; order Bacillales; family Halobacillaceae; genus Halobacillus; species Halobacillus litoralis_D. The sequence continues at coordinate 1,153,005 of NZ_JAIVKN010000001.1, read as the reverse complement.
AAATGGACGTGTTTTCCAACATATTCAATCTCTTAATGTGGAAAAGTTCCGAATATTGTTTACAAATCTAATAATCTGCGTTAAAGTGTTAAATCATAACTGAATTACCCGATGATAATTCTTATCGAGAGTGACTGAGGGATAGGCCCTTTGATGTCACAGCAACCTTCCGTGGAGTGGTGCTAATTCCAACAGAATGGAAAACATTCTGGAAGATAAGAGTTTTGCAGGTCCTGATGATTGCGAGACTCTCTTCCAAAATGGAAAGGGTTTTTCTTTTGGTCTAATTTAGGAGTGAGGAGAAATTACTATTCAATGCTTTCCTACAACTTGAAGTAGTAAGTGGCATGATGAGGGTGTCAAAGTAAGCAGAATTAAGTCAGCACTGGAAAAGGAGGCAGGGAAATGATTTCAATTGAAAAGCTCAGTAAAATCTATACTTCTAAAGAAGGAACGGTTATTGGTGTAAACGATGTTTCTTTAGACATTAAGCAGGGGGAAATTTTTGGTGTCGTGGGCTATAGTGGAGCAGGGAAAAGTACGCTCATTCGCTGTATGAATATCCTTGAACGGCCGACAAGTGGAAAGGTGATGATGGATGGAATCGATCTCATGTCATTGTCATCTAAAGAACTTCGAAAGGCAAGACAGTCAATTGGTATGATTTTCCAAGGTTTTCACCTTGCTATGTCTAAGACTGTCGTGGAAAATGTCAGCTTTGCTTTAAAAGCCGCAGGCGTCGGTCGGGTGGAACGAAAGAAGCGAGCAGAAAAACTGCTGGATCTTGTAGGATTATCAGATAAAGCAAATCAGTTTCCTGCTCAGCTGAGCGGAGGACAAAAACAACGGGTGAGCATCGCAAGGGCACTTGCCAATAATCCGAAAGTTTTATTGTGTGATGAAGCCACATCTGCATTGGATCCTCATACAACGCAGTCAATCCTTAAACTTCTGAAAAAAATTAATAGTGAACTGGGTTTGACAATCGTCTTAATTACTCATGAGATGGAAGTCGTGAAGGAAATTTGTGATCGTTGTGCCGTTATGGAAGAAGGCAGAGTGGTTGAGGAAGGAAATACTTACGATATCTTTGCTGCACCGAAAAATGATTTAACAAAGCGCTTTATTCAAACAGTTATTGACTTTACGATTCCTGAAGTTCTCTTCGATAAAAGTGAGGGGACGATCGTCCATCTTAAATTCACCGGGGAAACAGCCGGGGAAGCGATTGTGTCAGATTTACTGCAGCATCACAAAGTGCGTGGAAATATACTCCATGGGAAAGTTGACTACATACAGAATCAGGCACTGGGAACGTTTGTTATGGAACTAACTGGAGAAGCGAAAGAAGTAAGAGGTGCACTAAATAGTCTAAGAAGTACTCTGGGAGATGTGGAGGTGCTAAAAAATGCTCGATCAATTGATCAATCTATGGCCAGAGCTGAATAAATCTTTTATTGAAACACTAATTATGGTAAGCATTGGACTAGTAGTTGCCTTAATTGCAGGATTACCACTTGGTTTGCTGCTTTTTGTTACAGAGAAGGATTTATTCTTAGAGAATAAATGGATTAAGAGTGTGACAGGTGTCATTGTTAATTTAGTCCGGTCCGTACCCTTCATCATTTTATTGGTCTTCTTATTTCCTTTTACCAACCTTTTACTGGGAACGACAACTGGCCCTGTAGCCGCTTCGGTATCTTTATCTGTTGCTGCCATCCCTTTTTATGCAAGAATTGTTGAGTCTTCAGCAAGAGACATTGACCGTGGGGTGATTGAAGCTGCCATCGCATGTGGTGCTTCTCCGTGGTTAATTATCAAAGATATTATCTTTCCTGAAATTAAATCAGGCTTAATCAGCGGTTTGACAATTACAGCAATCAGCCTGATCGGCTACTCAGCAATGGCTGGGGCAATCGGGGGCGGAGGTATTGGTGATTTAGCAATAAGATATGGATATTACCGCTATGATAATTTTGTAATGTTCACAACAGTCATCCTTTTGATTGTAATGGTTCAGGTCGTCCAGTATATTGGTGACTTAGCAGCCAAATCTGTGAAAAAGGGTTAACTATATTAGAGGAGGAAATACATATGAAGAAACGATTTACACTTGCTATAGCAATCTTAACCTTAACTTTAACCTTTTTAGCTGCCTGTGGCAGTGGTGATGAAAATGCGGATGCATCAGGAAAAGAAAAAATCCGCTTTGGAGCTACTTCTGGTCCATACAGTGATATGGTCAATAAAGCTATTGCTCCTCTCCTTGAAGAGAAAGGGTATGAAGTAACGAACAAGGAATTCACGGATTATGTCCAACCAAACAAAGCTTTGGCTAATGGTGATTTAGATGCTAACCTCTTTCAGCACGGCATCTATTTAGAATCCTTTGCTAAGGAACATGATTTGGAACTTTCTGAAGTCATTATCGTTCCAACAGCCCCGATGGGTATTTATTCGAATGAGTATAAGCAAGTGGATGAGATTGAAAAAGGCAGTACAATGGCTGTACCGAATGACCCGACAAATTTAGCACGTGCTTTGCTTATTTTAGAAGATGAAGGCTTAGTTAAGATTAAGAAAGATGTAGATCCGCTTCGTGCATCACTTAAAGATATTAAGGAAAATCCTAAAGAAATTGACTTTGTAGAAGTAGAGGCCGGCCAGCTTCCACGTCTTGTTGATAGTGAGGATTTATCCATGGTTCCAGGGAACTACGCGCTTGCTGCTGATATGGATTTGTTAAATGCATTGGCTTTAGAGGATATGCCGGATCAATACCGCAACCGTGTGGCTGTGAAGACAGAAGATATAGACGCTCAATTTGTTAAAGATATAAAAGAAGTGGTTCAATCCGCTGAATTTGAAAAAATAATTGATGAAGAATTTGAAGGATTTGGAAAGCCGCAGTGGATGAAAGAAGAATAAATCAAGGGATAATGAAGATCAAAGGAACACCTTCAAGGAATGGGAACCATCGTTTCTTGAAGGTGTTTTTTTGGTTCTTTCTAATCTGGAATAGATAAAGGTTTGGATAACATAGAAATCTGACTTTCTCCATCCTCAAACACATAAATTAAGAAAGGAGAACTACCATGAAAAAATGAAAAGGGACCCATCTCCATAATGGAGATGGGTTCCTTTTTAATAGTAACTTTAAAAGGGGTTCGTTGCCCATTGGAGTGACTGCTTAATAAAGATGCGGGGATGAAGTTTTAACTGCGCAGTCATATACTCAGCCAAATCTTCAGGCTGCATGTATTTCTCCTTATCTTGATCATCGAGGTCCTCACCAAAAGCAAGTTCGGTTGCTACAAGACTTGGATTTAAGGTGAACACACGAATGTTCTCACGTCTTACTTCCTGCATGAGAGCTTCAGTCATGCCTTGTACAGCAAACTTCGAAGCGCTGTAAGCGGTTGAGCCGGCTGTTCCTTTTAAACCGCTACTAGAAGAGATGTTAATGATATCTCCTGCATTATTTTCTATCATATGAGGTAGAACAGCGCGGGTCATATGGTAGGTACCATATACATTTATTTCGAATGTTTTTTTCCATTCTTCTGGTTCTATTTCTAAGAAGTGTCCATAAGTACCGATGCCGGCATTATTAATTAAAATTTGGGCTGGGCCAAGTTCCTTTTTTAAATGCTGAACAGCAGCTTCTACCTGATTCAAATTGGATATATCCACAGGTACAATACTTGCTTGAACTCCATAAGTGCGGGCCTCTTCGGCTACTTGTTTGAGCTGGCTCTCTGTTCTCGCTATGAGACCCACATGAACCCCTTCTTGAGCTAGTTTGAGGGCTGTAGCTTTTCCAATGCCTCTTCCTGCACCGGTAATATATGCGGTTTTACCGTGAATATCTTGTCCCATATCCTCATCCTTTCTCGTTTCTGGTTAATAGTGTAGGCTTTTAATCAGAAGGTTGCAAAAATTTCACACTATTTCTCCTTATAAAATTCTTATTTGTTATGCTTATGATGAATGTGACCTTTTAGGTACGTTTACAACCTGGATAAGAGTCCTTATATAAATTTAAAATCAAAAACAGACTTTAACAGAGACATACATATAAGAGAAACCTAATTAGAGACATTCTTTTAAGAAAGAAGGGAAGGAAGATAAACATGAAGACATTGGATTGGGGTCATAAGATTGACCAAATCTGCAGCAGCACATCTTTTACAGGAAGTGTGGAAATAAAGAAGAAAGGACAGGGGGTTTTTAGCAAAGGATATGGATTTAGAAACCGGGCAGAGAAGCTTCGAAACCTTCCGGATACTAAGTTTGGAATTGCTTCAGGCTGTAAGATATTTACAGCTGTCGCCATAGCTCAGCTTGTTGAGAAAGGCATGTTTTCCTTTAAAACACCCATACATAATATAATCGATATAGATTTTCCGCATTTCAGTAAAGAGGTGACGGTTCATCATTTACTTACTCACACATCAGGAATTCCTGATTACTTTAATGAAGAGGAAATGGATGACTTTGAAGAGCTTTGGAAAGAAAGCCCCATGTACTGCTTAAAACAATTAAAAGATTTTCTTCCAATGTTTCAAGAAAAGCCCATGATGTTCTCACCTGGAGGAAAGTTTCACTATAATAATGCCGGGTTTATTGTATTGGGATTGATTATTGAATATCAAACAGGTGTTTCTTTTACTGATTATGTAGAAAAGGAGATCCTGACGCGTTGTCAGATGAAGGAATCAGGTTATTATTCCATGGATGCTCTTCCTGGAAATATCGCTTATGGTTATATTAAAGATCAAGTCTCCGGCACTTGGAAGACGAATTTCTATTCTGTACCTGTCAAAGGCGGTGCAGATGGTGGTGCATATGTAACGGTTAAGGAAATGAACCGATTTTGGGAGGGGTTAATGAGTTTTCAGCTTTTAAGTAAACCAATGACTCAACAATTAATTGAACCCCACGTAAGTGTAAAAGAGCAGATATATTATGGCTATGGGTTGTGGATAGATAGTCTTGATCACGGGGAAGTCAAATACCATGTGATGGGCTATGATCCAGGAGTTAGCTTTCATTCATGCTTTTACGATGTAAATGAATTGCTGGTTACTGTGTGCAGCAATGAAAGTAAGGGTGCCTACTTGATTGTTAAGGCTGTAGAAGACTGTATGAAAATGTAGCCGCTGTTGATCTAAGTAAGACTAGGGACTACTTTAATTGAGATATTTAGGAAAGCATTCTTCTTTTTGTTGTGTTCTGACTATTAACAGTTACTGAATTGCCTCTAAAGAAATTATGCCCTTGGTTGAAAAAGAGAAAATGCTGAGAGGTTTTAATTTCTCAGCATTTTTCTAAATCTCCTGTTGTCGTCTTTTGTCCCTGGTCCTTACATAACAAATGCCTTAGTTTAAGAATCTCCAACTTCATTGGCATTAAAGTTTTGGGTGCCAAATTCTGTGATTTTCGTTTGTACGCTGACTTTGACATCAAGGTCTGTGAAGAGCTCATCCCATTCTGCCTCATGTTTTTTGAAATAATCGGGTTCATTGATATGGATCCATTGAGATAGGTTGAGGAAATCTGTTTCATATTCCGTCTGGGCAGCTTCTATAACATTTTCAATTTTTTTCTTAATGTTTTTATTGGCTGCTTCTTCCAAATCTTCTTTCCAGCCTTTCGTGTAAACATCTCTACCTATGGCCCAATCTTCTGCAAGCGACGTTTCGATGCTTACTTTCAAATGAAGTTGAACCGTTTCTCCTGAATGATCGACATGATAGGACGTGTTTGATCCATTAATTTCAAGAACTACTGGCCCTTGTTCAATATGGTCTTCACTTAAGTCGATATAACCGCCTTCAACACTGTTATTAATATAGCGGACTCCTTCCACTTCTTCCTCCGTCAGCCAGCCTTGATAGCGGAAGTCTTCTGAAGAAACAATGCCAGCTCCTTGAGAAATTACCTTACCTTCTTTTAACCCAACGCCTGGGATTAAGAAACTCTTTTCTTCCGAAATATATTGAGACATTTCCCCTATAGTAAGACTTTTTAATGTTAAATTATTTAAATAATGGTTTTCACTTAACTCTTTAATTTGAATAGAAGGAAACAGTTCTTTCATAGGCTGTTCTCCAAACACTTCTTCGACAGTATCCCGTGTAATAAACACAGGCACAGTTCTCCGAAATTCATGATCCCTTATGAACAAGTCAATGAATTGATCCACTCTTTTTTTCTCTAAGAGTTCCTTTGAGAGTAAAATGGTTTTTAAGTGAGTAAAATTTGGAGGGACATTGCTTTCTAAAGAATTGTTGCGAATAATTTCAAAAAGAGAATGACCTTTTATCTGGATATTTTGAAAAGGTAATCCTTCTGGTGATCCGCTCTGCTGCGTAGGGATTTGACCGGGTACAACGAACTGATGAATCATAGAAAGTTGATCATCTTCAGTTGTATCCAGCGCAATACCCAACACAATTCCTATGTCTTCAATTTCTTTAATATCCCAGCATCCCGCCAATGAAAATAAGAGGAGCAGTGAAATAAGGGAACGTTTAAGAAACATAGGTCTGCCTCCTCAATAGTGAAACAAGTAAAAGAATACCTGGAATAGCAATAACCGCTATTGCTGAAATTATTTGAATCAGTTGAGAATAGTGAAAAACATCTGTCAGTCCCTCTGGATACAGGGTCAAAACATAAATGATTGTACCAGAGATCCAAATCATAAACCGGGATCCTCCAAACATTTTTTTCATTCCTGTTGTCATAGAGAAGTAGTAGGCAGTAAGCGAAGTAAACGCTGTAATTAACCAGCCAAACAGGAAGATTAATTCAAAACGCTCAAAGAAAAACCCTTGAAATTCAATGCTTTTTGCCATTTCAATTGTCGGGAAAGCGATTTCTTTTAATTCCTCCACACCGAGGACGCCAATTGAAATGATGATGAAAAGAATATAGAGCATTGAAGTCAGTCCTAAGCTGGTCCACAATGTATACATTAAATTTTTCGCGGATTTCTTTTTGATCAGGGTGCCAAAGACTAACAGAAATTCAATTCCTACAAATGAAAAAAGGGTGATTTTTACCCCGGTAATTAAAGGGAGGATATCTGTTTCAAACATGGGTCTTGTATTTTGTATATTAATATCCTTTGTACTAAGTAAAGCGAGCACAATAAACATGAACATCATAATAGGAAAATACAATTGAAAGAAACGAACCACATCACCTGCCCCGTTTGCAATCAAGTATAGGCTGACCATCAAAAATGTCCCTGCAATCACATAGAGGGGAGTAGTATCCAATAGATAGTTTTTGATGATAACAGCCGTCACTCGAAGAATGTATGCAGAAATGATTAAACAATAAATCACAAAGCAAAAATTAAAGATAAATCCAAACCATTTTCCTACTATGATTGGTGAGATGTCAAAAATAGATAAACCAGGATAACGGGAAGAGAGAAAAGCATAGATGATAGATACTATGCACATGAAGATAGCTCCAAAGATAATGCTGATCCATAAATCTGGAGTATCCACGTGTCTGGCTAAGTCTCGAGGCATAAGAATAATACCAATCCCAATCATTGTAGAAGTAGTAAGGACGATGATTTGTAAGGCTGTCAGTTGTTTAGCATCACTCACTGGGAACCCCCTTTCTTAAACCGGAAACGTATAAAGGTATCTTTCCATCTCTTATAATAATAAGGAGCGAATGGCTCTAAGTACGGGACAGAGAAACTTTTAATCCTGACTAAATGAATACTAAGTAAAAATATAGCTATGATCAGGCCGTAAATACCGAGAATGGCAGCTGCAAAAAGCATGATAAAGCTGATTGCTCTAAGTGCTAAACTTAGACTGTAATCTGGAATGGTAAAAGAGCAGATGGCAGCAAAAGATACAACAATAACCATAAGCGGACTAACTATACCCGCAGTGACGGCTGCTTCTCCTAAAACAATTGCTCCTACAATACTGACAGCAGGACCAATGGGTTTTGGAAGCCGTATTCCTGCCTCTCTTAATACTTCAATGGTCACCTGCATTAAAAAGGCTTCCATAAATGATGGAATAGGTACTCCTTCGCGTGTTTTTGAAATAGAGATTGCTAAATCTGTGGGTATCAACCCATGATGGTAAGAGATTAATGAAATATAAATGGATGGAAGCATAACCGCCAAGAAAGCAGCGATGTAGCGCATCAAGCGGACAAGAGAGGCCGGTATCCATTTGAAACTATAGTCATCGGACGTTTGAAACAACGAGTTTAAGGTGATGGGGGCGATGAGTACAGTAGGAGAGCCATCTACAAAAATAGCCACTTTTCCCTCAACTAAGGCATTGGTTACTTTAATGGGCCGCTCCGTTCCCTGAACCTCAGGAAAAAGGGAGTACGTATTTTTCTCAATGCTCTGCTCAATAAGACCTCCATCTGAGACATACTCTGCATTGATTTCTTCAATTCTTTTCCGTGCTTCTTTTAATAGCTCTTCATTTACTTCTCCTTGTATGTAAGCTAGGATCACATTGGTGAAAGATTTAGTACCCACTGTATAATACTCTAATTGTAAATCTGTGGTCCTTAAATGGACTCTTAGTAAGTTGATATTTTCCTGAATAGATTCAATGAAACCGTCTCTTGAGCCCCTTAAGGTCATCTCAGATACGGGTTCAGAAATTGACCGATGAGAGAAGTAGGCTGTATCCAGCGCATAAACATCCTCGTTTTCAATGAGGATTGTGTAACCGTCTAGAAGGTGAGCGTCGAGTTCGTCTTTATTCTTCATCACTTGCAGCTGCTCAGTTGAAAACGTATGAACAGGCGTTTGCCCTTTTCTATACTTCCACTCCATCAAAGGGGATAAAATTGAATTATTAATTTCTGCATTTTTTGTTATTGACGGCATGTAGATCACATAAATCGAATGCCCGGATATTTCTATTTCTTTTGTAACGATGTGCCCTTGTTTGCTCTTCTCGCGTAAGATCTCATTAATATCCAAGCGGGATTTTTCCATGTTGATCACCCCTTGAATGAAAGGTTTATTATAGTATGAGCAGGAGAGGCAGGTTTTACACATAATCCAACAGCTCCTGATGCTTTTTATAGATTTAAACAGCCCTTTTACATGAACTTTTCATGTGTGTGGCAAACTAACGGCTGAAAGGAGGGTGTCACAATGGGCAAAAAGGCAAAAAACAAAAACAAGAAAGATTTAAACCAATTGCGCCGTGAAAAAGGCGAAACAAATGGTACTGGTAAACAGGATCCGTCCCGTTAAATAAATAAAAAACGCCTGCTTCCTATGTGAAGGAAGCAGGCGTTTCTCTATATCGTATCTGGATGCTCTTCTAAAGACTCGTTAAATTCGATGAATTTACTCTTGATCACCGATGTATCTGCAAACAAATCGTGGATTCCCTGATGTCTTTTTGTAAAGGCAACGACAAGGTAGGGAATGCCAAGAACTGCCATGCTGATGTATCGACCAATGCATTCACGGAAAATGATCTGTCCGTTTGTGAGCGTGTTACCCTTGAAAGATATGACAGTAAGACCGAAGATCATTTTTCCTAATGTTGCGTGAAAATATTTTGTCAGCACTATAAAATATAGGAAAAAGATAATGGATGTTGTAATATTTTCAGCGCTCAACATAGGGATCCAGAGTTGAGCGTTTTCAATATTCATCAGCCTGAGAAGCGGCCTTGTAACGATTGTATTAAGGCTCCATATGACGATCAAATCAATGATGTAGGCTGCAAAACGGGAACCGAAGCCGGCAAAAATCAATTTTTGAAGTTCATCTTTATGTTTGGCAGCTGTAGAAGTAAGGCTGCTCGAGCTGTAGGAATGATCCGTTGTTTCCATATATACCCCTCCTTATTCTGTATACATATACATCAATGTAGGACCTTGGCGCTCGCTGATCAGCCTCTCGATATAGCGGATTTCACTATTTGGCATCAGGTTCTGGGCAAGCGGAAGGTTAAGAATGGATGAGATATTGTTTTTATACTGAAAAACCTGAGGATCTCCGCCAATTTCTTCTTTTAAGGCAGCTAATGTATCTTCACGGAAACCAATCTTATCGACAAGTCCGTTTTCTACGGCTTGTTTCCCTGAATATATGCGTCCGTCAGCTAGTTCACGAACCCGGCTCTCAGACATATTACGCCCATTGACAATAACGTTTACAAACTGGTCATAAGAATCATCTACAAGCGATTGTAGAATTTCACGATCCGCTTCGGTCATTTCTTTAGTAGGGCTCATTATATCTTTAAATTCACCACTTTTGATGGTATTAAATTTAACCCCATATTCATTAGCAAGCTCCTGATAATTAACACTCTGCATAATTACGCCAAGAGATCCGGTGAATGTATCATTGGCTGCGAAGATCTGGTCTGCCGGGGCAGAAACATAATACCCCCCGGAAGCTGCCATATTCCCCATGGAAACAAAGATGATTTTGTCTTTTTCTTTAATTTCCAGAAGTTTGTCGTGGATTTCAGCACTTTCATAAACACCGCCTCCAGGTGAGTTGACATATAAGTGAATGCCTTTGATGGAAGGGTCATTTTTTATAGCCTCTAATTTCTTCATAAAACGATCATGTTGATATCCAGCGCTGCTAAATGGATTGGTATTGGTACTTGGACTGTCCATAATTGTACCCTCTAGGTTTAGTTCAACGATTCGGTTTGAGCCGGATCCCTTTTCTACCACTTTCTCTTCTAGTTTTTCGCTGTTTGAGAAAATAGACATGGCATTGTTTTCATCTTCCTCATTCGATATGAACGAACCAGCTGCTTGAAAAACAATAGCGACGATGAGAATTGCTGCGGCAATCACACTTGCTGTAATTCTTTTATTCATATGTAAACTCCTTTCTTGTAGGTGCTCAGAGATTCACTTTACCATATAATTCTATTCTGAACATTACGTATTACGTATAAAGATTGGGAAGGTTTCAAATTTCATCTATATAATTATTTCTTTATTGCGTATATAGACCATCCATGAATGAAAGGTTCCAGATTCAGTAAGACATACAGTTCAAATGAGCGGAGGTGGGTTGAACGCTTGCTCTCAGATGTAAACGGACTCTGGTGTTCTAAAAGAAAAGAGTACTGTGTACTTCCAACTCTTTCATGACATTTTCAGTAACAGGCAGGGTGATTAATCTTGGTTTACATCGATCAGCTGAAATCGCTCACAGACTAGAGGCATACTTTCGCTGAACGTATAACCAAGTTCTTCTGCTTCATTATTAAAGAATTCTATATGGGTCTCCCGCCAATATTGGTAAGAACGATCTCCTTCTCCTTCCTCTCTTGCAAATTCTTCGGTTACTTGATTGAATGGGGTAATATCAACTGCTGATGTTTTTATAATTGCAACAGGATCCTCTTTCTTATTTAAGATAATGCTGTACTCCCCCTCTTTAGGTAGAAGTTCATTTTCTATTTCGTATGCTTTCTTTGCTGAACAAGTAGCTGTTTTAACTCCATCAATGGCAAGCCGGGCCAGTTTGTCAGGATCATCACCAAACGCCCAGGCAGAAACTGTTGATGGTTGAACTTTTCCTTTCCAATAAGTATTCCAGTATATTTCAGCTTTTTCATTCATTCGAATCATCCTTCGTTTTAATGAAATTCATACTATCCTTTTATTATGGAATTTATGGATATGAGATATTCTAAATCTCTATGAGAAAAATTTGAGCCCTTTTCTATTGGTTCAATACGGGCAGCAGAAAAACGGACTGATTGAGGAATTCGATTCTATAAAATAATGAAAAGATGCAGACAGCGCTAAAAGGTTTTACATGACCATTACGTATAATAGATACACGTGGAATTTTATTTCCAAGAAATAGGGTGAGATATTAAATTTTATTTACATAGAGACAAAAGGCATCTTTCCGATTAAAAAACCGTTAAAATTGGGCACGTGGTATCAATCTAATATAAAGGAGTATACAGATTTTGAAGCTACATCAACTTTTAGATGACATTCCGATCAGCGAACAACTATCAGAACAATATAAAGAGCTGCAAGTGAAAGGTATCACCGATAACTCCAGCGAAGTTAAAGAAGGTGATGTTTTCGTCGCTGTTCCTGGATACCAGGTGGATGGACATCATTTTATAGAAGAAGCCATAAACAAAGGAGCCGTCCTGGTCGTCGGTGAGATGGAATCAATACATCTTCCAGTTCCGTATATTCGGACGGACAATTCAAGAAGAACATTAGGTCGGCTGGCCAGCGCGTATTACGATAATCCTTCAAGAAACAAGCTTGTTATAGGGGTCACTGGGACAAATGGAAAAACTACTACGACCCACATGATTAAACATGTGCTTGAAGAAAATGGTTATTCATGCAGCTTGTTTGGCACGATTGACTATATTGTTAATGGGGAAGCTGTACCAGGTATACAGACAACACCCGGCGCACTCACTTTGCAAAAGCTTCTTTATGAAAGCGAAGACGAAGTTGTGGTTATGGAGGTGTCTTCCCACGGATTAGAACAATACAGATTAGAAGGCATATTGTTTGATGTCACCGTCTTTACCAACCTTTTTCAAGATCATTTAGACTACCATTCCAGTATGGAAGAATACTTCAATGCGAAGGCACGTCTATTTTCCATGATGAAAGAAGGTGGCCGGGCTGTTATCAATACCGATGACGATTGGGGATACAAGCTTCACGAACTACTGGAAACAGAGGAGATTACTCACTACAACCTGGGCAGAGAAGAAGCGTGTGATTTTGTAATAAATACGATTGATAATACGTCTGCTGTTATTAAATCCTCATTTGAAGAGAAGACGGTATTTACCCCCATCTACGGCATCCACAATATGTATAATACGATCCAAGCTTATATGACCGCCAATCTGCTCGGTTGTACGCCGGATCAAATTCAAGTCAGCCTGGATTCATTTCCAGGGGTTCGAGGGCGATTTGAGACCTATGCTTTAGAAAGCGGAGTCACAGCGGTTATAGATTATGCTCACACAGCCGACAGTATCGAATATGTTCTTCAGGCAGCTAAAAATCAGGGAGCTAAATCAATCACTCATGTATTCGGGTTCAGAGGAAATAGGGATGAGAGTAAGAGGAAAGCTATCCTGGATACCTCTGCAGCCATGAGTGATGTTTATATTCTAACGCTTGATGACTTGAATTCTATAAGTTATGAAGATATGGTAGAAACCTTGAAGTCTCTTCAGACAAACTATGGGAATGGTAAAGGCCGTATCATTCCTGACCGTACCCTCGCTATTCAGGAAGCCATTGCAGAGAGTCGGCGGGGCGATTGGGTCATAATTACGGGTAAAGGTCATGAATCTTACCAGCAGCGGTTTCAACTTTCTGCTGTATCCGACGAGGATACAGTTGAGCGCATTCAGTCTGAGAGGAAAAGCTTTGAGACAAGGGAAAGCTTATTATAAAGTCCAAAGTCAGACGGCTCAGCTTGAGTCGTCTGACTTTCTATGGAGGAGGGACTATGAACTTCTTTTTGACTGCTCTTCTAAGGGAGATTTCTTACTTTAGATGTTAACCTCAGAATATAGCATGAACAACTTCTATGAATTCAACAATTAAACCAATGATGTATAATCGTTTCGCCACTTGGAAAAGAAAACTACTTGCTTTAGAAAAGAATTAACTCTTTACCATCACAAATAAGGGGTTCTGTTAAAGTTCGGAAGGATTAACCTTATGAAACAAACAGATTGAAAAAAGGAATGTCTGCAGTCCAAAGAGAAATTAGTATTTATTAGTTTTCCATTTCCATCCGTTTGTAATGACTCCGATAAGGCCCGAAAAAGCAAATATGTAGGCGACTATTAACGACATGTCTTCAAGTTGATCTGTAAAGATCCGAAAGGCTCCAACCACTAATAATAAGAAACTGGCAATTAGGGCAGTGCCCGTTTTTAACTGTTCGTTCACCGTCATCTCCCCCTTAATGATTTCCACGTATAGACTAACACACTTCAAACGTTTCGTTCATGTTAAACTGAATGAAACTACAATATTTTAATAGGGAGAGGAAACGATATGAAAGAAGAAAGTTTATTTCAACACATGCGATTCGTGAGAAGACGGACATTAGCGGCTTTAGATGCGACTACGGAAGAAGCGGCTGGTCAAACGCCCCAGGGTTTTTTAAATAATATCCGCTGGAACCTTGGTCATATTTATGTTTCCCAGGAGAATTTATTGCAGCGATTCTTAGGTGAAGATCCTGAGCTCCCCAAAACCTATCTTTCTTTATTCAACGGAGGCACATCCCCGGAAGAGTGGCCGGAGAACGTTCCTTCGTTAATAGAATTGAGAGGATACCTTGAAGAGCAGACGGAACGAATGATTCATCAATTTCAAGGTCGTTTAGATGAAGAAGGGGAAAAGCCTTTTGATTTGGGAGGTGGAGTTGTCTTTAGAACACTGGATGAAGTGGTTAATTTTAGTCTTTGGCACGAAGGTCTTCATCAGGGAACCATTTCAGCCCAGAAAAGGGCGCAGGGGATTAAAGCCCTTTTTTAAACAATAAAGGTATTCACCATTTTGCTTCATTCACTTAAGAAGACGAATAAATAAACCAGTCCCCCCGTACGCTTTAAGAGAAATGTACGAGGGGGTTTTATTATGACAAAAGTAAAAAGTCGATCGCCGCTCGGACAGCTTCCAGCCTTTAAGAAAGATCCCATCGCTTTCTTAAAGGTAATGGAAGAGAAACAGCAACCCGTATTACGCTTTCGTTTTGCTCATAGACCTGTATACCTGTTGATGCATCCAGCCTTAATAGAAGAAACCCTCATTCGAAAGGCTGACTATTTCTATAAATCAAAACCATTTAAGGAATTAGAGCCAATATTAGGACAGGGTCTCCTCTTAAGTGAAGGACAGTTTCATAAGAAGCAGAGGTCTCATATTCAGCCATTATTTACCCCTAAGCATATTCAAACATATGTTGAAGATATGGCGCATTGTACCAAGGGGAAAATCGATGACTGGACAGATAATAAAGCGCGTCCTATTTCCAAGGATTTTATGGAGTTGACATTGCAGGTGATAGTGAAAACAATGTTTGGAACCATGGTAGAAAATGGGGATGCTTTGGTTGGTAAGCCATTAGAAACAGCCATGGAGGTGGCTGTTCAACGCATACGTACAATATGGAAGTCCCCAAAAGGATTAAATATTGGGAACAACAGACTTTTTAATAAAGCTGTCGGTGACTTAAATCAAATGGTGGACCATATTATCGAACAGCATTCAGAGGGAAATGACAGCTTGTTAAGTTTACTTAAAAATCCCCGGGCGAAAGGGGAAGGTTCAATGTCTATCCAACAACTTCGTGATGAAGTCATGACTATATTCTTAGCTGGTCATGAAACGACAGCTGTCACTTTAACCTGGACCCTTTATCTATTAATGAACCATTTGGACGTTTATGAAAAAGTAGTAGAAGAAGTGGAAGATGTCTTGTCGGGGGACCTTCCAACCTACCAGGAAGCGACAGCGTTAACTTATACAAAAAAAGTCATTCTTGAAAGTATGAGACTTTATCCTCCAGCCTGGCTTTTTGGGAGACAAGCTCAGGAGGATGTAAATATTGGTTCGACCTATGTCAAGAAAGGATCAACTCTTATGATCAGCCCTTATGCTATGCATAGGAACAGAAGGTATTTCGACTATACAGATGACTTTATTCCTGATCGATTTGAAAATGGTAAGCCGGTTGGAGTACCTGAGTTTGTGTATCTGCCTTTTGGAGCAGGGTCCCGCATTTGTATTGGTCAGCATTTTGCCATAGTGGAGATGCTTGTTATTCTTTCTACAATGATTAAATCGATTCAATTCTCACCTCTATCTTCAAAACTATCTGTCACACCAGATCCATTAATTACTCTGCGTCCCAAAGAAGGTCTGTGGGTATTAGCTAAAAGGAAATTGTAAAAAACAAAGCGCCCATACAGGGGGCTTTGTTTTTATCTGTATAGACAACTATATGATGTGGTGATAACTTAAATAGAAGTCTGGTATCAATAGGATTAGTATGGTATAGATAGACAAATGAACGAAATTGTTAAAACTTATAATCAGTATGATTATAGGTGGAAAGGAGAGGGGAGCTGAAAAGATGATCGATAAACGTTCACCACTGCCCATTTACTATCAGATTGAAGAAGATATTAAGCAGAAGATTGAAACAGGTTTATATGCAGAGGGAGAGGCTATTCCATCTGAGCGGGAATTAAGTGAACAATATGAAGTCAGCCGGATGACAGTTAGACAGGCTGTTAATAACCTTGTCCAGGACGGCCGTTTATATCGTGAGAAAGGAAAGGGGACGTTTGTTGCTGAAGAGAAGATTGAACAGAAACTGAGCGGAATGACGAGTTTCACAGAAGATATGTCCAGACGTGGGATGGCAGCAAGTAGTCAATTGCTTGATTTCTCCGTCATCCATGCACCTAAAGATGTAATGGAAAAACTGAATTTAGAAGCTGGAGCTTTTGTCTATGACATCCACCGTATTCGTTTAGCTGATGAACAGCCTATGGCATACGAACGGACATATATCCCGCTAGAACTTTTCCCTGAGTTAACGAAAACAGCTGTGGAGGGTTCGTTGTATCATTATATTGAGCAACAGCAGCCCCACAAGATCCATAAAGCCTCTCAAGTTATAGAAGCAACCATCGCCGATGAAGAGCAGGTGGACATGCTGGGGATACCCCCCAGTTCGGCAGTCCTTTATATGGAGAGAATCAGCCAATTAGCAGACGGCACACCCTTTGAAGTTGTCAAATCTTCATATCGGGCGGATCGATACAAATTTATTAGCGATATTTACAGAACGTAAAAAGAAGTGTATGAGAAAATGTTTTTCTTTTGTCCTTTTCCCTGCACCCTATATTTCTTACAGACATTTGGTTAAAATATAGGGTGGTAAAAATATAAGTAATTGCAGGTGTCATATATATGAAGCATATTATTATTGGAGCAGGAATTTTAGGAGCATCGACCGCTTTTCATTTAGCAAAAAGAGGGGAAAAAGTACTGATAATCGATCGTCTTGAGGCTGGCCAGGCAACAAAAAATGCAGCGGGCATTGTTTGTCCATGGCTCACAAATCGCAGCAATAAATCCTGGTACAAGCTGGCTGTATCCGGCGCAAAATATTATCCTCATTTAATAGAAGAACTTCGAGCTGAGGGCGAAACGGAAACAGGCTATCACCAGGTTGGTGCAATCAATATATTTGATACTGAAGAAAAATTGGACCGTAAAATGGAAGTAGCCCAAAAAAGACAGGTTGAAACTCCTGAAATGGGCGATGTCACTAAACTCTCCCCGGAGGATACGAAAAAGCTGTTTCCGCCAGTTTCTGAAGAGTATGGAGCCGTTCATATCAGCGGGGCTGCTCGTGTAAATGGAGCGGCGGTGGCAGCCTCACTATTACGTGCTGCACAAAGGCATGGGGCCGAAATAATCACAGGAGATGCATCTTTACTATATCAGCAGGAAAAAGTAGAAGGAGTTTCTGTAAACGGTCATCCTCATTTTGCTGATCAGGTAATTGTAACAAACGGGGCATGGACCAACGAGTTGTTTAAACTCATTGGAGTCCGTTCTCATGTCACTTTTGAAAAAGCTCAGATCATTCATTTACAGATGCCTGATTATGATACCGCCAACTGGCCTGTGATGCTGCCGCCGTTCAACCATTACATGCTTACATTCGGCAGTGGGAGAATTGTTGTAGGGGCTACGAAAGAGGAGTCCGCCTCTTTTGATTCTCGTGTGACTATTGGTTCTGTTCATCAGTTATTGGATAAAGCTCTGCGTGTAGCCCCGGGCCTTTCCAATGCATCTTATTTGGAAACAAAAGTAGGGTTTCGTCCTTTCACCCCCGGCTCTCTTCCTGTGATTGGCCGTGTGCCTGGGTTTACGAATGTCTTAGTCGCGAATGGACTTGGCGCTTCAGGTTTAACGAGCGGTCCATATGTTGGATCACAACTAGCTGCACTAGCTGTTCAGCAGGAAACAGAAATCAATTTAAGTAACTATCGACCAGACCATATTTTCACATGAATAGATAAGCAGACTTTTCTGTATGCTCTATTAATGTAATTCAACCAAAAGATTAAAAAAAGCTTCCTTATTAGGAAGCTTTTTTTAATCTAATAGTAATTTTTCAATTAACCGTGACTCGCTTGGCGGTCCTGTTCATTCTCCGCTCTTTCAGGTTCTTCGTCAGGTGGGTACGTACGTTTTACAAATAACGCGAGTACAAGACCGACAAGAGATAAGGCAGTTACTACAAAGAAAGCAATATTCACACCATAGATACCTGGCGAATCTATAGCAGGATTGTTTTGGGCTGTTTCAGTCGTTGTAGTCATAATGGTAACAAGAACCGCTGTTCCCACAGAAGCGGCCACCATACGCATCGTATTACTCATAGCAGCTCCGTGTGGAATTAACTTCTTAGGCAGTTGATTAAGTCCAGCGGTTGTAACGGGCATCATTACCATTGACAAACCGAACATACGAATAGCATACAGAACAGTAATGGTTGTAAAGGTGGTTTCAATCCCTAAAAAAGAAAAAGCAAGTGATGCCCCCGTGATGATGGAAAGTCCTACGGCAGCGAGCAGTTTTGCTCCGATTTTATCAAAGATTCTCCCTGTAACAGGTGACATGAAAGCAGTAATAACTGCTCCAGGTAAAAGAGCCAGACCTGATTCATAAGCGCTGAACTCACGCATGTTCTGCATATAAAGAGGGATTAGCGTTTCTGAACCGATAAGTCCTAAAAAGGCTATCATTGCAATGACGGTTGTAATAGAAAAAATCGGATATTTAAATACTCGGAACTCAAGCATTGGATGATTAATAGTGAGTTGGCGTAAGATA
The DNA here is from genome assembly GCF_020524025.1 of Halobacillus litoralis. GTDB lineage: Bacteria > Bacillota > Bacilli > Bacillales > Halobacillaceae > Halobacillus > Halobacillus litoralis_D. Next base: position 1,134,063 of record NZ_JAIVKN010000001.1, on the reverse strand, counting down.
AATATCGTCAGGGTAACTGCCCCTATTCCTAATACAGCGATAGTATCGACACTTGTCCACCCTTGATTACCTGCGAGCGTGAAACCATAAAGCAGTCCTCCAAAACCTATGGATGACAAAATAATAGAAACAGGATCGACTTTTGGATACGTAAGCTCCGTAACGTTCTTTAATACATAAAACGCAACAGTCATAATGATAATCGTCAAAGGTAGAATCAACCAAAATAAATAGCGCCATGTATATTCAGAAGTTATCCAACCAGAGAGAGCAGGACCGATCGCTGGTGCAAAAGAAATGACAAGCCCAATATAACCCATTGCAGCGCCACGCTTATTTACGGGGAAGATCATCAAAAAGACTGTCTGCATTAAGGGCAGCATTACACCAGCTCCGGCAGATTGAACGACGCGCCCGAGAAGAAGGAAAGGAAAGTTGGGGGCTATTCCTCCAATGACCGTACCTACGGAAAAAATACCCATAGCTGCGAGAAACAGCTGTCTAGTTGTAAAACGTTCGATTAGAAAAGCACTGACTGGAATCATTACTCCATTTACAAGCATGAACACTGTCGTCAGCCATTGTGCAGAGTTCGCAGTAACGTTCATCTCATCCATAATTGGAGGTATGGCTGTAATCATTAAGGTTTGATTTAAAATGGTAATAAAAGAGCCAGCAAGTAAAATAGCAGCTATCAGAACTTTATTTGTACTTTTTAAAGGCATGCTCTTCTCCCCCTTTCAACTAATCTATCATTATACGCTTGTTTAAGGAGGAGGGACAACTAATTAAAACTAAGTATACATGCATATTATTATGTAAACTTAAATTGTGAAAAGAATTTAAGTTGTCCTGCAAAAGTAAGAATCAGAATTAATCTCACCCAAAAAAGGCGGGCCCTTCGAGGAACTTAAATAATGAATAGAAACTTTCATTTCATCCCACATCGTAAAAGTACATCGAATCCCCGACAGGAAGATACACCATCTTCCAATTAAACACTAAAAACAGAGTCCTTGGATGGTAAAGGATATCATAGAAACATTTTAAACATCGCTTATTTTTAGGATGTTTGGACATTATTGCCCCATTTGATAAAACAAAATGTTCACGATAACCGCAGTCTTGCAATCAAGCGTCCTTATCCAATGAATAGACTTGAACCGTTTCCTGATAATCTAATAACAGCTGATCAAAGATAAGATCCCACCGTTGAGATTGAGCATATGTTCTTGCAGCCCTGCTCATTTCTTTACGAAGTGCCGGTTGGGAAAGCAGAGTAGAGATGGCTGAAACGAAGCTGTCAGACTGTTCTGCTTCGCACAAATAGCCGGTAATTCCATCCTGGACAATTTCCTGTACACCACCTGAACGCGCAACGATGGCAGGGGTACCCGAAGCCAGCGATTCCAATACCACATTCCCGAACGTCTCAGTAGCAGAGGGAAAGACAAAAAGATCCGAGCAAGCATAGATTTGACTCAGCCTTTCATTTTCTTGATAGCCCGTGAATGTCATGTTGGTTGGAGCATTTTGTTTTAGTTTTCTATACATTGGACCATTTCCAACGATTATCCAGTGTACGTTTTGTTTGATAGAATGGGGAAGTTTTTCTGCAGTCTGCATTAAAACGTCCAGTCCTTTTTCCCGTGCAAGTCTTCCTACATAACTCAGTATATATGGTTCTTCTATTTTATAAATTCTTCGTATGGATTCCTCATTCTGATACGGATGAAAAAAGTAACTGTCAACGCCCCGTTTCCACAATTTAATATCCATAAACCCCTGGGTCTCTAAATGGCGTCGAGTTTCCTCTGATGGAACAAACGTTATTTGAAAAGATTTATGGAACCATCTCATATATTTCCAATTATAGCGGGATAAGAAGGACAAGCGGTAGTAGTCTAAATACTGGTGAAAGTGCGTATGATAAGAACCCACCATTGGAATATCCATCTTCTTTCCAAAATACAGGCCAGTTAATCCCATGGTAAAAGGAGTGACGATATGAATTAAATCAGGTTGAAAGGCTTCCAGAGCTGCTCTGATTTTTGAAGGTTTAGGCAGAGCCAGGCGGCATTCAGGGTATAGCCAGAATGGAAGACTTAAAGAGGTGCGGATCTCCTCACTATTACTATGACAGCCTCTGATATGAGGTGTGAATAAACGATAGTCAATGTTCTGCTTTTTTAAATACTTCGTCCATCTTTCCAGTGTCTTCGCTACTCCATTGACCTGTGGTGTATAGGTGTCTGTAAAAATAGCTACTTTCATTTTTCTCCCCCTCTTACCTGTATAAGAACTGAATTCTTTGTCCCTTCGCTACTTATCTATTCATCTGAATAAAGTTTATGACAAAGGGGGGATGGGGATAACAGCGGAAAGCTTAAATTGTTAATAGATGAGTGCACGACAAAAAACCTGCAATTGCAGGTTTTTGTCAAGTATTACTATGGGGGAATAAGTGGTGTGCGTGATTGTGAGTATATTGGTATAGAGAAGAGAAGTTAATGAGAGGGTGTGTAGTTTTACGCCGATTTTTTAGTGTATGATTGTTGACTGACAGCTTTTAATAGAATCATCTTATCCTGGTTAGTCAGTTTCTTCCAGATACCTGCTTTGATTTTCATAATATTTCCTCCTCATGATTTTGGTAAGCTTGATGGGATTTGACGAACAGACATGGTCGTTTTATTAATACTTAAGATATACCGTCATTTCATCTTCTTTAAACAACAAAAATATCTACAAAATTCGATGATTTCAAGTTTAGAGGGAAGGGATATCCCTCCTATTGTCGAATAGGTAAAAGTAGCAGGTGATATATTGAAAGAATTTCTTTCAAAACCTGATATTTTGTAAAAAAATAAAAGGGGGAAGCCTAATGATTTCCTATCAAGTTCAATCCGAAAAAGGGTTTACCGATAAAATTGGTGAACTTGTTTGCATGCTTGAACATGCTCGAGCTGTGACCATTGCGGAAGTGGCAGATTTAACTAAGAAAGAACTTGACACCTGTGATGCCGGTGGAAACTCCATTGGAGCGCTTCTCTCACATATTGCAGCGATTGAATATGTCCATCAGGTTATTAGTTTTGAAGAAAGAGATTTAACAGAGGAAGAACTGGCCGAATGGGGAGCCGCTTTGAAACTTGGAGAAACTGCACGCATGAACATTCATTCGTCCTCGATTGATGACTATCTGGACGTATTGGAATTCACAAGAGATCAAACCCTCGAGTTGTTAAAGGAGAAAGATGACGCCTGGCTTTATGAGGAGCGTACATGGCCGAACGGGGTCAAATACAACCCTTATTACCTTTGGTTTCACGTGATGGAAGATGAAATTAATCACCGTGGCCAAATACGATCAATGATACGTCAGCGTAAGGAAGGACTTGTCCAAACCTGACAGTCTCCTACAGGTGGTATGAGTATATTCTCTAAAATTGTTGATAGAAATAATGATTATAAGTATTTCGTTTTACCGACCTCTTTAGTATAAGTTCATTTATGAAAGGCTTCATTGAAGAGTAAAGCTACTTTAATCAATGAGCGCCTTCAGTTTTAAAGCCTGGTCCTAGTGCCAGGCTCTTTTATTTGAAAAGCTGTTCTCATAGCTGACATTTAATCCAAACGTTTTATTATCATGGTTGAAACGACTGGGCATTTCTTTTGACCTTATGTAAGTTAAGCATGTTTTAGTTGTTAAGCCTGCAGCATATACTGCATACCAGTTCTGGTAGTAAAAACACTGTTTTAGTTTAAAGATTCGTAACAGATAAATAAGACCCTTGTGAAATCTTTTTATCTTTAGTTTGTAGGCAGAAAGGTAAAGGGATGGCAAAAAAATAGGCAGACGAGTAAAGTGAGGAGGATTTAGTGATGACTTACCGTTTTATAGATGGACATAATGATACATTAATGCAGCTGGATCATGGAGTTGAGGACTTCTTTAAGGGGATAAATTCCAGCCATATCGATTGGCCGCGAGGAAAGAAAGCAGGTTTTGCAGCTGGTTTTTTTGCTGTTTTCTGCCCGAACCCCTTCACCGACCCAACACCTGTTGCTTTCACCACTTCAAAAGGTTATGAAAAGCCACTTCCTAAGCCGTTAACCTATAGTTATGCCTCGAATTACACGATTAAAATGATTGGCCGTTTCTTAGAGCTTGAAAGAAAGTCAAACGGTCGATTTAACATAGCACGCACAGTTGAAGATGTGGAAAAATCTATAAAAGGTAAAGGAATGGCCGGGATTTTACATATAGAGGGAGCGGAAGGTATTGATGAGAACTTAAACGCTCTATATGTATATTATGAAGCTGGTTTGAGATCCCTTGGTCCTGTGTGGAGCAGGGCAAATATCTTTGGGGAGGGAGTTCCTTACCGTTTTCCCTCTTCCCCAGACACAGGTCCTGGTCTGACCCCTGCTGGAAGAAATCTCATTTCCGCTTGTAACGAACTGGGCATTATGGTTGATCTATCCCATTTAAACGAACGAGGGTTCTGGGATGTTCAGAAACTAAGTCACGCTCCACTTGTGGCCACTCACTCAAATGCCCATGCGATCTGTCCGGTAACAAGAAACTTAACGGACAAACAAATAGATGCGATTGCCGATTCAAACGGACTCATCGGAGTGACATATAGTATCAATCCAAATATGGTTTCTCCTGATGGGAAAAATAATGAACGCGCACCTTTGACAGAAATCACCAGGCATATCCATTATATAGCTGAACGCGTGGGTATTGAACATGTAGCTCTTGGATCGGATTTTGATGGCACTCGTATACCGCTGGATTTGAAAGATGTAACTGGAGTTCCGCGTCTTTTGGAACTACTGAAGAAAAAAGGCTGGACGGATGAAGAATTAGATTTGCTGACTTATAAAAACTGGCTGCGGGTGCTGGGGGATACATGGAAATAAACGAAGTGAAGGAGAACGGGTTATAGAAAAAACAGCTCCTGACTTATAAGTCAGGAGCTGTTTTTCGTTTGGCTTTAAACAGTGATTCAAAATCAATAACTCTAAAATAGGTTCATTTAGTGTTCGTTAATTAAGAAATCCTATGAAATTCGCTTATTCTCAAAGACTAGGCACGATGTTTTTGGTAGGTTATAGGTTTTGTTATGGATTGTAATTCTTCATAGGTTTCCTTTGTCAGCGGTTCAGCCTGTAGATAGCTTAAATTGCTTTTTAATTGATCCACTGAACTTGCACCAAATACCGCTGTCGCTACAGTTGGATGGTGTAGAACATATTCCAAAGCAAGAGCCTGTGCCGTCCGGTTATCGCCAGTATAGTTCTGCCATTTTTTTATGATAGAAAGGAGCTCTTCCTCGCTGTACTGCAAATAGCCATCGCTGCCTTTTTCCTGGGCCTTCTTCAGACCGTTCGATGACAACATTCCTTTGGCTAATGGTCCGCGTGCCAAAACACTGATTTCGTTGTCTGAGAGTAAATCCAGGATTTCTTCCTCAGGGCGGCGGTCCAGGGCACTGTACTGCATCATTACGCTCACGATGTTGGATTTTTCTACATATTCGCGGATCACATTAGGTCGAATGGAGGAAATCCCGTATTCACGTATAAGTCCCTCTTTTTTCAATTCCTCAAACGCTTCAATACTTTCATCAATATTATCTTCAATTGTACCTCCATGGAGCTGATAAAGATCGATATAATCGATGCCTAATCGATGAAGACTGTCTTTTATGCCACTTTTAATATGTTTTTTGGAAGGGTCCCATGTCCAGCCTTCCTGACCTGGAGTAAAGTTATTGCCGACTTTTGAACCGATAATAATATCCTCACGTCTTCCTTTAACTGCTTCTCCCACGATTTTTTCATTTTCACCAAAGTCATACAGGTCAGCGGTATCCAAGTAATTAATGCCTGCATCAAGAGCGTAGTCAATAATCTCTTTCGCGTTGCTGTAGTTCGTTCCAAGAGACATACACCCCAGGCTGATTTCTGTTACATACAAGTCCGATTTTCCTAATTGACGTTTATTCATCAAATCATCCTTTCTCAATATAAGTTTAGCTGAATATTCAAGGTTTTTACTACTCCTGTGTTAAAATGTCAGTAGATTAATGGAGAGGATGAGCATCTTGAAAAAGTTTGAAGAAACGACCTATGAATCAGAGACAATCTATACAGGGAAAATTGTACAGTTGAATGTGGACAGTGTTACTTTACCCGATGGCAAAACATCTAAACGAGAGCTTATCAAACATCCTGGAGCCGTTGCTGTCATAGCACTTACAGAAGAAGGCAGGATGGTTTGTGTAGAACAGTATCGTAAACCGCTTGAGAAGAGTATTGTTGAAATTCCAGCCGGAAAGCTCGAAGAAGGGGAGGACCCGAAAACATGTGCGCTTCGTGAATTAGAAGAAGAGACAGGCTATACATCCGAAGATTTGGAACTTGTTACCTCCTTTTATACTTCGCCAGGATTTGCGGACGAAATTGTACACCTTTATTTTACAGACCAAATCAAGCCTCTGGACCAACAGCCAGATGGAGATGAGGATGAATTTGTAGAACGTTTGGAAATTACTATTGAAGAAGCGGAACAAATGGAGAAAGAACAACGCATACACGATGCTAAAACAGCCTACGCGATTTTATATTTAAAATTGAGAAATGACCGTTAATGCCTGACTTTTATGTGGATTTACATATTCATATCGGTCGAGACAAGTATGACAGGCCCGTTAAAATAACTGGATCAAAGAATTTGACCTTAAGCCGCATTTTAGAAGATGCCAGCCGCAGGAAAGGCTTGGATATGATCGGAATAATTGACGCTCAATCCCCGGCTGTTCAAGAAGAGATTATGGACCTGATTGAAAGTAAAAAGGCAAAAGAACTGGCAGAAGGCGGGATTCAATTTGAAGATACTGTGTTGATCTTAGGGTCTGAGATTGAAGTCTACGATGCCTCCTGTTCAGGACCAATTCATGTCCTTTGTTATTTTCCATTTCTAGAAGATATGAAGCTTTTTACCAGTTGGCTGTCAGAAAAAATGAAGAATGTATCTTTAAGTTCCCAGCGCTTTTATGGCACAGCACGGGAACTGCAGGAGCATGTCAAGAGTCACAAGGGTCTTTTTATTCCCGCGCACATGTTCACACCATTTAAGAGCTTATACGGAAAAGGTGTGAAGAAGAGTCTGCACGAAGTGCTGGACAGTGAAAAAATTGACGCCGTAGAACTTGGATTAAGTGCTGATACGAATATGGCAGACCGTCTTCTTGAATTAGAACCTTACACGTACCTGACCAATTCAGATGCCCACTCTCTTATAAACATGGCAAGGGAATATCAAAAAGTGAGAATGAAAACAAGAACATTTGAAGAGTTAAGGCGTGCTCTTTATAGAGAGGGAGAACGAGGGGGAGCCGCTAACTATGGCCTGAATCCGGAAATGGGAAAATACCATCAAACCTTCTGCCTGCAATGTGAATCAACCCATCCCGGTTTCTCTTCGTCTTGTAACCATTGTGGTTCTTCAAAAATTATTAAAGGGGTATCAGACAGGATCCAAGAACTTGAAGACGGGTATCAGAATAGGAAGAGACCTCCTTATATCTACCAAGTTCCTTTGTCATCTCTTCCTGGTGTAGGGAAACGAACCTATGAAAAATTGATAGATACATTCGGATCAGAAATGAAGGTCATTCACGACATCCCCTGCGAGCAATTGCAGAAAGTGGTTCCGGATAAAGTTTGTCAGAACATTCTAGCTCTGCGCCAGGGGGAACTGAAGATTACAGCAGGGGGTGGCGGCCGTTACGGAAGAATTAAATAGAAACACCTTTTTGTATGGTCTATTTTTTCCACCTCTCTCATAGATTGGTCATAGACCGGTGAAGAGAAAGGTGGAGAAAAGATGCAGCAGGGAATGCGGATGGTTAAAAATGATGTTCATACACACATGAATATTTTCGTGTTTATTTTTGTACTGTTCATTATGGGGATGGTGTTTGGTGCTGTCATTGTAAACAGTATGAACTTTGTACAGAAACAGGACCTGTTCTTTTACTTGAAGCAATTCTTTGAGCAGCAGACCTCCCATGATGGTACAAGTAATGCAGTTCTTTGGAGAGACAGCATACTCTACCATATGAAATATATGCTTTTACTATTTTTGTTAGGTATATCCGTGATAGGGATGCCAATCATCACCGTTCTTCTTTTTATTAAAGGACTCGTGATCGGTTTTTCTGTTGGATTTCTTGTTAATCAAATGGGGTGGTATGGTCTTTTAATTTCTTCCGTTTCCATAGCGCCACAAAATTTAATCATTATTCCTGTTTACTTGGCTGCAGGATCACTGGCCCTTATCTTTTCACTAACTTTATGTAAGCAACTCTTCATACGCAGGGTGCACCAACCAATTATTAAAGCTTTTTTTAGATATAGTGCTTTATTTGGAGCTCTGGTTATCATTCTTATGGCGTCTTCTGTAGTTGAAGTGTTTGTTTCCAATACTTTTTTAGAAATTATCCTTAAATGGATATACAAATAAAAGATACTAAATAATAATGATTATCGTTAATAGATTAAAATGATTATAATTTGACACTCGTTCTGTCTCTGATTATAATGAAGTTGGTATTACGAGGGAGGGACGAGCGATATGGAACATCGTATAGAGAAAATTAAAAAACAGTTGCATTCTCAAAGCTATAAGCTGACACCACAACGAGAAGCTACTGTAAGAGTTCTGTTGGAAAACGAAGAAGATCATTTAAGTGCGGAAGATGTTTACCTCCTCGTAAAAGAGAAAGCACCTGAAATTGGTCTAGCAACCGTCTATCGAACACTTGAACTATTATCCGAACTTAAAGTCGTCGACAAAATTAACTTCGGGGACGGCGTTTCCCGTTATGACTTGAGAAAAGAAGGAGCCGAGCATTTCCATCATCACTTAGTATGTATTGAATGCGGTTCTGTTAAAGAAATCGAAGAAGATTTACTATTGGACGTCGAAAAAATTGTGGAAAGCCAATGGGGATTTGAGGTTAAAGATCACCGCCTGACCTTTCATGGCATTTGCCGCGTCTGTCAAAAACAGGCTGTAGCGGCTTCGTCAGCAAAAGAAAATAAAGAATGATCGAAACGCCGCTATGAAACGACATAGTGGCTTTTTCTTTTTGCAGACTCCTCACACTAGATCTATTCTGCTTTGGATCTTAAACAGGTATACCAGCGTGAAATTCCAATCCCTCAGGCTCTGTTAAGCTTATTTTATCTATCAGTCGTCCAAAACAGTTAATTTAATTCTATCTATCTTCTATCTTTTATTTACAAATGCGAGAAAATCGTGTACGTTTATGCTAGATGAGACTTGGTTGTTTTGCCGGCTGTTTTTTCCATCTTCTTTTCTACGTATATTTGCAGGGAATTTAGGCATATCCTTTTACAAAGATACGGAAAAAAGGAGGGGATTTCCATGAGTCGTCTGCAAAGCAGTTTAAGAGACTTAATTAAAGTCCTCATTGTATTTACAGTCTGTACTTGTGTATTCTACATGGCCCTTCGAATGGTCCATGAGGAATATGAAAGACAGCATCGATACGATCCGCCTGGAGGTGCGGCTGTTAAGGTCTATCAACCGATGGAGCAGGAATGGACGGATCGCCTGTCGATATTTTTCCGATTAGGAGAGTAGATGGACGATGCAGTATGCGCTTGAAGACTTTTTTCATTACTTGACAGTAGAGCGAGGATTATCCCCCAACACTATTCAGTCGTATAAAAGGGACTTGATTCAATATACAGCTTTTATGCAGGAGAAAGAACAAATAACTGAGTGGGGACAGATTACAAGAGCGCACATCATGAAGTATTTATATGATTTAAATGATCATGGGAAATCATCGGCCACGGTTGCCAGATTACTTTCATCTATCCGGTTATTCCATCAATTTTTGATTCGGGAGAAAATAACGGAACAGGACCCAAGCTTACATATAGAAACGCCGAAAAAAGAAAGAAAGCTTCCTAAAGTGCTCTCTAGTGAGGACGTAGATAAGCTTTTGAATATCCATGCGAAGGATCCTTTATCTTCAAGGAATAAAGCCATGTTTGAAATGTTGTATGCAACTGGTTTGCGTGTGACAGAGCTTGTCTCTTTGAAAGTTAGTGATCTGCATTTGACGATGGGTTTTGTGCGTTGTCTTGGGAAGGGTTCAAAGGAACGTATTATCCCGCTTGGCGATATGGCGAAGGAAGCGGTCGAAAATTACCTCGAAGCTGGTCGGGGAACACTGGTCAAAAACAAAAAAACAGAAGAATTGTTTGTAAACCATCACGGCAACGGGCTCTCAAGACAGGGTTTTTGGAAGATACTGAAAGCGGTTGCTAAAGATATGGGTGTTAAAAAAGAACTGACCCCCCATACCTTAAGGCACTCATTTGCCACACACTTACTGGAAAATGGAGCAGACTTAAGGGCCGTGCAGGAAATGCTGGGTCATGCGGATATCTCCACCACACAAATATATACACATGTATCAAAAACACGTTTGAAGGACGTTTATCGCTCCTATCATCCACGGGCGTAAGCCCCTTTTTATATTTTAAGTTGTCTGACATCCTACATCTTAGAAATGTAGGGTAGTTTTTCACGAATTTGGGAAATTAAACAGTAGGAGGGATCGTTGATGAAATCATTTAATCGAGTATTTTTAGTAGTTATGGATTCCGTTGGTATCGGAGAAGCACCTGATGCTGAGAAATTTAATGATAAAGGTGCAGACACATTAGGGCATATCGCTGAGCATATGAACGGATTAAACATGCCGCATATGGGTGAACTAGGCTTAAGTAATATTCGTTCTATTCAAGGAATAGAGGCTCCAGATAATCCCAAGGCTCATTACACGACAATGGTAGAGGCTTCGAATGGAAAAGATACCATGACAGGCCACTGGGAGATTATGGGATTGTATATTGATCAGCCTTTCAGAACATTCCCGGAAGGCTTCCCTGATGAATTACTGGACCAAATTAAAGAAAAAACGGGGCGTGGAATCGTAGGAAACAAACCTGCTTCTGGAACAGAGATCTTAAAGGAGCTCGGTAAGCATCATATGGAAACAGGGGATTTAATTATTTACACATCTGCTGATTCCGTTCTGCAGATTGCTGCACATGAAGATGTTGTTTCACCTGAAGAACTTTACGAGATTTGTGAATTCTGCAGGGAGATTACGAAAGATGAGAAATATATGGTTGGACGTGTGATCGCCCGACCATTTATAGGAGAACCGGGAGCATTTGAACGCACATCCAACCGTCACGACTATGCATTAAAACCATTTGGCCGCACAGTCATGAATGAAATGGCGGACGAAGGTCTTGATGTGATCGCATTAGGGAAAATTTCTGACATTTATGATGGAGAAGGCGTGACAGAGGCTGTTCGTACCAAGGACAATATGGATGGAATGGACCAGCTTGTGAATTCTATGGATAAAGATTTCAAAGGCATCAGTTTCTTAAATCTCGTGGACTTTGATGCCAAATATGGTCACCGTCGTGACCCGCAGGGCTATGGGGAAGCCTTGGAGTCTTACGATGAAAGACTTCCTGAAGTGCTTAATAAAATGAGGGACGATGATTTACTGATCATCACGGCTGATCATGGAAATGACCCGGTTCATCACGGTACAGATCATACGCGTGAACTGGTACCTTTACTTGTTTATCACACAGGTATCGAAAAAGGAACAGAACTTACTCAGCGCAAAACCTTTGCAGATATTGGAGCGACAGTTTCGGATAACTTTTCCATTGAATTACCTGAATACGGCACAAGTTTCTTGAAAGACATTCAATAGGGAGGAGATTGACATGAATCTTACACAAGTCAAAGAAGCAGCACAATTCATCCAACAAAATATAAACCTGGAGCCTTCAGTGGGGCTTATTCTGGGATCTGGTTTAGGCGTTTTGGCTGAAGAAATTCAGAACCCAACCACTATTTCTTATACGGACATCCCCCATTTTCCGGAGTCTACAGTGTCTGGACATAAAGGTCAGCTTGTCTTAGGGGAGCTTGAAGGCCGGCAGGTGATAGCTATGCAGGGACGGTTCCACTATTATGAAGGCTATGATATGAAGCAGGTGACTTTCCCTGTTCGAGTGATGAAAGAATTGGGTGTGGAAACCTTGTTTGTTACCAACGCTGCTGGTGGAATTAACGAATCCTTCCAGCCTGGTAACTTGATGGTTATTACAGATCACATCAATAATATGGGAGACAGTCCTTTAATTGGATCAAATGATAACGAGATGGGGCCACGGTTCCCGGACATGTCTGAAGCTTACGATCGAGATCTAATCAAGCACGCAAAACAATCGGCCGACCGGTTGGATCTAAAAGTGCAGGAAGGCGTATATGTCGGAAATACCGGCCCTGCTTATGAAACAGGAGCAGAGGTACGCATGCTTCGTACATTAGGGGGGGATGCTGTCGGCATGTCTACAGTTCCTGAAGTAATGGTTGCCAACCATGCTGGAATCCGGGTTCTTGGAATCTCCTGTATTTCCAATATGGCAGCAGGCATCCTTGACCAACCTTTAACACACGATGAAGTTATTGAAACAACAGCTCAGGTCCGTGAAGATTTTCTTGGGTTTGTAAAAGAAATGCTTAAGACTTTACCTGTATAACTAGTTCGAGAATGAAGATAAACATTTAATAGCTGCGCCTGTCCTCCCGTTTTGGAACAGGCGCCGGCTCTTTTATTTCTATATAGAATTTTGTAAAGGGTGATTGGAAATGAGAATGTATGATGTAATTGTAAAAAAACGCGATGGCGGTATATTGACAAAAGAAGAAATCGAATATTTTGTTGAAGGTTACACTAAAGGAGAAATACCTGATTATCAAGCATCTGCTTTAACGATGGCGATTTATTTCCAAGGAATGACGGCAGAAGAAACAGCGACATTAACACAAGCTATGGTCAACTCAGGAGAAACCATTGACCTTTCTGCTATAGAAGGGAAAAAAGTTGATAAGCACTCCACAGGTGGTGTAGGAGATAAAGTAACCTTTATCGTCGGCCCGCTTGTTGCTTCTGTTGGAATCCCGGTAGCAAAAATGTCGGGGCGGGGACTTGGTCACACTGGTGGAACTCTTGATAAGCTTGAGTCTATCAAGGGACTTGAAATTGAAATGACTAAAGAAAAGTTTATTGAAAACGTTAACAAGCATAAATTAGCCGTTGCAGGTCAAACGGGAAATCTCGCCCCTGCAGATAAAAAGCTTTACGCCCTTCGGGATGTAACTGGAACAGTAAATTCTCTCCCGCTCATTGCAGGATCAATCATGAGTAAAAAAATTGCATCTGGTGCGGACAGCATCGTTCTAGATGTAAAGACTGGCTCTGGAGCATTTATGAAAACGCTTGAGGATTCAGAGGCTCTAGCCCGTGAAATGGTGGATATCGGAAATAACCTGGGAAGAAATACAGTTGCTGTTATTAGTGACATGAATCAGCCGCTGGGATATGAAGTTGGAAATGCAAATGAAATTAAAGAAGCGGCTGAAATATTGAAAGGAAAGAATGTCGAAGATCTACGCTTACTTTCACTAGAAATTTCTTCTCATATGGCCGTTCTGGCAGAGGTGTTCCCTTCATATGAAGAAGCGTATGCTGCGCTTGAAGCAAACATAGAGAACGGAAAAGCGTTCCAGTCTCTTCGTACCCTGGTAGAGTCCCAGGGCGGGGATGTAGCTATGATAGATGATCTTAATCAACTACCTAAAGCCGCTTATGAAATAGAAGTAAAGGCAGATAAAGATGGTTATGTATCTGCAATAGATGCAGAATCCATTGGCATTGCAGCGATGTACCTTGGAGCTGGGCGTGCAACGAAAGATGATCAAATTAATCACGGTGTCGGTATCAGCCTGAAGAAGAAAATTGGAGATCCTGTTAAGGCTGGCGAGGCACTTGTTGTACTTATTAGTGACGACGAAGAACCGGTGGATTCTATTAGTAAAGTAAAAGAAGCGTATACCATTTCTGATAAACAAGTGGAAAAGCCAACATTAATTCACAATATTATCAAATGAGGAAAAGTCCCAGGTCATAACCTGGGACTTTTTTATGCTGGCACTCTTAGACGCTGAAATCGCTATGGGAAACTTGAGGTCTGGGTTTTCTTGTCTGCCCGCTTCTCTGCAGACCTGAAGAGGAATGGAACTTGAGAACTTGCGGATTCGAAAAGTATTCATTTTCAAAGCGGTTCTCTTCCTTAAGGCTTCATGGTACGATACGTGTAGAGCTTTGTTAATAAGGGGGGATTGCATTTTTCGAAACCTTGAACGGCTCATTGGACTTGTTGCCCTTGCAGCCCTTGTTGCCCTTGCAGCCCTTGTTGCCCATTGGTTTTTTTCTTTAGACCTTCCATTCAAGTATTCATCACTCATGTTATCCTTACTATTTTTCTTCCAAAGCATCAGATTATTAAGAGATAATAATCAAACCATTTATGGTTCTGTTTTATTGATAAAAACAACGGTGATGGGATTTATATTTCTTGAATCATTTTTTCCTATTACATAGGGAGGTAATATCATGGAGAATTGTGTTTTTTGTATGCCGGAGCTGGATGATGAACAGCGGATTATATTTGAAAATGAATCCTGCTATTTTGTACAAAGAGATCAGCGGATCTTAAAGGGATCGGGCTTAATTGTGCCAAAGTCCCATAAGGTCACTGTTTTTGACCTGTCGCCGAAAGAGTGGCTTGACACCCAGGCAATGCTGTCTGAGGTCAAGGAGTGGTTGGATGATACTTTTCATCCTGATGGGTATAACATCGGCTATAATTGTTATCAAACCGGTGGTCAGCATATATTTCATGCTCACATGCATGTGATACCAAGGTTTGAGGATGAACCCCATGCCGGCAAAGGCATTCGTCACTGGTTGAAACAGGAAGAAAATAAACGCCATATCTAAAAGGAAGCACTACTGATTTTAGTAGTGCTTTTTTTATTCCCTGAAAAATGGTGTGGACATGAGGTCCCCGAAATAATCCCCCGTATCACGACATGTGTTTAAGGAGACAATTTAGAAAAGCTTATTATTGGTAATTTCCACTTTTCCATCATGCATAGAAGATGATGGAAAGGGAATGATAGGGGCACTTACAGCTAATTGGGAGGTCAAGGTTATGAAAAAATTAGTAGGTGCATTCATCGCTCTTTGTTTAGTGATATCCCTATTTCCGGCGAATCTTACGTTTGCTGAGGAGAGAGAGGGAACAGAAATTGTGAACTCAGCCCAGTCTGCCATATTAATGGAAAAGAACAGTGGAATGACGCTTTATGATAAAGACTCAAATAAAAAATTACCGCCAGCGAGCATGACGAAGATCATGACTCTCCTTTTAATCATGGAAGAATTGGAAAAAGGCGGCATTCAATTAGATGAGAAGGTAAGAGTAAGCGAACACGCAGCCTCTATGGGAGGTTCACAGATCTTTCTTGAAGCAGGAGAGGAAATGATCGTAGAGGATCTTCTTAAAGGCATTGCTGTAGCATCAGGAAATGATGCCAGTGTCGCGATGGCAGAGCGTATCGCGGGGAGTGAGAAAGAGTTTGTTGCACAAATGAATCAAAAAGCCAAAGATCTCGGATTGAAAAACACTCACTTTATGAATCCGACGGGTCTTCCAGCTGAAGATCATTACAGCACAGCGTATGATATGGCGGTAATGGCTCGTGAGTTACTGCTTCATGACGACGTAACAAAATACACTAAAATCTATGATGATTACCTTCGTAAAGGACAGGATAATGAGTTTTGGCTTGTAAATACCAATAAGTTGATAAAGTCATATCCAGGGATGGACGGTCTTAAAACGGGTTATACCTCAGAGGCGAAATACTGCCTGACTGCTTCAGCTCAAAGAAATGACATGCACATGATAGCCGTTGTCATGGGTGCTGAGAATCCAAAGAAACGAAATGCGGATGTCACCAGTTTACTTGACTATGGGTTCGGTCAATACGAAGGCGTCAAGTTATACTCTAAAAATGATCCACTCAAAACGATAAGAATTACAAAAGGAAACCCTATGGAAATTCAACTGGCTCCTGAAAAAGATGTGGTTGTGTTGAAAAAGAAAAACGATCAAAAGAACGAATATACCACAGAATTGAAGCTGTCAAATGAACCTGATCTTCCAATGAAAAAAGGATCACATATGGGATGGGTCGTTGTGAAAAATGGAGATGAGGAAGTAGCAAAAGTTCGCCTTGAAACATCCGGAGCAGTCGAAGAAGCCGGATTACTCGCCTTGTGGCAGCGCTCTTGGAAAAATTTGACGAGCTTTCAGAGGTTTTAGCATATTCTAACTAGTATTGTTTGTAAGCAGGAAATGACAACAAAAAGTACGAAAAGACATAGTGACTCTATTAGTCAGAGGAGGTAATTCACTTGAGTCTTCAAGTTAATTTTGTTGTTAGAGAAAATGTCCTGCTTGTTCGTCTAAATGGAGAACTAGACCATCATGAAGCGAATCAACTGAGAGAAGCCTGGCAGGAACAACTGCAAAAACCAGCGGTCGATCATGTCATAGTTAATTTAGAAAAGCTTTCCTTTATGGATAGTTCAGGCCTTGGTGTGATGCTTGGTCGTTATAAAGAAGTTCAGGCCAAAGGGAATGAGATGGTTATCTGCTCTATTTCCCCGGAAGTCCGTCGATTATTTGATATGTCAGGGATGTTCAAAATCATGAAGCTTATGGACAATGAGTCTTCTGCTCTAGAGATGTTGGGGGTGGCATCATGCGAAATGAAATGACTTTAGAATTCACAAGCATTAGTGAAAATGAATCATTGGCCAGGGTATCTGTAGCTGCTTTTATCAGCCAGTTGAATCCGACAATGGAAGAATTGACAGACATTAAAACGGTCGTATCTGAAGCTGTTACCAATGCGATTATACATGGGTACGAAGATAAGACGGATGAAAAGGTCACGCTCACCTGTGCCATTGACGGAGAAGAAATTGAGCTTATCATTCAAGATCGCGGACAGGGGATCGATAATATTGACCTGGCAAAGGAACCGCTCTACACTTCCAAACCAGAATGGGAGCGGTCAGGAATGGGCTTTACCATTATGGAAAATTTCATGGACCAAGTGGATATTACTTCAGAGCCCGGGATCGGAACTACGATCCGTATGACGAAGCAACTAACGTCAGCCCGCGCTCTGTGTAATTGAGGTCGCGCTTATGAGTGATACGACGAAAGAACGTCTGTCCGACAAAGATGTCAAAGACTTAATTAAAAAGAGTCAGGCGGGCGATCATAAGGCGAGAGATTTACTAGTGGAAAAAAACACACGCCTTGTGTGGTCGGTCGTCCAACGATACTTAAGGCGCGGGTATGACCAGGACGACCTTTATCAAATCGGCTGCATAGGCTTATTAAAGTCCATCGATAAATTTGACCTAAGTTATGATGTGCGTTTCTCCACATATGCCGTTCCTATGATCATTGGTGAAATCCAGCGGTTTATTCGAGATGATGGAAGTGTAAAAGTAAGCCGCAGTCTTAAAGAATTGAACCATAAAGTCCGGGCTAAAAAAGAGGAACTTCTTAAAGAACACGGCCGTTCCCCAACGGTAAATGAACTGGCGGATGCGCTGGGACTATCAAAAGAAGAAATCGTCCAGGCGGAGGAAGTTGGACGAGCGCCTCAGTCCATTTATGAAACGGTTTATGAAAACGAAGGAGATCCGATTACGCTGGTGGATCAAATCGCAGAAGAAGAGAATAATTGGTTTGATCATTTAACTCTACAGGATGTCATGAGCCGGCTTGATAAACGGGAGCGACTGATTATTTATCTCCGCTACTACAAAGATCAGACACAAACGGAAGTCGCTGAACGATTAGGCATATCTCAAGTGCAGGTATCAAGGCTGGAGAAAAAAATATTAGCAGACATGAAAGAAACGATGAATGATACAAGCTGAAAGCTGTACCTTTTTAGGTACAGCTTTTTTGTATGGAAAAGAGGAACTTTTCTGTTCTGTATGTTTTCCTGGAACACACACATAATAACCCTAAGAAAATCAAGCAGGGGAGGCAAAAATATGGTTGCTCCTGTCTACATTCGCATAAAGCAGTCGATTTATGTAGAACCTCTAGCCGAGATTCGTCTAAAGGATATCGGAATGGTTACTGGGTCGAAACAACATGTATCTTCTTTAAAAGAGATGGTCCTCCATCATGTTAAGAAAGAAGACCGGAATATCGTGGTTATTGATTCTTATATGATTATTGAGCAAATCCTACACAAGTTTCCTGAACTTGAAATTGAATTGATTGGACCGAATCAATGCGTAGTGCATGTGGAGAATCGAAAAAAAAATCCTTCTCCACTCCTCATTAGTGCAATCTGGATCTTATTATTTATTGGTGCCGCCATGGCGATCATGAACTTTCACTATGATGTCAGCATGCAGTCTGTGCAGCAAAAACTCCACTTTATGCTGACAGGGAAAGAAACAGAGCATCCACTATGGATCCAAGTACCCTATTCTGTTGGTTTGGGAATTGGAATGATCTTATTTTTTAATCATTGGTTTCAAAAGCGATTCAATGAAGAGCCCAGTCCAATGGAAGTGGAGATTTTCAATTATCAGGAAGACCTGGATCATTATGTGGCCATAAAAGAAAATAAGGTGGAGAAACAGGATGTGGATAATTGAAGCCCTGATCGGTCTCGCTTCAGGGATTGCGGTTGGTACGGGATTTGTAGCCTTTCTAACCGTCCTTGGCATTGTTCCCCGATTGATGCAGCTTAGTCATTCCGAACATATGCTTCGTTACTATGAAATGGCGGTCATCCTTGGAGTATTATTTGGCATTTACTTATCCTTCGGGGACGGACCCATACAAATGACCCTTCCTGGGCTGATGATATGGGGACTGTTTCACGGCATATTTATCGGTATGCTTGCTGCTGCACTGACTGAGGTATTAAATGTCTTTCCTTTACTATTTAAGAGAATCGGAGTGGAGGGTCATTTGTTTACCCTTCTTATGGCGCTGGTATTGGGTAAAATTGCCGGGTCATTATTTCAGTGGATTATCTTTGTACGTTAGTTAAAGTCCTAATCGAGGAGGAAACTTTGTGGGAAAACAACCTTTGAATGAACATAACTTTGATAAAGCTGTCAAATCCTATCAGCCTAAGACTCCATATGTTATTAACTGTCTCAAAGCCTTCGTTGTCGGGGGGCTGATTTGTGTATTTGGAGAGCTGTTAACTCAAATGTATATCCATTGGTTCGATTACAGTGAAAAAAATGCCATCAATCCGACCGTTGCCACGCTTATCCTTCTTTCTGCTCTGGCTACAGGATTCGGAGTTTACGATAAACTTGGACAATTTGCAGGTGCAGGATCAGCTGTTCCAGTGACAGGCTTTGCAAATTCTATCACTTCTGCTGCGCTCGAGCATAAGTCTGAAGGAATTGTCCTTGGAGTAGCAACAAACTTATTTAAGCTTGCCGGCTCAGTTATTGTTTTTGGAGTAGTGGCTGCTTATGTACTCGGCATCATTCGTTATATTTGGTCGCTCATTTTTTAGGAGGAATCTATATGGCTAAAACTGGAAAGCAAACATGGACGTTTACATCCCCTGTCTATTTACAATCCACCGGCACAGTAGTAGGCCCTATGGAAGGTGAGGGACCCTTAAAAGATACCTACGACATCGTACATGAAAACCTTCACTGTGGAGAAGCAAACTGGGAGCTCGCAGAAAGGAAGCTTATGTACGATGCAGTCCATACCTGCCTGCAGAAAGCGGGAGTGGATCAGTCTGCTGTTGACTTATTTTTGGCAGGTGACCTTCTAAATCAAAACGTCACAGGAAATTATCTGGCTCGTGAGCTTGGCATCCCTGTTTTGGGAATGTTCGGGGCTTGTTCAACCAGTATGGAAACACTCGCGACAGGTGCGGCTCTTGTGGAGTCAGGTTATTCCAAGCAGGCTTTGGTTGCTGTGAGTTCCCATAACTGTACAGCAGAAAGACAGTTTCGTTATCCGACGGAATACGGAGGGCAGAAACCTAAAACAGCAACATACACCGTTACAGGAAGTGGAGCAGCTTTATTATCCAAAACCCCATCTCCCATTCAGGTTGAAGCGGCTACGATTGGAAGAGTGATGGATTACAGCATCAAAAATCCCTTTGATATGGGTTCAGCGATGGCGCCTGCCGCCTGGGATACGATTAAAACCCACCTTGAGGATATGGGGAGGGTACCAAGTGATTACGATGTTATTGCTACTGGTGATTTGTCATCTGTGGGGACTCCGATTCTTCGTGACATGATGAAGCAGGATGGATTAGACATTTCTGAAGTTCACAAGGACTGCGGGATGCTTGTTTACCACAGTGACCAGCCTGTATTTGCAGGTGGAAGCGGATGTGCATGCTCAGCGGTTGTCACATATGGAAAGCTTGTCCAGGACTTAGAAGCTGGAAAATATAAAAAGATCTTAGTCGTTGCTACGGGTGCACTAATGAGTCCAATGATGATTCAACAAAAAGAATCCATTCCCGGAATCGCTCATGCTGTCGTCCTTATGAAGGGGGAGGCGGTTTCATGACTTTCCTCTGGGCCTTTATTGTCGGTGGGGGCATTTGTGTGATTGGTCAGATTTTACTGGATGTATTTAAATTAACACCCGCTCATGTAATGTCCTCGTTTGTTGTTGCCGGAGCCGTTTTGGATGCTTTTGATCTATACGATAATCTGATTGACTTTGCTGGTGCGGGCGCTACTGTTCCAATTACTAGTTTTGGCCATTCTCTGCTGCATGGAGCGATGGAACAGTCAGAAGACCATGGGATTATTGGAATCGCAATTGGAATTTTTGAACTTACTTCAGCAGGTATTGCTTCAGCTATTTTATTCGGTTTTATTGTTGCGATTATTTTTAAACCGAAAGGTTAATGTGGAACCAAGGAGTGTAAGGGATGCCTCAAAATAAAGAAACACCGATAGTGATGAAGTTGGAACAAAACCGGAAAATAATGAACGACCGGGTAGGTGTTGATCAATCCTTTGATATAGGATATCGATCACTTAACATCCTCGATCATGAGGTTAATGTGTATTATGTAACCGGCTTGGTGGAAACGCCCATTGTTGTGGAAGTGCTGCGTCAACTGTTTGAAATAAATGAAGGTTCCTCAGAAGAACCCTCTGTCTTTAAAAGAATTAAGGATGACATTCCACACCAGCAGGTAGAAACGGTAAGCAGTATCGATAAATGTATTACTCAGCTATTATCCGGCTTGATAGTCATCTTTGTTGAAGGGGAATCTGAAGCCTTTATTGTCGATGTTCGTACCTATCCAGGACGAACACCAGAAGAACCAGACACTGAAAAGGTCATTCGAGGATCTCGTGATGGATACACAGAGAACATTATTGAAAATACAGCATTAACACGCAGGCGTATTAGAGATGAACGGTTAAGACATGAAATCTTACAGGTGGGGGAACGTTCGAAGACGGATATTTGTATATCCTATATTCAGGACGTGGCAGATCCTGGATTAATTAAACTCATTAAGGAAGAATTAACAAAAATTAATATCGATGGGTTATCTATGGCAGATAAATCTGTAGAAGAATTTCTTGTCCATCAAGGAAGAAACCCATTCCCGCTTGTAAGGTACACGGAGCGGCCGGATGTTGCAGCCTCTCACTTATTTGAAGGACATGTTATTGTGATGGTCGATACTTCGCCTAGTATGATCATCACTCCAACGACCTATTTTCATCATGTACAGCATGCGGAAGAATTTCGACAATCGCCGCCGGTTGGAACGTTTGTACGCTGGGTAAGGTATTTTGGTATTTGGTCGTCTATTTTTGTTCTGCCCATATGGATGCTATTCGTCATGCAGCCGGATTTACTGCCGGATGCGCTGGCATTTATTGGACCGAACGAAGAAAGTACTATTCCAATTATTATTCAGATTTTACTTGCTGATTTAGGGTTGGAAATGCTGAGGATAGCGGCTATTCATACACCCACACCTTTATCAACCGCTATGGGGTTAATTGCTGCTGTCTTAATCGGGCAGATTGCTATCGATGTCGGCATGTTTGTTCCGGAAGTGATTTTATACGTAGCCGTGGCTGCTATTGGCTCCTATTCAACGCCGAGTTATGAACTTTCTGTTGCGAATAAGATGACACGTGTAGTGTTTGTTATTCTCGTTGCGTTTTTGGGGATTAAGGGTTTAATGCTTGGTTTCTTAGCTTATGTTCTTTTACTCGCTAATACAAAATCGTTGAACACGCCATACTTGTGGCCGTTTTTACCGTTTAATGCCAAGGCGGCCGTTCAAATTATCTTCCGATTAAGTATGCCGTCTTTAAGAGTGAGACCCAGCTTTTTACATCCACAAAATAATACACGTCAGGAGTAATTCTATTGCTCCTCCTTTATCGATGTGATAAATTAAAATAAATTATAAATGTCCTTTGAACAACAAAGGGCATTTTTTCAATGGTTCTGCCTAGTATTTGGACTTGTAATTCAAAGGAAGCCTATACAGAGTCTTTTGACGCATAAAATTACAATATAGTTCAAAAGGCTCGACCAATTTCTCTTCCAGACTATGCATATACCAGAACTATCTATTAATTACTAACCAACGATACCTAAGAAAAGGCGGGTTACGATGAACTATGAGGTGAATGAAAAAGGTCAGCTTATGATTGGCGGGGTCTCTGCAAATGAGCTTGCTGATCAATATGGGACACCTTTGTATGTATATGATGTAGAGAAAATTCGTACAAACGCAAGAGCCTTTGTACGCACTTTTGCAGAAAACAATGTTCCAGCTCAAGTAGCCTATGCCAGTAAAGCATTCTCTTCAGTAGCTATGCTGCAGGTTGCACGCCAGGAGGGCCTTAGTCTTGACGTTGTTTCTGAAGGGGAATTACATACAGCTTTGGAAGCAGGATTTCCAGTAGAAAAGATTCATATGCACGGAAATAATAAAAGCATCCAGGAGTTGGAGATGGCTGTTGAAAATGGAATTGGATGCATCGTTGTAGACAATTTTTATGAGATTGAGCTCCTGCGGGAGATCTTAAAAGAACAGAATCAGACGATGGACGTACTGCTAAGGGTAACTCCTGGGATTGAGGCTCATACTCATGACTATATCCTCACAGGTCAGGAAGACTCAAAGTTTGGTTTTGATTTAACAAGCGGCCAGGCTGAGGAAGCTTTTCTGAAAGTCCATGAAGATGAGCACATCCATATGATTGGTCTCCATTGTCACATTGGTTCACAGATTTTTGAAACCAATGGTTTTGAAATGGCCACAAGAAAGCTTTTCACTACATTGAATAAATGGCGTGAAAGGTTCAATTTTGAAGCCACCGTTGTTAATCTAGGCGGTGGATTTGGCATACAGTATACAAAAGCTGATGAACCGCTTAACTTGGATCAATATGCCCATGCCTTAATAAAAGAAGTGAAAAATCTCTCAGAGCAGTTTGAGTATCCTATGCCTGAGATATGGATTGAGCCAGGAAGAGCCATTGTCGGAGAAGCGGGTACGACTATATACACAGTTGGTTCTATTAAAGAGATTCCTGATGTACGGACGTATGTTTCTGTGGATGGAGGAATGACAGATAACATTCGCCCTGCTCTTTATCAAGCCAAGTACGAAGCCGTTTTGACCGAAAAAATGCAGGAGCCGGCAGAAAATGAATATTCAATCGCTGGAAAGTGCTGTGAATCTGGAGATATGCTAATATGGGATGTGGCACTTCCAAAAGTTCATTCTGGAGATAGACTTGCAGTTTTCAGTACAGGAGCGTATGGTTATGCTATGGCAAACAATTACAACCGCTTTCAAAAAGCGGCTGTGGTGTTCGTTGAAAACGGAAAACATCAGTTGGTCGTCCGTAGAGAAAGTTATCAAGAAATGACCAGACTGGATTTGTCTTACGAAAAATGAGAGGGGTATGAGAAATGAAACAAGCAACGATTCAATTTGAAAACGGAGAGAAGATGCTGATCGAACTATATGATGAGGCCGCTCCGAACACAGTAGCTAATTTTGAAAAATTGGCAAATGACGAATTTTACGATGGTTTGAGTTTCCACCGTGTCATTCCGGATTTCGTTATCCAGGGAGGATGCCCGAATGGTACAGGGACAGGCGGACCTGGATATACAATTAAATGTGAAACAGAAGGTAATCCTCATAAACATGAACGCGGCTCCTTATCTATGGCGCATGCTGGAAAAGATACTGGAGGAAGTCAGTTTTTCGTTTGTCATTCTCCGCAGCCTCATCTGGATGGACGCCACACAGTGTTTGGCAAAGTCATTGAAGGTGTAGATACTGTCGACCGCGTACGCGTGGGCGACGTTATGCAGAAGGTAAGAGTAGAAGACAAGTAAGAGAGACTAAAAAAAGGTGCTTGTCACGGTTTTTTTATTGATTTTCTTAGTGGCTCCTCTTTCATTAATCATTCATGAGTTTGGACATGTCATCCCCGGATTGATTTTTAAAGCGCGACTATCTATAATCCATCTTGGTCGGGGCCGCCTGGTTTTTCGAAGAAGACTAGGCAGCGTGGAAATAAATATTTATGCTTTGTTTTTTCAGGGGGCCTATTCCATCAATGAAAGGCACCCTTGCTTTTCACCATCTGAAAAAATATGGATTAGTTTAGGTGGTCCTTTACTAAATGGGTTTACAGCTATTCTCTCTTTGATGAGTTTTATGGTGCATGAAAATCGCCTTGTTGAACTCCTTTTCCTATTTAACTTGTATCTGGCTGTGGTCAACCTCCTACCTTATTCCTTTTTTGGGAAAAGGTCAGATGGGTATCAGTTCATTGAAGCTGTGAGACTTATTCGGCGGAGGGTTGAATAATTTCTAGGATTGCTATATTCTGTTTAGCGGGGTATAAAACCATCTCTGAACCGGGGGAACGTGTAATGAAAATGAAAAACTGGACGCTGTTTACCATTTTAGCTTTGTTCAGCCTGGGTTGGGGATTGTATTACTGGTTCGTTATAGTAATGTAATCACCCAATTCTTATAAAATGAGAAACAATGATTGAAAGTAACAAATTTTCAATTGGATGAATAGATCAACTTTAAAACCTATGATCCTAATGATCTAAGGAAAGTTATTTTCATAATTGAGGGGTTATTATGTTAATTCGATATAAAAAATCATTTGAAAAAATCGCTATGGGACTGCTTTCCTTTATGCCTGAAGTATCTGATGTAAGGAACCTGCAGGAAATCATAAAGGAATATGAAGGAAATCCTGATTGGCAATTGTTCTTATGGAAAGAAGAAGATATTCTTGGGGCTGTCGGCGTTCGTGTGGAAAGTGACAGAGCTGTTATTCAGCATGTTTCGGTCAATCCTTCTCATCGTAATTTAGGAATCGGTAGAAAAATGATTCAAAGTACACGCAATTTTTATAAAAATCAGTACAACGTTTGTGCGGATGTAGCTACAGAATCTTTTATTGAGAAATGCGATGAAGAGAGTGCCTCTTCCCAGCTATAATGTAAGGAGGTGCCCAATTTGAGGCACCTTCTTTTATTATGAATACATAAAGAATTATCAGCGACGGTACTTATGTTTAAGGACGAGGGATTGGTCAGCCAGATTGCTGGGAGATCCATAGGCGACCCGCCATTGCTGACACAAAAGTTGAGCTTCCTTGCTGACATCCAGACTAACGATTGGGAAGTTCCAGCTTCGGTAGGGTTTTCTTTCTTCCAGTCTCTCCCGGATGCCGGCCAACCGTTGGAATAACACGTCAGAATCAATGCCCAGCTCGTCTATTTCATTTTTAAGATCTGGAACACGATTTATGCACCTGTTTATCAGGGTAAGGGCACCTTTTTGATTTCCTCTTCTATCATGGTACATCGCTACAGCTATTTGTATGAGAGTGACCCAGACAGACGCGCGATTCTTGGGATCGACGGATTTCCAATGGGCTTCAAGCACTTCATGACATTCAAAGTAATCCCTTGTCCCATGAAAGTGGGCTAAAAATTCAATATAAGGTTTTGGATACATACATGAACCTCCAATTCTTTTTCTATTCTATAGGAGTAGATATGAAGTAGACAAGTAGGATGTCATACCTCTTCTATCTGATTCCTCAATTTTCTGGTAAAATAGAAAAAGAAGTATGGAACGTAAAGGAAGAATGATATGACAAAAAGCTACCAAGTGAAAGTGGATGGTTTTGAGGGACCGCTCGATCTTCTTTTACATTTAATTAACCGATACGAAATTGATATATATGATATTCCTGTCTCTCAGATCACAGATCAATACATGCATTACATTCATACTATGCAGGAGTTAGAGCTTGACCTTGCAAGCGAATACCTTGTGATGGCAGCTACACTGCTTGCGATTAAGTCTCAAATGCTGCTGCCTCATACACATGTGGAAGAGGATATGGATGAAGGAGATTTTGAAGATGATCCCCGGGAAGATTTAATGCGGCGACTTATCGAATATCGCAAATACAAGCAGGCGGCTGAACAGTTAAAAGAAAAAGAACTGGATGCCAATCGAATTTACACAAGACCTCCGCTCAACACAGAAGGATGGGAAGATGAAAAGACAGAAGTCCGACCTGGAGAAGCATCCATCTACGATATGATTCAAGCGATGGGTAACTTGATGAAAAGAAGCAAGAATGAGAAACCTCAAGAAGCCAAAATACAACGCGACGAAATCCCGATTCAAATGAGAATGGAAGAAATTCTCGAGAAGATTGATGTTCAGCCTGGGGGCACTCCTTTTCATCAATTATTTGAAAAACGTACAAGGCCGCATATAGTTGTTACCTTTATTGCTTTATTGGAACTGATGAAGAGTAATGAAATTTCATGTGTCCAACAACAACATTTTGATGAATTAATCGTGTTTAAGATGGAGGATGCACCATGGAGTTAGAAGAATACAAAGCCATTACCGAAGGACTTTTATTTGCTTCGGGTGAAGAAGGAATTACAAAAAATAAACTGGCTTCCTTGCTGGAGTTAGACAAAAAATCTGTCCATCAATTACTTAATGAGATGGCAGAGGATTATAAACAATCACATAGAGGACTTACCATTATGGACTCACAGGGGACCCTGCATCTGACGACCAAACCAGAACATGCCTCGTATTACAGGCGTCTGCTTGAGTCACCAGGATCTACAAGATTGTCGCAGGCAGCTCTTGAGACACTTGCGATCATCGCCTATCAACAGCCGATTACGAGAATCGAAGTGGATGACCTTCGCGGGGTGAAAAGTGACCGTGCTATTCAAACGCTTGCTAATAGAGGATTAATTGAAGAAAAGGGCCGCAAGGATGCAATTGGCCGCCCTATTTTATATGGGACAACAAAAGACTTCTTAATCTATTTCGGTCTGACTTCCATCGAGGATCTTCCTCCGCTTTCTGAATTAAAGCAGCCGGAAGATATAGAGGGAGAGGCAGACCTCTTTTTTGAGAAGTTTACTGAGGATCCCTTGAGTGAAGACGAATGAAAATAGATATGGATGACGAAACCGGGCAGGGAATATTCTCTGCTCGGTTTTTTTGGTTCAATTGAGCATTAATGTTGATCTGTATGAGTAGTTTTTAAACATCCCAGGCATTCTTGAAGCCCTTGTTTCGAGACTCTAAAAGTGATCTGTGGGATCTGACAAATGGGGTTCCACCTTCCTAAAGAATCATAAGCTTGTACTTTTCCGCATAAGGTGAAGCAAACGATGAGAATGGGAGGAACTCCTCTTGAGAAGGTCTTTTTGTCTATTTGTGGCTATACTTCTAATACTTCCGCTTTTTATCAACAATCAGGTTCATGCCAATCCTAATATATCAGTTTCTGCTGAGCGCGCCGTCTTAATGGATGCGGATTCCGGGCGTGTATTGTATGAAAAGAACGCCTATGACCCGACGCTGATTGCAAGCACGACAAAAATTATGACAGCTATTATTGCGATAGAGTCCGGCATGATGGAGGAAGAAGTGAAAGTGAGCAAAAGAGCCGTATATACGGAAGGGTCCTCCATTTACTTAACTGAAAAAGAAAAAATCCCTTTAAAAGACCTTGTTTATGGGCTGATGCTCCGTTCAGGAAATGATGCTGCTGTTGCTATAGCTGAGCATGTGGGAGGCAGTGTGGAAGGGTTTGTTCAACTAATGAACGAAAAAGCTTCCTGGCTTGGTATGAATGCCAGTCACTTTGAGAATCCGCACGGATTGGATGGAGAAACACATATCTCCAGCGCTTATGATCTGGGTTTGTTAATGGCGTACTCTATGAAGAATGATGTGTTTCGTGAAGTAACGGGCAGTGAGTTGTACCGGTCTGAGAACCGTGACTACGCCTGGATGAATAAAAACAAAATGCTGACTCAGTACTATGAACCGACGAACGGAGGAAAGACAGGTTATACGAAGGCCGCAGGGCGTACACTTGTTACAAGTGCGCAAAAGGATGGTATGGAACTCATTGTGGTCACTTTAAATGCACCGGATGACTGGAACGATCATAAAGCTTTGTTTGAGTGGGGATTTAAAAACTTTGAAACTGTCAAACTTCATAATGAAGGCGTAGTAGAGGCAGATGGGCAGGCGTACTATTTCCCAAGAGACCTCTACTATCCGTTAACGATAGCTGAAAAAGAGGATCTTCATGCTGTTTTTTACCGTTATGATAAGAACACCTCAAATCTTGCAGGAGTGGCTCAGTATAAAATAGGAGAAGAGGCCCTTCTGGAAGCTCCAGTCTGGAATGAACGCCCTTCCCAATCGTTTTTATCTGAATTAAAAGCCTTTTTAAATCGAATGATGGGGGTGGCGCCTTGGTCAACTTAATATGGGCGCTGCTTGCTGTCATCGGCATTGTTTATGCTGGCATTAATGGAACAATGGAAGAGGTGAATAAGGCCATTTTTTCAACACTGGATGAGGCGATTATGATCACCATAAGTCTGGCAGGAGTCCTTGTCTTTTGGCTTGGACTCATGAAGATTGCTGAGGAAGCAGGCCTTCTTGCGGGCTTGTCCAGGCTGTTTCGGCCAGTAGTGAAGAAAATTTTCCCTGATATCCCTGACGGACATCCCGCTATGGGATACATTTTATCCAATATGACAGCCAATGTGTTTGGTCTCGGTAATGCGGCTACTCCTATGGGTTTAAAAGCTATGAAAGAGTTAAAAAATCTTTCTGGATCAGATAAAGCGAGCCGCTCCATGATTACTTTGCTGGCGATTAACACTTCTTCTCTCACCATCGTCCCTACTACCGTAATTGCCATTCGATTGAAATATGAATCAACAGATCCAACAGCGATTGTTGGGGCTACCATTGTAGCGACAATGATTTCGACTTGTGCTGCACTATTAATTGATCGCTACTTTTATTATCGGAGGAAAAGAGCGTTGCGGCTATGATCAGCATATGGTTGATACCTGCAATTATATTAACTGTTTTGGTTACGGCAACTATTAAAAAAATCCCGGCTTATGAGGTATTTGTTGATGGAAGTAAAGAAGGGCTGACTATTGCCTTGTCTCTTCTGCCATTTTTACTGGGTATGATGGTCTCAATTGCTATTTTTCAGGCTTCAGGTGCGATGGGAGCTATTACAAAAGGATTGGAACCTTTTTTGTCTGTAATTGGAGTACCGGCCGAAATCCTTCCCCTTGCTTTGGTACGGCCTATTTCCGGAACTGCCGCTCTCAGTATGACAACAGAGCTGATCCGGACGTTCGGGCCGGACTCTTTCATTGGTACACTGGCCTCTGTCATGCAGGGAAGTACAGACACAACCCTATATATTATCACTGTCTATTTTGGGGCTGTCGGAATTAAACGAATGGGTGATGCATTAAAAGTTGGACTGCTGGCTGATATCGTTGGTATAATAGCATCAATCATTATTGTTATCATCCTATTTGGTTAATAGGATGATTTTTTTGTTCAAATCTTACAAGAATGTGTATAATGTAAATGAAATGACAAGCCGCGCCAGTCTTAAAGCGTGGCTTCCTGTTATGTAATGAAATAAAATGAAAGTACTAAGAAAGTTGGTGACGGTCGAATGACAGATAAAGAAAGACTACAAAAGGTGATCGCCCACGCAGGTGTTGCATCACGTAGAAAAGCAGAAAAATTAATTACAGACGGTAAGGTTACCGTAAATGGAAAAGTTGTTACGGAACTTGGTACAAAAGTAGGCGGCAACGACGACGTAGAAGTAGAAGGTGTTCCGATTGATAAAGAGGAACCTGTATACTATCTGCTTTATAAACCGCGAGGCGTGATTTCAAGTGTAAGCGATGACAAGGGACGGAAAGTCGTTACCGATTTTCTTCCTGAAGTGAAGGAACGTATTTTTCCAGTCGGTCGCCTCGACTATGATACATCCGGTTTAATGCTCCTGACAAATGATGGGGAATTCGCAAACAAACTGATGCACCCAAGTCATGAAGTGGATAAAGTGTATGTGGCTAAAACAAAAGGCATTCCTTCAAGTGATCACATGAAGCAGATGAAAAAAGGAATGAATATAGATGGAGAATATCTCAAGGCTGTTCACTCCAAAGTCATGTCAACGGATTCAAAGAAGAATACGGCTATTGTGCAAGTCATATTACATGAAGGAAAGAACCGTCAAGTCCGCCGAATGTTCGAAGCTCTTGGGTTTCCCCTGGATAAATTGAAGCGCGAAAGGTACGGCTCCCTTGATTTGAAAGGTTTAAATGCAGGAGATTATCGTCCGCTTAAACCTATAGAAGTCAAACAGCTTCGTCAACTGGCAGAGAAAAGTGTTGAATAACGTTCAAATTTTTACATTCCATTCGATGTTATAATGGTTTGGGAGTGACTAATATGAAGGAAAAAACGCTACAAAAGAAGAAAAAACGACTGGTTTTTCGTTCCCTTATGCTCGTGTTCATGGTGGGACTTGCAGCTTTCGCTCTTATCGCTAATGGCAAAGAGGAACAGACAGTCGTTGCCAAAGGAGAACAAGCACCTGATTTTCAATTGAAGGAATTCACTACTGATAAGACTATTCAGTTAAGTGACTTAAAAGGGAAAGGCATCATGCTGAACTTTTGGGCCACGTATTGTGGACCTTGTAAAGACGAAATGCCTTATATGGAAAAACTGTACCCGAAATATAAGGAAAAAGGCGTTGAAATTTTAGCTGTTAATTTAGACTCTACGGAGTTAGTTGTGGAAAATTTCATTCATGAATATGACCTGTCTTTCCCGATCCTTCAAGATAAAAATGGGGAAGTTATGGATCTTTACAACATTGGTCCTATTCCTTCTACCTTATTCATCAACCCGGAAGGTGATATCGAAGAGCAAGTCATCGGCCCTCTCACACTTGATAAATTAGAAGGTCACTTGCAAAGTATCTCACCCGAAGAATAGAGTCTACTTAAAATTGTGAGGTTTTATTATGAACGAGATTACCTGTGAGTGTGGACATGTAAACCCTGAGGGAACGGTCCTTTGTGAATCATGTGGTAAACCGGTGGAAGAAAACCAGCATATCGATGGCAATGACCAAAAAGAACTTCTTAATATGCGTTATGATGGTAGTGCACGCCGATCACAAACCTATAACCGGACAGCTGTTGATAAAGTATGGAATTTCTTTTCCTCAGTAAAAGTCGGTGTCTGGCTTATCTTTATTACACTTATTGCTTCCGCCATCGGTACCATCTTCCCTCAGGAAGTATTCATTCCGGGAAATGTCGATCCTGCCACTCATTACCGTGACCAGTATGGAATCCCGGGTCAAATTTATTACCAGCTTGGTTTTCATGACCTGTTTAGTTCCTGGTGGTACATGCTGTTAATCGCAATGATTGGGATTTCCATTGTAATTGCCAGTATTGATCGGTTCTTCCCACTTTATAAAACGTTGAAAAAGCAAAAGCCGAAGCGGCATGAACTTTTCATGAAAAAACAGCGCATCTATGGCCAAACGGTAGCTGAGAACATTGATGCAGACCGTTTCAAAGAAAACCTGAAGAAGAGACGCTTCAAAGTTTATGAGCAGGATGGTCATATACTGGCAGAAAAAAATCGTTTCGCCCGCTGGGGTCCTTATGTAAATCACATTGGGCTAATCATTTTTCTGCTTGGTGCTTTACTCCGTTTTATTCCGGCTTTTTATGTGGATGAGTTCATCTGGGTCCGTGAAGGTGAAACAGCGTTGATTGCAGGAACAGAAGGCGAATTCTATATCGAAAATAAAGCCTTTACATTGGAAACTTACAATATGGATGACCCGGAAGATGCGAAATTTAAAGAAGCTATTGAAAAACAGGGCGGTCCCATTCCAAAAACTTTCAGAACAGATGCGGTTGTTTATGAACGCACAAACTCAGGCGTTCCAGGGGCAGAGCCAGAACTTGATGTTTTCAAAGAAGGCGCAGCGACTATGAATAATCCATTGAAATTTGATGATTATGCGCTGTATCAGGCAAGTTACCAACTCAATGAATTTAAAGAAATGACCTTTAAAATCCATGATAAAGATGATGAAGATACGAACTATGGAGAATTCACCGTCGATCTTTCCAATCCTCAATCTACATATGAACTAGACGGAGGATATAGAGTAGAAGTCGCAAACTATTTTCCTGACTATGAAATGGAAGATGGTCAGCCCGTCTCTGTGTCAAAATATCCAAAAAATCCTGCCTTCGTATTTAACCTTTATCCACCTGGAGAAAACGATCCTGAAACTAGCTTTCTAGGAATCGGGGCGAATATTGATGCTGGAGGAGACAATCAATATAAGCTTGGACTTGCTGGTTTTGACGTTCGTGATGTTACAGGCTTAACTGTTAAAAAGGATCATACCCTTGGCATCATTTCTCTTGGAGGCGCAATCTTTATGATCGGTGTCATTCAAGGGATGTACTGGAACCACCGCCGTATTTGGCTGCAGCCACGTAAAGACGGGGTTTGGCTTGCCGGCCATACGAATAAAAACTGGTATGCTTTACGGATGGACATTGAAAAGGCGATTGCAGATACCAATATTGAAGCGCCTAAAGATCAATATGAAATGAAATCTTAGAGTCAGGAGGTTGAGTATGGGAGATTTGACAAACATCAGTGGCAATTTACTTTATGTTTCCTTTTTCACCTATTTATTGGCGACGTTTTTCTTCGGAGGTACGATTCGTGATAAGAAAAAAGGAAAAAGCAAAGTTGCTGGCAATATCGGAATTACAATAACAATAGTCGGTTTTCTGACCCAGCTCGGTTATTTTTTTACAAGATGGGTGGCAAGCGGACATGCTCCTGTCAGTAATCTTTTTGAATACACAACATTCTTCGGTATGATGCTTGTGTTTGCATTCATCATTCTATACTTCATATACAGGGTGGATCTTCTTGGTCTATTCGCACTGCCAATCGCTTTATTGCTGATTGCTTTTGCGAGTATGTTTCCAACTGAGATTTCCCCGTTAGTTCCTTCTTTGCAGTCTCATTGGTTATATATCCATGTAACGACGGCATCGCTCGGACAGGGAATTTTATCTATCAGTTTTGTGGCTGGATTGATTTTTCTTATACGACAGATTGATCAAACCAAACGTTCAAAGCATACTTTCTGGCTTGAGTTTGTTCTTTACATCATTGCCGTAACTATTGCATTTATCGTGCTTTCTTCAGTGTTCAGCGCGATGAATTATGAAACCGTTTTTGAGGCACCTGTAGAAGGACAACCTGCTGAAATTACGTATGAAATGCCGGCTATTGCAGGTCCAAGTGAAGGCCGGGTATTGACTGAAGGGGCGACGGGACCTTTATTTGAAGCACCGCAATGGATGCGCGGGGAGGATGCAGCTAAGAAACTGAATACCTTCTTATGGGCGGTATTGGGTGGATTAGTCCTTTACTGGAGCGCCCGCTTAATTTTCAAAAAACGGATTGCGGCTATCATTCAGCCTTTATTAAAGAAAGTTAATCCAGAACTTGTAGATGAAGTATCCTACAGGGCTGTAGCCATTGGCTTCCCTGTATTTACTCTCGGTGCCCTTATCTTTGCAATGATATGGGCACAGCAGGCCTGGGACCGCTTTTGGGGATGGGATCCAAAAGAGGTATGGGCTCTGATTACTTTCTTTTTCTATGCCGCCTACCTTCACCTTCGGTTATCACGGGGCTGGCAGGGTATGAAATCTGCTTGGCTTGCTGTCGGAGGGTTCGGAATCATCATGTTTAACTTAATTGCCGTAAATTTAATTATTTCTGGTTTGCATTCTTATGCGTAAATCTAAAAAGGCAGGCGGGCTGCA
The DNA here is from genome assembly GCF_020524025.1 of Halobacillus litoralis. GTDB lineage: Bacteria > Bacillota > Bacilli > Bacillales > Halobacillaceae > Halobacillus > Halobacillus litoralis_D. The sequence goes on along the minus strand of NZ_JAIVKN010000001.1, from coordinate 1,099,620 downwards.
CACTCGGCCTGCCCTTTCTATAATGAAAATATGATTACTGCCTGATGGAGGTTGAATAATGGATAGAGAAGCAAAAGTATTAGTTGTCGATGATGAAGAGCGTATACGTCGCCTTATCCGAATGTACCTGGAGAGAGAAAATTATATGATTGATGAAGCGGAAGATGGGGAGGAAGCGTTAAGAAAAGCCGTACAAAACGACTATGACATTATACTTCTTGATTTGATGCTTCCAGGTAAAGATGGAATAGAAGTGTGTAAAGAACTTCGTGAAAAGAAGGCAACACCTGTCATTATGCTCACAGCCAAGGGGGAAGAGGCCAACAGAGTGCAGGGCTTCGAGGTCGGAACAGATGATTATATTGTAAAACCTTTCAGCCCACGAGAGGTTGTTTTAAGAGTGAAGGCGCTCTTGAGAAGGTCTTCTTCTACGAAATTCTTAGAAACGGAGACTTCAGCAAGAAATGTCCTTGTTTTTCCACACATGACTATTGATAACGATGCACACCGTGTGACAGCGGACGGAGAAGAAATTGCTCTAACACCAAAGGAATATGAGCTTCTTCACTATATGGCTCAATCACCAGATAAAGTTTTCGACAGAGAACGTTTACTAAAAGAAGTGTGGCAGTATGAGTTTTTTGGCGATTTACGAACAGTCGACACCCATGTAAAAAGACTACGTGAAAAGCTTAGTAAAGTATCCGCTGAAGCCGCTGGCATGATTGTCACCGTATGGGGCATTGGGTATAAGTTTGAGGTCACTGGTGACTGATGTTTTGGCGTAGTGTAGTCGGTAAACTTTGGTTTACCATTCTCTTCCTCGTTTGCTTTGTGTTGTTCATCTTAACCATATTGCTGCTGGAATTTTTTCAGAATTATCATGTGTTGGAAGCGGAGAAACATTTGCTTCAGACGGCTGATAAAATTTCTGAAGTTGTGGACCGTTTTGAAGGAGATCAAGACCTTCTGCTATCCACTACAGCAATGGTGAAAGACCCTGAAAGCAGAGCGGTCATTACATGGGGACCGGATCAAGTGCTAATATCCGAAAGTAATTCTGAAAATCTTCCAAAAATGGATGCTCAATGGTTTGATAAGGACCCTGAGCTCTCTGCTGTCCTGGAAGAGGGGGTAGATGTGAAAAAAGTAGCTTCTCTTGAATCAAGTGAAACTGGTGTAATGGTCGTGGGAACCCCCCTTTCAGATAATAAAGGGGCTGTGTTTGTTTATCAATCGCTTGATACTATTGAAGAAACCTCAGAGCAGACAACAAAGATTATCTTCCTTGGAGCAGGTATTGCCATTGTTTTAACAACCATTTTTGCTTTTTTCCTCTCTACAAGGATTACAGCTCCTTTAATAAAGATGAGAGAAGGAGCTTTGGAACTGGCCAAGGGTGAGTTTAATACAAAAATACCCATTCGTACTCATGATGAAATTGGTGAGCTCGCGATGGCCTTTAACCGGATGGGACGAGAATTGAAGTTTCATATCAATGCTCTAAACCAGGAAAAAGAACAGCTCTCAGGAATTCTCCGATCTATGGCTGACGGTGTCATTACCATAAATAGACAAGGGGATGTTCTCGTATCCAACCCGCCAGCTCAGCAATATCTGGAAGCGTATGAATTCGAGAAAAATCATGGAGTTTGGAATAAGGAAGACGCCCTTCCAGAACCTTTGCAGGAATTGTTCAGGAGTGTCATATCAGAAGAAAATGAATCAATGACAGAAGTAACCCTGCAGGGAAGGTCCTGGGTCATTATCATGACACCACTGTATGATCGTCAAAAGGTCCGGGGGGCTGTAGCTGTTTTGAGAGATATGACAGAAGAAAGGCGCCTGAACAAATTACGTAAAGATTTTATTGCTAATGTTTCTCATGAACTGCGCACTCCTATTTCAATGCTGCAGGGGTATAGTGAGGCTATAGTTGATGATATTGCCGAGAGTAAAGAAGAGAAAAACGAGCTGGCGCAGATTATTCATGATGAATCCTTGCGCATTGGCCGCCTTGTAAATGAACTTTTAGACCTGGCGAGAATGGAGGCTGGGCATATTCAGCTTTCCATCGAACCAATTGATATGGAGACATATATGCACAAAATCATCCGTAAGTTTCACGGCATTGCCAATGAAAAAGGGGTGGTTTTGACCTATAGTATCAATCAAAATCTAAAAACACTTCATTTTGATCCTGACAGAATTGAACAGGTATTTACAAACTTAATTGATAATGCTATACGTCATTCCGAGAGTGGAGGCGAGGTGCTTGTGACAGTAGATGCCGGCAGGGGTGAATGGGTCGCCTCTGTTCATGACTCAGGGCTTGGAATAGCTGAGGAAGACCTTCCTTTTGTATTTGAGCGGTTTTACAAAGCGGATAAATCCAGGAAACGGGAAAGCAAAAACTATAAAAAAGGAACTGGTTTAGGACTTGCCATAGCTAAGAATATAGTGGAAGCACATGAAGGAAGCATTAGTGTTCACAGTAAAATTAATGAAGGAACGACCTTCACTCTTAAGATTCCAGATATGAATGCTGAAAATTAGTGTTGCTAATGCAGGAGAGTTCATGTAATCTTAATTATGGAACTTCATACGAAGAGGATTCAGGTGTCTGATAAAGACTTAATAGGGAATCTGGTGAAAGACCAGAACTGTCCTCGCAACTGTAAGTGTAGACGAAAGGGAAATTCCACTGTGCTTTCCGCATGGGAAGGGTCCTGAATAGGATGACACACAAGTCAGTAGACCTGCCTGATCCAACGTTTCAAAGCTTCGGGGATTGAGCATTTGAGACAACCGATTGGTCTGAAAAAGAACGTGTTTTTAACCTATACGGTTTGTCTTAAGCTTGTCCTATACTATGGACAAGCTTTTTTTATGGGCCGGGTTTAAAAAAAGGGTCACCCCTTGCACATTTATTCTTTTACATATGCCTCTTTGGTTGTTTCGTCTCTTTTCTATTGTAAGCAAAGAAACAAAAAAGAGATGGGGAGAGATGAGGAATGGGTAAATGGTATTCGTTTTTACTAGCTGCTGTTATAACAGCAGGAGTGCTGGCAGGATGTGGTGCTCAGGAAGAGATGTCGAACACTTCGCAAGAAGAAGTGAAGGAAGTAACGGTTCAAGTTGAACTATCTAAGAAAAATGGTGAAGAAGTTCTGGCGGACGAACAATTTACCGTTGAAGAAGGAACAACCCTGATGGAATTGATGGAAGAGAATTTTGAAGTTGAGCAGACAGATGGTTTTATTAACAGTATTGAAGGAGTGGCAGGCAATCAGGAAGAAAAAATGGCCTGGATGTATACCGTTAATGGTGAAGAAGCAACGGTAGGAGCAAATGAATATGAGGTAAAAGAAGGAGACGACATTCTATTTGATTACCATTCCTGGGAATGATAAAGAATGAAAACATATAAATTGACCTTGATTGCTATGCTGGCATCCCTCGCTGTGGCAGGCCGCATGGCTCTCTCGACCGTTCCTAACGTACAGCCGGTGACAGCAATTATCATCATAGCCGGTTTCTGGCTGGGACCGCTTGCAGGAATTATTATTGCCTTCCTGACAACATTCGTTTCCAATATGCTGCTTGGGATGGGTGTTTGGACCGTCTGGCAGATTGCAGCCTGGTCCATAATTGGTGTAACGGCAGGATGGATAGGGAAACTATGGCCGAACACTCCTGCTTGGCTCTTATCCGGGTATGGTTTCTTTAGTGGACTGTTTTTCGGTTTCATTCTTTCTCTTACCATGAGAGCTGTCGGTCAGCCTTTCTGGCCTTACTATCTGGCAGGTTTACCGATGGATATCAACCATGCGATTTCCAATACTGCTTTTATCTTAATACTGTCGCCAATCTTAGGTGCTCTATTTCAACGCTATAATAAAAGAAATGCCATTACGAACATTTCTTAGCTGCCCATAAACGGGTAGCTTTTTTTGGGTTTGTCATCTTTAAACTTTTAATGGTAGAGTAACAATGCCTCATCTTTTTAATCCTCTATTTCTAGTAAAGGTTTGTATTTAAAAGAATTTCTATAAATAGGCTTTCTGCCGTTCCGTAAGAATCCGGGATTATTTAGTATGCTATGAAATGAAAATTCCGCGTTCTCTCCATTTAATGTTACGATGGATAAACCTCTGTCCTTATCCGGGCTGAAGGTAAGATGAAATTCTTAGGTGAACTTAAACTCTGTTGACAAAACGTTTCTATTTGATTAAGCCTACCCTTTTTTGTGGATTTTAATAAAAGTGTGTTTTAATGAGTAAGGATATATAACATCAGTAAGGAGAAGATTGTATTTGTTAGATTATAAAGTTTTAGGTAAAGACCAGGCGAAAGAATATGTAATTCTCCTTCATGGGATTGGAGGGAGCTCAAATATTTTCTTCCCTCAAGTGAAAGCGTTTAGAAAAGATTATAATATCATTGCAGTGAATTTACCCGGCCACAAAAAATCCCCCAGCGTATATAGTTATATGGAAGGGTTCTCTTTTGACTGTGCTGCCAAAGATATTATAGAGATACTGGATAAATTAAATATAAAAAAAGCCCACTTTGTCGGGATATCACTGGGATCTGTACTAATTAATAACATTTTAACGATTGCACCACAACGAGTGGAAACGGCAGTGCTGGGCGGAGCAATTACAGGCTTTACTCCACTGTCTAGAACTTTGTTTACTTTAGGTGGTTGGATTAAGAACCTCATGCCTCATTTATGGATTTATTCCCTTTTTGCGCATATCCTCATGCCGAAGAGTAATCACAAAGAATCTAGAAGTGCTTTCATCAGTGAGGCCTCTCAGATGGGGAGAGGGGAGTTTCTAGGCTGGTATGACATCTTTCCAAGCGTAGAAACTACGTTCAAACGTGTAAATGAAAAAGCCTCATTGGTACCCAAACTCTATATTACCGGTGAAGAAGACCATATGTTCAAAAAACGTCTTAAGAAAGATATTGGTAATCTAAATCTCGCAGCTTTATTAATCGTTCCTGGCAGCGGCCACGTAGTGAACTTAGATAAACCACAGGCATTTAATGAGTGTTCATTAGAGTTTATTCAATCAAAAGGTCAAGTGCTTCTGCCAGATTTAGAGGAAAAAGCTTATACCGCTGATGCACAGTCATAATCTTTTTTAGTTCGTTGAATACGCTTGATGGCTTTAGGTAATCGTGTCCTCCATCATTTGTATTCAACTTTTTTTCTTTCAATTAAATTACAGATTTCTTTCTCATTTTTCACATATTAAGATTAGAAGTGTAACTTTTACATACATAAAACGACTATTCAGGTGACTCAGGAGGTACGGCTATTGAAACAATTCTTCGATGAATTTTATGAAAACTATCACCAGGATCTTTTCCAGTTTATTATGTACATGGTGAAAGACCGGAGTCTCGCTGAAGATCTTGTTCAGGATGTTTATGTGAAAGTCTTAAAATCCTATGACTCATTCAGCGGAAAAAGTACAGAGAAGACATGGTTGTTTTCAATTGCTCGTCATGTGATTTTCGATTACTTCAGGAAGCAGAAGAGAAAAAGAAACAGAATCTTGGGATTCTTTGATTGGCATGATAAAGGGGATGAGCTGAAAGATCAGCATCCAGTACCTGAAGAATTAATTGTTCAGAATGAAGAAATCCAACAAGTTTACGATGCGTTAGATCATTGCTCTGTAAACCAGCGCAGCGTCCTCGTCCTTCGTTACATACAAGAGCTCACAATTAAGGAAACAGCAGAAGTTACGGGCTGGAGTGAGAGCAAAGTGAAAACGACTCAACATAGAGCCATAAGAACCATTAAAGCACTGATGGAGAATCAAGAGGAGGGGAGCGGTAATCATGAAGAAACAAAAAAATAACGATGTCGAAAAACGATTAAGACAACTCCCGTCTCTAAAGGACCATCAATCGAAAGAAAAGTTATATCTATCGGTTCGTGCACGCGTTAATATCCCTGAAAGGAAGTTTCCACCTTGGTTGTTTCCAAGTCTCGCAACCCTTACCGTCATCCTCCTGCTTACTGTATTCATTCCTACGTTCATTAACCAGATGAATCCTGTAACTATGGAGGATTCATCTGAGGGCTCCCACTCAAAGTCTGACTCTTCACTTGAGGAAAGTAAAGGAGCGGAGAAGCTGCCGGAGCAGGATAAAACAGATAAGAATCATCCATTAGAAAAGAACTCGAATCAAACACAAGAACATTCTTCAACAGATACGCATTCCAACGACTCGAATACCTCAGAGGACAGTGTAGAAGTGAACTCCCTGCTGGCAGGAAATGGGGAAGGGAAAACATATGCTTATCCTGGAATGAACGGAGAAACAGTGGTACCTTTGACACAAACATCCTCTCTCTCTGATCGTGTTCCTGCTGGATCTCTCGGATTGTCAGAACGGATTACAGAAGACTTAACCATTGATATTGAACAGGGACGGGCAAAGGTTATTTTTCCCGATCAATTCAAAGTGAGTGGGTCTTCTTATTCCCAAATGGTCATAGATAGTATCCGCTGGGAACTGGAAGGTGAAAATATAAAAACCATACAGCTTGAAACATCATCAGGTCGAGCCGTACCACTAGGGAATTATGGAGAAGTGAAAGAGCTCTCTCCCATTGAAAAAGGAGAGTATATATTTAAATTATACCAATTTGAAGGATCCTCGCATAAATTCCTTGCCCCTGTTCAGGTACCAGATGAAACGTCCTTTAGAGAGGCTCTTCAAATGATGAAAACCCGAGGTAATGAAAAATTCATCACTTCACCGGTACCCGGGCATGTACAGTTAGCTACAGTTGAAACGTCCAGCGAAGAAGTCAGCATTCAAGTAGAACATCAAGCATGGGCAAGTGAACAGCAGGTACTGACCATGATGGAAGCAATTATGGCAACCGCTCATCAATTCGGTTACAAGGAAGTTAAATTTGAAGGGATTCAAGTTCAGTCGTTTTCTTTTTATGATCTTGACCAGCCGATCCAAGTCCCAGAAAAAGTAAATCCCATTTAAACTCGTTGACCTTCCTCTCTTCCTTTACTTTGAAGAGAGGATTCTTTCTTTTCAATGGGAAGACCTTTGCTTCTCATGTTAAAATGAGAGAATGTAGCAAAGGGGACGATCAACGAATGGATAAAGAACAGTTAAGAAGCTGGATGTCAGAAAAAATAAAATTGATTCGTGTGGAATACGGATATACGCAGGACCGTATGGCGGATATATTGGGTTTATCAAAGAAAACGTTGGTACAAATTGAAAAACAAAGGACGACTGCCGGCTGGACAACAGTTGTAGCTGTTTGTGCACTTTTTCAAGAAAGCGAAATTATTAAGGGTGTCCTGGGTGATGCTCCTTTAGAAATCATGGAAACAGTAGCGCATCATCAGATCGATCCCCCTGGTAAGAAAACAATGGGAGGGAAGGTATGGTGGCAGTCCATTGCTGAGGGTGGGGCCTTTACTCTTCAGCAGAATATGATTAGTCAACACTACAGAATTATTAACGAGGAAAACTATCGAATTTTTTCCACTCTAGATCGTTTGGAAGCAGAAATTCGTTTTGAAAGCCTGGTGAAACGAGGGAAGTAAAAAAGCCCCTCCGGATAAGAGAGGGGACTTAAATTATTCATATTTCAGCGGATTCCCATTGAAAGGAGCATCTGCAATTTTAATAGAATCTGTCGGACAACCCTCATAAGCGTCCTCCATGTCTTCCTCATACAGCTCTGGAACCTCTTCTGTTCCATCATTTTCATCTAACACTACATAAGCGATTCCTTCATCGTCATAGTCATATATGTCAGGAGCAGCTGCACCGCATGCACCACAGGCAATGCAGGTTTCCTTATCTACAATTGTGTATTTAGCCACAAGATCGACCTCCTTCAGGTAGAGTTCAATATCTCTATTTGTAACGATACGAGGTTGTAGGTACAACGTTTATTGTAAAACGCAGGTGGAGACTTTTCAACTTGAATATATTCGCGGAGCATAGAAAGGAGGCAGGAAGATGTTTACTTGTTTAGTACTTACGTGTGTAGAGCGATTAAAAGGAGAACGGACAATCTCTGGTATATATAACTTATTGACAGGCAAACGATCCTCCCAGACTATGCAGGATGCAAAAGGATACGAGCTGGACTCTTATTTTGGGATTTTTCCTGAATTAAAACGAGAGCATTTAGACCGCTGGGTGACTTTTTATCTTCAGGAAGGTCTGATTTTTCTGCAGCATCAAGATTTTCCTCATCTTTCTGCAAAAGGGAAGGAGCAATTGGATGCTTATCCAGTTTCTTTCCTGGCTCATTTTAAGGGTATGACGTGGCATGAAGTGATCCCCTCTTTCATTCAGAGGTTGAATCTGCTTATTCAAACGGCTGCTAACTGGAAAGTGGGTAGGACATCATATGTTCCTATTGTAGAAGATACTCTTTCTCAGAGATGGGTGAAAACGGTCTTTACGAAATTCCACTCTAAAATGGAAAAACTTTCGGACTCTCTTTATAAGGAAATCGATAGTTTGTTAAGTGAACATATTGAAATTGAAGCCGAATTGTTTAGTCATCGTCTTACAGGAGGAGGAGTCATTGGTATGACGCTTGATCAGTTGAAGGATAAATACGAGCTCAGTCAAGAAGATGTCTATATAAGCCTGGCTCATACGTATTATTTCTTCTTCCAGCAAGCAAAAGAAAAGCCGGGCGATTTTCCCGTTCTTCATTTATGTACGAGAGGATTAGACCCCGCTTATTTAATTACACAATCTGCAAGGAGAACGTATCATTATATACAACAAGGGTTAAGTATGGAAGAGATTATTACCATCCGACGCCTGAAAAAAAGTACCATCCAGGACCATATCGTTGAGGCAGCTCTAATCGTTCCGCAGTTTAACATCGATGGTTTTTTACAAAGGTCACAAGTCGAAGAGATCAACCAAATGGCTCAATCCCTGGATACAAAACGTCTGAAGCAGATTCATCAGGCTTTTGAAGGAAGATATGACTATTTCGAGCTGCGGCTCGCTTTAGCAAGTGGACAAGCGCAGGAAAAAGAAAGGAACGGTTCATCGTGATCAATGACTTAAAACAGTCCTTAAAAGATCATTTTGGTTTTAGTGATTTCAGAGAAGGACAGGAAAGCATTATTAAAGATGTCATGAGCGGAAAAGATGTGCTTGGAATTCTTCCTACAGGGACAGGGAAGTCTTTATGCTATCAGCTGCCAGCCATACTTTTAGGGGGGACAACAATTGTAGTTTCTCCGTTGATATCCTTAATGATTGACCAAGTAAAACAATTAAAAGCATCCGGTTATAAATCAGTAACGGCTTTAAACAGCTTTATGGAACGTGAGGAAAGAACAAGAGTTGTTAAAAATCTCAATCGTTACTCCCTTATTTATATCTCTCCTGAAATGCTCCAAAATGATTGGTTGCAAAACAAGCTCCGCCAGATGAGTGTGAAACTTTTTGTTATTGATGAAGCCCACTGCATATCTCAGTGGGGGCATGAATTCCGAACGGATTACCTTAAACTTCATCAAACGATTGAAGTGCTCGGTCAACCTACAGTATTAGCCTTGAGTGCAACCGCGACTCCGGATGTACAAAAAGATATTATGGAGAAGTTAAAACGTCCGGACATGAATCGGCGCATTTATCCAATGGATAAACAAAACATTAGTCTGGCGGTTGAGGAATGTCATACACCAGAAGATAAAATCAACCGCATTATAAACGTACTAAAAGAAAATCATGCACCTACAATGATCTATTTCTCGAGCCGGCAATGGGCAGAAAGAGCAAGTATAGAATTAAAAGAAAATCTTAATCATGAAGTCGCCTTTTATCATGGGGGAATGGATCAAACTGACCGGATGCTTGTCCAGCAGCAATTTATGAACAATCAATTAGATGTCATTTGCTGCACGAGTGCCTTTGGTATGGGTGTGGATAAAAGAAACATCCGCCTGATTATACATTTCCATCTTCCATCGCAGTTGGAATCTTTTATTCAAGAAATTGGTCGGGCGGGGAGAGACGGGAAAGCATCAGCGAGTCTTGTCTTATTCACAAATCGTGATCACCACCTTCCGCAGATGCTCATACAAAGTGAACTGCCTGAACAACAAGATCTAGGTCGCATTTTCTCTTACCTTCAATTCAAGCAGGGAGGCGCACTCCCTGAGGATGAAACAGTAATGGAAGATTTGCAGCTATCGGAGTCGCAGTGGAACTTTATTAAATATCAACTTGAGGAATCAAGCGTACTTGTTGGACAAGAGCTTCGATTTATTCCTGATTTTCTTCAGGAAAAAATGAATCGACTACTAGAAGAAAGATGGTTATATAAACAAGGGAAACTGACAGAAATGTTACAGTGGATTCATCACACCGGCTGTAGAAGAAAAAAGCTCTACCAGCCTTTTCAGGAAATGATTCGTGAACCTTATGTTCCATGCTGTGATGCTTGCGATTTCAAGGTGAATGATCTTTCCTTCAACGAGGAGAAACCAAATCAGATAGATGCTTCCACATGGAAAGAAAGACTTCAATTGATATTTCAACAGGAGGACTCGTATGAGCCGAAAGACTCAAGCAGAATTGATTAAAGAATTAAGCGATCAGCAAGTGACTGTACAACTAGTTTTGACACAATTAGTCATCCTCTGCTTGGCTGTCATCGGAAGTGCCCTTCTCTTTGATTCCTTTTGGAATGATTGGAGCCAGCAGCTGACTTTGAATGGTCAAGAGTGGCTCGTTTATGGGGTACTGCCGGGATTAATAGTACTCTTCATTGATTTTTCACTTATGTATTTTTTACCTGAGCGTTTTTACGATGATGGAGGAATTAATGATAAGGTCTTCCGTAATCGCTCCATCCCAAGCATTTTTGGTGTGGTTCTTCTCGTAGCTCTCAGCGAAGAAATGCTTTTTAGAGGAGTCCTGCATACTGAATTTGGCTATATAGCAGCAAGTGTTCTATTTGCTGTCATGCACATTCGGTATTTAACGAGACTTGTATTATTTGTATCTGTTTTATTTGTCAGTTTTTTTATCGGCTATATGTTTGAATTGACAGAAAGTCTGATTGTCACCATTACCGCGCATTTTATTATTGATGTGATTTTAGCTTTGTATATCCGATTTGGAAATGGGGAATTTAAATGAGCCAAGGCTTTAAAGACAAAGAAGAACTGAAAAATCCGCATGATGAAAAGGAGAATCCTGATGATGACAATTTCGATGTTTTAAATCTCCCTCCAAGAAAGAAGGTTCATCAGCAGGGTTCTAAAAAAAACAACGGAAGGGTAAGTAACTTCTGGATTCGTCTCCTGTTCATTATTTTTATTGTATTGATTGCTGTCATTCTCTCCTATCAATACTGGGATGAATGGTTTGGGTCGTCCGTTTTCAATTCAAATGTAATAGAAGATCAAACACCCTACCATCAAAAAATAACGGTAGAGCGCTGATAGATTAAAAGAACTGCTTGCGATCTTTTTCGAACTTCAAGATTTCAACCGCTTCTCTAAACCGCTGAGAATGAATGATTTCCCGTTCACGTAAAAATTTGAGGCTGTCATTAAGACATGGGTCATCGGACATGTTAATGATCCATTGGTAGGTGGCCCGTGCTTTTTCCTCGGCCGCAATATCTTCATATAAGTCAGCGATGGGGTCTCCTTTAGCTGCTATATAGCTTGCTGTCCAAGGGGCCCCTGCAGCATTTGAATAATATAGAGCATGGTCGTGATTCGCATAATGGGCATCAAGCCCAGCTGCAATCATTTGTTCTGGTGTAGCATCTTTCGTCAATTTATAAATCATCGTTGCAATCATCTCGAGGTGAGCGAACTCTTCTGTACCGATATCGGTCAGGAGTCCAATCACTTTATCTGGAATGGTGTAGCGCTGATTTAAGTAACGGAGAGCAGCAGATAATTCACCATCTGCCCCACCGTATTGTTCAATCAAGTATTTAGCAAGCCTTGGATTGCACTCCGTTACTTTCACTGGATACTGCAATTTTTTTTCATAATACCACATGGAAGCCCTCCTAATTCATCTGATTAATCCGTTACATCTGCCAGGGCCACGGAGCGTCTCCCCAGCTCCACGGGTACCCGGAAAAACTGCCTCCGTACTGCCTCAATGGGCCATATTTTTGTTCATAAGCGGTTTTTAAATCCCTGCTTTCGACTGCAAGCTGATTGAATTGCTGAATGGCCTGTGTATCCTGAGGGTGTGTATCCAAATACAAAGTTAAATCGACTAAAGCGAAATCAACCATTTGAATTTTCTCCATGAAGGAATGACGCTCTTGATTGACATTGCCACCCTGCTTCATTCTTTTCCTCCTTTCGGTAAAGGTGTTGGATAAGGATCATACAAACATGGCCAGAGAGTCCCCTTATAAAGGGCTTCCTGAAGGGGGTACTGCGCGAGGTTCTGCGGCTGGAAACCTAAATATAAATTTGGCGGCGTCTGGTAACAGGCTATTGTCCGTGGTGGGCATGGGTCATAAGGTCCGTGGTAGGGTTGGTAACATTTAATGGGTGTGTACAAAGCTCATCACATCCTTTTCTTCAAAATTTATATGTGAAGGAAACTTGTCCTATTCAGTTGGAAGAAGGAGAATAGCGGGAGGGTCACGAACAGATAAAGAGAGTGCAAATGATTGGAATGAGGTGAGTGTATGTTTGTAAAAGGTATTATGAAGCCGGCCCATAAGTCTTTCACTGTCAAGATCTCTACTTCCCTTGAAGAAGTTTTGGGTATATTAGATGAAAATGACATAGAGGCTGTACCGGTTTTAGAAGGTAATGTGTTTAAAGGTATGGTTTCAAAAGAAATCATTTTCCGTTCTTTCTATAATAAGGCGGATGAAATTACGAAATCCTCCTTTTTGAAAGAGGCAACAGCCGGTGAAATTGTTGAACATGAAAATTTCTATATACATGACGAGGAAGTTTTCGAGCGGACCTTGCCCATGTTTAAAGGATTTTCTGTCCTGGCCGTTGTAGATAAACGGCTTGTTTTCCAGGGGCTTGTGACACGATTCGATGTGATTGAACAGTTTGAGAGTGCTTTCGGCGTGCGTAAACAAGGGATTAGAATCGCCTTTACTTCCGAAGAATCTGCTGGAAGGATTGAGCGCCTGGGTGACATTATCAAAAGTTACCACGGGAATGTCATTTCTTTAGCCACATTTGATGAAACGGATAAGTTAGCTAGAAGGATTGTCATGAAAATTGAAGAAAAAGACAACATTGAATCACTTACAAAGAAACTTGAGAAAAACGGATTTCGAATTTTGAGTGTGAAAAAAGTGTAAGATAATCGCTATGCTGACTTCAGCATAGCGATTTCTTTCCTAAATATGCTAAAATGACCTTTCATGTAAATTATATAAGTATTTCGTTTGAGTTGGAGGAGGGGGAAAATGACGGCAGTTTTTTTAATTTTATTCCTGGCAGGATGTTTTCTTTTAGGATATATGTATTATAGAGCTCATAATGATCAACTCGAGGAACAAGTCCTTGAAAGTCCAAAGTTAGACAGAGGAGAATCTTTGCATATTTTTTTCATATCCGATGTACATAATCGTGAAATTGCTACAAGTACACTTAGAAAACTAAAGCAAGTAGATGTAGTCATTATCGGTGGAGACCTGGTTGATAAGCGGACTTCTATGGAGCGTTTGGAGAAAAACCTTAAACGCTTAACTCAATGGAGTGTCCCGGTTTACTTTATTCCTGGCAATAACGATCATGAACTTCAAAGCAAGGATCTCGTTAACGTTTTGAATCAGTATCAAGTTAGAACCCTTTCTAATGAAGATGAAAAAGTTAAGCTGGACCATGGTATAGAGTTTGTCCTTACCGGGCTGGATCCCTATTTTCTAAAACAACGGCGCTCTTCATCTTTAATGGAGGATGAAGGGTTTCGGATTCTTTGTGTTCATGACCCTTATGTATTTAAGCAAATGAATCCCGCAAATAAAAACCGCTCTGAATTAGTGTTGAGCGGCCACACTCATGGGGGACAGATAAGGCTGTTTGGACTGGGTCCGTACGAACGTGGGGGCTGGTCACAGTACAATAAACAAGCTTTGCTGATAAGTGAAGGATATGGAACATCGCTGATCCCTCTTCGTTTGGGGACGAAAGCTGAATGTCATTGGATTCAAATCCTCCCGCTCGAATCATAAATAGATGTAAAAATCCTTTAAAAAAGAATATACAAATTTTACACACCCTTTTTCGTTCCTATATACTATTAGTAAAATAAGTAGGTGGAGGAAGACTCATGGCCATGACTAAAGCAAAATATAATATTAAAGCCGTGTCACAAATACTTGGAATCCAGCCTGGTACGCTTCGTGCATGGGAACGGCGTTATAAAATGATTCGACCCTCCCGAAATGAAGCAGGCCATCGCCTGTACACTGATGAACATTTAAAAATATTAAAGTGGCTGATGGAAAAAGTGAACAAAGGTTTTACTATATCGCAGGCTGTCTCTTTATTAGAAAGCAATGAAGAAGTAGTTACAGAAACGAATAATACTGAAAACACCACACAGCTTGATAAAATTGGTGATCAGCTGTTGAACAGTCTCCTTAGCTTCAATGAGAATGAAGCTCAAGGTCACCTGGACCATGCTTTTAGTTTGTTTACTCCAGAAACGGTTGCAATAGATATTATAGGTCCTATTCTTGTTAGGATTGGTGATCTTTGGGAAGAAAACAAAATTACAAGTGCTCATGAACATTTCGCCAGTCAGTTCATTCGGTCACGTATTGGAATGATGCTTCTCTCAATTCCCTCTGACAGCATGCTCCCTAAAGCTCTCCTTGTTTGCGGGCCCAATGAACGACATGAACTGGGGCTCTTAATCTTTGCATTATTCCTGAAACGAAAAGGATATGATGTGATTTATTTGGGGCCAAGTATTGCCGGGGGAGATATCGATATCGTCATCAATGAAATAAAACCAACCTATATGTTTATGTCCTGTACATTAAAAAAGAACATTCCGATTACCATTCGTCTAGCGGAGTCGCTCCAAAAAGAGTACCCGGACTTGAATATAGGGCTTGGCGGTTATGCATATGATCGTCTGCCTGAACTGGATAAAAAACGCCTTCAGCCATTTATGGTCGGAAATTCAAAAAAAGCGTGGGAACAATGGCTTCAAAAATAGATTGTGATAAACTATATTTGCCCCCTGCCTAAATCATCCGATATAATTTTAAAAAAGGTGCCATAATCGCATAAGTCATCATAAGATATAGATAACACACATCGTGACAGGGGGGCGATCATGTGCGAGTTGAAAGAATGACCAATGAGAAATTTAAGATTTTTCTCACCTTTGATGATCTGATGGATCGAGGCTTGTCCCGTGAAGAACTATGGAGCGATTTACCCAGGGTCCATCGAATTTTTAGTGACATGATGTATGAAGCTGGTGTTGAATTAGGTGTCGAGCTTTCAGGTGTATTGCTTGTTCAGGTTTATTTATTGCAGGCGCAAGGAATGTTGGTAGTCGTTACGAAAACGGAACCTGCCGATATCGAAGAAGACGAGGATTATTTAGAAATGAAAGTTACCTTGGATGAGAGTAAGGAAATGATGTTCTCATTCGCCGACTTCGAAGACGTCATACAAGCTGGCAGGAAGCTTTATCACCTAAAGGTTTCTGGAGGCAGTGTATACTATTATAATGAAGATTACTATATGCTTCTTGAAGACGAGGATATTTTTCACTTAGATCAAGACCAGGTGATCGCTGTCTTGTCTGAGTTCGCGTCTGCAACAGCAGCGACTTCACACCGCTTAATTGAATACGGGAAACAGATCATGGACAAAGATGCATGTGAAACCATCGATAAATATTTTTCATGAACAAGAAGAACGATGCTGAAGAAAAGCTTCGTTCTTTTTATTTATGATAGAAGCATAGATGGGAACATGTTAATATAAGAACTGTTGTAAGTTACTATACAGTGGTAAGAAATGGAGTGTAATACATGAAGATAGCGGTTTTATATGGTGGGACGTCCGGTGAACGTGAAGTTTCTTTATCAACCGGAAAGGGAATCATCAAAGCATTAGAAAACAAGGGGCACGAAGTCACCTCCATCGATTTTTCCCCAGAAAAGATACAAGAAATTCTGAAACTGAATGTGGATCTGGTTTTCATAGGTCTTCACGGCCGTTTCGGGGAAGATGGAAAGATTCAGGGCTTACTAGATATGCTGGGAATTCCCTATGTGGGTTCCGGGGTGCTTGCTTCAGCTTTAGCGATGGATAAGGCAAAATCCAAACAGTTATTTTCTCTTAATGGCCTGCACACCGCCCATAGCGAAGTTTATGATGTGACAGATGCGAGCCGCTTTTCTTCCATTGAAGATGAGATTAAACAGACATTTTCTATCCCTTTTGTTATTAAACCGAATCAAGAAGGCTCAACGTTAGGCCTGACGATCGTTAAAAATGAAAAAGATATCCTTCAGGGCATTAAAACAGCAGCTCATTCAGATTCTATGATCCTAGTAGAAGACTATGTTAAAGGCAGAGAGGTTACTGTGCCTGTTATGGGACGAAAGGGAGAAGAACAGGCTCTGCCTGTCATTGAAATTATCCCTAAGAATGATTATTATGACTTTGATTCAAAATATAAGCCTGGCGGCAGTGAGCACATTGTGCCTGCTAAGATTTCTGAAGCATTGACTGCTCAGCTTCAGGAGGATGCAGTCCTTGCTCATCAGCTGCTTGGTTGTGATGTTTACTCACGTGTCGATTTTATTATTAATGATCAAAGTGAACCTGTCATTCTTGAGGTGAATACTCTTCCTGGTATGACACCAACAAGTCTTTTTCCTGATTCAGCTCAGGAAGTAGGATTGAGCTATGATGATTTAATTCAATCGTTTGTAGAACTGTCTCAAGCAAATAAAGAGAAAAAAGTGTAATCGCTTACAAAAACTTTTATATAAACAGCTGGAAAACATCATTTCTAGCTTTCCTTACAGCTGGGGAACGTGTATACTATTCACTGAAGAAAGAGTCCTAATCGAATGGATTGATATAGGAGGTAAATGGATGGTAGCCGATAAGCCAACAGATGCTGCAAACGAGAAAAACGATAAACTTGATGTATTGAAGTCCACACAGACGGTGGTCAAAAATGCACTTGATAAATTAGGATACCCTAACGAAGTTTATGAACTCATGAAAGAACCTGTCCGAATGATGACCGTACGTATTCCTGTGCGGATGGATAATGACCAGATCAAAATATTTACGGGATATCGTGCTCAGCACAATGACGCTGTGGGACCGACCAAAGGCGGCGTCCGTTTTCATCCGAACGTTTCAGAGAAAGAAGTAAAAGCTTTATCTATATGGATGAGCTTGAAAGCGGGAATCGTTGACCTTCCATACGGCGGGGGAAAAGGTGGAATTGTGTGTGACCCTCGAGAAATGTCCTTCCGTGAATTAGAAGGGGTCAGCCGCGGGTATGTCCGGGCGATAAGTCAAATTGTAGGACCTACAAAGGATATTCCAGCTCCTGACGTTTTCACAAATTCACAGATTATGGCTTGGATGATGGATGAATACAGCCGGATTGATGAATTCAATAATCCAGGATTTATTACAGGAAAACCTTTAGTCCTGGGAGGTTCCCATGGACGTGAAACAGCAACAGCTAAAGGAGTAACCATCTGTATAGAAGAAGCTGCTAAGAAGAAAGGGATTAAAGTAGAAGGTGCGAGAGTCGTCGTACAAGGCTTTGGTAATGCAGGAAGTTTCCTGGCGAAGTTTATGCATGACAAAGGAGCCAAAGTCATTGGAATTTCCGATGCCTACGGTGGACTGCATGACCCTGATGGATTAGATATTGATTACTTATTGGATCGACGAGACAGCTTTGGTACAGTTACGAATTTGTTTAACAATACCATCTCTAATGAAGCTCTATTAGAATTGGATTGTGACATTCTGGTACCTGCAGCGATTGAAAATCAAATCACTGAAGATAACGCACATAATATAAAAGCATCTATTGTTGTTGAAGCAGCCAATGGACCAACGACCCTTGATGGTACCCGTATTCTATCTGAGCGGGGCATTCTGCTTGTTCCTGACGTATTAGCTTCCTCTGGTGGTGTAACCGTTTCCTATTTTGAATGGGTGCAGAATAACCAGGGCTACTATTGGACAGAAGAAGAAGTAGAAGAAAAACTTCATAAGGTCATCGTTAAAGGTTTTGATAATGTGTATCGAACTGCTGAAACAAGACGTGTCGATATGCGGCTTGCTGCTTATATGGTTGGTGTACGTAAAATGGCTGAAGCCTCCCGTTTCCGCGGATGGATTTAACTTGATTCTACAATTGGAATCTCCTATCATAAATATGGTAGGAGATTTTATTTTTTACTTATTCATTTTTTCCTTAATAATATTTCAGATCCGTCCATACCTGCTCCTATATATCAATAAAAGATTGTAAGCAAACAATTGTCCGTTTTGTTTTAACTTAAGAATGTTTGTATGAATAGGAGTCATGGAGTGAAAAAATATCAACAACAACGTTTATAGAAGCTTAATCCCCTTAAGCTTGTACAGAAAGAGGAGTGTTAAAGGTGCAGCAAGAAGAAAAAGTCATCATCATAGGCGGCGGTCCCTGCGGGATGAGTGCAGCCATCGAATTGAAGAAATCAGGAATCGATCCTTTAATTATAGAAAAAGGGAACATTGTAAATTCCATCTATCATTATCCAACTCATCAGACATTTTTCAGTTCAAGTGAAAAGTTGGAGATCGGAGAAATTCCATTTATTACAGAGAGGCAGAAACCAGTGCGGAACGAGGCCCTCGCTTATTATCGTGCCGTGGCCCAAAGACAGCAATTACGTGTAAATGCATATGAAAAAGTAATGAAAGTAGATAAGCAGGATGGGAGCTTCTATGTGCATACTTCGAAAAAAACAGGGGAAGAGGCTGTCTATTCAGCAGGTCAAATCGTGGTTGCGACAGGCTATTATGATCAGCCTAATTTCATGGGGGTTAAAGGGGAAGAACTGCCGAAAGTTAAGCATTACTTTAAAGAAGGTCACCCTTACTTCAACAAGAATGTAGTGGTCATAGGCGGGAAGAACTCAGCTGCCGATGCTGCCCTGGAACTTGAAAAATCCGGTGCCAATATTACGGTATTATACCGTGGAGAGGACTACTCTAAAAGCATCAAACCATGGATCCTTCCTCAATTTGAAGCTCTTGTTCGAAAAGGCATCGTAAATATGGAATTTTGTGCTCAGGTGAAAGAAATTACGGAAGACGAGGTCATTTACGATTGCCAAGGAGAAGAAAAACGGGTAGCCAATGATTTTGTTTTTGCGATGACCGGATATCAACCTGACCACGGCTTCCTTTCAAAAATGGGTGTAGACATGGATGAAGAGACCGGACGACCTTCTTTTGAAGAAGAAACGATGCAGACGAATGTGCCCGGCATATATATTGCCGGCGTGATTGCTGCAGGTTATAACAACAATGAGATCTTTATAGAAAACGGCAGACATCATGGTGGAAAGATAGCAGAGTCTATAGCGTCAAAATAAATAGAAAAGCCCCTTTTAGACTCTTAAGGCTGTCGAGAATGTTCTCGACAGCCTTATTTTTTGGAGTTTAATTTAAATTTCCGGCCTTAATTGACACAACTTGTTTTATTAAGCCACTCTTTTACTGCTGAGTGAAGGAGAGTCTTTTTTGTTTTTGAACCAAACAGAAGGAGTGAAGTCCGTGAATCTCCTGGAGGCAGGAAAACTTATTTACGTTTTAAACAACTTAAATAAACACCCGTAAAATTTAAAAATCGTATCAGCTGAACATATGCTCCAGCTCTGTCATATTTGTTGTCATTTCTAAAGCTACCATCAGTTTAATTCTTGCTTTCGGTCCTGTTAATCCATTAGCAAAAATGATACCCATCTCTCTAAGCTGGCGTCCTCCGCCCGGGTATCCATATGTATCTTGAACAATTCCCTGATAGCAGCGGGATACAAGTACTACCGGGATGCCATCATCCAAGGTCCGCTTTAGCGCATCTACGGTTTCAGGAGGGAGATTGCCCTGACCGAGAGCTTCCACAATCAACCCATCGACATGGCTTTCTCTCACAGCATCAATAAGCGAACCATCCATACCTGCATAGGCTTTAATCAGCGAGACACGTTTTCCGATGCTTTGGATGGGATAAGAATCATGGCGGGTCATTTTATGATGGAAAAAGACTTCGTTTTTGGTTGTGATTCCTATTGGTCCGTATTGTGGACTTTGAAAAGTGGCAACATTACTTGTGCTTGTTTTTGTAACGTTTTTGGCTGTATGTATTTCATCGTTCATGACAACAAGAACACCTTTATCCTGCGCTTCATCACAACTGGCTACACGAATGGCGCTTAAAAGATTATATAAGCCGTCTGAACCTACCTCATTGCTTGACCTCATCGCTCCTGTGACTACAACGGGCTTTCTAGTCTGGATAAATAAATCAAGGAAATAAGCCGTTTCTTCCAGTGTATCGGTTCCATGTGTAATTACTACTCCGTCATAACTCTTTTTCGCCATTTTTTCGTGAACGAAGCGACCAAGCTTCAGCATATGGTCAGGTCGTATATGAGGGGACGGGAGGTGAAACAATATATCATCGTCTATTTCGACGTGATCTTTCAAAAGAACCGATATTTCTTCAAGAGGATGCTTTGAGGAGGTATTCACCTCACCTGTTTCCTTGTCTTCTTTCATAGATATAGTTCCGCCTGTGTGGATAATTAAAATGCGTTTCATAGCAGTCACCATCTTCCATTCTTTTATTCCTTTTCTCCTACCTTCATGATACGATGAATTCTAAGTGAAAGAAAGAGAGAGGAATGATTTATATGGCCATTTTAACTGTTGCCATTTCTCCCGCTGTGGCCATTATGACATTTATATACTTGAGCAAGCGTATTGAATTAGAACCCCTTCCACTCATAATTCGAATGTTTGTAATTGGAATTATTATGGTTTTTCCTATTATGTTTATCCAATATGCTTTCGAAACGGAAAAAGTTTTAGAACAACCATTTTTAACGTCTTTTTTTCTAGCTGGTCTATTAGAAGAGTTCTTTAAATGGTTCTTTTTATTATTTGTAGCTTACCGGCATTCTGATTTTGATCACCATTATGACGGGATCATTTACGGAACAGCCATTAGTTTAGGTTTTGCCACCATTGAAAACCTTTTATACATACTTAATAAAGGAATAGAGATTGCCCTGCTGCGTGCCATTTTCCCCGTTTCTTCACACGCACTCTTTGGTATTATGATGGGCTTTTATATGGGCAAAGCTAAGTTTACTGCTGAAAAAACGAACCGTTTCCTGGTTTCAGCCCTCTTTATACCTGTCTTCCTTCATACAGCTTATGACTATATGATTACGATTAAAGATGATACATGGGTTTATTGGATCACTCCATTTATGATTCTTCTCTGGATCATTGGGTTTAGAAAAATTAAATTAGCGAACGATCACCATGACCATAGATTTAATTATGAAAGAACACTGAAGTAAAAGTGTTCTTTTTTTATGTTCTTAGCGATCTATATCAAAAGTTGTTCATCTAAGAATCATGTATAAAGTTGATTTTATGTTAAAAACTACCCCTATAACTAAACTATTGGGTCAGGGGTGTATGTTGGATGGTGTGGAAGAAAACGACGGTCGTTTTTGTAGTCATGACCATGGTGCTGTTCCCGATGTCGGAATTTACCTTTGTTAAACCCGTTCAAGGGTTTTCTAATCAGGTCATACAACAGGGAGCTACAGGAGACGATGTCATCGAACTCCAGTCCAGATTGCAATATTTGGGTTTCTATAATGGAGAAATTGATGGAGTGTTTGGATGGGGCACCTACTGGGCTGTGAGGAATTTCCAATATGAATTTGGTCTGGAAATTGATGGACTAGTCGGTCAAGAGGTGAAAGACAGACTAAATAAAGCCAGTAATTATGATGAAGGATATGTGAAAGAGCAAATTAGACAAGGTAAGGACTTTACGCACTACGGTGGAGTACCAAAGTCTAAACAAACAGAAGGTCAGAAGAAACAACAACAGCAGAAAACAAATCAGGGAGAGGGAACACCTCAGCCTGAACAGAATGAACAACCTAAACAACCTGATGAACCGACAGCTGTCAATGTTCCAAGCGGATATTCCCAGAATGATATTCAGCTGATGGCGAACGCTGTCTACGGTGAAGCACGTGGTGAACCTTATGTAGGTCAAGTTGCTGTTGCTGCTGTTATTTTGAATCGAGTTCAAAGTGCTTCGTTCCCAAATACTGCTTCAGGCGTCATTTTTGAACCGCGGGCTTTTACAGCGGTTGCAGACGGTCAAATATGGCTGGAACCAAACGATCAGGCTAAAGAAGCCGTTCTTGATGCAATCAATGGCTGGGATCCTACTGGGCAGGCCATATACTACTTTAATCCGAAGACTGCTACATCGGACTGGATTTGGTCAAGGCCGCAAATTAAGCAAATTGGAAAACATATATTCTGTAAATAGGAGGTGGGCGTATGGTACGGTGGATCGCCATCATTTTGTTAAGCTTAACTACGATTGGTGCAGGGGTTTGGGGTTATAAAGAGAATCAAGATAAAAATGCGGTGCTTATCCAGGCGGAGAACAGCTATCAACGGGCATTTCACGATTTGACATATAACATTGACCTTCTTCATGATAAAATCGGCTCGAGTTTAGCGATGAACTCAAGAGAGAGATTATCCCCTCAATTAGCTGATATATGGAAAATTTCTTCTGAAGCCAATTCAGACGTCGGCCAGCTTCCGCTTACGTTAATGCCTTTTAACAAAACGGAAGAATTTTTATATGATGTCGGTGATTTCGCCTATCGAACGGCGGTCAGAGATTTAGAGAAGAAACCGTTAAGCGAACAGGAAATTAAACTTCTTGAAGAGCTTCATAAAAAGTCCGGAGAAATAGAATCAGAACTGAGAAAAGTTCAAAATGTAGTTCTTAGTGACAATCTCCGGTGGATGGACGTAGAACTTGCCTTAGCCACAAATGATGAAGTTGGAGATAACACAATTGTTAATGGGTTTAAGACCGTTGAAAAATCAATGGATGGTTTTGAAGAATCTATAACGGAAACAGGTTTTAACACATCTGGTCCAGGAAAAAGCTACCGCTCTCTAAAAGGCGAAAAACTTTCTGAAGAAGAAGCAAAGAAAGTTGCTAGTCGGTGGCTGGAAAAAGTGGCCACAAACAAATTGACGCTGACTAAATCAGGAAAAGGAGCAGATGTACCTACGTATACGGCTTCCTTTCAAGACGGTGACAAAAATGGCTATATAGATTTGACTGAAAAAGGCGGCCACCCCTTAACCGTTATGATCAGCCGTTCGGTGAAGGATCCAAAAATCAGTCTTTACGAAGCCTCTGAAAAAGCTAAAGACTATATTCAAGGTCTGGAAATTGACAATTTGGTTCTTGTTGAAAGTAATCAATATGACAAAATGGGTGTATTCCGTTTTCTCTACACAAAAAACGACGTCAGATTTTTTATGGATTCGGTAGTAGTTAAAGTCGCTTTAGACAATGGAGAAGTCCTTGGCATGTCTGCGCGTGATTATTATGATGATCATAGCGATGAGGAAATCAACAAACCAGCTATTTCTTTAGAAGAAGCACGAGATAAAGTAAATCCAAATGTCAAGATTCAGGAACATCACTTATCTGTTATAGAGAATGATGTGAATGAACAAGTTTTATGTTATGAGTTTCTTACCACTATGGAAAAAACGACCTATAGAATCTTCATCAATGCTTCAAACGGTCAAGAAGAAAAAGTGGAAACTCTAAAGAAAGCTGAAATGAAATTTAATCAGGAAATCTAAAAAAGAGCACCTATGCAGTAGGTGCTCTTTTATTCTTTTTGTTATATTTTCCACATCGTATGTGAAAGAGAGGGATTTTGATGGGTTTATCCTAAGTCCCGGTTCTATTAATCGGATATTTAGGACGTTATTAATTGGGAAAGTATGAATACATATTTAAACCTATATACCTATATTCTTTCCTTTTATTTAAAGCCATGAGATAATGAGAATCATACAATAGTCTTGTGTGAAAGGGGGAGAAGCCTGTGAGGATCATGAAAATTGGAACACCACTTACACTTGAAATTGGGAGTCAGGATACCGGAAAGAGCAGCAAGTATAAGTGCAAGGTTGTGGATATAGAAGATAGCAGAATTTACATTGATTATCCAATACATATGAAGACAGGTAAAACAGGATTCTTTTTAGAAGGAACACAGTTCCATGCAAGTTTTGTAGGAGAGGATCATTCTGTTTATTGGTTTAAAACAGAAGTGGCAGCAAGAAAAAAACGAACTATACCAGTGATCGGACTCTCTTTTCCTGGGATCACAGAAATCACTCGTATTCAACGTAGAAAGTACGTGCGTATTGAAGCTTCGGTTGATGTTGCTGTATCAGGTGAAACTTTCTCTTTCCCAACTATATCAAGGGATATCAGTGGAGGGGGAATGATGTTTATTCTGCCCGGCAAATACAAGGCATCGGAGGGGGAAAAGGTAGAATTGACTATTGTTCTTCCTATGAATACCGGAGAGTATCATTACATATTGACTCAGGCACACGTACGCAGGGTCATGCCCCGAACTTCAAAGCAATCAGCGAGAGTTTCTGTGGAGTTTGAAAATATCATGGAAAAGGATCGGCAGTTCATTATTCGGTACTGTTTTGAACAACAAATGAAAACTCGTGCTGCAGCCATGAATTAGTCGAGGAATGAATAGATTTTTTATTCTTATCTATGTTATTCTTGACAATGTTAATCAGGTAAACACACCTTACTAACATACAGAGGAAGAACCTATATTCCTTATGCTTAGTAAGAAGGACAGATGGAGGAAATAAGACGAATGGACAAAATGACTATTGCAATTGACGGTCCTGCGGCTGCCGGAAAAAGTACTGTAGCAAAGAAAGTCGCAGAAGAATTATCTTTTATTTATGTAGACACGGGCGCTATGTATCGGGCGCTGACATGGAAAGCAATTAAAGAAAAAGTATCTCTTGAAGATGAAAATGGCCTTGCTGAATTATTACAAAACTCTCAGTTAGATCTTATTCAGGGAGAACAGGGACAAAGAGTGATCCTTGATCATCAGGACGTCTCTGATGACATTCGCACCGCTGAAGTGACCAATCAGGTCTCTATCGTAGCTAAACATAAAGAAGTACGGGAAGAAATGGTACGAAGACAGCAGGAGCTTGTAAAGGATAAAGGTGTTGTCATGGATGGCCGTGATATTGGGACTCACGTACTCCCGAATGCTGAAGTGAAAATTTTCATGATTGCTTCGGTCGATGAACGGGCAGAACGGCGGCATAAAGAAAACGCTGAAAAAGGCTTTCCTTCTGACTTGCAGCAGTTGAAAGAAGAAATTCGCAAACGTGACGAAATAGATTCCAATCGTGAGATTGCTCCATTGGTTAAAGCGGACGATGCCGTTGAAGTGGATACGACATCAATGAACATACAGGAAGTTGTTCAGCGCATATTAACCATTGTAAATGAAAAAAGTACGAAGGAGGGGTAAGGGTGAGCCTTTATAAACTCGGCAAATTTATTTGTAGTGTGATCTTTTACCCTATGTACAGGATTAAAGTGATTGGCAAGAAGAACATTCCTAAAGAGGGACCGGTAATTATTTGTTCTAATCACATTTCCAACATAGATCCTCCGGTTGTCGGTATTACCAGTAGTCGAAACATTTACTTTCTGGCTAAAGAAGAATTGTTTAAAAACCCTGTCATTGGGGGTATATTGAAAAAAGTCCATGCTTTCCCGATCAAACGCGGAATGAGAGATCGCAATGCTTTGAGAAAAGGTTTAGACATTCTTAAAGAGGGGCATGCGCTTGGTCTATTCCCTGAAGGGACCAGGCAAAAGAACGGGGAGATCGGCCAGGGTCTTGCAGGTGCAGGCTTTTTTGCCTTAAGGTCTGAGGCTGCCATCGTTCCGTGTGCCATCGTTGGTCCTTATGAAAAATTCAAGCCCCTTAAAGTGGTGTACGGGGAACCAATTGATATGTCAGAGTACAGAAAGCAGAAAGCTTCCGCGCAGGTTGTGACGGATCGAATTATGGAAGAAATCAGACAATTGCATAAAATTCATCAATGATGAGGCGTAATCACTTGACAAAATGCTCTAAATATTAGAAGTTAGACAAAAGGGCATTTCTGTATTATAGGTTGTGTCGGAATTTGAAGGAGGTAGCTTGGTATGGATGAAATGAATCAAGAAGTATCTGGTATGAAAGAATTCTCTGCAGGGGACATTGTGACTGGTAAAGTCGTAAAAATTGAAGAAAAACAGGTCCTTGTAGATGTTGGATATAAAGTCGAAGGGATTGTACCCATCAGTGAATTATCCAGCCTTCATGTAGAAAAAGCTTCTGATGCTGTCAGTGAAGGAGACGAACTGACTTTGCAGGTGAAGAAAGTCGAAGATGATGAAATCGTGCTTTCAAAACGTGCAGTTGATGCAGACAAAGCGTGGCAAGACCTCGAGGCTAAATTCGAAAGTGGAGAAATTTTCGAAGCAGAAGTTAAAGACGTCGTAAAAGGCGGACTTGTGGTAGATATAGGACTTCGCGGCTTCATTCCGGCTTCACTGGTTGAGACGTATTATGTAGAAGATTTTGAAGACTATAAAGGGAAAACACTTTCTCTAAAAGTTGTTGAGCTGGATCGTGAACAAAACCGTGTGATCCTATCTCATCGTGCTGTTGTTGAAGAAGAGGAATCAGCGAAAAAGCACGAAGTGCTACAATCTCTTGAAGATGGTCAGGTGATTGAAGGAACGGTTCAACGGTTGACAGATTTTGGTGCCTTTGTAAATCTTGGAGGTATTGACGGACTTGTACATATCTCCCAGCTTTCCCACCAGCACGTGGAGAAAGCGTCTGATGTGGTAGAAGAGGGACAAGCCGTCAAAGTTAAAGTCCTTTCTGTCGATCGTGACAATGAAAGAATCTCTCTTTCTCTAAAAGCAACTCAACCAGGACCTTGGCATGACATTCAAAACAAAGTGAATTCAGGAGAAGTATTGGAAGGTACAGTGCGCCGTTTGGTTAGCTTTGGTGCTTTCGTTGAAGTCTTCCCTGGCGTAGAAGGACTTGTTCATATTTCTCAAATCTCTAACCGTCACATCGGAACTCCTGATGAAGTTCTTGAAGAAGGACAAACGGTAGAAGTGAAAGTTCTGGATGTTGATGAGGACGCAAAACGTCTTTCACTAAGCATGAAGGAATTAGAGCGCGATGAAGAGCGTGCGGATATTGAACAATACGAGAAGGAAGATGACAACTCTGGCTTCTCTCTCAGCGACATGATTGGTGACAAATTAGATAAATACAAAAAATAACAGTGGTGATGGATATGAGCAGGTCAAAAAGGAAAATTGATCATATCCGCCACGCCTTAGGTCATGAACGGGAGATACACAATCACTTTGATGATGTCGAAATTGTTCATCAAAGTCTGGCCCGTCTGGATTTCAATCAAATAAGCAGAACTACAAACGCAGGGGAACTTAATTTAAGTTCCCCTCTTTTTGTCAATGCGATGACTGGCGGTGGCGGTGAAGAGACGAAGGCTATTAATCGTGATTTAGCAATTGCAGCTCATGAAACTGGAATTGCCATGGCTGTAGGTTCTCAGATGTCTGCTATTAAGCGCCCGGAAGAGCGATCTACTTATGAAGTTGTAAGGGAGATGAATCCTGATGGGAAGGTTTTTGCTAATGTAGGTAGTGAGGCCAGCCTCCTTCAGGCAAAAGAAGCGATAGCTATGCTTAAAGCGGATGCTCTCCAGATTCATATTAATACCTTACAGGAGTTAATCATGCCTGAGGGTGACAGGGATTTTACTCAGCGCATGCACCATATACAGCAGATAATAGATGGTGTGGAAATTCCTATTATCATTAAAGAGGTAGGATATGGCATTTCAAAAGAAACCGTCCGGATCTTATATGATATGGGTATCCGATATGTGGATGTCGGCGGTCGGGGCGGTACCAATTTTTCTAAAGTTGAAAATATGCGCAGGGAGCGTCCTTTTTCATCGTTTAATAATTGGGGAATCTCTACGCCTTCTTCTATCTTGGAAGCTGTTTCTGAATACGAGGATCTTCATGTTTTCGCTTCTGGAGGTATTCGTAGTGGTTTAGATGGAGCGAAAGCCATGATTTTAGGCGCACAAGGTTTTGGTATGGCTGGGGGACTTCTTAAAGTGCTCGTCAATGAAGGTAAAGACGCGCTTGTGGAAGAAATCGATCACATTCATAAAGAATTCAAGATGACAATGATGCTCCTTAATGCTTCAACCCCAAGTGATTTACAGAAAAAACCTTATGTGCTTACAGGCGCGACTAAGGAATGGTATGACCAGAGAATAAGAGTAAACCTATGACATAGAGTCATAGGTTTTTTTGTGTTTTTAAGGTCAAGTTACGATACACGGCTTCTGACTTGCGCTAATAACAAAATTACCTGTTTAAACCAGGGCAGCACTATTTATTGAGAGCGGTTTACTTCATTGAGATGTTTAAAGATTTCCAAAACCACCCATAATAAATAAAGAAAGGTGGGGAGAGAGGTGGATGCAGTATTTTACTGGTTCGCGTGGGTGAGTGTCATCATCGTGACCTTTTTTATTCAAAAACAAACGCTTCGTCAGACTTTGTTGTTATTCAGTCTAATTTGCATGTGTACATACGCAAGCCCCGTTTTAAGTGAAGGGCATCTTTTGCTTCTCCACATTAGTTTACTTGTCTGTTTTGGTATCCGACTGTGGGTAAGACGAAGTCGTTCGTTTGTTCAGCATTTCTGGCCGTTTGTACTAAGTGTCGGCTATTCAGCCGGTCTTATGTTCTTCATTATTCATCCTGTGTGGTCTAGTTTTCCGGGCATCTCTTTTGGGATTGTATTTATTCTTCTTTTATTGAGAATGACGATCCGTGATATTGAAGGGTTAATTGGCACATGGATGGTTGTCAATGCTCTAGGAGCGTTATTCACTTATGGAGTCTTTTATACGTATGCAAATGAAAAACTCGTAGAAAGTCAGGCGATGTTAGTCTTAGTTTTTAAAGGGCTCCTGGTTCTATTTATTCTATACGGTATCAACAATCTAAAACAATCCAATAAAAAGACAAGAAAATCTAAAGCAAAAGGAGCTGTCTTTGTGTGAACGAGTATACATACCCCATAATAACAGGGATTGTAATAGGGACAATCTTACGGATGTACATGATGCGTACAGACTACAGGCAATACCCGACGTATTTACATGGTAAAATTATTCATTTGTCCCTGGGCTTTATTGCTGCATCTCTTGGAACAATTGCCATTCCTTCTATTATGGAAAAGGAATTTACAGCTGTGACCTTTCTTACGCTTGCTGCTTCTCAGTTTCGTGAAGTAAGAAATATGGAAAGGAATACATTAACTGAAGTTGATGCTTATGAGCTGGTTCCAAGAGGAAACACTTATATTGAAGGTATTGCTGTGGCATTTGAAAGTAGAAATTACCTGGTGATTTTTACATCATTCGTTGTAACGCTTTGTTATCTCTCTTTAAATATCTGGGTAGGACTTGGAGCAGCTGTTGTTTGCTTTTTAATCGCAAAATTTTTAATGAGCGGCTCGAAACTGGGAGATATCGTTACCATAGAAAAAAGAGACCTATCTTTTGATGGAGCGGGTTTGTACGTAGATAATATCTATATTATGAATATCGGTCTTCCTGAACGTCAGGAAGAAATTTTAAAGTATGGAATGGGGTTTATTCTGACACCTAAATCTTTTAGTGTCCGCTCGACGATTGCCAACCTTGGACAGCGTCAGGCTATCTTACATGACGTATCCGTTGAGCTTGGTGTTTTCAGAGACTCCGGGACTCCTGCACTTGTTCCTTTAATCAAAAGAGACTTGAATGATGGGAGAATTGGGGTTTTTATTCTTCCTCAGGAGAACGATCCAGTTCGTGCTGAGCAAGTCATTTCAAATGTTCCTGTCCTCGAAAATGCTATTCAAAAACCGCGGGAAAAGGAGTAGAGTTCAATGAAAATGGAAAAAGCTATACTAGCTTCCATAACGATGCAGGAAAATAAAGTTCATGGAAGTGCCGCTGTTTTCAATTGTGATACAAAAGAGGAGATGGAGGCAGTAGCCGCTAATTTGGAAGCCATCCTGGACGGAATTGCCCACAGGCTGAGCGATCAGTTGTATATTATCGTTAAACATTGAGGATGCAAGAAAGAATTGTGTCTTTTCACAAAGTTTGCTAAGATAGTAAAGTTAATGGCTTGCTGCTGTTCTTCGGATGATGGGCGGATGAACCATCAAGCCGTGGAAGAGCAGTCTTTTTTTGCTTTTCACTACTGACAAAACATGAAATAATGAAATTAGAAATAGAGAAAGGATGATCCTTTCATGAGAAAATCAGTAATTGCTATTGTAGGACGACCTAATGTCGGGAAATCAACTATTTTCAACCGGCTGGTCGGTGAAAGAATTTCCATTGTAGAAGATACGCCAGGTGTAACAAGAGATCGTATTTATTCAGAAGCCGAGTGGCTGACAACAAAGTTCAATATTATTGATACAGGCGGGATTGAACTTGGAGACGAACCACTTCTTGTCCAAATGCGGGCGCAGGCACAAGTTGCCATAGATGAAGCGGACGTTATTGTTTTTATGGTTAACGGTCGCGATGGAATAACAGGTGCCGATGAAGAAGTAGCGAAGATTTTATTTAAATCCAATAAACCGGTCGTGCTTGCCGTTAATAAAGTAGACAACCCTGAAATGAGAGAGAACATCTATGAGTTTTATTCGTTAGGGTTTGGTGAACCGTTTCCTATCTCAGGGACCCATGGCCTTGGTTTAGGTGACATGCTTGATGAAGTGGTAAAACATTTCCCTGAAAGAGAGCAGGAAGAAATCGATGATGACACGATTCGTTTCAGCCTGATTGGTCGTCCAAACGTAGGTAAGTCCTCCCTCGTCAACAGCTTACTTGGCCAGGAAAGAGTAATAGTCAGCGATATCGCAGGAACTACAAGGGATGCGATTGATTCTCCCTTTACCAAGGATGATCGTGATTATGTCATTATCGACACGGCTGGTATGAGAAAACGTGGGAAAGTTTATGAGTCCACAGAAAGATACAGTATTATGCGTGCATTGAAGGCTATTGAGCGTTCAGACGTTGTATTGGCTTTAATCGATGCAGATACAGGGATACAGGAACAGGATAAAAAGATTGCCGGTTATGCCCATGAAGCTGGTAAGGCCGTAGTTATTGTTGTAAATAAGTGGGATACTATTGATTCAGAAGAGAAGACGATGAAGGAATTTGAAGATAAAGTACGCGATAATTTCCGATTCCTTGATTATGCACCAATTGTTTTCTTATCTGCAAAAACAAAAAAACGTATCCATACTCTTTTACCAAAAGTGCTTGAGGCAAGTGAAAATCACTCTAAACGGGTTCAAACAAACCTTCTAAATGAAGTGATTATGGATGCACTGGCTATGAATCCTTCACCTTCCATCAAAGGTCAGAAACTAAAAATCTTCTATGCGGCGCAAGTTTCGGTTAAACCGCCGAGTTTTGTGGTATTTGTAAACGAACCGGAACTGATGCACTTCACATATGAACGTTTTCTGGAAAATAGAATCCGAGATGCGTTCGGCTTTGAAGGTACACCGATTAAGATCTTTGCTAGAAAAAGGAGTTAACTGTTAACGAAGGGAGCAGGTTATATGGGGAAAGTAGCTGTATTAGGTGCAGGGAGCTGGGGGACAGCCCTTGCCATAGTTCTTGCCGATAATCACAACGATGTCCATATCTGGGCCCATCGTGAGTCATTGGCCGAAGAAATCAACCGAACTCACAAAAATGAAAAATATCTGGAGGGGATTGAAATCCCTCCTTCTATTCAAGCGAGCCACAACCTTGCAGACGTTGTTGATGGGGCAGAACATGTTGTTCTAGTTGTCCCGACAAAAGCGATGAGAGAAGTTTGCGGGGACTTGAAAGATGTATTAAAAGATAAAGTTATCCTGACCCATGCCTCTAAAGGAATTGAGCCGGGTACATTTAAGCGTGTATCAGAAGTAATTAAAGAAGAAATTCCAAATGACTTATATGAAGATATCGTTGTTCTTTCCGGCCCAAGCCATGCTGAAGAAGTCAGTCGCAGACAGCCGACAACTGTAACCGTCTCAGCTGAAAAACTTGAGGTCGCTGAAAAGG
The DNA here is from genome assembly GCF_020524025.1 of Halobacillus litoralis. Lineage (GTDB taxonomy): Bacteria > Bacillota > Bacilli > Bacillales > Halobacillaceae > Halobacillus > Halobacillus litoralis_D. The sequence goes on along the minus strand of NZ_JAIVKN010000001.1, from coordinate 1,067,161 downwards.
TACAGGATCTTTTTATTAACAGACAGTTCCGGGTCTACACTTCCCCTGATATCGTCGGAGTGGAACTTGGAGGGGCTCTTAAGAACATCATTGCTCTTGGTGCGGGAATTTCAGATGGTTTAGGCTACGGGGATAATGCGAAAGCTGCGCTTATTACGAGAGGCCTTGCCGAAATTGCGCGTCTGGGTACTTCTATGGGCTCCAACCCTTTAACGTTCTCTGGACTTACAGGCATCGGAGACTTAATTGTTACTTGTACGAGTGCACACAGCCGTAACTGGCGGGCCGGGTACAAACTAGGACAAGGAAACGATCTTGAGCGGGTGCTCGATGAGATGGGTATGGTCGTTGAAGGTGTGCGCACGACCAAAGCCGCTTATCAACTGGCTGAAGATCAAAGCGTTGAGATGCCGATTACAACGGGCATTTATCAAATTCTTTTTGAAAATAAACCGGCCAGAGATGTTGTCGATCAGTTAATGACACGTATCAGAAGACATGAAATGGAAGATTTAACGAATATTCTTGATGAAAAAATGAATGACTGACACATCACGACCTCCCTGCATATACTACACAGAACCTAATGCACGAGGAGGTCAACTGTTCATGAGTGATTTTCAGAAAAATATTTTTGACCATTTGAAGAAAAAGGCGAACATTGACGCAGCGGATGTCTTTGACGTAGCAAATTCCGTTCAGAATGCAGATTTCAGCGATGAAAAGACTGTGCGTCGTCTTGTGCGTCAATTAGCTAAGATTGCAAACAAGAATGTATCTAAGCAGAAGGAAGACAAAATTGTCGAAGCGATCACAAAGCAAAACATGCCTCTTGATATGAACACGTTAGGCAAATTTCTAAAATAATTACGATTCTTGGGCGTCTGAGGAGGCGGTCCTTTACTCGTATGCATAAGATAACACGCAGCAATCATTACACATGAGCTGGTCAGGGAATTGTTTAGTCACCCAGGGCATTCGTCTGCCCTGGTTTTTTGTGTCGGTTTCCTCTGACATATGGTATAATACCATCAGCAAAATGTGCATGAAGGAGGAAGTACGGTGTCAGAGTCAATGCTCAATATGTACATATCATTTGCGGGGATCATTTCATTGTTTCTTGCTATAGGATTGATTTATCTAAGTAGACACAAAATGCGAGGGATACTGGCGGGAATTGTCGCTTTCTTTGCTTATGTATTTATGATTTTCGGAGGAATTATCATTTTTTATATCGTCTTCAGTGGACCAACAGCTTAGAAAGGGGATATGGTATGAATCGTTTACAATTTTTACTACTGCCTTTATTGGCGGTCTTGTTAACAGGCTGCTTATATCCTAATGAACGATTGCAAAAAAATCAGGTACCTAACCAGCAGCAGCTGGAAATGGTGCAGAATGCTGTAGATACTTATCAGGAACAAAAGAATGGACTGCTTCCAATAAAAACAAAAGAACAAAGCACTCCTATTTTCCAAAAGTACCCCATTGAATTCAGCAAGTTAAAAGAATTGAATCTATTAGGTGAGCTGCCTGGCACATCTTTTGAAAACGGGGGTCATTACCAATATGTTATTATCCATCCCGAAACAGATCCAACTGTAAAAGTTCTGGATCTTCGAACAACTGAAGCTGTTCGATCTTTACAGGTAAAGGTTAAATTTTATACTGAAAATAATTCATATCCACCTCTCGGAGATTTCATCGCTCCTGGGGTGTACGAGCTCGATCATAAAAAATTAGGCATGGATGAACAGCCGATGGTCGATAGTCCTTACTCTGAGCATAAACTTCCGGTTTATCTTGATGAACAAGGGCGGGTGTATATTGACTACCGAAAGGATTTATACACGTATCTAAGAGAAAATGACCATCCTTATGAGGCTGGGGAGGATATCCGGTACTTATTGACGGATTACACACCTTTTGTTCCTGCCTATTCCACTTCCTACACCGTAGAGAATGGAGAGCCGGTTTTTGCCGAAAAAAAACCTTCCACATAATTTTTTTAAAAAACCCGCCCCTTGCATAGAGGAGCGGGTTTTTACATAGCTTAATTTGTCCGGGCACGGTTTTGGTCTTTTCGATCGATGTTTCTAATAAAAAAATTCCACTCTATAGCTGTGCTTGTAGACTTATTTAATCTCTCCGATGCCTGTTTTATATCAATCTATGACTTTTTTGTAGGAGAGGTTCTCGTTTCGTAGTTTATTTATTTCTGGCATATTTCACTAGCACAATGTCATAGAATTAGATTGTCTAGGCTTGTATGATGGTGAAATTTTATTTGGGAGGGGATCCTTTGGAAAAGGTTGATATCTTCAGTGATATTTCCAAACGGACGAATGGAGATATTTATTTAGGGGTCGTGGGAGCTGTTCGTACTGGGAAATCTACATTTATAAAGAAATTCATGGAACTCGTTGTTTTACCGAACATGGAGGAAGAATCAGAGCGTGAGCGTGCACTTGATGAACTGCCTCAAAGTTCGGCAGGGAAAACAATTATGACCACAGAGCCTAAGTTTGTCCCTAACCAAGCTGCCAATATCAATATTGACGACCATTTAGATATTCGAGTGAGAATGGTGGATTGTGTAGGGTATGCAGTTAAAGGGGCAATTGGGTACGAGGATGAACATGGTCCGCGTATGATTCATACTCCCTGGTATGAGGAAGCTATTCCATTTCATGAAGCAGCGGAAATTGGCACACAGAAAGTGATTCAGGAACACTCCACCATAGGCATTGTAGTAACTACTGATGGTACCATTGGTGAAATAGCCCGTGCAGATTATGTGGAAGCGGAAGAAAAAGTTGTTGAGGAATTAAGAGAAGTAGGGAAACCGTTTATTATGATCGTCAACTCCGCCCAGCCTCATCACCCTAACACGGAAAAATTAAGGAAAAATTTAGCCGAAAAATATGATATTCCCTGCCTTGCTTTATCTGTAGAGAGTATGAGAGAGCAGGATGTGCAAAGCGTACTTAGAGAGGCGCTGTTTGAATTTCCTGTACTTGAGGTTAATGTGAATCTGCCGAGCTGGGTCATGGTTCTTGATTCACGACACTGGCTGCGCAGTAATCTGCAAAATGCCATAGAGGAGACAGTTAAAGATATTAAACGCCTCCGTGATGTGGATACAGTCGTAGGGAATTTTGATCAATATGAGTATATTACAGGCGCACACATATCAGGAATGGATCTTGGTGAGGGTGTAGCTGAAATTGATCTGCAGGCACCAGAACACTTGTATGATCATGTACTAAAAGAAATTGTTGGAGAGGAAATTCGCGGGAAGGATCATTTGCTTGAAATTATGCAGGACTTTTCTCACGCAAAACGTGAATACGATCAAGTTGCTGATGCTCTGCAGATGGTAAAACAGACAGGATATGGGATCGCTGCTCCAAGTCTTGAGGATATGACCTTGGATGAACCGGAAATTATAAGGCAGGGGTCCAGGTTCGGAGTTCGTCTCAAAGCAGTAGCGCCATCCATTCATATGGTGAAAGTAGATGTGCAGTCTGAATTTTCACCGATTATCGGAACAGAAAAACAGAGTGAAGAGCTCGTCCGATACTTGATGCAGGATTTTGAAGAGGATCCATTATCAATTTGGAACTCAGATATCTTTGGGAGGTCTTTAAGTTCGATCGTGCGTGAAGGGATACAGGCGAAACTTGCATTAATGCCTGAAAATGCCCGATATAAGTTACAGGAAACGCTGGAGCGTATTATTAACGAAGGCTCTGGTGGGATGATTGCAATCATACTATAACGGCTCCGAGGGGGCCGTTTTTAATTTTTTTCAGAAAAAATTAAAAGGAAAAGAGGAGTTTTTCTAAGCGATGTCGTATTTACCAATGTAAAGATAAAGAAAAATGATATAAACCCCGTCACGACAGGGTTTATAGAACTTAGTCCCGCCGATCACTTTGTCTTAAGCTTCTTGTGAAATGAAGAGTAATTCAGCTTGTAAAACGCGTTGTTAAGCGATTTTAAAAGGATTGTCTATTGAATTTCGTGGAAAACTCGTTTATTATAAGGCTTGTCATCAAAAAGATGATCCTAAATAAACATTTGAAGTGGCTGCAAGGCTACTTGAATGAGTTTAACCTTCTTGGGAGGAGGTGAATGTCATGAATAAAACAGATCTAATTAATGCGGTATCTGAAAAAGCAGATCTTTCTAAAAAAGATGCGACTCAAGCTGTAGATTCTGTATTCGAATCTATCATGGATTCACTTAAAGACGGTGATAAAGTCCAGCTTATCGGATTCGGAAACTTTGAAGTTCGTGAGCGTGCGGCACGTAAAGGCCGTAACCCGCAAACTGGAGAGGAAATCGAAATCTCCGCAAGCAAAGTACCAGCGTTCAAACCTGGTAAAGCCCTTAAAGACGCGGTTAAATAATAAGCTACATAGGGCTTGGAAAAAGGGTGCATGTGCACCCTTTTTCTTTTTTTCATAGTAAAACCATTGAAGTAAGGTCATACTGGTCATAGAACAACTAGAGATAAGCTGATAAGCGAATAACCAAGGTGGATGCTTTGACAAAGATTCCCTTGTAAGAGATAGTATGGATAAAAGAAGGAGGCTGTCCATTATGTCTACATCCAATAATGATTTTTTTGTTATTAAAGCGCTTGAAGACGGGGTGAATGTCATCGGATTGACTCGAGGGACGGATACCCGGTTCCATCATTCAGAAAAGCTTGACAGCGGGGAAGTCATGATTGCTCAGTTTACCGAGCATACTTCAGCCGTCAAAGTCCGTGGTAAAGCAGTTATTCAAACGAGTCATGGTGAAATGACTAATGATGCAGAGTGATCACGCTCTGTAAAACATACATAAAAGATAAGACCTGTGAAATGTGCTATAATAGGAATGTTTAATAGTGTTCAGGAAGGGACCAGGTGATCACGTTGAATTCTTCAGATAATGACATTAAACAACTCAAACAAAAAATTGCTGACAAAGTTCGCCATCCTTATTTGGTTCGTTTCATACCTGAGCCGACGATAGATGAGGACAAGCTCGTGATATTATCCTCCATTATGGATCACACCAAACTGTCAGACGAAAAGAAAGAGCAGTATATTATTACAACAATGCTTGTCCAGATTGCCCTGGATACTCATGATCTTGTTACCCTCTCGGATGAGGAGGACGATCAGGAAACCATTCGCAATCGTCAACTGACTGTCTTAGCTGGTGATTATTATAGTGGTCTTTATTATTACCTGCTTTCCAAGCTTGATGACATTCCTATGATTCATACGCTCGCAGGAGCTATCAAGGAAATCAATGAACTTAAAATGGAACTGTATTATAAAGATGTTGATTCTTTCCAGGAATTTTTAGAAGGTATAAAAAAAATCGAGTCACTGCTGATACAAAGGGTAGCTGCTTACGTCCAAAAAACAGCGATCAACGATATGGCAGGCGAGTGGCTGTTAGCCAAAAAACTACTTGAAGAGAAAAGAAGCTATCAAGAAGGGAATTTCTCCCCTCTTATCGATGCTCTTATAAAACGTCCGGGTATTCTTGGAAGTAATGGTCATGTATTAGGGAACATTGAACAGACGCTGCAAAGTCATGTTCATCGATTGGAAATGACTGTGTCACAGCTGCCAATTCATTTTAACTGGCTGAAATCTTATGTGCATGCAGCGATTCATCACCAATTTAATCCAACACAGATAGTGGAAGAAGGGTAGACATGGAACCACAAACGAAAGAAGAGCGAGTCCATCACGTATTCGAAAAAATATATAACCGGTATGACAGTATGAATTCTATCATCTCTTTTCAACAGCACCGCTTGTGGCGGAAGGATGTTATGAAGCGGATGAATGTTCGACCTGGTGATACCACACTGGATGTCTGCTGTGGTACGGGAGACTGGACAATGACACTTGCGGATGAAGTCGGGCCGGAAGGGAAAGTTATCGGACTGGACTTCAGTGAGAACATGCTGTCAGTAGGAATAAAAAAGAAGCTGGCTAAAAGAATAAAACAAGTAGAGTTTCAACATGGGAACGCTATGGATCTGCCTTTTGAAGACAACCAGTTTGACTTTGTAACAATTGGCTTCGGATTGCGGAATGTCCCTGATTACAAGCAGGTACTACAGGAAATGTATCGGGTTGTTAAACCGGGTGGTAAGGTTGTTTGTTTAGAAACCTCCCAGCCGACTAATCCTGTATTTAAAAAGCTTTATTATTTCTACTTCGGTAATATTATGCCATTGTTTGGCAAGCTTTTTGCAAAAAGTTATCAGGAATACAGCTGGCTTCATGAATCAGCCAAAGATTTTCCAGGTAATAAAGAATTGAAGACAATGTTTGAAGACGTTGGCTTTACGAGGGTAACCGTTAAATCCTATACAGGCGGCGTAGCCGCAATGCATATGGGTCAAAAGGAATAACTGAGGATGAACTGCGATGAAATTAGCAATGATTTATTCATTTCTGAAAAATGATTTGTCTGTGATTGAGGACGCGGTAAATGAGACCATTCAGTCCGATAATATGGTTCTAAGACAAGCATCTAGTCAATTATTACAAGCGGGCGGAAAAAGAATCCGACCTGTTTTTGTGTTGTTGGGAGGAAAGTTTGGAGAGTATGACATTGATCGTATGAAAGCTGTAGCTGTATCTTTAGAATTAATTCATACAGCTTCACTTGTTCATGATGATGTGATAGATGAAGCAGAGTTAAGACGGGGCCAACCCACGATTAAGTCTGCGTGGGACAATAGAATTGCCATGTACACCGGAGATTACATATTCGCTCGATCATTAGAAAACCTCTCTAAATTAGAGAATCCTAAAGCCCATCAAATTCTGGCCGAAACAATGGTAGAACTATGTTTGGGAGAAATTGAACAGATCAAAGATAAATATAATTTTGATCAGAATTTAAAAACGTACTTACGGAGAATTAAAAGAAAGACCGCTCTTTTGATTGCAGCCAGCTGTCGTTTAGGTGCTATTGCTTCACATGCCAGGGAAGACTATGAGCGCGCGCTGTACAAATACGGTTATTATGTAGGCATGTCCTACCAAATCATTGATGATGTACTTGATTTTACAGCTTCAGAAAAAGAACTCGGAAAACCGGCAGGAAGTGATCTTCTACAAGGGAATATAACCCTCCCCGTCTTATTCTCTATGGAAGACTTAGAGTTTAAAAAACAGCTTGAAGCAGCCTTCAAGAAGAAAGAATCCTTAACCTCTGATGAGCTTAAGCCTTTAATTCATACCATTCAAACAAATGGTTCGATTGAACGATCATTGGAAGTCAGTGACCGTTATTTGAAAAAAGCCTATCAGTCGCTTGCCAAACTCCCGGCGAATCGCTCAAAGCAGACGTTGAAGGGGATTGCCAAGTATATTGGAAAAAGAAGGGCATGAATCTATTGCCTTTCTTTCTATTGTCTGGTAGACTTTTTTATGGCACTTACTAAAGCGCTTTCAGACTATACATAAGATGGGGTGTTTGTCATGGAAAAGACTTTTTTAATGGTTAAACCAGATGGTGTACAACGGAACTTGATCGGAGATATTACAGCAAGATTTGAAAGAAAAGGGTTCAAATTGGCTGGAGCGAAGTTGATGGCTATTCCTAATGAGCTCGCTGAAGAGCATTATGGAGAGCATAAAGAGAAACCTTTCTTTAAAGAATTGGTAGACTTTATTACTTCGGGTCCGGTTTTTGCTATGGTATGGGAAGGCGAAAATGTAATCTCTACAGCAAGACAAATGATGGGGGCAACCAAACCGGCAGAGGCAGCTCCTGGTACGATTCGTGGTGACTATGGTGTCGCTGTCAGTAAAAACGTTATTCATGGCTCAGATTCGCAAGAAAGTGCAGAAAGAGAAATTGGTTTGTTTTTTGACCAAAATGAACTAGTCGATTATGAAAAAGATCAATTAACCTGGGTCTATTAATTTTATTTGAAACCTGCCTTCATAGAAGGTGGGTTTTTTTATGGTTCAGTCCCTTAATAGGTTATTGTAAGTGCTGCCTAGATAAACTGCTTCCATAAGGTTTCTTCTTCCCATTCTTATTTTCGAAGGAGTAATCTATGTAGTTGCCTGCTTCACAGAATAAAGGAATGAATAAGTAACATCAGATCGACTCCACTCTCTATTTAAAGTCTTCACGGAGATCGGCTGATCGGAAGAATCCTGGGATTTGTAATATGTTTATACTTATTCTGTGATGTCATCCTTGTTTACAAGCGTATGCGGGTGGAGTAATCTAATAAAGACGAAAGACAAGGGAAGGGGGCTGATGATGTCGGATTATCCCAGTTTTATTCGTAACATACATAAAAACACAGGGGTTGACTTATCCCTTTATAAAGAAGCTCAAATGAAACGCAGACTAACATCTTTAAGAGACAAAAAGGGGTATAAAGATTTTCATAGTTATTATAAAGCTCTTGAGGGGGACACACAGCTAAAGGATGAATTATTAGATCGTATGACAATTAATGTCTCAGAATTTTATCGGAATCACAAACGTTTTGAAGTGCTGGAGAATAAAGTTATCCCGGAACTTTTAAGACGTAAAAAACGTTTGAAAATATGGAGTGCTGCCTGTTCAACTGGTGAAGAGCCTTATACACTTGCGATGATTTTAGATCAACACATGTCTCTCAGTGATGTGGACATTATAGGAACAGATCTCGATCAGAAAGCTTTGGAAAAGGCAGAAACCGGCGTCTATCACGAACGCTCGCTAAAAGAAGTAACTACATTTATGAAACATAAAAACTTTGTGAAAGAAGGGCCGCATTTCAAAGTTAAAGAAAACATAAGACGAAGTGTGACGTTTAAAAGGCATAATCTCCTTGCGGATCCCTATGAACAAAATTGTGACTTAATCGTCTGTAGAAATGTCATGATTTATTTTACGGACGAAGCGAAACAAAGGATGTACCGCGCCTTTAATGAATCATTAACAGACAGAGGTATATTCTTTGTGGGGAGTACAGAGCAAATGTTTTCGCCCGGTCAGTTTGGGTTTAAAATGTTTGATACATTCTTCTATCAAAAAGCTTAAATTATAGGTTTCGCTCATGTTTTTTTGTATTTTTGTGAAAAATTCGGATATTTCGATGTCACAAATGCACATCCATATGATATAGTAGTATCTAAAATTTATAACACCCTTGATAAACATTCGAGGAGCTATTATACAGGAGGTACTTTTTTTATGCGCTACTTAACCGCTGGTGAATCACATGGGAAACAACTGACAACAATCTTAGAAGGGATGCCGTCGCATCTGCCTCTTTTAAAAGAACAAATCAACGAATCATTATTACGTCGCCAGGGCGGCTACGGACGTGGCAAGCGTATGCAGATAGAAAAAGATCTCGTAGAAATCACGAGTGGTGTAAGACACGGGTACACTCTTGGTTCCCCGATCACACTCGTTGTACATAACGATGATTTTAAACATTGGACAGATATCATGGGAGAAGACCCGCTTCCAGAAGAAACGAAGAAAATTCGTCGAACAGTAACCAAACCCCGGCCAGGGCATGCAGACTTAAATGGTGGGATGAAATATGGGCATCGGGACATGAGGAATGTTCTGGAGCGTTCTTCTGCCCGTGAAACCGCTGCTCGTGTAGGTGCAGGAGCTGTAGCTAAGGTTCTTCTTAAAGAGTTAGGTATAGAGGTAACTGGTTATGTAAGAGAAATAGCTGGAATTGTAAGTGATGTAGATGAAAACTTAACGCTGGCTGAACGTAGAGATATTTCTGAAGCCTCTCCAGTCAGAACTTTCGATGAAGCTGCTGCAGAAAAAATGATGCATGCCATCGATGAAGCTAAAAAAGAAGGAGATTCCATTGGTGGTGTCACAGAAGTTTACGTGGAAGGAATGCCGGCAGGGATCGGATCTTACGTTCAGTATGATCGTAAACTGGACTCTAAGATTGCGGGAGCCGTCATGAGTATCAATGCATATAAAGGTGTTGAATTCGGAATCGGCTTTGAAGCAGCCCGTCGAAATGGCAGCCAGGTTCACGATGAAATTCTTTGGAGTGAAGAAAGAGGGTATTACCGTCGTACGAATCGTCTTGGTGGCTTTGAAGGGGGAATGACAACTGGTATGCCAATTGTCGTTAAAGGTGTAATGAAGCCTATTCCTACCTTGTATAAACCACTTCAGAGTATAGATATTGAAACTAAAGAACCCTTCAATGCAAGTATTGAACGTTCAGATTCCTGTGCCGTTCCAGCAGCTTCTGTTGTCATGGAGCATATTGTAGCGTTTGAATTAGCTAAGGCAATCACCGAAGAATTCCCTTCGGATTATTTCCCTCGTTTAAAACGTGCTGTAGATGACTACCGCAGAGAAATAAGGGAATTTTAATGACCTCTTCCATAAAGATTCAAGCAAGTTCACATGATTATGATGTGTTCGTAGGCGAGGGGATCCGTCATAACTTACTTGACTTGCTGAACAAGGAATATGCAAACGCACTTGTGATCACTGACGATAGGGTGGCTGAACATTATCTGGAAGATGTGAAGAATTCCCTGGAGAAAAAAACCAGGGTTTCAACAGCTGTTGTTCCTAGCGGTGAAGCGTCTAAATGTATGGCACAATATGAAGAGTTGTTAAATAGATGTATAGAAGCCCAGCTGGACCGTCACTCCCTGATTGTTGCTCTTGGGGGAGGTATGGTTGGTGACCTTGCGGGCTTTACCGCTTCAACGTACTTAAGAGGTGTTGATTATATACAAATCCCTACAACTATTCTTGCTCACGACAGCAGCGTAGGCGGAAAGGTAGCGATCAATCATTCCATGGGCAAAAACTTAATTGGCAGTTTCTATAACCCGAAAATGGTGGTTTATGATATAGAAACGCTCCTTACGCTGCCCGAAAAAGAAAAACGATCCGGCTATGGAGAGGTAATTAAACACGCTTTTTTGAGCGACGCTCATTGGTGCCGTCGTCTGCTTGAAAGATCCTTAAGTGACTTGACAAACGAAGAGATGAAAACCGATTTAATGAAGGGTATTCGTGTCAAGGCCTCCATTGTGGAGGAGGATGAAAAAGAAGCGGGCATAAGAAAATATTTAAATTTAGGGCACACACTTGCACATGCCATTGAGGCAGAACTAGGTTATGGTGAGATTACTCATGGAGAAGCAGTAGCACTTGGTCTGTTATTCGCACTTAAACTTAGTGAAAAACATAAAGGTGCTGCTTTACCCATCGAAGAGTATGTAGACTGGCTGGAAATGAATAACTACCCGCTTTCGGTTTTTGGACGCATCGACGCTGAGCGAATGGTTGAGCGGATGAAATGGGATAAGAAAACGGTGAATCAAATGATTAACTTTGTTTTATTGGAAAGCACAGGATCGCCTTGTGTGGAACAAATGGAAGATCATGAAATTAGTAGCCAATTGAATTTATTAATTCGTGAGGTGAGCAGCAGATGATGATCCGGGGTGTACGTGGAGCTACAACTGTGGACCGTAACGAGAGCGAAGAAATTATAGCCAGATCTCTGGAGTTAATGGAAGATGTGGTATCATCGAATCATATAAAAGCAGAAGATGTGGTATCCGTTTACTTTACAGTTACCAATGATATAGATGATACCTTTCCGGCTAAATGCTTGAGGGGGATGGACGGATGGACCTATGTACCCGTTATGTGTATGAGGGAAATCCCAGTGACGGGCAGCCTTCCTAAATGCATCCGTGTTATGGTTACAGTACAGACGGATATGGAGCAGAAACAAGTGAAACATATCTATCACTACGATGCTAAACAATTGCGACCAGATTTAAAGAGTTGAGAGGAGTTCTTTTATGAAAGCCAAAGATATACTAAAAAACATGAAACCATATAAGCCTGGAAAAGGGATCGAAGAAGTAAAAAAAGAGTTCGGCTTAGACCGGATCATCAAATTAGCTTCTAATGAAAACCCTTATGGATTTTCCCCTTCTGTAAAGGAAGAGCTTCCAAAGTTGATCTCAAATTTAGAAATTTACCCTGATGGATATGCAGCAGAGATCAGAAAAAAAGTGGCCGGATTTATTGGCGTAAAAGAAGAGCAGCTGATCTTCGGAAACGGATCAGATGAAGTTGTACAGATTATCTGCCGAACTTTCCTGGAACCAGGAGCCAACACTGTCATGGCTACCCCGACGTTTCCTCAGTATCGGCACAATGCTCTTATCGAAGGAGCGGAAGTTAGAGAAGTTCCTTTAATTGATGGTCATCACGATCTTGAAGAAATGATAGCAAGTATAGACGAACAGACAAGAGTTTTATGGATCTGTACACCAAACAACCCTACAGGGGTACACATTGATAAAACCACGATTCAATCAGTTCTGGAGCGGGTACCTGGTCACGTGCTTGTTGTCCTTGATGAAGCCTATTACGAATACCTTGAGGCTGAGGATGCTTTTGACTCTATAGCTGGTTTAGATGCATACCCAAATGTAATGGTATTAAGAACATTTTCCAAAGCTTACGGTTTGGCCGGCCTTCGTATTGGTTATGGTGTTGGACATCCCGAGGTTATTCAAGCGCTTGAGCCGTCCCGTGAGCCTTTTAATACTTCAACTGTAGCTCAGGCAGCGGCTATAATTGCTTTGGATGATCAAGCATTTCTTCAACAAACCGTTAAAGCAAATCATAAGAACAAAAGAGATTTAATGCAGTTCTGTGAGCAGCATCAATTAGGTTATTACGATACCCAGGCAAACTTCCTTCTTATCCAACTCCCTATGAGTGGGGACGAAATGTTTGAATACCTTCTTACTAAAGGCTTTATTGTTCGTTCTGGAGAAGCGCTTGGTCTCCCGAACACCATCCGTTTAACCATCGGGAAAGAAGAGGATATGAAACAGCTGCAGGAAGTGATGGCTCAAAAATTAGCAATGGATCATACCAGATGAAACAGACTGTACTAATCGTGGGGTTAGGCCTCATCGGCGGGTCAATCGCAATGAACGTATCCAAGAAAGAAGATGTTTTTGTTATCGGTATAGATGGCGATGAGGCTGCTTTGAATATGGCTTTAAAACAAGGAGTTATCGACCAGGCATCTTTTGATTTTTCCAAATCGGTGATAGAGGCGGATATCTGTATTCTGGCGACTCCAATTTCTATAACGATTAACTATTTGAACAAGTTGGAAACGATCGAGCTTAAGAAACCTTTATTAGTTACCGACGTTTCTTCAGTGAAAAATCAAGTGCTGAAAGCAGCGAATCGATTGGAACAGTCTATGATCTCTTTTGTAGGCGGCCATCCGATGGCAGGTTCTCATAAACAAGGTTATACCGCTGCAAAACCACACCTGTTTGAGAATGCGATTTATGTATTAACACCATCTGTACATGCGACTGAGGAGGAAGCAGATCGCTTAAGGAACTTGCTGTCAGAAACCAACGCACGATTTTTGACGTTTACAACGAAGGAACATGACGAGATGACAGCTGTCATCTCTCATTTTCCTCATCTCATTGCATCATCGCTCGTTCATCAAGCGAAGATTTGGCAGGAGACACATCCTTACATTGAACATCTTGCTGCCGGAGGCTTTAAAGACATTACAAGGATTGCCTCCAGCAACCCTAGACTCTGGCAGGATATATTCTTTCAAAATAAGAGACTGCTTATATCCATGCTCGATGACTGGATAAGTGAAATGGAAAGGGTTCGTACGTATCTGGAAAAAGAGGAGAAGGAAGAAACGTATCAGTACCTGCTGCATGCTAAACAATATCGTGATGGACTCCCGGTTAAAGAGAAAGGAGCCATTCCATCTTTTTATGATATCTATGTTGACATACATGACCAGCCTGGTGCCATCCATGATGTGATTGGTTTGCTTGCCAAGGAAGGAATTAGTATAAAAAATATCCAGATCCTTGAGATCCGTGAAGGTATTACCGGTGTGTTGCGGATCAGCTTTGCATCCAATGAAGAACAAGTGAAAAGTAAAGAGGTACTAAGCCAACAACAATATGAAGTAATGATTCAACAGTAAAGGAGGAAGCTAATGGCAGATATAGAACTATATCCAACAAAAAAAAGTCTTCAGGGAGAGATGGTTGTACCTGGAGATAAGTCGATCTCCCACCGATCTGTTATCTTCGCTTCATTAGCTGAAGGAACTTCTCACATTCGTAATTTTCTAACAGGAGAAGATTGTTTACGTACCGTTGAAGCTTTCAGACTGATGGGAGTACATATTGATCAACATGGGTCAGATCTGGCCATCCATGGCAGAGGTATTGCTCATTTAAAAGAACCCGTATCCCCTATTTATTTCGGGAATTCGGGTACAACCGCCCGCCTGATGAGTGGTGTATTAGCAGGCCTGCCTCTCTTCACGACAGCTTTTGGAGATGAATCCTTATCTAAACGGCCGATGGACAGGGTTGTAATTCCTTTAAAGAAAATGGGGGCTGAGATATCTGGGAGAGACCATGACTCCCTGCTTCCTTTATCATTTAAAGGGAAAAAACTGAAGGGCGACATTCATGAATTGAAAGTTAAGAGTGCACAGGTTAAATCAGCGCTCCTTTTAGCAGGTATGTTAGCTGAAGGAGAAACAAAAGTGATTGAAATGGGAGAAACTAGAAACCATACAGAGATGTTACTTCCTGAATTTGGCGTAGAGGTCAATGTAGAGGGACGTATGGTTACCATTAAGGGAGGACAACAGCCTTCAGGAGCAGATCTTAAAGTTCCCGGCGATATTTCTTCGGCGGCCTTTTTCATTGTTGCATCCTCCATTACTCCAGGCAGCGAGATGATCATCCGGGACGTGGGATTAAACCCTACCAGGGATGGTGTTATAAGGGCTATGGAACGTATGGGCGCAGATATCTCCACTCATATACATACGTATATCGGTCAAGAGCCCGTGGGGGATATCCACATCCGTGCCGGTTCACTTCGCGGTGTCACATTAGAAGGAGATCTGATTCCTAATGTAATTGATGAAATCCCGATTTTAGCTCTGGCAGCTACCCAGGCTGAGGGTACAACCGTCATTAAAGATGCTGAGGAACTCCGGCATAAAGAAACCGATCGTATACATGCTGTCGTTCAAACTTTAACGGCACTCGGAGCGAAAGTAGAAGCCTTAAAGGATGGGATGGTCATTCACGGAAAGACAGAGCTTACTGGTGGATCCATCCATTCTTATGGAGATCACAGAATCGGCATGATGGGAGCGGTTGCTTCTCTAATCTGCCAAAACCCGGTTACAATTCTGGACAAAGATTGCATCAGCATTTCCTATCCATCGTTTTTCCAACATTTAAATGAAGCTCTTAAATAAATTAACTTCATAGTTTATGTAATGCTCTCATACGATATAAAAAGCCTACTTGGAGGTTTTGGTCGTATGGGAGCTTATTGGTTTCAGGGACTTATTGAAGATGATTCAGAGTCAGGTTTTAGAGAGTTCACGGTTTTGAAAGACAAATTCGTCAGAGATCGTATTGGCAGAGAATCCTATAAGTATATGGCCCTTGATGGATTTCGTGTAACCGCCGGCCACGTCATGATGGATCGAAAAGAACCTTTAGCCTCGTCCTCCACGCGTATGAAAACAGCGGAGAATTACATAAAAAGAGGGTGCACTTTGCTACTCATCCAACACCTAGTGACTAGCTTACGTCATTTTCGGGCGCATTATGACCACTTCTTAAACAATTTACAATGGATGCCTCTCGACTATATGATTATCCCGGTTATTCCGGGGAAGTGGGTAAGGCCAGAAATGATCCGCTTTTTTGCTAGAAAAGGAAGCCCCTTTTTATGTATTGAAGTTCAATCCAAAGAAGAGCTGTCAGGGATTTGTTGGGAATGGATCGTCCAGGCACAAGCGTATAAGCGAATGCCATTGACTTTATTCGTCAAAGATAGTGGGAATACGTCGAACAACTATTCAGAAATGTGGTCTTCACTGAGTGAACAGTATGGTATGATTAAGCTAACAGATGTACAGGACGACGAAGTGCTGTCTTCACAAAATTTGAGGGACAGCGGGATCTACCCTGGAAAGGGTGGAATGGTCCCAGGAGGTCAGGCAGACTACAATCTTTATCGTATAGATCAAGACAGAAAGTTTGCTGAGCAAGGAGATTTCATATATCATAGTGCTGTTCCGAATGTAACGGTTATGAATGGTCAGGTGAAACAGGTCAATCAAAAATTGATAGACCGAAAGCCTGGATCTCATAGAAAAGTGAAGATTCACAAGCATTTTGTTTAACGTGGAAAGGATGTCATCATGGAGGAAATACAAAAAGCCATCCGTCAGATGGAAGCCCATAAGACGGAAGATGCAATTAATACATTGACACAGTATCTACCAGAAGCGGATGAAGAAGAGCGGTTTACCATTGCCGAACTCTATATTCAGTGGGGGATGTTAGAAGAAGCGAAAGTTGTTCTTCAGGAATTGATCCAACGCTATCCAAAAGAGCAGGAATTGAAAGTCATGATGGCTGAGATTCATATTGACCTGGATGAAGACGATGAAGCAATCGAGCTGTTAAACCAATTCGGCCCGGAGGATGAGGATTATTTACAAGCCCTCGTTCAACTTGCCGACCTTTATCAAGCTCAAGGCCTGTATGAAGTAGCAGAGCAGAAATTACTGACAGCAAAGCAGGTGGAGCCCAATTCTGCCATTATCGATTTTGCTTTAGGTGAGCTGGCCTTCTCAAATGGAGAGTATTCCAAGAGTATTCCATATTATGAAAACGCCATGCACCATCAGCCGGTAATTGGAGATATAGAAGTGGCGACACGTCTGGCAGAGGCCTACGCAGCTAACGGTGAATTTGAGCAGGCTCTTGAATTTTTCCAAAAGGTTGAAGAAGATAACCCTGATGTTATGTTTCGTTATGGGTTTGTTGCCTTCCAGGCGAACCGGAATGATATTGCAATTCATGTGTGGGAAGAATTGATTGAAAAGGATCCGTATTTCCAGTCCGTCTACCCGCATCTGGCTCAAGCTTATGATTCAGAAGGTATGCCTGCAGAAGCATTGGAAATGGCTAAAAAAGGCTTAGCCAAGGACGAATTTAACAAAGAGCTTTACCATCTTGCAGGAAGTCTGTCCCATCGTCAGGGCGACAAAGAGGAAGGCTACCGGTTAATGAGAGAAGCGGTGGCATTAGATCCAGGCTATAAGGAAGCCGTTTTGTTCCTTATTCAAAACTTTAAAACAGATGGGGATAATGAAAATATTATCGAATTGATCAATGAACTAATCTCACTGGGTGAGGAAGATCCGAACTATTTATGGGAACTTGCTCAGGCCTACGAGGAAGAAGAGCAGTATAAGGAAGCGTACGAATATTATCAACAGGCCTATCCTTCCTTGAAAGAAGATACAGACTTCTTGAAATCCTACGGCTATTTCTTAGTAGAAGAAGGAAGAACGAAAGAAAGCCTGCAGGTGTTTGAGGAGTACCTTAAGATTGATCCGGCAGATACAGAAATCGAAGAATTTGTTGAGCGACTGAAAGACCGTTGAGCTAATTAACTAAAGCGCAGGAGGGGCGCATATGCAAACACCAATTTCTGTGAACGAAAAAAAAGACTTCGTCCGGTGGTTCTTGAATCATTTTCAGTTGAAAAAGAGAGAAAGTGTCTGGATTCTAAATTATTTAATGAACCATGAGTCTCTTTTATCAAGTGTTCATTTCGTCCATGAAGTGAAGTTCTGCCCAAGAGGGATGGAAATTAGTGCACAGGGAGTTTCAGATCCGCCATTTCGTTTTTATAAAGGTCAAGTTATGACAAACGATGCAGAAAAATCCTTCCACGATCTTAGAATGAATCAAGGAGAACCGGTTTATATTCAAATGAATTTCGAAAATGCTCAGCAATGTTCGAAATATGCGCTGGTCCTTGAGGAGAATCCCTACCTTCCTAAAGACTACTATTTGAATGATCGTGACAAAAACGAAGCAGAACGGCTGCTGTCCATCAGCTTGTTACAGCATAGACAAAAGCAAATAGAAGAACGTATTGATGAAGCGCTCATAAACGGTGAGCGCGAAGAATTTAAAGACTTGTGCGGAAAGCTTGAAAAAGTAAAAGAGGATTTGAATACGTTCTTATGAAAATGAGAGCCAGGGGCATCTTAACGGATGTAACCTGGCTTTCATTTTTTCTACAATGTAGTAGAATAGAGGAAAAGATACATAGAAAAGGAAGGAAATGAATATGCGCTGGACAAAAGCAGATACTACACAATACCTACCTGAAAAACAATATATTGATACGGTCTTAATTCCCTTAATACCATTTGATCCATCTTCGGATCAAAAGATGGTTAAACAAGCCTTTCAACGTGAATTAAATCAGGTGTTTACAACTCTCATTGAAAGAGAATACCGGGGTCGTATTTTCCTTGCACCGGATTATTCTTATATTCACGACACCAATGAAAAAGAAATAGACCGTGTCAACGACTGGATATCCAGGTTTAAGGAACAGCCATTTCAGCATACGTTTTTATTCACGTTTGACAGCAAGTGGAAAAAGCATGAGAAGGATTTGAATGGTCATTTAATATGGGTTCCGGGTATGCAGTCTGGAAGCATCCAATCTACGGAAACACAATCGTTTGTCAGAGAGCAGGCCCTTCAAATCAGTGAGTTAATCCAGGCTTACTGGTAATTGGATAAAAGTTCCGACAAGGATTGATAATTTATTGACCAACCCTTAAGATTGCGCTATCATGGTAATGTCCTAGTAAACTGTGTGTAATATATCCATGGTGTATGGATTACAGCATAGAGGGGGGAAAAGAATGAGCGATAAAAAACGAGTATCCCGTCGTCAGTTTTTGAACTATACGCTGACTGGTGTAGGCGGTTTCATGGCAGCCGGCATGCTGGCGCCTATGGTTCGCTTCGCAATTGATCCTGTTTTGCAGACGAAAGAAAGCGGAGGATTCAAGTCTGTGGCATCCATTGATGAAATTACCAATGAACCACAGCGCTTTGAATGGACCATTGACCAGGTAGATGGCTGGTATGAGTCTGAAGTTCAAAAGACGGCATGGGTGTACAGAAATGAAAAAGATGAAATTATAGCGCTTTCACCAGTATGTACACACTTAGGTTGTACAGTAGACTGGGCTTCTAATGAAGAATATCCAAATCAATTCTTCTGCCCATGTCATGGGGGGCGTTATACGAAAAACGGTGTCAATGTACCAGGTACACCACCAACCGCACCATTACCAATGTTTGAGCACAAAGTAGAAGAAGGAATGCTTTACTTAGGGGAAGCAAAAGACAGAGGGGGGGCATAACTCATGCTTCAGAAGATTTACGACTGGGTGGACGAGCGTGTAGATGTTACCCCGCTATGGCGTGATATTGCAGATCACGAAGTACCGGAACACGTGAACCCGGCCCACCATTTTTCAGCATTTGTTTACTGTTTTGGCGGTTTAACGTTTTTTGTAACCGTTATACAAATTCTTTCTGGTATGTTTTTGACCATGTATTACGTGCCCGACATTGAAAATGCATGGAAATCTGTTTACTATCTGCAGCGAGAGGTTGCTTACGGTCAAATTGTACGTGGGATGCACCACTGGGGGGCGAGTCTCGTAATCGTCATGTTATTCTTACATACATTACGGGTATTCTTCCAAGGAGCTTACAAGAAACCGCGTGAGTTGAACTGGGTCATTGGAGTCCTGTTGTTCTTCGTCATGCTTGGTCTTGGTTTTACAGGATACCTGTTACCATGGGATAACAAAGCTTACTTTGCCACTCAAGTAGGACTGGAGATTGCTGCAGCTACACCGTTTATTGGTGATCAGATCCGTACACTTCTTGCGGGTGATCCATCAATCGTAGGTGCACAAACGCTTACACGATTCTTTGCAATTCATGTATTCTTCCTGCCGGCTGCTTTGTTTGGATTAATGGCGTTTCACTTTATTTTGATCCGTAAACAAGGAATTTCCGGTCCACTATAAAATGTAACGTAAAAAGGAGGGAAAGCTGTGCATAGGGGAAAAGGGATGAAATTTGTTGGTGACTCCAGGGTTACCGCAGAACAAAAAGCCAATTTACCAAAAGACTATTCAGAATACCCAGGACGGACGGAAGCCTTTTGGCCGAACTTCTTACTGAAGGAATGGCTCGTAGGATCTGTATTTTTAATCGGGTTCTTAATCCTGACTGCTGCTCACCCATCACCATTAGAGCAACAGGCTGATCCGAACAACGCAGGTTATATTCCATTGCCTGACTGGTATTTCCTATTTCTGTATCAATTTCTAAAATACCAATTTGCCGGAGGAGATTATATCGTCCTTGGTGCAATTGTCATGCCTGGTCTTGCCTTTGGCGCTTTATTGCTTGCACCATTTTTGGATCGCGGTCCAGAGCGTCGTCCTCATAAACGTCCGATTGCCGTTGGACTTATGCTTATAGGCTTTGTAGCCACTTTTTGGCTGACTTATGAATCTGTAACACACGCAGATTACGAAATGCGGGCTGAGAAGTACGGAGTTAACGTTGAGGCTGTTGAATCTACGATAGATAAATCAGCACCAGGATACGCGATTTATGAAGCAAACTGTCTGAACTGTCACGGTGATGCGCTTCAAGGACAAGGGAACTACCCTTCTTTAATCGAAGCAGATGTCACAGTTGATCAGGTGAAGGATATTGCTGTTAATGGTAAGGGTGCCATGCCTGCAGGGATCTTTGGTGGTACAGATGAAGAACTTCAGCAATTGGCTGAATTTGTTGCTTCCGCCGGCAGTGAAGGTGGAGGTAGTTCAGAAGAAGGATCTTCCGGTGAAGGTTCAGAAGAAGGATCTTCCGGTGAAGGTTCAGAAGAAGGATCTTCCGGTGAAGGTTCAGAAGAAGGATCTTCCGGTGAAGGTTCAGAAGAAGGATCTTCCGGCGAAGGTTCAGAAGAAGGATCTTCCAGTGAAGGTTCAGAAGAAGGGTCTTCCGGCGAAGGTTCAGAAGAAGGGTCTTCCGGCGAAGGTTCAGAAGAGGGATCTTCCAGTGAAGGCTCAGAAGAAGGATCTTCTAACGAAAATTCAGAAGAATAATATCATACTTAATCATCTTAAGCCGCGCTTAAACAAGCGCGGCTTCATTTATATTAGGAGGCCATTTGAGAGAATGAAAGAGACAATTGCCTACATATTAACCAATCGCACATTTCTAATCCTGCTTTTTGTTATCAACTTACTCGGAACCATATATGGTTACATTTGGTATGAACCACAACTGACTGTAACAGACCCTGTTTTTTTGATCTTTGTACCTGACAGTCCTACAGCAAGCCTATTTTTCACTATATTTCTTGGCTTTTTTATATTTGGCAGAAATGTGCCTTACATTGAAGCACTAGCGGTCATTACATTGTTGAAATATGGCGTATGGGCAGTAGTTATGAATGGACTGACTTTTATGGAATATGGATACCTGCCGTGGACAGGATATATGCTTGTAGTATCACATGGAGCAATGGCAGTTCAAGGTCTTCTGTATACACCCTACTATAAAATCAGGGTCCGTCATCTGGTTGTTGCTGCTATTTGGACACTCCATAATGACGTAATTGATTATGTGTTTGAGCAGATGCCAGTTTATCCGGCTATTTTAGATCATATGGCTGAAATCGGCTATTTTACTTTTTGGTTGAGTATACTCTGTATCTGGATTGCTTATTTACTTACAAGGAAAAACAATGAAACGGTATAAACCTTCCTTTTATCTCATAAAAATGAACTAATACATTGAAATGAGAGGGGAGAAGTGAAATGGGACGGGCAATCCTGATTTTTATATGTTCCCTAATTTTCACGCTCGGACCGCTTAGCCTTACAGAAGGGTGGGCTGAGAAACCCCCGAATGAATGGGAGACATTTGTGAACCATTACCGTTCTCTTGTCGTAGATGGGAAGGAAGAATTAGCCCGCCGGATGCTGGATCAACGATCAGCAGATATAGAAGAATATGTACAAACACTCTCAGAACGAGACCAGGAGATATGGAGCCGTCTAATCCAAACAGATGGAAAAGCGATGGAAGAGAGTGGTGTTGAATCTGCCTTAACCTTCTTAGAAGCGGTATCTTCAGAAGATCGAGTCTTATTTCTGAAAGGTAAGGTAAATGAGCTTACTTATTTAGTGAAAATGTCAGAACCAGAGAACTTTCTTGTTCAATGGGAAATCATTCGTCCAACATTATCCCGCTTTTCTGATCAGCAGGAGATAATGTTTACGGAACAGATGATCCATCAATATACTATTCAAAATTCAGAGATGACTCAGAATCGATTGATCGAACAATTGAATCTTTTAGTGAAAGAAGAAGAAGCGGATGCTATTATTTGGACTATACTAACAGTGGGTGGCTCGATTTTGTTAACTTTAGTTTATGTTGGAGGAAAGAAATATCGGGCACGTTCAATAATTAGACACAGGTTAAAGGATGGTAACAGTTGATTTTATTAAACATTTTGACTAAAATTGACCTAAGTAACCATTCTCAACATGGAGGAATGCAAGATGAGTTTTATTATTTATATGGCTTTGATTATCATTATCCCTCTCTGGGCGCAATCGAAAGTGAAATCAACGTACAAGAAATATTCGAAAGTACCTACTTCTTCATCCATGACAGGGGCTGAGGTAGCTAGAAAAATATTAGATGACAATGGGCTGTATAATGTTGTTGTTGAAGAAATTCGTGGACACTTAACAGACCATTATGATCCTCGATCCAAAGTGATTCGCTTGTCTTCAGGCATTTACCATGGCCGTTCAACGGCTGGAGCTGCTGTTGCAGCCCATGAAGTCGGGCACGCTATTCAGGATGCACAAGACTATGCTTTCCTAAGATTTCGAAGTGCTCTTGTCCCAGTAGCAAGTTTTGGGTCTAACATTTCTATCTTTTTAATTATCGGTGGGTTCTTATTGAACATGATGGGCCTTGCTTTAGTCGGCATCGTCTTTTTCTCTGCAGCAGTACTGTTCCAACTGATTACTCTGCCGGTAGAGTTCGATGCATCAAATCGCGCTATGGCGCAGCTTGTATCGACTGGAGTCATTAGAAATGATGAGGAGCGTAAAACGAAGAAAGTGTTGAATGCAGCTGCCATGACTTATGTTGCAGGTGCGTTGGTCGCTCTTGCTGAACTATTGCGTTTTATCTTTATGTTTACAGGAATGAACGAAGAATAAGAGTAAACCCCTCGATTTAGATCGAGGGGTTTATTTTTGTTCCTATTCCGGTTGAATAATAGGGTTCAGCAAAAAAGGGAATCATGATTCATATAAAAACCTTTTGAACATCCCACTTCCCTGGCTGGCGAGCTACTGACCACTTATATTTATTCAAGGGGATTTTTGTTCTCATCCAGGGTGAACCCTTCCCCCATAACGTCATGCACATGGCTTACAGCTACAAAAGCATGGGGGTCAATATCCTGAATGATCGCCTTCAAACGTACAATTTCATTTTTACCAATTACACAGTAAAGAACATCTCTACTTGTACCAGAGAATGATCCGCGTCCCTCAAGAACGGTTACTCCGCGGTCCATTTCCCTCATAACCCGACTTGATATCTCTTCGCTTTTCTCCGAAATAATGGTCGTGCCTCTAGCTGCATAGGCACCTTCTTGTATAAAGTCGATGACACGAGCACCAACAAATACAGCGACAAGAGTATACATTCCTCTTGTATACTCTAAGTAAGTAATGATGGATACTAAAATAACGAGGGCATCAAAGGCAAACATCGCACGCCCCATGCTCCACCCTAAGTACTTATTTATTAAACGGGCAATAATATCGACGCCGCCGGTCGTCCCCCCATACCGGAAGATGATTCCAAGGCCTACTCCGATAAACACTCCTGCAAATAAGGCAGCAAGAGTTAAATCAGAAGCTAAATCAAATTCAATCATGTACCGCTGGGATAAAGCGATAAATACAGATACAGCTATTATTCCAATAAGTGAGTACAAAAATGTTGTACGGCCGAGAATTTTCCACCCTATAATCAATACAGGGATATTAAGGACAATATTCATAACAGCAGGGTCCCAACCAAATAAGTATAAGAATAGCAGCGTGATACCCGTGAACCCGCCTTCTCCTAATTCGTTCTGGATATTAAAATGGACAAGGCCGAATGAAAAGATGGCGGATCCGATTAATATTAATAGTATGTTTTTCACTCTTAACCCGAAGACCTTCATAAAGTCACCTCCAAATGTCATTCACATAAATTCCATTATAGAGGTTAGAACAACAAGCAGCAATATAGAAAAAAAGCAGAAATTTAATAAAATAAACGAAAAAATTTGTCAAACGTTCACCTTTTGGCTACCATTTATATAGAAGATTTGAATGAAACGAGGGATTACCTATGAATTACACAACCGAAGATATACAAAAACGTGTAGACGATTACATATCACAATTTAAAGAAGGATACTTTTCTCCGTTAAGCCTTCAGGCAAGGCTGACCGAAGAAGTTGGAGAAATGGCGAGAGAGATTAATCATAGATACGGTGAGAAACCCAAAAAGTCCACGGAAAAGGATAAAGCTCTTGAGGAAGAGCTGGGTGATGTTATTTTCGTGCTGACTTGTTTTGCTAACTCACTGGATATTGATTTATCTGAGGCGTTTGAAATGTCAATGAAGAAGATTGAGACAAGAGACAAAGACCGATGGACAAGAAAAGAGGAGGAATAGACTATGAATAGTATTAAGGTGATTGTGGCAGGACCACGTGGTAAAATGGGGACAGAAGCCCTTCGAATGATAAAGAATCAGTCTTCATTGACGTTGGCGGCATGTATTGACCGCAAAAACGATGGGATGAATATTATCGACATAGATGGTCTTCCCGATTTGGATGCTCCAATTTATACAGATGCCTTTACCTGTTTAAATGATGTAGAGGCGGATGTACTCATTGACTTAACAACACCTGAAAATGGTTATAAACACACAAAACTGGCTTTGGAACATGGAGTGCGTCCGGTTGTCGGTACAACCGGCTTTACTGCAGAGCAACTTCAGGAATTGACAACAAAGGCCGCAGAAAAAGAATTAGGGGCTGTTATTGCACCAAATTTTGCTATTGGTGCGGTTTTAATGATGCAGTTTTCCAAATGGGCAGCCAAGCATTTTCCTGATGTTGAAATAATTGAAAAGCACCACGATCAAAAACTGGACGCTCCATCTGGAACGGCCCTGAAAACCGCCGAGCTTATTAAGGAAGTCCGTCAGCCGCATAAACAAGGTCACGAAGAAGAGAAAGAGACAATCCAAGGAGCACGAGGTGCAGATGAAGATGGTATGAGGATTCACAGTATGCGTCTTCCTGGTCTTGTTGCCCATCAGGAAGTGATCTTCGGCGGACTTGGTGAAACGTTGACCATCAAACACGATTCTATTCATAGAGAATCATTTATGAGCGGAGTTAAGCTTGCAGCAGAAAAAGTAATGGAACTTGATGTACTTGTATATGGCTTAGAGCACCTACTTGACTGAAAAGGGAGAGACCATTGATGAATATTGCACTTATTGCGCACGACAAAAAGAAAGAAAGTATTATACGCTTTGCAAAGAAGCATTACGACATATTGTCAAAGCATGATCTTTTTGCTACAGGTACAACAGGGATGAGAATCGCTGATGAAGCTAACCTGAAAGTTACACGTTTTCAATCAGGCCCTCTTGGAGGTGACCAGCAAATCGGAGCTAGAATTGCTGCTGAGGATATGCAGATGGTCATTTTCTTCAGAGATCCTTTAACGGCTCAACCCCATGAACCTGATATCACAGCACTGTTAAGGTTATGTGATGTACATCAGATCCCTGTAGCTACTAATCAAACGGGTGCAGAAATTATGGTGAAAGCTCTAAATCACAAAGATTTTCAATGGAAGAACATCATAGAAGAGAACAGAAACCAGGAGTGAAATAATTATGGCTAAGATAGGTATTACCTGTTACCCGACCGTGGGAGGGTCAGGCGTCATTGCGACAGAACTTGGGAAATTATTAGCGGAAAAAGGACATGAGATTCATTTTGTTGCTTCTCAAGTTCCTTTTCGGTTAAATCGTGTATACCCGAATATTTATTATCATGAAGTGGAAGTCAGCAGTTATCCGGTTTTTCAGCATCCTCCTTATGACCTGGCACTGGCAGCTAAAATGGCTGATGTGATCAATAGAGAGGAACTGGATATTTTGCATGTCCACTATGCGATGCCCCATGCAATCTGCGCTATTTTAGCCAAACAGATGTGTAATAGGGATGTTAAAATCATAACGACTCTACACGGAACAGATATCACAGTGCTCGGTATCGATACTAGCCTTAAAGAAATGATTAAGTTTGGTATAGAGCAGTCCGATCGAGTGACAGCCGTCTCTCATAGTCTTGTTTCTCAAACAAAAAATATGTTACATACAGATCGTGACATCGATGTCATCTACAATTTTGTAGATGAAAGAGAGTACCACAGAAAAGACAATCAGCATTTGAAAGATCATTATGGTATAAATGAAGAAGATTCTGTTCTTATTCATATATCCAATTTCCGAAAAGTAAAAAGAGTCACAGATGTCATCCAGACGTTTGCTAAAGTGAGAGAGGACATGCCGGCAAAGCTGCTCCTTGTCGGGGACGGCCCTGAATATTCGGAGTGCTATCAACTGGTACAGGACTTAAACCTTGAAGAAGATGTCCTGTTTCTTGGGAAGCAGGAGAATGTCAGTGATCTGCTCTCTATCTCTGATTTGAAACTTCTTTTGTCTGAGAAAGAAAGCTTTGGACTGGTACTTTTAGAAGCGATGGCCTGCGGTGTTCCATGTATTGGTGCAAACGTTGGCGGTATCCCTGAGGTCATTGATCATGGAGAAACAGGTTTTATCTCAGAGCTTGGAAATGTGGAACAAACCGCGTATTTTGCCAAAAATATTTTACAGGATAAAAGTCTACATCAAACTATGTCTGAACAGGCAAAAAGAGTAGTTCATGATAAATTTGCTACACGTACAATCTTAAATGAATACGAAGACCTCTATGGACAGGTGCTGGGATATGACGTTTAATACGGTTTTTAAATATGCGCTAGAGGTAATCGGGAAAATTGAGAACGCAGGAGGAGAAGCGTATATTGTAGGTGGCTCTGTTCGGGATTATTTAAGCGGGCATTCCGTGGGTGATATTGATATTGCGACCTCAGAGCCTCCAGCTCGTATACAAGAAATCTTTGAGAAAGTCATACCAGTCGGGATTGAACATGGTACGGTTATTGTTCGTCATGAATCAAATTCTTATGAAGTGACCACATACAGGACGGAAAAGGGGTATGAAGACTTCCGCCGTCCTGATGAAGTAACGTTTGTTCGTGACATCAAACTGGACCTTGCTCGAAGAGACTTTACGATGAATGCAATAGCTATGAATCGACAGGGACAAGTTGTCGACCCTTATGAAGGACAGCAGGCGATAAAACATCAAGTGATATGTGCGGTCGGTGATCCCTTTGAGAGATTTAAAGAAGATCCATTAAGGATGATGCGGGCGGTTCGTTTTGTAAGTCAGTTGGGGTATGATGTTGTGCATGAAACAAAGGAAGCCCTTTCCTCACAGGCTGAATTGCTGCAACATATTTCAATTGAAAGAATTGCAATGGAAACACAGAAATTGTTCGCTGGGGAAAACTATAAAAAAGCCTTGGATTTACTCTGTGAAACAGGGTTGCAAAAGTATCTGCCTGTATTAAACTCGATGCTGTCTGAGCGTTCCTATCCTGAACAAAGTTTGAAATCATGGCATGAGATTATATCCTTTTTCATACAGAGGTGCCCGGAGTGCTCGATTGATCGGTTTGTGAAATTATGGAAATTATCGAACCGAACAAAGAAACAGGCAGAACAATTATGTAAAGCCTTGAAAAGGTATGAAAAAGCTCAGAAAGTGACACCATGGCTTGTATATCAGTTACCCGAGGAACTGTTTCATCCATTCGTCAGAGTGTGTACAGCTCTCGGAATGGACAAGGAGGAATTTTCATCCTCTTTGTGGGGGGTGAAAGACAACCTTCCTATCCAGACTTCAAAAGAAATGGCTTTTCAAGCCAGACATTTAATAGCTCTTTACCCAAATCGCCAAAAAGGCCCTTGGATCTCAGAGATTATGGAGCAGATTGAACAAGGGATTGTACAATTACAAGTAGAGAACGACTATGAAAAGATAAAGGAATGGATTAAAACATGGAATCCACCCGAAAACAGTTAATTGAAGTAATGAACAACCAGGAAGGACACGTTTCTGGTCAGGAACTCTCAGAGCTCTTAAACATATCCAGAACCGCTGTCTGGAAACATATGAATGATTTAAAAAAAGACGGATATGAAATTGAGGCTGTCCAGAAGAAAGGATATAAAATTCTTTCATATCCAGATAAAGTCAGTGGAAATACCCTTCAGTGGGGTCTTAATACAAAGTGGATCGGACACCAGCTCTTTCACTACGATCAAGTAGAATCCACTCAGGAAATTGTTCATCAAATGGCCAAGCAGGGCAAGCCTCATGGAACGGTTGTTGTTGCTGATGAGCAGATAAAAGGAAAAGGTCGTATGGCAAGAGGCTGGGACTCACCTAAAGGGAAGGGGATCTGGCTGAGTCTTTTGCTAAGACCTAATCTCCCACCTGTACAAGCACCACAACTTACTCTATTAGCAGCTACCGTTCTTGCGAAAATGATTGATGAACGCTCGGCATTAAACCCTCAAATAAAGTGGCCGAATGACCTCCTGGTAGGCCATAAGAAAGTTTCAGGAATCCTTACTGAAATGCAGGCCGAACAAGATTCCATCCAATACATCGTTTTAGGTATTGGTATGAATGTCAATCAGAGCGAAGCAGAAATACCTGAGGATATTAAATATAAAGCTTCTTCGTTAAAGATAGAGTCAGGTGAAACCTGGAATATACAAGAGACGATTCAGCATCTTCTCCGTCTTTTCGAGCAGTCTTATGATCATTATGAACGACATGGTTTCGCATCAGTTAAAAAGGATTGGGAAGATTATGGCTATCGTATTGGGGAAGAAGTGACCATATCAACAATGAGAAATACCTGGAAAGCCAGTCTTGTTGGAATTGAACCTGATGGCGCATTGATCGCAAGAAACCTGCAGGGCAAAGAAGAGAAGCTGTATTCTGCAGAAATACATTGGGGAGAGGGAGGATACCATGCTTAACAAACACCACTTTCAACGCATGAAAGAAGAACAAGAAAAGATTGCGATGATTACAAGTTATGATTTTCCATCTGCTAAAATGGCGGAAGCAGCAAAAGCAGACATGATTCTTATCGGTGACAGTCTGGGGATGACTGTGCTCGGTTATGATTCTACTATTCCTGTTACATTAGATGACATGATTCATCACGGAAAAGCCGTGCAGCGCGGGGCAGCAGATACATTTAAAGTGATTGATATGCCGTTTATGTCCTATCATATCTCTATAGAAGAATCACTTAAAAATGCTCAAAAACTCTTTCAGGAAACGGGATCCCAAGCTGTCAAACTGGAGGGAAGCGGCGAAGTTGGTGTAATCATGCAGAAACTCGTCCATTCAGGAATACCAGTGGTTGGACATATCGGTCTCACTCCACAATCCGTGAACGTCCTGGGCGGATATAAAGTGCAGGGAAAAGACCCGAAAGCAGCCCAGCGCCTGATGGACGAAGCCTTGGAAATCGAATCAGCTGGTGCTATGGCTCTGGTGCTTGAATGTGTACCTCGTCAGTTGGCAGAGAAGATTACCAGTGAACTTTCCATTCCAACCATTGGAATTGGAGCTGGAGCAGAGTGTGATGGACAAGTCCTCGTCTATCACGATTTACTAAAATATGGCGTAGAACGTATTCCGAAATTCGCAAAATCCTACATAGACAGCAACCACATGCTCGGCGAAGCCGTTCAGTCTTATGTGAATGACGTGAAAAGCGGAGCATTTCCTGAAGAGAGGCACACCTTTACAATGGATGTGTCAGGATTACCAGAAAAGTAAGGGGAAGGATTATGGAAGTACTAAAGAACATCGATAAAGTACAAAACATAGTTTCAAAGCAGCTGAGAGATGGGAAAACCATTGGCTTTGTACCAACAATGGGGTATCTACATGAAGGGCATATCCGCCTTATTAAGGAAGCTAGGAAAGAGAATGATTTCATCATCT
This sequence comes from Halobacillus litoralis, assembly GCF_020524025.1. Taxonomy (GTDB): domain Bacteria; phylum Bacillota; class Bacilli; order Bacillales; family Halobacillaceae; genus Halobacillus; species Halobacillus litoralis_D. The sequence goes on along the minus strand of NZ_JAIVKN010000001.1, from coordinate 1,036,855 downwards.
TAAGTATATTTGTGAATCCTCTTCAATTCGGCGAAGGAGAAGACCTGGATACCTATCCTCGGGATGAGGAACATGATCGAAGGATGGCTGAAGAAAATGGTGTAGACCTTATTTTCCTTCCTTCAAAAGAGACGATGTATCCGGGACCTTTATCGATAGAGATGGCGGTGACTAAACGGACTGATGTACTTTGTGGCAGAAGCCGCCCCGGTCATTTTGAAGGGGTAGTCACTGTGCTGACAAAATTATTTAACATTATAAGACCTGATCGTGTGTATTTTGGTATGAAAGATGCCCAGCAGGTCGCTGTAGTTGACGCCCTTATTCATGATTATAACTTCCCAATAAAACTCGTAGCTGTGCCGACAGTAAGAGAAAAGGACGGACTTGCGAAAAGCAGCCGGAATGTTAATCTTTCTACTGATGAACGAAAGGAAGCCCCCTTTATTCAACAAGCTTTGTTAACGGGGGTACAGCTGATGAAGGATGGGAAGAAACTTCCTGAAGAGATTATGGACGCAGTCAGAAAGTTTCTTGAAAGCAAAACTCATGGTAATATAGACTATATTGAATTATTGTCTTATCCAGAGTTAGAATCTGTTCAGACTATCAATCAGCCTGTCATACTAGCGGTCGCTGTATATTATAAAAAGGTCAGGCTGATTGATAATATTGTTTTTGATCAAAATGGAGAAATCATAAAAGGATGACTGGCAGGGGGGAACATCAATGTTTCGAACAATGATGAAAGCTAAAATACATCGCGCTCGTGTGACTGAAGCAAATTTAAATTATGTAGGCAGTGTGACCATTGATCAGGATCTTTTAGACCAAGTGGGGATTTTACCTCATGAGAAAGTACAGATTGTAAATAACAACAATGGAGAACGGTTGGAAACTTACGTCATCTCCGGAGAACGGGGGAGCGGGGTCATTTGTTTAAACGGGGCAGCAGCGCGTCTCGTTCAACCTGATGATATCGTAATCATCGTTTCTTATGCGATGCTGGATGAAGCTGAATTGGCAGATTTTCGTCCGAAGATTGCCTTAATAGATGAACAAAATCGAGTAGAAAAAATCATTGAAGAGGAACCGCCTCTCACAGCACTGCCTCTTTAATGTAGGGCAACTAGCAAAAAGGGGAAAGGATCTGTGCCTGTCATTTTTAAAGGCAGGATCCTTCCTTTTTGTGGTGAAAGTAGGGATAACATGAAGACATTTGCAATTGTAGATTTAGAAACAACCGGAAATGCAGCCTCTAAAGGGGACCGGATCATAGAAATTGGCATCGTAATTATGAAGGAAGATGGCGAGGTAATCAAAGAATTTTCTTCTTTAGTTTATCCGGAGAGAGAGATTCCGCCATTCATCACTTCTCTTACAGGTATTAAAGAGGACGATGTCATGAACGCTCCATTATTTACAGAGATTGTTGAGGATATTTATCCTCTTTTCCGACAAGCTTATATCGTCGCTCATAACATCGAGTTTGATCTCGGTTTTTTAAACGATGAATTAACCCGTTGCGGGTACCAACCCCTACATAACCCAATAATTGATACCGTTGAGTTTGCGAGAATCATGCTTCCGACATCCCCTACATTTAAGTTGGGACAGTTGGCTGAGCGTCTGGATATGGGGCATGATCGTCCTCACCGCGCACTTTCTGATGCTCAAGTAACAGCTGACCTGCTTCGTTATTTACTAAAAGAATTTAAGGCACTGCCGGAACGTACGCTGTCACATTTATTAAAAGTTGAATCAAAACTGAAAAGTGACCTTCGACCGTTTATTGAGTCCAGTATTGATAACAAACGGTATAGTCGTCAATACGAAAGCGATATAGAAATTCACCATGGCTTGGCTGTCAGAAGACAGCAGAAGGAAAAGAAAAAAACAAAAGAGAAACTTCCTCCTTTTAAAGATTGGGAGTCTCATGTTTACGAAACCGACAGCGGGCTGAAATCACTAGTAGAGAATTTTGAAACCCGAAAAGGGCAGAGAGATATGACATCTAAGGTGCATGAAGCCTTTCAAATGAAAAAGCATGCAGTGATCGAAGCAGGAACAGGAACGGGCAAATCAGTCGCCTACTTACTTGCTTCTGCCTATAAAGCCATGGAAACAGGCTGCCGTGTAGTTATAACGACCCATACGACAAGTTTGCAAAAACAATTGCTTGAAGAGGAAATTCCAAAAGTGGAGCGGATGTTTCCAAGACCTATAAAAGCAGTTCTTTACAAGGGAAAAGGGCATTATATAAGCCTCATTCACTTCCATTATGAATTGGAAAATTCTTATCAAGACAATTATGATATTGCTTTGACGAAGGCGATGATCCTTATTTGGCTGACGAAGACAAAAACGGGGGACGTGGATGAAATACAGCTCCCTTCTAATGGGCGTCAATTCTGGCATAAAGTCAGTGCTGAACAGTCTACGAAAACGATCCAGCTTGGGTATATAGATGATTCTTTTTATCAGTGGGCCCAGCAAAAAGCAATGCAGGCTGATCTTGTCATCACGAATCATGCTTTGTTCTGTATGGATATTATGAGAGAAGATTCGTCCATACCTGACTATGAGCATGTTGTCATAGATGAAGCACACCACCTGGAATCTGTAGCCAGCCGCTACTTTGGCGTACGTATGAACTATCGGGAGCTTCAGAGGTATTTGACCCAGTTCGGAGAGATGACTCATAAAAGTTTATATCGAAACTGGAAGCTTTCCAAAGATTTTTATACCAGCCTGAATAAAGCCCAGCATGCGATTGATGAAGCAAAGGAAGAGTTGAGTCATTTATCGAGATATATTTTTCAAAATGTAAAAAAACAAAGCCGTAAAGGAAAAGGGAAAAGTGATGTCGGGAGAATACAACTGGTGCTAAAACCGAGTGAAATGCCTGCTTTTATGACTACAGCTAAAGAAATGTCCTACCGTTTCCTATCTTCTATGCAGAAACTTATCCATCAAATGGAGGGGATAGAAGGAGAATTGAAAAGGCTGCTGACGTTAAAAGAAGATCATGGCATACCGATTCTTATTTCCAGACTGGATACACAAAAGAAAGTGTGTGAAAAAATCCGGGCACAGTTGATTCATTATTTTGATTTAACACGTGATGAAGAAGTGAAATGGATTGAAATTGAAGGAGAAGGTGCTGCTAATTCCATCTATCTTTTCAGCGAACCCTATAATATTGCTCAGCTATTACGTCATCAATTATTCCAAGTGAAAGATAGTGTGATATTAACAAGCGGAACACTTTCAACCAATAATTCTTTCACATACATCCGCGAATCTCTTGGACTTATCCATTCTGAAAGAACTTTGGAATTATTGATTCCTTCACCCTATCAATACGATAAACAGGTCCAGGTCATGGTTCCGAATGATTTTCCTAATATAAAAAATGAGCCGGAAGCTTACATTGAAGCCCTAAGTGAAGCCATTTATTCTGTAGCCCAAGTAACAAAAGGCAGAATGCTTGTTCTTTTCACATCTTATGAAATGCTTAGAAACACCTATACACTGCTGAAAGAGTTTATTGATCCAGAAGAATTCATGATCTTTGCTCAAGGAATTTCCAGCGGAAGCAGGGATCGGCTGAAGAAGAATTTCCAATCTTTTGATCAGGCTATTCTACTTGGAACCAGTTCATTTTGGGAAGGGGTGGACATTCCAGGAGACGATTTATCCTGCCTTATGATGGTACGTCTTCCTTTCCAACCACCGGATCAACCTATACAGTCGATACGTAATGACAGGATGAAAAAGGAAGGCAGGAACGCCTTTATGGAAAAGGCTCTTCCCCATGCGATTATTCGATTTAAACAGGGGTTTGGTCGTTTAATTCGAAGCAGCAGTGACCGTGGAATAGTATTTATTTGTGATCAGCGGCTTATGGAAGCGCGTTACGGTAAATATTTCCTATCCTCTTTGCCGGATGTGCCCGTTTCGTATCAATCAACGAGGAAGTTGATGAACCAAATCGAGGATTGGCTGTAATTTATAAAGAAGGGGCTGGACGGACCTGTTATAATAAGAGACGGGTTTTCCAACCAGTCCCTTAATAATATGGAGGTTTTATGGATGCAAAGTAAAATTGAAACCCTGTCGACTGTCAGAATCCAGAAAACGGATGATCTCTATAAAGTTGTCGATACACTAAACCGTACGCTGAAAGAAAATAACTTAATGTTTGGATTGTCTTTGGATGATGACGATGCTGAAACCGCAGTCTTCACCATATACCGTACCTAGGTGGGCGAAGTGGGCGATCAGCTCCTTCGTAGTCCTGCTTGTCCTATGTATGATCCTTTCTGTATGGGTGTATTTGGATGTTAACCAGGACCGTACCGCAGGGCATGAAGAAGCAGCCAAGCTTGCTGAAGCAGAGTCCGGGATCACCACTGTAGATGAAGTTTCTACATACCATGGAGAATCTGAAGTATTCGTCGTACAAGGCAGCACAACAGAAGGAGAGTCTTCTCTTGTTTTTATAAATGATAAGAAAACAAAAGTTCTCGATGTTGTAGATATAAGCAATGTATTACCTGAAAAAGAGCTGAAAACACAGTGGAGTAACAGTTGTTCTTCTTGTACATTTAAAGGTGTAAACATAGGTTATGAAGAAGATGAACCCGTTTATGAGATCACTTATATTGATAGTCAAGATCGTTACGTACTCGATTATTTCACATTAACGGGCGAGGCCTTTGATCAACGCTTTGCCTTCAGACAAAACAATTAGAGGAGTGAGGTTCATGCAACTAGCACAACGCGTAAAATCTCTAACACCATCCACTACACTAGCCATCACAGCCAAAGCAAAAGCACTTAAAGCAGAAGGGCATGATGTCATTGGATTAGGTGCTGGAGAACCAGACTTCAATACACCGTCCTATATTCTAGATGCGGCCAAAAGGGCGATGGATGAAGGAAAGACGAAATATACACCCGCCGGAGGAATTCCAGAGCTTAAAAACAGCATTACAGCTAAACTTGAACGAGACCAGGGTTTAACTTATACGAATGAACAAATCATCGTAACTACAGGTGCCAAACATGCACTTTACACTTTGTTCCAAGTCATGCTGGATGAAGGGGATGAAGTCATTGTACCTGCTCCTTACTGGGTGAGCTATCCAGAGCAGATCAAGTTGGCACAGGGAAAACCGGTCTTCGTTTCAGCAGAGGAATCCAATGATTTTAAAATCACTCCAGATCAACTAAGGCAGGCAATAACTTCAAATACGAAAGCAGTCATTATTAATTCCCCTAGTAACCCGACTGGAATGATGTATTCTAAAGAAGAGTTGAAAGCTCTCGGGGATGTCTGTATAGAACATGATGTCATGATTGTTTCTGATGAAATTTATGAAAAGTTAATATATACAGATGAAGACCATGTTTCTATTGCTCAGATCTCTGATGAATTGTACAATCATACCGTTATCATTAATGGAGTATCTAAGTCCCACTCTATGACAGGATGGCGAATTGGGTTTGCAGCCGGGCCAAAAGCTGTTATTAAAGCGATGTCCAATATGGCTTCTCATTCGACTTCAAATCCTACATCAATAGCCCAATATGCAGCTCTGGCTGCTTACACAGGATCTGAAGAAAAAGTAACAGAAATGAAAGAAGCCTTTAAAGAGCGTCTTGATGTGCTCCACCAAAGACTCATTGATATTCCAGGCATCGAGTGTGCCAAACCATCCGGCGCTTTCTATTTATTTCCAAACGTTAAAAAAGCAGTCGAGAGCGGCGGCTTTGAAGATGTGGATTCATGGGTGAAAGCATTATTAGATGAAGAAAAGGTGGCGCTGGTCCCGGGCTCTGGTTTTGGAAGCCCGGAGAATGTACGTCTATCTTATGCTACATCCTTAGAACAGCTGGAAAAAGCTGCAGACCGAATTAAGCGGTTTGTTGAAAATCATCAATCATAAAGCAATGTTGGAGGAATTACTTTGAAAACAACGATTAAAGAAGCAGCTAAATACGTAGGAGAAGAAGTGACGATTGGAGCTTGGATAAGCAATAAGCGTTCAAGTGGTAAAATTGCATTTCTTCAGCTTCGTGACGGAACAGGGTTCATGCAGGGAATTGTGGTTAAAGCCGAAATTGGGGAAGATAAATTCCAGGATGCTAAGGCCTTAACACAGGAAACATCTCTATTTGTAACAGGAGTAATTGTAGAAGATACAAGGTCTCCGCTTGGCTATGAAATGCAGGTAAAGGATTTCGAGGTCATTCACGAAGCCGTCGATTATCCAATTACACCAAAAGAACACGGTCCGGAGTTTTTGATGGATCACCGTCATTTATGGCTTCGTTCTAAGCGTCAGCACGCAGTTATGAAAGTACGTAATGAAATCATTCGTGCAACGTATGAGTTCTTTAATGAAAATGGCTATGTTAAAATTGATCCGCCAATTTTGACAGGTTCTTCTGCTGAAGGAACAACCGAGCTTTTCCATACGAAATATTTTGATGAAGATGCCTACTTATCTCAAAGTGGCCAGCTTTACATGGAAGCAGCAGCTATGGCTTTTGGACGCGTGTTTAGTTTTGGTCCGACATTCCGTGCCGAAAAGTCTAAAACGCGCCGTCACCTCATTGAATTCTGGATGATTGAGCCTGAGATGGCATTTATGGATCATGCCGATAGTTTAGAGGTTCAAGAGCAGTACGTTTCTCATGTGGTTCAGTCTGTATTGAAGAATTGTAAGATTGAACTGGACGCGCTTGGCCGCGATACAGAGAAACTGGAGAAAATCCAGGCTCCATTCCCACGCATCAGCTACGATGATGCTATTCAGTTGTTGAAAGATAAAGGGTTTGATGATATCGAATGGGGCGAAGACTTTGGTGCTCCTCATGAAACAGCGATTGCTGAAAGTTATGACAAACCGGTCTTTATCACAAACTATCCAGCAGATATTAAGGCGTTTTACATGAAGCCTGACCCGGAGCGTCCGGAAGTTGTTCTTTGTGCAGACTTGATAGCACCTGAAGGATATGGCGAAATTATTGGAGGATCCCAACGGATCGATGATTTAGAATTGATGCAGAAGCGCTATGAAGAGCATGATCTTACTGGTGATGCATATAAATGGTATTTACAACTGCGTGAATACGGAAGCGTCCCACATTCCGGTTTCGGATTAGGTCTGGAGCGTACAGTCGCTTGGATCTCTGGGGTGGAACACGTTCGCGAAACCATTCCATTCCCACGTTTATTAAACCGACTTTATCCATGATGAAGAATCATGAAGATGAAAAACACCGATGTATCGCCTTTGGCGTATCGGTGTTTTTCATTCATTAATCATTCAAGCAGAATGGAGGGATTAATTTGGCTAAGTATCAAAGCTTTCAAGACATCCTGGATAACCAAATGGTCGTTCCAAAACAACTGTTGACAAACTATCAACAATTAAAGATTAATGAAACAGAACTTGTAATGTTGCTGCAAATTCATCGTTTTCGCTCAGAAGGGAACGGATTTCCTACTCCAGAAGAACTTGCCAATCATTTATCAATTTCATCGCAGGAATGCTCCCGGGTATTAAGAAGTCTGATACAGAAGCGCTTAATGACCATTGAGCAGAATCATAATGAAAACCAGGTATTGAATGAAAGTTATTCACTGGAGCCGCTATGGGAAAAACTTTTTGCCGTGACCCCGGTGAGAACAACAACTGATACAAAATACGATGAGAATATTTTTCCATTATTTGAACAGGAGTTTGGTCGTCCTTTATCACCGTTTGAAATTGAAACCATTAATATTTGGCTCGATGAAGATGAGCAGACGCCTGCTCTTATTAAAGCTGCTTTACGAGAAGCCGTTTTGATGAGTAAATTAAACTTTAAATATATTGACCGTATTCTTGGGGAATGGAAACGTAAAGGTGTCCAGACGGTTGAGCAGGCGAGGGAACAAGGGAAGCAGTTCCGACAAGGACAGCAAGGTTCCAAAAGTCCAAAGCAGGAAAGGAAAAAACGAGATATTTCCTTATATTATAACTGGCTTGAGGAGGATTCATAAACTGTTATCATGCTGAATAAAACGCAGATTCGTTATTGTTTAGATCGACTTGAAGAAATGTTTCCAGAAGCTGACTGTGAGCTGAATCACAGCAACCCTTTTGAGTTGTTAGTAGCTGTTGTACTATCTGCTCAGGCAACAGATGCCTTAGTGAACAAAGTAACGCCGCAGCTTTTTGAAAAGTATAAAACACCTGAAGATTATGTGAATGTCCCTCTGGAAGAACTTCAACAGGACATCAGAAGAATTGGGTTATTTAGAAATAAAGCGAAAAATATTCAAAAACTATCCCAAACGTTAATAGAGAAACATGACGGGAATGTTCCTTCAACCAAAAAGGAGCTGGAGAATCTTGCCGGTGTTGGAAGAAAGACAGCGAATGTTGTTGCATCCGTGGCTTTTGGTGAACCGGCTATTGCCGTGGATACTCATGTCGAACGGGTATCCAAACGTCTCGGCATCTGCCGGTGGAAGGATTCTGTATTGGAAGTCGAAAAAACGCTGATGCGTAAAGTACCTGTAGAAGAGTGGAGTGTTACTCATCATCGCATGATCTTTTTTGGCCGCTACCACTGTAAAGCTCAGCGCCCAAACTGTGAAGAATGTCCTTTATTATCGTTGTGCCGAGAAGGGCAGAAGCGAATGAAAAAGAAAGAATTGAAATAAAAAGAACGCCCATACATTTGTATGGGCGTTCTTTTTATTTAGGCTGCGCTGTCGTCTTGTTCTTCTCCTGAATCGTCGGAAGGAGGCTGTTCTTCAGAGCCATCAGTGCTGGGTTCACTATTCCCCTCCGTACTTCCATCGCTTTCGCCGGTATTATTTCCTTCCGGATTTTCTTCTTCCTGGGTGTCACCGTTTCCTTCTCCACTGTTTCCGTTGCCACCGTTGTTATTATTTTCATTTCCGTTACCATTATTGTTTTCGGCATTATTTTCATCATTGTTTCCATTGTTGTCACTATTGTCTTCTTCACCATTTTGATCTTCAGAACCTTGCTCTCCTTGATCTTCTCCTTCATTTTCAGCGTCCTCCTCCGGCTGTTCTTCTAGTGCGCCTGGAGTTTGAACCTGAACGCTTGCTGGATCACTGTTTTCAGCGTCTCCATTATCACTAATCGCTACAACAGAGAAATTATAACTAGCAGCAGGGTCCACGTTAGTAATTTCAATATTTGTATCTTTGGTGGTTGTTAACTGCCTGCTTTCACTTCCATTGATTGAAGCCGCAATGCGGAATGTAATTCCGTCAGTGTTTCCATATTTCCATTTCAAATCAATACTTGAAGTGTCCTGGTTAAACGTGCCGGAAAGTGACTGCACAGGATTGAGTTTTTGATAGACCTGTGATACTTTTGAAGGCTGATTGTCAACATGGAACAATTCTGTAACAATCCGGCTGGAAGGTGTAAACTCACTTGGAAGGCGCGCAGGATTCGATCCTTCCTCCACATCTACCCAAACAACGGAATCGGGTTTTTTGAAGTCTGATGTATCGACTCCTTGTGAGATACGTGTCATCAGCGGTTTAAATATTTGCTTTGGAATGTCTTTCGCGCTGTCTGATAACCCTCTTTTATTATCTTCTCCATATCCAGTCCAGATAGATATTGTAAAGTTCGTTGTATATCCACTGAACCAGGAGTCAGGTGCCACATTTTCAAAGTTTGTGGTGCCGGTTTTACCAGCTTCTGGTAAACCGGGAATATTTGCTGCACGACCTGATCCTTCGCTCATCGTGGTTTGCAGCATATTTGAAATCATAAACGCTGTATAACTATTCATAGCAGAATGCGGTTCAGGTTTAAGGTCAACCGTACCTTCACCGGGAACCTCTACTTTTTCTACAGTATAGGGTTCAATATACACACCTTCGTTTCCAAATGCAGCATAAGCTCCTGCAAGCTGCAGTGGGTTCACTCCGGTACTCCCGCCTCCAATGGCGTCATTTAGAATTAAGCCTTTATCGTCAAATTCGATACCAAGGCCTTCAGCAAACTTCTGGGCTTTGTCAACGCCAACATCTTCCAACGTTTTAATTGCTGGAATATTTAAGGAACGAGAGAGAGCATAGCGCGCCGAGACCATGCCTCTAAATTTGTTATCAAAGTTACTTGGACTCCAGTCTCCAAAGTTTGTCTCCTCATCATTGATTTGGTGATAAGTAGAAATTTTGTTGTACTGGATTGCGGGTCCGTAGGCTGTAATTGGTTTAAAAGTTGAGCCTGGTTGACGGTTGATGTCAGTCGCAAAGTTAAATCCTTCTTTCTGATAATTGCGCCCACCACCGATTGCTTTCACTGCACCTGTTTGAGTGTCTGTTACAGCTAACCCGGTTTCTAATTCATTGTCCGGCCATGGAATAGGTCCTTCATTGCTTAGTAACTGCTGGACATACTCCTGAGCGTCAGTATCTAGAGTAGTGTGAATGGTTAATCCATCGCGATAGATGTCAGCACCATCCATTTTTTCCTCTACTTCTTTAGCTACTTGATCAATAAACGCCTGATAGGGAGTTGCTTTTTCTGGCTGCCTTTCAATTAACATATCTTCTATTTTTACGTTTCGCGCTTCATTGGCTTCTTCTTCAGTGATTTTTCCATGCTGAACCATCAGGCTGAGAACGGTGTTCATCCGGTCTTTCGCCAAGTCTGGATTTTCAAACGGCATGTAACCACTTGGACGCTGGGGAAGACCAGCAAGTAGAGCTGCCTCTGGTAAAGTCAATTCACTGAGGTCTTTCTTACCAAAGTAAGTTTCAGCTGCTTCAGCTACGCCGTAAGCACCCGCTCCATAATAAATTTTATTTAAATACATTTCCAAAATTTCTTTTTTCGTATATTCCTGGTCCAGCTTAATGGCTAAATATTGTTCCTGCACTTTCCGCTTAATGGTTTTATCTGTACTTAAGAAAGATTCTTTAACTACCTGCTGAGTAATGGTACTTGCTCCCTCTGCACCAAAACCGCCGGTAATGTTGGCAAGAACTGCGCCGCCAATCCGGCGGAAATCAATTCCAATATGATTATAAAAACGGACGTCTTCTGTTGCCAGAACGGCATCTTCGAGAACAGGAGGGATATCATCGTAAGTGATTTTAGTCCTTCGTTCATCACCAGCAAGGTCCGCCACTAATTCTCCGTCTTCGTCTAATACTTTCGATGAAAAAGGATCTGATAATTTCGATTCATCTAACTCTGGAGCCGAAGCCATATAATAAGCGAATAAGGCACCGACACCCAGCATCAGGACAATTCCGATGGTTAAGAGTGTCATGAAAATTTTCTTGAATTTTGATGTGCTTTTTTTCTTGCTAGATTGCATCTGCTTTCTTCTTGCTGTACGTGACTGGCTATCGTTGGCCATTTTACCTTTCCTCCATTTCAGAAATAAAGCTTATCAAGAGTTTTGGCATAATCAATTCTTGCCTGATAATGAAAGGGAATGCGAGTGCCCTTTTCCATTATATAAGAATAAGGAATTGACTTTCTGCCTCCATTCCATTGATCATCCCAGTAAGTAAAAAGCATAGGAGAAGGGAGGAGATAGACCTCCTCTAATGGAGAAAATTTTACAATAAGAAAACTAATTCCTCCATGTGATACTACTGCCTTCATATGATCGACCTGGTGCTGGTGGACATTACTGAGAGGAAACGATGTTTTATTCTTCGTTTCTTTAGCTTCAAAATCAATGTATTTACCACGGTAAACTCCATTAAAGTCTGTAGTAGACGCCTGTTTAAAGTAAGCTTCTTTGATGACTGCAGCGCTACGCTTAGGATAATCAACGTTTACAATTTGAACCGGCGTAGGCTTTTTATGGACTACAGCAATTCCTGCCTCAAGATAATATTCATTTGTAAGATTAATATCTTCTTCTAATGACATTCCACGGTTACTAAAATCCGGTTTCGTCTTTTTCTGGGGCGTTGGATTCTGGGTGAATCTCCGCTTCCCATTAGGGTAATTCAATCGCGTTCCCTCCCTATAGCCATGAGAGTATCATAACAAAATTTCATGTCTAAGGATATATATAAATGGTTCAATTCTAATAGACGTATGAACAACCGGAAAGTTTCATCTTTTTAAAATTTCGACAAATATCCTATTGAAAGCAGGGATTGAGTATATAAATCAGTCGTTCATAGCTCTTCGGAGGAAAAGCTTTTTTTATGAGGATAAAAAAAGCTGCTGCTATAAACAATAGCAACAGCTTTCAAACACTTAGGTAGCCGGGCGGTTTTCACCAGCTAATTTGGGATTATCTGTCTTGGCTGGTTCTGGTTTTTTCTTTTTCTTTTCTTTCTTTTTAGCCATATCGCATGCTCCTTTATGTCGAAGTTTAAGGTATACATTGACTTGTTTTGTTGCTTTACTTCTAGTCTTGTCATTCGTAAAGGAGTTATGCACGAAGAGAAGAATTATTTATATACCATATAAAGGGGGAGATGGGAATGATGAAAAACAGCGTCGTCACACCTGAAGAATTTGAGGAACAGCTGGCACAACTGCAAAAGAAATTCTCTCTACTTGAACGCCGGCTTTCCTTAAAGGCTGATGAAATTGTGTTTACAATGACGATCTCTCACAGAAAAGAAGTGGATGAACTAAAAGATGAAGTTTTCTTAATGAGAGATGAATTGAAAAAAATGAAGCGCGAGCGCCGTAATGAATATTTAGGTAAAGTTGCCCAGCAGGCTAAACGGAGATCTGTCGGTTAATTATATTGAAGGTATTAATTCCCACATGATACAGTATAGAGAGAAAGGTGTGGGAACTATGTCTTTAAAGCAGCATACAGAAGAGATGAAACAGCTCATTGATCAGCAGCACATTCGCTTTTTAAATACAGAAGGTCCAGTTGATAAAAAAAGCCATGAATTTTTCTCACAGGTAAAGAATGAAACAGCTCCTATGTTTGAGTTGAATAATGCCTGGATGGAAGAAGCAGAAGCCTTTGTGAAGAATAGAAAAGCTCGTGTCCACCCAAATCAGGTGAAATCAACACACGAAAACATGGAGATGATTATTCTTCACAGCTACTATCTTGATGTCCCTCGTAAACGGTTTAAAGAATTGTATCAGTCCTCTCATTATGTACTGGATATGATCTTAAGTGACCTTGAACAACAATAAAAAAAGCTCCCTTTTCAGGGAGCTTTTTTTATTGTTCAGTTATTGGGTTTTGTTTTTTCTCTTTTCTTGTTAATTTAGCGATAATTAAATAAAACGACGGAACGAGGAGAAGAGTAAGGATTGTTGAGAACAATAAACCTGCGACAATCGAAACTGCCAGTGGTTTAAATAAAACATCACCTGTGTAAATGATTGGTGACAAAGCTGCGATCGATGTAAGAGAAGTTAAGATAATTGGTCTCATTCTTGCTCTTCCTGCTTCAATGACCGCTTCTACGGTAGAACCATAATGAGTTAGGTTCTGTTCGATAAATTCAACTAATATAACAGAGTTTCGAACTACAATTCCCGATAGTGAGACTATTCCTAGAACAGCAAGGAAACTAAGCGGCTGACCTGAAACAAACAATCCGATGATTGCTCCAGTTATCGCTAAGAAAACAGTCCCAGTAATAAGAAGCGGCATCAATAATGAATTAAACTGGATAGCAATGGTGAGATAAATAAGGAACAACACGATCACAAAGAGTTTAGAAACTTCAATAAAGAATTCGGTTTGGGCATCATTTTGTCCGCTCTCTACAAGAGAATACCCCTCCGGCAGATTCTCTTTAATTTCATCAACCCTCTTGTTGGCTTCCTTCGTAAAGGCTTCCTCTTTCCCTTCCTCAGGGTAGGCTTCAACAGTAATCGTCCGATCGCCGTTTAAATGCGGGATGACGCCTATACGCTCCGTTGTTTCTTCTGATATAACTTCATCAAGAGAAATCATTTGTGGTGGTTGATTTTCATTACCAGGAGTGTTGTTTATGACACTTAGTTCATTTAACGCGACCCCTTCTTCGACCCCATCATCCACGATGACTTTCATCGGTAGACGGTTTACGCCATTATCGAATGTCCCTAATGGAATCCCCGTATTTGCCAGCTGAATCTGAGATGTCACCGTTTCTATAGAAATATTGTTTTCAGCCAGCAAAGATCGATCAGGATTAAACAATACGAACGGTTGGTCTTTCTCAGCATTTGTTGTAGCTAATTCAGCTTCTTCTATATCAGCCAGCTGTTGTTCAGCTTGAAGAGCTGTATCCATTAATGCTTCGATTTCCGGTCCTTGAATCTGCACTTGTACGGGTGGGGAAGGGGGGGGACCAGATACAATCGTCTCTAGGAAGATTTCAGCATTAGGAAATTCTTCCCGCAGCGGTTCTTCCCATTCTTGAATGAAATCACTTGCACTTGTATGGTCGCGGTCGACACGGATAAGGACCTGCCCGGTATTTTCTCCTGTTCGCTGTAAGCCTGAACTAAACAGACCAGGAAGTCCTGTACCTGCAAATGTCGCTGATTCCCGAATGTGTTCATCCGAACTTTCGAGATAGTCAACCATCTCTTTTAGTTGTGATTGTGTATCTTCTAAAGTTGTTCCTTGGGGGTTTTCTACTGATATCGTCACTTCAGGACGATCGGCAGCAGGAAAGAACTCAAAGGGAATACGAACAGCAAGTAAAGAGAGTAATACACAAATCAATAGACCAGAAAGAGCTGTAATCCAAGGCTTTTTAGTTGTCCGGGGTAAAATATAATCTGCATATCCCTTTTCCATCCCATTGAATACTTTACCGAGCAGGCCGGATTTAGCTTTTGATTTTTGTTTCTGACGTCGTTTCCTTGCATACTGCACTGTTGGGATAAGTGTCAATGCGATAATGGTAGAAGCAACGACTGTAAAAATAAGTACAGATGGAAGAGCTCGGATGAAAGCTCCGTTTGTCCCCGATAAAAATGTCAAAGGGAGAAAACTGAAAATAATCATCAGCGTCGATGTAACAATTGATTTACCAACTTCCTTCACTCCCTTAACTGTTCCTTCAAGTGGACCGTCGCCAAGCTGGAACCGTCGCTGGATGTTATCATTCACTACAATAGCATCATCTACAAGAATACCAATCGCTATGATCATGCCAATAATGGATATCTGATTTAAATCTACTCCCACATAAGGAAGCGGAATCAACCCTATAATAATGGATATTGGAATCGCCAGGGCCACCAGAATAGCAGACGATAACGGTAGTCCGAGAATCATAATGATAATGACAGCGATGAGAGAGATGGAAAAAGAAGTGACCAAATTAGAAAACACTTCATCAATCACTGTGCTCTGTGTATAGAAACGATCCACCGATATGTCTGCGGGCAGATTGTCCCCCAGAGCCTCTACTTTTTCTGTAATTTGTTCCTGTAAAGCCGAAATGTTCACACCATCCTCAGCCAGGACGGTAATAGACAGTGCCGATTTCCCTTCATAGGCTATTAAATCCTGTACGGCCTGATTGTTTATTTCAATTGTGCCAATCTCTGAGAGAGAAACAGGGTTTCCTTCAGGGTTAAGTCCTACTGAAAGATCATTCATGCTCTCGATATCTGAGTATTTATTGAAAATCAACTGATTTATTTCTCCATCAACTTTCTCACTACCAATGGCAGCAGGACCAATTTCTTCACGAATGGTCTGGATGACCGAGAAGGCGGACAGTTGGTTTTCCTTAAGTTCTTCATTATTCAAGCTGACTTCAACCTGCTGTTCAGGCATACCCTTAATTAAAATAGATTCAACCCCGTTGATATTCGTCAACTGTTCTTCCCAATTGTTTAGCTGGTCACGAAGACTGTAAAGACTCTCAGTTTCGTCAGCTAATAGGTGATAGGAGGCAACTGCGGACATAGTCATATCTGTATTAACGGTTGGATCCTGGACCTCATCCGGAAATCCTCTTGCTACGTCCGAGACGGCTTGCCGAATTTTCGCATTTACCGTATTCGTATCCACGCCCCCTTGAAGAGTTGCTGTTACGGAACCAAAGTTTGTTGTCGATGCAGAAGTGATTTCATCAATTCCCTGAATATTTAATAGTTCATCTTCCAAAGGGTTAATAATGGTCCGTTCTACTTCTTGCGGGGTTGCACCTGGATAGGCTGTCGAAACAGACGCCACATTTACATCAATCTCTGGAATTTCTCTTTTGGGTAGCTGTAAGTATGTGAAAATCCCTGTGAAAATAAGTAAAATGATAAAAACCCAGACAATCTTCTTGTATTGAAGCAATGTCTTCATGTTATCTCCTCCATATATAAAATTGCTGCTAATTAAGTATAAACTTTTTTCTGACACAAGTGTCAATTATCTGCCTGCTGAATGTGTTCAAATTATTTATTTTTGAAGATGCTTTTCAAAGATATATAGATAAACAATAAAGGATATAAAAAACGATCCGCCTGTTACAGCTGGTGCAGCTTTATTAAATGAAGGCTTGATCTTGATTCCATTTAACTGAACTATCAATGTAATCACTCTAACTTACATATTTATCCTCATTAAAAATTTGCTCTTTTAAAGGACGGTGTTGATGTTAAAAAGTCATTCTATTATTAAACAGTTATATCGAAGACTTGATTTCGAGGATTATGAGTGATTGAGTTCAGTAAGTGGATAATACAAAAGAACCGCAGCCTTTCTCATAGCATAGTTTAATCGTGCTCCGGTACCTGTAGTACAGTTTTTTTCTGGCATTCCATTCCACTCTGCAAACATTTCGTAACTTGGTCCGCATAAATGAGCATATATGGAATTACTATAAACC
Organism: Halobacillus litoralis; assembly: GCF_020524025.1. Classification (GTDB taxonomy): domain Bacteria; phylum Bacillota; class Bacilli; order Bacillales; family Halobacillaceae; genus Halobacillus; species Halobacillus litoralis_D. The sequence goes on along the minus strand of NZ_JAIVKN010000001.1, from coordinate 1,020,015 downwards.
TATAAAAGAAGCCGGTAATCTAAGAATAAATCTTTAGAAACCCTTCTAAATATGTAATCGCTTTACTTTTTGGCGGGAATCATATATAATTGCGTTCCCAAAACGAGGGAGGGATTACGATGAACCAGAACGAATTAATCAACCATGCAAAAGAGATTCGAACCAAAGCCTACACCCCTTATTCAAAGTTCCAGGTGGGTGCCGCCCTTTTAACCGAAGATGGAACCTTGTACACAGGTTGTAATATTGAAAATGCTGCTTATCCTGTTACATGCTGTGCGGAGCGGGTAGCTATATTTAAAGCGATATCTGAAGGACATCAAAAATTCAAAGAATTAGCTGTTGTTGCTGATACAAAAAGACCTGTTCCACCTTGTGGCTCCTGCCGCCAGGTGATGAGTGAATTTTTCGATTCAAATGTGACCATTTATACAACCAACCTCGATGGCGAAACAAAGACTTTTTCAATGGATGAAATTCTTCCTTTTTCTTTTGCTTCGTCAGATCTTCCAGAGGAACAAAAATAGGAAAGAGCGGATTAAAAGAGGAGAAGCTTCTCCTCTTTTTTTATTTTTGTCTTTTTTATTGGCTCTGTTAAAGTCGAGTGTTTATTTTAGAACATTTTTTATTAATATCCATTATCTGGAATAGTGACCTTAATCCGTTTATGGTCCTTTCCGTCCTTCCCAAGCCTCCTCATACAACCCTACGACGGAAGGAGTTCCTTAAAGCTTGTCTAAAAAACAACACTAAACTTTATCAGAGCCATTTTATTAAGGATAAATAATAAGAACCTGTAGGATATGATGATTTCGCCCAGTACGTTCATTGGTTTCATGACATACGCTGATAAGGAATAAAAAACAAGGAGTGAAAGCATTATGCATCATCATTCAATGCAGGACTCTTGCGGTTGTGGACCAATGTCACCGATGTCTCCAGCAGGCAATCGTCGTCGTCCCATCGTATGTCCCGTACAGCATTGTGTAGTAGATAACTACTTTTGCGAAAATCAAGACTATATCCACCCAACGCACGTACTTGTCCGTAATAACAATTTGTTGAATAATAACCATTACTTCCCATATATGGTATCCGAACAAAATAACTTTCAAACCCAGGATTTTGCGTACCCTCAAGGGTCTTCGCCAGACTATAATTGGATGGATTATATGAACCCGCAGGACATGGGACAAATGCCAATGGGGCAGGGACAAATGTCGATGATGGACGAAGAGGATATGGAAGAAACGGAAGGAATGTCTATGGGTCAGGGCCAGATGCCAATGATGGGTCAGGGCCAGATGCCAATGATGGGTCAGGGCCAGATGCCAATGATGGGTCAGGGCCAGATGCCGATGATGGGTCAGGGTCAGATGCCGATGATGGGTCAGGGCCAGATGCCGATGATGGGTCAGGGCCAGATGCCAATGATGGGCCAAGGGTAAGAAACTACTTTATGAATATTATTGAAATAAGCTGCTGTAAAAAGTGGCTTATTTTCATTTTTTAAGAAAAAACTATAGAATATAGGAAGTTTAGGTTAACCGATATAAAAGGAGGGTCCGTTCATGAAAACACTTGTCGTTACGGGTTACAAACCTATGGAAATGGGGATTTTTAAACAGAACGACCCGAAAGTGGCATTTGTAAAAGAGACGATTAAAAAAAGACTAATGTCCTACATAGATGAAGGACTGGAATGGGTCTTAGTATCAGGCCAGATGGGTGTGGAACTCTGGGCCGCCGAAGTAGTCCTCGATTTAAAAGATGAATTTGAAATTCAGCTGGGCGTTCTTCCCCCATTTGAAAACCAGGAGGAACGCTGGCCTGAGGATGTAAAGCTGATTTATGAGGAAGTAACTATGCTTGCTGATTTCTTTCAGCCTATATATAAAAAAGGCTACCAAGGTCCCTATCAGTTCAAGGCGAAGGATCAGTTTCTTATCGAACACTCCGATGGCAGTCTTGTCTTATATGATGAGGATACAGAAGGAAGTCCTCAATACTTTCTGCGGGCGGCAAAAAAAGCGCTTGAAACAAAACAATACGAAGTTACTTATATTACACCTCTTGATCTGGATGAGACGGTTGAAGAGCTTAGAATGTCAGATCCGGACTTTTGGAGCCAATAAAATTTGGAAATCAAATTGACATTTGACCCACCTTCTGAAAAAATAAATGTAATGTGTTAAACAGAGGTGAAAAAAATGAATGAAGAAGAGTATCATTTGAATGGTAAGGATATACTGGAGAAAGACTTTAAAACGTCTATGAGAGGTTACAATCAGGAAGAGGTCGATGAGTATCTTGATTTAATTATTCAGGATTACGATCGCTTCCAACAGGAAATCGAGCGTCTTCAACAAGAAAATGAACGATTAAAAAAGTTGTCCTCAAGTGAATCAAACCAGAGACAAAGACAAACGCAAACACCCGCCAGCAATCATCAAGTGAATTATGACATTCTAAAGCGAGTTTCTAATCTGGAAAAGGCCGTTTTCGGGAATAAATACGCTGATTAAATAAAAATTTCCATATGACAAACGTTTTATCGTTTGGTATAATGGTCAGGCACGTCAATTGAGGCGTATATGAATTAGTAATCCAATACATTTGAATACTCGGGTAATCGCTGTATGGTCAACCATACAGAGGAAAGTCCATGCTCGCACAAGCTGAGATGCTTGTAGTGTTCGTGTCTGACGAAACCATAAGTCAGGGGAGTTCTTTGAACTTACGGCAGGGAAAATTCCTACGTCTTCGGATAAGGAATGACTACCTTGAAAGTGCCACAGTGACGGAGCCGGAGTAGAAATACTTCGGGTGGAACGAGGTAAACCCCGCGAGCGAGCAACCCAAAAATAGGTAGGGGCACTTTTCAATGGGAAATGAACCAGAGAAAAGGTCGTAGTACGGCAGATAGATGATTGCCACCGGAGTACGAGGTTGACCACCGTTTGCAGTACGATGGAACAGAACATGGCTTACAGAGTATTCAAAGGTCGCTAATGATGCATAGGACACCCTTCTGAAAAGCCAAAACAGCTTTTTAGAAGGGTTTTTATTTGTTTACATATAAGGAGGGATCAGCATGTCAAAAAAAGTGACATTAATTGCTACTGCTGCAATGGGCCTTGAAGCGATCGTTGGAAACGAAGTGAAGGCCCTGGGCTATGAAGACGTCCAGGTTGAAAATGGAAGAGTAGTGTTTTCAGCAGATGTATCGGCTATTCCAAGAGCTAACCTTTGGCTGCGAACAGCAGATCGTGTCAAACTGTTAGTTGGTAAATTTAAAGCAACTTCATTTGACCAGCTGTTTGAAGAAACTAAAGCTCTTCCATGGGAAAAATATATTTCTGAGGATGGGGAATTTCCTGTTATAGGGAAATCAGTGAAATCAAAATTGTATAGTGTTCCTGACTGCCAGTCAATCGTAAAAAAAGCGATTGTGGAACGATTGAAAAAGAAACATGGCGTCACATCCTGGTTAAAAGAGACAGGGGCTTTCTACCGAGTAGAAGTCGCCATTCATAAAGATGAAGCTCTTCTGACCATTGATACTTCAGGAAGCGGACTGCATAAACGCGGGTATCGGGTAGGTCAGGGTGAGGCGCCTTTGAAAGAAACAATGGCAGCAGCCCTTGTTCAAGTTACGAACTGGGATGCTGATAAACCATTTGTAGACCCTTTCTGCGGTTCTGGAACAATTGCCATTGAGGCAGCTTTAATCGGTCAAAACATCGCTCCTGGATTTAATCGTGAATTTGCGTCTGAAGGTTGGGACTTTATTCCGCAAAAAGCGTGGGATGATGCCTTTGAGGAAGCGGAGGAAGCAGCCAATTACGATCAGCCCTTAAACATTGTGGGTTCTGATATTGATCCTCAACTAATCGACATTGCAAAGAAAAACGCAATGGAAGCCGGTCTGGGTGATCTCATCACCTGGAAGCAGATGCAGATGAGTGATTTAAAACCAAAAGAAGACAATGGCTATATCGTGTCCAACCCTCCGTACGGTGAGCGGATGGGGGAAAGAGAAGAGGTTGAAAACATGTACCGTGATCTTGGAAGTATTATGCGGGATCATCCGTCTTGGAGTGTATACATCCTGACTTCTCATGAAGGATTTGAAAAGCTGTACGGTAAACCGGCTACGAAGAGAAGGAAGCTGTTTAATGGGTTTATAAAAACCGACTATTACCAATATTTCGGAAAACAAATTAAACAGAAACCTAAAAACAATAAAGGTTTTAACGTTTAAACTCTATCCTCTTTTAAAGACACCCAGCTCATGCTGGGTGTCTTTTTGTATCCACTTGTAAAAATCCATAGGGATAAAGCAGGTTGTCAATTTAGATATATTCAAAAGATTGGTATAATAGTTGAGGGATTGACTTATAACTACATAACTTTTTATGAGAGGAAGAGATAAACGTGACGCAGACAACACAACAGAGATTTATGGACTTATTAAAAGAACAATCTTCCTATGGGGAAGCGATTGGACTCATGGCTTGGGATATGCGGACAAAAGCACCTAAGAAGGGGATTGATGGACGTTCTGAAGTTCTTGGTGTTTTATCGCAAAAAGTACATGAAATTCAAACCTCACAGGAAATGCGCGGCTATATCGATGAATTAAAAGGAAACGTAGCAGACCCTATCGTGCAGAGGTCTCTTGAAGAAGCCGAAGAGACGTATGAAAAAACTGCTAAAATTCCCACCCGGGAATATAGAGAGTATGTCACGCTTCAATCTAAGGCTGAATCCATGTGGGCAGAAGCAAAAGAAAAAAATGATTTTGAAAGCTTTCGTCCCTATTTAGAGAAGCTAGTAGAATATAATAGAAAATTTGCTGACTATTGGGGTTACGATGAACATCGATACGATGCTTTGCTTCATAATTATGAACCGGGTGTAACTGTTAAGGTGCTTGATGAGGTCTTTCCGAAGGTAAGAAAAGCACTAACTCACTTGTTACAGCAGACGCAAGAAGCAGCTACCCAACCGGACCCTTCCGTATTGGAAGGGCATTTCCCTAAAGACAAGCAGGCTCAATTCAGTGAAGAAATATTAAAACGCATGGGGTATGATTTTGATGCCGGGCGTCTAGACGAGACCGTTCATCCATTTGCTATCGGACTAAACACAAATGATGTTCGTGTCACTACAAAATATGATGAGAAAGATTTCAGAACGGCTGTTTTCGGGACCATTCATGAAGGCGGGCACGCTTTATATGAACAAAACATTGATCCTAAACTTGCTTTTACGCCGCTTGCCGATGGAACAAGCATGGGGATTCATGAATCCCAGTCTTTATTTTGGGAAAACTTCGTAGCACGTAGTGAAGGGTTTTGGAAAAATCATTATGAGCTTTTCAAGAAGTTCGCCCCGGAAAGTTTTCAGGATCTGCCTCTAGAAAAATTCTATCCTGCTGTCAACGAAGTAAAACCGTCGCTTATTAGAATTGAAGCCGACGAATTAACGTATTGCCTTCATATCATGGTCCGCTACGAATTAGAGAAGGCTCTTATTGGTGGAGAGATTGAAGTGAAAGACTTACCTGAACTGTGGAATCAGAAAATGGAGGATTACCTGGGTGTTAGACCACAAAATGATGGAGAAGGAGTGCTTCAGGACATACATTGGTCCGGGGGAGATTTTGGTTATTTCCCATCTTACGCTTTAGGATATATGTATGCCGCTCAGCTGAATACCGCCATGCGTAAAGAGATTGATGTAGACCAATTCATTGAGATGGGTGATTTTAAGCAGATAAAAAGCTGGCTGACGGAAAATGTCCATCAGTATGGAAAGATGAAAAAACCCCTTCAGATTCTAAATGATATCACTGGCGAAGGACTTAATCCAGATTACCTTGTATCCTATTTGTCGGGCAAATATAAAAAGATTTACAACTTCTCTTAACGTTGTTAAACCTGACCCATGAAACCCGTTTATTTGAAAACTATAACAGTTGAAATTAAGAGAAAAAAAGCCCATCTGCAGCGCAGATGGGCTATGGTTAGATTAGGACATTTCTTCCATCAGATTAGGAGTAGCCGGGAAACCAGCATCTTCGAGGATTTGTCCAAATTGATCATTAAATTCCTGGAATTTTTCGTCTGCTTTAGAAAAGTCAGCATTCTCAAGATTTTCATTTAAAGCAGCTTCTACTTCTTCATAGTAAGCCTGAAGAGAAGGGACAGCTTCTTCTAATTTTGTTTTTGTTTCTTCTGGAAGATCCGCTTCTACCGTATAATCGGCAGCTGTAGTAGCAGCTTCATTTGCTGCAGTTTTAGCTTCTTCTCCAGCTGATTTAATTTGTTCGGTATCAGGCTCTTCTGCTGAAACAGCTGTCTGATAAGCTGTGATTTTTCCCTGGTATGTTTTAAACGTGTTGGTTAGTTCCATTTGAGCATTTAGTAAGGCTTTCTTTACAGCCTGCTCATCTGTTCCTTGATCTTCATTTGTTTCTTCTGTCTGATTTTCGTTTTCTGTGTCTGTGCCTTCATCTGTATCCCCGCTGCATCCTGCGACCACTAATGCACTGGAAAGACCTAAGGCAATTAACCATTTTTTCATAAACAAATGCCCCCTTTATATATATCCAACGTTTATTGTAGGAGAGAGTTTATGAAATGTAAAGATTTAGCAAAAATGTTACACTATACTGAAAATTCATAACTATAGAGAGAAGGAGAACCTTATGTACTTACCAAATTTTAGATTAGACGATAAACTGGCAGTAGTTACAGGTGGAACGAAAGGAATAGGAAAAGCGATTACCCTTGCTTATGCACAATCAGGTGCGGACGTTATCATTATTGCTAGAAATGAAAGAGATCTTTCCTTGACAAAAAAGGAAGTGGAATCCTTTGGAAGACAAGCCTTTACAATCTGTAAAGACATTAATGAGTACAGCGATATTAAACAGGAAGTAGAAGAGATTCGTGGGGGCAGACCTATTGACATATGGGTGAACAATGCAGGGATAAACATACGAAGTGAGGCGGAGAACGTATCTGAAGAAGAGTGGGACCAAATCATATCGACCAACATGAAAAGTGCCTTTTTTCTTTCACAGTATGCTGGGAAGGTTATGAAAGAAAGTAATCATGGAAAAATAATCAACATCTCTTCTGTTGGCGGGCACACAGCCTTGAGAACCGGTGTGGTTTATGCAATGACCAAGAGTGCTTTAATACAAATGACTAAAAATCTAGCATTGGAATGGGGACCCTTTAACATTAACGTTAATGCCATCGGTCCTTGGTATTTCCCCACAGCTCTAACAGAAAAATTGCTTCAGGACGAAGATTATGTGCAGGCCATTTTAGAACGTACCCCGCTTAAACGAATTGGAAAGCTGGAAGAATTGAGCGGAGCAGCCGTTTTTTTGGCTTCTGAAGCAGGTAATTATATGACTGGTCAGACTCTATTTGTTGACGGCGGCATGACCATTTATGGCTTTTAATCCCGCATATATATCATTCTTTCATAAGATAATGTAGACAAACCTTAAGGGTGTCGAGTGTGTCTCGACACCCTTATTCATGTACAATATCTCTTTAAACTACATAAGATTCTAATGCTGTACAGGATTAGCAATGACTATATCAATGATGTTTATTATTGTAAATCTGTCATATTACCTCTGTTTTCTGCGCATATTAAAGGAAAAGGAGGAAAGACAATGCCATATATTCTCTCAACAGGAATCCAATGTGCGGATTATCCTTGTAAGCAATCTGCCGTTCAAAAGCTGGTCAATGAATTATTTCCACTAAAGGAACATGAAAAAAATAGATTGATGCCTATATTTGAACATGCAGAAATTGAAGAGAGGCAGTTTGCTGCTCCTCTGGAGTGGTTCCAAGAAGATCATGGATTAGCGGAAAGAAATGAGCTGTATCATAATCAGGCCTTGAAATATAGTATCGGAGCTATTGAGTCTTGTCTTTCAGATGAAAAAATGTTGAGTGAGAATGTCTCAGCTGATCAAATCGATCATCTATTATTCGTTTCTTCTACAGGAATTTCCACCCCGACTCTTGATGCTTACATAATGAATGAAATGAATTTCAAAGAGTCGACTAAAAGAACACCCCTTTTTGGTCTGGGCTGTGCGGGGGGGACAAGCGGGGTCGCAAAAGCATATGAGTGGCTGCTTGGTCATCCAGCTCAGAACGTCCTTGTTGTGTGTGTCGAATTGTGCAGCCTTACCTTTCAGCCGAAAGACTCCCGTGTAAGTAACTTTGTCGGTACAGCATTATTTGGAGACGGAGCATCAGCCGTATTAGTTGTCGGAGACGAATCTCCGTTACTGAACAGAGCGAAAGGTTCTATTCCCAGCATTTTAAATGCGAGCTCTAAAACAAAGAAACACAGTACAGATGTAATGGGCTGGAGGGTAGTAGATACAGGTTTTGAAGTTATTTTCAACAAGAGTATTCCACGCCTGGTCAAAGATTTCTGGAGTGTCCACGCAAAAGAGGTCATTGAGAACAATCATTGGGACATAAAAGATCTTCCTTTTATTGTCGCTCACCCGGGCGGCAAAAAAGTGTTGGAGAGTTATCAAGAGATTTTTGATTTAAAAGACCATGTATTAGAAATTCCGAAAAGTGTATTGGCTTCTCATGGGAATATGTCTTCCCCGACTGTCCACTTTGTTTTACACAAAGCTATGGGGTCTGATCCTCACAAAGGCACACGTTCCATCATGACTTCGTTAGGTCCCGGGTTCAGTTCGGAAATTATTAGTTTGGAGTGGAAATAAGATGGAGATTTTCTTGTGGATGATTTTTGCGTTTCTTATTTTTCAGCGGCTGGGAGAGCTGGCACTTGCTAATCGGAATAGAAAATGGATGATTGATCGAGGAGCTAAGGAATGGGGGGAAGGACACTATTTTTTATTCATTCTTTTACACAGCCTGTTTTTTCTTTCAGTTATAGTGGAGTTCATCTGGACTCCTTACTCAATGCATCCTGTTTTTTACGGAGCGCTTGCGTTTTTCTTTATTCTACAAATCTTGAGAGTATGGTGCATATCAACCTTAGGAAAAAGATGGAACACACGAATTCTTGTCCTCCCTGAAGAGGAACCAATCCGGAGGGGAGTGTATCGTTACATCAAGCACCCTAATTATGTGATTGTCTTTTTTGAACTTCTCGTTATTCCTGTTTTATTCCACGCTTATGTAACGGCACTTGTATTTCCTTTTTTACATTTGCTTGTACTGACAGTGAGAATTCCGGTGGAAGAAGAGGCTTTAAAAGAAAGAGTGTGAAAATTCAAAGAGTTATTGTCATGAATCCTTCTTTTTGCTATAATTCTAATTAGAAATGAAAATCATTTTCATTTAGGAGGAGACATATGGTTGTCCTTTTACTCATTGTTGTGGCTCTATACAGCAGTTTAATGGTTTATCTATTAGCGAAAGTTGGGTGCGCTCCTGCAGAATCAGTAATAGAAAGAATGAAGGACTGCAGAGAAGTAACTCCTATGACAAATAAACAAAGATACGAACAATCCATTTCAGCCAGGTGAGCGCACTTGGCTTTTATTTTTGCTGAAATGCAAAATAAGAAAAGCAATTACCTAATGAATACGGGAGGCTTTTAACCGGATTGTTTGATGAGATTACTGGTTTAATTTAATACCAGTTTCTTATTCAGCTACCAGCGGTTGTAAGGGGAAATAACTAAAGAAGTGCGGTGAAAATTATATTAACAGCCTTATATGAATTTATTTTTCCTTTATTTGTCCTGGCAGTTATAGTATTTCCTGCTGTTTATTTAAAGGATAGAGAGAACTTTAAAAAACAACTGCAAGAAATAACAATACATAAGCGAAAGATATCCTTAACCATTTTATATGCGGTTCTTTTTCCATTTGCCATTTTATTTTTTATTTATATCATAAGGTACATGATTTCTGTTCTGGCTTATTCATAAATGCCATTGTATTCTTGGATGCTTATATAAGCAAAAATTATGTATGGAATAGAACGTTCACATGAATAGTGACTTGGATTTTTAACAAACCCTCATTTTTATATAGGGATTTATGAGTCACAAAACTATAATAGTTTTTAGTAAGCTCATTTGTTAAAATAATTAAACATAGGATGTTTGTCGAATTGTGAATGGGAAAGTTCACTTCGTTATAACAGCAATCGTTAGAAATTTTGATTCTCAATCACCCGGTTGATTGCTGATGGATCGGATAAGGAGCGTTTTATGAACAAAAAACATGCTTTGGCTTATTTCCTTGAGGATTTATGGAGCAAGGGGTTTAAGTTGAGCGATGAACATGTACAATTCATTTACTTTGGAAAGAATTCTACGAATGCAACAGAATGGAAAACGGTCGTAGCTGTACGAATGACGTTAAAGCTCCAGCAATCGTTTGATCCAAGCTTCTTCATCAGTGTTTTAGAGCATATTGCGAAACCTCATATCGTAAGTAAACGACAGGCGTATGAAGCCATAGAGAAGCGGCTGTCTAATGGTACGGGAGCATGATATAAAACCCAGATCATGGATGATCTGGGTTTTGTGCTGCCTGCAGGCACTTTCGTGCTATGCGGTCTGCATTTTTGTTTTGTTTATCTGGAATCCATTTGTAGAATACATAGGAAAAAGCCTTTTCCAGATCTTGTATACGTTCTAATAAAGGAAGAAACTTTGCGTTTTTCGTATACTTACTATCTAAAGTGTCAACAGCAGCTTTAGAGTCGGAACGGATCGAGATAATTTCACCAGGATGGAGTTCCTGACAAATTTCTAAAGCATATATGATAGCTAGAAATTCGGCTTCATGATTGGTCCATGTCCCGAGAAACTGCTCGTATTCCTCATCGTGTTGTTTCCTCTTTATCACAATCCCTGCTGCACTGAAACCAGGGTCTCCACTGCATGCAGCATCGGTATAAACTTCAATCATTCCAGTGGACCTCCTCACTCAGAGTGACGCATTTTTTTCGCCATATAGAAAAACGGTGTATCTAAAGCAGCTACGATAAACTTAATGATATAGGTAGTGAGGAAAATTTCAAGCCAAATGTCCGTGGGATAGACCCCATAAAATGCAATTAAACAGAAGATAGCTGTATCCAGCAATTGACTTACCATGGTACTTCCGTTATTTCTCAGCCATAAGTACCGGTCGTTCGGAAATTTACTTTTCAATTTTGTATAAAGAAACACATCAAAGTACTGACTGATGATATAGGCAGCCAAGCTTCCCATAGCAATACGGGGGACAAGTCCAAATAACGTCTCCATTGCAGGCTGTGCCAGATCATTTTCACCTGGTGTAAACAATAAGGCGAACTGCATAATGATTGTCAAAATAATTAAAGTCGAAAAGCCCATCCAGACAGCTTTTCTTGCGTCGTTTTTTCCGTACTTTTCATTCAGAATGTCTGTCGCTAAAAATGCAGTCCCATATATGATATTTCCTAATGTGGCCTGCAGTCCAAAAATCTCTACGGTCTTCACGACCTGTATATTTGCAAGCACGGTAGACATTCCAATCCATACAAATAAACCTGGTTTACCAAATATTCGATATACGCCCAGCAATAATGCAAAATTAATGAAAGCATAGATTATCCACAAGGCTTCGTTGGTCATAAGGATCCTCCTTAGTTTTGATATTGCGGGAGTTTTCGAACCGCAGTTAAAAAATGAACAGCCATGAATTATACAATGGAATAGGCGTATATGCAAATCATTAGACATACTCACAGATAAGCGTTCCTGGTTTTAGGTCTTATATGTCGAAACTGCTTTATAGTTGTATATCCGTCCTATGAAAAAAGAGCAGCCTCTTAAGAGGCTGCTCTTTTTTACCATCTATTCTTTTACGACGTTCGCAGCTTGTGGGCCGCGGTCGCCTTCTACTATTTCAAAAGTAACAGCTTGTCCTTCTTCAAGAGACTTGAAACCTTCTTCCTGGATTGCAGAGAAGTGAACGAATACATCGTTCCCACCTTCTACTTGAATGAAGCCGTAACCTTTTTCAGCGTTGAACCATTTTACTGTACCATTTTGCATGTTCATTTCCTCCTAAGACTTGCACGTAAAACGTGGAAATTTCAAATACTGGACCGAAAAAAAGTTCCCATAGAAGAACGGAACATAAATTCCGAAGCACTTCTATGGGAACTACCTTACATTTATGTTTCCGATCGTGATATTTGCTTACCTCCAATATATCTTATACAACAAACTGCGTCAACATTCTGACTATAGTTTTCATGGGTCTGCGCAAAGAAGACACTATTATATCCATTGCCTATTTAAATTCTGAGGAGGCTGCATTGACAAAGCGAAAAGTTCAGAACTTCATGTACCAATATTGTTTACCGGAAACGAGTCTTCATCTTTCCTCTCATTTATTTGTATCCTTATGAAAAGTGAACAACACTGTTTAACAAAGCTGTTATAAAGAACAGCATTCCTTTCCCTATATCTCATGGCTATAGTGGGGTACAATAGAGGCAGTTATGGATAGAAAGGATGAATACATCATGAAATCAGATATTGAAATTGCCCTTGAGGCTGAAATGAAACCCATTAAACATATAGCAGAACAACTCCAGCTAACAGAAGATGATTGGGAGCCCTATGGACATTATAAAGCGAAGCTCTCGGATCAGCTTTTAGAGAAGCTGTCCGACCGGCCTTCTGGTAAGGTGATTTTGACAACATCCATCAACCCCACTCCAGCTGGAGAAGGGAAATCAACAGTTACTGTAGGACTTGGACAGGCATTAAACCAATTAAATAAAAAAGCAGTCATTGCTTTAAGAGAACCGTCCCTTGGTCCGACAATGGGGATTAAAGGTGGTGCTGCAGGGGGCGGATATTCCCAGGTCGTACCTATGGAGGAAATCAACCTTCACTTTACTGGCGACATCCATGCTATTACCACAGCAAACAATGCTCTATCTGCATTTATTGATAACCATATTCATCAAGGAAATGAGTTAAATCTTGATCCACGGAGAGTTGAATGGAAACGAGTACTGGATCTCAATGACCGCGCTTTACGTGAAGTGATTGTCGGATTAGGGGGGCCTGTGAAAGGGGTGCCGCGGGAAGATGGTTTTAATATTTCAGTAGCCTCTGAAATCATGGCTATTCTGTGTTTGTCTAAAGACCTTAAAGATATGAAACGCCGCCTGGCCAGGATTGTTGTAGGGTATACATACGACAAACAGCCTGTTAATGTTGGTCAGCTCGGTTTTGAAGGAGCGTTAACCTTGTTACTGAAAGATGCAATTAAGCCAAACCTTGTTCAAACGCTGGAGCATACGCCGGCTATTATCCATGGGGGACCTTTTGCCAATATTGCTCATGGATGTAACAGTGTTATGGCTACAAACCTTGCCGCGAAACTGGGGGATTATGTCGTAACTGAAGCAGGGTTTGGCGCGGATTTAGGAGCAGAAAAATTTTTGGATATTAAGACGCGAGCCGGGGAGTTTGAGCCGGATGCCGTGGTGATTGTGGCTACGATACGAGCGTTAAAAATGCATGGTGGCATGAATAAAAATGAACTTACAGAAGAGAATTTAGATGCTTTAAGAAATGGTCTGGCAAACCTGGAAAAACACATGGATACGATTGAACAATTCCAACTGCCTTTTGTTGTAGCCATTAATAAGTTCCCGACAGATTCAAAGGATGAGATCAATTTGTTAACCCATTGGGTTCAACAAAAAGGGGCTCAGGTTTCGCTTGTTGATGTATTTTCTGAAGGTGGAAAAGGTGGAATTGATCTGGCAGAAAAAGTCGTGGAGGCTTGTGAAAGGAAAGCGGGTGCTCTTACCCATATTTATGACCTGGAAGATTCTATTGAAGAGAAGGTTTATAAGATTGCAACTAAAGTATATGGAGCTGAAAGTGTAGAGTACTCTTCTAAAGCTAAGAAACAAATGACACAGTTTAAAGATCTTGGGTATGGGAATCTACCTATTTGTATGGCTAAAACGCAATATTCTCTCTCAGATGATCCTTCACAGCTGGGCAGACCGCACGGTTTTACAGTCACAGTCCGTGAGTTTCAGCCTTCAGTTGGAGCCGGTTTTCTTGTGGCACTTACAGGAGATGTCATGACAATGCCGGGATTACCTAAGAAACCCGCTGCCTTAAATATGGATGTGGACGATTCGGGTGCTGTTAAAGGGTTGTTTTAGTTTATTTTGGAGATGAATGATCGATTTTGCTACAATATCTGTGATACATACAGAGAAGGAGGCGTCTAAATCGTGGCCATTCATATAGGCTTGACCGGATGGGGAGATCACCCTTCCCTCTATTCTGAAAAAACAAAATCTGAAAATAAACTTTCCGAATATGCCTCTCATTTTCCAGTTGTGGAAGTGGACACCGCTTTTTATGCGATTCAGCCACAAGCAAGATATGAGAAATGGTTGAAGGAAACACCTTCTTCCTTTTCTTTTGTTATTAAGGCTTTCAACAAGCTGACCGGTCATGATCGGGAATCCCGTTCAGTTCAGGAAGCAAGGGATTTAATGCTTCGTTATGAAGAATCCATCCAGCCTGTATGGGAAAGTGGCAGAATCAATGCTTTGCTTTTTCAATTTCCTCCGTGGTTTGATGTTAGAAAAGAAAACATTCGTAAGCTGCGCTTTATTCGGGAATGGCTTGAAGCGTACCCAATTGCCTTAGAGTTTCGAAATCGGACATGGTTTGAAAAAGATTATCGAGAGCAGACATTAGCTTTTATGAAAGATCAACAGTGGATCCACAGTATCTGTGATGAACCACAGGCTGGGGAAGGGTCGGTGCCAAGAGTATTAGTTCCTACTCATCCTGATAAAACCCTCGTACGTTTTCATGGTCGTAATATTCATGGTTGGAATAAGAACGGTCGCAAAGACTGGAGAGAAGTTAGGTTTTTGTACAAATATAACGAAGAGGAACTGAGTGAATGGGCGGAACAGGTGCTCGAGCTGCAAAAGATGACACCTGAAGTGACGCTGCTGTTTAATAACAATTCCGGCGGGGACGCAGCAGACAACGCTAAACAAATGCAGGAGATTTTGGGTATCACTTACAATGACCTTAATCCCAGACAAATGGATTTGTTCAATTTTTAGGAGGCATTATGGAACAAACAACCGATTTAAAGAAGGTCAAAACCTATGTTATAGACCAATTTAAGCATGATTCCACCGGTCATGATGCGGAGCATATGAAAAGGGTGGCTTTCTGGTCCAGAGAACTCGCTTTAAAAGAAAATGTGGATCCTTTTTTGTGTGAGATAAGTGGATGGCTGCATGATGTAGGGGACCCAAAACTTTATCAAAATCCACAAACAGCGCTAAAAGAAAGAGATCATCTATTGGAAGACTTATCTTTATCTCCATCGCAAATCAAAACGATTACAAATGCTATTGAAACGGTTTCCTTCAGCAAGGGGAAGCGTCCAGATACAAAGGTGGGAGAAATCCTGCAGGATGCTGATCGCTTAGATGCCATTGGAGCCATTGGGATTGCGAGAACCTTTGCTTTCGGAGGTGCCCGTAACCAGGCTATCTATAAAGATGGTGAAGGAACAGATCATTCTATTGGACATTTCCATGGAAAACTTTTGAAATTAGCATCCCTTATGAACACAGGAAGCGGCAGAGCAGAAGCCGTGCGGCGCCATGAATTCATGCTTCAATTTTTGGAGGAATTTAGACGAGAACAGCTTACAACATCTGAAAAAAGGAGGGTTCCTAATGATAAAGAATGAGGAAGCCTATCTGGAATTATGCCGGCACATTATGAATCAAGGAACGAGGAAAGAAGATCGGACCGGAACCGGAACCTATTCAATTTTTGGGCACCAACTGCGCTTTGATCTTCAGGAAGGTTTTCCATTATTGACTACAAAACGTGTGCCTTTTAAACTCATTGCAAGTGAACTGTTATGGTTCATTAAAGGCGATACAAACATTCGTTACTTGTTAGAGAACAACAATAATATATGGAACGAATGGGCCTTTCAATCCTGGGTGGAGAGCGAAGATTACCAGGGACCGGATATGAGTGACTTTGGACGTCGCAGCCAGCAGGACCAAGGTTTTAAGGAGACGTATGATACACAGATGAATATCTTCAAAAAGCGTATACTGAACGATGATGCATTTGCTGAAAGGTTTGGTGATTTAGGGGCAGTCTATGGGAAGCAATGGAGAAATTGGCAGACAAGTCGCGGTGAAACCATCGATCAGTTGAAAACCGTTATCGAAAATATTAAGCATAACCCCGACTCACGGCGCCACATTGTGACTGCATGGAATCCAGAGGATGTTCCTTCAAATATGGCTCTTCCTCCATGCCATGCTTTATTTCAATTTTATGTAGCAGATGGGAAACTCTCCTGTCAGCTTTACCAGCGCAGCGGAGACATTTTCCTAGGTGTACCTTTTAACATTGCGAGTTATGCACTTCTCACCCACTTAATTGCTCATGAATGCGGGTTGGAAGCAGGTGAGTTTATTCATACATTAGGGGATGCTCATATTTATACAAATCACACCGATCAAATTGAAGAGCAGTTATCCCGCGAAATAAGAACACTTCCTGTGCTTCATTTAAATAATGAGAAGACAAGTGTGTTCGATTTTGACCTTGAGGATATCACAATAGAAGGTTATAATCCTCACCCTGGTATTAAGGCTCCTGTCGCTGTTTAATAGTAAAGGAAAGGTGTGGAAATGATGATTTCATTTATTTTTGCAATGGATCGTAATCGACTGATCGGAAAAGATAATGACCTGCCGTGGCATATCCCTAATGACTTTAAATTCTTTAAGGATATGACTTGGGGTAAGACAATTATTATGGGAAGAAAGACGTTTGAGTCTTTCGGCAAGCCTCTTCCTGAACGAGAGCACATCGTAATTACAAGCAACCAGGAGTATAATAGAGAAGGTTGTACGGTCATCCATTCCATCGATGAGATTTTGGAACTAGAAAAAAATCATCCCGATAAGGAATGGTTTGTAATTGGAGGTAGTGTTCTTTTTGCAAAGATGCTGTCCTATGCAGATCGTATGTACTTAACTTACATTGATGCTGAGTTTGAAGGGGATACGTATTTTCCTGACTTTAATGAAAACGAGTGGACCCTCACATCGGAAACAAAAGGAATGAAAGACGAAAAAAACCCGTATGATTATTATTTCCGAACCTATGATAGAAAGCGCTCTTCCTAATGGATAATATATGCGGCGTTGTTTTAAATGGGGGAGGTTCAACGAGAATGGGAGAAGATAAATCTACCCTGGCGCTCAAAGGGAAAACTTCTATTGAAAGAGTTACCTCTGTTTTATCTGTTATCGCTCCCAATCTTGTCATTAGTCAGTCAGAGCTGCATCCAGTATACCCTGTCATACCTGATATCTTCTTAGATGCCGGGCCTCTCGGAGGGCTGCATGCCGTTATGAAAAAACGTAATGAATCCTGGTTTGTCGTTTCTGCCTGCGATACACCTTTTATTAATCAGGAAGTTTATGAACACCTGCTTTCCTACAGAGGAGAACAGACAGATGCCATCATCCCTATACATGAAGGGCGTCTGCACCCGCTTTCAGGGATATACCACAAACGCACCCTGCCAATATTGGAATGTTATTTAAGTAACGGTGGTAGAAGAGTTCAGGGTTTTTTGGATCAAATTCAAACGGTAACCGTTGAAAGTATTTCAAACACTGGTGGCAGGACCTCCCATTTCTTCAATATGAACACCCAGCTAGACTATAAAGAAGCAAAAGAATGGGTGGAAAAAGTAAGAAGGTAGAGACAGCAGGGGAGTAGAAATGATATGATAGGAAGGGAAAGGAAACGTTTTCCTACCGGGTATCTTTTCTTCCAAAACTCCTGTAGAATAAACGTATAGCATGAATAAAGGGCGGTGAATAGATGCTCTCAAGTATCGGAGTACCTGGACTAATCTTAATTTTGACCATTGCACTCGTCATTTTCGGACCTAAGAAGTTACCGGAAATTGGGAAAGCAGCGGGAGAAACCCTGAAAGAATTTAAAAATTCAGCTCGAGAATTAACAAATGATCAGCAGGATCAGAAAACAGACAAATAACATAAGTGTTTTTAGAAACTCACATAAATAAATGGAGTGATCAACCATGTTATCCAGCATTGGTGTTCCTGGTCTTATCCTGATTTTAATCATTGCACTTGTCGTATTTGGGCCATCAAAGCTTCCTGAAATAGGAAAAGCCTTTGGTAGTTCCTTGAAAGAATTTAAAAAAGCGACAGGTGATATCATGTCCGATGATGAAACCAGTAAGGCTGAAAAGAAAAACAAAGAATAAATGAATAAAAAAGGTGTAAGGGAGCTCCCTTACATCTTCTTTATTGTCAGGCTAATACCAGCCTGGAGGTGGAAAAGTGACAGAGGAAAAAGTGACGCAAGATATTGAAATGAATATAACAGACCATTTGAGTGAGCTGAGAAAGCGGATTATATGGACCCTGGTCTTCTTTATCGCTTTCTTTATCGTAGGTTTTATTTATGTTGAACAAATCCAATCGTTTTTTATTAAGGATCTGCCTTTTGAATTAAACATGACAAGTCCAGGGGAAATTATTTGGATCATCTTTACCATTGCAAGTGTTGTTGCCATTGTCGGTACACTGCCTATCCTTTCTTTGCAGATATGGTTGTTTGTTAAACCAGCCCTTACACCTAAAGAAAGACGTGTTTCGCTTTCTTATATACCTGCCATATTTCTACTTTTTCTGGGCGGCCTTACATTTGGGTATCTTGTATTTGTAGAATTGATTCTTCCTTTTCTCCTATCATTAAATAATGGGATGTTTAATGAAATCTATACGGTTGAGCGCTATTTTCGTTTCCTTTTCAGGGTAACAATTCCCTTTGCTGTATTATTTGAAATTCCAATATTGGTTATGTTTTTAACAAGCCTTGGAATCGTCAACCCGGTCTTTCTCGTTAAGGTGAGGAAATACGCTTACTTTATCTTAATTATTATTGGAACGATTATTTCCCCGCCTGATTTTATCCTTCAGTTGGTTGTTGCGGTTCCATTGATTATTCTATATGAAGTAAGCATTGTCTTATCGAGAATTGTATATCGAAAGAAATTGGAAAATCACCGGGAGTTTATGGAAGATGATGATTAAAAAAGATCCTCTTTACGGGGATCTTTTTTATGAGCGATTGTTCTTATATTTTGCTGAACATATCTGTTCGTGATAAAACTAAAGGTAGAAACGCTAGCAAGGAGGAACAGGCATGAGATCTTTTTATCACTATATGATGCGATATCGTGGAAACAAAAATCTTAATGAAGAGAAAAAGTTAGCTGAATGGATGTTTGGGGATCACAGCTTTCCTAAACAATCCAGATCCTATGATGAGATCAGCCGTTACTTGGAATGGAACGCTCCTTTTCCAAGTTCTTTATCGGTCTTCGACCGTCTATATGAAGAATACCAACTGGAAGAAGAATAATTAGAGATGAGGTGAGACTTTGAAAATCTTGCATACTGCGGATTGGCACCTAGGAAAGATCGTCAATTATGTACATATGACGGAAGATCAGCGGCTTATTTTAGATCAGTTCATTGATATTGTCAGAGAAGAAAAGCCTGATGCTGTTATTGTTGCAGGCGATCTTTATGATCGGTCCATTCCGCCTAAGCATGCTGTCGAGTTACTAAATAATACTTTAACAACGTTGATAAATGAGCTCCAGGTACCTGTTCTGGCAATCTCAGGAAACCACGACAGCCCGGACAGGTTACAATTTGGCAGTGAGTTGTTTCGAAAGCAGGGATTATTTTTAGATTCAAAATTAAAAAAAGACCGGCAGCCCGTAACTCTTTATGATGACGATGGTCCGGTCCATTTTCATCTTATTCCTTATGTAGAACCGGCTGAAGTCGCTCAAGTATTTGAAGATGATCAAATAAAATCTCACCAGCAGGCGGCAGCGAAGCTTGTGGAAGATATTCAGGACCGTTTTAATCAGGAAGAACGACATGTTTGGATTGGACATTCTTTTCTTGCCGGGGGAATGGAATCTGAATCTGAAGAGAGATTGTCAATGATTGGTGGCAGTCCTTATGTAGATGCGCACTTATTTAAGGAATTTCAATATGTGGCCCTCGGTCATCTGCATCAGCCCCAACGTGTGACCAGGGACTATATCCGATACAGCGGTTCAATATTAAAATATTCCTTCTCAGAAGTTCATCAGAAAAAATCAGTGACTGTTGTAAACATGGACGAAAAGGGTCATTGTGAGATTGAAAAAATCGCCTTACATCCAAAACGGGACTTTCAAATCGTTGAAGGGCACTTTGAAGAACTGCTTAGTGGAGATGCTGCAGATCATCATGAAAATTATCTGCATATCCGCCTACTGGATGATGGTCAGCTCGTTGATCCTATGGGAAAGCTGAGACAAGTGTATCCAAATATTTTATACCTTGAACGGAAAAGGTCTGCATCCAATCCAGAGATGGATGAACTTGAGAAGGTGAAAAGACGTCAAAAGCTTTCTCCTGCAGATCTGTTTGCTTCCTTTTATGAGGATATAAAGGGCGATGAACTGCCTGAAAAACGCCAGCAGCTCATACATCAGGCGATTGATGAGATAAGGGAAAAAGAAAGGGGGCAGTGACTTGAAGGCAATAACAATTACAATGAATGCTTTTGGACCCTACAGGGACCAACAGACCGTTGATTTTTCCTTTC
The DNA here is from genome assembly GCF_020524025.1 of Halobacillus litoralis. GTDB lineage: Bacteria > Bacillota > Bacilli > Bacillales > Halobacillaceae > Halobacillus > Halobacillus litoralis_D. Next base: position 999,231 of record NZ_JAIVKN010000001.1, on the reverse strand, counting down.
TTGGTGAAGAATCTATCTTTCTAATTACAGGTCCTACTGGAGCCGGAAAGACAACCATTTTTGATGCGATGTGTTTCGCGTTATACGGGAGAGCAAGCGGAAGTGATCGTGATCAAGATTCTATGCGGAGTCACTTTGCAACGCCTGGAGAGCCGACTTACGTTGATTACACCTTTGAATTAAGGGGGAAAACGTACCGTATTGTGCGAATGCCAAAACAGGAAAAGAAGAAAGAGCGCGGTGAAGGATGGAAAGAGGAGCCTGCAAGGGCAGAGCTGTACTTAATCAACGGGGAAGAAGAACAGCTGATTGCTTCTAAAATTAAAGAAGTAAATGAACATGTGGAAGACATTCTCGGCTTGGATTATGAACAATTCCGCAAAATGATTATGATTCCTCAAGGTGAGTTCAGAAAGCTTATCTCTGAAAATAGTAAAGAGCGCGAGGAAATCCTGCAGCGAATCTTCAAAACCGAGTTTTTTGCTCAATTGACAGACCACTTCAAGAAGCATGCTAAAGAGTTAGAAACAGAAATCAAACAGTTTGAGTGGAAGATTGATCAGGAAAAAGAAAAGATCCACTGGGGTATGGAACATGATGATTCTTCGGAAAACCAGGAACTATCTAAAGTACAGGAGCGTTTATCCAAACGTATCCATTTACAGGAAAAATTGTTAGAAGAGGAGAATATTCATCATCAGCAGCTTCAGTATGTAACGGAGCAGTTGCAGAATCGCTATTATAAAGAAAAACAAACCATTGAAATGTTTGACGAAAGAGACACGCTTCTTGAGGAAAAAAAACAGCTGGATGAGAAGCAGTACACGATGGATCTATTACAAAAGGAACACACTCAAGCTATGTATGCAGCTGAAGTCCGCCCTTATGAAAAACAGTATGAAGAAAGAAAGCACCAGCTTCATCAATGGATTATCAGCCAGCAGGATAAGGAAAAAAAGCAAAAACAGGTAGAACAAGAGTTCCGGGAGATTGAGGAAAGATATAAGCAGGAAGAAGCAAATGAAAATAAACGTCAGAAGCAGAAAGAAGAATGGAATAAAAAGGCGGAAGAACAAAAGCGTCTTGATGAATATCTGGGTTATGAAAAGCAGTTAAAGCAAGCGAAACATAATGCTGACCAATCCGCTCGTACTGTGAAGGATAGACAGGAAGCGAAGCAGCAAGTAGCGGTCAGGATGAAGGATTTAAAAGAACAGACGAAAGATGATCGTTACCTTGCTGAAGTGGAATATGAAAAAAAGCAGATCTATGAAAATTTAAAATCAAGAAAATCACAGCTTGAACGTCTCGCCAAAGAGTGGGACAAGTTGAAACATATGCGTAATAACTATCAAGTGTTTATGAGGAAATTCAAGGCTGTAAAAGAAGAGTACGTCACATCAAAAGCAGACTATGAATCAGCTCTTGAAGAGATTCGAAGTCATCATGCTTATACATTATCTCTTCAACTGGAAGCAGGAAGTCCATGTCCGGTTTGTGGCTCTTTGGAGCATCCACACCCCTCAGGCAAACCACCACATGTGCGTGGAGAAAAACAAATTGAAGAATTGAAGCAGCGTTTTGAAAAGGCGGATACTGACTACCAAAAACTTCAAGAAGAGTCTGTTCAAGTGAAGTCTGATGGAGAGGCTCAGCGGCAATTGACAGAAAGTCTGTTAAAAGACCTGGATGGTTACGTGAATGATTTAACTGATGAATCCATTGATCAAGCCGATGATACGTGTTTAAAAGAGATGCATATGGTCAAAAAGGACTGGGATCAAATCGTACAGCAAAGACAATCGGTTCAAAAAGCGCTCAAACAGCTTGAAACGTTGGAAGGTGAAGAAGCAAAATTGATTGAGCAAATTGATGCAGCTCAAAACACCTACCATCAGCATCAGCAGGTAGTAGCAAAACTCGAAGCGCAAATCGAGTCCTTCCAAAATCATATGGAGTTTAGCACAACCAACCCAAAGCAGCTGCAAAATGAAGTGTTAGAGCTTGAGAAAGCCTTTAAATCAGCTCAAAAAGCTTGGGAAGACATCCAGGCCCAGTATCAGAAAAAACGCGACGAATGGCAGCGAATGGTAACAACAGTAACCGAAGGCCGGAAATATATCGTGGAAGGCGAAAAGGCTTTAAAAGATTTAAAAGAAGCTTTTGATCAAACGCTCGTTCAATTTTCATTCGAATCCATCCAATCTTACAAGCAGGCACTGAAATCGAGCGGGGAATTAGAGGAAATAACTAAAACCCTTCACCATCATCAAAAGAGGCTGGATATTGTAACCAATCGAATTCAGGAGCTAGAGGAGAAACTGAAGGATCAAGAGAAACCTGATATTAAAGCTGTGGAGGCCGGATGGGCAGAGAAGAAGGAAGAATTAAATAGAAAGCTGGAACAAATCAATGAAATGTCTTTATCCCTTCGACAAAACCGAACCGTTCAAACGAAAATCAATACCCTTGTTGCTGAGGTGGGAGAGCTCGCGGGAAGATACTATGATATTGCTGAGCTTGCTCAACTATCAAAAGGGGATAATCCTTTGAGGTTGTCATTAGAACGATATGTGCTGGCTTCCTTCTTAGACGAAATTTTAGTACAGGCAAATGTGCGTCTAAATCAAATGACGGATCATCGCTATCAGTTGATCCGCAGTGATTCTGTAGCAAAAAGAGGAGCACAGAGTGGGTTGGATTTAGAAGTCATTGACCATCATACAGGACTGCAGCGTTCTGTTCGAACGTTATCGGGTGGGGAAGGTTTTAAAACTTCTCTCAGCTTAGCATTGGGGATGGCAGATGTCGTTCAATCTCACGCAGGAGGAGTACAACTGGACACCTTATTTATAGATGAAGGCTTTGGTACGTTAGACGAAGTTTCTCTAGAGCAGGCCATCGACTGTCTAAGAGGATTGCAGGATGGAAATCGAATGCTGGGCATCATCTCCCATGTTCCTCAGTTAAAAGAGGAAATACCAGCTAAGTTACAGATTCATGCAGGACCAAAAGGTTCTTCCGTTGAATTTGTTTTTCAATAATTATGCGTGGCAAGCACTACTATCATTTCCCTCCTTTTTTTTCGTAAACAATACGAAAATATAGCAGAATCTTCTTTATTCGGTCAAAAGTCGTCACTCATTTTAATAAACCGGGTATTAAATACAGAACTTTTGTCTTATTTTGCGCTTACCCGGGAAATAAATGGTGTTATCAAACTGCGAATAAAGACATAGAAAGGGGTAGGAATCTAATGCAAACTTTAAAAAATGACTGGGAGCCATTACTTGAGAGAGAACGAAAGAAAGATTATTTTAGAATGTTAGACCAGAAAGTACAAGATGCGTATGAGAAGGAACGAGTGTTTCCTGAAAAGTCAAAGATCTTCGCAGCTCTTGAAGAAACTCCATTGGAGGATACGAAAGTCGTTATCCTCGGGCAGGACCCTTATCACGGTGAAGACCAGGCTCATGGCTTCAGTTTTTCTGTTCAACCAGGTATAAAGATTCCTCCCTCTTTGCGAAACATCTATAAAGAATTAGAAAATGACTTAGGGATAACTGCGCCTGACCATGGATTTCTCGTTCATTGGGCACACCAAGGGGTCCTTCTACTGAATGATGTATTGACTGTAAAAGCTCATGAACCTCATTCTCATAAAGGGATAGGATGGGAAATATTCACGGATGCTGTTGTAGACCAACTGAATAAAAGAGACAGACCTGTTGTCTTTATGCTCTGGGGAAAGCATGCGCAAAAAAAAGGGTCTTCTATTGATCATGACAAACATCTAGTGATTCAATCCTCTCATCCAAGTCCATTTGCTGCGCATCGTAGTTTTTTCGGAAGCCGTCCTTTCTCGAGAGCAAATGATTTCCTAAGGGAAAAGAATTTAAATCCTGTGGATTGGAAACTTCCAACTGCTACAAACCAGTATTGAGCCCAAACCATAACCTCAAACAGGGCATATGTTACAGTATTCTAATGTTTCGGAGGGGTTTATATGTTTCCGACAGGTCAACCACCTTTCCCTCCTATGGGTCAATTTCCTGGTTTTCAACAAGCAGCTGCTCCACAAATGATGCGTTCCTTCGCACCTCTTATGAATGCGGGCAGTCGTGGTTTTGGAGGATTCGGTCTTCCTGGTTTCATAGGCAATGCAGGTCTTGGTTCTGGTGTTCCCGGCTTTTTAGGCAACGCAGGGCTTGGATCAGCTGCTCCTGGTTTCTTTGGCGGGGGCGGTGGATTAGGTGCCAATGCTTTAGGTGCAGCAGGTGCAGCGGCTAAAACCGGCGGGGCTGGATGGCTTGGACACATGCAGACCGCTTTAAAAGCCATGCAGACGGCCGCTCCTATGATGCAGCAATATGGACCAATGTTAAAAAACATACCCGCTATGATTAATATGATGAAAATCATGAATGAACCGGATGATGAAGATGAAACTTCAGCTGGAAACAAGGAAAGTGAATCCATCTCATCAAGTTGGGAATCCAGTACAAAAAAGAGCAGTGAAAAGAAAAAAGACAAATCTCAAGGTACATCACAGCCTAAGTTATTTATTTAGGCTGTGCGTGTGGCTTGATTTTTTTTTGTGAATTCGCAAGAATAGGTACATAGTAGATGATTTACAAGGACCTACGTTATAGGAGGCTTTATATTGAATAAACATTTAGAAAAAGCAACGTTTGCTGGCGGGTGTTTTTGGTGTATGGTGGAACCATTTGATGAAAGGCCTGGTATCGAATCCATCGTTTCAGGCTACACAGGCGGTCACACAGAAAATCCTACGTACATGCAAGTCGTTTCAGAAACGACAGGACATAGAGAAGCTGTCCAAATTACTTTTAATCCGGAAATCTTTCCGTATGAAAGACTTGTTGAACTTTTCTGGCAGCAAATCGATCCAACAGATGCGGGTGGACAATTCGCCGATCGCGGAAAGTCATACACCACAGCTATCTATTATCACAATGAGAAACAAAAGAAGATAGCAGAAGAAAGTAAAAAGCAGGTTGAGAATTCGGGGATCTTTAAAAAGCCGATTGTTACAGAGATTCTTCCGGCAGAAACGTTCTATGAAGCTGAAGATAATCACCAGGAATATTATAAAAAAAATGCTTTTCATTATAAACGATATAAAAAAGGATCAGGTCGTGCTGATTTTATTAAGGACCACTGGAGCTATCCGAAAAATAAAGAGGACCTGAAACAAAGGCTGACTGACATTCAATATAAAGTTACACAGGAAAATGCGACAGAGCGTCCATTTCAAAATGAATTTCATGATCATGAAGAAGATGGTATTTATGTGGACATTGTTTCAAAGGAACCTTTATTCAGTTCCACAGATAAGTATGATGCAGGATGTGGCTGGCCAAGCTTTACCAAGCCTATAGAAAAGCAGCAGGTCAAAGAAGAGATGGACAGGTCTCACGGAATGTTCCGTACAGAAGTTAGAAGTGACCGTGCAGATTCCCACTTAGGACATGTATTTGAAGATGGACCAAAAGATCAGGGAGGCCTGCGCTACTGCATTAACTCTGCAGCTTTGGAGTTTATTCCAAAAGAAGAAATGGAACAAAGAGGATACGGGTATCTGACTTATTTATTTAAATAATGATGAACGAGGGAAAGAAATATAAACTCCTCCTCATCCAATGGTATAATGAATGGATGAGGAGGATCCGCTTTGGGCAGAAAACGAATTCTATCAGAAGATGAAATCATGAAAGTCACAGGTGAAGTTCTTCGTCAGGAAGGCATTAATGGTGTTCACTTCAAGAAGTTAAGTGCCATGCTTGATGTAAGCAGAAGTACATTGTATGAATACTATAAAAATAAAGACGACCTTATTCTTGCCTATATGAAACGCATGATGGATGAGATGAAACGCAAGGTCCATTCGATTTCAATGGAAGAAGCGCCAAACCATAGATTATATCTACTTCTTCAAATTCTTCTTGAACATGCAGAAACTTATCATATTGATCAAATGATACGTGAGCTGCAGACAAGTGAAAAGAATTTAGCGATGTTCTATCGTACAGAACTTCATAAAGATCTTATGGAAACGTATGATATGATGATGAATTGGATTGAAGAAGCTAAGCTTCAGAAGGTGTGGAAGACAGATGTTTCTTCAGAGTTAATCGGAGATATGATTTTTCATTCGATCCTGTTCTCAAACAGGAAAAAACTTGGTGTCACATCAATGGCTGAACAATTGTTTGAGTTAATTGAAAATGGTCTGGCAAATAAGTGATTAGAAAGCCGCTAACCTTCTAAGGTAGCGGTTTTTTGTTTGAAATTATATGTCTTGAGGCAAGGAGTGAGACAGGTTTTCTAACACACTTACTTTAGAATTTATCTGGAAATAGGATTTCTTCAGACACACGGCTTACTTTTGACACTATCTCGAATTAAAGATAAAATGAAGTTGTATAAGTACTTTAGTTACCATAATTATATTATGTAAACAAAAAGGAGGATTAAAGATGACAATGAACCATATTTATAAAGAAGGAACCAATGAGAAAGTACTGCTTCTATTGCACGGAACAGGGGGAACAGAGCAGGACTTACTTCCAATAGCCCGGATGATTGATCCAAAAGCCTCTGTATTGTCCGTCCGAGGGAATGTGTCAGAGAACGGAATGGCTCGATACTTCAAACGGATAAGAGAAGGCGTTTTTGATGAAGAAGATTTAATAGAGCGAACGGAAGAATTGAATCAGTTTATAATGGAAGCTTCACAAAAATATACGTTTGACCGCGATCAGGTCATTGCCGTCGGTTATTCCAATGGTGCTAATATTGCAGGGAGCCTTCTTTTTCACTATAAAGACAGTTTAAAAGGAGCGGTTTTGTTTCATCCGATGGTGCCCCGTAGAGGAAAAGAACTTCCTGAACAGTCTGGTCTTCCTGTGTTTATCGGAGCAGGTGAAAACGATCCAATCTGCCCGGCTCAAGAAACATTTGATTTGAAAGCCCTGCTTAGTGATGCTGGAGCGGATGTTACCGATCATTGGGAGAAGATGGGACATCAACTGACTGAAAATGAAGTAATAACGGCAGCGAACTGGTATAAGGACAATTTTTAATTTCATCTATTATTGAGTCCTCCCTTTGTTCCGTGTATGATAAGAAAACAAGGGAATATAGGAGGTATAGTTATGATTCATAAAGGTTGGGAAAACAGCCAGACAATTAAACAAATTGAATGTGTACAAAATGATGCAAAAAAATTCGTCGTCCACAACGTCCTTACACCAGGAAAAGTGTATGATGTAAAAAATGAAAGCGAAGAATTCTATTTTGTCATCGATAACACAGGCCGTATAGGCGGTTTTTACAAAGAATATTTTAAAGAACTTTAAAAAATGCCGGAGGCTCTTCCTTCGGCATTTTTATCATGGACAAAATGACTGGATAAAAGGGAGATGACTGATGAGTATCATGACACTTCTGCAAGGCGTAGGGTTGGTTTTCTTCTTTCTATTTATCATCGCAGTTGGTTCGGCGTTTAGAAAGTAGATATCTTTTTTGTTCATCATTTGCTTTAGGAATTTCTTCTTAAATAATACTTACATAAAAACAGCTTTTCTTCTGCCAATTGATCAGTCTAAGAAATGAGGTTTGTCGGTGGAGTTTTTTACAGAAAAAGTCCTCTATATTTCCATGTTCATATTAGTTATTCACACGATAGAGACGCTTGCCTATGCCGTACGCCTTTCGGGTGCCAGAGTGGGGTTAATCGCTTCTGCGCTTTCACTATTTAACTTAATGGTTATCATTTCAAGAATGGCTAATATGATGCAGCAGCCATTTACAGGCAGCCTTGTGGATACAGCTCCAGATTCAAATACTCTGGATTTTGTAGAAGCCCAGTACAGGACCATTCTTGGAGCCTCCACCATTGGAACAATTATTGGAATCCTTTTACTTCCTACGTTTGTTGCTTTGTTCTCAAGGTCTATTATTCACTTATCCAAACAAGGGGGGTCAGTTCCCTTATTACTGAAAACTTTCTTTTCATTCGAATATATTAAACGCGGATTGAATCTTTTTCATTTTCCAGCTCGTAAGGACTTAAGGGGACTCACGCTCAAGGCTGTACCTTGGAGGCTTTTTCTTATTAATATGGTTGTGACTGCTATTTATACCATCGGAGTTTTATCGGCTTTATACGCAGCCCTTCTCGCTCCTGATAGAGCTTCAACAGCTATTATGGCTTCAGGTTTGATCAATGGTATTGCAACCATATTGCTCGTTGTTTTTGTAGATCCCAAGATCTCAGTAATGGCTGATGACGTGATTAACAAACGGGGAGATTATATTAAGCTGAAACATGTTTCCTTAATGATGGTTTTTTCGAGGTTGATGGGAACATTGCTTGCTCAACTGTTATTTCTTCCAGGAGCCCAATATATCGCATGGTTCACAAAATTTATTGTCTGATCTTTGATGAAAAGTGTCTGTTCTTCAGGGGACACTTTTTTGTTATGCATAATGCATAAAAGGGAGTCCTAAAAAAGAAACCTATACTTTTGCTATATCAACAACGTAACCGCTCATAAATGAATCATACATAGCGACGTCCAATAAATCATGTACCTCTCTTTGGAGGATATTCAGAGTATCTTTTTTTATTTTGTTTAAGAATTTGAAATAATCTAGACGTTTATCTTCAACTTTGTTTAGGGTATGGAAAAAAACAAACAATAGGGAAAGGATGCAGTGACATGATCATCGACCAAGTTCGAATCTATCAACCATATCATACTTATAACAAAGACAAAGAATATGCCGTAAAAATCGAAGGAGAAACAATCGAAGCCATATATGATTCTCCCTACCATGGAGAAGATGAGGTGATTAATGGGAGAGGGAAAGTTCTTGCTCCCGGCTTCAACGACAGCCATATGCATCTTCTCCGCTTCGGCCTGCTTAAGAAAGAACTGGATTTAACCGAAGCTACCAGTTGGAAAGAAATGAAATCATTAATAGAAAACCATTACGATAGAATAGAACAGCACGACTGGATATATGGGAAGGGCTTTAATGATGCAGAGTTTGATGACATTGACGGGCTGCTTACCGCGGAAGACTTAAAAGAAATTCACGTAGATGCAAATATGTACTTTATGCATCAGGATGGCCATGAGTGTGTAATCAGTGAGAGTGCTTTGGAACTTCTGAAAGAAGAAGAAGATTTCAAAAAAGAACCAGAAGTTTTTAAGGAAAAAGATGAGGATGGACAGTGGACAGGTCGTTTTAAAGACACGGCTGTCCATTATATTAAGCACCATTTTTGGGGCAGATCTGCAGAAGATGCCAAAGAAGCCCTTAAAGCAGGACTGCCAAAACTGAGCGAGCATGGCATCACTTCCGTGCATACGGATGATATCAATTTTATTGGTTCCTATGAAAGACTGTGGCAGGCGTACACAGAGCTTGAAAAAGAAGAGCAGCTTCCCATTGATGTCTATCTTCATCATTATATTTTTAATATAGACAACCTAAAGGACTACTTTCAGCAAAACGAACTTCGAACAGGTGAAGGAACAGACCGTGTTAAAGTGGGGTCTGTGAAAATATTCTTAGATGGAACGCAGCGTCTCCATACTGCAGCAATGAGAAATCCATATCCTGATAACCCCTCTAAAGAAGGCTTGTTAATCTACACACAGGAACAGCTGAATGAAATGGTTCGATATGCAAGTGAGAATGGAATGCAGGTAGCTATGCACGCTATTGGTGATCGTGCTGTTGAACAGGCACTTCATGCGTTGGAACAGCCTGAAGCAGAAACGAAAAAGTTTCGTCACCGCATTATCCATGCCCAAACACTAGCTCCTGACCTCATCCAAAGAATGAAAAAAATAAAACCTTATATTGAAACCCAGCCTTCCTTTTTACTAGATGAATGGGATAAGAAGGATAAATGGACACCAGAGGATCTTCTACCATACTGTGATGCTTTTCAAAGTATGATAAAAGATCACATTCCTGTCACATTAAGTTCAGACCTTCCTATTGGTGCCCTGGATCCATTTGTAACTATGTTTACTGCCGTCAACCGCACAGATTTACAAGGGAATCCTGAGGGCGGATGGATGCCTCAAGAAAAAATGTCAATCGAAGATGCCTTTCAAGGCTTTACAAAAACACCGGCAGAACTGGAATATAAGGAGAATGAAAAGGGTATAATAAATCCTGGTTATCAAGCGGATTTCCTGTTACTGGATCAGCATCCAGAGGAAATAAAGCCGCAGCACCTGAATCAGCTGAGCGTGCTTGAAACCTGGCATAGAGGAAAGTGTGTGTACAAAAGGTAAGAGATATTTTCCGCTTTCCTTGTCAACACTCGTTCCATCATCCATAATAAGGATAAGGTGATGGAAAGGGGAGGATGGGTACGTATGGAAAAATTGATAATTGTTCGACACAGTGAAACAGAGGGTCAGCATGAAGATTCACCCTTAACCAAGCAGGGGATCAGGCAGGCGCAAACCCTGGCTGCCTTATTAGACCATTCAGGCCATAATGTGGATCGGATCATCTCCAGCCCTTATTTGAGGGCCGTTGAAACCATCAGACCCTTTGCTCGCAGCAAAGGAATGGAAATTGAAACAGATGATCGTTTAGAAGAAAGAGTCCTTAGCCATGAACCACTGGACGACTGGGAAGAGGTGCTTCATGATACTTTCCAAGACCCTGATCTTAAATTTAGCGGAGGTGAATCCTCACTTGAAGCTAAACAAAGAGTTCTTTCTCTAATTGATGAACTCGAACAACAGGATTGTGGGAATGTCCTCCTCGTCACACACGGAAACCTTTTAGCTTTACTGCTTCAGAAATATAACCGGGAAATCGGTTTTTATGATTGGAAACGTCTCTCCCGCCCGGATGTTTTTCTTGTACAAAAACAAGGTGGAGAGTATACTGTGGAACGAATCTGGGAAGATTGATGGCAGACCCATCGTCTTTCCATTTCTTTCTGTTTCTATGCGAAATTAGTCGAATAGAGAGTGGAATTGCGATTTTGTTTCAAAATCGTTATGATATATTGTGGTGTTTATCTTAGCCAATAAAGGTGAATATATAAAAATAAGCACACTAAATTCAACTAAAGGAGGAGAAAGCGGAATGGCATTTGTAATTACATCCCCTTGTAAAGATGAAAAAGCTGCGGAATGCATGGATGTGTGCCCGGTTGATTGTATTGAAGAAGGGAAAGATATGTTTTATATCGATCCTGCGATTTGCATAGATTGTGGTGCGTGTGAAGCTGTGTGTCCTGTTGAGGCAATTTACATCGAGGATGAAGTACCAGAGGAAGAAACTCCATACATCGAAATTAACCGTAAGTTCTTTGAAGAACAACAATAAGTATCATAACTTTCCAAAACACCCTTTTTAAAAAGGGTGTTTTTTTATACCCGGATTCAGTTACATTACTGTTTTAACAAAAGGAGTTAAACAAAAAGATTCTATTAATGGATAGAGAGGGTTGTGGATGTTTAGCAGCGAAACATCCACCGGTGAACGAATGAATATTTATCTTGATTTCAGGGTAGATACATAAAGTAATGAAATTAAGGGAGGCTTTTTTTTATGACAAGTTTAAAAACACAAACGGCAATTATTACCGGTGCGAGCAGCGGGATCGGAAAGGCAATTGCTCACCATTTAGCAAGTGAAGGTGCAAATGTCGTCCTTGCTGCGAGAAGGTCGGAAAAATTAAACGAACTTGAGTCTGAAATTACTGAACAATATAATGTAGAAGCTAAAGTTGTAGAAACCGATGTAACGAAACGATCCGATGTCGAGAATCTCGTGAAGGTGACAAAAGAAACGTTTGGTACTGTGGATATTTTCATTAACAATGCCGGTGTTATGCTATTATCCTTCTTGAAAAATGACCATGTTGATGAATGGGAGCAGATGGTGGATGTAAATATTAAGGGTGTCCTCTTCGGCATTCATGCAAGTCTGCCTACTATGATCGAACAGGAGGCGGGGCACATCGTCAATGTATCTTCTGTAGCTGGACATGAAGTTTTTCCTTCCAGTACCGTTTACAGTGCAACTAAATACGCTGTTAAGGCTCTTTCAATGGGAATGGAAAAAGAATTATCCAAATCAGGTGTCCGTGTTACAAACATATCACCAGGAGCAGTAGATACAGAACTCACAGAACATATCACAGATGGAGACGTCATTGAAATGTTTAAAAATAGAAGTATGGATCCTTTAGAATCCGAAGATATTGCAAGAGCGGTTACTTATGCTGTCACACAACCTTCCTATGTTAATGTAAATGAAGTAATCGTGCGTCCAATGCATAAGAAATAAGAAGAAAGATGACCGCAGTTCTGCGGTCATCTTTTAATGAATAACTCTGAATTTATCATAACCTTTTATGCTTTTACTGCTGACATCCATTGATTCAACTTTACTAAATGGGGTAGGACCCTGATCTATTTTTGTAAGGAATTGATGAAGTTGATCTTTTTCACCTTCGGCCTCTATTAAAACCGTACCATCAGGCTGATTCTTAACCCATCCGAAGATTCCGGATCGATCAGCAATCTGCTTTGCTGCTGCACGAAACCCGACTCCCTGCACATGACCATAGACGATAATTTGATTATTTTCCATACACTTGCCACCTCCTCGTCTATCTCCTGTTTCCCCTCAAGTCCGTTTTCACAAACATAAAATGGAGGTTTTTGTTATGAAAGAGATGGATATATCCACAATGGACAGCTTCCTTATTGGTCAGGCGGAAGATGCTTCAGGTCAAACCGGATGTACTGTGATTTTAAGTCCAGAAGGAGCGGTTGCCGGTGTTGATGTGCGGGGTGGAGCACCTGGTACAAAAGAGACGGATGTATTACGATCAGAAAATTTAGTGGAACAAATACATGGTGTATTTTTATCTGGAGGAAGTGCTTATGGTTTAGATGTAGGTAGTGGAGTGATGCGTTTTTTAGAGGAGAAAAATATTGGTTTTGATGTGAATGTAGCCAAAGTACCCATAGTCCCAGGCGCTATTTTATTTGATTTAAAAGATGAAAAGGGTATGATTCGTCCAAATGCAGAGATGGGATACCAGGCTGCGGAAAACGCATGGAGGAAAACCGCTTTCAAATCTGGAAGTTTTGGAGCGGGTGCCGGAGCTACGATCGGAAAAGTCCTTGGACCAAGCTGCAGCATGAAAGGTGGAATCGGACATTGGGCCTGCCGGGCAGGAGAGGTTGAAGTAGGAGCGGTCATTGCTGTGAACTGTTTTGGTGATATTTTTGACCCTGAGGAAGGAACAATAATAGCAGGACTGCACGACAAGGGTGTTTTCTTACATACGGAAAGCTATCTTCTGAAGCATATCTCAGACGTACAGACGAACCGATTCAGCGGGAATACTACTATCGGCGCAATTATGACGAATGCAAAGCTTAGTAAGTCCCAGGCTAATAAGCTTGCCGGTATCTGTCATGATGGTCTGGCCCGTACCATTCGGCCTTCTCATTTGTTTGTAGATGGTGATACTTTATTTACTCTATCTGAGAATAAGGTCAGCTGTGATTTGAACGCTCTTGCCTCTCTAGCAGCAACAGCCGTTGAAAAAGCCGTCGTAAATGCTGTCAAATCGGCAGCATCCACAGGGAAACCCATGGCTTTTAAAGACTTTCCAAAAAAGAGGTGAACGAATTGAAAGTGTTTGTCTATGGTTCTTTATGCAGAGGTGAGAAAAACCACAGCTACTTAAACGGTTCTTCCTTATTGTCTGAGCAGGCTTATGTAAAAGGCCGGCTGCATAGTGGATCTTCTTACTATCCACAGCTTATTGAAGATAAGGAGGAGTGGACATATGGGGAACTTTATGAAATTAGTTCTTCTAAACTTAAGAGATTAGATGAGCTGGAGGATTACGTGGAGGGAAAGGGTGATTCCTTATTTGTGCGTAAGCAAACGGTTGTATATTTAGAATCTATGCAAACGATGGCTTATGTCTATTATTGGCCGCGGGAACCAGAGGGAAGTCGTGTACCCAGCCATGATTGGAAGGTCTCTCAGTTCGTCACTCTTCCACCATTTTATTATTTTGCCTACGGATCATGCATGGATGATGTAAGGTTAAAATCCCATCAAGTCAACCATCTGTTTGAAGAAATCATAGGACGTGGTATTCTACACAACTATAGACTTGGATTTTCTTATCATCTTAACGATGGTTCAAGGGCAGATATACAAGAAAAACACAGCCATCGAGTAGAAGGTGTCGTGTATGAGATTCATAAAGAAGCCCTAGACTATTTGTATACGCGTGAAGGCGTTGATACAAGAGCTTATCGGCCGACCGTTATAGAACTAGAGTTGGAAGATGGACGGATCGTACGGGCATTGACGTTTACAGTAGTCAATAAAAAAGAAGACGCTGTTCCTCCTTTTCATTACGCGGAGGAAATTCACCGTGGGGGAAAGCGGTATTTATCACAAGCATACATGGAAAAGCTGGAGCATCATTTTCTTCATATTCTTAAAGTCGAACATTTTAATGAGTATTTAAAGAAAAGGAGTCAACAATCATGATGGAGACGAACTGGTCCCACTATACAACAAGGGATACGACTTCCTTGTCTTATCTTCCATATATAAAGAACGAATCGAATAAAGAAGCCATTATTGTTATTCATGGCATAACAGCGGAAATAAAACACCATAAAAAATTTGTAAAAGCCTGCGAAAGAAAGGCAGATATTTTTGTTCCCATTCTGCGTGGATATGCTCAGAGCTCAAGAAGGGGTGATATAGAATATATTGGTCAATACGATCATGATTTATTAGACTTTATTCATTATATAAAGCAGAAAGGATATGAAACTATCTCCTTACTTGGCCATTCTATGGGGTGTGCAAATATGCTGCGGCTTATACAGCAGAATCCTTCCATCGTGGATGAATACATATTTGTTGCCCCCTTTTTTCATCCAACACTTCCTGTTTATCATGAACATGCAAATGAACAAACGAAACATGGCGCGGATGTTGACTACACCGTTTACGGAAAAAAAGTCTTTCTTCTTATGTTTCTTTATAAAATGAATATTCATCGGTTTAACCATCGAACAGTAGCAGAAATACCAGACGAACTATTTGAAAACGGCCGCCTGCATTTGAGCTTTCGTCTGCTGGTTTCTAGATTCCTTGAAAAAATACCCGAGGATCTATTTCGTTCGATGCAAGACAGGATTCTCATTTTCGCAGGTGAAAATGATGAGGTGATCGACTCCAATGATTTACAGTTTTGGGTGGAAAATAAATGGGGTCTGCACGTTGAAATTATTCCAGATGCGGATCATAACAAAATTCTTCACCATGATCTATTTCATCAATACTTGGCTGCCTGTTCAGGCAAGGTAGAACAAGCGTGAAAAACATCCACTCAGAAGTTATCCAATTCAGGGGACGCCATGATGATTTTGGATATACACAAGGTAATCGTCTAAGAGGTTCCAAACTATATAATAATCATAAACTTCGAAGGAAAAAATCTCTCCAGCGGTATCATGTTGATATGAAAAAGGTTAAGGATCTTTATCTTCATTATGCTCCCGGGGTTTGGGATGAAATCAAAGGACTTGCAGAAGGTTTACAATGGCCGGTTCAGGAAGTGATCCATGAATATAGCGGATGGCAGCAGGATTGGGAGAACTCTGGCTGCTCCATTTTAACGGGGGATCGTTTTTTTGCTCGTAATTATGACTATCATCCTAAAACGTACGAGGGTCGTTTTCTCTTATTTCAACCTTCCAGTGGGACAGCAACAATCGGACCGGGTCAGCGGATCATTGGCAGAACCGACGGCATGAATGAATATGGACTCTGCGTGGGGTATAATTTTGTGAACCGTATCCACCCTGAAGACGGATTTATATGCTGTTCATTGACAAGATTTCTATTAGAAAATTGCAAAAACACAGAAGAGGCGGTTCATCTTCTAAGGGAACTTCCGCATCGTCATTCGTTTAATTATGTTATCTATGACCGTAAGCAGGATACAGCCATTATAGAAGCTTCCCCACGGGGGATTGAATATCAGGAGGGAAATGCCTGCACCAATCATTTCTCCCTTATGCCCGAAGAAAATCGGAGGCATCTTTCAGATTCAGAGGAGCGTTTAACACAACTGAAGAATTATCAAAAGAAGGTAGCAACTGTACAGGAAGCCTTTGAGTATCTCAATGATACGAATGGAATGATATTTTCCAAACAATACAGCCGGTGGACAGGAACGATACATACCGTATGCTTTTCACCTGAAAGCGGCCAAGTACTATTTGGTCTTGGAGGAGATACAACACCAGTCCAAATTTCTTTTAATGAGTGGTTAAAAGGGACACCTGCATTTATAAAAAAAGTAATTGGCCGGATTGATACAAAAGAAAATATCCCTTATATGGACGCGTAATCCTCTTTCTTTCATTTACCTTGAGTAAAGCAGATCTTTCGGAGTAAAATGGGTGTAGATGACATAAGGCAAAGGAGACAGACCATGACTTTTGGAACAAAGACAAGTCTTACAAACTTTCAAAACTTATACTACTTTTTAAAAGAGGAAAACTTAGAGAAACCATCTGAGAAAGTTTTGGATCTCATTGGAAAATTGGCAAACGAAGAAATGGTAATCGGGGTGGCCGGTCACTTTTCAGCAGGGAAATCTACTTTAATTAATACGCTTTTAGGCAGTGATTTGTTACCCTCAAGTCCGATTCCCACTAGTGCAAACATCGTTCGTATTAAAAGCGGTGATTCTTATACAAAAGCATGGTTCAAAAATGGTCCCCCTGTTCAGTATGAAGAAGAAGTGAATATTGACACAATCCAATCTCTCTGTACAGATGGTGAAAAAATAACCGGCCTGGAAATCAGCCGGCCGGAAGGAGCACTTCCCCCGAATGTTTCGGTTGTTGACACGCCCGGGGTGGATTCTACGAATGATGCGGACCGTCTGATTACCGAGTCATCTTTACATATGATGGATTACATCTTTTATGTGATGGATTATAATCACGTTCAATCCGAAGTGAATTTATTATTTCTATTAGAAATGCAGAGAAGACAGACCCCTTTTTCTGTCGTAGTCAACCAAGTGGATAAGCATGTAAGCCAGGAGCTTACGTTTGAACAGTATCATACTAGTGTAAAAGCCGCTTTTCAGCAGTGGGGGATCAATCCTGATCATATTTATTATACATCCATGCGCGATTTTTCTATTGAATACAATGAGTTTTCTCAGTTGAAACAAGACTTTCAATCTCTTTTTACACGTTCTCAAGAAGAAATGAATAAACAGGCAGAAAAAGAAGCTTTGACAATTATTAATGAAACCGCAGGAGATTACTCAGATAGTCAGGAGGAGGAGCTGGAACCTTTAAGGGAACGGAAAGAAGAACTCAAACAGAAAATAAATAGCAGCGCTGTTGAAATAGAATGGCTTGAGAATAAAAAAAACCTGGATCAGGAAGCAAAAGAGGATTTCAAAGAAAGAATAGAATCATTCGTCAGCAATGCCTATTTAATGCCAAGTTCATTGAGGGAATATGCAGAAGCCTACTTACATTCTTTACAGCCTGACTTTAAGGTCGGTATTATATTTACTGCCAAAAAGACAGAAGAAGAAAGAAGGGTACGAAAGCAGGCTTTTTATAATCAATTAAACGAATCAATGAAAGAAAACTTAAAATGGCCTCTCCGGGACCGTATGGTTAAACTTATTGAGAAATACGGAATTACTGATGAGTCTTTCCTTCAGGAAGTTCATCAAATGAAGTTTACATATCCGGATGAACGACTGCATTCTTTAGTCGAATCCGGAGCATCTGTCACAGGGGCTTACGTGTTGAGATACACAAATGAAGTTGCGAAAGATATTCAAAAGGAAGTTCGAAGTTTCCTGGCTGACTGGCGTAAGAAGTTCCTGGAAATGGTTCAACAGAAGCAGGTAAACCTGGAGAAAGAGCACCAGCCTTCATTTCAAGCCATCCGTGAAATTGAGAGCATCAATGAGCGGATTTCTGAAATGAATGAAGCGATAAACCAGTACCGCAAACGCCTTTTCCAATCGTTTCATGATACCTTTTCGGTTGAGAGTGAAAGACTCTCCATTAACGAGTTAGACGAAAGGGAAAACGCCGTCATTCATAAAGATATTGGTGATGAATTATTAAGGGAAGAATCGAGGCAGGTTGAAAGCGGGGTCCCTGACAACGAGCAGCTTGTACCATCTAAAGCAACGTCTTTTTCATCTATCGGGCAGACGTTGACTAGAGCAGATGAAACCCTTGATGCTATTAAATCCGTTGAAGGTCTTGAGCATTTATATGAACAACTGCATAAGAAAAGAAACCGCCTGGATAACCGTGAGTATACTATTGCACTGTTCGGCGCATTCAGTGCCGGAAAATCATCATTTGCCAACGCTTTATTAGGAGACCGGGTATTGCCGGTGTCCCCAAATCCTACAACTGCGAGTATTAATAAAATCTCAAGGCCGTCCAGTGGAAAAAAGAACCAGACCGTTGAAGCGAAAGTAAAAACCGAAAAGCAGATGCTTGAGGATCTCATGCCCATCCTATCCAAGGTTGATATAACCGCACATTCTGTTCAAGAAGCGATTGATGGAATAGAGAAACTGGATAAAGAACAGTGGACCGAACTTAATCAAAAGAATTATGCTTTTTTGAAAGCCTTCCAGGAGGGCTGGGACTTCATGAAAGAACAGCTTGGTACAACCATCACTATTTCTTGGGATGAATTTTCTTTATACGTATCCGAAGAAAAAAAGTCGTGTTTTATTGAGTCTATGGAATTATTTTATGACTGCCCGTGGACCCAGGCCGGCATTACTCTTGTCGATACACCAGGAGCGGATTCTGTTAACGCGAGACATACGGACGTCAGCTTTGAATACATTAAGGATGCAGACGCCATTCTTTTCGTTACGTATTATAACCATCCCTTCTCCAGAGCTGATCAAACCTTCTTAACCCAGTTAGGCAGAGTGAAAGATAGTTTTGCTATGGATAAAATGTTCTTTTTAATTAATGCAAAAGATCTGGCTGCGTCAGAGGAAGAACTGATTCAGGTTGAGTCTTATATAGAAAACCAACTGCATGCTTTTCAAATCAGAAACCCTCGATTGTTTCCGGTATCAAGTCTCCAGGCGTTGGAAGAAAAACAGTCCGGAAATGACTTAGAATCAGGAATTCATGCTTTTGAGGATAGTTTTGAAACTTTCTTAAATGAAGAGTTGGCACAGATGCTTGTCCGCTCTGTAGAATCAGACATTCAGCAAATAAAAGATTCCTTGAAACATTTTATTGAGAGCAGCCGGTTATCTGAAGACGACCGTGTGAAGAAGAAACTGGAAACAGAGAAGGATAAGGAACGGGCGCTTCAAGTATTTAATGTCCCGCATGATACAGGGATTGAATCCACTCTTCAAGGGAAGGTGGAAAAGCAGATCCACTATGTCCACGAACGGATGATGTTAAATTTTAATGATCTCTTCAAGCGTCATTTTAACCCGGCAGTGATCAATGGCCGCAGCAATGATGTGAAAGAACAACTTAAAAGTGCGCAGGAACAGCTGAATGATGAAGTCTGTTATGAAATGCTTCAGGAAGTCAAAGCCGTTTGTGTACGATTGGAAAGATTCATTGGTGATTTAACTCAACAAACGCATCAAAGAATAGAGGACGAACTGGCGGGAATCCGTTCATCCATTCGTCTTGATTATTATGATGTGAAACACCTTCCACTTCCTGACCTGTCAGGTGAAATCAGATTGAGTGACAGGGAAAAAAGCCAGCATAGGAAATACTTTAGAAATACAAAAGCATTCTTCGAGAAGAATGAAAAAGAAGAAATGAAAAAAGCCATCTCCTCTTCTATTTCTGTCGTATTGAACCATGAGCTTGATGATTTATCTCAAACGGTTGTGAACCATTATCAGAAGCAGTGGGGTTCTGTGTATAAAGAGGCTGTAAACGAATGGGAGATTCAAGTAGAGCATCAACTGGACCGGATCATTTACCAGCTGAATCACCCTATTGACCCAACAGAACTTGAGCAGGTACTTTTTCGAATATCTTAAGTTCTAAAAGGTAATGTCTATTCATAAAATAAACTATCAGAAAAGCCCCCTGTGCTAAGGACTTCTTCCTCCTCCTTAGACTGGGGGCCTTTCTTGTCTTTTGAAAAGTATCTGGGTTAAAGAACGGTATTCTTTTAGAGAAAGACATTCCGCTCACTTTTCATGTGCTCCGTTGGTGAATTTTGAAATAAAGCCAGAGTCATGAGATTAAATTTAGGGACATACATTTAAAAAAAAGGGGGGAAGATACACATGTACTCATATGTCCAAAATGGAGCTTACAGGCAGACTTATGCATCAGAAACAGCTCAAGCATCTTTTCTGAGCAGTCCACTTGCTCCTCAGTTGAAAGGAACCATTCAGTTTTATCAGATGCCATACGGAGTGGAAGTGTATGTTCAGGTTGAAGGACTGCCGCCGTTTAAAAAATTGAAAAATGGCAGACAAATTGGACCGCATGGATTTCATATCCATGAAACCGGCGCCTGTGAAATAGGCAATGGGAGTGAACCGTTCACTTCAGCGGGGGGACATTGGAATCCAGATAATCAGCCACATGGTAACCATGCAGGAGACTTTCCTGTTTTGTTTTCGAATCAAGGAAGAGCGCGGATGATCTTCTTTACTGATCGTTTCAAAGTGAAAGATATCATTGGCAGGAGTGTCATCATCCATCAAGGTCCAGATGATTACCAAAGCCAGCCAAGCGGCGACTCTGGTAAGAGAATTGCCTGCGGGATTATAGAAAAATCATGAATCTTTGGAATAAAAACCCCTCGTTCTGTATATACTGATAATGCAGCGTTTTGAAGCGGCTGTACTTGACTTCACCGGTGAGTCATAGTATAGTTATAAAAACAATATATTTTACCAATATCAAGAAGTTTTAACTTCCAATCACCTATTATAAAGAGTGATCAATTATTATTGGTACTTTTTATAATATGTGATTTTTTCATTACTGCAAAACGCATATTAATTTAAGAAATATTGGAGGATCCATTCCTATGAAAACAGGTACAGTGAAGTGGTTTAACGCGGAAAAAGGTTTTGGTTTTATCGAAGTTGAAGGCGAAGATGATGTGTTTGTTCATTTCAGCGCTATCAACGAAGAAGGCTTCAAATCTCTAGAAGAAGGTCAAGCTGTAGAATTTGAAGTAACTGAAGGAAATCGCGGACCACAAGCTGCAAACGTAACCAAAATATAATCAAAAATAAAAAGAGACTGGCTTCTGAAGGTCAGTCTCTTTTATATCATTTAAAGTCTAAAGGGGGGCTACAACAATGGCATTCGGAAAAAAGAACCAAGCTGAAGTGAAAGAGGAAGATACTAAGATCTGGGTTTGTTCATCCGAAGATTGCAACTGTTGGATGAGAGACAACTTTAGAACAAATAACGATAAGAAATGTCCGATGTGCGGCAGTGATATGGAGGAAGAAAATAAAGTCCTTCAGGTTGTGGAAAACAACAGCTTATACTATAAATCACAATCATAAGATACAGAAAAAAAGCGATTGCTCCCGGGCAATCGCTTTTCTCATACCAAGGGAGGGGAAACCGTGGATACAAAAGTTGTTCAAATGCTGGAAACAAAAAAACATATACGAAAGCGTGCACTGGAAGTAATTCTAGACCGTTTCGACGGGGAACTCATGGGGTTATCCTATAAAGATAGGAAACGTAAGTATGGAAAGATGAAAAACGATCCATACAGTTTTTTTAGAGGCAGTGCATACCTCTTTTTTCACGATGTAACTGAGCTTCCCTTCAGCTACCACACACCCAAAGACCGTCCCACATGGATTATGGGAGATTTACATTTTGATAATTTTAGTGTGTTTCAAAATGAAAAAAGAGATATTGTCTTTGATGTAGATGACTTTGATGAAGGATATCTGGGGTCTTATCTGTATGACGTGATGCGTATGGCCGTAAGTATTCGTCTGACGATGGAAAACCTGGGTTATTCAGAAGATGAGCAGGATAAACTGGTAGATAAGTACTTGAAATCCTACACCAAACAGATGAAGTCTTTTCAAGATAGAGAAGTTGACCCTCAAACGATGCATGTCACAAAAGACGAAAGTAAAAGTGCTGTTAAAAAGGCGATCAAAAAAGTGGAGCAAAGAAAGCATTCACATGAATTGGAAAAACAGACGGTCGTCAATAGTAACTCCATCCGCTCATTTGATATAGGAAAAGACAAGCTTTCCTCTGTACCGAAACAAGAGTATGAGAAGCTGAAAAAGGCATGGGAATCCTATTACGACTCCTTGGATGTCTCCACAAGACAACCGCGCTCCTTTTACCGGATTAAGGATGTAGTGAAAAAAGTCGGATCAGGAATAGGATCAACAGGGTTGAATAGGTATTATATTCTTATTGAAGGTAGTGAGGAAGACCATAAGGATGATATTATCTTAGAAGCGAAGGAAGCGCGGACGCCTATCCCTGCTTATTTCTTTCCTTATGATGAACAATTCTGGCTGGAGCACCGTCATCAAGGCAGAAGGGTTATGCACACACAACAGGCCATGCACCATTTATCAGATCCATATCTTGGTTATTTTTCTATAGACAATCATGACTATTATGTGAGGGAGCGTTCCCCTTTTTCTAAAGACCTTAAAGAAAAACACCTTATGGATTACAAATCCATGAAACAAACCATCAAAACAATGGCTCAGATAAGTGCTAAGATTCACGCCAGGGCAGATGCAGATATTGATGAGGGGATTCTTCCTTATCATAGCGAAGATGCAATTATAGAAGCGATTGGTTCAAACCAAAAAGGTTTCCGCCGCCAATTAAGCTTGTGGTCCAGTCATTATAAACAAAAAGTCATACAGGATTATGAACTCTTTATTGAGTGGGGTAATGAAAATGGTTATTTCTAATTCACAACAACGACTGTTATCTAAAGCATAGGAATGATATAATTTTCATGTTATACAAACGTAAGTAATGGAGGATTAAAGATATGTTAACTGTTAATAATGTAGGTCTTCGTTTTGGTGACCAGAAATTATTCGAAGACGTCAATATAAAATTCACACCGGGAAACTGCTATGGTCTAATCGGAGCCAACGGAGCAGGTAAGTCAACATTCCTAAAAATTCTAAGTGGTGAAATCGAACCGCAAACGGGAGATGTCAGCCTTAAAAATGATCAGCGTCTGGCTGTTCTTAAACAAAACCATTTTGAATATGACGAATATCAAGTATTAGAAACAGTCATTATGGGTCATACTCGTCTTTATGAAGTAATGAAAGAGAAAGACGCCATCTATATGAAAGGCGACTTCACAGAAGAAGATGGTATGCGTGCGGCAGAACTAGAAGGTGAATTTGCTGAGATGAACGGATGGGAAGCGGATTCGGATGCTGCTCGCTTATTGAAAGGTTTAGGTATTGGAGAAGCCCTTCATGATAAGCAGATGAGTGAACTTGCAGGATCTGAAAAAGTAAAAGTTCTTCTTGCTCAAGCACTATTCGGTAATCCTGATGTCCTTCTTCTTGATGAGCCTACCAACCACTTGGATATTAAAGCCATTCAGTGGCTGGAAGACTTCTTAATCGACTTTGAGAATACGGTAATCGTGGTTTCTCACGACCGTCACTTCTTAAACAATGTGTGTACTCACATCGCAGACCTCGACTTTGGTAAAATTCAAATTTATGTAGGTAACTACGACTTCTGGTATGAGTCCAGTCAGCTGGCGATGAAGATGGCTCAAGAACAAAATAAGAAAAAAGAAGAGAAGATCAATGACCTGAAAGAGTTTATTGCCAGGTTTAGTGCCAACGCTTCGAAATCTAAACAGGCAACGTCACGTAAAAAGCTCCTTGATAAGATAACTCTGGATGATATTCAGCCTTCATCTCGTAAGTATCCGTATATTGCCTTTAACGCGGACCGTGAAATCGGAAATGATCTATTAACCGTTGAAAATCTGTCCAAGACGATCGACGGCGTTAAAGTGCTGGATCGAGTGAGCTTTACGTTAAATAAAGACGATAAAGTAGCTTTAGTCGGAGCACATGAAACTGCGAAGACAACGTTGTTCCAAATTCTAATGGGAGAAATTGAGCCAGATGAAGGAACATTTAAATGGGGGATTACCACATCTCAAAGCTACTTCCCTAAAGACAACTCCGAGTTCTTCGATTCAAATTTGAACCTTGTTGAGTGGCTTCGTCAGTATTCACCAGAAGATGAAACAGAAACGTTCCTTCGCGGTTTCCTCGGACGCATGCTGTTTTCTGGTGAAGAAGCATTGAAGAAAGCAAATGTACTTTCAGGTGGAGAAAAAGTACGCTGTATGCTGTCCAAAATGATGCTTTCCGGCGCAAACGTTCTTCTATTGGATGAGCCTACCAACCACTTGGATCTGGAGTCCATTACTTCCTTGAACAAAGGATTGATTAACTTCAAAGGGTCTGTCATCTTCGCATCACATGACCATGAGTTTATTCAAACGATTGCCAACCGGATTATTGAAATTACACCAAATGGTATCATTGATAAAGAAATGAGCTATGATGAATTTTTAAACGATCCGGAAGTTCAAAAACAAGTAGCTGCTAAATACGCATAATGTTAAAAACCTGTCACCCATGTGACAGGTTTTTTATTTTATTGAGGAAATTCTGCAATAATAGATAGGATTCTATTAAAAGGAAAAACAGGTATAAGGGCATTCGTTTCTGTTAATTTTGTTGAAATATGTCGTATTAGTGGTTAAAACCGGTTTTTATGGTACTGATACATACAATAGTCTAGTGCTGTAATCCCTGTGAAATATAGCTGTTATGTTTGAAACCAAACTGTTGCTTGTTTGTTCTTAAAATTTACCAGTATTCTGTTATTCTAGTAATTGTAAGTCGATCACAACAAAAAAAGATCGAATACGAACACTCAAGGGGAGGCAGAATTTCATGAAAAAAACTGTATTTTCTGTTGCAGCGACCGTAGCTTTAACTGGAGCATTTGCCACATCCGTAAGTGCCCACGAAAGTGAACAATATACTATTAATAAAGGAGATACTCTTTGGAGCATCTCACAACAATATAACGTTTCTGTAGATACTTTAAAATCTATCAACAATCTAAACTCTAATCTTATCTATCCAAACCAAACACTATCTATTTCAAGCAATCATTCAAATTCATCTAATTCTTCAGCTAATCAATCTTCAAATGCATCCACTTATACCGTTAAATCTGGAGATACGTTGTTTGCTATCAGTCAAAAATTCAATATTTCTGTTGATCAGTTGATGGCGTGGAATAACTTATCTTCTACCCTCATTTATCCAGGCGATCAATTTAAAGTAGACGGACAAGCTGTAAAAGCTAAAGCACCGGCTCCAAGCACAAGTACTACCAGCAGTTCAAGCCAGTCTCAGTCCAGCGCTAGTGAGGCGAGCTCTAATACGTCTTCAGCGGAGCACGCAAGTACTAAACAAGGTACAAGCAACGATGTAATTAAAGAGTTTACAGCGGAAGCTACTGCTTATACAGCTTATTGCACGGGCTGCAGCGGAGTAACGGCAACAGGTATTGACTTGAAAGCAAATCCTAATCAAAAAGTGATCGCTGTCGATCCTAATGTCATTCCTCTAGGCTCAAAAGTTTATGTTGAAGGTTATGGTGTAGCCATTGCCGGGGACACAGGCGGCGCAATCAATGGAAACCGTATTGATGTATTTATGGCTGACCGTAATGACGCTTTAGACTTCGGTAGAAAATCTGTCAAAGTTCAAGTTCTGGCTCAATAATAACATTGAATTATTAAAAGTCCTTCCTATCTACAGGAAGGACTTTTTTTCTGTGAACGGAAGGGTTTTGACTTTGAACTAAAAAAACTTATTGATAGACTAAATACAAACGAAGGCAGAGAGGGGTTCTTTTTAATGAAAGCAATCGTCCATGAAGGTAACACAGGTGTCGAAGGATTGAGCATAAGAGAGATGAATAAACCAGAGGTGCAGGGAAACAATATCCGGGTTAAAATACATACGGCCGGAATGAACCGAAGAGATTTAGCTGTTATTACAAAGAGGCATCAACCTGAAGATCCAGCGCTTATTCCGGGTTCAGATGCATCTGGTGTAATAGAAGCGGTGGGAGATAAGGTAACAAGGTTTCATGTGGGGGATGAAGTTGTTGTGAACCCTGGTTTAGGATGGGAGAAGAACAGTGAAGCGCCACCTGAAGGGTTTGAAATCGTAGGTCTGCCTGACCACGGAACATTTGCTGAGTATTACGTGTGTACGGAAGACCATGTAGAGAAAAAACCGGAGCACTTATCATATGAAGAAGCAGGCGTTCTTCCTTTAGCAGCGTTAACTGCTTACCGTGCTCTGTTTACCAGAGGAAAGCTTGAAGCGGGTCAAACGGTGATGCTGCCTGGAATCGGCAGTGGTGTTCTTACCTACATTCTGAAATTCGCTAAAGCGGCCGGAGCACGTGTCATTGTTACTTCCAGATCGAAAGAAAAACAAATAGAGGCTCTTAAGCTTGGTGCAGATGTAGCTATATCAACGAACGATGACTGGACAACTGCACTTTCATCAGAAAGCGTAGATCTATTAATTGAAAGTATTGGTCAAGCCACTTTTAATAAGTCAATAGCCACTGTAAAAAAAGGAGGAACCATTGTTACCTTCGGGTCCACAACAGAGGATGAAGTAACTATTAACATTCGGCAGTTCTTTTATGGACAGTATAATTTACTAGGATCGACCATGGGAAGTGCAGAAGAATTTAGAGAAATGCTTTCTTTTGTGAGAAGACATAAAATCCATCCTAAAATCGATCGCTTGTTTACGATTGATGAATACAAACAAGCGTTCGAATATATTGAAGAAACCAAGAACTTTGGGAAGATAGGTTTTGTACTTTAATAGTTCTTACTTAAAACTTAGTAGCAACTCCGAAAACAAAGAAATAAAAAATCAATAAACCGAACGAATGTGCGTATGGTTGGACAAATCTACCATCTTTTATAGTAGAATAATAGAAAGAGCTACTTTAAAAGAAGGGAAGGATCAACTTGTCACACAAAAATAATCCGAAACGTTTTGCATTGAATATGAGTGCGGCTCAATTTACGAAGTTTTATATTATGCATCTGCTGCAGATTCATCAGCCAATGATCAGCGAACATTTCAAAACAGAGTTTAAAAAACTGACAACAAACTGGATTCCTGCACCTTCGACCTTGCTGGACACCCTGCACGAAATGACAGAGCAAGGATTATTATACCGAAAAGAAGATTATAAATCACATGATAAAAAAAGACAAAAAGTATATTGGTATTCCCTCACAGATCAAGGAAAAGAAGAGTTTGATGTATTAAAGAAGCGGTACAAACTTTTATTTGAAGAGCAAATGCAGATACTAAAGAAAATTATGGACGATGTTTACCGTTAATGGCGGGGAAGGATGTTTGAATTGAAGCTCAGTGTATTAGATCAAAGCCCGATTTCAAAAGGAAACACAGCAGAAGAATCCTTACAACAGACAATTGAGTTAGCGCAGTATACAGAAAAGCTGGGTTATTATCGCTATTGGGTAGCTGAGCATCATAGCACGAATGGTTTAGCAGGTTCTTCACCTGAAATACTTATTGGACAGATTGCAGGAGCTACAAATCATATAAGAGTTGGTTCTGGTGGAGTCCTTCTTCCTCAATATAGTCCTTTAAAGGTAGCGGAAAACTTTAGAATGCTTGAGGCTTTCTATCCAGGAAGAATCGACCTTGGTTTAGGACGCTCGCCCGGAGGAGGACCAAAAACAAGACTTGCTCTAACAGATGGCCTTGAGAAACCATTGAGTTCTTTCTCAAGGCAGGTAAAAGAACTTCAACAGTTTTTATATGGTGAAATTCCAAAAGGAAGTGCATATTTTGGTGTTACAGCCAGGCCGGATACTTCCTGCCAGCCTGAAACTTGGATTCTGGGGTTAACAGCTCGAGGGGCAAGGCATGCAGCTGTAAACGGGACCGGGTTTACCTATGGATATTTTATAAATCCTGATCATGCAGAAGATACCTTACAAACATATCGGGATAAATTCAAGCCTTCCACCCGCTTAAATACCCCTAAAGTCAATGTGTGTATCTTTGTGGTCTGCGCAGAAACAAAGGAGGAAGCAGAGAAATTGGCCTTAAGTCAGGATCTGTGGCTTATACAGGTTGAGAAAGGATTAGATACAAGGATACCTTCCATTGAAGAAGCAGAAAATTATCCTTACACAGAAAAAGAACTAAAAAAAGTACATCATAATCGCAGGCGGTGTCTAATTGGTACACCGGAGCATATAGAACAGAAGTTGAAAAGTCTTTCTAAGTTATATCAGACGGATGAATTTATGATTATTACCAACATCTTCGATTTCGAGGCCAAAAAGAACTCTTATAAGCTTATTTCCAGCCGATTTAACTGATTTTATATAGAAACCTAAAGGAACTCCTCCTTTTACCCATACCATTTCTCAACAACCCTCATATATAAAAAGAGAAGGGGGGAATTGGAATGAGTAAAGGTTATGGTGGAGGCTTTGCGCTAATCGTAGTATTGTTTATTCTCCTAATTATTGTAGGAGCTTCTTGGTTGTATTAAGCTTCAAAAGCGTGGCTGATGCCACGCTTTTTTCATGTACATAGATATCATCCATTTTAAAAGGAATTGAAATGAGCTATAATAAGTAACATTACGTGTCAAAAAAGGATGAAAAGTATTGAATAATGAGAACCTATTGGGAACTGTTCAATCAGCAACCCTAAAAAAGAAAGTAACGAATGGATTTATTTTAAATGTAAATGATAAAGAATTTTTCATTCCGGAAGAGGAAATATCTGAAAACATGGAGTTAAATCAAAATGTACAATGTTTCCTATATACAAATAAAAAGGGTGACAACCAAGCAACCCTAGAGATTCCAGAAGCTACACGGGAGTCATATGGCTGGGCGGAAGTCGTTGAGGTCATCCCAAATATGGGTGTCTTTGTGGACATCGGCCTGCCTGATAAAGATATTCTTGTATCATCAGACCATCTTCCACTCTTCAAGTCTGTCTGGCCAAAAGAAGGGGACAACCTCTTCCTAAGCCTGGAACTTGATAAAAAAGGAAGACTTTTAGCTGAACCAATCAGTGAACAGGAAGTATTGGACGACTTAGAAGAAGCTCCAAAAAGTCTTTTAAACCAAGAGGTAACCGCACGTGTCTATCGTTCCACTAAAGCTGGATCCGCTGTATTAACCGGTGAAGGATATAGAGGATTTATTCATCCAACGGAGAGAAAAGAAGAACCAAGATTAGGAGAAACCATCACCGCACGGGTGATTGATGTGAAAGAAGATGGCACCATTAATCTTTCTTTACGTCCGTTAAAACAAGAGGGGATAACGGAGGATGCAGAAGCCATCTATGACTATCTGCTTGAAAATGATGGTGTCATGTACCTTCATGATAAGAGTTCTCCAGAAGAAATAAGGGATACATTTAAAATTAGTAAAGCTGCTTTTAAACGTGCGCTAGGTCAATTAATGAAACAAGATAAAATTGAACAAAAAGACGGGAAAACCACTATTAAGCATAACTAATCTGACTTCAAACTTAGTAGCAACTCCGAATAAAAATAAAAAAAACAAGCCATTAAGTCGTTAAATGACCTCTGGCTTGTTTTTCTACCTTCTGTACTCTTTTTGTTCGCCGCTCTGAAATACGACTCGCAGATTAAACTCCTTAAATGTCTCATCAAGACCGAATACGTTAAATACATCATGAATCACTTCGTTCTCTGTTGAGCTTTCATCAAAACTCAATTCTCTGAGCAGGGGAGTCAGCTGATTCATTGCTTTCTCTCCAGATATGCTTTCTTCTCCAATCTCGTGGATAACAGCTTTTGTTTGTTCCTTATTGTAAACATAATCTACTTTATAAGAGAGCGTATCTGCATAATCGACTTCCAACTCAAATGTAGTAAAATTAAATGCTTTAGACGTTTTTTTAGCAGTATCATAAGTAACATTTTCAAAATTGGCAGGTTGAGGCTGATTTATTGCTTCATCCTGAGCTTTCCCTCCGCAGGCAGATAAGACAATTAGAAATAAGATGACTAAACTTCCATAAAAGTATTTAAACACTTCCTATCCCTCCAATGGCATTCTCTTCCTATCAT
The DNA here is from genome assembly GCF_020524025.1 of Halobacillus litoralis. Taxonomy (GTDB): domain Bacteria; phylum Bacillota; class Bacilli; order Bacillales; family Halobacillaceae; genus Halobacillus; species Halobacillus litoralis_D. The sequence continues at coordinate 968,869 of NZ_JAIVKN010000001.1, read as the reverse complement.
GACCTTAATGGAAAGATTTCATAACACATTTAGGTCATTTCAAGGATGCACAAGAATTCCTTTAACTATCAAAGGCATGTTAAAATAAGGATAGTAAAGCTTTCTCTCAGGAGGGGAGCGATGTGAAAAAAATGATTGGGTGGACACTTATTTTACTGCTTTTTATTGGCGGAATTGGTATCTTTTCCTATAACAAGAGTTCTGGAGAGTCATCAGAAAAGGATGAAAAAGATCAAACGAAAAAAGTTATTCAAATGTATAAAGGAAAACAAGTCGAGTATACCAAAATCGAGCTGAAAGAAGAACTTAGTGATATTCAATATGAAGTTACTCAAAAAGATGGTACGGAAAAAGCTTTTAATAATCCGTATTATGACAATAAAGAAGAAGGAATATATGTGGATATCGTATCGGGGGAGCCTTTATTTAGTTCCCGAGATAAATATGATTCCGGAACGGGATGGCCTAGTTTCACGAAGCCTCTCGTAGATGAGAATATTGTAACAAAAGATGATCCAGGAATTTTCGGCACGCGTACAGAGGTCCGCAGTAAAGGCGCGGACAGTCACCTCGGTCACGTATTTAATGACGGTCCTGAACCAACAGGTCTGCGGTACTGCATGAATAGTGCAGCTATGGAATTTATCCCGAAGGATCAAATGGAAGAAAAGGGATATGGAGATTTTTTAGACACATTCAAAAAATAGAATGAAGAGACGGGCGCATCGCCTGTCTCTTTTTATTTTGTGGATTTCAGTACTGTTCTATAGTGATTCTTTCATATAGAATAGAAGAAGGGGGTAAGTAAAGAAGATAACCTTGACAGAATTTAAGGGAACCTTAGCTTTACCCTTAATAAAATACTTAGATAATGTAGGTGATACGCATGGAACAAACAAAATCAAATTTAGCAAACATAATAAGAGAGCGTCGCTCCGTGAAAAATGGCTATTCAGAAAAGCCAGTACCAACTGAATTAGTTAAAGAACTTTTGGATGATGCCCGCTGGGCTCCAACACACGGTTTGCGCGAACCTTGGAGATTTATTTATATACCTTCAGAAGAAAAGGAATCCTTTGTTGAATCACTCGTTCAAACATTCCCTCTTGAAATGCGGGAGAACAGGCGGGAGTATTTCAGTAAACCGGCAGCTTTTCTTATTCCAGTCATGACAGTGGATCCAAGACAAAAGCAATGGGAAGAAAATTTTGGTGCAATCAGCTGTTTACTGCAGAACTTTCAGCTGCTTGCCTGGGAAAGGCAGCTCGGCGTTGTTTGGAAAACAGACGCTCAGATTCATGAGCCAAAAGTCCGTGACTTATTGGGTGTCGAAGCCGGTGAAAAAATTGTAGGCTTTATCCATTTAGGCTTTTTTGATCAGCAGCCAAAACCTAAAAAAAGAACGCCCATTCAAGAAAAGTTTTCTATATACAAAAAACAATAACAAAAAAGCACACCTGCAATACGGTGTGCTTTTTTTAAGATGACCCAGATATCTCATCAAATTGAACTTCAGAAAGCTGATCGGTTTTCGGATTCACAAGCACATAGACTAACACCTGTTTTTTCTGTTCCTCATCACTTTCTAAAGTCAATTTGAAATTGTACTGAGTTCTTTCCTCTGAAATAACCACTTTGCCATTATAATCGTAATTGATTAATTTCCACTCCGGGTATTCTTTCGCTGTTTCTTCTACTGCAGTCTTTCCCCATTTAGCGTATTCCGGCTGGGCGAATACATGGTTGAAAGATAACGATAGAAAAACAAGTACCAACAAAAAAACGACCCCTTTAAATGGTTTTGCTTTCATGTGATCCCTCCTTTCCTATTGTTATCCTTCAACCGTTGGAAAAAAATATTCTAAAGACGTGATAGGAAGTTTAAACCTAAAACTGTATTTGAATACCTGATTAAGCAGGCGATTTCTTCAGGAGCTTGAAATCATAAGAGAGAGGGCATTCTTCATACAATCGGGTTGATTAAAAAAAGCCCCATAAAAATGAGGCCTTTTTTTAATCTATATACTTTGAATCATAAGCGATTAAAACAACATTTAATTGCTCTTCCAATTCTGTAATTCGTTTCAATTGATCTTTTGGAAGCTCTGCATAATCAAAAGGCATCTCAATAAACTCCTTTCCTTTTATCATCGGCAGATGCATTTTCTTTATCCACCTGTTGTTTATTGTTAGACGAATGAAGCTAATCATTTTATGATGGGTATAACCAAGAATAAAAAGGAGTATCATATGAACTTTGTAGCTCTTGATTTTGAAACAGCAAACGCCTCCCGGTCATCCGTTTGTTCTATCGGGTTAGTGGAATATGAAAATGGTGACCTGAAGAGGGAATATTACAGACTTGTTAAACCAAAAAAGAATTTCTTTGCCCCCATCAATGTGAGGGTTCATGGCATAACCAAAGACGATGTAGCAGATGCCCATACGTTTGATGTTTTATGGGAAAATGAAATTAAGCCAATCATAGAAGGCAAGCTTGTCATTGCTCATAATGCACAATTTGATATGGGTGTTTTAAGGGCTGTTCTTGATGAGTATAACTTATCTTATCCAATGCTCGCTTATAACTGCACAGTAAACATTTCCAAAAAGACTTGGCAGCTTCCCAAGTACAACTTAAATATTGTTTCCAAGCATCTTGGTTTTACGTTTAATCACCACCATGCTCTGGAAGATGCGAAAGCATGCGCTCATATCTTTTTATGTGCAAAGGACGAACTAGGGGCCTCTAACAGTAAAGAACTTATTGAAAAGACCGGCACTACCAATGGGATGATGTACGAAGGGGGCTATGAAGCAGCTCGGATAAATAAAAGGAAAAAAGCGCGTAAACCTGTGCCTCAAGCCTATGTAGCAGCTACAACAGAGTTTGATCAGACACATCCATATTACAATGCATCTATCGTCTTTACAGGCAGGCTTGATGATATGAAAAGAGATGAAGCTGTCCAGAAGGTCGTGGACGCCGGGGCTAAATGGCAGCCGGAAGTTGAATCGACAACTAATTTTATTGTGGTAGGCAAGCGAACCTACGAGCAGTACAAAGCCGGCAAAAAAACAACTAAATTAGAGAGGGCTGAAACCTTGCTAAGCCAGGGCTACCCTATAGAAATTCTGCCAGAAAACGAATTTTTACAACATTTGAAACGCTCATCAAACTAATCGATGAGCGTTTCTTTACCATTTTCGCTTTAAGTATTTACGATCCTTAATTCTTACTGGATGTACAGCTTTAGCTGAAAGAGGTAAGTGTCCAAGGTTTATATTGGATCCAAAATAATAAGCCTGCCAGACCAGTTTTGTACAATATTGCTCATAGTCCGATGTCCCTAAGGGGGTCCAGACTCTGTAAAGAGCCTTAGGATACGTGGCGAACAAATCCTCCATATATAATGCGGCTATAGAGCCGGACTGAGTACTTTTCGGCCGATACAGGGTGATACCCCTGAACTTCTTAAAATAGGTTGAAATGGAATCTCTGGCTAAACCAGAAGGGATTGAATGGACAACTTCATTTGTATCCATAACAAATCCAACATGGCCGACATATTTAGATTCGCTTTTTCCAATAGGGGAAAACAGTAAGTCCCCAGCCATAATTGCACAATCGGTGCCAGGATATAAATCATTCGAAGTCTTTATTGTAGGTGCTTTTACTTTTTTTGGACGCAGAAATAGAAAGGCAATAAGAGAGAGCACTGCTAAAAAAATGTTTTTCACAACCACCGTTCCTTTACAATTCTTTTCTATATCGTAGAAGAAAAGAGGTCAAAACTCAACTAATTTTACTGAAGAGGGAAGGAGTATGGTAAACTACGCTCCTTACATCATTTTAGGTCTTATATATCGAACAATACGGCAGTAATTGTTGTATTTTAACCATTGGATTTATTTAAATCCATGAAAATCCATATAAGTGCTGAAAATACGGACCCCAGAACAAATGTTCGTATAATTTAAAACGTTCAATTAAAAAACGATTAAGTACAAAGTAAACCAGCAATATTAAAAGATTTTATCCAGTTAGACCATAATCAGTCCGTAATACAAGTAATAAAATAATGATATAGAGGCAGCGTATAAATAACCTTGTAATTATCATGTGAATTCATGATCATCATGGAAATGAAAAGCAGCATAAAGTGAAGAGTTAAGAAGAAGATACGACTGACAATTTAACGTAAGAATATATTAGAAAGAAAAGGTAGAGTAAGGTTTATCATATTGCCTTTCTTGTGTTTTTTATCTTAGTTTACATAATATATATTATACTGAGTAATCATAAAATGATAAGTTGTATCTCAAAAACTAAGTATACTTATGATATTGAGACGGAATAAAAATTCACAGGTTTCTATTACGGTTATTTATTACATTTAAACACTTTGACATTCATGTGAATCTGCTGCAAAAAATCCCTTGAAATGTCTCTTGTTTTGTACATATAAATCGTTATTTACGAGCTGCTGTTCTGGACAGTTATCTCTTCATTACTCATATTGAGAACGAATATATTCCAAATCATCCATCACCAGACGAATTTCTTCTTGACTTAAGCGAATTAACATTTGATCATTCAATGTTAAAATCTGACCATCACGATCACTCTCAGCTTTACTTAAGTAATTGTAGATTGAGTTTACCTGGCTTTCATTTAATGTCGATGTTGTAGAAAAATGTTTCACTTGATGAAGAATAAAATCTTCACCTTGATCTTCAAACTCACCTGAGATAATTTTGCCTTTCCATTCCATAAGATCCCACCTCTTCCTTTGTTACCATTAGTGTGGCATGAACGAAGAACTTTATGAGACCATTGTAAAACAAATGTGTTTCCTTTAAGATAAGTTAAGCATTGATACTAGTATGATAGCTGCTTCGTTTCTGAATTCATGTTGATCCTGTTATTGATTGTTTTTTTCTTTAGTTTTCGGAGTTGCTACTAAGTTCAAAGTGAGAATATTCAGAAAAAGTGTAAAAAGTGCCCGATTCGCCCATTAAGAACGTATGTTCTCTTATTTCTTTCTTATTTATCTGAGTTGCTACTAAGTTTTTATATAAAGTTCTACAAAATAAAAGCCACAGAGATTTTACTCTGTGGCTTTTATTTTAGTTTTTTTTGATGATCCGGCGCGACTTTCTTCATAGACCTTTAAGGTTTGATAATAATAATCAAGGATCTGCTCAGATGGTTTCTGCCAGCTGTGCTTTTCTGCTTCTATCCTTGCGTTTTTACATAAAGTTTCGTAAAGGTCTCCGTCTTCAAGTCGTTTGATCGCCTCAATCATGCTGGCTGTATTCTCATTTTCAAACAACAAGCCCGTTTTCCCGTCTTCTACCTGCTCCATCGTTGGACCGCTTTTGGCAGCAATAACGGGCAGACCTGAAGCCATGGACTCTAATATAACAAGTCCTAACGTCTCTGTAACTGATGGGAAAATCAAAGCATCGGAAGAGGAAAAAGCCTGTGCAAGTTCATCACCATGTAATAGTCCAGTAAATACCGTATTGGTACCTTCAAAAGTACGGACCAGTTCATCTTTTACCGGCCCATCTCCCACAATAGCTAACGAAATATCCTCTCTTTGTTCCAACAATGGTCTGATTTTATGGATTTCCTTTTCAGGAGCCAGTCGTCCAACAAATACGAGCAGCTTATTCTCTGGTTTTCCACCAGATAACCTTTCACGCATCTCTTCATTTTTATGACGAGGATGGTAATGATCAACGGCTACCCCTCTGTCCCACACACTTACATTATGAAAGTTCTTGGCATCCAGTTCTTTTTTTATCGCTCTGGATGTACACAAGTTTACATGGGCATAATTGTGCAGTTTGCGGAAATACCACCAAACCAGCGGCTTGAATGGATACAATCGATAGTAGTCCAAATATTTCGGCACATGCGTATGGTAAGATGCTATGAGCGGGTAATTCAGCTTGTCAGCGTAATATACTCCTGACACACCCACTAAAGCTGGATTGACCACATGAACGAGGTCAGGGTCGTGCTTGATCAGCAGGTCCCTTACTTTACGCTGTGGCATACTGAACTCACGAGAACGGTAGAAAGGCATTTTTGTGGTTTTAACCCCTTCAACAATCGCCCCTTCGTATTCCGTCACACCAAGATCTGGAGCAATGACGACAACTTCGTGCTCTTGACTTCTAAGGTATTTAATTGATTCCTTTAGTCGTGTAACTACTCCATCTGTAGATGGTAGGAAAGTTTCTGTGATTATGGCGATTTTCAAAGCGGAAAACTCCTTACTTCCAAGTGATTGACGGCAATACGTTCTCTTGAATAATTCGATCTTTATTTTCAACAGCTGTGCGGAGAATGTCTCGAATGACATCGTCTGTAAGCAGATGAGGTTCTAAACCAAGATCGCGAAGCTTCGTGTTCACAGCATTATAATAATGATCTTCGTTTTCAATTCGAGGATTTTCAATCTTCTTCACTTCTGTTGTTAAGCCTTCTTCTTGAGCGATTTTATGAACCCGCTCAGCCAGCTCCTGAACAGAGAACCATTCTGTAAACTGGTTGAAGACTCTGAATTCTCCTTGATCTGCAGGATTTTCTGCTGCAATTTCCACACAGCGGACGGTATCTTCAATATTTAAAAATGCACGTGTCTGTCCACCAGATCCGTATACAGTTATATCATGTCCAATAGCAGCTTGATTGATAAAACGGTTTAGAGCCGTTCCAAAAACCCCATCATAATCGACACGGTTTACAAGCATTGGATCCATACGTGTTTCCTCGGTATGTAGACCGTATACAATCCCCTGGTTTAAGTCAGTGGCACGAATACCCCAGATCTTACATGCAAACATGATATTGTGACTGTCATGCACTTTAGACAGGTGATAGAAAGAACCTGGCTGTTTTGGATATGGAAGGGTGTCTTTACGTCCTTTATGTTCAATTTCAATGTATCCTTCTTCAATATCAATGTTAGGGGTACCGTATTCGCCCATTGTACCAAGTTTTATCAAATGGCATTCCGGTGCAAATTCCTTAATGGCATAAAGCACATTTAAGTTCCCCATTACGTTATTTGTTTGAGTATAAACCGCGTGCTCCCGATCAATCATTGAATATGGAGCCGAACGTTGTTCTGCAAAGTGGACAAAGGCTTCCGGCTGAACCTGGCGGAACACTTCACTTAAAAAGTCATAGTGATTCAAATCGCCAATGAACGTTTTTATTTCTTTTCCAGATACCTCTTTCCACTTAGCTACACGGTCTTCAAGTGAAGCAATCGGTGTTACGGAGTTTGAACGCAGTTCATCATCATACTTTCTGCGTACTAAATTATCAACAATGGTTACATCATGACCTTGCTTGGATAGGTATAGTGCAGTCGGCCAACCGCAAAAACCATCTCCCCCTGCTACAATAATTCTCATAATCTACCTCCTAGTTACGTCTTGCATACCCGTTTCCCTTTATAGAGCAACACGTTTAACTATCAGCTGGATACAAATGCAAATGAGCTTCTTTATGTATACGCACTCATAGTCATGGTCTCTACGTTTTTGACTTTACCATTAATTCAATTTTGAAACAATTATTTCTTTGTTAAACTCCATTTATTATGTAAGGAAATCGACAGCATTCTCGCTTTTTTGAGACCTGACTCCTTTATTCCCCAATACTATTGACTGTTAAACGTGAAATTTTAAAAATCACCTGTAGAGTTTTGGTCTCTACAGGTGATTTTGTTATTCGGAAGTTTTGTTTGTTTCTGTCTGGTTCAGCTTTTCCTGGTCTTCTTCCTTAGCAGCAGCCACTTCTTTATTAGAATCTGTTGCTGCTCCTGTGAAGTTATGAACCGCTCCACGTGAGACATAACTTTCAAGCATCGCCTTTAAATCCATCCCTGTTGTTTCCTTAAGAGATTCCTGGATGCCTAACATGGTAGACGTCACACTATTAGCTACTTTAGCTGAACCACCTTGTGAGGCTGATCCACCCATATCAATGACTTTCATGTCTTTAATTTGACTAATCGGAGCAGAAACTTTCTCTGCATAGTCCGGCAAGACATTAATGAGCATTTCCATGATCGCTGCTTCTCCGTATTGTTCCATAGCTTTAGCCATACGTTCCTTAGATTCCGCTTCAGCAATTCCTCGTTGTCGGATGACTTCTGCCTCTGATTCCCCTTTAATTCTCTCATTATCCGCTTCTGCCTGTGCACGCTTGGTCACTTCATAAGCTTCAGCATCTGCAATGGAGCGTCTCCGTTTGTTTTCCTCTTCTTCCAGTTCTACTGCCCTTTGCTTCTCGATGTACTGCACCTTCAATTCTTCTTCTTTGATCTGCTGTGCTAGTTTCTGCCTTTCAAGCTCTCCGGCCTGATCTGCATTCGCTCTTGCACGGTTGGTTTCTGTCTGGAACTCCGCTTCTTTAATATCCTTTTCTTTTGTAGAAGCTGCAACCGCTGTTAAACGGCGGTTTTCTTCATCCTGGGCTTCCTGATCATTTTTTGCCTGGTAGATTCTTGTCTCTTTCGTGGCATCTGATTCCGCCATGTTTGCTTTTTTCTGAACCTCAGCGATATGGGGACGGCCAAGCGCGTCTATGTATCCATTTTCAACATCCACGTCTTCTACATCATTAAGTGCAAAAGAGGTAATTTCAAACCCCATTCCTTTTAGGTCCGATTCAGCAATTTTCTTCACTTGTGTATTAACTTCCTTAAAGTCGTTATAAATTTTTTCAATAGGCAGTGAAGCAATGATGGATCGTAAATGTCCATTTAATACGTCTTTCAACTCAGATTCCCGCTCTTTTTGTTTTTTGCCGAGAAACTTCTCAGCAAAGTTTGCCATAATCTCCAGTTCACTTCCGATGCTGATGACAGCTGTACTCGCAACACGTACAGGAATCCCTTCTTTGGTATAAGCTTTTTCAGAGTTTACCTGCAATTGAAAAGAAGTCAAATCAATCGGGGTTGCTGTTTGGAACATCCGTAACCGGTAACCCCCGCCCCGAATGATTTTCACAGAACGCCCATTGTCATCCTCAAACACATTTTTTTCCTGTTCAGGGTCCCCAAGTTTTGGTCCTGTCACAATTAAGGCTTCATTTGAACTTGCTGTCTTGTAGCGCAGACGAAAAATAATAAAGGTTGCGATACCAGCAATAAGAGCGACGACTCCGATCACTCCTAAAATTAAGAAGAATAAAGCTCCTTCAAACATACCATCCACTCCTTTTTCATTTCCCTGATCTAAATAATCAGCGTTTTATTACATACCGAATAACACCCTGTAGAAGTTTCAAGTAATTTTCAATCTTCTTCTAATAATTTCTATGTGAAAAATGTACAAACGTTCATTGAACCCTTGCTATAAGTTATAATAAATATAAGACTTTTCAGAAAAAGGAGGAAACAAATGTGAGTACATATACAAACGCCTGGACACCTACAAATCAACATAAAGAATCGACCCGCCTGTATCAGTGGATGAAGAAACACAGGATTACAAATTATGAAACGTTTCATGAGAAATCCGTACAGGACATTGAATGGATGTGGGATGAGGCGGTAAAGGAATTAGAAATAGAATGGTATACCCCCTATAAAAAAACGTTAGATCTATCTAAAGGAAAGGCTTATCCAAAGTGGTTTGTCGGTGGTGAACTAAATGCCTGCCATAATGCACTCGACAAATGGTCGGAGGATGTACAGAAAAAAGACGCGACTGCTCTTTTTTGGGAAGGAGATAATGGGGATCAGGCGCAGTATACCTATGCAGAATTACGTAGAGAAGTAGACACAGTTGCCCACGGCCTTGAAAGTTATGGCATAACAAACGGTGATATCGTAACAATTTATATGCCGATGATTCCTGAGACACTGATAGCGATGCTCGCCATTTCTAAAATCGGCGCTGTTTTCTCCCCCGCCTTTTCAGGATATAAAGCAGACGCCCTGGCAGCCAGGATAGAAGCTTCTAAAGCTAAAGCTCTCATAACTGCGGACGGTTTCTATCGTAGAGGAAAAACCATCCATATGAAAGATGAAGCAGATTTAGCTGCCGATCAGTGCCCTTCACTTGAGCATGTCTTTGTGGTCGAACGTTCAGGGATTGAAGTGGATTGGAACGATTATCGCGATCTTCCCTGGTCTTATTTACGGAAAAATGAAACCGTTTACAATTCTGTGACGAAGAATCCAGACGATCCTTTTATGTTAATTTATACGTCTGGAACGACAGGCACACCTAAAGGTGCCGTCCATACACATGCCGGTTTTCCTATAAAAGCGGCGTTTGATGCAGGAATCTGTATGGATGTAACGAAGGAAGATACCTTATTCTGGTACACAGATATGGGCTGGATGATGGGCCCCTTTCTCGTATATGGAGGTTTAGTGAATGGTGCTTCTATTGTTATGTTTGAAGGTACGCCTGACTATCCAAACCCTGACCGTTTATGGGAACTAGTGGAACGATATGAAGTCAGCCATTTAGGCATTTCGCCTACACTCGTTCGTCTAATGATGAAACACGGGGAAGAATGGATTCACAAACATGATCTAGGTTCATTAAAAGTTATCGGGTCGACCGGTGAACCTTGGAACCCTGAACCTTGGCGCTGGTTATTTGAGCATGCAGGGAATTCAAAGGTTCCTATTTTTAATTATTCTGGTGGTACAGAAATATCAGGGGGTATCCTTGGAAATGTTCTCGTAAAGCCTATTCAGCCGGTTACCTTTAACGCGGCCCTTCCAGGAATGGACGCAAGCGTCTATGATGAAACGGGACAGCCGCTTCAAGATAAAGTCGGCGAACTTGTCCTTAGACAACCATGGGTAGGTATGACGCAGAGCTTTTATAAGGATGATGAAAGGTATGAAGAAACGTACTGGAGACGTTTTAAGGATACGTGGGTGCATGGAGACTGGGTGAAAAGAGATAAAGAAGGCTTTTATACAATTACCGGCCGGTCTGATGATGTACTAAACGTGGCTGGTAAACGGCTGGGACCTGCAGAGGTTGAGTCTATCCTTGTCGAGCACGAAGCTGTCATTGAAGCAGGTGTCATTGGAGTTCCCCATAACTTAAAAGGAGAAGAACCTGTGGCTTTTGTCGTTCTTAATCCATCCAGCCATAAGTCTGAAGAGTTAATGGAAGAGCTTCACAGGCTTCTTCATCATAAGCTCGGAAAAGCATTAGCTCCAAAAGAAATCTATGTTGTGAATGATCTGCCTAAAACGCGTAATGCAAAAGTCATGAGACGCGCCATTAAATCCGCATTTCTTAATAGACCATCAGGAGACTTAAGCGCCCTCGAAAATCCTGAGACTGTCAATGAAATCCGCAGTATCGGCCAGCATCTTTCATCACGACCTTAATTTAAAAAAGACCCTGGATCTTTTAAGATTCAGGGTCTTTACTATTAAACCGGGTACACGCCATGTTTTCTTTCCGTAAAGGTCACGTCCTTACTCTCATATGCCTCGTACCTGACAGCCAATTCCTCACGCAGGCGGTTGGGCTGAACGATATCATCAATGACCATTTCAGAAGCAAGCCTGTAAATGTCGATGTTTTCTTTATACTCTTCCTGCTTTTCTTTAATAAAGGCAGGGCGTTCTTCTTCTGGAAGTGCTTCAATTTTGTTTGCATAAACTGCATTAACTGCAGCTTCCGGACCCATGACGGCTATTTGAGCTGACGGCAGTGCGAGACAGGCATCCGGTTCAAAGGCAGGGCCTGCCATGGCATAAAGACCAGCGCCATACGCTTTTCGAACGATGACAGAAATTTTCGGTACGGTCGCCTCGCTCATGGCTGACAACATCTTCGCACCGTGACGGATAATGCCGGCACGCTCGACTTTTGTTCCAATCATAAACCCAGGAATATCTGCAAGGAACAACAATGGAATATTAAAGGCGTCACAAAGTTGTATGAATTTCGCTGCTTTATCAGCAGAATCAGGAAATAAAACCCCGCCTTTTGCCCTCGGTTGATTGGCAAGAATCCCTACTGGACGCCCTTCAATTCTCGATAGTCCCGTAATTAATTCAGGAGCGAATTTTTTCTTAATCTCACAGAAAGACTCTTCATCTACTAGTCGTTGAATCAAGTGATACATATCAAAAGGCGCATTCTGATTTTCTGGTATTAATTCTTCTATCGTTTTCTCGAAAGGTGCCGGCTGAAGGGATTCTGCTTTTTTAGGAAGCTCACGGTAGCTTTGTGGGAAGTAACTCAAGTATTTCCTTGCAAAGGTAATGGCTTCACTTTCGTCTTTTGCCAGAACGTCTCCACAGCCTGACACAGAACAGTGCATATTGGCTCCGCCCATTTCTTCCAAGGTCACCTTTTCTCCGATGACCTTTTCAGCCATTCGTGGTGATCCCAAGTACATAGAAGCATTGCCGTCCACCATCACGACGATATCACAGAAGGCAGGTATGTAGGCACCACCAGCTGCTGATGGACCAAAGAGCAGACAAACTTGAGGTACACGACCTGATAGTTTGATTTGATTATGAAAGATGCGGCCCGCTCCACGTCGATTCGGAAACATCTCAATTTGATCGGTAATCCGAGCTCCCGCTGAATCAACAAGATACAACATCGGCACATTTAATTTCAAAGCCGTCTCCTGTATCCGAATGATCTTTTCGACCGTACGCGCTCCCCAGGAACCTGCTTTTACCGTCGAATCGTTTGCCATTACACATACTTTCTCACCATTAATTTTCCCAATTCCTGTGACTACGCCATCTGCCGGCAGTCCTTCTGCCTGACAATTTGCAAAAAAAGCATCTTCGATATCGATGTTGTCATCAAATAAAAGCTGTAGTCTTTCCCTGACAAACATTTTTCCTTTTTCGGAGTTCTTATTATGATATTTTTCTGCGCCTCCAGCGGCGATTTTCTTTGCACGATCTTCAAACGTTTGATTCGTAGACATCGTTTTATCCACCTTTTATTCTCCTTTATAATCCGGCTTCCGCTTCTCTTTAAAAGCTTGGAGTCCCTCTCTGCGGTCTGAAGTTGGAATAGTTATCTCGTAACAGGACCGTTCTATTTCCAGTCCTCTTTCTAAACCTGTATCGTACCCTTCATTTATAGCTTTCTTCGCCTGTTTAACAGCAATTGGACCGTTTCTGGCAATGCATGCAGCGTAGTCTTTCGCTTCTTCAAAAAGAAATTGGGGTTCATAAACGAATTCAACGAGACCAATCGTGTGAGCCCGTGCCGCTTCGACGGGTTTTCCTGAGTAGATCATCGCTTTTGCCTGCCCGAGGCCGATCAGCCTCGATAAACGCTGTGTGCCGCCGGCGCCTGGAATAATAGCGAGAGAGGTTTCTGTCAGTCCCACTTTTGTTGATGTACTCATCATACGCAAGTCACAGGCCAGCGCAAGCTCTAATCCGCCACCAAAAGCGACACCATTTAATAAAGCGATCGTAGGTACAGGAATCTGCTCGATCATCCGAATCGTATCACCAATTTTGGATACAGCTTGAATAACTTCCTGTTCAGACATCCCCGCACGCTCTTTTAAATCAGCTCCTGCACAGAAGGCTTTATTTCCTTCTCCTGTAAGGAGCACCACTCGAATATCAGGGCGCTGTTTGATTTCTTTTATTTTTGCAGCCAGTTCATCCAACAACGCATCTGATAAAGCATTCGCCGCTTCCGGTCGATTCAGCTTTAATAGATATACATGGGGCTCTACTTCTTCCAAGGTGATGAGTTCAGCCATCATTCACACCCTTTCCTTATTCATCATCTGCATTTGGTGACTAGGCAGAGGTTTATCTAATACCCGCTGGATATACCGGGCCGCTTCTTTCAACTTCTCTTCATCAATACCGGTTTCAATACCCATCTGATGAAGCATATGAACGAGGTCATCGGTTGAAAGGTTACCAGAGGCCCCCTTTGCATAAGGACAGCCGCCTAAGCCGCCGAGAGATGCATCAAAAGTAGTGATGTTATGCTGCAAAGATACGAGCACATTAGCTAAAGCCATTCCTCTCGTATTATGAAAATGCATCGCAATTTTGTCGAAAGGGAGCTGGTGTTTCCAATCCGTTAAGGCTTGATCCACCTGGCCCGGGTTAGCAACCCCAATGGTGTCTCCTAAAGAAAGCTCATCAATGCCCATATCCAGCAATCGTTCACTTACATGCACGACATGATCAGGAGAAATATCCCCTTCATACGGACAGCCGAAAACAGTCGACACATATCCGCGAACCGTTTTTCCTTCCAGTTTTGCCTCTTTGACAACTTCTTCAAGAACCGGGTAGGTTTCTTGAATCGATTTATTGATGTTTTTTCTGTTATGGGTTTCACTCGCAGACATAAACACCGATACTTCATCCACATGCGTATTGATAGCTGCTTCAAGGCCCTTTCGGTTAGGAACAAGTGCAGCATAAGTCACTCCCTGTTTTCGTTTAATCGAGGAAGCAACTTTTCCAGCATCTTTTAATTGAGGAATCCATTTGGGGTGAACAAACGAACTAAACTCAATATAAGAAAGTCCTGTTTCTGATAACAAATCGATCCAGGCCACTTTATCCTCAAATGGAACTTCTTTTGCTTCATTCTGTAGTCCATCACGGGGGCCGACTTCCTTAATGGTTACTTTTTCAGGCCATTTCAGCATCTAATCCGCTCCTATTTACTCAATGATCGCAATTACATCGCCTTCATTAACAAAATCTCCTTCATTGACTTTAATTTCTTTGACCGTTCCTGAAGATTCAGCCGGGATAGGGATTTCCATTTTCATAGATTCCAAGATTGCAATGTCTTGTCCATCGCTGATCTCATCCCCTTCGCTCGCTACTAATTTCCACACACTTCCTGCCATAGATGCTTTAATTTCTGTCATATTTATTTCCTCCTTAATGATTCGTTAACGTTGGTAGATAGTAATTTTGAATAAAGGTTGTTTTGGTATCGCCTTGTTTGAATTTTTCATGAGTGATAATGCGTTTCAGCATCGTAAGGTTACATTTAATTCCTTCAATTTCATATTCATGAAGGGCTTTTGTCATCCGCTTGATGGCATCTTCCCGATCTTCTCCATGAACAACAAGTTTGGCAATCATGGGATCATAAAAAGGTGTAACCTCTGAATTCTCATCTACAGCGAGCTCATGACGCACACCAGGCCCTTGAGGAAGTGCCATCTTGGTTAATTTTCCTGGAGAAGGGTAAAACGTGTTTGGATCTTCTGCATAGATGCGCACTTCAATCGCATGACCATCAATGAACAGATCTTCCTGTTTTAAGGTTAATGTCTCCCCATTGGCAACTTTGAGCTGCTGCTCGACAAGATCCACACCCGTAATTTGTTCGGTTACTGGATGCTCTACCTGAAGACGTGTGTTCATTTCAAGAAAGTAATAGTTTTCCTCCTCATCGACGAGAAACTCTATCGTTCCAGCATTGGAATACCCAAGCGTTTCGACGGCTTTCAGAGCACTCTGCCCCATCTTCACTCGTGTTTCTTCCGATAGAAACGGGGAAGGGGCTTCTTCAACGACCTTCTGATGGCGGCGCTGGATGGAACATTCCCGTTCGAAAAGGTATACTGCGTTTCCGAAGCGGTCAGCAAGCACCTGAATTTCAATATGTCTCGGCTCCTGAATAAGCTTCTCTAAGAACATTTTCCCATCCCCGAAAAAAGCTTTTGCGCGTTTGGAATTCCCTTCAAAAGCTTTCTCAAGCTCCTCATCGTTATAGACGGCCTGCATACCGATGCCGCCACCGCCAGCAGCTGCTTTCAACATGACGGGATAGCCAAATTCGTTCGCTGTTTCTTTGGCCTCCTCTGGAGAAGCTACGGCGTTGTCGGTGCCTGGAATAATAGGGACTCCCGCCCTCTTCATTTCTGCCCGCGCTGCAATTTTATCGCCCATTTTCGATATGACATCAGCGTCTGGACCGATAAATGTCAGACCTGCTGCTTCTGTCTGCTTTGCAAAGTCTCCATTTTCACTCAGCAGTCCGTAACCAGGGTGAATGGCTTCTGCACCGGATTCTTTCGCTACTTTTAAGATCTTTTCACTATTTAAATACGATTCATTTACACGCGGCTTTCCGATTAAATAGCTTTCATCTGCCATTTTCACATAAGGAGCAGATTGATCGGCTTCTGAATAAACAGCGACTGTCCGAATGCCTAATTGTTGACACGTCCGTATGATTCTTGCAGCAATTTCTCCACGGTTCGCTATCAATATTTTATTGAACACATCCATCACCTCATCATTTAGATTTCATGTTCACCATTTCAAGTGCATCTTCCCGAAGCCTGAACTTCTGAATTTTTCCGCTTGCTGTCATCGGATATTCATCGACAAACGAGATGTATCTTGGTATTTTATGCCGGGAGATTTTCCCTTCACAAAATCCCTTGATATCGCTTTCATTTAACTGCTTGTTTTCCTTTGGAATAATCCATGCCATAATCTCTTCGCCATACTTGTCATCGGGTACCCCGACGATTTGCACATCTAAAACATCAGGATGCTGATACAGGAATTCCTCAATTTCCCGAGGGTAGACATTTTCGCCACCGCGGATGATCATATCCTTCATCCGGCCGGTAATTTCCACATACCCGTTTTTATCCATAACGGCAAGATCTCCAGTATGAAGCCATCCATCTGGATCAATAGCCGAACTCGTTGCTTCTTCATTTTTATAATAACCTTCCATCACGAGATAACCTCGTGTACACAATTCGCCAGGAATCCCTGCTTCGACTTTTTCACCCGTTGCAGGCTCAACAATCTTCACTTCGACATTTGGAAGCGCGCGGCCGACACTTGAGACTCTAAGATCGATGGGGTCATCCGCTTTGGTTTGTGTGATCACAGGTGAAGATTCCGTCTGCCCATAGGCAATCGTAATTTCTTCTGCCCCCATATCATGGATAACACGTTTCATCACTTCCATTGGACAGGTCGACCCTGCCATGATGCCCGTTCGTAAGGTTGTTGGTTTAAGCTCTTCATAGTCGGGGTGGTTCAACTCTGCAATAAACATCGTCGGCACCCCGTGCAGGGCGGTACAGCGTTCTTCTTTAACCGCTTCCAACACCTTTTTCGGATCGAAATTCTCTAAGATGACCATCGTTGATGCTTTAGATACCGCAGCCATCGTTCCAAGAACACAGCCAAAGCAATGGAAGAATGGAACGGGGATGCAGAGACGGTCCTCTTCTGTAAGGTTCATACAATCCGCCACTTGGTTTCCGTTATTGACGACATTGTAATGACTCAACATGACCCCTTTAGGGAATCCTGTCGTCCCGGAAGTATACTGCATATTGATAACATCTCTGTAAGAAAGCATTTCCTTCCGCTCTTTTAATTCTTCATCGCTTATCGTCATACCCATATCAAGAACATCCTGCCACGTATAGCAGCCACGATGCGGTTTATCGCTGAGTACGACAACATTTTTAAGAAATGGCAGTCTTGCACTTTGTAGGTCTCCTTTTTCAGACGTTTCCAGTTCAGGACAAATTTCTTTTAAAATATCGATGTAGGAGGTGCCTTTAAAATCTTCCGACAAAATCAGCGTCGAGGCGTCTGACTGTCTAAGAAGGTATTCAAGCTCCTGGGCCCTGTAATTCGTATTGACTGTAACCAGCACACCACCCATTTTTCCTGATGCAAACTGTGAAACCAGCCACTCCGGCTTATTGTCTGACCAGATCGCTACATGTTCTCCTTTTTCAATTCCTAACGCCATCAGTCCTTTAGCTGCTTCATCCGTCATTTCATTAAACTCTGAATAGCTTTTCCTTAAGCCTTTATCCGGATATACAAACGCTTCATGATCCGGATAAGCTGCAGCCTGTTTTTCTAACAGTTCACCAACGGTCTGTTCTAAAAGTGACATTAATTTTCCTCCTTTTCTTATTAACAACCAAGTTGACGGGCAATAACCATCCGCTGAATTTCAGAAGTGCCTTCACCGATCTCAAGCAGTTTTGCATCACGCAGGAAACGCTCCACTTCATACTCCCTCATATAGCCATATCCGCCATGGATCTGTATTGCCTGATTCGCTGATCTAAAGGCCGTTTCAGAAGCAAACAGCTTCGCATAGGCGGATTCTTTTGTGAAGTTCTTTCCTTCATCCTTAAGCCACGCTGCTTTAAGGACCATGTTCCGGGCTAACTCTACTTCCATTGCCATATCAGCAAGCTTGAACTGAATCGCCTGGAATTTAGAAATCGGCTCACCAAACTGCTTTCTCTCTTTTGCATAAGCAAGTGCCCGGTCAAGCGACGCCTGTGCAATACCTACGGCAAGAGCGGCAATGGAAATCCGGCCGCCATCGAGCGTATACAGAAATTGCTTGAATCCTTTTTGCGGATCACCAAGGATGTTTTCTTTTGGAACTTTTACGTCCTCCAGGATAATTTCAGATGTGTTGGAACCTCTCACACCCATTTTGTCGTAAGGACTGGAAATCTTCATTCCGGGAGTATCTTTTGGAATAATAAAAGCAGAAATGATGTTTTTTCCGTCTTCTCTTTTTCCAGATACAGCCGTAACAGTGATGGATCTCGCATATTCAGCATTTGTAATCCAGCACTTTTCCCCATTAATCACATAGTGGTCACCCTTCAATTCGGCACGGGTTCTCGTTCCTCCTGCATCCGATCCTGCATTTGGCTCCGTTAACCCAAAAGAGGCCAAACCTTCTCCTTTTGCTAAAGGAGTCAGATACTCCTTTTTTTGCTCTTCGGTTCCAAAATAGTAAATAGGGCTGGCGCCAAGAGAAACCGCAGCAGCATAGCTGAGTCCTGTTGAACCGCACACACGACCGATCTCCTCGACAGCTAAAGCATAACTTACCGTATCTCCACCGGATCCTCCATACTCTTCAGGGAACGGAATGCCAAGTAAACCGAGCTTTCCCATTTCATCAAAGATATCTTTTGGAAAATCGCTGTTGATGTCAATATCGACAGCTCTAGGGGCAATGACATCCTCAGCAAAGTCACGCACCATTTTTCTTGTCATTTCCTGTTCTTTCGTTAATTCAAAATTCATAGGATTCCTCCTCAAGGAATAAAGACCGACTGGTTGGTCTGTCTAAGTGATAAAAATATATGAAAGCGCTTACTGACTTTCATAAAAAAAAGGGACTTTAAGTACATGGGTAAAATACTGAGCTTCTTCCTTTGCCGGCAGTAAAAAATGCAGAATTAAGTCTGTAAATACCTCGGCAATTTGATCGATGGTATACGCACCATCACGTCGATACCATTTGTATATCCAATTGACCATCCCAAGGATCGCCATCCCTGTAATCTCAAGAGGCAGCTCTCTTCGAAAACAGCCCACATTCTGACCTTCTTCTATGACCTCAAAAATCATACGTTTAAATTCGTCTCTTTTCCGTTTAATTTTCTCTTCGTATTCAGGTTTAAGATAGATACTCTCCTGATAAAAAACAGAAATATGCGGCTTATATAAATCAAAAACTTGAACGAATGATTGAATGATGGCCTGAACTTTAGGGACCGGGGAAGTATGAATGACATGGGCAGCCTGAGCTTCTTTCAATACATATGTAATAAAGGTATCGTGAATGACGAAGAGCAGTTCTTCTTTTGATTGAAAGTGGTGATAGAAGCCGCCTTTAGAGGTGTTAGACGCTTGTACAATCTGATTGACCGTGACGCCATGAAAGCCGTGGCGATCGAAGAGTTCTAAGGATGTCTGAATGATGGTTTCTCTTAAATCACTCATACATCAACTCCCTTCCGCTGAATATATACTCATTTTATCATAGTTTTCAACTACAAATCAAAATTATCTTAACTTTACAAAATATAAAGAATAATTTATATCTACAAGAAAGAACAGTTGGAAATCCTGTTCTTTCTTGTGAAAAACATTACTGTTAGATCAATTCTAATAAAATGGTTGCTGTTACACCACTTTCCAATGCATCCTTCCCTAATATTTCCACAGATAATAAATCACATTGAGATAACGGTACTGGCTCAAACACAGCATGTTTACAACATTCAAAAGGGTCATCGTCAGCTTTAAATGTCACGCTAATATCTAGAGGTTGAGGTTCAGTTCCACAACCACTAGAATCAACCCATATTGTACCCTTGATTTCTTCGTCACCCGTAACTGCCTCATCTCGAATACTTAATACAAACCCGGTGATTAATGCATTTTGAGGTACGACTACATTATTTTCTATAAAAGGACCTTTAGAACCTACACCTACAAAACGCCCATTAGGCGATCCTTGTATTCTAGGATTCGCCAAGGTAATCGCTATAACACTAGGACCTGGTTCCCCTGTTGCACCTGTTGGGCCTGGCGGACCTGGTTCTCCTGTTGCACCTGTTGGCCCTGGCGGACCTGGTTCTCCTGTTGCACCTGTTGGCCCTGGCGGACCTGGTTCTCCTGTTGCACCTGTTGGGCCTGGCGGACCTGGTTCTCCTGTTGCACCTGTTGGGCCTGGCGGGCAATTGCATCTACGGGGCTTAGAATAAATTGGAAACTGCTTTTCACAGCAATCCCGCTTATGATCATCCCCCCATCTTAAGTTGGATGAATGACTCTCATTATCATTTCTCTCATCTTTCAACTTTTTCACCTCCACTTTCTATTCTTATTGTATTTTCAAAGGGATATATAGTGTGGACGTTAGCACACAGAGGCTTGATAATATCAATATTATGACCTGAATAAATTCAGGGCTTTTCAGACATTAATCTAAAGAAAACCAAAGATCACTATGGTTTCTGTAATAAAAAAAGAGCCCCTGATTATTCAGAGGCTCTTCGTTACAGTTATTTATTTTCTGCAGAATCTGATTCAAACGGAACTTCATATTCAGGCTTGACCCAGGCTTCTTTCACGGTTCCTTTTTGTTCTGTATCCAATACATAGGAACCATTGCTGTATCGATCGTTTGCTTTGAAGTCCATCGGATTTACGTAAATGATTTCATCTTTTTCTGTCATGATGACGACTTGATCGTCCCGCTGCACAAGGTGGACATCGACAAGTTCATGAGGGTTCTTTTTCAGTTCACGCAGCATAATAACACCGCGTTTGGCTCTGCTTGTCCGGTCGAATTCTTTCAACCTCATACGCTTAACGGCTGCACGGTGTGTCGTTAGTAAGATGGATGGATCGTCTTTAGCGTCAAATACCTGGCCGGAAACCACGTGTTCATCTTCTTTCAGCTGGATCGCTTTTACTCCTGATGCCCTTTGGCCGACTGTATTTACTTCTTCTTCGTGATACCAGAGCGCATACCCTTTATCAGAAGCAAGGAAGAGGTCGGACTCTCCATTTGTCATATGAACATCAACGACTTCATCATCATTCTTCAAATTAATGGCTACTAACGCTTTAGAATGACGCTGGGCCTGATAGAGACTCAGCTCACTCTTCTTCACCATCCCATTTTTAGTGAAGAATAAGAGGAATTTGTTTTCGTTAAATTCCCGGACCGGGATGGCTTCAACAAGATATTCATCCTTTTCAACCTGTACAATATTTGAAATGTACTGCCCAAGGTCCTTCCAGCGGATATCCGGGAGCTTATGAACGGGCAGGAATAGATACTTCCCTAAATTTGTAAATAATAGAATCGTGTCGGTTGTATTCATTTCACATAAACGGAGGAGATGATCACCGTCTTTAAGAGCAAAGTCAGCGCCATTAGAAGCTGCGTAGGAACGTAGGCTCGTTCGTTTTACATACCCGTCTTTGGTGACTGACACCAATACATCTTCACTCGCTACGGTAACTTCTAGATCCACTTTTAATTCTTCGACCTTCTCTTCAATGTTCGTCAGGCGATTATCGCTGTACTGCTTCTTCATAGAGCGGAGATCTGCCTTGATGACCTTCATCATCTCATGCTCACTCGTCAGGAGCTTCTCCAAGTATTCAATCTGTTTGTTCAATTCTTCTGCTTCTGCCTGCAGGGCTGTAATATCTGTATTTGTTAAACGATAAAGCTGTAAGGTTACAATCGCTTCGGACTGTTCCTGCGTAAACCCGTATTTCGAGATCAACTGGTCCTTCGCATCTGCTTTATCTTTAGAAGCCCGGATCGTTGCAATTACTTCATCCAGGATAGAAATCGCTTTAATTAAGCCTTCGACAATATGAGCACGGCTTTTGGCTTTATTTAAGTCAAAAATCGACTGCCTTGTAACGACTTCTTTTTGATGGTGGATATAAGAGTCCAGCATCATTGGAAGGCTCAGCAGTTTAGGCGTCCGGTCGTGGATCGCCACCATGTTAAAGTTATAGGAAATCTGAAGATCGGTATGCTTATACAGGTAATTTAAGACACCTTCACTATTAGCATCTTTCTTCAGATCAATCACGACACGCAGGCCTGTACGGTCCGTTTCGTCACGAACCTCCGCAATTCCTTCTACTTTTTTATCGATCCGCAGTTCATCCATACGCTTGACCATGTTTGCTTTATTTACTTCAAAAGGAATTTCGTCAATGACGATCTGTTCCCGGCCTCCGCGCTGCTGCTGAATTTCAGCACGGCCGCGGACAACGATCTTTCCTTTTCCGGTTTCGTACGCTTTACGAATGCCATCTACTCCCTGAATAGTTCCACCGGTTGGAAAATCAGGTCCTTTAAGCTTAGTCATTAGATCAGGAACAGTCGCTGTTGGCTTATCAATTTTCATAATCACAGCATCAATGACTTCACCTAAGTTATGGGAAGGGATTTCCGTTGCGTAACCTGCTGAAATTCCTGTTGATCCGTTCACAAGCAGGTTAGGAAACTTAGCCGGCAGGACAGTCGGCTCTTCAATAGTGTCATCAAAGTTTGGAATAAACTCTACGGTCTGCTTTTCGATATCTCTTAACAATTCAGATGAGATGGCCGAAAGACGCGCTTCCGTGTAACGCATGGCTGCGGGAGGATCACCATCGACGCTCCCGTTATTTCCATGCATCTCAACGAGCGGTTTTCTTACTTTCCATGTCTGGCTTAAACGAACCATCGCATCATACACGGATGTATCCCCGTGCGGGTGGTAGTTACCGATAACGGTACCCACGGTCTTTGCCGATTTCCGGTAGGCTTTCTCATGAGTGTTCTTTTCCTGATGCATCGCATAGAGAATACGTCGCTGCACAGGTTTTAATCCGTCCCGTACATCTGGAAGAGCACGTTCCTGAATAATATACTTACTATACCTCCCGAAGCGGTCTCCGAGAACTTCTTCTAATGGTAAATCTAAAAACTTTTCTGCCTCAGCCAACAGAGGGTCCCCCTTTTACGATTGAATTTTGTCATTTTCTAGAATGTTCGCTTCGTCCTCAAGACCAAAAGCGACGTGGGATTCAATCCATTTACGGCGAGGTTCCACTTTGTCTCCCATGAGGGTTGTCACCCTGCGTTCAACACGTGCAATATCGTCAATTGTTACCCGTATTAACGTGCGTGACTCCGGATTCATCGTTGTTTCCCAGAGCTGATCAGCATTCATTTCCCCTAAACCTTTGTAACGTTGGATCGAATAACCATTCTTAAATTCTTTCAGTATCTTCTGCATGCCTTGTTCATCCCAGGCATATTCTGTTTTTTCTTTCTTGCCTTTTCCTTTAGAGACTTTATATAGAGGCGGGAGAGCAATGAACACTTTCCCAGCTTCCACCAATGGCCTCATGTAACGGTAGAAGAAAGTCAGCAGCAGAACCTGGATATGAGCACCATCCGTGTCGGCGTCGGTCATAATGACGATTTTATCGTAATTGCAGTCTTCTAAGGTGAAATCTCCTCCAACACCTGCACCAATGGTATGAATAATTGTAGATATTTCTTCGTTTTTAAAGATATCAGCAATCTTTGCTTTTTCTGTATTAATAACTTTTCCTCGCAGGGGAAGCACGGCCTGAAACTTTCGGTCACGTCCCTGCTTCGCTGATCCACCTGCTGAGTCTCCCTCAACTAAGTATAACTCATTCTTTTGTGCGTTTTTTGACTGCGCTGGTGTTAACTTCCCACTAAGCAATGTATCTTTCCGCTTTTTCTTTTTGCCTGAACGGGCATCTTCACGGGCTTTTCTTGCTGCTTCACGCGCTTCTTTAGCCTTAATGGCTTTTTTAATAAGCATGGAAGCTACATCAGGGTTCTCTTCTAAAAAGTAGGACAACTGCTCAGCCACGACCCCGTCAACAGCTGATCTTGCCTCGGATGTCCCAAGTTTACTCTTCGTTTGTCCTTCAAACTGTAAGAGTTCTTCAGGAATTCTTGCAGAGATAATAGCTGTAAATCCCTCTCTGATATCGTTTCCTTCTAAATTCTTATCTTTTTCCTTTAGAAGCTGGGCTCTTCGTGCGTAATCGTTAAAGATTCTCGTAATCGCCGTTTTAGCTCCTGATTCATGGGTACCTCCATCTTTTGTACGAACGTTATTAACAAAAGAGAGGATATTCTCAGCAAACCCATCATTGAATTGAAAAGCGAAATCGACTTCAATGCCCGCGTGCTCTCCTTCAAAGGAGACCACAGGGTGAAGGGTATCTTTTTCTTCGTTCAGGTAACTTACGAAGGATACAAGGCCATCATCATATTGGTACTCTTCTTTTACAGTCTCTTTTCGTTCATCTACTAAGACGATACGGAATCCTTTTAATAAAAAGGCCGCTTCTCTCAATCTTTCCGAAAGGGTCTCAAAATTAAACTTCGTTACGGAAAATATTTTTGGATCAGGTTTAAAACGGATGGTCGTTCCTGTTTTTCTTGTCGCCCCTTTATTCTCAAGGGACGTTACAGGTACTCCGCCATTTTCAAACCTTTGATAAAATTTCTCTCCGTCTCTGCAGATGTGCACCTCGAGCCACTCCGACAGCGCATTCACAACGGAGGCGCCAACGCCGTGAAGCCCACCGGAAGATTTATAGCCACCCTGTCCAAATTTCCCGCCGGCATGCAGGACTGTCAGGATTACTTCAGGTGTTGGTTTTCCTGTTTTATGCATCCCCGTAGGCATTCCTCTAGCTTCATCCTCAACCGAAACACTGCCATCTTTGTGGAGCGTGACAGTCATCTTCTGACCGAATCCAGACAATGCTTCATCGATCGCGTTATCTACAATTTCATGTACAAGATGATGAAGACCACGATGATCGGTCGACCCGATATACATCCCGGGCCTTTTCCGAACGGCCTCCAACCCTTCCAGTACTTGTATTGAATCATCTGAATACGTTTGATTTTGATTCGACAATTTGCCATCGGCTCCTTTCTCTTCAACAACAACAACGATAACTACGTACCTACTATCAATAATAGAACAAACGTTCGTTCGTGTAAATGTTTATCCTTGATCTACACAGTTCATGCTTCTTCAGCCTAGTATAAGACACGCAATGATATAGAGGTGTGTTCTTCCATAAAATTGCCTGTCTTATGCTTCCTTATGAATGGTCCGGTATGCTTCATTTTCTTTCCACGACCTTACACCGAAAAAAACATTGCTTGTTATATTGTAGCGATTTTATAGGGTTTCGCAAACATAATTCTTCCAAAAAACATGAAAAAACCCCTGAATGACCAGGGATTTTTTCAATTTCTGTTTATTTTTTTGTTAATAAATACTATGCGCAACTTTAATGCAGAGGTCCATAATGACAAGCTTTGAGTCGTCTTCTAACAGATGCCAGGCCTCCTCACTATACACTCCCTGCTGGGCCCAGAATGCTTTGGCATCAATTTCTTTTGCCTTCCGGGCTGCATCCGGCAGATATTCAGATCTTCGAAACACATTAATAATATCGACAGGTTCCTGAATCTCGCTTAAATCTGCAACGGCTTTCTCGCCTAAAGCCTCCGTAATTGTCGGGTTAACAGGAATAATTTTGTATCCTGCCTCCTGCATTGCCTGGCTGACTTGATAGGACGTCCGGTGAGGTTTGTCTGATAAACCTACAACCGCAATGGTTTTTGACTCTTCTAACAGCTGTTTAATCTCATCTTTATATGGGTTTTGAAAAGACACAGAATTCCTCCTATTCTTCAATCAAACCTTGATTCAAGAGATATTCGCGGGCGACTGCTTCTGGTGAACGGTCTTCAAAATCAACCGCATAGTTCATTTCCCTCATTTGATCTCCTGTAATCTTACCACCTAATTGATTTAGTACTTCCTGGATTTCAGGATAGCGGTCCAGCGTTTCCTGTCTCATCAAAGGAGCTCCCTGATAAGGAGGAAAAAGGTTCTTCGGATCTTCCAGCACTTTTAGATTTAAATCTACCATATAACCAGCTGTAGCATAGGCGTCAATAATGTCGACTTCCCCACTGGATATAGCTCCTTGTCTTAACCCTGGATCCATCGTTCGAACTTCCCCTAAATCAAGGTTGTATACTTCTTTCATGCCCTGATATCCATCCTGGCGGTCATTGAATTCTAACGTGAAGCCGGCGGTGATTTGATCTTCCACCTGTTTCAAATCGCCGATCGTTTCGAGTCCGTATTGTTCAGCGAGCTTTTGAGTCGTCGCTACGGCATACGTATTATTGAACTGCATAGGTTCAAGAAAAGCCATGTCATATGTGTCAGCCATACCTTCTTGCGCCTGCTGATACACTTCCTTGGGATCATTGCTATTGGCCTGTTCCCCTAACAATGAGACAATGGCTGTCCCCGTAAATTCAGGATAAATATCAATACTGCCTTCTTCGAGCGCGCTGAAGACTAAATCTGTCTTTCCTAAGTTTGGCTTCAACCCTACACTTATATCCGTTTCCTCTTCAATCAACAGCTTATACATGTTTATAAGAATAGCTGGTTCTGACCCTAATTTCGCACCGAGTGTGATATCATTCTTTGCTTTACCACCGAAAGCTAAAGGTCCAACAGCAATTAATGCAGCTATGACTAATAGACTGACAAGTGAGCGAAAACCCGATTTTGCTGATGTCCGTTCGAATAAACGTAAGATTAAATCGAGAATAATGGCTAAAAGCGCAGCCGGGATAGCTCCCAACAAGATAAGATTGGCATCACCACCACGATCCAGGCCCAGTAAAATCAAATCACCGAGACCCCCGGCACCTATTAAAGCTGCAATAGTGGTTGTTCCGACAATTAAGACCATAGACGTTCGTATACCCGCCATAATGACAGGCATAGCAAGTGGCAGCTCCACTCTTGATAGGCGCCTGAATGAACTCATTCCCATACCAGTGGCCGCTTCTTTTAAAGCAGGATCCACTTCTTTAATGCCTGTATACGTATTCCTTAAAATAGGAAGGAGTCCATACGCAGCAAGAGCGATAATAGCCGGCGTCTGCCCAATCCCAAAGAACGGGATGAGAAAAGCGAGTACAGCTAAACTGGGAATGGTCTGTAACACAGCCGTTAAACCTATGACTGGTTCAGCTACTTTCTGCTTCCTGGTTAGAAGAAGCCCCAGAGGAACAGAAATAAGCGTGGCAATGACCAGGGAGATGATAGATATCTGCAAATGCTCCCATACTTTTTCCCATAAAACGTCCTGTCTTTCCATAAATACATTTATAAAACCAACCATCATTGTCCTACCTCCATTTCTTCTTTCGATTGTTCTTTGAGGTAGAGTACAATGTCTTTATAGGATAAAGTACCAATCAATTGATTCTTTCTTATTACGGGTAAGACTTCATAGTTTCCTTTTTCAAAAAGTTGAACAGCCTCTCGAAGCACGGTTCCATTTTCTATAGCAGGCAGTTCTGTTTTTTCTCCATTGTTCAGAGCATAAGTATAAGAACCATCTGTGTCCTTTAGCACATACGTGCCTTTATCAGGTACTTGATCCAATTCCTCAATTGAATAGATGTCCTGTGCCGTTTGATCAATAATGACATCCACAGCTGTCTGCCATGGAGTTTTCCGGCTCCCGATAAAGTCCTGAACAAATTCGTCAGCGGGATTTAAGATTAAGTTTTGAGGCGTGTCCAGCTGAACAATTTCCCCCTCTTTCATTAAACAAACCCGATCACCTAAAGCCATCGCTTCATCCATATCATGTGTAACAAATACAATGGTTTTTTGAATTTCCTGCTGGAGGTTTCGGATGTCTTTCTGCAGCTGTTCTCGACTAATCGGATCAAGCGCGCTGAAAGGTTCATCCATTAATATGATATCTGGATCGGCAGCGAGGGCACGAATGACACCTACCCGCTGTTGCTGCCCGCCGGATAGTTCACTCGGCTTTCTTTTGCGGTGCTTTTTTGAGTCAAGACCCACCATATTCATCAGTTCATCAATTCGTTTAGACAAATCCTTCTTTTTCCACTTTTTCATTTCAGGCACAATCGAAATGTTTTCTTCAATCGTCATATGTGGGAACAGAGCAATTTCCTGCAGAACATAACCAATGTTCCATCTAAGTTCGTGGATATTGTACTCGGTAATATCCTTGTTATGTATCGTTATTGTTCCTTTTGTCGGATGGATGAGACGGTTAATCATTTTCATGGTTGTTGTCTTTCCACAGCCACTTGGACCTATTAATGTTAAAAGCTCGCCTTCCTTCACTTCTAAGTCAATATTCTTTAAAGCCGTCGTTCCATCCGGATATGTTTTTGTCACATCAGTGAACGTTATCATTATTTTCCCCCTAAGCATTAAACTAAAGACCATATCTAAATACCCACATTTTCATAATTCGAAACTTTTTGCAATGGATATGCTTCCTGACAATAAAGCGGATTATCATAAAACGTGGGGCCTTTTGTAAATTTATTCCTTCCATAATGCATTAGAAGAATCAGCCTTTTATACTGTAAACACTTTATGGAAAGTTCTTGTCACCTGCTCCTAAATTGGTATAATAGAAAATTGTGAACTTGCCGATGAGACAGAGACTGGAATCTTTTCTTCCATGTCTAAACCTATTTACATTCAATGGCAGGTAGAAAAACCGGTTCTTTATCTATCATCATCATGATAAAATAAAAGAAAGAAAAGAAGGAGATGAACTTATTGGAATATGTATTATACTCCCTACTTGCCTATCTCCTTGGCTCCATTCCATCAGGATTAATTGTCGGCAAAGTCGGTTACGGAACAGATATCAGAGAACATGGCAGCGGTAATTTAGGCGGGACAAACACATTCCGTGTGCTGGGAAAAAAAGCGGGGCTTATTGTAACGATCTCGGACATCTTAAAGGGGACGTTAGCTGCAGCTTTACCATTTATTCTTGGAGCTGAAGTCATCCCTCTTGTGATTGGTATTTTCGCAGTAATCGGTCATATGTATCCTGTATTTGCAGGTTTCAAAGGTGGAAAAGCCGTGGCTACTTCCGGAGGGGTCGTACTTGGAGTGAACCCAATCATATTTCTCGTATTAATTCTATCTTTTTTCATCCTCTTATACTTGACCAAATATGTTTCCTTGTCTTCGATGGTTTGTGGTTTGGTCGGAATTACAGCGTCACTGATTCTTAAAGAATATGGGTTGACCATCGTTCTTTCGCTGTTTACGGTATTTGTCATATACCGGCACAGAGCAAATATTAAGCGGATTATCAACAAAACCGAACCAAAAATCACCTGGATGTAACCTTTGGAAGATACTGATACGTATCGTGAGTGAAGTCTATCCGAATCTTAGGATAGGCTTTCTTTTATGACATACTCTATAAGAAAGCATATTTCCATAAGCATTCCATTGTATAAACGGAAATACATACGGTATACTTTGATTTAGAAAGAAGGCCTGAAAGGAGTCCTTGTTATGAATAAAACAGAATTGAATCAAAATAAACAACTCCCTTCTAAAGAGGAGCGTCATAAATTATTTGGATCAGTCGAACCAGGTCCAAGAACCAAACCAGTTGAAAAAGGTCAGATGGCTGACTTGCAGAACTCTAAAAAAGACTTCCTATTTGATATAGATATGGTGGGGATTTCTAATGTTAAACACCCCATTCGTATCCCAAGTGATTTAACACCACAGATTCAGACCACCATCGGAACCTTCTCGTTTGGTTCTTCCATTGCACAAGGAAGTAAAGGTACAAACATGAGCCGGTTCACCGAACAGCTGGATAAGTATCACAATGATGGATTTGCTGTCGATATCGCTACATTAAAAGAATTCACAGAAGAACTTGCCGGTCGTTTAAAACAAACCGATGCAGAGGTGGAAGTTACTTTCCCTTGGTTTTTCGAACGTAAAGGTCCATACTCAGATCTTACGGGAATGAATCATGCTGATGCTACGATTCGTGTGGAGTATGATGCCGAGACAGGACATGATGTTACCGTTTCGCTGACAGGAAAAATTACGACGCTCTGTCCTTGCTCGAAAGAGATCAGTGAATACAGCGCTCACAATCAGCGCGGGAATGTAACGATGACAGTTAAATTGACGGATGATTTCCATGAGGAAGGCCTTGACTGGAAAGCCGCTCTTCTTGAAGCCGCAGAAAGCAATGCAAGTGCCAGAATACACCCTGTCCTTAAGCGTCCGGATGAGAAGATGGTGACCGAGCAGGCTTATGAAAATCCTAGGTTCGTTGAGGATATCGTACGACTTGTCGCTGCTGATCTTTATGAATACTCTTTTGTTGAGTCTTTCACAGTCAGCTGTCGAAATGAAGAATCCATTCATTTACATGATGCAGTAGCTACTTTAAGCTATGATAAAAAGCTGGAGAAAGATCAGGCGTAATATGAAACATATCATGATTGCTATAATCCATTTTTATAGGAAAGGGATCAGCCCCTTTTTCCCGCCGAGCTGTAGATTTCAACCGACATGCTCAACTTATGGGTTAGAAGCATTTGAACGTTTCGGTTTTTTCAAAGGTTGTTTTTTAACAGTGAAACGGATTTTGAAGTGCCATCCGTTTCATCCAGGTGGGTTCGACCCTGTTCCTATGAAGCAGAAAAGCCAAGAATCGGAATGATGTAAAGCTATGAGAAAAAGGTTTACTCATGGACCATTGCGGATACAACATAACACACGACCATTTCGAACAAACAGGAGTTGAGCATATGAATTTATCAGTAACAGAAGAAGCAGCACAATGGTATGAGGAAGAGCTGGACATCGAAGGAACAACCAATTTACGCTTTTATGTCCGCTATGGCGGCGTTGGCGGCCTACAACCCGGATTTTCCCTGGCTATTAAACTTGAATCACCTGTTGAGCCCGTAGCAGAAACAACAACAGGTAACATTCATTTTTTCATTGAAGCAGATGATGCCTGGTATTTTGACGACCATTCCCTTGAAGTACAACTTGATTCAAAATGGAAAGAACCTTCCTTTGAATATAAAAAATAAGACGCCTTTAGGGCGTCTTATTTTTTATCTAATCGGAAACGTTCAATATGATCTCTGCAGCCTTCCTTAAGTAAAATGTTATATTGCCGGTCACCGAACAAGTCAAAGTGAGGGTAATGGGAATCTAAGTGGATCCACCCCGGATGTAAACCATACTGTTCTCCCCATGCTTTTAATTTTGATAAATCACTGCATCCCACTTTTGTCACCGTGTCACAGCCGGGAAAACGTTCATCTATCCAAAAATGTGTAAGAATGGCGATCTCTCCATCTGCCACACGAGACTTCCAATTCTTCAGCTCTTCTCGCTTTACACCAAAAGCCATTACCCTTCCTCCTCCATTGCTGCAAGGTAGGCTTCATGCCAATCCGGGAACTTTTTCCTTATTGAGACTGGACGGAAGTTGTCTTTTTTTACGATCACGTGCTTGGTCTCGCCGGTAACAGCTGTTTCTCCGTTTTCAAACATGACCGCATATCCATAAGAGACACGAAGACCATCATAACTCTCCACCCAAGTATGCACCTTTACATCGTCCCCATAGCGTACTGGTTTCTTAAAGCTTACTTGGGCATCGATTACTGGCGAAACCACGCCTTCTTTTTCAATTTCGGAATATTTAAAACCGAGTCCGTCAATGAAGGCGGTACGTCCAATCTCAAACCACACTAAATAATTGGCGTGATAGACGACGCCCATCATATCGGTTTCCTGGTATCTAACTTGAATAGGTGTTTCGATGACTTTCATTTGTTAAGACTCCCTTCTGACCATGTTCCACGCTTTTTCCAGATCTACAAGTTCAAGTTCGTTTATATCTACTGCCTCATCTTCCATCACTCGAATAGCCTGAAACTGAATCGCTTCATTGACAAGGTTGTTCACAAAGCGGCCATTACCTCTCACTTTATGATCGGTATACTTCTCTAATAAGAAAGACTCCGCCCACTCATTGAAGAAGTATCCGTACTCAGCAGCCTGGTAATGGGTCATATCGATAAGTTCCTGCTCCTGATAATCTGGGAAGTGGAAGTACTTCTTAAACCTTGAGGACAGGCCGGGATTGCTTTCTACCAACTGCTCCATTTCCTGTTTATATCCTGCAAGAATGACAACCAGATTTTCGTTGTGTTTGGTCATTTCATCTACGATCGTTTCTATCGCCTCTTTACCGAAATCATCCCGTCCGCCGTTATAGAGCGAGTAGGCTTCATCTATAAATAACACGCCTCCGAGAGCTTCCCTGATTTTTCGCTTCGTTTTAATAGCTGTCTGACCAACGTACCCAGCCACAAGGTCACTTCTCGAAACTACAACCATATGTCCCCGCTTTAACAATCCACATTCCTTCAGGACGTCAGCGTATATTTCAGCAACGGTTGTCTTCCCTGTCCCCGGATTACCTGAAAAGACAGAATGAAGTTCTATCGGAACAACCGGATAGCCCTTTTCTTTTCGTTTCTGCTGCGCCTGAACAAAAGAAGATAATTTACGGACCTCTGCTTTTACATTATGAAGCCCAATGAGTTCATCGAGGCGTTCCATCGGTGACTGTTCTTCTTCATTTGATTCATCATCCCAGATGAGGTCTTCTTTCGATATCCGCATGTGGTCAAGCCAGTGATGTTTATCCCGCTCTGCTTCATGAGCACCTTTCTGGAAGACCGTCTTGAGTACTAAGTTTTTCACTGTACGTGCATTACCAAAAGAATCATCCACACGCTCACGATCAATAAGAGTCACAAACTCATTTAACGCTTCCTCGGTAAAAAAGAAGTCATTTTCTATAGCGGTCTGTTCAGCTATTGTCATGAGTTCATTCATTTGGTAATCAGGGAGTTCAATATGATTTTGTTCAGGAAAACGACTTCTTAAACCTGGATTGGACCAGAGGAACTGCCTCATTTCTTCCGGATAACCGGCTAAAATAACGGCAAATTTCCCTCCATATTCTTTACTGGTCATAGCTGAAACAAGCGTGTCAATTACCGCCTGACCATAATCATTCCCTGTCTGCCCTTCTCGTTTTAGACTGTAGGCTTCATCAATGAACAAAACGCCGCCGATAGCCTGCTTAACATAATTCATCGTATTCTCTTCACTCTGACCCACATAAGAGCCGACAAGGTGGGAACGATTCACTTCAACCACTTCCTTCGTATCCAGAATACCAAGTTCGTGGTAGATGTTCGCAAGCAGCCTTGCGATGGTCGTTTTCCCTGTCCCTGGATTACCAGTAATAATCATATGTAACCCTGGTTCATCGACCATTGAGAAACCAAAATTCTTGCGCTGCTGCTGGTACCTTAAGAAGTGATAATACCTGCGAATATAAGTCTTAACATCTTTTAACCCCACCATTTGATCAAAAGCTTCCAGCGGGTTTTGATTGGATTGATCGGTTAAGAAGCGGGGCAGCCGCTTATAAATTTCATCCTGATAATCTGACAGACCTCTTGTTCGTTCATTGATTTCTTTCACAGGAATACGGATGCGGCGGTTCTCAATGGATGCAATGGCCTCATCCAGCATTACTTCAAGCTCTTTCAGCTCTTCATACACTTCCTGATAAAGCTTTAGTCGGCTTGAAGCATCAATAATGACTTTACCTGCCAGCTCCTGGTCCCATTGTTCTATGATATAACGAACGTCAGCATGTATAGATTTAGCTTTTTTGGCTTTGGCTGAATCATGATCTGTTTCATGAAGAATCCACTGCTCAAAAGATGTATTTTTCAATATTGTATATGCCTGCATTAACTGCTGTGATTCATATAACTCCGTTACTAATGAGTGGTTGGCATGTAACACTCTAGCTTCGTCAATAAATTGATAGGCAAGCATATCTTTCCCTGGATGCCTTTTAATACGGTGGTAAGCCAGGGTAATATATAAAAGCGCCTGAAGTTCCCTATCCTCTATGTCCTTCTCGTTCATATATCTTAAGGCCTCGACTTCTGATATTGGAGGCTGCTGATCTAAACTATTCCATTTCCTCAAATTCTCTAGCATCATCATCACTTCCTTTTCTATCGCCGTTACCATTTTATCATAGTCAAGGTCTGATGTAGATGAAGATGCACAGCGAAACAGCCGCTTCTCGTTTAAGAGAAGCGGCTGTCTTTTTAATATTGTTGATGGCGTGAGTGATGTGCTTCTTCTTTGATTTCCTGCCGCATAGCTTCAAGAGATTGATTTCTACGCTTATTTTTCTTCTCAATGTTTCTCTTTTCCTCTTCAGTTGAGAACCGCATCGCATCGTGAGAAGCTTCAATATTTTCAATCGTATTGGTTACTTTCTCCTGCAGACGATCCACATTATCAGCCCGGTTATCAGGGTTTGGTTTTTGGTTGGACATATGTTGTTGTTTATGAGACATGCTGTCACTCTCCTGTGTTTAAACTGGACCCTTAAGAGTCATTCTTACTGTTCCCTTTTCCTGTAGATTTATGAGGTGACTGGGGAGGTCATAAAAAAACAAATCCCGTTTTATGACGGGATTTGTTTCATTCGATCTTTATGACGTTTTTCGATGCGCTCATCAATTTGATCCATCAATTTCTGATCTTCTTTAATACTGCGGATATTTTCCTTCACTCGTTCTTCAAACGATACCGTTTTATGCTTTCTCATGGAAATCTCTCCTTTAAAAGGTATGATTTCCATTTCTTAATGTAAATATTCCTAATTTAGTGCATTTTTCATTTTCACCATATAATCATAAGTCATTGGGCCGACGATTCGCTGCTCCTGAATGACTCCATCTGTCCCGATGAAATAAGTCGTGGGAATTGAAATGATCTGATAGAGCTGGTTGATTTCGAGTTCCTGATCTAATAAGACAGTAAAACTGAATCCGCCTTCTATTACAAAATCCTTTACATCGTTCAAATTATCTTCTGAACCTGTCCCATTTACAGCAAGTATGACGACTTCATCTTCAAACTCCTCATGAAACCTCTGCATTTCCGGCATTTCATCCCGACATGGAGGACACCAGCTCGCCCAATAATTCAAGAACACTTTTTTTCCTTTAAAATCAGACAGTTTAACGGTTTCCCCTTGTAAAGTTTCCAGTGTAAAATCAGGAGCTTCTTGTCCCACTTTTAAACCCTCAGGAGCATTCGGAGCTTTCATACCGGCTCCATCCTGTTCAGCTTGTGCTTCCGGCGTCTGTTGACCTTCAACCTTTTCTTCCTTTTTATCGCTCCACGCAGAGGTCAGGCTGAAAACCAAAAGCGCTCCCAGAAAAAGAAAGGCCAGCCATTTCTTCATTTTGCGTCCCCCGTCCATTGTTCATTGCTATTCCTATATATAAGAATAAAAAAAGTATTTATGCCTGTAAAGCACAAGATTGCTTCTATCTAAAATAGAGCTTCTTTAACATCATGGAAATCTTATGATAATCCGGTTTTTCTTTATGGACCTTCTTTTTATTTAGTGATTATGTTTTTTTATTTAATTCGGAGTTGCTACTAAGTTTTATGTGGAAATGATAAAAATAATGCTGTTCAATTTAGACTTTTCGAACATTTGTTCTTAGGTGCACCTATTGTAGGATAACATGATTCATTTTGAGTTGCTACTTAGTATTTATGGAAACACAAAGAAAAGCCGCAGAGTTTTCCTCTGCGGCTTTTGCTTCTTTACTTTCAGATTGGCATTTGGCTGCTTAATATTAATTAAGTTTGTTACGCAATACCATTTGCAGAATACCACCGTGGCGGTAGTAGTCTACTTCGACATCACTGTCGAAACGAGCGATGACATCAAATTCTTTTTTGTTTCCTTCAGCATCCGTTGCTGTAACTTTGACATGATCGCGAGGTTTTACATTTTCCCCGACTTCTACATCAAATGTTTCACGGCCGGTTAGTCCAAGAGACTCAATGGAATCTTCCGGTTTGAACTGCAATGGCAGGACACCCATCATAACAAGGTTTGAACGGTGAATACGTTCAAAGCTCTCTGCAATAACCGTCTTAATACCAAGTAAGTCTGTACCTTTAGCCGCCCAGTCACGGGAGCTTCCCATACCGTAGTCGTTCCCTGCAATGACCATCAGAGGTGTTTCATCCTGCTGATACTTCATAGCTGCTGTATAGATAGGCATGACCTCTTCTGTCGGCCAGTAAGTAGTGAATCCACCTTCTGTGCCCGGAGCTAACTCATTGCGGATACGAATATTTGCGAACGTACCGCGCATCATTACTTCGTGGTTACCACGACGTGAACCGTAAGAGTTAAAGTTACGAGGGCTTACCCCGTTCTCCTGCAGGTATTCTCCTGCCGGCATATCTTTAGGAATTGCTCCAGCTGGAGAAATGTGGTCTGTTGTAACTGAATCCCCAAATTTACCCACAACTCGCATACCTTCAAGAGGTTTAACTTTTTCAGGCTCCGTTGAGAGACCTTCGAAGAATGGCGGATTCTGAATATAAGTGGATTGATCATTCCAATCATACAACGGCTCATCTGTTGTGTTGATTTCATTCCACTTCTCGTTGCTGTTGAAAACATTCTCATATTCTTTACGGAAGATTTCAGGCGTAACAACACGGGAAATTTCAGACTTAATTTCCTCTTTAGACGGCCAGATATCATCAAAGAACACATCATTACCATCTTTATCTTTCCCAATAGCATCATTCTTAAGATCGACATCTACAGTTCCAGCAAGGGCATAAGCCACAACAAGAGGCGGTGAAGCCAAATAGTTGGCTTTCACAAGTGGATGGATCCGACCTTCAAAGTTTCGGTTACCAGACAATACAGAAGAAACCGTCAGGTCACTGTCTGCAATTGCTTTTTCAATTTCAGGAAGAAGCGGTCCCGAGTTACCGATACATGTCGTACATCCATAACCTACAAGGTTAAAGCCAAGCTGATTCAAGAATTGCATTAAGCCGGAATCTTCAAGATAGCGAGTTACAACTTTTGATCCTGGCGCAAGGGAAGTTTTCACATAATCAGGTACTTGAAGGCCTTTCTCTACCGCCTTCTTAGCAACAAGTCCCGCACCTAACATAACGTGAGGATTTGATGTATTTGTACAAGATGTAATCGCAGCAATTGCAAGAGCTCCTGTCTTCATGACAGATTTATCTCCATTTTCGAACTGCACTTCCGCTTCTTTATCGAATTCAGAACGATCTAAACCAAATCCGTGGTTCCCAGCTGGTCCAGTGATCGCTTTTTCAAAAGAATCCTTCATTTGAGAAAGTGGAATCAAATCTTGAGGACGTTTTGGTCCGGACAAGTTTGGCTCAAGCTCTCCGAGATCGATTTCAACTAGAGATGTAAATTCAGGATCCTCGAAGGATGGATCATACCACAGACTGTTCTTCTTGCAGTATTCTTCAACCAGCTTAATCTGATCTTCACTACGGCCAGTAAGACGAAGATATTCAAGAGATTCACCATCCACTGGGAAGAAACCGCATGTTGCGCCGTATTCAGGAGCCATGTTGGAGATCGTAGCACGATCAGCCAGCGGCATTTCCTGAAGACCAGGGCCGAAAAATTCAACGAATTTCCCTACAACATTTTGTTCACGAAGTTTTTGTGTAACTTTCAATGCAAGGTCTGTAGCAGTCGTTCCCTGTGGGAAACTTCCGTTCAGTTTAACACCGATAACTTCAGGAGCAGGGAAATAAGAAGGCTGTCCAAGCATACCTGCTTCTGCTTCAATTCCGCCTACACCCCAGCCAAGTACACCAAGGCCGTTGATCATCGTCGTATGTGAGTCGGTACCGACAAGTGTATCTGGATAAGTATCATAAGAGCCGTTCTCATTTTCTTTTGCATGAACGACGTTTGCGATGTATTCAAGGTTTACTTGGTGCACAATACCTGTTGCAGGTGGAACCGCACGATAATTATCGAATGCTTTTTGTGCCCAGTGTAAGAATTCATAACGCTCTTCATTACGCTCAAATTCTAATTCCATATTCACGTTAAGCGAATCTGGAGTACCATATTTGTCTACCTGCACTGAGTGATCGATAACAAGATCAACAGGTACTTCTGGGTTGATTTTGTCCGGGCTTCCACCCATGTCCACCATTGCTTTTCTCAAGGAAGCTAAATCAACAACAGCTGGAACGCCGGTGAAATCTTGCAAAATAACACGGGAAGGTTTGAATGGAACGTCTTCCCCTTTGGATTTTTCAGTTCCCCAGTTTGCTAGGCTCTCTACATGATCATCGTTAATCACACGACCGTCGTGTTGACGTAATAGAGATTCTAGTAGAATACGGATGGAGAAAGGCAGACGCGAAATCTTACCATGTCCCGCATCTTCTAAGGCTTTCAGATCATAATAGTTGTACGTTTGGCCATTTAGGTCAAATTGTTTGCGAGCATTAAATGCATTGCTAGCCATATTCCTTTTACCCCCTCATCAATAATTCAATGAAGATGCCAATCAATCGGCTTCTCCATTCCCCAAATTGTACATTTGTTCCCTTATTTATTAACAAGATCACAAATCTGCAATCTTTATTGTAAATGAAAACGATTTATAAGTAAAATGAATGCGTACAAATTTTTCTGAATTCAGCTAATTTTATACAAAAAGCACCGTAATAGATTCACTTGTATTTACAATGGCAACCTTTTATAATTAAAATATCAAGATTAGAAAATGAAACAGGTGATCGTATGACAGGCGGATTCGCTCTTTTTATCGTCGGTTGGATTGTGATTATGGTTGGTTTAATGGCCATTGGTGGTTTTTTCATGTTCCGAAAATTCCTGAAACGTCTGCCGAAAGAAGATGGAAAATCAATCATTGACTGGGAAGAGTATTATGTTGACCAGACGCGCCATATGTGGACGCTTGAACAAAAAGAATTATTGGAAGAATTGATTTCTCCTGTACCTGAAATCTTCCGGGATGTAGCCAGGCAGAAAATTGCCGGCCGTATTGGAGAAATTGCTCTCACAAAAAAGAAGAAGAAAATCACCCAGGACATTCTTATTGAAGGATATATCCGCGCTACTCCCAAGCGGGATCATAAATTCCTAATTAAGAAGCTTGAGGAGAAAAAGATTGATATGTCCCCCTATCAACCATTGCTTGAAAATTAAAAGGACCCGGCTTATGCCAGGTCCTTTTTTGCTTCGATTTGTTTTTCCAGGGCTAAGTACTGTTTCAGCATCGCAAGCCGCCACGTAACAATCATTCCAAAGGCAAGCAGGAAAAACATGCCGCTTGTCTCCCCAAACGGTACATGCTGTCCAATGATTAACTTAAAAATAATTCTCACGAGCAATAAACCGAACAGAATAACAATAAATGATTTCGATGGTTTTAAGTATATATCCCCACCACGCACTTCTAATTTCGATGTACGTATGAGAAAAATGGAAAAGAGAACCCCTATCAGTACAGCTTCTAAAACTTGACTCCATTGAACTCTAAATATGGGAAAAACAAACATTAAAGCCCCTGTACTCATAAACAAAGGAGGCAGAATGATCTTCTTCACACTAGCAGGCTGCCTGGAGGCACGTAATCGAACAAAAATCATGCCCGTAGCCATAAAGGCGGCCGCAATTGTACTTACAATCAACCAAAACATAGTGATTCACTCTTTCTTCTTGTCCTTTTAGGACTAGTTTAACACACGTTCGACCGCATTTAAGACACAAGTTTCACCAACAAGTGTTCATATTAAATTCCTAGCTGCGATCATCTGCAATCGTCAATATGATCGTCATGGTCACACCTACAACAGCTAAATATACGCCAAGGTCAAACAAAAGTGCAGTAGCAAGCTCTGTTTTTCCTAAAACCGGAAGCTGGAAGTAACCAAAAGCCTGTGTTAAAAACGCTTCTCCAAAGAATAGTCCCCCTACTCCTGTTAAAGCAGCAATTAAAAGCCCCGCTGGAATTACATAACGAAAATTTATCGGAAGAATTTTCTCCATTGCCTGGCTGCCATACGCCATATACATAAGTATGATGGCTGCAGATGTCATAAGACCTCCAATAAATCCTCCACCGGGGGAATTATGGCCGGCAAAAAATAAGTAAATGGAAAACCCTAATAGGATAAAAGCGATCAGTGTGGTGGTGGTTCGTAAAATGATGTCATTGGTCCGGGTCATACAAATACTCCTTTATATAAGAATCAACGTCTTAATCATAATATAAACAATCCGCAAAATCCATGTTTTAAAACCCTTGAAATTCAAATAAACCAGCTAAGAAGGATGTAAGCTTATACATCCAATTAAAATACAGCGACACGCCGACAAGGATCATAATGTATCCGCCTGTCTTTACGATTCCCGCACTGTGCCGTTTAATCCAGTTTAATTTCCCAACAAAGAAGGATAAAGCCAGAAAAGGAACCGAGAAGCCTAAAGAATAAGAAATCATCATCACTAGAAAAAGCTCTGGAGAATCCGCTGCAAGAGATAATACAGCAGCTAAAATCGGCCCAGTACAAGGCGTCCATCCAAGTGAAAATGTAAGACCTATAATAAATGTGCCTATGTAGCCTGCAGGCCTGTTTTTAAAGGTAATTTTCCGATCTTTCATAAGGAATTCAAAATTGAACACCCCGATTATGACGAATCCAAAAAATAAGATCAGAATGGCGCCCAACCGGCGGATAATCGTTTCGTTTTGAATTAAAAACTGTGAAAAAAACGAGCCTGAAAACCCTAAAATCAAAAAAATTGTGGTAAATCCTAATAGAAATAAAATGGTATGTATTAAACTCGTCCTTTTCAACATTCCATTGTCTTCTTTTAACTCATTCACACTCATTCCTGTGATGTAGGAGAGGAATGCTGGATATAAAGGAAAGACACATGGAGAAATGAAAGATAAAAACCCTGCACCAAAGGCAAGGAACACATTTACATCCATCATCGTTCAACCCTCCCATTTGATTGTCGACTTCTATTGTACCAAAGGGTTCTTAAAAAAACGATTAACTCCTTGTGAACATCTGTTGAACTTCACATAGATAAAGCCCTCTTCCCTATTGGAAAGAAGGCTTAGTTTCATTATTTCA
The DNA here is from genome assembly GCF_020524025.1 of Halobacillus litoralis. GTDB lineage: Bacteria > Bacillota > Bacilli > Bacillales > Halobacillaceae > Halobacillus > Halobacillus litoralis_D. The sequence goes on along the minus strand of NZ_JAIVKN010000001.1, from coordinate 927,486 downwards.
TTTGATTGTTCATTGAACGCATCATCTGATTGATCTTCTTCTGAGACGGCTTCTGCCCCATCTGCATCATCAGTGTGCGTAACATTTGTTCATTAATAGGCGGGTTCTTTTTCAAATAGTTCATCATATACTTTCTTGCGATGAAAAAGCCTAGCGCTACACCACCGACAAGAGTCAATAGAGCTATGATGATAACCCAAACGATCCCCAATGTCATGTCTTCGTCTTCCTCCTTCGTGTTGTCTCCCATAACAGTATAGTAAAACGTTCGTGAGAATACAATAGGCGTTTCACGATGATAAACGGCTCTCTGCTGTAGTGACCCAGCGGAAATGTTTCTATTCGTTCTATTAATATAAAACGGTTTTGAAAACTTTTTGAGTAGACTATATATCAAAGGTACAGCTTTATATAGACTCACGTACTGAAGAGACAACAATGTTTCTTATTCTCTATTATATCATAGGACGCTGACTTTTTGAAAAAAAGGAGGGTAACTTTTGACACGCTCCTCCTGTCCTATGTTCGGCTACTCAACATGGCCGCGTATGCTTCAAAAGGTTCTGTCTTATCCATCAGCTTCTTATAAAAAAGTGACATTTTACTTTGCAGCCACTTTTATGGAAACCGCGTAACAATTCTCACCTTTATTCGTGAAAAAATAAGGGGAGGTTTATATCAGGTGATAAGAGAAGATCTCTATATTTTATCTACTCTTCACCCATTCAATTAAGGCTTTTCAGAATTGAAAAGCTGTCTCAAGAAGAGACAGCTTTTACCTGTTATCTCATAAGATTTTCAGCATGTTTAACGACATTCTGAACAGTAAAGCCATAATTCTCAATGACTGTATCTCCTGGAGCAGAAGCACCAAAGGTATCTATTCCGATAATGGAGCCATCAAGACCAACGTAACGCTCCCATCCGAATGAAGATCCCATCTCAACAGCCACACGCTTACGAACGTCAGAAGGTAGCACCTGCTGTTTATAATCCTCTGTTTGTGCATTGAAACGATCGAAAGAAGGAACACTTACGACGCGGACATCGTATCCTTTTTTCTTAAGCTCAGCCTGTGCCTGTACAATCAGCTGGACTTCAGATCCGGAAGCAAGAAGAATCGCATCTGGAACTTCTTTTTCAGAGTCACGCAGAACATAAGCTCCGCGCTTCATACCTTCATAGGCATGTTCTTTTGTTCCCTCAAGGGTAGGAAGACCCTGACGAGTCAACACCAATGCTGTCGGTGTAGTTTCTGACTCTAAAGCAAGTCTCCATGCTGCATTGGTTTCGTTCCCATCCGCCGGACGAAGAACAGAAAGATTCGGCATAGCACGCAGGGAAGCCAGTTGTTCTACAGGTTCGTGTGTCGGACCGTCTTCTCCTACAGCTACCGAATCATGTGTAAAGACATAATTCACCGGCAGGTTCATAAGGGCAGAAAGACGTACTGCCGGGCGAAGGTAATCACTGAATACGAAGAATGTGCCTGCATATACTTTCAAACCACCGTGAAGCCCCATACCATTTAATGCTGCTGCCATAGCAAATTCACGAACACCAAACCAAATATTGCGTCCTGCATAATTTTCGCGGGAGAAGTCTTCTTCGCCTTTCACTGCTGTCTTATTAGAACCAGCAAGGTCGGCACTTCCACCGAACAGGGAAGGTACTGCTTTGGAGATTGCATTGATCGCATCTCCAGACGCTGCACGTGTAGCTGGGCTGTCTTCTCCTACGGTATAAGTAGGTAGTTCTTTTTCCCAGCCTTCCGGAAGGTCGCCGCGAATGGCTGCTTCAAGTTCTTCTGCAAGTTCAGGGTAAGCTTCTTTATACTGGACCATAAGATCATTCCAGGACTGTTCTTTATCCTGACCGTTCTGTTGCACCTTTTCTTTGAAGTCCTGGTAAACCTCTTCAGGAACGTGGAATGGTTCATGCTCCCAACCGTAGAACTGCTTTGCAGCGGTTCCTTCCTCTTCTCCTAATGGAGCACCGTGAGAAGCGGATTTTCCGGATTTGTTTGGAGAACCATAACCGATAACGGTTTTCACTTCAATCATTGTCGGCTGATCAGTGTTAGCTTTTGCTTTTTCAATCGCTTTTCCGATTTCGTCTGTATCCGTGCCATCTTCCACACGGATGACTTCCCAGCCATAAGCTTCATAGCGCTTCTCTACGCTTTCACTGAAGGAGCGATCAAGATCGCCATCCAATGAAATATCGTTGGAATCATAAAGCACGATTAACTTTCCAAGTCCTAAGTGCCCGGCTAAAGAAGCAGACTCCTGGGAAACGCCTTCCATTAAGTCTCCATCACCACAAATGCTGAACGTGTAGTGATCGATAACATTATAACCCTCACGGTTATATTTACCGGCCAAATGAGCTTCTGCCATCGCCATTCCTGTAGCCATTGCAATCCCCTGTCCAAGAGGACCAGTAGTGGCTTCTACCCCGTCTGTGTGTCCAAACTCAGGGTGACCTGGAGTTTTAGAATCCCACTGACGGAAAGATTTCAAATCATCCATTTCTACATTATATCCAGATAAATGCAGGAGGCTGTATAGAAGCATTGATCCATGCCCCGCAGATAGTACGAAACGGTCGCGGTCGAACCAATTTGAATTTTTCGGATTGTGGTCCATAAAATCCGTCCATAACTTGTAAGCCATAGGTGCTGCCCCCATAGGCATTCCCGGGTGACCTGAGTTTGCTTTTTCTACTGCGTCGATAGTTAGAGTTCTAATTGTATTGATTGATGTTTGTTCAAGGCTGTTTGCCATGTCCAATGTTCCCCTTTCTGTTCAGGTATATGTACCATGTCTTATCCTATAATGAAATTGGTTATGAAACAAGTAGTGTGCAAACTTTTATCGTTTGCCTCCCACCTAATTTCCCCTGTTGTTGAAGATTTAAACAAAAAATCCGCACTCAAATGCTGAAGTGCGGAATAGGTATTTTCAATTAAAAAATTAGTTCTTTTTTTCATTTTTTTGCATTTGTCTTAATTTTCTAGGTGTAACGTCATTTCCAGCTGGATCCATAACTGTTACGCCTTTCAACTGGTTTTTAAACGACTGGCGTGCATTCTTCAAATATTCCTGACGAAGATTTTTTTGTTCTTTCTTTTCTGCGTCCGTTAGTTCCTGCTGTTTCGATTTATTAGCTAATTCATTAATGCGCGTGATTTTTTCTTTCGATAGCATATAGATCCTTCTCCTTTATATATAGTCTGGATCAAAAAAGTAGAGAGTCCTAGACGTGAAAAAGACAAGAAGTCAAAGGACTCTTGTCATATATGTATATAGTAACGTGCCTACTCTTCTTTTTCAAGTGAAACGTATTCCTTGTAGCGACGATGGACGGTGGCCTTAGAGACATCATAACCCAGCCCCTTTAAAGTAGCAGCTATGTCTTTAAAGGTAAGGTCATTGCCTCTCAGGCGGACCACCTCTTCTATTGGGAAATCGATTCTCTCACGCCCAGGAGCCATATGCTGGTTGGAAAGATTACTTGAAGGATCAAATCCCTGTTCGACTGCTTTTCTCATTCCCCGCCGTATCTTCATATTATGGATTTTCCTTTGATACTCCTCCACAATCCCTACAATCTGAAGGACCATGGAATCCGATTCAGATAATTGCAGTTCCCCTTCATGCGAAAGAGAAAAAACTTTTATTCCCATACGGTTCAGTTGATGAAACAAGGCGATCTTAGTATTTCCACGTCCAAGTCTCGTTTCGTCCTGTATGAGAAGTGCTTCAGCCTTATTAGCTGAAAAGTAATCAAGCACTTTAAAAATTCCTGTCCGTTCTATTTCATAACCACTTGCCTGCTCTTCAATACATTCCACAACTTCCATCCCATGATTTTCTGCCATGGCCGATAGTTCTGTCTTCTGCCTTTTTAATGACGTGACCTGAGCTTCTTTCTCCGTACTAACGCGACAATATAGGATAACTCTCATGATGTCCTGTCCTCTTTTCTACTATTCCTTTTTATTTTATCCACTCGTTACCATAGAATAATAGAGAATAGCAAAACTAACAATAAACAGAATCAAATAGGTATAATCGAGCTTTGATAGTTTATTAAACATTGATATCCCTCCAATAAGAACGAACGTTCCTAAGAACCTGTGTTCGCGTTTGTTAATTCCCATTATATACGAATGTACGTTCTTGTCAACGCCCTTTTTTCGAACGCTTGTTTGTATTTCTAATATAAGCATGGTACAATGTGGTTACTATAATCCTATGTACGAGGTGCTAATCTATGAGTAAACTTTCAAAGCGGCAACAGGAAATATTAGATTTCATAAAAGAACAAGTTCTATTAAAAGGCTACCCCCCTTCCGTTCGAGAGATTGGCCAATCCGTTGGTCTTGCCTCCAGTTCGACCGTTCACGGCCATCTATCCCGACTCGAGAAAAAAGGATATATCCGCCGGGACCCGACAAAGCCAAGAGCCATCGAAGTTATTGAACTGGAAGAAGACCACAGCATTCCAAGAACAGAAGCCTCTTATGCTCCGGTAATCGGTAAAGTTACGGCCGGTTCCCCGATTACTGCTGTTGAAAACATTGAAGAGTATGTTCCGCTTCCTGACACGCTGGCTGGTTCAGAAGACAATACGTTCGTTCTTATCGTACAAGGAGAAAGTATGATCGAAGCAGGTATTCTAGATGGGGATATGGTCATTGTCAGACAACAGCAGACAGCTCAAAACGGGGATATTGTTGTTGCAATGACAGAAGAAGAAGAAGCTACAGTAAAACGCTTCTTTAAAGAAAGAAACCACATTCGCTTACAACCGGAAAACGCCACGATGGAACCGATTATATTAAATGATGTTTCCATACTCGGAAAAGTTGTAGGATTATACCGCACCGTGCACTAAATAATAAATACCACTTAAAAAGACACAAAAAGGGAGGCGAACCTCTCTTTTTGTGTCTTTTTAATAGAAAGCAATCTGCTTCCCGCAGAAATTTCCGAAGGACTCACGCACCTATTCTTCTTTTCCTGCTCTTGAGATATAAGGCAGAATAAATGTTCTGCTTAAGAAATTTGCGAACCTGACGCCTTTCTAAACAATAAGCTAAGATAAATCCTTCTGCATTCTGCAAAATCTTTACGGCTCGTTGAGACCACTCTTTCTCTTTTGACAAGTAAATCAATTCCACAGGCTTTTGATTCTCTGATGCTCTTTTAAAGAAAGCTTCCATCTTATCCCCTCCCGATTACGAACGTATGTTCTTAAAGAGTATTATATGCTCTTCTACCCCTTTTGTATACAGGAAAGTCTTGCATTTAAGAACTGGAACCTTCTTACTTCTTTGCCCCTGTTAAAGTTTATTGTGGATTTTATGGATGACTAGATGCTGAGCCATGTTCATTTGCGTGAGGCCGTTACGTTTATTGAACAAAGGGGTGACTGGACAACGACCCGCTTTCCACGGGCGAAGTGTCGAACCTTCTCACTTACTTTGTTCTTTCCGCTCAGCGACCTCTTTCTCACGTAAAAGTCCACTTGGCTACAAGCTTGCGACCAGACCCGCTTCTTATGCGCGGAGAGGAATAACCGGCTGCTCTTGAATTTCACATATCATTTGTTTCCGTTTCCCCTAATGTGGAAAAGATGGACCTGTAATCTACGAGACTCCCTCGAAAACATTGATACATCACCGGCCTGTCCTTTTCTTGAACAAACCTAAAATATTTAATAAAGTCATTTCTTTAGACATAAAAAAACCCTGCCACAGCTTTGTGACAGGGTTTTAGTATTAATACGTTTGTAAATACTGTTCGCGCTCCCAAGGGTGAACTTGAGTACGGAACATATCCCACTCAATTTCCTTCGCTTCAAGGAAGTGTTCATAAAGGTGCTCACCTAAGGCTTCGACCATGATTTGATCTTTCTGAAGTTCTTCCAGCGCATCATATAAAGTAGCCGGAAGATCCTTAACTCCATGAGCTTCCCGTTCTTTTTTATCCATAACATAGATATTACGGTCAACTGGAGCTGGAGCTTCCAATTTATTTTCGACTCCATCAAGGCCTGCCGCCAAAAGGACAGCCATTGCCATATATGGATTAGCGGATGGGTCAACACTGCGTACTTCAATACGTGTACTCAGACCACGGGACGTAGGAACACGTACCAGAGGGCTGCGGTTTTGTCCTGACCATGCAACGTAACAAGGTGCCTCATAACCAGGAACTAAACGCTTATAGGAATTCACAGTTGGATTTGTTACAGCTGTAAAGTTTGTCGCATGCTTAATAATGCCTGCCGTAAATTGGAAAGCTATATCAGAAAGCTGCTCTTTTCCTTTTTCATCAAAGAACGCGTTCCCTTTTTCGTTAAACAGGGACATGTTGGCGTGCATACCAGATCCGTTTACACCGAATAGCGGTTTCGGCATAAAGGTTGCATGAAGCCCATGCTGTCTTGCTATCGTTTTAACTACAAGTTTAAACGTCTGAATATCATCACAGTGCTTAAGAGCATCTGCATATTTAAAATCAATTTCGTGCTGCCCTGGAGCTACTTCATGGTGAGAGGCTTCAATTTCAAAACCCATCTCCTCAAGCTCAAGAACAATGTCACGACGGCAGTTTTCGCCTAAATCCGTTGGAGCAAGGTCAAAATAACCGCCTTTATCATTCAGCTCCATCGTTGGATCGCCTTTTTCATCTAATTTAAATAAGAAAAACTCAGGTTCTGTTCCAATGTTGAAAGCAGAAAATCCAAGCTCCTCCATCTTCTTGATGTTGCGCTTTAAGTTATAGCGCGGGCATCCTTCAAAAGGAGTTTGGTCAGGGTTGTAAATGTCACAGATGAAGCGCGCCACTTTTCCTTTTTCAGATGTCCAAGGATAAACGACGAATGTATCAAGGTCCGGCACTAAATACATATCGGACTCCTCAATACGTACGAATCCTTCAATAGAGGATCCATCAAACATCATCATTCCGTCTATTGCTTTATCTAACTGGCTGAGTGGAATTTCCACATTTTTAATTGTGCCCAGCATATCTGTGAATTGAAGTCGGATAAACTTGACATTTTCTTCATCGATTTTCTTGTATATTTCTTCTTTCGTTAAACCCATAGAATTTCTCCTCCCAAACATAAATTAATGGAAGAACCTTGACATTTCTCCCTGTCTGATTGCTAATTTACCTTGTCTTCCCGCTGTGAATAGTTCTTGTTGCAGCATACGACGAAGCTGTTTTTCGGAAAGTTCATTTTGAACCTCCTGTACTTGCTCTTCATCATACGCTTCGTTCTCAGGCTGATCGTTAAGCTTAAGAACTTTCTTAATTCCCGCCATATTTACTCCCTGGTCAATCAAGTCTTTGATTTCTAACAAACGATCGACATCATTGAAGGAAAATATACGGCGGTTACCTTCTGACCTCGCCGGATGAATCAGCTCATGTTGTTCATAATACCGAATCTGGCGGGCAGTAAGGTCCGTTAAAGATTGAACAATCCCCATCGGGAACAATGGCATAGAACGACGAATATCATCACTCATCGATGTGCCTCCTCCCCATAAGAATGATACTTTCATTATACGTCACGCAGGGGATATGTCAACAAATGTGAGAAATGTTCACACTGCTTTTGTCACCTTAATGAAAGGGCTTTAATTTAGAGTTTCCTCCGCACGGAATACTCCCGCTTCCATGAGTTGTTCTACCGCTTGTGTAACAGCGATTTTCACGTGTGCATACGTAAGTCCTCCCTGCACATAGGCCGTATATGGAGGACGGATGGGACCATCTGCTGTCAGCTCGAGACTTGCTCCCTGAATAAACGTTCCCGCTGCCATGATTACTTCATCTTCATAACCTGGCATGGGGCTTGGCTGAGGTAGCACATGTGAATTAACCGGAGAAGCCTGCTGGATAGCCTGACAAAAACGGATCATTTGTTCAGGTGTCTCAAAATTCACAGATTGAATTAAATCTGTCCTTTTTTCGTCGAATTGAGGGTTCGTATTAAAACCAAGATCACTAAGAAACTTCGAAGTGAAGATGGCCCCTTTCAAAGCTTCTCCAACCACATGGGGAGCTAGAAAAATGCCTTGATACATCTCCTGCAGGCTATTTAAGCTCGCTCCTGTCTCTTTGCCGAGTCCTGGAGCTGTAAGCCTGTAACTGCACTGCTCAATCAGTTTTTTATTTCCTGCAATATACCCGCCGATCCTTGCAATTCCGCCTCCGGGATTTTTTATAAGGGAGCCTGCAATCAAGTCAGCACCGATTTCCAGCGGTTCCTTTGTTTCTACAAATTCTCCGTAACAGTTATCAACAAAGATAATGACATCCTGCTTCACTTGACGGACTAGCTGTATGATCGATTTAATTCTATCGATGCGGAATGAAGGGCGGTTCTCATAACCTTTAGATCGTTGGATAGCTACTACCCTTGTCTGTTCACCAATCGAATCCTTAATTTTTTGTTCAGAGAAATCCCCATCGGATGTCAGTGGGATGGAGCGGTAAGCAATACCAAAATCATTCAATGAGCCTGTGTCTTCTCCCTCTGGACGCCCAATGACCTCTTCTAATGTGTCATATGGATCACCTGATATGTACAATAATTCATCTCCCGGTCTTAAGACGCCGAATAGTGCTGTCGTAATGGCATGAGTCCCGGAGATTAACTGAGGTCTGACCAATGCATCCTCACCATTGAAAATCTCTGCATATAAACTCTCAAGCGTATCACGGCCAAAATCATCGTATCCATATCCAGTCGTTGGATTGAAATGCGAATCGCTGACACGCAGCTTATGAAAAGCCCGCAGAACTTTTGCTTGATTTTCCTCTACAATCTTATCCACCTGTTTATGTTGTTCATAGATTTGTTCTTCTGTCTGTTGTTTTATATTTTGAATATTCATGCTGTCTCTCTTCCTAACTTTATAAAATCTGGTGTTTCAATGGATGCTCGGGATGAATATATCCATGAAGAGCATAGCCTTCTTTATCCTCAAAAAAGGTCATGGATGTAACCATGCTGTAAGCTTTAAACTGCTGCAGCCGTTTCCCCTCTGCAGCAGGGATAAAAACATCATATTCGTCCCACTCTTCTTTCAAAACCTCTTCAATCTTGTACAAAATACGTTTCAAATCGATTGGATCATGAACACTCACCGTCAGAGACGGAAAAGAATTCGGGATATAATCCTCACTTAAAAGATCCTTCTTGTTATATACAGTCAGAATAGGCAGCTTGCCGGCACCAAGATCCTCCAGGAGAGTGAGGACGGTTCTTTCCTGCTGATGGTGATCCGGGTGGGAGGCATCAACCATATGCAGAACAAAGTCGGCTTCTGTCACTTCTTCTAATGTTGAACGGAAGGCGGCAATTAACGTTGTTGGTAAATCCTGAATAAAGCCTACCGTATCTGATACTAGAGCTTGAAATCCGGAAGGAAGACTCATTTGACGTGTTAAAGGATCAAGGGTGGCAAACAGAAGGTCTTCCTCAAATGAATCGCTGTCGGTCACACGATTAAAGAAGGTTGATTTCCCCGCATTGGTATAACCGACAATAGCTACCTGGAATGCACGGTTTTCCTTCCGCCTCTTTCTATACTGCTCCCGCTGCTTCACTACTGTATCCAAACGCTTTTTAATATCATCGATTCTACGCTGGATGTGACGGCGGTCCGTTTCCAATTTCGTTTCCCCTGGTCCTCTAGTACCGATTCCCCCGCCTAAACGAGATAAAGCTGTACCCTGACCGGCAAGCCTCGGCAGAAGATATTGAAGCTGCGCCAATTCCACCTGCAGTTTCCCTTCTTTTGTGTTTGCTCTTCCTGCAAATATATCCAGAATAAGTTGACTGCGGTCAATGACACGAAGACCTATTTTATCGGATATGTTCCGGAGCTGTCCGGGCGACAGCTCATCATTAAATATCACTAGTTCTGCATCTGCTTCCTCAGCAGCGTTTTTAATTTCTTCCAGTTTTCCTTCACCAAGGTATGTAGCCGGGTGAACCCGGTCGCGCTTTTGAGTAATGATCTTACATACTTCACCATTGGCTGTTTCTGTGAGGGATTGAAGTTCCTGAAGAGAAGATTGAAAACGTTCTTCTTGTTCTTGAGGATCTCTTCGTGCTACTAATATCACTAACTCGTTTGTTTTCATATCTACACCTTCTTTTCTTCACGTTGTGTCTTACTAATCATACCAGAAAAACAATGCCCATGAATATCATTACCACCTAATGAACAGCAGGCTCATCTGGCTGGATTGAAAAGTCCTCCGCCTCAAGCGTCATGAGAGTGGATTTTTCTAATTTTGAATGGCTGATGACCCGCCAGGCATGCTTGCGTATCGCCTCTTCAACCAGGTTCCGCACATACCTGGCATTGGAGAAATTAACCGATCGACGAGAACAGACAGCTTTTAAATGCTGCTGCAATTTTTCATGCGCTTCATTTGTTAAACAATATTCCCTTTCTTCAATCATTCCATGAGCAATGGAGGTAAGTTCCCTTGCCTGATAATTCTTAAATGACAGTTGAATGGGGAATCTGGAAGCGAGCCCCGGGTTTATTGTTAGAAAATCTTCCATTTCAGCAGGATACCCAGCTAGAATGATAATTAACTCATCATGGTGATCTTCCATACACTTCACTAAGGTATCAATCGCTTCTTTACCAAAGTCCTTCTCTCCACCTCTGGCAAGCGAGTACGCTTCATCAATAAAGAGCACACCGCCAAGTGCCTTATGGATCAGATCTTTCGTTTTTTGAGCGGTATGCCCAATATACTCTCCGACTAAGTCACTTCGATCAGCTTCAATAAAATGACCCTTCTCCAAGACTTCGATTTCCTGAAATAGTTCAGCAACCATCCTTGCCACTGTTGTTTTACCCGTGCCTGGATTCCCTTTAAAGACCATGTGTAAAACCTGACTGTTCTTTTTTAGTCCCGCATGCTCTCGTTTCTTGGCTATCATCACTTGAGCATAAATTTCTTTAAGGCGCATCTTTAAATCCTGCAATCCTATAATGGTTGAGAAAAACTCATCGATCCTTCGAAAAGGGGCAGCCGGCTGCTCCCTTACGAGTGCCTTCTGGTCCGTAACAGCTTTACGCTTTGTTTCATTCAAGACGATATTAATCGTGCCGGTTTTCGCTGTTTTTGCCTGCGGATGCACATCGATCCCTCCTCATTCTGTTTCATCATACGCTTTGAGCTGGGAGGCTGTGACAAACGCCTATACAAAAAACAATAAAAGCGGAAGCCCAGTAACGGACCCCCGCTTTTATTAATGAACTCGAGAGGCGTATGTACGCAACTACTCTTTATCCAAAGATACGTTCTTTATTGGAGCGAATGTTGAGATCGCGTGTTTAAAGATCAGCTGCTGCTTCCCTTCTGTTTCTAACAAAACGGTAAAGTTGTCAAAAGCTTTAACAATGCCTCTTAACTGGAAACCGTTCAATAGGAAAACAGTCACCTGCATACGTTCTTTTCTTAATTGATTCAAATAGTTATCTTGGATATTTACGGATTGGGCCATGGATCTTCCTCCTCTTTTCTATCTGTAGTATTACGATTCTACGTATTCATCAAGCTTTCCTGCTAAATCGTCTAAAATTGTTTCAAATTTCTCTTCATAGTCTGTCGGAGTGATGGAGTACCAGTCAACGTTCAGCTTATTTTTAAAATACGTATACTGACGCTTGGCATATCTTCTTGAGTTCCGCTTCAACAGCTCGACCGCTTCGCTGAGCTCACATGTCCCCTGGAAGTAAGGGATTAATTCTTTGTAGCCGATGGCTTTCATAGATTGTGCATCTGAAAGCCCCTGGTCATAAAGATCCTTAACTTCTTGTACCAATCCCTGCTCTACCATTCGGTCCACCCTTTTATTAATTCTTTCATATAAAAGATCACGGTCCATCTCAAGACCAATCAGGATCGGATTAAAAGGAGATTCAGCTGCCTGTTCTTCTTGTTTGTCACTCATCTTCTGTCCAGTTGTCTCAAAATGTTCCAGCGCCCTGAGAACGCGACGCAGATTGTTCGGATGGATACGCTCCGCCTGCAGAGGATCAACAGCTCTTAAGCGTTCGTGCATATAAGCGTTCCCCTTTTGTGAAGCCTCCTCCTCCAGACGAAGAATAACTTCCGTATCTTTTTTTTCTTCTGAAAAATTAAAATCATAAAGTGTTGCCTGTATGTATAAACCCGTTCCTCCAACAATAATAGGAAGCTTGTTACGAGTATGTACGTCTTTAATTAACTGTTGCACGCACTCCTGGAACTCAGCTACAGAAAAGTTTTCTTCAGGTTCCTTCACATCAATCATATGATGGGGGATCCCTCTCATTTCCTCATTAGTTACTTTAGCCGTCCCGATGTCCATCGTGCGATAAATCTGCATGGAATCCCCGCTTATTACCTCACCACCAAAACGTTCAGCAATCCTGATACCCAATTCCGATTTTCCTACCGCCGTCGGACCGACGACAGATATCACTACCGGTTTCATAATTCCACCTCCCTTTCACTCTGCTACCTATTATACATGAATGGCTCTGGAATCATACCTCAGCGCATAAACTAACGGATTCCGTTATACCTACTAACGAATCCCGTTAGTAATATTCAAAATATTCGTTAGTTTAACTATCGCATTTCGTTAGTATGTGTTATAGTATAGAAAAGGAGGCGTCTTAAGTGGTTCATGAAAGAATTCGTTCACTTAGAAAAGAAAGGCGTTTAACACAATCGATGTTAGCTGAAAAAGTCGGTGTGTCCGCACAAGTCGTATCGAATTGGGAACGGAATTATACATCTCCAGATCTTGAGGATCTATCAAAGATCGCCCATGCTCTTCATACCACCGCAGATTATCTTCTTGGATTAAGTGATGAACTTGAAGATGAAATGCGAGAAATTAAGCAGCTCCTGGAAACAAAAGGGTATACAAAGCCTGTCATTTTTGACAAAAAGGCCTGGTTTGGAATTCAACCAGATGAAATTAAACAAATTGATAATTACTTCAGATTTTTACTCCAACAGAAAAATATATCTTAATCCCTCCTCTCCCGTGTAGAGAAGTCGGTTTTGAAGTTTATCGCAATAATATTATGTAAACTTTTATTCTAATAAAAAAAGAGACCCGTTTATGGGTCTCTTTTTTTACATCACTCGTTTAAACATTTTTTCCATTTCATATTCGGAGAAAAACACAATAATCGGTCGTCCATGTGGGCAGGTAAATGGATCGGTCGATTGCCTCAAATCTTCAAGCAGTTGAAACATATCGGTCTGGTTGAGATAATGATTAGCTTTAATGGATCGCTTGCAGGACATAAGAATAGCCGCTTCTTCCCTCAATTTTAAAATGTCGATCCGTTCTTCATTCATCAGCTGTTGGATCATCTCATCAATGACCTCTTGTTCAAACCCTTGCGGAAACCATTGAGGATGACTGCGGATAATATAAGTGGTGTCCCCAAATGGTTCAAAGAACAGGCCGACTTCTTCCAGTTGATCTTTATATTCTTCGATCCTTAGAGCTTCCTGCTTAGAAAAGTCAAAAGTCATCGGAACAAGTAATTCTTGTACTTCATGGTGAACTTGTGCAAGCTTATCTCGGAAAAACTCATATTTAATCCTCTCCTGAGCTGCGTGCTGGTCCACAATATACATGCCATCTTCATTCTGAGCCAGGATATAGGTACCGTGAAGTTGTCCTATTGGATACATTGTCGGGACGCGGTTCTCTTTCCTGTCCTGGGCGAATTCCTCTTTTTCACTCTTTTCTTGTACAGGTGGTTCTTCTTTTAATTTCTCCGGTTCAAAGGAAGGGACCAGTTCTTTTAAAAGCTCATCCTGTTGGCGGGAGAAACCTTCATTGTTTGAAGTCGTCGGACCTTCCTGTTCAACTAAATGATCCACAGTCATTTCCCTCTGTTTGTGGGCATCCTCTTTTCTTGATTCATAGAATTCAAACGACCTTTGCTCCGATTTTTCTTTTTTTGGCTTCGGCTTCGATTCCTGAACATTTGGTATCAGTGTTTGTTTTCTAAATGTCTGTCGAACCGTTTCTTCAAGAAGATCATAAAGTTCCTTCTCTTTACTAAAGCGGACTTCCATTTTTGATGGATGTACGTTGACATCTACGAGAATTGGATCCATATCGATATTGAGACCTACGATAGGGCTCTTCCCAATAGGCAGCAACGTATGATATCCCTGCAGAATGGCTTTATTTAATGGGATGCTGCGAATAAACCTGCCATTGATGATTGTAGACATATAATGGCGGGAAGCTCTGTACACTTCGGGTTTAGCGATATACCCCTGAACTTTAAAATCAGCCGTTTCCATCTCAATGGGGAGCATTTTTTTTGCAACGTTCATCCCGTATATACTCGCAATAACTTGAAGCAGATCGCCCCGGCCATTTGTCTTAAATATCTGCTTTTCATTATGAGTACAGATAAATTGTACTTCCGGATGAGCTAATGCTACACGGTTCAATACATCTGTAATATGCCCAAGCTCCGTGTGAATCGTCTTCATATATTTCAGCCGTGCAGGGGTATTGAAAAAGAGTTCCTCAACCGTAATATCCGTTCCTTTTCTTGCATCGCTTTTTCCTTGGTGTGTAACTTTCCCACCTTCTAAATCAATCTTGGTCCCGGCTTCTTCCCCTGTTGAGGTTTGGATGCTCAACCGGCTGACCGCTGCTATACTCGCTAATGCTTCGCCGCGAAAACCGAGCGTCCGCACATGGAACAAGTCATTTTCATCAATGATTTTACTTGTCGCGTGACGATGGAAGGCCCGCTCACAATCTTCCTCTTCCATTCCTGCACCATCATCGATAATTCGGATCCGTTGCAGCCCGGCTTCCATTAAATCGATTTTCACCCATGTCGCATTAGCATCGATACTGTTTTCTACCAGTTCTTTTACGACAGAGGCGGGGCGCTCGACAACTTCTCCGGCCGCTATTTTATTGGCTAAATGATCTGGCATAAGTCGGATACGCGCCATCTCTGTTCCTCCTTTAAGACTTCAAACGTTTTTGTAGTTGGTACAACTCATTCATTGCATCCATTGGTGTCATTTCCATTAAGTCAAGAGATTCTAAGTGTTTTTCCACTGATGTGGGTTGATGACTTTTCGATTTTTTCGGCTTTGGTTCTTCCACAAAAAGTGTCAGCTGCTCTTCAGCTTCTTTTCCCGCTGAAACTTCCTTAGAAGAAGTCGCACTTTCTAATTGTTCCAAAAGACTCGACGCTCTTTGTATTAAAGAATCAGGCAGGTCGGCAAGTTTTGCGACATGGATCCCATAACTTTCATCGGCTGGTCCTTCTTTGATTTGGTGCAGGAATACAACGTTCCCTTCATATTCTTCCGCACGAACATGGACGTTCTTCAAATGTTCTAATTCCTCATCTAGAGAGGTCAGTTCATGATAGTGAGTCGAAAATAGTGTCTTAGCTTTAATTTCTTCATGAATATATTCGACAATGGCCTGTGCTAAAGCCATTCCATCATAAGTGCTCGTTCCTCTGCCGATTTCGTCTAAGAGAATCATGCTGTTCTCTGTGGCATGAGAAAGGGCGTGGTTAGCCTCCAACATTTCCACCATAAATGTGCTGTGCCCGGATACAAGATCATCCGCTGCTCCAATTCGTGTGAAAACCTGATCAAATATTGGAAGTGTGGCAGATTGACACGGAACGAAACATCCCATCTGACCAAGGATAGCTGTCAAAGCAAGCTGCCGCATGTAGGTACTTTTACCGGACATGTTGGGTCCTGTAATAAGTAACACATCGGTCTTCTCATCCATGTATATATCATTAGGTACAAACGTTCCATCCTTCATAACCCTTTCTACTACCGGGTGACGGCCTTGTTTGATATCAACGATTCGATCTTCTTTATAAGTCGGCCTTACATACTGGTAAGCTTCAGCAACTTGGGCAAAGCCTTGCAGCACATCAATGCGGCTGATCTGTTCAGCTAAATGCTGCAGCCTTTGTACATAAGCTTTCACTTCTTCTCTTACATTCAAGAACAAGTCATATTCTAGTTCCACACTTTTCTCCTGTGCTTCAAGAATGATCGACTCTTTTTCTTTCAGTTCAGGAGTTATAAACCGTTCCGCGTTTGTAAGCGTTTGTTTGCGCTCATACATCCCCTCTGGAAGATGACGCAGATTCGCTTTGGTGACTTCTATATAGTAGCCGAACACACGATTATAACCGATCTTTAAGGATTTAATGCCTGTCTTCTGGCGTTCTTTCTGTTCCAGTTCGGCAATCCACTGCTTACCGTTTTTGGAAGCAAAGCGGTATTCGTCCAGCTGTTGGTTAAATCCATCTTGTATAAGGCCGCCTTCTTTGACTGAAATTGGCGGGTCCTCAGCGATACTGTTATCCAGGAGTTCTTTCAAGTCCTCCAGCGGATCAATGGTTTCATACAATTCCTTTATAGAGGAATTTTGAAAACTTGAAAGAGTAGATAAAATAGCAGGGATCCGGCTTAATGAATTCCGCAGTTGGATCAAGTCTCTCGCATTCACGTTACCAAAAGCGACTCGCCCAGCAAGGCGTTCTAAGTCATATACACTTGTCAATTCTTCCCTTAGTGCTTCACGCTCAAAAAACTGATCTAAAAAGCCTTCTACCTGATTGTGACGGGTAGAAATAGCATCAGCCGACAATAATGGTCGTTCCATCCATTTTTTCAGCATCCTCGCACCCATAGAGGTAATGGTTTTATCAACAACCGAAAGCAGACTACCGGACTTCCCTTGTTTCCTTAGTGTTTCTAAGAGCTCTAAGTTTCTCTTCGAATACATGTCCAATGTCATATACTGCTTTAGTTCGACCACTTTAACCGGCTGCAGGTGGTCCAGGGACCGTTTTTGA
This sequence comes from Halobacillus litoralis, assembly GCF_020524025.1. Taxonomy (GTDB): domain Bacteria; phylum Bacillota; class Bacilli; order Bacillales; family Halobacillaceae; genus Halobacillus; species Halobacillus litoralis_D. Next base: position 910,541 of record NZ_JAIVKN010000001.1, on the reverse strand, counting down.
GTGTGCTGAATATAGTTAAGCAGCCGCCCAAAACCAGTGAGAAGTTTCTCTTGATTAACCCCTTCCACTAAAGAAAGAAAGGCTTCTTCTATCTCCGTTTCATCCTGGTGGGAGACGGTATATCCTAAGCGGTCACGAAGCATGCTTTGATGTTCTTCATGAAAGTTAGATGAAACAACCACTTCTTTCACAGGACGGCTGTACAATTCACTCATCGCTGCATCAAACCCGCCTGGGATAAGCGCCACACTGTTCTCTCCTGTTGTAAGATCGTTGTAACTCACTGTATAGGAACCATCTTCAAAAACACTTAATGAAGCCAGGTAATTGTTCTCTTTGTCATCAAGCATACTCCCTTCCATTACAGTTCCAGGAGTAATCAGCTGAACAACTTCGCGTTTCACTACACCCTTTGTTGATTTAGGGTCTTCCACTTGTTCACATATGGCTACCTTGTACCCTTTTTCTATCAACTGCTTTATGTAGTTTTCGGCAGAATGGTAAGGGACTCCGCACATCGGAATTCGATCGCTTCCCCCTCCATCACGACTGGTCAACGTAATTTCAAGTTCCTGAGATGCTTTTAATGCATCCTCGAAGAAAAGTTCGTAGAAGTCGCCTAACCGGAAGAATAGAAAGGCATCCTTTTGATCGGCTTTAATTTTTAAATATTGCTGCATCATCGGTGTATATTGTGACATCATGTTACTCCTCCAAAACGTACGTAAGATTCTCCACCCATTATAGCACACGGGGACAACCTTCTTGAATGAAGAGCTCAATGTCCTTTCCTTAAAACATCTCCAGGTGCACACTTCATGTACACCCGGATAAAAAAAGAAATCCTCGCTGAATCAGCAAGGAGATAGGGATTAATCCTTATGATCATGACTGCTGGATGAGGATGGAAGGAAGTCCGTTTCAATGGCAGAGAAATCATCAGATGAAAGATCATGTTCATAATCATCATCGTGGTCACAGCCGTGCGGGTTCACTTTCACACACAGCTTCGTTTCACCAATAACGTCAACAATAAATTCTCTTTCTACTTCTACAACAATTTTTTGTCCATTGGCAGAAATGTTCGCTTCAAGACAATTTGGCTGCTGTACAACTTTGGCGATAACTTCAAACTCATCATGGACACAATTATCATCTTTCACATACAATTTCACGTGATCGCAGTAGCTGACTCTTTCAGTGACAACTTCTGTTTTTGTATTGTCGTTATAGGAATACCATACGTTGATATCGTAACTACCAGATACTTCGACGTGATCTCCTTTCTTTTTAGCATTGTAAATGTGATTGATGACCCAACATCCTAAAATACTGGTCGGGCGGTGCGAGGGACTGATGGTGTGCGTTGATTCTGTAAACTTTTTACCTTTTCCGATTACAGCTTTTGTAATAATCTCTCTGTAATCTCGCTCAAAAAAAGACATAGGGTTTCACTCCTCCTTATTCTACCACCCATCCTATGCAGGGGTTGGGCGGATGGTGACTACCAGGATACTGGCGTAAGGACGTGTTTAATTCATTGTATGCACGAGCCCATAAAATTGTACGAAAAAAATCCGCCAGAGGGGAAAACCCTCTGACGGAAGTGTATGCATCAGTGGCCGCAGCCATGACTTTGATTATTTGAAGAACCTGTTTCTCCTTGAAGAATGTCCCCGCCGGTAGACCGAATGACTTCATTCGTGACTTCACGGGAAATTGTATTAGAAATCATTTGCAGTATATCATTGATAACTGTCTGGGAATCTTTAAATTCTGCGACAACTGGAATTTCATCCAGTTCATCCTGAAGCCTGTCAATTTCCTTCTCAATCTTCTGCAAGGCTTCTGTTTTCCCATAGGCCTGAAAGTTTACCGCCTGTTTTTGGAGGGCCTTGATTTTTTTAATATGGGACTGAACTTTTTGATTATCGTTTAACTTCGCCTCGATCTGCTTAAAGCGGTCAATCTCTTCAATATCCGCCATCATTTTCGCTAATTTCTTTGCTTCATCTACAACTTCTTTCCGTGTATACTGTGCCATCATTTCACCTCTGCGCTTAATTCTACCATTTCTCCATCAAGAGACCATGTTTTTGCTTTTACTACTTTAACAGGAATTATTTGACCAATCACAGAACGCGGAGCGCGGAAGTTAACCAATTTATTCCGCTTCGTATACCCTGCAAGGACTTCTGGATTATTTTTACTCTCTCCCTCAACAAGTACGTCAACAACTTCGCCCTCATACTCTTTCATAGCATCAGCAGATTGTTGATTGACGATCTTATTTAAACGCTGAAGACGGTCTTTCTTTTCTTCCATGGAAACATTATCTTTCATTTTGGCTGCCGGCGTATTATCCCTTGGAGAATAAATAAATGTATACGCGGCTTCAAACCCAACTTCTTCCATTAATGATAATGTATCCTGGAATTGTTCTTCTGTTTCATTAGGGAAGCCTACGATAATGTCCGTCGTCAATGTAGCTTCAGGCATAGCTGCTCTGATCTTACGTACAAGCTCTAAGTACTCTTCTCTCGAGTACTTCCGGCCCATAATCTTAAGAACATCTGTATTACCAGATTGAACAGGCAGATGAATATGATCCAGCATATTTCCACCTTTAGCTAACACTTCAATTAATCGGTCATCAAAATCTCTCGGGTGAGAGGTTGTAAAACGAACGCGGGGAATGTCGATACTGCGTAGTTCATCCATCAGATCGCCAAGCCCATAGTTGATATCCAGATCCTTGCCGTACGCGTTTACATTTTGACCTAGAAGCGTAACTTCTTTATACCCCTGGGCCGCCAGGTGACGTACTTCCTGAATAATATCCTTAGGAAGACGGCTCCGCTCTTTCCCCCGGGTATAAGGAACGATGCAGTACGTGCAGAATTTATCACAACCGTACATAATGTTTACCCACGCCTTAATTTTTCCTTTACGGGAACGAGGCAGGTTCTCAATGATATCGCCTTCTTTAGACCAGACATCAATAACCATTTCTTTCCCAAACATCGCTTCTTTCACGAGCTGTGGAATTCTATGGATGTTATGCGTGCCGAAGATCAGGTCAATAAACGGGTGTTTTTTCAAAATTCGATTGACAACGGATTCTTCCTGCGACATACATCCGCAGATTCCGATAATCAAGTTCGGGTTCTCCATTTTCAATGGTTTTAAGTGGCCGATTTCACCAAAAACTTTATTCTCTGCATTTTCTCGGATGGCACATGTATTTAAAAGAATGATATCTGCTTCTTTTGTATCTTTTGTTGCTTCATATCCCATCTCTTCAAAAATCCCGGCCATTACTTCTGTGTCATGTTCATTCATTTGGCAGCCGTATGTACGGATCATATATTTCTTTCCTCTGCCTGCCTGGTCCATGTCCTCAGGAATTTCAAAGTCATAATGCACATCCGTTTCCTTACGTTTACGGCGCTGCGCATCCCTCATATTTGGAGGCTGGTATGTGGTTTCAAAATATTTTACAAAATCTTCACTCGTTTTTTGCTTTAATCGATTTAAATTTTCTTGTTCCTGTGACTTACTCCCAGGTTCTTCTTGTCGAATCTGCGACATTTCTTTTCGCTGCTGTTCGTTCATAATGATCTCCTTTCAAGCCGATCCTTCTAACTGTACCATTATATCAAGTTTTGACTGAAAATTTAAGTATAAACATGAAAAGCCTTTTTATGTACATAAATAATGCAATTATAAAAGACCGCTATGTCCCAGCATAGCGGTCTTTTGAACTCTATAAAATCCCCAGTTTTCTGCCGACTTTCTCAAAAGCATTCAACGCATCTTGAAGCTCTTCTCTCGAATGTTCAGCAGTCACAATGGTACGGATTCTTCCTTTGCCGCGCTGGACAGTCGGGAACACAATCCCTTGAGCAAACACCCCTTCTTCAAACAATTCATCTGAAAATTGGTGGGTCAAAGCATCATCGCCTATCATTACAGGTGTTACTGGCGTCTCACTTATTCCTGTATCAAAGCCGAGCGCATTTAAGCCATCCTTAAAGAATTTGGTATTATCCCAAAGTTTTTCAATAAGCTCCGGCTCCTCAAGAAGTACGTCGATCGCTGCATCATTGGCAGCTGTAACAGCCGGCGGATGGGATGTACTGAATAAGAACGGTCGACCTTTATGAATCAAATACTCTCTTAACGTCTTGGTACTTGCCACATAGCCTCCCAGTACGCCAATAGCTTTACTCAATGTCCCTACCTGAATGTGGACGCGGCCATCTAAGTTAAAGTGATTAACCGTTCCGCGGCCGTTATCCCCTAACACTCCACTGGCATGAGCATCATCAACCATCACCAGGGCATTATATTTTTCCGCGAGCTCTACGATTTCAGGCAGAGGTGCAATATTCCCGTCCATCGAAAAAACACCATCTGTAACAACGAGGCGTGTACGGTAGTCACCACTTTGTTTAAGTGCATCCTCAAGAGACTGCATATCCACGTGTTTATAGATTTTACGGTCAGCTTTTGTTAAGCGGATCCCATCAATAATGGAAGCATGGTTTAATTCATCGGAAATCACGACGTCTTCTTTTCCTAGTATTGAAGATAGAACTCCCTGATTCGTTGTGAATCCGGACTGGAATACAAGGGCTGCTTCTGTGTGTTTAAACTCAGCCAATTTTTCCTCAAAGTCTTCATGCATCTTCAAAGTACCGGCAATAGTTCGAACTGAACCTGTACCAACACCGTATTCTTCATTCGCTTTATCAGCTGCTTTTTTCATTTTAGGGTGGGAAGTCAACCCCAGGTAATTATTGGAAGAAAGTTGAATAACTTCTTTCCCTTTTATTTTCACTTTTGAACCTTGTGCCGATTCAAGTGGAATCAACTTACGGAAAGTTCCTTGTTCCTGCATTTCATCCAATTCTTTTTGTAGGTATTCAAAACCTTTCATTGATAGTCCTCCTCTTCGATTAAGGGTGTAATACTACTTTTCCACATTGACCTTTATTCATCAGGTCAAATCCATGTTCAAATTCTTCTAACTTCAAATGGTGGGTAATGAGCGGCTTAACGTCGACCTGGCCGGAATGAAGCAGTCTTGAAACCTGCTGCCAAGTCTCATACATTTTACGGCCTGTAATGCCTTGAACTTCAACACCTTTAAAGACAATATCATTTGTAACATCTAAACTTACACGTTTAGTAGGCAGGCTCAGTATGGAAACGCGACCGCCATTTGTAATCATCTTAAACCCTTGATCCATAGCTACAGGGTGTCCACTCATTTCGCACACCACATCGACACCATGACCTTCTGTCAACTGCTTCGCTCTTTCTACAGGATCGATTTCTCCAGAGTTGATCGTAGTTGAGGCGCCCATTTTCTCAGCCAATTCCAGTCGGTAGGAATTAAGATCAAAAGCAAGCACTTGAGAGGCTCCTGCTGCTTTAGCTACTCCAACAGCCATCAATCCTATAGGTCCACAGCCAATAACCGCCACGGATTTCCCTGCAACGTCCCCGTTCAGGACAGTATGTACAGCATTACCCATAGGTTCTTGTATAGAAGCGATGTCTGTTGGTAAGTTATCAGGATTCTTCCATAAGTTTTCAGCCGGAAGAGCAACATATTCTGCAAAGCAACCTTGAGTATCGACTCCGATAATTTTCGTATTTTCACAAATATGGAATTTCCCCGTAAGACATTGAGGGCAGTGTCCGCAGACTAAATGCGTTTCAGCACTAACGTAATCGCCGGTTTTGAAATTGCGGACTTTTGATCCAGCTTCTACAATTTCTCCAGAAAATTCATGACCAAACACATATGGAGGGTGGACACGGCTTTCAGACCATTCGTCCCAATTATAAATATGAACATCCGTTCCGCAGATAGATGTAGCTTTCACACGTATTAATACTTCTTCTTCACCGATTTGAGGAATGGGTACTTCTCTCAGCTGGGCTCCAGCACCGCGGTGATGTTTTACGATTGCTTTCATCGTTCCATTCACAGTGAACATCTCCTAACCTTCATGAATCAAAATAAAGCTATTATACCAACATATTACCATGAAACTGAAATAAATCAACCCTAACTGTCCACTGGAAAAACACAAAAGACTATATAAGGAATAACGATGTTTCCTCTTGGATGTCACTCCTTGGTTAAATAGAAAATTAACCCCAAACTTTAGATTTTCCAAAGCCTTTAGCAGGACGAATTTTTTAAAGGAAGATTTTTTATTTGCAGCTGGCCAGGGTTTAAATATAGTCCATGATTACTTAACGACTGTAAAATTAACTGGAAATGAAGGATCTCCATTACGTTTTTTAGAAAATTAAAAGTATAGAGAGGCAGAAAGCTGGAAATGTACAACTTAAAAATAGATTAGAACAGAGAGAAGCTTGAAAAGGCTTGTCTTAACGAGATCAGGACACAACATTTATCACCTGGTCCTTATTCTATAAATAATGCTCTTTCTTTATTGAGTGAAAAATATCTGCCGATACGAGGAAGGAAGATAGAGTATATTATAGGGGTCATTTTTTCATGAAAACTGGAGGATTTTTTATGAAGCCTCAGGAAATTATAGTATTGAATAAAGCCATTGAATTTAATCCTTATTATAGTCAAAGACAGTTCTATCAATCAGTCCTTTGTAGTTCGCTCTATTTTATTGCAGAAGAGTGAAGACTTTTAAATCTATTAAAATAAAGCCGTCCTCCACATAAAGAAGGCGGCTTTATCTCTTAAATTAATACGATACTCTCTTCATTCACTTTAATAAATAGGAATTCTCATCCACAATCCAAGTTCACCCGGAAACTCCGGAAGGCAAGCTTAGGATCAATCTTATCGAGGTTCGACAATCAACTTAATTGCCGTCCGTTCTTCTTCATCAATCATGATATCTGTAAAGGCCGGAATACATATTAAATCCATTCCGCTCGGTGCTACAAAACCCCGCGCGATCGCAACGGCTTTCACCGCCTGGTTAAGTGCACCTGCCCCGATAGCCTGAATTTCGGCAGTGCCGCGCTCACGTACAACATTAGCCAAGGCTCCTGCTACTGAATTAGGTACGGATTTAGCTGATACTTTTAAGACTTCCATTACTAGCTCCTCCTTCAATCACTATAGTTGTTCCATAACTACTATATTCTTGGAGATGTGAGATATTACCTTTTCATTATGAATGAATTTGTCGCAAAATTCAAATAATCAGGTAAAAAATGGATGATCGTCGTTAATTAGAATTCTTTCAACTCTTGTAGATTTGCCTGTACTCTCATCCACATCTACCAAGAAGGCACTTAATTGTGCTCTTCCCTTTTTCGGAACTTCAAAACGTACAGGTAAGTTTGTTTTGAAGCGTTTTAGAACCGCTTCTCTTTCCATGCCAAGGATTCCATCATAAGGACCCGTCATGCCAACATCGGATATGTAAGCTGTCCCACCAGGCAGAATGCGATCGTCCGCTGTTTGAATATGGGTATGCGTTCCTACATTAACACTTACACGTCCGTCTACATACCAACCCATGGCCTGTTTTTCACTGGTCGCTTCAGCATGGAAATCAAGAAAGATGATGGAGGTTCTTTTCTTTGCGGCTTTTATGAGCTCATCAATTTTTTGGAAAGGGTCATCGTTGGGTGACATAAAAGTTCTTCCCTGCAAATTAATGACAGCCACTTCTCCTTTTGGTGTTTTTACAAAAGTAAGGCCTTTTCCTGGTGTTCCTTCAGGAAAGTTTGCAGGACGGACAAGATAATCTGCTTCATCAATAAATTCAAAGATCTCTCTTTTGTCCCAGGCATGGTTGCCTAGTGTAACTGCCTGTGCGCCTTTCTCTAAAAAGCGGCGGTATATTTTCTCTGTAATCCCTTTTCCAGAAGCTGCATTCTCCCCGTTAATAATGGTAACAGCTGGCTGATATTTTTGTTTTAGTTTTGGCAGGTACTCATCTACCATTTCACGGCCGGGGGATCCTACAACATCACCAATAAATAATATTCTCATAAACAAATCCTTCCTTCTTTACGTCATTCCATTATTCTTCCCGATAAAACAGAAATGAAGCGGCCTTGTGGGCCGCTTCATTTTTTTATTTCGCATACTCCACAGAACGTGTTTCACGAATAACAGTAACTTTAATGTGACCTGGATAATCGAGTTCACCCTCGATTCGGTTTCGAATATCTCGTGCCAATCTTGTAGCTTCAAGATCATCAATTTCATCAGGACGAACCATAATCCGAACTTCACGACCTGCCTGGATCGCAAAGGACTTCTCTACGCCTTCATAAGACTCAGAGATTTCCTCTAGTTTCTCTAAACGCTTAATGTAATTTTCCAACGTTTCACTTCTTGCTCCTGGACGTGCAGCAGATAAAGCATCTGCAGCAGCAACTAGAACAGAAATGATAGATGTCGGTTCTTCATCACCATGGTGAGAAGCAATGGCATTAATGACTGTTTCGCTTTCTTTGTACTTCATCGCAAGCTCTTTACCTATCTCAACGTGGCTTCCTTCTACCTCATGGTCAATGGCTTTACCAAGGTCATGAAGGAGTCCTGCACGACGTGCAAGCGTTTCGTCTTCACCAAGTTCAGCAGCAAGCAAGCCTGATAAGTATGCAACTTCAGTCGAGTGTTTCAAGACGTTTTGTCCATAACTTGTACGATATTTGAGACGACCCAATATTTTAATAAGGTCTGGATGCAGGCCATGTACGCCCACTTCAAATGTCGTTTGTTCACCCACCTCGCGAATATAGTCATCAACCTCACGCCGGGACTTGTCCACCATTTCTTCAATTCTGGCCGGGTGTATACGACCATCCTGGACAAGTTTCTCCAACGCCATCCGTGCCGTTTCGCGGCGGATAGGATCAAACCCTGAAAGGATAACCGCTTCAGGTGTATCATCAATAATTAGATCAATCCCTGTCAAGGTTTCCAGTGTCCGGATGTTCCGACCTTCTCGACCAATGATTCGACCTTTCATCTCATCATTTGGCAGGTTGACGACAGAGACAGTTGTTTCAGCAACGTGATCTGCAGCACAACGTTGTAAGGCCAGTGAAAGAATGCTCTTCGCTTTTTTGTCAGCTTCTTCTTTCGCGCGGTTTTCAGCCTCTTTGATCATAATAGCTGACTCATGCGATACTTCTTGTTCAACGCGTTCTAGGATCATTTGTTTCGCCTGGTCTGATGTTAAGCTTGAAATACGCTCAAGCTCTGTTTGTTGTTCTTGAAGCATAGCTTCCACTTTGCTTTCCATTTCTTCAATTTGTTGTTGTCTCTCGGCAAGAGTCCCTTCTTTCTTCTCGAGTGAAAGATCACGCTGGTCAAGCGTACCACTCTTACGATCAAGATTCTCTTCTTTCTGATTCAAACGATTTTCAGTTTTCTGCAGTTCCGAGCGGCGTTCACGGATTTCGTTCTCCGCTTCCTGGCGAAATTTCTGATTCTCTTCTTTCGCTTCGAGAAGAGCTTCCTTTTTAGCTGATTCAGCATTGCGATGACCTTCTTCTACAATCTGTTTCGCAAGTTCTTCAGCGCTGGAAATTTTCGCCTCCGCAATCGATTTCCGAATAAGATAACCAACAACAGAACCGATGATAAGGGCAAGCAAAATGAAGATGAGCGAGGATATCAAATCCATATTTTCACCTCCTCTTGCTATGATGTTGGTCCGTTTGTCGGTAATTACAAACGCTTCATTTTCAGTTTCATTTGTTTAAAAATAAGGGTATAAAGATGAAAATGATACACATTCATTTTATGCTTGACTATGCGGAATGTCAAGGAAACACGCTATGTATCTGCTGACATATTGAAAAATTAAAAAATATCTGTCTATTAAGAAATGCGTTTTCTCTTTTCAAGAGATTGAATAAAAGCAGTGCCAAAGAGCAGGCACTGCTTTTTTATTGAAAAACCTTAATTAAACATCGAGTGTTTCCTGACCATCTTTGGTCTTACTATCAGCCGATTCTTCATCCAGCTCCATACCATAGTGATCACGAATTAAACGTTTAACTTCGTCATAGATTTCCACATTCTCTTTAAGGAACTGCTTAGCATTCTCACGGCCCTGACCTAATCTTTCTTCATTATAAGAGTACCATGAACCGCTCTTCTGAATGAGGTCAAGGTCCGTGCCGATATCTAACAATTCGCCTTCTCTGGAAATGCCTTCTCCATACATAATGTCTACTTCTGCTTGTCTAAATGGAGGGGCAACTTTGTTCTTAACAACTTTAAGTCGCGTTTTATTACCAACCATTTCATTTCCTTGTTTCAAAGTTTCCGCACGACGGACTTCAAGACGAACAGAGGAGTAGAATTTAAGTGCCCGTCCACCTGGTGTCGTTTCAGGGTTACCGAACATAACTCCTACTTTTTCACGAATTTGGTTAATAAAGATAGCCGTTGTCTTCGATTTATTAATCGCTCCTGATAGTTTACGAAGAGCTTGAGACATTAAACGCGCCTGTAAACCAACGTGTGAATCGCCCATTTCCCCTTCGATTTCTGCTTTAGGCACAAGAGCAGCAACGGAGTCAATAACAACCATGTCGACAGCTCCACTGCGCACTAATGCTTCTGCAATTTCAAGAGCCTGCTCACCTGTATCAGGCTGAGACAGAAGAAGCTCTTCAATATCTACTCCAAGTGCTCTTGCATAGACAGGGTCTAACGCGTGCTCAGCATCAATAAAGGCAGCCTGACCGCCCTTTCTTTGAGCTTCCGCAATAGCATGAAGCGCTACTGTGGTCTTACCGGAAGATTCAGGACCATAAATTTCTACGATTCTTCCCCGCGGATACCCGCCTACCCCAAGGGCAACATCCAATGCCAGGGAGCCACTTGGAACGGTGTTTACTTTTTGCTCCCCACCGTCCCCCATTTTCATAATGGAGCCTTTGCCGAACTGTTTCTCTATTTGACGCAATGCCATATCTAATGCTTGTTTACGATCGCTCATACTATACCGCCTTTCGAAATTTCTAATCCTATCATAACTTGTTTTTCATAGTTTGCCAACCAAAAAGCGAATAAATGTTCCCTTTTTTTCACGAAAGAAAAATGCGGTTTTTTCTTTTTCTTTAGAAGAAATCGCAAAAACCGCATGTATATTATACTAAAGATTTATTTTTTTAAGCGATGAAAAAGAAGCTCAAATGCTTTCTTTACAGCCCGGCTGCGCACTTGCGTCCGACCGCCATTGAGATGGAACTGATGAACATCAGGCTTATCGTCTCCAAATTGAACACCTATAAATACTGTTCCAGGTTCATGTCCCTCACTAGGATCAGGCCCGGCCACTCCTGTGAAGCTTACGGTTACATCGACACCTAGTAAAGACTGTGTATTCAGTGCCATAATCTCTGCACATTCCCGGCTGATTGTACCATATTCTTTAATAAGGAACTTCGGCACCTGCACGATCTGCTCTTTCATTTCCTCTGTATAAGCAATGAATCCTCCCTGACATACGTGAGATGCTCCAGGCATAGAAACGATATGTTCCATGAATTTCCCACCTGTCACACTCTCCGCTGCACCCAGTGTGTATCCACGCTCTTTAAGGAGGTCAAGTACTGTCTCCTCTACTGTAACATCATCACTACCATAGTAAAAAGCGCCTACTTTTTCAAGTATGCTGTTTTTAAGAGCAGCAATTTTATCTACAGCATCCTCTGTTGTCTCACCTGTTGCCGTTAATCGTAATCCTACTTCCCCTTCACTTGCTAACGGAGCAATTGTAGGATTGGTCTGATTCGTAATAAGATCATGAAGCTTCGTTTCTAAATCCGATTCACCGATCCCAATAAAATGCATCATTTCAGATACGATCTGTGAAGGTAAAGTGTTATTTTCCTTTAGATATGGAATGACTTTACCACCCATTAATTTTTTCATTTCCCTTGGAACACCGGGTAGGAATACCCAGCATACTCCCTGATGATTAACAATCTGCCCTGGAGCCATTCCTTCAGGATTATCCAATACAGCCGCTTCAGAAAATACGAGCGCCTGCTTTCTGTTATTTGAAGCCATCGCTATTTTATTTCGGTCATAATACCCTTTAATTCTTTTCATTGTCTCTTCATGCTCTATTAATTCCTGCTTAAAGACTACATTTGCAGCCTCCCGGGTGAGGTCATCTTCTGTAGGTCCTAAACCTCCCGTCACAATGACGACGTCTGATCTCTCTTGAGCCTGTTCAAATGTTTCTGCTACCCGGTTAAAGTTGTCCCCGACAACTGTATGCCTAAAAACAGGCAGACCGATATCAGCCATTTCGCTCGATATCCACTGAGCGTTTGTGTTGGCAATCTGTCCAAGCAATAATTCGGTTCCCACTGCAATAATTTCCGTTTTCATTTAGAATCCCTCATTACATGCCAGTTTTTCTTAAAGTACTCATATCCAGAATAAACAGTGATAATCAAAGCCAAGTAAAGGGCAACTGTACCCAGTGGAAAGCCAACAAATGCAAATGGCCAGTTGTGTAATAGAAGTAATGATATGGCAATGATTTGAATCCAGGTTTTCAATTTACCCATCTGACTGGCAGCAAGGACGCTTCCTTCACCGGCAGCAACTAAGCGGAGGCCGGTAACAGCGAACTCACGACTGATGATAAGAATAACAATCCATGCCGGAGCCAAGCCTATCTCAACAAGTAAAATCAAGGCTGCACTTACCAGGAGCTTATCTGCCAATGGGTCTAAAAATTTCCCAAGGTTCGTTACCAGATTGTGTTTTCTTGCTATATAGCCATCGATCCAGTCTGTGGTCGAAGCTATGATGAACAGCAGCGCTCCAGCAAGATGGGATACAGGGAGTTCTCTTTCTCCCATATCTAACACACCCCAGTTAAAGGGTACGCTCATAAGAATGATAAAGATTGGGATTAAGAAAATTCTTGATAATGTAATCTTGTTCGGTAAATTCATAAGTCCACTCTCCTAAATTTCTCTACATGAAAGGCTGCCCGTCCTAATAAGAGAGAAAACTCTACTAGATACTTAAAAAGGGCAGCCTAGTCACGATGATATAAATGTTATTCCTTGAATTTCAACAATAACTTCTGGGTTGATAATTCTTTGTTAGGAAAAGGAATTTCCTGATTATTTATTTTTACAACTGTTCCAGGAGCATTGCCTGTTTTAATATACAACTCATTCTCATCGCCTGCATTAACTGAGATTGGAGAGTCACCTGCTGAATATTCACGAGGTTTCACCAGGTTTTCGCCGCCTTGAGGAGTTTGAATTTCCATATAGGCTGTGCCTGTTAATTCAATCGTTACTTTCTCGTCTTCTGCACCAGTAATGTCATAAACGTGCTGTGGAAACCCGCCTGATCCTTCTTGTTTCAATTGAATGTCCATGGAATCTTCAGGTGTTTCTTCCGCATCTTCTGACTCTTCTGTCTGCTGATCTGAATTTTCATCACTCGCAGTTTCTTCTTCATCGTTTGACTGTTCACTGCCGGTATCTGTATTTTCTCCCGCAGATTCCTCTGCATTCTCATCCGCTGAATCTTCTTCAGGTACGTTAATCTCATCATTAGACTCTGCTTGAGGAGTACTGCCATCCTCTTCTGCGCTATTGCCATTCTGCCAGAAAAGCCAGACAACAAAAATTAAACCGACAATTAATCCGACCGTCAAAATGGTAGGCAGGACTCTGGATGCGCCTCCTCTATTTTGAGACGCTTCTTTCTTGGATTTTTGAACACGGCTGTATTGAACAGACGTTTCATCCTCAAAGCTCGGAAGTTCATTTTTATGTTCTTCCATGATCTGCTCAGGGTCTAATCCTACAGCTGACGCATACTCCCGGATAAAAGCGCGCGTGTAAAATTTTCCAGGCAGAACGTCAAACTCATTCTTTTCTATCGCCTGGAGATACCTTTTTTGTATTTTCGTTGTTTCCTGTAATGCTTCTAAAGAAATGTCTCTCGATTCCCGAGCTTCCTTCAGTCTCGCTCCAATCTCCATGTGTAACACCATCCAATTTTAAAAATCAAACATGGAAAACCCTTCATTCATCGTCATTTCCGGTTTTTCCACAGGTTCATAAGTAATTTCCTCATCCTCGTTATTTCGAAGTTCAATGATATAGTCAAAATCCTTCATTGAATATTCTGTCTCCTGCACAAAAATATCAGGGTGTTCGATCACTTTTGTTGCTGGCAGACGCATAATTTCCCGGACAAGCTGCCAATGTTTTTCATTCGCTCTTTTAGCCGATACAATTCCATCAATAATATAAAGATTATCTTCGCTATACTCTTCATCGATTAATTGGTTGCGTACCGTTTGTTTTAACAGCGTACTTGAAACAAACAGCCAGCGTTTATTTGCACAAACACTAGCGGCAACAACTGATTCCGTCTTTCCTACACGAGGCATTCCTCGAATACCAATTAATTTGTGGCCTTCCTTCATGAAGAGTTCGGCCATAAAGTCAACTAAAAGTCCTAAGTCTTCTCTGTTAAAGCGGAAGGTTTTGCGATCATCAACATCACTATGTATATACCGCCCATGCCTTACAGCTAAACGATCTCTTAATTTTGGTCTTCGAAGTTTGGTCACCTTTATTGTGTCCATTGTATTTAGAATCGATCTCAGCCGGGTGATCTGCTCATCATCTTTGCATAGCAGAAGCATTCCCCTGTGGGAATTTTCTACACCATTAATCGTAACGATGTTAATAGCCATCATTCCTAGAAGCGAAGATATATCCCCCAAAAGTCCTGGGCGATTGTATTGAATTTCATACTCTAAATACCACTCGGTCTTTTCCATGACACCACTCCTCTGATAAATTGTTGTTATTTGTCAAAGTCGAGTGATTGATGGAATTTTTCACTCTCTATCTATCATAAAGGATTTTATTCAAATAGGAAAGGCAGAAACGACATATGTACACGAAATATTCGTAAAAGAAAGCCTTTGATAAAAAAGAAAAATCCGCACAGCAACCTGTGCGGATTTCCTCTGAGGTTAACGTTGTGTTCCTTCGTTTTGTACCAATTTCACCATCATATTTGCAATGGTATGTTGTTCCTCCTGATCAGCTACATTCCACAAATCACGGAGTATCGCTTCCTGATCATTTTTTGCATCTACGGAATTCGCCAAGTAGGTACCAATTTCATAAGCAAGAT
Source organism: Halobacillus litoralis (assembly GCF_020524025.1). GTDB lineage: Bacteria > Bacillota > Bacilli > Bacillales > Halobacillaceae > Halobacillus > Halobacillus litoralis_D. The sequence goes on along the minus strand of NZ_JAIVKN010000001.1, from coordinate 895,357 downwards.
CAGAAACAGCTTGCTCCTGCATTCCATCACCTTTGGCTTGGTGTAAACGATCACCTAAAAAGTCTTTCCAAGTATCAAAATTATCGAGAACAGACATCACAGTAACCTCCTCTAATTTTTTTCATGCTTAGTATGAGGAGGAAGGTGCTTTCTTATTCAAACATTTCAAGCCCAGCCACCGTTTACTTGAATTATTTGCCCGGTGATATAAGAAGACTGGTCACCCAGCAAAAATTCAATTGTTTCAGCCACTTCTTCAGCAGAGCCTGCCCGTCCCATTGGAATATCTTCTTCCAAAGAGAAGAGTTCTTCATCGGATAAATGGGCGTTCATTTTTGTCTGAATAAGACCCGGAGCTACCGCATTTACACGAATTCCACTTGGAGCAACCTCTTTAGCCAAACCTTTAACAAAACTGTTTTGAGCTCCTTTGACAGAACTGTAGGCTGCCTCAAGGCTTGCCCCTTCAACTCCAAATATAGAAGAAACAACAACAATCCGGCCGTATTTCTTCGTAATCATAGACGGAAGGATTTGACGGCTAATCATCCAGACAGCTTTAATATGAACGTGGTAAAGTGCATCCATATCCCGGGGCGACATGTCTTGAAACAGCCCGCTCCACATATGCCCCCCCGCAAAGACTATGGCATCCCACTGTTCGTCCATAGCTTCTAATAAAGTATAGATGCCCTCTGTTGAGGATAAATCTGCCTGATACGCCCCTATCCATTGCTCTTTTGAAATTTCTTTTTTCAGGTCTGCGATCGTCCGGCTGTTGCTGTTATACTGCAAGCCGACTTTATATCCTGTTTGAGCAAGGTATCTGGCGACAGCCTGACCGATCCCTCCGCTTGCTCCTATAATCAGGCACTTTTTATGCATCGGTCTGTGGTTTTACCTGAAACACTGAAATCGCTTCTTCGTCCAGCCAGTTTTGTAAATACCTCTCTGCATCATCAGCAGTTAAAGACTCAATCACAGGGAGAACTTCGAATAAATCGACACCCAGCGTATGATAATGAGTAAACTGATTGGCAATAAATTCAAGCGAATTCAAAGCACGCATGAACTGTCCAATCTTCTTGCGCTTCATTCTTGTAAAATCTTCGTCAGAGATCCGCTGTTCTTTCAATTCATGCAGCATTTCCTTAACCCTGGCGGCCATTTGATCCGGCTTACGGGAGTCGCCTCCTAAAATTGTAAACCCAAAGTGACGGTCAAGTTCTGTTTCAAACTGAAAGCTGTCATCAATTAAATCGTCTTTATACAATTCTTCGTAAAAAGCACCGCTTTTAGAGAAGTAATAATCCAAAATCATTCCAGACAGCAGTTCACTTCTTAATAATTCTTCACCCGATAAGTCTTTTACTTTTTCTTTAACCCCCACCATTGCCTTTGCTGTTGTGACAGGCATTGTAATGGAATGTTCCTTTTTAGCAACACTTTCAGGTTCTTCTGGATAGGAACGGTTGATTTCTGGAGCGTCTGGAAATTCTTTTTGGGATTGATTTTCCCGAATTAAGTCCATCATTGCCTCCGGTTCAATGTTTCCTGCGACAAATAACACCATATTAGAAGGGTGATAGAATGTTTCATAACATGTATAAAGATCATCTTTCGTAATGTCCTGTATGCTTTCAACCGTTCCGGCTATGTCTACCTTGACCGGATGTTTATGGTAAAGGCTCTGAATCGTACCGAAGAAGGAACGCCAATCCGGCTGGTCATCATACATCCGGATTTCTTGTGCGATGATCCCTTTTTCTTTTTCTACTGATTCTTCAGAGAAATAAGGATCCTGCACAAAATTGAGTAGTGTCTGAACATTTTTTTCAATCTGGCTGGTGGCTGTGAATAGATAGGCCGTTTTTGTGAAGGAAGTAAACGCATTCGCTGAAGCACCAAGGCGTGTGAAATCCTGAAACACATCACGGTCTTCTTTTTCAAAAAGTTTATGCTCTAAGAAGTGAGCGATTCCTTCCGGGACTGTTACACTTTCATCTTTCCCGATCGGTGTAAACGTCTGGTCAATGGAACCATAGTTCGTAGTAAAAATCCCAAACGTTTTTGCCATTTCAGGCTTAGATAGAAGGAATACTTTCAGGCCATTATCCATCGTTTCCTGATAAACTGTTTCGTTTAGCTGCTTGTATACCAGTGCTTCCATCTTTATTCCCCTCCCTCTTTACTTGTTAAGAAGTAAATCGTATCCAGTTCAATCTTGTTCGCCATTTGTACAACCGCCTGCTTCGATACTTTACGAACATTTTCTATTAATTCATCCGCAGGCATTTCGGCACCTGACAACATTTGATGGTACAAAACTTCTATTAAGCCGTTAGCGTTATCCATCGTTTCCTGCAGCTGATTAACGACTTGTTCTTTTGTTTCTTCTACTTGTTCTTCAGTGAAATCCCCTTTTTTCATGGCGTCCATCTGTTCCATAATAATAGACTTAGCCTGATCAAAGTCCTTAGGGTCGATTCCGCTGAAAACGAGGAGAAGCCCTTTGTGACTTTCAAAGCGCGAAGCGGCGTAATAGGCAAGGCTGTGCTTCTCTCTGACGTTCATGAAAAGTTTAGAGCTGGGGAAACCTCCGAAAATGCCATTAAAAATCTGCAGAGCATAGTAATCGTCATCGCCGAATTTCGTGTACGTACGATATCCGAAATGAAGCTTGCCCTGGTTTACCTCTTCGCGCTCTACGATTTCATTCACTTTTTCTACTTTTTTGGAAACAGAAGCTTGATCATCGTCCTTATTACTGCTTCCTTTTCTAGAGAAGTACTGATCGGCCATTTTCTCCATGGCTTCCTGGTCCATATCCCCGATGACATAGACATCAAGCATATCCTTCGTAATCATCTCACGGTAATAATTATAAAGCTTTTCTTTTGTTATCCCTTTCAAGTCCTCTTGATAGCCATGGACATGTAGAGAATAAGGTTCATTTTCACACATTTGATCCATCAGGCGGAGATTGGCGTAACTCATCTTGTCATCTTTAATGGAAGTAATTCTTTGCTCAAGTGTCTGTTTCTCCCGGTTTACAATGGACTCATCAAAGCCGTCACCTTCTACCTTAGGATCAAATAACACTTCATGGAACAACTGAAAAGCTTTTTCCAAGATAGGCTCCTGGTCATTTAGGTACGTTTCATTTACGACTTCCATCCGGAAGCTGATTACATGATTCTCACCTTTCTTCGAACCATCACTTGATAGAGCCGTTCCATAAAGGTTCTCAAACGCTGATTGAAGAGAGCGTACATTTGGATGGTTGTTGGTTGCTTTTTGAAGAACATGCGGGAGAAGAGCCCTCTCTGTTATGCCTTCGCGCTTCAATGGTGCTTTAAATTTAGCTACGATTGTAATGGTCTTATATTTTTTACTAGGTAAGATATGTAGTCGATACCCATCTTTTTCGAGTAACGTTTCTTTAGTTAATTTCATATACATCCTCCTTCTCATTCTTTTTTATTATAGACGGACACGTCCATATTCATCCATTATAACTAAGTCTTATGCTAAGGTATATGTTTGAAAAAGTAAAAAAATTAAGCCCGGCACAAAAGTACCGGGCTTAAAAGTTTAACGATTCCCTTTAATATAAGGTTCACCGAGGGACTTCGGAGCTTCTGCCCTGCCAATAAATCCAGCTAGAGCCAGAATGGTCAATACATAAGGAGCAATCAGCATAAAAACAGAAGGAACATTCTCAAGAAAAGCAATGTCTGAAGAGACGATACTTAAACTTTGAGCAAAGCCAAAGAATATGGCAGCTCCTAATGCACCAAGCGGATGCCACTTACCGAAGATAACCGCTGCCAGGGAAATAAAGCCTTGACCTAGAATCGTGCCGTGAGAAAAGTTTAAAGCCACAGTTAAAGCATAAACGGAACCGCCTAAGCCGCCGAGGGCGCCAGAAATCATAACACCGATGTACCTCATTTTAAACACGTTAATTCCATTTGTATCGGCAGCCATCGGGTGTTCTCCTACAGATCGCAGACGTAACCCAAACGGAGTTTTGTAAATAACAAACCACGCGACAAACGCTAATAGAATAGCCACATAAGATGTCCAGTACCAGCCACTAAAAAACATATCTCCGATGATTGGTATTTTATTCAAAAAAGGGACATCTGCTGTATAGAAAGGTTTTTCAACAAAGTCCGTCTGTCCTTTATCATACCATTGCTTGGTCAGGAACAAACCAATACCAAGAGCTAAAAAGTTGATGGCCACTCCACTGACTACCTGATCAGCACGGAATGTAATAGAAGCAACCGCATGAACAAGCGCAAAGAGTGCGGAAACAATCATAGCCACCAAAATGGAAACCCAGGGGGTTGCATCCCCAAAGAAGGAAGAAAACGTCAAGTTAAATACAATCCCCACAAACGCTCCCATAATCATTAAACCTTCCAAACCAATATTGATAACACCGGACCGCTCACTGAAAACGCCACCCAGAGCAGTAAAAATCAGAGGGGTTGCAAATACGATTGATGAACCGAGAATCCTGCTTATAATTTCTATAAACTCCATTTATTTTCCCTCCTTCTTAAACCGCAAAATGACCCATCGGATCATATAACTGGATGCTACAAAGAAAATGATTAAAGCTACGATGATCTCTACAAGTTCTGTAGGAACCCCAGCTTCTGTAGGCATATTCAGGGCGCCTATTTTTAAGATACCGAAAAGAAAGGCAGCGAAAACGACACCAACAGCTGTATTGGCCCCAAGAAGAGCGACTGCAATACCATCAAAACCAATGTTGGTGAAGCCTGATTTTATGGACATAAAACCAAATGTACCAAGGCCCTCCATTGCACCAGCCAATCCAGCAAACGCTCCCGAAATAACCATGGCTAAAATAATGTTTTTACCAACACTCATTCCTGCATACTTCGAAGCGTGCTGATTAAATCCGACGGCGCGCAGTTCGAACCCTCTTGTTGTTCTATTTAATACAAACCACATCACAAGAGCCATAAATAAGGCAAGTATGAAGCCATAATGGATTCTTGAGTAAAAAGTCATCTGAGCCAGCCAATCCGACTGCAAAGAAGCTGTCTCTGCAATGTTTTCTGTTCGATCTCCTTCCTCACTTAAAAAGTTTCGAACGATCGCATTACTACTGTAAAGAGCTATGTAGTTCATCATAATCGTCACAATAACTTCATGAACGCCGAGTTTCGCTTTCAATAGTCCAGGAATAAACCCCCAAAAAGCACCGGCAGCCGCAGCAGCCAGAATGGCCAGTGGTAAATGAAGGACCATTGGGAGATCAAATGAAATCCCAACCCATACCGATGCGAGCCAGCCAACAAACACCTGTCCTTCAACTCCAATGTTTAGAAGTCCTGAACGAAGCGCAAAGGCTACGGCCAGACCGGACAGAATATAAGGCGTTACTTGACGGACAGTCTCACCAAAGAAATAAGCATCTCCAAAAGCGCCGTTCCATAGGGCAGCAAAGCCTGAAATAGGATTGTAACCAAAAACAAGCATAATGACAGCACCGGATAATAAACCAAGAACTACAGACAAAACAGGGATTAGTATATTAATCATACGGTTGGAAAACATTATTGATCACCCGCTTTCTTATCCGCGTTTCCAGCCATCAAGAGACCCAGTTCCTGCTCATTTGTTTCCTCAGGTTTGACATCAGCGATAATCCTGCCATCAAACATCACACCGATTCGGTCACTTAAATTCATAACTTCATCCAGTTCAAAAGACAAAAGCAGGACAGCCCGGCCTTTATCACGCTCTTCTATTAATTTTTTATGGATAAATTCAATCGCTCCCACATCCAGCCCACGTGTAGGCTGAGCAGCAATAATTAAGTCAGGGGATCGATCAACTTCACGGCCAATAATGGCTTTCTGCTGGTTTCCACCCGACAATGCCCTCGCTTTTGTATAGGCATCCGGTGTACGTACGTCATACTCTTTAATGAGACTTTCTGCTTTTTTATAGATATTCTTTAAATTCATAACGCCCTTTTTCGAATAGGGGCTCTGGTAATAGGTCTGAAGAACCATATTTTCTCCGATCGGAAAATCAAGAACCAGCCCGAACTTGTGCCGGTCTTGTGGAATATGGGAAACGCCGGACTGTGAAACCTTGCGTGGGGTGAGATTCGTAATCGCTTTGTCATGTAAATGGATAGAGCCTGCCTCGCTTTTACGTAATCCTGTAATAGCCTCAATCAATTCTGATTGGCCATTTCCATCCACCCCGGCAATGCCGACGATTTCACCTGCTTTTACTTCTAAGTTCAGACCTTTAACCATTTCCACTCCCCGGGCATCCTTAACTACGAGATCTTTAATGGATAAGAATGTCTCTTTCGGTTGAGCAGGTGTTTTTTCCGTTGAGAAATTCACTTCACGTCCAACCATTAAAGAAGCAAGTTCTGTAGGATTGGTTTTTGAAACTTCAACTGTCCCAATGCCCTGCCCTTTTCTGATAACTGTACACCTGTCGCATACTTCCATAATTTCTTTCAATTTATGGGTAATAAGAATGATCGATTTCCCTTCCTTAACCAGACTGTTCATTATATCAATCAATTCTTTAATCTCCTGTGGTGTCAGAACAGCTGTAGGTTCATCAAATATTAAGATGTCTGCACCTCTATAGAGTGTTTTTAATATCTCCACTCTTTGCTGCATACCTACTGAGATATCCCTGATTTTCGCTTTAGGATTTACATTTAATCCATACCGCTCTGAAAGTTCAGCAACCTCCTGCTCCGCTTGACGGATATCTACCGTCGCCCCTCTCTTAGGCTCACTGCCCAGGACGATATTCTCCGTTACAGTAAATGTATCCACAAGCATGAAGTGCTGGTGAACCATCCCAATCCCCAGGCTGTTGGCTATATTTGGGTCTGTAATATTTGCCTTTTCTCCCCGAACTTTTATCTCGCCTCTTTCCGGCTGATAGAGACCAAATAAAACGTTCATAAGGGTCGATTTTCCTGCACCATTTTCACCTAGTAAAGCGTGAATTTCACCCTTCTCTACCTGCAGTGTTATGTTGTCGTTGGCAACAATTCCCGGAAATTCCTTTCTAATGTTCAACATTTCAATTACATAATTCATCTGTCTCTTTCCCTCCCCCAATTGACCTATAAAAATCACCAAAGGAAAAGGGCCGGAACGATCTTTTCATTTGGTGATTTTCCTTTAACAGAAGAAAAAGGCCGGCTCTCACCAGCCTTTTCCCCTTTTTCTTACAAAGCGTCTATAAAGGTTTGAAGTTCTTCGCGTGTACTTGGAACTTCAACGTCGCCGTTTACGATTTTCTCTTTCCACTCTTCAACGGAAGCAATGATCTCTTCCGTCATCGCTTCTTCGTTCGTACGTGCAATACTGATTGCTTCATCAGAAAGTCCGTATTCAATTACTTCTCCACCTGGGAATTCGCCATTCATGGCTTGTTCAGCAACATCCTGAACCGCGATATCCACTCGTTTAACCATGGATGTAAGTGTAACGTTTGCATCACCAATCTGACCTTCTTCATATTGGTCACGGTCTACGCCGATAACCCATACATCTTGATCAGGGTTGCTGTTTTTAATGTCTTTCGCTTGGGCAAACACACCGTTGCCTGTACCTCCGGAGGCATGATAAATAACATCGATGTTTTGGTCATACATATTTGAAGCCAGGGCCTGACCTTGCTGAGGATCACCAAAACTTCCAGCATACTCAACTTTTACATCAATATCAGCATTTACAGATTTCACACCTGCAACATAACCAGCTTCAAACTTGTTAATCAAGCTTCCATCCATACCACCGATGAAACCGACTTTATTTGTTTTTGTTTTCTTAGCAGCAGCTACACCAGCTAAGAAAGAACCTTGCTGCTCCTTAAACACGATACTTGCAATGTTATCGCCTTCCTGAACAGCGTCTACGAGAGCGAAGTTTGTATCAGGATATTGTCCTGCTACTTCTTCAACTGCAGGCTGCAGAAGGTACCCGATACCAAAAATCAAATCATAGTCTTCACGGACGAGACGGTTAAGGTTAGTGGAATAGTCTGCATCACTTTTCGATTGAGCATAATTTATCCCTTCGCCCTTGCTCATGCCATTCTCCTCACCAAACGCTTTAAGTCCTTCCCAAGCGGATTGGTTAAAGGATTTATCATCTACTCCACCAATGTCTGTTACCATGGCTGTAGTGAAATCTCCACCGCTGTTGTCTTCAGAAGTACCTTCTGAACCAGAATCACTATTTGTTTCTCCACCTTCTTCAGAAGATCCACACGCTGCTAAAAAAACACCAAAAGTCAATAGAAGTACGAAAACCAAAAGAAAACGACTTTTAAACAAAACCATTACCCCCTAATAAATTAAGTATCAAGTGTTTCAATAAAGAAGCTTTTGTACTCGAGAATCTCTAAACAGCCTCACCTCCTTAAGATGGAGAAATAAATGTAAACGCTTACACTCTTTTTCTTAAAACGTGAAAGCTGAACTTGTCAGCTCGAAAGTAGTTGGAAGATAAAAGCATAGGGATATCGTCTTGTGAATAGTGCATTTGTCTTAGTAACAATAAAGCCTGGTCGGGCTCGCAATTTAGAATAGGGGAAATTCTATCATGAAACCCAATTGGTTCTATATGTGTAACCGCGTACCCTATCGTCTTACCTGTATATCTCTCAAGAACATTAAATAGAGAATCCGCTTCTCTTACATGGTCTATGGGCAGTAGACCTTCCGGGATTTTATCTGTACAGTAAACCACTGGCTGCTCGTCGGCGGTACGCACTCGTTCGACCTTGGCGATATTATGTACTTCCAATGGAGAGAAGCGCTTACGATCTTCCTCTGTCGCTTCTATTATTTCGGCCGATAAATATTGGGACCCAGGCTTCATCCCGGATTTTGCAATCATCCCAGTGACACTGTCCAGTTCCTCAATCCCCGACGTGAACAGAGGTTTGGGATTAACAAACGTTCCTACTCCGTGACGACGTGTAACTACTCCTTCTTCTTCAAGTATTCGAAGTGCCTCTCTAAGAGTGGCCCTTGAGACTCCCAGTGATTTGGACAACTGAAACTCAGAAGGAAGTTTTTGTTTTTCTAAGAATATCCCGTTATCAATGTCTCTTTTAATTTGTTCGATCACCTGTAAATAAAGGTGCCTAGTATCTTGTCTAATGGACATTTCTTCACCCCGAATCTATTGAACCATCAGTTGAAAGATTAAAGATCTGACCTCTGACGTTCGACACATCATATTTTGTCAATAATATAACACTATTCGGCAAATAAATAAATAGAATTAGGTCATTTTTATGAATTTTGCTACAATGATGAAAATTATAAATGCAACCCTGAAAATCATAAACGGCTTTATTTGATTGTAGGAAATAGATCCTCATTAATATGAACTAGATTATCAATTGGAATGACCAGGACATCCCTTTGATAGAATAGACATACTTTATTAAGTCCTTTATACACTTTCCGCACCGTTCAAGAAAATTGCAAACCTTAGAGTATGGAATATAGAAAGACAAAAAAAGCCGCCGAGGTCACCCCCCGACGGCTTTATACCTTCCTACGATGTATGTTGTTCTTCTGCTTGCTGGGAAACAAGAACGGATCTAGGTTTGCTCCCTTCATAAGGACCAACGATTCCGTTATCCTCCATTGCATCAATTAGACGTGCGGCCCTTGTATACCCTACTCTGAAGCGCCTTTGAATCATAGAAACACTAGCACTCTGCATTTCAATAACCATTTGGACCGCCTCTGGATATAGGTCGTCATCGACTTCCTGTTTTACTTCATTTTCTTCCTCAGGAATCATTTCTTCCTGATATTGAGCTCTTTGCTGTTCCACACAGAAGTTAACAACCCGCTCAACCTCTTCATCGGATAAGAAGGCCCCCTGTACACGTGTAGGTTTATTTGAACCGACAGGTGTAAACAGCATGTCTCCTCGTCCAAGAAGTTTCTCAGCTCCGCCGGAATCAAGAATTGTACGGGAGTCTGTCTGAGATGACACGCTAAATGCGATTCTTGAAGGAATATTAGCCTTAATCACTCCTGTAATAACATCCACAGAAGGACGCTGCGTGGCAATAATTAAGTGTATGCCGGCTGCACGCGCCATCTGTGCAAGACGGGTAATTGCATCTTCAACTTCGTTGGAAGCGACCATCATTAAGTCCGCCAGCTCATCAACAAGTACGACGATATATGGCAGTTGAGGCTGTTCGTCCTCTTGTTCCTGATTATGCTTCTTAATATACTCATTGTAGCTTTCAATGTTTCTTGTACCTGTATCTGAAAAGAGGTCATAGCGGCGTTCCATCTCAGATACTACTTTTTTCAAAGCTCTTGATGCCTTTTTAGGATCTGTTACTACAGGAGCCAGCAGATGTGGGATCCCGTTGTATACATTCAGTTCGACTTTCTTTGGATCAATCATCATCATTTTCACTTCGTGAGGCTTGGCACGCATAAGTATACTTGTGATAATTCCATTGATACACACACTTTTACCACTACCTGTCGCACCTGCAACTAGAAGGTGAGGCATCTTGTTTAACTCAGACATGACGGCCTCTCCGGAGATGTCCCTGCCGAGAGCGAAGCTAAGTTTAGCATCAGGACTGGACTTTCCTGTTTCCAGAACTTCACGTAAAGAAACCATGGAAACTTCCTGGTTGGGCACTTCTATACCTACGGCCGACTTACCAGGAATCGGAGCTTCTATACGGATATCCTTCGCCGCTAATGCCAATGCAAGGTCATCATTTAAGTTTACAATTTTGCTCACTTTAACGCCTACATCCGGGTACACTTCGTACTTCGTTACAGAAGGACCGACATGGACTTTTGTGACTTTCGCCTTGACGCCAAAACTCTGAAATGTTTTTTCCAGCTTCCGTACTGTTGCCTGAATATGAGAACGACCCTGACTTTGAGGAGAGGATGTCGGTTCATCAAGCAGCTCTATACCAGGAAGTTTGTAGTCATGGTTTTCAAGTTCAGCTGTAGGCATAGATTTCTCAAGATTGACCTCGTCGATCTCCGTACCATTCCCATTAGATTTTCCTGAAATATCCTTCTGTTCATCCCTTCCAGAATCAGCTGTTTGGTATGCATGCTCTGTGAAGTCTTGAATAATAGGCTCTTCTGCAGCCGGTTGTTTATCTTCCTCTACGCTTGTATCGTTGACCTCATAAACAACGGTATCCTCGTCATGATCGGTGGCTGACTTTTTCTTCTCTGCTTTCTTCTCTTTATTCTCTTTCATTCTTTCTACCTGCTCTTTACCCAATGCCTTCATCCTGCCGCCTACCTTAGAAAATACATCCCCAATGGACCATTCACTAACAAAAAGAACACCGGTGATAAATAAGAAGAAAGCGACAATCGCTGCTCCTGCTTTTGCAAAAAGGTAATAAGTAATCGATAATAAAATTGCTCCTGTCAATCCACCGCCTGCACTGTAAAACGAACGTTCCCCCCTCATCATTTCAGTAATTCTTTCCCACGTCATCGTAAGTATGGAACCATTCCCTGTTCCTAACTCTGCTGATAAGGTTTCCAAATGGGTGAATAAAATAAGCGATACGAGAATAATGTACATGCCTATAAGACGTTTATGTAAAAATGTAGGCCACTTTCTTTTCACCATTAAATAAATGCCAACAACAAGAAAGAACAAGGAGGCGATAAAATACCACACGCCAAATAAGAACTGCCAGAACCTCTCCAGCCCCCCTGGTATAGCTCCGTCACTAATAGCGGAAGCCCCGCTGCCGATCACAGCAATAAAAAGGAAAAGGAGTCCGATTAATTCAAACTTCACATGGCTTTTCATATTTGAGTCTTTTTTCTTCTTTTTCCGTTTTCCAGCCATATTGTTTCCCACCTCCATATCAAAAACTGAAAAGAGAAGGATGCCGATGTTTCCTTCAATTATTTGAAGAATATAACACCGACATCCTACCGTTCAGTTATTCTATTATACCACAGCCTGACATGGAGTTACGAGTCCAACCATTGACCTGGTTGAAGAGACGGATCCATATAATGCGAAGGATCTGTTGAAAGGACCTGCATGATTTGTTTTTTTCCATCTTGTGTTTGACGGCACATTAACGGACAGTTTTTATGTTCATGGTATACCATTGACATTTCTTCTTCATTTGGAAACACATCGTATTGGCTGAGAGGGGTATAAAGAACACTCATTGGACTACCTGCTTCTTCGTTTCTTTGTCTTGTTCAATGAGTTCATTCAGCTTAGACATGGCTTGCTTAACTCCGCCCACAGCATCGATAAGTCCAGTATCAACGGCTTGCTGTCCAACAACATTCGTTCCTATATCACGGGTTAAATTTCCCTTATCAAACATAAGTTCTTTAAATTTTTCCTCAGGAATATTCGAATGTCCTGTAACAAAACTTATAACCCGGTCCTGCATTTTATCCATGTACTCAAAAGTCTGAGGAACCCCAATGACAAGACCAGTCATACGAATGGGATGAATTGTCATCGTAGCTGTTTCGACAATAAATGAATAGTCTGCAGAAACAGCAATCGGAACACCGATGGAGTGCCCTCCTCCAAGCACAATCGACACTGTTGGTTTAGACAGAGAGGAAATCATTTCTGATATTGCAAGACCTGCTTCTACATCTCCTCCAACAGTATTCAGTAAAACTACAAGTCCTTCAATTTTCGGGTTTTGTTCAATTGCAATTAACTGAGGAATTAAATGTTCATATTTAGTTGTTTTGTTCTGGGAAGGCAGTTGTACGTGGCCTTCCACCTGCCCAATGATCGGTAAAACATGAATATTAGAATCAGCAGGTTGAGGTACATTACTCTGGCCCAGCTGTTGAATTTTATCCACAAGGGAAGATTGTGACTTGGATTGATCTTTTTCCTTTTCTTTTGAAGAATCGTCTTTCATATAACCGGCTCCTTTCACTCTTTTCCCGTAGTATGACTCACGCCTTAATGAATCATACGAAGAAAAGATTCGTGCCAGTAATCTAAGTGACCAGCAATGAGAGTTGATAAACGTTTAAATACGGCATTCGATTGCGTGAGTAATCAGGGATTCAGGTTCCATTAGGACACAGTGTGAATAAAGAATGCGGTGTTTTTCCATTCATAGCTTTAAAAACGAAAAAACCGGTCTGGGGAGACCGGTCATTCCTCTACTGTGAGGTTGTTAAACAGCTGACAAATAAAGTCTTCTTCGCTTTCGGTTAAAGGAACCAACGGCAGGCGGACTCCTCCTGTATTTAAGCCTTTCAACTTCAAGGCTGCTTTCACGGGTCCTGGAGAAGGTGCACTGAACATTGCTTCGAAAACAGGCAGCAGCTTTCGGTGAAGTACTCCCGCTTTTTTTCCTCTTCCTAAATCAAAAAGCCTCAGCATGCGCTGCATTTCGTTTCCTATTACATGAGAAGAGACAGAGATGATTCCAGCGGCTCCGATGACATAAGAAGGAAGTGTTAAATGGTCATCTCCAGAGTATAATGAGAAATCATCGCCTGTTTTAGATATGATTTCCGCCATTCCATTTAGGTCTCCTGTTGCTTCTTTGACGGACACGATATTATTGACTTTAGATAATTGAATTATAGTTTCTGGTGAAATTCGCACGACTGAGCGCCCTGGAACATTATAAAGCATAACAGGAAGGGAAACAGAATCGGCTATTGTTTTAAAATGTGAATAAAGTCCTTTTTGATTTGGTTTGTTATAGTAAGGAGCAACAAGCATGACCGCATCAACGCCGACAGCTTCAGCTTTTTGAGACAGCTCTATAGACTGTTTGGTGTTATTGCTGCCTGTTCCCGCTATCACCGGGACACGATTGTTAACAACATTCACCACATGTTTCCATAGCTGGACTTTCTCGTTGTTATCAAGGGTTGGTGATTCTCCTGTTGTACCCGCAACAACTAACCCGTCTGTTCCGTTGCTTAACAAATATTCAATAAGATCAGTGGTCTTTTCAAAGTCAATTGAACCTTGCTGGTCAAAAGGCGTCACCATAGCTGTCAAAACCTTACCAAATTTCATGTCTGTCGTTCTCCCTTCTTAGATGTCTTATTTAAACCGAAGGCTGTATGGAGTGCATTGACAGCAGAAATTAGATCTTCTTCTTTTATTAATACCCAGATGGTTGTATGGGAATCGGCGGATTGTAAGATTTGGATGCCCTCATCCGTCAGCGACTGAACAATATCTGCCGTCACACCTGGAATGCCGGTAATGCCTGCTCCTACCGTCGACACTTTAGCACAGCCTTTTCTTATTTCAGGTTCATACCCCAGCTTACGGAGAATTTGTGCCGCCTTATCTGTATATAAGTGGTTGATGGTGTACAGGACACCGCTTGGAGAGATGTTTATGAAGTCTACCGAAATGTTTGCTGAAGCCATGGACTTGAAGACATCCGATTGAAGTTTTGATGGATCTTCCTTGGATTGAACCTTTATCTGCGTAAGACCGTCCATATGTGCAATACCGGTCACGGTCTTTTCAGTTATATCCGGACCGCTCCTTTGTTCTTTCATCCCTGTGACAAGGGTGCCTGGAAGATCTGAATAGGTGGATCGGACACGGATGGGAACTTTTGCATACATGGCTATTTCTACAGCTCTAGGGTGGATAACCTTGGCACCTTGATAGGCCAAGTTGCAAATTTCATTGTAGGTAATCGTGTTGAGAGGTCTTGCTTCCTGAACAAGTCTGGGATCTGCTGTCATTATCCCTTCTACATCTGTATAAATATCGATATACTCAGCCTGAAGTGCAGCTCCTAAAGCTGCAGCTGTCGTATCACTGCCTCCCCGGCCAATCGTAGTCACTTCACCTCTTACTGTTTGACCTTGAAAGCCAGCAACAACTACTACATCTTTTTCTTTAAGCTCTTCTAAAATTCTCGAAGGATTCATCTGAGTGATTTTTGCCTTCGTAAAGTCATTGTTGGTAACAATTCCAGCTTGTGCCCCGGTTAGTGAAACCGCAGCTATCCCTTCCTCACATAATTCATGAGAAAACACAATAGAAGAGATCGTCTCTCCGCAGGACATCATTAAATCCTGCTCTCTCAATGACACATGCGTATTTGGAAAATCTATAAGACCAAGGAGGGTATCCGTTGCATAAGGACTGCCTTTTCGACCCATAGCCGAAACCGTAACAACGACTTTGTACCCTTCCTTTAATCCCTTTTTAATATGATGGATTGCCCGGGATCTGCTTTTTTGATCCCGGACCGATGTACCACCAAACTTTTGTACTAGTAGCTTCATTTGGCCACCTCAACTCAAAAGAAGTTTACAGCCACTGATTAGCAACAAGACGCTCTGCGATCTGTACAGAATTCCAGGCTGCCCCTTTTAAAAGGTTGTCGGATACAACCCATAAGTGGAACCCTTTTTCATCATCCAGATCTTTACGGATTCTACCTACGAAGACATCCCTCTTTCCTGCTGCACTCAGCGGTGTAGGATAAGATTGTGCAGATGGATCATCTTCCAGGGTTATACCGGGAGCTTCTTCCATCAGCTGCTTGATTTCCTCAACCGAAACCCCCTCCTTCTCCACTTCTACGTAGACGCTTTCTGCATGGGAAGTAAAGAATGGAAGTCTTACACATGTGGCTGCTACAGAAAGATCAGGCGCATGCATAATCTTTTTTGTTTCATTGATCATCTTCATTTCTTCAAATGTATATCCATTGTCCTGGAAGACATCAATTTGAGGTAAAGCATTAAACGCAATTGGATAGTGCTGTTTATCTCCCTTGACAGGCAGGATATTCGCCTCAAGTTCTTCACCATTTAAAAAAGACTGAGACTGTTCACGCAGTTCATCTGCAGCTTCATTTCCAGCTCCTGAAACAGCCTGGTAAGTTGAAACAATGACTCGTTTCATTCCCAATGATTTTCGGACAGGTTCAAGCGCAGCCACCATTTGGATCGTTGAACAGTTCGGATTGGCAATAATCCCCTGGTGATTTCGGATATCCTCTTCATTCACTTCAGGCACAACAAGAGGAACGCCTTCAGTCATTCGAAAAGCGCTTGTATTGTCGATCACAACAGCCCCGCGTTTCACCGCTTCAGGAGCTAATTGTTTTGAGATCGATCCACCTGCTGAAAACAGGGCAATATCGATTTTTTCGAAGCTTTCAGGCTTTGCCTCCTGCAACGTGTATTCTTTCCCTTTAAATGTCATTTTCAGACCAGCAGAACGGCTGGATGAAAGAAGGGTTAATTCCTTAATGGGAAAGTTACGTTCTTCCAGTGTTTCCAGCATTTTTTGGCCTACAGCTCCTGTAGCACCTACGACAGCTACATTATATGTTGTTTCACTCATACTCGGCATCCTCTTTTCTATAGGTTTATTGTAAGAATAGTAAGACATGTCACTATTTTTGTTATTTTATCACATTTGCTCGAATACCTGGTACGAAAAGTTGAATTAATTTGGATACCTTTCAATTAAAACAGGCTGACGCTGTTTCCCTTCAAGGGCAGCTTCGATCGTTTCTGGTATTAACGTCATATCTGCGACCAGAGAATTTGGCTTCTTATACGGATGGTCCTGACCTAATGGTACAAAATAAATATTTTTTGTCGCCATTAACCTCATTACATTCACACCATTTAACCCAAGGGCATCATTCGTTGATACAGCTACAACAACAGGACTTTCGTTACGCAAGGTTGCTTTCGCGGCCATTAAGACTGGAGAGTCAGTAAGAGCATTGGCAAACTTACTTGTAGAATTTCCAGTCAACGGTGCAATGACCATACAATCCAACGGCCTCTTCGGTCCTAATGGCTCAGCATCAGGAATCGTCATGATCGGTTTTTCACCTGTAATTTCTTCTATTTTCTTCAGATGATCTTCAGCATCACCGAATCTAGTATCCGTTTTTTGAACCGTATAGGACAAAACCGGAATTACTGTCGCTCCCATATCTACAAGCTCCTGCATGACAGGGAACACTTCGTGATACGTACAGTGTGATCCTGTTAATCCAAAACCAATGACTTTGCCTTTTAATTTTGTCATGATTTATTCTCCTTTCGTGACCCTTCTTTTATTAGCCTCGAAACAACATCAGCTATGATTCTACCTGCTGTCTTTGGCGCAACAATACCAGGGAGACCCGGCGCAAGCAGCGCTTTTATCCCTCTTTTATCTGCATACTTAAAATCTGTACCTCCAGGCTTTGAAGCTAAGTCTAATATCAGTGCATGTGAAGGGAGTTGTTTAATTACAGAGGCATCGACAACCTGGTGAGGGACTGTGTTTAATAAAATGTCACAAGCCATAGATGTATTTTCTAAATTTTTCATATCAATCGGAGTTAATCCCATTTCATATACCCGCGCTGCACTGCTCGTAGAACGAACGCCAACAGATACTTGAGCTCCTAAATGATCAAAGGTCCTTGCAAGGCTCATTCCTACCCTGCCAAGTCCAAGGACAATGACTTTTGAACCATGAATGGTAAAGTCCGTATGTTGAATGACCAGCATTAAGGTACCTTCAACAGTAGGAATAGAGTTATAAATAGCTACATCATCCCGATCCATAAGCGGAATCAGTTTTCGATTCACTTTAGCTGCTAAATTGATGAGATGATCATTAGCAATTCCTGTATAGATCTGGCAGTGTTCTGGAGTTTGTTTTAACCATTCTTCAGAAAGATGAATCAACTGATTAGAAAAGATGCCTTCAATCTTCCCATCTCCATCTGTTCCTGGAACCGGAAGGATAATGGCGTCTAATTTTTCGACTTGACTGCTTTCAAGATCCAGATCGATGGCTTCTCGGAAGCTCTCGTTCAGTTGATCGAAACCTGCCAAGTATACGGTGGCGTCCCACTCATTCAATTTACGAATGAGCTCAATCTGCCGGGCATCGCCTCCTATTACCGCAACATGATGTCCTGTTAGCATCCCGGATGTCTCCTTTTCTAGTGTCTTATCTCTTTGTATCCTATGCCGGAATGCAGAGTTAGTGATTTGGTCCAACAACAAAAAAACACCACAGCTTATGCTGCGGTGTTTTAGCTTTTTTTTAGAAGGATGGTATCCTCGCCAATAGTTTCAATTTGATTCCAATCGATCGTCAACTCTTTTCTTGAAGCACCAAATCCAATCAATCCCTGATTCATAATAATCAGTGACTTAATATCACCGGATTCTGGATCAATGATTAAATCGGCTCTGCCCAGCACTCCAAGCTTTACTCCACTCTCCACATCAATGACCTCTTTTTTAGCTAATGACTTCATCCTCATATTCTTTCCTCCTTACCGCTCCTCACTTAACAGTCTTGGAAGAGCAGCTATCCGGTAGCCCTCCTTTTGAATCCCCTCGATAAGATCTGGAAGACTGTCTACTGTCACTTGAGTCGGATGCATCAGGATCGTAGCGCCATTATGGAGTTTATTCATCACTCGGCTGAGAAGAACTGCCTCTGTAGGCTTTTTCCAGTCAATTGTATCGACCGTCCATAGAATGGTTTCCATCCCCATTTCATGAGCCACTTCAACCGTACCGTCATTGTAGCTGCCTGATGGCGGTGCGAAATAGCGGATCTTCTCTTTTGTTAAAGCAAATAAAATTTCATCCGCCTGTGTGAGGTTTGCTTCAGCATCAGCTTTTGTCATCTTGGCCATATCCTTATGTCTATAGCCGTGGCTGCCAATCGTGTGCCCTTCTTCTTCAATCATTTGTACAAGGTCGGTAAAATCATTGGCAAAAGCTCCATCTATGAAAAAGGTAGCTTTCACCTGATGTTTATTCAGGATTTCAATCATCTCAGGAATGAATTCTTCCCCCCAGGAAACATTTATAAGAAAGGAGACAGCCACCTTATCTGGATGCCCTCTATAGATAGGGGAAGGTGGAAGATCTGTTAATGATACGTCTGGTTTGATTAATTTAAACACCAGTTTTTTCGGATCGTACGTTCCTTTTTTTTTCATATTCTTATAAGATGCTTCTACGTCTACTCTTCGCCCCACAATGCCGGGTGTCTTTTTCCATACAGAATCAATTTTGGCATCTTCTGCTTCTAATTCATATTTACTTTTTTCCTCAGAAATTTTTTGATACAGCGAACTGTCTGTATTTACAGAAACCGCTTCATTATTTGTAACAAATGCTAGTCCAACACCAGTAAAAAAAGAAAGGACAATAAAAAAAAGTCCAACTACTCGAAAACTCATGGACATTCACCCCTGAGACCATTATATGGATTCATTCGAGTAATTAGACTAAAAAAAAAGAGACTGGCAAGCCAGAATCTTTTCTTTTCTATCTATTATTGTTCAACATTTGATTCCTGTTTCTTCTTCTCATCCAAGAGAACGGCTTTACGAGAGAGATTAATACGTCCCTGGTTGTCGATTTCTTTGACTTTCACCTGAATCGTGTCTCCAATAGATACGATATCCTCGACTTTACCAATACGTTCCTCAGCCATTTCAGAGATGTGAACAAGACCTTCTTTGCCTTTGAACAGCTCAACAAACGCACCGAATTTTTCAATTCGTTTTACCTTACCGTCATAAAGTTCTCCTACTTCAACTTCACGTACGATGTCTTCGATAATTTTTTGAGCATTTGCGTTCATACTGGCATCTGTAGAAGAAATAAACACGGTGCCATCCTGTTCAATGTCAATTTTCACACCTGTATCATCAATAATTTGATTGATCTGCTTACCGCTTGGTCCAATGACATCACGAATTTTATCCGGATTAATCTTCATTGTCATAATTTTCGGTGCATGTTCAGACAGTTCGTTTCGTGTCTCAGGAATTGTCTCAAGCATGTGACCGAGAATTTCCATGCGGCCTTTCTTCGCCTGTGCAAGTGCCTCTTCAAGAATTTCTCTTGAAAGACCGTCAATCTTAATGTCCATTTGAAGAGCGGTTACACCTTTTTCAGTTCCAGCTACTTTAAAGTCCATATCACCAAGAGCATCTTCCATACCTTGAATGTCTGTCAAAATGGTGTAATCTTCGCCAGACTTAACCAGACCCATAGCAATACCAGCGACAGGGGCTTTGATTGGCACACCTGCGTCCATCATGGCAAGCGTACTTGCACAAATACTGGCCTGAGATGTCGATCCGTTTGATTCAAGAACTTCGGATACAAGGCGGATCGTATAAGGAAATTCATTCTCAGAAGGAATAACTACTTCAAGAGCGCGTTCTCCTAACGCACCGTGACCGATTTCGCGACGTCCTGGACCTCGGATCGGGCCGGTTTCCCCAACAGAGAATTTAGGGAAGTTATAGTGGTGCATGAAACGTTTGGATTCTTCCAGGTCCAGCCCGTCTAAAATCTGAACATCACCCAGCGCACCCAAAGTACATACACTTAGAGCCTGTGTCTGCCCACGTGTGAACAAACCAGAGCCATGTGTTCTTGGAAGTAACCCTACGCGGGATGTCAAAGGACGAATCTCATCTACACCGCGACCATCAGGGCGGACTTTATCTTTTGTAATTAAGCGGCGGACTTCTGTCTTAACCATACTGTCAAGAATTGATCCTACCTGCTTCAAAGTCTCCTCATCAGCTTCCTGCTCTTCATAAGAAGCAATGACGTCAGATTTTGCTTGATCAATGGCTGCTTCACGAGCTTTCTTCTCTTCTGTTTTAATCGCTTCTACAATGGCACTCGTTGCCTCTTCTTCCACTTTGCTTTTCAGCTCAGCATCTAAATCGAACAACTGAACGTCCATCTTTTCACGACCAACAGCAGCTACAATCTCTTCCTGGAATGCAACGAGACGCTTAATTTCTTCATGCCCGAACATAATAGCTTCAAGCATATCTTCTTCAGATACTTCGTTGGCTCCTGCTTCTACCATATTAATCGCATCTTTGGTCCCTGCAACGGTCAGATCGATATCACTTTTCTCCTGCTGCTCTATCGTCGGATTAATAACGAATCCGCCATCTACACGACCAACAATCACACCAGCAATTGGACCTTCAAATGGGATATCAGATACGCCAAGGGAGATAGAGGACCCAAGCATTGCCGCCATTTCAGATGAACAATCCTGGTCTACACTCATCACAGAGCTGATTACTTGAACATCATTACGAAATCCTTCCGGGAACAATGGGCGGATTGGACGGTCAATTAAGCGTGATGCCAATACAGCTTTATCACTTGGACGGCCTTCACGTTTAATAAAGCCTCCTGGTATTTTACCTACAGCGTATAAACGCTCTTCATAATTTACAGTCAAAGGGAAAAACGGCAGGTCCTTCGGTTCTTTGGAACCAGTCGCTGTGGACAGGACAGTCGTATCTCCATAATGGATAAGTGCCGCGCCATTTGCTTGTTTAGCCAGTTCACCGATTTCAACTGTAAACGTACGGCCTGCGACATCAATCGAAAAAACTTGTTTTTCTTCTGCCATAAAGAACTTAACTCCTCTCGATAACTCTTCTTATTCAACTTAAGGGTTTATTGTCAGTTTACACCCTTCTGTATGTAAACATACAGAAAAAGCGGGAATACTCCCGCTTTTTCCCATACATTAACGACGCAAGCCAAGGCTCTTGATTAACTCACGGTAACGTGTAATGTCCTTATTACGAAGGTAGTTCAATAGGTTACGACGCTTACCTACCATTTTAAGCAGTCCACGACGAGAGTGGTGGTCCTGCTTGTGTGTACGCAGGTGATCGTTCAAAGTAGTGATCTGCTCAGTAAGTACAGCAATTTGTACTTCTGGAGAACCTGTGTCGTTATCATGAGTTTTGTACTCATTGATTAGTTCTTGTTTACGTTCTTGTGTGATAGCCATTATGACTACACCTCCTAGAAAATTTTAAGAATTCCCTTTCCCCGAGCGGTCGTCGGAGTTACGTACCGCCAAGCGAAGGTTCCATATTAAAGGGTACAATTTTTTCTGTTGAAATGCAAGGAAAACTACTATGATAAGCCAAAAAATCTTTGAATATGTCCCACAATCAGACTATTCTGCTCTTCTGAGTATGTTTTGGTGGTAGTGGAGGATTCATTGAAAAACCCCCAAAATTGAACCGTCACTTCTTTTTCTTTCAATGAAGGCTGCCCGCTTAACAAATAGAGATTAAATAGAGAACAATCATCGTGAAGAGTTGAAGATTTTTCAATAACTATCATACCATAATCGATTTCTTCCTTATATCGAATGGTTATAAAATAGGTGCCGTCCTTTGGAAGGTAAAAATAGTCAGCTGTCCGAATACATGTCATGGACTCACCCGATGTCCCCGTATCAGATGGTGGCTGTACCAATTCCCCCTTTAAATAAAAGGGTCTTCCAAGTAGATTTCCTGCTTCCGCTACTGCCCCTTCATCTAACAACTGCCTAATTCTTGTCGAACTGATTTTCTCCTCGTTCAGATCAACTTTATCCACTACTTTATGGGTGAACCTTCCCTTTGCATGATTGGGGAGTGTTTCCATAGAACCTTCTCCTTTAAATCCATAACTAAAATCAAAGCCTGCCACTACTTTTTGAATACGGAGGCGTACAAAAAATTGATCTACAAAGGATTGAGGTGATAGTGAGGCCAGGGTTAAGTCAAAGCGGACCACAAACAAATAATCAATTCCCAGTTGTTCAATAATCTGTTCCTTTTCTCTTAACGGAGTAATATAGTGAACCTGCTGTTTCCCTTTTTTTAGGATAACTGAGGGATGTGGATCAAAAGTCATCACGGCACTTTTCACACCCAGCGCTGCTGCTTCCTGTTCAGCCGAATGAATGACTTGCTGATGACCTTTGTGAACACCATCAAAAAAACCTACCGCGACAACACTTGGTTCAGGTGGTGGAAAAGGAGAAGTGTTATGAGATAGATGAAATGTTTTCACTACATTCACCTGCTTTTTTAAATAGTAAGCTTGATTTATTCAAGAGCTTATATAGTTCCTTAACGGATGATCCTGCACCGAAAGACTACCTGGGGCCTGGCGTTTACCCGCTCATTTAGAGGATTAAAATACGCGAACAGGTTTAATAAGGCCCTGCTTTGTAGGGTGCTGCTGATAAATGGCGAGTACATCTTCATCATACATTACCGTGAAAACCTCAGCCTGGAGTTCTTCAGGCTTTTCTAAAACCCGTCCATGCTTAATCATTATCTGTATCTGTTCATCTACTTTCCATGATTCCATATGAATAAGCCCGCGGGAAAGCGGAAGAAGGACTTTCTCCGGATGCCCTTCATCAACGACCTCCTGTACCGCACTGAAAGTAAAACACTCCTCACCTGAAATGTCAGCCGTCCTTGTACGGACTAATTCAGACATATGAGCAGGATAACCAAGAGCCTTCCCTATATCCACGCATAATGTGCGGATATAGGTTCCCTTAGAGCAGATCACTCGTATGGAGAAGGAGTATGTATCATCCTGCACGTCTTCTTGAATAGAGGTTATTTCAATGCCCTTAATGAGGACTTTCCTGGATGGCCGCTCTACTTCAATACCCTCTCGTGCGTATTCATAAAGTTTTTTTCCATTCACTTTTACAGCCGAATACATAGGAGGGGTTTGAACAATTTCTCCTTTGAATTCTGAAATCACCTTTTGTATATCCTCTTGAGAACATGCATGCTTAACAGGCTCCATTGAGATCGTGTGACCTGTTGCATCTTCGGTGTCTGTTGCATAACCTAATGTTACTCTCGCTTCGTAGACTTTGTCTGTATCCGTTAGAAAAGGTACAATTTTAGTGGCTTTTCCGACGCATAACGGAAGAACTCCCTCGACCTCAGGGTCCAATGTGCCTGTATGTCCAATCTTTTTAGTCTTTAACATCCCTCTTGCTTTACTTACACAATCATGAGATGTAAACCCTTTGGGCTTCCATAATGGAAGAATACCATCCATCTATTCCACCTCTATACTAATAAATTTTCATATGTAAAATCCGTGCTGCTGGGAGCACGGATTTCTGCTTAACTGTCCGTATCATTTAAATCACGCAGAATTGTTTCAATACGATTTCCTTTTTCAATCGCTTCATCGAATTCGAACATGATTTCCGGAGTTTTACGAAGGCGGATTCGTTGTCCGATTTCTGATCGGATGAACCCTTTAGCTTTCGCAAGACCTACAAGAGTGTCATGCTTCTGCTTGTCATCTCCCAAGACGGAAATATATACTTTTGCTTGTTGTAAATCTCCTGTTACCTTTACTTCTGTAACTGTAACAAAACCGACGCGTGGATCTTTAATTTTTTTACTGATGATGTCACTCATCTCTTTTTTCATCTGTTCCCCTACGCGGTTGGCCCTCAAATCATTCATATTTATCCACCTCTTCTAACAAGACATCACAGCCATTCCAGGTGCGTTTCTGTCCGTTCAATCTCTGGAAATGAATCGATGAAAGCTAACGCCTGCTGCATTGTTTTTTCAGCGATTTGTTTATCACTTGAAATTGTAACAAGACCAAGACGGGTGCGCTGCCATAGATTTTGAAACTCAAGTTCGCCGACAGCGATATTAAATTCATTTTGAAGCCTCGTCTTGATCCGTTTCAATACAGCGCGTTTATTCTTCAACGATTGCGCATCATAGATTATACAATCCACTTCAGCGCTTATAATCATGTGCGTTCAATTTCCTGCATTTCAAATGGCTCAATGATATCGCCGACTTTAATATCATTGAAATTCTTTATAGTGATTCCGCACTCGTACCCTTGTTGAACTTCTTTGGCATCATCTTTATAGCGTTTAAGAGCGTCAATTTCACCTTCATAAATGACTACGCCATCACGAATGACACGTACACCGGAATTACGTCCGACTTTACCATCTGTTACATAGGAACCGGCAATCGTACCGATCTTGGATACTTTGAAGATTTCACGAACTTCGACTTGTCCAATGATCTTCTCTTCAAATTCAGGATCAAGCATCCCTTTCATTGCGGATTCAATTTCTTCCATAACTTTGTATATGATATTGTGCAGTCGGATTTCTACATCCTCGGACTCTGCTGCTTTTCTAGCATTCCCGTCTGGTCGCACGTTGAAACCGATAATAATGGCATTAGAAGCAGAAGCAAGCGCGATGTCAGACTCTGTAATCGCTCCTACACCTGTATGAATAATTTTAACCTTCACACCTTCTACTTCGATCTTCTCAAGAGAGCCGGCAAGAGCTTCAACTGAACCCTGCACATCACCTTTAACGATCAGGTTAATATCTTTTACATCCCCTTGTTTAATCTGGTCAAACAAGTCATCAAGACTAACCTTAGCCGTGGAGCTGCGGTTCTCTTCCAGATGTTTCTGGGCACGGGCTTCACCTACGGAGCGGGCTTTTTTCTCATCTTCAAAGACTAAGAAACGATCCCCAGCCTGCGGCACGTTGTTCAGACCAGTAATCTCGACTGGTGTGGAAGGACCTGCTACCTTCACGCGTCGGCCAATATCATTGACCATCGCACGAACTCGTCCCCAAGTATTACCAACAACAATGGAATCACTTACATTCAGTGTTCCATTTTGAACAAGAAGTGTCGCAACAGGCCCACGTCCTTTATCCAATTCCGCTTCGATTACTGTACCATAAGCTGGACGGTCTGGATTTGCTTTAAGCTCTTCCATTTCAGATACGAGAACGATCATTTCCAGTAGTTCATCAATACCTTCACCGTTTACGGCAGACATTTTAACAAAGATGGTTTCACCACCGAAGTCTTCTGCGATCAGCTCATACTCCATCAATTCCTGCATCACACGCTCGGGGTTTGCCCCTTCTTTATCCATTTTGTTAACAGCTACGATAATAGGAACTTCAGCAGCTTTCGCGTGACTGATAGCTTCTTTTGTCTGAGGCATTACACCGTCATCAGCGGCAACAACAAGGATGGCAATGTCTGTTACTTGTGCTCCTCGTGAACGCATGCTAGTGAACGCTGCGTGTCCTGGAGTATCAAGGAAAGTGATTTTTTTATCGTTTTCTTCAATTTGGTAGGCACCGATATGCTGAGTAATCCCACCTGCTTCGCCTTCTGTAACTTTCGTGTGGCGGATTCGATCCAATAGTGTTGTTTTACCATGGTCAACGTGACCCATAATTGTTACAACAGCTGGACGTTCCTGCAGACTTTCAGGATCATCATCAAAAGTCATGCTTTCAATATCTGTATCATCGACGATCACTTCTTCTTCAACTTCAACATTGAATTCACCGCAGATCAATTCAATTGAATCAGCATCAAGCTCTTGGTTTTTGGTAGCCATAACCCCAAGGAACATCAGCTTTTTAATGATTTCAGAAGAATCTTTGTTCAGCTTTTCAGCTAATTCACCTACTGATAAAGTACCAGCATAAGTAATCTTGTCAGGTGTTTGTTTTTTAGGCTTCTTCTGTCCCTGCTGCTGTGGTGCAGGTTTATGTTTTTTCTGGTTGTTGTTTTTCGCCTTATTATTACCAGGCTTCTTATTGGTTTTGCCCTTAGGACCTTTATCCTGTTTCGGCTGGCCGGCATTTGCTGCTTTACCAAATGCTTGATCTAGTTTCTTCGCTGCATCATCTTCCAATGTAGACATATGGTTATTTACTTCTATATTTAGATTTTGCAGTTTTTCGATCACCTGTTTACTGGATAGTTCATTTTTCTTGGCATATTCATATACGCGCATTTTACTCATAAAATCTTCACCCCCGAATAGATTCATCGAGTAGCGATTGCAACTTTTTCGCAAATCCTTGGTCAAGAACTGCGATCGCGACTCTCCCTGCCTTTCCGATGGCTTGTGATAGTGTGTCTCTATCATCAACCACATAACAGGGTATTTCATAAAAGCTGCACTTGTCTGTGAGCTTTTTCTTTGTTTGTTTACCTGTGTCACCAGCAATTAAAACCAGCTTCGCTTTTTTCTTTTGAATATCCTTTATAATGGATTCTTCTCCAAGCGTACACTGACCGGCCCTCATTGCCAGACCAATTAGATTAAGATAGTTCCCGCTCATGATTGGTCTCTTTTCACTTTCGCTTTTAATTCTTCGTATATATCACGATCTACGTTCGCTTTAAGGTGACGGTTCAGAATCTGCTGCTTTTCTGCTTGCTCGATCACTTCAAGGTCCTTTGAAAGGTAAGCACCTCGTCCATTCTTTTTCCCTGTATCGTCCACAAAAACCTCTCCATCTTTATTGCGGACGACACGAATCAACTGCTGCTTAGGGACCATTTCTTGTGTAACAATACATTTTCGAAGTGGTTGTTTTTTGGAACGGGTCATTTTTCTTACCCCTCCTTAATCTTCGAACATTTCTTCATCAAGATCTGAGGAATGATCAGCGTCTTCCTGCTCAGACAGCAATCCTTGTTCACGAGCTTCACTTTCACTCTTGATGTCAATCTTCCAGCCCGTTAATTTAGCCGCCAGACGAGCATTCTGCCCGCGTTTGCCGATAGCCAGGGACAGTTGATAATCTGGCACAATGACTGTTGTAGCTTTATCTTCTTCATCAACGAGTACCTCAACAACCTTAGAAGGACTCAGGGCATTAGAAACATATTCCACAGGGTCTTCAGACCACTGAACGATATCAATTTTTTCCCCTTTTAATTCATTAACGATCGCTTGTACACGCTGGCCGCGTTGACCAACACAAGAACCAACCGGATCGATTTCCTGGTCTTCAGCGTATACAGAAATCTTGGAACGGTCACCCGCTTCACGAGCCACCGATCTTACCTCTACGGTACCATCGTAAATCTCAGGCACTTCCATTTCAAATAACCGCTTCAACAAGCCCGGGTGTGTTCTTGAAACATAGATGTGCGGTCCTTTGTTACTGTTTTCTACTTTCGTAACAAATACTTTCAGACGGTCATGCACTTCATACGTTTCTGTCGGCATTTGTTCACCTTCAGGAAGTCGTGCTTCAATTTTACCAAGATTCACATAAACAAATCGTGGATCTTTTCGTTGAATGATTCCCGTCATTACATCTTCTTCTCTATCCACATATTCCCCATAAATTATGCCACGCTCAGCTTCTCTGACGCGCTGAGTAACGACCTGCTTAGCAGCCTGAGCTGCAATTCGGCCAAAGTCCATAGGTGTCACTTCGACTTCGATGACATCTTCCAGACCATAGTTTGGATCAATTTCATTTGCTTCTTCCAATGAAATTTCCTGCTGCGGGTCCATGACCTCTTCTACTATTTCTTTTCTGGCAAGAACCTTCATAGCGCTCTCTTCTTCATTAATATCCACACGAACATTTGTTGCAGAATTGAAGTTTTTCTTATAAGCAGAAATTAAAGCGGCTTCAAGCGCTTCCAACAACAGATTTTTGTCGATGCCTTTTTCCTTCTCTAAATAATCCATGGCATCAAATAATTCACTACTCAACAGTTTCTCCCCCTTAATTAAACGTAACAGCTAAGTTTGCTTTGGCTATTTTTTGATACGGCACTTCCAGCTGTTTTTTTCTTGTTTTAATACGAATTTCAACAACAGCCGTTGAGTCTTCAAAGGATTTAAGTGTTCCCTCAAACTCTTTCTCGCCGTCAATTGGTTCATATAACTTCATATACACATGTTCGCCAACGTATTTGTGAAAGTCTGCTTCTGTTTTTAATGGACGTTCAGCCCCAGGAGAAGCAACTTCTAGAAAGTAAGGAATTTCAATCGGATCCTCTTCGTCCAGTTTCTCACTTAACTGTTCAGATACTTGACCGCATTCTTCAATATAAACGCCGCCTTCTTTATCAATAAAGACGCGGAGGTACCAATTCTGACCTTCTTTTTTGTACTCGATATCGACAAGCTCCAAGTTCATTTCATCCAGTATAGGTTGGACAAGACGTTCCGTAACGGATGTAACATGATTACTCATGCTCTTCCCTCCTTTGAACACAATAATGTTTGTTTCTTAATAGTATGGGATGTATTGGCTTATTTCATTTAAGTACCAGGGCTTTCCAATATCAGGCGCCAAGAGAAACCGCTATGACAGGATCATAGCGGTTCTTCTCGTGGGCATCCCAGCCCCTGATGCATCGAAATTTCTCCACAAGCAAGAGTCTGATATATGAAGAAAGAGTGGGTTTCCCCACTCTTCTGTCGTTCATATCGCTCTTCTCACCATAGAAAATATACCATAGATACTTGATCTTTGCAACACAGGAAAGTCAATGGCACCAGAGCCTGAAGGTGTTTACTTAGAATAGTGAGAGCTGATTTTCATCAGGCATTCCTTCTAAGCAGCCGAAGTTATCCAGGTATTCAAGAACCGTTTTTGAAATACGGCTCCTTTCTCTTAAGTCCTGTTTAGATAGAAATTCACCTTCCTCACGAGCATTTACTATATTGATAGCGGCGTTTGTACCTAAGCCATCAACTGCATTAAATGGAGGAATTAATTCATTTCCTTCGACTAAGAAGTCTGTCGCACTTGAACGATAAAGGTCGACATTCTTAAATCCATACCCTCTTTCACACATCTCAAGAGAAATTTCAAGAACTGTCATCAAGCTTTTCTCTTTAGGAGTAGCATCCAGCCCTTTACTTTGGATTTCCTGAAGCCGGGCACGGATTGCATCAGACCCTTTGGTCATCGTTTCTAACTCGTAGTCACTAGCTCGCACAGTAAAGTAAGCCGCGTAAAAGTAGATCGGATAATGCACTTTGAAATATGCAATTCTCACAGCCATTAATACATAAGCAGCCGCGTGTGCTTTCGGGAACATGTATTTAATCTTCTTACAAGATTCAATATACCAATCCGGTACACCATGCTTTTTCATTTCTTCAATCCATTCGTCCTGCAGCCCGCGTCCTTTACGAACGAATTCCATGATCTTAAAAGCAAGAGAAGGATCGAGCCCCTTATGCATTAAATACACCATAATATCGTCACGGCACCCAATTACTTCAGGTAACGTACAAATACCGTCATTGATTAACTGTTCTGCATTCCCCAGCCAAACATCTGTCCCATGAGACAAGCCCGAGATGATGACAAGTTCGGCAAATGTTTTCGGTTTTGTATCCTCCAGCATCTGGCGGACAAACCGCGTTCCAAATTCAGGTACTCCAAGCGTGCCGGTTTTACACATGATCTGCTCAGCAGTTACTCCAAGAGCATCTGGACCACTGAAAATTTTCATAACTTCCGGATCATCCACAGGGATTTCTTTTTGGTCTATTCCGCTTAGATCCTGCAGCATACGAATAACGGTTGGATCATCGTGCCCGAGTATATCAAGCTTCAACAAATTATCATGAATGGAATGGAAATCGAAATGCGTCGTCCGCCATTCTGATTTCGTATCGTCTGCAGGGAATTGAATCGGTGAGAAATCATAAATTTCCATATCATCCGGTACAACTATAATTCCACCTGGGTGCTGTCCACTTGTACGCTTGACCCCGGTACAGCCTTGGACTAAGCGGTCAATTTCAGCATTTTTATAATGAAGCTGATGGTCGCCGGCATACCCCTTCACATAACCATAAGCCGTTTTCTCAGCAATCGTGCCGATGGTTCCAGCACGGAAGACGCTGTCTTCACCGAATAACTCTTTCGTATAGTTGTGGGCGTGCGGCTGGTATTCCCCTGAAAAGTTCAAATCAATATCGGGAACTTTATCCCCTTTAAACCCAAGGAATGTTTCAAACGGAATGTCCTGCCCATCTTTTTTCAACGGCGTACCACATTCTGGACAATCTTTTTCCTCTAAATCAAAGCCACTACCAACAGAGCCATCTGTAAAGAACTCATTAAACTGACAGGAAGGACAGACATAATGAGGAGGTAAAGGGTTGACCTCGGTGATTTCGGTCATTGTCGCAACAAAGGAAGAGCCGACAGAACCCCGCGAACCAACAAGGTAACCATCCTCAAGGGACTTTGTTACAAGCTTTTGGGAGATTAGATAGATAACGGCAAACCCATTACCAATGATACTATCCAGTTCTTTCTCCAATCGTTTGACAATTAATTCAGGAACATTTTCACCGTAAAGGCTTTTGGCTTTGTTATAGGACATTTCCCTGATCTCTTGGTCGGCACCTTCAATATTCGGTGTATACAAGTCTTCCTTTACAGGGGAAACTTCACCAATCTGCCCGGAAATTTTATGCGTGTTTGTTACAACCAGTTCTTTGGCTTTGTCCTGTCCCAGAAAAGAGAGTTCATCAATCATCTCGTTGGTCGTTTTAAAGTGAACTTCTGGTAACGTCTGACGGTTCAGCGGGTTACCGTTTTGGGAGGATATGAGTATCTGCCTGTACTGCTTTTCATGAGGGTCCACGTAATGGGTATTCCCAGTAGCAACAACTGTCTTGCCCATTCGCTCTCCCATGGCTACAAGACGCTTCAAAATATCCAGGATTTGTGCTTCTGTCTGAACTAGGTCTTTTTCAACAAGGTGACGGTAATTTCCTGGAGGCTGAATTTCGATATAATCATAAAAGTCCGCTACTTTTTCTGCTTCTTCTTCGGATTTCTGCATCATTGTCTCAAATACTTCACCTTTATCACACCCGGAACCCACAAGGATTCCTTCTCGATTTTTCTTCAATAAAGAACGAGGGATACGTGGAACGCGGTAAAAATAATTGATGTGAGCTTCCGAAACAAGCCGGTAAATGTTCTTCAGTCCAGTGCTGTTGGTTGCAAGAAGTGTACAATGGGAGGGTCTGGACCGCTGATATGCTTTCCCCTCACCCATATAATCATTGAGGTTCTGGTGATTTTTAATGCCTCGTTCCATCGCTTTCTTCACTAACTTCCATAGCAGGTAACCCGTGGCTTCGGCATCATAGATCGCCCTGTGGTGCTGAGTTAACTCAATGTCAAACTTCTTACAAAGTGTGTTTAACCGGTGGTTTTTCAACTCTGGAACTAAAAATCTGGCTAATTCCAGCGTGTCAATAACAGGGTTGGTTGACTTACCTAAATCAATGGACTGATAACCAGCATTTAAGAAGCCCATATCAAAGCTGGCATTGTGTGCAACTAGAATATCTTCGCCCGTCCATTGATGAAAGTCCTTCAACACCTCTTCAATCTCTGGGGCATCTTTAACCATATCGTCTGTAATCCCTGTCAAATCAATCGTTGTCTGGGATAATGGCTGATGCGGGTTGGCGAAGGACTCAAAGCGATCAATAATCTCTCCACCCTGCACTTTTACAGCAGCAAGTTCAATGATTTTGTCGTAAACTGCTGAAAGGCCGGTGGTTTCGACGTCAAATACAACATAAACAGCTTCCTCAAGATCCCTGTCCTGCTCTTCATAAGCGATCGGTACTCCGTCATCTACCAGGTTAGCTTCAAGACCATAGATAATCTTGACTCCATTCTTCTCCCCTGCAGCATGAGCATCAGGATAAGACTGAACAACAGCATGGTCTGTGATGGCAATCGCTTCATGCCCCCAGTCGGCTGCTTTTTGAATCAATCTGGATGGTGAAACAGGCGCATCCATTGCACTCATCGTCGTATGTGCGTGAAGCTCAATACGTTTTTCACCTTCTGGCGCAGAATCTTCTCTTAATTTAGGCTTCACTTCATTGATGTCATTGGCCATCATCGTCAGTTCATTGGTGAAGTTATCCGTTTGAATTCCACCACGTGCCTTGATCCACATCCCCTGCTTCACATGCTTAAACATTTCAGCATGATCGTCACCTCGGGAGAACATTTTAATGGAAAAGGAATCCGTGTAGTCCGTGACCTTTAATAAAAGCAGGTGTCGTCCTGATCGAAGCTCTTTGACTTCGACGTCAAATACATACCCCTGCACAGCCACTTTCTTCTCTTCCTCCTGTATATCTTCCATCATGATAATGTCATCCTGGATCTTATACCCAATTTCAACAGGACCTTTCGGCTTAGAATCGTCTTTCTCCTTCGCCCGTTCTTCCTGTTCTTTCACAGCTTGCTGGACAAGGATTTTATCTTCTTTCTGACGTTCTTCCTGAAATTTTTTAATCTCTTCTTTTCCTTCTTTAACCGTAGTAGACAAGACAAAAGAAGGTAGGCCGCAACGTAAACAGTATTGCTTCAGGGGTTCTTCCAACTTCTTCTGAACTGCATGACTTTCTGCAAGGTTCCTGCAGGTTAACATAATCTTATTCCCGTTAACTTCCGGCTGCTGTTCCATCAGTAAATCTTTATAGCCAGGTGTTAAATTAGTCAATGTCTTTATAAAACTTTGCCAATATTCCACCACATCAGATGACGACACATCTTTTTCCTTCGTTTCAATTGTCCAAGTAACATCTGCTATGGCCCGGAAGGTTGATGTTAATTTCGTTGAGAACAACTCATAAACAGAAGGCGGCAGCGGCTTTGGCATTTGGAAATAAAAATGCCACAATTTCTTCTCACGATAAACAACCAGCTTCTGCATCTCGCTGTCTTTAAAATGAGGTTCAATCAGATCATGTGGAAACTGGATCTGCTCCAGTAAATAATGCATCTTATCCTGACCGCTCACACTCAAAGTGATTCCTCCTCTATCCTTTCACAAAGACTAATCATGGAAATACCCTTGCTTTACTTTCTCCAGCAAGGGTATTTCCAATGTAAAGGGTGTATTAGGCTTTGTACCAATTTTTCACATATTCAACAAGTTCATTTGTATCTAATTCTACCTGTTCTCCTGTTGTCCGTTCTTTCACTTCAACGACACCTTCAGATGCACGTTTTCCAACGGTAATCCGAACAGGAATTCCAAATAGATCACTATCGGCAAATTTTACGCCGGCACGTTCTTTACGATCATCATATAAGACATCAATCCCTGCTTCAAGGAGATTTTCATATAGTTGATCTGCCAATTCTTTCTGGTCTTCCTTCTTAGGGTTCATAGAAAGAAGGTGTACTTGATAAGGGGCAATATTCGCCGGCCACGTAATGCCGCGATCGTCATGATATTGTTCAACAATAGCTGCTAATGTTCTAGAAACACCAATTCCATAGGATCCCATAATCATTGTTTTTGCTTTCCCTTGGTCATTCAGGAAGGTGGCATTCATACGCTCAGAGTAAAATTCTCCAAGTTTGAATACGTGACCTACTTCAATTCCACGGGCAAATTGAATGGTTCCCTGCCCATCTGGAGATGGATCCCCTTCTTTTATAAACCGTAAATCAGCATACTGATTGACAGTGAAGTCTTCACCTGGGGTCGCATTCTTGTAATGGAAGCCATTCTCATTCGCTCCACAAGTAATATTGACCATAGCTTCCACAGCTAAATCAGCTACGACCTCAACCTCTTCTGGTACATTGATTGGACCAAGAGAGCCAAACCCTGCACCTAATAAGCGCTGCGTATCTTCTTCATTTGCTAATTCCACAAGGCCGGCATCAAATAAATTCTTAAGTTTAACGTCATTGACTTCATGATCTCCCCTTGTAAGCGCAAGGACAAACTTCTCATCTACTTGGAAAAGGATTGCTTTTATACCTTCATGAAGCTCATGACCAAAATGGTCGGCTACTTCCTGCATACTTCTCTTCCCTGGTGTTTCAACCTTTTCTATCGGTTTCACAGCCACATCAGGTTTTTCATAGGTAGCAATAACGGGTGCCATTTCAATGTTCGCCGCATAACGGGATGTATCAGAGTAGGCAATTACATCTTCTCCTACTTCTGACAAGACCATAAATTCGTGCGTGTCTTTTCCTCCCATAGCTCCTGAGTCGGCTATAACCGCGCGAAAGTTAAGGCCGCACCTGCGGAAAATATTCGAGTATGCCTGAAACATTTTTTCATACGTTTCATCCAGGCTCTCATAAGATTCATTAAATGAATAAGCATCTTTCATAAGAAATTCACGACCGCGTAAAAGACCGAAACGAGGACGGGCTTCATCACGGAATTTATTCTGAATTTGGAATACTGTTAATGGCAGCTGCTTATAACTTTTGACTTCATTTCGTACAAGACTTGTAATGACTTCTTCATGGGTGGCACCTAGAGCAAACTCTCTATTATGACGATCATGAATTCTCATAAGTTCAGAACCAAATGTTGTCCATCGTCCTGTTTCCTTCCAAAGTTCAGAAGGTTCCAAAGCAGGCATAGCCATCTCATGAGCTCCGATTTTCTCCATTTCCTCACGAACAATGTTCTCCACTTTATTTAGGACTCTACGTCCAATTGGAAGAAAACTATAGATCCCTGAAGCAATTTGACGTATGTAACCTGCGCGGACAAGGAGCTGGTGACTCTTAATCTCCGCATCAGCAGGATTTTCTTTTAACGTTGGAATTAACATATGACTTTGTCTCATAACAAACACCTCAATTCAAAATTAATAAAAGAAGCCGGAAGTCGAGGAAACGCCTGTCACCTTCAGACTTCCAGCTATAAAATCATAGGAATAAGCGTTGAATGTCGTTCCAGGTTACAACAAGCATCAACAGCATTAATAGTGCAAAACCTATAAAATGAACAATCCCCTCTTTTTGAGGATCAATCGGTTTTCCTCTTACCCCTTCCAGACCGACAAATAATAATCGTCCGCCATCCAAGGCTGGTAGAGGAAGTAAGTTGACAATACCCAGGTTGATACTAAGGATCGCTGTCCACATGACAAAGTTTGTGAACCCGGTTCGTACAACCTGGTCTGTGGCATCATAGATTCCTACAGGTCCAGAGAGCATATCCAAAGAAAACTGCCCCGTTACAAGCTTCCCAAGGTTGGTTAATATTAGAGTACTCCACTCATAGGTTTGAGTAAAACCAAAACTGAGTTTTTTTGTAAAAGATTCCTCAAATGCTCGAGCCACCCCTACTTGACCAATCGTCATATCACGATCTTCAATAGCAGCGGGAGTAACATTCAACTCCTGGGTTTCACCTGACCGATTTACGGTTAAGGTTACTTCTTCTTCTGGATGGTTACGAATAATTCTTGTGAATTCTTCCCACGTACTGACTGATTCTCCGTCAACAGCAATGACTTCATCCCCTGCCATTAACCCTGCTTCATCTGCAGGAGAATTATTCTGAATCTGCCCTAATTTGGCTTCATCAGAAGGTACTCCCTGAATAAAACCTAGAATCATAAAGAGAACAATCGCCAGAACAAAGTTCATTAAAGGGCCGGCAAACAGCTGCATGGCTCTTTGAGGCACTGATTTTGAGGCGAATTGTCTGTCATAAGGAGCAATTTGTGTTTCTTTTTCATCCATAACAAACATCGCTTTAGGATCCACTTCAAAAAACAGCTTCTCATCTTCGTCGATCTCGTATCCTTCGATAACAAGCCTATGATCCAAGTCTGCTTTTTCTACTTCAATCACACGCGCATATGGATGTTTGGATTTGTTGTTTACGATAATCCGACTGACTTTTCCTTCTTCATTGAATTCAAGTCCTACATGGTGACCCGCTTTTAAGTCAACGAGCTCAGGATCCTCTCCAGCCACACGGACATAGCCCCCAATAGGAAGAAGACGAATCGTGTATAATGTTTCATTTTTCGTAAATGCGAAGATTTTCGGACCAAAACCGATCGCAAACTCTCGTGCCAGCATTCCTGCTCGTTTAGCAAAAATGAGATGCCCCCACTCATGAACGAAAACTAACAATCCGAACATGAGAATAAATGCAATCACAGTAGTCAAATGAAGCACCTTCCTTTTAATTTAAATGGAAACGGACCCTCTTCCTTGTTTCCTCATCAATAGAAATTATGGTAGACAAGTCAGGGTTATGAATCCTATCGTGCCTTTCCAGGGCTTCTTCAATGTATCTTTCAATATCTAAAAAGGAAATTTTCCCTTCTAGAAACAATTGAACAGCTTCTTCATTCGCCGCATTTAAAACAGTCGGCATAGAACCGCCTGCCTTACCTGCTTCAAAAGCCATCCTCAGACAAGGGAAACGGTCCATGTCCATTTTTTCGAAGTTTAATGTAGCCAGTTCTTCAAGGTTTAGATGGTTCGTCACTGGTAAATCCATACGTTCAGGGTAAGTTAAGGCGTATTGAATGGGGACTTTCATATCCGGGGTCCCAAGCTGAGCAATAACATTACGATCCACATACTCGACCATTGAATGAATGACACTTTCTCTATGAAGAATAACATGAATCTGCTCATAAGGCACATCAAAAAGCCAGTGGGCTTCAATAACTTCAAGCCCCTTATTCATCATAGAAGCTGAATCAATGGTGATTTTTGCGCCCATGCTCCAATTCGGATGATTTAGAGCGTCTTCAACAGTCACACCTTCGAGCTCTTTTCTTGTTTTGTCCCGGAAGCTGCCACCTGAAGCTGTAATAATTAATTTTTCGATGTTTTTTCTCTTTTCTCCATTCAGCGCTTGAAAGATGGCTGAATGCTCACTGTCTACTGGAAGAAGTTCCACTTGATGCTTACGCGCCTCTTCCATTACAAGGTGACCAGCAGTGACTAAGGTCTCTTTATTCGCAATGGCGATGATTTTTTTTGCCTGGATGGCTTTTAACGTTGCCGGTAAACCGATGCTTCCCATAACAGCGTTGACAACCACATCTACAGGTTCGGCTGTACCAGCCTCAATTAAACCTTCTCCTCCACAAAGAATGTAGGAATGATTCAATTCTTTTTGAAGCTTCGCTTTCGTATCTTCATCCTGGACCACAATGATAGCCGGATTAAATTCGTGTATTAAAGGTAAGGCTTTTTCAATGTTCCTGCCAAATGCCATGGCATACAGAGAAAACTGCTCAGGGTGCAGACGGATGACATCCAGCGTCTGGATACCAATAGATCCCGTTGCTCCCAATAACGATACCTGCTTCATCCTTCCATCCCCTTCCTTTTATGAAATAAAGTTAATGAGATGCAGGATCGGCAATATGAAGATTAAACTATCAAACCGGTCCAATACACCTCCATGGCCAGGCAGAATTTTACCTGAATCCTTAACAGCATAATGTCGTTTGAAGGCTGATTCCACAAGATCCCCGATTTGTCCTGCGATCGAGATCAAGATGGTTACAAGGAGAACAAGGAGAAGTGAATGTTCAAGCGGGTAGACCATCTGAAAAATAAATGCAACGACACAGGCTAGAGCAATACCGCCAAGCGAACCTTCAATCGTTTTCTTTGGGCTGATTTGCGGCCAAAGTTTATGCTTTCCAAGCGCTCTACCAAAGAGGTATGCACCTGTATCGGTAGCCCACACAACAAAAAGTGCATAGAAAATATATTCAAGGTCTGCTTCACGCGTCTCTATCAGATAATTGAATCCCATTCCTATATAGATTGCAGATAATAACAGGAATCCAGCATCATCAAAGGTAAAACGATTTTTGACAAGGACCGTATAGCTGAGCAGTACAAGAACAGCCAGAAGGGTGATTTCCGATTTCGTAATTAAATCTTCCGACAACACGGTTTCATCAAACACTTCATAAGGAAACATTAAGGCCCACATTAGAATCAGACCGAGACCTGCTGCGACTGAATACCGGGCTATTTTTTTCATCCGGATCAGTTCAAGCAGTGCAATACTTGCAATAATATAGACAAACGCCTTAAACGGCCACCCACCCAGCATCACAATGGGGATAAAAATAAGTGCTGCAACGACTGCTGTAATTGTTCTTTGTTTCATGAGACTAATTCACACCTTATACTCCGCCGAACCGACGTTTGCGATTTTGAAAATCATAGAGAGCTTTCTCAAAATGGCTTTCATTGAAATCTGGCCAGTACACTTCCGTGAACCAAAACTCGGCATAGGCCAGCTGCCATAACAAGAAATTGCTCAGCCTCTGTTCCCCACTCGTACGGATTAAAAGATCAGGTTCGATTAATTCTGACGTGTAGAGTTCTGAAGAGAATAAATCCTCATCAATATCTGATGTATCGATTTCTCCTTCTTTCACTTTCGAGGCAATTTGCTTCACTGCGTGCACCATCTCATAACGACTTCCGTAATTGAGTGCAAAATTGAGAATCAGTCCATCATTCTCTTTGGTCTTTTCAATCGCTTCATTTACCGCTTTTTGTGTATGAGCTGGTAATACGTTGAAATCACCGATTGTACGGACCTGGACATTTCTCTCAATCAGTTCAGGCAAATATGTATTTAAAAAGTCTACAGGCAGCTTCATCAGGAAGTCCACCTCATTTTTGGGACGTTTCCAATTTTCTGTAGAAAAGGCATAAAGAGTCAGAACCTTAACACCAATATCAGATGCGTAACGTACAATCCTCTTTACGACACCCATCCCTTCCTTATGACCAGCTATGCGGGGCATTCCTCTATTTTTTGCCCACCGGCCATTTCCATCCATAATAATCGCCACGTGTTGAGGCAGATGCATTTCTTCCAGTCCCAGAGGCTGTGGGTGAGGTTGTTTTTTACTTTTTACAAATGGAAACTTGATTGGCATGTTCGATCCTCCAGTCCGTTTGTTCCATCTTTCTATTATATACTAAAATCCACCCGAATGCCGAATCCTTATCCGGTTGAAATAATTAAAGCCGCGCTGCCAAACATCAACAGCGCGGCTTTATACACCTTAAGGCATATGAGGTAAGGAAGAAATCAAACTTCCATGATTTCTTCTTCTTTTGTTTTCGCCAGTTGGTCGATTTTTTCAACGTTCTGGTTTGTTACTTTCTGTACATCGTCTTGATAAGAACGAAGATCGTCTTCCGTCAAGTCTCCATCTTTTTCTAGCTTTTTCAAGCGGTCATTAGATTCACGACGAATGTTACGAATCTGCACCTTCGCTTCTTCCGCATACTTTCCTACTACCTTCGCCAAGTCTTTACGACGCTCTTCTGTCAAAGCAGGGATATTAATCCGGACAATGTTACCGTCACTTGAAGGTGACAATCCAAGATCAGCTTTCTGAATCGCTTTTTCAATTTCAGCGATCGCTGTTTTATCATACGGTGTAATGACAAGCATACGAGGTTCTGGAGCACCCACCTGTGCCAATTGGTTCAGTGGAGTTGCTGCACCATAGTAGTCTACGTATACATTATCAAGGATCGACGGGTTCGCACGACCTGCTCTTACAGTTGCAAGTTGACGAGAGAACGCTTGTACGGCTTGTTCCATTTGTTGTTTCGTCTCATTTATCACGGCTTCAGACATGATTATTTCCCCCTTACGATAGTTCCGATATTTTCGCCCATTACGGCTTTTTTAATATTTCCGTCTTCTGTTATCGAGAATACCAATAAATCGATATCGTTGTCCATACATAATGAAGATGCAGTTGAATCCATTACTCCAAGACCCTCATTAAGAACGTCCATGTAGGAAAGCTGGTCATATTTCATAGCATCCTGGTTGACTTTAGGATCGTCAGTATAAACCCCATCTACATTGTTTTTCGCCATTAAAATGACATCAGCTTCGACTTCAGCAGCTCTGAGTGCCGCTGTCGTATCTGTTGAGAAGTACGGATTCCCTGTTCCGGCAGCAAAAATAACGACCCGTTTCTTTTCTAAGTGACGGATGGCTTTTCTGCGGATATAAGGTTCCGCTACTTGTCTCATTTCTATAGATGTTTGGACACGGGTTGGAATGCCTAAGTTTTCAAGACTATCTTGAAGGGCCAGGGAATTCATTACTGTCGCAAGCATTCCCATGTAATCAGCATTGGCACGGTCCATTCCCATTTCTGCACCAACTTTTCCGCGCCAGATATTGCCGCCTCCGACAACAACAGCGACTTCTACGCCAAGTTCGGCCACTTCTTTGACCTGACGAGAGACTGACTTGATAATGCTGGGTTCTAATCCGTATCCAGCTTCTCCACTCAGAGCCTCTCCACTTAGTTTTAATACGATTCTACGATAGCGAGCAGTAGTCATAGTAACCTCCCGTGTGTTTTACTCATTTCACTAACATTGGTCTGCTCATAGGCTTTTTGCATCTATGTAGCATTTTTGAAAATAGGGAACACTGACAGTGTCCCCTATTTTTCACTATCATTATTTTTTAACTTGGTTCATTACTTCATCCGCGAAGTTCTCTTCACGTTTTTCCATACCTTCGCCAACTTCGAAACGATCGAAACCAGTGATTTGTCCACCAGCAGACGCTACGAACTGCTTAACTTTCTGGTCTGGATCTTTAACGAAGCTTTGTTCAAGCAGGCAGATCTCTTCGAAGAATTTGTTCAGACGGCCTTCAACCATTTTCTCAACGATGTTTTCAGGCTTACCTTCGTTCATCGCTTGAGTTTTCAGCATTTCACGCTCTTTGTCTGCCTCTTCTTGAGGAATTGCATCACGAGATACATAACGAGGGTTAACTGCTGCTACGTGCATAGCTACGTCTTTAGCTGCAGATTCGTCAGTAGAACCTTCAAGAACCGTTAATACACCAATGTTACCACCCATGTGAAGGTAAGCACCAAAAGCGTCATTATCCGTTTTTTCTTTAATAACGAAGCGACGAAGAGAAATCTTCTCACCGATTTTCGCTACACGTTCTGTAATGTAGTCGCTAAGTAGTTGACCTTCACCGTTAAGTTTCTGCTCAAGAGCTTCCTCTACGGTTGCAGGCTTCTGAGAAACAAGGTGCTGACCCAGGTCTTTAAGAAGTTCTTTGAACTGGTCGTTCTTTGTTACGAAGTCTGTTTCACAGTTCACTTCGAAAAGTACAGCTGTGTTACCGGAAATTTCAATAGAAGCAGATCCTTCTGCAGCAATACGGTCTGCTTTCTTAGCTGCTTTAGAAATTCCTTTTTCGCGGAGCCATTCAACCGCTTTGTCCATGTCACCATCAGTTTCAGTCAGTGCTTTTTTACAGTCCATCATTCCAGCACCTGTTTTTTCACGAAGTTCTTTTACCATTTTTGCATTTACAGCCATTGTTAAAGCCTCCTTATTAATGTACAAGTAAGAATAGAGCCGGCGGTACTTAAGCGTATTACCGCTGAGCTGTATGAATAAGATTATCTTCTTTAAAAAAGGTGATAAAGGTATACCCCCTTATCACCTTTAGAACATCCTTACTCTTGAGCAGCTTCTACTGCAGCTTCAGTTTCTTCTGTTGTTTCTGTTTCTTCCCCTTGTTTCGCTTCAAGGACAGCGTCTGCCATCTTAGAAGTCAACAATTTAACGGCACGGATTGCGTCATCGTTCGCTGGGATGACATAATCAATTTCGTCTGGGTCACAGTTTGTATCAACGATACCAACAACTGGGATATTTAGTTTGTGAGCTTCAGCAATTGCGATGCGCTCTTTACGAGGATCGATAACGAACATTGCATCTGGAAGGCTCTTCATTTCTTTGATTCCGCCTAGGAATTTAACAAGACGATCTTTTTCTTTAAGCATGTCAACGACTTCTTTTTTAGGAAGTACGTCGAATGTACCGTCTTCTTCCATGCGCT
Source organism: Halobacillus litoralis (assembly GCF_020524025.1). Taxonomy (GTDB): domain Bacteria; phylum Bacillota; class Bacilli; order Bacillales; family Halobacillaceae; genus Halobacillus; species Halobacillus litoralis_D. Next base: position 852,919 of record NZ_JAIVKN010000001.1, on the reverse strand, counting down.
CGATATCTTTCAAACGATTAATACGTTTACGGATTGTTTCAAAGTTAGTAAGCGTTCCACCCAACCAACGTTGGTTGATGTAATACATGCCACAACGAGTTGCTTCGTCGCGTACAGTATCCTGCGCTTGTTTTTTAGTACCTACGAAAAGAATGTTACCGCCATCAGCAGCGACCTCTTTCACGTAGTTAAATGCTTCATCAACCTTCTTAACTGTTTTTTGCAGGTCGATGATGTAAATTCCGTTACGCTCTGTGAAGATGTATTTCTTCATCTTCGGATTCCAGCGACGGGTTTGGTGTCCAAAATGAACACCTGCTTCAAGTAGCTGTTTCATAGAAATTACAGACATAATAGTTCCTCCTGTTTGGTTTTTTTAGTATCCTCCGCCTCTTTCATTTCCTAGAGTGAACTCTTTAAAAAGAGCAACCTCACTTAAGGATCCAAAGGCGTGCGTATTGACACCGTCAGTAAATATACCATAAGAGTTTGTCTCATTCAAGTTTTTTCTTGTATTTTTTGTTGGAATTTATATAGAAGCTCTGTTTCTGTCTTTCCTTTTCCCAGGTGCTTAGCAATTTCATTAAAACTATACCCTTGAGCTTTCATGTCTATGATCTTTGAATGAGTGGAAGGTTGATAGGTTTCAGGGCCCTCAGCAGGGATAGGAGGTTCATATGTATGTTCACGCTCCTGATGCCCTTCCTGCCTTTCGTCATTCTTCCAATGAGAACCGATATGTTCATTACCCTTCACATCTATATCCGAACGTGACATCCATGCTTCCATGCGCTTATTCTCTTCTTTTATTTCATAGAGATAGGAAGAGAACAAATCTTCTATTTCTGAAGCGACCTGTTTTTGTCTAAGTTCTAACTCTTCTGCTGCTTTAACTTTTTTAGTCATTGCAAATAAAGCAAAAAGAAGTAGACCATCAATTATAAAACTGATCACTATAAAAAACAACGACATGCATTCCCCTCACAATCTTTCCCAGCTTTTATTTCTTATTATATCTGCACCATTTCCTGTAACGAATGTTTCAGTTTGTAGATCGCTTTCGCATGAATTTGAGAAATACGTGACGTTGTAAGTTCCATAACATGACCGATTTCTGTCAATGTAAGCTCTTCTTGATAGAAAAGACTGATCACAAGTTTTTCTTTTTCCTTCAACTGTTCAATTTCATAAGCAAGCTCCACGTAGTTTTCTTTCTTGATTAAAGATTCGTCCGGGGTATAGGTAAGATCATCAGGAATGGAATACCCAATGCCCTCTTTATGATTCCCGCTGCCGTCTTTCGGTTTCTCTTCCATTGATAGAACATTGGAGAATAGTGAGTCTTTTACTGTTTCTTCTACTTCAGAAGGAGTCAGATTAAGAACCTCCGCAACTTCCGATGAAGTGACGGGTCTTTGCAGCTGCTGCTCTAACTGCTCGGTTACATGGTCAATCTTTTTGGCTCTATCCCGTACAGATCTTGGCAGCCAATCTTCCTTTCTCAACCCATCGATAATAGAGCCGCGTATTCGGAAGGATGCATACGTATCAAACTTTAAATCCCTGGATCGATCGAATTTCTTCAACGCATCATACAACCCCAGCATACCAAGACTTCTTACATCATCTTTACTTACACTCTTTGGTAAATGGGAAGCTATACGATGAACATGATAATTGACTAGATACTCATACTGCTGGACCAAGTGGTTGGCAGCTTCCCCATCCTGCTTGTCTGTCCATGCATTCCACCATTGTTTTTCTTGAGGAGATAAACAGCCTGCCATTTCAATCCTCCCCGCTCCTTAATTTTTCTGTCTGTATTAGATCTCTTCTATAAATATAAAACACAGATAACTTCACATACTTGCACCATTAAAGCTCATGAACTCCCTTATAAACGGTTTTTATTCTAAGCGTTCCCGTATCAGGATCAAATTCAATTGTTCTTCCACTTGTCCCACCAACATCTTCTGCTATGACCGGAATGCTGAATTGTTTTAATAGACTTCTCACAGCCTCTATATTTCTCATGCCAATTCTCATCATTGAGCTGTTTCCGCTATACGAAAACATTTGAGCTCCGCCAGCAATCTTAGCTTTTAAGCGCCAGCGGACGGCTCCTGCCTCCTGCAGTGAATCCATTAAATCAATCAGTGCCGTATCCGCATATTTGGCTCTATTTACCCTGTTTTTTCTCGCCATACCAGAGTCAGGGAGCATGATATGGGCCATTCCCGCCAGTTTGACAACTTCATCATAAAGAACAATGCCAATACATGATCCTAACCCTGAAGTTTTGAGCATTTCAGAAGCCCTTCCCACGCCCATTTCTCCTATCCCTATACGGATGCACCGTTTAACTTCACTCATGACTGGATACTCCGAGAGATTGAAATATGTTTTCAAAAGCGTCAGGATCAGGGAATAAAAACAGATGTCCCTTTTCTTTCTCGTTCGCTTCTCTATCTCTGTCTGAAAGAGACGTTTCAATAGCAATAGCATAATCACTCACTCTGGACATCTCCATGAGACCTGTACTTAAAATAGCTCCCGCCATATCTCTTGCTGCAGAAGGAACAGACGGCTGAAGGTGAAGTCCGGTAAAATCACTTAAAGCCGTTAAGTATGCGCCTGTCATAATGTTACTTATTTCTTGAAGGGCGGAAAAAGCAAAGTCTCTTTCTCCCTCTCCCCCTTCATTTAGATTAGAGATTCCAGTAAGTGAATAAATATAATCTTCAGCCTGGTAAGGGGAAAGAAGAAGGAATATGCTCCCAGGTGCATCTCCTTCAATTCTAAGAAACATCCCGACAACCTCTTCTTCTGCACCGCCTGCTACATCCATCACTTCTTCATAACTTGCTATTTTCACATTTGGAACATACATGGTGACTGTCTTGTTAAGAAGCTTGGATAAAGACGTCGCTGCATGAGCTGAACCAATGTTGCTCACTTCCTTAAGAACATCAAGGTGCAGCGGCTGAAAATCAAGCTTACCGCCGCCTCTACACATGGACATGCTTTAATTCCAATACATCCTCTTTAGAGAGAATCTTTTCCAGGTTTAATAGAATAAAGAGGCGATTTTCAAGCTTCACTACCCCCTGGATATAGTCAGCTTCAATTTCTCCTACAACTTCAGGAGGAGGTTCAATCCATGTTTCATCAAGGTCAAGGACATCGTTTGCCGAATCAACAATCAATCCTACATTCATTCCTTCAATGGTCACCGTAATCATTCGGGTTTGGTCAGTTATTTCTGCGTCATGAATCCCTAATCTCTCACGCAGATCAATCACAGGAGTGACCACACCCCTCAAATTCAACACCCCTTTAACAAAAGACTTTGTTCCAGGCACGCGGGTAATTGGCATCATCCGTTCAATGGAACCAACTGTGTGAACGGGGATGGTATATTCTTCATCTTTGATTTGAAAGACGATTACTTTTACATACTGGTTCTGTTCATCAGCCATCTTTTTTCTCCCCTTCTATTTTATCAGTGCATTGCTGTCCAATATTAAAGCTACCTGCCCATCACCTAAAATCGTTGCTCCGGAAATGGCAAATGCTCCAGATAAATAATCGCCCAGAGACTTTAAGACAACTTCCTGCTGTCCTATAAACGAATCAACGACCAGTGCTGCTGTCTTCTCTCCTTTGCGGATGATAACCACAGAGTAATCATCATCTTCTTCAAGCGTATAAGGGACTTCAAATAGATCCTTCAATAATAAAAGGGGGACAATCTTCCCTCTAAAATCAATCACTTTTTTATTATGAGCATGAAGAACATCTTCTTTTTTCACCATGGCTGTTTCTATGATAGAGGATAAAGGTATGGCGTACTTTTCCTTCTGCACTTCTACTAACATGACAGATATGATAGATAAAGTGAGTGGCAGCTGAATAGAAAACCTACTGCCTTTACCAGGGATAGAATCAACCGTAATACTCCCTCCGAGCGATTCGATCGTATTTTTCACAACATCAAGGCCTACCCCTCTGCCAGATACATCCGAAATCTGGTCAGCTGTTGAAAATCCGCTTTCCATAATTAAATCGAACACCTGAGCATCCGTCATCTGCGCCGCCTGTTCCTCTGTCACTACATCATTAGAAACAGCTTTTGCAGCAACTTTATGACGATCAATGCCTTTGCCATCGTCTGTAATTTCAATGAACACATGGTTTCCACTATGATAAGCTTTCAATTCTAATTGACCCGTTTGAGGTTTTCCAACTGCCCCCCGCTGATCAGGGGTTTCGATGCCGTGATCGATCGCGTTCCGTATCAAATGTACAAGTGGGTCCCCGATTTCATCGATAACCGTGCGATCAAGTTCCGTGTCAGCTCCAACGACGCTCAATTCAATTTTCTTATTTAAATCTTTGGAAAGTTGACGTACCATTCTCGGAAAACGATTAAATACTTGATCGACTGGAACCATCCGCATATTTAAGATAATGCTTTGCAGATCACCTGATATCCGGGTCATATGTTCGACTGTTTCTTGTAATTCTTTATGCTGCAGATCATCAGATATTTGTTCCAACCGGCCTCTATCAATCACCAGTTCTTCAAACAAGTTCATCAATGCATCCAGACGGTCGATGTTTATACGAATTGTCCGGTTTGCGACTGGCTTGCTGTCTTTCTCCTGATTATTTGCTTTTATGCTCTTATTCTCAGATTCTTTTTTATCTTCCTCTATATCCCTGGTGTTTGTATTCTCTTCTGAAGGGGCGGGAGTTTCATAATGGCTGATGTTTACATGTTCAATTTCCGAGACTTTATATATTTTAGATTGAAGATCCTCAGCTGTCATACCGGTTACCAGAAGAATTGTAAATGTTGTATCGAATTCCTCATTTTCAAGCTGTTGAACAGGAGGTTGCGCCTGAATGACTTCCCCACATTCTTCTAAAATTTCAAAAACCATATAGACTCGGGCGGCTTTTAATACACAGTCTTCACGAAGAGTCACTTCAATCTGAAGATTGTTCTGACCCATCTCCTTCGATTGCTGTATTATACTTAAGGTGAATTCATCTAAAACGAGAGAGTTTTCTCTGTCTTTCTTTATACCAGGCTGAAAATGAGATGGCTGCGACAGTGACATGCTGCCGCCACTTTCAATGGCGTGAAGCAGCTGGACAACTTCCTCTACATCTCTTTCTCCTGCCCCGCCTTCAGCAATATCAAATACCATTGCCTCAAGATCATCCACAGAGGCAAAGACAACATCTAACACTTCTTCATCTACCATTAATTTTTCGTTCCTTACAGCATCAAGAACATTTTCCATTTTATGAGTTAAGTTTGAAAGATCCTGAAACCCCATCGTAGCCGCCATTCCTTTTAAGGTATGAGCAGATCGAAAAATTTCGTTTACAATGGTTACATCCTGAGGACTTTTCTCCAAGACTAGCAGCTGATCATTCATGGATTGCAAATGCTCTTTACTTTCATCAATAAAGATTTCCAGGTACTGGTTCGTTTCCATCCCTTTACCCCTTTCTGATTTGAAGAGATGTAACAATACTTCTACTAATCTCTTTTTGTTCCGTTATTTCATCAGCTAAACCTGATTTCACGACTGCCTTAGGCATGCCGTAAACCACACAGGACGTTTCAGCTTCAGCAATACTGTATGTTCGACAAGCTTTCTGCAGGTGAAGCAGCCCCTCCAGGCCGTCCGCTCCCATGCCGGTCATAATAACAGAAGTAACTGAAATCCCTCTCAAGCCCGCCAGCGATGTGTATAAGCGATTAACGGATGGGCGGTGACCATTGACAGAGGGAGTTTCATCTAAAGACAAAAACAGCCGTCCCCTTTTTTGAATCACTGTCATATGTAAATCCCCTGGTGCAATATAGGCTGTTCCATTCTTCAATTCCTCCATATGCTCACCCTCTTTAACGGTAATCGCTGATTGTTTATTTAAGCGTTCTGAAAGAGACCTGGTAAATCCCCGCGGCATATGTTGAACTACAACAATGGGAGCTGGGAGGTTTTCAGGCAGAGTGGTCAATACTTGCTGCAGCGCCCTTGGTCCGCCTGTTGAAGTTCCGATAGCAATAAGGTGCCCCTGTGAAGTTTGTGTTTCAGGGATGTCTGCTTCTCTTTTTATTAATTCAACGTCCATAGACCCCGGGGCTACTTTCGCCTCTGCAGCGACTAAAATTTTCCTGATTACATCTTTCTCCAACGTCTTCATATCGAGAGAAATAGAACCAGATGGTTTATGAATAAAATCAACTGCACCAAGTTCCATCGCCCTCATCGTTGAATCTGCTCCTTCTTTGGTCAAACTCGATACCATGACAACCGGCTTTGGACACTGCGCCATTATGGCGTTTAAAGCTTGAAGCCCGTCCATTCCGGGCATTTCTATATCCATTGTAATGACATCCGGATCCCAGGCTGCCATTTTCCTTAGACAGTCCTCTCCATTCCTTGCGCTGCCTACAACGGTAAGACGCGGATCGCTGTTGACGATATCTGATAAAATGCGCCTCATAAATGCAGAGTCATCCACAATCATTACACGAAATACCTTCATCTTCTTTCCCTCTCGAATACAAATCTTTTCAGCTTACCTATAAACGTTGAAGATCCCCCATATGAAGGAGGGTTGGCTCTGTCTAAATAATCCAGGGTTATTTGTTTTAACGCTCTGCTTACCTGACTCTTCGGAGCAAAAGAACAGAAGGGTTGTTGATGATGAACGGCAGCTAGTACAGATTGATCGTCAGGAAGAACTCCAAGCAAGCTGATGTCTTTTTGCAGAAACTTTCGGCTCACCATCTGCAATCGGTCAAATGTATCCGTTCCTTGACTCCGCTTATATGTACGATTAACGAGCAGGTGCATAGGTAATTGTTTATCCCTATTCACCAGGTGCTTGATCATGGCATATCCATCAGTCATGGATGTTGGTTCAGGAGTGGTGACAACAATCACTTCATCCGATGAACGAATAAAACTCAAACTATCTTCCGTCGCCCCGGCCCCCATATCAAACAAGATGTAATCATACTTCAGTAACAATCGATCAAACTGCTGCTGAAAGTATTCAAAACGGTTGTTATCGAGTTGGAAGATCTGCGATAAACCTGAGCCTCCAGCGATAAAAGATAAAGAATGCGGACCTATTTCAATGATATCGTCCAATGACCTCTTATCTTCAAATAAATCCACAAAGGAGTAGGCCGGTGAAAGACCAAGAAGGATATCAATATTCCCCATCCCAATATCCAGATCGAATAGTAAAACACGTTTTTCATTTTTTATAAGTTCAAGAGCAAAATTGACACTGAAATTTGATTTTCCAACCCCGCCTTTACCACTGACGACTGCAATAGTTCTGGCTGTTTTAGAATCGGATTGTTCTCTCATCCGACTTCGGAGCATTTCAGCTTGGTCTTTCATCCATAAACCCCTCCATCACTTGTCCTGCCAACTCTTTCGGCGACGCTTTCTTTATATCATCCGGAACATTTTGACCATTGGTGAAATAAGCAATCCCAACCTGCTCATTTACAGTTAAATTCACAGCGCTTCCCGCACTAACCGTTTCATCTGCCTTCGAGAAGATGATTTGATGAAGAGGGATGTCTGTGAATCTCTTAAAAATCTCCTTCATATCCCTATATTTACTTGTCAAAGATAAAACAAGGTAATTCTCAGCTTCATGATCAAACTCCATAACTTCCTGTAACTCTTTGATATATGCTGGATTCCGAAAGTTCCGCCCTGCTGTATCAACAAAAACCAAATCATAATCCTTGTACTTCTCTTTTGCTTCTTTGTAGTCCTTAAGATTATAGGCGACTTCTAAAGGAATATCTAAGATACCCGCATAAGTTTTCAGCTGATCAATTGCAGCAATACGATATGTATCCGTAGTGATGAATCCTACTTTAAGTCCCCTGTTTAACACCGCATCAGCCGCAAGTTTCGCCAACGTCGTTGTCTTTCCAACCCCGGTTGGACCAAACAGATGTATAAATGGTTTTGAAAATGAAGGAGCGCCCACAGAAACGTTATTTAGGAGTTCTGTTAATTCACGGGCTGCCAGATGACCAATATCTGACGGGGTCGACGGAACTTCATATTTTTCAAGTACCGCATCTACCACCATGGCGGCAATATTCTCTTCTACTTCCTTGTCGATCAAGTGTTCATAAACAGACTGATAATCAGAGGGATACAGCTGTTTTTCCTGGGTAACATCATACCGTTGGATCATTGCTTTTAATTCCCTCAGTTCCTCTATCACAGGCTCTTGAGCATTCTTCTCCTGCGGGTAGGACGGAGGAGCGGTGTCTTTTCTATAGGCTGTTTTTTCAGCCTTCTCCTCTGGATCAACCGCTGCGACAACCTCCATTTGTTCTTTCTGAAATAAGCCTAAAAAGCCTTTCGTTTTAATAGTCTTGGAATTTAATAGAACGGCATCCGGCCCCAGTTCGCTTTTAACTTTTTTCATCACTTCAGGCATATTTTCTCCCTGAAATTTTTTCACTCTCATGCTACATTCACCACCCCTACACTCTGCACCTCAACGCTTGGTTCCAACTCGTTATATGACAAGACCACAACCTGCGGCAATACACGGTCAAGCAGTTGTTTCATATACATCCTTACAGCTGGAGAGCATAACAGGATTGCTGTTTCCTCCTGCAGAGACATTCGTTCCACTTGTTCAGCAACAGAAGTAAGAATCGTCTGCTGACTATCTGGATCAAGCGCTAAATAGTTCCCATGCTCCGTTTGCTGGATATGATCAGCTATCAATTTTTCAACCTTCCCGGAAACGGTAATCACCTTCACGCGCTGGTCTTCTTTTTTATACTGATTGGTAATTTGTGCCGCTAACGATTGACGGGTGTATTCACCAAGCAGCTCTGTATCATTTGTCATTTTGGCAAAATCAGCAAGCGTCTCAAAGATTACAGGTAAGTTTTTTACAGAGACATTTTCCCTGAGCAGTTTAGCAAGCACTTTTTGAACATCGCCTACACTGAGCGGATCCGGAGTGACTTCTTCCACTAAGATTGGATAAGCTTCTTTCAAGTGGTCAATTAACTGCTGTGTTTCCTGACGACCGAGCAAGGCGTGCGCCTGTTTTTTGATTACTTCTGTAATATGAGTGGAGACGACTGATGGAGGATCAACCACTGTATACCCGGATAATTCTGCTTCATCCTTCTGATCTTCGGAAATCCATTTTGCCGGAAGACCAAACGCCGGTTCATGCGTATCGATGCCTTCAATTCCAGCATCGTCGTCCCCCGGACTCATAGCCAGATAGTGATCAAGAAGCAATTCCCCCTGCGCTACCTGGTTTCCTTTAATTTTGAGCCGGTACTCATTTGGTCCCATTTGAATATTATCTCGAATGCGAACGACCGGGATGACAATGCCAAGTTCTATAGCCAACTGGCGGCGGATCATTACAATACGGTCCAGCAGATCCCCGCCCTGATTCGTATCAGCAATAGGAATCAGCGCATAGCCAAATTCAAATTCAATCGGATCCATGCTGATTAAATCCACTACATTCTCTGATGATCTCATCTGACTGCTTTCTGCTTCATCTATTTCTTCTGGTTCTTCTAATTCCTGCTTCTGTTCCGGTCTTGATAACCAATACCCACCGAATGCAAGAACACCTGCAATCAGGGAGGTAAGGAAAATAGGAATAGGAGTTAATCCAAGAAGGAATATCGTCACAGCTGCAATATACAAAAGCTTCGGGTATCGAAAGAGCTGACTTGTGACATCTGTGCTTAAATTGCCTTGAGAGGCGACTCTTGTGACGACAATCCCTGTCGCTGTTGATATAAGCAGAGCCGGGATCTGACTCACAAGTCCATCTCCAACAGTCAGACGCATATATGTATCAATCGCTTCATTAAAAGACATGCCCATTTGGACCATTCCGATAATCAAACCGAAGATAATATTGATTAAAACAATAATAATCCCTGCTACAGCGTCTCCTTTAACAAATTTACTCGCACCGTCCATAGCTCCGTAAAAATCGGCCTCGTTTTCGATTTTCTGACGGCGTTCTTTTGCCTGGTGTTCATTAATAAGCCCTGCATTTAAATCGGCATCAATACTCATCTGCTTGCCCGGCATCGCATCAAGGGTAAAGCGGGCAGCTACTTCAGAGACTCTCTCCGCTCCTTTGGTAATAACGAGAAACTGAATGATGACTAATATGACAAAGACGACAAAACCAACAAGTGGGTTACCTCCTATCACGAAAGTACCAAATGTGGCGACCACTCCCCCTGCTTCTGCTTCTGATAATATGGATCGTGTAGTAGAAACGTTTAACCCAAGGCGAAACAAGGTGAGCAATAGCAGCAGGGTAGGAAAGACAGCAAACTGCAGCGCTTCCTCCATATTCATAGAGACTAAAATGACAATAAGAGCAAGTGTAATGTTTATTAAAATAAAGAAGCTAAGGAGCCACCCCGGCAATGGTATGACAAGCATAATAATAATTAAGATCACACCAATAAGTACGGATAAATCTCTAGCTGACATGTGGGTACTCCTTCCATTTACGTTTTCTTTTTCAATTGATATACATAAGCCAGCACTTCAGCTACCGCTTTATAAAACTGCTCATCAATGGGCTGGTCAATTTCTGACTGCTGATAAAGTGCACGAGCCAATGGGCGGTTCTCTACCGTTACCACATCATTGGCTTTAGCGATTTCTTTAATTTTAAGCGCCAGAAAATCGACACCTTTAGCAACGACATAGGGGGCGTTGGACTGACTTTCATCATATTTAACAGCTATAGCGTAGTGCGTTGGATTTGTAATGACAACATCGGCATCAGGAACTTCGCTCATCATCCGGGAAGCAGACATCTGTCTCTGCTTCTCTTTGATTTTCGCCTTAACCTGCGGGTCCCCTTCAATATTCTTATGTTCATCCTTCACATCCTTTTTGGACATCCGGATGTTTTTTTCATGATCGTAACGCTGATATGTATAATCTAAAACCGATAATATAAGTAAAGCTAAAGCAGAAGATAATCCCATTACAATCGTGATACTTCCAAAAAATGAGAGAGCGGCATCCAATGATTTCTGGGACATCATCATCATTTGGTCTTTATTTATCCAAATGATTGTAAAAGCGACCACCCCGACCAGGCTGATTTTTAATAGGGACTTGAGTAATTCAACCAACGCTCTTGCAGAAAAAATTCTTTTTGCTCCTTTAACAGGGTCCAGTTTTTTTAAATCCGCTTTCAAAGGTTCTGCTGTAAAAAGAACACCCACTTGGAGCAGGTTTGAAGCAATGCCGGCTACCACAGCTACACCCATAATGGGTGCGATGACTTTAGCCGTTTCAATCGTCATTTCCACAAAAATTTGATGAGTCCGGGCTTCTGTTAAATCCTGATGAATGGAATTAGTGAAAGCGTGCCGGTACATGTCAGTCATTTTCCCCTTCATATATCCACCAAGTAAAAACAAGATCCCAAATACGCTGATTAACAAGACCCCGGTATTTACATCCTGACTTTTAGGGACCTGACCTTTTTTTCTTGTATCCTGACGCTTCTTCGGCGTGGCTTTTTCTGTTTTTTCATCGGCTGCAAAATACTGAAGATCCAGTTTTAAATGAAACATCTACATCAACCTCCGAGTATTTCCATAAATCCACGCATCGTTTCAAGCATTGTTTCGAATAAATGTTGAATCAGCATGATATAAAAGCTCATAGCAATGACTAATACAGACAGCGCCACGAAAATTTTTAAAGGTAAACCGACTACAAAAACATTTAGCTGCGGAACCGTCCGCGCCACGATTCCAAGCGCAATGTCAACGAGAAAGAGACACCCTACAACAGGGATGGCCATTAAAAAGGCAATCACAAACATTTCATTAAACGCGTGGATAACAAAATTGATCCACCCTTCTTCTTTTAATGGAAGAAACTGATCCAAAGCTATGAAATTATAACTGTAAAAGACGCCGTCAATAATTAAATGATGACCATCAATAACTAAAATAAATAACAACGTGATGATGTACATGTATTGACCAATTAATGGACTTTGTGCTCCTGTTTGAGGATCAATGACATTCGCAATAGCAAAACCCATTTGAAAATCGATAAATCCTCCCGCAATCTGGATAGCTCCTAGAATGATATAAGCTAAAAGTCCAACCCCGATTCCAACAGCCGCTTCTTTTAGCAGTAGAAGAAAATATTCAGCATTTATGACCAGGGCTGGGATTGGAATAGTAAAATACATAATCGCAGCCAAAAAGAAACTAAACGCGACTTTATGTTGAGTCGGAACTGTCCGATATGAAAAGAGAGGCAGGGTGACAAAAAAGGATGTTACTCTGACTAAGATCAGCAGAAATGCAGGCAGGTGAGCTAAATTAATCGATTCAAGCATGAATCAGCCCACCAACATATTAAGGTTACTGAATACATTTGCAGCAAATTCAACCATATTTGTGAGCATCCAGGGCCCGAATACAATCAAACCGATCATGACGGCTACGATCTTCGGAATAAATGCCAGCGTCTGTTCCTGAATTTGAGTAGTTGCCTGAAAAATACTTACAATTAAGCCTACAGCCAATGCCAAAATCAACAAAGGACCGGATATCAGGAGAACGGTGTAAATTCCCTCTTTTGCAAATGATATGACCATGTTACTGTTCATCTAAATCTCTCCCTATCCTAAAAACCTTCTAATAATGACTTTGTAATTAAGTACCAGCCGTCTACAAGAACAAAAAGCAGAATTTTAAACGGCAGGGAAATCATAACAGGCGGCAGCATCATCATACCCATTGACATCAGGACACTGGCCACGGCCATATCAATGACTAAGAATGGAACAAAAACCATAAATCCCATTTGAAAGGCTGTTTTAAGCTCACTGATGGCGAACGCGGGCACAAGCGTTGTTAAAGGCACGTCTTGAATCGTCTCAGGCGCCTCCATATCTGAGTAGTTCATAAATAAAGCCAGGTCTTTCTGGCGTGTGTGCTTGCCCATAAATTCCTTCATTGGAACGCTCGCCTCTTCATAAGCTTCATCCAGAGTAATTTCCTCATTGAATAAAGGCGTCAGGGCCTCTTCGTTCACTTCCTGAAACGTTGGCGCCATAATAAAAAAGGTCAAGAACAGGGCAATTCCAACAAGCACTTGATTTGGCGGCATCTGCTGGGTGGCGAGAGATGTCCGCACAAATGACAGAACAATTAATATTCTTGTGAAACTAGTCATTAAAATTAATATACCTGGAGCTAGTGAAAGAACGGACAGCAGCAATAGGAGTTTGACTGATGTAGCAACACTTTCAGGGTCAGAGCTTGAGAAGATATCAATGAATTCATTCATGATCCTGATCCCCTCTCTTTCCCTTCACGGCGTTCTTCCGTTTGTTTTTCATATCATTTAGCTGATTTTCAAACAGCTGTTGAAATTGAACGGTCGATGAACTCGAGGTTGACTGACTCTTCTTCCACTGCTCCATCCATTTTTTCATCTGCTGAGCCGGCTGAAACTGATCTTCCCGGTCCTGCTTCAAGAGAGAACTTTTGGTTGTTTCATCTGTAATCTCTGTAATCATTTCCACTGTGTCTCCTACACCTAAAAGAAACACCTGCTGTCCAATTCGCACCGCCTGGATGGAACGATTGGGTCCAAGGTTCATCCCGCCAAGGTTTTCCATGGTTCTATTCTGGTTAAACAATTTATTTTTTTGATTAAAAAATTTCAGCAGGCCATAAATTAATGCAACAACAAAAAACAATGCGATAATGAGCTTGATAATATTCCATACCAATGAGCTTTCCTTTTTCTCAGCTCCCGTGCCCTTGCTTTCTACAGGTGACTCTTGCTCATCACCTGTAGAATCAACGGAGGGGCAGTCTTCAAGCTGAGGGTTCTCCAAACATTCAGAAACGTTCGGCTGAGCCATCACTTGGACGGGCATCAAACCAATAAACATACCGATGACGACGATCATAGCTGCGGCTCTCGTTGTAGAAAACATGGGCATACCTTAACTCAATGCTTTTTGGATGGCCTCTATAACGCGATCAGCCTGAAAAGGTTTAACAATGAAATCTTTTGCACCTGCCTGGATCGCATCCACAACCATTGCCTGCTGTCCCATAGCCGAACACATGATGACTTTTGCTTCCGGGTATTGTGCTTTAATTTCTTTCAAGGCTGTAATTCCATCCATCTCGGGCATCGTAATATCCATCGTTACAAGATCCGGCTGTTCATCGTTGTACAATTCAACCGCTCTCTTTCCATCTTCCGCTTCTCCTGCAATCTCATATCCGTTCTTTGTCAAAATATCCTTGACCATCATTCTCATAAATGCTGCATCATCTACAATTAAAATTCTTTCAGCCATTTGTTCTTCCTCCTCATATTTCCCTTAATTTTTAGCGAAGTTTTGTTAAGCGTTCCTTAGGACTAACGATGTCTGTGACCCGGACCCCGAAGTTTTCATCAATGACGACCACTTCCCCTTTAGCCATCAGTTTCTCATTTACATGTATATCAACAGGTTCACCAGCCAACTTGTCCAGTTCCAGGACAGAACCTGAGGAGAGCTCCAAAATTTCTTTAACCGTCCGCTTCGTGCGCCCTAGTTCAACCGTCACTTTAAGCGGAATGTCCATCAGCATATCCAGGTTATTCTGGGCGGCTGATGTCATTTGAACGGGCTCAAAGCTCTGAAACTCGGCCCTTTGCACATCTGCTTCTTCAGCGCTCTGTCCCTCAGGACCCCCTACATATTGTGGTGTTTGAGTTTTCTCTTTCTGTTGAATTTCTCGTTTTTCAGTAGCGGCAGGGACTGCTTGATCTTTCGTCTGGTGATTTTCTACAGGAACATTGACACTCTTTTCCTCTTTATGGTCTGTAGGTGCAGGCGCTGTTTTTTCTTGTTCTGGATTAAGCAGTTGTTCCACAAGTTCTTTGGCAAATCCAATCGGAACCAACTGCATAATTTTCGAATCGATCAGCGTTCCTACTTGTAGTTGAAAAGAAACCACAACGAGAATTTCATCTTTCGGAATGACTTCTGCTCCTTCATCTTCTTCTAAATGGAGCACATCAATCGCCGGCGGGGAAATATCAACTTTCTTATTAAATATCGTCGACATGCTTGTTGCAGCGGATCCCATCATTTGATTCATCGCTTCCTGCACGGCACTCAGCGCAATCTCACTTAAATGGTCATCTGGGTCTGTCCCGCTCCCACCAAGCATGAGATCAGCAATGATGGCAGCGTCTTTCGTTTTTATTACGAGTACATTTTCTCCGGTAAACCCATGGGTATAGGTAACCCCGATCGCAACATGAGGTTTAGGAAACTCTTCCGGCAGTTGTGATCTTTCTAAAACAGAAACTTCAGGTGTTGTAATTTCGACCTTTTGGTTTAATAAGGAAGATAGTGCCGTCGCTGAGCTTCCAAACGATATGTTCCCAATCTCCCCCAGAGCGTCTTGTTCTAAGTCAGTAAGGTGTTCATTTTGATTGGTTCCTTGAGAGGGTTCTTCTAGTTTGTTTTCGTCACCCCCGCCATTTAATAGCGCATCAATTTCATCTTGGGATAACATCTCATCACTCATCTTGTTTGGCCCCTCCTTTATATTCTTCTAAAACTTGTACAGCCAGCTTATTTTTGGACTTCCCTGGTTGTATATAGAATTTGTCTTCATCGTCTACTTTCATCATCATCGGTTTTTGTATCGACTGATCAAGACGAATAACATCCCCTTCTGAGAGATTGACAAACTCCTCTATACTCATATCCGCCTCCCCCAGAATAGCGCGGATATCCAGTTCAGCCTTCTGGATTGTCTTACTTAATGCATCCACATCTTCCGGGTTCTTATCTTTTGGCTGCTCTTTCTGCATCCAATAATGAACGGAAAGTTTAGGTATAATTGGTTCAAGAACGACGTGTGGAATACAAATATTAATCATCCCGGACGTTTCACCAATCGTTGTGTTTAATGAGACTACAACGACTGTCTCATTAGGAGAAACCATCTGTAGAAACTGAGGATTTACCTCGAACTCTTCTAACAATGGATCAATGTTTACAATGGACCCCCATGCTTCCTGATAGTTTTCCAGTGCACGTTCAAACAGGTGTGAAATAATGGTAGTTTCAATTTCTGTTAAACTTTCAACCTTATTTACGCCACTGCCTTTTCCTCCAAGCACCCTGTCCATCATGGCATACGCAACGTTCGGGTTTGCTTCTAACAAAATCCGCCCATTGAGAGGAGGCACACTGAATATATTCAAGATCGTCATCGTAGGGATTGAACGTATAAATTCCTCATAAGGCAGCTGATCGACCGATGCTACTTCAATATCCACATACGTTCTAAGCTGGGCAGAAAAATAAGTCGTCAATAACCTGGAAAAATTTTCGTGAATTCTTGCCAAACTTCTAATTTGATCCTTTGAAAACCTTAGAGCCCTCTTAAAATCATAGACTCTTACTTTCTTTTCTTGTTCCTCTTTTTTTAATTCTTCGGCGTCCATTTCTCCTGTTGATAAGGCGGAGAGTAACGAATCGATCTCATTCTGCGAGAGAACCTCTTCTGCCAAGACCTCATCCCCCTTTCTTTCTCTTTATTGCAGGACTTTGTTGACGGTATAGACGTCTGTCACCTCACCGCTTTCCATAAGCTGATCCAGTCTTATAGTCATCTTCTTTTCTAAGTCTGTCAGTCCTGTTTGAAAGGCTTCCGTCTCCATAACTGCTAATTCTTTAATCAGTGCATTTTGAACTTGAAAATCTCTTTTTTCCAGCTCATCCTTTGTCTTTTTACTGTCTGTCACAATACGAAATCGAATTTTCACATAACTGCCATCCATCAAATCGGTGGTCATTTCTTCTGTAACAAAGGATGATTCTCTAATGTCATCAATCGACCGCGCTCCATTTGGTTCTTCTGGCCCATTCATATTTAAAACAAATAATAGTGCAGCTACACCAAGAATCGTAAGCGAGCTCAATGTAATGACCATCATTTTAAATAGGTTCATATAACTTACCCACCTGCCTTATTTACACCATTGATCAACCCAATATTCTGGTAGAAACGCAAGACCAGATCTGTCACTTCTTGTTCTGTCTCCTGAACGAGAAGCAGCTTCCCGGATGTCGTCAGGATTGTAGTATCAGGGTTGGATTGAACCTGTTCTATGTAGATTGCATTTAATGTAAAAGACTGTCCATTTAATTTCGTCAATGTAATCATAGATTGGTAGAGAGGGGTGCAAAAAATCCCCCCTCCGTTACTCCCCCCTGCTATCGCTTCAGGTTAACAAGTTCTTGTAAGATTTCATCTGATGTGGTGATGATTTTTGTATTTGCCTGGAATCCTCGCTGGGATGTGATCATTTCTGTGAAGGAATCAGCAAGGTCTACGTTAGACATTTCGAGCGCACCGGAAACCATTTGACCAGTTCCATTTTCACCCGCATTGGATAAATCATTAAAAGTATTGAGTTCATCTTGTGCTTCACCATTTGCACTTATGAATCCTGAGTTTTGAGTGGCACGGAACTCATTACCACCTATTTTTTCTAAACCACCAGGGTTAGAGAAATTTGCAAGTTTTAATTTACCTGCAACTTTCACTTCATTATTGGCATTTATATAATTAATCGTTCCATCTGTTTGAATGCTAAAACTTTGTGCATCTTCCGGAATAGTAATTGCTCCCGCTGACCCTGAAGCTGTATTGTCTCCGTCGGCTACTTCGGTGTATGGTTCACCTACTACGTATTTTCCATTGTTATTAACAATCGCTCCTTCATTATCAAGATAAAAATTTCCTGCTCTACTAAAACTCAATTGAACCTTTTCCAAGTCCGCAATATTTCCACCTACGTTAACGCCTGCAGTTCCAGATTCAGCAAGTACAAACATTCCATCCCCTTCAAGCGCTAAATCTAACGGACGATTCGTTGTCTGACGATTTCCCTGCGTATGAATGGTATCAATGGAACCAATTTGGGAACCAAGACCGACTTGTGATGGATTCAAACCACCTCTAGCGTCATCATTACCATTAGTTACAGGACCTTGAGCACTTGAGATCGTTTGGCTCATCGTATCCTGAAACGTCACGCGGCCCTTTTTAAACCCGTAGGTGTTAACATTAGCAATATTGTTTCCAATCGTATCCAGCTTTGTTTGAAAGCCTTTCATTCCAGAAACGCCTGAATATAGTGAACGTAGCATTTAAAACATCCTTTTTTTGTTAGTTTGACCAGTCACTTCTATCGGTCCGTGCTGGTTTAAGGCCTCCCAGGTAAGGGTCCAGCCTAGTCATTAATAAAAATCGTTCCGTTAATGTTGGTGAAAATTTGAGCTTTTGATTCTTCACGGCTTAATGCTGTAACTACGGTTTGATTTTTCGTGCTCACCAATAAAGCTGCATCTTTAGTAACTACCAGAGAATCTGTCACACCTTTTTCTTTCGCTTCATTCATCTTAGAAGCAATTTGACTCCAGGAAGAATCTGATATTGAAATATTCCGATCTACCAGGCGTTTCTTAGCATGTTTGCTGATTTTAATGCCTTGAGTCTCTTGTAAGACCTCCTGGAAAGATGCTCCTCTACTGCCTTGTGGCGGGTGGTTTTTGCCCGGGATCACTAGTGGTCTATGCAAGGAATGGATGCGAGGATCCATCGAAATCTCCTACTTTCTTTCTCCTTCACTTGGTGGAAGTTCACTTACTTTCACAATATCTTCTACCGGTACCATTTCTGCTGATTCTAATTCTAAATAGGTTCTGCCATTCTTTTGATTGACGGCATGAACCACTCCCGCCTTCTCCGTTTCAACTATACCTGTATCAGGATTTACGACGGGAAAGGCAACTTCCTTGCCGATTAATCCACTATAGGTCATCAAAGGGGGTAAACTTTGGTTGTCTGTAAACGATTGAAGTGCCTGCGACATATTTGTCATTTGTTCCAAGCTTGAAAATTGAGCCATTTGAGAAATAAATTCTTTATCCTTCATGGGGTCAAGCGGGTTTTGGTTTTGTATCTGTGTCATAAGAATTTTCAGGAAGTCATCTTTTCCAAGAGTACTGCTTCCTGTCTTTATCGTTGATTGATTCTTCAAATATAGAGAAGGATCAATGGATGTCATGTAACCACCTATACTTTCTCGTTCATTAATAATTCATGGAATGTCCCATCTTCTTCGGCCTCATTTTCTTCGTCGGTGACTTCATATAGCTGGTTTTGTCTTTGATCATCAGACGATTCCTTTTCTTCTTTAGATCCTTCCTGCATAAACGACTGCGGATTAAATGTTGAATCGTTCTTTTCAACCATCACCTGATTCGGAGAAAACATATGCCTCAGCTGACTCATATTACCTTCAAGCATTTCTTTTGCAGCCTGAGTATTCACCAATACTTTCACAAGAAGTTCTCCGTTCACCTGAATTAATTTAATGGTCATATCACCTAGGTTTGAAGGCTTCAACTGAATATGAAGCTCTTTCTGCCCTGGTTTGTTCATTAAAAATCGGCTGGAGTGGATCATCTGCTCAAGCTCCTGCATCCATGGTTTTGAACTAGATGCGTTTTCTCTGCCAAGCGATGTCTGTAATGTCCATTGTTCAACTTTTGTCATAGGTGTGACGGGCTGCTGACCGGTTTCTTCTGTTTTGAAAGAGGTCTGGTTATTATCTATAATCCGGACAGAATCTTTCAGCCATTTAGCCACCTCTGCTCCTGTCACAGGAGTCTGTTGTTGATACGTTACCGGTACTTTCGTTTTATTTTGATACGTGTTCACTAATCTTTGAAAGACTTGCTGCTCTTGGTGCGTGCCTTTTTGAAACACTCGTTCCAAATAATGACTCCATTGTTTGGGATCCTGGCTTACGGCCGCTTTTATTTTGACGAACTCTTGAATGAGACTTTTTGTTTCTGATCCTAGTTTCCCTATGGACCTCTCATCCGTGGAAACAGTTTCTATTACTCTTTGAAAATTGTTCCACAGTTTATTTAAAGCGCCCTCCACCGCGGGTCTGTCAGACGAGTGAGAGGAAGTGTAAGAAGCGGAATGATTTCCAATTTCCTTTTGCGCTGGATTTATTTCCACAGGGATGCTGGCTGCAAGTGCCATCTCCCTTTCTTTAAAGGGACCTTCAGTTACCCTGCCTGGTGCATGGGCGTGAGAATTCACTAATAAGCTGCTCAACTCTTGAAGGATGGAGGATATCGCCTTCATTTTCTCCCCATTACTAAGTTCTGCCTGCTCCATTGTTAAATGAGATGACTCAGTGTCTTGGGAGGATTGTAGATTAACATCTGTTTTACTTAGATCTTTCACCTGATTCCATAACTTTTGAATCGTACTTTTCATGGAAGAGTCGTCAATAAAACTTAAATCTCCCATAAGTTTTTCGACCTTGATTAATAAATTCTCAACTTTCTGTAAGTCCTCGTTATCCAGAGAAGATTCATTCCAGACGGCGGCCAGGTTTATTAAGTCGGACCTGAGACCCTCCTGAATATTTTTTTCACTTGCAAAATCACCTGCGGGATCTGCATCTCCAACGAATTGAACCATCTCCGTCAGATGAGCTTCCACTTTGCTGAGCTCGTCTGTTTTCAACGATGATAAATCCCATGACGCAATCATGTGTATTAGATCAGATTTAAATACTTCCAACTTCTGTGCTACACCAATGTTTGTTTGTGTAACCGGTTTATTGGCCTTTATTACTCTGTATTGCACCAATTCTTCAGGGCTGTTTGGTTGGATGCCTGTATTTTTTTCAACTTCTGCCCCTACTACTTTTTGGGGAGGGGGTTGTTTCATGAGTGTTCCTTCCGCTGCATTGACCTGGTTCGATAAACCCCATGTGTTTTCTATGTTGGAAGAATTGTCTGTGGCTTCTACACGTTTCACCAGCTGAACCATTTGAGCTGAAAGGTTCTTCATTTCCTTGACTTCTTCTTCCTTTAAAAACGAACGATCCCATGTTTCAATAAGGTTCATTAAACTAGATATAAATGCTTCGAACCTTTCTACTTTAGTAAGGTTCGCTTCAAGTACCGGATTATCACCTTTTCCTCCGGATTCCTCTAAACTCTCACTGCGGACTGATCTGACAGCGTCGAGCAGGAAAGTCTCAACTTCTGAATCTGATGCTTTGCGGGAAGAGGAGTACTCTATCAGGGTTTCCCCTGAACCAGAGAGGCTTTCTTCTCTAAAAGAATCGTCCAGGGCAGCTGTCCTTTCCACTATCTGCACCATTTGAGCTAAGAGGTTTTCCAATTCGTTAAGGTCTTCAACTTTCAACAAAGCAGGATCCCATGATGCAGCCTTATGGAATACATCACTTTGCAGATCATCTGATCTCTCCGCCGGTTGGACTAATGATGGTGTGCCTTTAATAGGGAGTGCTGGTGTCCTATATATAGATGAACGCTCCAGTTTTCCACTGATCCCCTCCATCTGCTTTTCTGGGTGATCTCCCTTGAAAGTATCGCCTGAAGGGCTCCACTTTTGTTGAACAAGCTGGGTAATATCCGCTAAGATATTTTCAGCTTTCTTAACATCCTCAGCTTTCAATGAAGAAGAATCCCACGCTCCAATAAGATTTACTAAGTCTGATTGAAGGTCCTCCATCTCTTTTGAGACATCTCCATCTTCTCGAAGTATAGACGTTAGAAGTTCAGGTTCTAATAAATTTCCACTTTTAACAATTCCATAGTCATTTAATAAAGAAGAAGGGTCATCACTCTGCTGTGGCCGAAAATTATGTATATGCGTTCCTAAAGTGAGTGCTCCACCTTCTTTTGTTGCTCTGCCGGAAACATTGGATACGCTTCTAAGAGAGGAAAAAGAAACAGATTCGATGGAATCCACAAGCTGCCTCTCAACCGCTTCAATCGGACTTCCCTTCTGATCAATCCCCATTTGTTTAATGGGCGGCGGATCATCGATGTGAATGAAAGGGCCTAAGGATTCTAAAGCTTTTTTCCTATCTACGGCACTCCATAGAGTCACACCCGAACCGCTACCTTCCTGCTCAGATGCATGAAGATGGGATAAGAGTTCTGAAAAAGCGGTCATCCCTTCCTTTCCTTCTGAATTGTTTTTACCTCCAGCAAGGTGACTATTGGATGAAGATGTGAGAAATGGCAGGATATTTGTCATTTGTTTTTTCACCCCCTTTCAAAAAATGGTCGTTAATTTATCAATAATAAGCCAGCCATTTCAGCAGCTGCTTCTGCCTCCATCTGACCAAGTATATCTCCACGCTCTTCACTCGCTATTTCGTTTAAAACCAACACTGCCTGCTCCTTTGTCATGTTCTCTAAAATAGGAGCAGCTTGTTCTGCATCCATTTCTTCAAAGGAAGCCGCTAATACCTGGGCTGTTTCGTTCTCTTCCGTCGTCTCTTCCGAGCTGTTTTTTTCTTTTAGATCAGCTTCTAATTGCATCAACTGCTGATCTTTTTCTTCAATTTTCGCATCTTTGTTATCTGCTTCTTGCTTTAACTGTTCAATTTCCGCTTCTTGATTAGCAATGACAGCCTGAAGACGATCATACTCTTCAGTCGATGATGCTGTCGTTTCCTCAGAAGGCAGGATAG
This sequence comes from Halobacillus litoralis, assembly GCF_020524025.1. Lineage (GTDB taxonomy): Bacteria > Bacillota > Bacilli > Bacillales > Halobacillaceae > Halobacillus > Halobacillus litoralis_D. The sequence goes on along the minus strand of NZ_JAIVKN010000001.1, from coordinate 830,225 downwards.
AAGAAATGACGGGCATTTTTTGCGCTATTTTTTCTGTCTCTTTTACCACATTCACACCCATAAGTGTCAAAATAATAAACGTTATAGTTAAAAGGAAAATCATTGGAACGCCAATGGCTATTAAAACTTTTAAAAATGAACGCCCTTTTGTCTCCTTGTTCTGAATATTCTTCGCCATGACATCACCTATTCTGATAGTTTAAAAACTGCTGCAAGGACAGTTCATCCATCGCTTGTATTTCCTGATCTTTTAACATCTGTAATTGCTGGTCTTCCTTTCTTTCAATCACTTTGTCAAACTTTTTCACTTCTACATGGGCATTGGATAACGCTTCTTGTGACTGCTGCATTTTTACCCTTGCGTGCTGAACTGAAGGCTGCAAAGATTGGATGACGTTCTCCAAGTGCTGAATATGTTTTTGATGATGGATAAAAGACTGGACTTCTACTGCACCCTTTGAAAGTTGATCATTAAACTGGTTGACAGCATCTTCTTTCTTTTTTAATGCTTCATAGAGTTGATGAGCATACATTTCAAAGCTTTCCATATCACTCTGGTATTTTCGCTGCTTATCAAGTTTTTCTCTATCCCGTAAATCTCTAATTTTCTCGTAAGTTTTTAAACTTGCCATACTCTCATCACATCCTATTTAAACAAAAGCTTTAAGTCTTCTTCCGAACGTTCAAAACTTGAAGGTTCGTATACACCCTGTTTTAAAAAACTCATAATGGAGGAGTGATCGTGAATCGCTTGATCGATATCTTTGCTGGAACCTTTTTTATATGCACCAATCTGAATAAGTTCGGCATTGGTTTCATAAGTGGCGAGGGATGATCTTAACCTTTCTGCCGCTTCTCTGTGGGAATCGGATGCAATCTGCTTCATGACACGACTAATGGACCTAAGGATATTAATCGCTGGAAAATGGCCTTGTTCAGCAAATTTACGATCTAAAACAAAATGACCATCTAAGATTCCTCTAACAGTATCTGAGACAGGTTCATTCATATCATCTCCGTCTACTAAAACAGTGTAAAAGGCGGTGATTGTTCCATTTCTGCTGGATCCTGTCCGTTCAAGAAGCTTTGGGAGCAGAGCAAAAACAGAAGGAGTATAGCCTTTCGTTGTCGGAGGTTCTCCTGTAGCTAATCCAATTTCCCGCTGAGCCATTGCAAACCGAGTAACAGAATCCATCATAAGGTTTACGTTATATCCAAGATCCCTGAAATATTCACTAATGGCTGTGGCTGTATAAGCTCCTTTGACTCTCATTAAGGCAGGTTGGTCAGAAGTAGCGACTACGACAATGGAACGTTTCCGCCCTTCTTCCCCTAAGTCATTTTCAATGAATTCCCTGACTTCTCTCCCACGTTCTCCTATTAGAGCAATGACATTTATATCAGCAGAGCTGTTTCGCGCGATCATGCCCATCAATGTACTCTTACCGACACCACTTCCCGCAAAAATCCCGACCCGCTGGCCTTTTCCTACACTTAAGAGACCATCAATTGCCCTCACTCCCACTTGTATAGGTTCATTAATAGGAGGGCGGGAAAGAGGATTTGGGGGCTCCTGCATAGTCGGATATTCTTTTAGACCCTTCGGCAGATCACTGCCATCCAGCGGGTCACCGACAGCATTTAAAATACTACCGATCAGACCTATTCCGACCTTAACTTTAAGAGGGTCCCCTGTAGCTTCGACAAGACTGCCGGGGCTTATCGTTCTCACTTCCTGATATGGCATGAGCAGGATATTTTCATTATGAAAACCGACAACCTCAGCCGGGATAGGATTAATCCTTTGAGAGGGAGGATGAATGTAGCATAAGTCTCCAATGGAAGCTTCAGGCCCTTTTGATTCAATCATTAAACCGACAACCTTATGGATCCTGCCGTAACGTTTATATGTATCCGTCTGGTCAATGATATCCATGAAGGCCTGCTTATTCATCTGTCATCCCCTCATCTGCAGCAGTCATCAATTTTTTTCTTAATTCACTCAGCTGACTATCAATACCGGCATCCACAATCCCTGATGGAGATTCAATACGACATGAAAAGGGAGCTAATTCATCTTTTGCATAAAGCGTCAATTGAGCATGATGATAAACAAGAGACTGAAGTTCTTCTAGTTGATCATGCAGGAGTCCGTACTGTGCGGGATTTACAGAAATAATAATCTCAGGTTGATCCAGCTTTTCTTGAACCAGACATTTGACAATCGGCATAAAGGTTTCTGGCTCTTGATGGAATTTTTGATGAGAAATTTTTTCAGCACTCCGAAGGGCAAGGTCCAGGATGATTGTATCTCCATTCTTGACGATCCTGTTCTGCATGTCTTTTGCTTTTAACACGACATCGTTTGCTTCATTAATCTTGTTTTGATAGGAAAGGAGCCCGTCTTCCTTCCCCTTGGAAAATCCCTGCTCAAATCCAATTTGATAGGCTTCATTTTGAATGATCTTCTTTTCTTCTTCCCAAGCCTTTCTCTGGGCATCAATTTCTTTTTTCGCGTGCTTCACCTGTTCCAGTTTTCTAGCTTCCAGAGTCTCCAGCGATTGTTCTGCCTCTTTTATACGAAGTTCCAATTCCTGCAGGTCACCTTCTGCCTTTTGTTCATGTGACAGTTCTTCGTGATGGATCTGTTTAATTTGAATTAATCTTCCAGAGGTGGATGTACTATAGTTAGACAATGATGTCATCTCCCCCGCCTCTTGCGATTACAATTTCTCCGACATCCTCAAGGTGACGAATAGTAGAAACAACCCTTGTCTGTGCTTCTTCAACATCCCGCAGGCGCACAGGACCCATAAATTCCATCTCTTCTTTAAAGGTTTCTGCCATACGTTCGGACATATTCGTAAAGACAACCTCTTTCACTTCTTCACTGGACACCTTCAATGCCAGACGAAGATCATCATTATCCACATCACGTACCACCCTCTGAATGGCACGATTATCCAGCGCTACAATATCTTCAAATACAAACATCCGTTTTTTAATCTCTTCAGCAAGATTCGGGTCCTGGATTTCGAGTGAATCAAGGATGGTCCGCTCCGTACTGCGATCCACTCCATTCAGTACTGCAACAACTGCTTGGATTCCGCCAGTCTCTGTGTAATCCTGAGTCACTGTCGTTGACAACTTCTTTTCAAGGATTTGTTCTACTTGACTAATTACTTCTGGTGAAGTCGAATCCATGGTGGCGATCCGTCTGGCCACATCCGTTTGTAATTCCTGAGGCAGTTCAGAAAGAATTTGTCCTGACTGTTCAGCATCCAAGTAGGATAAAATAAGAGCTATTGTCTGCGGGTGTTCGTTTTGTATAAAATTTAAAATCTGATGAGGGTCAGCTTTACGAGCAAAATCAAAAGGTTTCACCTGCAAGGAAGAAGTTAAGCGCCCTATAATATTGGACGCCTCATCTGCCCCGAGCGCCTTTTCAAGAATCGTTTTTGCATAACCGATTCCACCTTGAGAAATGTAATCCTGTGCTAAAGCAATCTGGTGAAATTGATCCAGTATCGCTTCTTTCTTTTTCGCATCTACTTTCTGGACAGATGATATTTCCAATGTAAGCTGTTCAATTTCTTCTTCATCTAAATGTTTATAGACTTGTGCAGCCACATCAGGTCCAAGAGAAATTAACAGCACTGCCGCCTTTTGTCTTCCAGTTAGTTCTTCTTTCTTTAAGGACATATTTGGTCCTCCTTAATCTTCAGAAATCCAAGACCGTAATAGTTTTGCGAAATCTTCCGGTTTTTCTTCTGCCATCTTCTCCAGCTGCTTACGTTTTTTCGTGGATTCGTCTTCTTTTTCTTTAATTTCCGGTATTTTCTGCTGTTCTGCAGGTTCCTCAGCTGGATTGCTGTAGAAGACGTACTCCTCTTCACTTTCTGATCGTTTTCTACGTATTAACAGCCAGACCAGGACAAGGATAATAATCCCTAACGCCGCTCCCAACACATACGCCCACATTGGAATACCTTGATCAGCTTCTGATTCAGAAAACTGCGTACTTCCATTAAACTCCTGAAATACAATCGATACTTTACCGGCTGGATCGATTTCCCCGTACTCTCCATTTATAGAGGTTGAAATCATTGAGTTGACAATCGATTGAACACTCTCCTCCACCGTCTGTTGTTCTGAGGCGGATAAATATCGGATGCTCCCGTCTTCATTAATACCTTTAGTACGGTCAATAGCAACCTGTATACCTAAATCCCTAACCTTATACGGACTTTCTTCAATATTCTTTTTAATGCGATTAAATTCATTGTTTATGGTTTCTTTATTCATTTCATAATCACCTGAACCACCAGCTTCGCCTGCCTCGTAGTTAGGAATGTCTTCTTCACCCGTACCTGGAACTCCGCCTTCAGGAATTCCATTCTCATAGGTTTCTTCAATACGCTCAATACTTACAGGTAACCCTTCCATTTTTTCCGGGTCAACCGGTTCAACCAGTTCCTCCACGCGATTTTCTTTAGTGAAATCAATATCAGCGGTCACGGTCGCCACTACTTTCTGCTGTCCGATCATCATTCCCAACATTCGCTGAAGGTCCTGTTTCATATCTTTTTCAATATCTTTTTTTACACTTTGCTGGTATGTATACGCATTTCCTTGATCCAGTGAAGGGTTATTATTGTCAAAATAGTTAAAGTTCTGATCCATAATGACGATATTATCTTTAGACAATTGCGGAACAGACTTTGAAACTAAGTTATAGAGTGTTTCTACTTTTGCATTGTCCATTTGATAGCTTGGTTGTATATGTAAAACCACAGAAGCTGAAGCACCCGTCTGCACTTCAGAAGCAAACATTTCTTTTTCCGGCATGTTGATCATCACTTTTGCATCTTGTATTCCTTCAATGCCGGTAATCAAATCAGCCAGTTCAGTCTGTGTCGCATCAAGCTTTATTACATCAAACTCATTATCCGTCATTCCCCACGAAATGTTGTTACTAAAGAAGCTGTAATCGATTGTTCCACTGTTTGGGATACCTGCAGCAGCTAAATCAACAAGCAGCCCCTCAGCTTCGGCATCAGGGACGAGCACACTCGCACCTCCCTGGTCCAGCTCATAGGGAATACCACGAGAATCAAGTTCTGTTTTTATCTGCCCGACTTCCTGTAAAGACAAATCCTTATATAGAGGAACCATCTTAGAACTCGAAGCCCATACCCCCGCAAGGCTGAGGAGGATAAAGAAGATAACAACAGATCCGATCATCAGTCCTTTTTGTGACGTATTACGGCTTTTCCAAAAGGATAAAAACCGCTCTTTATATAAATTTATTTTTTCTTTCATAATTGCCCCCAAAAAAAGCACAAACTAAGCGAATAGTGTAGTGCGGATTATCCATTGTCCAATTATACCTGCATGCGCATGATTTCTTTATAGGCATCAATGACTTTACTTTGTACTTCTACAGCCGTCTGCATTGTAATACTTGCTTTTTGGGATGTAATCATAACATTATGTAAATCATTGATATCACCTCTTGCAAGAGCTTTCGTTTTCTCATTCGAAGTGACCTGCGCTTTGTTAATGCCGTCAACAGCTTTTTTCAGCTGGGTGGCAAAAGCTGCCTGTGCTTCACCAGGTGAGACAGCTTTATTCCACTGTGAGTTTAAGGGTTTTAAATTAAGGGTAGAGGATAAGGGTGCGGATTGGATATCTGCCATAAAACATTCTCCTTTTCGTTATCTTCCTATTTCAAGTGACTTCATAAGCATACTTTTTGAAGCGTTCACTGCTGTTACGTTAGCCTCATAAGATCGCGTTGCGCTCATCATATCGACCATCTCCTGTAATGGGTCGACATTGGGTACCTCTACATAACCATCTTCGTTTGCATCAGGGTGGTTTGGGTTATGAACAATCTTAAATGGTTCACGATCCTCAGTGATTTTAGTTGCTCTTACGCCACTACTGGCATTTGTTGATACGGATTCATTATGTAAGTACCGGGAAAAGTTTGAGTCAGCTGATTGAAATACAACCATTTTTCTTCGATAAGGCTCCCAATTTCCATCTTCATCAATGGTGGCACGCGTTGAGTTGGCATTCGCAATATTTGAAGAAGCCACATCCATCCTTAATCTTTGTGCAGTAAGAGCACTTGCACTAGCATTCATAGCTTGAAAGATACTCATCTTTAGTTCCCTCCTCTCAGAACAGACTCCAAGCCTTTAAACTTCCCATTTAAGCGCTCAACAAGAGCCTGATGCTGAATTTGATTCTGCGCTAATTCATTCATCTCTTTATCAACATCTACGTTGTTTCCATTATGGTTGTACATTCTGTTGGTGCTTGTAAATGTATGCAATGAAGGGGTCCCCGTTTGATTAAAAGCATAATGTCTGGCATTAGTTCTTTTCGTTTCAAAAGAAGCTTGTTCTTCCTCCAGAACACTTTTAAAAGAAACTTCTTTTGCCTGATAACCTGGAGTATCTATATTTGCGATATTATCAGAGATTGCTCTGTTCTTAGCTGAAGTATAATTCAGCGCTTTTTCAAGTGACGTAAAGGTGTCGTTAAAAAGATTCATCCTATCACTCCTATCCTTTATTCGACAAATCTAAGAATTCACAACCTTAATTGTAGAAAAATTTAAACGTCTTTGTCTATACAAATCATCAGTTTTTTACAAGAGTGTTACAAACCGTACAGATGTCCTATGTTTAAAAACCTAAATAAATGGGTAATGTTGACAATTGTCGAATTTACTACCATAATGAACATTATTACATAAATTCTTGTCGAATAGTATACAAAGTCTTCATTTCAGTAAATCACCTTTGTTTTTTTAAAAAAAGTGATGTTTTTCTTATGTTCAAACATAAAAAAAGCCGCTACGTTTAACGTAGCGGCTTTTTTTTATTAATTCGTACGAAGTTTTTGTAGTTCAAGCAGGAAGTTATTATTTAATACCTTGATATATGTTCCTTTCATACCTAGGGAACGAGACTCAATAACTCCGGCACTTTCCAGTTTACGAAGTGCATTAACAATAACAGATCTTGTAATGCCTACACGATCGGCGATTTTACTTGCTACAAGAAGACCTTCATTGCCTTCAAGTTCATCGAAAATATGCTCAATAGCTTCTAATTCACTATAGGACAAGGAGCTGATTGCCATTTGAACAACAGCTTTACTTCTTGCTTCCTGTTCAATTTCTTCTGTTTTCTCATGTAGAATTTCCATTCCAACAACAGTAGCACCATATTCCGCTAAAAGAAGGTCATCATTATTAAAATTACCATTTAGACGGCTTAGGATAAGTGTTCCCAAACGCTGACCCCCACCAATAATCGGCACGATAGTTGTCAGACCATTTTCAAACAGTTCACGATTTTCTACTGGGAAAGCCGTGTATTCACTATCGATATCGATATCTGATGTCGTTTCCTGGATGTTAAAAAGATTCTGTGTGTACTCCTGTGGAAATTGACGCTGAGAAAGCATGTCTTTCATGCGCTCATTTTCAATCTCCTGGTTAATCGCAAACCCTAACAATTTACCACGACGGCTCAATACAAATGTATTGGCTTCGATGACGTCTCCTAATGTGGCAGACATGTCGTTAAAGTCTACAGATTTCCCTGTTGTCTTTTGCAGCATAGCATTGATTTTACGTGCACGATCTAATAAATTCATGTGCATTTCCTCCTTGTAGATCCAACCTATAAAATAAACCGGCTGAGATCTTTGTTCTTAACAATAGATGATAGTTTACTGTCTACATACTGTGGTGTAATTTCGATGGTTTCCATCATAACATCCGGCGCCTCAAAGGATAGGTCTTCTAAAAGTTTCTCTAAAATTGTGTGAAGTCTTCTGGCTCCGATGTTATCTGTTTCCTGATTTACTTCATGGGCAATTTCTGCGAGTCTAGTAATAGCATCGTCAGAAAATTCAACCTTTATACCTTCAACTTGAAGTAATGCCTTATATTGTTTTAAAAGTGCGTTTGATGGCTCCGTTAAGATATTCTTAAAGTCAGCTACACTTAATTTATTCAGCTCTACACGAATAGGAAAGCGACCCTGCAGCTCCGGAATAAGATCGGACGGCTTCGCCATATGAAAGGCACCTGCAGCAACAAACAAGATATGATCGGTTGATACAGGGCCATATTTTGTAACGATGGTTGAACCCTCAACAATCGGAAGGATGTCACGCTGTACACCTTCTCTGGATACATTTGCCTGATTATCCCCTTTAGCAGCAACTTTATCAATTTCATCGATAAAGATCATGCCGGCCTGCTCGACTTTCGCCACAGCTTCCTGACCGACTTCGTCCATATCAACCAGCTTGCCTGCTTCCTCCTGTGTTAACACTTTGCGGGCTTCAGAAACCGGGAGTTTTCTCTTTTTCTTTTTCTTAGGCATGAACTGGCTGAAAGCATCCTGCATATTCATTCCCATTTGCTCCATGCCTGACCCTTGAAGCATATCGAACATAGAAGACTGAGATTCTTCCACATCAATCGTTACCATGTGATCTTCAAGTTCACCAAGATCAAGCTGGTGTCGTATTCGACTTCGCTTTGTTTCAATTTCAGTCTCTTCCTGATTCTGTTCCGGCTCATTTTCCTGCTGGCTGCCCTGATTGAAAATCATTTCAAATGGATTTTTGAAACTGTTGTTCTGCTTCTTTTTCGAAGGAACCAATAGTTTTACAAGGCGTTTGTTCGCCTGTTCTTCAGCCCGATCTTTCACAGCTTCCATTTTTTCTTCCTTCACCATTCGAACAGACATTTCAACAAGATCACGGACCATAGATTCTACGTCACGGCCAACATAACCAACTTCAGTGAACTTTGTAGCCTCAACCTTTACAAAAGGTGCTCCTACCAACTTGGCCAGACGGCGTGCGATTTCGGTCTTACCTACACCTGTCGGGCCCATCATCAAGATGTTTTTCGGTACAATTTCATCTTTCAGTTCATCTGTAAGCTGCATTCTGCGGTAACGATTCCGAAGTGCAATGGCCACCGATCTCTTTGCACTGTTTTGTCCGATAATATATTGATCAAGCTTCTCAACAATTTGTCTAGGCGTTAAATTTAAAGACATCTTCTGCCCCCCTATTCGAGAACTTCTAATATGATTTGATCATTTGTAAACACACAAATTTCTCCAGCAATCTCCAAGGCTGCTTTTGCTATCTGAGGAGCAGACTGTTCAGGAGAATAGCGTTTAAGTGCCCTGCCTGCGCTTAAAGCGAAATTCCCGCCGGAACCTATCGCCAGAATACCATCGTCCGGTTCTATGACTTCCCCAGTTCCAGACACTAGAAACATGTTTTCTTTATCCATAACGATAAGCATCGCTTCTAGTTTACGAAGCACTCTGTCACTACGCCACTCTTTTGCAAGTTCTACAGATGCTCTCGCTAGATTTCCGTCATAGCTTTCCAACTTACCTTCAAACTTTTCGAAAAGAGTAAAAGCATCAGCTACAGAGCCTGCAAAACCGGCAAGAACCTGATCATTAAAAAGTCTGCGTACTTTTCTAGCTTTATGTTTCATCACTACTTGATTCCCGAGTGTTACCTGTCCATCACCGCTCATCGCGCATTTCCCATCATGTTGAACGGCAAATATCGTAGTCGCGTGAAATTGTTGATCCATTTCCTTCACCTCTTATTCGCTCTTGGATGGCTGTTCATATATACATTCCTAAGTCTATCTTTGGTCACATGCGTATAAATCTGCGTGGATGAGAGATGTTCATGACCCAGCAGTTCCTGAACAGAACGTAGGTCTGCTCCCTCATTCAGCAGGTGTGTAGCAAAAGAATGCCTCAATTTATGGGGATGAATATCAATAGTCAATGAAGCGTTCTGCACCATCTTATTTAATACCAGCCGAATGCCGTCAGCCGTTAAAGGACCTCCTCTTGCATTTAAAAATACATATTTGGTCTGATCCTTTCGTTTAGCGGCTAAACTTTCCCGGCCGTCTTCGATATAACGGAGCAATGCTTCGCTGGCAAACTGACCAAATGGCACATATCTCTCTTTACGTCCCTTTCCGTAGACTAGAGCTGTACCTAATGAAAAATCTAAATCCTCAAGTTTGAGTTTGACACATTCACTTACCCGGATCCCCGTGCCGTAAAGAATCTCAAGCAATGCCTGATTTCTTTGACCAAGAGGTGTGTTAAGGTCACTCACTTTAAAAAGACGCTCCAACTCTTCTTCATAAAAGAAGTTCGGTATCGGCGCCTCAGCCTTAGGTAAAGACACATTTATAAAAGGGTTTTGTTTCATAAACTGTTCACGTTCTAAATATCTGAAGAAGCTTCGCAAGCTTGACACTTTTCTGGAAATTGTTTTTCTTGAATACTGGGCTTCATACTGCCTTGTTAAAAAAGCTCGAATGACTGAGTAGTCGCATTGTTCCATTGTCAGGTGTTCGGATGTTAAGAACTCATAAAATTCCTCAATATCTCTTCCATAATGTTTCACTGTCAAAGGGGACGCGTTCTTTTCAATTTGAAGATATTCAATAAATGAATCTTTAAAGGACTGCATCGCTGTATCCTTCACCTCACAAAGGCGCTTAAATTTTATCACACCATCGATTCATATAACAATGGATTTAATAAAAATGTAACAAAATTCTGAATTGTTTCCAACAACAAACATTTATTCCCATTGATCTATGATTGTTCTTATATTCAATACTCTCGTCTGCTTCGTACACTGTCAAGTATGTAGACTTACCAAAGCGTAATTATAGCGTTCTAATACCTTAGTGTCAATTAAAAAATTGAAAAGAGTCTACAACTATAAGCATAGTCATAGACTCTTGAAAATATAACCAGGTCAGGACTGCGGCTCTTCTTTATAATCGCAGTTCGTACATTGAATTTGTGTACCTTTTTTGGATTTCTTTTCAACAAGAAGTGAATCACACTTCGGACAAGGACGGCTGATCGGCTTATCCCAGGATATAAATTCACACTCTGGATAATTTTCACAACCGAAGAATTTGCGATTCTTCTTACTCTTGCGTTCAACGACTTCCCCATCTTTACACTCAGGACAAGTCACTCCAACTTTTTTAAGGATCGGCTTTGTATTTCGGCACTCCGGGAAGTTGGAGCAGGCGAGGAACTTCCCATAGCGGCCCATTTTATAGACCATCTCGTGCCCGCATTTTTCGCAGTCAATTCCAGCAGGTTCATCTTTAATCTCAATTTCTTCCATTTCCTGTTCAGCTTTTTCAAGCCTTGGCTGGAATCCTTGATAGAACTGACCGATGATATTTACCCATTCCTCTTTGCCATCCTCGATGGCGTCAAGGTCATCTTCCATTCCTTTTGTGAAATCAACATCAATGATCTCCGGGAAGTATTCTCTTAGTTGATCTAGGACGATCTCACCAAGTTCGGTCGGAACAAACCGTTTGTTATCCAACGCTACATAACCTCTTCGCTGGATCGTATCGAGCGTAGGGGCATAAGTGGACGGACGACCGATGCCAAGTTCTTCTAGCGTCTTAACTAATCGTGCTTCTGTGTACCGCGGAGGCGGCTGAGTAAAATGCTGGTTAGGCTTAATCTCTTCTGCTTTGACCGTCATGCCCTCTTCCAAGTGCGGAAGTAGCTTGTCTTTTTCTTTTTTGTTATCATCACGGCCTTCAATGTAAACCTTCATAAATCCTTTAAATTTGACTTCTGAACCTGTAGCACGGAATTCAACACCTTCATTGTATAAGTGCACGGTCATCGTATCCAGAACGGCTGGAGCCATTTGACTGGCGATGAAACGATCCCAGATTAATTTATACAAACGGTATTGATCTCTTGATAAAATACTTTTCATAGATTTCGGGTCTCGGTCTGCGCCTGTTGGTCTAATGGCTTCGTGAGCATCCTGAGCCCCTTCTTGTTTCTTGGCTGCTTTACTTTGTCCTAAATACTCTTTGCCAAAATTATTTTCCACATACTGTTTAGCATCATCTTTTGCAGAGTTGGAAAGTCTTGTCGAGTCAGTACGCATATACGTAATCAGACCTGTGGTCCCCTGCTTCCCGCCAAGATCAATTCCTTCGTATAGCTGCTGTGCAATCATCATCGTCTTTTTAGCCCTGAAATTCAATTTACGTGCGGCTTCTTGTTGTAAAGAGGATGTGGTAAACGGAAGGGACGGATTTCTTTTTCTTTCCCGTTTGTTCACTTTGTCAACGGAGAAGTCTTTGCCTTTCATACGCTTTTGAATCTTTTCAACATCTTCCTGTGTCTTAAGATCCTGCTTCTTTCCATCAATGCCATAAAAAGAACCTTCAAATGCTTCTTTCTCTTTTAGAAAATCAGCCTCAATGGTCCAATATTCTTCCGGGGTAAAGCTTTTGATTTCGTTTTCACGGTCAATGATAATTTTAACAGCCACCGATTGTACACGGCCGGCGCTTAGACCCTTTTTCACTTTTTTCCATAGAATAGGGCTGATGTTGTAACCTACCAGCCTGTCCAATATACGTCTGGCCTGCTGGGCATCCACCAGGTCTGAATCAATGCTTCTCGGCTGTTTAAACGAATCTTTGATCGCTTCTTTTGTAATCTCATTAAAAACCACTCGGCATTCAGATTGGTCATCAATATCAAGACTGTGTGCCAAATGCCAGGCGATTGCTTCCCCTTCACGGTCGGGGTCGGCTGCAAGATAGACTTTCTTGGCTTTCTTTGCTGCGGTTTTTAATTCTTTAAGGACAGGGCCTTTTCCGCGGATTGTAATATACTTTGGTTCGAATTCATTCTCCACATCTACGCCCATCTGACTTTTTGGTAAATCACGGACATGTCCAAGTGAAGCTTTTACTTTATATTTTTTTCCTAAATAACGTTCAATAGTTTTAGCTTTTGCAGGTGATTCTACAATTACAAGATAATCTGCCATATAGGTTCCTCCCATAGAGGTGTTTTCTGTTTATAGTTTTTCATAAAATAAATCTTCCCTATTATTAAATAGAATGAAACCGTTTGTCAAACAAACTTTTTTCAAAAAAGTCTTAAAACCGTCCAATACTCCCCTAGACTGTAACACCTTTCTATGGAATTATTCAAATTTTTCAAATCATTCATTCATAAGGTCATGATGTGTATGCACGAGTTTAGCCCCTTCATTGATCAAGTAATGACACCCTTCACTGGTTAGGCTTCCTGCGGGGCCTGGAAGGGCATAAACACTTCTCCCCTGCTCTAAAGCCTGGTCTACTGTAATCATCGTTCCGCTTTTCATTCTTGCTTCAATAACAAATGTGGAAGGGGTCAATCCTGATATGATGCGATTCCTCTCTGGGAAGTAATATCTTTTTGGGGGTCGATCAGGTGGGTATTCACTAATTACTATATGGTCTTTCGCCATTTGATTATACAAAGAAAGATTGTTTCGTGGATAAATATGGTGAAAACCAGAGCCTAAAACTGCCATTGTCCTTCCTCCATACTCCAGGCTGAGTGTGTGGGCATACTGATCGATTCCTTTAGCCATTCCACTTACAATGGTCATGCCTTGTTGAATGAGAGGAGTCAGCACTAATCTCATAGCCGGATAAGCGTAGGGGGAGGGATTGCGGGTTCCGATAACGCTTAAAGAAGAAGAGGTGTTCAAAATATCCAGGTTTCCTTGAACATATAAGACCAGAGGGGGATCCGGAATGGACCTCAAAGAAGCGGGATACTGTGGATCAAACCATGTCAATAAAGTATAGTTTTGCTGATATTTGTCGAGTTTCTTCATTATATTAGGGTCTTGTACAGTACGAATGATTTTTTCTGCACGTGTAATGGGGATAGGTACCATCTGCGAAAGTTGTCTGGGGGTTATAGAGAAAGGAGTAATGAGATGAGGATCAAGCTTTAATAACTTTTTTAAAAGCGGTCTCGTTACATAGGGCGTGTCATGCAGACATAATAAACGCTGCTTCCTTGTATCCATTAGCTACCTCTTTTCATAAGTTTGAGACCGTATCTAAAACGATACGGCCTCTACTGTTTACTTTTATTTTAATGGGTTTTACATTTGTCGAATAAATCCTGATCTTTTAACACTTGGATCAGGGTTTCGCCCATGACAGAAGGCGTTTCAGCGACTTCAATGCCACATTCGTTCATGACACGGATCTTCTCGTCTGCTGTCCCTTTTCCGCCTGAAATAATGGCGCCTGCGTGCCCCATACGTTTTCCAGGAGGTGCAGTACGTCCGCCAATAAAGCCTACGACAGGTTTATTCATATTTTGTTTCACCCATTCTGCCGCTTCCTCTTCAGCTGTCCCGCCGATTTCACCAATCATGATGACAGCTTCTGTATCAGGGTCTTCATTAAAAGCCTTCAATACATCGATGAAATCTGTTCCGTTCACAGGGTCGCCCCCGATCCCGACAGCTGTCGACTGACCGATCCCAGCCTCTGAAAGCTGATGAACGGCTTCATAAGTAAGAGTACCAGAGCGTGATACTACGCCTACGTGGCCCTTCTTATGAATATATCCCGGCATAATACCAATTTTACACTCATCAGGCGTAATGACACCCGGACAGTTCGGTCCGACAAGGCGTGTCTTTCTGCCTTCCATATAACGTTTCACTTTAATCATATCCAGGACCGGAATATGTTCTGTGATACAGATCGCTAAATCTAATTCAGCATCTGTAGCTTCCATAATCGCATCTGCCGCGAATGGAGCTGGAACATAGATAACAGAAGCATTTGCTCCTGTTTTTTCGACCGCTTCACTAACGGTGTTGAAGACAGGGATGCCCTCTACTTCCGTTCCGCCTTTTCCAGGAGTGACACCACCTACGATTTGTGTACCATACTCTACCATTTGTTTTGTATGAAATAACGCTGTCGAGCCTGTAATTCCCTGTACAATAACTTTTGTATCTTTATTAATATATACACTCATCTGATTTCCCCGCCTTTCTTACTTGACTAGTTCAACGATTTTTTGTGCGCCTTCTGCCATGGAATCTGCAGAAGTAATATTTAAACCGGACTCATCGAGAATTTTCTTTCCTGCATCTACGTTTGTGCCTTCAAGGCGTACAACTAATGGAAGAGTCAGTCCAATTTGTTTTGTAGCCTCAACCACTCCTTCAGCAATGACATCACATTTCATAATGCCTCCGAAGATATTAACGAAAATTCCTTTGACGTTGTCATCAGAAAGGATGATTTTGAATGCTTCTGTTACTTTCTCTGCAGTAGCTCCGCCCCCGACATCGAGGAAGTTTGCGGGATCTCCACTATAGTGCTTGATGGTATCCATCGTTGCCATTGCAAGACCTGCTCCATTAACCATACAGCCGATGTTTCCATCAAGGGCGATATAGCTGAGATCATACTTGGAAGCTTCCACTTCTTTCGGATCTTCTTCATCAAGGTCACGAAGGTCAGCAATGTCTTTCTGACGGAATAAAGCATTGTCATCAAAGTTGAGCTTTGAATCGAGCGCCAAAACATCTCCATCCCCTGTTGTGACTAAGGGATTGATTTCAGCTACTGAACAGTCCTTCTGAACAAATACTTCATATAGACCCAGCATAAATTTAACAGCTTTTCCAAGAGCTGCTTTAGGAATATTGATGTTAAATGCAAGACGACGAGCCTGGAATGGTGTCAAACCTGTTACAGGGTCAATCACTTCTTTGAAAATCTTTTCTGGTGTTTCAGCGGCTACTTCTTCGATTTCTGTACCGCCCTCTTCAGAAGCCATCATAGTTACACGGCCTGTCGCACGATCAAGCACAAGACCGACATAGTATTCGCTTTGGATGTCGCATCCTTCTTCGATTAGTAAGCGCTTAACTTCTTTGCCATCTGGTCCTGTTTGATGGGTTACAAGTGTTTTGCCGAGGATTTCTTCAGCATATGTACGCACCTCATCAAGATTCTTGGCTATTTTGACGCCTCCTGCTTTCCCGCGTCCACCTGCATGGATTTGAGCTTTAACAACGGTCACACTGCTACCTAACTTTTCAGCTGCTTCAACAGCTTCATCTACGGTATATGCGACGTGACCATTTGGCACAGAAACGCCAAAATCACGCATGATTTCTTTTCCTTGGTACTCGTGAATGTTCATGTTTCATCCTCCCATCAATTTTCACTGCATGTCCATTGTATAAAAAAACGCTATCAATTGTCCATAAAAAGCTAGATATCTGTCGAAAAATTCAATAGATTCACAGGTATATTATTATGTAAACTAATAGATTTTAAGGATAAATGACTTTTTTTTCTTGTTTTTTCCTGCTTTCGTCCTTGTTTTTACCGTCAGTGAGAAATAATTCAACGATCTTTAAGTTCACGTGCGTCGTAAAGTTCTTCTGCGTTATCATAATGATTTCCAACAACTCATCCCTCTTCATTTGTCTCCATGTAACCTCTCAAATTTACCTTTTCTTCCAATAATCACTTCCGTTCTTCATGTGGATAATATCTACAGTAAATTCTTAATAGTCATTAGGAATCTGTTATGTTAATGGTAATATCTCCATCCTTTAGCTTATAATCATTAAAATCTCTTGTTGATTTTTAATTTACCATGAGTCTTTTAATTCATCCTGCTACTTTAACATAGTTAAAAAAAGAACTCCCTAAGATGGGAGTCATAAATAAACTGTTTATATAGTTTTAGAAACAAAAGAAAAATTCCAACTAAAGTGAATATGCCTGCACATATGATAAGAATGCTTTTTGTAAGCATATATGAATGGCTCATCAACTTGAAAAAGAGGGGATTTTCATAGTTCGTCTTATCTTTCTTCATCCAGTTGTTTTTCTTCACTTCTTTCTGATGGGCTTCTTCTGTATATTTAGCTAGAATGAAATAAAGGAATAGGAGACCGCCAATTAAGAAGAATAGAGAAATGAGAACGTCTCCAATTATTGTCAAAAATATCACCTTTCTAAGGGTTTTGGCTGTTCATATTCGTTTTTAGGGTGTAGTCCTACTTTAGTATGAAACTTTAGTAGATTCCGCCTTTATTACAACACATTCTTAACGGGAGCAAACGTTAGACGATGTACAGGGGACGCTCCATGGGTGCTTAGAGCTTCTAAATGGTCTTTGGTGCCGTACCCTTGATTGGAACGAAATTGATACACAGGGTAGCGGTCATCTAATTCTGCCATCATTCGATCTCTCGTTACTTTTGCCATCACACTCGCAGCTGCGATGGAAACACTCCTCTGATCTCCTTTGACAAGACTGGTTTGGGTACATGGGATGTCTTCGAGATCCATTGCATCTACCAGCAGATGCTCCGGAGAATGGGAAAGTTGGTTGACGGCCCGTTTCATAGCAAGTTTTGTTGCCTGATAAATATTAAAACGGTCAATTTCTTCATTGGTCACAATACCAACGCCCCAGTCGGCCACCTCTTTAATTTCTTCAAAGAATTCTTCGCGTTTTTTTAAGGACAGCTTCTTTGAATCATTTAAACCTTCTAAATAGTAACCCTTTGGCATAATGACCGCTCCTGCAACCACCGGGCCTGCCAGAGGTCCTCGTCCGGCCTCATCAATTCCAGCAATAAGCGTACGGCCATCTGCGTAGTGTTCCTTCTCAAAAGCCAGCATGGATTCATAATGGTTCTGCATCTCGACTTTTTTCTGCTGGTTTATATCATATTGCTCTAAGACCTTTTGAACACCTTTCCTTTCATCCTGGCGAAAGGTTTCAAGTTCTTCTTCGGTGCATTCACCTTGATTGATTTTATCTTTGATTTGTTTAATCGTCTGCTTAGCCACTGTTTTCTACACTCCATTCCCTATAACAGATGTCTATAATTGCTTAAAAGACATCAATTTTGTCATAGAAAAAGCGCAAGGTGAGCCCGCCACTTTGCGCTTTTTCTATCTATTCTGGTGACTCTAAGCTGATCAAGCCTAGTTTGCCTGTCCGTAAGTCCTGTAAAATGATATCAGAAACTTTTTCAAAGTTGACGTGCCCGCCACTTTCAAGACACCCGCGCTTTTTACCAATATGTTCAAAAGCCTCCATCATGTCGTCAACCTGTGACAACTCAAATCTCGCTTCTAAAAAGTCTGGATAATTGGCATACAGGTACTCTAAGACATAAGCGGCTACATCTTCCTTCGGTAAAATTTGATCCTTGATTGTACCAATGGAAGCAAGGCGGTAGCCAATCTCTTCTTCCTCAAACTTCGGCCATAGAATGCCGGGTGTATCCAGAAGCTCAAATTCTTTCTTCACTTTAATCCATTGCTGTTTAGTGGTCACGCCTGGTTTGTCCCCTGTTTTTGCCGCTTTCTTATTGGCTAATCGATTTATCAGTGTAGACTTACCAACATTAGGAATACCTAAGATCATAGCTCTTGAGGCTCTTGGTCGAATCCCCTTGGCCACTAGTTTATCGATCTTTTCTTTCCCCAGCTGTTTCGCTTTTTGGATCACTTTTTGGACATCCTGTTTTTCGTTCGCTTCAATCGCTACCGAAACAATCCCTTTAGAGTGAAAATGATCGATCCATTGCTGAGTTACGTCCGGATCAGCAAGATCTTTTTTCATAAGAACGATCATTTTAGGCTTTTCTTGTAAAATATCATGCAGCATAGGGTTCTGAGAAGATAATGGAGCTCTGGCATCGACAAGTTCGATGACAAAGTCCACAAGCTTCAGCTTCTCAGAGACTTCCCTTCTAGCTTTGGCCATGTGGCCTGGAAACCATTGAATGGTCATGCAAATCCTCCTAATTAACCAAACGAATACGATCGAGCGGCCAATAGGCAAGGACCGCCTTTCCTACCATTTGATCTTCTGAAATCATACCGAGCATCCGGCTGTCTGTCGAGTTGTTACGGTTATCCCCTAGAACTAAGACTTGTCCTTCTGGAACAACCTCATATCCTCCCGGCAGGTCCTCTATTGTGAACCCTTCCGTTAATATTTCATCTTCGGGCAGCTGGTTTTTGCGTCCTTCTAAGAATGGTTCATCTACTTGTTTACCATTCACATAAAGTTGATCATTTTCATAAGCAATATGATCTCCTGGGAGACCAATGATTCTTTTTATGTAGTCTTTACGTTCTGTTGCATGAAATACGACAACATCAAACCGATCAGGGGATCCTAATGAATAATGAAGCTTACTTACTATTAAGTGATCACCACTGTGAAGTGTCGTCAGCATCGATGGTCCTTCAACCACGACAGGAGCAAATAGAAAGACTCTTACAATAATCGCCAGAACAGCAGCGATGGCAAATGCCTTAATCCAGTCGATCCACTGTTGTTTCATGTTCCCCACTTCCTTGCTTTAAGGAGTTAACCTTCTTGGTTCTACCACTGACCCAGAGATGCCTTATCTGCCTGAAAAACTATATCATGAGTAGAAAAAAGGAGCTTGACATAAGCAAGCTCCTTTTGACTTAAATTAGATAATTTCTTTAATACGTGCAGCTTTACCACGTAGGTTACGTAGGTAGTAAAGTTTCGCGCGACGTACTTTACCACGACGGGAACGCTCAATTTTAGCGATACGCGGTGAGTGAACAGGGAATGTACGCTCAACACCTGTGCCGTAAGAAATCTTACGAACAGTAAATGTTTCACTGATTCCGCCGTTCTGACGCTTAATGACAACACCTTCGAATACCTGAATACGCTCACGGGTGCCTTCGACAACCTTCACGTGTACTTTAACAGTGTCACCAGGACGGAAATCAGGGTGATCTGTACGAAGCTGTTCTTTTGTAATGTCATGAATCAATTGTTGCATGATCTTCACTCCTTTTTAACTAATGCTCTTGGCTTCTAAGAGGCAGCGGAACATCGTTTTCCACTTAAACCGATCGTTTAAGCACAAGATTTAATATACCATATTGGCACTCAAACATCAACCGGTACTAGCTATTTTTCCACTCTTCAAGCCAGGATTTTTCTTTGTCTGACAATTCTCTGTCTTCTAAGAGCTCCGGTCTTCTTTCAAACGTCCTCTTCAGTGATTGAAAGTGTCTCCACTCATCAATTTTGGCATGATTACCTGACAATAAAACGTCAGGCACTTTTCTGCCTCTGAAGTCAGCAGGTCTCGTATAATGAGGATGTTCTAACAGCCCATTAGAGAATGAATCCATTGGAGCTGACTGCTCATTGCCAAGAACGCCGGGCAATAGACGCACTACGGAATCAATAACGACCATAGCTCCAAGCTCGCCGCCTGTTAAAACATAATCCCCAAGAGAAATTTCATCGGTTACAAGCTCCTGACGAATACGTTCGTCGTATCCCTCGTAGTGCCCGCATATAAAGACGAGGTGATCCTCTTTCGCCAGCTCCTCTGCTTTTTGCTGGGAATGAGGCTCTCCCTGTGGACACAAGAGGACAACGCGCGGTGGTTTCTCTGCCTTATCCTGTATCGTCTGGATACTATCGAATATCGGCTGAGGAGATAGGACAAGCCCTGCGCCGCCTCCATATGGGTAATCATCGACCTTGTTATGTTTATTCGTTGTATAGTCGCGGAAATTTACGTATCGATAGGAAAAAGCGTTCTGTTCTTGAGCACGTTTCATAATGGAATTTTGTAGTACACCATCAAACATTTCAGGAAACAGTGTCAGAATATCAATATGCATTAGTCCAGCAGCCCCTCTATTGGATCAATGATGATGGTCTCTTGAGCTGGATCTACCTTTTTCACTACGGGTTCAATATAAGGAATTAATAGATCAGCCTGTTGAGGACGCTTGACAACCCATACGTCGTTCGCTCCTGGAGTCAGAATCTCTTTTACTTCTCCCAGTTCTTCTCCGGATTCAAGGTAAACCTTACACCCAATGATTTCGCGAAAATAAAACTCATGATCCTCAAGCTCCACCTGTTCATCTTCTGTAACCATCAGCTTCCCATTCTTCAAAGGCTCTACATCATTAATTGAAGGATAGTCTTCAAAGCTGACCAAATCAAAACCTTTGTGGATTCTGTGACTACGGACTACTAAAGGTTTCGATTCCTGTTTATCACTTACCCAATACAAAAGCTGGCCCGGGGCAAAACGTTCTTCAAAATCCGTAATCCGGTGAACTTTCACTTCCCCTTTAATGCCATGTGTATTAATTATTTTTCCGACATTGTACATCTTATCCATGAATACTATTACCTCGCTCGTATGACTTTGCCATCTTTTATTACGATATGGCTTTCCTGGAAAACTTCCTGCCACTGATCGCCTTCTTCGACTGTAATCAGCGCTTCTACTTCATCAGTCTCAAGTTCACTTCCATCAGGCAGGATATCCAATTGACTGCGCTGATATTCAAGCCACTTCATCTGGTCTTTTCTTCTGCTCATTTCTTTTGAGAAACGACGCTCAACTTCCTGTTTTGAAACGCCTGCTTTCCGTTGAAGCTTTTTTTGTTCAAACGCAAGCTGCCTGCATTCCTCATCGAGTTGAAGCTCTTTTCGGTTCAATCGGTCTTTTATTTGTGAACGACTGTTCTCCGTCAATATTTGTTTGACAGGTACTTTTTTGATGATCTGCATCTAGCGTTCGCCTCTCTAACATTAGATTCAATAGTAAAAAAGGGAAAGGTTCTCCCTCTCCCTTCTTACATGATATCCAAATAGATTCTTTTCTCAGAATCAGAGCCTGCCGCGTACACGACAGTTCGAATCGCTTTCGCAATCCGCCCGTTCTTTCCAATCACCTTTCCGACATCGTCCGGGTGGACGGTCAGATGATAAACCACTTTGTGATCCTCTTCTTTCTCGTCTACAACGATGTCTTCAGGATGATCGACCAGCGGAGTGACGATCGTTTCGATTAAGGCTTTCATGATATCACCACTACTTTATTATTGGTTTTTCTTTTCGTGGAACTGCTTCATGATGCCTTCGTTTGAGAATAGGTTACGAACCGTGTCGCTTGGCTTCGCGCCATTGGACATCCAGTCGATCGCTTTTTCAGCGTCAAGCTTAACCTCTACAGGGTTAGCTACTGGGTTATATGTTCCGATCTGCTCGATGATACGTCCATCACGAGGAGAACGAGAATCTGCAACTACTACACGGTAAAATGGGTTACGTTTAGATCCCATACGTTTTAGGCGAATTTTTACTGCCATTTTTAACAACCTCCAAAATTTCTTTAATGTTTCACACAGAATTAGATTTTAGCAGAACTTCAAAGGTGTGTAAAGGTTTTTTCCATTACATAAAAGGAAATTTCATTCCTTTACCTTTTTTGCCCTTGGTATTGCTCATTTGTTTCATCATTTTCTTCATCTCTTCAAACTGTTTTAACAGTCTGTTGACTTCTGAAACCGAAGTCCCGGAACCTTTGGCGATCCGCTTTTTACGACTTGCATTCATAACAGATGGGTCCTGGCGCTCATGTTTCGTCATAGACTGAATGATCGCCTCAACATGTACAATCTGCTTATCATCAAAAGAGACATTCTGCAGACCTTTCATTTTGTTGGCACCTGGAATCATGTTTAAAATTTCATCCAGCGGTCCCATATTTTTCACCTGTTCCATTTGTTCAAGAAAGTCCTCAAATGTAAAGGAAGCATTACGCATTTTCGATTCAAGCTCTTTGGCCTGCTTTTCGTCGACCTGCGTCTGTGCCTTCTCAATGAGGGTCAGCATATCTCCCATGCCAAGAATACGGGAAGCCATCCGCTCAGGGTGGAACACTTCCAGCTGATCGAGTTTTTCTCCCATACCGGCAAATTTAATCGGCTTGCCTGTCACAGCTTTAATGGAAAGTGCGGCACCACCGCGTGTGTCTCCATCAAGTTTCGTCAGAAGTACACCGCTGACATCCAGCTGCTCATCAAAGCTTTCAGCTACATTTACAGCATCCTGACCTGTCATGGCATCCACAACAAGGAAAATTTCATCAGGGTTTACAGCTTCCTTGATCTGCTGCAGCTCACCCATCAGATCACCATCAATATGCAGACGGCCGGCGGTATCGACTAATACATAGTCGTGATGTTCTTCTTTTGCTTTGGCGACAGCGTTTTTAGCAATATCCACAGGATCTGCCTCTGTACCTTCTGCATGAACAGGCATTCCCAGCTGCTTTCCTAACGTTTCCAGCTGTTGAATGGCAGCTGGTCGATAGACGTCTGCCGCAACAAGAAGCGGATTTCTATTGTAGCTTTTGCGTAATAGATTGGCCAGCTTACCAGTAGTGGTCGTTTTACCCGCACCCTGAAGACCTACCATCATAATAACCGTAGGAGGGCGTTTGGCAACAGCAATTTTGCTTTCGTCTCCACCCATCAAATCGGTCAATTCTTCTTTTACAACTTTAATGACTTGCTGTCCAGGAGTCAGGCTCTCCATGACCTCCTGACCGACGGCGCGTTCACGTACACGCTTCACAAAATCTTTGACGACTTTAAAGTTAACATCGGCCTCAAGGAGGGCTAGACGGACTTCCCGAGTCATTTCTTTTACGTCTTGTTCGGTTACCTTCCCTTTGCCTTTGATCTTTTTAATCGTTTCCTGCAAACGGTCGGATAAACCTTCAAATGCCATCGAAGGAACCCCCCTATTCTAATTCTTGTAGTTGATCTAACCAGTCTTGGAACTTTTCAGGAAGTTCCCCATGTTGTACGGAGGCTTCCATTTCATTGATCACCTGCTGGCGCTTTTGGAATTTTCCATATAGATGAAGCTTTTTTTCATATTCTTCAAGCATCGTCTCTGTTCGGCGAATGTTATCGTAAACCGCTTGACGCGATACATCAAAGGTTTCTGATATTTCACCCAGAGAATAATCTTCGAGATAATATAACTCCATATAATTCCTCTGTTTAGGAGTCAACAACGATTGATAGAAATCGAATAAATAATTGATCCGTGTTGTTTTTTCAAGCACGCTTGAAGCACTCCTTGTTAAGTGAAATACCTTTACACATAAATACTAACGGAGCATGTCCTCTTATGTCAAGACTTATGACGGTTTTTCTTCATCCTCATAGTCTTCTATCATATCTGCAAACAATCCATAAACAAAGGCATGGGCATCAAATGTTTCAAGATCTGTCACTTTCTCACCAAGTCCCACAAGCTTAACCGGAATGTCCAGCTCATTTCGAATCGCTAACACTATCCCACCTTTTGCGGTACCATCAAGCTTCGACAACACAATTCCTGAAACATCGGTGGCTTCTGAGAAAATCTTCGCCTGACTCATAGCGTTCTGCCCTGTGGTTGCATCAAGGACGAGCAGGACTTCATGAGGGGCACCAGGAGCTTCCCGTTCAATGACCCTTTTCACCTTGGAAAGTTCGTTCATCAAGTTGACTTTGTTCTGCAATCGTCCAGCCGTATCACAGATAAGAACATCTGCCTTTTTTGATTTTGCTGACTGAATCCCATCATAAATGACAGCAGCAGGATCACTGCCCTCGCTGTGTTTCGTAACATTTACGCCGACACGTTTGCCCCATTCATCCAGCTGCTCAATCGCTCCTGCACGGAACGTATCACCAGCGGCAAGCGTTACATTTTTGCCTTCAGATTTCAGGCGGTGGGCAAGCTTTCCTATCGTTGTGGTCTTCCCTACTCCATTGACGCCGACAAACAAGTAAATCGTCAGCCCATCAGGATTTTCTTTTAACCCTTCAACTTCCCCTGCATCATCGTCCCCGTAATAAATATCAACCAACTTCTCTGAGATGATTTCTTTTACTTTTTGAGGATCCTGGACGTTTCTCCGCTTCACTTCCATTTCCAGTTCTTCGATCATTTCCATAACAGTGGTTACACCGACATCGGCTGAAATTAAAACTTCCTCCAGTTCTTCAAAGAAGTCTTCATCGACTGTGCGGTACCTCGCCACAAGATCGTTGATTTTTGAGGAGAAGGAGTTACGAGTTTTAGCCAGTCCCTTTTTGAACTTAAAAGCTATCGACTCTTTTTCTTCCTCTGTGTCCTCTTCTTCGCGGCTTTCCTCTGTATCTTCTTCCTGCTCATCCTCATCATCTGTATCCAAAGGATCATCGCTTTGTTCTTCCGCGTCTTTTACTTCGACTGGGTCTTCCTCCTGCAGGGAAGGTTCATCCTCAACACTGGATTCTTCCTCAACAGACTCATCCACTGCGGTTTCACCTTCCAACTGCTGTGTTTCCTCTTCTTGAGCTTCATCTAATGGTTCGTCTGAAGTATGAGACTTATTTTCTTCATCTGTTTCTGGATTCTTAACAAACTTTTCTTTCAGCTTCTTGAAAAAACTCATCCAATCTTCCTTTCTATGCTTCCAATAGTTCCGGCGTTTCCTCTAACCTTACAGAAACAAGTTTTGAAACTCCTGATTCCTGCATGGTCACACCATAGAGAACATCTGATTCTTCCATCGTGCCTTTTCTATGGGTAATGACAATAAACTGTGTTTTCTCACTGAATTCTTTTAAGAATTTCGCAAAACGATCCACATTCGCTTCATCAAGAGCCGCTTCCACCTCATCCAGTACGCAGAAAGGTACGGGGCGGACACGTAAAATTGAGAATAACAGAGCGATCGCTGTCAAGGCACGCTCTCCACCTGATAAAAGGCTCATGTTCTGCAATTTCTTCCCGGGAGGCTGAGCAACGATGTCTACACCAGTCTCAAGCATATTGTCTGGATCCGTCAGCTGCAGATCCGCACGTCCGCCACCGAAGAGAGTCCGGAATACTTCACCAAACTCTGCCTTGATTTTAGTAAAGGTGTCTTCAAACTTACGTTTCATCTCCCCGTCCATTTCATTGATGACCGAATGAAGGGTTTGTTTAGCTTCCAGCAGGTCTTCCTGCTGTCCTTTGAGAAATTCGTACCTTTCTTTAATTCGGTCGTATTCATCAATAGCTCCTAAATTGACAGTGCCAAGTTCTTCTATTGATCTCTTAATAAGCTTTACGCGCGTAGAAGCCTGCTCAACATCCTCCACCTGAGCGTAATCACGTTGAGCCTTCTCAAACGTCATCACATATTCTTCCTGAAGATAAGTGAGCAGATTTTCAAGCTCTACATCCAACCGGTTGGCTTTCACTTCTTTCTGTTGAATATCTTGAATATAGTTTTGATGGCTGCGATTCAATTCTTTCAACAACTGCTCGGATTTTTGAATTCCTTCTGCGAGGACGTGCCGCTCTTCTCTCCGATCCTGAATAAGAGTAGAGGTATTTTCCTTTTTGTGTTTCGTCTGGAGGATTTGTTGTGTCATTTCCTCTTCTGTCTGATTTGATTCTGCCACTTCCATCAGTTGTTGATAGGAAGATCTGTTCCCTCTCAACTCTTGTTCAATCAGTGCTTTTTCTTCTTGATAGCGGTCCACTTTTTCCTGCTGGTTTTTAAAGGACGATTCTTGTTCAGCCAGCTTTATCTGCAGTTCTTGCCTGCGGCTTTGGAGGTTTTCTTCATCCTCTTTCTGCCGGTCTTTAGCAGCTGTTAATTCTTCAATGTTCTTCTGCGTTTCTGCAAGCTCGCCTTCAAGTGTCTCGAGTGTCTGCTCGATGACCTTCAACTGCTGATCTGCCTGGTTACGATCTTGATCGTATTGGGCCTGGTCCTGATCAAACAGCTGCAGCTGATCATTCAAGTGATTAAGCTTCACCTGCATTTCTCTGTGGTCCGATTGTTTTTCGTATTCTTCCTTTTTAAACTCAGAGAGCTGTTCACTGTTGAGTTCTTTCTGTTGTTCCTGTTCAGCAAGGCTTGTTTTTAATTGTTGAACTTTCTGCTCTACGTCTTTCAGTTTCAATTCATACTCATTTATTTTCTGAGTCGTTTCCTGTAATTCCTTCTCTCTTGTAAATAAGGACTGCTTCGACTGTTTTTTCGCTCCGCCGGACATTGAGCCGCCAGGATTGACGACATCCCCTTCTAGTGTCACCACACGGTATTTGCGGTTTAATAGGTTTGCAATCGTATTGGCATGCTCAAGCGTTCTGGCAATTACGATATGGCCAAGCAGATGCTTGATGGCTTTGGAGTAGGCAGGATCATAGGAAACTAAATCACCGGCAACTCCAACAAAACCATCCTGCTGCTTGAGAGAAGACCCACTCTGTATAGAACGAGGCTGAATGGCCGTTAACGGTAGAAATGTTGCTCGTCCCTTGTTCTGACTCTTCAACCAATGAATCGCCTGCCTGCCAGCCTTTTCATCCTGGACTACGATATGCTGGGCCTGCGCCCCTAAAGCAGTTTCAATCGCAGTTATCAGATGGGACGGGATATCAATAAGTTCGAGTACGGCGCCTTCAATATTAGAGAGCTGCCCTTTCTGACGGGCTTTTAAAACTTCTCTTACTCCATGAAAATATCCGGAGAAATCCTCCTTCATATCCTCGAGCATCTCTTTTTTCGAACGCATTTTCTCTAAATATTGATATCCTTTGTAAAGCTTTTCCTGCCATTCCTGATAGGTCTGCTTATTCTGCTCAACGGCAGCGTTCAACTGCCCGACCTGCTCTTCTAATTTCTGGCGCTCATGGGTCACTTTCTCAAGGGCTGATGACGTCTGCTTAAGTGTTTCCTCAAGATGTTCACGCTCGGCTCGTAAGTCCTTAAATTTATCGCTCTGAATTCCTTTCTTCGAATAAAGATTGGACCGCTGTTTTTCAAGCAGCTGTTTTTCGTTTCGTTTCGCTGCCTGCTTATTAAGCAGTTCAATGTATTCACTCTTCAAGTCTTCAATCTGTTCTTCAATTAAGTGAATATCTTTATTCAGAGCTTGTGTCGTTTGGTTCAATTCTTTTTTGGTTTCTTGTTTAACTTTCTTTGTTTCTTCCAGCTTTTGTGATTCTTCCTTAGCAATCGCTTTAATACTGACAAGCTTCTCAGAGAGTTCCTTATAGGCTTCTTCTAATTTTGCTTTGTTTTCCTCGAAATGCTTGTGTCTTTCATTCATCAATTGCTTTTTACCTTCAAGATTCTCTAATTCTTTCGTTAAATGGAGCAGATTCTCCTGAAGAGTTTCAATGGACTCATCAAGCTTCTCAACATCCTGCCTCTGCTTCTCCACAGACGATTGTTTAACCTCGATCTTTTCATATAGTCCTTTTTCTTCTGCCTTTACTGTTTCCAGGTCTTTAAGAACCTCCTGCCACTGGCTATGCAGCTGTTCAATTTGAGTTATCAACAATGAAATTTCAATGTTTTTCAGTTCATCTTTTTGCTCTAAGTAATCTTTTGCAACCGCTGCCTGTTCCTTTAGCGGCTCCAACTGTCCATCGATTTCATGTATGATATCCTCAACACGATTGAGGTTCTCCTGTGTTTCTGACAATTTAGATTCTGCTTTTTTCTTTCGCTGCTTATATTTTAAGACACCTGCTGCTTCTTCAAAAATCGACCGTCGCTCTTCAGCCTTGGAACTCAGTATTTCTTCGACTTTCCCTTGACTGATAATAGAAAAGGCCTCTCTGCCTAATCCAGAATCCATAAATAAGTCGACAATATCTTTTAGGCGGCATGTCTGATTATTAATATAAAATTCACTTTCTCCAGAACGGTACACACGCCTCGTTACACTCACTTCCTGATAATCAAGGGGTAACGTTTGATCCTCATTATCCAAGGTGAGCGTTACTTCGGCCATATTTAACGGCGCACGCGTATCACTTCCAGCAAAGATAATATCTTCCATTTTTGTACCACGCAGCGATCTTGCTGATTGTTCACCCAGAACCCAGCGAATCGCATCGGTAATGTTACTTTTCCCACTGCCGTTCGGGCCTACAACGGACGTTACGCCTGAAACGAAATCAACCGTCACCCGCTCAGCAAATGATTTAAATCCAATCGTATCTAATTGTTTGAGGAACATAATCATCCTCCTGTATATTCACAATCTTTCATTCACTCAACTAATATATTTTATCACAAACGGCTGCACAACGGTAGGAAGGTTCAAGGGACTTTTCCTAGCGCTGAAGGGTTTCAAAATCTGACAAAGTCCTTTATCATATGTACTAGCAATTACATGAGCACTTAAGGAGGAAGCAACGTGAAACTAGAAGAACCAAAGCAAGAGAACTTAGAAATTATCATTAACGATATGGCTGACAAATTGCAGGTCGTCAATCGTTCCCTCATGGATCCGGAGGATTACGACTTAAACAAATATGAAGAAATCAAATCCCTGCATGAAATCATTGAAATGAAGGGGCAGCTGAGTGTCTCTGAAATACAAGCATTTGTTCAGGAGCTGGGACAGTACAGAAAGTAAGCATAAAAAACAGCCAGGCCAGCAAACCTTTTAAAGGCAGTCAAAGAAAAAGACCGTTTCATCAGCAATTTATTCTGATGAAACGGTCTTTTTTCTTTAAGAATGTGCCCCTTGGTTTTCTAAGGCCTGCTGAGCTGCTTTTTGTTCAGCCTCTTTTTTCGTGCGCCCGACACCAATACCACCGATGTCATCCTGAATCCGGACATGGGCAATAAACTCACGACTGTGCGCAGGGCCTCTTTCCTCAACAATTTCGTACTCAATCTTACTGTTTTTATCCCGTTGGATAAATTCCTGGAGCTGGCTTTTGAAATCCATCGCATGAGAAAAAGCACCTTTTTTCACTTTTGGATAGACATAAGTTTTTAAAAATTGAATGACTGCGTCATACCCTTGATCCAAATAAAGAGCTCCAATAAACGCCTCAAACACATCTGCAAGTAAAGCAGGTCTGTTCCGGCCTCCGGTCAGCTCTTCTCCTTTACCAAGTAAAATAAGGTCCTGGAAGTTCAGCTCATTGGCGAATTCCACCAAGGATACTTCACAAACGATCGAGGCTCTAAACTTCGTCAACTCTCCTTCTGCCATATCAGGAAACTCCCGATACAAATATTGAGAGACTCCTAGTTCAAGAACAGCGTCTCCTAGAAATTCCAGACGCTCATTATCCTCACGATCCGTTTTCCGATGCTCATTCACATAAGATGAATGAGTGAAAGCCTGTTCCAGTAACGAGACATTATCAAATTGAATGTTTATTTTCTTCTGGAAACTGGAAAAATCACCCATAAATCACCTTGTCCTTTTCATAGAGATTCTAGATACAGGAAAGGCTGCCCGCATAATACGGACAGCGATCCTTTTTTTATGACTGGCTGCTTATGTAATTCACAGCGTCGCCAACTGTATTGATTTTTTCAGCTTCTTCATCAGAAATTTCCATATCAAACTCATCTTCAAGCTCCATTACAAGCTCTACTACATCAAGAGAGTCTGCTTCTAGATCTTCTTTGAAGGAAGCTTCCATTACTACTTTGGATTCGTCAACATCTAGACGGTCGACGATGATCTGTTTTACACGATCAAATGTTTCTGCCATTGGAACCTCACCTCCCTTCAGTCATTATAGTAAAATTCACAAAGAAAAACCATAACTTTTTTTACATCACCATGCCGCCGTCGACATGCAGGGTCTGCCCTGTCATATATGCCGCATCCTCTGATGCGAGGAAACGAACGACACGCGCTACATCCTGCCCATCTCCCAGACGTTTCAACGGAATTAGAGACAGCATCTGCTCACGTTGTTCATCTGTAAGCGCATCTGTCATATCCGTTGAGATATACCCTGGTGCTACAGCATTCACTTGAATATTTCTTGCTGCCAGCTCTTTGGCATTCGATTTTGTCATGCCGATGACGCCTGCTTTCGCTGCTACGTAGTTTGCCTGACCCGGGTTACCAGAGACACCCACGATGGACGCAACATTAATAATCCGCCCATACTTCTGCTTCATCATCTGACGTGTAACCCCTTTGGTACATAGGAAGACACCTTTCAGATTCGTATCGATGACTGAATCAAATTCTTCCTCTTTCATCCGCATGAGCAGATTGTCTCTTGTTATGCCTGCATTGTTTACAAGGATATCTAAGCGGCCGAACTCATCAACAACGGTTTTCACCATACGTTTGACATCTTCGTCACTTGAAACGTTTGCTTGAATTTTAATTGCAATGCCGCCGGTATCTTTAATTTCCTGCACAACGGCTTCTGCTTTATCTTCACTTCCCGCATAGTTAACCGCTACTTTCGCTCCCTGAGAAGCAAGCTCCAGAGCAATCGCCCGGCCAATGCCCCGTGAAGCACCCGTTACCAGTGCGACTTGATCCTGTAACATCAAGATTCCTCCTTATACCACTCAATGAACGCCTGCAATGAATCAGGGTCTTGAACACTAAATGTTTTCATTCTTCGCTTAACTTTCCTTACAAGTCCACTCAACACTTTCCCTTGTCCAACTTCTACAATAGCATCGACCTCTTCTGCAAAAGCTTCAAGGATCTGTTGGAAGCGAACAGGTGAATAGAGCTGTTCCACAAGAAGCTTCTCAATGGTTTCTGCCTCAGTCACTGGCGCTGCCGTGACGTTTGCATAAACAGGGACCTCAGCATCATTAATGGTCGTATTACCTAAATGATCAGCAAAATCATCACTAGCCGGCTTCATAAGCCTTGAATGGAAGGGTCCGCTGACATTTAACGGAAGTACACGCTTGGCTCCTTTTTCAGAAAGAACTTCAGAAGCTTTTTCCACGCCCTCTTTCGTTCCTGAAATAACGATTTGACCAGGACAATTAATGTTAGCCAGATCTACAGCATTGTCTCCATCAAAGTCTCTCAGTACTTCTTCAATGTCTTCCTGGGAAAGACCAAGAACTGCCGACATTGTCCCTTTTCCGGTTGGATAAGCCTCTTCCATTAACTTTCCACGAACATGAACAAGTTGCACAGCCTCCATTGGTTCCAGGGCTCCAGCAGCAACAAGGGCACTATATTCCCCAAGGCTGTGTCCTGCAGTCATTGAAGGTTTCACACCTTCTTCCTGTAAGACTAGTTGAATAGCAGCACTATTTAACAATAAGGCAGGCTGCGCATTTTCTGTTTTCGTCAATTCCTCTGATGGGCCGTTGAACATTAGGTTTGTCAGGGAATAGCCCAGAGCCTCATCAGCCTTATCAAATAATTCTTTCACGGAAGGGTAAGCCTCATACATGGATTTACCCATTCCGACTTCCTGTGACCCTTGTCCAGGGAAAACATAGGCGATACGTTTCATGATTCATCCTCCTTCGCATCCATTTTCTCTAATGTAGTGGAAATTGTAGATGTCACGTTCAGTTCAATCATCTGACAAGCCTGTCGAATGGCATTTAAAACTGCGCGTTCATTTGAAGAACCATGCGCTTTAATGACGGGAGAAGACAAACCAAAAAGGCCGGCCCCGCCATATTCGCTGTAATCCAGCTGCTCTTTCAGCTGCCTTAAATCATTCTTCACAAGACCCGCTGCAACTTTTGTTTTAAAACTACTCATAAACGTTTCTTTTATCATAGAGAACATGGTCAACGCTGTACCTTCAATCGTCTTTAAGGTCACATTTCCTGTAAATCCATCGGTAACCACGACATCGGCTACTCCATTTAATAAATCTCTGGACTCTACATTGCCGATAAAATTAATCGGAGCTTCCTTCATCAGCCCAAATGCTTTTTTAGTCAGGTCGCTTCCTTTGCCATCCTCTGTACCAACATTAAGCAGGCCGACTCTTGGCTGCTGGATGTTACGAACCTTCTCAGCGTATATGGACCCAATGACCGCATACTGCAGAAGGTGATCTGGTTTAGCATCCACATTTGCTCCCACATCCAGCATAAGAAACCCTTTCCCATCTGCTGTTGGAAGGGTGGGGCTTAAAGCGGGGCGGTCGACGCCCTTCATTCTTCCAACCACAAAAAGCCCTGCACTCATAAGCGCCCCTGTATTTCCTGCTGAGATACAGCCGTCAGCGCGGCCTTCTTTAACTTCATTAGCCGTTAAGACCATTGAAGCATTCTTCTTTCTTCTAACTGCACGGACAGGTTCATCGTCAGCCGTGATGACTTCAGTCGTATGTAAAATGGATACGTTTGACTGCCCTTTTAGATAAGGCTTGATCTGGGCTTCATCACCTACCAGTGTGATTTCCAAATTGTCTATCGTATTTGCAGCTTCAACAGCACCTTTCACTATGGCTTCAGGTGCATTGTCGCCGCCCATTGCATCTATGGCTAACTTCATCTCACATCCATCTCCTTCTACTGGTTAGAACGGTACATTTCGAATGTACCCGCAAACACTTCTTCATTTTCTACATAACTATGGACTTTAACAATCGTCCGCCCTTTATCATCTTCCCCTTTGACGGTTGCTTTAGCCACCACACGCTCTCCAAGATTTACAGGTCTTGAGAACTGGATCATTGATCGGGCTGTTAGTGCAAGCTCATCATTGATTAGAGCAACTGCTAATGAATTTGCCTGCGCAAACAAATGGTGCCCGCGGGCAATATGGTTTCGGGAGAACACATGCTCCGGACGTATATCTAAGATGGAAATCGCCCGATCATCGAGTTCAAGATCAACGACCTCTCCGATGATTTCCTCTACAGGTAAGGCTTTAACCGTTTCATTCCATTCCTGTTCAGCAACGGATTTAATCCTTTCACGCAGTTCAGGAATGCCTAATTCCATTCTGTCGAGCCGAATGGTCTGAATACTGACTCCAAAAGCTTTCGCCAACTCGTCATCCGTGATGAATGGCGTTTGGTCAATCCTATTTCTCAATTCTTCCTGGCGCAATTTCTTAGGCTTTTTCACACAGATTCCACCGTTCGTTTAATCATAAGAGTGATTCTTATGACTAGGTACTAATAGTAATATATAATACCTAAACGATTTACGCAAGGACTGAAACCTTAATGAATGAATTTATACCCGTCCTTCTATTTATTAATGGGCTCTATTATACCTTTAAATAATCTCAATTGCTCTTTCATCTGCAAGAGCCGCCCCCCTCCGTTCAACAAAGGCAGGTGAAGGAAAACAAAAAAGCGGACGCTGTCTGCGCCCGCCCTCTATCAATCCAGGACATTTCCCAATAAATGCCTATCGCTGTATACATAGTCTTTCAGAGCTTGGTAAGATTCATCTTTTTCCAGTGTATTCTCACCAATTATCTCGGCCGCGTCTTTTCTTGCTGTTTCCAGAGCCCGGTAATCATGCACCATGTCTCCGACTTTAAACTCAGGAAGTCCACTTTGTTTCTTTCCAAAGAAATCCCCGGGTCCCCGAAGCTTTAGATCCTGCTCAGATAGCTCAAATCCGTCATTGGTTTCTGTCATAATCCTCATACGTTCTTTCCCGACATCTCCTTTAGGGTCGCCTAAAAGGATACAGTAACTTTGGTCGGCTCCCCGCCCTACACGACCGCGCAGCTGGTGAAGCTGAGATAAACCGAAGCGCTGAGCATCGTAAATGACCATGACTGTCGCATTCGGGACGTTCACTCCAACTTCTACTACAGTTGTAGATACGAGAATGTTCAAGTTATTTTCAGCAAATTGCTGCATCACTTCTTCTTTTTCATCATTATGCAGACGACCGTGCATAAGGCCTACGGATATATTCGGTTCAAACACAGCACTAAGCTGATCATAGACTTCAATCGCATTTTGTATATCCAGCTGGTCAGATTCTTCAATCAGCGGACAAATCACATAAGCCTGATGACCTTTATCAATTTCCTTTTGAATAAAGCTTAGAACACGACTGGTCATGTCTCCTTTTACCCAGTAGGTATCCACAGGCTTTCTACCGGCAGGCATTTCATCTATGACACTGACATCCATATCTCCGAAAGCTGTAATCGCAAGTGTTCTCGGAATTGGAGTAGCTGTCATGAACAGCACGTCAGGCGCAAGTCCTTTATCTCTCAGAGCCCTGCGCTGCTCTACGCCGAACCTGTGCTGCTCATCGACGATAACAAATCCCAGGCTGTCAAAGATGACTTCGTCCTGAATCAGCGCATGAGTGCCGACAAGGATATCAATCTCGTTTTGTTCAACAGCAGCAAGAATCTCCCGACGCCGTTTCCCTTTAATAGACCCTGTCAGTAAAGCTACTTCAGCTCTTCCTTCAAACATCGTTTTCAGGGACTGGAAGTGCTGCTCGGCAAGGATTTCGGTTGGCACCATCAAAGCGCCCTGATAACCCGCGGTGATGGAAGCATATAAACCAATAGCTGCAACAGCCGTCTTACCTGAACCTACATCCCCCTGCAAAAGCCGGTTCATCCTGTGCGGGCTTTTCATATCTTTTAATATTTCAGCCAGGGATTTTTTTTGAGCATTTGTCAGTTCAAAAGGCATGGACTGGACAAAAGAAGTTAATTTATCATTATTGTAAGACTGCACCTGACCGGTAGTCGATTCCCGGTGGTGCTTTCTTAGAAGCTGCATTTTTAACTGAAAGACTAAAAATTCCTCATAGATAAAACGTCTTTTCGCATGCTTCAGCATGACCCTTGAGTCTGGATAATGCATTTGATAAAGTGCCTTTTGTCGATCCGGGAGCTTGTATGCAAGTGCCAGTGACTCTGGGAGGATGTCCACTATTTCACCAGCACTTTCTTCGAAGGCCGTTCGAATCACCTTTTTAAGTGTGTTTAAAGGGACCCCTTCTTTTAAAGTATAGACGGGTTGAATCGGGTCCTGACTTTTCGATTCACCTTTTTTAAATTGACTTACTGTAATTTGCAGACGTTGTTGATCCCATTTCCCTGTAACCGTGACTGTATCTCCCTGCTGCAGCTGTTTTTTAGCAAAAGCACGATTAAATAGAACCGCCTTTACAGCAAATTGATCGACCTGCAATGTGAAGGAAAGCCTTGACTTTTTTCTTCCATAGTAACTTAAAGCAGGCTCCGAAACGATTTCCCCTTCAATTGTTGCCTTTTCATTGTGGGTCAACTCCGTCAGTGGTTTCACTTCATAGGAATCATAGCGGTGAGGAAAATAAAACAGCAGATCTTCCACGGTAAACAGCCCCAGTTCATTTAAATGGGACTGTAATTTTTCTCCGATTCCTTTGACTTCACTAATTGATCGTTGTAACACGTTCATTCACTCTTTCTTCAACGAAATTCCGTACACTTTTGCTTCTAATTCTCTTCCCGTAGGAGTTGCAGCCAAACCGCCCTGAGCCGTTTCTCTAAAGGCTGAAGGCATCCGCTGACCAACTTTGTACATCGCATCAATTACCTCATCACAAGGGATTCGACTGGTCACTCCAGCAAGAGCCATATCAGCAGCTACAACCGCATTCGATGAACCCATAGCATTTCGTTTTACACAGGGCACTTCTACCAGCCCGGCTACAGGGTCACAAATGAGGCCAAGCATATTTTTCAGCGTAATCGCCATCGCCTCAGCGGATTGGGATGGTGTCCCCCCTGCCATCTCAACAATAGCAGCAGCTGCCATCCCGGCAGCAGAACCGACCTCTGCCTGACAACCTCCGGCAGCACCTGAGATCGATGCATTATTGGCAACTACGAAACCGAAAGCTCCAGACGTAAACAAATAGCGGACCATCTGTTCCCGCGTTGGGTTGAGTTGATTCTTTACAGCAAAAAGCGTTCCCGGCACGCAGCCTGCACTTCCTGCAGTCGGTGTAGCGCAGATGGTGCCCATTGCTGCATTTACTTCATTAGTAGCGACCGCTTTACTCACTGCATCCATAAGTAAATGACCGGATAAAGGGGTGTGGTTCTTCATATAATTTTGGATGAGAACGGCATCGCCGCCGGTTAATCCACTGTGTGATTTTACCCCCTTCAACCCGTCCTCCACTGCTTTTTCCATAACGTCGAGGTTTCTTTCCATATGTTGAAATACTTCTTCCCGTGTCAGCTGCTTCACTTCCATCTCTTGACGGATCATAACTTCTGACAGTTGTATATTTTCACTTTCTGCTAGTTCTACGAGTTCAGCTACATTACGAAACATAGGATCGCCCCTTCTTCTATCATTAGTCTGAAATTTTTGCCACCTGAGTGATGTGGTCGGCACGTTCAAGTTCATTCAGTACAGAGTCATCAATGTTTTGATCTACTTCAATGACCATCAATGCCTGCTCACCCTGTGCCTTTCTCGAAACTTCCATCCGTCCGATGTTGATTTCATTTTTTGCTAAAATCGTCGTTGCTGAAGCAATCGCCCCATAACGATCATTGTGTATCAGGAGAATAGCCGGATGGCTTCCGGATAAGCGAAGCTCAAATCCGTTCAATTCTGTTATCTCCGCTTTACCACCGCCGATAGAGATCCCAACAAGCTCAAGTTCCCCATCATCATCACCGATTTTAATTTTTGCTGTATTCGGGTGATCGGTATGAGCGTCTTCTTCATGAAACCGGATCTTCATTCCATTCTTTCTAGCGGTTACCAGTGATTCTCTTATTCTTTCATCAAACGTTTCATAATCCAATAATCCCCCGATAATGGCAACATCGGTTCCATGGCCTTTATAGGTTTTGGCAAACGACCCATACAAATAGATATGGGCATACTTTGGTTCTCTGCCAAAGAGATGACGGGCAGCTCTGCCAATACGGGCGGCACCTGCTGTATGTGAACTGGAAGGACCGATCATAACTGGTCCAATAATATCGAAGACGGAACGGTATTTCATTCTCATCACCTTCCCTTTTCTATCTATAACTGCATATATAATAAGCGTGAAAACGCTTTCCACTACATAATTATCCCCTATCATCTTATCATAAAGATCGAATTTCTACCTCACCTTTTCTAAAAATCAAATGAATCAGGTTGATAGTTTAAAAAAGAGGGAGTAAAATAATTGTTTGTGGGTTACTCGGTAACCGGGCGGGAGAGGGATAATTTCATAGAGGAGATTGAAATGTTCAATCACCAAAACAAACAGATAAGCTGGAAGAAGGAAGGATTGGCCGGTTTGATCGGTTATTTTACGACGGTTTATATCGTCGCCGTGAACAGCCAAATCCTGGAAAGTGCCGGCCTTCCGCTTGAAAGCGGAATGGTAGCCACGATTCTTGCCAGTGCAATCGGCTGTTTGATCATGGCCATATACGCAGATGCGCCTATGGTTCTCATTCCAGGAATGGGCGTCAATGCTTTGTTTGCCTATTCGATTGTTGAAGGAACGGGGATGGATTTTAAAGAAGGACTGGCGGTCGTCATTGTCGCTTCCCTCATTTTCTTAATCACTGCTTTCACAAGACTGGGAGATTGGCTGAAACATGCCATCCCTTCATCTTTGAAGCATGCAATCACTGTCGGACTTGGCTTATTTCTAACCTTAATCGGCCTGGAAAAGGGAGGACTTGTTGTGAAAGGGGAACACTCCCTGATTACACTTGGCAGCCCTTCTTCGATGATGGTTATTACAAGTATAGTGACACTGTTTATCGGCATTTTCTTGTTTACTAGAAATGTACCAGGTAACTTTTTAGTGACTATGATTGCAGGGACAATCCTCGCTCATTTTACCGGTCTGCTTGATGAACCAGGAAAAGGGATTTCCATCAGTGAACAATCGTGGGTATTCATGCCTGATTTCAGCAGTATTGGACAATTTGAATTCTGGATGGCAGTATTCCCTCTTGCGATTGTGCTTATCTTCGAGAACATGGGTCTTATTCATGGTCAGTTAGATATGCTCAATCAGGAAAACAAATTCAAACGGTCCTATCAGGCAACAGCTTTCTCGGCTTTAACCACCGGATTTCTCGGCACTTCGCCGACCGTTTCTTCTGCGGAAAGTGCTGCGGTCATAGCATCCGGCGGTAAAACGGGAAAATCGGCCTTGACGATGGCTGTCCTATTCCTCGGAACATTGTTTTTCATTCCCTGGATATCCATGGTTCCATCAACAGCTATCGCTCCTATTCTGATTATCGTTGGTTCTTTGATGGTTCAAAACATTAAAGAAATTCCTTTCGACCAGTTATCAGAAGCGATGCCTGCGTTTCTTATCATCGTCATGATTCCATTCACCTACTCCATAGCAGATGGAATGGCTTTTGGATTCATTGCTTACCCGATCGTTAAGTTCGCCATTGGAAAACAAAGAGAACTATCAACGCCAGTCGTACTCATCGCCATGGTCTTTCTCATTGAATTTATCATGCGCTCCCTCGGGCATTAAGAAAGAAATGTGGAGGTGCCTTGATAGACACGACAAGCATAAGACGATCTACGGCGTGACGGGCTTTGTCACAGAGTAGAACGCCTTATGACTCGAGTGTCTGGGCACTGAAACTAGACAATACGAACATTAGGATGTGGAGAGGGGTTGGGAGATTTGACACGCATAAGCCGAACATTGCAGTGAAGCGGTCTTCTTTCACGGAAATGGACGGCTTAAAAATCTGCCCCTCGCAACTCGACTGAAAGAAATGTGGAGGTGCCTTGATAGACACGACAAGCATAAGACGATCTGCGTCGTGACGAGTATTGTCACAGAGCAGAACGAAATATGACTCGAGTGTCCGGGCGC
Source organism: Halobacillus litoralis (assembly GCF_020524025.1). Taxonomy (GTDB): domain Bacteria; phylum Bacillota; class Bacilli; order Bacillales; family Halobacillaceae; genus Halobacillus; species Halobacillus litoralis_D. The sequence goes on along the minus strand of NZ_JAIVKN010000001.1, from coordinate 790,844 downwards.
TGAAACTTCCAGGTAGTGAAGATTGCCTTTACTTAAAATACATGGGCAGTAAAAAAAGGTGTTGGTCACTATGACCAACACCTTTTTTTCATCTATCCTTGTTATCTTGAGAGTTATCATTTATCTTCCATATCACATAACTCTTCACCCTTATCTAGCAGCTATGACTTCATCTCACCTCCATCTCAACTGAATGGTTAACTGGCAGCACTCCATTTGTTCAACAGACGAGGACATATGTAACTTTAAACGATCAGGATTGTATTCCGCTTTCACTGGTGTAGATACTCCTGTGCTTTTAATAAGGGAATCAACTTTTGACTGATTGGATTCCTTAGCTGCTCCCATCAATTCGTTTGCAAATTCTTTTGAATTCCTAATCTTCCCCACTAGGGTCTGTGCATCCACCATGATACGATCCAAAGAGGAAGCAGATTTCATAAACAAACCTTCATTCACGTCAGGATATATCCTGGCATAAGAAGCGTTCCAGTGTGCATATCCGTAATGCGGAGTCCAGACGACAGGAACATAACAGGGTACCCAGACGATATACAAAACAAACCCTCCCATTCCTTACTTTTACATTATATGAAGGAAAAAAGAAAAGAGAAGATGCATTCCAGCATCTCCTCTTTCTTTCAGTCCACATCTTCCACGTCAATAAGATCGATCGTGGATGATTTTTTAGGAAAAACAATCGTTAATACGCCATTCTTAAACGAGGCACTGCTCGAAGTATCCGCAACGTCAAAAGGTAAGGGGATAATTCTTTCCCTTTTACTAAAGCTTTGCGACTGATTATAATAAGCCTTCTTCTCATCATTCACTTCTCTAATCATTTGTTCCTCTACGAGAATCCTCAGCCGGCTTCCTGCTCGATCAATTCTAATCTGCTCCCTTTCCACATGAGGAAGATAGGCTTCAATCTTGAAATCTACAGCCGTCTCAAATACCTCAATTGGAATAATGGATTGTTCAAAAAATTGACTCACATGCTTAAGGGAGTCGCCAAAGAAGGAGTCAACCGCTTTGACCATTTCATGAAAATGCTGATCAAATAAGCCGGGTAAATATTTATTTTTGTCATCCATATGTCTGCACCTCTTCACATAAAGTTTCCTCTACACTTTATGCGAAATGCCCAGAATGGTGAAACTGATCTCAGCTGTGGAACTCCTGTCCAGATGGTACAGCCTGGACGTATCCTGTACGTATGACAAAATCTCCGAACTTCTCTTCCTCTTCTCTATCTTTAGCATAGTGAAAAAGCATAGGTTTCAATTCATTTAAAATCTCGTTTTCCCCAATGTTTTCCCGATAAAGCTTGTTTAATCGGTCACCAGTGAATCCCGCACCAAGATACATGTTGTACTTACCTGGAGCTTTCCCTATAAAACCAATTTCTCCAAGAGCAGGACGTGAGCATCCGTTTGGACATCCCGACATACGGATAATAATTTCATCATCAGATAAACCCGCTTCATCAAGGATCTCTTCGAGTTTATCTATAAGGGTAGGAAGGTATCTCTCTGATTCCGCCATGGCCAGCCCGCAAGTTGGAAAAGCTACACAAGCCATCGAATTCCGCCTTAATGCCGAATTCTGTTGTCCATCGGATAGACTGTATTTTGAGATAATGGCCTGAATTTCCGCTTTATCTTCTTCTTTTACTTTTGAAACGATGACATTTTGGTTCGGAGTAAGTCTGAATTCACCTTTATGAACCTCTGCAATCTTCTTTAACCCTTCTTTCAAAAGATAGTTCTCTTGATCTTTTATTCTTCCATTCTGGATAAAGAAGGTATGGTGCCAATTGCCATCCTCCCCCTGTGTCCACCCGTATCGATCTCCATTATGTTCAAACTGGTACGCACGGGAGGATTCCAGATCCCAGCCCAGACGAGTGTTTAATTCCTGTAATACATAATCTACCCCAAGACGATCGACTGTATATTTGAAGCGGGCGTTCTTACGATTGGACCGGTTTCCGTAGTCACGCTGTATCGTAACAATCTTCTCCGCCACCTCCGTCACACGGTCAACCGGTGTAAAACCGATGACTCTTGAAAGCTGGGGATAAGTATTCGTGTCTCCATGAGTCATTCCCATACCACCGCCGACAGCTACATTGAATCCCAGCAATTCCTTCCCTTCGAAAATAGCGATAAAACCGAGATCCTGGGAGAAGACATCCACATCATTGGATGGAGGGATCGCTACTCCAATCTTAAATTTCCGTGGTAAATAAAGAGGTCCGTATATCGGTTCATCTTCCTTGCCATCCACGACTTTTTCTTCATCCAGCCATATTTCATGGTAGGCGCGTGTCTTAGGAAGGAGATGTTCACTAATCTTTTTCGACCATTCGTATACTTCAGCATGAAGGGCGGATTGATCAGGATTCACATTTGACATAACATTACGATTGACATCTCCGCAGGCAGCAATCGAATCCATCAAAGCTTCATCCATCTTTTGAATGCTCTTTTTCATATTCCACTTTAAAATTCCATGCATCTGAAAGGTTTGTCTTGTCGTAAGTTTAAGTGTTCCATTCCCGTATTGATCAGCTAGAGAATCCATCGTCAGCCATTGTTCCGGTGTCGCAACTCCCCCCGGAAGACGTACCCGCACCATAAACTGATAGGCAGGTTCCAATTTTTGCTTTTTTCTCTCGTTGCGTAAGTCTCTATCATCCTGCATGTAACTGCCATGGAACTTAAGCAGCTTCGTATCTTCATCTGGTATACTAGCTGTGATGGGGTCTTGAAAACTCTCAACAAGAGAACCTCTTAAATAGCGGCTTTCCTCTTTAATTCTTTCCATTTCATCTGGAGGTCCTTCTGGTTTCAATGTCTTATGATCAGCCAACGAAATCCTCTCCCTTTCTCTCTTTAGTACACATCACGTTGATAGCGCTTGTTTTTTCTTAGGTCTGTTAGATAAGCTTCTGCTTCTTCATTTGAAAGATTTCCTTCATTTTTGAGAATGGTAAGTAAAGTATCCTGAACATCTTTTGCCATATACTTCTCGTCGCCGCACACATAAATGTAGGCTCCTGATTGAATCCATTCGAAGAGTTCTTTACTTTTTTCCATCATTCGGTGCTGAACATACACCTTTTCATCTGTATCCCTGGAAAAAGCAACGTCCATCCTGCTCAACACGCCTTCTTTCAACCATTTCTGCCATTCAATTTGATAGAGAAAATCTGTGACAAAATGTTGTTCACCAAAGAAAAGCCAGGACTTTCCAGCTGCTTCATTCTCTTCTCTTTCTTCCAGGAATGCACGATAAGGAGCGATACCTGTTCCTGCTCCGATCATAATGATGGGAGCGTCTTGATCCTGGGGTAGTTTAAAGCTTGAGTTTTTCTGTACATAAACAGAAAGCTGGTCTCCTGCTTCTGTCCTTTCAGCACATTGACCGGAACAAACCCCTGTGCGTTTTCTGCCGTAGCTGTCATAACGGACCGTACCTATGGTCAGATGAACTTCTTCCGGATTTGCTCTTAAACTACTGGCGATGGAGTATAGTCGAGCGGGGATCTTCCTTAACGCACCTATAAACTCCTCTTCCCCTGCCTCCCAGGGACCAAAATCTTTCACAAAATCAAGCAAGTCTCTTCCATAAATATACGTCTTCACCTGTTCCTGCGATTCTAATAGGTCTTTCAGGGAGGAATCCTTTGTAAAAGCAGCAAGCTTCTCCAATAAAGGCTTAGTCAACACCGTGATTTCATAATGGGAGATTAACGCTTCTCTTAATGCTCGAACTTCCCCTTCCTTATTCACAGTGATTGACAGTTCAGGATCCCAGTTCATTTCCTTAATTAATTCATCCACCAGCGTTTCTTCATTTTTCGGATAAATGCCAAGACTGTCTCCAGGTTCATAGGTTAAGTTTGAGCCTTCTAAATCAATTTCAAGATGTCTGGTTTCCTTGTTGGAACCCTTCCCGTTCAGATTGATGTTTTCAAGGACTTCCGCCTGAAAAGGTGCTTTTTTTGAATACACAGGGCGGTCCGCTCCCTGAAGAGACGTTGATGCTGTCGTTTCCGTGCGCTTGTTTTGACTACTCTCAAGCTTATCGGTAACACCTTTCCACCATATTTCGGCATCGTCATCAAAGTCTAAGTCACAATCCACCCTTGGGTATAGCCGCTCAGCACCTAATTCTTCCAGTCTTTCATCTATTTCCTTACCTGTCTGACAGAAAAATTCATAGGAGCGATCTCCAAGAGCGAGCACAGAAAACCGTACATTTTCTAACTTAGGTGCCCGTTTGCTGAATAGAAAGTCATAAAAAGACAAGGCATTATCTGGTGGGTCTCCATCCCCGTGTGTACTTGTTAAAATAAGCAGGTCCTCTTCATCCTTCAATGACTTCGGCTTATACTCATCCATGTCATGAAGTTTGACTTGGAACCCCTGCTTTTTCAGCTTTTCTGTATATTCTTCAGCCAGTGTCTCGCAATTTCCTGTATGTGACCCGTACAGAATGGTAATCTGCCGCGAAGCTGCCGGCTCCTCCACACCACCCTGCACTTCCTTCTTTGTATCATCCGTTGGCGCAGCCGTCGTTTGAGAGGCAGCTAAATATCCGCTCAACCATATTTTCTGATGATGATCCATTGATGATAATAGTTGATTCAACAGGTCTGCCTGTTTCGGATTAAACGGACTATTCCCAACATTTAAATGCATCGTTTCCACCTCCATCATTCTTCCCCTTTCAAGGTAACGGCCGTCTGAGTCTGATAATAACGATCGAGCGTTACGATCATAGCGCCCATCTTCGGCTTTTCCGGTTGAAGAACCGTTACAATCCCCTGATTTTCCAATTCTTTTGCGGTGACTTTTCCAACAGCAACCGCCAATACATCTCGATTAAAGGCTTCAGTTATTTTTTCCTTTTCCTCTTTGAAAAGGTTTATTACCTGGGTTTTACTTGTGAAAACTACCGCATCTACTTCAGATAAAAGAATGCTCTTCTTCAACCCGTCAACATATTCTGATTCAGGGGGATGAAACGCATAAGGTTTTGATAAATAAACAGAGTATCCAAGTTTTTCTAAAGTGACCTTCAGTAATTCATCATCCTGGTTATAGGCCTGTAGAAAGACTCTCGAATGGCCTTCTGTACAAGCAGTCTTCATATGGGTGAACAAATTACTCATCGTTCCATCCTCAGCAGTTAAAACCGGCTTCAGGTCATTTTCTTTCAGCCAATCGATCGTCTTTGAACCACGTACTGCCAGTTTTTCCGCTGCCAGTTTATGAATAAATGAGTCACGCACTTCTTTTTCTTTCGCTGCATGATCAAGTGTTCTCGCTCCAATGCCTGTCGTTAAGATAACCCACTCGAACGTTTCTTTTAAATAGTCAGTAACGTTTTGTGCGCAAAGGGATTCATTTAACACCTGCCTTCCCTGAATCGGAAAATTGTAAGGGTGACCCCCCATATTTTTTACGAGGTTTGATATGGCATCTGATCTGCGGTCTGCAGCAATACCAATTCTTTTATTTTCTAACCCTGCCACTCGACCGCTCCTCTCCTGCTCTATGTATTTCTTCCAACATGTTCTTTTGTTCACCTGCATCTTTGAATCGATCTTCGAGGAGGTCTTTCAAATACTTCATCTGCACTTCCTCTGACAACCCTTTTTGTTTCAAAACTTTTCTTGCTTCATATAAAAAATCAACATAAGCTTCATACTCCGGTGGATAGAGTGCTTCCAGGTCCCGCTTGATCTTACGCGTTAATTTCGGACTTGCCCCTGAGGTAGTTACAGAAAATTTCAGCATTCCCCTTTCCACTTGTGCAGGGAATTGTACATTACCTTCCCCGCCATCCGCCCTGTTTACAAGAGGTACATCCACACTGTAGGAAGCAATATTTTCATTTGCTTCTGCATCATTCGTTGCAATAACGACGAGAAAGGCTTCTTTTACATCGCCCGAAGTAAATGCTCTTTGTTTCCATTTAATCTTTGACTGCCCTGCCATCTCTTTTAATTCCTCCGTGAGTTCAGGGCTGACTACGGTGATACAAGCTTCTTCATCCAGCAGTTTCCTTACTCTCCTTGTCGCCACAAGGCCACCGCCTGCGACAACAACTTTTCTCCCCTTCAACTGAACGTTAAGGGAAATCATAAGGAGTGCCTCTCAAACAGCAGAGGTTCTTTTTTGATCGCTTCCTTTACTTCATCAGCCACCGCTTCAATCATATGAGGATGATCATTTAAGTAATGAACAACCCGAACATCATGACCGTTCTGCCTGGCAGTCTCCACTTTTCGATCTATTGAATCTACCAAAAGTCCTGTAAACCATAAATAAGGAACAATGACTGTCTTTTGGGATTTTTGTAAAGAGTGTTGAAGACCTTCATCAAAACGGGGGTCTAAAGCAGCTAAATAACAGACACTTATATTAGAATGGGCTGTTTTTTCACCTAGTCTATCAGCAATTGTTTCCATAGATCTTTTCGTATCAGGGTGACGGCTGCCTCTGCCTACAAGCAGCAGGTGAGTGTCTTCATCAAGTGCAGCACCGCTCTCGTGAATTCGATCGACAAGCACATCCACGATACGGTCCTGAACGCCAAGCGGCTTACCATAGTAAAAATGGACGTCTGGATAACGCGACTTCGCTTTCGCAAGCTCATCCGGGATATCTTTAAAGTAATGACCGGCACTTAAAAGGAGCACAGGCTGCACAACAATCTGATCAGCACCTCGTTTTACTAAACGTTCAACTCCCTCCAATACATCCGGTCTGGCAAGTTCTAAAAAGCAGATTTCGAAATCAGTGCTGTTGATCTTTTGATGAACAGACTGAAGAAATTGGACAGCTTCAGAAGCCGCTTCCTTTTTCCGGCTTCCATGACTGATATATAAAACAGCTTCCATCCTTATCCCTCCTATCTTCAGCCGACAACAGATTGAACTGTCTCTTGTTTTATATCTACTGAATGTTCAAACCACTGTAGTTTATCTCTTAATTGAACGACATCGCCTACAATAATCATAGCCGGATTTTGAATATCTTTTGATCTCTCAATGATGGTGTCGATTGTACCCGTGACTGTTTTTTGGTCAGGAGTCGTACCAGATTGTACAAGGGCAATTGGAGTATCGATCGAACGGCCGTACTTAATGAGCCTTTCACATATTTCCGGAAGTTTCCGGACGCCCATATAGATGCATAAGGTATCCATACTTTTCACAACACGTTCCCAATAGGCTTCTTCATCAGCGCCCTGTCTGCTTACACCAGAAATAAAAGCAACAGAAGAACTGTATTCTCTATGAGTGACAGGAATACCCGCATACGCCGGTGCTGCGATTCCTGAAGTTATCCCTGGAACGATTTCATAAGGAATGGCGCGTTTGGTAAGTTCTTCAGCTTCTTCGCCTCCGCGTCCAAATACGAATGGATCACCGCCTTTTAACCTCGTCACTACCTTGCCCTGCAGTGCATATTTACAAAGCAGGTGATTGATTGTCGACTGGGATAATGCATGATGATCTGGACGTTTGCCACAGAAAATGAGTTCTGCTCCCTCTTTTGCTTCGTCAAGCAGTTCCTGATTAATTAAGCGGTCGTACAGGATGACGTCTGCTTTCTGAATTGACTTTAATCCTTTCACCGTTATTAAGTCATAATCTCCAGGCCCTGCGCCGACAATATAGACTTTCGACATTTATGCGCCCTCCTTTCCTTTAATCCAGTTTTTATCTTCCAGGAGTGTCAGGATCTGTTCTGCACATTCCTGGACATTGAACTGATCGGATTTCACAACCGCCTCTGGTTTATCCGGGGACTCATAAGGGGCATCGATGCCTGTGAATCCTTTTATTTCTCCAGCCCTTGCTTTTTTATATAACCCTTTAGGATCGCGTTTTTCACAAGCGCTTAACGGACAATCTACATGGATTTCCAGGAATTCATTTTCTCCAAGTAATGCTCTTACACCGTCCCGGTCTTCCTGATATGGAGAAATAAAAGCTGTTAGGACGATTGTTCCGCTGTCAGCAAACAATTTGGCAACCTCGCCAATGCGCCGGATGTTTTCTTTTCTGTCTGCTTCATTAAATCCTAAATCATGATTGAGTCCGTGACGTACATTATCACCGTCCAGCAGATAGGTCTGGACTCCTTTTTCATAAAGAAGCTTATTCAGCTGGTTGGCAATGCTTGATTTACCGGATCCAGACAATCCGGTAAACCATAGAACGCCGCTGTGATGACCATTCTTCTTTCGATAATCGCCTTTTTCAACTGTTGTATTGTGCCAGGTTATATTCGTTGACATGTTCTTCACCCTTTCACTTCCGCCTGCTCCTGCATGCCTTCAATGAGTATGTCGACAACTTCCGGTCGACTGAAGGTTTTAGGTGGCTTTTCACCTTTACGAAGGAGTTCCCGTACTTTCGTTCCCGATAAGATGACGTGATTTTCCTTCTCATGTGGACACGTTTTATGAGAAGCCATGGCTTCACAGGCATTGCAGTAAAAACTGTGTTCAAAGAATAAAGGAGTAATCTCTAATTCCTCTTCATCAAATTCGCTGAAAATCTTCTGTGCATCGTACGTTCCATAATAATTACCGACACCGGCATGATCGCGGCCGACAATAAAATGTGAACACCCGAAATTCTTCCTTACAATTGCATGGAAAATGGCCTCTCTCGGACCTGCATAGCGCATAGCTGCATTGAAAACAGCAAGTGTTACACGGTCCTTGGGATAATAATTGTCGAGCAATACCCGGTAGCTCTTCATTCGCACATCACTTGGGATGTCGTCACTCTTTGTCTCTCCAACCAGTGGATTTAAGAATAGCCCGTCAACCGTTTCAAGCGCGGCTTTCTGGATGTATTCATGAGCCCTATGTACAGGATTTCTCGTCTGAAATCCTACAACCTTTTTCCAGCCTAACTCCTGAAAATGCGCCCTTGATTCAACCGGATCCAGGTAATATTGATCACCATGTTCTCTAGGAGGTCTTTGAAAAACTTCAATCTTTCCTCCGACATAATGATCTGGACGATCCAATAACTTTTTCACCCCGGGGTGGGCAGGATCCGTTGTCAAATACACTTTTTCTGCTTCTTTTTCTTTTTCCGGTTTGAAAATATCAGTAATCGTGATGACACCGTATAATGTTCCGTTATGAACAAGCTGAGCTTTTTCTCCCAGTGTCCCTGCCTGTTCAGCGCTGACCGGCAGGGTAATCGGAATACTCCATGGTGTTCCATCCTTTAAACGAAGTCCATTTACAACGGCCTCGTAATCTTCCTGGTTCAAAAATCCTTCGAGCGGACTATAAGCCCCGTTGGCAATCAAATCAATATCACTTAGAGCCATGGAATCGAGTTCAATTTTGTCAGCAGGAAGCTCCTTTAAAGTATTTTTTTTGAATCGGTTAATTAATGTTCCTCCATGTGGCTGGATAATAGACATGTGTATTCCTCCTCAATTATTGATCGTCTGATCGCGGTGTGTGCAGGCCGCATTCTGTTTTGTTAAATCCCTGCCATCTTCCGGACCGGTCATCACCGACGGCTTTAGCTGTACATGGGATACACCCAACGCTCGGATACCCTTGATCGTGCAATTCATTGTAATCCAAGCTATTTAGTCGGATATAATCCCATACGTCTTCCCATGTCCAGTAAATAAGTGGACATACTTTAACAGAATGGAAGCGTTCATCCTTATTGACAAAGTTGGTATGGCTTCTACTTAGTGATTGTTCACGCCTGAGCCCGGAAATCCAGGCGACAGCACCAGCAAGTGCATCTTCAAGTGGTTTAATTTTACGAATGGCGCAGCACTGGTCCGGCTTTCGTTTCCATAGGGCAGAGCCATATTGTTCCGACTGTTGTTCCAGGGTCAGATCAGGTTTTTTCATATGAATTCGTAGTTTCGGGTATCTCTTTTTCACTTTTTCAATTAAGTCATAGGTCTCTTGAAAATGCAGATCTGTATCTAAAAATACGACGTCAGCATCCGGCTTCACCTTGGAGATCAGATCAATCAGAACGATTCCCTCTGCTCCAAAGCTGCAGGCATACACAATATCAGAGCCATATTGTTTATAAGCCCACTCAATAACTCGAAAGGCTCCCTTTGTTTCGTCCTTCGGCTGTTCCTTTTCAAAGGGATCACCGGTGAAATGTTCATATGTCGGCTTAGTATTCATGGGCCCCTCCTTTCTCAAAATCAAACAAAAATACCTTTCATCTTGGATAAGAAGAAAGGTATTTACTAGTCAAAGTAAAGAACCATCTTCTTATCTTTCCAAGTGCTCCTGCACTCGCTGGAATTGGCACAGTATCATGAGATCCGTTGCCGAGGCTTCCAAGGGCCAGTCCCTCCACCTCTCTAGATAAGAAAAAGCTGCTGAAGTTTTCTGAAAAAACTAATTGATACAAATATTATTCCTGTTTTAAGGATATGTCAACACCCTTTCTAAATATTACAACTTTTCTGTTACTTCTTTTTGTCATCTCTTGACAAATGTTCTGAGGTCCTTTAGCTTTGAATAATATAAATTCATACATACACATCCTTATAAAGAGCCGGGGGAGGAATCTGGTCTTATGATCCCGCAGCAACCTGTTTAAAGGTGCTCATTCCAGCAGACTACGTTCTGAGAGATAAGGAGAAGATAAAACCTCTTCTCCTTGAAGAGGTTTTTTTATTCATTATTTAGAAACCTCTTTTCACCTAAAACCAAGTAAACTCATATGTTTAATAGAAAAAGGAGAGGTTTCGTTTGAAAAAGTTATTACTTTTCGCATTGGTCGGATTCTTTGCCCAGCTTATGGATGGAGCATTAGGAATGGGGTTTGGGCTGAGTTCTTCCTCTATATTACTTGCCTATGGACTGTCGCCTGCCGTCGCTTCAGCCTCCATTCATTTTTCACAAATTGCGACAACTGCTGCTTCAGGATTTTCCCATTATAAATTTGGAAACGTTGATAAACGCCTCGTTCTGACACTTGCCCTTCCAGGAGCAGTCAGTGCTTTCTTAGGTGCGGCATTATTAAGTAGGATTTCAGGTGATTTCATACGCCCCTACATATCTGTGTTCTTATTAGGATTGGGCGTATATATCGTTTTCCGCTTTCTATATTTGAATCAGGGTCATCGCAAACCTGCAAAAAGAAAGCCTTTCAAGAAGCGGTTTATTTACCCGCTTGGGTTTGCAGGTGGATTCCTTGATGCTATTGGAGGCGGAGGATGGGGGCCGGTCAATACACCTGTCCTTCTTTCAAACGAGGGAATTGCTCCAAGAAAAGTCATTGGAACCGTAGACACAAGTGAATTTATCGTAACCTTATCTGCAACCCTTGGCTTCTTCATTTTCCTGGGATGGGAACAGTTCAGCTGGCTGCTCGTTTTTTCTTTTGTTATCGGGGGTGTCATTGCAGCCCCGATAGCTGCGTGGCTTGTTAAAATTATGCCTTCTCTTGTCCTTGGTGTAGCTGCTGGAGGGTTTATTATTTTAACAAACCTGAGAACCCTGCTTATGTATACCGGGTTGAATGGAACAGCGCTCTTTCTGATCTACTCGCTATTCCTGTCCGGGTATATTGCAGCACTCATCTTTTCTGTACGAAACTATATAAAAATGACCCGCACAGCTGCAATCCGCAATCAGGCATAAAAAAAGCAGCCCTCAAAAAAGGGCTGCTTCAGATTTTTATTCAATAGAGAAGATGTAGGCATAGATTGGTTGTCCACCCTTGTGGATTTCAATCTCTAAATCTTCAAATGTCTCTTCGATAAAACTTTCCAATTCAGAGACGTCGCTTTCGTCAACGCCTTCACCTGTAAGAATGGTCAGGATTTCATCTTCATCTTCATCAATCATTTGATTCAACAGTGTTTTTGCCGTCGTTAAGGCGTCTTTATCTGTAGCAGATATTTTGCCCTCAGCGATTCCCATGAAGTGGTCTTTTTCAATGTTTAAGCCATCAATTTGTGTATCTCTGACAGCATATGTGATCTGACCTGTCTTCACTTCAGACATCAGGTTACTCATTTCCTCTTTATTTGTTTCAAGGTCTGCTTCCGGGTTAAATCCAAGCAGCGCACTCATCCCTTGAGGAATGGTTTTAGTTGGGATCACAGCCACTTCCACTTCAGCAATTTCTGCCGCCTGTTCTGCTGCCATGATGATGTTCTTATTGTTAGGAAGAAGGAAAACACGCTCTGCATGTGCTTCTTTAATAGCCTCAGACAAGTCCTGAGTACTAGGGTTCATCGTCTGTCCCCCTTGAATGACAACGGTCGCTCCAAGACTTTCAAACAGTTTCTTAATCCCATCACCCATGCTGACCGTTACAATGCCGTAAGGAGCCTTCTCTTCACTCTTCGGCTTGGCTTTCTTCTTATCTCCGACAATGGATGTATGTTGTTCACGCATATTTTCAATTTTCATATTGATCAAGCTGCCATATTTCTGGCCAAGCGTCATGGCTTTACCCGGATACTCCGCATGCACATGAACTTTTATCAGATCTTCATCGGAAACGACGAGAAGTGAATCCCCGATTTCACTCAGCTGGTTACGAAAAGCCTCTTCATCATAAGGGTTTTCTTTCAGCTTATCTTCTTCAAATTTAACCATGAACTCGGTACAATAGCCAAATTCAATATCTTCTGTGTTCATGAAATCCTGAGCTAATTTATGGTGTTCAGCACTGACCATCTCATCCATGGAGACCGTTTCGTCAATATCAGGAAGCTCTTCACCTTTTAGATTAGCAAGAAAACCTTCATAGATCGTCACAAGACCTTGTCCGCCGCTGTCGACCACGCCTACTTCTTTAAGAACAGGAAGCAGGTCCGGTGTTCCTTTCAAGGATTTTTTCGCAGCTTCTACGACTCCTTCAATGAACGGAATGAAATCACTTTCATTTTCTGCAAGCTCAACGGATGCTTCAGCCGCTTCTCTTGCAACGGTCAGAATCGTGCCTTCTACAGGCTTCATAACTGCTTTATAAGCCGTTGTGACTCCTCCCTGTAAAGCATCAGAAAAGTCCTTCGTCGTTAGAACTTCCTTCTCTTCCACAGCCTTAGAAAAACCACGGAAAATCTGAGAAAGGATCACACCCGAATTTCCACGTGCCCCCATTAACAGACCCTTGGAAAGGGATTTAGCGACCTCACCTGCATGGTTTTGGTCTACTGTTTTCACTTCTTCGGCACCAGATGTCATGGACAAATTCATATTTGTACCAGTATCTCCATCCGGGACAGGGAAAACATTTAATGCATCAATCATTTGAGAATTCTTGTTCAAATGATGAGCTCCTTGTAAAATCATCTCGGCTAATGTTTTGCCGTCTAACTTTTGTAACGTCACGTTACTTCCTCCTTTGACTACAACCGCACCCTACTCGCTTGTCACGCGGACTCCCTGAATAAAGATATTTACAGAATCAACGGACAATCCGACTGTTTTGTTTAATGTGTATTTCACTTGTGATTGAACATTATGAGCAACTTCTGAAATCTTCGTCCCGTAGCTCACAATAATATACATATCAATATGGAGGCGATCTTCATCCTGTCTGACAACAACGCCTCTTGAAAAATTCTCTTTGCGGAGCATTTCAGATAGGCCGTCGCGAATCTGATTTTTAGAGGCCATGCCGACAATTCCGTAGCATTCTACGGCTGCTCCTCCGGCAATTGTTGAAATGACATCATTGCTTATAGTTATATGGCCATATTTATTATTTAAATCAACGGACATATAGATCCTCCTTTATATTCCTCATTTTCTCTCCTTATTATAACACAAGATGAGCTTATGAATTTCTCGTTCAAGATAAGAAAATGAGCCGGATATCCCTATTATACTGTGTAACAATTCATTCTATCTGTCAAGAAAAAATTCTTGATATAATTGTGCTGAGATTATTGCAAACAACCAGTCTGTATGATAAAGTTACTAAGTATCTGATGATTTATGTATGTAACAGGAGGGATTTTCATGGCACGAAGAAGTGTAGTATCTGGAAAAGGTACACGTTCAGGTAACCACCGTTCACACGCGATGAACGCTAATAAACGTAAATTTAAAGCAAATGTACAAAAAGTTCGCATCCTTGTGGATGGTAAGCCTCAAAAAGCTTACGTTACAGCACGTGAACTTAAGTCTGGCAAAGTACAACGCGTATAATGTTCACTAAAGAGCGTAAATGCTCTCAAAAAAGCACCCGGAATTCCGGGTGCTTTTTTTGTATACAATGAGTATTAAAGCCCTAGTGCCAAGCTTTCGCGCCATTCCCTGTGAAGGTTCGCTTTCACCAGGAGACTGAATCTCAAGCCTCACCTGATTCCTCCCCTTCTCAGGGAAAGCACGGCTGCATTTTCCTAATCTTTTTTAAAAGTACTTATGACTGCGCGCACTATACCCCCAACGAACCGTGGGAGTTTGATCGTATAAAACTTCAAAGAGCCCCCTCCTCCTATGTGAACTAATGCGAACTCCCTTCTTCATCCTTTATTCATTCAAGTCTGTACTTCTTATTACTAAGAGTATGCCTGACTCAAAAGAAAAAGTACCCGTATCTTCAATCAGTCGATTTGAAATGCACAAGGTGGAGCCAAAAGGAAGATAAGCTCTTTGCAGGGGATAATAAAACCCATGAAGAGTAAGATCCTTAACATCCAGCGTTACCGGTAAAAAAGAAATATAAGGATATTGCTCATCCGCTTTGATGGTATGTTCTCCATGAGTGACTATTTCCACTTGGTTCTGCCGGTCAATGACCGTCCCTTTCACCTTTCTTTGCATAAGAGGATAAAGAAGCTGTATGTTCGCCTGGGAGTGATCCATTCTTCCCCCTGTCACTCCGAATAATAGGATATGCTGAGCTTCTCTTTCCAGTGCCTCATTTACGGCTAACTCCAAGTCGGTCTCGTCTTTTTCATCGGGATAGGTAACCACTCTTTCTGCCTGTTCCTTAATTTTTGCAAACGAGGCTTCTGTGACGGAGTCAAAATCACCTATGGCTAAGTCAGGTGCTATGCCGTTTTCTATTAATACCTCTGCCCCCTGATCGGCCCCTATCCATAGATAATTTTCTTTATTGTAGGGCACTAAATCAGGAATGTATTCTTTCGGTCCGCCTCCAACAATGGCAATCTTCCTCACGGCTATCATCCTTTCTAAAGAAAAAGCTCAGAGTGCATGGCTGTCACCATCCTCTGAGCTTTTTGTTCTTGTTTCCCTGTCTTACAAAGAGGCACGAATCTCATCCATTGCTTCTTTCCGGTCTGACTTATTGAAGACAGCACTACCTGCTACCAGTACATCGGCACCAGCTTGTGTACAAATAGAAGCAGTTTCTTTATTGACACCGCCGTCGACTTCAATCTCGAAAGACAGATTTTCTTCGTTTCGCCATTGGGCAATTTTTTCGATTTTCGGTACAACCGAAGAGATAAAGGACTGCCCGCCGAACCCTGGATTAACTGTCATTAGTAGAACGAGATCAACTTCATTAAGAATTGGGCGGATCATTTCAGGTGGTGTACCTGGATTAATGACCACTCCTGCCTTTACACCATGACTCTTAATAAGTTGAAGCGTACGATGCAGGTGGGGACATGCTTCCTGGTGGACTGTAATAATATCTGCCCCTGCTTCAGCAAAAGCTTCGATATACTGATCCGGATTCTCAATCATAAGATGGACATCAAGAGGCAGCCTCGTTATAGGACGAACTGCATCCACAATCAGCGGACCAATTGTGATGTTAGGAACGAAATGTCCGTCCATAACGTCTACATGAATATAGTCCGCTCCACCTTTATCGACATCTTTAATTTCTTCCCCTAATTTTGAAAAATCAGAGGCTAAAATGGAAGGAGCTATTTTAACCATAATTAATACCTCGGCTTTCTAGTCTGTATTTCATTCAGAAACTGTAAGTAATGATCATAACGCTTCTTAGCAATCTCTCCGTCTTCCACCGCTTTTTTAACGGCACACTTAGGTTCCTTATGGTGAAGGCAGCCTCTAAATTTGCAATCATTCTGGACTTCTACAAATTCCGGGAAGCATTCAGGAAGCTGCTCCTGTTCCAATTCGCCAAATTCCAGAGAGCTGAACCCGGGTGTATCTGCTACAAGTCCATCGGAAATTTCATATAGCTCGACATGACGTGTCGTATGTTTTCCGCGGCCCAGACTTTCGGATATTTCATCAGTATCAATAGACAGACGCGGGTCTATAGAATTCAACATGGAAGACTTTCCAACCCCGGATTGCCCGGCAATTACAGTCGTTCGATCAGCTAAGTGGGACTGGATTAAGTCCATGGATTCGGAATCGTTCACAGAGGAAAGAATTACGGAATAGCCGATCTTTTCATATTGATCTTTGTAAGCTTCCATCGCCTTCCTGCGCTCATCATCGACTTGATCCATTTTAGAAATAACAATAAACGGCTCAATGCGCTTCTCTTCCACAAGCACTAAAAAACGGTCGAGCAAAAGGGCATTGAAGTCGGGATGGACAGCCGAAGTTACAATTAATGCCTGATCAACATTCGCGATCGGCGGTCGTACGAGTTCATTCTTCCGATCTTCAATCGAAAGAATATACCCTTCTTCTAAGTTGTCGGCCTTAAATTCCACAAGATCGCCGACGAGTGGAGAAATTTTCCTTTTACGGAAGTTGCCCCGTCCTCTGCACTGATACACTTCTCCATCGGAATAAACATAGTAAAAACCGCTGAGTGATTTGATTATCTTTCCTAACGCCATGCATTCACCTTCTTAATAAGGGACCTTTCCTTCATCAATTACTTCGTCACCTCTCTGAACTCTATAGCTTGCTTCTCCACCTTCTTCGATGGTCACTGGAACGGGGAACGTCGTCGTTTCTGTAATCGTTTCTTCTACGACCGGTGTTTCCATATCATTGTTGTAATCATCCACATAAATGAGCACCTGCTGTTCTGCCGATTCCGCTTCTTCGTCAAAAGGAACTTCAATGGACAGCGTTTCTTCTCTAGGCGGCTTCGCTTTCGGTCCTTTGGAAACTGTAATCGTAACGGTCGATCCTTCCTTGACCTCCGTAAATGCTTCTGGATCCTGACTGATTACTTCTCCTTGAGGTACCGAATCAGAGAATTTTTCTGTCTGTTCCATATTTAAGTTTCTGTCTTCAAGATAACGGCTTGCCCGATCTAACGTCATCCGATCTAAACGGGCTAGGCTGATCGTCGGTGGACCTGTACTTACCCGGAAAATAACTTGCTCCTCTTCTGGAACCACATCCGTTCCAGGTGTGGGGGACAGCTGAGCGACAATTTCTCCCGCAGGTCTGTCGCTTGAGACAGGAATACGCTCAATCTTTGTATACCCTTTGTTCTCCAACTCTTCCTCTACCTGTTCATAATCCTGGCCAAGATAATCCGCAAACTCTTCTGTTTCTTTCCCCTGGCTTGTAAAAATGGTAACAGTCGATTCTTCTTTTACCGTCATGCCCGGCTCAGGATCTGTTCCGATAACCAGTCCCTCATCCACTTCGTCTGAATACTGCGGTTCCCGCTTCACATTTAAATTTAAGTCACTTAATTCACTATACGCTTCTTCGTATTCCATACCAGGGATATCACGTGGGATATCCACATCGGCCGGTTGAATGATTCCAGGAATGGTAAAGAGCGCTATGCCTCCCCCCACAAGGAGGAGGACAAGAAAAGATAGAATCCAGGGCCAGACCTTCTTTTTCTTTTTAACCGGCGTTTCTTCTTTTTTAGGTTGTGACTGTGTGTTTGGTTGAGTAAACGTCTTATGGTCACCTGTATGAATAATTGTATTTTCTTCCGTAACTTCCCCGTAGACTTCATTTGTAATCACAGGAATGGCTTTTGTTTTATCTTCATCATTGTCTTCAGGCAGTTGAAATGGTGCTTCGTCCATCCGGTAAGGCTCCAAAGATGTTTCTATATCCTGTTCCATATCAAAAACGGAAGGGTATCGATGAAAGGGATCTTTGGCTGTAGACTTTAACACCACATTTTCAACACTCTGAGGGAGGTCCGGAGACCACCGTTTCAAAGAGGGTGTTTCATGTTGTAAGTGTTTTAACGCAATCGAGACAGGTGATTCTCCCGAGAAAGGAAGCCTCCCTGTAAGGAGCTCGAAAAAGACAATACCAAGAGAATACACGTCTGATTTTTTTGTAGCCATTCCCCCGCGTGCTTGTTCAGGGGAAAGGTAATGGACCGATCCTAAAACCGAATTGGTCTGGGTTAATGCCGTGGCACTTAAAGCCATTGCAATCCCAAAGTCTGTCACTTTTACATGTCCATAGTGATCGATGAGGATATTTTGCGGCTTGATATCTCTATGCACAATTTCATTGTCATGGGCATGAGCAATCGCTGAAGTAACCTGACGCATAATGTCGACAGCCTCTGAAACATCCACGGGGCTGTGCTGTTGAATGTACTGCTTCAATGTCATCCCATGGACGTATTCCATCACCATATAATATAAATCATCTTCTTCTCCAACATCATAAATATTGACGATGTTTGGGTGGGAAAGGCTGGTGGCAGACTGCGCCTCCCTATGGAAACGAGCAATGAACTCCTCGTCATTTCCATGTTCAAGTCTTAAGACCTTGATGGCAACATCACGATCCAATATCGTATCATAAGCAACGTATACGTTTGCCATGCCGCCACCACCGATCATCTCTTGTACGCGATAACGGTCATTAAGGAGACGGTCATTGAGCATTAATCTACACCTTCTTTCTCATGTAAAGGCTTCTCATAATGAACAACGGCAAGCGTAATGTTGTCTTCTCCCCCGCGCTCATTTGCAAGGTGAATGAGTTTTTCAGTAAACGATTCCCATTCTCCCTCATAATATTTAATTTCACTAAGCTCTTCGTCGCTTACTTTATTCGTTAAACCATCTGTACATAAGAGAAGACGGTCATCTGGCTCAAATTCCATTGTTACGACATCCGCGGTCAAGTCAAATTCTGTGCCTAATGCCTTTAAAAGAACATTTCTCCTGGGGTGCTGTTCTGCTTCTTCTTCTGTTATCTGACCAGATCTGACGAGCTCGTTCACTAAAGAATGGTCTTCAGTCACGGGTTTAAACCCATAAGTGTTAGCAAAGTAACATCGGCTGTCCCCGATGTGTCCGATGGATGTGAATTGTTCCGTACAGACAGCTGCAACAATTGTCGTTCCCATGCCTGCGCATTCCTCATGCTCATTAGCATACGCTTTAATTTCATTATTTGCTGCACGCACAGCTTCTCTGATCCAATTTTCAGCATCTTCCGGGGTGGTTAGCTGGTCCATCTGCTGCCATTTATTATGTAAGTGGGACGTTGCCATCTGACTGGCCACATCCCCTGCTTGATGACCACCCATACCATCTGCCACAACAGCCAGTATCTGACCGGCTTCGTTACGGAAGACACCGCCTGCATCTTCGTTGTGGCTTCGAACTTTTCCCTGATCTGTAAGATAATACCCTATCATGGACTCACCTGCCTTTAGTCAATTGGAGGCTCCGCTCGATGTCATCGAACGGGCGCCTCTATGATTGAACCTACTGCTTCACTAATCGTGTCAAAAAGAATCCATCTGTATCCCACTCCTGCGGAAATAACTGCAGTCCGTACTCGGATAAGCCCAGAGGTTCCTGCATGGAGGATGGAAGCTCTTCTTTAAACGATGGATCGAGTTTAAATTCGGGATGATTGCTCAAGAAATGACGCACAGCTTCTTCATTTTCATGACGATCTACTGTACATGTGCTGTATATTAGTTTCCCGCCAGGTTTTAAAAGAGCTGATACTTCTTCAAGCAGGTCATCTTGAATGTTTCTTAAATTAAAAATGTCTTCTTCTTTTTTATGATATTTAATATCCGGCTTGCCACGCAATACTCCAAGACCAGAACACGGAGCATCGAGAAGAATCCGGTCAAATGTTTCCTGTTTATGAAGACTGCTGATGGTCCTTGAATCTGCCTGACCGGCCGTTATCGACGTAAGCTTGAGCTTTTCTGCTTTTTCATTTACAAGCTTTGCCTTTTTCTCATGAAGGTCATACGCAGTAATTTCACCGCGGTCGGACATTTTTTCAGCGATATGTGTGGTTTTTCCTCCAGGAGCACTACACGCATCCAGGACTGTCATACCTTCTGATAAATCCATCATTTCAGCTACGAGCATAGAACTTTGATCCTGAACAGTCAGATATCCCTCGGTAAATAACGGATGTTTCAAAACAGCCCCGGACCTTATAAGGAAACCCTGGGGAGATAATGGGCTTTCTTCAAGCTCGAATCCATCATTCTGAAGTTTTTCCATAGCTTCCTGACGGCTGATACGCAGAGGCTGGACTCGAACAGACATGGGCAGATGGTGATTATTCGCCTCACACATCGCTTGTGTAATATCCCAGCCATACTGATCCACCCATCGTCTGACAAGCCAATCCGGGTGACTCGTTTCAACCGCCAGCCGTTTAACTGGATCTTCTATATTGTTTACATCCTGCACACCTTTTCTTTGAACATTACGTAAAACGCCGTTAGTGAAGGAGGCAATTCCTTTATGCCCCCGTTTTTTAGCAATCTCCACCGCTTCGTGAATAATAGCGTGATCAGGAACACGTTCAAGAAAGACCATTTGATAAACGGACATATAAAGAAGCCAGCGAACCCATGGTTTCATCTTTTTTTGTTTTGCTGTATATGGCTGAATGGAATAATCAATCAGGTCTCTGCGCTGAAGTGTGCCATAAACGATTTCTGTAAGGAGTCCACCATCCTGCCGGGAAAAGTTTTGTTTAGTAATTTCACGATTCAGCAGGACGTGGCTGAACCCTCCCTGTTCTCCGATGCGTGTCAATAGGTGAAGGGCCGTTTCTCTTAATGCATACTTACTCATGCTTCTCCCCCAGACGATCTCCTACTTTCAAGGATTGTCCAGCCCCGTTGATAAACGCCTGGCCATCCATTTTCTTTTTACCCGATGGCTGGAGAGATACGATTTTTAATCCCTTTTCACCGCCTGTAGCAACAATGAATCCATCTTCTGTAATTTCTGAAACGACGCCCGGAAGATCTTTATAAGAACCGGCCGTTTTTTCAGCCCACCATATTTTCATTGGTTTTCCGTTCCAATACGTGTAGGCCACCGGCCAAGGGTGAAGTCCGCGCACATGGTTATAGACGGTCTGCTGATCCTGAGACCAGTCAATCAATTCCTGTTCCCTCTTAATATTGGAAGCAAATGTAACTTTGGTCTCATCCTGTTTTTCAGGCTCTATACGACCGGCTAATAAATCTGGAAGCGTTTCTGCCAGCAAGTCCGCTCCAGCTTCCGATAGTTTATCATGAAGGGTGCCCACATGATCCTCGTCGTCAATTGGTACAGTAACTTTTGCAAGCATATCTCCAGCATCCAGTTTTTTAACCATATACATAATCGTCACGCCTGTTTCTTTCTTTCCTTCCAGGATGCTGTAATGAATCGGTGCACCCCCGCGGAATTCAGGCAGAAGTGAGGCATGGACATTAATGCAGCCATGCTTCGGTTCTTTCAAAAGTGCTTCAGGAAGAATCTGGCCAAAAGCAGCCGTTACGATCAAATCAGGATCATAAGCAAGAACCTCTTTATATTCATCTTTAATCTTTTCCGGTTGAAAGACAGGGATGCCGTGTTTTTCAGCCGCTACTTTTACCGGCGGCGGGGTCATCACCTTTTTCCTTCCTTTTGGTCGATCCGGCTGTGTAATAACGAGAACGACCTCATACCCTTCTTCGATAATACGGTCGAGTACGGGTACGGCAAAATCAGGTGTTCCCATAAATGCGATACGTGTCATGACTAACTGCTCCTTCCTACATCAACTGATACGGCTGAAAGTCCACCGTAATCTGTAATCCATTCTCTTGTTTCATTTCATCTTCATAGTAATGCAATATCCGTTCAACGAATTTTCGCTGCTCAGGTTCCTTCTTGTATTTTACCATGCATTGATAGCGATATCTATTATTGATCCGAGTCAGAGCTGAAGGCGTCGGGCCTAAAACATAAGACTGATCGGACAGCTTCTGTTCCATAAACATCGTAATCTTCTGGGTAACTTCCTGCACTTTCAACTGATTAGGATGCGATACAGTAAACAATGTTAAAAAGAAGTAGGGAGGATAACGGAATGCTTTTCTCAACTTCATTTCTTCATGAAAGAACTGTTCATAATCATATTGGCTGGCCAGTTCAATACTATAGTGCTCCGGGGTATACGTCTGTACAACAACTTCCCCAGCCTTCTCATGCCTGCCCGCCCGGCCACTTACCTGAGTAAGAAGCTGGAACGTCTTTTCTGAAGCCCGGAAATCGGGGAGGTTTAAAAGAGAATCAGCTGCAAGCACACCAACGAGGGTGACATTTCCAAAATCCAGTCCTTTAGCAATCATCTGTGTTCCAAGCAGAATGTCTGCTTTCCCTTCGCCAAATTGGCCCAACAGACGCTCGTGAGCCCCTTTTTTCCTTGTCGTATCGACATCCATACGAATGACACGGGCTTCAGGAATGAGTTCTTGAAGAGCTTCTTCTACTTTTTGTGTCCCAGTACCAAAGTATCGGATCGTTTTACTCTCACATTCCGGACACTCTTCAGGCATCGGTTCTTCGTGTGAACAGTAGTGACACTTCAGGCGATTCTGCCTTTTGTGATACGTTAAGGCGATATCACAATGCGGACATTCACTAACATGACCACAATCACGGCACATGACAAAGGTGGAATACCCTCTTCGATTTAAGAAGAGGACAACCTGTTCATTTCTGGCAAGGCGCTCTTCAATCTTTTCTTTAAGCGTAAGCGAAAACATCGATCGATTGCCATTATGCAGTTCATCACGCATATCAACAAGCTCCACCTCAGGCATGACCGATTCATTCATCCGCTTACTCATAGTCAAAAGTTTGTAATTGCCTTTGACGGCTCTCGCATAGCTCTCCAGCGCAGGAGTAGCACTACCTAAAACAACCGCACAGCTGTGAGTTTTAGCGCGTTCAACAGCTACGTCTCTGGCATGATAACGTGTACGGTCTTCCTGTTTATAGCTGGTTTCATGCTCTTCATCAATGATGATTAAACCGATATTGGTAAAGGGAGCAAAAATCGCCGAACGCGCACCCACGACGACCTGCACCTCTTTCCTTTGAATCTTGCGCCACTCATCATATTTCTCTCCAGCAGACAATGCACTGTGCAGAACGGCCACCTTGGAACCAAACCGGCCTTTAAACCTCTCCACCATCTGAGGTGTCAAAGCGATTTCAGGAACAAGCATGATTGCTTCTTCTCCTTTATCGATGACTTCCTGAATGGATTGGAGATAGACTTCTGTTTTCCCGCTCCCGGTTACCCCATGCAGAAGGAAAACTTCATGGACATCATTTTCGATACAATTCAGGATCGGTTTAATCGCTGTTTCCTGCTCTTCTGTCAGCGGGAAAGGCTGTGTGCGCTCAAACTCTCTATTGCCATAGGGATCACGGAAAATTTCCTGTTTAAACATCCGGAGTATTTTTTGGTCAACGAGGGGTTTTAAAGACGCTGACGTTGTCGAAAGCTTAGCCAATAATTGTTTCTTTTCTATCGGCTCAGGGTTATCCACGAAGTATTCCATAATCATCCGCTGCTTTTTCGCCTGGGAAGACAGGTCCACAAGCTTCTCTTCCATTTCAATTTCATTTACTAAAGGCTCTACCATTGTTGTTACTTTCTTCGTTTCACGGCTTTTCACTTCATAATGGACATCGACTTCTCCTTCATGCATATGTCTGCGGAGAAGATGGTAGCTGATGCCCGACTTTTCAAACTCTTCAAAATCAACGACGGCACGGCCATCAAATACCCGTTGCAGGTCTGAATCCAACGGCTCTTCTGTCAATTTCCAAAGTTCTTTCCGGTACTTCGCCTTCATAACCTGAGGAAGCATGACCTGCAGGCAGGAAATGTAGTAGCTTAAGGTATTTCTAGAAAGCCATTTCCCTAAATCAAGAAGTTCTTCTGTCAGAGTTGGAATGACATCAAGGACATCGGTGATCTTTTTCACTGAAGAAAAGGAACTTGTTTCAGATAAGGAAATGACGTACCCGAGAATTTTCCTTGGTCCAAAGGGTACAATGACCCGGACCCCAGGCTGCACGATACCTTCAAACTGTTCAGGGATTTTATAGTCGAAAGGACGATTCGTATTTTGCGATGGTACATCTACGATGACATTGGCAATCACTGTGTTCCACTCTCCAGCTCGTTTGCAGCACTTGAAAGAATGTTTTGGGCCAGCTCATCCTTTGTCATCAAAGGGTAAGTCTTTTCTGTTCCCTTTTTAGTAATAAAAAGAGAGGCATTCGTATCTGTGCCAAAACCTGACCCTTCCTCTGCTACGTTGTTAATGACAATGGCATCCAGATTTTTCTTCTCGAGCTTTTGTCTTCCGTACCGCTCCGGATCATTCGTTTCTGCAGCAAAACCGATCAGATATTGGTGTTCTTTCTGTTCCCCTAAAGCTTTTAATATGTCCTTTGTTCGTTCCATTTCTACGGAATAATCCCCGGATGATTTTTTCATTTTATGATCATAGGTCTGTTTGGGACGATAGTCGGCAACAGCGGCTGACTTGATGACGAGGTCACTTTCCGGGTAATAACGAAGGACTTCCTCATACATTTCTTCTGCAGTTGTGATATCTATCCGCCGGACGCCTTTAGGTGTGTCCAAGGAAACCGGTCCGGATATGAGTGTTACATCTGCCCCTAATAAAGAAGCCTGTCTGGCAAGAGCAAAGCCCATCTTCCCTGTCGAAGGGTTGGTAAAATAGCGGACAGGGTCAATTTTTTCGCGTGTAGGACCAGCGGTAATTAAGACCTTTTTACCTGTAAGTATTTTATGCTTCCGTCCCTCGTTTTCAAGGACACGTACGATACTTTCCGGTTCTTCCAAACGACCTTTACCTACATATCCACAAGCTAAATAACCCTCTCCGGGTTCAATAAACCGAAAGCCCCACCCGTCAAGCTTTTTCATATTATTCATAACAGCCGGATGACTGTACATATGAACATTCATAGCCGGTGCAATATAAACAGGTGCTTCTGTAGCTAATAATGTCGTTGATAACATATCATCTGCCAGGCCGCCTGCAAGTTTCCCAATTGTATTGGCCGTTGCAGGAGCAATCAGAAATAAATCAGCCCAGTCGGCAACATCAATATGCTGAATTTGAGATGCATCCTGTTCATCAAATGTATCTGTATACACGGGTTGTCTGGATAAAGCCTGGAAAGTCGTGGGAGCGACGAATTGACGGGCACTTTCTGTCATAATTACTTTCACAAAAGCCCCCGCCTGAACAAGCTTACTCGTTAAAGCTGCTGCTTTATAAGCGGCAATTCCGCCTGATACACCTAATACGATCTTTTTCCCTTTTAACATCGGACAGACCCCTTTACTCGAAAAATATGGTCACTCATACACGTAGGAAAAGCCGCGCTAGTTCAATTAAGAAGCGCGGCTTTTCCTACGTCGTATTTAAACGTGTCTTTTTATGTGGTTTCCGTACGTGCTTGAATTTCATCAGATTCAATATAATTCAACTTGCCATCACGGATTTCTTCCAACGCTACACCAACCTGCTGGTGAGAAGTCGGGTTGTCAATCATTGGTGCACTCCCCTGCTTCAATTCACGCGCTCTTCTTGCAGACAGGGTTACAAGAGTATACTTAGATTTAATTTGTTTCTGTAGGGAATCAATGGATGGTTCTAACATCATGATTATTCATCCTCCAATGCTTTTTTATACTGCTGAGCTACACGCTCACGTTTACAATGCTCACTTGCAACAATGGATTTCACTTTGGAAACAGCATGATCAATCTGATCATTGACCACGACGTAGTCGTACGCATCCATCATATCAATTTCTTCCTTGGCTGCATGGAGACGATTCTTCACTTTGTCTTCTGTCTCTGTGCCACGGTTAACAATCCGGTCTTTTAATTCTTCCAAAGATGGAGGAATTAAGAATACAAAGACGCCCTGCGGGAAGTTTTCACGGACTTTTAAAGCTCCCTGTACTTCAATTTCCAAAAATACATCCTTGCCTTCATCCAACGTCTTTTCTACATATTGGCGGGGTGTACCATAATAATTCCCGACGTATTCGGCATGCTCAATCAATTGTCCTTCACTGATCAGCTTCTCAAATTCGTCTCTGGATTTAAAGAAATAATCCACCCCGTCCACTTCTCCTTCACGCGGTAAGCGTGTTGTCATGGAAATGGAATAACGCAGGTCGGTGGACTGCTCAAATAATGCTTTACGTACTGTTCCTTTTCCGACACCTGACGGGCCGGAAAGGATAAATAAAATACCCTTCTGATCAATCACTGCAAAAAGTCCTCCTAGTTTTCATCTGATATCTCGTCATTACTGATAACACGCTGTCCGACGGTCTCGGGCTGAACGGCAGAAAGGACGACATGATCACTATCTGTAATAATGACCGCACGCGTCCGCCGGCCATATGTAGCATCTACTAATTTATTATTGTCACGGGCAACCGTAATGATACGCTTGATTGGAGCGGATTCTGGTGAAACGATCGAAATGATACGGTTCGCTGATACAACGTTCCCAAATCCGATGTTAATTAATTTCAAACTCAAAGCTGACTCCTCCTTCTTCTGGCCAAACACTAGAATCACTAACTCTATTATATGAAAAAACTAGAGGAGAACACAATTGTTATTCTACATTTTGCACTTGTTCTTTCATTTTTTCGATCTCACTCTTTATATTCACAACAAATTCCATAATTTTACCATCGTTGGACTTTGACCCGATCGTATTCACTTCTCTGTGCATCTCCTGTACGATAAAGTCCAGCCGGCGTCCTATGGGTTCCTCTTTTGCAAGGGTGTTTTCAAATTGAATAAGGTGGGATTGCAATCGGGTGATTTCTTCGGTGACATCGCCTTTTTCAGCTAAGAGAGCAATTTCCTGAAGGACTCTTGTTTCATCAGGCATGATGTTTTCCTTCGTGTATTCTTCTACTCTTAACCGGATTCTCTCTTTGAACTCTTCAATCACAGACGGTCTTCGTTCATCAAGTGCGAGAATAGCTTTTTCACATTTGCCATCCGCAGACGCAGATCCTGCTCCAGCTGTTCCCCTTCCCTGCTCCGCATCGTCAACAAGCTGTGCAGCGCTTCTGTCATAGAGTGTAGAAGTGCTTCCTGAAGGTGATCAGGATGTTCCTCCACTTCCTGTACAGAAAAAACATTGTCTAACTTGGATACCATATCAATAGTTATTTGACCCGTCAAATCATATTTATCCTGTATGTCCTCCAGTTTTTTCATATACTGGTCAACAACCGGCCAGTCCACAACGATCTTTTTTTCGAAAAGTCCCTGTCCCTCAACGGTCACGAAGATATCCAGATGTCCCCGTCCCAGCTTTTCTTTTGCCAGTCCTTTCAGCCGCTCTTCAAGAAATAGAAGCGATCGTGGAATTTTGGCTGATATGTCCAGAAAACGATGATTAACGGATCGAACCTCTACGTGAAGAAGCGTTTCACCGATAGTAACGGATTGTTTCCCATATCCTGTCATACTTTTCACCATAAAGCCATCACACCTATACCGTAATTTTTTTATCCTATTTTAGTTTATCAAAGTTCTCCCTTACAGGGCGAGAGATTCCGCCTTACAATGGATTCTTTTAGAACTTTCCTGTTCAAACATGATATAATCTCACTCGTAGAGAGGTGAAGACCATGTCTTTTGACGGAATTGTAACCCGGGCGATTACACATGAATTAAATGAAACGATCCAGTCCGGTCGAATTATGAAAATTTATCAACCCACAGAAACAGAATTAGTATTTACTGTTCGTGCGATGCGTAAAAAGCATACGCTGCTGTTATCAGCACACCCAAGCTATGCTCGTTTCCACTTAACAGACGACCAATACCATAACCCTAAGGAGCCACCGATGCTCTGCATGCTTCTAAGGAAGCATCTAATTGGAGGGTTTATCGAGAACATCGAACAAGTCAGCATGGAGCGGATTGTTAAAATCCAGATCAGGACGCGTAATGAAATCGGCGATGAGACGCTGAAAACGCTTATTATCGAAGTGATGGGCAAACATTCCAATATCATGCTTGTGGATGAGAATGAAGGACATATGCTTGACAGTATCAAACACCTTCCTCCTTCCCAGAACCGTCATCGGACGATTATGCCGGGGCAGCCGTACAAACTGCCACCTGAACAAGGAAAGATCGATCCAATTGATCTGGATCCTGAAACCTTCATTAAAAAGCTGGATTTCAATTCAGGTAAAATGGATAAACAAATATTGAATCTTGTTATGGGTTTTTCCCCGTTAATGACAAAAGAAATTGTCCACCAGGCAGGCCTTGGCGGGCCGAACGCGTACAAAGAAGCATACAGTCAAATCAGAGAACGAATTATGGATCACCGGTACGTCCCTCAAATTAACCGGGGAGAAAAAGATCAATTTTATGTTGTTCCTCTCCATGCCTTTAAGGACGATGTAGAAACGTATGATTCAGTAAGCGCTATGCTTGATGACTATTATTCAGGTAAAGCCGAACGTGACCGTGTAAAACAGCAGGCTGGTGACCTTTTCCGCTTCTTGAAGAATGAGCGTGACAAGAACAAACGAAAAATCAAGAAACATGAAGAGACCATGAAAAAATCAGAATCAGCGGAAGAATACCAAAAGCTTGGCGAACTATTAACCGCTCATATGCACCTTGTACAATCAGGAGATGAGTCCATTACGGTTGTGGACTATTACGATCCGGATCAAAACGAAATGCAGATTGAGCTGAATCCTAATAAATCTCCAAGCGACAATGCCCAGGCGTATTTCCAGACCTACCAGAAATTAAAGAAATCCAAAGAAGTTGTTCAAAAAGAGATTGAGAAAGCCTATGAGGAAATTGCTTATTTTGAGCGTTTGATTCAGCAGGTGGAGTCAGCCCGTGAAGAGGATATTGAGGAAATACGGGAAGAACTGCGTGAACAGGGGTATTTAAAGAAAAAACCTTTGCAGAAAGGCCAGAAGAAAAACAAGCCCCAGAAACCGTCGCCTGAAAGTTTTGAATCCAGTGACGGCACGGTTATCTTCGTCGGACGCAACAATAAACAAAACGAGTATTTAACCAACCGAATGGCCAATAAGACGGATGTATGGCTTCATGCTAAAGATATTCCCGGCTCACATGTGGTCATCAGGGACGATAATCCAAGCGAGGATACCCTTTTTGAAGCGGCACAGCTCGCAGCGAACTTTAGTAAATCAAGCCGATCATCAACGGTTCCTGTAGACTACACCCGGATCAGGCATGTTAAAAAGCCATCGGGAGCAAAGCCTGGTTACGTCACCTATGACAACCAGCAGACACTTTTCGTTACTCCGGACGCTTCGTTCATTAAGAAGCTGAAAAAATAATACAGATGAAGAAATCCCGCTTCTGGTGAAGCGGGATTTCTTTTTCACGCTCTGTTCAAAAGGTTTAGTTAACATGAAATGAATTCTCCTATTCGGAAGATTAAGATCGATTTTCTTGAGGGAGAGATGATGTCTTTCCTGTCATTAGAAAAGAATGACTTTTGTAAATGTACACACTGTTCGAGATTAATCAGGGGATATTAACTGGTATTAGGAATATCTGTCTTATCGAAATTTCCTTATTTACAACCTAAAATAAAAGAAAAAACATCTTTTTCGTTTTGACTTTCTTCTGCATAACTGAAGGAAAACAGCGCATGATAAGAGGGCACCTATCTTGAAAGAGGAGGTCGCTGTCATGCCAAAGAATTCAAAATCCAAGCGCAATCCGAAGAAGAGCAGAGATGCTGTCCAACCCAGTACAGGAGAAGGGCGTATTTCTATATCTAAAGCAGGAAAAGCGTTGGATGATCGTTAATTCTTTCCAATGATAATCGAAAAGGCCCGGACGATTTGATACGTCCGGGTCTTTTCATGATTTCGTATAGAGCGTGATGGCGATAATCATTAGAAGAAGAGCAATGATTCTCTGCCCGTCTAAAGGGATTTGTTTGACGCCCAGCCAGCCGAAATGATCGATGAGCGAGCTTGCGATTAACTGGGCTGATACAACGGTGAATATCGCTGCTCCTGCTCCAATCCGGGGCACAGAAATAACCATAATAGAAACAAAAAAAGCTCCCATCAGCCCTCCGAGCAGCTGCCACTTTGGAACTTGAAAAACCTGCAGAAGATTTCCTCGTCCAAAGAACAACATCACAAGAAAAAGGGTGACTGTTCCCACCAAAAAGGAAACAAAGGCGCCTTCAAAAACACCAATCTTCTGACCAAGGCCGCCGTTAACCGAAGCTTGGACAGCGACCCCTATTCCACCTAAAAACACTAAGGCCATGAGCAGCCACTGCATAAATGAACACTCCCCTGACTCATCAATTTTTACAATCCACAAAAAACGTAAGAATCTTAACAGGTGACTTTATCCCTTTTAAGCTCTGGGTAAACCAAGTCGTTGTCCCAGAATTAAGATGGATTGATTAATCTTCCATACGTAGTACAAATGATGGACGAGGTCTCCCTGCTGGTCGACTCCAGGCTTTAATCCATCAATTAATTCGCGTTCTTCCTGCAGGGGATAGAAAGATTCCACCTCTTCTTTCCCATTTCCTTCAACAAAAGAAATCAACACGTCTACATTATGACTGAATTTTTGTTCGATGGAGTGTAACGTCCGGCTGACTTCATCCGGATAAACAAAATCCTTTTGATAAGAGGAAGCCACCAAGTGTTTGGCATAGTAATTAATGGCTGTAAAAATAGTCAGCACTTCAGCCATGTCTGTATTTTTTCGTCCTCCAAAACCCTGAATGACTGGTTTTGACTCTTCTTCGAGCGCTTGAATCTTTAAATCCAGATTAAAAGCCTGTTCAGCGAGGTTTTTGACATTGGTTGTACTCTCAAAACTTTCTACATAACCCTTCACGTACCCGTCCAGTTGATTCAAATAATCTGTGATCTCATCAGAGACTTTATCCATGGTTTTTGTAGGGTAAATAAGAGCAGAAACAGCATAGGCAATAGAAGCACCAACGATTGTATCCAGCACCCTTGCTCCAAGAAGCTGATAACTAATCCCACCTAAAATCAGGTCATACATAAAGGCGATCAGCATGGTAATAAACATACTTGTGAGTGTATAAGAAACGGGAAGTAAATAAAAAGCCAGAAACATCACTGTGAATAAAAGGAACACTTCCAATTCCGAATGGCCTGACACAAGGGTGGCGAGAACGAAGCCGATTAATGCTCCAATTACCGTTCCAACAGAACGCTCCACACCTTTAAGATAAGTCCTTCCTACAGTGTCTGTACCGAGCTGCACGATAAAGGTTGTCAAAAGGACCCAGTATGGCTGGATGGGAGAAATCATATAACCAACGAGAATAGCGATCGTTCCAGCTATTAAAGATTGGACAGCTTTTTTTGTAGTGGGCTTCATTCCTTCTTCTTCTTGTGAACCGACTTCTTCTTCAGCATCCTCCTCCACTTCATGTTCTGAAATGGAAAGGTCCGCTTTATCGTATCGTATATTCATAGCCCCTTCCGTCACATGAGTAGCAATAGCCTCAATGCGCCGAAGCAGGTATAACCACCCCTCCGGATTAGAGCCTCTGTTTTGAAACAAATCATCAATCATTAACCGGAGCGAACGGATTACTTTATCAGCTTCCTCAAGGTTTCGATCCTGAGGAATGGGCTGAAGAACTTCTGCCTGCTGCAAGGCAGAGATCAACCGGGTGAGTAATTCACGCAGATCAGCCATCTCAAGAGCATCATCCCTTTTCAGCTTTTGTAAACTGTCAGAGAGGGTCATAACAAACATGGCTGTGTCAAAGACATACAATCGTAATTGGTTTGGCTTTAAGCCCGGCCAAATTTCTGAGATGTCCCGTTCATTTAGATCAGTGGATACTTGACTTGCATATTTGCGAAGTTTCCTTACGTTGTATTCTAATTTCCTTGTACGAGCTTCCTTAACAACAGGGTCGGCAATCACCTCCGCCAACAATTCAAAGGTCAAGTTCGCCTGTCTATGAAAAGAGACCATGCTTTTTTTGAGGAGCTGGACAGAATCTTTAAATACAATGAAATTATAAAGAAAGGCGTAGCTGATTCCGATTGCAATGGCTAAATAAAACCACGGAAACTGCTCAGTAGAAAGTTTTAAAAAAGAAGAAAGATAAACTGTAAAAAATCCAATCATGCCTAACGAAAAATAGCGGCTGCCAAACCTTGAAAAGTAAAAACCGCAAAATATAATGACGATCATCAAAGAAGAAACCAACACGACATTAGAAGCAAGTAACGATCCGCAGGTAACTCCAGCCGCTGCCGAGACAGCAAGGAGTATAGTCGTTGTTTGTTTCTTCCTTTTAGTATCATCCATCACAATCATAATCCCCATTAATCCAGCCATTCCAGATAGAATGGATGGAAACAAAGGCTGCTGTCCAAGCATATTCAGAAGAAATAAAGTAGTAAAAACAGAAGAAATCAAACTAATGGTAGCTTTTCCCGCCTGACTAAGCCTTCTTCTCCCAGGGTCTGAAGCAAGCAGCCGGCGGAACCAATACGATTGAGTAAGGGTTGCTTTCATAGACTTTCCCTCCTTCCCTTTCTTGTTATTATCCATACATGTTACCTATAGTAATCATTTTCTTACCTTGTCACAACTATTTCGGTTTCCGAAACGAAAAATAGTTAACAAAGTTTTTCTGCCTGACACTCCTGTTTAAGTATAGCGTGTTTTTTAGTATGTGTTTGTTAAGCTCAATGTTGATCTCATATTGAGAAAATCCTTTACAAATAGAGAAACCACCCAAACGAAATTTAATCGTTTGAATGGTCTCATATATTTTATAAAGGATGTGAGAATCAAGAAGATTTTCTTTTTTGAACGTCTATCTTCATAGGCTCCTTCTTAATAATGCCTTGATCAATGGCCATCTTTTTAGCTACTTTAGGAGCGAGCCATACAGGGGGCAGCAGCAATAAAGATACAGGCACAGCTGTTACCACGATAAAGTTCTGCAGCGTCTGAATACTGCTTTCCCCGATTCCGAGTAAGGACGCCGCAATGGTCCCGAAAAGAACAGCCCAGAATACACGGAGGAAACGCGGGGGATGAGTATTCCCCGTTAACGTTACAGCTACAGAATAGGACATCGTGTCAGCTGTTGTAGCTACAAATACAACCGTAACGATTAAGAATCCTGTAGCCATAACCATTCCAAAAGGAACCTGTTCCATAATTGCCATGACAGCAGCAGGCATTCCTGTCTCGTTCAAGGCATTTGAGATGGAACCAGGGTTCTCTAATTCATAAAACAGTCCCGATCCACCGACGGCTGCGAACCAAAAGTTACTGACGATCGGTGCAATAATAGCCACCGCCAGAATCAATTCTCTAATGGAACGGCCTCGGGAAATCCGGCTGATAAACATAGCCATCGCCGGGCCAAACCCTAAGAACCAGCCCCAGAAGAAGACGGTCCAATAGCCTAACCAGCCGCTGTCTCCACGATACAAACTCATTCGAACGAAGTTTTGTATTTGGAAGGCTTCTGCACCTATAAAGGAATTAATAATAAATGCTGTCGGTCCTAAAATAACCATGCCGAGCATTAATACCAAAGCAAGCCCGACATTCAAACGGCTCAATAATTGAATCCCTTTATCCACACCGGATGCAGCTGAAATTGCAGCAATTGTTACAAGAAAGATAATTACAATGGACTGCGTAAAAATAGTATCCGGAATATTAAATAAATACTCCAGTGCATATCCAACCTGTAGACCTAAGAACCCTATTGGTCCGATTGTTCCTGCTGCAACCGCGATAATTGAAACCACATCTGCTGTTGTTCCAAGGACGCTTTTCTTTCGAAAGATTTTTTCTCCTACTAATGGGTAGAGGATTGTACGAGGTTTTAATGGATATCCCTTATGATAATGAGCATACATTAAAACGATGGTAGCAACCGTACCTAAGCATGCCCACGCCGTAAATCCCCAATGGAAAAAGCTTTGGGCAAGTCCAGGGATGACGGCCTGCTTTCCTGTTATTCCCCCGTCATCAAATAAAGGCGGTGTCGTCAAATAATGATAAATAGGCTCACCTGCGGCCCAGAACACCCCGCCGCTTGCTAAAAGCGTACATAAAATCATGGATACCCAGCGGAACCAGCCATTCTCCGGTACATCTTTATTTCCTAGTTTCACTCTGCCGTATTTACTTAATGCAAGTGCTATCCCTACTACAAATGTTGCTAATAAAAGCAGCTGCCAAAAGGCTCCAAAGAATGTAACTGAAAAATTAAAAGAGCTGGTAATCCAAGCTCCCATTTGAGATTTATTAATTAAA
Organism: Halobacillus litoralis; assembly: GCF_020524025.1. Lineage (GTDB taxonomy): Bacteria > Bacillota > Bacilli > Bacillales > Halobacillaceae > Halobacillus > Halobacillus litoralis_D. The sequence continues at coordinate 756,269 of NZ_JAIVKN010000001.1, read as the reverse complement.
GAAAAGATTAAGAATAAAACGAGGAAGCCTCCGCTGATGGCAAATGTAAGCCAGTCAATCTTATTTCCTCTGTTTGTTTCGTCGTTCATGAATTTCCTCCTAAGATGGTCCTTTTTTTATCATGTCTGGTAAGTGTCTTTGGTTGTACTTGCTTAGATATTAAAAAACAGCCATCTCCTTAATGTGCATTTTTTTCACATAAGAACTCATTATAGTAGGGGGAAACGCATTCGTCAAAACGGTACTTAAAGAAGGATGATGAGGATTTAGAAGCTTTCCTTAGCATATGAGTGTTCCTTGCCTTCCTTCGTTCATTTGGATTCCTCCTATGCTTTCTTTTCTCTAAAGTCTTATTTAGGTGCTTTCCAGGGGAGGTGGTGGCTGGGAAAATGACTCGCCTTCCGCAGGCATGTGGTGAGCTTCCTCAGGCTCCATCTTCCGGGTTCTCACCTATGCTGTATGCTAAACCCCAGCATCTGGAAGATGAACCATTCCTCGTTACGTTTAAGTAACAGTGCCGTACGCAGAATTCAGTCAGGGATGACTGGGGAAATCCTACATGAGAAAGAGGCACGACACCCGCCCGTGGAAAGTGAGACACCCTCCGTTCAACAAACGTAACAGCACCTTCATATGAACATGTTTCAGCTTCAACTCCATACAACGGATTCCTATGGAACAACTCAAAAATAAACAATAAACTTCAACAACGCTTTTGTATGAAAAATCCTGTATAAAAGAAACCATTAGAAAAAGGCTGCAGGGCGGGAAACCCTGCAGCCTTTTTCTATTTTATGTTCGTCTACCGATGTCCTTACTATGCCTACGTCCCTCACCTTTTCTATCCTGTGAACTAGATTAAAAAATAGGCAAAAATGATAATAGAACCTAAATATGAAAAAACCGCTTGTGCCCAGTAACGCTTTCGTTCATTTTTTAACATATACATGTTCCATAACAGAAAAATTGCAAACGACCCTGCACCACTAAGCAATGGTTCCCATGACCACATAGACTCCATAAATGAGAAGGAAACCCAGGTATACAAATAAACGAAACAGGATAAGAGCCCAAGAGAAGCGTTCATCAATATGAAAAATGAATGTTTGTTTGATTTCATCAGCATCACCAATACGCTTTGTTCCTTTCATCGTACTAATAGATGTATGAAATAGCAACATTCTAAATGATTAAGAGTTTGTAAATAAATAAGGATCCCGGCTCCACTCATTCATTAGATCTTTTTGTTCCTTGTTTAAGACATTATCGTTTGCGAGCTGCTCAAGCAGATCATGATAACTTGCTATCGATTGAAAAGGATATCCATTCCTATTGAAAGATTCTTCTGCCTCGTTCAGTCCGTACGTGAAAATCGAGAGCACTTGAAGTACTTCCGCCCCCGCTTTCTTTAATGCGTCGGCTGCCTCAATCGAGGATCTGCCTGTTGAGATCAAATCTTCGATCACAACTACACGCATGCCGTTTTCTATATGACCTTCAATCTGATTGCCCTTTCCATGTTTCTTTGCTGATGAACGGACATAGACCATAGGCAGGTTCATTCGTTCTGCCACCCATGCAGCATGAGGAATCCCTGCTGTGGCACATCCGGCAATCGCATCTACTGGCTGGTCTAATGCTTCAATCCTCTCTACAAAAGCGTCGGCGATACTTCGGCGGACGGCCGGATAGGACATCGTCAAACGGTTGTCACAATAAATAGGTGATTTTATTCCTGAGGTCCATGTGAAGAAGTTTTCCGTTTCAATTCTAACCGCTCCGATTTCCAGTAAATCACGAATCAATTGTTGTTTGTCCATAAGTGAATGCCTCCTTTATTGTTTCATAAATCACACGCGGATGATCAGCATCCCGAATGGCACGTCCTACCACAATCGAGTCGCTTCCTTCTTGATTGGCTTGTTCAGGTGTGGCTACACGCTTTTGATCATGTGTTTCTCCACCTACAAGCCTTATTCCAGGGGTTAATGTAAGCAGGCTGGTCGTTGATTTAATGACTGCTGCCTCTTCCACAGAACAGACAACCCCGTCTGCTCCGCTCTGTTCAGCGAGCTCACTATAATGCTTGACTATGTTGGAGAGCGGATGAGCTAAAAGCATCTCCTCCTGCATTATGCTTTGGTCTGTTGACGTCAGCATAGTTACCGCCAGTAAAAGAGGCGGTTTTCCTACCGCCCCTTCTTGCAGGCCTTTTTTAGCCGCCCTGATCATTTCACTCCCGCCCTGCGCATGAATGTTAACGACATCCACATTTAGTCCGGCTAGATTCCGCATTGATCTACGAACAGTTTCAGGAATATCATGAAGCTTTAAGTCAAGGAAGATGGGGTGTCCTCTCTCATGTAAGTTTGATAAGATGGTCGGACCTTCCTTATAAAAAAGTTCCATCCCCACTTTCACTGGAATACCGTTAAGTTGGTTGAGGTCAAGGAATGAAAGAGCTTCCTCCCCAGTTTCAAAATCAAGCGCGAAGTATACTGGCTGCAGTCTGCTCATGGTGTGCACCTCCTATAGCTTCTTGAACCGATGAGAATCCATATTTTTGCAGTGTTTGCGGCAGGGCATCCATGATTTCTTTACAGATCAATGGATTCTTAAAGTTTGCACTGCCAATCGCCACCGCACTTGCGCCTGCAAGCAAGTATTCAATGACATCTTCGGACGATTCTATACCACCCATACCGATGATAGGAAGGTTCACCTCTTTGTAAACCTGGTGGATCATGCGGATACTTACAGGTTTAATAGCTGCACCTGACAATCCACCGGTCTGGTTTGCAATCACAGGCTTTCGTGTCTTTGGATCAATTCGCATTGCAGTTAGAGTGTTGATCATCGATAGTCCATGCGCTCCCGCTTCTTCAACAGCCTTCGCCATCTGAACGATATCTGTTATATTGGGAGACAGCTTCACATATACTGGAACTCTGCTTGCCTGAACGACCCGCCTTGTCACTTCTTTTGCAAGTTCAGGGTCAGTCCCAAATTGAACGCCGCCTTCTTTTACATTTGGACAGGATATATTCAGCTCGAGCGCGTCGACGTGAGCTGAGATTTTTTCTGCCACTTCCTCATATTCCTCAACCGTGCTGCCAGCGACGTTCGCAATTAATGGCACATCCTGTTCTTTTAAAAAAGGGATTTCATCGGTAATGATTGAATCAACTCCCGGATTCTGCAGACCAATCGCATTTAACATCCCGCTCGCTGCTTCTGCTACACGGGGCGTAGGATTTCCAAATCGCTTCTCTCCTGTGGCTGCTTTCAATATGACCGCCCCAAGATCAGAGAGGGAATAAAACTGAGCAAACTCTTTACCAAATCCAAAACATCCTGAAGCAGGCATAATTGGATTTTTCAACTGTAACCCAGGAAGGGAAACCGACAAATTCATGAAAGGACAACCTCCTTTGCATCAAAAACGGGCCCATCACAGCAGATGCGTTTATAGCCTTTATCATCCCGCGATTCAATTACGCAGGCAAAGCAGGCTCCTATACCGCACCCCATCCGCTCTTCCATTGAGATATAACCCGGCACTTCTTCAAGTTGATCCATAACCGCCTTCAGCATAACCGTTGGTCCGCAGGCGTAATAAGTATCATGAACGGATTCCAGCTGAGAAAGGACATCTGTCACAAAACCTTTCGTTCCGAGTGTGCCATCGTTGGTACTCACATAAACTTCTCCGAAACTCTCAAACTCCTCTATTAAAAAGGCATCCGCTTTGGTTTGAAATCCCAGCACACTCGTCACACGTATTCCTTTATCATTCAGTTGTTTGGCAAGATTATATAAAGGAGGAACGCCTATCCCTCCTCCGATTAGGAGGGCGTGCGTCTGCTCGTCTCCAGGCAGTGGAAACCCCTGTCCGCCCGGCCCGAGGACATCGAGGAAACCGCCCGCTTCTTTCTTGGTCAGTGCGTCCGTTCCCTTTCCCATGACTTTATACAGGAGAGTCATCGTGCCTTCGCTTCGGTTATAGTCACAAATGGAAACGGGCCGCCTTAGATAGAAATCATCACTAATTTGAACGTGGACAAACTGCCCTGGGTCTACGATATCTTGGACCATCTCCCCTTCCAAGAGGAGACGGTACGTATCATTTGCAATGCTTGTATGTTCGAGGATCTTCATGAACTCACGTTTCATGCATTCACCCCTTCCATAGGGGTGATGGCTCTTGCTGAAAAGGACATAGCGTTGATTACGTCAACAATGGACCGTGCTGTGTCCAAACTGGTTAAGCATGCAATGCCATTTTCAACCGCTTCCCGGCGGATTCTGAAACCGTCCGATCTTGCCCGCATGCCTTTATTCAACGTATTGACAACGACATGAACTTTTCCATTTTGAATCAAATCAATGACATCCAGCTCATCAGACCCTACCTTTCCGACGGATTCTACAGGAATATGCGCCTCTTCTATGACGCCTGCCGTTCCTTCTGTCGCAAATAATTGGAAGCCGAGTTCATAAAACGTTCTGGCAATTTCAAGCATTTCTTTCTTATCCTTATCTGCAACAGTCAGTAGAACGGACCCTTGCGTTGGAATCTTCAACCCAGCGGAAGTCATCCCTTTATAAAGGGCTTTTTCGAGCGTCTGATCATACCCGATGACTTCACCAGTCGACTTCATCTCCGGCCCTAATGTTGTATCGACACTGCGCAGTTTCTCGAAGGAGAAGACAGGAACTTTTACGTAAACACCATTCGGCTTAGCTGCAACTCCTGAGGAATACCCATGAGCTTTCAGAGTTTCGCCCATGATAACCTGTGTGGCAAGCCTGGCCATAGGCACCCCTGTAATTTTACTTAAGAAAGGAACGGTCCGGCTGGCTCTTGGATTTACTTCGAGCACGTAGGCGGTTCCTTTATAAACGACAAACTGAATATTGATCAGCCCTTTCATATTCAGCTCGCGGGCAATTTTTGCTGTGGCATCAATACACTGCTGCTCAAGCTCTTTTGTCAGGCGCTGCGTTGGATATACGGCCATTGAATCTCCAGAGTGAACGCCTGCTCTTTCGATATGTTCCATAATTCCAGGAATGAATACATCTTCCCCATCCGAGATCGCATCCACCTCAATTTCCATACCCGTCATATACTTATCGATGAGAATTGGATGTCCGTTATGAACGGTTACATTGGTTTCTAAATAAGATTCCAGTTCTTCATGTGAATAGACAATGGCCATGGCCCTTCCTCCAAGCACATAAGATGGACGGACGACCAGGGGATAGCCGATCTTTTCTGCTGCTGCGTAAGCTTCCTCTTCGCTCGTTACGCTTTCTCCGCCCGGCTTGGCAATCTCGAGCTTATTTAAAAGCTGCTCAAATAAGTCACGGTCCTCCGTCTGATTTATGGCATCCATTGTTGTGCCGAGTATTTTCACACCCTGTGCAGTTAAGCTGTCTACAAGGTTGATCGCTGTCTGACCACCAAATTGAACGATTACACCTTCCGGCTGTTCCAGGTCAATCACATTCATAACGTCTTCAAGGGTCAGGGGTTCAAAGTATAATTTATCTGACACACTGAAATCCGTGGATACTGTTTCCGGATTGTTGTTCATAATGATTGCCTCATAACCCATTTCTTTTAAGGCAAGTACAGAATGAACAGTGGCATAATCAAATTCCACTCCCTGCCCGATTCGGATTGGTCCGGATCCTATAACAAGGACTTTTTTATTGTCACTTGCAGCTGATTCGTTTTCATCTTCATAACTACTGTAAAAATAAGGCGTCTCCGAAGCGAATTCCCCTGCACATGTATCGACCATTTTATATACTGGACGAATGTCACTGCCGCGTCGTTCGTTCATGACCTCAGAAGCTGTTGTATTCGCTACACGTGCGATTTGAGCATCTGAAAAGCCCATCCTTTTTGCTTTGACTAACAATCCTGAGGTTAATCCTTCCCTCAGAATCTGTTTTTCCAGATCAATGATGCGATTCAGTTTGTGAAGGAAAAAGAAATCAATCCGTGTCAGTTCGTGGAGGTCTTCCAAAGAATAAGAACGTCTTAACGCTTCTGCCAGCAGGAAGATACGCTCATCATCTGCCTTTTTCAGACGCTTGTTCAATTCTTCATTGGTTAACTGAACAGCAGAAGGCAGATAAAATTCCTCCGTTTCTCCTTCTAACGACCGCACTCCTTTAAGCAGTGATTCTTCCAGCGACCGTCCGATACTCATAATTTCCCCTGTCGCTTTCATCTGGGTGCCAAGCGTACGATTGCCTTTTGCGAATTTATCAAAAGGCCACCGCGGGATCTTTGTCACCACGTAATCCAACGCAGGTTCAAAGCAGGCATAGGTCGTTTCTGTAATTGGATTTTTTATTTCATCCAAAGTAAGACCTACGGCAATTTTCGCAGCAATTTTCGCAATCGGATAGCCGGTGGCCTTTGAAGCTAAAGCAGAGGAACGGCTGACCCTTGGGTTTACTTCAATGACATAGTATTGGAAGCTGTCCGGATCAAGGGCGAGCTGGACATTACACCCGCCTTCGATTTCGAGCGCCTGAATAATTTCAAGCGAAGCATTTCGAAGCATGTGATATTCCCGGTCACTAAGCGTCTGGGAAGGAGCGACAACAATGGAGTCTCCTGTATGAATCCCAACTGGATCAAAGTTCTCCATATTACAGACCACAATTTTATTGTCCCTCTTATCCCGCATCACTTCGTATTCGACTTCTTTAAATCCAGCAATGTTTTTCTCAATCAGGCACTGACTGACCGGAGATAGAGCAAGACCGTTCCGGGCTGTTTCTCTCAACTGAGATTCGTTGTCGCACATACCGCCGCCGGCACCACCCATTGTATACGCCGGCCGGACGATAACGGGATAGCCGATCTCTTCAGCAAACGTCAGAGCCTGATCTACGGAACTGACAATCTCGCTCTCTGGTACAGGCTGGTTCAACTGATGCATAAGAGAGCGGAATTTTTCCCTGTCCTCAGCACGCTGAATCGCCTCCAGTGGTGTTCCCAACAATTCAACACGATACTGATCCAGGATTCCTGATTCATGTAATTCAACGGCTAAGTTTAATCCCGTCTGCCCGCCCAGCGTAGGAAGAATCGCATCGGGGGTTTCTTTTCGAATGATTTTCTTTAAAAATTCAAGCGTGAGCGGCTCCATATACACTTGATCTGCAAAGGTATGGTCGGTCATAATCGTTGCTGGATTCGAGTTTGCAAGGATTACCTCATATCCTTCTTCCTTCAGAGATTGACAGGCTTGTGTACCGGAATAATCAAATTCAGCCGCCTGACCGATCACAATCGGACCGGATCCGATGACAAGAATTTTTGTTAAATCTGTACGTTTAGGCATGAGATATCCTCCTTCGTTTTCACTTGAGCTTCTTCCATGTTCGTTAAAAATTCATCGAATAGATGGCCGGTGTCTTCTGGTCCAGGTGAACTTTCCGGATGGTATTGTACACTGAAGACAGAATGATACGTATGCTTTAAGCCCTCTACTGTGTTGTCATTTAAAGACACTTGCGTAAGTTTAAGGTTTGTAGACGCCAACGAATTTTCATCGACCGCATAACCATGGTTTTGAGAGGTCATGTAAGTCCGGTTCGCTGCTAAGTCTTTCACAGGCTGGTTGGCGCCTCTGTGTCCGAACTTCAGCTTGGATGTATCCGCACCAGAAGCAAGGGCAATCAGTTGATGGCCGAGACATATGCCGAAAATCGGTACCTGACCGATCAGCTTCCGAATCGTCTGAATTGCCTCAGGCACATCTTTTGGGTCTCCAGGACCATTGGAAAGCATGACACCGTCAGGCTTCAAACGGATGATTTCATCAGCTGATGTATGATAAGGAACGACCGTGACATGACAGTGGCGTTTTGTGAATTCTCGAAGGATGCCGTGTTTCATCCCAAAGTCCATAAGTACGATCCGCTTCCCTCTGCCAGGAACGACATAAGGTTTCACCGTCGATACTTCTTTCACCTGATTTGTCGATAAAGCAGTGTCCTGAATGATGCGGAGCACTTCTTCCACAGGTCGGTCTGTAGATGAAATCATTGCTTTCATCGTTCCGTGCTGACGGATAATTTTTGTAAGCTTCCGCGTGTCAATTCCGCTGATACCAGGAATCTTCTTTACTTTTAAAAATTCATCCAGCGTTTCTTCACTTCGGAAGTTGGAAGGGTGTTCACAATGTTCTTTTACAATTACGCCAAGAACAGCAGGATTGACCGTCTCAAAATCATCCCGGTTAATCCCATAGTTTCCGACCAGCGGATAGGTAAAGGTGACCAGCTGTCCGCAGTAGGAAGGATCGGATATGACTTCCTGATAACCAGTCATACCTGTATTAAATACAATCTCACCAACCGTTTCGCGTTCACTCCCGAATCCTTCACCAACAAATACCGTTCCATCCTCAAGCACGAGTTGTTTCATATGAATTCTCCTCCCATACCTTTGTTCCATTAACGATTGTAAGTACCGGCCATCCTTTAACGTTCCAGCCATGAAACGGTGTATTTTTTCCCTTTGATAAAAATTGATGCCTGTCAATCGATTTCTTTGTGTCCAGGTCAATGATTGTTAGATCTGCTGAAACCCCTGTTTCGAGGGTTCCATAAGGTAGTCCGAATGTCTGCGCAGGTTTCACAGTCAGCCAGTCAATCAACTGTTCTAAAGTTGCGACTCCTTTACTGACGAGGTGTGTGTATAACAATGGAAAAGCTGTTTCCAAACCTGTGATGCCAAAAGGGGAGGACAAAAAACCCTGCTGTTTTTCCTCTTCTGTATGAGGGGCATGATCTGTAGCGATAAAGTCGATCGTCCCGTCCAACAACCCATTAATTAATGCTTCCTGATCCTCTGCAGATCGAAGCGGCGGGTTCATTTTGAAAAAGGCATGGTCTTCATTGACGTTGTTCTCATTAAGTATTAAATGATGTGGTGTGACTTCGGCAGTCACGTGAATGCCAGCTTTCTTGGCATCCCGGATCACACGCACAGATTCTTTCGTTGATACATGGCAGACATGATAATGACAACCTGCTGCCTCCGCAAGAAGAACATCCCGCGCAATTTGAACAGACTCTGCAACATTTGGAATTCCAGGGAGCTGTAGTCTTTCGCTGACTTCTCCTTCGTGGCAGACCCCTTTATAGACGAGTGAGTTGTCCTCACAGTGGGCTACGATCGATTTGCCGAGACGGCCGGCTTCTTTCATCGCTTCAAACATTCTGCCGGCTGACTGTACTCCGACTCCGTCATCTGTAAAGGCGAAAGCCCCCAGCTCAGCCAGTTTTTCCATATTTACAAGTTCCTGTCCTGTCTGACGTGTGGTAATTGATGCATAAGGGAGCACACGGACATGGGCCTTCTCATTTATCGTTTCGAGGATCTGTGTCATAATTTCCGGATCATCAGGGACAGGCGTTGTATTCGGCATGGTGCATACCGTTGTAAAGCCACCTTTAGCTGCCGACTTCGTGCCAGTCGATATGGTTTCTTTCGTTTCTCCCCCAGGTTCCCTTAAATGAACATGAACATCGACAAATCCTGGTGTAAGGAGATGACCTTTGGCATCTATGGTTTGATCTGCTTCGCCTGCCTGTTCAGAGATTTGTGTGATGATTCCATTTTCTATAAGTACCTCGACTGTTTTACATGCTCCATGTTCTATGACTTTTGCGTTGATGATCTTCTGTTTCATTTATAACTCCCCTTTCAATAGTGCTTCAATAACGGCCATTCGAATCGTTACTCCATTTGTCATCTGCCGGAAGATTCTGGATTTAGGAGATTCCACCAGATCACTATCAATCTCTACACCTCTATTTACAGGAGCAGGATGAAGGATAATACTGTGTTTCCCCATGCGCGCTTCCCTTTCTTTCGTTAATCCATACTGCTCAAGATAAGAGATGTCTGCTTCCTTCTTTTCATGCCTTTCATGCTGGATGCGAAGCAGCATCAGCACATCACATTCTTTTACAGCCTTATCCATGGATATATAGTCTCGGCCTATCGCAGGATCCTGCCATTCTGGTTTACTAACAAAGGAAACCACTGCGCCAAGCTGACGAAGGGCTAAAGCATTTGACCTTGCCACCCGGCTGTGTTTTATGTCTCCAGCAATACAGACATGGAGTCCTTTGAAACTTTGAAAATGTTCGTGAATGGTGTAAAGATCAAGCAGGGACTGAGTAGGGTGTTCGCCGCATCCATCACCAGCATTGATAACAGAAAGATTTAATCCTTTCGTACATTTCTGAAGCAGGCCTGCTTCTGACTGCCGCACAACTGCAAGCTCCACGCCGATCGATTCCAGAGTCTTCAGCGTGTCATAGAAACTCTCGCCTTTGGTTAAACTCGAATCTGCTCTGTCGAGTTCCATAACTTCCATGCCAAGCTTTCTTTCAGCTACGTGAAAGCTGCTTTTAGTCCTTGTGCTTGGTTCTAAAAAGAGATTGGCTGCAAAGCGGCCTTGAAATTTGTTCGGATTCTGCTGTTTCTCAATGGTTTCCGCTAAGGAAAAAAGGTCATGGATTTTCTCATTTGTTACATCCTTCATGGATAACAGGTGATGCAAAGATTCTACTGCCGGCATCGTCATCTCTCCGATCTATAATTTTTAAATCGGTACACTAATGAAAAAGGCACCCCCAGGTGTCTGGGGGTGCCTCTGCTCGTCGCATAGCAAACGAGCCAATCCCTAGTACACCTTTCTGAGCCTCTCGGGACTCGGTTAAAACGTGTGTGAGTGTTGGTTTACGCTACATCATATTCTTTACTTTTCTCTTTTTCTTCTCCAGGTGCTTCAAACATGTTTCCATTCCCCATGCTCTTTTCTTTCCCTGGCAGGATGAGGTTGAGCAAGATTCCGATAATGGCTGCAAGCGCCATTCCTGCGATCTGCACACGGTCTGTCACCTGGATATAAGCTCCTCCCACTCCGATAACAAGGATAACGGAAGAGATAATCAGATTTCTTTTCTCTCCAAAATCAATTTGATTGTCAATCAGCATACGCAGCCCGCTTGAAGCGATAATTCCGAAAAGCAGGATAGAAACCCCGCCCATGACAGCTGTTGGTATTGAGCTGATGACAGCTGTAACCATTCCAATGAACCCAAAGATGATGGCAATTACAGCCGCACCACCGATAACGAAGACACTGTAAACTCTTGTAATCGCAAGAACGCCGATATTCTCTCCGTACGTTGTGTTTGGCGGTCCTCCAAGACAGGAGGCAATAAACGTAGCCGCGCCATCTCCCAGAATGGATTTGTCAAGACCTGGATTTTTGAGGAAGTTTTTTCCGACTACCTTCGATAACACCATTTGATCCCCTGTGTGTTCTGTAATGGTCACGAGAGCGAATGGAATCATAAGAAAAGCAATTTCCCAGCTGAACACATCCAAAGGTGAAAAGTCTACAAAAGGAATGACAAAGTCCGGCACTTGGAAAATGGCGTTCAGTACGCCGGCGAATGAACCGGCAGCTGCAATCGCCGCCCACTCCTCCTGAATCCCGGTTGTGTCGACAATGCCCTGGGTCATGGCGAATCCATAACCTCCGATGATTCCGAACAAAATCGGAAGCAGAGAGAAGAACCCTTTAAAGTAAATCGATGCGATGACTGTAATCGCAAGTGTAACAAGAGCCACCATAAAGTGGGTCCCGCTATAAATATTTTCTTCCTGACCTGGCAGATACATGGCCATATCAACTGCAGTGGAAGCTAAACCAAGACCGATGACGATAATGACCGGACCTACAACAACCGGTGGCAGCAAGTTCATTAACCATTTCGTCCCAAATACAGAGATTAAGATGGCGACAAGGCCGTAAACGAGACCGACAAGGAAACTGCCTACCATCGCGCCGGCAATTCCGCTTGACTTTGAAGCTTCAATAATCGGATAGATAAATGCAAAGCTCGATCCAAGATAAGCGGGAACCTTTCCTCTTGTTATCATTAGATACGCCAGTGTTCCAAAGCCACTTGAAACGAGCGCAACTGATGGTGATAATCCAGTTAGAAAAGGGACAAGAATGGTTGCTCCAAACATGGCAAATAAGTGCTGTAAACTCAGAGTGAGCCATTTGTGCATGGGTGGTACTTCATTAACTTCTAAAGCGGCTTGATGTTGTTTCATATCATTTGCTCCTCCTTTGCCCATAAAAAAACCTCTTTGCGCTTAAAAGGCCGCAAAGAGGTAGACGTGTAACCTACACGTGTATCATTACGAACCTTTTAAGCCTCACGGGACTTTTTTAAAGGTTTCCATTTTATTTTTCGAAAATCTTCACTTCATCGTTCTCATCTGTTTCAGAGAGGGTGACGGTGATGATTTCATCTTGAGATGTAGGAACATTTTTCCCTACATAGTCTGCGCGGATCGGCAGCTCTCTATGGCCGCGGTCCACTAGAACAGCCAGCTGAATTTCTTTCGGACGTCCGTGGTCGATGAGAGCGTCCATTGCGGCACGCACGGTTCGACCAGTGTAAAGGACATCATCGACGAGGATGACGGTTTTGCCATCTATATCGGCCTGAATGTTCGTGTCTTTCAGTTGAGGTTCAGCTGCGTGTTTTTCCGGTGTTAAATCATCACGATATAACGTGATGTCAAGTTCCCCGCCCGGCACGTCTGCTCCCTCAATTTCCTGGATTTTGTTTTTTAATCGTTGAGCGATCGGGACGCCTCGTGTCTTGATCCCGACCAGAACGAGGTCTTCGACTCCTTTATTCTTTTCGATGATTTCATGTGAGATTCTTGTTAACGCTCTGCGAATCGCTGCATCATCAAGGACTGTAGCTTTTGGATTCATGTGACCGCTCCTTTACAAAAAAACCCCTTTTCCGCATGAGGGCAGAAAAGGGGTTTTGTCTACACGTATCCTGTGTATGCACCGCCACCTTTTCAGCCTCACGGGACTGTCTTTAAAGGTCTTTATATTCTATTGATGATTATGACAAACCTATTCCTGTTTGTCAATCATGATTCTCTTTTTTTATTATTCTCTTGTCTTTAAATACGTTAACGTATCTTGGAAGTCCTTTGGTGGTTCTACTTCAAATTTGATCCATTCGCCTGTACGTGGATGTTCAAATCCTAATGATTTTGCATGAAGCGCCTGTCCATTAAGGTCTAATGTCTTCCGAGGACCATATTTAGGGTCCCCTGCAAGCGGATGGCTGATATAGCGCATATGAACACGAATCTGGTGCGTACGCCCTGTCTCCAACGTACACTCTACAAGCGTGAAATCTGTAAAATGACGAAGAACACGGAAATGAGTAACCGCATCCCTGCCTCCATCGACAACCGCCATTTTCTGACGATCTTTTGTATCTCTGCCAATTGGCGCATCAATCGTCCCGTATTCGTGAGGAATCTCTCCATGGACAATCGCTTCGTATTTCCGTTCGACGCTCTTCTGTGAAAGCTGCTCAGCAAGCGACTTATGAGCCAGATCGTTCTTCGCAACCATCAAAAGACCGCTAGTGTCTTTATCAATGCGGTGCACAATGCCTGGCCGCTCAACACCATTAATACCAGAGAGATCCTGACAGTGGTATAAAAGAGCGTTAACGAGTGTTCCTGAATAATGACCGGCGGATGGATGAATCACCATACCAGAAGGCTTATTTACGACAATCACATCTTCATCTTCAAAAACGATGTCAAGTTCAATGTTTTCTGGAAGAATATCCATCGGTTCGGGCTCTGGAATGTGCCAGGTGATTGTATCCCCTGCCTGCACTTTATAATTGCTTTTCACCGCTTTTCCATCGACAAGGACGACATCACTTTTCAGCCACCCTTGAATCTGGGACCTGGAAGAGTCAGCGATAACGTCTGTTAATAATTTATCAATCCGTTTTGATTGATCCTGCTCAGTTACTACGTATTGTTCACTCAAGAGTTTAAACTTCCTTTCTTTTTACGCTCATCCACGAAGGTAGCAATCATTATAAAAATGACCCCGATGACAAGCGCCGAATCGGCAACGTTGAAAATAGGAAAATCATACGTAAAAATATACGTATTTGCAAAATCAACCACTTCTTTTCGGAAGATGCGATCGATAAAGTTCCCAATGGCTCCTGCTAAAATGAAAGCAAGGGCTGTCCCCACAAAGCGACTCTGTTTTCCATATTGATGTAAGTAATAAATGACAAATCCAATGACAACGATGGTTATAATATAGAAAAACCACATCTGTCCCTGCAATATCCCCCAGGCCGCTCCCTGGTTACGGTGAGATGTCAGATAAAAGAAATTTTCTATAATCGGTATCGATTGACCGATGTTCATTTTTGTAACGACGAGCCATTTCGTCCATTGATCAAGAATGAGAATGGCTATGGCTACGATATAATACACATACATAAGCGTCCTCCATGAATCTTATTCCTAAGCTATTGTATCACAAAAGTTGACCTGCAGGCGTATGAAGGCAATAAAAAGACACCGCCCTGTTCAGAACGATGCCTTTTGTATAAATAAATGGATGATTTCATTATGTACGGCCGACTCTTATGTCTGCGAACTGTACTCCTGTTCCATTTTACGTTCTACTTCTTTTTCATTATCGATGTCTGTATCAAATAGATGATCCCAGTCATTATTCTCTATCATATCAATTTGAGCCTCAACGAGCATGCGTAAGCGTGTCTTGAACACCTTCGCCTGCTTCTTCATATCTTCCACTTCAATGGAAATACGACGGGATTTTTCCAGGGCTTCATTGATGATGCGGTCGGCATTCTTCTCTGCCTCTTTCACAATCAGTTTCGATTCCTTACTTGCACTGCTTTTGACACCTTCAGCGGTTTCCTGTGCAACGAGGATCGATTTATTTAATGTTGTTTCGATGTCATTGAAATGACCCAGCCGCTCATTCAGCTGACTGACTTCCCGCTCCAGTTCTTTCTTTTGACGGATCACAATTTCATAATCTTTGATCACCTGGTCAAGAAATTCATTGACCTCATCTTCATCGTATCCGCGGAAGCCTCTTGTGAATTCTTTATTATGAATATCCAATGGTGTTAAAGGCACACCAGCCACCTCCCCAACTCTTCTGTGTACTAAATCTTTTTCGACATAAAAAAACGAATTCCTGCTACATTGTTCAATTAATTTAATTTTGCAGTCATGATTTTATATTTCTCTTTCTTTGTCTGGCCGGTCACTTCATCCAGACGGCTCCTTCCTTTCCCTCTTAACGAAATAAGATCCCCGGGTTCAAGGGAGAAGGACGTATCCTCTACTGTCCGGAAATTCACTTTTACGTGACCGCCTTCGATAAACATACTTGCTTTTTTCCGGGACATGCCGTATATCTCCTTGACGATCACATCCAGACGCAGCGAAGATACGGTTGTTTCTCTTGTTATCCATTTTTCTCTGCTCTCCATAAGGTCAGTGAGGGGCTTCTCCTGAAAATCAATGGTTGATTTTTTGATACCGGTCAAATTCATCTTTATGTAATCGCTGATTTCAGAAGCGACTGTCATTTGAATGGTGCCATCCTGTACAACCAGGTCCCCCACCTTCTCCCGGCGGATGCCGAGAGACATAAAAGCTCCTAACACGTCTCTGTGTTCCAGAGTTACGAACTTATCAGGATATGATGCTTCAAGCAAAGTTATTTGATAGTCATCCTTTTCTATCATTTCGTATTCGGGAGCTATAATCGCTCGTTTCCGTTCACTTGTCTCCGCTCCGCCTTCCATTCCATAGACTAAGTCCGAAGTATTTCCCATCACTGCGTTTACAATCATCTGCTCCCTGGGATTGAGAAAATCGCTGAGTTTACGCTGGTATTTAAATGTTACATCTTCACGCCAGGATAGTACTTGATCTATAAACGGGCGCTCTTCTTTTCTAAAATGCTGGTAAATGTCCACAACTAAACCTCCCTAACTAACAAAAGGAACAGATAGAAGAGCCGATCACTCCTGCTCTACACCTGTTCCTTATTTTATAATCCTGCGATCATCCAGTAAAGCTCTCTTAAGCCTGAGGAGGCAAAGCGCAATACAAGAATAGCAACGATCGGGGAAATATCGATCATCCCAAGCGGCGGGATAATCTTTCGAAACGGTTCTAAAAATGGCTCAGCCAGCCTTGCCATGATTTGACCGAAACTGGATTCTCTCGCTCCCGGGAACCAGGACATCAAGATATAAATGATGAGAACCCAACTGTATATCTGTAGTGCAGTCATTAGAATATTAAACAAAAACGCCATGTCTTACCACCTTCTATTAATGTCATCTTCTTCCTGTGCCATGATTTCTGAAATCGATCCGGAAATCTCCACGTTATCCGGGGTGCAGAGGAATGTCTGGGTCCCCAGCTTCTGAATATCTCCACCTATAGCATATACGGTTCCACTTAAAAAATCTACAATTCTCTTTGCCTGGGTATGGTCCACGCGCTGCAGATTAATGACAACCGCCCGTCTATTTACCAGCTGATCAGCAATGTTTTGAGCTTCGTTATAACTGCTTGGCTCACTTAAAACCATTTTGGAAGAAGACTTGGCACTTTTCAAGCTGACGACATTTCCTGTCTCCTGCTTTCGTGAGTTTCTCTGCTGAGAAGAAGGTTCTTCCTCCTCCTCTTCCACTTCCTCTTCAATGTATTCGTATTCATCATCCAGCGTAAAAAAAGAACGGAATTTATTTTTCATGCTCATCATGGTCACCTCTCACTTTTATTATTCACCGACTAAGCTCGAGCCCAGGCGGATATGTGTAGCCCCTTCTTCAATGGCAAGCTTGTAATCATTGCTCATCCCCATTGATAGGTACTCGCATGGAGCATGGGCGTACCCTTTATTTCTAATCCGATCCCTCAGTGCCCGCAGCTGCCGGAAGACGCCGCGTAGTTTCTCTTCATCCTCAATATGAGGAGCCATTGTCATCAATCCTACGATTTTCACATTTTCATATGTCTGCAGTTCATCAACAAACGATTCAACTTCAGATGCCTGAAGCCCATGTTTTGAGTCTTCTTCACTAATGTTCACCTGTACAAAACACGGCACCGGTGAAGATGCGCGTTTATTTATTTCTTTTGCAAGTGACTTACGGTCAAGGGAATGAATCATAGAAACCTGATTAATGATATCCTTCACTTTTCTTGACTGCAGTGTGCCTATAAAGTGCCAGGTTGCTCGATCACCAATCGTTTCGTACTTTTCAAGCAGCCCCTCTTTACGGTTTTCACCTAAATGAATCAGGCCGGCATCAAGGGCTTCCTCAGCCCTTTCTGTGGAAACATATTTGGTTACGGCAATAATTGAAATCTCTTCGATATTCCGCCCGGTATGCTTACAGGCCTGTCCAATATTCTCTTTAATCTCTGCTAGATTTTCTTTAACCGACATTTCTAAACTCCTTCCCGCCAATCAAGCTCTCAAAGCTATAAAACCGAGCATGCGCCCTGTTTTCCCCTGATCGCGTCGATGGGAATAAAACAACGTCTTTTCCTCGTATGTACATGCCCCTGACACCTGTATATTTCCTTCAGGCACTCCATTCTCTATCATGATCTTTTTATGAAGAGCCTTTAAATCCAGTTGATACTTACCGGCTGCATTTTTTTCAGCACACACCTGTTTGTAGGGATCCGGAATATGATCCATCACTTTCTGATCAACTTCATAGTGTCTCTGGCTGATGGATGGTCCCACTACAGCCTGGATATTTTTTGGATGACAGCCCTTTTCCCGAAGAGCGTTGACCATCTCGGCAGCCATTCCATTTACAGTCCCTTTCCAGCCTGCATGGGCAATTCCCACCCATTCCGCTACAGGGTCATAAAAATATAAAGGGACACAATCCGCATAAAAAGCGCCAAGAACAAGATCGGTTTCGTTTGTTATGAGTCCATCCACCCCTTGAACAGCTGAGTCTAATGACAACGCACCAGACCCCGTCATCGAGCGGTCGACAACTTGAATCTTTGTTCCGTGAACTTGTTCTCCAATGATCCATTGCTTCATGGACAAGTCCAGTTCTTCTGCTAAACGGTTCCGGTTTCGGATAACCTTTTCTGAATCATCAGAAACATGGAGCCCCATGTTTAATGTATCAAACGGAGGTTCGCTGTGTCCTCCATTTCGTGTTGTTAACCCTGCTGTGATATTCGTGTAGGAATCAAAGCAACGGTATTGCCTGATTGATTTCTGTTTGAAGGGTTCCATTGATTTACCACCTCAATTTCAATCCATTTTAACACATTTTTCATCTTATTTCTTGTTTTATTCGTCTGAATCGGTCTTTTGTGATGTTGGAATTCCTTTATAGGCCGACTTTTTTACTAAGATGACATCTGCCCCTATGTTAACGATCTGGTCCCACGGAATGGTCAGTTCTTCTTCTTTTCCAAAAAGACCCATTGCCTTCCCTTTAAGTGTTAATACGAGTCCTTTCAGGCGGCCCCTTTGTGTATCTATGTCAAGGTCGCTGATATACCCCAGCCGTTCTCCTGTCTCCATTGCAATAACATCTTTCATCTGCAGTTCTGTAATTTTCATCTGGCCTCACACTCCTTAGTGTACTATATGCATAATAACGGGAGAATAGAAAAAACGATCCGCCGGGAATTTGATTAAAGAAACCAATACACTTTTTATCAAATGGGGATGTAAACCTTTGGGTGTTATTCTATTTATAATAGTAAAGGAAAATGAGCAGCATTGTTGAAGATCTATGTTTTGAGAGATATTCCCCTTCGCTTTCGTTAAATGTAAAGTGGGCTGGGAAACCACTCACTTTTGGCTCTCTACTATGCAGAGTCGTTTGATGTTGGCTATTGACGTGCCGAACTTAATTGAATTTCCCTTGTAAACGGATCCTCCTTAGCCGGTAAAGCCGGCCTTGGGGTCTCACCCAGGCTCTTTCACCCACAAGTTGTGCAGTTTCCAGTCCACTTCTTTTATTTGAAGAGTGACAGAAATAGGCGGTGGGCGTGCCGAGCGCAACAATATAATCAGGTATGAAGGGGAACGGGGAGACTCCTGCGGGAGAAAGAGGTCGACGAGACCCCGGAGCGAACAAGGTGAGTGAGAAGGCTTTCTCCCGTCAACCCCTCTACTCAGTTAAAGTTAAGGCCTATGAAATTTAAGACACGACCGTGTAAATTAAAAATAAAAAAGCACTTTCGCCTGAGCAAAAGTGCTGATTGTCTACTGAAACATGGATGAATTCATTTCTTTAATTGCCGCTTTTTCTAAGCGTGATACTTGTGCCTGGGAAATGCCTATTTCCTCAGCAACTTCCATTTGTGTCTTCCCTTGAAAGAAACGCTTGGTTAAAATCATTTTTTCGCGCTCGTTTAATTTTTTCATACCTTCTCTTAAAGACAGCTCATCGAGCCAGACAGAATCTTTTTCCCGGTCGTCTTTCAGCTGATCGACAACAAAGATGGGATCTCCACCATCGTTGTAAATCGGTTCAAACAAGGATACCGGGTCTTGAATGGCATCCATCGCAAATACGACATCTTCATGTGGTACACCCATACGGTCTGCGATTTCGTGTGGGGCAGGATCTTTACTCGTTTCACCGATCATCTTCTCTCTCATTTGGAGAGCCTTATAAGCCGTGTCCCGTAACGACCGGGAAACACGAATAGGGTTATTATCACGCAGATATCTGCGGATTTCTCCGATGATCATGGGTACAGCGTAAGTAGAAAACTTGACATTGTGGCTCAAATCAAAGTTATCAATGGATTTCATGAGACCGATACATCCCACCTGGAACAAATCGTCTCCATACTCTCCTCGATTGTTAAAGCGCTGAATCACAGACAATACTAGACGGAGATTTCCATTAACCAATGTTTCTCTGGCTTCCAGTTCTCCACTTTGCAAGCGTTCAAACAGGTCTCTCATTTCTGTATTCTTCAGTACCGGAAGTTTTGATGTATCTACGCCGCATATCTCTACTTTATGTCGTGTCAATGTAAGACCCTCCCAGGAAGCTGTAATCAGTTCTCAGTATCTCCCTGGGTGGGGATTTTATGCATGGAGGTGTGACATGCTTTTAGACCATTTTGTCGAATTCTCGCTGCAGTCGTCTGATAATCTTCTTCTCAAGCCTTGATATATAGGATTGTGAGATCCCCATCATGTCCGCGACATCTTTCTGTGTTTTTTCTTTTTTTCCTATTAATCCAAAGCGGAGTTCCATAATCTGTTTCTCTCGATCATTTAACTGTTCAAGGGCTGATTTCAGCAGTTTTTTATCAATTTTCTTTTCAATTCCTTTTGTAATAAGGTCCTCATCTGTACCAAGAATATCCGATAAAAGCAGTTCATTTCCATCCCAATCGACGTTCAAGGGTTCATCAAAGGAAACTTCTGTTTTCAGCTTATTGCTTTTACGAAGGTGCATTAAAATCTCGTTTTCAATGCATCGGGATGCATAGGTGGCCAGTTTAATTTTTTTCTCTGGATCAAACGTATTTACCGCTTTAATCAGGCCGATGGTTCCGATGCTGATTAAATCTTCTATGTTTAACCCTGTGTTTTCAAACTTCCTTGCAATATAAACAACAAGACGAAGGTTCCGTTCAATTAACATTGCCCGGGCTGCTTTATCCCCTTTAGGTAAACGTTCGAGCAGTTCTTTTTCTTCTTCCCTTGATAATGGAGGAGGAAGAGCTTCACTTCCTCCTATATAATAAATCTCATCCTGCTTAATACCTAACTTCATAAGTAAACGATAATACCATAGCCGCGCCTTAAAGAACCACTTGAACATCAAATCCCCCTCCTGAAATCACGCTGATTTTCCCTTTACCATAATGTGTGGATGAATAAGCATTTGATAAAGACGATCGTGTGTCAAATCTTGATGCTGAACCCCTACCAAAGGCTGTTTGAGTTCTAAATCTCCTTCACTTGTTTGGACGGTTATTTTGTCGACAAGCAAAGTCAAAAGCAGCTGTCCTGAAACGCCGGCTGCCTGATAAGGAATGAGTCTTATGGATGATTGGATATCATCTGGAAGATCATCCATCGAAGTAACAACCGTATCTACCTTCAGAGCTTCCAGCTGTTCCTTTGAAAAAAGCTGTTCCCATACGAACGGATCAGCTAAAAAAACCATCTTCCGAGTCACAGGGTCCGTTAATTGGTTTCCACTATCGACCAACCCTTTACAATGAGCCATTTTCCCATTCCATTCCACGGTCACATCATAAATTTCTTCCATTTTCATCTTGTGAACGCTGACCTGATTCAACCGCCATTTTGTAAAAAAATAAGAACACGGAAAACCTATAACGACAAAGAGCCAACTGACCGGATCACCATACCCACCGCGAAAGGTTACGACCGATCCCCCCTGCAGGCTGACTTCTGACGCCAGGAAATAATGAACGCCCAACATGCCTCCACCGATAGCAAAGGTAACAAAATAAAAGCTGATCCACTGAACAAAAAACGCCCGGAGAGAGGTATAAGAAAAGGCTACCCAAATGATGAGCATCGAAAAAACAAGCTTTCCGACACTGCTCACCAACCACGAATGAGGCATATAAATAGTAATAGGTACAATCGTTGAAGCAACAAACGCACCGCATACCATCCGTGTCCTTGATGATTTCGCTCTCGTTATCCCCTGCGTAAGCGATAAAATCATGCCATCCATCAACAGATTGAGCAACCAAACAGCATCCAGGTATATAATCCTCTCTCCCCTCCCTCTGTGTTTGCTGTTAATGAAAGTATAAGCCCGTCCGTATAAAAAGTCTGTCATAATCTGAACCAGCTACTAGCAAGTTTTGTAGAAGCGTGTACGGGATAGAAAAATGAGTTATGTATCAACAATCATACAGGTTCCAGGGTAATCTTATGGACCTTACTTTAGAAAAGAATTAGGATTAGAGAAGGGCTCGCTTTCCTGCGGGATCTCACCTTTCATGTACATCCCACAGGAAGCAGTCCGAGGGGATTCAAAGCACTCCCGCAGAAAGCGAGTCATTCCCCTCCGCCCCCAATCTCCTTAAAATCATCTCGAAATCGAGTCTTTCACAATCCTCCCATATAGTAAAAATCTGATTTGTGAAATATCATCAACAAAGTTTAACAGAACCAAAATAAAAGGTATAAAACATAAAAAACCCGCTGCACTCGGTTGAGTGCAGCGGGTTTGCTTATTGTTTATCGACGACGATTTCTGTTTCTTAGGAATGTCGGGATATCAAGTGTATCTTCCTCTTGATTGTTTGATTTCTGTTGTGGCTGCGGAGATTCACGACGAGGCTGTTCTTCCCGTACGTTGCGCTCCTGCGGCTGTTGAGATGGTGATGGTGAAGGCTTCTGCTGATTTACAGGATTTACTGCAGGACGTTTTTTCTGTTGTCCCTGAGCAAGCTGAGATTCATCAAAACCAGTAGCAATAACCGTTACAACGATTTCATCTTTAAGATTCTCATTAATGACGGAACCAAAAATTACGTTCACTTCCTGGTCTGCTGCTGAAGTTACAATATCAGCGGCTTCCTGAACCTCATAAAGACTTAAATTCGCACCGCCGCTGATGTTCATAAGAACACCATGGGCACCATCAATGGAAGTTTCAAGCAATGGTGAGGAAATTGCTTTTTTAGCAGCTTCTGCCGCACGGCTTTCACCTGTAGCAATTCCGATTCCCATAAGAGCTGAACCTTTGTCCACCATGATTGTTTTCACGTCGGCAAAGTCAACGTTGATCAATCCAGGAACAGCGATTAAGTCTGAAATACCCTGGACACCTTGACGAAGCACATTATCCGCTTCGCGGAAGGCTTCAAGCATTGGTGTATTTTTATCAACGATTTCAAGAAGACGATCGTTCGGGATGACGATGAGTGTATCGACCGCACCTTTTAGTCCTTCAATCCCGCCGGTTGCCTGTGTGGAACGCTTACGACCTTCGAATGTGAATGGACGTGTAACGACTCCGACAGTCAGAGCACCAAGCTCTTTTGCTACTTGAGCAATAACAGGAGCAGCACCTGTACCTGTTCCGCCGCCCATACCAGCTGTAACAAAGACCATGTCGGCGCCCTGAAGCGCTTCTTCAATCTGTTCTTTACTTTCTTCCGCTGCTTTTCTACCTACTTCCGGATTTGCACCCGCTCCAAGACCGCGTGTTAACTTACCGCCAATCTGCATTTTAACTTCTGCTTTTGAAAGGTTAAGGGCTTGGGCGTCCGTGTTGACAGCGATAAATTCAACGCCTTGAACACCGTGCTCGATCATTCGGTTGACAGCGTTGCTTCCGCCACCGCCTACTCCAATTACTTTAATGGTTGCCAGTTGATCCATGCTTGTATCAAAATCTAACATCTTCCGTTCCTCCTAATACACGAGATTACAAGATTTATTATTTCGTCCGTCGATCGACCGACTCAAACTTGTTCTTTAATCAAAGAAATACTTCAAGAGATTACTGAAGCCTGATTCTTTTTTCTTTTCTGGTTTCTCTTTTTCTTCTTTCGGCTGTTGTTTAACCGAACGTTTCTGCTTTTTCGGCTGAGGTTTTTCCTGATAATCATCTGAGACAGAAGGAAAGATCTCTTTTCCTTGTATTTTCGCATTACGATAAGCGAATTGCAAGATACCTACGCCGCTTGTAAACTGCGGCTCCCGGACACCAATGTAATCCGGAATGGCGAGCCTTACGTTCGCATGGAATACATCCTGAGCAAGTTCTAATACTCCAGGCATATTCATGGTTCCACCAGTAAGCACAAAGCCTCCTGGAAGTTCTCGTACACCCATCTTCTGTATTTCCTGTGCGGCAAATACGAAAATTTCTTCTAGTCTAGCTTCAATCATATCAGAGATTTGCAATTGATTGAATGCCTGTTGGCGATTACTTCCTATAATTGTGACGGAAAAGTTTTCCTCTTCATTCGCATCATCAAAAAAAGCATGGCCATGTTCAACTTTTACCTGCTCTGCTTCTTCTGTAGATGTACGAAGGCCGATCGATAAATCCTTTGTAATGTTGTCGCCGCCAAAAGGAACCATGCTTGTCCCTTTCAGATGACCTTCCTCAAAAACAGATATAGTGGTAGAACCTCCCCCGACATCAATGAGAGCTACCCCCAGATTGGTTTCATCGGCAGATAACGATACAGTCCCAGAAGCTAACGGCTGAAGACAAACATCCAACACTTCCAGACCTGCTCGTTCTACACATTTTAACGTATTATGTAAAACGGTTTTTGCGCAGGTGATAATCATGCCTTCCATTTCGAGTCTTACCCCGATCATGCCTCGAGGATCGGTAATTTCATCCTGGCCATCCACAATAAATTGGCGTGGGATGACATCTATGATTTCCCGCTCCGGCGGAATGGATAAAACTTGAGCAGCATCAATGACTCTTGTAATATCTTCATTGCCAATTTCTCTCGTTTCACTAGAAACGGCGACAACCCCATGACAAGGCTGCAGTTGAATATGGTTCCCATTCACACCTACAACGACACGATCAATTTTCATATCCACCATGCGTTCTGCCTGCTCAACAGCTGAGCGGATGGAATGGACCGTTTGATCTATGTCTACGATTGCGCCTTTTTTCATTCCATTAGACTTTGCTGTTCCTACCCCAATGATATTGAGGCTGTCATTCATAATTTCACCTATTATTACTTTAATTCGACTTGTGCCTATATCTAAACTTACTAGTATTTCATTTTGATTCACCAGTGACGCACCTCCTGTAACAAGCCATATGAGTAGTTCAAAGCATATCGAATTCACGCGAAAAATACAATCATTGCAATATAAACGTAAATGAAATGATATATTACGCGGTTCTCTTCCTTACATATGTTACATGAAAAACCAGTTCATTAGTTGTTTTCCACAGACTTTCGTTAATATCCTCTTAAATACGCTTATTTTTTTCTAATTTTCATTAGCAATTTTTGGTCAATTACAATTCTTCGGATAATCGCTAAGTTCTTAAAGAGCCGGACTCCAAAGGCAAACACGGCAGCCAAATAAAGATCGACCCCTAACTGAACGCCGAGAAAAGCCAACAGCGCTGCCAGCGATACGTTAAAAAAGAACCCTGTGAGAAAGACCGTATCATCAAATGTTTTCTCCAGCTGAGCCCTTATCCCGCCTAACAGCGTATCAAAGGCGGCTAAAACAGCAATGGATAAATAATCTGTATAGGCGTCCGGTATTCGTATATCCGTTAAGATTCCCAGCGTTACACCGATCAGCAAAAAAAGAATGGGCAACCACACATTAACCACCAGTTTCTTCTAATATTTCAAGATACAACGGATCATCGAACTTTGGAAGGACCAACTTCTCTTTTAATTCGAACTGGATTTCCATATTGTCCATGTTGAAGATATCCTGTGTTGGACTTGCTTCCATATAATCCTTTAGTTTTTGAGGATCACTTGTAAGCACCTTGATTGTTATGGGAAGGGACCCCACTGGACGATTATTCACGTAAGTCGCCCCATTCACATCTCTGATTGGTGAAATCATTGAAATGCGTTCATTTCCCACGCTGATGTCTTGAGCACCATACGTGTTAAGTTCATTAATAAAGCGGCTTAGTAATAGGGGGGATACTTTAGGAAAGGACTGAACACTTAAATCCTCTTGAAATATAGGAGCAATAGTTATTTCTAATCCCCCACCCTCTTTTTTAGATAATCCAACTTTATCTTCAAGAACTTCCATTGATTCTTTTAATGTTTCTAACTGCTCCTTTGAAGATTGCTTTTCATAGTTTTCTATCGTTTGATCTGCTGCGTTAATTTTCTTAAGCAGCTCCTGCTGAGCTTCCTGCTGGCGGTTCAACTCTTCGCGGACTTCCCATATATCGCGCGTATCCCTTAACTGGGTTTCATAAGATGTTGTTTGAAACTGGACCGCCACCATAAAACCGATAAGCAGGAACACGACAGAGACCAGCCATTTTGTTCTTCTCCTCATGCTGCTCACCCTTCAGTAGAGAGCCTCGCCTTCATTTCTACTTGAGTTTCTTTAGAAAATTCTACTTCTACATTTTCATTGACCAGCTGGTCGACAACGCCGCCGGTTAAGTTCATACTTGAAAAAAGTACGTCCGAGTCTCCTATTGCTGATATAATGAAAGGAGCCGGATGCTGAACTCCATCCAGGGTAATCACTGGTCCCGTACAGGCAATATAACTATCTTTCATATAACGCTGGCCATTGATAGAAATGGCTTTTGCTCCTGCACTTAAAAGTTCATTCAACACCTTGTGAATGTGACTTTCATGAACGATATACTGATTAACCTGATCGTTCTCAGGGATATAGGCTGCATCACTTAACGTGACTTCCACCCCTTCGCCCTGTACAGGAATTTCACCTGCAAACATTTGCAGCTTCTTCTTACGTTCGACTAAGTCGGACACCATCTCTTCTTTGTCTGCCCATTCGCTTTCAAAACCCTGAATGGTTTCCCGCTTAGCTTTCAACTCATCACGAAGCTCTTTATTCTTTTTTTCCAAGTCTAACAACTGCTGCTGATAAAAATACTCTTTTTCCCACTGCGACTCGTTTACACGGACCATTTCAGGACCACTCTTCGTATGCTGATAGCTGTAACTAATGAGGAAACCTGTGATCAATAAAACGAGAGACAATATAACCGACTTACTCTTCCACAGCAGTTTCATCTGTGCTCTCCTCTTCCACAGCAGTTTCATCTGTGCTCTCCTCTTCCACAGCAGTCTCATCTGTGCTCTCCTCTTCATCACCGTTTTCTTCCGAAGAGAATTCCTCGAAATACGCCCCTACATCAATATGTATGACTCCTTCTGCCTCTTCGTCCAATTGAGATACAATGGAAGGATAGGCGGGCATCTTTTCAGAAAAATTACGAATCGACGCCTGTACTTGAAAGCCATCATTCATATAGAGACGAATCTGATAAGGGTTGCCATCTTTTGGTTCCCATTGAATTTCCGAGATGAGGTTGGACACACTTACTGGAAGTTCTTTCAACTCATGGGACATTTCTTTAAGGTATGTCTTTTTAGAAAAACCAGCAAGGATTGGGGCGTCACCGCCCGGTAGAGCCGTATCTCCTTCCAGCCTTGTCCCGTCTTCCATAATGGCGTAAAATTTGCCATTTTCCTGAACATACCCAATTCTTTCAGCCTCTTTCACTTCAATATGGACAGTGTTTGGAAAAGAACGGTCAATGGATGCGAAAGTAATCTCCTTATGAGATTCGATCTGCTTTTTCATTTCTTCGGCATCTACTTTCCAGTAATTCGTATCCTGGGTTACACCGGCAAGCTCCATAATTTCTTCTTTCGATACGTGATACTCGCCTTCTACAACAATATTTCGAACATTGCTGAGTGGCGACTGGAGATAGACCACGGTCGCAATCAGCAAAAAAAGAATAGTTAAATAGAAAATCAAACGACGATTCGCTTTTTTACGTCTCGTCTGCTTAAGTTTTGGAATGCGATCTTCTATGGAAACCACTTTTCTCTCTTCCATAACGGGCATTTCTCCTTATTGCTAGACACCCTTCCGCTGATTGTTCTAGCTGATTGAAAGAATGATATTCCTTTATAAGATGCAGAGCATGAACTCGACATCTATACAATTCCCATTATATCACAAAATAGCACAAGCAGATTGAGAGAGTTTTACTAGATTGTCAACTATTTTCCTACAGAAAACAGCGCCTTTCGAGGGGTTTTAAGACAATTCGCTAAAATGATTTACCCATTAATCATCTCAGGTAAACGTAAGAGAATGAATGTCTTCATTCTTTTACGCACATTCGTTAAATTTACAGCAATTTTAAAAACAAATAAATGAAAAGTTAGATAACAGCTCAGCATTTCAAAAAACAAATCGATAGTGCAATGCAGCCATAACTGTTCCTGTTTTTTGTCTTTCACCCTCTCCACACAATCATTAATAGGACTCCCGTAATCATTCATGAAACCCCCTTTTCAGTCCTCACCCTCATCTGCTATCAAACCTAAATTCTCTAATGCAATAATTTCAGTAAAATATAATATTATTATGTAAACACTGTATTCTCTCTAGAACTTCCTCTCCAGCATTCAGGCTAAACGATACACCTTGGTATGATCGTTGAGCTTACAGAAAACAGCTGTTGATTAGTTAAGAATCCATAAAAAAAGACACCGTTTAAACGGTGTCTTCTATTTGTTTGAAAATCGGCTGACGCTTAAGAGCAGTCCAAGCGATGCAAGTGTCAATGTTAAAGAGGACCCGCCGTAACTGACAAGCGGGAGAGTAATCCCGGTGACCGGAATGAGACCTGTCACCACACTTACGTTAATCATAACTTGAATACTAATCATCCCAACAATGCCGAGCGCCAGTAAAGAACCGAAAAGATCTGGTGCAAGCAGGCTTGTCCGAATGCCGCGCCATAATAAAATAAAGAATAGACTTAGAACAAGGATGCCCCCAAGGAAACCCAGCTCCTCTGCAAGTACAGCAAAGATAAAGTCTGTCTGCGGTTCCGGAAGATAAAAGAATTTCTGCATACTGTTGCCAAGACCAAGTCCAAGTAAACCACCGGGACCGATCGCATATAGGGATTGAATAATTTGAAACCCTGCACCAAGCGGATCTTCCCAGGGATGCAAAAACGCTGTAATGCGTTTAATCCGGTAGGGCGCTGAAGCAATCAACCCAATCATTCCCGCCATTCCGGCAGCTGCAATCCACATAAAATGGCTGATCCGCGCTCCAGCTGTAAATAACATAACTAAACAGGTTCCAACCATGACGACCCCTGTTCCAAGATCCGGCTGAAGCATAATGATTGCAAACGGCACAACAATAAGAGCCAGTCCAGGTAGAAAGCCTTCCTGAAAAGAGTTCATTTTTTTCTGACGTTCGGATAAGAAACGGGATAAATATAAAATCAATCCCAGCTTCATAAACTCAGATGGTTGAATGCTGAACATCCCCACACCTATCCAGCTTCGGGCTCCGCCCCGCACCATTCCAACACCTGGAATTAAAACGGCAACCAGAAAAATGAGGCAGATAATCATAATTTTCTTTGAATGAGGGTGCCACACGTAGTAAGGGATTCTTGAGAGGACAACCATCGCTATCAGACCTGCAATAGCAAATAAGATCTGCCGTTTCGCATAAAACCATGGGTCATCAAACTTATATTCGGACCAGATGCTTGAAGAGCTGTACACCATCACAATCCCGATGATGAGAATTCCAAGAATCGCAACAATCAACCATAAATCCGGCTTTTTTTGTTCCTCCATAAAAAAAGCCCTACCTCCCATCTAAATGGAAAACAGGGCTTAAGCTTGTCACATAAGCCCTTATTAAAGGTTATGCACAGCTTCTATAAACATGTTGCCTCTTTCTTCAAATGTGCGATATTGATCCCAGCTTGCACAGGCTGGTGATAAAAGAATCACATCATCGGCTTTGGACTGCCCATAAGCCTCTTGAACGGCTTCTTCCATCGTTTCTACTTTGACAACCTCTTCAATGCCTGCCTGAGCAGCTGTCTGCTCAAGAAGGTCTGCCGTTTCACCAAAAACAACCATCGCTTTAACCGACTTCATGTGAGGAATTAACTCATCGAAGCTTGTTCCTCGATCAAGCCCTCCAGCCAAAAGTATGACCGGGTTGGTAAAGGACTTTAACGCATAGGATGTTGCTAGAATGTTGGTCGCTTTAGAATCGTTATAAAACATCCGGTCGTTTTTCTTTGTTACGAACTGTAGGCGATGCGGAACGCCTGCGAAAGTACGCAGCACCTCAATAATCGCTTCATTCCGTATGCCATTCACTTTAACAGCTGCAACAGCAGCAAGGATATTTTGAAGGTTCTGTTCCCCAACAAGGACGATCTCATCTTTCCTCATGATGGCTTCATCATTAAAGTATATAAAGTCTTGATCCGCCCAGGCCCCTTCTCCCTGCTGCTTGATGGTAAAAGGCACAAGCTGTGCTTTTACAGCCGGAAGAAACGAAGCAATTTTTTCATCATCCGCATTATAAACAAGTGTATCGCCTGATGTCTGGTTTTGTGTAATTTTCGCTTTCGCACGGTGATAATTTTCAAGAGTATGATGATAATCCAAGTGTGCTTCATATAAGTTCAGCCACACCGCAATGTCCGGTCGAAATGTTTCGGTGCCAAGCAGCTGAAAGGATGATAATTCTGTCACCATGGTTTCATCTGCTTCTGTTCGCCGGGCGACTTCACAAGAGACATGGCCGATATTCCCTGCGATGGAAACTTTCTGTTTGTCCGCTTTAATCATTTCATGAATCAGCGTCGTCGTCGTCGTTTTGCCATTGGATCCTGTCACCGCAAGAAGTGGCCCTTCATGTAAAAGGCCGCCCAGTTCAATTTCTGTTACAACCGGGATTTCTCTCTTCTCTGCTTCAGCAACAATCGGATTTTCATAGGGAATCCCCGGGTTCTTTATGAGGTAATCCACATCGTCAAGAACACTAAGCGGGTGGCCGCCTGTGACCACTTCTGCTCCCTTGTCCATCAACTGACGAACTTCTGACTGGTTTTTATCTGCTTTCATATCATTGATTCTTACACGTATACCGCTGTCAAGTAAAAGTTGAGCTGCTGCCGTGCCGCTTTTGGCAAGTCCAAGTACCAGCACATGACGGTAGGGAAAGTCTTTTAATATTTTCATCCAAACATCACCTCAATGTAGATACCAAGCACGGCAAAGATTAGTCCAACTGTCCAAAATGTCGTAACAACTCTCCATTCGGACCAGCCTTTCAATTCGTAGTGGTGATGCAGCGGACTCATTTTAAACACACGTTTACCAGTTGTCTTGAATGAAATAACTTGTATGATGACAGAAAGCGTTTCTAATACAAAAACCCCGCCAATGACAACGAGAATTAATTCAAGTTTCGTCAAGATGGCAATGATGGCGATCGCCCCGCCTAAAGCAAGCGACCCTGTATCCCCCATAAACACTTTGGCGGGATGTGCGTTAAATACTAAAAAGCCAAGCAGTGCGCCCACAATGGCTAATGAAAATATCGTAACTTCAACATTCATTTGTCCACTCCAGGCAAGAATGCCAAAAGCACCAAAAGCAATGGCAGCAGTCCCTGCAAGCAGGCCGTCCAGTCCATCTGTTAAGTTAACCGCGTTAGAAGCACCAACAAGCATAAATAAAATAAGCAGTGCATAGCCCCAGCCAAGATCGAAATCAATCGACGTTCCAGGGATGCTGATATACGTTGGGAAATCACCTTGTCTTAAAATGAAATAAACGACAAGGGCAATGACCACCTGTCCAAGCATTTTTTGTTTGGAAGTAAGTCCAAGATTACGCTTCAATGCAACTTTGATGTAGTCATCTAAAAATCCAAGAAGACCATAGCCCACTAACACAAATAACACAAGGAACAGCTGGATGCTCCCCGTGCCAGGATTAAATAGATAAGAGGCTGCAAGCGTAGTGATGAGCACGGAAATAATGATCATCACGCCTCCCATCGTCGGCGTTCCTGATTTTTTCTGGTGGGACTTAGGCCCTTCATCTCTTATACTCTGACCGAATTTCAAACGTCTTAAAAAGGGAATGATCATCGGCGAAATTACTACGGTGATGGTGAATGAAATTACCATGGTGATGAGTAGTATGTATTCGTTCATTTTTCTCCTCCTTCTGCAACATCATCGCCTGTCGATCAATCCACAAGATCTGTGAGCATTTCTTCCAGTTTCATACCTCGAGAAGCTTTTATGAGTACGACGGTATCCGGCGTTAATAACGAACGGACGTGATGACTTGCTTCTTTCTTTTCTTTAAAATGTTTCGTTGCGATTTGGGGATAATGAGAAGCAACGGCTTCTGTAATTTTCTCAGAATGATCTCCGACTGTAACGACAGCATCTATTTTCTCATCGATAGCCTCTGCAACGCTCGCGTGAAGACCTTCAGACTGCTCCCCTAATTCAAACATATCACCTAATACTAACACTTTTTTCGTTTTGGATGTCAAATGACTGACAACTTCAATAACTGCCTTCATAGAGGTCGGGGAAGCATTATACGCATCATTGATGATCAGAGACCCTTGAAGACCTTCGTGTTTCTCAAAACGCATGGAAGACATCTGTAAGTGCTGGAAACCGTTTTGAATCTGATCAGAAGTCAATCCAAGCTTTTCAGCCAGGGCAATGACATATGTAGCATTTTTCACATTATGTTTCCCAGCCATATTCAGACGGTAGGATGTGTTTTTGACCGTGAAGGTACTGTAATCATCCGTCAATTCATGAATGACTGCCTGATAGTCAGCGGAAGGATTAAACCCGCAGGCTGTCGTACGGCTTTCTTTCTTCTCAGCTTCAAGTAATGGTTCATCCGCATCAATGATTAATAAACCATCTTCTGATAAACCATCTTTAATTTCTAGTTTTGCCCCGCAGATAGCCTCTCTAGACCCTAAGTTTTCAATATGGGATTCTCCAATATTCGTTATGATGGCATGGTCAGGCTCTGCAATTTTGGAAAGAACAGAAATCTCACCTGCCCGGTCCATCCCCATTTCTAAAACGACTGCTTCTGTATCGGGGTCCATGGCGAGAATCGTAAGAGGAAGACCGATATGGTTATTAAAATTACCGGCTGTTTTATGTGTCTCAAAACGAACAGCAAGCACAGATGCCACCATATCCTTCGTCGTTGTTTTCCCATTTGAGCCCGTTACGCCCACAACTATGGGATCCACTTTTTTCAAATAATAAGCGGCCACCTGCTGCAAGGCTTTTGTTGTATCCTTTACGAAAAAAACAGGGAAATCTGTCGGTACGAGCGCAGGCAGTTCACGGTCCTCCTGCCAAAGCGTAGCGACAGCCCCTTGTTTAATGGCTTCTCCTAAAAATTCATGGGCATCAAAGGATTCCCCGACAATCGGCACAAATAAACTTTGACTGGCTGATTTTCTTGTATCTGTCAAAACAGATTCAAGAGGGATCTGATCTTTTGCTGCTCCTTTGTGACTGGTAAACAATGTTGATAGTTCCTGGACTTCTAAAATCATGATGGACGCTCCTTCATTTCTCTTAATATCTCTCTTGCAACTTCACAATCATCAAAGTGATAGCGGACTCCGTTGATTTCCTGATAGGTTTCATGACCTTTTCCTGCAATAAGAACAATATCACTGGTGTTTGCAGTGGTAAGGGCTTTTCGAATCGCTTCTTTCCGGTCATCAATCACTTCATAACTGCCCTTCAGATGGGTCGTCATATCTCTGAATATCTGCTTAGGATCTTCAGAGCGTGGGTTATCATTTGTAAAAATAACGCGATCGGCATAGTTGACACTCACCTGGGCCATAAGAGAACGCTTGCTGCGGTCCCGGTCTCCTCCGCAGCCAACAACGACTGTAATGGCTCCACGCGTTAAGTCATTAACCGTCTGTAATACATTCTGCAGGGAATCCGGAGTATGGGCATAATCAATCACAACACCAAAGTCCTGCCCCTGCCGGACTGGTTCAAACCGTCCCCGCACGCCTTTTGTTTGTTCAAATGACCGTTGAATCGTCTTCAGTGGCACTCCCGCTAAAACAGCAGCCCCGGCGGCTGCGAGCATATTGTAGATGCTGAAAAGTCCCATTAGAGGACTGTTGATGTTTACACTCCCTATTGGTGTGCTCATCACAAAGGACGTACCCGTTTCTGACATGGTGTAATCCTCTGCTTTGATATCTGCTTCCTCATAAATGCCATACGTGA
This sequence comes from Halobacillus litoralis, assembly GCF_020524025.1. Taxonomy (GTDB): domain Bacteria; phylum Bacillota; class Bacilli; order Bacillales; family Halobacillaceae; genus Halobacillus; species Halobacillus litoralis_D. The sequence goes on along the minus strand of NZ_JAIVKN010000001.1, from coordinate 722,444 downwards.
GAAGCCCCTGAGAAGTTGATTTGATAAACTTTTTCGCCACAGGTGAATCTTTATTGATGACAGCAAATTTCTCCCGATCCTTATTATACCCATTCCCCAATTGTGCGAACAATAGGGACTTTGCACGAAGATAATCATCAAAATTTTCATGATAATCCAAATGGTCACGGGTAAGATTTGTAAAAACAGCAATATCAAAGTCGCATCCGTACACGCGTCCTTGATCCAAAGCATGCGAGGACACTTCCATAACCGCCTGATTCACCCTGGCCTGACGCATTTGATGAAAATATTTTTGTAATGTCAGAGCATCCGGGGTGGTGTTTTTCACCGGAAACGTCCGGTCGCCTATTTTCACTTGAATAGTACCGATAATTCCAGTCTTCTTTTTGTGCATGTGAAAGATTTCATCCAGCAGATAAGTAATGGTCGTCTTCCCATTTGTTCCTGTAACTCCAATGAGATGCAGCTGCTCTGATGGACATTGATAGAATGCGGATGATGCCATAGCAAGGGCTCTTGTCGTATCATTCACAAGTACTACGGGGACACTCGTTTCAATAAGCTCTTCAGCTATAATCGCGACTGCCCCTTTGGTTACAGCATCACGGGCAAATTGGTGACCATCTACATCTTCCCCGCGCATACAGACAAATACATCCCCGGATTCTGTCATTCGTGAATCCATAGACAACCCCTTAACGATGACCTCTTCAATAGGCTTCGTCACTTTATAAAAAGGAATAAACCGTAACAATTTTTTTAATTTCATACTTGTCACCCTACCTGCATGCAAGTTTAGTATACCAAAAGAATGCTACTCTCCTAAATAAACCCGGATGGTTGATCCTGAAGGGACCTTGACCCCGGCTTCCGGCGCCTGCGTGATTACTTTGGAGCCCTTGCCGCTAACTTCAATTTTTAAATTCGTGAGCAGCTGCTTCAACTCTTTCTTTTCCATTCCTGTTACTTTCGGCACTTCAACCAACGGTTCTTCCGGCCAGTTATATTCCTTCTCAAGACCGTCTTTTCTCGGTTCTACCCCTAAAGCCCTGAGGGAATCTCCCATAATGTTCCCGACAATCGGAGCAGCAACCACGCCGCCAAACTGGACCGTATTTTTAGGGTTATCAATGGCTAGATAAACGACGAGCTCTGGATCATCGGCAGGTGCGAACCCGATAAAAGAAACGATGTGATTATTCTCCATATAGGTGCCGTCCGGTCCTACCTTTTGGGCTGTCCCTGTCTTGCCTCCTACCCTGTATCCTTCCACGTAAGCGCCGCGACCCGTTCCCTTAGCGACAACGCTCTCAAGGGAACGGCGAATTTCTGCTGATGTCTCTTCAGAAATGACGCGCTCTTTCAAAGTCGGTTCATTTTTCTCCAGCACTTCATTTGTTATCGGATCAATCCATGCTTCCTGGATATAAGGCTCATAGTAATAGCCTCCATTTACAGCAGCTGCAACAGCCATCACCTGCTGAATCGGTGTCACAGACACCCCTTGTCCAAAAGCTGTCGTTGCCTGCTCGACAGGACCGACATTTTCCGGTTTAAAGAGGATTCCTTTCCCTTCACCTTCAAGGTCGATTCCGGTTTTCTGACCAAAACCGAAACGGTCCACGTATTCAAACAGTTTATCTTTCCCAAGGCGCTGCCCTAGCTCTACAAACCCAGGGTTACAGGAGTTTTGAACGACTTCTAAAAACGTCTGATCCCCATGACCGCCCCTCTTCCAGCAGTGCAGGGTAGCTCCGTCTACTTTAATCGCTCCCGAGTCATGAAAATGCTCTTCTTCTAAATTTACAAGCCCTTCCTCTAAAGCTGCTGCCAGGGTAATAATCTTAAATGTTGATCCCGGCTCATACGTACTCCACACGGGGAGGTTTCTGTTATAGACTTCCGGCTTTACTTTTTGATAATCCGCAGGATCAAAATTCGGCCTGGACGCCATGGCGACCACTTTGCCGGTATCAGGATCAACAGCAAGGGCTACAGCACCATCCGGGTTATACTTGGCCTGTGCTATATCCAGTTCCCTTTCAACTATAGACTGTACTTTATAGTCGATGGTGAGCTGGAGGTCTTTTCCATCCACCGGCGGCTTATAGACATCCGCCATATCAGGCATACGCTTTCCTTTGGCATCAGAAAAAAAAGAAAGTGCCCCTTTCTCCCCTTTTAGCTCTTCATCGTAATACGCTTCCAGTCCTAATAAGCCCTGGTTATCAATCCCGCTGAATCCAAGGACGTGGGATAGGAAGGACCCATGTGGATAATACCGCTCAGAATCTTCTGCAATATAGACCCCCGGCATCTGCAGGGATTGGATTGCTTCTGCCTGCTGTTCGGTAATCTTTCGACCTTCCGGATGAATCCTTTCAATAGAAATCTGTTTTGTTACATGAGTATAAGCCTTCTCAACACTCATCCCCAAAATCTTCGCCAGGTTTTGCGCGGTTTCTTCTGGTTCTTTCACCTGTCTTGGGACGACCATAACGGTTGGAGCTGACTGATTACCAACAAGCACTTCTCCATTGGTATCGAGAATTTTCCCCCGCTCAGGTTCAAATGTAATGTCCCGGCTCCAGGATTCTTCTGCTTTTGCAATCAAAAAGTCACTTAAGAAAAACTGAACATACCCGAGACGCCCTCCAATGACAAAAAAAATAACCATTCCAACAAAAAAGACAGTGACTAATCGTTTCTTTACGATTACTTGTGATACTCGTCTCATCTCAATAACTCCTTTAAAAAGTCGTAGAGTCAGCTTGTATCACTATATGCAATCTGGAAACGATTAGAACACTGTCAAGGAATGGTGTTACTCCCCTTCGGGAGTGGTTAGTTCAACAACAAGGTAGTCGCCTTCTTTGATTTCTGTACCTGCTGGAATGCTCTGCTTCTGTACATATCCGCTGCCCATCGTTTCGATCTTCAAATCGAAATATTTCACAAGACGATGCACATCACGGACGGAATAACCTGTTAAATCAGGCATATTGGGTTGATCTGTCACAATCATTATTCTTTGATTTTCAACGACCTTCGTTCCTGGTGATGGTAAAACAGCTTCCACGCGGCCGCCATTACCGATGACCTCTACCTTCTCAAATGTCTCTTTCAGCTTCTGTTCCGCCTTATCGACACTTTCTCCTGTCACATCAGGAAGGGAAAGCGGAGATAAAGATTCTTCCGCTTCTTTATCCGGCTGAATATCCAGGTAGTGAAGGCTGTTCTGCATCACTGTTCTTATAATATACGAGACAGGCTCAGACCCAAGCTCTGTCACCTCAAGATCCGGCTGCTGCACAGCCACGTACATTAAGAGTTCCGGGTCTTCCTTCGGCGCCATTCCCATAAACGAGAATACGTAATTGTTACGGCCTGTTAAATATCCGCCGTCGTAAATCTGCGCCGTTCCGGTCTTTCCAGCGAGGCTGTAGTCATCAAGCTGGAAGGACTGCCCTGTTCCATCTTCTGAAGAAACCACCTGACCCATCAGTTCACGCATCTGCTCAGCTGTTGAGGAGGAGATCGGCTGTCCGATTTCTTCCGGTGTCCCCTCTTCCAGTACTTCCCCTGTTTCACTGGATGTGATTTTGTTAAGCATATAAGGCTTCATCATTTTTCCGTCGTTGGCGACAGCTGTAGCTGCAGTCATGAGCTGCATAGCTGTAAAGGTAGACCCTTGTCCAAAGGAAGTTGAAACTTGGTCCCTCGGTTCGTCATAGACCAAACGGCCGACTCTTTCATTTGGAAGGTCAATCCCCGTTTTTTCTTCCAGATGAAAGTCATTTAAATACTGCCGGAATTTCGTCGGGCCTAACATTTCATAAGCGATTTTAGAGGAGGCTACGTTTGAGGACCTTAAGAATCCTTCATTGTAGGAAATCGGTCCCCACCCCTGGTCATTATTATGATCTCCGACACTAGGAGAGGATGGCGTCACCTTATAGGTACCGGACTGATAAAGGTCCGTTCCTTTATACACCCCTTCTTCCATCGCACTGGCCCACGTGAAAATCTTCATTGTAGAGCCGGGTTCAAACGGATAAGAGATTAAATCGTTATACCAGTTTTCAACATCCCCGACATCGTTAGGGTTGTAGCTTGGACGGTTACTCATCGCAAGGATCTCGCCTGTATCCGGATCCATGACAGCGGCCATAATCTTCTTCGGATTGTACTGCTCATCGACCTGTGACATAGCGTCCGCTAAAAAGGTCTGAATCTTTTGGTCAATGGTTAAGTAGACATCGTTGCCGTCTTTTGGTTCTGTCATGACTTCGTTTGGATCCAGCAGCTTTGTCCCGTACTTATCCCGTTCATAGCTGATTTTCCCTTTTTCTTCCTGAAGCTGTTCTTCCATCTGCTTTTCAATGCCGGTCACACCATGAATGTTTCCGTCTGTTGTGCGGGCAAAACCGATAAGATGAGAGGCGAAAATACCGTTGGGATAATACCGTTTGGACTCCTGTTCAAACTCAACTCCGCTAAGATCAAGCTCTTGAATCTCTTCCATCTCTTTTTGGGTAAGATCCTTTCCATTTGCACCAAACTCTACTTGAAAGCGGCCCTGTTCCTGGGCAGATTCCAGCGTTTCTTCAATCTCTCCTGCTTTCATATCCAAAAAAGGAGCCAGCATGGATGCCGTCTTCTCTGGATCGGTCACATGTTTTGGCTCCGGAAGGTTTATAGAGTAATCCGGATCAACGACCGCATAAAGGCGGTAGGTTGGTCGATCATAAGCAAGGACCATCCCATTCTTATCATAGATTTTGCCTCTTGCTGCATCAATCTCATAAGAGCTCGTCCGAATATCCTCCGCCCATTCTTTTAAGTCGACGCCTTCAATCGTAGCGGCTGTTTCAATATATAAGAAACGGCCTGCAATGGTGAGAAATATGATCGAAAACACGGCCATCAAGAGAACGGAGCTGCGGTTTGTGTTTCGATTATTCATTTTTATCACCAGTCACTAGTTATTTTTAATTTTCCCTGCCTGTTTCACCTGTGCATTTTGAATATTCAAGCCGTTTTCTTTTGCAATGCTTAAAATACGGTCAGGATTGCTCAACTCTTTCACTTGATAGGCTAAATTTTCATTGAGGGACTCCTGCTTTGAAATGTCCTGTTCCAATTCGCGGATATCACGGTTGATCGTATCCGTCTCCGCGGATGTCTGAACTAAAAATACGGATGTCGCCAAAACGACCGTAGTCGCGATGGAATATAAAAATTTTTCACCTGTACTGAACCACTTCTGCTTATGTACCTTTACTTTAACCTGTTTCTGTCTGTCAGGTTGTTGTAAAGGCTGCTGTTTTCTAATCTGCTCAGCGCTCATGTTTGTTTCCACCCTTCGTTAAATTCAAATTCTTTATTCCAAGGTTTGACTTTCTCGATAATCCTTAGCTTCGCTGAACGTGAACGGCGGTTTTCTTCAAGCTCTGCGTCCTCGGCCACTATAGGCTTTCGGCTGACTAAGCGAAAAGGCGGCTGTTTCTCTTCAGGAATCATTGGAATGTTTTTCGGCAGTGGTGGATTGGAACTCCATTTCTTAAAGGCCTGCTTACACAAACGATCTTCCAGAGAGTGGAAGGTTATAACAGCTACTCTACCTCCAACACCCACCACCCGGGCTGCCTGGTGAAGACTGTCCTGAAAAGCTCCAAGTTCATCATTAACTGCGATACGAATCGCCTGGAAAATCCGCTTAGCCGGATGTCCTCCCTTTCTTCTTGCAGGTGCAGGAATTCCATCCTTAATCAATTCGACAAGCTCTCCTGTTGTTTCAATCGGTTTGGTTTCTCTTGCTGCTTCAATCTTCCTTGCAATTTGCTTAGAAAATTTCTCTTCCCCATATTTAAAGAAGATACGGACGAGGTCTTCATACGGCCAGTCATTAACGACTTCTTTAGCACTCAACGGGCTGTCCTGGTTCATACGCATATCCAGAGGGGCATCCTGATGATAGCTGAACCCTCGTTCTTCTACATCCAATTGTGGACTGGATACGCCTAAATCATAAATCACACCATCGACTTCCGTTACTCCAAGCTCTGACAATTTCTCTTCTAACTGACGGAAATTTGCGTGGACAAAGGTAATCCGCTCTGCGTACTCTTTCAAACGCTCTTTTGCTGCGTTCAGCGCAATTTCGTCCTGATCGAAAGAGATCAGATGCCCTTCACCTGTAAGCGCGGCAGCGATAGCTTCAGAATGGCCTCCGCCGCCAAGTGTACAATCGACATAAATGCCTTCTGGGTCTAAATTCAAATGTTGTATGGTTTCACTTTTCAATACACTATAATGTTCAAACATATTTTCACTCGTTTCTACCTATCAGATATCAAAATCCAACATATTCTCTGCGATTTCCGAGAAGGACTCTTCGGATGCCTCAAAATAACCTTCCCATTCTTCCTGACTCCAAAACTCTATACGGTTGGACACACCAATGACCACACATTCTTTTTCAAGCGATGCATATTTCCTGAGCGGAACAGGGATATTAATCCTCCCCTGCTTGTCCACTTCACATTCAACAGCGCCTGAAAAGAAAAATCGAGTAAAAGCACGGGCATCTTTTTTAGTGAGGGGGAGTTTTTTCAGTTTCTCTTCAAGCAATTTCCACTCATTCATAGGATAAGCAAACAGACATTGATCTAAACCCCTTGTCAGTACAAAGCTGTCACCAAGATCGGGGCGGAATTTAGAAGGAACAATAATCCTTCCTTTTGTATCAATGTTGTGCTGAAATTCACCCATGAACATAGAGTTCCCCCACCTTCTAAATTCACCTTACCACATCGCCCCACTTTTCTCCACTTCCTTTTTTATCATTCTCTCTCCACAAAAAAAATCCTGCCCGTAAAGGCAAGATTTTATAGGGTTTTTTCTATTATTTTAATGGTGGGGAAAGGTGGGGGCCCTTCTCTACAAATATACGACATAATGGTCGTGATCAAAGCTCAAATGGTGTCTATTCATCTCTTGAAATAAGGATTTTCCCTGCGCATTCACCCATGGGAGAATGTTCCACATTCTTTCCTGTAATCCATTGCCGGGATGAAGAATCGTTTCCATTTCATCAAAAAGGCTCATTTCATACTGAAAACGATCTTCCACCGACCTATTCATCTTCTTCTCGAGAAAAGCAATATTTTCCATAATATATTCCAGGTTCTTATCCGCCAGTTGTTGAAGATCCGCTCCTAAATCAGCCGCTTTCTCCCTCATCGGCGCATGAATGCGTTCGATTTCCACTTTCACCTGTTCGCTGAGGTGATGAATAGGAGGTGTACTCATAGATGAGATCCATTTCATCTTCTGTTCGCCTACGCCTGTACGGATGGCATCTTCCGGCTGGATTTGGAAATGTTCCAGATTTCTGGCTGTTTTCCTATCCATCAACGTAAACGACATCCTCGGCAGAACAGGCGGCATACAGAGTCCGACCGCTTCAAAAGCAGGTTTTAACGCTGACCAGTAGTTGATCTCCCCCGGTCCGCCAATAAAGGCAAGAACAGGGAATAAAGATTCCTGCATCAGTGGACGTGTCACAACATTATTGCTCAATTTCTCCGGTGTTTCTTCCGCTGTGCGCAGCAGCTCTTCCTCAGATAACACAACTTCGTTATTTTTTCCGCGGAAGTCTCCATGTTCATCCCTCATAAGGAGAATCCGCTCTCCATCCCTGTGATAAAAAAGATGGGCATCGTCAACTTCACTATCAAGAAGCGTCTCATATCCTTCGTGACGATTTTTTTGGAGGATACCATAAACGCCTGCAGCGATCGGCTGATTCTGCTCAATCATTTTAGTGAAGTAGGAAGACTCCAGGCGCCGCACTTCAGGGTCGTGAGCGTCTACCAGCACGAGGCCTTCTTCCGGAAACAGGTGATACACGAGCCGTGCAAAAAAGTCCGTGTAGGTTTCGGACTGCTCTAAATGTCTTTTTACTTCACGATAAAAGTCATGGGTGTGCTCGGTTTCCTTAACCATGCGGAAAACATCATTCAACCATTCCGCGGCTTTCTCTTGATCAATGGTGATCTCTGAAACAGATGATTTCACTTCAGGCTGATGTCCAATGGTCATCTTATCCATCTGTCCTTCATTCCTCATCATAACGTGGTGAATCTCATCAAAGTCATGGTCCTCACCAGCTATCCAAAATACAGGAAGGACAGGCTTTTCTAATTCTTTTTCCTTTTCGCGGGCAAGCTGAAGAACTGAAATGATCTTGTGAACCGAATAAAGAGGTCCTGTAAGCAAACCTGCCTGCTGTCCGGCTATGACTACAACACTGTCTTCATCTTTTAATTTGTCAATATTCCCAAATGTTGACTCAGGCGCATCCCATTTTGTGTTCATATTTTTAAGAACCCCTGCGAGCTCAGACCTTTGATAAGACTGGGCACCAAGGTGGGATAAACGGTCCTTCCAAATGCTCTCCTCTTGAGGATTATAGGCGAACCGATCAGCTATCGCCTGGTAGTTATTTTTATAATCACGAAACAAAGACTGTTTCGATTGTAATTTCATTGGATCGATACGCATATCTATTACGGCTCCTTTATTGAAAAAAAGTGACATCATTAACTATGTATCCATTTGTATTGTACAAAAAACAGACACAGAGTTCATCTTATCTGTTTGAGATGGTACAGCGGTTTATTAAAAGCCGGCTGAATCCATGCTACCGTCTGCAACACAGACTACCCTGAAGGACGGACTGTGTCCAATGATCTGCAGTCACTACTCCTTCCTATTCTCCATTCAATCAAAACCAGGAAGAAACAAATACTGATAAAGGAGATAAAAACAAAGGAAAACTGCTCCCTTACCTATAGAGCAGTTTTCCTTTGTCCTCGTATATATATTCAAAGAGAAACAGGGTAGAACACGATTTAAGGGCACCGAATCATATGAAAACGACCCGGATGATTAATCCATACATCGTTAATCCCATGTAAAAAAAAGTAAAAAGAACAAAACTCACCCGCCAAAAACCTTTAAAAACCCGGTATATATGGACTTCTTTACTTAACTTGTATTGAGCAATTAAAGATAACCCAAGAAGGATTAATAGAAAGATAAGGATAAGAGGAAAGAAATTCTTTTCAAATAAAACAACCAGCAATAAGTGGACAGCTATGATAAAAACTGGTGCTGTAAAATTGGCTGTTCGATGGAGGGCTTTTAATTTATGTTTACTCCATTTTCGAGCGCAGAAATAAAAGATGACTAAAAAAGGAAGAGGAAGCGTTAAAATGAACGCAATTGTATAGGCGAACCAGTCACTCACTGCATCTCACCCCCTTTTCATATTCCAAAGCATGAATGGCACGGACAACAAATGCGTGCGCCGGCAGATGGTCCTGTTTATGATGGAGGATGTAGCCACTGATTGCATCGACTTCTGTTCGACGCTCTTCCATTAAATCCTTCAGCATAGACGAATAGTTCCGTTCAGTTTTGTCTGCAATGCTTTGAACTCTTTCCCACTCTTCCTCAAACGATAACCCTAGAACGAAACATGCTTCCTTACACAGCTCCGCTGCAAGCTTTTGTATATGTGGATTGCTCGTAATGCAGCCATTCCGTTGTTGAAAAAGAGCTGTCAGTGGATTGATGACTGTATTTACAACAAGTTTGCCTGCCAGCATTTGATAGTAGTCCTCTTTAAAGTAGAAAGGGAATGCAGGTGTATGTAGTTGAAGGATGATTTCCTGGATCCTGCCCTCTTCTTCTTTTTGGAAGGCAGCGATTTGAATATTCCCTTTACCCGTATGGGCAACGTTGTTTGCATCCCTTTTTAAGGCTCCGTGTTCGATTACCCCTACCCAGCTTCTTAAGTTGGATTCCGCAAGCTTGTCCAAATGTCCCATGCCATTTTGCAGAAAGAGGCAGGGCGTATGGCTCATGATATTCATGTCCAGAACAGATGGAAGGTGGTATTGTTTCACTGTAATCATCCAGAGATCCACTTCTACCGGAAGCGATTCAGCGGAATGGACATGTACCAATGTTGGTGTATCCAGCACATCACACACAATTCCGTGATCCTTAATCATTTTCCTTTGTTTCTCATCCCTTATTACCATATGGACATTGTGCTCCACACCCAGGTATGCACCCAGTAATAATCCTGTTGCACCAGCACCTATAATCCCAATTTCCATGTACCCCTCCCCCTTTTGACACTCATCTAATTTCCTATTGTAGCAGATTCTTCCGCTCAAATGCAGTCGATATTTGTTCTTGTGCAATTGTTCATTTCTTTCTGAATATTTTTATATTATAATAGGGTTAGATACAGATATTTGAAAGGGGATTCTGACATGATGACCAAAACAAAGGTACAGCCATTGTTAGTCAACTATAAAACTCTTGAGGAATTCAAACGTTTCAAAGAATACGGCAATCAGGAGCTTGCTATGCTCGAGGACCTGGAAAGTAATATTGTAGAAAACGACAGCGAGTCTCCATTTTACGGAATTTATTATGGAAGCGCTTTAGTCGCCCGCATGAGCCTTTACCGGGTAAAAGCCAAATACGACAATTATTTCGATCCTCCCCAGGACTTTCTGGAATTATGGAAGCTTGAGGTTCTACCCGATTATCGTGGATTCGGATACGGCAGGACACTGGTCGACTTTGCAAAAAGTTTTCAACTGCCGATTAAAACCAACCCACGTATCAATTCGCATTGTTTTTGGGAAAAGATGGGCTTTCAGAAAGCTCAATATGATATGGAACGCGACCTGGGGGAAAATCCTTTGATCTGGATGCCTTCCGGCGTGGAAGAAAGAGAAGTAAACTAAATACGAAAACAGGCCTCTACTCGTAACCGTAGGGGCCTTTTTATTGAGGACAATGAATAATATACACATATGAAACCGAGGTTTGACTCTACGAATCACGTAAGCTTACACACCACTTTCACTTTTCCTTTGTTTCTTAACCCAGTGGACGAGTTTATCCATTTCATTCCAGGCCGCTTCCCACTGTTTCAATTCTTCTTTCAGCTTCTTATTCGCTTCATTCAGCTGTTGAAGCTGCGTTTCAAGACTTGCTTTTCCTTCGTCTTCAAACTGTTTATGCTTCATTTCCTTCAAGAATGAAATGGCCGCATCCAGTGACATAGGGGTTTCATCTGCATTCGCCGGGGGAGTGTAAAAAGTCCGAGTCGCTTTTCTGCTATTTTTGGCGTCCTGGATTTCTTTTTGATAATGCTTCCTGACGGTGGCATTCCATCGGAACCCGCACGCAGCCGGAGTGCGTTGCAATTGCTCTGCGACTTCCTGGAAGGCTTCCAGCTGCGTTTTTCCTTCACGGATATACTTCAGCACGGTGGTCGCCAGCAAAATATCCTCTTCTTCCTTCCAGGCATCTTGTCTTGGGGCATCCATAGCATCCCTCCTCTATCGTTTGCTTATAGTTATGCAGGAGGAATGATTGATAGAATCGTAACCATTATCTTTTTCTTTTCTCAACAAACTTCCTTACCGCTGATTTATGCTCTTCAGTCTCCCAAAGCTGGGCGCACTGTTTAACTTCACGATCCATCCGCTCTTTTACATGGAGGACATCGATATGCTCCAAATACTGACGTTTGAAGATCTTCAGCTGCTGCTGAGTCTTGTTAAGGAACGAAGAAAACAACCGGCCCTCGTCTTCATCCCCGCTGATCACTTTATGCAGCCAGCCGATTCGATACGCTTCCGCGGAAGGATACATCTCTGCATCCATTAACCAATGAGCAGCAAAAGCACGCTCTACCTTTTGATAAAGCAAGGTGCCGCCGCCCCACCCCGGTGTAATCCCTAAGTTTCCCTGTACAAATCCATAGGATGCTGCCTTTACGCCGTAGCGAAAATCACAGGCCGTTGCAATCTCACATCCGCCCCCTCTTGCCTGTCCATTGAGAACAGCAATCGTCGGAACGGGAAAAGTTAAAAGTTCAAGGAGCACCTCTTTCATTGGAACCAGGAGTTGATAGGCTTGTCCAGCTGTCATATCCCCATGCAGCTCGTTCAAGTCTCCTCCTGCACAAAAGGCTTGATCTCCTGCTCCTGTGACCACTAAAAATTTAATTTCTACTTCCTGCTTTAAATCTATGAGGGACTGCTTGAGTTCTTTCGCCATATTTCCGGTAATCGCATTCCGTTTATCAGGACGGTTTAAAGTCAAAACCGCGTACCCTTCTCTCTTTTCTACCACTATCTCTGACATCGCTTTCACCTTCCCTTTGTATTAATGTATCAGAAAAAGATAGAAGATGCTTAAAAAAGTGAACCACTCTGCGCAGACATGATAGTTGGCTGAGCTCCGCTGCTGTTCATACAGACGTAGATTTTTCATGATTAGCTCTGTAAAATCTGTTGTTGATCATACGGAAGACCGGAAGCTTAGGCATGTTTGTTTGGATGGCGCCGTTACGTTTGTTGAACGGAGGGGTGACTGGGCAGAACTATAAAATCGAGGGCTGAAGCTGGTCATTCCTTTTCCGGATAAAAATATCCAACATCGCGTGTAACATAATTTCTAGTAACTATAGTCCTATTTCACGGAGAGAGATGGAAGAGAAAATAAAAAAAGCCTGACCGAAGTCAGACTTTTTTTAAATGAACTAGTTGTTCACTACTTGCTTTCCATTATATTGTCCACAAGATTTGCAAACATGGTGTGGTTTAGAGAACTCACCACAGTTATCGCACTTCACCATTCCTGGTGCGTGAAGTTTCTTGTGAGTACGACGTTGGTTTTTAACTTTTTTAGACGTTCTACGCTTAGGTACTGCCATGTTGTACACCTCCTTTAAATTTTGATTCTGAGAACCATGAAGATATTCTTAGTCGTTCTCTTCTTCATTTAATAATGATTGCAGTTTAGCCATTCGAGGATCCACTTTCTTTTCCTCAGGTTCCTCTGTAACCACCTGCCAGCCTTTCCCTTCCTGGGGGGCTGCTTCATGAGCCTCATCATCATTGGAAAAAACGCGAGTCGGAATCTCCAACTGTACATTTTCCTTGATATAAGGCGTTAAGTCAAGCACTTCTCCATTCACGGAATGAACTTCAGAGTCATCTTCTTCTGTATGGTACGGTGACAGATTAAATGCCTCCAGAGCATCAATGTGAAATGGATAAGTCACATCAACTAACGTCCGGGCACAAGGCAACACCATTTCTCCATCGATTGAAAAAGTTACCGTTATATCATTTCCTCGAGTCATTGCTTGACCTTTGACATGAACAGGGGAAATCCTGCGAATGTCATTGTTCATTTGTTCTAATTCGCGAATATCTACGTCATCCTCAAAATAAAAAGGTTCATCACCCGTTTGTTTGAGTTTTTGTAGAGGAAATTTCATAGTTATCACCTCATGGCAACAAGAGTTATTGTAAAAGGATTTCGCTGATTTGTCAATATTTTTTCTTTACAGCACGTATTCATCTTTGGTTCCACTCCATAAAGATTCGATATTTATTTTGAAAGAAGCGAAATTTTCCTTCTTCCATGATAAAATAAACCAAACACATGTTCAACAATAAAGACTGGAATCTGGGAGGTTTTCTATGAATTCATGTGGTCTGATTGTCGAGTACAACCCTTTTCATAATGGTCATCTTTATCATTTGGAAGAATCCAAAAAACATGCAGACGCTGATTGTATCATTGCCATTATGAGCGGGAATTTTCTTCAAAGAGGGGAACCGGCCATTATGGACAAATGGCACAGAGCAGAGGCTGCCCTCCGCCAGGGGGCGGATCTTGTTCTTGAACTCCCCTTTCTTTATGCTGTTCAGCACAGCGATTTCTTTAGCAAAGGGGCTGTGCAGACACTGGCAGAACTAGGAGTGGATACCATCTGCTTTGGCAGCGAAAACGGCCGGATCCACGCATTCACCAAAGCCTTTGATCATTTACAAGCACATCAGGACACGTATGAAGCGACAGTCCGTACGTATTTAAACGAAGGGTATTCGTTTCCTGAAGCTTCCCGGCTCGGATATGAAGCCATTGAGTTTCCGACTGACACCATCGACCTTTCACAGCCTAACAATATTTTAGGCTACAGTTATGTCAAACAGATGCTCACATACTCCCCCAGCGTCAAACCGTTGACTATTTCCAGAAAAGATAATCATTATCATGATGAAACCATCACAGGGACGATTGCCAGTGCGACAAGCATTCGTAAAGAAATGCTGGGTAAACAGGAAGTTACGGATAAAGCTGCGAGCTCTATCCCATCAACCACCGAAGAACTTCTGGATCAGTACAAGGAAACTCAAGGTCTCTGGCATAATTGGGAGGCGTATTTCCATCTTCTGCAGTATAAACTGCTGACAACCGATGAACAAACGCTCAGAGGGTTTCACGGTGTCGATGAAGGCCTCGAGTACCGGTTAAAACGCGCCATAAAAGAGGCGGCGACCTTCGAAGAATTTATTACAGCTGTTAAAACGAAACGATACACGTGGACAAGGCTGCAGCGAACGCTTGCCCATATTCTGGTTGGGACAGACAAACAACAGGCAGGTGGTTTGTTAAGAGAGTCCCCGCCGCCCTATGCCCGGGTATTGGGTATGAATGATATAGGAAAAAAATACTTAAAAACAGCCAAAAAACAAGTGGGTATTCCTTTGATCACTCAACCCCAGCAGCTAAAGCATCCACTGCTTGATCTTGAAGCCCGTGCCTCCGCTGCCTACTACAGTGTATTAAGTCCTGAGCGCCGTGTGAAGAGCTTAAAAAGGGAGTATGGCCCTCCCTTGATCGTATAGAATGACTGATCCTTGGAAGAGGTGCAAAAAAACAGCCGCTCTTAAGCTTAAGAGCGGCTGTTTTTTTATCCTTTTTTCGGTTCTAATTCTATTAGGTAATCCAGCGCATCCTGAAACGTATCCACAGGTACGACTTTCATATTTGTGTCTATTTCCTCAGCCGTCTTTTTAGCCACTTGATAATTCGAGCCTTCCCGGCCTTCTTCATTAGGAGCGAAGAAAACCTCAGCCCCGTGATCGGAAGCAGCGACAACTTTTTTATCAATTCCGCCAATACGGCCGACTTCGCCTTCGTAGTTAATTTCGCCGGTACCAGCAACTTCGAATCCTCTTGTAATATCTTCTTCCGTTAATTGGTCATAAATTTCAAGGGAGAACATCAAACCAGCACTTGGACCACCGATTTCCCCGCTTTTCACTTTAACTGAAGGACTTACATCCACTGTACGATCGGTAACAAGCGATATTCCCACCCCCACTTTATCTGGAGCATCAGGGAAAGCAGCAAGCTCAATGTCGCGTTCTAATGTTTCTTCCCCTCTGACGATGGTCAGCTGGACGGTAGACCCTTCTTCCATGCTGCTGACATAGTCAATCAAATCCTTCGTTTCTTGAATATCCTTCCCGTCCACTTTTGTAATTTGATCTCCTGTTTCCAAGACTTCTTCCGCCGGCATACCCTCGATGACGTTCATAACAAAGACACCTTCATAGTTGATCTGAATCTCTTTGTCAGCTGCTTGATAAGCCACTACCTTAGAAGCCTCCTGGGAAGACTCCATCATCTGGAGCTGGGCATGGAAGTACTCTTCTTCTGTTACCCCTTCCGGACGAATGTCTTCAAGCGGGTAGATTTCCTGATACGGACGGAACTGAGCAAGGATCCACTGCAATGGAGTGGCCTGTCCTCCTCTTACGGTGACCAGGTGCATATCTCCTTCACTTGAGTATCCGCCTGCCACTTCAACGATATCATCGAGAGCATCAGCCGTCCCTGGTTTATAAATATAGTACGGAAGCCGGTAAGCTCCTAAAAAAGCGACAATGAGTACGGTAATGATTCCTGTAATAATGAGGCTTCTATTTGTTTTCATTCTGTCTTAGGCTCCTTCCATGCAGCGAGTTTTTCTTTAATGTCTTCCACACATGATTCCGCTGCCCTCTCTCCTGCTCCCACAATTTCCTGAATGTTAGTAAACGCCCGTGAACTATATTTTGAAACATCCGGACGGATCATAACATCCGCATCTGAAGATACGCCGATTGCGGTGACCAGTTCGTCCTGCATAATATCAATACTTTGTGTAATCACATCATAAATGGAATGAATATTCGGATCCGCATCAAAATGCGCACAGTCAACAGCAATAATGAATTGGGCACCCATTTGTTTGACAACAGAAACCGGGACACGATCAATGACCCCGCCGTCTATGTATAAACGGTCATTGATTCTTTCCGGAACGAAAATCCCTGGAATAGCAATGCTTGCCCTGACGGCTTCACTTGCTGGTCCTGAAGTGAAAATCTTTTTCTCCCCGGCATATAAGTCAGTCGCTACAATGGACATGGGAATTTTAAAGTCCTCTATATTTTTTCCAAACGTAAAGATGCGGATATACTCCTTAATTCTCTTCCCTTGAACAAACCCCATTTTTGGTACAGTAAAATCAAGATAGTATTTGCGCTTAAAGGTAAGGGCAAGTTTGTACATATCCTCAATCCGCTGGCCGGCAGCAAAAAAAGAGCCTACTAGAGCTCCCATACTACTTCCCGCTATCATATCGACAGGAATCCCATGATTATGAAGGACCTTCAGAACACCCAGGTGAGCAAACCCACGCGCCCCTCCCGATCCTAATGCTAAACCAATCGTCGGTTTTGTCACCGGCTATCCCTCCTTCATCCATGTGGTTTATTTTATGGAATAAACCCTTCCCTTATGAGCGTACATATGAATAAGAGACAACCTTATACGCTTGTCGAAATATACAATTATTCTACTATGTCTATGGTCATAAGTACAGAAAACTGCGGTCTGAGGAGGCGTTCTCCATTTCTAAACTGAAAACCATGGGATTGACATTATTGACAACCACCCTTGCCATTGCCTTAATCCTTTACCCCAGTGATGCACTGGCGGCCAGTTTGAGGGGACTGGATTTGTGGTGGGAAATCGTCTTTCCCTCGCTTCTTCCTTTCTTTATTACAGCTGAATTTCTTATCGGATTTGGTGTGGTCCATGGGTTAGGGGCCTTAAGTGAACGGTTTATGAGGCCGTTATTCAACGTCCCGGGCTGCGGCGGATTTGTCTGGGTGATGGGCATGGCGAGCGGTTATCCTTCCGGCGCAAAGTGGACAGCTGATTTAAGAAAAAAAGGACAAGTTTCCCGCATAGAAGCCGAACGGCTCGTCGCTTTCACCAATGCTTCCAGTCCTTTATTTATTTTCGGAGCGATTGCTGTCGGTTTTTTTCACGATGCCAGTTTAGGCATTCTTATTGCCATCGCTCATTATGGCGGGAATTTCTTAGTCGGCATCGGCATGCGCTACTATAAGAGAAACGAGGATGTATCCACATCGGATATGCGGTCTTCTACATGGAAAGATGCATTTTCCAAAATGCATGACTCCAGGCTTGAGGACGGGCGTACGCTTGGAAAATTAATGGGGGATGCTGTGACACGTTCGGTAGACACCCTTTTGATGGTTGGCGGTTTCATCATGCTTTTTTCTGTTCTGACCGAACTACTAAAGCAGACCGGTGCCATTCACATCTTTTCCCACCTACTTGCCCTTACCGGACTTCCAGCTGCCTTTCATGTCCCGTTTACCGCCGGAATGCTGGAGCTGACGACAGGTATCGGAGCAATCACAGAAACCCACGAACCCTTAGTTGCCCAGCTGCTGATTGTAAGCTTCATCCTTGGCTTTCATGGATTTTCGATCCAGGCCCAAATTGCAAGCATCCTTGCTGAAACCGATATACGCTTTAAGCCCTATGCCCTGGCACGTGTCGCTCACGGTGTTATTGCCGCTTTCTTAACGTATATTCTGTACTATGCTTACCGTCCCTTTCAGACGCAGACCCTCCCGATGTGGAACCCGAATGAGAATTTCACTACACCGATCATTGATTTTTTCAATCACTACGGCCCTCCAATCACATTGATGATGATTATGCTTATGATTATCGTGAAGTGGAACAACTCTCAAAAAATAAAGAACAACCCCTGCGAACATGAAACGTAGGGGTTGTTCTTTATAAACGCCATTAAAATTTCTGTGAGAGTGCTTTTTCAACAGGAGGCGGAACAAGGTCAGAGATATTAGCTCTGTACTTGGCTACTTCTTTGACAATACTGGAACTCAAAAATGAGTATTGGTTATTCGTCATGACAAAAAAGGTTTCAATATCTTCATTCAATTTGCGGTTCATTGAGGTAATCTGCATTTCATACTCAAAATCACTGACCGCCCGCAGACCTCGAATAATGGCCTGTGCTCCTTTTTCCTCCGCATAGTCCATAAGCAGACCATTACAGGAATCTACAGAAACGTTATCCAGATCCTTTGTTACTTCCTCAAGCAAGGCTTGACGCTCCTCCACATCAAACAAAGCAGACTTACTCGAATTGTTAAACACCGCTACAATGACGTGATCAAATACTTTCGCTCCTCTTCGGATAATATCTAAATGTCCATATGTAACGGGATCAAAACTACCCGGGCAAATCGCTAATCGTGTCATAGTCTTCCCTCCTTATTCAAAAATCGATACTCCGATATTACTGCCATAATGATCGGTCTTTATCCGCTTTAGATGACCAACTTCTTCAGGAATATTCTCTCTCGCATCATGTTCACAGACGATCTTCGCTCCATCTGCCACCAGCCCATGATTTAAAAGCGCTTCCATTAACTCCTTATAGGAAAACTTCTTATAGGGCGGGTCTAAAAAGATATAATTAAAAGTCAGCCCTCTCTTGCCTGCTGCCTTAATAGCTCTGTTCGCATCCGTCCGGAAAACTTCAGAACGATCTTCAATATCCAATGTTTTTATATTTTCATAAATGGTTTGAATCGCCTTGTGCTGTTGATCCACAAACACACACGAGTCCGCTCCTCGACTCAATGCTTCGATCCCTAACCCGCCGCTTCCAGCGAAAAGATCGAGAACATCCCCGCCTTCAAAAAATGGACCAATTCCATGAAAAACAGCTTCCTTAACTTTATCTGTTGTCGGCCTTGTTTTATGAGTAGGAACAGATTTCAACTGCCTTCCCTTAAAATCGCCAGCAATCACTCGCATTATGTACACCTCTCTCGTCAGCATTCCCCATAATCCTACCATAAAATAAACGCAGGAGGGAAGTTTCAAAAATGGAAGAGGCCTGTTCAGCCCCGACAAGCTTAAGAACAACCGCTTTGTAAGACGTTTTGCCTTACAAAGCGGGTGGACTTAAGACCTCGAGGGGCTGGCCTCTGCAATTAGACGTCTATAGGGTGTGAAGAGAGGCGGGGAGGCCTGACACGCGTAAGCCAAACATTGCAGGGAAGGGCTCTTTCTTCCCGGAGATGGATGGCTTATGTCGCGAAGGACTGCCTCTCGGAACCGGATGAATCAAAAATGGAAGAGGCCTGTTCAGCCCCGACAAGCTTAAGAACAACCGCGTTGTAAGGAGGTTTTGCCTTACAAAGCGGGTGGACTTAAGACCTCGAGGGGCTGGCCTCTGCAATTAGACGTCTATAGGGTGTGAAGAGAGGCTGGGAGGCCTGACACGCATAAGCCAAACATTGCAGGGAAGGGCTCTTTCTTCCCGTAGATGGATAGCTTATGTCGCGAAGGACTGCCTCTCGGAACCGGATGAATCAAAAATGGAAGAGGAGGATCTCCTCTTCCACAGCGTATAGACTCAAGCCTTTAATAGGGTTTGAAAATTTTTTCTTGTAAAGTGAATAAACTGAATTACCTACGTACATACTAGCACTTGAAGCGGATGATACTGCTTCTGAAAACGGAGAAGGCTTACATCCCCATAAGTTCTTCCTCCGGTTTCTCCTCTCCCTTTACTTTTTTGTTTCATGGGAATGATACAAAAAAGCGGGGCTGCCTTTCATAGGCAGCCCTATTTTTTTTGGAAAGAGAAAGAGACCCCATCTACTCTTGTCAAACCAAGGAGATCATCTACATACTGCTCTTTTAGATAGACTTGATCATCAAACAAGATAACCGGATTTGTTCCAATACCAAAGCTCTCTTCATTGACAATAAATGTCGACTGATCGACGTAAAAACGATAGGTGTTTCTATTTGTTTCTACTCTATACCTTTGTCCATGCTCAAGAGCTGTGAACGTAAAACCAGCTGCCTGCACAAGGTTTTTAATTGGATAGTAATCCTTGTGACGGTAAGAAAGAACTTGACCCTCCACAAGAACTCCATCCAGATGTAAAGGTTGATCATAAATAAAAATCAGAGGGGTTCGTTCAGGTTTTGTCCGGCTTTGAAAAAACGTCGTCCCCAATCCATATACATCTGTTAAAGTCTGATCGAGGAATTGACTTAAACTCTTTATATTCGTTGATTTTAAAAGCTTCACCTTCCATGCTTCCAGCTGCTCAGCCGTTAAGGCATCACGGATCTCATCGGCCATATAAGAGGAAGCATTGGATGATGACCGAGGATAAAAGACTTCCTGTATGACTGATGTATGCCATGGCTGATTTACAGAAGAAGCGTTTTCCAGGTGAGTGGTTATCCACTTGGATTCTAAAGCGTCTACGTTTCTATCCATTGTTGTCATATAGCCATCTTCAATACGAACCTTCTTTGAATCCAGCTCCACGACAGAAGGCCCGGCAGCTGATAAAAACTGCTGAAGGTCCTGTTTCACAGACTCGGAAAGTGGTTGATCTTTTTTATAGGTAATCACAGATTTTTTGTCCTGCCACATCTCTTTCCCCGATGCAGACAATAACGGTGCAGCATCTACTGTTTTTTTATATGTTTGATAATGAACATTTTCCAGCTGGATATCGCTTTGTTTTTGAATAGGGGCTTTCCATTCCTCTTTTGTGAAATTCTGAATAGTAAGAGTGTAAGGTATAAGTATCTCTTTCCCATCTTTAACAAGAGTGATTCTCCATGAGTCTACTAACGTTTGTTCGGGGACGGGTAAATGATAAGAGATATGTACTGACCCTCCCCCTTCATAATTCAACTGATCTTCTGTCATCCAGCAAGTTGTGGCGGTATCGAATGAACAGGAGACTTCGGAAGTGCCTGTAGGAAAAGTCACATCATAGATACCGGGAGCTAACCCATGATAAGTAAAGTCCACCTCTACTATGCCTTCATGTATGTTTACGGAAGCATCTGCTGACAAGCTCACCCTGTCAGAGCCTGAAGCCTGTGCAGTATTCCACCAATATATAACCAGGAGAAGAGATAAACACATAAGTAGACTGATGCTTTTAATAACCGGCTTCATTCTTGGCCTCCTTGCTGATCATGATTTAAACAATCCAGCGGCTGGTTGTTCACATTTTCATTTATTCATGCTACGTTTAATCTGATTGATAAACAGAAAGGACGTACAATCCATATGATACAAAAATTCATCGAACTTGGCGAAGGCTATGCCGATATTTATGAACTCATTGACTTAGGCTCGCGGATGCCGGATCGAATTCAGCATGCCATTGCTTTTTATAGTGAAAAAAACGGCAGACCAGTTGCCTCCCTGTCTCTTGTTATGAAACCAGCTCATCAAGACAAGTTTCAGCCGATTTACATCTGCCGTGAAGGTGTACCAAACCCTCATGAACAACCAAACCAGCGCTTTGACCTATATAAACAAATGGTGGAAGAAGCAGGGAAGAACGTATCAGAGTTTACCATAAAACCTTCAAATCTATTTCCTGAAACAGATTTATTTTACCAGCATTTAATCGGTATTCTCAGAATGAATAAGTTTATCGCGCCTTTAAGTTAAAGACGCGGTAAACTCTTTGTTATTTCGCAAAGTTTCTTCCGAAAATTCTCAGAGACGGCAGTTGGGAAAATTTCTACTCCCAATAAAATAGAAAATTGTAGATTCTCTGTAAAAACTACAGAAAAGCGAATGGTTTCGTTATAAAGGACATTCGGAGTAAGAGTTCGCAGCATGGTAACAAGTTGGACTCACTCGGAATAAGGAGAAAATCCTGGTTATGTTCAGGAAACTTCGATGACGACTGCCGCATGTAGGACAATAATAAAACCTTTGCGCACGCCGCCATCACTCCTTTAAACGGAAGGAAACTAGATCTTCAAGAATACTTATTTATGGTTCTTCTCCACGGGTGAATAGAGCAGATATAAAAGAAGCGTCCGTCTAAAGACGGACGCTTTACTTTTTATAGAAGTTATAAAAAATGAGAGTTCTTTACTTGATGAAGATATATTTTCTTTTAAATTCCCATTTTATAATCGTACTGTTTCGCTTTATCCGGTTTGGCATTTTCGTAGTCGGTGCGGATCTCGGGTTTATAGGATGGAACGACACGGGAAACGAAGGGTAAGCGTTCCAGTTTTTCCATCTTGAACTCCAAGTCTTCCTGATTTACATACAGCATCGCATACTTCATCTTTTTGGACGCATGAATTAAATGTCCATGCTTTTTAATCTGTCTGATATTTTTCATATGTTGAAAATATACAATAATTCCTTGCCGCTTCGTTCTGTACATAGTATGTCTCTACTCCCCATAGAACTTTATATTAACGTCAGTGTACCAAATGACAGCGCTGCCGGCAATCAATCTCTCCAAATTGTAAGACTCTTTTACAATTAACGGATGTTTTCTGAAATGTCATCATAAAATTATCCGCTCCTTACTTATAAAGCCAGTGAAATAGGAAGAGGTGTCTAAAATCATGACGGATCATGAAAAGGCTTTTCTTACTTTTGAGGAATTGTTGAGCGAATCGGATATTTTTTCGCAAGTGGTATTTAAAAAAGTGACCGGGCTGCCGTTTGTTTACCTATGGCCTAAAGATGGAATTGCCAGAAGTGAAATTGAGGAGCGGTTGAAGTGGTGTGCTGCGAAATCTATGAAAGGAAAACGCCTGACCCTTGCGATGACCTATGTACGCAGGAATCAGGCGTTCTATGTGTATCGTGTGCGCTTTTTAGTGCCTCAAAGGAAAATGTTCTGCTGCGGGAACTTTTGTGAAGACTGCATCCGTTTCACAGAACATTAAACAGCTTCAGGTCAGGAGGCACAGCCACAGCTACCGCCGCTTCCACAGCCGCCGCTGCAGCCGGTGTCGGTTAAAGCCATGCCGTTTTTCGGAACTTTAATCTGCTCGCTCACACTAAAAGCAACACTTTCACTAATCTCATCCAACAGTTTCTGAATGTTGCGTTCTGCTCGTTTGAACTGAGCGACTGTCTCATGCATGTCCATTTCCCTTTTGACGGAACGGACTTTTTTCATGATTGTATTATAATCCGGATGGTAACGGCCGAAGCGCTGCACGTCTTCGTAGTGGTCTTTCATATCGGCAAAGTCTTTAATAAGCCTCTGCGCTTCTTTATCATTTTCAAGAGCCAGTTTTGCCTCTTGGTATTGCTGCATGGTATCTGAATTCATGACCATCTGGCCAATCGATTCGGAACGGTCAAGTAGATCGACAATTTCCATTGTTGCTAACATATCACATGTCCACCTCCACATCCATTTTATCAAATAGGAAAGCAGATGGAAATGAAAGATCTTTTCCACCTGCCTGATTTCCCATAAAAATGGATGCACGAACATGAAGAAGGCTCCCTAATAGTAAGGGTATTCCATCTCTTTTTTCGTTTGATCCGTGTCTTTTCTTGCATTTGTAATCAGCTGCTGGAACTGCCCGATTGCTCCATTCAATTCATCAATCTGGCGTGAAACTTCCTCCCAGTTGATATCCTCCATCAGTACCCCTAGTTGTTTAAGCCAATCCATTTTCTTGGCAGGGGATTCTTGTTTTGGAGACGGTAAAGAGTCCCAAAATGGATCGTCCTCCCCCAGTATCATGAATTTCTCATAATAGCTTTGAATCAGCTTATGGTTCTTGCGTAACTGTCCTTTTACTTTAGGGTGCTGGTCAACGAAGGCTTTGAATTGCTGGACACTCGGGTGCAACTCATTTGTACTCATACCTATCACACCTCACACTTAGAACTACAGTATAGCCTATGCAGGACAATGAGAGGCGTTCATGGGAGTGTTAAGAAATTCTGTGTGTAATACCGCTTATAAACGCCGACACCTAAATGAGTGTATTCTGAATCCAGGAGCGCTTTTCTATGACCAGGACTGTTGATCCATCCATGGATCGCCGCAACAGCATCTGGATATTGAGCGGCAATATTTTCACCAGCCTTTTTATATTCAATCCCGCCGAGACGTTCTTTCAGTCCATCTCCATTTTGTGAATAATGGGAGAAGTAATTGTTTTCATTCATATCACGACTATGTGAAAAGGCGACTTCAGCCGCATCCTGATGGTAAGTTAACACAGGTAATTCATTCTTTACACGCAGATCATTCGTGATGGTCATAATCTGTTTCTGCATCCCCTTCTGGATGTTGAGCCAGTCCTGCTTTGATAACAGCTCCATTTTAGGAAGTGTCCCTCTATAGAGGACTTTGTAGGGCTGGTGCTTTAATAAAAAGTCGTTGCGGATCATTCGAATGGCAAATACTTTCTCTGTTACGTTGTCCACATAGAGTTGTGCCGACCATTTATCATCAAGAGCGATCAGTGGGCGTTCGTTCCTGTCTTTTTCTGTCAGGTGCATGGTATAGGCCCCTTCACTATCTACCGGGAAGGTGTCTTCTATAGAAAACTTCTGACGCACATCCTCTATTCGATCCCCAACACGAACGTCCCCCTCTTCCTTGTGAAAAATCACCCCTGTCACAACTTTCCCATCCGCCATCCCCAGCTGAAACAATTCACCTGGTTTACTTTCGTAGACCCACCATACATACCCATATTCACTCAGATCCTGACGATCAGGCTCCCCTAATTCTTCCAGCACCTGCTCCTCAGCTAACCCTTTCATACGAATGAAGCTTCGTCGTTTGTCCTCTTCCTTTGTTACTCCGTTCGTTTCTATAGCTGTCGTCGTTTCCTCTCTCTCAGGTTGTTCTCCAGGCAGTCTCCACACGATTATCCCAGTCACTAATAAGGCAGCAAAAATCAAAAAGGCTGTTTTCTTCATAAGAAAAAACTCCTTGTACCAACATTGTACTTTATGTATAAGCAGGAAAAAGGACGGCTATGATTATAAGAACACCGTTGTAAAAGAAAAAGCCTGCAAAACCTGCAGGCTTTCGTAAGGTTAATGAAGCTCTGGACGTTCGGAAATGTCGTGAAGTGCAACACCCGCTGCGTGGTCGGACATTTTTTCCGTTGAGAGGTCACCTAAAGAAAGAATGCCGGAAAGTTTGCCGTTCTCCACTACAGGAAGGCGGCGAACCTGATGCTCCGCCATAATTTTACTGGCTTCCTCTAAAGAACAGTCCGGTGTACAGCTGTACATTCTGTCACTCATCACCTGCTGGATTGGTGTAGAGTCTGGTTTTTTAGATGCATACCCACGGATAACAAGGTCACGGTCTGTTACCATACCCATAAGGTTACCCTGATCGTCACAAACGGGAATCGCGCCGACATTTTTTTCTTTCATCAAAGACGCGGCATCACTTAACTGGTCATCTGTATGACAGATAGAAACATCGCTTGTCATAATATCTTTTACTGTTTTCATAAAAGATCCTCCTCCATAATCATGATCAATGTTTATTGTCCCCGTTTTAGCGAATTTATTACATGCATCCCCTACCCATTTATAGTATAATGATTAGGTAAACGTCGATATTAAACGTATGGTGTTGCGACGCCATAGAAATTGCACCTGGTATGGTTTCATATTAAAATGAAGGAAATACATAACAATTTGTGAGGTGGAAAGTAATGAAATTAGAAGGCACTGGTTTAGAAGGTCTTGTTGTAGACTACCGACCGTTGACAGAACTTATGGAAAGAAATGGCTTCATTCTTGGTGGTTCATGGGACTATGAACGCGTGACTTATGATTATAAGTTAATGGCTCGAGAAAAGAACATTACCCACTATGTACGTATCCAGGGGTTTGCTATTGAAGGCGATGTCGATAAAGGAGATGCGGTCATCCGTTTAATGAAACCTCTGCTTGGTCGTCACTATTACCCTCATGGTATAGAGTATGGACATCAGGAAGGCTTTTCTGAAGATATCATTGAAAAAGCGAAATCCCTGATTTCTAAAGTCGTCGAACCTGCGAAAAAATATCACAGCCAGGTTCCTGAGCATGTGGTCCTTGATAAACTGAAAAAGTGGGCCGAAGAAAACGAAAATCAGGAAGTCCTGAAAAAAGTCGAAGAGCTTTCTAACGACCCCGACCGTCGTCAATAACCCTGCCTTCCCATTTGAGGTGGATTTTCTAGTCGCACATCATTGTATGGTGAGCGGCTTTTTTAAAACCTGTTGGCTGAACTTTAGGGGGAAAGGAGATTTATACATAAATTGTTCCGTTTTCTTACAAAAAAACAGTGGATATTAATTACGATCTCGGTTTTACTCATCGTTGCAGGCTATTTTATACTGCCTGTTTCCATTCCCTTGATCTTAGCATTTACAACGGCGTTATTTTTGAACCCGGCTGTTCGTCTCATACAGTTCCGTTTTCGGATAAACAGAAAAATGTCTGTTACGATTGTTTTTCTTTTATTTCTGGTCCTCCTTGGACTGTTGGGATCGTTTGCAGTGACGAGAGCTGTCACCCAGATTGTACAACTGGCGGATCATGCGCCCGAATATATTAACCAAATTAACAATGTCTTACTCGATTGGGAAAAACATATGGCAGCTTTCACGCGAAATATGCCGACAGAATTTGTTAATAAGGTAACAAATGAAATTACGAATACCGTGGATCGGACAACTTCAGCAATTTCTGAGAAATTACAGCTTGGGAATATAGCTGCAGTAGCCGCAAAGATCCCTGAGCTGCTCGTCAGTTTTCTCGTTTATCTCATTGCTCTTTTCCTTTTCATGCTGGAGCTTCCACGATTGAGAAACAAGATGCATGAATCATTCACAGAAGCTACTTCAGAAAAAGTAAAATTCATGAATGCACGCCTCGGTTATGTCGTTTTTGGCTTCCTAAAAGCACAGTTTCTAGTCAGTATCATTATTTTTATTGTGTCTCTGATAGGCCTTTTATGGATTGCCCCTGAGGTTGCGCTCATTATGTCTTTAATTATCTGGGCCATTGACTTTGTCCCGATTATCGGTTCTATCGTGATTTTAGGTCCATGGTCGATTTATATGTTTATTGTTGGTGATGTTGCCATGGGGACAAAACTCGGCCTACTGGCTATTGTGTTATTAGCCATTCGAAGAACGGTTGAACCAAAAGTGATGGGACGCCACATCGGTTTGTCTCCTCTTGCCACATTGATTGCCATGTATTTAGGCTTACAGCTGATCGGGCTGCTTGGATTTATTTTAGGTCCGCTCGTAGTGATCGCATTCAACTCAGCTAAAGAAGCCGGCATTATTAAATGGAACTATAAACTTTAAGTTCGATCCTTTTCCCATACGTTTCATTTAAGAAAAAAAACCTGAAGCCTAGGCTTCAGGTTTTTTTAGATTCCTTTTTTATAGGAATCCTGCTTATCTTCATGAACAAGTTTTTCTTTTTTAAACACGAGAAAATCCTGGCTTCTTCCAGTGTGCGCAAAACCATTGTTAATCAATACTTTCTGAGAAGGGATGTTTCCTTTATCGCATTGGGCTTCAATTCCCTCTACACCTTTTTCGAATGCCCAATCACAAAGAACGCCTACTGCTTCTGAAGCATAACCAGAATTACGCTCGGAAGCAACAATATGATACCCGATTTCAATAGTTCCTTCTTCATTCGGAGATCCCTTAAATCCAATATCTCCAATCACATGTTCACCAGCTGCATCAATAATCACCCAGGGACCGAATCCCAGTTCATCCGAATCATTCTCTAAGCGTTCCGCATAGAATGGCAGCAGCGCCTTTAAGCCGTCATGAGGCCAGTTTTTATTCCAAGGCAGTTGAAACTTGTAGTAAAAAGCAAGTGAATTCTTCATAAGTGTCTGAGCCAGGTCAAGCGTTACAGGGAATAGCTGCATTCTCTCTGTCTTAATTTCCATCCGTAATCCATCCCTTTCATTTATGTATAAAAAGTAATCATTTGGGCATTCATTCTCTTATACCTTTTATTTACACATGTTAAACAAAAAACAACGAATCGATAAGTCGACTCGTTGTTTTTCTTACATTCCTAAGATGGCTTTAATCATACTTGTTGTTGTTCCTCCATCATAGATGATGTACAACAGAAGATAAACAGCTACCCCGGTAATCGCTGTACAGAACCAAATGATACTTGTAACAGGTCCGATTTTGCGGTGTTTTTTGATCTTCCTCTTAAAAGCAAATGTAAGAGTAACAATTCCAAATACCGCCCCTACAGTCGCTAAAAAGATGTGAAAGATTAAAAAGATCGTATAGAAAATTTTAATATCATCCGGACCGCCAAAACTTGTATTTCCAACGAAAATTGTCCGGCTTAGGTAAATGATAAAGAACGTCAACGCACTAATGGCAGCTGCAATCATCACCTTTTTATGAGTGGTTCGTTTATTTTTTACAATTAATCCCCATCCAATGGCAACAAGTACGGCACTTAACACAATAAAGAACGTACTTAATGTTGGCAATAACGGCATACCTTGCACCTCTTTCCCCTCAAGCAAATCTCTCTATGTTTCTGATGGAACTTCCCCAGGCAGCGGGTCGATCGTGTCACGCTCTCGATTGAACCAGCTGAAGAAAATATAAGCAATGACAGAACCGAAGATGATCTCCTGGGTAATTTTCATAATAATCCCACCGAGCTGCTGATCTTCAATTAATGGCATGGGTGTAAAGTAATTGGGGCCGCTCAGACTTCCAGCTATATCGTTAAGGACATTCGCTGGGACACATAAACTCATGGCCTGCATCCATGCTCCCGCCTCTGAATACGTTTCGTATAGAGGATAACCTGCAAAAATAATTAACCCGCAGGCAGGTGTAATCAATACCCCATTAGCAAAAATAAACCCTATTTTCATAATCGGGCTGAGTCTGTCCATTTCTTCCAATGGTGGAAAGATTGAAATCCACATACAAAAAGCTGTAAATAGAATAATCGTTGAAATAACAGAATGAGCGAGATCACTCGATTTTGCGAAGTCAAAAATAACAGGCATATGATAGAGCGAGAACAGCCCATTAAATAAGATTAATGAGATAAGCGGTCGGGTCAATAATCTGGCTATAGGTCTAAAAACGCCTGAATCCAGAACTTTTTCCCACATCCATTTTGGAACACCTTTAATAATCAAAATTGGAAATAGTAAGTAGTAAAGGGCCATTTGTGTCATATGTGCTGTAAACATAATGTGTCCCAATAGATCGACCGGCGAGCCTTTAATTACATATAACAGCAGCATTCCACTGTAAAACATAAGCTGCTGAACGCTGTTGGGACGTTCTGTCCCTTTCTTTCTGCCTGGGCCGGTGAAGTAGAAATATACAACAGACAAAGCCAGGACAAACAATAAATAATAAGGACTCCATAAGGCACGGAAACCAAAAATTTGGAGCTCTAACCACATAGGTGTCTCACCTCAGATTGTTTTACTTTTACATCTTCATTTTACCTAAGTTTCTACTAAAAAACGAGTGTTCCCAGAAGATATTTGCGATTGTTCATAATTTATTCAAAACTCATGGACCATTTTATGACCATTCGTACCTATTGGTCTTTTAATCATAAAAAGCCTGCTCTCCAAGGTAGTTTTAGGATTAGTGATTAGGAGATAAATTTCCCTCAAAATTATCTCCTAACCACCTGGTTTTCTTATATAGGTTTGATGCGCAATTATAAAAATGAATATAGAAAAAGACCGGAGCCCCGGTCTTTTTCTTTTTCACCTATTCCATTACCACCAAATAATGGAGGTGAACGTAATTATCGTCAAAGCAGCAACGGCTACTCCTCCATACATCATAACGGCTACCATATCATGCCCTTTGTTTTTCATATGCATGAAATAATAGAGCTGGAAAGCGACCTGGACAACAGCCAGGATAATGAGTGTTGGAATGATGAAGTAGGAGTTAACCTCGAAAATAACCATCCCAAAAGCAATGAATGTAAACAGGATCATCAATGCAAATGTGAGAACCTGCTGCTTCATTTCTTCACGGTGCTGTTTCTTTTCATATTCTGCTTGGTGTACTGGTTTAGAATGTGTGCTATTCGCCATGGATTAACCCACCTTTCCCATAAGGTACACAACAGTGAAAATGAATACCCATACAACGTCGATGAAGTGCCAGTAAAGACTTGCTACATAATACTTCGGAGCGTTGTATAAGTTGAGACCTCTCTTTTGGTTACGGATAATGAGAGCTGTAATCCAGCTCAATCCAAAGAGAACGTGTCCTCCGTGGAACCCAACCAGCGTATAGAAGGCTGAACCAAAAGCAGAAGAGCGGAATGTGAATTCATATTCATGGATATAGTGAAAGAATTCATAAAGTTCACAGCCCAGGAAACCCAGACCCAGGATTACAGTGATCGTCAGCCACATCTGCATTTTTCTGAAGTCATTATTCTTCATGTGGTACATGGCATACACACTGGTTAAGGAACTTGTCAAAAGAAGCATCGTCATAATAAAGACAAGCTCAAGTCCAAACAGGTGCTCCGGTGTATTTTCCCCCTGCGTTGAACCATTCAACGCAAGGTACGTACCAAACAAGCAGGAGAACAAAACGGTTTCTCCACCTAGGAAGAACCAGAAACCCAGAAATTTATTTCTACCTTCAAGGGTGGCTTTTTCAGGATCATGCGGCATTTGTTTTGGATTAAGAACATCATCATGACTCATTATTTGCCAGCCCCCTTCTTAATATCTTCTTCTAACTCTTCTTTATGAATATGGTGACCTAAATCATCTTTAAGGGAACGTGTCAGCATGGAACCGAGCGTAATTCCCATACCTACAAATACAGCAATAAGCCAAGCCGGGTCATCTACTTGATAAATAAATCCGAACCCTGCAATAAATACTCCTCCTGATATCAAGAATGGGAGAATGGAAGCGTTTGGCATATGAATATCACCCAGTGGTTCTGCCGGGGTCATGCCTTTTTTACCGTCCATCTTTTCTACCCAGAATGGATCCAATCCACGAACAAGCGGCGTCTGCACAAAATTGTAGTGTGGTGGTGGTGACGGGATAGACCACTCAAGCGTACGTCCATTCCAAGGATCTCCGCTAACTTTCTTCTCTTTTACAGAAGTGTAAACAATGTTAATTACGAAAATAATTGTACCGATGGCCATTAAGAAAGCGCCTATGGTACTAATCATATTCCCTGTATCCAGTCCCTGTCCCTCAAGGAAAACCCAGTAACGACGAGGCATTCCCATTAAACCTAAGAAATGCTGGATAAAGAAAGTTAAATGGAAACCGATAAAGAACGGCCAGAATGCCAGTTTTCCAAGTTTCTCATTAAGTACCTTACCAAACATTTTCGGCCACCAGTAGTGCACGGAAGCAAATAGTCCGAAAACAACCCCTCCGACAATAACGTAGTGGAAGTGACCAACTACGAAATACGTATCATGATACTGGTAGTCTGCTGCAGCTACTGCAAGCATAACCCCTGTCATTCCACCAATTACAAATGATGGGATAAAGGCAATCGACCAAAGCATAGCCGACGTCATTTTAATCTGGCCGCCCCACATCGTAAATAGCCAGTTAAAGATCTTAATCCCTGTAGGTACCGCGATTGCCATCGTAGCTACGGCAAAGATTGAGTTAGCAATCGGGCCCATTCCTACGGTAAACATGTGGTGCGCCCATACCATGAAGCCAAGGAAACCGATTAAAACAGTTGCAAAGACCATGGCGGAATAACCAAATAGACGTTTTTTAGAGAATGTAGAGAAAATGTCACTAAATGCACCAAACAACGGAAGAATTAAAATGTAAACTTCCGGGTGACCAAAGATCCAGAATAAATGCTCCCAAATAATAGCATTACCGCCAAGGCCGACATCAAAGAATGCAGAACCGAACATGCGGTCAAACATCATCAAGAACAAGCCGACAGTTAATGCCGGGAAAGCAAATAGAATCAACGTACTTGTTACAAACACGGACCAGGTAAACAACGGCATACGCATATACGTCATACCAGGTGCCCTCATATTAACGATGGTGACAAGGAAATTAATCCCCCCGATTAATGTTCCAGCCCCTGATATCTGCAGTCCCATAATATAGTAGTCAACTCCGTGTCCCGGAGATGTTGTAGATAAGGGTGCATAATTGGTCCATCCTGCATCCGGTGCCCCGCCGGTAAACCAGGACACGTTTAACATCAATCCGCCAAACAAGAACAACCAAAAACCTAAGGAGTTCAAGAATGGAAAAGCAACGTCCCTGGCCCCTATCTGTAAAGGAACGACGGCATTCATTAAAGCAAAGATGAGCGGCATGGCTGCAAGGAATATCATCGTTGTCCCATGCATAGTAATCATTTCATTGTAGAGTCCAGCAGAAATGAAATCATTATCAGGTTTCATTAACTGGATTCGAATTATCATGGCTTCGAGCCCACCGATCAGGAAGAACAACCCTCCAGAGACCAAATAAAGATGTGCAATCTTCTTGTGGTCTACTGTAGTTAAGTAATCCCAAATCACAGCGCCGAGCCCACGTTTTTGTGCTGCTGCAGTACTCACGCTTTAACCTCCCTTTTCAACCTCTTTCTTATCATTCATTATTCACTTGCGCCAATACTAGGAACATCCTGTCCAATTTCAGAATGCTGCAATTGTAAAAGGTAATCTGCAATTTTATCTGCTTCTTCTCTTGTTACAAGTTCTACAGGCATCTGGTTCCCTGGCTTAATTTCATCTGGGTGGACAATCCAGTCTTTCAAATTTTCCTTAGTTGGTTCCAGAATCCCCGCAATCTTCGTACGGTTTCCAAAATTCGCTAAGTTCGGTCCTACACCAGCTGACGCTCCGCCAATCGCATGACAACTCATACAGTTGTTATTGAACAATTCCTGCCCTTCTTGGGCGGAAGCGGTTTCAGGAGCGGCCTCCGGATCTACGTTCTGCATATCTTCTACCCACTGATCGTATTTATCAGGGCTGACAGCCACAACCTTGAAGTACATCAGGGAGTGAGAAGGACCACATAATTCAGCGCAGAACCCTTCGTAAGTGCCTTCTTCATAAGCTTCTAAGTACATTGTGTTGATGTTTTCACCAGGAATGGTATCCATTTTACCTGAAATAGATGGTACCCAGAATGAATGAATAACATCACTAGCTTTCATGTTTAAGTATACCCTTTCATTTGTCGGGATGTAGAGCTCCTGACTTGTAGCAATCTCCTGGTCGGCATATGTAAACTGCCACCAATACTGGTTTCCTGTGACATCAATGGTTATGACACCCTCTTCATCTTGTGAAGATTGATCAGCCAGATCGAAAGTAGCTTGAACCGTAGGAATGGCTAGAACAAGCAGTAATATAATTGGAATGACTGTCCAGATCACTTCCAATGCTTTATTACCTTCCGTCTGTTTAGGAACGATGTGCTCCTGTCCTTTCTTTTCGCGATAGCGAATAAGAACGAATGTGTAGATTGCCATAACGATGACGAATACGAAAATCATTATCGCAATACTGATCATCATAAGATCAAATAATAGCTCCGACCCGTATCCTTTTGGCTTTAATGCACTGACATTTTCTATACCGCAGCCGGCAAGAAGCATGGTCAAAGCACCAAAAAGAAATAAGGAACGAATTCTTCCCATCCAACCTCTCATGAGTGATACCTCTCTTTCTCTTGTGATACTTTTTTTATTTAAGAACTGACCCCGATGAAGGGGTCAGTACGTTAAAAAGGGAACGGCAAAGTGACGATTACCATCATAAAGAACATAATGGTCAGATAGTTCAATGAATAAATGAACATCCATGTCGCCCATTTGTAATCATCCTTCATAAAGAAACCGGCAATCCCGAGGGCAAGCCAGCCAAAGGATAGTAGAAAAGCTGTTACAAGAAAAACACTGCCAAGTGAAGCTAGATATATAGGCAACGGGAGTAAGCATGCAACATAAACGACAATTTGTCTTTTTGTCATGCGGAACCCGTGGACTACCGGTAGCATGGGGATACCAGCGGCCTTATATTCATCTTTCTTTTTCATAGCAAGCGCCAGGAAGTGCGGCGTCTGCCAGATGAACATAATTAAGAAAAGAATCACTGCTTCGAGCTGAAGGCCCGGATCGATCGCTGACCAGCCGATAAGCGGCGGAACAGCTCCTGAAAAGCTTCCGACAACCGTATTAATGGTGTATTTGCGCTTCGACCACATTGTGTAAAGAACAACATAGACGAACCACCCAAAGGCACCCCACACGGCAGCCTGCCATGTAGTAAAGAGCAGGGTGACAAAGCCCAGGATCGAAATCCCAATACCCAAATTCCTCACGAATGACAGAGACATTGTACCTGTCACCGTCGGACGATTTTTTGTCCGTGACATAATCGGGTCAATATCCCGATCAAACCAATTATTGATTATACAGCCGCCTGCAATAACCAAGGCGGTTCCCGCCATTGTCAGCAGAAAAGTCGCCCACTGATCAAAAAATGAAGTTCCGGTGAAGTGCAAAGCGAGCCAGAACCCTGCGAATGTAGTAATCAAATTAGAATTAATAATACCAACTTTGATTAAACTTTTTATATCAGCTAACAAAGTAGTTTCCTGGGTATTCGTACGGATCATTTCTGTAGAAGCAGACTCGACTGTTCTTGGATTGTCCATCGTATTATCTTCCTCCTTCTACCTTCTCCCATTTTTCTGTGCGTACGAGACGCTATAGGAGAACTGTTTCCAACTTTGTATCTTGATCTATGACAAGAAACATCAGAATAATTGTATCATGTAATTGTTCTTCTATCTATTTAAAGTGGACAATTTTATTAATTTGTGACAACTTTGTGAAACGCTCTCACTCCCTAGTATCAACCATCTGAAGGATTTTTAACGCTTCGTTTGAGAATCATGACAAAAAGACAAATACAAGAAGAGCATTCCTTATATTTCTAGCAAACCCATGCTCTTTTTGCAAGTTTTCCTGGAAATTCATTCAAGTCTTTTAAATCATGCAGGTTCTTTGGAAACACGAAAATTTTTATAAAAAAACCATAGATCATGGTTTTACCATCGAGACACCGGTAATTCTCTACGCAAGAAAAAAATAACGTCCAGCAGGCAGTGCCCTGGACGTTATTTTCAGTATTTCAATTTTAGAGGTCTGCTCGTTTTCACTGTCAGAACCCTGTATTAAACTTCTATTTTCTGAATCATCTTTTACGTTCACTGCCCCTGATGACAGTGGACGGGATTATGCTGTTCTATTCAGACCTATGCTTATTCAAATTCAATAAGCAGATCACCCACGTGAATCGCTTCATTATTTTCTACATAAATGTTTTTAATGACCCCTTCAAATGGAGCCTGGACCGTTGTCTCCATCTTCATCGCCTCGGTAATCATTAAGTGATCTCCTTTTTTCACTTTTTCACCTTTAGTTGATAACACTTTAATCACCGTTCCAGGCATAGTGGCACCAATATGCCTGCTGTTTGTCTTATCTGCTTTCGGGCGTTCTTGAACCGATGCTTTTACGTTCTCATCTTTAACGACTACTTCACGCGGCTGACCGTTCAACTCAAAATAGAGCGTACGCGTACCATCCACTTGAGGCTCACCGACAGACACCAGTTTTACAATCAACGTTTTCCCCTGCTCAATATCTACTTCAATCTCTTCCCCAAGCCTCATCCCATAGAAGAATGTCGGTGTATCGAGAACAGACATATCTCCATACTGTTCGCGGAATTTATGGTGATCCATAAAGACCTTTGGATACAAAGCATAGCTGATCATATCAAAGCTCGTCACTTGTCTGTCCAGCGCATGGAACAACGTTTCTTTAAGGTCTGTAAAATCAACAGGTTCTAAGAGCTCACCAGGACGAACCTGGATAGGCTCACGACCTTTCAGTATAATGCGCTGCAATTCTGCTGGAAAACCACCATAAGGCTTTCCTAGATACCCTTGGAAAAATTGTACAACACTATCCGGAAAGTCAATAGAGTCTCCTTTTTCATAGATATCATCTTCATTTAAATCATTCTGCACCATATAAAGAGCCATATCTCCTACGATTTTGGATGAAGGCGTCACCTTAACGATATCTCCAAACATGTCGTTAACTCTTCTGTACATCTCCTTCACTTCTCCCCATCGCTGTCCCAGTCCGACCGCTTTGGCCTGCTGCTGAAGGTTACTGTACTGCCCGCCCGGCATCTCATGCTCATACACTTCTGTGTGTGGAGCAATCATGCCGCTTTCAAAATCATTGTAATATTTTCTTGTATCTTCCCAAAAATGACCCAGTTTCTCATACGCTTCAATATCGAGGTTCGGTTTACGTTCACTTCCCTCTAAAGCGTAGTAAAGACTGTTGGCACTTGGCTGGGATGTTAAACCGGCCATCGAACCTACAGCAACATCGACAACATCGACCCCGGCTTCAATTGCTTTGGCGTAAGTAAACAAGCCATTTCCACTCGTGTCGTGGGTGTGCAGATGAATGGGAATATTCACTGTCTCTTTTAACGTAGAAATCAATTGAAACGCAGCTTCTGGTTTCAGTAGACCAGCCATGTCTTTAATACCTAAAATGTGCGCGCCGGCAGCTTCCAGTTCTTTAGCAAGATTTGTGTAATACGCAAGGTCATACTTCGGGCGTGTTTCATCCAGGATATCTCCCGTGTAACACATAGCAGCCTCTGCTACTTTCCCACTTTCCCTTACAGCCTCAATGGTCAGCTTCATCCCTTCCACCCAGTTAAGACTGTCAAAGATCCGGAAGACATCAATGCCTGCTGCAGCACTCTTTTCAACGAATTCCTTGATCAAATTGTCCGGGTAGTTTTTATATCCCACTGCATTGGAAGCTCGAAGCAGCATTTGGAACAGTACGTTCGGGGACTTTTTCCTAAGCTTTAATAACCGCTCCCAAGGGTCTTCGTTAAGAAAACGATAGGACACATCAAACGTGGCTCCTCCCCACATTTCCATTGAAAACAGTTCAGGCAGGAGTCTGGCTGTAGGTTCTGCGATATTTTCTAAATCTTTTGTACGGACTCTCGTAGCCAGTAAAGACTGGTGTGCATCACGGAACGTCGTATCTGTAAGCAGGACTTCTTTTCTTTCCTTCAGCCATTCAGCCAGTCCTTCAGGTCCACGCTCATCCAGGATCTGCTTCGTCCCATCCGGGATAGGCTCAGAATATTTAATGCTTGGAATCCTTGGCTTGGAGTATACTGGTTTCTTCCTATTTCCATAGCCTTCAAACCCATTGATTGTGCGATCAGCAATGTAGGAAAGCATTTTCGTCCCGCGGTCCTTTCGTTTCGGAAAAACAAACAGCTCTGGAGAGCGGTCAATAAACATTGTATTGTATTCTCCGGAAAGGAATTGACTATGCTGGACCACATTTTCCAAGAAAGGAATGTTTGTTTTAATTCCACGGATACGGAACTCTTTAAGGTTTCGAAGCATCTTATGAGCCGCTTGATCAAAACTGAGAGCCCAAGTAGATAGTTTAACTAAGAGAGAGTCATAGTAAGGAGAAATGACAGCCCCCTGAAAACCGTTCCCTGCATCAAGACGGACACCAAATCCTCCACCTGAACGATAGGCCATAATTTTCCCGGTATCCGGCATGAAATTGTTAAGTGGATCCTCTGTTGTCACTCTCGACTGGATCGCATAGCCATGCGTACGGATTTCCTCCTGCTGCGGAATGGCAATCGTTTCACTATGTAAGCCATATCCTTCGGCTACAAGAATTTGCGACTGTACGATATCAACGCCTGTAATCATTTCTGTAATGGTATGCTCGACCTGAACACGAGGGTTTACTTCAATAAAGTAAAAATGATCACCAGTAACAAGGAATTCTACCGTTCCTGCATTAATGTATTGAACATTTTCCATTAATTTTACCGCTGCCTGACAGATGTCTTCCCTTAATTGATCTGGAAGGCTTACGCTTGGTGCCACTTCAACAACCTTCTGGTGGCGTCGCTGGACCGAGCAGTCCCGCTCATAAAGGTGGACAATGTTTCCTTCTCGATCTCCAAGAATCTGAACTTCAATATGCTTCGGTTCTTCGATCAGTTTTTCTACATAAACCTCATCACTACCAAAGGCTGCACGCGCCTCAGAACGAGCCCTGTCATAAGACTCTTCAAGCGTTTCTGCACTCCTGACAACACGCATTCCTCTTCCGCCGCCTCCCATGGCCGCTTTAATCATCAATGGATAGCCATGGTTCTCACCAAACTCACGAATTTCCTGAACACCGCTTACCGGTCCGTCACTGCCCGGGATAACAGGTATATCCGCTTTAACCGCCTGATCTCTTGCTTTGACTTTATCTCCAAACATATTTAAGTGCTCACTTGTCGGTCCAATGAATGTGAGTCCCTCTTCTTCACAACGACGGGCAAAGTGAATATTTTCTGATAAGAACCCATACCCTGGATGAATGGCATCAACATCGACACTTTTGGCAACTTCAATGATTCTTTCTATATCCAGATACGCATCAATTGGTTTTTTGCCTTCTCCTACCAAATAAGCTTCATCTGCTTTGTAACGATGATAAGATCCTGTATCTTCCTGAGAATAAATAGCAACCGTGCGGATATTTAATTCGGTACATGCACGAAATACTCTGATAGCGATTTCACCGCGGTTCGCAACTAATACTTTGTTAATCTTCTTCACTTCTGACATACTCCCACTCCCTGTTTTCGACTATGTTTTAAATGGACGTACTGTAAACTATAGTTCTTCATCTTATCTCAAAATTCCTTCTTATTTGACAATTCGCCCAATAGAAAACATTTTGGGAGCTCTTTTCCCCCGAATTATCGATTATTGTAAAGGTACGGAGAAGGATTGCAGAGCCTTAAGTATGCTCACTAACAAATGAATTATTTTCATAAATAAGTAAAAAAATGCATATAACCAGCAAAAAAAGAAGAAGCCCTGCAAATCAGGAGCTTCCACCGAGTTCAACCATTAAAAAACTCAAATCACAACAGTTCCTGCCGTAATTTGAGCTTTATATTAAGACTTTTGTGCAGCCTCATGTAAAACATTCAATTGTTTTTCCAAGTCATCTAATAATTCTTTACCTTCTTCATGGCTGATCAAGTTTAAGCGGGCCGCAAAATGGATTTCACGGGATAATCCAAACATCTGTGTATCTAAAACTTCTTCGTAAAGAGGACACTGAGGCATAGTCAGGTTGTCCATCTGTACTTTTATAAGTCTTAATATTTTATCAGCGTCAGCTTTTAGAAGGGCATAGGCTTTTTCCCGATGATCCACAGCCACATCAGACAACATCAAAATCCCCTCCATTACACAAGTCTTTCTTTTCATTATCTTATCGTTTTGGAGTGAAAATTGCAACATTGGAATTAAACATGCTTAAAAAATGGAAAGGTCATAGCGATTGGACAAGGTCTCCAGTAATTTTAATCCAACTACACTATTTCCCTTTTCGTCAAGACTTGGTCCGTAGACAGCGATTCCACCGAAATCATTCAATGAAGCAAGGACGGAACCGGAGACGCCGCTTTTAGCCGGAATGCCCACTTTAATCGCGAATGATCCTGAAGCATCATACATGCCGCATGTAACCATAAAGGTTTTACAGATGCGGGCCAGGTGTTTAGGGATAATTCTTCTTCCGGATGCGATGTCTTTCCCACCATTAGCAAACAGAGCACCGATTCTTGCCAGCTGGCAGACATTCACTTCAATCGCACACTGCTTCGTGTAGGCATCCAAGGTCTCTTCGACGCTGCCTGTTACAATTTTATGCTGCTTCATATAAAAAAGAAGCGAACGGTTCAAGAAGGCCGTTTCAAATTCGGATGTGGCTACCTCCTCGTTATAGCGGATGGTGGGATCATCCGTAAGTTCATGAATAAAACTCAGCAGGCGTCCGACTTTTTCATCTGGTGTGTCACCGTGAATCATGTTCGTTACAGCTAAGGCACCAGCGTTGATCATTGGGTTTAATGGTTTCGAAGGAATCTGCTCAAGTCGGTAAATGGAGTGGAAAGGATCGCCAGTCGGCTCCATGCCTACACGATCAAATACATAACTTTCTCCATTGTCCATTAAGGCAAGGGCTAAAGATATCACCTTGGATATACTTTGTAGTGTAAACAAGGCTTCTGTCTCC
Organism: Halobacillus litoralis; assembly: GCF_020524025.1. Taxonomy (GTDB): domain Bacteria; phylum Bacillota; class Bacilli; order Bacillales; family Halobacillaceae; genus Halobacillus; species Halobacillus litoralis_D. The sequence continues at coordinate 682,082 of NZ_JAIVKN010000001.1, read as the reverse complement.
CCCGCTTCTACTGTGTCCCCGTCCAAATAATGGATCGCAACAGCAAGATCCTCTGGATTCTGCCTCGATAATGCAGGGATATAATCAGCGACCTGACCGTCATATGCGTAGGGACGGACGTTATTCAGCCAATCTTCCAATACATCTGATGTAATATCTTTAATCAATGAATAGAGCCTCCTTTAATGAAATCGAATTCATTTTTTGCTATGATTTGGATGGACGATTCTTACTACTCGAAAGGTGGCTTCAGCCATGATTGTTCAAATAGCAGGAAATGTAAAATTCCCAATTACGTTAGATCCTACGGTATGGATTTTTGATGATCGTAAAATGACGTTCTCTGAAGTATTCGAAGGCGAAACTTCAGATCAATCTACAGAAGAAGACGATGAGCTAAAACGCCAATCCATGCGTTTTGACAGAGAAGTGTATCAACAGAAAATTAATCCCCCTGTCAATAAAAGCATTAATCGTTATGAAAAAAAGCGGTTGGTAAAAGGTACTTTTCTCATGCCTTTAAAACCATTCCTTCATACGAGTGAGCCAAACAGGGATGTTGAAAAAGCTACCCTGGTCACAGAACATGGGGAACAAGTCATTGATGCCGATGCGCTGGCTGAGTCACTCTTATTATTTGCTAAAGACGGAAAACCCTTACGCGAGGAAGGTCCCGTCCACCTCTACTTTCAAGATGGCTCCAATCGTTCTGAGCCGATCAAAGGCATTAAAAAAATTGTATTGCAGTAAACATTTGGGACAGCTTTATAAGCTGTCCTTTTTGTATATTATTTTCAAGCTGACACAGGCTATAAATAAAAAAAGTGGTGGTTTTCATTGAAGAAACTCTTATGGATCGCTGTTCTACTCTTTATAACAGCCTGTCAGCAAAACGGTGGAGAACAATCCCTGCTTGAAGAAAAACAAGGGGATTCTGAATTAAAATACGTCACAGATTCTGATCCTGTAGAACGTAAAAATATGACAAATCAGCAGGCCGCCAGACATCTGGCTAAACTAGCTGTTCAAGTCCCTGATGTACATGACGCAACGGCTGTTGTTCTCGGTGATTATGTAGCGGTGGGCATTGATGTCGACAAGGATTTAGATCGTTCCCGTGTCGGAGTAATAAAATACTCGGTAGCCGAAGCTCTCAAAAATGATCCCTATGGTAAGCAGGCTGCTGTCTTTGCTGACGCTGATGCTGTAGAACGTCTGCGTGGACTTGGTCAGAAAATATCCGAAGGGCATCCGGTTGAAGCGGTCACAGATGAATTAAGTCAAATTATCGCCCGCTACATGCCTGGTGGACGGATTAATGAAAAGCCAAAATCCAACAATAACCAAGGGTCAGTGCCTGAGAAAGAACAAAAGAAACTCGAAGAATTGGAAAAAGAACAGTCAAAACAAGAATAGCGACAGAAAAACAGCTAAATCCGGATGGATTTAGCTGTTGCTTTTTTCTAGGATTTCTCTTTCTTTCTCTGTTAGTTCATTATAGTATTGGACGCCGAACTGGGATCCTTCCTCTACCATCTTAGAGTTCTCCAGATCAGACAGTTCAGGCTTTCCTGCTTCTTCTATCGGCATATCTTCTGATTTTCCGAAGCTGCCCTGAATGGAACGTGCCTTATCTTTCACCTGCTGCCGCTTATCTTCATCTTTTAAAAGGTATGCGGCCAAACCTCCTGCTACTGCACCTGCAGCTGTTACAATCCAACGCTTTCTCACAAAATCACCCCTTCCTTGACTTCTGTAGTTACAGTTCCCAAACCACTATTAACTCAAACATGGAAACTCCATCTATTTTCAAAAAAAATAATATGTTAAACTATAGGTAATCGGAAAGAGAAATAGAGGTGAGAAGATGCGTGTACAGTGCGTGATTTGCGATCAAATTGAAAAGATTGACAGTTATTGTTTGCAAGCAAAACGGCTTAGAAATCGACGGATTCACACGTACATGTGTCAATCCTGTCACGATCGTATAGAAGAAAAGACTCACAAACGGGTCGCTACCGGTTCCTTTCGTTTTAACCGGGAACGTAAACGTGAAAAACATCTAAGCTGAACACTCGTACGAAATTAGACTTCATGATTAAACTTTTATGCATAAACAAAACCCCGGCCATATATATGGCCGGGGTTTTTCGGTTAAGACGATTCATTCTGCTGCCGTGCTCCTCTTTCTCTATGGAGACGAAGACGATAAATGCCAAGAATCAATGCAGCCACAAATAAACTTTCCGGAATGGGTAAGTTTAAACCAAGAATCAGCGTAAGGACAAAGGTCCCAATAATTAACACAGCATATACGACAACCGCCTTCATTAATGGAAGCTTTCGGGCAAATCCCAGCTTAAACGTGATAATTGCCAATATTACAGTGGCTAAGTATAAGAGCATAAACGACCGAAATAACATCGTCACTTCGCTTTCATCATTTAAATTTACTTCGCTGCCAAAGCCCCGGAAAAAGAAATCAGCTACAGGCCATAGATCTGTAGGGACCGGCAGTGTGGACGTATCATTCATGATGTTCCTCCTCAAGGATACCCTGTTCTTCCATCTATATTACTAGATTCTTTGAACAGATGCTACCCATGTAACCATTTTCATTATTTAGACAAATCCTTTATAATAAATGGGAATAGAGGTGAGCATGTGAAAAATTATCATTTAAATTCGGCTCTCTTAGCCTTTTGTGTCATCCTGTCTTTCGTCTGCGTTGGATTTGCTCTCGGTCAAGAAAACTTCTGGCTTGCTGGAGCATTATTTCTTTTAGGGTTCGCCCTCATGAGTGTAGGCTTAAGACGGAAACGAAGGTATCAAAGAGCATGAAGGAATTAGAAAGCGGCCTTATTAAATAAGGCCGCTTTTGTATAGGCGTGCGTGGTTTCATCTTTGTTTTAGTTGTACATATTCACTGGCGATTTCTTCATGAATATTAGACCGGCCGGCGAGTACGGTTGTTTTGTTTAGAAGGTCCAGCTCTGACTGGTCTGCACGGGTAACGATTCCACCTACTTCACGAACAAGAATGCTTCCGGCTGCATAATCCCACGGCATCAGCGTCATCGTCAAATAACCATCTAAAAGCCCCTCTGCCAAAAAGGCGAATTCGAGCGCAGCCGAACCATAGGAACGTGTACTCCTTAACGTCTTTACAAGTTCCTGCATTCCCTTATGATCTACGTAAGGGTTCTCTGGAATTAACCAAGTCGTATTCAGTGCCAATATGGACTGTTTCAATGGCCTGTCCTGGCTGAGATCAGGTAAGCGGCTGTCATTTTTATAGGCCCCTTCCCCTCGTTTTGCCGTATATAATATACCTTCCATAACATTATAAATCAGGCCGATTTCACCTGTTCCTTCATGGTATATGCCGATTGAGATGGCGAAATTTCTTTTTTGATGGACAAAATTCATAGTTCCATCGATGGGATCTATAATCCAGACCGTTCCGCCAAGGTCTTCAATTTCATCTCCAAAACCTTCTTCTCCAAGGAGATAGTGTTCCGGATAAGTATCTTTTATTTTATTTGCAAAAAACTGTTCTGTTTCCTGATCCATTTCTGTCACCAGGTCATTCGGGTTGGACTTTGTCTGGATGGATCGCGGCGAATCGATCTTCGATTTTATCCGTTCACCGGCTTCCAAAATCCAAGTTTTCGCTTGAGTGAATATCTCATTCTTTTTCTGTTGATCCATATCATCGTACCCCTTTTATTCGTCTTATCCTTTATCCTATCAAAACAATTCGTCAATTGCATGTAAAAGACCATGGGCGCGTTCCCAAAGAAAAAAGCGAGCAACCCTATTGTTGCTCGCTACTCGATAGACCATTCAATTAATTGTTTACGAAGTTCAGAAAGCCGTCTTTTTGTCTTTTTTATCTGTTCAACATTCCCGGCAATCATTGCATCATGCAAAGTAACCAATTCGTAATCAATCTCCATACGGATTACCGGGAGCTTCTCTTCAGCTTCTCTTTTACGCAACGCTTCCATGACATGTTTCATTGCCAATCCCTCCCTTTTATATCCTTACCTTATATATATGTGACTTTCGCTACAGAAGTTTCAGTTAGATTACTTATATGTAACCCATTTTTAATTCATTCAAACCAAACGAACGCATTCCTTAGCCTCAAGATGAGTTTGTGGTAAAATAGGACCGAGATTAGCTAGGAGTTGATAGAGTGACTACTTTTAATGGATTTACACAAGAAGACTTTGATGTCTTTTCAATCCCAGGACTTGAAAATAGAATGGAAGCTTTAAGAGACAGACTTTCTCCAAAGCTTGAAGCCATTGCTGCAGAACTTGCCCCTGATGTGACCGCTATGACCGGTGATGAAATGTACGTTCATGTGGCTAAGCACGCCCGTCGAAAAACAAATCCTCCAAATGATACGTGGGCGGCTCTTGCCTCCAATAAGAGAGGGTACAAAAAGCTCCCTCACTTCCAGGTCGGTTTATGGGAAACCCATGTATTTATCTGGTTTGCCGTTATTTATGAAAGTCCCATTAAACAGGATTTCGCTTACAAGCTCGAACAGAAGAAAAGCGAAATTCTTTCCTCACTCCCGGAAGATTTTGTCTGGTCGGTCGATCACACAAAACCAGAAGCCATTCCCCACAGCGATGTAGATGGCGACAAGTTCTCAAGTATGACCGAACGCTTAAAGTCTGTAAAAAAAGCAGAAATCCTATGTGGACGTCAGCTCACACGCGGCGATGAACGTTTGAAAGACCCAGAAGCATTTATAAACTTCTGCAGAGAGACGTTCCAAACACTTGAACCGTTTTACCGCTACACAAAGCAGCTTGAAACAGATCATCAATAAAGCAGTAAAAAGGGGCCTGTCCAAAGACAGGCCCCTTCTATTGATTACATTTTTATTTTGTCGCCTTTTCCTAAAGCCTTCGCTTCCTTAATCGTCCGGTAACAGGAGTAACCCGACTCCTTTTCAAACGTATTGCATAAGGTTTTCTCTTCACTCTTTGAAGGTACGATCTGCTTAAACCTTGTATAAGCCATCAGCAGATCATCGCGACCCACTCCCGTTTCATACGCTTTTTCCACCATGCTGTAGAAATTGACAACATCAATAATTTCTTCTTTTGTCCAATGAACCTCGTCAATGGGATACGTATAGCTCAATCAACATCCTCCTCTTTCAGGTATTCCACCTCTGGCGTATACCTTCAGCTTCTGAAATCATTCGCTCGAACAATTCAGCCGCCGTCGGCACATCCTGGATTCTGGAAGCCACTTGGCCCGCCCATCCAAACCCATAGGCTTGGTCTCCGTCATAAATGAACTTTTTATTCGCCTCACCGCTTATATAAGAACGCAGTCCTTCATAACCGGCTTGTTCCTTCTCCAATTCTAAGATACGTTCTGTCCAAGTATTTTTCAAGGCACGGGCTGGTGTTTGAAGACTTCGTTTAATGATACTTGTCGAAGTCTCTTCTGCATCAATTAAGGCCTGCTGGTAGGCAGGGTGGGCATGAACACACTCTTTTACAGCTATAAACCTCGTGCCCATCTCGACACCGTCAGCGCCAAGGGCAAGAGCGGCCATAATCCCCCGCCCATCACCGATACCTCCGGAGGCAAGAACAGGAATTCCAACGGCGTCTGAGACTTGAGGAGTCAGCACAAATGTCCCCACGTCGTCCCGACCAAGATGTCCACCACCTTCATGACCAACAACCATCACCGCATCCGCACCCAGCTCTTCTGCTTTAACAGCCTGTCGTCTTGAAGCGACAAGAACAAGTGTCTTTATCCCTGTTCCATCTACAAGATCAAGCACTCCTTTTGGATTTCCACCTGTCACAGAAATAACGGGTACTTCTTCATCAACAGCTACCTGCACCATGTCTTGAAATGGCCGTCCATGCTGACCAATGGCAAAATTAACACCAAACGGACGGTTGGTTTTCTTTCTCACAGAATCAATCTCTTCTTTTAACTGATCAGGTCCCTCCATACTCATAGCTGTTATCTGACCCAGCCCCCCTGCATTTGAAACAGCTGCAGCAAGCTCAGAGTACGCCAGGTAGGCAAGTCCACCTTGTACAATCGGGTATGTAATATCGAGCAGCTCCGTCACACGCGTCTTCCATTCCATTTCCCCACCTCCATGGCTCCATTTTATCATGGTTCGAAGTAGAAGGCATAAAAGACTAGCCAGCAGGAAGGTACTCTGCTATAATTCATTTGCTTTTCTATTTTGCTCTGTTCAATCTTTTGTTGATTTTATATAAGCTCCCTTATCTGTAAGACATAATGACGGACTTGGAAAACGAATCGCTCGCAGGAAAGAGGGTCGTTCCACCAAGGCCCCTTCGTTACACCAAATAACACATGATAAAATGTATACAAAAAATCAACACCACCGTTCAGCAGAGCTTTCTATTCAAAGAGGTGTTTGTATAAATGAACCAACACGATACGCCCCTCTTCACGGGGTTAAAAAAACATACAGAACGAAAGCCTGTCCAGTTTCACATTCCAGGGCATAAAGGCGGGAAAGGAATGGACGAAGAGTTTCGTTCATTCCTGGGTGACAATGCCTTATCTATTGATTTGATTAATATTGAACCGCTGGATGACCTGCATCACCCTCATGGAATGATTAAGGAAGCTCAGGATCTAGCGGCAGACGCCTTTGGTGCGGACTATACTTTTTTTTCTGTACAAGGAACATCCGGTGCAATTATGACGATGATTATGAGCGTGTGTCATCCAGGTGACAAAATTATCGTCCCGCGAAATGTCCATAAATCAGTGACGACAGCAATCATCTTTTCAGGAGCTAAACCGGTCTTTATTCATCCGGAATTGGATGAACGCTTCGGTATTTCTCACGGCATCACATCACAAGCTGTAAAAAAAGCGTGTGAAGCCCATCCCGATGCGAAGGGGCTCTTAGTTATCAACCCCACATACTTCGGTGTAACAGCCGATTTAAAAGGGATTGTGGACATTGCCCACAGCTACGATATTCCTGTATTAGTTGATGAGGCTCACGGTGTCCATATTCACTTTCATGAACGTCTTCCACTTTCTGCTATGCAGGCTGGAGCCGACCTTGCAGCAACGAGTGTGCACAAACTCGGGGGCTCACTGACGCAAAGCTCCGTGTTGAATTTACGCGAAGGCCTGGTTTCTCATGAACGCGTACAGGCTGTCTTATCGATGCTGCACACGACATCGACTTCTTATCTGCTTCTGGCTTCTCTTGATACAGCCAGACGTCATTTAGCGATTAACGGTCATGAAATCCTGGAACAGACACTTAGACTCGCTGATTCAGCACGCCGGCGCATTAACGAAGTGCCCTCTCTCTACTGTCCGGGCGATGAGATCCTGACAACGGATGCTACAGTTGATTACGACCCTACCAAGTTGATTATTTCAGTTAAAAAGCTCGGCATGACGGGTTATGATGTGGAGGTCTGGCTTAGAGAAAATTACAGCATTGAAGTCGAGCTGTCCGATTTGTATAACATTCTCTGCATCATCACACCTGGTGACCGCGAAGAAGATATCGGAAAACTGGTGGATGCCCTTCACCATTTAGCAGACGCGTGCTCTTCAAAAGAAGAAGTAAAAAACACCCCGGTTAAAGTTCCAGACATCCCTGTCCTTGCACTTTCCCCCCGGGAGGCTTTTTACGCATCAACAGAAACAATTCTTCTCAGAGAGGCTGTCGGACGTATCAGTGCTGAATTCGTCATGGTCTATCCTCCGGGTATACCGATTTTTATTCCCGGGGAGATTATTACCGCTGAAAACATCGACTATATCTATGAGAATATCGAAGCCGGTCTGCCTGTTCAGGGTCCTGAGGATGATACGTTAGAAACCATTCAGGTGATCCGTGAACAAAGAGCGTTTCAATAATCATAAAATTAAATGAGTGGGGGCTTCTGAAAAAAATCTCATCCCCATTCCTCATAAAAAAGGAACCAGCCACATCTTTTGCGGCTGGTTCCTTTTTTGTATTCCTCAGCAAAACCCCTGGTTAAGCAGATACAGGGTATTACTTTTCCTCAGTCTTATTGCAAGTCGGACATGTGCTGTAAAGAGTCGAAACTTTTTCATTTTCATAGTGCTCGATTACCTTCTGACAGTCTTGGCATACGATTGTACCCATTCACATCCACTCCTTAGTTTTTGTAATCGTTTTCAATGTAGTTTTATTTTAATATGACACAATCCAAAAATCAAGCCCAAAAGTATAACTTTTTAATAATTGTGTCATACTAATAATTTCCCACCCTAAAATTCTATGACCTTTCTTTTCAAATCAGAACAAAAAAAGACCATCCAGTTGGATGGTCAAAGTCATTTATGGGGTTTTGATTAACGCTGGATCTAAGAACTCATACCCTTTGTCGCGAAGACCCTTCATAATGTCTCCCAGGGCCTTGTTCGTCCACTCCCTGTCGTGCATAAGGAGGTTTGCTCCATAGTTAAGGAGCTCTGTGTTCACCATGATATCCGTAAGAGCCTCTGCGTTCATATACTCTTCAAAATAGTCATACCCATAGGTCCAGTTCATGACAAGCATGCCCTCTTCTTTAGCTAATTGAGTGGAGTATTCAGTATTGGCTCCGTTTGGTGCACGGAAAAAGACAGGTCGTTCCCCAATAATTGATTCAATTTTATCACTGGTACTCAAAATTTCCTCTCTCTGTTCCTCTTTAGATAAACCCTTAAGTGTCTCAATCGGATGAGTTTCCGTATGGTTGCCGATAGCAAAGCCCATCTCGTGAATCTTCTTCAACTGTTCTTTCCCTTCTTCTGAATCAAGAAAATGACCGTTGACGAAGAAGATGGCAGGTGCATTATTTTTTTTCAATGTTTCCGCTATTTCTAAAGCGTATTTGTCCGGTGCGTCATCAAAAGTGAGTAAAACGACTTGAGGGTTGGCATCATCGATTGGTTTAAAGTAACCATTGTCCCTCCACTCATACTCCGGTTCTTTTGCTTTTGCCACTTCTTTATTTACTTCTTCTTTTTCAGCAGCTTCCTCTTCTGGTTCAGCAGCAGCTTCTTCCGCTTCCTTTTCCTCTACTGTTTCCTCGGTTTCCGTCGTATTCTCCGTCCCTGTCTCCTCGGTTTCTCCCTGTGCCTCATCACTATCATTCGAACAGGCAGCAAGAAGCAAAACCATAAGGATTAAGAGAGTTGTCCATCTTTTCATGTGTGACCCTCCATTTGCTATGTATTTCCACTTTCTCTATTATATAAGAAGAATCTACATTTTTTCTATCGTTTTCGGGGAATTTATTATATAATGATATATCGTGGTCCGATGACTTCTTACATATGGGTGATATACATGCTTCAAACAATGAAAAAATTCAAAATCTTAGGAAGCCGAACATTAAAAACGGGTTTTTCTGTCTTTTTGACTGCATTGATTTGCGGTTTTTTTAATTTACCCATCGTTTTTGCTGTTATTACTGCCATTGTTACAATCGAACACACTGCCGCTGATTCCATAAAGAAAGCGGCCATTCGTTTTCCTGCATCCGCAATTGGAGCACTGCTTGCGACCACCTTTTACGGAATGCTCGGAAAAGGGGCTTTGACGTTTGCACTTGTGGCAATGGTTACGATCGCTGTATGCCATAAGTTGAATTTGGATGATGGAATTTTAGTAGCTACCATCACGGCCACAGCTATGATTCCTGAGTTTCAGGACAATTATATTGTTTCATTTATAACAAGGTTGGGTACTACTTCTATTGGTATTATAGTTTCAACTTTTGTGAATTTTTTCCTTTTACCGCCTAACTATTCTCCGATGATTTACAAGAACATTAATGATTTGTATAATCATGCTGGCCTGCTGTTGAGAAGAATAATTTCTGAAGTTACAGCAGAATCTAAAGAGAAAACGCGAGGGATACAGCGGTCCTACCGTCAATTGACTGCTCATTTGGAAAGAACCAATCTTCTCTCCCAGTACCAGCGGGAAGAATGGAAATACCACCGTCATTCGGAGGAAGAAATGGTTTCATTCCAGTTGTCTCAACGAAAATTGGCTGCTTTTCAACAAATCGCTTATCACTTAGGGAACCTCCAGTATGTTCAGACAATAGATTCTGACTTTACGGAAAGTGAAAAAGATTTGTTGTTGAGTTTAACTGAGGAGTATGTAAAAGTTCTTCTGGACCCCGCCCACTCCATCAGTGAAGAGCAGTTTCAAATGGTCAACCAATTGGATGATACCTTCTGGAAATGGAAAGAAGAGCATGTCATCAAGCAAACAGGGTATCGACACCACCTACCCCCTCAAACCATTTTGATCTATGAAATGCTTTGTTTTCACGACGTTTTGGAGGAATTGCAAAATTTGTCAGAAAAACAGATGCATCTGATAGAAAAGTGCTATATGCACACAGAATGAACTGAGGAAAGTTGAAAAAACAAATTAGGAGGGATGTTCGTCATGAATCAAGTTACCAAAGTATTTTACATTTCCGTCGTAGTTGCTTTCTTATTCATTGGATGGGGAATTATACCTGATACGACGTTACCTACATGGAACTTAGAGAACGTAACATCAACGATTCAGGGATTCTTAACTGAAAAATTCGGCTGGTTCTACTTATTGTCAGCCACAGGATTCTTAATCTTTGCTATCTTTTTGGTATTTTCTAAATACGGAAACTTAAAATTAGGAAAGCCGGACGATGAGCCGGAATATCCATACATCACTTGGTTTGCCATGCTGTTTAGTGCAGGTATGGGAATCGGGCTTGTATTCTGGGGTGCGGCAGAGCCACTCTCCCACTTCCATAACCCGCCGCTTCCGGGACAGGAAGCGATGAGTCAAGAAGCTGCTCAATCAGCAATGAAATACTCTTTCTTCCACTGGGGACTTCACCCATGGGCCATCTATGCTGTATTAGCGCTTGCACTTGCGTACTTTAAATTCAGAAAAGACGCACCTGGTGTCCTTAGTGCTGCTCTTACACCTATCCTGGGAGAAAAGCGAGTGAAAGGACCTATTGGTACAATTGTTGACTCTATCGCTGTATTTGCAACAATCTTTGGTGTAGCCACATCTCTAGGTTTTGGTGCTTTGCAGATCTCCAGCGGACTTGCCTACAGCATCAGTGGTCTTGAGGACACGTTCACACTGCAGTTAATTGTTATTGCTGCCGTTACCGTTCTCTTTATGCTCTCTGCTATGACAGGCTTAAATAAAGGAATTAAATACTTGAGTAATACAAATATCGTTTTAGCGATTGCGTTAATGGTATTTCTTCTTTTTGCAGGGCCTACGAACTTTATTATGGATTACTTCACAACGACATTCGGTTCCTATGTTCGTGACCTGCCGTACATGAGCTTCCGTCTGACACCGTTCGCCGAAGACAGTTCCTGGGTTCAAGGATGGACAATCTTCTACTGGGCATGGTGGATTTCATGGGCACCATTCGTTGGTACCTTTATTGCCCGTGTTTCCAGAGGCCGTACAATCCGCGAATTCATTCTTGGCGTTCTGCTTGTACCAACAATCTTCGGTGCGCTTTGGTTCTCCGTTTTCGGTGGTACAGCGATTTCTCTTGAATATTTCGATGGAATAGATATTTACTCAGATGTCAATGAACTGGGTGCAGAGGTAGCCCTCTTCTCAATGCTGGAAAATGTACCTTTAGGAGCCGTTATGAGTGTAATCGGGCTGTTACTAATCAGTACATTCTTCATAACTTCTGCTGACTCTGCAACCTTTGTATTAGGTATGCAGACAACCAATGGCAGTCTTAATCCGAAGAACCAGGTGAAATTCACCTGGGGTATTATCCAGTCGGGTGCCGCAGCCGTACTATTGTGGCAGGGTGGTCTTGGTGCATTGCAGACAGCTGCCATCATCGCAGCCTTCCCGTTCACATTCATTATGATTCTGATCTGCTTCTCCTTATTTAAGACATTCCAGGATGAAGCAAAGAAAGTCAATCTCAAGAAGAAAAAATAACAAACCTACAAAAACCGGACCTATCTATGAGGTCCGGTTTTTTTACTCTTTTAAACATTTTATAGATTATGTTGAACCTTCATGTTGATTTCATCCAAGACCTCTTACCTGCAAGATCCAAATTCGTCATGTTTGTAAAAGGTTAGGAGGCTTACTTTGTGGGGTCCTGCCAGTCTGTCCATTCCCGCATGAGTATCGCAGTTTCCCTCCCCCATTAAAAATTCAGAGATTGGATATTCCATTCAGTGTGGGTGGTTTTGTAAAAGTAAACAATATAATTACAGTACAGTGCCCAGCCTCTTCTGTTATCAGAAAGCAGCATAAACTACTATATTTTGACCAACATATTGATGAGATCCGAAGGGAGGCGGGGAGACTCCTGCGGGATGAGCGGGATAGCTGAGACCCCGGAAGACGAAGTCTGAGGAAGCTCAGCACACGCCCGCGGAAAGCGACCCGCCCCCCGAAGGATCTTCTATATAATTAAATATCTAAAAACGAAGACTGCAAGATACCTGTTATACTCTCAATAAATATTTAATTATAATATCAACACCAGGTATAATACAGCCCTTTAGTCATTTGCTTTCCAATCCACTCCCCCCTATAAGGCCCGAAAGATTAAGGTAATGTGTTTTAGATAGACCCCTTTATTTATCCAAACTCTCCATTTTACATAAATGATTCATTTTTAAGAGATATTATCATAATTCGACATACAGCTTTCATTTCTATGACAAATCAATAACAACCAGGGATCACTGAACATTCCCTGTTATACTGAATTTGGAATAAATAAAAGGGAGTGGCTTGCATGTTAAAGAGAATGCTCGTATTTTTGTTACCTATCCTTTTATTGGCAGGATGTATACAGCAGTCAGAAAATGTACAAGTGCTAACGGCAGCTCCTGATGACTACGAATTATACTTATATACAGAACCGGAAAAAGAGAATGAAGCTCAAAATTATCTCAGTGCTTTACTTGATTGGAAATTGAAACAGCAGGTTCATGAAAGACTCGAGTTTAAACAAACGGAGACACACGCGGATAAAATTAATGTCCCTAAAGAAGAACTGCCGCTCCTTGTTGTTAAACAAAAAGGAAAAACAGTAACAAAAATTGCAGGAAACACCCCCCGCGATAAAATTTTAACGACTCTTGAAGACACCATTATCAACTAAGGAAAGACTTTCAGAACGATCATAGATAAAAAGGGCATCATCCTACATGGATGACGCCCCTTTTTTATCTATACCCTTTATATAATCCTGTCGTTCTTAATTGGTTTGTAAGCTTCCTTCCGTTTCAGGTGCCGTTTCATCCTGTTTCTTCTTAGGCTTACCTTTAATGAAGAATGATAAAACAATCCCAGTAATGGCTATGATCGTAGCGACCATAAACGCGACATTAATCCCGTGTATCATAGCGTTAGACATCATTTGTTCTTTGGAAGCACCAGCTGTTGGTACATAATCTTTTGAAGCATTTGTCATAACTGTAACCAATAGAGCCGTACCAATGGAACCTGCAATTGTACGCAGGGTGTTATTCATAGCTGTACCATGAGGAATCCATTCCGTTGATAATTGGTTCAAACCGGCGGTAGACACGGGCATCATCACCATAGCTACCCCCATCATACGAATGGCGTAAATGACCATGATAAAACTGTAATTGGTTGTGGCTGTCAGGTTCGTGAACTCAAAAGTTGTCACCGCAATAATCGTCAGACCAATGATCGCTAACCAGCGTGCTCCAACCTTGTCGAAGATCTTACCTGTGATCGGTGACATGACACCCATAACAATAGCACCTGGGAGAAGGAGCAGACCGGATTCAAATGCTGTGAACCCTCTCATCGTCTGCATGTAAATAGGAATGAGAAGTTCAGCTCCAAGCATAGACATCATTACGATCATGCTGATAACAGCGGCCAACGCATAGATTTTATTACCGAAGACACGGAATTCCAGGATCGGTTTTTCTAAGCGGAACTGCCTTAAAATAAACGCTGTAAGAGATACAGCTCCTACAATAATAGCGATATAGACATTGGCGCTGTCCCATCCGTCGTTCCCTGCACTGCTCAAACCATAAAGAAGTCCGCCAAAACCAAAGGTAGACAATATGATAGATAAGATATCAATGACAGGATTGGTCTGCTTCGTCACGTTTTTAAGCGCGAAAGCGCCAAAGATCATAGCTCCGATTGCAATCGGTATAATAATCATGAAAGGTACACGCCATGAATATTCTTCCACAAGATAACCGGACAACGTCGGTCCAATCGCTGGACCAAAGGCAATAACCAGACCAGCCATTCCCATGACTGTTCCTCGTTTTTCAATTGGGAAGATCATAAGCATAACCGTCTGCATGAGCGGCATCATAATGCCTGCTCCCCCCGCTTGAATCAATCGTCCTGATAACAGGACCGGAAAATTGGGGGCGGCGGCCGCCACAACAGTACCTATAGTAAACAAGGTCATGGCAGTAAAAAACAAACGCCTTGTTGTAAATTTCCCAATTAAAAAAGCGGTAATCGGGATCATGACTCCGTTCACCAGCATAAATCCTGTCATTAACCATTGGGATGTACTTGCTGACACTTGCAAGGTTTCCATAATATTCGGCAGCGCTGTGTTGAGCAATGTTTGATTTAACACAGCAACAAAAGCACTCACCAATAAGACGGATACAATCGCAATTCGATTGATTGGCTGTTCTTCACTTGTTTTTTCATGCTGTTTATTTACTTCAGCCATTATTATTCCTCCCTTTACCTACTTGGAGAGCCCCTTTTTTAAAAGGTGTAATTCAATTTTGAAATTCTCCATAGCTTTTTCTTTTGATAACCCTTTGGCGAAATGTTGAATTAAATTATTCAGCATAACTATCCGCACCAAATGGATGGCATGATAGAGCTCTTCTTCCGTTTCTGTACTTAACTGCTCCTGATTGATATACTGCTTAATACTGTTCAAATAGTGCAGAAACTTATCTTCCGTATCTCCATTTGTGAATGTATTCTGGATTTTATGGTTCATGTTTAGGAATACATGTTTAAAATACGATTGACGTTCCTCATCTTCAAGTTCATCCAGGGTCATTTGAAAAAACTTCGTGATAGCAGAAAAAAGATCCCCGTCTTCCTCCTTTAGAATAGAAATGAATGATTCCTGTCTCTGCTTTGAATGTTCTTTTAATATGAAATAATACGCATCTTCTTTATCCTCGAAGTATTGATAAAAACTCCCTCTTGAAATCCCGCATGTTTTAATGATGTTTGAAATGGATGCTTCGTGTAAGGGTGCTCTGGAAAACTCCATTTTGCACGCTTTCAATAGGGAATCCTGTTTATCTTCCGTTAAATTATAAAACGTTTGATTAGGCATATGTCGCCCCTCCCCACCATGTGACACCGTGTCACATAAAGATGATACTTAACAATATTAATGCATCTTTAAGCTCAAGTCAACAAAAAAATGACACCGTGTCACATGCGTTTTTTTATAGTTGAACAAAAGGTGTGACTGGCGAACGACTCGCTTTCCACGGGCGAGGCGTCGGCCCTCCTCACTCTCTTTGGTGCTCATGTGTCTCGTCGACTTTTTTTCGCAGGAGTACACTGACTATTGTTGGAAATGACCGCCGCTTAAGCATGGAGATGGATATTTAGCTGCTATAGTTTCGAATAACGCCTATTTCTGTTACTCCTAATGTGGACCTTGAACCCGCCCGTAACTCGCGTGGGCAGAAGATCCTCAGTGAGCCCGCGGACCCCGGCTTTGAAGACTGAGCGTGCTCCGGTTAGAAAGGAAGTTCGATAAAGTACGGCAAAATAGAAAAAAACCCGGCTATGCCCCAAAAGGGTATAGCCGGGTTTTATAATGATCAATTATTTAACAATGTGAATCGGCTGACCGATAGCAACCTCTGCTGCTTCCATCGTGATCTCACCTAGAGTTGGGTGAGCATGGATAGTAAGAGCAAGATCTTCTGCTGTCATGCCCGCTTCAATCGCCAAGCCAAGCTCAGCAATCATATCACTTGCATTTGGACCAGCGATTTGTGCACCGATGACAAGGTCATCTTCTTTACGAGTTACAAGTTTCAAGAAACCGTCACTGTCGTTAAGAGATAGCGCACGACCGTTAGCTGCAAATGGGAATTTAGAAGCGTTCACTTCATATCCTGCATCTTTTGCTTCCTGCTCTGTATAACCAACAGAAGCTAGTTCTGGATCAGAGAAGACAACAGCCGGGATGCCGTGGTAATCGATTTCTGATTTCTCACCAGCAATTGCTTCTGCAGCAATTTTCGCTTCATAAGAAGCTTTGTGAGCTAGTGGTGGACCTTCAACGATGTCACCGATCGCGTAGACGTTGTCAAGGTTCGTGCGGCACTGTTTGTCAATCTCAATGATGCCTTTGTCGCTCATTTTCAGACCCATGTCCTCAAGACCGATTTCATCAGTGTTTGGACGGCGTCCTACGGTTACAAGAACGTAGTCAGCATCGATGGATTTTTCTTCACCTTTGACTTCGTACTTCACAGTTACTCCGTCTTCTCTTTCTTCTACTCCTTGAGCCATTGCATTTGTTTCAATCGCTACGCCTTTTTTCTTCAAGCGTTTCTTAACAACAGAAGACATTTGCTTTTCAAATCCGCCAAGGATGTCTTTCGTACCTTCAAGAATGGTTACTTCTGTATCGAAGTTAGCGTATGCTGTACCAAGTTCTGTACCGATGTAACCGCCGCCGATGACGACAAGTTTCTTCGGAATTTCTTTAAGGGAAAGAGCTCCTGTAGAATCAAGAACACGATCAGAGTACTTGAAGTTTGGAAGTTCGATTGGACGGGAACCTGTCGCAATGATCACGTTGTTGAACGTGTACGTCTGAGAGTTCTTTTCGTCCATAATACGAACAGTATTTTTATCTACGAAGTAAACTTCGCCTTTAACGATGTCTACTTTGTTTCCTTTAAGAAGACCTTCAACACCGCCAGTCAATTTATTAACAACACTGCTCTTCCACTCTTGTACTTTAGTGAAATCAACAGTTGTATTTTCTGACTGGATGCCCATGTCGTCAGAACCTTTTGCGTGTTCATAACGGTGACCCGCCTGGATCAACGCTTTAGAAGGCACACAACCGACGTTCAAACAAACGCCACCAAGGTTTCCTTTATCAACGATGGTTACTTTTTGTCCCGTTTGTGCAGCGCGGATGGCAGCTACATAACCGCCAGGACCCGCACCTACCACTAACGTATCTAGTTCAATTGGGAAATCTCCTACTACCATACTTTACGCCTCCATCATAATAAGTTGTGGATCGTTCAGTAAACGCTTGATGTTGTTCATTGCATGCTGAGCTGTTGCACCATCGATAATACGGTGGTCAAAGCTTAAGGAAATAGCAAGAACTGGAGCTACTACTACTTCACCATCACGTACAATTGGTTTATCAGCAATACGGCCGATACCAAGAATTGCAACTTCCGGGTGGTTGATAACTGGTGTAAACCATTGTCCACCGGCGGAACCGATATTAGTAATTGTAGTGGAAGCACCTTTCATTTCTTCAGATGAAAGTTTACCGTCACGAGCTTTCACAGCAAGTTCATTGATTTCGCTTGAGATAGAGAAGACAGACTTGCGATCCGAATCTTTTACAACTGGAACCATAAGGCCTTTCTCCGTATCTGCTGCGATACCAATATTATAATAGTGTTTCTGAATAATTTCATCCGTATTGTCGTCAATTGACGTATTAAGGACAGGATATTTCTTCAGTGTAGATACAAGTGCTTTAACGACATATGGAAGATATGTCAACTTGATATCCTGTTCAGCTGCAACAGACTTGAACTTCTTACGGTGTGCAACAAGTTCAGATACGTCTACTTCATCCATCAACGTAACGTGAGGAGCAGTATGCTTGGAATTAACCATAGCTTTAGAGATCGCTTTACGGATTCCGCTCATCTTCTCACGTGTTTCTGGGTAAGCTTCACCAGCTGCAGGAGCTGCCTGCTGAGCAGAAGCTTGAGTTTCTTCCTGCTTGTCTTCTGCAGGAGCTTCAGAAGCTGCTTCTGTTTGTCCACCGTTCATGAAGCTTTCAACATCTGCTTTAAGAACGCGGCCAGCTTTACCGGAACCTTCTACTTTGCGAATGTCAACATCGTTGTCACGAGCAAATTTACGTACGGAAGGCATCGCAACTACGCGTTTGTCTTCGTCTACATCGCCAGAATCAGCAGCCGGCTGTTCTGTCTTCTCTTCTTTCGCTTCTTCCTTAGGAGCTTCTTCTTTTGCTTCTTCTTTCGGAGCTTCAGAAGAACCTGTATCCTCAGAACCATCATCGATTGTGATGATTACTGTTCCTACAGTTGTTGTTTCTCCTTCATCTACATGGATGTCTTGAACGGTTCCATCCACTTGGGAAGGAATCTCTACGACTGCTTTGTCGTTTTGTACTTCACAAAGTACGTCATCTTCTTTAACTTCGTCGCCAGGCTTGACGAACCACTTTGCAATTTCACCTTCGTGGATACCTTCACCGATATCAGGCAGTTTAAATTCAAATGCCACGATTTTTCCCTCCTATTTGTTAGAGATGATTAAAAGTTCATAACGTCGTTGACTTTTTCAACGATCGTGTTGTGATTTGGAAGCCATACTTCTTCCGCTTGAGTGAATGCATAAACTGTATCAGGTGCAGCAACACGTAGTACAGGTGCTTCAAGGTGAAGAATTGCTTTTTCTTGAATTTCAGAAACAACGTTCGCTGCGATACCTGCTTGTTTTTGAGCTTCTTGTACAACTACAGCACGGTTTGTTTTCTTAACGGATTCAAGAATTGTTTCATAGTCGACTGGAGAAACCGTACGCAGGTCAATAACCTCTGCACTGATTCCGTCTTTTTCAAGCTCTTCAGCTGCTTTAAGGGAAGAGTGAACCATTGCGCCATAAGCAATAAGAGTAACGTCCGTACCTTCACGCTTCACTGCAGCTTTATCAAGATCAACTGTATATTCTTCTTCCGGCACTTCTTCACGGAATGAACGGTAAAGCTTCATGTGCTCAAGGAAGATTACAGGGTCGTTATTACGGATGGAAGAGATCAACAGACCTTTTGCATCGTATGGATTGGATGGAATAACAACACGTAGACCAGGCTGTTGAGCCATAAGGCCTTCAAGGCTGTCTGCGTGTAGTTCTGGTGTATGAACACCGCCACCAAATGGAGAACGAACAGTGATCGGCATTTGGCGGGACCCACCAGAGCGGTAACGATAGCGGGCCATTTGACCACTGATAGCGTCCATAACTTCGTAAACGAAGCCGAAGAATTGAATTTCTGGTACTGGACGGAAGCCTGTAAGGGCAAGTCCGATAGACATACCGCCGATTCCGGATTCAGCTAGTGGTGTATCGAATACACGATCTTCGCCGAATTCTTTTTGAAGACCTTCTGTCGCACGGAATACTCCGCCGTTTTGACCAACGTCTTCCCCAAATACAAGCACGTTGTCGTCATTTTTAAGTTCTGTGCGCATCGCGTCTGTGATGGCTTGAATCATTGTCATTTGTGCCATGATTTACTTCGACTCCTTTTCCTTATATTCTTCCAACTGTTCTTTCAAGTTTGAAGGAAGTTCATCATGCATAATACCGATCAGATCAGTAACGGATTGTTTTGGTGTGTTATCCGCTTCTTTAATCGCTGCTTTGATTTCTTCTTTTGTTTTGTCGATCAATTCGTTTTCTTCCTCTTCAGACCATAGGCCTTTCGCTTCTAGGAATTTACGGAAACGAACGATTGGATCTTTCTTCTCCCACTCGTTGTCTTCATCTTCCGTACGGTAACGAGTTGGGTCGTCCCCAGCCATTGTGTGTGGACCATAACGGTAAGTAAGTGTCTCAATCAATGTTGGACCTTCACCGTTTACAGCACGCTCACGCGCATCTTTTGTAGCTGCGTACACAGCAAGAACGTCCATACCATCAACTTGAATACCTTCGATACCCGCAGCTACCGCTTTTTGAGCGATGGTTTGAGCAGCCGATTGTTTTTCAACTGGTACAGAAATTGCGAAACGATTGTTTTGGACAACGAAAATTGCCTGCGCACCGAAAGCACCAGCAAAGTTGATACCTTCGTAGAAGTCACCCTGGGAGGCACCGCCATCACCAGTGTAAGTGATTGCTACAGCATTTTCGCCGCGTTTTTTATATCCAAGACCAACACCGGCTGTCTGCGTGATCTGCGCACCGATGATGATTTGTGGGCTTACTGCGTTTACTCCTTCAGGCATTTGGTTCCCTTTAAAGTGTCCACGGGAGAATAAGAAAGCCTGGTAAAGTGGAAGGCCGTGCCAGATCAGCTGTGGAACATCACGGTAACCAGGAAGAATAAAGTCTGCTTTTTCAAGTGCAAACTGACTTCCCAGCTGGGATGCTTCCTGCCCTGCTGTTGGAGCATAGAAACCAAGACGTCCCTGGCGGTTAAGCGCGATAGAACGCTGGTCTAGAATACGCGTATATACCATACGGCGCATAATTTCTTTTAGATCTTCATCAGATAAATCAGGCATGAAATCTTCATTTACGATTTCGCCTTCTTCGTTAAGGATTTGAAACGTTTCGAACTGGTTTTCAATGTTCTCAAGAGTTCGTTTCAAAGTGATTCACCCTTTCCTTTCGTATTTTAAAATGGATGCTGTAAGTAGCTTTCCCAATTATGAAAAAAACTGTACCTATTTGCTCTTTACGTTTTACCCCTCATATCCATGGATTAACCATGTAGAGAAGATTACAATAACTGTTACATTTATGAACTAAGATTCAATGGTACAATGTCAATCCATTATGTAGTTTAGCTCAATTCGTCATCGTTCGTCAATCACTTAGCTATAGATAATCTGTATATAGTCATAGAGCGCACACACAGCAGTCAGAATTTGGCTGTTTTTGCAGTTCAAAAAACACATACTGTATCACTGCAAAATTAAGCCTGTATTAATATTACGTTTTTTTCTTTTAAGAATCAAATAGAATGTTCAATGGAAATAGTTCCAGTTAAGATCAACTGGGGGAAATAAGGTTTCATTTGGTTTTCCCTCCATATAGATAGGATTCCATTAGATCAATCATTTCAATAAACACCCTCTTAAGGATACCTGCTCGTGAGACCGGGTCCCTTTTACCCGGATGTCTTTGTTAGGTTGGCAAAAGAATCAATATGAAATACATAAAGGAGGGGAAATTTAATGAAGTCTTATGAATGGAATATTGAATGCTGATGGGGGAAACATCAAAAAACGCTCCGAGCATCTGCACTCGGAGCGTTTTTTTGATCGATTGGACCGGCGTATTCGTTCTTTTGATGAATCTTTCTTTAAGAACCCTCTTCTGAAGAGTCTCCTTCTTCATCATTCGTTTCTTCATACGTCACTTCAAGATCCATTGTATTATACAATTCCTTCTTCAACTTATTGTACTGTTCTGTGTACTCATTGAAACTTTCATTGTTTTCAATGACCTGGTTATAACTTTCGTTTATCTTCTCGATCTGGCTCTGAAGATTCTCTTCCTTAAGGTCTTTATTCTGCATCATTTCATAAAGTTCCGCATCGAGCGTCAGGGCTTTGTCATAAGCTTTGTAAAGATCCTGATAGGCGTTATAGCGTTTATCCATGACATCGATAAGTTCCTGGGCTTTTTCTTTAACGTCCTGCTTCTCTTCCCCGAGATCTTCGACGATAGGCTTAATCTCGTCAAACTCCTCTTTAGCTGCTTCAATGCTCTCTTTTTCAAGCTCAAGCTTTTCTCTGCGTTTTTCTACCAGGCTTGCCGCTTCTTGTGATTTCTTTTTAATTTCATCAAATTGATCCATATCAAGGTTTATGATTTGGTCGTAAAGTTCCTGTTCCTTCGTTTCCAGATCAACCATAGGCTGCTGCTGTTCACGGAAAGTGTCTTCTTGTTTGACCGCCTCTTCAAGGTGATCATAAATATCTTCTTCTGCTGACGGTCCTGTACATGCAGTCAAAAACAAAGCGGCTGCAGCCAGGAGCGCCATAAACCTATGTACTCGCACAACTTTTCCCCCTCGTATTCCTTGAAACATTATTGTAAACTAAACGTATCTACAATAGTATTATAAATGGTATGAAATTAAAAGTGCCTTTTTCACATATGTTACCATTGACATGTTTTCTATAAGGGTTATTTTTGATTGAAAATGTATAGCTGAAAGGATGTTGTTGATGATCACAATGGACGATATCGTTCGAGAGGGTCACCCCGCTTTAAGAAAAGTAACAGAGGAAGTACCTCTTCCCCCTTCTAAAGAGGATAAAGAAACACTGGAGGAAATGATTCAATATTTAAAGAATAGTCAGGACGAACAGGTATGTGATCGATACGGTCTGCGTCCAGGCGTTGGTCTTGCCGCCCCGCAGATTAATGTGAATAAGCGCATGCTTGCTGTTCACTTTACTGACCTTAAAGATAAATTATACAGTTACGGGCTTTTCAACCCGCGAATTGTCAGTCATTCTGTTGAAAAAACGTACTTATCCACTGGAGAAGGCTGCTTGTCTGTTGACCGTGAAGTACCTGGCTATGTGCCACGTTATAAAAGGATCACAGTAAAAGCAACGGATCTGGAAGGAAACGATGTAAAGCTTCGGTTAAGAGATTATGCCGCGATTGTTTTCCAACACGAAATCGATCATCTGCATGGCATCATGTTTTATGATCACATCGATTCAGAGAATCCGTTTAAAGAGCCGGAAAATGCGACTCCCGCGGATAGATAATAGAAGAAAAGCGCCTGCTGACATTCAGCGGCGCTTTTTTTATGATTTATTTTAATAATCCTAACTCATAAATGGCTTCTGATAAGCCGTCTTCTGACACATCTGAAGTCACATAGTCACTGACTGACTTCGTCTCAGGCATCGCATTGCCCATAGCAACACCTGTGCCTGCCTCACGCATCATTTCAATATCATTCAGTCCGTCTCCGAACGCATACGTATCTTCCATTCTAAGTCCCGCTGCCTCAACCAGCTTTTTAATGCCTTCTGCCTTTGATCCACCTCTTGGAAGGACATCACAGGAAACAGGATGCCAGCGGATATAATCGAAAGCGTCATAGGCTTGACGGTATTCTTCAATTTCATCGCCTTCACAGAAAATAAGGGACTGGTAGATGTTCTTTCCTTTATAGAAAGAAGCATCCTCCTCCGGATGATCAATGTATAACGTACCTAAACTCTTTTTAATATGTGAATGATCAGGTGTGGAGGCCTTCATGTCTTCATGGTTCATAAATACCATTGGATGATTATTTGATTCCGCGTGCTTATGAAGCTTTTCGAGTTCCGGCTCAGAAAGTGGGTTGGTGTATACTTCCTTTCCTTCAAAAACCACGTACTGGCCATTGAAACTGATAAAGGAATCGATTCCAAGTTCTTCTCTCAACTCTTTATACATAAAAGGGGCCCGGCCTGTAGCGATGGCACAGTATACTCCTTGTTCTTTCAAGTCTTTAATCGCCTGCTTCGTTTTGGCAGGGAGCTTTTTGTCATGATTAAGTAATGTTCCGTCGATATCAAAAAATGCAATTTTCTTCTCCATCATTCATTTCCTCCTGTAACCCTTGGGCTGGATTTTGATACGTTTATTTTAGTGTGTCCCACTCTTTGGCTATACTGTAGCATGAGTGGATAGGTTTGAGAAGAAAAACATAGGATAATGACAAAATATAAAATGTAAATGTTTCATTCTTTCACAAACCGTATTATACTAGAGATAACAGGGATTGGGCGGTTTTACGTTTTTGGTGTTTTCTTCATCAACAAAAAGGGGATAGATGCAAATGATGAAGCGTCTGCGAAGAAAGCTTAGAAAACGTTGGAAAGATTTCATGAAACGAAAAACATACGCGTAAACCATTGTTTCAGGTACACCCGAACGCCTTCACATACCGCAATCATTACCATACATGAAATAAACGTGCTATGATGATGAAAGGACAAGAATGTGGAAATTATATCTAGTTAGGAGCGATAGAGTAATGATATTTAAAGTACTTTATCAGGAACTTGCAACAGAAGTTCCTGTCCGCGAACATACGAAAGGCATGTATGTGGAAGCGGAATCAGAAAGAAAAGTTCGTGAAAAATTAAAAAATGAAGGATTCAATATTGAATATATTCAGGTGCTTAATGAGGATCACCTGGCATATGAACAGCAATCCGAAGATTTTGTTGTGGAGAATTACTAGTCGATGAAATTTGTTAAAAATGACCAGACAGCGGTGTTCGCTCTTGGCGGACTCGGTGAAATTGGTAAAAACACATACGGCGTACAATTCCAAGACGAAATCATCCTCATTGATGCGGGTATTAAATTCCCGGAAGACGAATTGCTCGGTATCGACTATGTAATTCCGGATTATACTTACCTCGTACAAAACCAAGACAAAATTAAAGGTCTTTTCATCACCCATGGTCACGAGGACCATATCGGTGGTATCCCTTATCTCCTTCGTGAGATCAACATTCCTATTTATGCAGGTAAGCTTGCCATCGGACTACTTCGTAATAAACTGGATGAGCATGGATTGTTACGGAATGCAAAACTGAATACGATACAGGAAGACGATATTATCAAGTTCCGTAAAACTTCCGTATCCTTCTTCCGTACCACGCACAGTATCCCTGATTCTTATGGTGTAGTCGTTAAAACACCACCAGGGAATGTTGTCCACACAGGTGATTTCAAATTTGATTTCACACCTGTAGGCGAGCCGGCAAACCTTGCTAAGATGGCCGAAATTGGTAAAGAAGGCGTACTTGCCCTGTTATCCGACAGTACGAACAGTGAAGTTCCTGGTTTCACGAAATCAGAGCGCGTAGTCGGACAAAGCATTCACGACATCTTCTCGCGTATGGATGGTCGTTTAATCTTTGCTACATTCGCATCAAACATTCACCGTCTGCAGCAGGTGGTGGAATCGGCTGTTAAACATGGCCGTAAAGTAGCTGTCTTTGGTCGAAGCATGGAGTCCTCCATTCGTATCGGCCAGGAACTTGGATATATCCGTGCCCCTAAGGATACATTCATTGATGCCCAGCAAATTAATCGACTTCCTGCAAATGAAGTCGTCATTCTCTGTACTGGATCTCAAGGTGAACCAATGGCCGCTCTTTCCAGAATTGCCAATGGTACTCACCGTCAGATTCAAATCCAGCCAGGTGACACAGTTGTGTTCTCTTCTTCCCCAATCCCTGGAAACACGATCAGTGTCAGCCGTACAATTAATAAATTGTACCGTGCAGGAGCGGATGTCATCCACGGCCCATTGAATGATATTCATACCTCCGGACACGGAAGCCAGGAAGAAATGAAACTTATGCTTCGTCTTATGCAGCCGAAATTCTTTATGCCGATTCACGGTGAATACCGCATGTTGAAAGAACATGTGAAACTGAGCCTTGACTGTGGTGTTCAAGAAGAGAACTGCTTTGTGATGGATAATGGCGATGTTCTTGCTCTTGGCAAAGAGGAAGCATCCGTTGCTGGTAAGATTCCATCCGGCTCTGTCTATGTAGACGGAAGCGGAATCGGGGACATTGGAAATATCGTTCTGCGTGACCGCCGTATTCTTTCTGAAGAAGGACTTGTTATTGTTGTAGTAAGCATTAACATGAAGGAATTCAAGATTGCTTCAGGACCTGACATCATCTCACGCGGGTTCGTCTACATGAGAGAATCGGAAGACTTAATTAAAGAAGCTCAGAAACTTGTCAGCTCCCATGTTGAAAAAGTAATGGAGCGCCGGACTACTCAATGGTCTGAAATTAAGAATGAGATCACAGATACGATTGCACCGTTCTTGTTTGAAAAAACAAAACGTCGTCCAATGATTTTACCAATCATTATGGAAGTGTGATTGACCCCTTACCTGCCTTTAAGGTGCGTAAGACATCACGAAAATAAAAAAAGTCCCGCTGGTATAGCCAGCGGGACTTTTTTTAGGTTAATCGCTGTATTGACTTTTTAATATCCGGAAGATCAAGGTTACCATTTTCAAAGAACTCTTTCACAATGTATTTCGAGAAATTAACAGCCGATTGATAATCAATTTTTCCTGGAAGAGGAGCCTGATCCTCAATGACCACATCAATAATGACAGGTTTATTGGAGACAAATGCCTGCTTCATTTTTGATTCCAGTTCTTCATAGGACTGGATGCGGTACCCTTCTCCCCCGCAGGCTTCCGCGAATTTAGCAAAATCGACCTCGCCCAGGTTCGTAGCATAATTTAAGTGGCCCATCTGCTCCTGCTCGTATTTAATCATGCCGATCTTACTGTTGTTAAGCACAACCATCTTAATCGGAAGATCGTATTTAACGGCCGTTACAAAGTCATGCATGACCATAGAAAAACCACCATCACCGGATATACCAATGACCTGTTTATCAGGGTACGCTTTCTGTGCAGCAATGGCACCTGGTAAACCGCTCCCCATTGTAGCAAGCCAGCCGGATAGAATGAATTTTTGATTGACCAGATGCAGGAACCGTGACACCCAGACCGTGACGTTTCCGACATCCCCTGAAATAACAGCCCCGGGCTTCATGTGCTTCTCTAATTCGTACATCACTTGAGGAGCGTGCAGCGGGTCATCCTGTGAACGCTTCTCCTCTTGAAGAGCTATTCTCCAATTATTCATTTTCTCCTTGTAATTTTCTAAATACTTCCGGTTTTCTACAGGTGTCACCAGTTCAGTTATTGCTTCAAGGGTTTCTTTACTGTCTCCTGCAAGACCAAGTGTAATCGGATAATACTTCCCTAAATGAGCGGGATTATTATCGATCTGGATTGTCGTCACACCATCCGGAAGAAAATCACGGTAAGGAAACTGCGTCCCGACGAGAATCAGTAAGTCAGTTTCTTTCATGGCATGATACGCTGGTTTCGTACCGATCTGTCCATGCTGCCCGAGACAATACGGATGGTTATCAGGGATCATTCCTTTCGCAAGGAGACTTAGAACGATCGGTGCCTGAATCGTTTCAGCAAACTGAATCAATTCATTGGATGCATTGCGGATACCCTGTCCAGCAAGAATGATTGGTTTTTCCGCTTTTTCAATCAGCTGTCTGGCTTCTTTGATACGGTTTGGTGCAGGGAAGATTTCAGGTTTGTAATACTCGCCTGATGTCAGCCTCACCTGCGATGTCTGTTTCTTCGCAAACAAGTCATCAGGTACGATAAGTACAGATACACCTTTATGTGCATAGGCTTCTTTTATCGCCTGGTCCAATAGATCGGGCAGCTGCTCCTGTGTTTCTGCTCGTTTATTAAACACAGATACATCATCAAACATGCGCTCCAGGTTAATTTCCTGAAAAGCCCCTGTTCCGACTTCCTCGGTGTGTACCTGCCCGACTAGTGCCAGTACCGGAGCGCTATCCGCCTTGGCATCATAGAGGCCGTTTAAGAGGTGGACAGCTCCAGGTCCGGCGATTGAGAGTGTGACCCCGAGCTTACCCGTTAATTTTGCATAGGCTGCTGCTGCTAATGCTCCGGTTTCTTCGTGACGTACCTGGAGGAAATTGATCTCATCCTCCCTTTTTCTTAAATCATCAATTAATTCGTTAATGGAGTCTCCCGGCATTCCATATATATGATCGACACCCCAGTCGATTAATTGTTGGGTCATAACTTCTCCGGTCCGCTTATCGAACATTCCAATCATCCTTTCGCAAAACCTTTTGTTATTAGAATCTATCTTATGTTATTTCCTATTCTACATATGGATAAACTTTTCATTACGAAGGAAGTGGAAATAAAAAAACTTCTCAGCATATAAATGCTGAGAAGTTTTTCTGTTTAGTCTTCAACAACGAGATTCTTTTCAAATCGACTGATATCCTTATCCGCGCCAATTACGATCAGCACGTCGCTTTCCTCAATTTCCTCTGTAGCCATAGGGGACACAATAACATCCTTGGCCCGTTTAATCGCAACAACGTTACATCCATATTCCGCACGAATATCAAGGTCTACTAATGTTTTGCCACCCATTTTGCTTCCGGCTTTCACTTCGACAACGCTATGGTCATCAGAGAGTTCAATATAGTCTAAAATATTATTGGAGATAATATTATGAGCAATTCGTTTCCCCATGTCGCGTTCGGGGTGTACGACCTGATCGGCTCCTATTTTGTTTAGAATCTTCTCATGGTAATCGTTTTGGGCCTTTACGGTAATCATCTTAATGCCCATTTCTTTTAAGATCAGCGTAGTCAGCATACTTGCCTGTATGTTATCCCCGATTGCAACGATAACGTGATCGATATTACGGAAGCCCAGCTCTTTCAACACGTTCTCGTCTGTGGAGTCGGCAATAACAGCATGAGAGGCAATGTCCCTGTATTCATTTACTTTGTCTTCGTCCAAGTCTAAGGCAAGTACTTCCATGCCCTCGCGGCTCAATTCGCGGCAAATACTTCCGCCGAACCGTCCAAGACCAATGACGGCAAATTCTTTCTTCATCCTCGGAACCCCCATCTATCTTGCAAAATCTAAGCTTATTCTATCACACATTCGTTCTAAGAACATATGCCTTTTATCATTCTTCCTAAAGACCCTTCCCCTAAATGGATCTTTCCCACATCTTTTTATAAGAAAAATCATGGAAGATGAAGAAATTGTACTTAACTGAGGTTCATTTTCTCAGAATCACAAGACGCTCTCATTCGCTGCACAAGTGGAATATATGGGACAGGACGTTCCAACTTGAAAAACCACTTTTTATTACCGACCTTCCTCAAGGTCCGCTCATGGATCTCATCTCACCGTCAGATTTAGTTTAGTGTACGGTGGCTTGTCTGGTACAAATTAAAATCACCGATAAACTTTCCCAGAGCCATTAAAAAAAGCAGAGGAGCAAAGTCCTCTACTTTTTCCCTTTTACATAATCGGCATCGAAAAGGAACATGCGCATCAGTAAAATTAGTGATGGAATTAACAGGAAGATTCCTGCGATGAATACGATGATGAGAGCAATGGCCATGGATTCGTTTGTAACAGCGCTCGAAATAGTGACGTATGGACGGAGCAGGTAAGGCAAGTGTGAAGCTCCGTAGCCGAAAAAGGCGACGAAGAACTGAAGCATCACAGCAATAAATGCCCAGCCATAGTATTTCCCTTGATAAACAAGGAACAAAGCAATCATAAAGAAACCGACAGAAATACCGAATACCCACCATAATTCCATCGCCCGTTGAAAGTGATCATAGTTTTGCTGACTGAGTGCGATGAAAGTAGTCAAGCTGGCAATGATGGTTGGTGAACTCCAGAAGAGCGCATATTTTTTCACAATATCCAGCGCTGGTTTGTCGCCTGCCCTATGCGCGTAATAGGTTAAAAACATAGAACTAATATACAGGACAGATACGATCGCTAGAAAGACAACACTCCATGAATAGGGACTTGTGAGCAGCCTGCCATATAATAACTGTACACCATTGGCTGTTTCCTCAATATAGCCCCCTTCAGATATCGTCATTGCTGTAGACAAAGAGGCAGGAATGAGCAGCCCTGTCGCCCCATATAGAAACATATAGAGCGAGTTGTCTTTAGAACCATAGTTTTCGAAGGCATAAAATGATCCACGTATGGCTAGAAGAACAATAGCAATGCTCCCCGGTACAAGCAGCGACTGCCCGAAGTAGTAGGCCATATCAGGAAAAAAGCCGACAAGACCGACAAAGAAGAAAACGAAAAAGACATTCGTTACCTCCCAGACCGGTGAAAGGTACCTTGATATCAGTTGATTAATCAAGTGATCTTTCTTTGTAAGTCTTGCATAATAAGCGAAGAAACCGGCTCCAAAGTCGACCGATGCTACGATCAAATAGCCGTATAAGAAAAACCATAAGACAGAGATCCCTATGACTTCGTAACTCATGCGTCATCCTCCTTACTTGCAGCAGCCGTCTGGGGATAACGGTGTTCCAATTCCAGTTCAGCTGGTCTGCCTTTGAATATTTTTCTTAATGTAAGCAGACAGCCTATACCTAAAACAAGATAGACAACTGCAAATAGAACGAACATCTCGAATACATAAGGAGAGGTCGTCGCCCCCTCTGCAACGGTCATAAACCCGCGGAGAATCCATGGCTGCCGTCCAACTTCTGCATAAATCCACCCGAATTCAATGGCAAGCATCGTCAGCGGTCCCGTAAGAGCAATCCCCCACAAAAGCCACTTATTAAATTCATTCCATTTTTTCATTTTCCAAAAGACAAGAAATAAGAAGGAGATGCCAAGCGTATAAAAACCGATGCTTACCATAAAGTCAAACATGTAGTGAATCCAAAGCGGCGGGCGTTCCTCCTCGGGTGTTTCATTCAACCCTTCTACTTCTGCGTTAAAATCACCATAAGCAAGAAAGCTCAGTGCATTTGGGATACGGATTGCATTTTCGACTTCATTGTCTTCATTTAATGTCCCAAAGACAACAAGATCCGCTCCTTCTTCTGATTCAAAATGCCATTCTCCTGCTGCCAGCTTCTCAGGTTGATATTCTGCGAGAAACTTCGCTGACAAATCGCCTGCGACAGCTGTCAGAATCGCAAACAAAAAGGTTGCCATCACTGTAAGTTTTAACGCTTTTTTATGATATAGTGAACCTTTTTTTACGAGAATGATAAAAGCGGCAATTCCGGCAAGTACAGCTGCGGCCGTCAAATAAGAAGAGGAGATGACGTGAAACACTTTTGTTGGTGTAGCCGGATTAAACATAGCGGCCAGTGGATCAACAGAAGTGAAGCGTCCATCCTCTAGTTCAAACCCCTGCGGTGTATTCATAAATGAGTTCACCGTCGTGATAAAAAAGGCCGAAAGTGTACCGCCAATAACAACGGGAATGGATAAAAACCAATGATAGATCGGATTTTTAAATCGGTCCCATGTGTATAAATAAATCCCTAAAAAGATCGCTTCAAAGAAGAATGCAAAAGTCTCCATAAATAACGGTAGAGCAATGACGTTACCTGCAATCTGCATAAAACTTGGCCAGATCAGTGACAACTGCAGTCCAATGGCAGTCCCGGTGACAACGCCCACTGCCACCGTAATGGTATATCCTCTCGTCCAGCGGCGGGCAAGAAGTGTATAATGAGGATCTTTCTTCTTTATCCCTATGAATTCTGCTATAGAAACCAACACAGGGACACCCACGCCGAGTGTCGCGAATATCGCGTGAAACAGCAGGGTCATCGCTGTAAGGGAGCGACTCACTGTAACGGTATCAAATTCAAACATCTTTTCTTCCCCCTAAGCACGAATAGTCGTGAGAGTCTTCAGTAACTAGTATAAGACGAGAAATCGTTTTATGAGCACCTGGTTGATGACTATTTTGTGACAAACTTCACAAAGTCTCTTTTGTTCCCTCATCGTAAAGGATGTACCTCACCTTGTCGACTTTTTAGCTTTGTCTTTCCCTTCCCTTTTTTGGTCCATATCTAACAAGTGAATAAGCATACTACCATTCTTGTTAAGGAAAGTTTCAGGAGAAAGAAAGCAGGGAGATGGGGCGGGACTCCGGCAAGTCTCCATCTCGTCCTTTCAGTAACACAGCCGGACCCAGGAGCCCAAATAAAAAAAGACACCGTTAATCCGATGTCTTTTTTGTTCTTATTTAGATAGCATCAAGCATTTGGAACTGCGCTTTTACAAGTTCATAATACTCGCCCTGTTGATTCATAAGGTCGTCATGAGACCCCTGTTCGAGAATACGGCCATTTTCTAACACAAAAATGTTATCAGCTTCACGAATGGTTGATAAACGGTGGGCAATCATAATCGCTGTTCTACCTTTCAGCAGTTTCTTCAGTGCCTGCTGAATCTTAAGCTCTGTCTCTGTATCGATGCTTGCTGTGGCTTCATCTAATATGAGAATACGCGGGTCAGCGAGCAGTGCTCGTGCAAAAGAAAGTAACTGCCGTTCTCCTGCCGACAAAATACTCCCCCGCTCCTCCACTTCTGTTTCATAGCCGTTGTTTAAGCGTTGAATAAAGTCATCAGCTCCTACGACTTTCGC
The DNA here is from genome assembly GCF_020524025.1 of Halobacillus litoralis. Classification (GTDB taxonomy): domain Bacteria; phylum Bacillota; class Bacilli; order Bacillales; family Halobacillaceae; genus Halobacillus; species Halobacillus litoralis_D. Next base: position 649,925 of record NZ_JAIVKN010000001.1, on the reverse strand, counting down.
TGCCTCTATGACTTCTTCATCTGAAGCATCCGGCCTTCCGAAGCGGATATTTTCCATAATAGTGCCTGAAAAAATAAAGGTGTCCTGAAGCACAACACTGATCTGCTGACGAACACTATCAATCGTTGCATCCTGCAGATCCACACCGTCTATCTTGACTGAACCTTTGGTCGGATCATAAAATCGACTGATCAAGTTAGCGATCGTTGATTTTCCGGAACCTGTGTGGCCGACTAAAGCGACGGTTTCTCCCTGTTTCATTTCTAAGTTAATATCATGAAGAGCGATACGCTTCGAGTCATAAGCAAACTGAACATGATCAAATTCGATGTGGCCCTTCATATCCTTGAGTTCGACTGCATTTTTCTTCTCTTCTACATTTGGTTCCTCATCAAGAAATTCAAAAATACGTTCAGATGCGGCCATAGCCATTAACAGCTGGTTATACATCATCCCAAGTCTTGAGATAGGCTCCCAGAACATTCCGAGGAAAAACGCAAATGTTACAAATGTACCGACTTGTATCTCTCCCTGCAGAATGAGCCAGGCTCCAAAAGAAACGAGGATGACGGTACCAATGGCATTGATCATTTCTACAAACGGACGGAACATCGCACTTTTCTTCGTTGCCTGGTTCCAGGACTCAAAGTTATCTGTATTCACACCATTAAAGAACTCTGTATTCTCTTTTTCCTGTGAGAATGACTGAGTGATCCGAACCCCCTGCAGACTTTCATTTAGGTGAGAGTTCAGCTTCGACTGCTGAATTCGTACATTCTGCCATGAACGACGGATATTTCTTCTGAGCTTTGTAGAAATATAAAACATAAGCGGTACGATGATCAGAATCGCAAGCGCAAGTTTTGGACTGAGGACAAATAAAATGACAACAATTCCTGTTAACATAACGACGTCCATCAGGAGGTTGATAATCCCATTAGTGAACAATTCCTGCAGAGAGTTGATGTCGTTCATAATTCGGACAAGGATGGAACCGGCAGACCTTGAATCAAAGAATCGATGAGACAGCCGCTGCACGTGAGAAAACAAATGCTGTCGTATGTCGTAAATGACATTTTGACCTAAAATATTTACATATTTAATGCGCAGGGCGTTCCCGATATAACTCAATAAATAAAGGACCGCAATTCCTGTGACAAGCTGAATTAAGAGGTTTGTATTGCTGTCCGCAATAGCTACATTGATGGCGACTTCACCTATAAGAATGGGAACCACAAGCCGGATGATGGTCGTTATCAACATCGTGATGATGGCGACTGGGAGCAGTGTTTTCGTATAGGGCTTAATATACCTGAGCAGTCTCCACATCTGTGACCAGTTGAATGGCTTTTCAATCGCTTGATCTTGCGAATATTTAAAACGGTTTAAGTGTTTGTTCGTTTCTGTTTGATGCTTTGGTTTTTTAGCCATGTCTCTCCCTCCTTATGACATATTTGACGTATTCAATATTTTTTCTTTGTCCTGATACTGGATATCGTAGATCCGCTGGTAAGGTCCGCCGTTTGTGAGCAGCTCTTCATGACGGCCGCGTTCTTTAACAGCACCATCTTCAAGGACAATGATTTCGTCTGCATGCTTTAAGGAAGAAATTCTATGGGCAATGATAAATGTGGTACGTCCCTTCATGACTTCCTGCAAAGCTTTCTGAATCTTGAATTCTGTTTCCATGTCTACAGCTGATGTTGCATCATCGAGAACGAGGATCGCCGGGTCGATCAGAATAGCACGCGCAATGGCGATCCGCTGTTTCTGACCACCTGAAAGGCCCATTCCACGTTCCCCAAGCAGCGTATCATAGCCGTCCTCCATTTCCATGATGAAGTCATGCGCCTGGGCACGTTTTGCTGCATCGATGACGTCATCAAGTGTCGCATCCGGATTTCCGTAAGCAATATTTTCCCTTATGGATGTTGAAAAAAGAAAGGATTCCTGTAGGACAAAGCCGATATTTTTACGCAAACTTTTCAAGCTGTAATCAGAAACTGGACGGCCATCAATGATGACCTCGCCTTTTTCTGGTTCATAAAAGCGGGTAATCAGCTGAGTGATACTCGTCTTTCCTGATCCGGTAGCTCCAATCAGACCCATTGTCTTTCCAGGCGGTGCATCAAAACTAATGTTTTTCAATGCCGAATCATCATCTTCCACATAGGTAAGCGTGACGTCATTGAATGTGACATGACCTTTCAGACGATCCTGGATAATGGCTCCTTCTTTTTCGGTGATTTCTTCCGGAGCTTCAAGGATCTCCAGGAGCCTTTCGCCTGATGCTTTCGCCTGTGAAAATAGATTAATAACAAAACCAAAGTTCATAAGAGGACCGACAATGTACCAGACAAGGCTGAAGAAAGCGACAAGCTCACCAAGCTCAAGGGCCCCATTAACGACAAGATAGCCGCCATAGGCAAGAAGTGCGACAACAGAAACATTTCCGATAAACTCCATAAGCGGAAAGTACTTCGCCCATATATTGGACGTTTCAATATACTTGGATCGATAATCCTGACTCCGATCAGAAAATCTACCAATCTCAAACCCTTCACGAGACAAGGATTTAACGGTATTCATTCCACTTATATTTTCTTGTACCCTTGTATTTAACTTCCCGAATGACTTCCGAATTTTACGAAACGCAGGGTGTACCTGGCGATCAAATTTATAGACGACAACGCCTAAGAAAGGCATTGCAGCCATCGTCACAAGTGCCAGCGGGACAGAGAAGTAGAACATGACGCTTAAGCTCACGACAATTAACAGAACAATGCGGAGAAGTTCTGAGAATCCTACAGATAGAAAAAATCGAAAGCCTTCAACATCCGCCGTTAAGCGGGACATTAAATCCCCGGTTTTGGCATTATCATAATAACGAAACGGCAGGCGCTGCAATTTCTTATACAAGGCATCCCTCATCGTATACACAGAGCGTATTCCGAAAAAGTCCCCTAAATACTGGTGGAAATATGTAGCAAATCCTTTGATAATCATAAGGGCGATAAATACAGCACAGAGATAAGGTATGAGATTATACTGTTGATCGTTTACAACATCATCAATGGTGATTTTTAGGATGATGGGATAAACGACGGTGATTCCCGTAACGAACAGCAGAGAAAATAAAGACCAGAAAAAATACTTTTTATAGGGCCAGTAAAACTCTTTTAACTTCTGAAAAGTATCCAAAGGTGCCCCTCCTTCTTTTTTTTAACGTAATTATAAATATATCGGGTATCGAAATGAATTTCCACCTATTTGAACTAATTTTTAAAATTTTCTGTCCAAAGACTGACCCTCTATCGGTCAAAAGTTGTAAAGGAGTTTTCAGTTCAAAAAAACCCCTCATTTGAAGACCTGGATTTGAAAAAGTATAGTGTCTTCAAAAACGGCTGGTCCCCCGGCACAGAACGTGTCGAATTTTGATTGCACTTCTATGAGTCAATCCATCCTTCTCGAACTCCAACCTGAAAGAGAGGTCGATAAATTAGGCCTCATGAAACCTTTCTATTCTTAACCCCAGCATGAACAGAGCCAAAAAAAAGAGCAACTTTTCCATGTTTATGGAAGCTGCTCTTTATCTATTCATTCTTTTATATGATTACCTAAAACCCGGTTCACGCGTTTACGGAGCATTTTCATGCCGCCCCCTCCAGCCTGGGAATGCCTAAGCAGGCCTTCTGCATCAAACACATAATAGGACGGGACATATTGATTATCAAAAGCATCTGTTAAAGCATGCTTGTTGTCTACATATACCGGCTGAGTGATGTTATGCTCTTCTGCTGATTGTCTGATTTGATTCATATCCAGATCTTTCTCAGATCGCGGCATATGAACGGCTACTACATTTAAATCACCTGCGTATTCATCACGGAATTGATTTACATCAGGCATAGCTTCTTTACACAGCCCGCAGCTGACCGACCAGAAATGAAACAGTGTCGGCTTCTCACCAACCAAGTCCTCTTTAGTCAACGGGCTGCTATTCAGCCATTCTTCGGCTGTTGGAAGTTCTGGCATAGGTGTACGCAGTCGCACAAAAAATTCCTCCTTTATCTAATAGCCCTGTTAATGTTTAGTGTTGATTTCGTTCCATATAAGCCCCCTTATATGGAAGGCTCGAAGTTGAGAGAGTGCCTCCGCTTTCCCAAATTGAGATTAAGGTGGTTCGGGAAATCACTCGCTTTCCCCAGACACCCTTCCACTCAATAAACATAACGTCCCCACTCACAATAAAGTGTCTCAGGTTGGAGTCTTCAACACTGCTGCCCTATTCTTAAACAAACTTAATATAAAGAATAACAACATTAAACTTTAACAGAGCCTATCTAATAAGAAGATACCAGCTTCTCTTCCTTTGTCCTATGTTCATGAAAGGCGTTTAAATCAAAGAGTAAAGGTCGAACTGCCCCCTTATAACTTCCTTTAATAGTATAGAAAACTTATAAGGTTTCCTGGCCTGGTTTCCAGTTTGCCGGACATAAACCGCCTGTCTGCAGCGCCTGTAGGACACGGAGAGTTTCATCAACGTCGCGGCCGATATTGTTGTGGTTGACCACCTGATACATAAGCTCACCTTCCGGTCTAATGATGAATAGACCGCGCAGAGCGATTCCTTCATCTTCCAACAGGACCCCATAGTCCCGGGATACTTTATGGTTTGTATCTGCAGCCAGCGAGTATTGAAGATGACCAAGACCATTTTCGTCGCGGCTCGTATTAATCCATGCCAGATGGGTGTGGATCGTGTCTGTGGATACCCCTATGACTTCTGCGTCCAGATCCTCAAACTCATCAAAACGGTCGGACAAGGACGTAATTTCTGTAGGACATACAAAAGTGAAGTCCATTGGATAGAAGAAAAGGACTGTCCATTTATCATTGTTCATATTTTCCTTGAGTGATACTTTACCAAATTCTTTGTTTGGAAGTACGGCCTCCATTTCAAAGCGAGGCGCCTGCTTTGCTACCATACGTTCTGCCATCTATAATCCCTCCGAAAATCGTTTACTTATGATTCAGTATAGCCAGACGCTAATGTGAATAAAACAGATTCTCGTAAGGAAGTTCATTTCTATGTACTTGACGATCGTCCGACAAATTCTCTCTTTTTTTGCTAAATCGTTGAAAGTCACCTGTGCTTTCCGATATTCTAGTTAAGAGGAACATGTACAAGATTTAAGGAGAAAGGAGTTCTTCCCTTACTATGAATTTATTTGATGAAGGATTTACATTTAACCCTGCTGAACTGGTTGAGGCCGTTATTACCGTAGGACTGAAAGTGATCGTCCTGCTGATCGCCTTTGCTATAGTGAAGCCATTGGGCAGAAAAGCGATCGTATCAGCTATGAACCGGATGGGGACACAGCGAAACCTTTCGGAAAGCCGCACCAAGACATTAGAAAAACTTTCCATCAACATTTTTTCCTATGTCCTCTTTTTTATACTAATCATGATGCTGCTTACGGCTGTTAACATCCAAATTGGACCACTCCTTGCTGGAGCCGGCATCGTCGGTCTAGCCATCGGCTTTGGTGCTCAAGGACTCGTATCAGACATTGTAACAGGTTTCTTCCTTCTGCTTGAGAGACAAGTGGAAGTCGACGATTATGTAACCGCAGGCGGTTATGACGGTGTTGTTGAAGAAGTCGGAATCCGCACCACAAAAATCCGCAGTTTCGACGGCACTTTGAATTTCATCCCTAACCGAAACATCTCTGGTGTCGCCAACCACTCCCGCGGCAATATGCGTGCTCTTGTAGACATTGGTATTGGATACGATGAGAATATCGATGAAGCTATGGAAGTTCTACAAAAAGTCGCTGATGACTTCGCAGAGGACGAACGTTTCATGGAAGGTCCAAGTGTGCTTGGGGTTCAGAGCCTCGGATCGTCTGATGTCGTCATCCGCATTTTAGGTAAAACAGAGAATATGCAGCAATGGGCTGTAGAACGTGACATGAGAAAAGCAATGAAAGAAGCTCTTGATGCTGCGGAAATAGAAATTCCTTACCCTCATCAAGTTTACGTACAAAAAGAATCATAAAAGCAGAAGGCCCGGCAGAAACTCTGCCGGGCCTTTTTTTATTCCTGGTCGTTTTTCCATACTTCCACTTTCTTAATCTGTCCTTTGACCATATCTACTATCTTAAAGTAGTAGCCATCCGATGAAATAACGGTTCCTTCGTCTGCATCAAAGTCCATCGTGTACATCCACCCTGAAATTGTATCGATATCGTTGTGATCGAGGTTCATATCAAAGTACTCATTGATATCCTGGATAGCCGTTTTCCCTTCCAACAAGTAATGGCCGTTTTTCAAACGTTTGATATCTCTTTCTTCTTCCTCATCAAACTCATCTCTGATTTCTCCTACAATTTCCTCGAGAATGTCCTCTACTGTAACAATTCCGGCAGTTCCCCCGTATTCATCAATGAGGACAGCCATATGGGTATGTTCCTTCTGCATCTTAACAAGCAGATCATGAACCGGAACATTTTCGAATACTTTCATAACCGGACGTAGAAATGGGCGCAGGGAGTTTTGGTTTTCTACATCATCGAATAAAAGCTCCTTCATATGAATAACCCCTATTACCTCATCTTTGTCCCCATCAATTACAGGGTAGCGCGTATAGCGGTTATGCTTGACCTCACGGATTACGCTCGATATAGACTGGTGAACATTGATGACTGCCATTTCCGTCCGCGGAATCATAATTTCCTTAGCCGTACGGTTATCGAATTCAAAGATTCGATCCACATAGGTATATTCCGAGCGGTTGATTTCTCCCTTTTGATAACTTTTGGTCAAAATGTGACGGAGCTCATCTTCTGAATGGACTTCATCCGATTCACTAGCCGTTTGAAATCCGAGCATACGAACAAATATATTCGCAGAACCGTTCAACAGCCAGATCAACGGATACATCAATTTACTATACAGCATAAGCGGACGCGCCAGGACCAATGTAATAGCTTCGGCCTTTTGAATCGCCACAGTCTTTGGCGCAAGCTCCCCTAAAACGACGTGTAAGAATGTAATGACAAAAAAGGCAATGGCAAAGGAAAGGGTATGGGTCACACCATCAGGGAGAGGAAGCTGGTCAAATAATGGCCGTAATAAGATATCAAGGGTCGGTTCCCCTAACCAGCCTAGTCCTAAAGCTGTAATTGTGATCCCCAGCTGACAGGCAGATAAGTAGTAGTCCAAATCATTCAGGACATCAAGTGCATACTTTGCTTTTTTATCCCCATCTGAAGCTTTAGATTCAATCCTTGTCTTTCTTACTTTAACGATGGCAAACTCACTGGCAACAAAAAAGGCGGTCAAAACAATTAAAACAGCAACTGCCAATAACTTTATGGTGGCTTCCACCTGCGACAACTCCTTCCATTATGGAACAGCGGAGAACTTCAGCCTTATAGGATCCCGTAAAAATACAAACACCTAAAGCATTTTAAGAAACGGCCATGTGATCTCTCCGGGATTCAAACCCTTTATGGAAATCAGCCGGTCATTCGGCTTTATTCTTCGTTCAATCTCCTGTGCGGTACATACATGTCTATTGTTCGCAGGAAGGTAAATGGTATACACAGGTTCACAGTTCGCGAAGCGTCTTTTCAACTGTATCGACACCGACAAGCAGCGCCTCTTCATTTGGCATTAATGTCGATTGATGCAGTCCTGATCGTGAGTCCACACCAAGCCAGAACATAAAGCCTGGAATTTCCTTAAGCATATATCCGAAATCTTCCCCGGTCATCGCCATTTTAGATTCCTGGTAGGAATAAGGGGACGTTTCCATAATCGTTTCAAATCTTCTCACCTGTTCTTCGTCATTAAAAACCTGGTGATAATTGGATCCATAGTCTATAGAAATCCGGCAGTCATTAGCGATTTCGTACCCGCGGGCCACTTTTTCTATTTCATTCTTCACACCATCCATAGCTTCTGGAGAAAGCGTCCGTATAGTGCCTTCTAAACGGGCATACTGAGCAATAATGTTCTGCACAGTGCCGGCTTCGATTTTCCCTATTGTGATAACCGCGCTGTCAAGCGGATCTACTCGCCGGGCCACAATCTGCTGGATGTGTGCAACAAACGCACTAGCTGCAACCACCATGTCATGGGTTAGGTGAGGATAAGCCGCATGCCCTCCTATTCCCTTAAAATCAATAAACAACTCGCTTGTATTTGCAAATAAAAGTCCAGGCTTTGTGGAGACGGTTCCTACAGGAAGCTCCGGAGCCACGTGCAGGGCAAAAATGAGATCAGGCCGGTACCGCTTCATCTCCTCTGAAGCGAGCATAGGTTCTGCTCCGCCCGGTCCTTCCTCTGCTGGTTGGAAAAGAAAAACAACATGATCATCAGCTGGATTGGCAGCAAGCCTGCTCAAAGCTCCAAGGGCAATTGTCATATGAAAATCATGACCACAGGCATGCATGCGGTCTCTATGTGTGGAAGAAAAATCATAGCCTGTTTCTTCTGTCAGCGGCAGTCCATCAATATCAGCCCGATATCCAATGGTGCGCTCTCCCACGTTTCCTTCCACCCGCACGAAAATACCCGTTCTCCACTTCTCTACTGTTAAAGAGCTTTGCGGGAGGGTTTGAATATAATCCAGTAAATACTGCTGGGTCTTGTGTTCTTCAAATCCAAGTTCAGGAATTTGATGCAGTTCTCTTCGAATGGTTACTAGCTGTTCTTTTTCCAAAAGGGTTCCTCCTTAAACGAAAGACCCTGCTGGATTCAGCAAGGTCCTTTCTTGATCTTAACACTATGAAAAAACTTTATTCCCCGGCTTAATCGTCGAGTTTGCGAAGCGCCTGCATAATTTCTGTCTTCGATTTTGTCTTGTCGTCGATTTCTTTGAGGACTTTTGCAGGAGTACCTGCGACAAGTGTGTTTGCTGGTACGTCTTCTGTTACAATCGCGCCGGCAGCTACAACAGCGCCTTCACCTACAGTCACACCTTCAAGCACAACCGCATTTGCTCCGATCACAACGCCATCTTCAATAACAACAGGGTTCGCAGAAGGTGGTTCAATAACTCCAGCAAGAACAGCACCTGCACCTATATGGCAGTTTTTACCTACTGTTGCACGTCCGCCAAGAACAACGTTCATATCGATCATTGTGCCCTCACCTACGACAGAACCGATATTAATCATGGCACCGAGCATGATGACCGCACCATCGCCAATCTCCACCTGGTCACGGATAATGGCACCAGGCTCGATGCGTGCATTTACTTTTTTCAAATCAAGTAAAGGAATAGCAGAATTACGGCGGTCATTCTCAAGCACATAATCCTCGATTTGGTCTTCATATTTTTCTAATAGAGGCTGGATGACTTTCCATTCGCCAAAGATCACACCGGACTTTCCTGTAATAAAGTCCTGCACCTGGTCACCAAAGTCCAGGCTTTCTAAGTTCTCCCCTTTGACATATACTTTCACAGGGGTTGATTTTTCACTATTTGAAATGAATGAAATAATTTCATGTGCGTCCATTTGCTTCATTGTTCATCCTCCTTTATGTATCTTTCATCCTTTACTTTATCAAAGGGAGCTTCCCTATTTCAATCTTCTTTTTTCGGAATTTGCAGAATCAGTAGAAAACTTACACAGGCAAGAACCAATAAACCGATATATACAAGATGGAGACCATCGGTTAATCCTTCCTGCAGAACCGTCAAGGCCTTAGAACCGAGTTCCACCCTCGTTTCCTCACGGAGCAGGGAGTTTGCCGAATCGACAGTGAATGAATCTGGCAGGCTTGAAGCATCTATCACACGGGACAGCTGACTGTTTAATAAACCTCCTAGAAAGGCTGCTCCTATAGCACTTCCGATAGTACGCATAAACATATTCGCAGCCGTTGCGATTCCTCTTTTTTCCCAATTGACACTATTTTGAATAGAAACGATAAAGGACGTCGATGAAAGTCCCATGCCGATCCCGATAAATAACGAGCCGAGAGCAGCAAACCACGGACCTTTTTCAGGAGTTAAAATAGAAAATAGTCCACTTCCAATGATTAAGGAAACTCCCCCCATCACAGCGGTGGGGCGGAAGCCGATCTTCAGAATCAGACGCCCAGCCAGAGTAGAAGCAATCGGCCATCCAATCGACATCGTGGTTAAGGTAAAACCAGCTACCGTTGCGGATTCTTCCATTACCCCTTGAACAAAAGCAGGGAGATAACTGCTGACCCCTATCAGAATCATCCCGGTTGTTAAAGAAGTAAGGTTGGCATACCGGATGGAACGGATTTTCCATAAATCCATCGGCATCATCGGATCTTCCATTTTCCGTTCATGAAAATAAAATGCAGCTGCTCCGCAGAGCGCCACCGTTACCATAGCGAACATCTGCCATGAAACCCAGGGAACACTCACGCCGCCTTCGACCAAAATAATCGTTAAAGTACTTACTGTAAGAACCACCCAGATTGAGCCCGCAATATCTACGGTCCGCGTTTTTTTCGACACATCCTCTTTAAAGAAGATCAGAATTCCTGTTAAAGCAAGCAGACCGAGCGGAACGTTCATCCAAAACACAAAATGCCAGCTGAGAATATCCACAAAAAAACCGCCAAGCACAGGACCTGTCACAGCAGAAATTCCCCACACGCTTGAAAGGTAACCCTGGATTTTCGCCCTTTCTTCTTTAGTGTAAATATCTCCCACAATTGTAGTAGCGATCGGCATAAGAGCCCCCGCTCCCAATCCCTGGACTAAACGCGCGCCTATTAAAACTTCCATCGAAGGTGCTAAAGCACAAAGAACAGCCCCCAAAAGAAACAGGCTGATCCCAATCATAAAAATAGGCTTTCTCCCAAACACATCACTCAAGCGCCCAAATAAAAGCACCGTAGCTGCATTCGTCAATAAATAAGCTGAAAATACCCAGCTGTAAAGACTGAATCCACCTAAGTCAGCGACGATACTAGGCATGGCAGTCGAAACAATCGTCGCTTCAATCGCTGCTAAAAACATGGAGAGCATAATCGAAGCCAGCACGAGACCCCGCTTTTGTCTGTTTAACGACATATGTAAATCACCTTCACTATATAAAAATAGGATGACACCGCACGGATGCCACCCTTGTCTATTTTTTTGTTATACAGTTGTTTCTACCATTGTATATTTAAAGGTTTCGTGGTAATGCTTACTGAATTGCTTTAAGATTGTCCTACGCGTGATAATGCCGTCAAATTCCCCTTCTTCATTTGTAACGCACACAAAAGGGTAATCAATAAGCTTGTGAAGCGCATCAATCATCGTGTCATTTTTTTGTAAGCACGGGACTTTATCATCCATTACTTCTTTAACTAAGATCTCAGACAATCGATCCATTTCAAATTGTTCGATCCCCATCGTTTCTTCCAAAATCCTGGACTTACTGACCACTCCCTGAAATCTATACGCAGGATCAAGGACAGGGACAGCAGAATAACCAGACTTAACCAGTACAAGCAATGCGTGTTCCAGTGGATTTCCAATTTGAACGTGGGCTACTTTTTCAGACGGAATCATCAATTCCGACACAGATGGGATTCTTAATGTTTCTTTTTCTAAACTTACCATTTCATGTTCACTCCTCTTTTTTACGAACATTGAAGGAGCAGAAAGAGACGCTCATTGAACCAATACATATTCTATCATATATCCAATCAAAACTCGACCGCAATTCCCGACAATTCTCTCTCTGACAGCTGTTCATCGCTTAAATACTACCCATATTTTTGTACTTCCTAAACCTCTAAAGAGTCTTACCTTTATAAATTTTTCCAAGAAGAGTATAATAGACCCACTTGAAAGTATTGGGGTTGATAAAATGCTGACACATACCTTTACAAAGCGTGAAGAGATTGCCAATGCGATTACCCATGGGATTGGGGCTGTACTCAGTGCAGCTATGCTTGTACTTCTCATTGTTTTTGCAAGTTTCGGTGGAAACGCCTGGCACATCACAAGCGTGACCATCTATGGAGTAACGATGCTGCTCCTTTATGTCTCCTCAACCCTTGTCCACAGCTTTCCGCCTGGAAAAGCGAAGGATTTGTTTGAGATCTTTGACCATTCATCGATTTATTTATTCATCGCGGGTACGTATACCCCGATTATGCTCGTTCCGCTTCGCAGCACACTGGGATGGACGCTGTTCGGCATTGTCTGGGGCATGGCCATCCTCGGAATCGTATTTAAAGTGTTCTTTGTTAAAAAATTCGTCGTGATGTCCACGATCTTTTATGTACTCATGGGATGGTTGATCGTCCTTGCCTGGGGACCGCTGACAGCCCAGGTGCCGGCAGCAGGAATTACCTACCTTGTCGTAGGAGGCGTCCTTTATTCCATCGGATCGATCTTCTATGTATGGCGCAGCTTCAAATACCATCACATGGTCTGGCACCTATTCGTACTAGGAGGCTCCATCCTCCATTTCTTTACCATCTTCTTTTATATAATAGGGTGATCTCAAAAGTGGAGGAGCCCTGGTAGCCCCGACAAGCTTAAGGCCAACATAACAGAGAAGCGGTCTTTCTTCTCTTCATGTTGGCCTTAAGACCTCGAGGGGCTGGGTTCCGCAACTGGACGATTCAATAGTGGAGCAGGTCTGAAAGACACGACAAGGATAAGCAGAACCATACAGGGGGTGCTTTTCCCCCTTATGGGACTGCTTATGACCTCGAGTGTCTGACCTGCGCAACTGGACGATAACGAATGTGGAGCAGGAGATAATCATTCCACCTCTGTTTTCACAACTCATTATTAAATTCCAGGCTCTGTTAACGTTTAATATTGATATTTTCAGCAGAAAAAGAGGGATAAGAGGAACTTTCAAAATTTATTGAAAGCTCCTCTTTTTTTTGGGCTTATTCAATGAACGCCCCCTATACATGAAGACTTGAAATCAAGATACTTCAGGCTTTTTAAATCCGTGAATGGTTATGACAATAATAATAGATAAAGGAATGCTCCATAAAACTACATAACTTATAAGCAAGTACATAAAAATGATCGGGATTAATATTATCGCGAGCATACTTAAAGGTTTACTGTGTTTGTATAAGAAGTATCCGACAAGACAAGTAACCAGTGTTGGCAAAAGAACTAACGTAATTATCATCGGATCCTAATACCCCCCACAAAATTTGTAAAGTAAAGAAGCTAAGCCTTTATTAATCCAGTCTGTTAACGAAAAAGGCTATTGCCCATTTTGAACAATAGCCCCCGTTAGTTTAAGACTCGAATTCGAGATTTGTTTGAATCAATGTTATATAGCATTTCTTGAAAGCTCCCTACCTTCTCGTTAATTTGTAATTCACCACAAAAGGAGTTAGTAACATGCCAAGAATAAATATAAGAAGTGCTACTAATATATTTAGAAAAATACTCTCAAAAGGTGATAAAATCAAACCAAACATCATAAATGGAACAACACTTAATAGTGTGACTGAGAACCTTGAAGCGAAATCTATCCTATGTTTACAACCACAAATCCGACATTTAAGACCACCATAAAAACTGTTCTTCTTAAGTAAACTCCACCATGTAAACTTAGTATTGCAGCAATCACACCTAGTCAATTAAATGCACCAACTTTCCAATAGGCTTTCCGAATTAATTCTAGATTTACGAATATAACAAACGCCCCCGTTTCTATAAGACTTGAAATCAAACTAATTTAATACAAAAAAGCACCTGCCCCTATTTAATATTGTATTTACTCAAAAGGGGCAGGTATAAGTCAATTATCTCTTAAGGCTTACGTAGATATTGATGAAATGATTCTAAGCTCTTACCCACTTCCATATTTCTTTTGGTGTTGCATTCTTACCATACAAAAGAATACCGACTTCGAATATCTTACCAGCCAGTTTAATCATTAGCCATACACTTATCATAAGTACAACAAGAGCAAAGCCTATTTCCAACCACGGCCAGTCCTCAAGCATAGCCATTCTCATAATTAATACAGCTGGGGATGTGAATGGTATAAAAGAGCCAATCGTAGCTGCCAAACCGCTAGGATTATTTAAGATAGGTCCAATAAACACAAAAGGAAGAAAAGGAAGCATCATAATGAAACCTTGAAAATTGCTTGATGAACTGATATCTTCCACTGTAGCACCAAATCCTACGAACAAGGCAGCAAACAGAAGATATCCTAAAATCGCGATAAACACCATGATCAGCAGTTCCGGCACAAATAAATATTGCAGGATAGGAACATCCTCCATTCGCCAGGCTGCTAAAGGTATTCCAAAACCTAACCAGATAGTCACCTGACTTATCCCCAGACCAAAGTATCCGATAATTTTCCCTTGCATTAATTCATTAGGCTTCATAGAGGACAAGACAATCTCTGAAACCTTCTCTTTCTTTTCCTGGGACGCACTTTGAAAAATCATCATTCCTGTGAGTACGATGGCAATAAGAACAATCAAAGCAAATATTCCGGGAACAATAAGCTCTCCTTTAACGGCGCCTGATTGGTCTGCGCCTCCAACTCCAGAAGATGCTGCAGCTGCTTCAGATGTTTCAAACGATACTCCAGCTGTTATTTGCTGAAGTTGATATTCTGTAAGACCTAACTGTTTGAATTGATAGTCTTGAATAGGTTGACGTAATAACTGCAGCTGGGCAAAGAATGAATCTGTTACTTCTTCGCTCGTTTCCACTTCAACTACGCCATTTTGAATAGTATCTTCAGTTAAGGAAACAAACGCTTGATTTTCTTCTTCCGGTACTGAGCTTAAAACGGATTCCTTATTTTCTTCTACAAATTCAAGTTCCCAATTGAATGACTCCTTATTATTTACAAACGCTTCAACTCTTGACGCAAGTCCCACTTCGTCTTGTATGTATACTTTCATTGCCTCTGGATCATTGGAGCTTTCCGACCCTGAAAACATACTTGGCAGGAAGGCAAACAACAGAAAAATGACAGGGGTCAGGAGTGTAGAAATGATGAACGATTTATTTGTAGCGTTCCGCTTATATTCCCATTTGGCAACTTTCCACGTATTACGCATGATTCACATCCCTCCACTCTTCTTTAGATTCTTCTCTGTAGCGACCCCCACGAATATCTCATGCAAGGAAGTCCTATCAATCGTCATTTCTTGAATAGCAGATTCATTTGGAATATGACTAATCCATGTGGGGATATGAACATCTCTGTCCAAATATAGTACCGTTTTACTTCCATCCCTCTCAACATTTTGAACAAATGGAAGACCTGTAAAGAGAGAAGCTTCATTCTCCCCGATAATTGTACACTTGTAATTTGAATATTGCTCCTTGACTTCTTCCATACTTCCTTTAATAACTGTTTTCCCCTTATGTATAAGCAGTAAGTCATCCGCAATTTCTTCAATAAGATTCATTTGATGAGAAGAAATTAAGATAGCAGTACCATTGTCAGCCAGTTGCCTTATTTCTTGTTTAAACACATCTTGACTCACTGGATCCAGACCAGAGAAAGGCTCATCCAGAATTAAAAGTTCAGGTTCATGAATGATTGAAGCAATAAACTGAGCTTTTTGTGCCATCCCTTTTGATAATTCTTCAACCGACACTTTGTCTCTTCCTTCCAAGCCAAACTTCTTCAAATAATCAAGCGCTCGGGCTTTAGCCTTCTTCTTGGGGTAATCTTTCAAATCTGCAAAGTAAAGGATTATATCCATGATTTTTACATTTTTGTACAATCCTCTTTCCTCAGGTAAATAGCCCACTTTCTCATGAGGAACCCCATGTTCTGGATAACCTTGATACTGTATGCTTCCTTCGTCCGGTTGCATAATTCCCATCATGCTCCGAATAGTCGTCGATTTACCAGCTCCATTCGGGCCAAGGATTGCCGTTACCATTCCTCTCTTAACGCTAAAAGAGATATTCTTAACAATTTGCTTATCTTTATAGGACTTGCCGAGTTTTTCAACGGACAGAAGTGTTTGTTTCATTTTGATCTCCCTTTCTTTTTCTCTATATAACCATTTACATATAAAACAAGAAATCCATTTCATAATTTCCTTTATTTGAGTGTTAAATTTTATGTTATTCTCACGTTAAATCAGGATGTTCTTTCAACCATTCGCTGATATGTACTTAGAGCACTCCAATGACTTCTTAATAAGAGCTATTTTCAACAAGAAAAAATATGGTTTTAGTTACTTGGGTGATTGATTTCTTTTCACTC
The DNA here is from genome assembly GCF_020524025.1 of Halobacillus litoralis. Taxonomy (GTDB): domain Bacteria; phylum Bacillota; class Bacilli; order Bacillales; family Halobacillaceae; genus Halobacillus; species Halobacillus litoralis_D. Next base: position 633,699 of record NZ_JAIVKN010000001.1, on the reverse strand, counting down.
CATAGATTTTATTGAATTCCCAATACTGACCTACCATACCTAAATGAACCCCTGTTTATAATATCCTATTTCATAGAGGACTCTTCCTCGTTTTTAAAAAGTAACTTTAAATCCGGCATCTCAAAGTCCATAGTTGCTGTTGAAAATAGAATCGTCCTATCCAGCCAATCTACAAGTTCCTCCATAAACACCCACTCTCTTAACGCACTAGGGGGAGAGAACTTTTTCTAAAAATCTTTTTGCAAATTCCTCATTTTCCACCTTACTCTCACAATCGCATACAAGTAGATACCGATTAGAAACACATATATCCATTTAAAAATACTTACGAATGATGAGTGAGAATTGTTCGGTTCAATGATGGTCAGAAAAATCGCCACGGTCATTAGAAATATTGGAATCAAGAAATTCACCAGTGATTTATATTTTTGAGATTCAGAAGAACGATCCGAGTATATTTCAGGCTCTTCTTCTGAAGCACTCTTCATCTTTCTAAAATAGTGCCATCCGTGAAAACGATCGACATGCTCCCATCCCGCATCTTCAAATAACGTTATGTACTCTTCTAAGTCATGGTCAGAGGAAGCTTTATAGTCTAATTTATATACATAACCCACAGGCTCCGATCTATGAAAGGTGTATAAACCGAATTGGAACTTCGAGAAAAGCAAGCCTTGCTCAGCCATCTCCGTCAGCCATTTTTCTTCCGCTTGATCCTGCCAGGCAAAGAACAATCTGAATATACGTTTATTCATTTTCCTCATCCTTTTTCAATTTACTCAATTTATATTGGTACCCGACATACGGCATACCCGAGAATATGAATACGATCATTGTTAGGAATCCTGTCCAAATCAAGACCTCTCCCATTATGCTCGGCATACTTCCAGAGTTTCCCAGGGAAAATAGAAGAATCGTGGCAATCAAAGAAGGCAAGGCAACCCGGCCAGTATTCTTTTTTTCCACTTCGTATTTATCCAGTGTTGTCTCGTGGTCTGAGTAGATCGGTTTGGTGCCTTCCGCAGCTGAAAATACGTGTATGTAATCCACCCCACTACACACATGAGTCCAGCCCGCCTGTTCGAAGTAAGCAAAGTATTCGTCATCTGGATTCTTGTTATAATCGGCCGCAAATGACAGGTCCTGTTCCTCCCCTTTTTTCAACAAAAAACCGAACGGAGCGAATCGGTCCAACACCCACCCTTGTTTCGCGTAAGATCTTAATTTCCCCATATCCTTCTCTTCTCCAAAAGCAAGACCCCTCGACATAACGTATTTCTTTTTCATCCTGATTTGTCACCTTTCTGATTCAAAACTTGTTTCGCATGCACAATCATGCGTTCTCTTCTTTGAATATCTTTTTCCAACAGATGGAGTCCCGTGTTTGTGGCAATGTACGTTTTTCGCTTTCCTTTTCCATCTCCGTACAGTTCAATCAATCCAGCCGATAACAGCTTCTTAATGGTCGTGTACATAGACGCTGGACCGATCGAAAAACCGCCTTCTGTCAGCTCTTCGATGTTTTGCATGATCAAATACCCATGCCTTGCTTCGACAAGCGACAGCAAAATATAAAAGGATGTATCGGTGAGCTCACCTGTCTCTAATGAGTCATTTCTCGCCATATTCATGCTCCTTATGTTTTATATCATTAAATGATATATCGTTAAATAGACTATATCGTTTAGTGATATAAATGTCAATGCATTTCCAGGAACAATTTTCCTTATTAGCTCCACCATCAGTTAGGGTTTGCCATTCGTCTGCTACTTGGTGTTGAGATTCCCATGAATTTGATCAACTTTTTTTCAACACCACTACTTTCACTTTCATAGAACCTATTATTATGGCTAATCCAACGAACAACTCTAATGTGTATTTGGGTGGTAAAAACATTGGTTCAATACCAGTGTTTGATTCATTTTATAGGGACCGCTGCGAAGCAAACAGCAAATACATAAAATCTTATTAAACAGAAGGCTCTGTTAAAGTTTAGTGTTGGTATAATACAAAAAAAGAACTCCCAATTTTATGGAAGTTCTTTTTTTGTATTTGGCTGATTCAACTAAAGCCCCCGATATGTGAAGACTTGATTTCGAGTGTTTTCGAGAACTAGAGCATCTCCTCCATTAAGGCCCTTTAATTAAAACTTAAAAGGAATCATCCACTCCTACTTAACTTAAAAAGTCTAAATACAGTTAGAAAAATAAAACAAACTTTTATTATTATGCAAATAACTTAAAGCTACCATAAGCAGCTAAAAATAATGAAACAACTAAATAGAAGTATCCCTACTTGTCTTTATTCCTCGAGAAACTATTCCAGCCTACTATTAGACAGTTAATACCTCCAACAATCAGAACGTAAGGTAATAGTTCTATTGGGTGAGTAATAAAAGCAAAAATTATAAAAGCTAGACTAAGAAGACCGAATATTTTTTCGACTTTCATCCATCCACCTCCCTATCCCCTTATTGTTTCAAAATTTACAATATTAAACAAACCGGTGAATACTTAAGATTATCTTTAAACCTAGTCTTCAACTAACCTACCCAAATCATTAAAAAGGAGGCAATTCTTCTGGTAAAGAATTGCCCCCGTTTTTATAAGACTTGAATTCGAGATAACTTTGTTTTTTGCACCTCAATTTTATATAAATAGAAACAGTAACTATATTATCAAAGTGGTAGATGTATCTCCCTTGTTGGGTTATAAACTTCGAGCCACTTTTCTGTTTCCTGCTCTATCCAATTCCCAAAGTGATCCAAGAATTTCAATATTTCTTCTGAGCTTGATAAGGGATTGATTGCATACCAAAGGGCTGTTCTCATCTCTTGCTCTTTTTCAGGATAATGCTTCGAAAATAGTTCATAAGCTGGGAATAAATCTCTTGTATATGACTGTTCTTGAACAATAACAAGCGCACCACCAGCCCTCACAATAATTCTCATGATCCATGAACAACAATCTTTAATGTCCTCAATGTCGTCATTACCTATTAAATCATGCTTGGCTTTATCAATCAGAGATGTTAGGTGGATGAGGTGTTCATTCGCCAAGGAGCTGTTGGGTTTATAATTAGGGAGCTTGCTTATTAGGTTTTCGCCATAAACACAAATACCATAAGTTTTTAGAATGAAAGGAATCATGGAGCAATAATGGGACTCCTCAACCTCACTTAAAGGGCTGAATCCTATTTCTACACCGTTAATAAAAGAGAATTTCTTATCAATAAATTTTTCAGTTCCCTCTACCCAATCAAGGTCAAATTCTTCAGGATTAGAATAGGTCACGATTATTACGTCCACATCCGATACACCTTCAATGTCTAACCCTCTTGGCACAGAACCTCTTATGTAAATGCTGTGAATTTCCTTTGGTAAAGCAGCAAGACAGGTTTCGTTTATAAGTTGGATAACTTCCCGAAATTTATTATTGATTTTATTGTGATCAGACTGGTTTATGATATAGCCTTTCTCGTCTAAAGAACATAAAGATCCTATTTCTTTAATTTCCGTCATACTTATAAGTCCCCATTTCTTTTCTGATGTTATTTATTCATAATCTTTCACTTACAAAAAGCACAAGTCTTATTAAAGATTTGCCCCCGTTAGTTGAAGACTTGAATTCAAGATAAACTCAATAAGACCCTTTAATATATTTATTAGTGAAATATCACGGTAAAGGGTAATCTATGACTTCTAGGATTAAATATACTATTCCAACTAAAATAAATGGAGCGAGTGTAACTAGACAAATAAACAAAAACTTTTTAACTTCTTGCTTAGGAATTAACTGTTTTACTCTTTTACTAAACAACCAAATCAAAAATAGAATAATGCCAGCAATTCCTAAAAAGTACCCGCTAACATATTCTGGACTCTCACCAGTTAATTCAATAAGATAAATCCCGGTTATGATACTGAAAATTATAACTGTTGATATGATCGCTTTAAATTTCCACAGCCACCACATTATCCTAAAGTGCTTTATACCTTCTCTAAAGTCACCTCTTACCACTTCTAATTTTCCCTTCACATATTCGATAAACCTTTTAATCGTATATCCCCCTCCTTTTTCTCTTCACTCTCATACCTTTAATACCAAATAAGTAATGATAATTCCAGAAGCTCACTCTAAGTGTGGATTCTAACATTAGATCAGTATCTATTACTTCAAGAAGAATATACCAAATGTTTTGGATATATAATTTACAAAAAATAAGGAGACGAATCTCTTTATTAAAGATTCGCCCCCGTTAGTTGAAGACATGAATTCGAGATATATTGAAGTAAATCCTAAATTAAGGCTACGTTGAGTACAACATGCCTACAGGAGACCGCTGTAGTGATTTTATTATAATCGTTTGAGCCTTATGTAAAAATTAGAAGTCTATATCCTCCCTGCCCTATGCTTGGATTGCTACTTTGTTTTTGGTAGATAAATACTTTCTTGAATAGTCATCTTCGTATATAATCTCGAGTCCAAATGGCGGTGCTATTTTTGAAGTTTTAGAAGCAAAATATTGTACTTTTCGAACTTGGCCACCCGAAAGTAATGAAGGCAATTCATTCTCAAGGAATATACCTGTATCTTCCCACTTTACCCCGTTAATTTTTACTTCATGAATATGTGCCGTGCTGCCTTCATTTTTAAAAATAAGATATTTTGATTTGGAACTATCTTCACGTTCTACCGTAATATTTGCTTTTGTCCCTTCAATTCGCTTTTGCTTTCTATCGTGAATTTCAATAAAGAATTTACTTACGTTCACCAGAAGTGCAAGAATCGCAACGAATAACGAAACTAGTGAAATAATGATTGCTGTTGTCAAAGAAAATTCCCCCTTCCGCATTTCTTACCTATCATTTTACAATATTAAAGGTTAAATTTGGTAAAAACTAACGAAGATTTCTAATTATGATATAAATTACAAGAGGCTTCTTATTCAAGTAACTTGCCCACAATTAAGCCGGGGGCAATTCTTTTGTTTCAGAATTGCCCCCGTTAGTTGAAGATTCAACTTCAAGATATTAAGATAATTCACCTTAGATTTTTAAAACGTTGGCGTGCGGTTCTAGAGGAATTTGTAATAGGTATATGCCCTAGAGCTTTCGCTAATCCGAACCTTGGCATATTCCCATAAATTGACTCAAATTGACTAGGTTTAATTAAATAGGTTTCATGGTAAATACCCACTGCATCAGTATTTTGGACTTTTTTATTAAAGTCTCTCCATGCTTTCAAATGTTTATCTCCTCTTGCATACCTTAATAAATCCTCTTCTGATTCCCAATATTGGACCATGAGTGTCGAACGAAAATTGAAGAAATTCTCCATAGTTAGAAATCCTAAATCATTGTTGCTGAAGAGCTCTCTAACCATAGCCGGCATTGCTAAGAATACAGGGAGCCATTTGTGTACCGCCCACCATTTGTTTATCCTCATACCGATCAGGAAGACAACAAATTCATTTCCATCCCTATTATCTACAGTAAATCTACCCTTAAAAACTTCTGCCCCCATCATTCTTCCTCCTCAAGATTCAGTAAAGTATCTTTTGTTTTTACACACCAGTCAATAGCTGCCTGAGTCGTACTAAGCCCATAATCTAGCGTAATAATCCAGAAAGGCGCATCCCTATGTTCACACGACTCAGTAAGGATCATTTTCTTAATACCTTCGTAGGTGCTATATCTCTCAAGAAGATTTTCATGATAGATTTCCATTTGTTTGATAGTTGTGGACTTGTCCTGTTGACGGCTAAAAAACAGCTTTAGAAGTAACTCATTTTTCTCTACGGGAAGTTCTTGTACAGGTTGTTTTAACCAATGCTTCAGCTCTTCTTCTCCAGATGAAGTTATATAGTACTCTTTCTTATCAGGCTTTCCTTCCTGAGACGTGTACTTCACCTCTGCATAACCTTTATCCACTAACATCTTTAATGAAGGATAAATTTGACCGTAGCTGATCTTCCAAAAATGATTTAAGCTGCCATCAATCATCTGTTTCATTGAATACCCAGTGTGATACCCCGTTGTTAAAAGGCCTAGCAATGCATATTGTGTGTAATTTTTCTGAGCCATAGCATACCCCTTAATATCTTTTTGATATATATCATTTTGATATGTTTAATTTATCAGATATTCAAATAAATGTAAATAAAAATGTAAACCCCTAAAGGAATTCCTTTAGGGGTCTACGCTAAAATTATATAGTATTGTTCGTTTATTGATTCAAGTCTTCCTAATAACCCTCCTTATCTAAAGAAGCAATTGATGATATTAAACAATCGCCCCCGTTTGCTTAAAACTCGAAATTGAGATATCTCTAAATAATAATATGGTACATCAAAAAACATAATAATCTAAAGACATTTTACAAATACTACCTTATTAAAAGGGGTGATTAAAATGAAAATGGCTCTTAAATTATTGTTAATTTGCTGTCTCTTAAGTGCCTGTTCAAACGACTTTCTTAAAGAACTAAGGGAGGAAGATATAAAGAAATATGGTATCTCCATAGAAATCGAAAAGCTCTTGAAAGTAGGTATAACTGGTGTTTCTGTAGATAAAGAAGGTAATATTCACTTTTATGTTTCTGAAATTAAGCCTGATACCAAAAAAATTATAGACGACGAATTAATTAATATATTCGGACAGAAATTTGATTATATACTTCATGAAGATAAGCAAATGTATCCCTAACCCTTAAAAGCAGTATTTAATCGACTTAACTTCACTAAAGCCCCCTTATCCTGAATAAGAAAAGAGCACATTTAATTAAAAGGATTTGTTATCCCCTTACTAATGAAGTATTCAATATTACCTTTAATCTCTGTAATAGTAGCCTCTTCATCCATATCGTAATTTTCCAATGAACCTTTTTTCTCTACTACATCCTCTTTTAAATTAATGAACAGCTTCATTAAGACTTTTTCATTTCTTAGGTCTACTATATTTACTTCACCATAATTGTTCGGAACATCAATCTTTACATAATCGTATTTAATCACTAAGCCTAGTGGAGAAAATGTAGTCCAATCTTCTTCCATCTTTCACCCTCCCAACGGAACTGCCTAATTTTTACATTCACCATAAAGAGTAGCAATCCTCTTAACAATTTACAATCCATGGATGAAACTATCTCGAAACTGAGTCTTCCACAATCCTGCCCGTTTCTTGAAAACTCAGTTTCGAGATAACTAAAATAAACAACAATATTTAACAGAGCCAAGTTATAAAAAAGCCCGGACTTCATTCGTAGAAGTCCGGGCTTTTTTGTGGGTGAATTTCGTAACAGTGTCAGTGGAATTAGTTTCTTACACCCATCCAATATAAAGCGCTTTCTAAAAAGGCGGTCATTTATCGTAAAAACCGATCATAACGATCTATAGTATCAGGATTCAGCCCTGTACTTGTCTGCGCGTCTTTCTGCATCGTCCGGTTACAGGTCTTACATACATAGGACGCTTTGGGGTTTTTACTTATCTTTATATACTGGGGATCAGAGCGATCAATTTGAAACGTCTGCTTACAAAAGAAACAATTGGTTTTCAGCACGTTTCTCCCTCCCTGTTAAAAAGGAAACTTATTCAGCCACTGGCCTCCATCGAGGGTGACAACTTCCCCGTTCATATAGGAGGCTTCATCAGAAAGAATGAAGTTCGCAAGCCCGGCAATTTCTTCAGGAGTACCAAGTCTTCCAAGGGGCACAGATCTAAGAGTGCGCTCGGCGGCTTTTTCAGATTGGAACAGTTTTTCAGCGCCACCGGTACGTTCAATCGGGCCGGGTGCAATCGCGTTCGCGCGGATGCCATATTTGCTTCCCCACTCCACAGCGAGCGTTCGAGTCATTGTAAGGACACCTGATTTCGCAGAAGCGGAATGAATGACACCGGCTCCTGAGTTCCATGCATAGGTAGCCACAATGTTAAGGATGGAACCTTTGATTTCATTTTCTATCCAATACTTCCCTACAGCCTGACTACAATAAAACGTTCCATTCAATACAATATTAATGACAGAATTCCATCCGTTTGGAGACAGCTCCTCTGCAGGCGCAATAAAGTTTCCTGCAGCGTTATTCACCAAGTGATCAATTCGACCAAAGGAATCAACGGTTTCCTGAACCATGCGTTTTGTATCTTCTACTTCACGGACATCCATCTGAATGCACAGGACAGCATCCTCACGCCCGCCGGCAATCTGTTTTTTTGCTTCTTCCAGTCGTTCAGCACTTCGACCTGTGATGGCAACTTTTGCCCCTTCTTCCACAAAGCGTTTCGCCATATGTAACCCCATACCGCTGGAACCGCCCGTTACAATAACCACTTGATTTTTCATATGTACATCCTCCTTTTTATCTCTTCTTTGTATACATTCCACAACCAGAAAATGAATTCCTGTTCATTTTACGAATAATTGTAAAAAAACAGCGTTTCCTTGAGGGGGTTTCGTGATATAATGGCGAAAGAATTTTAGAGGAGAGTGGCTATGAAATTGACCCGTCGGAAGTTTATTAAACAATCGCTGGCAGGCGCCGCCGGAGTTCTTGGGCTTAGTGCATTTGGATATTCCTATGCGCGTTATATAGAACCGCACATGCTAACCGTTCAAGCCCACACCATAGAAAATAGTAAAATTCCGCGCTCTTTTCATAATTTCAAAATCCTGCAATTCTCTGATACCCACCTCGGATTTCATTATGATCTGGATCAATTTGAATCCCTTGTCCAGCGAATGAATAAAGAAGAAGCCGAGATCATTGTTTTTACAGGCGACCTTGTCGATGAGCCGCAGACGTATGGATTCCCTCCGCGGCTAATTGAACTCCTGCAACGTTTGGACGCTCCGCTCGGCAAGTACTGGATCTATGGCAATCACGACCACGGTGGATATGGAACTGAGAAAATCCGCAGCGTGATGGAGAAGTCAGGGTTTCAACTTTTACAAAACGAACAAGTGCAGATAGAAAATGGGAACGAAGCGTTTACCCTTGCCGGTCTGGATGATGTCATGCTGGGGAGCCCTAAAATTGAAGAAACGCTCGCCGGTGTGCCGGAAGAATCCTTCACCATCCTCATGGTCCATGAACCCGATGTAGCTGACTACTATCAGCGGTACCCTATTGATGTGCAGCTTTCTGGTCATAGTCATGGAGGGCAGGTGCAGCTTCCTTTTATCGGATACCTTGTCACACCTCCTTATGCAGAAAAATATGTGGAAGGTCACTATCCTTTAGAACAGGACTTACAGCTGTATGTCAGCCGCGGAATAGGAACGACACGCCTGCCCTACCGCTTCCTGTGCAGACCGGAAATCTCTGTTTTTCAAATGAAAACAAGCGAAGAAAGATAAACAACTCTTACAGTTTTGTGACAGTTGAAAGGAAGTTCGGCGCAATGAAGATTCAGGTGCTAAACTAGGAATAACTTGAAGCTGGAGGAACAACATGAATGTTAAATTATGGACAGCTATACTCATAATCATACTCGTAACAACTGGATGCGGGTCCAAAGATATCGAAAAATTCGAGGCAGTCAATCAGCATGGAGAAAAGATTTCTCTTCCAGGTGCCTATGAAGGAGAGTATTGGGTTGCCGATTTTATTTTTACAAGCTGTACGACGGTCTGTCCTCCAATGACTGGAAACATGGCCCGCTTACAACAGCAGCTGAAACAGGAGAATATGGACGTGCCTCTTGTATCTATCAGTGTTGATCCTGTAAATGATACACAGGATGTGCTGCTCTCTTTTGCAGAAAAGTATGAACCTGATTATAACCAGTGGGATTTTCTTACTGGCTACACTTTTCAGGAAGTAAAAGAATGGTCGATTAAATCATTTCAATCTCCTGTAAAGAAAATGGAGAACTCTGATCAGGTTGCTCATGGAACAAGCTTCTTCCTCATCGACCCTGAGGGTAATATCTACAAAACCTACAGCGGGACGAAAGCGGAAAGTGTAAATGAAATTATTGAGGATATAAAAAAAAGAAAAGAATGATGTTTTATCTGTAAAATGTTGTAAAATAACAGACAGAGAACTATACTTGGATGGGAAAGGAGATCACAGATGAATGCCAATCACCTATCAAACCGAGAACTAGCCGAATCTTTATTTATTGTCAATCGTCATGCGAAAACGGCTCCTGAGCCAAAGCATTTGTATGATATAAAAAAACACACGATCGACAAACTCCTTAAAGAAAACCGCGCGAAAAAAGTCGGACTACATTTTTCCGACCACCCGAAATTCAGCCAGCAGCACTCGACCCTCCTGATTGAAATCGGCGGCTTTTACTTTCATATTCCTGCAAATAAAGAGGATTTTCAAGAACTTGAACACTTAGGGAAAGTCGACCAGTCCTACCGGAACCCCAAACCTAAATTGTCCCTGTCGAGAGCGAAGCGCAACCTGTATCACTACTTAAATTGGAAACCGCCTAAAAAGCAGGTTCATGCCTTTCAGACCACTGCGCAGCCAAGTATGCTGGGACAGCCTACACGCGCGCCTTGGAACCAGCGGCAAAGAAAGAGACCCTGACCATCGCGTATCCCCTCCTCTTTTCAGGTTTCAACTTTCTTAATAGAAGGAATGAGAAAACCAGAGGAGGTTGAGAATGATGTCGATGAATGAAATGGATGATTTTCTATATCATTTAAAAAAGTATATGGAATACACAACGGAAATGCGGTCTTCCTATGAACATTTATCAGATCGCGAGAAAAATTTAATTGTAGAATCATCTCCAACAAAGCAGGGCCCGGAAACATTATCTAAGCAGGCCTATGCCTGGCACGATGAATTATTTGACCGCCTGAATAAGAAATAACAAAATGCCGCTGACCTACAGCGGCATTTTGTATGTTCAGGGATTTGAATACTCGTAAAAAAATCTATTCCCTACATGAGCGTACCAAAGCTTCCATGCTGATTCTCAGCAGGAAGTTTGAGTAGACATCACCTGTCTATGAAAGAATATGCTGATCGATAATCTTAACAAGCTCGACGATTTCTGGTTTCGATACCTGAGCATCCGCCCCGACCATTTCACCTTTGTGTCTTAGATCTTCCGTAATCAATGAGGAAAAAATGACAACGGGAAGAGATTGGAACCGCTCATCCTCCTTTATTAAGCGCGTCAAGTGGTGACCATCCAGCTGCGGCATCTCTATATCGGTAATAATCAACTGGTACTCATCTTCCACGACCTTCCCTTCGGCAGAGATGCCTTCTAAATGATCATAGATTTCTTTTCCATTTTCAAAACTAACGGTATGTTCATATCCGGCTTCATGAAGGGTTTCCTGCAGCATCCCTCTCAGCATAGGAGAATCTTCAGCAATGAGAATTTTCTTCTGAGAACGTTCTCTCTCCCCTAATTCTCTCAGCTGGTCTTTATGAAGGCTGGACTCTGGATTTATATCAGCGACTACTTTTTCAAAATCCAATAACAGCAGCATTCCTTCGTTCATCTTAATGACTCCTGTGATCTGCCCTTCCAAACCTTGATACATTTTGTTTGGTTTTTCAATGTTCTTCCAGGATACCCGGTGTATTCGGGTGACCGTATGGACATGAAAAGCAATTTTGGTCTGATTGAACTCCGTTAAGATAAATTTATCCTGCTTTGGATTTGCCGAAGGCTCAAATCCTAAAGCATCCGCAACATCCAACACAGGTACAATCTCTCCCCGGATCTCCATAATTCCTTCCACTGATGGGTGGGAATGAGGGATTTTCGTTATGGGTTGAGGGTTTAGAATTTCTTTTACTTTTATCACATTGATCCCGAATCGATTTTCACCAATCTCGAATTCAACGATTTCCAGTTCATTTGTACCGCTTTCTAATAAAATTCCTTCATCTTGATACATAGCTATCGTCCTTCCTTAGATAGAGACTCTATTTTATATCGTCTTTAAAAGGTGAAAATTTAGCCCACCCGCATGTTTTCTATTTTTGGGGCAAACCTGGCATCCTAAAAAAATAAGGCTGCGGAGAAGGATCTCCACAACCTTATTCGTTAATCATTTCTAATAATCAAATAAACAATTAATCCGACAAGCGGAAAAAATAACGTCGCAATTAAGACAACTAAACTATACGCTGTACTTCTTCCTTTTCGTACAGCGTCACGGTAAGCCCATACGCTTGTAATAATGTTTAACACAAGCAGACCTATGCCGAATATAAAAAATAAAATAATGAAAAAGCCTAATTCCATGATGATCCTCCTCTATGTTCGCTTACATCCTTATATACGAAAGAAGGGATCATACGTTTCATCCTACGCTGCTTTTTTCTTATTTCGTTTCGAAAGTTTAACTACAAGCTTTTTAGCGGACTTGGCTCCTGCATAAAACAAACCAAAGCTGCTGATTGCCAACAGGCAAACCGACCAATAATAGAAGGGCAGCGCTGAAGAAGCATCAGACATCGCATAACGATCGACAAGCTGAAGAAAAACAAGAGCTAATAAAGCGGTCGCAAGATAGCTCGTTAATGTTTTCCAATGATTCAGCATCAGCCACTCGATCACCGGAGTAACCACCCACATAAGAGCCATCATAAAAATAAAAACGAGCGCAAACTGAACATACTCCTGTTTCAGCCCAAAAACATCCAACAAGTCATGGTTCAACAGCTTAATCGTCTCGTCTAGAAATGAAGCATCAAACCAGTCTAGAATATTCATATCAACGCACTCCCTGCCTGTTTATCTCCATTATAAACAGGAGCGGCTGTACTTAAACCTTTGCTCTGTTAACAAACCAGGACTTCCATGTTCAAAAAAGTCTTCTTTCCTATGAAAAATAAACTCCAGCATTTAGGAGGGTCTTAGAATTTTTAGGTCAGCTGTAAAAGCTCCGGATGTTTATTTTTTAACCATTTCAACCCTTCCCGCCTACTCAATGGGCGGCAGTCTGTCCGTTCTAAGAACTCGATGACAGCTGTTGGATTCGTCTTGCTGTATTCTCTTAAGGCCCAGCCAATCGCTTTTTCAATAAAAAATTCCTTTTCATCCTTCAAAACAGTGATTGTTTCAAATAACAGCTTCTCATCGGTATCACCTTTATATTTCAACTGATGGAGCACACTGGACCTTCTTACCCACATATCGTCATGGTGACGCCATTCCTCTGTATAGGGATGAAGCTTGTCTGGATACTTCTGAAAGTAAGCGCCACACAAATGAGAAGCAATCATATCAACGGTATCCCACCACGATTTTGTCATCAGTAATTCCTTGTAGACGTCAATCGCATGCTCCGGAGTTTTCTTTTTCCCTTTCTCTAATAAAGCGAGCGCCGCATACTGACATTCTCTTGCTGGTTTCTGAAAAAGTTCAAGTGATGCTTCTAAACGTTCTTCTTCTGTTATGTTTCGATATTCTTTTAGAATCGGAGCAAGGATTTGTTTTCTTTCCGGGGATTTAATTCCATAAAAGGAGAAATGATTCTTCATGTAAGCTTCCATTTGTTTCTGGTTCTCTTCGTTTTGATTAGCCGCCAGCGTCTGGTCCACTTCTTCAACAAAATCTGAGACTCTACTCATCTTCTTTCTTCCTCTCTTGAAATGTTTTCTACCTTCAGACCAGCCTTTTCAACTTCATCTGCTTCGGGGAATAAACACAATCTTTATTGATCAATAATTTCCTTCATCCTGATGTTTAATTTGATAGGTATTCTTTTTGAAGCATTCCTTCTATTTTATGTATCGTTTGAACATGCTGATTTGTGCTTCCTAAAATAGATGATCATAAAAAGGCTGGGGAAACCCCCACCATCAAGCTTCCCCTTTTCATTCTAATGGTTGATTCACTCTGTTTTAAGAAAATTCTCCAGTTGCTTTAACTGAGACTGGGCTTCCTCATACCCTTGGGTGTAAAGATTGTGCAGTCTCTGTCTATTACGTTCTATACGGCTGACTTTCAAAGGTTCCTGCGGACGGATGACAAAAGCGGAACCATCCTCTTCGGCTTGTTTTACCTTTTGCAGCTGATCGTTGTAATAAAGGTGACGGTCCAGTAAGGTTTCAGCAAACTTTGGAAACTTCCTATATTTCCGGTTGAAATACCAGCCACCTTTCACTCTTCCTTTTATGTATCCGTCATTCCTGGTCAGAACGATGACCTGTTTTTTATTGCCATGATCAATGGATGTCTGAATGGGGATGGGGTCGGAAATCCCTCCATCCATCAAGTCCCGGCCGTCATACCGGATGCTTGGTGCGACCATTGGCAGGGAACTGGATGCACGTATAACCTTTAAAAGGCTTTCCCGATTTGGAAACTCATCATAGAAAACCGGGCTTCCTGTCTCCATGTCCGTTGTCCCTACAACGAAACGCGTCGTTTGCTTTTGAAAGGCTTCATAATCAAACGGAACAAGCTGATTCGGAAGCTTATCAAATATGAAATCCATTCCAAACAATTGACGATGAGTGAGCATTCGCTTATAGGAAATGTACTCCGGATGATCGCCGTATTCAACAATGACTTTATAATTTCTGCCCCGCTGCCTGGCTACATAGGAACTCCCGTTGCAGGCACCTGCTGATGCACCTACCACATAAGGGAGATGAATGCCTTCATCCAGAAAAAAATCCAGAACTCCAGCTGTATAAGCCCCGCGCATCCCGCCACCTTCAAGTACTAACCCGACATTTTCCATTTTATCCACCCCTGTCTATCTAAATAAATCCTTTCATATATTCTGACACTTTCTCCTTGGAATGTAAAAAAACAACCACTTCTAGGCGGTTGCTTTTTAGGTGTGTTATCATCAGCTTACATAAGCATCGGAGTTTATTCTTTTTGTATGTTTTTCATCTATTTGTCTTTCAATTTTTTCGATAGCTTCTTGATCTTGTAACAGCTGTTCTTTGTTACGATCAACTAAGTCTTCAAAAGATATACGGTGAATTGACCTCATATTCCTACTCCTTTCAACGGCTTATTTCGAATTATAACAAAATTCAGTCACTTTATGCACTTAAATTGTTTGAACATTTTGTTAACTTTATGTAAAGAGGAGAGAATTTATGGAACACTTAATCAACCCGACAGTCAAAAATATTGAAATATCAGGAATCCGCCGTTTCTTCAACATGGTGAGTCACTATAAAGACGTCGTTTCGTTAACAATCGGCCAGCCTGATTTCCACACACCTGAAGCGATTAAAGAAGCAGGAATACAGGCGATTCAAAACAACGAAACAGGCTATACCCACAACGCAGGCATGCTTCCGTTAAGAGAAGCTATCCAGCATCATGTAGATAATGAGTTTGGATTAAAATACCAGGCGGAAAGTGAAATTATTGTAACTGTAGGGGCTTCTCAGGCACTTGACATCACATTGCGGACCATTATTCAGCCGGGGGATGAAGTTCTCCTTCCAGGACCTGTCTATCCAGGGTATGAACCTTTGATTCGATTAGCAGGCGGCATTCCCGTATTTGCCGACACGACTCAGCACGGATGTAAACTAACAAGTGACTTAATCGAGTCTCATATTACTGAAAGAACAAAAGCAGTCATCCTGCCGTATCCATCAAACCCAACAGGTGTCTCGCTAACAGAAGAGGAACTAAAAAATATCGCCGCTGTGTTAAAGAAGCACCGTCTTTTCCTTTTAGCCGATGAAATTTACAGCGAGCTTGTTTATGAGCGTCCGCATACATCTATTGCTTCCTTTACGGAGGTCAGGGATCAAGTCATTGTAATCAACGGCGTCTCCAAATCCCACAGCATGACAGGATGGCGTATCGGATACCTGTTAGCTCCAGAATGGCTCAGTCGTCACATTCTGAAAGTGCATCAATATAATGTTTCCTGCGCTGCATCCATCAGTCAACACGCCGCTCTTGAAGCATTGACAAACGGCAAAGACGCCTCAGAATCCATGCGGAAAGCCTACAACAAGAGACGTACGTATGTGTGCAGCCGCCTTAAAGCGATGGGGCTTGAATACGCTCAGCCGGATGGAGCTTTTTATATATTCCTTCGTTTTCCGTTAGGTGGAAAAACAACAATGGAACGCGCAGTTCAACTCGTAGAGGAAGCAGGGGTGGCCCTCGTACCGGGTGATGCGTTTTCGGAATACGGCAAAGGATATATGCGTCTCTCTTACGCTTACAGTGAAGAAACATTAAAGGAAGGACTGGACCGATTAGAGACGTTCATCAACAAGAATTAAGACAAAAAAGGAACTTCCGGATTATCCGGAAGTTCCTTTTTCACTCTATGCCAATTCTACTTCAAATACATTTACGTAAAAAATATAAAAGTTATACTAAAGACATAAATTCATATATGGACCTTGAAAGAAAAATTGATGGAACGATTTCCTACCCTCAACAAACAGGTGTCTTTTGGTCTTGAAGTTCATTTAATAATGCATCCAATTCCTGACTAATCTGCACGGATTCAACGCTGGAAAATCCTTTTTCCAGAGCAACTTCCGTCATTTTTTTCCGCAAATATTCCACTCTCGTTAATTGAGGATCTTTGTCGGTCAGTTGCACGTTCGACTACCTCCTGACATGTTCATTCTTTAGTAGATCGTAATTCTAGAATAAAAAAGAATGTGTGTTCGTATGAGCTTGACCACGTTTCAAATTATCTCAGTGTTCTATCTGTTTGTAAAGAAGATTGATAAAAGTTCTCTTAATTCGACAAAACGAAGACAGCCCGCTCCATTTCCCTCCTTCTTTTCATGTTACATCTTCGTTAAATTGTAACCCATGACCCTTTTCTTTCTTTATGGTTATGGTAAAATGTATACGAAATATTCTATGTTCATCGAGAAAGGAAGATGAGATTGTCTGAGCAATCAAAAAACGAATGGCTGGAATGGTTGAAAGCTATTGCCGTTGCCATTACGCTGGCATTCATTCTAAGAACGTTCTTTTTCGCTACATCTATTGTCGAGGGTGCTAGTATGGATCCAACCCTTCAGAACGGTGAACGAGTGATGTTCAATAAGATTATTTATTATATAGACGAACCCGAACGCGGAGATATCGTGATTATCGAACGACCTGTAAAAAGTTATGTCAAACGAATTATCGGCCAGCCCGGCGACACAATAGAAATAAAAGACCACCAGTTATACGTCAATGGAGAACAGCAGACGCAGACCTATCTAAGTGAAGAAGCCGTATCCGGCACCCGTGATTTTGGTCCTGTTGAGGTACCTGAAGGAAAATATTTTGTCATGGGTGATAACCGTTCTATAAGTAAAGACAGCCGAAACGGTCTTGGTTTTGTTAAAGAAGAAGAAATCATCGGGCGTACGGAACTCATTATCTATCCATTTAAACAATGGGGTCTGACCCAGTAATATATCCAGCAAAAGATCCAGCCTGCATAGCGGGCTGGATCTTTTTTATTTCGTCGAAACCACTTTATCTGGTATTTGATGGAGTGTTTCAATCAGCTGATCGAGCTTCCCTTCAATCCGGTGCAGTAAATAAAAGGTCACCGCTACAGGAAAACCAACATCGGCGATAATCGATAACCACGTTTCCAAAACTCTCACTCCCTTCCCATATAGAAGAAAGCCGCTATAGACAATAGCGGCTTTTCCAGTTACAAGGTGACTTCAAAAACGTTGCGTTCGACGATTCGTGCCTCTTTCTTTTGAACCAGCTCACCACCTGCTGAATAAAAAGGCGCTTGTGCGATGATTTCATCCATCGCCGTGTTAATGAGAGCAGGATCTGCCGGCTCTACCGGGTCGTCTAAAGTGATTGTCACTACTTTTCCTTCTTCATTTAAAAATTTCAGCTCCAGCTTTTTCAATTACGTTCCCCTCCTTTAGATCTCAGTAATTACAGATCGGTCATCACGAGCGATGTCCATCAGCATGTGCTGCTGTAAGACAGCTAGTGCCTGAGCTACGCTGTGCAGCTGCTCATCGGTTGCATTTGTTTTTACATTGTTGAACGTTTTGCGTTTGTACAAGATATTTCCTTCTGCATCCTGTCCCTCGGATAATACAAGTTGTAGACGAGTATCTACGAGTTGACTATTAATCGCCATGTCTTTCACCTCCTCTCACTTCTATAATCGAATGGGAGGAGAGAAAAGTGTCGGAGAAAGATGATTTATTTTAAAAGCTCTGTTTCTGTTAAAGTTTCGTGTTGTTTTTTCACACGAGCTTTAAGGAACTCCTTCCGCCACAGGAGTTGTATAAGGAGGCTTGGGAAAGACGGAAAGGATCATGCCCCCGTAGGACGAAGAGTCCAAGGAGGCTCAGGAAAGCGGACAGTTTCCCCTTCTCCCCCAACCTCTCATTAAGATAACGGGCCAAGGCCGCTATTCCAGAAAAGAAGAATTGGTAAAAAGAGTTCTAAAAGTCAACACTCGACTTTAGCAGAGCTATATAAAAAAAGATCAATCTCGAGTTTGGAGAAGTTTGCCTGAGGTAACGTTCATTCACAGGATGAGCCGCTTTCAACGATCGTATGCTGAGCCTCCACAGGAGACGAAAGGTTTTAGTGAGTCTGGGGGTTAATAAAAAACAAAGTCTCCTTGGTTATAAGCAGTTTTTTCAAATAAAAAAGTTCGAGGGCCGGCTTGTTACAGCCTGCTTCTCGAACTTTTTCGTTATGATATGCTTGTTCCGTTAAGTATTAACCGTGGTCAAATACGCAAAGACCAATCAACCCCACCATGACAATAATACTGACAACATTCATCACGATTTCCATTCATGATCCACCCCTCTCTATAGCTCCCATTTTAGCAAAAAAAGAATAAGTCTGCTGACGATATTTTAAGATTCTGTCCACTTCTTTATACATGTTAGCCATTCCCCTATACGACGAAGGCAAACCTCGCTTGTAGATACAGCCGATAACATTTCTTACTTACACCAGCAGCAGGGCTGTCCAGCACTGGAAATGAAAGACAAAGGTCCGTTCCCCTGACAAAAAAAGGACCGATCGTTAGCCAGGGCTTTTTTCGTTTATTTTACTCAGCGATGAGGTATGATGAAATGGAATGAATCAATTTTTATACATAGGATGTCCAACATGGAAAAGAGGTGCTGAATGGCGACTTATATTTTTCGTTTTTTTATCTTTTGGTACATATGCGGAGTAGTTTTAGTTACGTTTAACCTCCTTCCTCCCTGGCTGGAGTGGGCCAACAGCGTCTTTTTAATAACGGCGGGAATAGTAGCCGGGATTTACTTCACTGAACTCTACGGAAAGTGGCAGGGTGTGCTGTACAGCCTGATGATTATTGTTGTCAGTATTTATATCGAGCACCTTGGCGTAGCCTACAACTTTTTATTCGGTTCTTATGATTACACACAGAACTTCGGCTTAAAAATTGCAGACACCCCGATCACCATTGGGTTTGCCTGGCTTTTAATTATCGGGTGCTCCCACGAAATAGCCCGGGTCATTTCACACGGACTGCCGCGCCTCCTCCATCTGCTGGTGTTTGTGTTCATTGGTTCTCTTTGTGCGGTAACGATTGACCTTATCCTTGATCCTGTATCATTTAAAGTAAAGGAGTACTGGATATGGGAGGGGCCGGGTGTTTATTATGATATTCCATTCTCTAACTTCATGGGGTGGTTTCTTGTCGCAGCCCTGTTCCACTTGATTTTTATTCTTTGGCACCCCGTGAGGAAAGAGAATACGGAGGTCTGGTCTAAACGAATGGCTCTTGTGTTCGGCCTGATTATTTTCATGTTTATCTGTATCGCTTTTAATGGAGAACTGTATTTCTCCATTATTCTTGTAAGCTGCCTGACTGTCATTTGGTACGGCCTTTATTTTTGGAGGAATTCTTATGTTTCAGAAAGCTCATAAGCGGCCCTTCATAGAGTGGGGGTTCAGCCGCTTTAACCGACTTTTTTTACGGGCGCATTTTTCAACGATTTATTTCGATCCGCCTGCCACTACCTCAAATCGCAGCACATTATTTTTAATCAATCACTCGACCTGGTGGGACCCTTTGTTTATTTATTACATGAATGACCAGCTTATCCACTCGGATGGCTATGGGATGATGCATGAAGACGGGATCCGCCGCTTTCCTTTTTTCAAAAGCATCGGGGCCTACTCTGTGAACAGTGAAGATAAAAGACATATGATGGCTTCATTAAAATACAGTATCGAACTGCTGAATGCTGGAAAAACAGTCTGGATTTTCCCCCAGGGAGAGGAACAGCACCTTGAGAAGCGCCCGCTACAATTTTTTTCTGGAATCAGTTACCTTGTTCAAAAGTGTCCAGACATCGATGTTGTACCCGTTTCGCTTTACTATTCGCTCGAACATTCAAGAAAACCCAACGCTTATCTTAAGGTGGGAGACCCTGTAGAGAAGTCAAGCTACCGTCAGCTGAATCGAAAACAGATGACAACCCTTTTTGAAAAGGTGTCCACTGATCAGCTGGATCGACTGCGCAGCAAAGTCATTCAGGAGGACCATGAGACATTTATACGATTGCATGGAAAGGCCGGGGATGACCAATGAACCTATTTGCATTACTAATTCTCATCACCATCCTGATAAATTTATGGACGGTGTGGAACAGCTTATTTTTATATCCTCTGAAGAGAAATGGAACGTCAAAGAATGATGCATCCGTATCTCTTCTCGTTCCTCTAAGAAATGAGGCGGACAATGTAGATGGATTAATGGATTCCCTTATGGCCCTTACGTATCCGAATGTAAAAGTTGTCCTGCTTGACGATCATTCAGAAGATGGGACATATAATAAATTAAAAGCACGTGCAGGAGAAGACCCCCGTTTCCGCGTGATCCAGGGCAGACCGCTTCCAGAAGGATGGAACGGGAAGGTTCATGCCTGCCATCAACTTTCCAAGGAAGCTGACGGAGACTATTTTTTCTTCTTAGATGCTGACGCGCGTGTGGCTTCTGATATTATCCAATTGACCATCGAAACAATGCAGAAAAAAGATGCGGCCATGCTGAGCGGATTCCCAAATTACCCGAACAATCATTTTCTAGGCCATATGCTCGTTCCCTTACAACATATGGTTGTCCTTCTACACCTGCCTTTATTTATGGCTAACAGGACTACAAAACCGATGTTCACAGCTGCCTGCGGTATTTTTATTATGATTGAAAAAGAGGCCTATGAGGCTATAGGAGGGCATGAATCGGTCAAAGGTTCTCTCGTCGAAGATGTTCATCTTGCCCGGGAAGTGAAACGGCATGGGTATAAAATGATTCTTGCCAATATCACCTCCTCCGCGCTTTCCTATATGTACGACAACGCGGAAGAAACATGGGGAGGGTTCAAAAAGAATCTGTATACAGGGATCGGACGCTCAACCATAATGGTTTTATTTCTCACTGTCTTTTACAGCATCGTCTTCCTTCTGCCAGGTCTTTTCGCTGTTTATGCTATTTTTTCCGGCTCATTCTTCTGGCTTCTGCCTTACCTTTTGACCGTCTCATTTAAAATGTATGTGGATGCCAGAACCGGCCACCCCCTTTGGCTGTCCTTCTTTATTCCTGTCTCAGCTGTTCTGTTGATCAGTATGATGTGGTCGTCCATGCTGGTTCATAAAAGAGGAAAAAGCTACCAATGGAAAGGCAGGTCGTATCAATGAAAATTGCTATTGTAGGAGGTGGTCTCGGTGGATTATCTGCCGCGATCACTCTCGCCAAAGAAGGCGCAGATGTAAGACTGTTTGAACAAAACCGTCACTTTGGAGGAAAAATGATGGCTGTGGACGAACAGGGCTATCACTTTGACTTCGGTCCCAATACCATCACCATGCCGGATGTTTTCCGTGACGTAGTGAAACAGGGCGGCCTTCATCCCGATGAAGAACTCCCGTTTGCTAAAATCACACATCATACACGAAATGAATTTAAAGATGGCATGGTTTTTGATTTTTCCACAGACAAAGCGTATATGAAAGAACAGCTGGCAATGGTTGATCCAAAGGGGTACCGCCATTACGATTCTTTTCTTGAGGAAATCGAACGCCTCTATGAGATGTCAGAAAAACATTTTCTTCACCGGACGTTTTCCGGGTTTAAGGACTACCTTTCACCAACACTCGCCAGAAGCATGACTCAAGTACGTCCCCTTGAATCAATGAATCACTTTTTCAAAAAATATTTCTCTCACCCAAACATTATTCAGGCATTGAACCGCTACTCCACCTATATCGGTTCCAACCCTTATCAGGCTCCGGCAACCTTCAGTATGATTGCTCATTTAGAGTGGAATGACGGGGTCTTCTTTGTTCGTGGAGGAAACACAAAAATTGCCGAAAGTTTCGTCAAAGCAGCGGAAAATGTCGGGGTTCACTTGTACAGCGGAACGAAAGTAACCCATATATACAGCTCCAAAGGGTCTGTTCAGGGAGTGGAAACTAGTGAAGGGGATTATTATGAAGCCGATCATGTGATAGTAAACGGTGATCTTCTTCACGCAGTACCGGAACTGATTCATGAATCTGAGCGTTCGAAAATGCCGGATAAAAAGCTTCAATCCATGGACCCTTCGATCTCTGCCTTTGTCGTTATGGCTGGACTGGATACTAAAATCAGCCGGTTAAAGCATCACCATCTTTTATTCTCCCATGATTATAAAAGAGAATTTAATGTGTTGAAACATGGGTATTATGCAGATGATCCTACCATTTATCTATGTACATCATCGAAATCAGACCCTTCTGTTTCTCCTGAGGGAGATAACTGTTTTATCTTAGTCAACGCACCAGCTCTTCCCAACCATCAGTTTGACAAAGAAGCATATAAATCTCATATTTATGATCTTCTTGGAGAAGCCGGACTACCAATAAAACACCACATTCGTTACGAGAAAGTGATGGATCCTCATGATATCAAGAACACATTCGGAGCCTATCGGGGATCCTTGTACGGCCCTTCCTCCAACAGCCGGATGCAGGCGTTTATGCGTCCTTTTAATAAGTCACAGGATATGGATGGCCTCTGGTTCTGCGGTGGAAGCACCCACCCGGGTGGCGGATCGCCGATGGTTGTTTTAAGCGGTCAGAATGTAGCCAATCAGATTCTAGGGAAGATTGTTCATATTGAATAGCTCTCCGGCCGCCTCATTTCTTTGAAACAATGAAAAGCCCGCAGGCATAAGTCTGCGGGCTTTTCTGTATCAAAAAGAATGGATACCGGTATCCCTCCCTTTTCCTGGTAACCCTTGAAAGACCTCATTTTCCAATATTTGTTTATTTCACCACGTTGGGGGTAAAGAATACAAAACAAATTCTTAGGAGGCAGGGACAGTGAGTCAAAAAGCAAAATTGATCATTGTAATCATTTTAGGACTTGTTATTGCGGGCTTTCTTATTAACGACTTTATGACGGGAAATACATCATACCGGACGGTTAAGGGCATTGGTGGGATCGGAGTGATCGGCTATCTTATTTATACTTTTTTTTCAAGGAAGCAGGAGAGCAAATTATAGACAGGGCTTTTTAATGCTGGGTAGATAAGGGAGATTTCATGTAAAGATTTTCGAAGGTATTGGCAGGATTGTTCTTTATTTATTTTCTGACAGGGTGCTTTGCTGAGGATTATGATGTGGGTGTACCAACGGCTCATTTGTATTGTAAAGCAGATGATCCCCTCCACCTGTACAGTTACAAGAAGCCAATGTCATATGGAATACAGCAAGCGGAGATGTTTCCAAGAGGGTTGAAAATAGATAGGGAATCTTTTGTATCTACTATTCAAAAGTACAGTTCCAATTTAATCTGAGATTAGAAATTTCTCTTTGAAGATAGGACTAAGTTCACTCCAGACATCGAATTTATTACCATCGGGATCATAAAAAACAAAATTCCTGCCCGCGTGTCCGCGGTTCTCCACGTCTCCTACCCGGATTTTCTTCTTCAAAAAATCTTTGTGAAGGGCTTCCAATGCACTAAGCCCATTAACTTCAAAAGTGAAAGAAAAACGCTCTTTTCCGTAGGTATCAATAAAATTAGAAGTTTGATTTTCACCGGCCTTTACTAAAAAAATACTTAGATCAGCCAAGTTGATGATGGCTTTGTCCTCATCCTGATAGTTTAACTCTGCACCTAATTGATGTACATACCATTCCGAAGATAAATTTACGTTCGTAACAGGGATGTAAGTCGTTCCAATCCTCCATAACTTCTCTCCCATTTCCTGATCTCCCTCCATCGCTAAAAAGCTTGTTAGAAATTTGTACTGATGTTCAATAATGAATCGTTTAAGGATAATTCCCTCATCTGAAAGCCTGATATTAATGTGAATTTTTATATGGAGGACGACTCATATCTCATCATCCTGATTTTCATTTTTTATTTGTCCCTACAAAATCGAATCGTTTAACTCCACCAGCACATGAGAAGGATCTTCTGGTTTGTTGTGCTTATGATAAATTTCTAAATTCCAAGTATGGTTCGAACGTGTGTAACCTTCTTTTTCTATCCACCTATGTAAATCTTCATAACCAGCTTTGATTTCTCTGTTCGGTCCGCTGTGAAGGATAGCTGCGTACGTCTGCGGGGGAATGGTTAAGGTAGTCATACCTTGTGGAATATCTTCATATTTACTGACCTGCGCACCAATCCAGTACCCATCTTCTTCTGGTGTGGATTCTTCAACAACAAAAGCTCCTATTTGTTTACCGGAATTCATCACATGGTTTATTTCTTTCGTTCTTTCTTTTAATAATTGAGCCGCTTTTGGGATTTCCTTTATGTATTTTTCACCTTCACACACGACTCGATAACCAACGATTTTCACCTCTCCTATATCTTTAATACCTTTTGATGTTATAATTCCTTCCTTCATATTGTTCGCTCCTCACATGGAATTTTGGCTGCTTTAATATCATCTAAGGTTCCGTAGATAGGTGCTGGTATGTATGTCTTAAACAGTCGTTTCTGTCATATAACTATTCCATTTTACTATTAAAGCACTCTTCACAAATAAATGTACCTTCATTTCTTAGATATGCCTTAATTTCTGTAAAACCTTTCCGCTTAGGGTAACGCATTTTCACAAAAACAACATCCTCCTCTTTTATTTCTTTTTCACAATACGTGCACTTAGGTTTATCCCACAACATCAAATTTCCCCCCATAAAATTCTTCCTAATAACTATACGAACATCCAACTATAAAGTTCCTATTATTTTCATGATGAGTAAGTTAAAAAACAGGATCCATACAAGATAATCGAAACCTCCCCGTCTCCCCGGGATTACAAACTTAAGCAGAGGTCCCAAAATGAAGTTTTACAAATACCTGCGATAAGCTTGAATATCGCCTACCCCAATTTATTCAGCATCGTAAACGCAAAAACCCTTAGAGAAGAGGCTCTAAGGGTGAGTTTCATACCAGTTTTTTAGAAAGGGACACCTGATTAAAGTATTGATCAATCACTTCAAGTTCCGAGTAAGGAACCTTTTCATCACCAATAACTTGATAGCCTCCAAATCCTATTCCCGTCAACAGGACTAAATCTCCTGATTCGGCAAGATCAAGTGCGTGGTGAATGCCTTCTTCCCTATGCAGTTTCCTATGAATATGAGCGGATGAAGGTTGTTTAAATCCACGGCAGACATCATCGACAACCTCCTGCCTGCTGGCATGTCCCGGCTGGTCGACACTGACAATTATTTCATCTGCTTCTCCCTCAATGACTTCAGCCATAAGAGGACGCTTTTTAGGATCCCTGAGACCGATGCCTGTAATCATAACAATCAATTTTTGATGAGGGATGTGATGAACTGCCTCCAACACATGACTTAAAGCATCAGGTGTGTGTGCATAATCAAGTAAAATCTGATAAGGTACGTCCTTTTCTACCAGCTGAAAACGACCTTCTGGTTTACGGATATTTTGAATGACAGTCAATATTTCTTCTATCGAAAAACCAACCTGATGACAAGCACCGATTGCAGCGAGAAGATTTAATACATTGTACCGTCCAAAAACAGGAGCAGATACGTGGTACTTGACTCCAAACGCATCCATATCAAAGGATGTTCCTTCCCTAGTCGTTTCAATATTAGAAGCTTGTATATCAGCACACTGACTGATGCCATAGGTGAGCAGCGGGCCTGGGAAATTCTCAATCAGTTCATCCGCCATCAGAGGGTCATCGGCGTTGATGACCGCTTGAGAGGATTGTTGAAACAACTTTATTTTAGCTTGTTTATAAGCTTCCATCGTTTGATGATATTCCAAATGTTCTGGTGTTAAATTTGTATGAACAGCCACATCAAAGTGGATGGTATCTAAACGCTTCTGATCAAGGGCGATCGAAGTCGTTTCAATAACGGCAGCTTTCATTTTCCTATTACAGAAATATTCTAAAGCGCGATGAATATCGGGGGCTTCAGGTGTAGTCGGCACGGATTGTTTAAACTCTGTCTTCTGCTTATCATCCCATATGCCAGCTGTCCCCAAACAGCCGGTGCGGAAGGATAAACCATTGAGAAGAGAATGGGTAAACGAAGAAACTGTTGTTTTCCCATTTGTGCCTGTTACACCAATTGTATAGAGGGAATCAGAAGGAGAACCACAAACAACTGAGGAGAGCCTGGCCAAAGCAGAGCGACTATCATTCACAGACACAAAACTAATGTGAGGAAAAGCTCCTGCATATGTATGAAGTCGTTCGCTGTCTGTTCCAATAATCGTCTTTGCGCCTTTATTAATTGCTTGATTTATATAAAAATGTCCGTCTTGATTTTCACCTTTAATACAAACAAAAGCATCGTCTAGTTCAATTTCACGGGAATCGTAGGCTACGGAAGCAATCATCTGACGATCAGGGCCCCAGAATGTACCAGTAAACAGCTCATTGAGAAGATACTCTTTTCTTTTCATATCATCATCCTTTAATCAAAAATACACTTTACCTCGATAAAGTATTCTACAATAACTTCTGTTCCCGAATTTTCTATCCGTAAAACGCCCTTTATTATCGTAAAACCGGCCGGTGGCAATATAGTGAGTGCACGCGAGAAGAGAGGTCTTCTTTTATTTCCCAAACAAAAAAGAGCCTCCTGAAAAGGCTCTTACTCAAACAGCTGCAATCCTTCATTGTTCAATACCTTCCCCTTCACATCCGGTTGGTAAGGACTGTTTTTAAATACTTCTTTACAGGCAATCATAATCCCCTTCCCTTTCTTTTCTGCCATCTGTTTATTCGAAACACTGTAGACCACACGCCCAACACCGGCAAAAATAATGGCTCCTGAACACATCACACATGGTTCACAGCTTGTGTAGAGCGTATAGTCTTTTAAATCGCTGATTTGATAATCAGTGCAGTACTTTCGAATGAGCGCAAGTTCTGCATGATGGGTGGGATCACTGTTCGTATTAACATGATTTCCCTCTCTCATGACGACCTCTCCATCTTTGACGAGAAGAGCACCAAATGGTTCATCACCTGCTTCTATACACTGCTTTGCAATGTCAATACATTCCTGGATATACAATTCGTCGCTGCTTGACATCGGACCCCTCCACTCTTTCATTTAAGAACACTTATTCCCTTAGATGTATGTCATTACTCAATATACAGCACGTCAGCGTTAATGGAATTAAAAATCGATGCCATTCTTTTCAGGTGCATCACTGATGATAGCCGTTCCTTTTATATTTTCCTGCTTGATATCAGGCTGGACGGATGGGTTTGATGGATACGTCCCATCCTGATACGTTAATTGTTTGTAAGCTCCTTTCATGCCCCCGCCTGCCACATACATAACAAGATTCTTCCACCCATTGGTCTTTTCATTACTCACGATTACCGGACTTCTCACTAAAGAGAACTTGGTCTTCACCTGGTATCGATTATCCTTTTTTTCAAGTAGAATGGCGCTGCACCCTCCTGTTCCACAGACCATCGGCCCGCTTAAGTAAACAAAGACTTCCGGTACTCCATCCTCATTCAAATCGACTTTGTTGTACCAGTAACGAATGGTGTCCTCCCCTTTCTTCAATTGAAAAACACGACTGAATATTTCTTCAATTTGCTGATTCTTTTCTGTCTCTGAAGTCATATATGTGACATCTTTCAATGTCTGCGATGACCCGGACTGAGGAAATAGGAAAACCACCAGACAGCTCAGGATGACTAAAAAGTATTTCATTTTGTATCGACCTCCTTTCCCTATAGAGTTTCCTAAGTATGGCTGTTTACTTGTATCGGATTATTTTTTAACCCAAAAACCCATACGAAATAGAAAAAGCAGCATCCGCGGTGGATGCTGCTTTTCTTCTAAAGTAAACGAATATGTGTAATTTTTGACTGAGGATGGTTTTTCAAATGATCTTCACGGGCTTTCTCTTTATGACTGGCAAACACAGGAACCTGCTTCACAATCCCTGATTTTGCTTGATAATAAATCAAATACTTCTCCGCCACGCTCACCTCTCCTTTCCGTACGATCCAATTCGTTGCTACAAGTATTCGCCGGTTAAAGAGGTTTTATACGTGTTTTTCAATTTCCTCTGCTGTTTTTCCAGCGTACAATCCTCCATGAACAAGTCCTACCGCTAAAAGAGAAACCATCCCGCTTATAGTGACAGCATAAGGGGCCGTCCCCTCTCCACCCAAAAAAATGGAGTAAAGGTAACCAATGACCATACTCAACATCACAAGAAATAGAAACGGCAGCTGTTTAAAGAAAATAAGTGTCAGGGCACTTGAAAGAAAAACAAAGGTGATCATGATGAAAAAGGGGTAAGTAAAAAACACCATAGATTCCATAGAATCTCTCCCTTCAAGGTTACAAGAAACAGATGCAGACTTAATCACTAACAAAAGAATCACCTGTACAAATCGTTCACGTCCCCTTTTTCATTTAAAAAAAGCACCTTCGCATTAAAGCAGGAAAACAGCTGTCAAAACTGTTGTAAAGATTCTTCGTTATCGCTGATAAAAAATCCTTCTACCGGAAAAAAGATTTAGTAAAAAGTTTGTTAACCATCTGCTCAGATGAGAGGATGTTAGTTGGAAAGCTCAGGCTTGTTTATAGATACGTTTAAATGGTTGATTCAATGACTGTGGCTGTGCTTTCTCCATTCCCTGTCCTGCTTCACGCACGAGTACCGGTTTCTGAGCCTGCTGATCACCAAGGCAAGTACATATGAATTTGTACAAAAATCAACCACCAGTATCGGATGTGGATTATATAATCATTTTTATTAAGGTTCGTGGAAATAAAAGAAGCAGATTACTGCATCTCTGCAATAATCTGCTTCTTTCGTTTGTCTGAGACAAAATTACGCTTTCCAAAAACCTGGTATTCATTTTTCCTGACCGTTGGCAGAATGGCACGGTACATTTTTGCTGCTCCTCCGACAGGTGTCCTTGAATAAACAGGATAATCAGGCAGCGTTTTTGCAGCCCTGTCGTAATACATTTCGGCATCCTGCGCCAGGTCTTCCCATAAATTAACGAAAGCAGGATTGACTCTTTGTTCCTGAAGATCAACAAATGTATATCCGTGCTTGTCCATAACATCTTTAGGTAAGTAAATTCGATCGATCTCCATATCTTCTCCAATATCACGCAGAATGTTGGTCAGCTGCATGGCATACCCAAGTTCAATCGCCCCTTTCTTTAAAGAAGCGACTTTTCCTGGTGCAATGACAGGTAAAAGCATCAAACCTACTGTACTTGCTACATGATAACAATAGTTAAGCAGATCTTCCTTCGTTTTTAAGTCTCTGGGATATAAATCCATCCGCTGCCCTTTAATCATGTCATAATAAGGTTCCGGATCTATTGAAAAATTTCGAAACACATCATCGAGAGCCACCCAGCAAGGGTCGGTTAAATCGAGCTTACCTTCCATAAATGCATCGAACTCATAAGCGAAGTCTTCAAGTTCGGCTTTGGGGTTTTGTCCTTCATCGACAATATCATCGGCACGGCGGCAAAAGGCATAAATGGCCCATACCGCCCTTTTCTGCTTTTTTGGCAGCATCGCGAAAGCTTTGGAGAACGTTTTTGAATGCTTTTCAATTACTCCACGACAATGATCGTATGCTTGATTTAAGTCCGTCATCACTAAACACCTCGCTTGTAATTATGCCTTTCTTTTGCACCAAATTGCAAATAATCTGCCAACAATTTTGCCCCCTGCATCACTATCGGAACCCCGCCGCCCGGATGCACAGATGCTCCAACAGCATACACATTCGTCAGGGAATATGGCTGCAGTTGGGGACGAAACACGCCCGATTGAAAAAGAGTTGGGGCGATCCCGAAGCTCCCACCGGAATAAAGACCATCTTTTTCAGCTTCCTTCGGCGTCCGCACATGCATCCATTCGGTATGACTTCTTAAATTCGGAAAACCTCTGTCTTCCATTTCATTCAGTACTTTCTCAATGAGGGCATCTTTCCCGCTCCAATCTACTCCCTCGCCTGTTGGAACAGGAATAAGGGTATATAGAACACCTTTTCCCTCAGGTGCAAGCGAATCATCTACTATGGATGGATGAAAAGTGTAGAAAGAAGGGTCATCCGGGAGCTGCTTGTCGGTAAACACCTGCTTCATATGATGATCAAAATCACTCGACATGAAGAATTGATGAATGGAATCACTCTCATAAATTTTGTCCAGCCCCATATATAAAAGCAGACATCCAGAGGAAGGGGTGTATTTACGGTTTAATCGTTTTTCATTCTTCAACAGCTGATCCATGATTGGAAAATCACCATTTAATACTACATCATCAAACGAATGCATCTGTCCATCTGCAATCAGGGAAGAAGCCTGATCACCGCTGGTCACAATTCTTTCGACAGCCTTCCCTGTGTACATCTGTACGCCACGCTTTTCAAGCTCTTTCGTTATAATTTCGACAAGATGGGCGTAACCTCCTTTTAAATACCAGATTCCATGTTCGTGCTCACTATAGGAAACAAGTGAATACATAGCTGGAGACTGTTCAGGATGACCCCCGATGTATAAGGTTTGAAGAGTGTACGCTTCTACCAGGCGTTCATCATCGAAGTAACTGCGCATCATCTTCTTGACATTTTGATAAGCTTTTAACTTCATAAGCGTCTTTAAATTCTTCCTTGAGAAGAACGTGCGCTTCTCAACAAACGACTGCTCGAGGAATTGAGCTTTCCCTTGCAGGAAACGAGCTTTCATATCCTTTAAAAAACGATCGAAATGAACTTCGTTTCCTGGAAAAATCTTTTGTAATTCTTCTTTTTGTTTCTCTGGATCGGCATATTTTCGAAACGACAATCCGTCTGAAAAATGGATATGATAAAGCGGATCACATGGAATTAAAGGAATACTGGTTCTATCTATACCTCCTTCTTCCAAAATGCTGAGGAGCATTTCCGGTAAAAGGACAATCGTAGGCCCCTGATCGATCTTGAATTCTCCATGCCGTTCATAAGTAAGCCGGCCGCCCAGATAATCGTTTTTTTCATAAATAGATACTGTGCGGTTTTTGTCCTTGGATAGAAGTAAAGCTGTCATTAAGCCTCCGATTCCGCCTCCAACGATTGCTGTATGACTCATATTGGCTGTACCTCCTTCTCCCTGATCCAACCGGTCGTTATACGAGCGGATTCTAAAATTGTCGGCAGTCCGCTTCCCGGATGTGTGCCTCCGCCAACGAGCCAGCAGTGATCCAGCTCCTGGAAGCGATTATGCGGACGGAAATACATCATCTGTGAAAGCTGATGGCCCATACTAAACGTGGCCCCCTGATGAACAAAATGGTCTGTCTGCCACTGTTTTGGTGTAAGGACTTTTTCAACAACTACATGGTCACGAATATCCGCAAAACCCGTCTTCTTCTCAATCTCGTCATAAATTAACGCTTTAAATGTTTCCTGCTTTTCTTCCCAGTCAATTTCTGAGTAATTGTTAGGGACCGGTGCAAGGATGTAAACAGCTGAGTGTCCTTCCGGTGCAAGGGTTGGGTCTGTGACACTGGCATTATGAATATAAATTGAAGGTTCGTCAGAGAGGACAAGGTCTTTGGTCATCTCCTCTACATTCTTCTTATAATCCTCTGCAAAAAGAATGGTGTGGTGGGGCATATCGTAGACTTTATCGAGACCTACATAAATCATGAACGTGGAACAAGAGAACTTCTTCTTTTCTAATTTCTCTCTGGAGTGTTTCTTAAGGACGCCATCATCAATCAAATTCGTCATCGCCTCAGCAAAATCAGCATTTACAATATACTCATCCGCCTCGACCTTTTCACCGGAGTCAAGCTCCAGTGATTGAATGGCTTTATCCTCTACATGAATTCGTTTCACCCCTTTACCGAGGTGAAGGGTCCCTCCATGCTCGACCGTAACTTGAGCCATGGCTTTCGACAGCTGATTAACCCCGCCTATTGGATGGAAAACTCCCCATTCATGCTCCATATAGGATAAGATGGAGAACGCTCCCGGACATTCCCAAGGCGACATTCCCAGGTATTTTGCCTGGAACGTGAAGGCAATTTTCAAACGTTCATCCGTAAAGTAATCGGAAAGCACATCATAAACAGATTTGCCCAGAGAGAGTTTTGGAAGAGCCTTTAAAGCCCTTTTACTTACATAATCCGTCAGTCTATGATGCCGGGTCTGTAAGAGGGGCATAAGGGCCTCCATCTTCTCTCCTGTGTCTTTCATAAACCGTTCATATCCCCGCTCATTCCCTGGGAAATGCTCACGGATAACGTCCAGCATCTGTTCACGGGCACGGAACATCGGTACTCTTTTCCCGTCAAATTGAAGTTCATACATAGGAGCCAGTTCCTTTAGATCCATATAATCATGCACATCACGACCGGACATTTCAAAGATTTCTTCCATAATCTGCGGCATGCTTAAAAATGTAGGACCTATATCGAATGTATAATCTCCGAGTGTAAAGTGTCCGTTTCTTCCCCCGACATATGTCTGTTTTTCATATACATGGACATCGTATCCTTGTGAGGCTAGAATCATGGCGGAAGCTAATCCACCTGGTCCTGCTCCAATAATGGCTATTTTTTTCATCGCATTCACCTTTTTTATAAGACATCTATTGTTCAACCATTATACAAAATATGTACAACAAGGACCATTATTAGTACTTTTCTAATGTGCTCCTATAATTGCTACTATCATGATGTACCCTCATTACGTTTGTTATAACCACAGAGAACAAGTTTTGATTGTAGTATTCGACACTGGTGTCAAAAACCCTTTATACAATATACCCGAAGGATAAAAAAGGGATATATGGGCAGAATACCTGCGAAGGAGGCTTGGTTATGTACGCAAATCAAAGAATTTCTGGTCCTTATTATCCTTCCCATACGACCCAGTCACCACCTCATAACCAATATAGTAATGAACAGCTGAACCACTGGTGTGAAGAAATTGACCAGTGTGACCACCACCAGGAGCAGGCCAACACAATGAATCAAAAGAGTAAAATAACCAAACTGGCACCGCCGACATTCATGGATTGATATCTGGGTGAATGACTATACCCCTTCCTCCCCTCCTGCATAGGCTAGGAATGTAACCACAGGAGGTGAGCTTATGTACGGAGGCTATCCTTACGGGGGAAGACGTTGTCATCGTCCACGTTATGGGAATAACTTTGCCCTGATCGTCGTATTGTTCATCCTATTGATTATCGTAGGAGCAGCATTTTACTGCTAAGAACAATGAAAAAGGCTTTATCAATGAAGCCGACCAATAGTATAAGAGCAGGAGATCGAGAGAAGGGGCGTTAACGCCCCTTAACAAGTATAATCTATATCTTTTACTAAAAACACAGCTGTCTGACAGCTGTGTTTTTTATTTGGCCCTTACTTTCTGAATCAAATCCTTCACCTGTTACTCATGTTAAAAAAATAAACAAAGGAGACCGTTTCATTCAGAAACGGTCTCCTTTACTCAGACAATAGGATTTTTCTATTTATTTTTTCATCTAAAGACCATCGTATCAGCCGATAATAATTCTCTCTCTTGGATAATGGTACTTCCCTTGCGCTTTATCATTTTTCTTAAATGAGAATAAAAACGTCAATAAACCAATTCTTCCAAGAAACATTAAGAGCATCAATACACATTTACCAAAGGTCGTTAGTCCTGAAGTGATTCCTAAAGAAAGTCCCACCGTACCAAAAGCCGAACATACTTCAAATACGATTTCATTCAACGTAAATGGTTCCGTAATTGATAAAACAATTACAGCACTGAAACAGACAAATAAAGCAACAATCGTAACAACAACCGCTTTGTTCAAATCTTCCGCATGGACTTCACGACGGAAAATACGTATATGGTTTCCTCCGCGGGCAAACGTAAGAACGAAAATGACCACCAGCGCAAAAGTGGTTGTCCGTATGCCGCCCCCGACACTACTAGGAGAGGCACCTATAAACATCAGTGATGACATAAACAGTTGAGTCTGCTCGGTAAATTGATTGATATCCATCGTCGATAACCCTCCACTTCTGGTGGTTACCGATTGGAATAAGGCATAGAAAAAGATCTCATGCCACGATTTGTCTGTGAAAAAGTGGTTAAATTCTAATATTACAATCATAATTGTCCCCACAACGACGAGAGCAAAAAATGTAAAAGATGTCAGTTTCGCAAACAAGGAAAAACGGATCGACTGTTCTTCTTGATTCTGCAGCAGGTACTGCTTAATCTCAATAAGAACAGGGAAGCCAATCGCACCGGCGATGATTAAGATAATGTTAATGAATTGAACGAAATAATCATCTTTAAATGGAATCAGCGATTGTCCAGTAATATCAAATCCTCCGTTGGTCATCGCACTTATTGTGCCAAAGAAGCCTTGTAAGTAAGCTTCACCAGGATCAAAATATTCCAGAAAATAAGTGCCTAATACTAAAAATCCAATCAGCTCAATAAGAAGAACAACGAGAACGATCTGTTTAACAAGACGCACCATTCCCTGGAACGATGTTTGGTTCTGATCGGTCATGATCAGTCTTCTTTCTTTTAAGCCGATTTTTTTCCCGAGCATCAGCCAGATCAAAGTTCCCAATGTCATCACGCCGATTCCACCAAGCTGTAGAACCAGAGCTAATATGAAAATTCCCGTTGTACTAAACGTTTCTGCTGTCGGGACAGTGGTTAACCCTGTCACGCTGACAGCACTGACTGCGGTGAATAAAACATCTATAAATTCAAGTTTCACCCCGTCACGGTGAGCAACAGGCAGAGCAATTAAAATTGATGAAATGGTTACAGCGACCAAATAATAGACGCCTATTAATTGAAATGGCGATAAATCATTAAGCCAACGCAGGCCTTTTTTTCTCACCCACATACTAAAACTCCTTTAATGCTGCTATTTCTTTACGGTGCAGACCACCATTCATAGTATAGCAGGATATTCGACAGATTACTTCCCCTTTTCTGGATTGAAAGGACAACATTCCATTTACACAAGCAGAAGGCGTCTGGGATTTCCCAGACGCCTTCTTAGGCTGCCCTCATGCTTTCGACTCAAGGCCCTTTTTCTTAAATTGTTCCAACAGTTCTTCGCCTTGATAACCTTCATCCATCAGCTGCTTTAAGACTTTTTCTACCTGCTCCTGCTGACGGTCAATAATCGTTCCCATAAAAATGACATTCATCCCATCCCCGATTCGGTTGATGTCAATGGGTTTGACCATAAAGGTAGCAGGACGATTGGTCTGCTTGGTAATTTTGGCCTGGATAATGATCTCTTCTTCGTTCCGATGCATGGCATCAAAAAAATCATTATAACTTTCATCCACGTACACTTCAATCACCCAACGGCCATGATCGTCTTCTCTATTGATGATTAAGCCATCCTGAAGTTTAATTCTTCGTTGTGTGATGTCTTCATTCTTCTCTTCTACGATGTCCAAAGAAATCAGTTTAAAGGTTTTCATTTCGAATGACCTCCGCGAATGTTCGTTATATTTATTATAGAGGAAGAAAAGGGTTTTAGGAAAGTCTAATCGACCTTTTTTTCAATTATCCTCCAATATAGGACATTTCGATTTTGTTTCCCTTCATTGGTTTTCCTTGTGCGCGGTCCACGGAATATTGATCCGCACGGCCTTCCCAGACATGAATCAAATAGTCGGTCATTTCTTCGTCTGAGTAATCTTTTCTTAGAAAATCACGCAGATCATAACCAGAAGTAGCGAATAAACAGGTGTAAAGCTGCCCATCTGCAGATAAGCGGGCACGCGTACAGCTGGAACAAAACGCCTCGGTTACGGATGAGATAATCCCAATCTCGGCATCTCCATCCTCATAACGGTACCGGGAAGCTACTTCTCCATAATAATTTGCATCCAGAGCAACAAGAGGCATTTCTTCATGAATTTGTTCAATGATCTTTTTCTTAGACACGACGGCATCCATATTCCATCCATTATGATTGCCGACTTCCATAAATTCAATGAACCGGAGTGTATCACCAGTTTCTTTAAAATAACGGGCCATAGGGAGAATCTGGCTTTCATTCATCCCATTTTTTACGACCATATTAATTTTAATCGGCAATCCCGCCTGTCTGGCTGCTTCAATTCCTTCAAGGACGGGCTTAGTTTTCACCCCGCGTCCATTCGTTTTCTGGAAAACCTCATCTTCTATGGCATCCAGACTGATATTTACCCGGTCAAGTCCGGCTTCTTTCAGCTTCTGTGCCTGTTTCACTAACATAACCGCATTTGTTGTCACTGCTATATCTTTAATGCCGTCAATTTCTTTTATACGACGAATCAGTTGATCAAGATCTTTCCTAAGTAAAGGCTCTCCACCCGTAAGTCTTATTTTTTCAACACCAAACCGTGCAAAAATGCGGACAAGACGGATGATTTCATCAAAACTTAACAGCTCCTCTTTTGGCAAAAAGGAATAATCCGGACCGAAAATCTCTGCAGGCATGCAGTAGGTGCACCGGAAGTTGCATTTGTCAATGACAGATATTCTGAGATCTTTGATAGGCCGGCCCAACCGGTCGATAATATGTGATTCGATACGATCACCCCTCCTGAAATATGTATTGTCCGTTCTTTTCTTCAAGGAGAATCGCTTCCACCTGATCTCCCTTTGTATACCCTCTCGTACCTCCCTTAAGAACAATGAGAGTATTCGTATGAGCAAGTGATGACACAACTGCTGATTTATCCATCCCGGAAGGAGTGACCATCACCTGTCCGTCGCTGAAATCCAGAGCACCCCGCACGAACCTTGTAAATGGGTTAGGCTTTTTGAAATCTTCTCCTAACGCAGCCGTAATCCGGCGGTGATAAGGACGTTGACGCCCCATTATGCTCTGAATCATCGGATATACGAAAAGTTCAAACCCTACATAACAGGCAGAAGGATTCCCGCTGAGTCCATACAGCAGTTGACCATTCTGTTCAGCAACTGTGGTCACACTCCCTGGTCTCATAGCGACTTTGTTAAAAAGTACGTTCGCTCCCAATTTCTCATAGATATCAGGCATCAGATCATAGTCTCCCACACTGACTCCTCCGGTCGTAATGATCAGATCATAGTCCGTTAAAGACTGGGATATGGCCTCAAAACAAAGGTCAAAATCATCATCCAGCTTCCCGAGATACGCTCCTTCTGCACCCGATCGTTCCAGCTGGGCAAGGATCATATGTGCGTTCGAGTTACGGATTTTACCAGGTGTAAGCGGCTCATCAACATCCAAAAGTTCTGTTCCTGTCGCAAAAACACCGACACGGGGTTTTCTATAGACGCTCACCATAGAATAGCCGAATGTCGCAAGAAGAGCCTTTACCCCGGGATTGATGACAGAGCCCTTCTCAACAAGGACCTCTCCTTCCTTCGTTTCTGATCCCATTTCAATAATGTTCTGGTTATGTTCCATTTTTCTCTTTAACGTCATATACGATTGTCCATTTTCTTCACTGGTCCGGCATATTTCAAACATTGCCACACAGTCAGCGCCCTCAGGGATTTCTGCCCCTGTCATAATTCGTACCGCTTCCCCTTCTTTTAAAGGGCGGCTTGCCCGGTGGCCCGCGCCGACGGTTTCGTTAACGACGAATGTGCCTGGATTTTCTCTGGATAAATGCTGTGTATCCTCAGACCTCAGAGCAAATCCGTCATAGGGGGATTTATGAAACGGAGGAACAGGATTGGTTGCAAGCAGATCCTCAGCTAATATGCGTTCATCACACTCATGAATAGACACCGTTTCTTTTTGACCTTTATATTGATGTTCCATTACTTTTTCTACAGATTCCTGTACCGGTATTGGTTTTCTATGTAAATGAGCCATCATTTTCGATCCTTTCTTCCAAAAAAATTGTTCCTTCTCTCTTTGAACATATAGGAATATTCACATTTTTCAAAGATTGTCGAACATGATGATTGTTATTTCCCTCATTTTTCTGATACTAAACCAAAAATCACATAAAGTTTGAACGTGTTCCAACCAACTTCTGCGTAAATAAAAAAAGACGGATGAGGATTCCCTCGTCCGCCATTTTTCAGGACTCTTAAGCTTTCGTTCATTTATATCGGATCGTACACATTTACGACATGGTTGACTGCCGTCTCATCTTGTTTCTTATTCCTTTTCATTTCTTTACGTGCATGCTTCTTCTCATTACGCTTTGTAATTTTCTTATTTCCACTCGCCATTTCCATTCCCTCCCCTCTTTAGTTATTGTCTCTAAACAAGAAAGGAGTATGGATGGAATTTTATGTGAAGGCAGACAAAAACCCCGTCAACGCGGGGTTTTTATTGAATTAAACGAAATAGTATTTAGACTTTCTTTCATTGATTTTCTGTTCAATGCTCTGTTTCCTCCGGATGGACCGGTCCAGGCTGAGCAGATCCATCCGTTCTACGCGAATCGTGAAAATAAGTAAATTTATTCTCATTTTGTTTCCTCCTCTTCAATATGAGGCTAAGCGGTATCCTTCTCCACATTCAACCAGTTCATAAAAGCCATTCTTAAAGTATTCATCATGATTGTCTCCTCCTTATTTCTTATAGGTAACGGCTAAATGCAGATGATTTACGGTCAAGCCACTGATCTTTTGCACTTGGATGATAACCAGGCAGGGAATGATATTTTTGTCGTTTGTTTCTGGTTAAACTTATGGTGAAAATAAAAAATTGTATCGTCATGGAAACCCCTCCTTCCAATAGTGTATTTTTATATTAAAAGGGTATTTTTACCCTTTAATACCACACAAAAAAGCCGCAGGTCTGCTGCGGCTTAAAACGAAATTTTTCTCCATTAAAAAAGCCACAGGAATACATTATGCATCTCCTGCGGCTGGTATGATTACTTTATGCGAAAATAGTCGTTGATCTCAGAAATTTCTCTGAGCGCAGGTCGAATGTATGAAGTTTGTTGTTGGTTGTACCATCCAGTTTTTCATTTGATAAGACCTCGCTTTCTGAGAAATTTTTCTTATATTGGGAATTATATCGGAGCTTTTTCCAAAAGTAAACCCTTTTTTAAATAAATACTTGACAAGTAATCAAAACCTTATCCAGACAGCTCATCTTCCTGGTTTAAAAAGGCTTCAATTTTCTTATCCAGTTCATGAAGAATCTGGACGGCCTCTGTTTTATCCATCTTTTTGTAATGATGCAGCCCTCCTGGCTGCTCATCTTTTTCATCCGCTCTTGTTACGACATGTTGAAGAGGCGTACGCTTATCTTCCAATCCAAATGGCAGGTAACTGTCGGTATGAAGCAAAACAGCCAGCGCCACTTCTTTAGCAACAAGACGGTCTTCACCCAGACGAATGAGCAGTTTATGAGCGCGTTCTGCTCCTTTGATGGCATGGATATCGTGTTTCCGATATTCTTCATAATCCCACTTCCCATCACAATACCATTCATAATGCCCCATATCATGAAGTAAAGCAGATTTTGATGCAAGGTCCGGGTCTACTCCATGCTCCTTTGCCATTTCAAACGCATATCCCGCCACGGTGACCGCGTGATGAATGCCTGAGCGCTGCAAATATTTTTGAGTAATGCGATGTTTAAAAACGTCGACAAGTGTCACACGTTTCATCCGATCACCTCCAATTTTAAAAATGATCATACCATGACCGGAACCTGCAAACAAGATAATAGAAGGTTTACCCTTGATTGATAATAGGGAAACGAAGCCTAGGAGGGATACCATTGAAAAATCATCAGGAAACCGTACTCATTACAGGGGTCGGTCAAGGAATTGGACGTGGATTAGCTATAGCTTATGCAAAAGAAGGCTATACAGTGATTGGGTGTGACAAAAATGAAAAAGCCGGTCTTGCAACAGCAGAAGAAATTAAACAGCAGAAAGGTACATGTCATTTTTACCGCTGTGATGTCCGTGTTCCAGACGACATCTCCACTTTCTTTCGTCAATTAAAAGAAGAGCAAAGGAGCTTTTCAATCTTAATCAATAATGCAGGGGTCAGCGCATTTCGATCTATGTTCGAATTATCCGTAGACGAATGGGACGAAGTATTAAATGCGAACCTAAGAAGTGTCTTTCTTTTTTCGAAGGAATCTGCTAAAATCTGGAAGAGAAGCGACATAAACGGACGTATCGTAAATATAGCATCGACACGCGCTTCAATGAGTGAGCCGGACTCCGAGGCTTACGCAGCGAGTAAAGGAGGCATAGTCGCTCTTACCCATGCTCTTGCAGCTTCTTTATCTCCTTATACGATCCGGGTCAACAGTATCAGCCCCGGCTGGATTCACACAGGATCTCCTGAAGAACTGACAGCAGAAGATCACAACCAGCATTTGTCCAATCGTGTAGGATCACCTGAAGATGTTGCCCGCGCATGCCTGTATTTAACGGATAAGAAGAACGCTTTTGTCAATGGAGAAAATTTAGTACTTGATGGTGGAATGACTCGAAAAATGATGTATGAAGACTAAGGAAAACGGATGTTTAGTACAACTTTTGTACGGGTATCGATATATTAACAAAATAATATGGAGGTGACGACAGTGAACGAGCTGTCTTCTTACCAAATTCATTTGAATCGACCCTTAAAGACAAACCAGATTATGAAACTGCACAAGCTTATTAAGAAAAACGGGTGCGATCTATATTTACATCAGGATCATTTGATCGCAGATGCCGGACACCTTCCTAAATTGCTATCATTCTTCCTTTTTTTAAACATGGATCACCCATTCACCTTAATCATTGACGGAAAATGTGTGGAAGATGTATATGAAGAAATTGAAGACATGCTGACCGAACATATTCAAAAAAGCAGCTGTCGAAGAAAGTATAGTCCATCGATGGTTGAAAACGAAACTTCTATTTCAGTATAACTTTTGTACAACTGAACTCATACTTAAATATAATAAAGAACCCGTTTCCTTTACAAGGAAGCGGGTTCTTCATGTGAATCAGAATGATTGTTCTTGTGATAATTGAGTCGGAACTGCAGGAATCCAATGATTATTATGACGGCAAACACTAAAAAGACGTTACTATAAACCGCTGTGGTTCCTTCAAATCCAACAATATTAAACGGTTGAGATGGATCAAAGAGATCCAGTGCTTTACCAATCAATGCTCCACTTAATGCGCCTGACACAAAGTTCAGCAAATTAAAGACACCCATTCCGACTCCCGTTTCATTTTTGTTGAGAACATTAGCTAAAATATCAGCTGAAGACGCTTGAACGAGTGGAAAACTCATGTAGGCCACGATGATAGTCGCACTGACTACATAAGGATGCGCACCGACAATTGTGGATAAGAGTAAAAACCCTACAGCTAAAAGCGTTAAAGCTAGATACAGCACAAATGTGTTTCCTTTAGAGTCCACGAGTCTTCCGCCTTTCTGCCCCATCAA
The DNA here is from genome assembly GCF_020524025.1 of Halobacillus litoralis. Classification (GTDB taxonomy): domain Bacteria; phylum Bacillota; class Bacilli; order Bacillales; family Halobacillaceae; genus Halobacillus; species Halobacillus litoralis_D. The sequence continues at coordinate 591,851 of NZ_JAIVKN010000001.1, read as the reverse complement.
TGCTGCACTGACAGCACCTGGAAACAAGACAAGGCCAATCGCCATGGTGCCCATTTCATAAGCATCACGAAACATAATAGGCAGCATAAACATCATGCCGAATAAACAGACAACAGCGAGAAAGCTTGTTGTAATCGTGGATCGATACTTAAGGTCTTTAAACAGGTGCGGCGGGATGAATGGCTCTTCGATCGCCTTCATACGCCAGAAGTTCAGACCAATAAACGTGACAGATAAAAGGAACAGCCAGGATACTCCGAGCGTAATTCCAAGAAGTAAGGTTGAAATGAACCCGGCAATCAATCCCGCTCCAATAAAGTCGATATATCCTTTTTTCACTTCTTCTTGAGGGAGATTCTTTCGTAAAAACGGCAGCGTGATAATAATTAAAGCCGATGTTAAAAATAAATACCGCCAGTCTAAAAATCCAGCAATGAACCCTCCGGCAATGGGCCCGATACCAGAAGCAAACGCCATGACAGAAGAAACAATTCCAAGCACTCTTCCCCTTTCGTTAGGAAAGTAGCGTATAGGCGCTAAAAACACGAGAGCAGGAATCATAGCCCCGCCGAGTGCCTGAATCACTCTGGCAAGCAGAACCATCGCGTAATTTTGTGCAAAAAAACCAAATAAAGACCCTGCACAAAATACCGTCAGACCAAACGTAATAAGCGTCCGGTAAGGATAAAAATCAGCAAGTTTTCCATATGTTAACGCCCCGACAGCATAAACCATGATATAACCAGTCATCACCCAGCTCACCTCAGACGGCATCAACTGATAGGTTTTTGCAATATCAGGGACCGCAATATTGAACATCGTTCCATTCATTACAGACATCATCATGACCGCACAAAGAGAGATCAATAACCCCTTTGGATTGCGGACCACTTGTTCTTCATTCATGATCTCTCCTCCTTTTATTTCGTTACCCGAAATGAATCATACAAGACATTGTTCGATAAAGCAACGGGTCTGCATACATAAGACAAAATTTAAATCATTGGAATATTCAGATATAATAGATAGTGTAACCAATCTTATAAGGAGGGAATCTTCATGTACGATGTAGCTATAATCGGAGCAGGACCTGCAGGTGCAAGCGCAGGGTTGTTTACAGCTAAAGCTGGCAAAAAAACAATCCTCTTCGATAGCGGCAAAAGTATAACAGCAAAAGCATGGGTGGAAAACCATTACGGTGTAGACGCTATCGAAGGACCGAAACTCCTTGAAGAAGGTCAAAAGCAGGCCCAAAAATTTGGTGCAGAAATTGTGAAACAAGAAGTCACGAAAGTCAGTGAAGAAAATGGCGCTTTGTACGAAATTGAAACCGCTGAAGGAAAATACCACGCAGAGCATGTCGTATTCGCAACCGGGATGTCCGTAAAAGCGGCTCAAGATCTTGGGTTAGAGATTATCGACGGCAAAGAACCACGCGTTGCTAAAATCATCAAGGTCGATGAGACAGGACATACTTCCCTTCCAAAAGTCTGGGCTGCCGGAACAGTCGCAGGCGTAAGTGTCCACACCATCATCACATCCGGCGACGGCGCCAAAGTCGCCATCAACATCATCAGCCAGCTCAACGGCAAACGATACGTAGATCATGATGTAATGAAAAAATAAAGTGTGGAAAGGGGCTGGTTAGTCCCGACACGCATAAGACAAAGCTCGTAGTGAAGCGCACTTTCTTCACGCAGAGATTTGACTTATGTCGCGAGGGACTGCCCCTTGGAACCGGTTTCCAAAAATAAAGTGTGGAAGCGGCCTGGAAGATCCGACAAGCATAAGCAGAACACCGGCGGGAAGTGCTCTTCTTCCCATAGGTGGATTGCTTATGTCTCGAGGATCTGGACGCTGGAACCGGATTACAAAAATAAAGTGTGGAAAGGGGCTGGTTAGTCCCGACACGCATAAGACAAAGCTCGTAGTGAAGCGCACTTTCTTCACGCAGAGATTTGACTTATGTCGCGAGGGTCTGCCCCTTGGAACCGGATTCCAAAAATAAAGTGTGGAAGCGGCCGGGAAGATCCGACAAGCATAAGCAGAACACCGACGGGAAGTGCTCTTCTTCCCATAGGTAGATTGCTTATGTCTCGAGGATCTGGACGCTGTAAACCTTTCAAGAAACAAAAGAAACCCCCGGCAGCTGTTCAGCCGGGGGTTTTAAGATTTTAGGAATCGTCCTTGTTTGGAGGATTGAAACGCCCTACGCCAAGCTCTCTTCCCTCTTTATATATCGCTTTCACGAAGCTGATCACCATTAACAGCATAATAATCGAGAAAGGCAGAGCTGCGATAATCATTGTATTCTGCAAGGCCTGCAGCCCACCCGTGTAAAGCAGAGCAAGTGCCGTTGCAGACAATAAGCCTCCCCACGTCAGTTTAATGGATGTTCCAGGCGTCTCCGACCCGCCTGTTGTCATCATCCCTAATACGAAAGTCCCTGAATCTGCGGATGTAATGAAAAATGTTGCAATTAAACACATCGCGACAATCGATGCAATCCAGCCAAGTGGAATATTTGAAAAGACGCCAAATAGTGATTCTTCCGTCGCCAATGAGGAAATGGTATCCACAGCACTATGTTCAAGGTTGATCGCAGTTCCTCCGAATGTAGAAAACCATAAAAACCCAATGATAGAGGGAACAATCAATACGGTGAACACAAATTCTCTGATACTCCGTCCTCTTGATACCCTTGCGATGAAGACACCGACAAAGGGTGACCAGGCAATCCACCAGGCCCAATAGAAAATGGTCCAGGCATTAATCCACTCTCTTGTTTCCTGATCTAAAGGAGCAATTCTAAAGCTCATGTTCGGTAAATACTGCACATACGTTCCAATAGAGTTTGTGAATAGGTTCAGGATAAACATCGTTGGTCCTAAAATAAATACGAGTAAAAACAACAGTCCAGCTAGAGCCATATTGGCATTGCTTAATATTTTGATTCCTTTTCCTAAACCCGACCATGCAGAAATCATAAATAAAACGGTCACAACAGCTATTATGATGAACTGAACGACGATTCCTGATGGAATATCGAATAAATAAGATAATCCACCATTAATCTGAACAGCTCCAAATCCAAGGGTTGTTGCAACCCCGATAACCGTTGCGATGACCGCCAGGATGTCAATGACTTTACCAAATACGCCTTCGGCTGCTTTTTCTCCAAACAAAGGTTTTAAGGTGGCGCTGATCAAACCAGCATGTCCGTGGCGAAAGTTAAAGTAAGCGAGCACAAGGGCTACAATGCCGTATATTGCCCAGGCATGAATCCCCCAGTGAAAATAGGTGAAACGCATCGCATCTTTAATGGCCTGTTCTGTTCCTGTTTGACCTGTAGGAGAACTGATGGCATAGTGACTAATCGGTTCAGCCGTCCCCCAGAACACAATCCCGATCCCCATCCCGGCACTAAACAGCATGGCAATCCATGTTGGTCGTGAGAATTCAGGTGTTTCCCCTTTCTTGCCAAGCTTAATTCTTCCAAGAGGTGTCACTAAGAAAGTAAGGCAGACCAGCAAAAACAAGGTGACGACAATTAAGTAGTACCAGCCAAGCTTGTTTGCAATAAAATCTTTGACTATCGTGGTTGAACGCTCAAGCCCATCAGGCCAGACAACGCCTATGATGACAAGTACAAGCATGATGCCCGCTGAAATTTTGAATACGGTATTAAATTTTTTTAACAAAGTCGCAGCTCCTTCCTATTCAGAGGTATACCTTTATTATCTTTAAGACCATTATTCTTATTCGAAACGGGAAACTTGGAATTTTCAAAAAGTTGCTTTCTTTCCTTATACCTGTCAGACTTAATAAGCATTGCATTGAAAAGAAAGCGCAGGTGAAATAAATGATTGAAGTCCGCACGTCTACGCTTGAGAATGAAGAACTGAATCGCGGGGTATTTGCTAATCGTGACATCGCCAAAAATGAGCTGATTCATAAAGCCCCTGTTATTCCTTATCCAAATGATGAACATGTGCATATTGAAAAGACCCGCTTAGCGGATTACGCTTTCGAATATGGTGAGAATCATACGGCATTTTTGTTAGGTTATGGGATGATGTTTAACCACTCCTATCAGCCAAACGCCAATTATGTGATAAATTTTGATGAACATATGTTTGAATTCTATGCTTATACCGATATCAAAGCTGATGAAGAAATCCTCATCAACTACAATGGCTTCGTTGATGAACAAGAACTGCTATGGTTCGACCGTGAAGACGAAGAGGAATAAAACCATAAAAAAACGCGTCCGGCTGTGTAAGCCCGGCGCGTTTTTTTATGGCCCAATTTCTATTGAGCACTTTTATCATAAACAAATCCGTCATTTATATTAGCGAGGGCGGCGTTTTTCAACATCAATAGAGACTTCAAAAGGGTTAAACATTCGCCTCATCTCCTTTGTTTCTTTGTTACTATCATTATAGAACGCCGACCCTTTTTTCATAACGGCCGTTGGAGTGAAACTCATTCATCCTTTAGACGGAAAAAAGACGGAGGAGAAATTCCTGCCTCTCCTCCGTCCTTTTAATCAAACCAGCCCTTATTTTTAAACCAGAAGAACATACTGACAGCCACCGAAATCATCACCATCCAGACGACCAGATACCCATACTGCGTACTTAATTCAGGCATATGCTGAAAATTCATTCCGTACACCCCTACAATAAAGGTAAGCGGCATGAAAATTACACTGATAACCGTCAGGATCTGCATCGTACGGTTTGTCTCATGAGAGTTTAATGACATATAACTGTCACGGATATCCTGTGTCATTTCCCGGTTGGAAAGGATCATATCAGCGACTTTAATCAGGTGGTCATGAATATCAGCAAAATACTCCCGCCGGTCAAATACCCCTTCCAAATGGTGAGTGTTTAAAATCCGGTAGAGTAAATCCCTCATTGGATGGACCGTCTGCCTTAATGTTAACAATTCACTTCTCCGGTCAAACAACTCCTCCAGTAATTTCTCCATAGATAAGTTTTTTGTATTGTCCTCAATGTCATTGATGTGATCTTCAATTTTATAAATGATCGGAAAATAGTGATCAACGACTTTATCGAGAATTTGATGGAATATATAATACTCATCCACATCAGTAAAGTTTCTAGATCGTTTTACAATATTGATTGCCTGTTCAAGCGGAGCATTTTTTTCTTTATGAAAGGTAACGATTGAGCACTCACCAAGAAAGATATCAATTTCTTTCCTTTCAAGGTCATCCCCGTTGACCGAATGGATAACCAGAAACGTATGATCATCATAATAATCAAGCTTCGGTCGCTGCAGCCCATGGAGGCAGTCCTCTACAGCCAGGGGGTGGAAATTGAAATGAGACTCCAAAAGCCCCACCTCCCCTTCTGTGGGCGCTTCAAAGTCAACCCAATACCAATCCCAGTGCTCTTCGGCCAGCTCTTTTAATGACAACTCTTCCTGTAAGCCCCGTTCTTTTGAGTATGCGATCACCCTTATCATCTTTTCACCATCCTTTTATGTACACTATCCTACTTTCATTCCACACAATTTCTCTCTCAAAACAAAACGGATGTTGTGATACGATTAAGAAAACGATGCCACAGGGAGAGAACATTCATGCAGAAAGTTAATAAAAACTTAACGCTTACCGGTACTCATGTAACTTTGCGCAGTATCGAAGAGCAGGATATCCCTACACTTTATCACTTAATTTTTAATGGAGATCATCAATGGAAGAAATGGGACGCCCCTTATTATCCACTCGAACCTCATACACTGGATAGTTATCGAAGTCATGAGTCCGCTAGAAGAGACAGACTCGGACCGACCGAACCTGATTCAAGACTAATTATAGAAGTAGATGGAAAAATTATCGGTACCGTCACCTATTACTGGGAACACAAACCTTCATTATGGCTGGAAGTAGGGATTGGAATTTATGATCACTCCTACTGGAATGGCGGTTACGGATCAGAGGCTCTTAAATTATGGATTGACTATTTGTTTCAAACGCTTCCGCTGGCCAGAATCGGTCTGACTACATGGTCTAAAAACCAAAGAATGATGAAGGTCGGTGAAAAACTCGGCATGAAAGTTGAAGGACGACTGAGAAAGTGCCGTATTTATGAAGGAGAATATTACGATTCCATCCGGATGGGAGTGCTTAGGGAAGAATGGAGCGGGAGGACATGAAGTTCTATAAAATCGTCTCGTCTTTACTCCTTTTAAGCACACTCCTTTTCGCTTATTTATTCTTTGACGCTTCACGAACAGATCCTATTGAAAAGATTGCCGTTGAAGCCGCATCCTCTTCAGTCAGCGATCTGGCTTACAATATCGAGGATATTACGATCTCTTTTGAAACCTTTCATTCTGAAAGTAACACGCGTAAAGAAGAATTTTTCAAACGGACCTTACTCAGCAGAAGTTTACAGAAATTAAACAGCAACCAAAGATTAATGAACACCGCCGAGCATTCATCCCTGCTTACAGAGGAATGGTTCCAGAAGTATAATAACGCACTTTTTACTATGCGCTCCATCCTTACCTTACATTCTTTTGAAAATGAACATTCAGACCAGGCTGATGAGATTATCGAAGAGCTCCAACGTCTGCAGGCTGAAGTGGAGGAGATTGTAAACCAGGAGTCCTTTACCATACAGGATCCAAAAACGTTGAGTGAACTCACACAGGCTCTCACATCTTTCAATGACTCCTTCACTTCCTGAGGAAACTTCCCTGTCCTTTATACATTGTGTTGAAATTGAAAAAAGATACTTCGAGAGGCCTTTGTTACACTTTATGTTGATTGCACACAACCTCCATTATTCTTGGCAGCAGACCAACGCTCTCATAAAATCAAAACCTCCAACTGCCTGCCATATACCCACCATACGTTTTAAAAAACGGCTCTGTTAAAATGGAGTGTTGGCTTTTAGAGCTCTTTATAACAACCCCTTTTGTCTGGAATAGCGGCCTTGGTCCGTTATCTTGATGAGAGGTTGGGAGGGAAGGAGTTCCTTAAAGGTCGTGTAAAAAAACAACATTAATCTTTAACAGAGCCATAAAAATTAAAAAGGCTGCCGGAACATACATCCCGGCAGCCTTTTTGACTCTATTCAATTAAGCAAAGTAAGTGTTAAGAGGAGGAACAATTTGTTTCTTACGTGAAACAACGCCTTCTAGTACAGCCTGATTGCCTTCTAATGTTACATCAAAAGCTTCACCAACAGCTGCAGATTCTTCTCCAACCGCTACAACCGTAGAGTCACTTTCCAGAATATCCGTGACAACCAGGACGAACAAGTCAAGTCCTTTATCGGCAACATTCTTTTCCATAGCTGATTCAAGCTCTTCTTTACGGGAAAGGACATCATTGGTATCCACCGTATTCACTTGAGCGATTTCCACTTTCTTATCTCCCATATCAAATTCTTTTGCATCTAGAGAGATCAGTTGTTCTGCAGATTTATCGCTGATATCAGCGCCTGCTTTCAGCATTTGCAGACCATATTCCTCAGCATCTACACCAGCAATTGCTGCAAGCTCCTCCGCTGCTTTACGATCTTCATCGGTACATGTTGGTGATTTGAACAATAAGGAATCAGAGATAATCGCAGACAGCATAAGACCTGCCATCGGCTTGGAAACTTCCTGGCCTTTTTCCTTATACAATTTGTTTAAAATTGTTGCTGTACATCCAACAGGCTCAGCGCGGTAGTATAGAGGGCCTTTCGTTTCAAAGTTAGCGATACGGTGATGATCAATAACTTCCAGGACCTGAACCTGATCAATATCTTCAACGCTCTGCTGACGCTCATTATGGTCAACCAGGATCACTTGTTCAACTTCATCAGATACGCGTTCCACAAGACGTGGAGCATCGACGTTAAACTGGTCTAAAGCATACTGAGTTTCGCCGTTCACTTCCCCTAGTCGTACAGGTTCTGCGTCCTCACCCAGTGCTTTTTTCAAATCTGCATAAACAAGAGCAGAACAGATCGTATCTGTATCGGGATTTTTATGACCGAAAATTAATGTTTTACTCAAAAAAATCTTCCTTTCTTTAGTAAGGGTATGTAGGATTGTTTGTCCGTTTCGATTATAAAATAGAATATCGCCTACGTCCATCTTCTCCTATTATTCTTCCCCTTAAAGGAAAGGATCCGCCGGTTCTGCTTTTCTGTATTTAAAAATAAACTCTACATTTAAATGAAAAAGTGACCTATTTCTCTTTCATTGTAGAAACAAGTATATACCCAAAGACCACCTGAATGACCGGGCTTATAGAAGGGTTTGTAATCATCACTACAGGAAGCAGAGAGTTTAATGGTATGATATAAGGAATAAGTAAAAGGTAGAGAAATGGAAAAACAACAAAAAACCAGGTCCTCATGCTCCACCTCACCCTTTTTTCACCCTTCCATACAGCAGCGATGTGCTGAAGACCAAGCAGGCAGCCGACAGGTATGTAGGCGGACTGCCCGAAAACTATATAAGGGTAGAGCCGCAACGCTCCACTCGCTTGTTCTAAAAGCTTTACATGAATAATTGAAACGAGAAAAAGGTACAGAAAAACCATGGCTGCCTGCACAAATACCATCTGTTTATTCGTCATTCCTTCTAACCTCCCGCCTTTCTATTAGCTTATGAAAGTTTCGTAGATTTATGGATAAAATCGAGTTTACGACAAAAAATTTAGGGAATTTAATAAAAGAGTTTGAGATTTCTCTACACTTTATGTTAGAATTCCTTACATAAGCAAAAAAGAGCTACATATCCAGCAACTATTTGGATAACAGACTCAAAATTAAAAGAAAAAGAGAGGGTAATGTATGACTTACACAAAAGAACAGATTAAGCAGGAAGTACAAGAGAATAACGTTGAATTCCTAATTCTAGAATTCACAGATATGCTAGGAGATACAAAAAATGTTGAACTACCAGTTGAAGAATTGGAAATGGTTCTAAATGATGAAGCTATGTTTGACAGCTCTTCCATCTCTGGTTTCTCTGATATCCAAGAAAGTGACATGTATCTTGTACCAGATTTAGATACATTCCTACTTCTTCCTTCCCTTGTCGACGAAGACCGCAGTGCGCGCTTCATTTGTGACATCTACAAACCTGATGGCACGCCATTTGAAGGAGACCCTCGCTACATTCTTAAACGTGCGATGAAAGAAGCAGAAGAGATGGGTTATACCGTTAACGTTGGTCCAGAGCCTGAATTCTTCCTATTCAAACTGGATAATGACGGATATCCTGTACGTCAAATGAACGACCGCGGTGGTTATTTCGACGCTTCTCCAAAAGATAAAGGAGATAAAGTCCGTCGTGACATCGTCCGCACTCTTAAAAAATACGGTTTCGATATGGAAGCTTCCCACCACGAAGTTGCAATGGGACAGCACGAAATCAATTTCCGTTTCGATAACATGCTGAAAACAGCTGACAATATTCAAACATTTAAAAACGTCGTAAAAGACATTGCAACAAACCATGAATACCATGCTACGTTCATGCCGAAGCCAATCGCTGGTGAAAACGGTTCTGGTATGCACTGCCACCTTTCCCTATTCAGAGATGGAGACAGCGCATTCTATGACGAAGATGCTACAGACGGTGTTTCTAAGACGATGAAACAGTTTATTGCAGGTATTCTACATCACGCAAGCGGAATTGCTGCAATTACAAACCCGAACGTAAACTCTTACAAGCGTCTTGTACCTGGTTATGAGGCTCCAGTAAGTGTTGCATGGTCTCACTCTAACCGCAGCTGTATGGTACGTGTACCTACAACCCGCGGAAAAGGTACACGCTTTGAAGTCCGTAACCCGGACCCAACAGCTAACCCTTACTTGACACTTGCGGTACTGATCCAAGCTGGTCTTGACGGTATCCGTAAAGAAATGGATGCGGGTGAAGCTGAAAGCCGTAACCTATACGAAGTTGAGGACGAAAGTGTACCAACTCTTCCTACAAACTTAAAAGAAGCTCTTTCTGCCCTTGAAAAAGATGAACTTCTTATGAGCGCTCTTGGCGATCACACTTCTAAAGTGTACATCGAAGATAAAGAGCAGGAGTGGACAGAGTATTCCCTACAAGTTAGTAAGTGGGAAATCGACAAATATATGAACAAGTAAACTATACAAAAAAGCAGCGCTCCTTCGGGAGACGCTGCTTTTTTATCTGTATGGACCTGCGGTACCAACCAACAAAGGCCTTTTCTATCCAATTTGTTCATGTAATCCCAGTGGAACACTATTTCTTTCCCGTCCAATCACTGTTAGTGTAGTCTTTATATGATAAAAAATGACGGAGGAATAAATTGAACATTAACGATAAAGGTTATATAAAGAAAGTAACACGGGTAGGAGTTTTTCTTCTACTATTCTCATTAGTAAACCTATTCGCATCCAGTCCCGCCCACGCGGAAATGGAATCAACTGCTTATCTTTCTATTGATGGAAAGCTTGTAAAAACAAATTATGTGATGCAGGAGGGCCATTTGATGGTACCCGCTCTATTTTTTAAACATACAGGAGCAACGGTCGACTTTAACGAAACGTATCAATCCATTGCAGTAGAAAGAAATAATATCGCCGCACTTCCTTTAGAAAAGAACTACATGGACTACTATGTAAAAGAACAGAACAAATGGAAGCGTGATTATATCAAGACGACAACGACAACCATTAATGGCTCAATTTATATACCATTATTACCAACAGCTCAAAAGCTCGACATGAACGTAACTTATGATCCTGCCATTCAGAGAACGTTTATTGAGACGAATGAAGCCCCTGCGGAGATCCCGAAAGCTTATAACTCGGGAAACACCGCACAAAAGAAAATTGCCCTGACCTTTGATGATGGTCCTGATCAGACCATTACACCACAAATCCTAGACATTCTTAAGGAAAAGAATGTTCCGGCTACCTTCTTTGTGGTAGGACAACAAGTATCCTACTTTCCAGAGACAGCCAGACGTATCGTTAAAGAAGGACATACGCTCGCCAATCATTCATGGGATCATTCTCAGTTAACTAAAGAATATTCATCGCAGGTGGCGGAGCAGGTCCTTTCTACCAACAAAATCATAAAAAAGGTGACAGGAGAAGAACCTACTTTATTCAGGCCTCCCTATGGCGATTTCACACGGGCCGACGCTCAGCTCTTTGAGCAACTCGGCTTTCGTAATATCCTATGGTCTATTGATACCCTCGATTGGAGTGGTACCACAGCAAGTGAAATGATTGAGATGATTGACCGGGAAAAATCTCCAGGTGCCATCGTACTGCAGCATAGCTTTTCATCTTCCAAACTGGAAGGAACCGTAGAAGCCCTGCCTCAAATCATTGCTCAACTAAGGAACGATGGGTATGAATTTGTTACCATCGATCAGATGGCGTTTCAATAATAATAGAAGTAATAGACAAAAGCCGACATACCTGTTGAGGTATGTCGGCTTTGTTACTATACCCTTGTCCTATAATAAAGCCCTTCGTATATAAAAAAAGAGATGCCGAACCTGGCATCTCTTTTTACTATTTAATCGCATTCGGGCCATGAAGCATCCGATTCGTGCGGTGAGTACCATAACGGTCTTTTAATTCAAGCCGCTTCAATTCCCTCTTCAACTTATTGTAGCTCTTCAACCGGTCCGCTTCCATTTCCCCTTTTTGGATAGCAAGTTGAACGGCGCATCCAGGTTCTGTTTCGTGTTTACAGTCCCTGAACTTGCACGTCTCACTTAGACGGTCAATATCTGAGAATGTCTGATCAACATCCCCTTCATCACCACCCCATAGCTGGAGTTCGCGCATTCCTGGAGTATCGATGATAAATGTCCCGGTTGAAAGCTCAAATAGCTCTCTATGAGTCGTCGTATGACGGCCGCGGTCATCGTCTTGCCTCACATTTTGTGTTTCCTGGACGTCTTTTCCAAGCAGATAATTGATCAGTGTGGACTTTCCTACACCAGATGAACCGACAAGGGAAATGGTTTCGCCTTGCTTCAATTCCTCTTTTAATTCCGTTATCCCGTGCCCAGACAAACTGTCCACGGCATACATCGGAACCCCTGGCGCAACAGCTTCAACGGCAGTAACCTTTTCAGCCGGGTTCTCACATAAATCCTTCTTTGTACAAACGACAACAGGCCTTGCCCCGCTTTCATAAACCTGCTGCACATACCGTTCGATGCGTCTTGGATTAAATTCCTGCGTCAAAGCAGTGACGATAAAAACCGCATCCACATTGGCAGCTATGATCTGTTCGCTGTGGCTTCCGCCTGCTTTTTTTCGAGACAATACAGCCTTTCTTGTGAGAACACGATGAATTTTAGCACGCTCGCCGTTATCATAAGGTTCAAAAACGACCCAGTCTCCGACAGCTGGGTAATCCCGGTCTACTTCCACAACATGGTGAAAACGCCCGGACACTTCTCCGTTTCTTTCCCTTTCATCGCCTGCAATCGTATACAGCCCATGGGTCAGGCGTGTAATCCTTCCAGCCTGTTCGCCTGTTTCTAATTGATCTTTAAAAAATGGGATAAAATCATTCCGTTTCATTCATTTCCTCCTAGTTTTAGGGAGGACGTTTTAAGAGTGATGTCCTCCGTGAAAGATATTTAAGTCAATTCTACTTATTGCTTTGTTGAATTTTGCCATAAGACATCACTCCTAATCGTTTTGTTACTACCAGTATATCAGAAAAATATTGAATAAGGGGAATATTATTCCATTACCCTCTGGATACTGCCCTCTTCGCTGACACAGCTGCAAAGGTTATCGTAATTGTACAGACTACAACAATCGCAATGACCCCCTGCATAAGATCCCAAAAGACCCAGCCGTCGATAAGGGCCGTCCGCATACTTTCAAATATATAAGTCGTCGGGTTTATTGTCGCGGCAATCTTCAGCCACTGGGCTTCAATCAATTCATAAGGGACGAACGTTGTGCTCAAGAAAATGAGCGGGAAGAAGATAAATGTCCCCGCCTGGGCAGCCTGTGCATTTCCGGTTCTAAGCGCAACTCCGGCAGAATAACCAGCGAAGGCAAGCCCCCACCCAATTGCAATGAGTAGAACAAAAAGCACGCCAGCAAAGCCCGTCTCAACTTTCAAACCAAGCAGGAAGGCAATTCCGATGATTAATAGAGTCTGCACCAGCAGCTGAAGCATACCCGCAATAATCGGCCCCAGAACAATAGCAAGTCTGGAAGCCGGTGTTAATAATAACCGGGAAAAGAATCCGTTCTCAATGTCTTTGACAATGCTCTGCCCCGCTCCACCCGCTCCCCCAATGGCAGCTGATACGATGGAAACCGGCAGGATAAAAGCCAGATAGTTTGCACCCTCGAATGTAGGCAGCTGGGAAATACCGCTTAATCCCCCTTCATAAACGAGCAGGAAAAAAGCAGAAATGATTAAGTTCGGAATAAAAGAAAAGGGGTTTCTCAGCGTTGTTTTGATATTTCTTACCGTCATCAGCCATGTATCTTTCCAAACATTATTCCCCATGGCTCTTCACCTCTTCCTTCTGCTCACTCGTTATTTTAAGGAAGATATCATCAAGGGTCGGGGAAGATAACTGTATATCTTCAATACCAATCTGCTCTTGATCAAAAATACGAACCACTTCGAGCAGCTCTTTGGTCCCTTCCTCTACATAAACAAGGATTTTTTCATCTTTACGAATGACGTCCATATCCTGCATCTGCTGCTGCAATAACTGTACAGCCCTGTCCTGCTGGGTCTGATCCTTAAGAGCAAGGGCAATTAAATCGTTTCCTATCTGCGCCTTCAGTTCCTTCGGTGTCCCTGTGGCTACAATTTCTCCATCATTAATAATACTGATTCGATCCGCAAGAGAGTCCGCCTCCTCTAAGTATTGCGTAGTGAGGAATATGGTTGTGCCATTTTCTTTATTAAGCCGCCGCAGTTCCTCCCAGATCGCTATACGGTTCGATGGATCAAGACCTGTCGTTGGTTCGTCCAGAAAAAGTATTTTCGGTTCATTTACAAGTGTAAGTGCAAGATCCAGCCGTCTCCGCATTCCACCTGAATAATTCCCAATGCGTCGGCCGGCCGCTTCTGTTAATTGAACAATCTCCAGTAATTGCTGGGCTCTTTTCTTCCCGTCTTCCTTATTGAAACCGAAAATATATGCCTGGAGCTCCAGCATTTCACGACCAGTAAGATCAGGATCGACCCCTGTTTCCTGTAAAGCTACACCAATATAGCGCCTCACCTTCTCCGGCTCTCTGATCACATCATGACCGGCAACTTCCGCTTTTCCTGAAGAAGCGTTGATCAATGTCGTAAGGATTTGAACCGTTGTGGATTTACCAGCGCCGTTCGGTCCTAAAAAAGCAAAGAATTCTCCATCGTCGACGTTGAAGGAAACATCTTTTACAGCCTTAACATTTCCCTTTTTAAATGTTTTCGTTAAGTTTTCAACTACAATCTTTCCATTCATCTGCATCCCTCCACTCTTCTAAGATAATCTACCTGTTTTCACTATATAACAAACCGGTTCAAAAATCTCGAAACTGAATTTTCAGGGTTGGGAACCTGAGTGATCATTCTAGACTGTTAGCAGATCCGTCTAGTAAAAGATAAGCGAAAAGCATCTGTGTGGAACACCGCTCATTTTTCTAAAACAAAACCTGATTTGCAAGTTCTTTATAACAAAAAGTAGATAAAAAGGTTTAAACACCACGATAGCAGGGAACCCCTTTAATTATGCAAAGGAGAAGAAGCGTCAAAACTAGACGTTTTTCACGGTTGAACCCTTGATTCCATGCATGATACACTTTAATAAATAGAAAATTCAGAATACTTAATAAGGAGAGTTAAATATGGAATTAGTTGCCCTTTATCCCTGGTTGGCACCAACGCTTGTATTAGCTGCGATTGGCTGCTTGATCGGGTCTTATTTTAGTTTTATTCAAGGAAAGCACGCACTAGTGATGGGCATCGGCATGGTGCAGACGTTTATTAGTACGATGCTTGCCGCAAGTATCGGTCCCATTTTGTTCGGCATTGGTCTTACCCAGTTTTATGTAGGAATGGTCAATATGAAAAGGGTGAAAGCTATAAGAGATGAGTAATCATCATCTTATAGAGCTTTCACCCTTCTTTTAATATACAGGCATAAATCGCCGACTGTCGGAAACCTCTCGTATAACCCCTCCTGCTCCCCCTCCACTATAAGATTCCATTGATGAAGTAAGGAAGTAAACATATGAATAAAGCGCTGTTCATCTCTTTCGTAAAAGAGCTTTAGAGGTGTAGATGTAGTGATGACTTCGATATGCTCGTCGTACGTCTCTATTCGAGACAACTGTAGATGATGGACAACGCTTCGATAGATTTCCAGGTCTATGCTCCTGTGTGAATCACCTGTGTATAATCTCTTTTTCTTATTCACATACCCTTGAAAATCAAAGATCCTCGACACCAGGATCCCTCCCCCTTTTTCTTATGAACGAATACTTCTCCTTTAGTACAGCGAAATCCTTCCTTATATAATGGAAGAATTGTAAATAGATTTGCTTCTTCTATGGAAAAATAAATGTGGTATCCTGTAGAAAGGAGTTCTTTGATGTGAAGGGAATGGTTATGTTGAAAAATTGGGGCATCCTGCTTTTAATCGCTATATGTATCGGGCTTGCAGGCTGCAATACTTCTGCAAATGCAAAAGAAACAACGGATCAACTACAGGAAAATGAACAACCAATCGTCCAGGATGGTTTAAGGGAGGAAGATCCACAAGATCTATCATTTACCTTGGAAGAACAAACGTATAAACTTACTCAGAAGGAATTTCCAATCTTGTATCAGTACATAAATAATTTTGAGGACCCTGAGCAAACATTGAAAAACCTTACTTATACCCAAATACAAAAGGATCAGTTTCTTGTTGAGTTTGCCTGCCACAAAAACCGCTGTTCTCATTTACTGATTGATTTCAAACAAAAACTTTCCTATTTGTTAAGCGATATAAGCTCGCTGGTTTCCATTCAGCCTTCTCCGGAAGGAAACTATGTCGCTTTTTTATTTGAACGGCTGAGGGAGGATGAACCTAAGCACCAGCTGATGGTTATGGATCTACAGACCGTTCAAACAGTAGAATTAGAAGCAGCCGATGGTAATGTGCTGGCTAAACCAAATTATTACCAATACGCCATTCAGTCTGTTACCTTTATGAATGAAGAAAAGATTAGAATCATAAGCGAAGATCCTAAAGAAGAAGTGAACGATACAATCACATCCCAATGGATCTACCAATAGGAGGATTTCAAGATGAATGAAACCATTGAAACGATATTGAACCACCGCTCCATTCGTAAGTTTAAAGATGTGAAAATTTCAGATGAACAGCTGGATCTCATTCTCTCCTCTGCCCAGCAGGCCTCCACATCCAGTTATATGATGGCTTACAGTATTATTGGTGTGACAGATGAAGAGAAAAAAGCACAGCTTGCTGAAATCACCGGCCAGGCCTACGTAAAAAACAACAGCCATCTTCTTATCTTCTGTGCAGATTTATACCGTCACACCCTGCAGGCTTCAGAGGAACAATATGAACAAATGCTTGCAAACCTTGAAAATAGTGAACACTTCCTCGTTTCGGCCATTGATGCTGCTCTTGCTGCGCAAAATGCGGCCCTGGCAGCAGAATCCATGGACCTTGGAATCTGTTATATCGGGAGTATCCGGAACCAGCTGGATAAAGTGGATGAAATTCTCTCGCTCCCTAAACATGTCCTGCCGCTCTTCGGCATGGTCATCGGAGTCCCGGACCACCAGCCTGACAAAAAACCAAGATTAGAGACGAAAGCCATTTACTTTGAAAATGAATATAATCAGGACCAAAAAGATGAACTGCAGGCGTTTGACAAAGAAATTGCTGCCTATTACCAATCCCGGAAGACAAATACGCGAAGCGATTCCTGGACCGACCAAATGCTGCGCCGCTTTACGAATCCAATGCGTATGGACGTTACAGGTATTGTAAAGAAAAAAGGCTTCAACAAACAGTAAGGAGCATTCTTTCATGTATGAAACCATTGCCTTGAACATTCGAAGTGCAGATTCTATCGCTGTTCTTACCGGAGCAGGTGTCTCCACAGCCAGCGGAATTCCTGACTTCCGTTCAAGTGAAGGACTTTGGTCCGAAGATCATTCACGAGAGTATTACATGTCAAGTGACTATTTTTACACCAACCCTGAAGATTTTTGGAAAAAATACAAAGCCATCTTTCGGATGAAGCTATTGAAAAACTATCAGCCAAACTCCGTTCATCACTTCATTCGTGACCTTGAGCAAAAGGACCGGTCTGTTTCTGTCATCACGCAGAATGTGGACGGACTGCATTCTCTCGCACAGAGTTCGAACGTTCTTGAATACCACGGCACACTGAACCGATCGACCTGCCCTGCATGCGGCCGCTCTTTTTTACTGGATGAAATAATGAGAGCTCCCGTTCCTGTATGTGATGATTGTGGAGACATATTAAAACCTGATGTTCTTCTGTTTGGTGACTTGATTACCGGGCACGAAAAAGCTGTGGAAATGATAAAGCAGGCGGATGTATTACTCGTTATGGGAACCTCTTTATTGGTCACCCCATTCAATCTGCTTCCCTATGATGCATTCCAACAGGAATATACGACAAGCATCCTTATCAACAATGAGCCGACAGACAAGGACCACTTGTTCGATTATGTGATCCATGAGGATTTAACAGAAGCCGTTCAAAAAATTCAAACCTATCTAAACGAATGAAGAAGCATACACTGGATGTCTAAGTAGTTCCATTTTGGAGTAGAGTTCTTGTACTTCATAATGGACTACTTTTTTTACTTACAAGGAATAATCAGCATTCAGCGCGGATGTTTATAAGAGCATTGCTGTTCGTGAGAAATTGAATGCCTTCTTTATGAGACATTCATCAAGGGGAGGAAATGTGTTGTCAGATAAAGAAAAGAAGTTTCAGATCAGATTGTGGTGGCGCGCTGTTTTAGGTTCTCTTCTTGCGTTCGTTGTTATAAAACTTGTGTGGGAAGATGCAGGCTATTTATTGTTACTTTTATTGTTGGTCATTGGTTATTTCATTAATTTATTTCTATCACTAAAGAGATAGAGGCGGCCTGTACCAGGATGTGCATCCCTTACTCCAGGAAACAATCAAACAAACCCAGTAAACCTTGAAGCCCAGCATTCACTTCAAACGAAAGGAGACTACATCAAACGTAGTCTCCTTTCTTACTTCTTGTATGTGGAAATGGTAAAAGAATGATTCAGGACTGCCTATGATACAGAAATTGAGAATCTTAAACTTATTCCGCCCACTTAATGGCCCCATTCTCCAACTGCCATTCAATTATATATCTCCCTATTAACTTACCATCAATGGCGCGGTCACCTGTCCTGAAACCGCCCTGTATATGCTTAGCAATCGCGTCATCAATATACTTATCCTTATCAGAAACATCGGAGTAAGCAACCATGTTCCTGGATTCAATTAGAAAAAGATTTCTATAAGCTTCGTCCATTCCTTTAAGGCGCTGCCTTGTAAAATGTGCTCCTTCTCCTTTTTGCCTTTCATTACAGAGTATTTCCCCTTTAACTCGACACAGCTCCTCTAAAATGTAGGTTCTCATAGTAAGCATCCCCCTATTAAGAGTTTTGGTTAGTACTTATTCTACAATAATGTCAGTTTCACCTTTGGTGATATCTAAGTGTTTTTGTAGGAAATGAAGAGAAATTGACATGAAAAAAGATTTCGAGAATATCACGAAATTTTTTTGTATGATGTGTTCCAAGTAACCTAAGTTTAAAACCTTAAACGGCACTCATACCCATCTTCTAATAATCCAGAGGTCCATCATTTCAATCGTTTATTTTTCAAAAGTACAGTAGTAAATCCAGGTTTGTTTTCATACCCAAAACATGAAGGTATACCGCAACAAAAAACGGACGAAATCGAATCGATTTCGTCCGCCTTCTTTACTAAACCAAGCCTAATTTCTTGATCAATGGTTTTAAGGTCAAACCCTGTACAATCAAGGAAAATAAAACAACGGAGAACGTAAGCAGGAGAACCTGGTCCCTTCCCGCAAAATCCATTGGAAGACTCAGGGCAAGCGCTACCGATAAACTGCCGCGGAGTCCTCCCCAGTTGATAAGCAGGCGTTCTTTTGAGGAAATTTCCTTTACCCATCCTGTACTGATGTAAAGAGCAATGGTGCGGCCAATTAGAACTATGACGATTGCTCCGATAATATATTTCCAATTTCCAGCGAGGTCGATGTTTCTAATCTCAAGGCCGACCATAAGAAAGATGAGTGCGTTCGCAAGAAGTGTAATACTATCCCAAAACGTGTTGATATTCGTTTTCGTCTCTTCACTCATGCCAATTTTCGCTCCATAATCTCCAAAAACAAATCCTCCTACAACAACAGCAATAACTCCTGATGTGTGGAATTCTTCTGCAATGAAATAACTGCCGAAGAACAAGAGTGCACTAAAGGCTACCTCTAACGGATAGTCATCGTAAATACGGATAATCTGCGAGAATATATAGCCAAGGATTAACCCTATAATGGCTCCTCCTACTGCAAATTTCAAGAACATGAAGATACCGCTGCCAAGACCAGCCCATCCCATTTCAATATATGTCAGCAGATAGATGCTCGCTATCTTAAAAAGAACAACGGCTATACCATCGTTAAATAACGATTCTCCTTCCATGATTGTGGACATCTTTTGAGGTACACCAAGTGACTTAAAGATCGACAGAACACTAATGGGATCTGTAGCACTCATAAGAGCCGCAAATGTAAAAGCCACTGCCAGCGGGAGATCGAGAAAAAAGTAAGCCGCGCTCCCGATACCGAGTGCAGAGATAAATGTCCCCCCAAAAGCAAGTCCAAACACCGTCTTCTTTTGAGAGAATAGATGGTGGAAGGGAAGTTTTAATGTAGCATCACCAAGCAGGATCGGTAAGAACAGGGAAATGATCGTTGCCTGAAATACTTCCGACTGAGTTATGTAGCTCTCGGCTTCTTCAATAACCGGAAGTTCAGTCATCCCAAGAACAAGACCTACCAGCACCAAAGCAATGGAATCCGGTTCCTTTAGCAGTTTAGCTATTCCGATTACCGTTACAGAAATGGCAAGCAAGATAAGTATTTGAATAAAAACTTCGTGAAATCCATGCATAAGAAGACCTCCATTATAGAATGACACACTTAGTCTTTCCCTTAAAAAAGATAAACTAAGCAGCTATTTCAAATGATTCTGAGACAATCCCTGTCTTTTTCTTTTCATCATCCTAACAACCAGTAAAGAATGCCGGCGACACAGAAAGGGAAGAAAATAACCGACAGGCATCCATTCGCTAACCCCTCAATCAGTGACCTTCGTTTGTCCTTTTTACTTTCTTTCTGACCGTATTGTTTCATTTTTTAAACCGCCTCTATGATTCATCAGGAATGGCTTAACCGTTTTTTATCAGTCCAGTATGTAGTCTTCCAAAAAAAAGCCGTTCTATTATAAGAACGGCTTTCCATGCCTATTCATTTGGCAGTAACGTGAGTCTCTCACCTTCATACGCTTTCGTCTTTGTAAGGTGATACTCACCTTCTACCCAGTCCTTGAGCTGATCGTGATACCAATCACTGCGAAAATGGCCGGATTGTCCAGGTCCGACAACATGGTAGGCTTCATTTGGGTTAGACATATCCACAACAAACCGCCAGGATGCCCCATGATTAACAAGACCATTGGATTTAAAACCGGCCGCCCGCACCGTCACACGGCTCCCGCTGACGGGGGAGGGATCTCCAGGATTGAGAAAGCGTTCGAGAAAACCAATGCTCGATAAAGGATGGGTAAACTCAACCGCATGAAAGTCACCCCATGCCCACCTGCCAGGCTCCTCACCAAATTCTGCTGCGAGATCTGAGATGGTCTGCTCATATGCAGAGGTGATCACGGCCTTGATCCCGCCAGCTTTTTCTATCCATAAAGACTCTTCCCCGTCCTGTACTTTCCTGAGCAGCCCATCTGTCGTCTGTGCAGAACCTTTGAATAACGATAGCATGTCCTTGGATATTTCCTTATCGTAAAGCTTACTTTCAATGTTCGTCATCCACCTATGGAAAATGAGCGGCTGGGAAAGAGTACGATCATCTTCCTTATTCCATTCTTTCATTAAAGCCAACGCTTCATTCTCGAGCGGGGATCGATCATCTGTTATGTTTTCAAGCATAAACGGCAGAAATTCTTCGGCTTGCAGGTTTTTTACGTCCATCTGCATCTGCTGAAAATACTCAGGTGTAAGCGTGTCTTCTCCTTCCAGCATTTCAACAATCCGTTGGTAGCGAAAAGGCTGAGCCCAGTTGTGACTGATATGATAGGGGTAATCATCTGAAGTCACTTTATTATTCGCTGTAGCCACAAACCCCTCCTCAGGGTTCACCACTTTCGGCAGTTCATCAAATGGAATAAACCCTTTCCATTCATCTTCCGCCTTCCACCCTCTTAGCGGAAGCAGCGCATCATCAGGATTTTCATAAATCGGAATTTGTCCATTCGCTTTATAGGCAATCGTTCCATCAACACCTGCAAATACGAAGTTTTGAGCCGGTGCCAGGAACTTCTCCAACCCTTTTTCAAAAGACGACCAGTCCTTGGCCTGGTTCATTTCTAAAACCGCATCGAGCTCAGTGGTTGCATCAAGTGCCGTCCAGCGTAAAGACAGTACCTTCTCCTCACCAGTCTCTTCTGCGAATTCACTAATAACAGGGCCATGCCTTGTTTCAAGAACATCCAATTCAACAGAATCACCGTCTTTCACTTCAATTGTCTCCTTAATTACGTCTGCCTTTTCCCACTGATCTTCATATAAAAACATCGTCGGATCATCTTGTTTCCGCTTCTCCACATAGAGCTGCTGAACATCCGGCCCGACGTTGGTCACTCCCCAGGCAATAGAATCATTATGACCGAGAATAATTCCCGGAATTCCAGCGAAAATGACGCCTGACACATGATAATCCTTTGCTTCTAAATGCATCTGGTACCAAATGGACGGTGTAGCAAGACCGAGATGAGGATCATCAGCAAGCATTGGAGAACCAGATGCTGTCCGCTCACCACTGACTACCCAGTTGTTGCTTCCGTTAAATTCATGAGGCAGCACGACGCCTGCGAAACTTTTCTCCATATCAAGAGGGCCTGCATCTGCCAGGATAGTCGGCGCTTCTTCAGGATAAGAAGGAAACAGCTCGTAGGCTTCTTCTTTCGGAAACTCCTGCAGCAAATGATAGTTAAAGGCCTGGCGCTCCCAGTGCCCACCGAGGTCAAAAGCCATATACTTCCCTATCGTAAGAGAGTCAAGAGGGGTCCACGGTTCTGGATCAATCGCCATCATCGCAAATTCCGGCTGCAGTGGCTCATTTTCTATAAAGGCGTTGACACCATCAGCAAAAGCTTGAAGTTTTTCCACGGTCTCTTCCGGATAAACAGCCAACGATTTCTCAGCAGCACGACGGAGGCCAAGGGTCCGGAAATACCGGTCCTGATTAATAGTGGCTTCACCGACGACCTCACTTAAGCGCCCCGATGCCTGCCTCCTTGCCAGCTCCATTTGGAATAATCGGTCTTGTGCCTGCACATATCCCTGTGCCATAAAAAGGTCATGGAGATTTGATGCTTCTATATGTGGGACGCCGTTTGAGTCTCTGGTCACCTGTACCTTTTCAGTGATTCCATCGATTTGAACTTCTCCAGATGTTTCCGGGAGACTCCTCAAAGTGTAAGCGTTTACAAAAATCCCAGCACTAAGGATCAATACGATGATGATGCCCAATGTCCAAAGGGTTACTTTTTTCCAGTCCTTCTTTGAACGACTCTTTCCTGCATCCATTTTCTTTGCTGTTTCCATTCCTCCATCCCCTCTCCTATTTCCTTTATTATAGCTTATTCTTCTCTTATGTAAGTAGGTTATCTTATGCTTAACGTAGTGAAAATCCGGGTACTATCATTATGTTCTCTATTTTGGAGGTGGAACAAATGAAAAAAACAAAAATTAGTGATACATCATTAGAAGCTAGCCGGATCGGTCTTGGTACATGGGCAATAGGAGGCTGGATGTGGGGAGGAACGGATGAAGATCAATCCATTAAAACCATTCATACCGCTCTTGATCAGGGGATCAACCTCATTGATACAGCTCCTGTTTATGGATTTGGAAGATCAGAAGAAATTGTCGGCAAAGCTGTAGAGCAATACGGAAGACGTGAAGATATTGTGCTGGCTACGAAGGTCGGTATGGACTGGAAAGATGATTCCGTATTCAGAAACGCCAGTAAAGAGCGAATTCACCAGGAGGTGGAAGACTCTCTCCGTCGTTTGAAAACCGATTACATCGACGTTTATCAAGTGCACTGGCCGGACCCGATCACACCTATTCATGAGACAGCAGAAGCCTTAGCCTATTTATATAAGCAGGGAAAGATCAGAGCTATTGGTGTCAGCAATTTCTCACCTGAGCAGATGGATACATTTAGGGAAGCTGCTCCGCTTCATACATTGCAGCCACCCTACAACCTATTTGAACGCGATATCGAATCGAAGACTCTGCCTTATGTGCAGGATCATAACCTGACCACGATATCCTATGGTTCTCTTTGCCGCGGGCTACTATCTGGAAAAATGTCTACCAAACGTGATTTTGAAGGCGACGACTTAAGAAATAACGACCCCAAGTTCCAGCAGCCACGCTTTAAACAATATTTAAATGCTGTTCAGGAGCTTGAACATCTTGCGGAGAACCGCTTTGGTAAAAGTGTTCTTCAGCTCGCGATCCGCTGGGTACTCGATCAGCCCGGATCCGGCATTGCCCTCATGGGCGGACGTCGTCCTGATCAGCTGAACCCTGTTCAGGAAGTGGACAACTTTACCATTGATGAAGAAACAATGCATGATATTGACGAAATTCTGCTCAAACACATTCAGGATCCGGTCGGCCCGGAATTTATGGCACCGCCGGATAGACAGGAATTAGGATTGAAATAATTTTCAATGGAGATGAAAAAGATCCGCCCCTACTTTGTAGAGGCGGATCTTTTTATATGAATCTACGGAGTATTCCAAAAGAAGGTTGTGACAAAGAAAGGAAAAAGGACCGTCACAATTAGAATCGCGCCGTTTCCCAGGACACCTATTCTCTTAAATGCCCCTTTGTCAGCAAATAGACCAATAAGAAACCCAAGTAGAGCAGACAGAACACTCATAAGAAGGAAAGAATCATTTCCAAGCAGCAGGGCTGTCATTCCAGCCATAGACAGCAAAAATAAGCCGGCAGAAACTATACTCCCTATTCGTTTCATTTTTCTTCCTCCTTGTATATCAATGATAAAGAAATAGCAAAAGGCATCGACTATATCACCGGTGAGAGGTATAAACCGGCCCCTCTTCCTTTTTTAGATTACCATAAAAAGGATGGATGAACAGGAAGAAACTGCTATGGAGACCTTCTTCCTCTCACCCCCGATTCCTTTCTATTGTTTAGAAACTTTTATTTCCGTCAATCGTATAATGGAAGAGTTGTTATTTTAGGAGGTTGGAAGAAATGGAAATGGTCATTTGGATTGTTATTATTGCTTGTTTTATCGCAAGTTTCGCGAGTGTGATCTTCCCGCTCATTCCTGCACCGCTTGTGCTTTGGATCGGATTTCTTGCTTATTTTTTCTTTTTAGACGGAGAAGCCCTGTCTGTATTCTTCTGGATTGGTGCGATCGTCCTTACGATTCTCCTCATCGTATCAGATATTATAGCAAACAGTTATTTCGTCAAGCGTTACGGAGGAAGTAAATGGGGGGAACGGGCAGCCGCTGTCGGGGTCATTGTAGGTTCATTTATTATCCCGCCGCTCGGGATTTTAATCGTTCCATTTGTTTTAGTCATCATAGTTGAACTTGTTCAAAGGCGCGAATCTAAAGATGCCTTGAAGGCTGCGATTGGGTCTCTGTTCGGTTTTCTAAGCGGCACTGTCGCAAAGATCATTATTCAGCTGATTATGATCGTGTGGTTCTTTATTGATATTTAAATCGTAGATACTGTTAAAGCGTATTGTTGATCATACTGACAAAAAAGAACTTCCAATTTTACGGAAGTTCTTTTTTTGTATCACTCAAACTTAAAAAGACACGCTTGTCTATATCATGGAGATCATTACAACTGATTACAGAAATTCCTTCAGGCTGAACGAATGGAGAAATAAAATAAACATATAATGAAACCATGTGAACTTTACCTATTAATCAATTAGATGTACAGTCCAGGTTTCTTTTAGTCGAGTGCTGAACTTACAGATTGGAATAAAGGGGTGTAAAAATGGATCACTTTACTGGAACACAATCCCTTTGTCATGCATTTGCATCAATCATTGGCGGCTACACAATCCTGCCCATCACTCCACAGTCCCCCTTCTGTACAGTTGGTTTAGCCCAGTGTATTGAAGTAAATATGTTAGGGAGATCAGCAGCTGATTCTACTATGGTAACGGATGCTTATTTTGACTTTGGTAATTTCGATGCCCAGGGAAAAGCACTTATTATTGGACGTATCCCAGTTGAGGAGCGGAATATCGCGACAGTGACTGACCTTTTGGTAAGGCAGGGAATCGTACACAATGTTGTCCATGGTTATTTATATAGTGAACCAGATCTTCCTATTGTTTATGTAGCTGGTATTGAATCCCCGGTCTCTTTTGCCTGGCGACTCTTACCTGTTTTGAATACATTGCCAGTCGGATCAGCTCAACGGTCAAATACGCCTTCTGCTTTAAATATGAGTCATACATGTAAGCAGGCAAGTGAGATTATGGGAGGTTTTTTAATCCCTTACCCACTTCAGCAGTGCTTCTGTAGTATCGCAGTACCTCAACGCCATCGATTAAAGATATTAGATCGATGTGCTTCCCAGTCTCCTACGGTAACAGATGGAATTTTTAGTTTTGTCAGTATGGATTCACAAGGGTGCGCTCTTAACATTGGACGTATCCCTGTTCAGTTCAAAGATGCAAATATGGTAATGTCGAAATTAACACAACTTGGGATTTATTGTAATTTCGTCACCGGGTTTCCTTGCAGCATGCCTATGCTTTCTTATATGTATGTTCAACAAATTGAAAAGCCTGTTGTATTTGCTAAGAAAATTCGTCAGATACTCTATGGGTCTTGAATGTTCTTCCAAGAAGAAATAGTGACATCACGATTATATTATCCTGCAGCTTTAAGACCGTATTTCTTTTTGTAATTCAGCGGCTGATGTGGCTAACGATCCTCCAAAAATAGAAAACCAGCAAAAAAGAGACTTCATAATAGAAGTCTCTTTTTTTCGTTTACCTTAAAAACTTATTTACTTCACAGCCCGGAAGCGCTTCTGATTACGCAGCTGTGATTCCGGGAGTCTCTTATGATTGGTAGCAATAATATAAACCGCAAGGGTCGTAATGATGGCTACTAGAATAGAACCGATGTTGAAGATTCCCTTCTCTGCTGTCCACACGATAGAGTAGCCAAGCGCACCGGCAAACGTAGCGTAGTAGACAAAAGGAAGAAGCGTCTTACGGATTATGTCTCCTTCTTTTCCAACCAATCCGACGACTGCACATGCTGCGACAACGTTGTGCACGCAGATCATGTTCCCTGCCGCACCACCCACAGCCTGCAGAGCGACAATCCAGGATGCATCCACACCGATTTGTGAGCCGACATTATATTGGAATAAAGAAAACATCATATTACTAATGGTATTACTCCCCGCAATGAAAGCTCCTAATCCGCCAACAAAGGAAGAGAACAACGGCCAAAAATCCCCTGTAAGAGCAGCGACTCCATTGGCAAGTTCAATCGGCATACTGCCAAATCCTGACGCACCCCCGCCGGAATTCAAAAACACCTGCACCATAGGGACCGTAAACAATAAAGCAGCTGACGCTGGAATCATCGTTTTTCCGGAATGAGCCAAAGCTTTTTTATAGGCCTGCCCGTCCATTTGATGAATGACAAATGTAATTAAAGAAACCACGATAAAGATGGTACCTGGTAAGTACAGCGGTTGAAAACTTGCTGAAATATCCGTTCCGAAAATTGTTGGAATCGTAACGTTCCATGACTTGATCCACTCCAATAACGGGAGGGATTTGAGCCTGGTCAGGACAAGGAATAAACCAACTAGGATGTAGGGCGTCCAGGCACGGACCATCGACATTTTCCCACTTTTATGGGCAATGTCCTGTATTTCAATGCGTCCGGTCCACGAAGGGTCCCATTTGGAGGAATCCTCAAAATCCCAATACTCCTCTTTAGGAGGCATAAGGAAACCTTTTTTCGCTGCCGGAACGACAATCGCAAGACCAACCAGACCTCCGATCATGGAAGGAAACTCAGGTCCAAGAAAATTGGCTACAATCGTGTATGGAATCGTCATAGCAAAAGCAGCAAATAAAGCGAATTTCCATACCCGGATTCCTTCACTGAACGACTTATTCTTACCAAAGAAACGTGTCATAAGGGCAACAACAAATAAAGGAACAAGAGTACCAACTATGGCATGTAATACAGCGACACGTCCCCCAACCATGGTGACGAGGGAAAGAAAATTATCCGTAATACTGGCATCGGCAGCCAGACCCGTCTGAACGCCGACCAGGATTGGAGTACCGACAGCACCGAAGGAAACAGGCGTGCTTTGGATGACCATCCCCGCAACAACAGCGGCCATGGCAGGGAAGCCCAACCCAACAAGTAAAGGAACGGCAACAGCAGCCGGCGTTCCAAACCCGGCGGAACCTTCAATAAAAGCTCCAAACAGCCAGGCGATAATAATGACCTGGATCCTTCGATCTGGAGAAACATCTATAAACCCCTGGCGGATCGTCTTTAATCCACCACTTTCCTGAAGTGTATTTAGCAGAAGGATCGCACCAAAAATAATATAAAGAAGCGTAGCAGCAACCACGACTCCATTTACGGAGGCAGCAGCGACTATAGCACCGGGAACTTTCCAGACAAATAAAGCGAGCAGAACGGCAACTATGTAGGAGATGGGCATCGCTTTACTCGCCGGCCATCTGAGTCCGACTAAAAATATACCAACAGCAACAATCGGTAAAAGTGATAAAAGCGCTAAGGTACCAGTGTTCATCATTCACCCTCCAATGGTTTATTGACTCATTCCTCCCCTTTTAAGACCATCTCCACTCCCTTCGCTTTATGCATTTTTGAAAACGCTTTCTTTTATTATTATAAGGTCACCTGATGACACTTTCAACTATATAAGTAAAAAATTGTAAAACTACAAAACCTGACATCTTTCCACATAAATATAGACAGCTTCGGGAAAATAGACGGCTTCTCAGCTCACCTTAAACTAAGGAACAGAGAATCATTGCGTTTTTACTGGAAACACAACACTATCCTCTACTTTGTTTCGTAGACTCATAAGGTCATATATCGAGAGGGGCCTGAATAAAAGCCCTTCTCGATTCATGCCATAGATTCAGCCTGATCCTATTAGATTCCAAGTGTCATCTCTTAAAAGAAATGAAAGGGACCACTTTTATTTACGATTGAATAGAAACAGAGGCTTTCACGGTCTTATTCTTCAGGACCCCGATTTCATCGATTCTGCACTCAATGACGTCTCCTTTTTTCACAAAATGCGCTCCAAGCGGACTGCCTGTCAAAATGATATCCCCCGGTTGCAGCGTCATGACTTTGGATAGGTAAGACACCATGTGCTTAAGCGACACAATCATTAATTGGGTCGGACTATTCTGCTTCTCTACACCATTAATATCTGCTTTTACAACGGCCTCTGAAGGATCGAGTTCCGTTTCAATCACAGGACCAACTGGAGTAAACGTATCGAACGCCTTTCCGAGCGTCCAGTGTCCATCTTCCTGAAAAAATTGGGGGGCTGTGACGTCATTGCCGATGGTATAGCCAAAAATATGATCCAGCACGTCTTCTTCTTCTACATTTTTCATCTCTTTCCCAACAACTACAGCAAGCTCAGACTCAAACTTTACTTCATCAATGGCCTCTGGAATTTCTATATCCGCTTCTGGACCAATGATGGAGGATTCCGGTTTAAAGAAAAAAACAGGGATCTCCGGGAGCTGATCCGGACGTTCTTCCTCACTTCCCACATAATTCGCTCCTATACCGATAATCTTCTTCGGCTCAACCGGTGCCAAAAGTTTAATTTGGTTCAATGGAAGGACCTCTCCTGTGTACGTCCACTCTCCAAACAGGTCCCCATCAATAACACTTACATCATCGTTTGTGACCACACCATATCGAATGTCATTGTCGTATTGAAATCTAGCAAATTTCATTTCTCTCCACTCCTTTTATCATTACTTGACGGCTACAGTTTCTTTTACAATCTTTTTCACGTCCATACAGCGGCTCGGTGTTGGGAACAGCTTTCCTTTGTTGAGAAGATCATAAGGGTTGAACACCTCGCGGATTCTCATCTGGGCTTCCAACTCTTCCTCCGTGAAAATAAAGCGCATTTCTTCCTTTTTCTCAATTCCCACCCCGTGTTCACCAGTAATGGACCCTCCAACATCAGCACATGCTTTCAGGCATTCAGTCCCTGCTTTTAACGCTTTTTCTGTTTCTCCAGGAACACGGGAATCAAATAAAATCAATGGATGTAAATTTCCGTCTCCCGCGTGGAAAATGTTTGCAATACGAAGACCAGATGTTCGGCTGATGTCATAAATATTCTGAAGAACTTCAGGAAGCCTGCTTCTTGGAATGACACCATCCTGTACGAGATAGTCCGGAGATATAGCCCCCATGGCCCCAAAACCCGTCTTACGGTTGGCCCACCAGCGTCCGCGTTCTTCTTCACTGGATGCAACTTTAACTTCCCTGACATTTCTTTTGCGGCAGACTTCCAGAATGTGCTCCACCTGCTCTTCAAGTCCAGCAAGAATCCCGTCCACTTCAATGAGCAGCAGAGCTTCAATATCAGGGGGATGCCCGACAGGATAGGTCCCTGCTTCCACCCCTTCAATGGCCGTTTTATCCATCATTTCAAGCGCAGCCGGGACAATACCGGCTGAAATAATATCAGATACAGCACGACTCCCGTCTTCGACTTGGTCAAAATAGGCCAGGACGGTCTGCTTTCCTTGAGGGCTTTTTAGAATTCGTACCGTAATCGTGGTAACAATGCCGAGGGTTCCTTCTGACCCTGTTAATAAGCCCATCAAATCATAGCCTGGACGATCCGGAACACCAGCTTCCCCGAGTTCTATTACCTCACCATCGGGCAGCACGACCTCAAGGCCTAAAATATGGTTTGTTGTCACACCATATTTCAAACAGTGGGCCCCTCCAGCGTTTTCAGCGACATTGCCACCGATTGTACAGACATACTGACTGGATGGATCGGGAGCATAATAATACCCTTTATCCGAAATGGAATGAGTGAGTTTCAAATTTACAAATCCAGGCTGGACGACTGCCTGACGATTTTCCAAGTCGACATGGAGCATTTTTTTCATTTTCACCATGCTGATGATGACCTCATTATTTAGTGGGATCGCTCCGCCGCTTAGGCCAGTGCCGGCACCCCTTGCAAGGAAAGGAAGGTTGTTCATATGGCAGTAACGCACGATAGCTGAAACCTCTTCTGTGTTCTCAGGAAATACAACAGCCTTGGGCATCGCCTTATGGACAGTAAATCCATCACAATCATAGGAAAGCAGATCTTCCGGTTTATACAGAATCTCTTTTTCCCCGACGATTTTCATGAGACTTCTTATATGAGGGTCCATGCCTTCTCGCTTATTTTTCTTTCGTTTCAGCATTGGATTACTCCTTTCCCTGGTGAACGGTTGATTTCTGGTCTTTCTGATAAGCCCAGTCGAGAAGCTGTACGGTATGGACGATGTCACTTCTACGTCCATATTTTTGAACCCCCATCGCCATTTGAAGCATACAGCCCGGGTTCCCCATAGATATCATTTCGACATCTTCTGGAACATGTTTCATTTTCTCGTCCAAAACGGCTTTTGCCATTTCAGGGTGGGTCAGGTTGTAGATCCCCGCACTTCCACAACAGGTATCGGCACGGGACATCTCTGTATAGTCGATGCCAGGTATATCCTTAAGCATCTGCCTCGGTTCATGACGCACCCCTTGCCCGTGAGCTAAGTGACAGGCATCATGATAGGTGATTTTCTTATCAATCGAGCTTTTCGGTTTTTCATAACCGGTATCATATAAGTATTTGGAGATATCCTGCACTTTTTCAGAAAAAGCTTCCGCCCGCTTACGCCAGTGTGGATCATCCTTAAATAACTCCGGATATTCTTTCAACGCACATCCGCAGCCAGCTGCATTAACGACTACTTTTTCATCATTTTCAAAAGCTTCTATGTTCTGTTTTGCAAGCTTCCTGCCCGTATCCCGGTCCCCGGCGTGAACATGAAGCGCGCCACAGCACGTTTGATTTTTAGGGACGGTGACTTCATTGTCGTTGTAGGTTAACACATTAATGGTGGACTGATTAATATCGCTGAACATGACGTCCATGATGCATCCTGTCAGCATGGCAACACGCGCTTTAGGCGTTCCTTTGGCAGGAATGACGTCTACATCTTTATATTTTTGCTGAACAGGAGACCCTACTTCCGGCATAATCGCTTCCATACCTGATAAATGAGACGGCATGATTTGAAGTGCACGGGATCCGCGCATCAGCTTCTGTACACCACTCTGCTGGTAAAACTTTAACATCCCGCCTACGGCTCCCATCCGTTTCTGATGCGGAAAGAGTCCTTTCAGGAAGAAGCTGCTTACAACTCCCTTCCAACCTGTCAGCGGCATCGCCTTACGAACCTGGCCACGCGCTTCTTCAATTAAGCCGCCGACATCAACATCCGCCGGGCAGGCTGTTGTGCAGGCTCGGCAGTCAAGGCACTGAAACACCGGATCGGCGAACGCTTCATTGAGATTCAATTTCCCTTCAGCGACGGACTTGATTAAATGCACCCGTCCTCTTGGGGAATGCTGTTCCTGTCCGGTAATTAAGTATGTGGGACACGCTTCTAAACACATGCCGCAATGGACGCAGTCCGCCCACTTCTCTTCATCCGGGTGATCTTCACTGAAGTAATTGGTCATCGTAGTTGAATCACACGGTAAGGATGTTGCCTTTTTTTCCACCATTTCCTTTAACACCTTATATCCCTCCTATAAACCGCTGATGGTTTAATGTGTGATCAGGATCTACCGCTTTCTTGATCTTTTCCATCAAGAAAAGTCCAGATGTATAGTTCCCCCAGGGATCGATGCTTTTTCTCAGTTCCGTCGGCAGATGTTTTAAAATCACATAGCCCTTCTGCTTCGCAGCATACTTACGAAGCTGATCGACAAACGAAACGATCCCTTCTTCTGAACCTGATACAACCAACTGACTGATTCCATGGCCCAAACCGCCATGAGATTCGACTTGAACGGAAACCTCGTGCTGTATCTTCTCCGCTTCTTTAATAATAGAAAAAGCCTCCATCGGTTTACTGCCTGTTTTCAATACGACTTTCGTCTCTCCATCCGACTGATCAAGTGCATTCGGCGCACGTTTTGAAAACGCTTTCCAAAATTCCCGTGCGTCTTCCTCCTGCTTTACGTCCATCTGGGCAGAGGCCGGCTTGTGATATTCCATCCATCCTTCTTGATCTTTAACCGCTTTTTCTACATCTTCAAATCCAACCAGAAGCGTGTAGGCTTCCCTGCCGGTTAAATATTTGGACAACTGTGGATTCATCAGTTCAAGGCAGACCGGCTCTATCATGGCATCTTGAATGGATACAGCAAGAGAACGTAAGGTGTCCACTTCCTCTTCTTCTACTGAAAGAAGAACAAGACTTTCATACTTTGGTTTCGGCCTCAGTTTCATTGTAATTTCACTGATTACACCAAGTGTCCCCATAGCTCCGATAAACAACTTATTCATATCGTAACCCGCTACGTTTTTCACAACTTTTGCACCTGTACGAATGACCTCACCATCTGGATAGACAACACGAAGACCAATAACGAGATCGCGCGCTGACCCATAGTTCATCCGTTTCGGACCACTCTCATTAGCGGAGATGACCCCTCCGATGGTTGAATCGTCCGGCCAGCAGGGATCAATGGATACCTTCTGGTCATAATCTTCGAGAAAAGTCTGCAGCTCCGCAATCGTCGTTCCAGCTCTCACCGTTACGGTCATATCTCCTGCCTGATGCTCGACAACCCCTTTCCAATCAGCTAAAGAAAGGGTCCAGTCATAAGCCTCTCCCTGTCCGCCGTAGCCTCGCTTCGTTCCGCCTCCTTCTATAGAAACGCTTTTTCCTTCTTCATTCGCTTTCTTCAGAAAATCTGAAATCTCTTTTTCTGTGACCGGTTTGTAAACCTCCGTTCCACGATTGCCGAACCTATCTTCTATAGAAACGTTGTGTTTTGTTTCCATCGTACACCTCTTTTCTTATCCATCTGATAAAAATTTGATTGTCACTCACGATCTGTTCATATGCTTCAATCACGAGAATGGCTTTCGCGTATCTCAGTAAAAAACCTTGATACAACAGAAGCCACTAACGATGGTTAATGGCTTCTGTTGTCACTTTCCAATTATTTATTTGCGTATTGTTTCGCTTTTGCTTCACGGCGGCGTTTGTGAAGGATCGGCTCTGTATAACCGTTTGGCTGGTCATACCCTTTAAGAACAAGATCGCACGCAGCCTGAAAAGCCACAGATCCCTCGTAGTTCTCAGACATCGGCTGATATTCAGGATCATCAGCGTTCTGCTGATCGACGACTTTAGCCATACGTTTCAGCGTTTCCATCACCTGTTCTTCTGTTACGATGCCATGATGAAGCCAGTTGGCCATATGCTGACTGGAAATTCTTAATGTGGCCCGGTCTTCCATCAGTTCGACGTTATTAATGTTCGGAACCTTTGAGCATCCAATGCCATGTTCAACCCAGCGGACAACATAGCCTAAGATTCCTTGAGCGTTGTTATCCAGTTCTTCCTGGATCTCCTCTTCCTTCCAGGAACGCTCTTCTGTGACTGGAATCTGCAGAATATCGTTTCTTAAATCTTCATGATCTGTCGACATCTGTTTTTGAACATCTGCCACGTCAATCTTATGGTAATGAAGGGCATGGAGTGTAGCAGCAGTCGGGGACGGAACCCAGGCCGTATTCGCTCCTGCTTTCAGCTGGCTGTCTTTTGTCGCAAGCATCTCTGCCATTAAATCAGGCATCGCCCACATCCCTTTGCCTATTTGTGCTTTTCCGCGGAATCCGCTCTCAAGACCAACGCGCACATTGGACTTCTCATATCCATTCAGCCAAGCAGAGCCTTTCATATCATTTTTACGAATGACAGGACCTGCTTCCATGGATGTGTGGATTTCATCACCTGTTCGATCAAGAAATCCTGTGTTAATAAAGGCAATCCGTTCCTTTACCTCGTTGATACAAGCTTTTAAGTTCAGCGTTGTCCTACGTTCCTCATCCATTACACCAATCTTCAACGTATGAGGCTTATAGCCAAGCAGTTCTTCCGTACGATTGAACAGGTCGTTCGCAAACGCAACTTCTTCCGACCCATGCATCTTAGGCTTGACAATATAAACAGAGCCCTTGGACGAATTCTGGTAAGTCCCATTTTTTAATACATCCTGCTTAGCCAGCAGACCAGTAATGACCGTATCCATAATTCCCTCAGGCACTTCTTCTCCGTCTGCATCCAAAATCGCATCACTCGTCATTAAATGACCGACATTACGGGCAAACATCAAGGATCTTCCAGGTAAGGTCAATTCACCGCCGTCCGGCGTGGTATAAGAGCGGTCCGGATTTAACTCACGTTTCATTTCCTTGTCACCTTTAGTGAAAGTTACCGAAAGATCGCCTCTCAAAAGACCTAGATAGTTGCGGTAAACCTCAACTTTATCATCCGCATCAACCGCTGTAACGGAATCCTCGAAATCCATGATCGTTGTGACTGCGGACTCAACAAGGATATCCTTAACTCCGGCAGTATCCGTTTGACCGATTGGATGGTTGCGGTCAATCTGAATTTCCAGGTGCAGGCCGTTATTTTTTAAGAGGACTCCTTTTGCACGATCCGGTTCCCCCACAAAACCGACAAATTGGTCAGCATTCTCAAGTTCTGTGGTTCCCCCTTTTGTAAGCTTGATAGAAAGCTTGCCATCAAAAATCTGATAGGCTTCGGCTTCTTTATGGGAACCTTCCTGTAGAGGAGCGATTTCATCAAGAAATTCTTTTGAAAAAGCGATGACTTTATCTCCTCGAACAGGGTTGTAACTGCCTTTGATTTCGGCGCCATCATCTTCACTGATCGCATCTGTCCCATACAAGGCATCATATAAACTTCCCCAGCGTGCATTCGCCGCATTGATGGCATAGCGGGCATTATTGACTGGAACCACAAGTTGAGGCCCAGCCTGGACAGAGATTTCATCATCGATATTTTCGGTGGAAATTTCAAAATCCTCCACCTCAGGTTCAATATAATTTAGTGTTTCCAGCAAGGACTGATATTCTTTTTGATCCAATTTCGGGTTGTCTTTGTGGTACTGGTGAATGCGGTTTTGAATATCCTCACGTTTTTCCAGCAGGGCTTTATTCTCCGGAGAGAGATTTTGAATGATCGCCTCTAATCCCGACCAAAAATCCTCACTGGAAACCCCGCTTTCAGGAATGGCTTCTTTATTAATAAATTCAAAGAGTACAGGAGCGACTTGAAGATTCCCAACATTTACGTAGTCTTTCATCCTATCTTCCTCCTTCAATAAAATAAACGATCCTCAATAGATAAAACGCTTACAAAAGTTGTCGTAAAATTCTATCTATTCGTCGTTATTTATCATATAATAAAAATTACCATATCGAAAATACATATTTGGAATTAATATTATTCCATTTAGTTATACAGGACTTATGGCACACAAATTAGGTGAAAGGCGATTTGTCGTTTTCCTTTATCAAAGATGGAATTGAATGTCTGGAGAACCGCAGCCTTTCCGCGTGATTGTGGTGAGCTTCCTCAGGGTTCCGCCTTCCGGGATCTTACCGCCCATGTTTACCCCGCGGGAATCTCAAAATATAGCAGTCCCAATAGACAACCTGGATAGTAAATCTTCTACGAAAGGTTGTTACCTAAAGGGAATGACAGGCGATATACAACCCTATTCATGACCGGTTCCGCTTCAAAAGAACATATAAATCTTATTTATAGAAAAGGAGTGATGATGGTGGATATCCGTCATTTGGAATACTTTGCAGAGGTAGCGAAACAAATGAGCTTTACGAAAGCTGCTTCCGCTCTTCATGTATCCCAGCCCTCACTCAGCAAAACCGTAAAGCAGCTGGAAACGGAGCTCGGCGTTCCCTTATTTTACCGCTCTAAACAGCTGCAGCTGACGGATGCCGGTGAAGCCGTCCTTGCCAACACAGTTAAGGTATTGGACGCTTTCCATCAATTGACTTCAGAACTTGGTGATATCGTCAAAGTAAAAAGAGGGAAAATAAAAATCGGGATCCCTCCGATTACAGGGGCTGCCTTTTTCTCAAAAATCATTCGTTATTACCGGGACGAATATCCTCAAGTCGAAATACTGTTAAGCGAAGTCGGCTCAAAAATGATTCGACAGGGAATCGAGGATGGTTCCCTTGATATCGGTCTCGTCTGCAATCTTCCTGTCGGTTCCAAAACGTTTGAAACCCTTCAGGTCGTCCATGACCCTTTAATGGTGCTCATTCATAAAGATAACGACTTAGCCATGAAAGAGGCGGTCGACTTAGAAGAACTAAAAGAAGAATCCTTTATCCAGTACAGGAAGGACTTCACCCTTCATGACCGGATCATGGCAGATTGTAAAGCGAAGGGCTTTTATCCTAATGTCGTCTGTCACAGCTCCCATCGCGACTTTATGATTGAAATGGTGGAAGCAAAGGTTGGAATCGCCCTGCTTCCAAGCCAGATTGCTCTCGATATCAAAGACCGTAACATTGCGGCCCTCCCCATCCTCCGGTCAAACCTGACGCTTGAGCTGGGGATGATATGGAAGAAGGACAAATATCTCCCTTACGCGGTGCGTGAATTTATTGCTATGTCTAAAGAATACTTGATGAATCATTGATTACTCTGTAATTCTCTTTCTATTTAACCAGGGGTGGTCTTTCCTTTGCTTTATCGAGGTTTCGAAAACGCGTTTTTGGGAATGCCCAAATTATGACCATTTAGATGATTATGGCTGTCAAATATTTCTAAAGATGTACTTTATTTTGCTTTTTGATAAGCCTTATATTAAGAAATGCTAGTTTCGAGATGGACGCTGAGTATTATGAGGGCCTTGCAACTACTCGCTTTCCGCGGGGAAGACGGCAAGCCTCCTTGAGTTTCGCTCTTCGGGGTCTCGCAGTTTCCAGGCCCCCATTACAGAAATAAGGATCTCTAAACTACGATATTTATAAGTGGATTTTGCAGGTATAGAGAACGAATCCAGGGATGGAAGTTGAATAGCTCAGGGACTTGAATTCAAGCAGGCGATTGTACAGGAAGTTTGATAAGGTACGGCACGTTCGGTATTAACTTCGAACAATCCTATATCATTTAAAATGGAAAGCGAACCCTTTGCCATTCCTCTACAACTTATACAACTCGTCCGGATAACTGCCTTATTTAGCACATGAACTGAAATCGTTATGGAGGCGATGAAATGAATACATATGTTTTTGAAGACTGGCCTTGGGAGGATATTCTTTGGGTGATGGGCTTTATTGCAGCTCTTTTTCTTTTTCGCTGGTTATCTGCATGGGTCATCAGACACCTTATTCCTGAGAAAGATCGTGTTCAAAAAGTCTCTCTTTCTCTTATTAACTGGCTGGTTTTTAATGGTGTCTTGTTGTTTATCATCCTATATTTCTCTAATTCTGACTGGTTGTTCTATCCGATCTTCACCATCGGTCAAGTCAATATTACGCTCTTTTTAATCATCATCGCCGTACTCATTATTACTTTTTCCTACCGACTCTCAAACACATTAAACAGACACCTTCTTCCGTTCTTTTTTGAACGCCACAATCTGGATAAAGGCATTCAGTTTACGCTGGAGCGAGTGATCCACTATATCATTATGCTCGTTGCTGTTTTGGTCAGTTTAACAACGGTAGGCATTGATCTCAGTGCACTCACCGTGTTTGCAGGTGTCTTAGGAGTTGGGATTGGATTTGGAATGCAGAATATTGCCTCCAATTTCATCTCAGGATTGATTCTTTTA
This sequence comes from Halobacillus litoralis, assembly GCF_020524025.1. GTDB lineage: Bacteria > Bacillota > Bacilli > Bacillales > Halobacillaceae > Halobacillus > Halobacillus litoralis_D. Next base: position 553,436 of record NZ_JAIVKN010000001.1, on the reverse strand, counting down.
TTTGAACGTCCGATTAAAGTGGGAGACCGTGTCTTAATTGATGATGTAGTTGGAGATGTTGAAAAAATAAGCATGAGGGCTACGATCGTCCGGACACTCGAAAACGAACACATCATCATTCCTAATTCTTATTTTCTCGAGGAAAAAGTAGTGAACCGCTCCTTTGCTGATTCCAGACTTCGATTAACGATTCCGATTGGAGTCGCTTACGGTACAGATGTTCAAAAAGTGAAAGAAATCCTTTTAAAGATCGCAGATACAGCCAATCAAGAAAATTCGTTTGTACTGGATTCTCCCCAGCCTTATGTTAACTTTCAAGGGTTTGGAGATTCGTCCTTAGATTTCGAATTGTTTGTATGGATCTCCAACCCGAAAGAAGTGATAAGAATTAAAAGCGAACTCAATTTTCATGTCTATGAGCAGCTCAATAAACATGGAATTGAGATTCCTTTTCCTCAGAGGGACCTGCATATTAAATCTGATCACACTTCCCTTTTGAACAAACATAGAAACGATCAGTGATAGAAATATTCGCCTCAGGACGTTAAGGAAAACTCATTTGCAGATAAAAAAAACAGTCTCCCCCGGTATTACCGGGAGAGACTGTTTTTTTCTTTATTTGCGGCCCATTCCTTTTAGGAAGTGCATCAACATGGTCATGCTTCGGTTTATTTCCGGGTCTTTTAAAGCTTTCGCAAGATCAAGAAATGATGTTTTCTGCTTCGTTCCTTCATTCTCCATGGCTTCAACACCATTGTTCAGCCTGGAGCTGAGGTCCCTCAATCCACTGATATTCAAATCTCCTAAGAGAAAGACAAGCTCGGGAATGTTTCTCAACAAAGGTTCATACTGATCCTTGTCAATCTCTTTTACGAAGTTTGCCAGGGTCTCATCCTTCCTGCGTGTGAAAGCCCTCATTGTATCAAGGGTCCCCTCATCTTCCAGGGCACGAAGCATCTCAATTCCTTTTAAGATGGCCTCTTTATTATCAGCTACGGCTTCTTTTACTTCCTGGACGTTCTCTTCCACCTGTTGTTCTCTCGTTTTCTCATACCGTTTAATATCCGTGATTGCTCTAGCCATTATTGCCCACCCTTCTTGCTTGGGAACACATAATCTTCCCGCTGCCATTTTTTCTGCACATTGACACTCACCTGTGGTACTGGATTTCCCCGGCGGTGATTGTTATGTGGAATAGGGGATTTTCCTTTTTTCTTGAGCACTTTCATTTTAACGGCAATTTCTTTATAAGCTGGTGTATCCGTGTCCTTGTCCACGCGGTTATCGGTCAGGTAGTTAATCGCAGACTTTCCGTTATCGTTCAGAGGAAGGAATATTTCCTTACCGCGAACACGGTCCGTAACGGTTACGACACCTGTCGCCTGGCCGGAATCAGAGATGAGCTTCACTTCAGCGCCCTCTTCAATTCCACGTTCTTTCGCAAGTTCTTCTGATACTTCTATAAAAGCATTCGGTGTTTTTCTACGGATTCCTTCTGACTTGTACGTCATATTTCCTTCGTGGAAGTGTTCAAGCAGGCGGCCATTGTTGACGTGAAGGTCGAATTCCTCATTCGGCTCATACATCAATTCATACTCAAGTGGATATAGTTTCGCTTTTTTATCCTCAAACGGGAAGCCGTCTGTAAATAATAACGGCTGGTCTGTGCCATCTTCTGCGACCGGCCACTGCAGGGATTTATATCCTTCTAAGCGGTCATAATGAACACCGGCAAACAAGGAAGCAAGACCACATGCTTCGTGCATGATTTCAGATGGATGGGTGTAACCCCAGTCGTATCCCATCGATTTGGCAATCAGCTGAAGGATTTCCCAATCTGGTTTCGTTCCTTCCAGAGGTTCAAAACTCTTATACAGACGCTGGATGCGGCGTTCCGTGTTCGTAAATGTCCCATCTTTCTCCAGACTTGGAGAAGCTGGAAGAACAACATCGGCATACTCCGCTGTTTTAGTAAGGAAAAGATCCTGTACAATAAATAGATCCAATTTCTCAAAAGCGTCCGTTACATAATTGATGTTGGCATCAACAATACCGGTATCTTCACCCATGACATACATCATAGAAAGCTCTCCATCATGGATGGCTTCAATCATTTCATGGTTATCCATGCCAGGTTCTTTTGGAAGATCTGTCTTCCAGGCTTTTTCATAGCGTGCGCGTACTTCATCATCTTCTGTTTTTTCGTATCCAGGGAAGAAATTCGGCATACTGCCAAAGTCACTACAGCCTTGAACGTTGTTATGTCCACGAAGAGGATAAGCTCCCGTTCCGGGTCTGCCGTAATTCCCTGTAATTAACAGAAGATTACTGATCGCTGTACTCGTGTCGCTTCCAAGCATATGCTGAGTTACACCCATCGCCCAGCAGACGACCATAGATTCAGCTTCTGCAATTTCTTGAGCTACCTGTTTTAGTTCTTCAATTGAAATACCGGTAAGCTCGGAAGCGTACTCCATTGTAAATGGCTCCAGACTCCTTCGGTATTCATCAAATCCATTGACCCAGTCATTAAGAAAGCTTTGGTCTTCCCAGCCCTGGTCAAGAATATATTTCGCCACTGCAGAAAGCCAGACAAGGTCGGTTCCTGATTTAGGCTGATAAAAACGGTCTGCACGTTTTGCCATTTCGTGTTTTCTCAGGTCAAACACAAACAATTTCTGATCAAACAGCTTTTGGGACCGTTTGATTCTTGATGCTAATACCGGGTGGGATTCTGCGGTGTTGGATCCAATTGTAAGGACAAGCTTACTTGATGCAATATCATCAATAGAACCCGAGTCACCACCATAACCCACGGTTCTAAACAGCCCTTTCGTAGCAGGAGCCTGACAGTAACGGGAACAGTTATCCACATTATTGGTACCAATAACCTGACGTGCCAGCTTCTGCATTAAATACGATTCTTCATTCGTTGCTTTAGAAGAAGCGATAAATGCCAGGTGATCGGCACCCTTTTCAGCTTTAATCTTCTTCATACGATCCGCCACATAGGCAATCGCTTCGTCCCAATCGACTTCTTCAAAGTGATCATCACGGCGGACAAGCGGTTTTTGAAGACGTTCTTCGCTGTTCACATAGTCCCAGCCGAACTTCCCTTTGACACAAGTGGAAATTCCGTTAGCCGGGGATTCTGCGCTTGGCTCCACTTTCAAGATCTGACGGCCTTTCGTCCAGACGTCAAAGGAACAGCCGACTCCGCAGTAAGTGCAGACGGTTTTCTCCTTGCTGATTGTCTCTTCACGCATCGCTGCTTCTGAATCAGATACAGCAAATAGAGGACCATAGCCTGTCTCGACTTTTTTCGTTAAGTTAATCATTGATTTCAAAATGCCTGGTTCTGTATCCGTCAAAAATCCTGCTTCGCCTTCCATACCTTTTTCCATCATCGCGTTACATGGACAGACGGTGGAACACTGACCGCAGTTGACACAGGAAGATTCATCAATCGGTACATCGTTGTCCCAGATGACACGTGGTTCCTGCCGCTCCCAGTCAATGGTCAGCGTTTCATTCACTTGAACATCCTGACATACTTCCACACAGCGCCCGCACAAGATACACTGATCAGGATCATACCGGTAAAAGGAACCGGAATTGTCTTTCTCGTAACTCGAAGGCTGGAAAGGACGGGACTGGTGCTCAAGTCCAAACTCCGCCATTGTATTATGAATTTCACATGAACCGTTGTTATAGTCACAAACTGTGCAGTACAGTTCATGTTTCTCTAAAATACGATCCAGAGACTCCTTCTGTGCTGTATGTACATGAGGGAGTTTTGTCTGGACTTTCATTCCGGCTTTCACCGATGTCCCGCAGGCTCGGACGAGTTCTCCATCCACTTGGACGATACATGTATCACAAGTCTGAATCGGTCCTAAAGACTCGTTATAACAGATTTGCGGCACCTGCTCGCCTGTCGTATTAATTAAGTCAAGCAAATTCTGATCAGGATCAGCTAAGTATTCATTTCCATTAATTTTTACCACTGTGTGTTCATTCAATCGTTACTCCTCCTTCACTAAAGACGCCTACACGCTCAGGATGGGTGTAGACATTCATCCGGTCCCCCCGGACAAAACCAACCGCTGTAATATTTAAATCATCGGCAAGTTCCAGGGCCAGATCTGTTGGTGCTGATTTGGACAAAAGCAGTCCAAACCGCATTTTAGATACCTTCAATAACACTTCCGAGGAAATCCGGCCGCTGAAAATAACGACTCTGCCTTTGGTGCTGATTTTCTCTCGGAGTAAATAGCCGTACAGTTTATCCAGCGCATTGTGACGGCCGATGTCCGCATAGGCTTTTATGATTCCATTTCTGTCAGCGATCGCTGCCTGGTGGACACCACCGGTCTGCTTAAACATTCCTGCCTCAGCCTGGAACATTTCCATGAGCTGATAACAGGACTCTGGTGAAAATGTGGTTTGGTCGGTCGCGGTCTTTGCGGTTGCCGCGTCATTTTGAAAATAGAAAGCTCTGCTTTTGCCGCAGCAGCTCCCCAGCCACCGCTTCTGTCCATGGCTGGCAGACGACACTGGACGGGTCGTTTCAATATAAGCAAACCCTCTGTCTACATCTATATCCAGCTTTCGAATTTCCTTATTCAATAGAATTACGCCTTCAGATGCAAGAAAACCTGTCACCAGTTCTTCCAGATTCTTTGGTGTGCAGACCATTGTCGCAAATTCTTCACCATTTACGACCAAAGTCAGCGGGTATTCTGCCGCCACCGTATCGCGTTCTTTTTTTTGTTGATTTCGACTATAACGGTGAATCTCCCACGAACGGGTTTCCAAATTTATCCCCCCTTGAAACGTTACCTCCCTATTCCCTTTCTTTCGACAAAACAAACGCCTGTCACGTATTCGTGACAGGCGTTTGTAGTTTTTCTTTATTTTAATGATTTTCCATCGATAGGAAGCTTAAGGGTAAACGTTGTTCCATTCGAAAAAGTTTCGGCTAGAACAAGGTCGCCGCTGCGTACTTTTAATTTTTTCAGACTGCCCCGAAAGAATCTCTCACAAATCATTTTCTGTTCTTCTTCAGGAAATCCCAGACCTGTATCTGCCACCTGATGTTCACTGAACGAACACCAGCAAGCAGTTCTGTCCGCATGTGCTGAAGCTTTTTCAACTTACCTGCCATGTCTGTAAACGTCTGGGTCAGTTCAGCGATCTCCTTTTCTTTGAGTATATTTGAGATGTGAACATCATAATTCCCTTCACTTACCTGCCTGGAAGCTTTATACCCAGCCAATAAGTCAGGAAGATGTCAAAATGAATTTTTTATGGAGGCCATTCTGGTATTGATCGTTATTGATTACGATGCCGGCCAGGCTGCTTATGAGAGAAGCGTTTATCATTCCATTAGGTGGGAATATAAAATCAAGTTTATCATCTTAATTGTGGAAAGAGCACCAAGATTTGTATCTATTTTTCAATACCTTATAAATACTCTAAACCCTTAGAGGGTTTCTCCTGCTTCTGGTTCTCGCAGGGGTTATGCTTTTTCTATTGTTAGCAGGGATCGGTCAGATCGTTTCTCTTTTCCAATAATTTTTATTTTCTCTTGTTCTTAAACGAATAATCCAGGTAATAAAGGGATATGAACCATTACAGCAAAGGAAGGTTCTTAATGAATGATATCGTTTTGTCGATCGTCTGTATCGTATTAGTCATTGTAGGTTGGGCTACTGTTATTATTCCAGATTTTGAGAAGGCAAGAGGTCAACGAGATGGTCAATGGGTGCATGTGATTGCCGGGGTCGTATGTTTCCTGTTAATCGTTTGGGTAGTAAAAATCTTATCATGAAGACAAGCAAAGGGACGTTTATAACTCTGCACTTCAGGAACTTCTTTTGCCCGCAACTATAGGAATTTAAACTTTGACACAGCCTGGTAAAAAAAACAGACAAGAGATTCATAACTCTTGTCTGTGCTTGACTCTTTCATTCTTTTAAACGGTCTCCCTTATTCGTAAATATAGATTATGGATTTCAGCAGCGTATTATGGGGACCGGGAGACCCGGGCAGGATTCAACTTATTTTCTTATGACTACGACCGGCCACATTTCGACAGGATTTAATTCATATGTGTTGTTTTCCCTGTACATGAACTGCTGCATAATCCATTCACGTCTTATCGTGGCAAAATCGTCAAAAAAGGTCTGAATATAGGCATTCACATCTTTTTCCTCATAGGTTTTTCCATGTTCAAACCACTGGACAAAATAAGATAGAATAACGTTCTTCTTTTTTAACTGCCTCGGGATCTGCTTTAATTTCCCTTCTACCGTAACAAAACTTTGAATGATTTTGCTTTGTTCTGTCTCGTCGACTTTTAATTCCTCTGCACGCACCGTCTCCTCATCTCCAATCCGTAAGATAGCTGTCGTCATAAATTCCAACTTTTGTTCATTTAAGTGAAAGTAGATCGTGTTTTTATCTCTTCGTGAATACACCATACCTGTATCCTTCAGCTTCTTTAAATGGTGCGTAATGGTAGGCGGACGTAAGCCAAGCTTACCTGCAATTGCCTGACCATGAAGCGGGCCCCGCCTCAACAGCGCAATAATTCTAAGTCGTGTCGTGTCCCCGACGGCTTTATGAAACTGGACCATCTTCTCTAACTGCATGATAGCACCCCCAAATTCAATGTTTATCTAATTTAATGATAATCTAATTAGATGGATATTACAACACCCTCCACCTCAAATGAATGATGAAGATTTTTCTTCAAGGCGTGAACGATCCCTCTAGATAAGAAAACAAACCTAAGGTCTGTTTCAATAGAGTAATATTTATAGATTCCAATAGTTCCTCTATTTTCCTTTACGTGTTTTTACGTTATAATCCATGATAATAGTGTAGGTATATGGATTCATGTAATAGGAAGTAAGTGATCATTGGAGGATTTGAGGAGTGTTGTAACTTGGAAAATCCAGCTGGATTTTGGAATCGAGTGGGAGCTAGATTGTTAGATGGTTTAATATTGATGGGTTTTTTCAGTATTTTCACCGGAGAATTAGTTACTGAAGAATATGGTGTTCCAGATGTCCTGGCTGTATTTTACGCACTTCTCCTGCCATCTATATGGTATGGCTATACGTTGGGTAGAAAAGCATTAGGGAACAGAATTGTTAAAGCTGATGGTTCAAATGTTGATGCTGTCAACATGGTTAAGCGCGAGCTTCTCGGTGCCTTGTTATACTTTGTCACTTTCGGTGCTGCCCTCGTTATAAGTGCTTTTATGGTCGGATTAAGGGAGGATAAACGAGCAATCCATGATTTCATAGGTGGAACTTATGTGAAGAGAGAGAAGACTTATCACAATTAATTCAAGAAATACTTTCGTTTATTTTAAAAAAGAATCCATTCCTTATACAGTTCGTACTCCTTTGTATGTAAGCATCCAGTGAACGTTTTTTTATTAATAGGCCATTCGCTTAATAAGTCAATTAAAAAAACTTCCAAACTTACAAAAGTTCTTTTTTGTATAGGCATGATGGCACAATTAAATTTCAATAGAGGCAAAAAAAACAGGCATAGAACATGCCTGTTTAGCTTCTAAGGTTGTAAAAACATGGCTTCAAGCGGAGGTTGACCGCCCGCTAATCCTAACGCTAAGGCTGTATATACCTGATTCGGGCTGACGGTTACTCCAGGTACTTCCAAGGCCGTTTGATTGGTTCCCGCCACGCGGACTTCCAGATCAACGGTTGTAGGCGGCAGGGTCAAATAGCGGGTAGCTTTTCCAAAGGGAATATTTCGAAAGAGAACGTCTCCCCCTTTAACGGCTACATCAACGGCAGGTGCATTCGGGGACAAGTGCCAAAAACGAACCTTGGCTTTTCCATTAGACACCGCGTTGTTATCCATGACAGGAATCAGCTGCAGGTTATTGAGCTTCCCGGCAGCTGCGACGGTGTACATGTTTCCTCCTTCTACGCCGACGTTCTGCGTGAGGACAGGCTGATTGGTTTGACCGGCTGGGTAAATATCAATCTTATACTGGCCCCCGGGAACTTCCAAATAGTCACTTTGCTGTTTATAAGTAACGCCTTCTAAAACCTTCTGACCGTTTACATACACATCCACAGCTGGTGCATCTGGAGAAGCGTGGAGAACCCGCACTTTCGCCGGCGAGCCGTTCATCCCCGTCATCTGATCACTCCGCTCACACATCAGCCACTGCTGCATACATTGCAGATGCATGTGGTAATAATGCACATGTTTTTGCGGATCCAGATACTTATAATAGTTGGCGAGCATATCATATTTTGCAGCCTGCCATGCCAACATGTCTGGGTTTCCATATTGGTACATCACACCCACCCCTTTCAAAGATTCCCCAATTAAAGCTTATTCACCTGTTAGAAGAAGAGAACTAAAACCTCCTCTTCCCAATGAGGAGAGATGTGTCGGGAAACCTCTTATGATGGACTCTGCTAAACGTGGTGTTCTGTTCTGGTTTTTGAAAGGTTTTTTGGAGTCTTATGTTAAATTTATAGAAAGAAACAAAATTAAAAAAGGAGCAATTTTGTGGAAGAAGGAAACGGTTAAATTAAAGTTATGATGATTATCATTAAAAAGGGGTGTACTTATGAGACAGATACATTCTGAGGAGCAGGGCATAAAAATAGCAAGTCCTCTAGATTGTGAGAATTCACCTAAAAAGAAGGTTCTTAAGGAATTTATAACTGCATGTGCCATAAAAGATTTTCATACGATATCTACATATACTATGAAAGATATATGCTGGAATATAGTAAATGACCTTACTGTTCACGGGAATGAAAAAGTGACTGAGGTGTTAGAGCTTAGAATCACCTCAAAAATCGTTCAAATTGACATCCTGAATATGATTACACATGGGAAGATGGCATCTGTTAATGGCACAATAAAATTTGAAGATCATACTACTTACTCTTTTTGTAACGTTTACACTTTTGTAAGTGCAGGGAAAAACACGATAAAGGATATAACTACATATGCAATCAAAATGGATGAGTGTTTTTCTCACTGACGAATGCTTTAGTTGTAGAAAAAATAAAATAGGACGATAAAAAACGCTCGAATGACCTGAGCGTTTTTTATTTGCTTGTTAACCCGTTCCGTAATTATGGAAATTACTTTTTTGTATCATCGGCTTACCATAGACTCTCTATCAATTTCTTTCCATGACAGCGAAATAATTTTCTTCACTATCCGCGAAATTAAACACTCTCCCCGATGGAAGATTCATGATTTCTCCCACAGTTATTTCTTTATTGAGCAAATCACTTCGTAGTTGTTCTAAGTTCTCAGAGTAGAACATTAAAGAAGGTGTATCAAGGTTTAATCCTGGAGACATTTTAGCAACGAACTCTTTGTTGTGAAGAACAATGGTCGTTTCAGCCCCTTTGTTTGGAGCAATCTCAATCCATCTCATTCCTTCATCGTTATTTTCTTCAGAAATCACAATAAACCCTAAGTTCTCTATCCAAAAATTCACAGCTTCGTCCTGGTGATCAACGTATAACATAATTTGACCTACTTTAGTAACCACACTTCTCCACTCCCTTTATGAGATATTCTATTATTCTCTATTTAACATGTGGATCCCTCTTTTTCTAAACTGCGCCAATATACATTACAAAACGTAAAATATAATTGACATTTTGTAATGTGTTGAATAGTATATAGTTAGAAGGAGGAGATGACCTTTTTTGAAAAACAAAAAAATGAAGATCGCCCGTGCTGAATCAGATCTTTCTCAAGAAAAATTAGCAGCTATTGTCGGAGTTACAAGGCAGACGATTAATTTAATTGAAGCCGGTAACTATAACCCGAGCCTGAAGTTGTGTACAGCCATTTGTAAAGCTTTAAACAAAACTTTAGATGATTTATTCTGGGAGGAATGAACAATGAGTGCTGAAAAGTTGGTTAAGGAAACTAAATGGACCATTGGTGTATCGTTAGTTGTCAGCGCAGCCCTATTTATCACCTGGATTATTTTCGAAACAAATGACCTTCCTTTTTCTGAAAACAAAGCCTTCTTAGCCCTATCACTTATTCCTCTCAGTGCAGCACTCGCCTCCTTCCTTAAACTTATGAAAATAAAAAAGAACCCTGAAATGATTGTGCACGAGACGGATGAGAGACTTGTAGCCGAAAAGAATGAAGCCGATGCGAAAACATTGAAAATCCTTCAAGGGCTTTTGTTCTTATCCTATTTGGGATACACATTTATCATCCCCGAGGACACATTTAGATCAATCGGATGGTGGATAACGTTAAGTGTACTTCTCTTCTCGTTATTCGCTCCAATCCTGTTCCGCCATATTATGAAAGAAATATGACAAAGACCTCTCTAACCGGCAGGAAAGCTTCGTCAACGCTATTACTCAGCAACCATTATATTGGATTTGAAAAAGGGACCTCGTTATAAATAGAGGCCTTTTTTTCATTGGCTCTGTTAATGTTTAGTGTTGATTTTGTTCCATATAAGCCCCCTTATATGGAAGGCTCGAAGTTGAGAGAATGCCTCCGCTTTCCCAAATTGAGTATAAGGTGGTTCGGGAAATCGAGTCGTTCCCCAGACATCCTTCCACTCAATAAACGTAACGTCCCCACTTACAATAAAGTGTCTCAGGTTGGAGTCTTCAACACTCCTGCCCTATTCTTAAACAATGATAATAGATCCAGCTGGAAACAGAGAAACCCATTTTTCAATTAACCCCTCCCCTTTAAATAGGAAGATAAAATGTTCATAAATGACCTAGCCAAAAGCCCTTTATCATGAAACACACACACTTTACAGAAGAAACAAGCATACCCTTATATATCTGACCAAAACTTCGTAGAATTGGTCAGATGTTGTCTATCTTTTCAACTGATTTTTACTTCCACCTATGGAAAAAAGCTTTAGTGATCAATTAAGAGGAGATCTATATGGCAAGACTTATTTATCCAAATAAGAGTTGGAATGGCAGGTTAGTAGCTTTGGATGATGGACATGGGATGGAAACTCCAGGGAAGAGAACTCCCTTCATCCCTGAAATTAATCGTTCTATAAAAGAAAATGAATTTAATAGGAAAGTGGTCGGGTACCTTACTGAAATTTTATTAGCTCATGGTTTCAGGGTTCTGCAGGTTGCGCCTACAGACGAAGATACTCCCCTTCCTGTACGAACGGATGAGGCCAATAGAAATAATGCCGACATCTATGTAGCTGTTCATTACAATGCATATGACGGCACGTTCAGTCAGACTCCTAACGGGATTGAAATTTACGTTTATCCCGGCAACTTGAATCAGGAGTCAGGCAGGCTGGCTTCGTTAGTAGGGAATTATTTACGTAAAGGGACACAGCAGAATTGGCGGGGGATTAAAGAAGCAAACTTTCATGTTTTACGTGAGACAAACATGCCTGCAATCTTAACGGAAAATGGCTTTATGGACAATAAACGAGAGGCTCTATTAATGATAGATGATGATTTTCAAAGAGAAGTAGCTGCCGAGCATGCGCAAGGAATTTGTGAATTTTTCGGCATCACTTTTAAAGGTACAAGAGAAGCGTTTGACCCGGAAACTTTGAAACTAGGAGACCTTGGAGTACAGGTAAGAGCTCTGCAGGAAAACCTTCTTAAGCTTGGGTACACCATGGATGGCTATGGAGCAGATGGTTCATTTGGACCTGCAACCGAAGAAGCGGTCCGCCGTTTTCAACGGGATAATGGCCTGAAGGTTGATGGAATTTACGGACCGGCTACCAGAAAAGCTATGGAAGCCGCGTTGAAAAAGCTCGAGGAAGGAGAAGAAGAATTGGAGAAGTTGGCAATTGTGGTTAATTCCTATGCTGATTTTCCAGCGGTTGAAGCGCTGGCCATTCGAAAAAGTGCAATGATCGCTTTGAGAAAAATTGCCGAACAGCGGGTAGTGGCTGAACAGATTATCGTGGCTGGCGGAGGAACGCAGGGATTAAAAGGGAGCAACTTTATAGACTTGTCCGGGAGCAACCGATTAGAAACAGCGCAGAATATTAGTGATTATTTAAAGAGTTAAATGTATGGAACGAATACTATTGTAACTCCTTCAGCCTCGAATGGAGATCTATGCATAAATGAAAATACTTGGCTGCTCTCTCTGAAAATGATGGTAAATAAAATAAGACCCTGGGAAATCAATCTCCCGGAGTCTATTTTTATTGTTTATCTTTTTCTCTGATCTTTTCCTATATTACATTGATTAAACCATATAAAGGGAATGGTTATCCGGTGCCCCCTCTTGCTTTATAAAATAGAGTCTGGTAGATAACTTTGTTAAATTTATGAAGGCAAAAATGATGGGAATCTACTGTTAAGGAAGTTCAATCTTTTCCAAACGCCGCCACCCGACCTGAATAACTTTCTGCAATAGAAATAAACCATTCCTTGTCTTTTTCTTTTTTTGAAAACAAATATTTATAACTATGCTTATCAGATTGCCTCCATTTTAATACATATTCTTTCCCTTTCGAGATCCATACCAGGTCAGCGATTTTACTGTTTTCTACTTTTTGGGACGGACGATCATCAAACCTTGATGATGCCGTCATAAACGTAACATTATGCTTTCCATTTTGATAAAATACTTTCGTTACGGGATGGGTAAAACCATCATTTAGGTAGGTTATTTTCTGTATCTTATAGCCCTCCGGCATATCAGGTGTTTGAATGTCACCAATACTCTCCTCTGCCCCTTTCATCGTTTGAAAGGTAAAATTCTCTCTGCCGCTGCAGGCAGCAAGCACCAATAGTAAAATGAACAGAAGTAAGAGTTTCTTCATAAGCCTCTCTCCTTACTTTTTTCACTCATACAGAAAGTTCGATACTTTCGTTGAGGAATCCTGTTATCAAAGGCAGCCCCCTATTTTTTCGCCTTGATCAAATAGCAGTCTATGAAAAAACCCCCGAGGCTCAAAACCTCAAGGGGTGGGACTGTATCTATTAATTCCCTGCACCGCGGTACTTCGTGACACCGATATTCCATACAAACACCGATAGTGCGAAAAAAGCAAAGCCGACCACAGGTGTTAAGAATGCATATCCGTACCAATCTTCCCGTCCTAAGAAATAAGCCGATGGATAGACACCTACAAAGGCAAAAGGAAGAATCCAGGTCAGGATAAACCGGATGACCTTGTTATAAATATCGACGGGATACCGTCCATAGTTGCCGATATTATACATCATCGGAATAATGCTCGTACGACTGTCGGACCAGAAACTGATGCTGGCAAGTAAAACAAAAATACCGGCATAGACAAACGCTCCACCAATCACCATAATTAGAAAAACAAATGGATCATACCAGCTGATGGAAAGATCCAGACGGCTCCCGGCATAAATCATGACGGCAAGTCCTGTGATCATGCCAAACAACGATTCCAGTTCCATCCGCTCTAAGATAATTTGAAAGAGCGAATGAACAGGACGTGTTAAAATCCGGTCCATCTCCCCTTTGACAATGTATCGCTCATTAAAATCCCAAATATTAAAGAATGCCCCAAAGATTGCAAAGGGAACAAGGAAAAATCCATAGATAAAAATGATTTCATCCCTCGACCATCCGCTTAATAATTGAGTATGGCCAAAGACAACGAGGATGAAGATTAAGTTGACGGCCTGAAATAAAAGGTCGGACATGATCTCCATCAACATATCTACGCGATAGGTTAAGCGTGTCTTCATGTATTGTGATATATAATGAAAGAAAATCGCTGCATGCTTCATGTTCTATCCCCCCTGAACGATCAGCTGTTTTTTAGCAGCCACCCATAATAATTGAATTGGAATGATCAACAGCAGCGCCCAGACGACCTGGAACATCAGGGCATCCCAGATTTCCGGCTGGGTGAACCCGTCTGTGAAAATCATACTTGGGATATAACTGATTGCTTGAAATGGAAGAAAGTCCATAAAGTTCTGCGCCCATCCTGGATAAAAGCTGATCGGCAGAAGCAGTCCTGAAAACAGGTCGATGACCACCCTTTTGGCACGGATCAACCCGTCATTGTTAAAGAAAAAGAAGGTCAGTACGCCTGTCAGCAGGTTGATCTGCGTGTTGACGATAAAGCTGAAGATAATGGAAACCATAAAGAACAGCCAGGTTGATAATGTGGCAGAGAAACTAATCGGAAAGATTAAGCTGACAATCACCATTCCAGGTACAGAGAAGAATCCCAGACGGAAAATTCCCTCCCCGAGCCCCTGCATCGTCTTCATCGTTAAATAATGATAAGGCCGGATAAATTCCACAGCGACTTTCCCTTCCTTAATTTCCTGGGCAATCTCGCGGTCAATATTGTTGAAATAAAAAGCACGGGCCATCCAGGCAACCGCAATATACGTCGTCATTTGAACAACGGAAAGACCCTCAATTTCGCCTTTATCTCCGTATATGGCACTCCATAAAAAGTAATAAGCTCCGATATTAATGCTGTAAATAAGAATCCCGCTGTAGTAATTCGTCCGGTAAGCGAGCATCATTAAGAAGCGGATCCGGATCATCTCAATGTATTTGGCCATGGATAACGCCCTCTTCATAAATATTTCGGATGATCTCCTCCGTTGACACTTCATGAATTTTAATATCCGTTATCCGGTGTGCAGCAACGACACGCCCAATCACTTCAGAGATGACATTTTCGTCGTTGACGACGTTAGCTACCCAGACATTTTTCCTTTTCCCTTCTGACCATTCAGAATCCAATTCATCAAGCAGCGGGGAAAGGGTTTCTTTTGTCTGCTGCTCGGCAAACTGGAATTCAATCTGCTTTCCTTCTCCCCAATTCGAGCGCAGTTTCTTCAAGGCTCCGTCATAAATGATCTGCCCCTCATCAAGCATAATTACGCGGTCACACAGCGCCTCAATGTCTGTCAGATCATGCGTCGTCAGCAGAATGGTGGTTTTATATTTTTCGTTCATTTCCTTTAAGAAATTACGAATTTTCAATTTCACCAATACGTCCAGCCCGATGGTCGGTTCATCTAAAAACAGCAGCGGTGGATTGTGGAGCAAAGCAGCTGCAAGCTCACAACGCATCCGCTGACCTAACGATAACTTACGGACCGGCTTGTCCAGGAGCGGACCGATATCCAAAGACTCAATGACATGGTTCATATGTCTGTCGTAATCCTCATCTGAAACGTTATACACTTTCTTTAGCAATTTAAACGATTCCTGAACGGCGATATCCCACCAAAGCTGAGAACGCTGACCAAAAACAACCCCGATGGATCGAACGAATTTCTCGCGTTCTTTATGGGGATTCATTCCGTTCACCATCACTTCTCCATTGGTCGGTGTTAAAATACCGGTCAGCATTTTAATACTGGTCGATTTCCCAGCACCATTCTCTCCTATATAACCGACCATTTCTCCCTGCTTCACATCAAAAGACAAATCCTTCACAGCAGAAATAATGGAATAGTTCCGGTTAAACAAATCACGGAAAGCCCCTTTTAATCCAGGCCTGCTGGAATGGGATTTAAAATCCTTCCGTAAATTCTCTACATGTATTACATGATCGTTGTTCATATGTATGTGTCCCTCCTATGTCAGACCTCATCTAGTTTACCGAAGTCGACCACAATAAACAATAAAAGGCGGTTACTCTTTTTTTCGAGTAACCGCCTTAGACACTTAAACTAACTCAACCCCTGAAGTTGTGACTTTCCAGTATCCCCACTTTATTTCTGTCTCAGCAGGCGCATGCTGTTTAAAATGACAATCAGCGCGGCACCCGTATCACTTAATACCGCCATCCAAAGAGTCAGAAATCCAGGGAAGATTAATATCAGCGCCGCAAATTTAGTAATTAAGGAAAACCAGACGTTCTGCTTAATGATGTTCAGCGCTTTCCGGCTCAAACGAATGGTATGCGGAAGTTTTTCCAGATTATCCGCCATAAGAACGATATCAGCGGTTTCCATCGCCGTGTCTGTTCCGGCGCCGCCCATTGCAATGCCGATATCCGCTGTCGCCAGAGCCGGAGCATCATTAATTCCGTCTCCAACCATGGCTACATTTTTTCCTTCATCCTGTAATTTCTTGATCGCTGTCACTTTATCTTCCGGTAACAATTCAGCGAAATATCGATCGACACCTGTTTCGACTGCGATTTTCTTCGCTGTGCCGTCATTATCTCCTGTTAACATGACCATCTCTTTCATTCCGACAGCTTTGAGAGTTCGAATGGATTGAACGGTAATGTCGCGGATCGTATCCGCAACCGCGATGACTCCAAGAATGTCTGTACGCGTACCAATGACAACAAGTGTGTTCCCTTCCCCTTGTAAAGCTTCCAGGCGTTTTTCGATTTCAAGAAGAGAAACGTTCATTTCTGTAAACCACTTCGGATTACCGGCAAAGTATTCAACTCCGTTGATTGTCGCCTGTGCGCCTTTTCCAGCTGTCGCTTTAAAATTCTTTCCATCTCTCACTGAAACCTGACGTTCCTCTGCGTAGGTTGTAATCGCTTCTGCAATAGGGTGAGTGGAGTGCTCTTCAATCGTCCGCGCAATAGCAATAAGTTCTTCTCTATCCTCATGCAGCGCGATAACTTCGGACACTTTCGGCTTTCCTTCTGTCAGCGTCCCTGTCTTATCAAAGGCGATCGCTTCAATAGCTCCCGCTTTTTCTAAGAAGGTGCCTCCTTTTATTAACACACCGTTTCTTGCGGCATTCCCGATCGCAGAGACAATCGCAACGGGTGTAGAGATGACAAGAGCACATGGACAGGCTACTACTAATAAGGCAAGCCCTTTATAGAACCACTCTCCCCACGTACCAAACCCGAACAACGGGGGCAGAACCATTACCGAAAGGGCTAAAACAAAAACAATCGGTGTGTATACACTCGCGAAACGATCGAAAAAAGCCTGCGTCGGGGCTTTCTTCTCCTGTGCTTCTTCAACTAAATGAATGATCTTTGCAATCGTGGTATCTTCGACCAATTTTGTAACCTTTATCGTCAAGGATCCACTTTCATTCACGGTCCCGGCATAAACGGCATCCCCCTGATGCTTATCTACAGGTAAAGATTCGCCGGTAATCGGTGCCTGATTAATACTGGAGTCCCCTGTCAGGATCTCGCCATCAAGCGGGATTTTTTCACCCGGCTTAACAAGCAGAACATCATGAATCTCGATTTCTTCTACTGCCTTACGAATCTGCTCTCCATCAGATAGAATGGTCGCCTCTGAAGGAGTGAGATTCATCAAGCTTCGAATCGACTCTCTCGTCCGCTCAATCGACCTGTTTTGGAGCGTATTCCCAAGAGCGAACAACCAGACGACCATCGCTCCTTCAAACCATTCACCGATGATAGCGGCGCCGATCGCTGCAGAAGCCATGAGTACGTTCATATCGAGGGATCCACTTTTTATCGCATAAAAAGCACTTCTAGCCGGCTTAAATCCTCCAATTGCAATAGCAAAAGCATAAAAAGCTGTGATGAATTCTGATGGTAGATTCGTCAAGGACCCTGCAAAACCAAGGGCGAGAAAGATTCCGGATAGCGTTGTCGCTGATGCTCCTCCCTTTTTCTGATGGGAAGGCTGAGCATCCTCACGGTCTGAGGAATCTAACGATGCGTCAAAACCGGCTTTCTGCACCTCTTTGACAATAGCCTTTTGATTGGTGGAGTGTTCCACGTGCATTTTTCCTGTGGAGAAATTGACACGGACCCTTTGGACGTTCGGATTTTTCCCCAAGTGCTTTTCAATCGTCATGGCACACGAACTGCAGTCCATCCCGTCAACTTTGTAAGTTTCCATGTTTCTATTAGAATCAAGCCGTTCTGCATCAAATCCTAACTTCCGAACCCGGCCTGGTATCTGCTGGATGATAGATGGATCTTCAGCACCGACGGCCATTTTTCCTGTTCCATAATTCACTTGTATGGAATGAATTCCTTCAAGTTTCTGCAGGCCCTTTTCAATGGTCGAAGCGCAGGAAGGACAATCCATCCCTTCTACTCGATATTCGATGGTACTCAGTTGACTTTCTTCCTTTTCATTCTGCGTGAGGCTGGCACTTCCCGAAGTGCTGCAGCAGGAGGAAGGTTCGGCTTCTTTATGTTCGTCACTTTCACAACAAGAAGTTTTGTTTCTTTCAGGTCCGCTCAAAGAGCAGCAGGAAGAAGCGGCCTTTGATTCTGATTCTTCAGGTTCCTGCTGGTTAGAACAACAGCTTGACTGTGCTTTTTTATCTATGTGATCCATTGGTTTTCCCCCTAGTGATTCGAACAAGGCTTGTTCCTACTCTTTGGAGTGAAGCAAAGCAATCGAAACGAGCTGATGGACATGATCATCAGCCAAAGAGTAAAAGACCAGCTTTCCTTCTTTTCGATATTTTGCCAGTTTCATGTTGCGTAACAGCCTTAAGTGATGGGAGGCGGTAGCTGTGGTTGAACCAATAATATTGGCTACATCACAAACGCATAGTTCCTTCTCTAACGTCAGCGCATAGGCAATCTTCATCCGGGTAGCATCGGAAAGGGCTTTGAAGATCAGCTCTACGCCTTCTATTTGTTCCATTTTCGGCTGCATTCGTTCTACCAGTTCTTCATCATAGCAGAACGTATCACACGTATGTTTATTTGTTTTTTTTAAGACCTTTTCACTCATTCCATACACCTTCGTTCAAATATTTGTTTGATTATTAACAGTGTATGATGCGACTCCCTCATCGTCAACTCCATATTCAAATAAATAGTAGAATAAAGAAAAGACTCCGCCTTCGCGGAGTCTTTTCTCTTCACCTATTGTAGTTTCTATTCTATAAATCATCCACGACGATATACGCAGCTTTAACAGGACCGTGTACTCCGACAATCAGATTCATCTCTATGTCAGCGCTGTTACTCGGCCCGGAGATGAAACTCACGCACGAGGATACCGGCACGCCTTTCTGCTCCTGTTCGTGGATCAACCGGGCTGCCTGAGTCATTCTTGGGACGAGCGTACTTTTTGGAATAATGGCGATAAATGTCTCCGGGAGAAGGCTGATTGACCGTCCGTTAAAGCGGTCATTAAACAACGTGACGGTGCCGGATTCAGCGAGTGTAATGTCACTGAATACGATCCCGGCCCCTGCTTTTTCTGCAAACGTCACATTCTCCTGACCTTTCTCTTCCTCCCAGACATGGACAAGATAGCCGTCTCTTCTCATATCATCATACGAATCAATCAAACCCGATGAGTCAAATCGTGGCCCGCCGGCGCTTACAAGCCGGTTCACCTTGTACGTATCCATGACTTGACGGATGGAGTCAGCAAGCTCACCCGATGTCGTTTTTATCACATCCGTATGAATGACCTTGCATTGTTCTTCCAATATATGAACAAGTTCATCCTGGGTCGCCCCGTGAAAAACGCGGTCCTGCGGCTGGACAGAATAGACAGGGGCATCTACCTGTGTGCGCCTTGGTCTATTCAGTCTTTCTGCCAGTTGATCAAGAAATCTTTCCCTGTTGTGAACCACCATCAGTCTTCCCTCCTTTTTTGCCGTTCTTGATACCACTTGCGGAAGCTTTTCTTTGCCGGCGCAGGAAAGTCGCGCTCTGCGGTCCAGCCTTTTAACGGCCCCGGTCCTTTTTCGATGTGCCCCCCTTTTGTCCAGGGACTTAAAGCGGTACGGGCCATTTTAGTACTCAACTGGTAGGCAGCTGGTGTAGAGGCCCATTTGGCAAAGCCTTTCATGAGGATCTCTTCTGACTTCGTCGTCATGTGCTCCTGTTCGACAATGATCTCACGGTGGCGGATCAAATGCTCATGAAGCGGAATTTTTACAGGACAGGCTTCCGTGCAGGCAGCACATAAGGTAGAAGCGTAAGGAAGTTCTTTATGGTCTTCATATCCATCCAAAAGCGGAGTAAGGACAGCACCGATCGGCCCTGGATAGATCGATCCATAAGAATGCCCGCCGACGTGCCGGTATACAGGGCAGGCATTGATACAGGCCGCACAGCGGATGCAGTGGAGCGCGGACTGAAATTCTGTACCAATGATTTTCGAACGCCCATTATCGACGATAACGAGGTGAAAATCTTCCGGTCCGTCTACCTCATTATCGAGGCGTGTCCCTGTGAGCGATGTAATATAGCTTGTCAGCTTCTGCCCGACAGCCGCCCGTGTCAGAAGACTGACAAGCACTTCAAGCTCCTCCCACGTTGGTACAATTCGTTCCATTCCCATCACCGTTATCTGTGTATCAGGAAGCGTACTGACCATCCGTGCATTTCCTTCATTGGTAACAAGGGTCGCTGTTCCAGATTCTGCCACGGCAAAGTTACAACCGGTAATGCCGATATCTGCATTCAGAAAATCCTCTCTCAGCTGCTCCCTGGCAAACGCAGCCAGTTCAAACGGATCGTCTGTTTGGGTATAGCCTTTTTTATTCGCAAACGTCTCTCTGATCTGCGCTTTATTTTTATGGAGGGCGGGTGTGACGATATGGGATGGCGGGTCTTCATCGAGCTGTAAGATCCACTCCCCAAGATCTGATTCCACCACTTCACAACCGCTTTCCTCAAGAGCCTTGTTTAAGCCGATTTCCTCTGTAACCATCGATTTTGATTTGACCACTTTTTTGGCCTGCTTTTTTCGGGCAACCTCCTGGATATACGCATTCGCTTCTGAAGCGTCTTGAGCGAAAAACACCGTTCCGCCCCGTTTTTCCACTTGCTCACTCAGCTGGTGCAGGTAATAATCCAGGTTTTCCATCGTATGATGACGGATTTCTTCTCCTAACGTACGCCAGTCTTCCCAATCGCCCAGCTCTTCCGCTGCTTTAAGACGTCCTGTTCGGAAACGCCCCTGCGCAGAGGAAACCGCCTTTCTCATAAAATCGTTGCCAATTCCGTCCTTTATCCGATCCGCGTAAGGTTTATCCCCAATTCTTATACTCATCCTACGCTCCCCTTTCTTACTGACTGTTCAGAACCTGAGCGATATGCAGCACGGTTGCCTCCTGATTGTTCCGGCGCATACAGCCCCCCATATTCATCAGGCAGCCCATGTCACCGCCAATTAAATAATCCGCTTTTGTTGACGCGATGTGGTCTGCTTTCTCCTGAACCATCTGCCCGGATATTGCTGCGTTTTTCACGGCAAAAGTTCCACCAAAACCGCAGCAGTCCTCCTTCTCAGGGAGATCGATCAGCGTAAGCCCTTCGACATTCTCAAGCAGTTTCCTTGGAGCATCAGAAACACCAAGAAGCCGGGTCATATGACAGGATGGGTGGTAGGTTGCTGTCCCCTTAAACGTCGATTTCACATCCTCTACTTTCAAAACGTCCACAAGAAACTGGGTCAGCTCATACGTTTTGGAAGCGAGCATCTCTGCTCGTTCTCTCCAGCCAGGCTCCTCTTTCAAAACCGATGGATATTCTTTAATCATCTGCACACAGGAACCAGACGGCCCGACCACATAGTCTGAGTTCTCAAAGGCTTGAATCATCTGCTTCATTCCTTTAGAGGCTTCCTTTTTATACCCACTGTTATAGGCCGGCTGGCCACAGCATGTCTGGGCTGCGGGAAAATCAACCTCACAGCCGAAACGCTCCAATAGTTGAATCGTATCTTTCCCGACATCGGGTGTGATCGTGTCGCAAAGACAGGTGATAAAGAGAGAAACTTTCATTTCCTATTCCTCCATTCGTAAGGTCATCTGATGAGTAAACATTACTTAAAGCTTATTTAAGAAAATCACGCAGAGACTTTTCTACATTACCAAGATGCACAAGCATCGCTTCTCTTGCTTCATATGCGTGTTGGGAGGCAATCGCGTCATATATCCGCCAATGCTCCTCTAAAAGCTTGCTTGTCCCGTCTTCGGTATGAAGCTGTTTCCTAGTTTCTCTCATGCCCTGGACCATAACATCCGATACACTTTGCATCAGATGAGTCAGCATTTGATTGCCGGTCGCTTTTACAAGAGCCATATGAAAAGCAAGATCGGCCTGTTCGCCAAGTTCACCGTTTCCTTTTGCTCTTTCCATTTCCTCAAGAGCCTGCTTCATATCCATAAGATCATTTTCTGTCCGGGATAAAGCAGCAGATGCAGCTGCCCCTGACTCCAAAATCCGCCGTACTTCAAGCAGTTCCTTCATATCTTCAGCCTTCATGAGAAAAGCAACCGAGATCGGAACGGAAAACCTTGTGGCATCAAACGCTTTTACATAGGTCCCTTCTCCTTGATGCATCTCCAAAATCCCCATAGCCCTTAGAGCGCTGAGTGCTTCGCGGATAGCCGAGCGGCCGACTCCAAAATTTTTGGCGAGGGTTTCTACACTGTCCAGTTTATCCCCCGGCTTTAACATTCCATTCTTTAACAAATCAAGCAGCGTATCGGCAACTTGTTCATAAATCTTCTTCGTCCGAATCGTTTTATAGTCCACAGAGCTTCCTCCATAATTTTCTATATTCCTTTTCATTTTACTGGAAATAAAGTTCGATTGAAAGCGTTTTCTGGGCATATTTCTTTCCCCTGCTCATGTTTCTTGAAGAAAAATTAAGGATATGGATAGAAGTCAACGTTAAAAAATTTGGTGAAAAGTTTGACCATTTTCCTTCACCCATATAAAATGACCGTATCAACTTTTTTTGCACACATTCAACTTTTAAGATACAGAAAGGAGAAATAGAAGGTGTTACAGTTCTTCCAGGATATTCATCCAGTTTTACAAGCTTTAATAAGTACGTTATTTACATGGGGGATGACGGCTCTCGGAGCTGCCCTTGTTTTCTTTGTTAATCGAACCAACCAAAAATTTCTCGACAGTATGCTTGCGTTTGCCGGCGGTGTGATGATAGCTGCAAGCTTTTGGTCTCTGCTCGCACCGTCCATTGAAATGTCGTCAGACGGTCCTGTTCCTTCATGGGTCCCGGCTCTTGTCGGCTTTTTACTCGGCGGGGCGCTGCTGCTTTTCATTGACCGCCTGCTTCCGTCTCTCGATACGGAGCGATATATGCATGATATTACGGATGAAAGAGCAAAAAACCGTACAGCGCTTCTCATCTTTTCTATGACGCTTCACAATATCCCTGAGGGTCTGGCTGTCGGAGTCGCCTTTGGCGCGCTGGCTTCCAACGGTACCGAATCCACCCTTGCTGGAGCCATCGCGCTTGCACTTGGAATCGGGATTCAAAACTTCCCTGAAGGTACAGCGGTGTCGATGCCGCTCCACCGCGATGGGATGGGGAAAAAGAAGAGTTTCATGTTCGGTCAATTTTCCGGTATGGTGGAACCAATCGCTGCCATGGTTGGTGCCTTTGCCGTTATACTCATCGAACCCATTCTTCCTTATGCGCTGAGTTTCGCAGCAGGTGCCATGATTTTTGTGGTAGCCAAAGAGATTATCCCAGGATCCCATGAAAAAGGGAACGTAAACCTGGCTTCCATTAGTTTAATGATCGGTTTTGCCGTGATGATGACGTTGGATGTTGCTCTTGGATAATATGAAAAGCCCGGCAGATAAAGGTCTGCCGGGCTTTTTCTTATGAACCAAAATATTTGTGGTACAGCGTCTTTGCTTCCGCTGTATCCTGTGTACCATGAATGAGGGCGCGGCCATCCTTAAATAAAACCATTCGTTTTTCACCGGTTGTGAAAGATACGAGATAAGGATTGCGTTCCACCGTCCCGCTCAAACGGGAAAGATTGTCAGCTAAAGATGGCAGATCCCACTCCTGCTTAGTAGATGGACGAATTTGAACGGAATCACGCCCGCACAAAACAGCTGTCTTCATCTGCATGTCATAGGATAAATACGGGTAAGAACGTTGTTCACCGCACGAAGGGCAGTCTGGGTTTTTCATTACCGATACACCGATCGCGGAATGTTGGTTCGCCCATAAATCAAACGAAACAAGCTTACGCCTCACAGCTTCCCAATCCTCCACTAGAATTTTCAGCGCTTCCGCTGTTTGATGAGCAACGACCATTTGTACAGCCGGGCTGATAATGCCTGCTGTATCGCATGTCAGACCGCCAAGCGGAACTTGACCAAGAAGGCAGTTCAGACAAGGACTTTCACCGGGAAGGACTGTGTAACTGATGCCATAGCTGCTCACACAAGCCCCGTAGATCCACGGGATCCCATGTTTTTGGGACAAATCGTTCATCACCATACGGGCATCGAAGTTATCTGTGGCATCAATCATAAGATCGACACCAGAAATCATAGTCTCAAGTTCTCTCGGGTCTGCATCCATCACATAGGCTCTAATTTCCACTTCGCTGTTAAGTTCCGTTAAGCGGTTTTTAGCCGCCACGGCTTTTGGAAGCCGTGCGGTGGCATCACTCTCTGTATAGAGCTGTTGACGCTGCAGATTGCTCCACTCTACGTAGTCACGGTCAATGATCGTCAGCGTGCCGATCCCTGCGCGTACAAGCGCTTCTGCACTTCCTGTTCCAAGCGCCCCTGCTCCAAGTAGAAGCACATGTTTTTGTTTCACTTTTTCCTGACCGGCTTCTCCAATTGGTGAGAATAGGGTCTGCCTGGAATAGCGTTCATTCATTTTTGACTCATTCCTTCCATAGGACTACTCGCTGCTGCGTAGGCTTTCTTTGAAATCCTTCCTGCTTCATATCCGAGTCGTCCAGCTTCAATTGCCTTCTTCATCACCAGCGCCATTTTCACAGGATCTTTTGCTCCCGAAACAGCTGTATTTAATAAGACACCGTCCGCTCCAAGCTCCATCGCCTGGGATGCATCAGATGGAGATCCAATTCCAGCATCTACAATAACAGGTACCCTTGTTTGTTCGATAATAAAACGAAGATTCAACGGGTTGATGATTCCCTGCCCCGAACCAATCGGAGAGGCCCCCGGCATAACCGCATGAGCCCCCATCTCCTCAAGTCTCCCGGCCAGAACAACGTCGTCTGATGTGTAGGGAAGAACGGTAAAGCCTTCTTCCAACAGCGTTTCAGTTGCTTTCAACGTTTCTACAGGGTCCGGAAGCAGTGTCTTATCACATCCGATGACTTCCACCTTAATCATATCGCAAAGTCCGGATGCTTTCGCTAATTTTGCATGACGCACAGCTTCTTCAGCCGTTTTCGCACCCGCGGTATTAGGCAGAAGAGCATACTTGCTGAGATCCAGCTGCTCAAGAAAATTCGGGTGACTCGGTTCAAAGATATTCATCCGCCGGACAGTAAAGGTTAAAATTTGATAAAACAAAAGCCAAAGAACCCCTTATAAAAAGAGGTTCCCTGGCTGTTTTAGTGATGCTGAATGGAAGATTTTGTTCAGTCCGCTACAAAACTTCAAGCACGCAGACACTAAAATAATCCCTTTCGTCTGAAACGACGGTCCGAAGTTGGAATCCGCTGGCTTTCGCAAGGCGGACCATATCACCGGGATCATATTTGTAGCTGTTTTCCGTATGAATCCGTTCTTCTGCTCTAAATACAATCGTTTCGCCTTCCACCCTTACGGCCTGGTTCGTCCTGCTCTGTAAATGCATTTCAATGCGTCCTTCTATCTCATTAAAAAAAGAAACATGATCAAACGCGTCGATATCAAAGTCAGCGCCAAACTCCCTGTTCATTCTTGTCAGCAGGTTCTTATTGAAAGCTTCCGTGACGCCTGCCTGATCGTTATAAGCCGCTTCAATCGTCGCACGATCTTTCTTTCGGTCTACACCCATAATCATCCTGTCTCCTGCCTGAAGCAGGGAGCGAATGTTCGACAGAAAGCCGACCGCTTCCTCCGGTTCAAAGTTTCCAATTGTAGATCCTGGAAAAAAGACGACCTTCTGAACCTCTTCCAGTACCGGGAGAGAAAATGGCTGGGTATAGTCCGCACTGATGCCTTCAACAGCAATCTCAGGATATTGACTTTGGAGACTCGTGACAACGTCAGATAGAAACTCTTCGGATATATCAATAGGGACATAAGAAGTAATCCCCTTCATATGGTCAAGCAGGATTTTCGTTTTTTTACTACTTCCGCTGCCGAGTTCAATTAAAGCAGTCGGCTGATTGAAAATTTTCTGCCACACCTCGATATTATCCAATAGGATTTCCGATTCTGTTCTCGTCTGGTAGTATTCCGGCAGGTCCGTGATTTCCTCAAAAAGCTGTGAACCTTTTTCATCATATAAAAACTTAGCCGGTATCGATTTCTGTTTCCCCGTCAATCCAACAGCCATATCAGAAAGGGTCAGAATTTGTTCTTCTGCCTGTGTCTTTATCTTCATACATCTTCCGCCAATCGGAAACCGCTGAACTGCCATCTCATATGCGGATGGAAGAAGTTTCGGTACGTAGAACGGATATGCGACCTTGGTGTGACACAGGACCCGCCCTTTAATACAATCTGGTTGGCCATAAACTTGGCATTATACTCACCAAGAGCACCTTCCAACGGCTTATTTCCCGGATAAGGAACATAAGGACTCTGCGTCCATTCCCACACATCCCCGTAAGCTTTCTCCATCGACTGCCCCGTGTACCCGGCATGTGGCTGGAAAGATTCATCCTCCATAAAATGACCATCTAAGAGAAGGTTCTCCATCGCATGCTCCCACTCCTGTTCAGTCGGGAGGCGTTTTCCCGCCCATCTTGCATACGCATCCGCTTCATAAAAACTCACGTGGACGACAGGTGCATCAAGATCTATCTCCTTAAGACCTGATAAGGTGAAATAAAACCACTGCCCGTCCTTTTCCTGCCAATATTCCGGGTGTTTCCACTGTTCTTCTTTCACTTTAGACCATCCATCAGAAAGCCAGTAAGCAGCCTCTTCATATCCCCCGCTTTCGATAAACTGAATAAATTCACCATTGGTTACAGGACGATTGGCCAGCTTGTAGGAATGAAGATAGGTTTTGTGACGCGGTCCCTCATTGTCAAAGGCAAAGCCGCCGCCATCGTGGCCGACTTCCACTACGCCTTCTTCATATTCCTCAAAAGAAAGAGGCGGAGCTTCCTTAAGGAGAGGATCGACTTTTTCTTTCAAGGACGGATAAAGCGGGTTGAATGAAAAGTTGTATTTAATATCCATCAAGATCAATTCCTGGTGCTGCTGTTCGTGCTGCAGTCCAATTTCAACCAGGGAGGTAATCGTAGCGTCGCCTTCTTTTTCTGACAGCAGCTCTTTCATTTCCTGATCGACATGTTCACGGTAAGCCATCGTTTCCCTCAC
Organism: Halobacillus litoralis; assembly: GCF_020524025.1. Taxonomy (GTDB): domain Bacteria; phylum Bacillota; class Bacilli; order Bacillales; family Halobacillaceae; genus Halobacillus; species Halobacillus litoralis_D. Next base: position 526,231 of record NZ_JAIVKN010000001.1, on the reverse strand, counting down.
CGTAGGTCTTGTAATCAGACCGCGCTTTTGCTGCGGGTGAAATTCACCAACCGTCTCATAATACGAGTTAAATAAAAAGAGAAACTCTTCGTTGAAATATTTGTAATCCGGTACATATACCTCTAAAATAAACTTCTCGAAAAACCACGTGGTATGGGCTAAATGCCACTTTGTGGGACTGACATGAGCCGCCGCCTGCACAACGAAATCTTCAACCTCCAACGTCTGGACTAGTTTTTCACTATAATATCGTACGTCCCGATACTCCTGAACAACACTCTTCGGCTTTACTGTCGTCATTCCATTCTCTCCTTCGGTAAAAGATTATTGGATTGTTTTACGGACAAGGCCCTTACTTATGTATGAAAAGCGATTGGTGTCGGCCATCGATGCATTCCTTTTATTTCATGATCCTTTTATACCCTCTATACATTAAGATCAATCCACTTTTTTGTAAATATTCAGACATATTAATATAACTGAATTGTATATTGATATAATATCGATCGATAATGTTCAATGGGATAGAATCTTTTGTATAAAGATTGAACAATTCCCCAGGGATAATAAAAGACCTTAGAACATTTATGTACGTTTAGTAGTAAAGCTGAATAGTGAAAAGCAGAGGAATAATAGAGAGCACTGTGAAAGAGGCTTTCCGTTTCAAAGACCCGATGTAAATAACGAATACAATGAAGTTCAACTAAGAGCAGACCTGTATAACCTAATACCTCCCTTACCACAAGATCAAAGTCAAGATAGTTTATGAATGCAGGCTTGGACAGTTAGATTTACTATATAAGGATTGTGTGGCACCAAATCTTTGATATTGATCAATCTTTGTCATACCCACCCTTTCCAAAAGCTTACATGAAGGTTTGTTTGCCGCCTGCGTTTCCGCAACAATTCTTTTTAGATTCAATTGTTGAAATCCATACTCTATTACTTCCTTTACGACTTCCGTTGCATACCCCTTCCCCCACCATTCAGGCAGCAATTGATATGAAACTTCCGTATGATTACCTGAATGATGAGGGTCTAATGAAATTATGCCAATAAACTCAAGCGTGAGCGCCTTTCGTACACCCCAGTACCATGCGTCTACATCGTTATTCACCATTTGATCAATAATCCCCTGTATTTCAACTTCTTCTCTCGTACCTCCAAGAAACTTTCTTACATCATCGTTCACGTATAGGTTCTTAACGTCATTAAAATCTGCTTGATTCACTTCATTAAGTACACATCTTTTTGTTTCAATCATTTAGATTCCCCTCTCTTCTAAGAAATGTATAAAGACGCATTCATATATCCTCCACATAATTCCCTTGTCAGATCAAAACGAGGCGATCCCTTTCATTCAGGACCGTCCCCATTACTTGAATAATCGAATTGCGTATAGTTACCAAGAAGACTACCGCTTAATTGGATATACACGCTTGTCATTTGTATAAAGTAGTTAAATTCAGGGAAAGGCAGTTGTAAGCTTAAGGGGGCATGCATGACAGTTCGTGTTAATATTCAGGAGGTGATCAGATGAAAATTCAGCGGAAAACATACCTCATTTTTTCATTCCTTTTCCTGATCTCATGCCAAAGTAACCCGTTCAATAAAGACGTGACCGAAAAAGAATGGAGTGCAGAAGCTAATGACTGGACAGTGGAATCTGTTGATGCACAAGATATCAATGTGAGGGATTCTGAACATTACTTAAACGTATTTGAATCCATTGATATTGAAATACCGGACGATGAAAATAAAGTGATGCAAAAAAACTTATACACTCTGAAACAGAAATGCAATGAAGGGGATATCCGACTAGCTGTCTTATACACCGATGAAAATGCCTTGGGTTCCTACCTTTTTCTTGAAGACAATGAAGAACCAATTAGAATGATGGATAGACAAGATTTTATCGATAAATACTGCGATTAGAAAAAGGTGCAAATCTTCTTCAAAATGGGAAGGACGGAAATCGATTACGAAAGAAGGGAAGGGAAAACAGGTAGATTCCTGCGGGAGAAGGAACAATGAAAGACCCTGTAGGACGAAGAGTCCGGGGAGGCTCAGCGTTTCCCGCGGAAAGCGGACGGCTTTCACTCCCCTCCCAACCTCTCATCAAGATAACGGAACAAGGCTCTGTTAAAGTCAACACTCGACTTTAACAGAGCCTTATCTTTAAGTAGTTTGGTTCGGGTGCTTTTTTGAGCACAACATGCAGTTTCCCCAACCCAAATATTCTTCTAATTAAGTTGTATGTTTAGATATGTTTTCCCAGCCCCTTTGTAGGCTGTTTTTCCATAAATAAAATCCGTAAGTTCAAATTTTTTCCATTGAATATATTTTCAACAATATCCTTCTTATGATTACCCCTATACCTAAACCAAGGGGGAGGAATAATATAGGCAGCCATACCGGACCAATTAAGTATCCAAAAAGTGTAAATTCAGACGAAAATATCAGGCCTATCGTAACGAAATAGGACGAGAATACAAGAGGCAGATAGGCAAAGGATTTGTCCTGTCCTCCACCAGCATCCTTATATGCATCCCAAATAGAAAAGAAATATAAACACGGATAAAACATCAGCCACATATAATTGGTTTCAGCAATTGCTTCCTCAATCTTTAAATTAAAACTCAAAACAATGATTTTATTAAAGTTTCCCATAACATTAATAAAAATCTCCAAGCCAACTAACAGTATTCCTTTTATATATTTTCCATTAAGTAATTGTCCAAAGCCCGGCAAAGCAATACTCCATAATAAAACTTCTAATTTCTTGCTTTTTTTAGAATAACCTATTCCCATAACTTCACCTAATTTGCTAAGCCTTTTCTATCAGTAGCTCTATTCACTTATCTTTTGCTATTTCCTTTCGATCCGGAGCAAGTGGTGGCTGTTCCAACCAATTATTTTTGATCATTATATTAAACCATTCTTTTGTAATCATGATATTTTTCAATATAATCTTCTCATAAGTGGTTACGAGATCTACCCGCATTGCTGACGCCAGACCTGCACCATGATAAGACTGGGCAGATTGTAATAAGAAACCCATGTGGTACAGCATTAACTTATCTGAAAAGGGAGAATCCTGTGAAGAGGTAACCTCTGACTCCCAAGACATTGGAACAGGCAGATTATCTCCTTGCAATATCTTACCTAATGATTGGATTTGTTTGTTGGATGCAGTCTGCATTTTCTCTAAAAATTTTCTAACCTCTTTTGATTGGGCAACTTGGCTAAATCCTATAGAAAGTGACTTCTTCAATATTTTTTTCTTTATGTTAAGGGATAGAGCAATAATCTCTGTTGCAGCCAGAGGTCGTTTATCTCCTGAAAAGCCATGTATAAAGTGTTCTCCTAAAACAAATTCAGGTTTATGTTCAGGGTAGAAGTAAGGATCCCTTTGAAAATGTCCCTTTTCCAATAGTAAGTCAGTAGTTCGTTGATACATACTCATAGCATCCTTACTACATGATTCATAGAAATATCTTAAATCTTTTCTAACAGAAGAACTAAGTGATGTCGTATGACCTATCAATCCGTGCAACGTCATTATATGCAGATAGTGTAAACAGAAGATGTCAGAAAACAATCTACTGGAGCCTTTATTAAGGTCTGATTCTGAAAATCCAACTGGAACTGGGAACCCTTCATCTTCAATAAACCGTGCTATTTCCTGGTTTTGATTATCTGAAATTTTTATTGCATCTTCGAAGATTTCTGTCATCTTCTCATCTTCTATAATGGACAGCATATATTTGTTTATCATATTAATGGCAGTTCCATTTACATACTCTCCCCACAATGTCCCTATTTCAGCAGATGTGAGTTTTAACTCTTCCTTATCCATATAATCACCTCTTTCTAATATTGCCCATAGTATGAAGGATTTATTTAGACAAGTGTTCGAGTAATTCTAAGGCTCTAAAATTACATCTACAAACGTGCAGCTATACGCTGGTAAGACAGCGTTGTGACTCCATTTCGCTGATAATTCAGGCCCTCTCGAATTTAATATACAGATCAGGTATTACTAAAAATCAGCTTTAATAGTGACAGAAACTAAATAAACGTACAGTTTGAAAAAACACAGCCAACCGTTACGTGCCTCCCTCAGGTTCTTTTACATTCAACACGAAACCAATGGTCTTCGAACCTTGGAAATCCCCTTCTTCCGTCGACCACTCGGCCGTCAGCAGAAAATGCTGTTTTCCTTCCCCGTACACAGAAAAGCTGTCCTCCTCCACACTCTTTGACTCTACGTGTCCTTCTTCCTGCATCATATAACTCAATTGATCAGGTTTTTCTCCACGAATTCTGACTTTAACGCGTTCTCCTCTCGTGATAGATACAGGTTGGAGGTGATCCGTTTCTCCTTCAATATAAACATTTGATGGAAACGCACTTTCTTTACTGCAATATTCAACCCAGCATTCCCAAATCGTCTCACCCGCCATTTTTTCTCCATCCAGCTGAAGTATCAGAGTTGGTTCCTCCTTAAGCGGAATCGTAGCTGTCTCCTTTTCTGACGCGGCCTCTTTTGAATCTACTCCTCCCTGCTGACAAGCTGCACTTATAAGAAGAACAGCGAGTATCAGTGTTTTTTTCAATATCCTTTCCCCTTTCGAATATAGGTTGATGGATCTTTACCATCTAAGTATTTGGAGTTTCCTGCCTATGTTTTTTTAAAAATGTTCAGTAAGCGTAATGAAAAGAAAGAAGTGTGACTAAGAGAGCGTCACACTTCTTCCATTTTCCTATTTCCTGCGAGAGCACAATCCGTCTACTTTTCTAGTATAGAAGGAAATACAGTTCCTTCTGTCGTCTTCACTTCTAAAGGCTCATTGATTTCATCCAAGCCGATTTTAATAAAAGGAGCTCCCTCATTTGAATCCCCACCTGCGACATCAATGACGACCTCTGTATTTCCACGCACTTTCACATGGTCCACGTTCAAGTCTTTTCCCTGATAGGTCTGACCTAAATATAAAACAACCATTTTCTTTCCTTCTGAAATGGTCTCGACCCTGTAATAGCCATCCCTTACTTCTGCACTTTCTATTGGAATCGTTCCTTCTTCGATCACCCAGTACTTCTCATCTGTAACTATGAGCCAGGCAATCGTAGCAAAGAAGATAATGGGGAGCAATACAAGAAGGGCCCGCTCCCATTTGTTCCACTGTTTCTGGGTGGTTTTTTTTTCGAGCAGAGGAATGATAGGAATACCGATGACCGACACTAGAAACATCCCCGCCCCAAGAAGACCATAGGCCATCCCTTCAAATCCTCTAACGAAAACAAACCCATAAGCCGTTATAAGTACCGCCGCTACAAAAAGGACGAACGGAGCCAAGTAAAAGTTCCCTGCTTTTTTAGCGGCAATCAAGGTAAAGACAAACAAAAGACATCCAAAAAACATTCCAGCTAAGATTATGGAAAACATCGATCCGCTCCTTTTGTATTTTCTTCCATCATTATAGGGGAAAATCTATAACGTTGGGAGAATTTGCCTGAATTTAACGAATAATCTATAATAAGAGTAAATAAGTGTCGAAGTCGTTCCTCACGCGTCCCCCTCAAAACCGGGCATTCTTATTCAAAGGTTATCTTGATTCTTTCACACTCTTAAGGTCAATCAAAGAAAACGAAAACACTTTTCAATAAGGACGTTTACGAGGAGAGTGCAGCCGGTCGTTTAAAACATACCGACGTCAGCAGAATTGGATCAAAATATCAGCGAATAAGGAGGATATGATGAAAAACAAACGTCTGCTCATCATCATAACGATTATTTTGGTTACGATCTTCATTGGTGGTTCAACCATATTCTCGCAGCCGAACGAAGCGGATATGGAAGAAGAACGTGTTTCATCAGATATGAAAACGCTTTATCAACCAACTAAAAAAACAAAAGTTACAGAAGCATCCCTCTCGGCAATCGGAGATCTCTTAATACATAAAGAGGTATACAACGACGCGAAGACTTCTTCAGGCTATAACTTCGAACCGATGTTCCAAGAAGTCTCTCAACATCTTTCAAACTCTGATATTACTTTTGCAAATTCGGAAAGTATTATGGGCGGTGCAGAAATTGGCGTATCCACCTATCCTTCTTTTAACACCCCCTTTGAATTAGGCGATACCCTAAAAACAAACGGCATTGATATTGTTTCAATGAGCAACAATCACACATTGGACAGAGGCGTCCCAGCGATCGAGAACGCCATTAACCAATGGGATTTCTTAGGCATTAAAAAGGTTGGTTCCTACTTGTCCCCGGAAGAAAGAGATCATATCACAACCATTGAAAAGAATGATATCACTTTCTCCTTTCTGGCTTACACTTATGGTACAAACGGGATTCAGACACCTGAAGGAAAACCATATCTGGTTAACAGGATTGATAAAGACCTCATCGCTTCAGATATTGAGCGGGCGTCAAAGGAATCCGATGTCGTGGTCGTCAGTCTTCATTTTGGGAATGAATATGAAAGAAAACCAAGTCCTGAACAAAAGGAGTTAGCTGCTTTTGCTGCTGCAGAGGGAGCAGATATCATACTCGGACACCACCCGCACGTCCTGCAGCCCCCGGAATGGATTCAAAATAAGGATGGTTCTCAAAGTCTGGTTTTTTATTCTCTCGGCAATTTCCTCTCCGGGCAGGAACAAAAACATAGGAGAATTGGTGGAATAGCTGGTGTAACTGTACAAAAAATCAAGAATGAACAGGGCACATCTATAAAATTAACCAAACCAAGCTTCAAGCCGACGTACGTAGCTTTTGAGAATGATCAGAATTTCAAAGTCCTTCCACTTAAAGACTTTAATCCTGAGTTGTTTCAAGAAGTATCGAAACATATGAAAGCATCTATGAGTGATTTAGCTGTTCACTAAACAGTATGACAAAAAATAAAAAGCCAGGCTCTTTTACTAAGAGGGCCTGGCTTTTTTGATGATACAGATCGTCTCACTGGTGCTTCATAAATTCATAAACTTTAGCGTCTATTTTTCCATGTTCAAGCTCGCGCGCTTCAAAGTTTTCTGTATGAAGGTAAGTGGTTAATGCTTCATAGAGTTCTTCGTCGCTCAACTCCTGCGTAGAAATATACCCAAGTCGATTTAAGTGATTAAGCACTCCACCTTTCACGTAGCCCTTCACCTCAAGGACATCCTCCGGTTCTGTTTCGCCGAAATACAGCTTCTGCAGCTGATAAATCCGGTCGAGCTCTTCAATCGGGTCTGGGTGATCATCCACACGGAGATCTACAGCCACATCACTTAACCCGCCATATCCCGCTTGATCCTTAACAACTAAAATAGCAGCCGACTGTTTGCCACGGCTGTCGCCGCCCGCCTGCTGTGCGGCTTTAATCGCCGTCATCAAACGATCTGCAAGAGAACCCTGCGCCTTTTCAAAAGCTTCACCCATATCTGTCACGGTCGCTTCATTGACAAGGATATTCCCCTGAGCCGCGTAGTGCTTCCCAACTTTTCCACCGGCCCAGTCGTAACATTCTTTTCCTGTAAAGCTCGCTGCACGTCCTTGGGCATCAATGACACCAACTTGACGCTCTTCTTTTTGAGGGTCTCCTGTTGTCAGCTTCTCCACCACTCCTTCTGCTGAGAAACCTTCTTCTAAAAGACTCAGCCCGTCTGGACCATAAGCTGGATTGGCAAAAGCCTGTGTAGCAACGGCGCCGACACCGGCTTTCGCCCACGGAACAACAGCCCCTACACCTAGGAATTTAGACTGAACGGCCACGCCCCATTCTCCTGTATCAGGATCATGGGCAGCAATAGAAAATGTAGCAATAATCGTTGATTTCATACTTTTCCCTCCAATACCTTTTCTTTCGACAGCATTTTCGTTTTTTCCTCCCGGCACATCGTTATGTTTCTCTCTTCATTAATCGGGTAAATTTTGTACTGTAATCCAATTAAAAAGGAGCGTATGAACAAAGTGAAACCTCTGGTACGTGAGTATACAAACGATGAGACGTTAATGGGAGACGTAAAAAGGCTGAAAGACGAAGGCATTGATAATCAAGATATTTACATCCTCTCTCACGATGATGACCGCACGGACCGTATTGCTAAAAACGTGAATGCAAATACCATCGGTTTATCTGAACAGGACGTTAAACATATTATCAGCAACCTCTTCAGTAAGCAGGGGGACGAGCTGCGTACAAAACTTCAGGAGATTGGCTTTTCGGAACAGGAAGCTGAGGAGTACGAAGAAGATCTGGATGAAGGAAAAGTTCTTCTAATCGTTACAAATCCAGCGAAAGCAGAAGCCCTTCTTTCTTAATTAACGATAAACATAGATAAGCTCACAGGCGAAAGACCTGTGAGCTTACTCATTAATAGGTTGTGAACCATGTCCATTTTTGTAAATAATACGTTCCATACCGGATAAATGTCAGGTTATCCTGATATTTAGAATAATCCGCTGTATAGTGGCCGTCCTTATTGCTCCAAATGGTTTTAAAGTAGTCATCTACTTCCTGGAATACTTCTTTTTCTCCAGGACCTTTGATGACAACATCTGCTTCAAGGTTCAAGTTTGCCAGATTCCTTCTTGTATAGTTGGCAGAACCTGCAATAATGACATCCTCTTCTGGATGATCCACATACAACATTTTTGTATGGAACTGTTCGACATTGGTATCGTACCAGCGTAAATGAATGTTCTTATTCCCTAAACGCTGCAGTTCTGAAGCGACTGGTAAATTCGGAAGACCGGGCTTTTCATGACCGAACGATTTCTTGTTCGGGTCTAATGTAATGTTCACGACCGCTCCACGATTGGCTGCGTCATCAATGGCCTCGGTGATCTTCTTATCGGCCAGGTAATACATACCAAGCCAGACGTTATCGCCTTCACCCGCGTTCCCCAGTTCATCCAAAATCGCCCGATAAATCTTACCTTCTGTGACGAACTGTGTTTTTAACGGACCTTCTTTCTCTTCCCACGACATGTTTTCATAATCTGGAAAGTCGGCTTCGCCAGAGTAATCGACAACCGCTTTTTCAGCTTCCAGGATATCTTTAATAATCGGCCCTTCCATCTTAAAGGCCACGTTTTCATGGTAGCCGCTGGCATCATGCGGATTAGCCGTTGAAACAATCGCTGAATCTTCTGTTACAAGTATTTTCCTGTGGTTTGCTTTGATATTTAAGAGCTTCATGTATGAGAGCAGCGTAACATCCGGCGCTTCTTTCGCGATCGGATTGCCGATGAAGTTGCTGCCGCCTGTTCCCATCCAGGAAAACAGAAGTCTCCAAGCACTTGAGTAAACCGGATTGGAATCTCTCAGTTTATCCAGGTTTGTCAAGACAACATCCACACCAGCATCCTCCAGCCGGCGAATCGTTTCTGACTCGTACGAACCATAAATCGTATTGATCTGATCCGTAATGAATACGACCTTCAGATCTTTTACTTCTTCTTTCCTTTTCACAATCGCATCCACAAGGTTTTCGCTGATCTTTGGAAATTCATGCTTTCCATTTGTGTAACCATTAAATAAAAACATATCGGCTACAATAAAATCATCGGCTTCCCCAATCGTCTTATTGATCTCCTCAAAGACCTCGAGATCATGAACGGTGTCCCCCGCTTCATCTTCATAGGACAGGTCACGGAAAAATTCTATGTTTTCCATCTCATGGACTTCTCCCTTATAAGAAATCCCCTCAGGAAGGGCTTTCCATGAGGTATGGTAAGCAATGGTAAATCCAAGAATAATAATGATAATAAGGACAACCCAAACCCATTTCTTTTTAAATAATCGTTTTAAACGATCCAAAATGCTTCACCTCCACAATAGCGTGCATCTATGTTTTCACCGTTTAGAGAGCGGTTAAACCCTCTTCACAAAAAAACTGGCTTTCTGCCTAGAAAGCAGAAAGCCAGTCTGGAGAATTAATGCATCAATAACTTGGGACGCTGAATAAATAAAAGGCTGACAATAACCGTACTTAATACAAAGGCCGGCAGCATATATCCCCCATTATAAAGAAGAGAATAAAGCCATACCGGCTGCCCTTCTGGTGCAAACTGTCCGTAAAATACAATCCCTGCTGTAAAATGCCCAAGGAAACGTAATAAACTTCCAACAAAACACCCGAGAACAATCCAGCCGACGAAGGTTTTCATTTTCTTAGAACGAATCGCGTTCCAGAGAGGTTTAGCTACAAAGCCGGCGACCCCGATAACAGCAAAGGCTACAATATAATCTAAAAACGTCTGAAGCGGTGTGATGATGTAGGCCCCGGTGAGGATTTGGTAAACACCCAGCAGCACTCCTGTTGACACCCCGCCTTTTATCCCCCATCGGAAAGCCATAATAAAAACAGGGACCATAGCGAGGGAGACAGATCCCCCTTGAGCCCAAAGCTTAAACGATAAAAACGGGATGATGTCCAACAACAAAGCTAGTGCAGAAAAAATTGCAATTTCAACGAGAAACAAAACACGACGATTTCTCATTTCAAAACTCCTCCTAAAAAAAGACACAAAAAAAGCAATGCCAAATAGGGAAGCTTCCTGATGGAGGGATCCCATATGCATTGCACCATCATTTAGCCGCCATCCCTACGCCAGTACTAACTGACAGGTTCGAAGGGTCAGAACAAATTGTTCACTCTCAGCCGGAAGGCTCCCCTTGAAGGCTTAACACCGTTTACTTTTCTTGATTTGATTCTATTATAAACAATGTTTTCATAGATTACAAAACTTTTCTTATTTCCCGGGCAATCACAAACTGTTCTTTGTATTGGTATACATCTGAAAGAACTCCAGACTCCGCTCAATAATTAAATCCTGATCATAGTCAAGTGTCGCCACATGGTAACTATTCTCGAGATGAATAATTTCTTTATGTTCAGAAAAGACGGATTCAAAAATGATTTCTGAGTTGTTTGGCGGTACAACATGGTCTTCGTCTGATACAAAGATCATAATCGGACAATGGATTTCATCCAGCCGCTGACTCACCATTTCCATCAGCGGAATGATCTGTTTAATCGACTGAACCGGTGTACGATCGTAGGCCGCTTCCGTTTGATCAGGGTCTTTCATATCTGATCCAATAGCATCCAAAAAGCGTTCGTTGGATGAAGCTGCTTCAGCTAAGGCCGGGATATTGATCGCGGCATTAATCGGAATAACCCCCTGGATATCCTTATACTGACTCGCTATATATAAAGCCAGGGTCCCGCCCATCGATAAACCGACGACAAAGATTTTCGTACAGCGTTCTTTAAGCCAGTGATACGCTTCATCGACGGATTCAATCCAGTCTTCATACGTCGAAGCTTCCATATCTTCAGGTGCTGTTCCATGCCCTTTCAAACGCGGACAGTACACCGTATAGCCTGCTCTTGCATACGCCTCCGCTAATGGACGCATACTTTGAGTGGTACCCGTAAATCCATGAGAAATTAAAATCCCCACCTCATTGCCTTCATACTGTATTTCTTCGGCTTCTCTCCATACGCTGTACTTTTCCATGATTCATTCCGCCTTTCTCCATTCTTTTTCCAAGCACTGTCTTCAACACGCCTTTTTCCAGCCAGCTCCATGGCAGGACCCGCTTCATTAATACATTGACCCGGACACCTCCACCAATGGGATAACGAAGTTTCTTCACTCTTTCTTTTCCAATGAGACTGGTCATTAAGTCGGCCACCGCTGTCGGTTTCTCATGAGATTCCTTGTTCAATGCTTCCCACAACCCTTTTATGTAATCCGAGTAAGGGGACTCAGGATCATAGACCGCCTCCGGGAGTTCCATTCCAGAAGACCAGATGTTAGTCTCAAAAGATCCCGGTTCAATCAGTACTACATCAATACCAAACGGCTGCAGTTCAAACCTCAGGCTTTCGGATAGTCCTTCTAAGGCATGTTTAGAAGATACATAGGCCGAGAGTCCGGGAAATCCAATGAGACCGCTCACACTGCTGACATTAAAAATCTTTCCGTGCTGCTGCCGGCGCATCAACGGGAGGACGGCTTTTGTGACAGCAATCACCCCAAATACATTGGTGTCAAACTGGCGACGGTAAGCTTCCATTGGCACCTGTTCCAGAAAACCACCGACGGCAAAGCCTGCATTGTTCACAAGCACATCCAGACGATCCAGCGTCAGAACTTTTTCCTCGAATCGCTGGAGCGAATCTTCATCCGTCACATCAAGCTGCCAAACCTCAATACGATGACGAACCTCTTCAGCTATTGCTTCATCTTGAAAGACATCCGCTTTGTCCATATTTCTCATCGTAGCAATGACACGAAGACCTTTTTTGGCACACTGGACAGCCGTGTGATAGCCAAATCCGCTGGATGATCCCGTAATCAAAACCGTTTGTTCCATTCCGACATTCCTCCTTCTACAAAGGTGTACCCCCTATTGTTCGAGATGACACGCCTATTCTCCTCTATTCACAGGTTCGTAACCTTTTATCTTCCAGGCCTGCTGGATCATAGAATTAATGATTGACGAGAGCTAAGGAAACTTCCATTATTAGAAGTTTCCTTTTATTTACGGTGAAGTAGGAGTCATTAAAAACACCCCAAAAATAATTACGATTCCAAGCAATAGTAACGAAAGAAATAAACCAATCACAGCAAGGGTATTTTTTTCATTTCTCTTAAATAGTGTATATACGCTTAAAATGAAGGCAGTCGGAGAACCAATGGGTAATAAATAGATGACAATTGAATGATCGTTAGGAATCATATACATCAGTAGAATTAACATGACTGGAAGACCTAAAGATAGATAACTAAACCGCGTATAATGTTTATTTGATACTCCACGTCCCCGATTCCAGGCCAGGATAACAAGGAATAGGCCGCACAAGAAAAGAATAAGGAATATTTGAATCATAGGATCATTCCTCCTTCACACTAAAAATCACTCCGTTTTCGTAATGTCGGTATCCTGTTCTTTTCTTGAACAAAGTAAATACATTTGGAAAATTTTTGATAAGATCAGTTTATCATAGAAACGACAAAAGATTGGAGCAGCAGCGATTTAACGGTGTGGCGACCAAGTATCTGAACAATTATCTTGCGTGGTTCCAAGTGTGAAAACCTTTAATAAGCTTAGATTATCTAGGTTTAGTGTATAAAGGTCTTTCTTTATTTAACTAATAAGGCAGGATAGGTAAAGAATCTTTGTTGCTTTAAATAATAGAAATAACAGGATTGCGGAGATGAGATGTTGAAACCATTAACAGATGACAAAGTAAAGGAGGACCCTAATGAATAATTTTAGTATCTTAGGTAAGTTTACTGTACAAGAAGGCGAACGTGACAGAATGGTAGATATCTTGTTGGAAGCAGCGGAGTCAATGAAGGATCTTGAGGAATGCGATATATATCTTGTGAACACTTCCGAAAATGAACCAAATGCTGTGTATGTTTACGAAGTGTGGAGTAATGAAGATGCCCATCAATCCTCTCTAACTCTTGAGTCTACGCAAACTTTAATAAGGCGTGCGAAACCAATCATTACTGGAATGGAGAGAATCAATACCCTAAAAACAAAGGGAGGTAAGGGTATTTAACCGAATTCTTTTTGAGCGAACGGTGGCATTTTATTAAAATCCATGATTCTGATTCCCGCAATCATAATTACCTATTAAGCTGACAGGGTCCGTTAATTCAATAAGACAATAAACCAAACATAACTTCCAGCTTTTATGGAAGTTATGTTTTTCTATAAATATCAACACTAAACTTTAACAGAGCCTTAAAATAAAGGAAATCATTGATCAGCTTAGTGAGCTGTCACACAACAGATTTGAAAAAACCTTTTTATCTGCAACCTTTCCTTCTTAGTATCGTAAAGAAAAGGAAATAGAAAGGATGATTGTTTTGAAAAGGTATTTCATTTTCATTGGAAGCTTTCTCTTATTTTATTTCATTTTCCAAATAGGGTCCGGTCTATTGATCACCTTCCTACATAACCCAGATGCTGCATCTGCTAAGCCTAATTTAGTAAGTGAGGTAAGTTTTGGACGCGTCTCCATTCCCTTATTCATCATGGTGGGAATCTTTAGCCTTGCCTATTTCATTTCAACATTACCTAAGACTAAATAAGATTGGAAGAGCAAAAAGCAGAGCGGCTTGGAATAGAAGCTGCCCTGCTTATTTATTAAAAGTTTTTCATTAAAAAGATATTTAGAATTCCCTTCTTTCCCCCATAAACGGAGACATCCATTCTCCATATTAGAGAAACAACATGAAGATCGTTTACAGGCACTCTTCTTAAACAGCCCCTTCCCCTGTTTAAAAGAATCTACTTATCAAGGAATGGTATAGTTCTGCCTTGAATAATGTTAGACTAAGGAAGGTTTATACCGAATTATATTTATAGAAAGGAAGTTTCATATCTATGAGTACGAACATGAAGCTTCAACAGCTTACACCTGAATACGATCCGTGGGAAGCGTACATGGACGTTCAGGAACATGGAAAAATGACCTTATCCAATATTGAATTTACGACAACTACTCTTTGCAATATGCGCTGCGAACACTGCGCGGTCGGCTATACGCTCCAGGCGAAAGACCCGGAAGCACTGCCTATGGATCTTATCCGCCAGAGACTGGATGAGATCCCGCATTTACGTACACTCAGTATCACCGGCGGCGAGCCTATGATGTCGAAGAAGTCTGTCGACAACTATGTCCTGCCTCTACTGAAGTACGCCCATGAACGAGGAGTACGCACACAGATCAATTCCAATCTTACGCTCCCTTATGAACGTTATATTCCGATTATCCCTTATTTGGACGTACTACATATCTCTCACAACTGGGGAACAATCGAAGAGTTCATTCACACAGGCTTTGCACGGATGGAACGTAAGCCTTCAGAAGAAAACCGCAGGAAGTTTTTTGACCGTATGGTAGAGAACTCCCAGCGGCTGTCGGATGCAGGCGTTATGGTATCAGCGGAAACGATGCTGAACCGCCGGACATTCCCTTATCTTGAATCGATCCATGATCATGTGAAAGAAATGAAATGTGCCAGGCATGAAATACACCCTATGTACCCCGTCGACTTCGCTTCAAGCCTGGAAACACTCAGCCTTGATGAAATGCGGGACGGAATCAATCGTCTGCTTGATCATCGTGATCAAGACATGTGGATGCTGTTCGGTACTCTGCCCTATTACCCCTGCAGTTCATCTGAAGATGATTTAACTATGCTCAAACGTCTGTATAAAGAAAAAAACGTTACCGTCCGCAACGATCCTGACGGGCGCTCACGTCTGAACGTCAACATTTTCAGCGGAGATATCATTGTGACGGACTTCGGGGACGAGCCCGGACTTGGGAATATTCAAGACACCAACCTTGAAGATGCCTATCAGCAGTGGATGACCACCGAGACAGCAAAATCCTTAAACTGTCACTGCCCGGCCGTCCAGTGTCTTGGTCCGAATGTGCTTGTAAAGAATACCTATTATTCAGATGTTGATTTCCAAAAGCGGGAAACAAAAATCACTTTATAAAAAAGCCTTTATGAAGTGAACTGACGTATCCCCATGTTTATAGAATGCAAAAAAGCTTGAGGAATTTTTCACCTCAAGCTTTTTTTATTATGAATAAACTTTTTTTAGAAAATACATGGAGACTAAAAGGTTACAGGTTCCTACTTAAAACTTCAGCAGGTAAACCATCCATTTCACATACTTTTTCAGAAACAAACTGCTTATGGAATAAAATCTTTCTAGAGGCGTTGTTTTCAGGGTCAATGACGGCTTTCAGCTTTGTTACATTCGTTTGTTTGGCGAGGTCGACCAGCATTTCTGCTATATACGTCCCGTACCTTTTCCCCCAATGTTCAGGAAGAAGCATATAGCCAATCTCAGCTTCTTTTTTCCGCTTCTCCTTTAACGTTAAATGACCAAGACCGACGAATTCGTTAGTGTCAGCATTGATAACTTTATAGGAACACAGAATCTCCTCCTGCTTATTCTGCAGGAGAATTTTTTTATAGTTTGATTGAGCTTCTTTGAGAGGGACCGCCCTTTCCGTTATTTGAGCCATCACGTCTCTATTGGAAACAAGCCTGTAGTAACATTCGAAGTCTGCTTCTCCAAATTTTTTCAGTGCTGCGTTTGGCATGATCTTCATCTTACATCAGGACCGTATTTCTTTTTGTAATGCTCCCCCCAGTCCGGCTGGGTTCCATTGATATCCGTGAAATCATACACGTGCATGAGATCCCATGAAGACAGCGCTTTTCCATGGTAGCGATGTACATCAGGATCAGCGGCAAGTGAAGCCAAAGCCCTGCCGACATAGAAGGGGGATTCAGACATAGCAAAATCGGGATCTGTCTCTTCTCCGTCCCGCCAGTTTTCTTCTGTGACACCGAAGATTTCAAGCATTTCCTCTGAACGAAGGAACCCTGGTGTAAGAGATAGGGAAGTAATCCCGGAAAGCTCTCTTCCCTCCAACTGCTCAGCCATTACCTCTGCCATATGAATGACGCCTATTTTAGAAAGGCTGTAGGACATCGGTCCGCGAACCTGGTACGTCTGCCCGTCCGTAATCTCCACAATTAAACCTTCCCCACGCTCCACCATTAACGGCACACCGTACCGGCTGGTAATCATATGGGTATGTATGGCATTTTCTAATACTTTAAACGTATTTTGGACATCGTCTTCCCAAAATGTTTTATCCCACTTTATTAGCGATTCGGAACCCCAGATGTCATTGACCAGGATGTCTAACTGCCCGCTCTGTTCTTCTTGAACACGTTCAAATAGTGCTTTTACTTCATCTTCAATGGAATGGTCCACTCGGACTGGTATTCCGGTACCTCCGCGTTCGTTCACCATTTCTGCTGTTTCCTCAATCGTTTCAGGACGATTCATGGAAGACTTGTTTTCTCTTGTACTTCGTCCTGTGCAGTAGACCGTCGCTCCTGCTTCTCCAAGACTAACCGCAATACCTCTTCCCGCTCCCCGGGTAGCCCCTGCGACAACGGCCACTTTTCCTTCTAATGGTTTCAAATCGTTCATCCTCCTTCATAACTCCGCCTTATCATCCTATTCCATAAAAAAAGACGTTCTCCTTCTGCAATATTTTCACAATTCTTCACGTGTGCTTGTTAAGCTGAATCAGTAAGAAAGAGGTCGATTCAAGAACGGCTAACGGCGGCCTTCACAGCATGCTTTGAATATCATGTAAGTGTGTAATCAGAGACAGGCCGGAGATGAACACATACAGGCAGCTGAGTGGCAGGACCTTCTTCAATGGTTTCCCTTTCCGGACATCGAAAGCTATCCATCCGACCGCCACGATCATGGAAGTAAAAAAGAAAAGATACTCCTGCTCCTGTCCATGGATCCGGTCAATCAGCCAATCCAGTTTCCACTCCTCCCCTTCTGGAGGGTGATAGGTGAGGATGACTTCTTTTTGCCCCCATGTGTTATATGACTGCAGCACAGCTGAGCCTTCCTTTTTTTCAAGCACTTCATAACCAAGTGGAGAATACCCGAGCGGATAAGTAATACAATAGGACAAAACAAATGCAGCCATTACAAAGGCAATGGAAAGAAGTCCACGCCTGACTTTCCCCAGCAATTTCTCACTCATCTCATCTTTCCCCTCCCCATCTACAGTAACCCGCTTCAGTCAAACAAAAAATAAACAGCGAGTTTTATTAAAACACCGAAACTCCCGCCATTTTCATGGATCTTCAGGAAGAAAAGGCAACGCATTTCCCCTACCTTTTATACGAAGCTGATTAAGATTCGTTTCAGTTCAATCAAAAGGGAACGTCCCGCTTAGTGGACGTTCCCTTTTAGTAAGTTGTTGGCAAGATATAGCTCACCCGTTTACTTTTTCCTGCCAATCCAACAGGCGTTTCTTTCGTTTAAGCTCCCTATAAAAAGCGAATCGAGCCACTTCATAGAGAACAAGAGACAAAATGGCTCCGATGACCACTAACAACACGCCGATGATCAAGGCGAGACCCGTTAACACAAACAGTGCTAGAAGCGCCCATTTATGTCCCTTCATTAGAGAAAAGCTGTCTTTCAGGCTCTTGAAAACACCGACATCCGGATCGTCATATAAGATATACATGGACTGCGAAATGCCTAAAAACAGCCAGATTAAGAGAGTGAACAACAACAGGTAAGCGATAACTAGTAAACTAGTCGCTATGCTTATCCCGGCTGCATAAGTAAAGAGCGATCCAATTCCTCCATAGATTAGCATCATGCCTATAAGAAAGATCAAAAAATTCGAAAGGAAAAAGACAATCAATCCTTTATACAATAGCTGCCAGTTGCGAAAGGGATACGTGCAGGCACGTACGAACCTTTTCCGCATGGTATACTGAGTCTGTGTAATGTAATCAACCAAAACAAAAAAGAGCACGCTGTTCACAGCAGATGCGACTAGTAAAGACAGAATAGTTTCTGAACTCGCCACAGTCATCGGTGTCATTTGTATACTGACCGTTCCCTGAACAGGCAGAGTCTCCAGTACCAGTTTAATAAAATAGGTGAACACAACCATACCAATAATCTTCAACCAATTTCCATTCAGTATATTCACTGCATCTTTTAACGTAGATCCAATCATTTGTAGTTCTCTCCTTTGACGCACATGTGCGAAATCCTGTTCGTTGTACAATCCTATCCTTGAGGTAAATGGGGGAATCCCCACCAACCTTCCAAAAGATTCCTACTAATTATTTCAAACAATCCTTTTACACACAACTACCTTTCCAGCTTTTGTCTCTAAATCTCTCACTCCTATATTGTCCTCACCAGTTCACCGACATCTTCCATCGTTTTTGACGAAAGAATCAGCCTCCCTTACAATAATAAGATCAGCATAAAAGGGGGAGGCACGATGCCTGCGATTACCTATGGAGATACATATATCCGTTATCACCTACATAGAGAGAAAGACATTCCGTTTATTAAAATCTATCTTGACGATTTGAACGGGATTTGTGTAACAGCATCTGAAAAGAAAGAAGATGCCCGGATTGAAGCCTTCGTTCAAAAGAAAGCCGCCTGGATCGAAGAAAAATGGCAGAAAACGCATCCGTCTTTATACAAAGTGGATCAACTCAATCTTGAAAGCGAACAGAAAATCAGCTATCTCGGCCGTTCCTACCGTCTGTTCATTGAACCGTCTGATGCAGTCAGGGAAGCTTCCTTTGCTTTTCAAAAAGGAAAGTTTTATTTTACCTATCCGAGTAAGCAGGAAGAGAGTGCCGTTCAAGAATTGATTATACTGACTAAAAACTGGCTGCAGCAAAAAGCAGAAGATAAACTGCCTGACTTATCCGAAGAGCAGCCTGTTTATATTGAAAAGGACTGCACACGACTCGGAGTTAAGGAAGAGGATGGTTTCTACCTAAACTGGCGTCTCGTCCAGCAGTCAAAAGCAAAGACCCAGCAGACTCTTAAGGATTTAGAAGAAGGAAACGTATATTAACACAACACAAAGCCCAGCAGGCGTCTACCTGCTGGGCTTTATTGTCAGCTTCGTATGTAAAGTCAAAACCTTCCCTGGGTGACCCGTTCTCTTTTTTTCTCCTGGAAACACTTCGGCACGACCAGGCGTACGAAACACTTTGTATCTAAGAAGGTTTTGGATTAAATAAACAACAGCAGGCTGAGTGCCATGACAGCCATACCAGCAACTACACCATAAATGGATAAGTGCGCTTCCCCGTATCTTCTGGAAGCTGGAAGCAGCTCATCTAAAGAAATAAAGACCATGATCCCCGCAACACCGGCAAATAAAATTCCAAAAACCATATCATTTAAAAACGGCATCAAGACTAAGTAAGCCAGTATAGCGCCGACCGGTTCGGATAACCCGCTTAAAAAAGAGAGCTTAAACGCTTTTTTCTTATCCCCCGTCGCAAAATAAATCGGAACGGATACAGCGATTCCTTCCGGGATATTATGAATCGCAATGGCCGCAGCAATCGCCATTCCCAGGGCTGGATCATTCAAAGCAGCGGTAAACGTCGCAATTCCCTCAGGAAAATTGTGAATCGCAATGGCCAGGGCTGTGAACGTTCCCATCTTAAGAAGGTGGGAATCCTGTACAGCCGCTTTTGGTTTAGACATATCTTCGACTTTCTTCACTTCATGAGGGTTTCCGGCTTTAGGAATTAATTTATCAATAAGAGCAATAACCACCATGCCGCCGAAAAAGGCAGCCACTGTTACCCAATGACCCGCTTCATTGCCAAGTGCACTAATGAGCGCATCCTGAGCTTTATAAAAGATTTCAATCATCGATACATAAATCATGACTCCAGCTGAGAAGCCTAAAGCCAAAGAAAGAAATCGTGTATTTGTTGTGGATGTAAAAAAGGCCAGAACACTCCCGACGCCTGTAGCTAATCCCGCTAACAGGGTGAGTCCGAAGGCCAGCAGTACATTTTCCATAATACCTCTCCTTCAATTCGAACCTAAGCTATAGCCCATTGTAATCGATGTTTTTCCTAACTGCAACATTTTTAGATTTCGTTAGGTTTTGTGATGAGGCGAAAGGAAGGAAGCTTGTCCTAATAACCTCGAGCCAATAATAGAGGAGTCTGTATTGATATAATTGACATATTCTCCTATAAGATGAACCATTTTTTCTGCGAAAGTCGTCTTCTCCGCCTTCCATTTCTATATGTGTTGGCTCCATTCATACAATCATGATGATTCATCCTTTTCCTATATCCCGTAAACCAAACTTGAAAAACATCACCTAAGTAAAAACCCTGACGTTTATCCGTCAGGGCAAGTATTGAAAGTAGGCTTCTATACGAGCGGTTGTTTCCAGAGTCCCAGGTTCAATCGGCGTGGTACTTGCGCTCATGACCTGCCCTTTACTAAAACTTTGCACAGGAGCAGCTGGCGGAGTTCCAATTTCCAAAATCTTCACAGGCGTCTGATCAAGCTTCAATCCCATCGTATTGGCGATCGTTTGTGCGTTTGCAAGCGCCTGACCCAGCGCAAGATTTAACGCCTGCTGGTAATTTTCATAAGGCTCACTCACAGTGAATTCAATATTGGATACCCGGTTGGCACCATTGGCAACGGCTAAATCAATGATGTAGCCGGTACGCTCAATATCATCAACGGTCACGAGCAGCGTGTGGGTAACCTGATATCCCCGGAACTCCTGCTTGCCATCGACATAATCATATTCCGGAAAGATGAAGTAGTCGGCTGTCTGGATATTTTCTTCCGGTATCCCGGCTGCGATCCATTGATTTTTCACCTGTTCAATCTTCGCGGCATTTTCCTGCTGGGCTTTTTCCAGATTTACATCCTGCGTTTCAACGCCGACCTTGACTTTGGCAACATCCGGCTTCACTTCGACTCTCCCAACGCCGTTCACTCGAAGCAGTCGGCTTTCTCCTGGCTCTCTTGCTGACTGCCTCGTTGGTGGATAATACACGATCCATCCCCTCCTTCTATTTATTTGATGAAAGAGGAAGAATGTTTATGCTTTTATGATAAGGAAAAAATCACCATACTTTCTCCCATCCTTTTTGAATAAATTGTAAGAGGAGGTGTGTCTGTGAACAATTACCAATCCCCATCCTTTGATTATCCTGAAGACTTCTTGAAAATTATTGAAAATGGACTGTGTGCGCCGGCGCAGCGAAAGCGCGTGCTTATATTAGGTGCCGGGATGGCCGGGCTCGTTGCTGGTTCCCTTTTAAAACAGGCAGGACACGACGTTACGATCCTTGAAGCGAACGACCGAATCGGTGGCCGTGTTTATACCATCCGCACTCCTTTTACGAATGGAAACTACATAGACGCCGGAGCCATGCGTCTACCGACGAACCATTCCTTGGTTTATGCCTACATTAAGAAATTCCGACTGCCTACACAGCCATTTATTAATACAAGAAAGGGTGATTTATACCTTATTAACGGAAGGAAGATTTACCAATCGGATTATGATAAAGACCCTTCTATGCTGGACTTCCCCGTGGATCCTTCTGAACGGGGAAAAACAGCGAAAGAGCTTTTCCTCTCTGCTGTCCAGCCTTTTCTTGATCTATACCAAAACAGCGATGACGTTGGAAAAGAAAAGCTCCGCGACCAATTTTCCGGTTATTCCATGGATCAGTATCTGCGAAACAACCCGTACGGCCCGTCCTTATCCACGAATGCAGTAAGACTCATTAAACTGCTTCTGGGAATTGAAGGATTTCCCGAGTTTTCGTTTTTAAACATTCTGATTGATATTACATTTCCGATCTTTAAAGGAGATACGGAATTCAGAGAAATTAAGGGTGGAAACGACCGTCTGCCTTGTGCCTTTCTTCCTTATCTGTCAGAAAATATCTGTTTCAACCAAAAAGTCACCCGCATCCAGCAGTTTCATGATCATGTGAGGGTTGAAGCAGAAGATCAGCTCTATCACCAGAAGAACTGCTGGACAGCCGACCTCCTGCTTACAACCATCCCTTTCAGTGTTTTCCAGCTGGTTGATATTGAACCTTACACCAGTGTATCGGTAAAAAAATGGCAGTCCATTCATGAAGTCGTCAACGTCCCATCGGTGAAGATAGGTGTTGAGTTTTCCTGCAAGTTTTGGGAAGATTATCCGTTTGGAAATGTAGTAACAGATTACCCCTCGCGTTTTATCTATCTGCCAAGTCATGACCAGGGAAAAGCAGGTCCAGGCATCATTCTCGCCAGCTATTCATGGGGACAGAATGCGCTGCTTTTTAACAGTTTAAGCAAAAAACAGGCCGTGCAGGTCGTGTTAGATGACTTAGCCCGGATTTATGGATCCGTCGTTTATGAGACTTATATGAACAGCGTGGTCTACAACTGGAGCCGCAACCCTTATTCCGCCGGTGCCTTTACCCTGTTCACCCCTGGTCAAAGCAGGGATTTGTCCGATGTGATCATTGCTCCGGAAGGTCGTATTCATTATGCCGGTGAGCACACGTCTTCCTTTCATGGGTGGATTGAAGGAGCCGTTGAATCAGGTATCCGGGCAGCTTGTGAAATCAACCAACGCCCCCGCTAGGATAACGCTGCCCCGTACAGAAAAAGAACCGCTTATCAGCTTGGATAAGCGGTTCTTTGTTATTCTTCTTTCTGTTCTTCTGTACTCAGTTCTTCACCGGTTCCGCTCATAATTTTTACGGACTGGTTCTCTTTTTTAACCGGATAGACAACCTTATACTTCTTCATCTGCACTTCTCCATCAACGGTTTCTTCTGCCGTAAGAAAAGCCGTGACAACTACCTTCCCGCCCTGGGGATCAGCAACCAGGTTATCCACTTTCACACTCAGCGTATTGTTATAGCCGGACCGGAAATCTTCAAACGAAATGTCTTCCTGCCAGCTGCTGCTGATTAAGGAATAGGCCGTGACAAAATCCCCCTGATTGATGCTGTCATAGAAATACTGCACCATATAGGTCGCCTGCTCGGCATCTGTTCCTGTTACAGGAGAGTACACTTGATCGTTCAGTTCCGGAAACTCCGGCAGAGACTTCATTGGAGAGTCACTCCAGCGCTCAACCATAGGGAGAACATCCGCAATCGGGATGCTGAAGCCGATCGTTTCTTCATTTAACTTCGCAGAGTTGATTCCAATGACTTCCCCTGTTTCCCTGTCGAGAAGCGGCCCGCCGCTGTTCCCTGGAGAAATAGGAGCTGATATTTGATACATGTTCTCATAGTGGAACGGTTCAATATCCAGCGTCCGGTCCACCCCGCTGATCTCTCCGCGGGTAACGGTGTTCTGCAGACCGAGCGGACTTCCAAGAGCCAGCACCTCATCAAGTAGCTCCGCACCGCCCTCGGAACGAATCGGGAGCGGGTCTTTCCCTTCTAACCCAGGAACACGCACAACGCCGACATCTGTATCCCGGCTGACGCCGATGACATCCCCGGGCATCTTTTTACTATCTGCTGTCACCACATTCACTGTTTCTGTATTGGCGACTACGTGAGCGTTTGTAATCACATCACCTTTATCATTGTACAAGAATCCTGAACCAATGGTTCCGTCTTCAAGCTCAATTTGGACGACCAGTTTTTGTGATTCAAAAATAATTTCCTGGGTGTCTTTGGGAACTTCTGATTTCTTTCCCTCTTCAACAGGTGGTTGATCGAGGACAGCTGATACACTCATCTGCCCTGGTACAACATCCATAATATAAAAAACGCCCGCAATCCCGCCTCCAAGAATCAATAAAGAAGCGAGAATGCTGATGATCCAGGAGCGTTTCATCATACATCCTCCTATTCTACTAACCATTCCATTTCAGTTGTCTCAACAGAATATTCCCCTTCTTCCAGTTCATAATAAAATTTCTCGAAGCTTCCCTTATCACCGGGGTTCAAATAATTCGGGTAAACTTTAGCTGATTCTGAGCGTACAACTTCGCCATCTTTGTTTTTGATATCATACATGACTGTCACCGTACTGATGACCTGTGTAGCCACGCTCTCAATCTGTCCGCTGACTTTGTAGTCTCCAAACTCATCTTTTTCAATAGAAATATTTAGCACCTCAAGAGCATCGGTCTGATTTCGCAGTTCATCTTGAGCCGCCTGCTGCATCGCACTTTCCATCCTTTGCTGCGCGGCCTGTTCAAACGCCTGCTTCTCCGTTTGGATCCGCTCTTTCAGCTGAATCAGTTTCTCATCATTAGAGACATACTGCAGGCCTTGATCGATAAGGGCTATCGCTTCTGTATACCGCTTTTCCTCGGCTGCTGCTTCTGCTTCCTTTGTCGAGCGGTTCACAATTTTTTCAAAGATTTTCTCTCTTACTTTTGCTGTTTCTTCTAAGTTCAGATCCGATAATGTATTTAATTTAGCTGCAAGCTCATCCACATCTGTAATTTTGGATAGTTCCTCATTTACTTCCTGAAGGGTTAATCTGGAATCCATTTCATTCATTCTAGGAATCAGCGTTTGATAGAGGCGCCCGTCCTTTTTTCTCAGCTGATCTTGTATCGCTGACAGCTGCTGATCGGCGTCTTTCAATTGACCTTCCTTGAGCATACCTGCTACCTCATCCAGCTTCTTTTCAAACTGCACAGCTGTCTGCACATGCTCAAGCTCGACCTGAAGGGCATCTGCTTCCGGCCTGCGGTCAATCGCCTTCGCTAAAAGGGCTTCCGCCTCGCGATATTCGCCTTCAAGTGCCACTTCTTCCGCTTCCTGTTTCATGGAAACTACCTCTGCGTTGACATCTTTTTGATAGTCATACACATAATAAAGGGCTCCCCCCATCACAACCAGTGCGAACACGGGTGTGAACAATGGCAGCCACAATCGTTTCCCTTTGCCTTTATGCTCAGGATCATCTCCCAGTGCATGCCCACATTGCGAGCAAAAACGGGAATTGTCTGCATTTTGATGTTTACATTGAGGACATTTGATCATCGTCCGGTCCTCCTTCTTTGACCACTTTCATAAAATCTGGAATCATAGGAATCCTTATTTATTATAGCATGTCATCTCATAGATTCGTAAACGTCAATTGTCCCTTTTTTTTTATTTTTTTCAAGAGGGAAATGAAGCCAGCTCATTTCTACCAAACGAATCTATCTTTCACTCAAACTATTTTTAACTAATAAATGGTATACCTCTTTTTTCGATTATGGACGACTTCCTACGTCAGCCATCCTTTTTGACCAACTTATTTCTATCCATTTTCAGGAAAATAATAAGGCGAGTGTATGATTCAACACGCCTATCTCTATATGAATCCATAAATAATCAGGGGGATTTTGTCACAGGAATGTAAAGATATTGTAGGACTATTGTTGTTGTTTCGTAAGGGTACTGGTTGTTAAACTTCATGTAGGATAGATACGAAAGGGGCTGTACCACATGAAAAAGCTGCTTACTTCCCTCTTGTTGTTACCGATCTTTTTCACAGCTTTAAGCCTGCAGACCTCAGCTGAAGAAGTGGACAAGACCGCTCATAATATAGAAGAAAAATCGGTCTCTCTTGATGAAAAAGAGACAGAACATGACCGTTATCAAGAAGAAAGCGAACAAAAGAAAGCACAGACTGCTGCTTCTCAAGGGGCTGCCAGCGATGTAAAACGCACGGTAGCTGTTGAATCCACCGCTTACACAGCCTTCTGTGAAGGATGCAGTGGAACAACCTACACAGGCATCGACCTACGTGCCAACCCAGCTCAAAAGGTGATTGCCGTTGATCCCTCCATCATTCCGTTAGGCTCTAAAGTACGCGTACCTGGTTACGGCGTAGCCGTTGCCGGAGATATTGGCGGAGATATTGAAGGTCATCGCATTGACTTGTTCATGGCACAACAAAGCGACGCCCTGGAATACGGACGCCGCCAAATAGAAGTCGAGATATTAAAATAACTCTTCCCATTAAGGGAAGAGTTTTTATTTGCAGGAAAGGAATGAATCAATCTCTGCTGAAACGTGTACGACGTGCACACTTGTCTAAGTAAAAGGCTTCCACACCGCTTGTATGCAGCGCTACTCCGTCCTCTAGGAACCACCACGTTCCGCGGTCAAGCTGTTTAGTAATAAATTCAGTAGCCTCCCGCTCATCCATATCTTCACTAAGATCTAAATCATGTGTAATGACGCGCTTACTATCCAGCAGGAAAATGACATGCCATTCTTTTTTCTTCGCCATTTGATCACTCCTCGTTATGTAGTCTGTTTACTTTTACCCAGCTAGGTTATAGTTTAATCTTCATTTTAAAACTCATACATCGATTTTTCAATAAAATAAATAAGAAAGCGACGTTCATAGGAACGTCGCTTTTTTCATCAGTCTTTATGTAGGGGGAGGTGCGCCGGATGTACGCCAGGAGTTTCTTCGATTGGATTTTGTACAAACAAAGAAAAACCAGCGGGTAACATGTGAGCGAACGACAGGTATAAGACATCCCTCCAGTATTTGTGATCAATCGGCCTGTCTACACTTCGAGTTTATCACTTGTCTCTATGGATTAGTGTTAAATCTACGTAAAGACTGAGCATTGCTCTCTTTGTCTCTTTGTACACCTATTGTATGCAAAAATGTTTACAAATAGACGAGTTGTCCGTTAGAATATCTAAAGTCATAATTCAAAGTAAACAAATCGGAATTAGGAGGAATCTTTCATGATACAGCAGCAAACCGTACAAGAAGCCTCTGGAAACTCCAACCGTTCCACTGTAGTCGCTCCCTTGAATCCGGTACAAAAGCCATTCGTCTGGATCGGTGCGGTCGTTTCCATGCTTTTATTTATAACGATTATTAGTGTTACAAACGTTACACAGGGCGTGTTATTTTTGATTGGACTCGCTTTTGGGCTTGTCCTCCTGCACGCACGCTTCGGATTCACTTCCGCCTTTAGACGCCTGCTTTCTGTCGGGAACGTTCAGGGGTTACAGGCACATATGCTGATGCTTGCTGTGGCCACCACTGGATTTGCGGTCATTCTCGGCACTGGCTTCAGTTTTACAGGGATGGCTCCTCAAGGGTATGTCTTCCCTGTGGGAATTAGTGTGCTGGCCGGATCATTTATGTTCGGTATCGGCATGCAGCTTGGATCTGGCTGCGCTTCCGGAACACTTTATACTGTCGGAGGCGGGAAGTCTTCCATGCTTTTAACACTTTTAGGATTTATCGGCGGATCTGTTCTAGGTGCGTACCATATCGGTTTTTGGCGGGAGACTCCTTCCCTTCCAGCTATTTCATTAGCAGAAACGACAGGCTTTGGTTACTTCGGCGGGTTGATTTTACAGCTGGCGATTTTCCTTGGTATATATGGAGTTACTGTTAAGATTGCCAAGAAGAAGAACCCACCGAAAATGGAACCACTTAAAACGACAACCGGATTGAAGAAACTTTGGCGCGGCGCATGGCCTTTACTTCTTGCTGCCGTTATACTCGGCGTATTAAATGCGATTACACTTGCGGTAAGAGGAAATCCGTGGGGCATCACTTCTGCGTTTGCTCTTTGGGGATCCAAATTCATTCAACTATTTGGTGTAGACGTTGCAAACTGGACGTATTGGTCCGGTAACCCCGCTCCACTTAATCAAACCGTTCTAGCTGATTCTACCAGCGTGATGAACTTTGGTATTATCCTCGGTGCTTTTATCGCCGCAAGCACTCAAGGGAACTTTAAACCTGGAAAAATTAAACCAGGGATCGGTATCGCATCCATTATCGGCGGAATCTTAATGGGTTACGGCGCACGTCTGGCTTACGGATGTAACATTGGTGCCTACTTTGGCGGCATCGCATCCTTCAGTCTCCACGGCTGGGTTTGGATGATTATGGCACTTGGCGGAACCTATGTAGCCTTGTTCCTCCGTCCACTGTTCGGCATGAAAAACCCGAACCCTAAAGACTCCATTTGTTAAGTAAACTCCCGAGTCCTTCTTAGAAGGCTCGGGTTTTTTCTTTGTTAGAGACCTGTAAGAATAACAGAACCACTTCCATGGAAATAAAGGTGCAATTGAGGCTGCTTAAGGCTGAATCATCCCTTTCTTTTTTATGTTCTATTCAAGTGTTATGCCTCTTTACATGAATACAGTATCGAGATACCATGTTTGTAAAATATAAGGAGTGTAGTGATTGCGGAATTTTTTAGCTGTTTTAGTGGTTTGGAACCTTTCGTTCCTTATGATGCTCCCAAGATTTACGACTTCCCCTGGGGATACTTATTTCCAATTCTCAATGGAAGATATACATGGCGTTTATATAGGGTTGTTCCTTCTGTTACTATTGGTGCTGTTCCCGTTATCTCTTGTCATCAATAGAATGGTGGAGCGGATGGAGATCGGCCGTTTCTTCATAAAGGTAGGCTTATATCTGCCGGCGTGTGCGGCTGTATGGATGATATTGAACCCTTATTTTACTTTCGGGTACGAAATGATCGTCATGGTGGTGTTGTTTGCCATTACACATGAGCTGCTGTTCAAGTTTTCACAGGGGACTGTTAAAAAGATGGTGAAAGGCGGACTCCTGTCCAGCTTTATCATTGCCCTGGGCCTTTACTTTGGATTTAGCTTTTAATAATGGAAGCATTTCACCTGGAAAAAGCAGCAGCGAAAATAAAAGAACTTTCAAGTTGACCATAGCTGCCACACGAATAGTTCAAGACAAAGCTGCCAGAGACTTTTTCCTAGAAATGTGGTATGATGGACACAGATAAAGGATACACATAAGAAAAGGGACCACAGCTGGCACTGTGATCCCTCCCGGATAGTTGGTCCGCCTTAGGGCGCAGCCTACTTCAAAATAGACTCACCCGCATTCACGACAGAATAGGGAGTCTATTTTTTTATGCGTAAAATCGCGACAATTAAACCGAGAACGGATACGGTAAATGAACTAAACGCGATCATCACCATCAACGATTCATACATACTCAGAGGCATCACCCCCTTCAGTGATCTGACATGGGGATTAGCCGACACCCTATTCAGTTGGCAAAACCACTATCCTCTCCAAATTATACCATGCCTGTCGTCTAATTGAGAGAGGATTTTCGGACTATGGCAAAAGTCGATAACACCATCTGTAACCCCCTCCATTCAGCGTTTTTTCTCCCCGTTGACTCGACATAAAAAAAGAGCGGACCGAAGTCCACTCTATCCTTATAGCAATTTCGCGACAAATTTTCGATTTCTCGGCCCGTCAAACTCACAAAAGTAAAGCCCCTGCCATGTGCCAAGCACCAAGCGGCCATTTTCTACAATCAGCATCTGAGCGTGACCAACGGTACTTGTTTTCATATGCGCAGCTGTATTTCCTTCTGCATGACGATCTTCTGCTTGATCCCATGGATAAACTTCTCGAAAGCGGCGCAGCATATCTGTTTTCACATCGGGATCAGCATTTTCATTGACGGTAAGTCCGGCTGTCGTATGCATCGAGGAAACGACGACCACACCATCCTTCACCCCTTGATCCTGAACCCAGTTTTGCACTTCACTTGTAACATCGATCATTTGATCATGATGATCCGTCTTAACATGGAACGTTTTCAGCATTGGTTACCCTCCAATTTCGGAAGCAGCAAATGCTTCTAATTTTTCATACCTTGCATTTTCTTCATTAAAATAGGTTTGTTCAGATACTTCCATCTTTCCGGCATCCAAATCAACATCCACTACAGCTTTGTAGACATTGGTTCCATTCCCCCGCAGTTGAATAGAGAAACGTCCTTCGGTCTTCTCGACCACACAATTGACGAGGCCACCTTTGTTAATGACAACAATCGGCGTATCAAGGTCATTCGGACCCAGGATGGTGGAAACCAGAGAGGATGCAGACATCGCTGTACCGCAGGCATTCGTCAAGCCGACTCCACGTTCAAACGTGCGGACAAAGATTTTATTTTTCTCAAGAACCTGAACAAAGCTGACGTTCACGCCATTTGGAAAAACTTCCGGCAGATTGTTCGCTTTTTTTCCTATAGTCAAAAGTTCTTCCTGAACAACCTCATCGACAAGGCTTACGATATGAGGATTCGGGACACTAAGCGCTGTAAACGTCTTCTCCTCAGAAAGTTCCGGAATGACGACATTAACAGCCTCCTCTTTATCTGTCTCCATAGGCAGAGACGAAGCAGCGAAAGAAACCGGTTCAATCATAACGGAGAATGTATCGATTTCCGGGAAGATCTCCTCTACTTGTTCCACTGCAAGTACAGCCTCTGCTGTTTCAATCGCAATCGACGTTTTCCCGAGCTTTTCGATCATATGACGGGCTACACAGCGAAGGCCGTTTCCGCACATCTCCGCTTCGGTCCCATCCGAATTGAACATCCGCATCCGACCTTCGGCTTTCTCACTTGGCATTACAAATAATATCCCGTCGGAACCTATCCCCTGTTCGCGGTCACAAAGCAGCAGTGACAGCTGACGGCGTTCTTCTTCGGAAAAATGAAACGATTGTTCGATTTCATCGATGAGGATGAAATCGTTCCCCGACCCGTGGCATTTGATATATGGAATTTGCATTACATACCTCTCCCTTACGCGCATTTTTCTCATTATCATAGCATATTTACAAAAGAAAAAAAGCGTTCAGCCATAGAAAAAAGCCCGATGATTGAGCTGTTATCAGAATATCGGAAAGGGATCGCCTCCCCCCCCATCCCGGATTCATTTTTATAAAGGAGTGCAAATAAAAAGACCCCGGCTTAAATGCCGGAGTCATGTTTGGTCCTCTTTATAGAATACAGTTCAGTGGCAGACTCATTTCTTATAGAGGCATTATGGTGACAATCTGCTGTATCCGCACAAAAAACGTCGAGTCTCCAGCCTGCAGGGCGATATGGTCCGGCTGTACTTCCAATAACTTCCCTCGAATCGTGTCTTTCGTCGTTTCTATCACTAATTGAGCCCCTACGACGGACTGTAATCGATTGACCACACAAGGTTCGACAAGTGTCCGGTAAGGTGATTCAACGGATTGGGGTTGCTGTTGATGGTATGAATTCATGCTGATTCCTCCTATTCGTACACCATATTCGCATAAGCCCATAGGCGTGCGAGTCATTTTTTTAAAAGTAAGCAAAGAGGTTGGGTTGATCCAGAAGCGTCATTACACACTGCTATAAAAATACCTATAAAAAAGATGACCCCGGCTCAATACCGGGGTCATCTCCTAATTGCTTACGTCGCTTTTGTACAAAAGCACTTATTTAGAAATCAACACTTTACCAACCGTACCATCATCACTCTGACCGATGACGCGGAATTTCAGGCCGTATTCAGGAACATTACGTCCTGCATCAACAAGACCTTCATTGAGATAGTTTGCACTATCATCAAATAGTGGTGTGCGTTTCGTATAGTTGTCCTTCATCGTCACTCCAAGAATGTCACTGTAATCAATGAACATTTTCTCGGACTTCTCTAAGCTGAAGGCAGCATCGTGCATCTGGTAACGAGTCAAAGCCTCGGAACCGTCGCTCCACGTGTTGATCTTCTGATCAGCATCGACAACGCCTAAGAAACCATCGCCAGGGTGAATGCCTGTCCAGTTCTCAGAATACTGGTTATCAACGTACCAGACAACAAGGCCATCATCAAACGTCATCAGGCTGTTGCCACGGCGGATGTTAGCGAGTCCTTCATCAACACCGTTATGAGTTCTCCACTCCATAAGGTAGTAGTGGTCGGAACGTTTGACACCGTCACTTTTCTCAAAACCATGAAGACCAAACTGTGGCTCTCCTTCTACATCATCAAACAATACCTTTTCACCATCAACTGTTACAGAAAGGTCATCTGCATATAAACCAGGGTTGGATACAGCACCGTCTGTGACATATTCAATCGCAACTTCTACTTCCTGACCAGCGTAAGCGGAAAGATCAAAGCTGACGTCTTTCCAGCCCTCAGATGAGCCAGTGATACCGTGGCCTTTGTTTGCATCATACGGGTCTTCGTTCGTTGTGATTTCACCTGCAATAGGCTCACCATCAACCGTCACATAAGCGTAATCCCAGTCTTTTTCAATATCGTACCAAGTTTTGAAGTCAAACGAAGCATTCGCTGCATTCGTTAAATCGACTGTAGTTGATAGAGAATTATTCAAATCATCTGCACTTCCAGAGAAGTATTCATACTCTCCGCTGGCCGGTGTATTGATGACCGTTTCTTTCTGCGGAAGATTTACTTTCACTACATCGTTGTTGGTCCCTTTTGTATTCGCCTGATCTAAAAGGACTTCCATACCTTCTTCTGTAACGTCTTCAACGTTCACTTCTGTACCAGATAACCAATTTCCTTTTGTACCTTCGTTGTCAACGACAGCAGATGCCTGCAGCATTTCTTTAGCATAAGGACTGAATCCTGTCGGCATCGTTCCTGGAATATCTCCAGCCCAGCTTCCGCTCGACATGATGGACCAGTAGCTGACCGGCTCACCAGAACCTGAATACTGCGTATCGTATTCATCTGGAAGACCTAAGTCATGTCCGAATTCGTGAGCCATAACACCAACCGCACCGTCTTCCGGTTCGATCGTATAGTCATAAGCCGCCATCGGTCCGTCCCAGTAATCAACCGTTGCTTCTGTGTTAGAGATTGGAGTTACTCCTCCAAGGTTCCATCGGTGGGACCAGATTGCATCCGAACCTAAAGATCCGCCGCCAGCTTCTTCACCCACGCCGGAGTGAATGACCATCAAGTGGTCGACAAGTCCGTCTGGTTCAAGATAATTGCCATCTCCATCTAAATCATAACGATCCCATTGGTCATAGTCTGCGATATTTACAGTTGGATCTGCAGCCGCTAATTCCAAGGCCTCTTTGACAAGTCCGCGCGCATTGACGTCACTGTCATCTTCTGTTGGATAGTTGCCGCCATAAGCAGCTGCCGGCTGACTAGCTCTGTACCATCCGGCTACTTCGCCGTCAACAGAATAGCTGCCACCGGACTGCTCTTCATAGTACTGCTTCATCGAAACATACGTTTCTCCATCAGGGCCTGTCCATCCACCTGTACCAAACAGCATGTCCTGATAATGCTCACGAGAGTAGGCGTCCTCTCCGTCATAGTGCATATCGGTTTCATCAGCTGTCATAGAGTTATGAGGTTTGTCTTCGTAATCGACAAGAAGGACAAGCACCTTATCTTCCCGCATTTCTCCGTTATAAGCTTCCTCTTTGACTGATTCCACTTCCTGTTTCTTCGCCTGCCCCAGTTTGTTTCCTTTGCCATTTGTCAGGCTGTTATTGGACATAGCTTCTTTTAACTCTGCTTTTGTATCTGCCTCTTCTTTACTTAGTTCCCCTTGTTCTTTGGCTGATTTCGTCTTCTGCTTTAAGAACTTCTGGAGACCTTTCTGTGCTTCCGCTGCTGTCGCATCTTCGCTGATCTTTCCGTTCTTTTTCAGCATCTCAATCAATTTCTCATCATTGGCGATACCAGCATCAAACGGAGACCCCTGTGCACTGTGTGCTTGATGAGTGTGAGAGCTATGTAGATCTTTAAAAGGCTCCACACTTTTTTCAGCCGCACTTGTACTTAACGGTCCTACCGTTAACGCCAAGGCTAGAGCTGAAGTTAAAATTTTGTTCTGTTTTTTCAATGACTTTCTCCCCTCTCTTATCGATAAATCTTGCTGCACACTCTAATTTATCAGAAAATTCAACATTATCAATTCATTTTTGGCAATTTTCTAAAGATAATAAATATTTACTATTTCGAAATTTAAAGCGTTAAAGTTACTAATAGTTCTTTAGTTTTATATCAAAAATCATCAATTTTTGTAACATTACTGTAAATGAAGGGGATTCTTCTCAGAAAGCTGCCTGACTGAAAATAAAAACCATCACACTTTAAGACTATGCAAATATTAGCATAGTCTTAAATACCCCCACGGAATAATTAACAAAAAATTACCAATAATTATAAAATAATAGGAATTAAATTCCATTTATACCCAAAAAAATAGATTCCCTCTGTAAGGGAACCTTAAAAAAACACAGAAACGTTAGAATCTCTCATGGTTAACCTCTGCTATAAAGTTTAATTTTTCTCTCTTATAATGAAAAAATAGTAATGCACATTAATAGCAGTCCCTAACCATATGGGGACGTGTGTCTGTGTATTCTTCCACATAAAAGTTTGGACTTTTCTCATATTCACACATCTGGACAACCTGATCTGTTTTTCTCAATTCAATATAGCGATAGATATGTTCAGGATCATCGACAAAGACAACCTCCGCAACCGTTGGTTTGGTCCGGGGTGTATTGAGCTTTGATTGATGGAAAGTGTCTACAGATTTCACCTCACTTTGTTCGTACCCTGCAGACCTCAGATGATTGTTCACCTTATATTCCATCACGATCCCTCGTATTGCTGGACCAGCGAATATAGCTGCACCTATAAGTAACGTCAAACAAATGATGATCCAGCCAGTCTTTTTTACGACACGGTGGTCAGGGTTAAACTTCTTTACGACTACTTTTGTGACAAGTCCTCCTATGTAAGACAACCCCGTATATATGCAGACCCATAGAAAAAATGACGCAGAAAAGAATACAAAATGAGCAGCAAGGGTTACGACAAATACGAGGCCTGGAGCAATCCATGTCTTTTTCAAGCGCAAATAACCAACAGCCCCTATAATCAAAGAACAAAGTGGAAAAACGTAAAGAACCATAGGTATGAGATACATGCTGTTCTCCTTTCTTTTTATTAATATAGTGTAATTTTACACATTAAGAGTATTTAGTTCAATGAATTACCATTAAAAAAGGACTTCTCAAAAGAGAAATCCTTTTCTTTGCTCGTTTATACCGCCTGCCTCTGCCCCAGCTCCTGGTCGATAAGGAGTAATGCAGAAGGATTGTTTTCAGCAAGAGTCATCCGGTCCACAATCGTCTGGGTCTGTGCTTCTTCATCAATTTGCTCCCGCAGGAAATCCTGAATAATCACCGCTGCCTGAGGATCCGCCTGAATGACGTAATTGTATGCCTGACGATAGGAATTCGTAACAAACTGTTCGTGTTCCAACACTCTCTGAAACGTTTCTAACGGCGTACCGAAATCGCTTGGCTGTGCTGGAATGGCGGATAACTGAACGGTTCCATCCTTATCAACCACGTAGTCGATTAATTTAAGCAGATGGGTCCGTTCTTCTTCTGACTGGAGACGCAGCCAGGATGCCATACCCGTAAAATTCTTCTTCCCTAAGTAAGCAGACATGGCTAAGTATAACGTAGTGGACACGTGTTCGATTTCAATCAGCCGGTTAAATAGCTTTTGAAGCTCCTCATTCATTGTCTCTCCCCCCTCATTGAATCCATTCAAATTAATGTATGTGTGGAGAGCGGGAAAAATTATCGCTCTTCCTAACCTCCTCCTTCTATTAAGCGGAACGCCTTTT
The DNA here is from genome assembly GCF_020524025.1 of Halobacillus litoralis. Classification (GTDB taxonomy): domain Bacteria; phylum Bacillota; class Bacilli; order Bacillales; family Halobacillaceae; genus Halobacillus; species Halobacillus litoralis_D. The sequence continues at coordinate 490,322 of NZ_JAIVKN010000001.1, read as the reverse complement.
CATTAACCATAGAAAGTAAGGGGAACCGATGAGTGCTACTAAAATCCCTGAAGGAATTTCACTTGGTGCCATCAGGGTACGGCTGAATAGATCCGCAACCACTAAAAGCGCCCCGCCGATGAGCATGGTAACAGGCAGCAGTTTTTGATTCATACTGCCGACGAGCAAACGGGCAAGATGTGGTGCAATCAACCCAACAAATCCGATGGAACCAACAGCCGCAACACTACATGCGGCAAGAAGTGTCGCAATCAAAGCCATTTGAAACCGAACAGAAGCAACCGGAAGACCGAGACCTTTTGCGGTATCATCTCCAAGCGACAGAACGTCAAGGGTTTTAATATAGAACGTAAGAAGCGGTACCAGTAAAAGGACAGGCCAGATCAAGTATTTTAAAAGTTCTTCCCAGCCTTTGGCGTAAGTCGTCCCGGACAACCATGTAAGGGCAGAGGCGACTCCCATGTCGGACTGAACGATGATGATTTGAATTATAGCTGAGCCGAAAGCAGAGACACCGATTCCAAGCAATGCAAGGACGGTCGGTTGAAACTCCGCTTTTGCACCTAAGATCATGACGATAAGAAAAAATAAAACAGCCCCTGTCATCGCACCAATGGGAACCCAAAGAGCAGAAACGCTGAACCAATACATCGTCATTAAAGCCCCGACGCCAGCCCCTGAGGTGATCCCGATTACACTTGGATCAGCCAGCGGGTTTCTAAGTACGCCTTGAAAAATCAATCCACTCACTGCAAGCACTGCCCCACTGAACAGGGCCACAAGTGCCCGTGGCAGACGCAGGTTCAGGATCAGATCCTGCATGAAGCTGTCTGCTCCCCCAAAAAAAGCGTTGTAGGCGTATAATGGCTCAAATCCATAATTCCCAGAAGCTAAACTGATCAGCAGTGTACAGAAAATGAATACACCGAGAATAGGAATTATTTTTTTCAAAGAGACTGAAACTCTATTTTTCCCGGCTATTACAGCTCCGCTCTCTTGACTGTGCTTATCTTTTTTCATTCTCAGCACAAGCCAGATAAGCCAGGGGGAGCCAACAAGAGCGGTAATTGCACCAACAGGAAGTTCAGAAAAGGAAGGATCAATGATACGCGCCAGTACATCAGCAAGTAAAAGTACATTCCCTCCCCATAGAAACGAACCTATGATCAATAAACGGTGGGAGCGGTAACCGATGAGCTTCATTAAGTGCGGGGCGACCAATCCTACAAAACCAATCGGTCCGACGATACTGACCGTCACACTCGTCAATAAGACGGCTGCCAGTATTGTCATTAACTTAACAGATTTCACTTGTTGACCAAGCGCGACGGCAACATCATCACCTAATGTGAGGGTATCAAGCTTTCCGGCATATAGAAAACAAACGGCCGTTCCAATCAGTATGAAAGGCAGAGAAAAAGAAACGCCGTCCCAGTCATTTTGAACAAGGGTACCCGCTCCCCATAAAAACAACCCCTGCGTTTCATTTTCATAAAAGATCTGCAATACAGAGGTGAGTGAGGAAAACAGGAATGTTACAATCATGCCCGCAAGCACCATGCGGACAGGAGAAGCGTTTCCCGCTCCTGAGAGGAGATAGACCAAAAGAAACGTCAACACGCCGCCTAGAAAGGCTGTGATTATCCCATTCCCGAGCATTGCCGCTGGAACGAATATCGTGGTGACGACCACTGCAAAATAGGTACCGGAATGTATGCCGAGCGTACTCGCTGATGACAGCGGATTTTTAGTAACGGTCTGCAGTATTACACCCGAAACAGCAAGCGCCCCGCCTGCGATGATGCCCATCACAGCACGCGGCATCCTTAACGTCCGGATGGTATGATGCTGCAGCGTGTCCTGCGGGTTTACCACTGCCTCTAAGACAGTCCTTAGAGGAATATCGACATTCCCCTGATTGATATGTATAAAGGTTAATAGACACAACAAGGCGGTTCCACCTCCAAAGGTGAAAACCGCAGTCATTGTGTTCCGCAGTGTCACGTTCATATAAGACCACTCACTTTAGTTTTGTTCAAGAGCCGCGTTCGCCACCTGCTCAGCCAATACTTCTGCTGATAACGGGCCTCCGAAAGTCCAGGTATCTCCAGGCATCTGATACGTACGATCCTCTTTTACGAATGCCAGGTTTTCCCACACCGGGTTATCTGCCAGCTGCTCACTGAAGATATTGTCCTCCTCCTGGACGATATAGAAGAAGTTTGAGTCCTGGTAGTTCTGCAAGGTTTCTACGGTCGTTTCAGTAAATCCATAGATTTCCAGCTTTTCAGACTCATAATCATTCTCCATGCCCATTTGATTCATAATCTGTGCCACCATGGAGTTGTCCGTGAATAAACGCAGAGTTGGAGTATCCTGAAGCGTGAAAGCCTGTGTGATGACATAATTCATGCCGGCCTTTCCTGCTTCCTCAAGGCGGGACTGCTGCTCAGCAAAAGTATCTTCCATCTTGGTTAATACATCTTCCGCTTTGTCCTCTTTATCTACAACCTTAGCAATCGTCTGGAATTCTTCCTCCATGTTAGCGAACTGATCCTGGGCAGCTTCTTCAGAATAAGGGGCAAACATAACTGTTGGCGCAATGTCCTCAAGCTGATCAGCTATAGCCTCATGTCGGAATTTCACACCAATAATTAAGTCTGGATCAAGACGGGAAATTGCCTCAAGGTTCGGCTCAGCACGGGTACCGACATCTTCTACTTTATCACTGAATGGAATGCCTACATCCACCCAGTCTCCGTAAGAATCAAGTCCAGCTACACCAGCTGGTTCCATCCCTAATGCCTGTAGATCTTCCGCGTACGTCCACTCAAGAACAACGACTTTCTTCGGCGTCCCCTCAATCGTCTTTTCCCCCATTGCATCCTCAATCGTTACGCTCCGGGTTTCTTCAGATGAAGTCTCCTCTTCTGCCTCTGTATCTTGTGAACCATCCTCTGTCTTCCCGCCACAGGCAGTAAGGAGAACAAGTCCAAGTGTTAAAGCAAACAGCCAAAATTTCTTCATGTCAAGCATCCTTTCTCTTCTGTTTTCTTATGTAGAACCGTTTATCAAGATATATGTAGATAATCCCAAATGATAAAGATTCTCATTATCATTACAGTTTATATCCTACCCCAGGCTTATTTGCGTGTCAATGATAATCTTTCTCATTTATTCATTTACACAGGGCTGAAACTTTATAATCCTCCCTCAATCCAGTCGTACCTAAGCAGGTTCTTCCTCATTTCACTTCGCGCTTTCTTTTTAAACGTCTCTACCAATCCGCCATAAAAATAGCCAAGAAGACTCTTCTTCACAAGGCCGTTTTTAAATGCAAACACCGATCGCTTAAAAGTAACGGTAATCTCTTCTGCATATTCCGTCACAGCAAATGTTAAAGTGGATTTTCGATAGGCATTTTCTACTGTACGCCATGCCTGAAGGACTTCTAATGGGGAAAGAAAAGGCTGAGTTGTTTCGATAAAAGAAGAAGGAATAAAAGATGGCAGGTAAGAATGATCGAGGAGTTCAAATTTACTAAAAGAAGCTTTTCTTTGTTTATTCTCTGTTTCCGCTTTTGATTTCAGCTGTTCAGGCTTGTCACAATAAGGATTCTGCGTTTTCGGAAGGGTGTCTTGAGGGTATCACGAGGGGTGTCATCGGTGGGTAAAAAAACATCCGTCTGAGGGAGAAAAATAATGAGATTCCCTCCTTGACGGCCATTCGGTTTCTTTGTAGCTATCTTTTCAATCAGTCCTTCTTGAACGAGACACCGGAGGGCTCGTACAACAGTACTTTCGCTTCGCATTGTACCCTTCACTATCGTTGCTCTCTTAGGAAAAGCGACCCCGGGATACTTCACTGCATGTCTCCAAATGAAACGCAGCACATCCAGTGTCCCGTCAGATAAAGCCGCTTTCCTTTTATATAGAAAGCTTCTGACATGTTCATCTAACTCTTTTTTACTCGTAAATGGCTGGTATTTCCGAATCCAATCCATGTTCATTGTTACGTCCACCTCTTTCGCCGGTCTATAACTATAATCGAACCGGGTCGAGATTTGGTGTCTATAAAAATGAAAGTTTTTTATTTTTTCTCTGAACGTGTGGAAAAATGGAACGTTTCCTTAACGTGAACAGTGAATTTAATACCAAATGTGGAAACATACGATACATATGAGAGATAGAGTCTAAAGCATTTACATCCCAGCCAGTAAAATAGGCGGTGAAGTGATTCAGGCTTTAGCCACTCCCTGTTTTCACTAAATACTACAGGGGTAAAAGAACCATCCTTCATGCTCTTTCCACAAATTGAAGAGAACGCCCTTTTATTACAGGACGTCCTCTTTTTTATGTGATCAGGTTTTAATATAGAGTTTGAACCAACCTCTAATGAAAACACTGCAGCTATGATGACGGTTGGATGTGATTAAAAATCACGTTAATCAAAAACCTCTCTCCTACTTAGATGAAGAGGCAAAATCTATTGTTCACATATTATTAGATTTCAGCCATTTGTTTCTCTTTCAGCTTCTTATTGTATTCATCCAAACGTTCGTTATGAGAAGATACCATCGCGCTCGCCGCTGCATCCGGATCAATGAAAAGCTTAGCTTGATTGACCGCATTCGCTGCGTCTTGGAAGGCACCTGCGATTAAGTGGAGCTTACCTTCATGATGGAGAATGTCCCCTGCAGCATATAGACCAGGTACAGATGAAGCGCTTTGGGAATTCCCTTTTACGAAAAAATCCTTCACACGATCTAATGCAATCGGACTCTCATCAAGCATTGAAGAATCACGATTGAACCCATGACTTATGATGACTTCATCGACTTGAACAGACTTTATGCCATTGTGGGGGTGCTCGAGAACCACTTGATCAATGTGCTGCCCGTCCGGGTCTGCCGCCAGCGTTTGGATTGAGGACTGCTCATGCAGCTGGACCCCCTGTTCGGTCAGTAATTCAATACTCGCCTCGTGACCCTTCAATTCCTCTTTCCGGTAGACTAAGTGCACTTGTTCGGCCAATGGAGCAAGTTCATTTGCCCAGTCAATCGCAGAATGACTTCCACCTGAAATAAGAACGCGTTTTTCGACAAACCGTTGAAACGATGGGACTGTATAATGCAGGTTGCTGACTTCAAATTTCTCTGCCCCTTTAATGTCAAGCTTCTTCGGTTCGATGATGCCTCCCCCGACAGCGACGATGACCGTTTTCGACCAGTGCTCCTGACCGGAACTTGTCAGGAGTTTAAATGCGCCGTTCACTTCCTCAATCGACGTCACCTTTTCCCCAAGTACAATATCAGGATCAAAAGTCTTTCCCTGTTCGACGAGTTGATCAATCAACTGTTGACCGGAAACCGGTGGAACACCCCCGAGATCCCAAACCATTTTTTCAGGATAAACATTTACTTTGCCACCCAGGAAAGGATGGCTCTCTATGATTTTCGTCTTCATTTTGCGTAATCCGCTGTAAAACGCTGAAAAAAGTCCAGCAGGACCTCCACCAATAATGGTTACATCATGCATACTGCTACCGCTCCCTTTTTCGTTGGTAATTACAGTTTAATGCAACTGATAATCATTATCAATAAGTTTCCAACCATAAGGTACCTACATTAAAATTATTGGTTCAGTTAACGTTTATTGCTGGAATGACAAAAAAAAATAACTTCCTATTTTGTAGAAGTTATTTTTTCAAGGGGCTAATTAAACGGATGGGCTGTATTCCTGCAAGATTTAATTTCGAGGCATTTTGTGTGAACCATTTTGTAAGGCCCACGCCGACACACGAACGTTCACCTTCTGACAACCCCTTTGCTGCCATGCTTGATCATAAACGAACGGCTTTTCGTATCCGCTTTTCTGTGATTTTCCAATGGGATGTATTCCATACAACTTGTTGTTTATCTATGAGGAGGATTTGAGGCGATTTATGAGGAATGTTTGCAGCTTCTGCAATTTCATTGGATATTCTTCTGTTCTCTATTACCTTCACAATAAAGCAGTCTATATTATCTTCCTCTCCCTTTTGGAAAGTCTTCAGATGTTTGAAAGCTCTAGCGCTGATCAAGCAGGTTGTGCTGTGTTTATAGACTAATATCGGAGTCTCCATCGAACGTTTCCATACATTCCGCCATTCTTCAAGTGATGTCAGCTCATGAATATTCTCCATTTTCAATCCCCCTAGAGCGTAATAAATCCGATATGTTACCAATTACTCCGATTGTCCAAGGTGGAACCAATAACTAACCCTAACACGATACCTAACGGAAGACTAACCGACAGTTGATTTACAGCTACTCCCACGCTGGTGCCAATCCCTGCACCAAGGACAATTCCTAACCCGCGGAACTTTGACTTACTCATATTCATGCTCCTCGCCAGCTATTAAAGTGAATGGATTCATAAAAAGATCATCCTTCCATTACTTACGGCTGTAAACTGGATTCGTTTCAAAAATTCTATCCCTTACACACTAAGGGTGTCTATTAACTTAAATGGTTAATCGCTTTTTTTCATATTGACTTTCGGAACATAAGTTATTTTGTACCTCTATTCTTTTTAAGTTCTTCTCGAATCTTCTCCATGTAAGGTATCATCTGTTTCAACCATTTACATAACTCTTAGCGTACGTTTTCGAGTTTTGCTAACGGTACATCAAATAGAAATAACCCGAATAACGGAGCCCTTTTATATAAGGTCCGTTATGCGGGTTATCGTTCACTATAAAGCTTAAGGGACATCACTTATTTTCCACCTGTAAACGTAACACCCTTAATGAAATAGCGGTTAAAGAACGCATAAATTAAGAGCGAAGGAATAGTCATTAGCGTCGACGCTGCCATGATTAAATTCCAGAAGCTGATGTACTGCCCTTTAAATGAATTTAATCCGAGAGTCAGCGTGAACATTTCTTCGGAAGACATAATAATCAGCGGTCTCATAAAGTCGTTCCAGGAAGACATAAAAATGAATACGGCCTGAGCAGCGAGGGCAGGCTTCGCCAGAGGCATGACAATCTTGAAGAATGTCCCCATTCGGCTGAGGCCGTCCATCTGTGCCGCTTCCTCCAATTCTTTAGGGAAGTTTAGGAAGAACTGTCTCATCATAAAAATGAAGGTGGCATTCACCATACCTGGAATAATGAGTCCCTGATATGTATCCAGCCAGCCGAAAGCCTTCAAAATGAGATAACTAGGAATTAAAGTAACTTGGAAAGGAATCATCAATACGACTAAGATAAGAAAGAACCAGAACTTGCGACCAGCGAATTTCACCCGCGCCAGGGCATAGCCCGCCATCGAGTTGAAGATGATATTCAAGACGACCATAAAGGCCGTAATAAAAAGAGAATTGAACATCCATCTTAGAAAAAGCGGTTCCCTTGAGAAAATCTCTGTATAGTTATTGAAGGTAAAGTTCTCAGGGAAGAACGTGATGCCTGATACAATCTCTTCTAAAGGCTTAAAGGAAGAAAGGATCGCCCATAGAAAAGGCATAAAGGTAACTACGGCGTATATGATTAATATTCCGTACACAAATGGCTTCGTAAATGTTTTCTTCTTCATTGTTCTCCTCCCTTAGTCATGAAGTTTTTCCTCACCGAAGAATTTCTTCTGGATGATCGTTACAATCATAATGATGAAGGCAAGCACGACAGCAAGCGCTGAAGCATACCCCATATCAAGAGATTTAAAGGCGTATTGATAGATCAACAGGACAACAGTCAATGTTGAGTTATTCGGGCCACCCGATCCACCCGAGAAGATGTAAGACTGATCAAACAACTGGAAGGTTCCAATAACTCCCATTACAACGACGAAGAACGTCACAGGTTTCAGGATAGGAACCGTAATAAAGATGAATTTCTGCCACCAGTTGGCTCCATCGATGGTAGCCGCCTCATATACGGAATCAGAGATATCCTGCATCGCAGCCAGGTAAATGACCATAAAGAATGGCGCGGTTGCCCAGATGTTCATAATCATAATTGACTTCAGAGCAATATCAGGGTCCGCCAGCCAGTTATACGTTGGGAGACTTAAAAACGAAAGAAACGAGTTGATTAAACCATCTGGATTGTACATCCACATAAAAATAATGGTAAGGACCGCAGAAGACGTTACCGTTGGCAGGAAGAAAATAATTCGAAACGCATTTTTTCCCCGAATATCTGAATTTAAGGCTGCCGCGAGTAATAAAGCTAGACACGTTTGAACGGGTACCACAATGAGCACATATTCTGCAGTGTTTTTAAGGGCTATTATAGCCCTTGTATCGTCCAATGTTCGGGTATAGTTTTCAAGTCCGATAAATTCATAGCCGATACCTCCGAGCAGCTGTACATCATTTAAGGATAAATAAAAGGCATAAATGATAGGGATAACAACAAATACTCCAATTGTAAAAATCGTCGGAGACATAAACAAATAGCCCGAAAGTCCTTCTTTCATTCCTTTACTCATGTATCGCTTCGGCCGTTTTCCTTTTTTCGGAGGTTTCGACTGTCTTTCTTCATGAGCAGGGGTTTCTTTTCTAGCCGGTTCCATACCGCCACCTCTTTCATTCTTGATACCATTTTGCCGACTTCCTTTAAGCAAAAACATGAAGGGTGTAGGAAGGAAATAAGATTCCTTCCTACTGATCCATCAGACCACCTTCTTCGAGCTGATTAGTTCGATGCTTTGATCTCCTTGTTCGCCGTTTCTTGAGCTTTCTTCAAGGCTTCCTCAAGGGACTGATCTCCAAGCAGGGCACTCGTGAACTGGTTGTTAAAGTTGTTGTTGATGGTTGGAAGATTTGGTCCTGCCTGCCACGGCTGAGCATAAGACGCTCCCTCAACGAACGCTTTTCGAATAGGGTCCTCATCAAATCCAAGCTCAGCGGCTACCGATTCACGCGTCGGAAGCGCAAGGCCTTTACTTGTCCACGTTTTCATTCCTTCTTTACCAGTAAGATAGGAAATCAATTCCCAGGCAGCGTCTTTCACTTCTGATTGTTTGTTCATGACGTAGGCGACCGTAAATGCAGCTGTTGCTTTTTCTCCATTGACGGTTGGGAGTTCAGCTGTTGCATAGTCCTTATCTGAGAAGTTGTTTTCAAGGAACGGAACAGTCCAATTGCCCTCAATCACCATCGCTGCTTTCCCCTGCCCGAACATATCTCCGCCCCAGTCTGTTCCGACATCAGATGGAAGAGCAGCAATTTTATTCTGCTTCATATCAACGATTGGTTTTAGTGCATCAATGGCGTGATCACTTGCAAAAGCAGCTTCATCGTTCTCGTTAACTACATTCGCTCCGTATGGCTGGAGTTTATAGAATTGACGGGCAAGTTCAGAAGAAAAACCAAGTCCGTATTGATCTGGTTGTCCGTCCCCATCCTCATCTACTGTCAGTTTTTCAGCATATTCCCTAAGTTCATCCCACGTTTTTGGAGGTCCTTCAAGCCCCGCTTCTTCAAAGGCTTTTTTATCATAGAACAAAGCAAGGGTGGAAAAGTCTTTCGGAAAACCATACTGTTTGTCATCAAATTTGAAAGCATTGAGCAGCGGGTCCTGGAAGTCATCTACATCGAATTCATCTGTTATGTAATCATTAAGAGGCTCAAGCACACCAGTTTTGGCAAGCCCTGGAGCTTCAAAGGCGTCAAGATAGAACACATCTGCAGCTTCTCCACCAACAAGACGTGTTTTCATCACATCCATGTATTGATCGGCAATTACTTCGTGTTCGACTTTAATATTCGGATGAGCGTCTTCAAACTCTTGAAGTGTCTGATTTAACAATTCCTTTTCTTCAGGAGTACTTCCCCACCCCGCAAGTTCTACGGTTACCTGTTCACCATCGCTTGATCCACCATCACCGGAAGAATCACTGCTGCATCCCGCAAGAGCAGTTCCTACTAACATTCCCGTGACACCTACAGCCGCCAGCATTTTGTTAAATTTCATCATTAATCCACTCCTTCAAATAGTTTTATACATGAATTTTTGAGTCTGAGTAAAGACTTACATTTAAACCAGTCGTGTTCTCTGTAACGTCGATTTCGTACTGACCTTCGTTTCGTTTGATGGTAAAGGAGACCCTTCCCCCGGCTAATGGCAGGTCCTGTACGGACATTTCATTCAAGCCGTTTACGAAGCTTGGAGAAAGTGTAATTGTTCGGCTGTCATACGTGGGATACAATCCAAGCATCGTGCGGATAAATGTTAAAGGCGTTCCTGCAGCCCAGGCTTGTGGGGAACAAGCAACCGGGTAAGGGACCGGCTTTCCTTCTTCCTTCCCATATCCACAGAACAATTCTGGCAAGCGTTGATATTCAAACGAACGCGATGCCTCTATCAGTCCCTCTATGACAATGTTGGCCTGCTCGTGTCCTTGAACATATCCCATTCCAAGCAGAATCATGCTGTTATCATGCGGCCAGACACTTCCATCGTGATAGCTCATTGGATTATATCCGGCTTCTCCTTCCGCCATCGTGCGGATTCCATATCCCGAGAACATCGTGGAGGAAACAAGGGAATCCAGCACTTGTCTCCGTTTATCTTCATCAATCAATCCGGAATACAACACATGTCCGGGGTTGGATGTAATCGTACCCACCTGTTTTTTGTGTTCATCGAGAGCAATGGCGTAATAACCGACATCATCCATCCAGAAAGATTCATTGAACTTTTTCTTTAAGTCGGCTGCCTGAGCGTTCAGCTTTTCCGCTTTTTTAGAAGATCCCGCGGCTTCGTACAGCTCTGCAATTCCGATTCGTCCCTGGTACACATACCCTTGAACCTCGGCTAAAGCGATTGGTGATTTGGCATACGCCCCGTTTCGATGGACAATTGAATCTGCTGAGTCCTTCCATCCTTGATTGGCAATGCCTTTACTCGATTCCTGATGATACTCGATAAACCCATCCCCATCACGATCTCCATATTGATCAATCCACTCGAGAGCGCTTTCAACATTTGGTAGAAGTTCTTTAAACAACTCCAGATCTTTCGACCATCTAACATATTCTGTTAACAGGATAAGAAACAGCGGTGTTGCATCAATCGTTCCATAGTAAGGAGTGAACGGAACCTGATTGGTATTTGCCAACTCACCATAGCGAATTTCGTGCATGATTTTTCCAGGTTCTTCATCTCGCCATTCATCTTTCTTAGTGCCCTGATAATGGGCCAACGTACGTAAGGTTCCTTTAGCAATCTCCGGTTTGAACGGAAGCGTCTGAAGGGCTGCAATGAGACTATCTCGTCCGAAAGGAACACCAAACCAGGGAAGCCCCGCCACAAAGAATGACCCGAAACCGACATCAGTAGACAAAGCTCGAAGATCCTGAACCCCCCGTTCTATCAATCGGTTCAACGGAGTATGATCGGTGATAACTTTCGTGATGGTATCGTTCCACTCCTCGTAAGTTTTTTTAAGGTTCTGATGAGCTTCAGAAGCAGGAAGGGCCTCTTTCTTTTCTTCACCGACGAGAGGGACGACCCGCACCGTCACTTCCTTTACTTCTTCATGAACCAATTCAAATGGAAACGTAATTGTGCTTCCTTCTGCATGAGCCCCTGAAGTCGGCTCCCAAATTACCTGAGTAGAGCGATTCAATTGATCTGAACCCTCGTAACCGAAGATTAACCGGTCATCTTCTACTTTCGTTTCCTGCTTTGTGCCGACTTCACCATGTTGAAAACCGCGAATGATAAACATGTCAGCAAAGTCCGCTTCAAACGATAGTTCCAATGAAAAACTGACAGGTGTTGGATAGTAGCTTTTCGCTTGAATCGTTTCATAAAGAACGTCATCCGAAATGTAACGGAACCTTTCGATCTCTATCGATTCTCTCCACAGCTCGATTTCTCCATCCTCTTCCATATGCGGGTTAGTTAACAACATAGAAGATTCATAGGTTCCACCCGCCTCGGATTTCAATAGGATTAATGGTTCTCGGTTAATCGTCAGCGACATTTCGCTTAAAAACCGAGTGTCCTGCTTGTACAATCCAAGACCATACGGATGATCACGTGGAATATCTCCACTCTTATCAGTAAGTAAAAATAACTCATTATCCTTTAATACACGGTAATCCATACATATCCCCCTCCACCCGAAACGTTTTGGATTTTGCTGAAAAAAAATATACCGAAACGTTTTGGGTAATATCAAAAAAATTATTGTTTTTCTTTTGTTGTATTTCTTATTTTTAATTCATTTTCAATTAATCGTGCTCTTTCCCCCGATTTATGTTGGAGAATACTAAGCAGCAGATCTGCGGCGGCATATCCCATTCGGAACCAATCCTGTCCCACCGTCGTAAGAGCCGGCGTCACGTATGACGCAAGTGTAATGTCGTCATAACCGGTTACTGATAATAGATCAGGCACTTTTCGTCCCAGATGTTCAGCTGCACGTACTACCCCAAGTGCCATAAGATCACTTGCACAGACAACTGCGGTAATCTCAGGGTAAGCGGTTAACAGTTCCAACGCTACTTTCTCAGCTTTTTTTTCACTGTATTCCCCGTTGCAAACCCATTCTTTGCGTACCGAAAGGCCAGCTTCCCTCATCCCGAGCTCAAATCCTTTGAATCGTTCTTTACTTACAAAGGCCTGATCATGTCCATTCATCATGGCTATGTTTTCATGTCCAAGCTCTACAAGATGCCTGACTGCTTTCATTAATCCATCAACGTTATCCGTTGTGACGTACCCTGCAGTTTCACTCTCGACGGGAACATCAATGAGAACGCATGGGATATTGCTGTCAAAGATCTCTTGAAGGTAAGGATCATCATTTTTGATTCCTTGAACAATGACTCCTTCTACCCGACGCTCTCTGCATAGTTGAGCATAGGTCTTTTCCTTCTGCTTCGAGGTAGTCGTATTAAAAAGAACAAGGTCATATTCTTCCTCACCGCAGAATTCATTAATACCTGTCAGCACGTCGAATACAATGTTATCCTTTGCACCTTCCCGTGAAAGACCAGATACCAGTAATCCAATAGTCTTAGTCTTATTCATCACAAGACTTCTAGCCAAAGCGTTCGGACTGTATTCGATCTCTTTTGCAATTTCTTCTATACGCTTTCTTGTATTCTCATTTACATCAGGATATCCGTTCAAAGCTCTTGATACTGTTGTAACAGAAACTCCGGCGAGTTTTGCAATATTTTTGATGGTTGCCATAGCCTAAATAATCACTTCCAAAACGTTTTGGATTTTTTAACTTGATTCGTATTATACATATAATGAAAGCGCTTTACAACTCTGTTCTTCAAAAAAATTATAATATCGTTTTTGTATCGAATATTGATATTTGAATATTTGATTACTCTATCAATGAAAAAGCGACTATTCTTATTGAATAATCGCCCTGTAAGCTTAAGACTAGAAACTGAGTTACTTGGTAGAATCCTACTTATAATTTTAGTTATCTATATTCTTTAATTCCATTTTTGAATGCCACTAAATCATTATTATCGAATCCATGAAGGGCCTCTTGCAAACCAAATGTGCCTTTATAAAAGTTTATTCTTTCTAGAATTTTCCCGCCTTCTGGATATAAACTTAAACACCTTTGGAGGAAAGGTTGACCATAACTCGCTAATAATCCTGCAAAGTCGTATGCTGGATCGCCAATTTCCGTTTCTCCAAAATCAATAACTCCAGATATGCTCTTACTTTTTGAATTCCACAAAATATTAGATGCACCAAAATCTCCGTGGATTAGAACCGTATTAAAATTCAGAAGTTTATCATTAGCTAAAAAGTCTTCAAAGCTTTGAGAGACCTCTGACTTTGACTTTTTATTCATATATGGGAATAGCTTTTCTTTAAAATTATCGTATAACCCTACTATCGATTGGTGTATATGCTCAACACTCTGTTTCTTTATATCTAAGTTGTCAATAGGTTGAAAATGTAGTTCAGAAAGAAATTCAACCAATTTAGAGGAAATGTCCTGTATTTGTTCTTCATTATTTATTTCATTCATTGTTTGAGGCCACAAGGGAGTACCTTGAATAAATGGATAGCCCGTAAACACCTTTCCTACTTCATAAGGATCAAAAGATCTGTATTGAGGATAAGAAATAGGTAAACTAACCTTCCCCTTTATATGATCCAATACTTTCGTTTCTTTTTCTAATTTTTTTATACCTTCTATGTATTTGGGGAACCTGAAAACAAGCGTATTATTTACGATTATCACATCATTATTTTGTCCGGTATCATTTATTTCGACTTGATTAATCTTCAGATCAGGAAAAACCTCTCTTATTCTTTCTTTATAAATATTCTTCACTCATTAACCTCCAGCCTCTTTAGCCATTACCCTCGATTAAAGCGACTCTTCCAATTTCTGAATCTTTGAGCGGGAAATTAAATATACATCACCAAAGATGTCAATTTCTTCTCCCTTTACGCGTACTGCGCAATCTTTGTTCGACGCATAAATATTTATTTCTTCTGACAAGGGAGACAGTTCTCTATGAACAAGCTCCATGTTATTTTCAAGATCAAAATGAGATAAGACGGAGAACTCGTCAAGGCCGATTCCTTCGTAAACAGAGCTTACTTCAACTTCATCTCCAAAATTTTTTGAGCATAACCATTTAGCAGACATGTTGATTGCACCAGCACTTGCCCCCATCACAACGGCTCTGCTTTTTTTAATCCAATCCGACAATTCATATTCCATCAAAAAACCATTTTGTTTAAGAATATTTCCACCCAGTAAGAAAATAACAGAAGCGTTGTGAATTAACTTTTGGGCATCTTCCTTCTGGATGCGGTCATTAATTAAATGATATTCATCAAACTTAATGCCTGCCTGATCAAGCCATGACCGTTCAGTAGCACCATCATCTTCATAAGTAGATGGATTCGAGCTGATCATAACCATTGATTTTCTATCAATGATATCCTCCTGTAAAACCCTTTTCAGACCCTCTGGAAAAAAGTTTCTGAACCAACCTAAATAAAAGTGAGTTTTCATAAGTACCCCCTTAGCAGGATGTATATAACATTCATTTCCTGCGTTATCCATTCTATTTTCCTTGTCACCAGCACAGTATTCTCGGAGCTTCCTCAGATAAAAAGAATAGCTATTGCCCCGATACAAGGATACAGGAAACCAAGACATTTATTTTAAGTTTATTTAATTAGTCCAAAAACATAATGGTCTACATATTCGTCGTACAGCAATTCAGATTTTTCAAGACAGCCTTCTTTTTTAAAGCCTAACCTGTGTGGAATGGCTAAACTTTTTTCATTCCCAGCTGCCACGCGTATTTCTATACGCTTAAGTTCAAGTTCATTTAAGCAATAATTTATGACTTCTTGACACGACTTTGTCATTAATCCTTTTCCTTGAAAAGAATCTCCAAGCCAGTAACCTAAGGAAGTAGATTTATTTGACCAATCAATCGTATGTAACCCAACGACACCTGCTAATTCTCCTTTATACCAGACCCCCGCCTGGAAGCCATCATTGTTACAGAATTGCTTTAATGTGCCCTCAATAAATCCCTTTGTGTTCTCAACTGTCTTTGTACTATCAATCCAAGGTAACCATTTACGTAAACTATTTCTTGAAGCATCAGTGAGTTGAAATAGTTCTTCAGCATGCCTTACTTCTAGTAAACGAAGTTCGGTGTCTTCGTTAATTTTATATGTAAACATGTATTATTCCCCTTTCATTCTAGAGCTTAGAAAAACGATTCTCTTCTTGAGGGTATTAGGAAAATCGAATTGATCTACAAATATTCGACATGGGTTTTTACTTTTAGCACTCCTGCTTCTTCGTTAGTTTAGTAGTTTATTTCAACCACTGTAGTTATAAAATGGGTCAATTAACTTTCAATATAAATCAAATTTTAGTCAAATAATTCTTCATTTTTGTATGCTTCAGACCAATGGTAAGGCTGAACTTCTTTTAGTGTTTTGAAAAGTAATGGCTTCTCGTCATTTGAAGTTACTGCTACTTTTACATCTTTTCCCCAGTAAATCAATCTTTCCTGACAGACCCCACAAGGAGTTAACACCTTAATTTCTTCATTTTCATTGTCTCTTACAATACAAATAGAATGAGTAATTTTGGTATTCAATTTATGTGCTTCCAAAATCGCACCTGTTTCTATACATAACTCTGTTGAAGCATTTATGACCTCTGGAGCAACACTCGTCAATATCTCATCCTCGTTCGTGTACATTGCTGCTGCACCACCACAGCCGGTCGGGTATCTTTCTTCAAGCAGTTCTTTTGCTGCTTGATATAATTTTTGTTCACTATCCAATTTTGTTCCCCCCCAGTTACTCCTTTTCTTTCCAAACATAATTGTAACATCTTAAACCGTTCTTGAACTAAACGGCTTCGTGAGTAAAAAGTGATCGCCTTTATTGGACAATCGCCTACGTTTCTATAAGACTCAACTTCGAGATGTTTTTCATATGTCTTAATTAATGGCTTGGAGCTAGTGAATTAAAAAATCTCTATTAAACATCACTTCCAGCCAAGCAGTTTAGCATTATTAAAGGACTTAAATCCTCCATGTGAAATTTTGAAACATTGCACTATGTTTTTACGTATATTCTTATCAAATGCAAGATAGATTCTCCTCAATTATCAACGGCTCCCTCCCCGCCCTATCAGTGGGAGGCGACACAGGACTATTTTAGTCTCAAATACCAATTCGTGATATTATTGAAGTATCATAGAAACGTTTTGTCACGGTAAAAGAAAGGACTATAAAGGGGCTGACGAAGCATGGAAAACCTCTACTCTTTTACGCTTGAGAATTTGGAAAGAGCCTTTATGCCACATACCTCCGAATATCAGCACTACATCGATTTCCAAACGATGAGAGATATGAAGCAGGTGATTAAAGGGAAACGCCCTGTATATTTCGATCTGGATATCAAAGAACTGGTAGAGATGAAAAAGAGAAATATTATGGATGGATATTGGAACGGCGTCTTTTTCACCGTCGTGATTCCAAAGTCCAACACGTTCAGGGGCACGATCGAGTTTTACGGCAAGCCGCCGAAAATGCTGCTGGGTCGGTTTGAGATGATTGAAGAAGAAAAAGCCTTCTTTCCTACTTTTCTAAAAGAAGAATTCACGAGAAGAAAAGGGCTCGGAGGCACGCTGAGAGATTTTTCGGAAGTGTTGTTTGCCCATCTGAATACTTACTTAGACCATATGGAAGTATCCGTTGAAAGTACAATGTTTGAACATCCTGAGGACACAATCTTCGAAGAATGGGACTTCCCATTTCTCGAGAACCATCCTGACCTTCAAAAGGAGTGGGCGTCTTTGAAGGAACGGACAGAGAAACAGTTCAGACGGATGGATGAACTCGATATCGAAGAACAATACGCCCTTGAGACCATGATGGACAAAGACGTTCCTGACTTCATCGCATCGTTTCAACGATTGTCTGATAAAAACAAGGAAAATCGGAAACATGAACTGGTGGAGACGATGTATGATTTGCAGAAGTTTATCGAAACACTGGAGCGAAAAGAAGAAGAAAGCCATACACATAATTTTTCCAGAACCAAACGAATCATTGCTTCCAAATATAATAAGGAAGACGAAAACTTCCTTTCGCGAAAGTAAACGGTCGTTTTGTTATTCTTAAAACCAACGAATGACATACAGGAGGTATGGACATGAGTAAACATTCTCTCTATAAAGATAAAGAAGCGGAAATGAACCAACAGGATCTGAGAGAAGCGATGACGCTTATTGATAAAGAAGATATCGACCGCCTGAACGAAGAAGCCGAAGCCTACGCAGGAAGGTTCGACTCATCTAGAGACGACTCCCTATCCGATGTGATGAGAGAACTCGGGGACCTCGGAGAAAAAGAACAGCGCGTCGCCGGGGAGACAATGGAAACATTGAAGCGTCCGGTCAACGACCTCATGACCAAAGGCAACAATGACATCCCCGAGACATTGAAAGAACTCGAAACGATCGTATCGGACCTTGATCCAAAGCGCACCGAAGGCAACGGCGTACAGAAGTTCTTCTACAAACTAAGCAAAAAGCAGCCCATCGACCGCTACATGAAGAAATATGAAACCGTCGACTCGAAGATTGATACCGTCGTACGCAGCCTGCTGGCAGGGAAAGACCGCCTGGAAGAAGACAGCGTCGAACTACAGCTCATCAAAGAAAACGCCCAGAAGCGAATTTATGACCTGGACAAGCAGATTTACCTCGGGAAGAAGCTGTTTGAGCTTTTGCAAGAAAAAGAAGCGACAGGCGAATACGATCCGGCCCTGCTTACCGAAGGAAAAGAGAAGATCATTACGCGGACGAGAAATATGACGCAGATGAAGAGTGTCCTGCATCAGAGTATTTCTTCTGTGGACATCATCAAGAAAAACAATGAAAAGCTGAAGGAATCAATCCGCAATGCGGTAACGCTGACGAAAAACATCATCACCGTCTCCGCTTCGATCCAGATCGCTTTGAATAATCAGCGAAAAGTCATCGATACGGTGAACGGTGTCAATAAAGCTACTGAGGAGATGCTGCTTTCGAACTCCAGGAATCTGAAGGAGAACGCAGAAGAGACGACAGAAATGATGGAGAATCCAGCGATCAGTATGGAAGCTCTTCAGGAGTCTTTTGATAACGTATTTGATGCGCTGAAAACAACAGAGCAGTCGTCGGAGCGGATTATTGCTTCGAGTAAGCAGTTTATTGAAGAGATGGATGCATTGAATGAAAATGTGCGGAAAAGATTGTCTCAGACGGGCAGTTAATGTAAAAAAGCACGATCTCTTTTAGAAAAGAGATCGTGCTTTTTTTATTATCTAAACAGCCACTGTTAAAGAGTGTTGTTTATATTTGTACAAATCAAAACCACTCTTTAATGTACACAATGAAGAAACCTTGCAACAACATAAAAACAACATTTTTGAACAAGGGCCCTCTTTTAGAATTATAGTGTTCCTTTAACGGCGTAATTTTCCGGACTGATCGAAATAAACTCTGGGCTGAACCCATTCTCACTTAAGATCTCCATTAACGCACCTGATGATATACGGTGATCAAGAGGCGGGCCGGATTCCGTTTCCACCGCTTCCCATTCAATGAACATCACTTCTCCGCCAGGCCTGGTAATCCGTTTAATCTCGTCTAATACCTGCTTGACGTCACCCACTTCATGGATAACAAAAGAGACCATCACTTTGGTAACCGATTGGTCCGCTACATCAATTTTTTCTAAATCACTGACAACGTAATGAATGTTATCCAGCTCTTCTTGGTCTGCGCGCTCTTTCAGCATTTCAAGCATTTTAGGTTCAATGTCAACCGCATAGACGGTGGTACTCGTTCGTTTGGCAAAAGGAATAGTAAAAAATCCGTTACCTGCTCCTAGATCAGCTGTCACTTCCCCTTCCTCAAGACCCAATTGATCCATCAGTCTCTCTGGGTTCATGCGCTCTCTGCGTTCTTCACTTAACAACTTCTGAGCTTTCTCAGGATTAAATCGTTTCTCTGACATTACCACTCACTCCTTATTTCACTAGTCACATCCAGGCACTCATGCCGCCTTTCACGTTAGTTACATGGTTGAATCCCTGTTTCTTCAGTATTTTAGCTGCTTTGCTGCTCCTCATTCCACTCTGGCAGATGACCACGACTTCTTTCTGCCGGTCTAGTTCATTGGAGCGATTAGCGAGCTCTGACAGCGGGATATTTTTGAATGGCTTACGGTTATTGGCTTTGTATTCACCTGGTGTACGAACATCAACAAACTGCACGTTACGTTCCTTCGTCCGTTTTTTTGCCTCTTCTGTTGTAATCGAAGCGACCCCTTTCGCCGGCATAAAACGCCCCATCACAAACCAGGCAACTAAAATAATCAATCCCCATTGAATTATCGTCTCTATCATTCGTATTCCCCTTTTCCATTTAACTAAAATTCTCGATTCAAATTTTTGTTAACTGCATCTAAAATCATTACAGCTAAAATCGTTTGTAAAACCTTCGTATTTACTTTCTTTCCAAAATGGCCCTAATGGTGTGCTACGGCCAGAAACAAATGGCTGTCTATCATTTACCGGTAGTAGATGAAAGGAAGGTGTCCGTGAGTGATGGCATCCCGCTGTCAGTGAGCTTGAACGAATGGATTGCCGCAAGCACCGCTTTTTTAGTCGGTGTGAGCACAGCCACTTAGAATGATAATCCTTACCATACACACATACAGGTAAGGGTATATAAACGTTTAAAATTTTTTGGGTACCGTTTATATACTGTAGGGGTCGGGGTATCAAAACGACTCCACTAATCTTTTACCTACTCGCTTATAAGATAAACGGAAAATGACTTTGATTGGAAAACTCCTGCTTCCACCGTACACACCTGGAAGTGCTTCACATCTGTATTTAATTAGACCATAGAGGAACGAGCGTTTCAAGCTCTTTCAGATCAAAAATAACCCGATCCGCCTGCCGAAGTTCTTCTTCCTTAGCAAAGTCAAAATGGCAGCCGATAGCAAGAAAACCATTATCCTTCGCAGCACGAATATCAGACAATCGGTCTCCGACAACCACGCCGCTTGTCAGGTTGTATTTTTCAATGATCTTCCCAACGAGCTCTGATTTATGTAACGAATCGATTTGCTGGATGCTGAATGTTTCTGTCACCCACTGGTCTAAATGATAGTAATCGACAATGGCTTTTAGATATGGTTTCAGTCCGTTACTTGCTATGTAGATCGAGCACTCATTCTCTTTTAAGAAACGGAATACTTCCTCTACATGTGGATATAAAGCCCCCTGTCCACTTTTGATATTTACAATGAGCCGGTCCAGAAAATATGTATCTGTGTATTCTCTCATTTTCATAGAGTGATGGGGTAACAATGTTTCCCACACCTGCGGCAAGGGCACTCCCATAATTTCACGGTATTGATCGATAGGTGTCTCTGCGTCCCATTCGTTTAATGACCGTAGATGATCAAATGTATCCTCAAGCGATCGTTCTAAAATTCGGTCGGTTTGAAATAGTGTTCCATCCATATCAAAAATTAGCGACTGCGTCATGTAACTCTCTCCCTTTTATAAAACTTCATTTCTCTTTTTTCATGGCAGCTGAACTAAAGCTGGCAGGTGTTCTTGTAAGTCATGTGAGTTCTGATTTTCGAAAGTCTCTATTAAACACCCGCACAGAAACAAGACTTAGTTTCAAATGTCCATCCTATCGAAACTAAGTCTTCAACTCCCCTGCCATTATACGTCCTTTTGTAAGAATATTAAAACAAGTAAAGCCTAGCCGATGGGATAACCTCCTCCATTATTAAACACAGCATGATATACTGGTGAATATATCCTTTTATTGAAATGTATTCATTAAAAGTAGCTCCTGTTTTTTGATCATTCATAAAAACTCAGGGAGGGCTGGAGAATGAAATCGATCAGCAAACCTGTTAGTCAATTGGAAACCTTGGAGGACGTCATTGAACAAATGAGGAACCGGTTAAAAAACCTTGATGAAACGAAGGATTACCGCTGTGTCTTTCATCGAGTCTACTTATTAATGACAAAACAAATGCAGCACAGGCTGGAATCGGGTTTTTTCATAGACTCTATATGGATGGAGCGTGTCCTCGTCCGGTTTGCTCACTACTATTTTTATGCGATGGAAGCCTATGAGAAGAGCTGGACTTGTCCGAGAGCCTGGACCCTTGCTTTTCAAATGGCTGAAGAAAAACAAACGTTTGTCCTTCAGGATGCCCTGCTTGGAATCAACGCCCACATCAACAGAGATCTCCCCGTTGTCTTACACGAAATTCTTCAAGAAGATGAAATATGGCCGGATGCCCGTCTCATGTTAAACAGACGCAGAGATCATGAGCGAATCAATGATGTACTCGCCGACCTTATTGATATCGTCCAGGAGGAGCTGATTGAGCATCACGCCCGTTTACTCAAATGGATCGACCGTTTTATGCAGCGAAGTGACGAAACGCTGTCCTCCTTCTTCCTAACCTATTGCCGCACGAATGTATGGTACAACACGGAACTGCTCCTCAATGCCGGCCATCCAGAAGAATTCCTTATAGAAAAGAACCGGATTGATGAGGAAGCCTATGCGATTGGTCTGGATATCGCCAGTTTCCCATCCCGGTTCCGTTTTATAAGAAAAGCAGCCCCGCTGACAAGGAAATACCGCTTGTTCTAACTAAGACCGCACTTAACGACCCTGATTCACGCTTCGCTCTCTCCCTATCACGAGCATCATATACACTCGTTCACTTATGAATCCTGATCAGAAAAAGGATAGATGCCTATGAGCATGATTACCAAAGCGGCTCGTGTTTGCTGGTCAGTTCAAGAACGAAAGGGAACACAGACAAGTACAGAACCTCAGCTATAAAAAAGAAAGCAAGGGATATGGGAATCGACAAATTAAAAAGGATGACCACCGGCAATAGAAGCAATGGTATCAGGCTAAGCAGAGAAGTCCTCCGCATGCTTGCCTGCGTCTGGTACTGTTTAGCACCGCAGTAACGGCATATAAATTCACTGCGCAGCCTGAAAGCTTTTCTCATACAATCAATCCACGACCATTGATTCTGACAATGATTACATTTGGGCATAGGACATTCAGCACTCCTTCTACTACATGGTTGTTATTCTATATACGACCCACATCCTGTAAACGTTTCAATCATTACTAATATCCAGGATTGAAATAGAAGTGTCTGCTAGTATAAAAACGGATCGTTACGCAGCCTCATTTGTCCATGAAGGACCCGGGTGAAAATCTTTCAATCCCCTGAACGCACGCTCAGCCAGGTAATGGTAACTAAAATCACTCCCGCTCCAACTGCCTGAATGAGAGAAAGCACTTCTCCCAAAACGACTACTCCAAACAAAGAGGCTGTGACAGGCTCTACCATCGCAACAATCGATGCAGCAGAAGAAGAGGTATATTTAAGACCTTGGATATACAGGAAAAAAGAGAGACCTGCTCCCATAATCCCAAGCAGGATAAACCAAACAACATCACTCGAATAAAGGGCAGAAAATGCCTCTTTCTGATCAATAAAAGGAAACACCAGGATTGTAAATGTCGCAAATGCTATACTTAATAGGAATGGCGCACGTCCGTTACTGCAGGCATACTTGAAACTGATGATAAACAAAGCATAAGATAGACCGGATAGTAATCCAGTCGTGATCCCCACAAAATCCAGATTGCTTAAACCGACGGCATAAATGTTTGTCAGCATACTTATGCCGCCCATAACGACTAAGATAGCCATGATTTTGAAGAGGGTCGCACGCTCGTTGAAAAATACAAAGGAAATCATGAACACGAACACCGGTGCTGTATACATGAGAGTAGAAGCTACAGCCACACCTGATTCAGAAATACTAATGAAGTAAAAACTGAAGTTCCCAACGACACCAACTCCAGCTAATATCGACCAGAGGATCGTTTTCTTACAATCCCCCTGTGCATATCGCTTTGGATGGATTAAAAACCATAAGAAAAGACAAACAAACCCCACCGCTCCTCGGTAAAAGGAGATGACTAACGGGTTCCATCCTCTTTCCATTAATATGCCGGCAAGACCTCCAGTCACTCCCCATAATACAGCGGCAATTATGACAAAACCGACTCCAAAGAAACGCAAAATATCTCTCCTTTTATTAAAGATTCAATCAATGTTTGGAGGGTTTTCCACGTGTGCCAAAAGCTAAAACTCATGTGTTAGAATTTTTTGGAATTCTTAATTCAAAGACAAAAAAACGGTCATGAGGACCTCCCTAATAAGAGATTCCCATAACCGTAAGGATGCATGTTCATATGTTGTCAGTTGATTCATTCACCTGCTTATTTTGTTGTTACAAAGGCAGAAGCTTCTTTCAATACACCCGGGAAATCCTCCGGAAGTTCATGCCCCATGCCTTCTTTCATCATAAGTTCACAAGGGATATTGTGTGACTTTAGAAGATCTGCTGTTTCCAGTGCCTGTTTATAAAAGGGATCGCGGTCACCGGTGATGATGCAGCCTCTAGCTTTTGGATTAGGATTGGTTTCTATGATTTCTTTAATTTCATCCGCTTCAAAGGCAGGAACAACGGCAATGAACTCGTTAAACTCCTCCACATCCCCTCTTAAACTCATCAGAGCAGCAAGATGACCGCCCTGGGACGCACCGGCAAGAATCACTTCTTTACCTTTTATATCATACTTTTGTTCAAACGCACGGAATGCATGAAGAACGTCGCTTACAGCCACTTCCCTGTCATCCCAGGCGTAGCAGTTATAGCTGAAGATTTGAGACGACTGAGGAATTCCAAGGAAGTAATCAGCTAAGATCTCTTCCTCAGACCATTGCTGGGCGAAATCCTCCATATTGGATCCTTTCCAGTGCAGAGGAAATATAACCTTCTGATTATCCGGGTCCCCCGATGTTTTCCACTTCATTTCGGTGATTTGTTGTTCCTGCTCAAAGATCGACTGACATCTGTCTATGACAGCTGTAAACTCCGGCATCCCTTTAATCCCTTCGAGCTCAGGGTCTGATGTGAGAATTTCCGGATTCCACCACAGTCCGTTCTCCAACACTTCCTCTAGTTCAGCCATTGCTTTCTCTTTCTTTCCTTCTAAGGTGTAGAGGTTCGCTTTCCAATGCCCTAAGCGGTCCAGTTTATGAGGAAATTGCTGCTTTGCCTCTTCGATAAGGGATAAAGCTTCGTTATTTTTACCCCCCTGTACAAGTTCGATTACTCTTTGTTGAAGATTTACAAATTCCATGACGATCCCCCGCCTTTTTGAATTTTTAAAATTTTATAGGCTTACAACTGTATACACCCTGTCTGCTTTCCGCTTCTTTAGTCCATCAAAAAACATCCATCACAAAAGAGAATTTTCACCCTTTATTCAATTACAGCATAATGAAGCCGAACAGAATCATTTCCTACACGATCGACATTCAAAAGCTTTAATGTGGTTACACCCTCTAAATCTTTCAAGTCCTCACAGTCAAAGACCGACGGGGTTGAAGTTCCTCCAATAGCTAAAGGAGCGAGAACCAGACTGATTTCATCAATGACCTTTGCTCTCAAAAAAGCTCCGTTCATGGAACCGCCGCCTGTCAGTCCGAGCTTACGAAATCCTTTTTCATAAAGTTTATGTAAGGCAAGAGGCAGATCAATCTGTTTCCCTCTCCCCGCTAATATGTAGTCGATTCCCTTATCCGTTAGTTGATTGAGGTAGTCCTTTGACACATCTTCCCGCGTGACAACAAGCAGCCCCTCTGTCTGGTGCCAATCGATCCGCCCGCGGCCGTCAAAAACGATATAGGCTTTTGATTTCTTTGGTTCATACACTGGATTCTCCAGATGTACCCAGTCTTTTCCGTACACCATCAACGTTTCACTGCCTGAAATGAGACCGTCACATTCCATTTCATCGTATAATCGATGGGTGACGTCATGGGCCTCTCCGTCAATCCCTGCCGCAGTCCATTCCGACACATTACGGCCGGGAGCCGTCGTTATTTTCCCGTCCATAGATGAAAAAACGTTTAGCAGCACTTCTGGTTTATTCAAATGGTTCCCTCCTTTGTGCTCTCTTCTTTCTATCATATCGGAACCAGGAAAAAGATGTCAGTGTTTTAGTCAGGTAATTGTTTCAAATACGTGAAGATGGTTGAGAGGGATCAATTTCTGCTTCTTGTACACGGAAGCCAAAAGATAGGGTTTCTTTAAACAATCCATCTACACAACCACCTTTTTTAATTGTTCAACAAACATAAGAAAGGAAGGATAAATACTCCGGTCAGCACCGGAAACCTTCACCCTTCCCTTTTCTTACCGAAGCTCTTTTTTCTCAACCACCTGAGTCATCATAACTAGAAAGTCCTCGATGTTCATTTTTACTGACTCCTGCCGGCCATATTTTCTGACTTGAACCGACCCGTCCGCCATTTCCTGATCTCCTATAATGAGTATAAAAGGAGCTTTGCTCATCTGCGCTTCCCGGATTCGATAGCCGAGCTTTTCATTCCTGGCATCCAGGTCCACCCGGAAGCCTTTCTCCACCAGCCGGTCTGCTATTTGTGCTGCGTACGGTTCATGAACGTTACTTGATACAGGCAGGATTTTCACCTGCTCTGGCGCCAGCCATGCAGGAAAAGCGCCGGCAAAGTGTTCAATTAATATTCCTAGGAACCGGTCGATCGAACCGAAGACAGCCCGGTGAATGACGACAGGACGTACTTTTTCATTCTGTTCGTCGATATAGGATAGGTCGAATTTCTCCGGCAGCTGAAAGTCCAGCTGCACGGTTGCGCATTGATGACTTCTCTTCAAAGCATCCTTAATATGAATATCAATCTTCGGACCATAGAAGGCGCCGTCCCCTTCATTCACTTTGTAATTATAGTTCATGTTTTCCAGCACATTTTTCAGCGCCCCTTCAGCAAGGTCCCATAAGCTCGTTTCTCCCATATAATCCTCAGGACGTGTCGATAACTCGACTTCATATGAAAACCCGAATGTTTGATACACATCGTCCATTAATTTTAATGCCGACATAATTTCCTCTTCAATCTGATTCGGGGCAGCAAAAATGTGGGCATCATCCTGACAGAAAGCACGTACACGGAGCAGGCCGTTTAATGCACCACTAAACTCATGTCTGTGCACGTGGCCGAATTCTGCCATACGGATGGGAAGGTCTCGGTAAGAGCGACGCTTGTTCTTATAAATTAGCATATGCCCCGGACAGTTCATCGGCTTTAAAGCAAACGGCTGATCATCCACTTCAGAAAAATACATGTTCTCTTTATAATGATCCCAATGCCCGGACTGCTTCCACAGACGCTCGTTCATCATCATCGGTGTCTGGACTTCTTCATAATGAAAAGAACCCTGCAGCTTTCTCAGGAACGACTGCAGTTCGTTTCTCATGATCTGCCCGTTGGATAAATAAAACGGCATTCCCGGTGCTTCATCAGAAAACATAAACAAATCCATCTCGCTGCCTAATTTACGGTGATCCCTTTTTTTCGCTTCTTCCCTGAAGTAAAAATAGTCCTTCAGCTCTTTCTCTGAGGAAAATGCAACACCGTAAATCCGCTGCAGCATTTTATTCTTTTGATCTCCCAGCCAATAGGCGCCGGAAACGTTTGTAAGCGAGAATGCTTTTAAATGCTGAGTGGAAGGCAGATGAGGGCCCCGGCATAAGTCGATGAATTCCCCTTGTCGATACACTGTAATCTCTTCCCCTTCAGGAATCTTCTCCAATAACGCCAGCTTTAATGGGTCTTTGGCAAAAAGGTGCTCTGCTTCTTTCCTCGAGACGGCTTCGCGTTCCACTTTTAAATTTTCTGAAACAATCCGCTTCATTTCATTTTCGATAGCAGGCAGATCATCCACACTCATACTTTCCGCCCCGTCGATATCGTAATAAAATCCGTTTTCAATGACCGGCCCCGCTCCTAAATGAACGTTTCCATAAATCCTCCGCACAGCCTGCGCCATGATATGGGCGGCTGTGTGCCGCATCACCTGGACACCTTCTTTAGAGGACAAATCATGAAGAGCAATGGCTGCATCGTCATGGATCGGCCTCCGGTAATCATAAAGTTCCCCGTTCACCTCGCCGACCACTGATCTCTTTTTCAGACTTGGACTGATCGACTGGGCTATTTCTTCTAATGTCACGCCTTTCCGATAGCTCTTTTTGTTTCCATCTGGAAAGGAAACGACAATGTCTTTTTCACTCATTTTCAAGCACTCCTTTTTATTTTTATCAGAATAAAAAAACACACACTCATCCCTGACGAAGGGACGAGTGTGTGTTCACCCGTGGTTCCACCCAATTTCCCACAACGTATAAAACGTCCGTGGCTTTGGCCTGCCGTATCGCGGCATAACGGTAGAAGCTCCTTTTCTTTCACCTCTACAGCTCCAAGGTGGTCAGTTATGTCGCTGCGTTAGGAAGATCTCACCATTTCTTCCCTCTCTGGTAACCGTCTGACATAACTGCTGTCCTTTTCTTCACTTTCTCATGATTTAATTTTTTCATGCACCTTCACTTGAAATCATTCAGGGATTCATCTTGATGAAAAACAAAAAACACCCGTCCCTAAAGTAAGGGACGAGTGTGTTCACTCGTGGTTCCACCCAATTTCCCAGAACGTATGAAACGTCCGTGGCTTTGGTCTGCCGTATCGCGGCATAACGGTAGAAGCTACTTTTCTTTCACCCCTACAGCTCCAAGGTGGTCAGTTATGCCCCTGCGTTAGGAAGATCTCACCATTTCTTCCCTCTCTGATAACCGTCTGACATAACTGGTGTCCTTTTCATCACGCAAATTTTAAATTTTCATTTACTATATAGCAATTTCCAAATCCCGTCAATATTGTTTTCAAAAAATTCCATTGATTTATCTACTCACAGCAAATGGAAAATCTTTAAGAGGAATCCTTATCTGCAGTACACACTAATAAACGGTTGCCTTCCGGATCATAAAAATGACAGCCGTACATCGATCCACCGAAGTGTTCGACTTGTTCCACCTTCACCCCTTTTGCTTTCAATCGCGCATAATCGGCTTCCAATTCATCGGTTTCAAAAAAGAAAGGCGCATAGGGCAGCGGGTTGATGGCGTCGACCTGTGCCTGCAGGAGTATAAGGTCCGGGCCTTCCAATTGAAATTTCACATATCCTTCTCCTTCATCCAGAACTGAAAATCCCAACACCTCTTTATACCACGCTTTCGACTCTTCAAAATGAACAAGGTGAATAAAACAACTCTGAATTTTATTTCTCACAGTTGTCCCCCTTTCTATTATTCAGTAGTCAATTCATCTTCCCATAAAAGTGCACCGATCCCTTGAGTCCTTTCTTCTCTTCAACTATTCCTCAATCCTGCTCCACAGTACAAGGAACTCAAATCCTTGCTCTGTTAAAGCTCAGTAAAATTACTAGTTTCTTTAAGACTTAAGTTGTCGGAGAAATTCCGTTCGTTGAGTAAAAGGTTGTCTTGAAAACCACTTGCTTCTCTGCCCCTTACTCAACAAGCGGAACGGCGCCATCTAACATCCTTCGTCTTCTCATATCAGGGGCTTAAATCATCCACAGACTTTAACAAAGCTTTATTTTAAAAAATCTTAAAATCCTTCCAAAAAAATGAAACCTTTTTTTTACAATTTCGTAGTTATGGATAAGGAGGTATTTGATGAAGAAAGTCCTACTACTTACAAGTTTGGTTTTTATCTTTATAGCTGCTGGATGCAGCGCCTCAGCAGATGGCTATGCCTTTGAAGTGAAGGATCTACCTGCAATAATCGAAGAATTGGGATATAAACCTGAAATACCTACACTGCTCCCTTTTGAACCCGAACAGGCCAAAGCCGAGATCAGTGAATCCCCGAACGGGAAACTGCTGAACATTTATATTGAAGCTCCTTCTGAAAAGGGAATCCTAGATATTCAAATGAGCCAGGTTCCAGGACCTATCCAAGCCAGTGGCGATCAAATAGAAAAAATCACAACCAATAACGGAGTAGACGTTCAATACAGCAATCACGGAAACGCTTATTGGCAGAAAGATGGCATTACATATACGATATCCACGCTGTTCTCAGACGGGCAGAATACACTGACCAAAGATGAGTATATCTCGATCATCGAGAATTTCGAATAAGCATCGATAGGCAGGGGCGCGTGAAATTTTCTCGTAAAAAAGAGCCCGCGGGTACGCACCCATGGACTCTTTCTCTCCCTATTGATTTCCGTTCTTCACCATGGCAGCGATGTTGATTGTACGCTTTGCCTGATGCTTGACGGCAGCTTCAACATCTTCCACCATGCTTCCGTTTTGATCGACGGTTACACTTGTTCCGTATGGATTCCCACCAGCACCAAAGGTGACAGGATCGGTGTAGCCCGGGGCTGCAATAATGGCTCCCCAGTGCATCATGGATGTGTATAAGGAAAGCAGCGTAGCTTCCTGGCCGCCATGCGGATTTTGTGCGGAAGTCATTCCACTTACGACTTTGTTTATCGTTTTTCCATTCGCCCACAGGCCACCTTGTTGATCAAGGAATTGTTTCATTTGAGACGGCATATTGCCAAAGCGTGTCGGCATGCTGAAGACAATCGCATCTGCCCATTCAATATCTTCAGACGTTGCTGTTGGAACGTCTTTTGCAGCTTCGACTGCTGCTTTCCAAGTCTCGTTAGCCTCAATAACCGACTGCGGGGCAAGTTCCTCTACTTTAAGCACCCGCACCTCAGCTCCTTCTTCTTTTGCTCCTTCTTCCGCCCACTTGGCCATTTGATGATTCGTTCCACCCATTGTATAAAAGATTACTGCAAGTTTAACGTTCGACATATCTTCCATCTCCTTTTGTTTTCCAAATAATTTTTCTATCCAACCCATATGAGTCACCATCCCCGTTGTCTTCTCAACCATCTTTGTATCTATATTCTTGACTTCGAGATATTAGACATAAAAGAAAGCCCAACTTTTGAGCTGCTAAATATCTTGAATTCGAGATTAATTATATAGGACTTTCTTTAGATCTGTCAACATCAGTTTTTTAACGATCCTGATCCATCTTAGTTTTTTTATGAAAAGGTCGAATTTTGTCAATTAAAAGAGATAGCTTTTGTTAATTTCCTGCTATATAATCCTTTTAGTATCATGAATTGGAAGGTGATGGAAGGATACATGGGGATCAGCGATCGACAGTCATGAAGAAAAAGTAAAAGGAGAGAAAGAATCCAGTGAAAAAAACGATCGGTTTTACAGCAGCTTTTTTGTTGGCGGCTACTTTATTTACGAGTCCTGTGTTGGCTGGGAGCAGCCAGGAGTTTAAAAATCTTGAGGAATTTAAAAAGCAGAAACAGACTCCGAATGCTCTGGAGGTTGAGCTGCTCGGTTATAATGA
The DNA here is from genome assembly GCF_020524025.1 of Halobacillus litoralis. Classification (GTDB taxonomy): domain Bacteria; phylum Bacillota; class Bacilli; order Bacillales; family Halobacillaceae; genus Halobacillus; species Halobacillus litoralis_D. The sequence continues at coordinate 459,366 of NZ_JAIVKN010000001.1, read as the reverse complement.
CTGGGGAGCATTTGAAGAAGAGGAACCGAACAACACGAGAGCACAAGCTAATCCTATTACACCGGAAGACGTAGCGATTGGTACGTTTTCAGATGATGATAAAGATTATTACAAGCTCGAGATCAATGGAGATAAGGAAGTAGATTTGATTGTTTCCTTATTTATTTTCGAGGAAGAAACCACAGATATGGAGCTGAATGTAAACCTTTATGACACTGGTGGTTCTAAAGTGGACAGCTATTTCGAGGACAGTGATGAATATGGATATGCGGGCGGTTTTTACGTAGAACCCGGCGTTTATTACATGGAAGCTTCTGACTCAGCCAACCTCAATAATGGGGAGACCTATATGCTGAGCCCTTATATCTTTGAAGATGAACCCTACATCGAACGAATAGCCGGCAAAGATCGATATCATACGTCTGCTTCCATTGCTGTCCGTCGGAGTGGAGGCTATCCATCTGAAAACGTTGTTCTGGCAACAGGGGCAGACTTCCCTGATGCGCTTGCAGGTGCACCGTTTGCTTTTCAATCCGATGCCCCGATTCTTTTGACAACGAAAAACAGTCTTCCAAAAATTACAGAATCAACGCTTGAGGTACTTGAAACCGACCATGTGACCATCCTTGGAGGTACTGGAGCCGTTTCTAAAGAAGTGGAAAACAAACTCAAGAGCCTCGGTATAGATGTAGAGAGAATATCAGGATCTAACCGTTATGAGACAGCGGCAGCAATTGCCGCGGAAATTCCATTTAGTGATGGAGCGGTCATTGCTTACGGCAGAAACTTCCCGGATGCCTTAGCGATTGCACCTGTAGCAGCCATGAATGGTATGCCGATCCTTTTGACCGAAAGGGATTACCTGCCTTCAGCCACACAAAAAGCCATCCGCGGCTATGACTACAGTTATGTCGTTGGGGGCTCAGGTGTCATCGCAGAGAACATCCTGACACAGCTTCCCTACCCTGAACGTATTGCAGGAAAAAACCGTTACAGTACATCCGTAGCCATTGCTAAGTACTTTTCCTTAGACCCTGCCTTAGTCAACCTTGCTACAGGGGCTAACTTTGCAGACGCTCTGAGCGGGTCGGTCTATGGTGTAGGAGAACCGTTATTATTAACACCAAAAGATCATCTGGACCCTCAGGTGAAATCCTATGTTAAGGAAAATGAATCGTTCTACTTCCGTATCTTCGGCGGGACCGGGGCCGTCAGCGAACAAGTGGAAGATGACATCTGGTCTTTATTTGAATAGGTGTAACGAAGCTCAGAGCCATGGCTCTGAGCTTTTTTTAAATCTATACTCTAATCACACGGAGTTTCATTGATTCCTCAAGGACCTTCCCCCTCCTTCTTCCTCATAAATTCCATCTTTGTGACACAAATATTCACAGACTTCCTTTAAATGTGACATTTTTCTAAAAGGTACGTCACCCACCGAAAACCCCTTGATATCAGCTTTGAACACGCGTGCATATCCTGTAAAAATAATCCTATACTATAGAAACAAGCCTTTTTTTAAAATCTTTTTGAACATTTTGTGTCCAAAATAAGAATTATTTGTTACAATAGATTTATAAGGAAAACGCTTTCAAGTATTTACACATAAAGGAGATGTTGTTCATGGGTGTCATAGTCATGTTCTTACTGTTATCAACGATTACTCCGTTTTTGTTCTTGCTCTTGAAAAAACCGGCCTTTGCCATCGTACAGTCCATCCTGCTTGTCGGCATGTGGGTGTACTATTTCCAAGTCATTCTCTACACGGCGCCTGCCGCATTTACGGTCACCTGGTCCATGTTCTACATTGGACTTGTAGGCTCCCAGATTGCCTGGATTCTCTTCATCATAGCGACGGTCGAACAAAGCCCGGCTTATCAAGCAAGTTTAACAAAAGAAAAAGACACGCTCCCTTCCTGATTCTCAGGAAGAGGCGTGTCTTTTTTATTGAAACACTTACTGTCTTGGCTGTAATTTAAACAGCTGGATCATTGCTTGAACAAAAGCCAGTCCAGTCAAAATCACAAAGACAAACGTAGGTTGGTAAGACGAATACAGAACCGTGGTTAAAGAGAAGGCTGTCAACGCAATACAAAGGATGAAGCCAATTAGATCTTTCCAGGGCCAATGGCTGACCATGGTTGAATCTTCCGTACTTTCCTGACGTTTATACTGCATTTCCTCTCACCTCCCTCGTTTTTCTTCATTAATGACTGCTGTGTTCTTCACTATCCATTTGTTCGTGCTGCTCGCCTTCACCGCCGTGGTTGCCATGTTCTCCGTGGTCGAAACCAAAGGACATTGTGAAAAGGGAACCGGCGACAAGGATCGCTGCAAGCGCAAATCCGTGGAACATCATATTCCAAGGGACATGGCCGTTTTTACTTTCCGCCTCGGTGATGTGCATGAACATGAAGAGCTGCACACCCGCCTGAAGCAGAGCCAGAATCATAATGAAGATGATCACCCATGTTGTCGATAGGTTTGACCCGATTACTGCCCAGGCAGCTACAAGCGTCATAACCAAAGATAGGACAAATCCAATGACGTGATTCATCGGTACGCGTTTATCTGTTTTTGCCATCTTAGATCACCATCCCAATCATATAGACACAAGTGAAAATGAAGATCCAAATGACATCTAGGAAGTGCCAGTACAAGCTGATAATAAAGAACTTACGGCTCGTTACATTGGTAAGTCCTCTTCTAGAGATTTGGATCAAGAGCAGAGTCGCCCAGCCAATTCCCAAGGTTACGTGCAGTCCGTGCGTCCCGGCAAGAACAAAGAAGCTTGACCAGTAGGCACTGGAAGGAAGACTAGCTCCTTCATGGACGTAATGCACAAATTCATAAATCTCAAAGCCCAGGAATCCAAGACCGAGAGCGAGTGTGACCGCCATCCAAAGCGTGAGGCCTTTTTTATTGCCTCTGCGCATTTCATGAACGGCAAGACCACAGGTAAAACTACTTGTCAAAAGCAAAAAGGTCATGACAAGCACGGTGCCCGGCTCAAACAATTCCATTGGAGACGGTGCATCCGCCGTACGACCGAAGAGTACGGCGTAGGTTGCAAACAAAGTAGCAAACAGGACAACTTCGGCTCCGAGGAAGATCCAGAAGCCAAGGATGGTCATCCGTCCTTCTTGTGTCCGATACTCTAAAGGACCTGTTTTCAGTTCTTCTGCAGCCATATCATAACCCCCTTGCTTTTCGCTCGATGCGTTTTATTTCATCGACTTTTACATAATAGCCGTCATCATAGTCAAAGGAACGTAGAATCATCATCACAAGTCCTCCGACTAGACCGAAGATCGCAACAGGAATCCATTCGAAGACTAAGGCAAAACTTGCAAGACCCAGGAAGGACATCATAATGATTGGTGCTCCTGTGTAGCTAGGCATGTGAATCGGCTTCAGCTGTGATTCATCAAATGTTGTTTTACCTTCTTCTTTCATACGTACATATGGATCAATTTCATCCACATACGGTACTGTAGCGAAGTTGTAGTACGGAACCGGAGTTGTTGTCGCCCATTCAAGCGTACGACCGTTTCCGTTCCAGGAATCTCCTGTCGTTTCGCGCTCACTGTAGCGGAAGCTGTAGTATACGTTGTAAACGAAGACAACGAAACCGACTCCCATTAAGAACGCGCCGCCGGTAGAGATGACGTTTAGAGGCAACCATTCTGCAATGTTTGTAATAAACAAACGACGCGGCATTCCATCAAGACCTAGGAAATACTGCGGGAAGAAGCAGATATGGAACCCGGCAAAGAACAACCAGAACGCCCATTTACCGATGCGCTCATTCATCTTATGGCCGAACATCTTCGGATACCAGAATACAAGTCCTGCGAAGCAGGCAAATACGGTTCCTGCAATCAGCACATAGTGGAAGTGCGCGACCAGGAAGTAAGAGTTGTGGAACTGATAGTCCGCAGCTGCCATACCAAGCATAACCCCGGTTACACCACCAAGAATGAAACTTGGGATAAAGGCAAGTGACCAAAGCATCGGTACGGTGAACTCGATTTTCGATTTATATAAGGTCGCAAGCCAGTTGAATATCTTAACTCCCGTAGGCACCGCAATCAACATCGTTGAAATCGAGAATACGGAGTTGACAAATGCGCCGGCACCCATCGTGAAGAAGTGGTGGACCCATACGATAAAGCTTAGCAGGGCAATGATGATCATGGACCATACCATTGCGCTGTAACCAAACAAACGTTTTTTCGCAAATGTTGCAATAACCTCGGAGAAAATACCGAAGGCTGGGAGGATTACGATGTAAACCTCAGGGTGTCCCCACATCCAGAACAGGTTGGCCCACATCATCGGAAGCCCTTCTCCTGTCAATGTAAAGAACTGTGAACCGAATACACGGTCAATGGTAAGCAGCGCAAGCGCTACTGTTAGAATCGGGAATGCAAATACAATAATGAAACAAGTAACAAGTGTGGACCACGTGAAAATCGGCATATGGAAAAGTTTCATTCCAGGTGCACGCATCTTCAAGATGGTAACCATCAAGTTAATCCCTGTCGCAAGCGTACCAATACCCGATAGCTGAAGACCCATCAAGTAGAAGTTCTGACCAGGACCGGGACTCATGGCTGCTCCTGACAGCGGAGTGTAACTTGTCCATCCTGCGTCCGGTGAACCACCGATAACGAAGGAAATATTAAACAGCATCGCTCCGATGAAGAAGGACCAGAAACTCATCGCGTTCAAGTAAGGGAACGCAAAGTCGCGGGCTCCAATTTGTAATGGAACGATAATATTCATCAGACCGATCAAGAATGGCATCGCCATAAAGATGATCATGATCGTGCCGTGTGTTGTAAAGATCTCATTGTAGTGCTGGGAACTTAGGAATCCTAATTCCGGAAAAGCGAGGTTCACCCTCATCATCAGGGCGTCCATACCGCCACGGAATAACATAACCAGCGCACTTAAAATATACATAATCCCAATTTTTTTATGGTCAACAGTCGTCAACCATTCACGCCAAAGCCAACCCCATTTTTTAAAATACGTTAACAGGAAGAGTATGGCGATTGTAACTAATGCAATAGAAACCATAGCCCCATAAATAATGGGTTCACCGGTGACTAAAATATCTGTAATGTGCATGTCTTCACCTGCTTTCTTAACGTTCTATTGGAAGCTTTCCTGTTTTTCAATCTCTTCCAGGTGCAGCTTCTCTTCAAATAACTCTTCGTAGTTGTCTACGACATAGCCCATACCATCACTAGATGCATGGTTGATGTACTCCAGGTGTGTTGAGGAGAACGCATCTTTGCCTGTCAATCCAGGTTTAAGAAGCTCATCATATTGTTCTTTTGTCAGCTCAGGTTTTTCGGTCTTAATGTCATTGACCCAGGCGTCAAACGCTTCTTCACTCTCGACATGCGTTTTGAACGTCTGAGCTGCGAAGCCTTCCCCGTTGAAGTTGGAGTTACGTCCATCGTAAATTCCTTCTTCATCCGCTTGAAGGTACAGCTTGTTCATCATCCCAGCCATATTGTATTTCTGACCGCCAAGAGCCGGAATCCAAAGAGCTGTCATTGAATCCGCTGATGTAAGTCGGAATTCAATCGGGCGATCAACCGGGATGTGTAAGTAGTTGACCGTCTCAATGTCCTGTTCTGGATAGCTGAAGAACCATTTCCAGTCAGCTGTAGTCGCGTGAATGACGAGCGGTTCTTTTGCTTCCTGACCTTCAACAGGTTCTGGAGATTTTTCAAGATCATATAGAGTTGTAACCGTCGGAATCGAAAGTAGAATAACAATCACGATTGGGATAACTGTCCAGACAATCTCAATCGCCGTGTTCCCGTGCAAGTTCGGGTCATAGTCGCTTTCTTTTCTTCCAGGTCGATTTTCTCTATATTTAATGAGCATGAACGTAAATAGAGCAAATACAACAACAATGATTCCAAGCATAAACCAAAGGGAGTATTTAATTAGTTCATATTGACTTTCTGCAACCGGCCCTTTCGGATCGAGCACAGTCATTTCCAATTGCCCACATCCGCTCAAAAACAATATTAAGCCTAGTGGAAGCAATCCTAGCAGATGTTTAGCTTTCATTGGTTTTAACCCTCCTATCAAACAATCATTTATAAGTATAAAACTAAGAATCTAATAGTTCTTATACATCATAGGACTTGATAAATTATATCAGAAAATGTAGAAATGCAAATAACTGTTCACGATTTTGTCAAAGAACAGTCAAGACTTTGTTAATATTTGGACACATGTTAGACGCTTTCAAGGAAAAATTATCTAGTTAATGCTAATATCATACAAAAAAACTACATCCTGATAACAATACTAAGTTTTTAGAAAAGTCTTATAACATGCGCCTTTACCGTATTGGGCTGGATGACTAATAAAAGAAGAGGGACAAATCTATGGTAGATTTGTCCCTCTTCTTTTTATCAATTAAATTAATTCATATAGCGGTATTCCATTAGACTATTCAGGATATAGAGTTCCTGTAACAGTTCTTCTCCGACATTCGTCTCCAGCACTTTCTTCCGCTCTAATTCCTTATCCACCAGCCGTTTCACAGAAAGAACATCAGCTCCGTTTCTGAGAACCTCTTCCTTGGAGTTGAAATGTTTATGAGCGACCAGCTGCATCCCGTAGGAATTAAACAGTAATGTGTATCCGGCAATCCCTGTCTTTGATTGATATGCCTTAGAAAACCCTCCGTCAATCACCACCATCTTTCCATTGGCCTTGATTGGATTTTCCCCCTCGATTTCTTTTACAGGGGTATGGCCGTTGATAATATGACCCTGCTCAGGATTGAGATCAAAATCTTTCAGGATCTTCCGGCACACATCTTCATCTTCACGTAAATAATAGTAAGGATTCTTTCTCTCCTTATGGGTTTCCTTATCTTCAATAAAGTATCTCTCGAACGTTGTCATTTCCCGTTTACCAAAGAGCGAGGAATATTCCCCTGTCCATAAATACCAGACCATATCGGTCGCAAGATCATCCGTTTCTTCAGGGTGTGAAAAAGCGTAGCGTAAATAATGTTCAAAAATATCGAGTAATTCCCGACCGGCATAGGTCTTGCCCTCAATACTCATGCTCTCCATATTTCCTTCCTCATCTAACGGAATACATCCATGGATGAGTAAATTGCCATTATATTTCAAGTACAGGCTGCCCTTTTTCATAAGAAAGTTCATATGTCTCGATAGCTTTTCTGAATGCTGGATGGAGAACAACAGCTTGTCGATGACCTGCTCTTCCTCCTCCAGGAGCTGATCCGGGCGCTCCGGGTCAACCGTTGAAAAACAAGGATTCTCCAGTGGGTATGTTTTTCCATGAATGGTGATTTCGTTGTTTTCCTGATCCATCTTTTCAAGCATCAGCCGTTCTGACATATTAAAGTATGACCGCCTCTTAATAATCCGGCTTTCCAACTTGAATTGGATGATCGCAATCGCCTGATGAATCTTTGTAATCTGTTCTTTTTCTAAGTTCGATGGTTTTTCACCACCCTGTATTTTCGGTCGGAAAGCCGGGTTATCGTCATAGTACTTCTCAGCAAGGTTGAGCAGCGGTCTTAAATTGATGCCGTACACATCTTCAATAATCTCCAGATTATTGTAGCGTGCGCAGATACGGATCAGATTAGCTAAGCACACCTTTGACCCGGCGTAAGCACCAATCCATAACACATCATGATTTCCCCACTGAATATCAACCGAATGATAATTCGTAAGCGTTTCCATGATCTTGTCCGGCTCTGGCCCCCGGTCATAGATATCCCCTACGACATGAAGGTGATCCACGACCAGCCGCTGCGTCGTATAAGCAAGGCCGATGATGAGCTTATCCGCCTGGCCGAGAGAAATAATCTGCTGCACCATTTTTGTATAGTACTGTTCCTTATTCGTATACTCATCCGTTTTATACAGCAGCTCTTCAACGATATAGACGAACTGATCAGGCAAAGCTTTACGTAATTTAGAACGCGTATATTTAGATGATGCATAAGCAATCAGCTTTATCATCCGGTCGATGACAGCTGAATACCATTGGTTTAAGTCTTCTTTATTATCAAACTCATTCTTCAACAACTTGATTTTTTCTTCCGGGTAATACACAAGTGCGGCAAATTCATTGATTTCTTCTTCACGTAATTCATCTTCAAAAAGGTCGGTGATCTTCTCCTTCACCCGGCCTGATCCATTTCTTAACACATGTTGAAAGGCTTGATACTCCCCGTGTAAATCACTGACAAAATGCTCTGTTCCTTTTGGCAGATTAAGAATTGCCTTCAGATTGATGATTTCTGTCACTACTTTTTCTTCGCAATCGTATTTTTGGGCCAGTATATCTAAGTATTTTGTGTTCAAGACTATGTATCCCCTTTCAAAATTCATTACGGTTAAAGAACTTTTCATTACTATAAAGGATCTTAAATGAGATCCGGGGTGAAACGGTCTTTTATATTTCAATGATTGAGGAAACCTTATACGTTCATTATTTCAAACGTTCTCTCTTTGCTCAACCTCTAATTCGAAAGAAACACGAAAAGATCTCATCATTCTTTACTAGCTTTCCGGTTTTTATTTTCCTTATTCCAGTGGTTTGATATGAAACCTCAAATGGTCTAAGTCCCACACATCATTAGTTGTATTGGTTTCAACTATGACATGGACCTTGTCCCCTTTTTGATACTTTTCAAAATCATCCACCGGAATTTCAAATCGGTTTCCATCTTTCCTGCTTTCAGGTGCATCCACTTCCTCTAAGACAATAAGCTCGTCTTTCATATTTTTATGAACCACGACACCATGAAAACGAAAGCTCTCATACCATTCAACGGTCTCACCTGGTCCATAGCAGCCGGAGCATAGCAGTAAAATAATAGTGACAAGAATTTTCTCCCTCATAGGTCACCCCCCGTATGGATCACGTGTGGTTCCCTCCATACATTTATATCTTTTCGTAAATCTCTAAAAGCGACCCTGCTGGATCTCTGAAGTGAGCGACTTTAATCCCCCACCCTTCCTGCTTTGTAGGTGGAGTAATAAATTCAACCTTACCTTTCAGCTCCTCGTATGTTTCATCAACACTACGGACTTTAAAAATCAAGGCCGTCCGATCAGTCTGATTCACGTCTTGCGAATATTCCGTGCCTGTGGCTTCAGCCATTTGCTGACGGTCAAATATTCCAAGTGCCGCCCCATTGAATTTAAAATCGGCATACTTTGAATCTTCATTTCCCCAGGAAACTTCAAAGCCAAGAACATCCCTATAAAACAAAAAACATTCCTTATAATGATCAACAAGTAAGCGGGTGTGGGTTAATTCCATATCCATCAGCCTCCTAAAACCGATATCATTGAAAAACTCCTACTCTCTAACCAAATTCTGCAAAATCCTCCATTATCCCTTCTTAAAATTCTTCAACATTAAAAAAACGACATGGAAAAAATCCATGCCGTTTTTTTAGTTATGTGTCCTCTCTTCTTAAAAAATGACAAGTCGTTTATATTCCGTAAAAAACACTTTTCGTGCAAGTCTAAAATTATGAACGGTCATCTAAACACTATAGCTTCCGTTTCTGTCAGCCATTGATCGACGGCTTTTACAGGAAAATAATATTCATAGCCGATCCTTATGTAAGGAATACTGCTTTTCGTTACACCATCAACTTCTTGAGGGAGTATCTTTGCTAACTGCTCATCAGTTATCCCTAAGTATTGTTTTAATTCTAAATGACTCATCAACTGTTTTTCTGTATGAGCGTTGACCTGGACCTGCGGCGGTTCTGTTTCTGCCTGCGTCTCATTGTTTATGGCGCCGGCAACGATGAAAGCTCCGGCTAAGATACAAACGCCTAAAAACACGAGAGACAAACTTATTAGATTTTGTTTCATTCTTTCCTCCTCTATTTCCCTTTTACTTTTCATAGACGCTTCCATTATTTCAAAGAAAGAAGGCCTCCTCAAGATTCTGTTGTATTTTGTAATCATAAAAAAGGAAGTGCCGGCAGAGATCCAGCACTTCCTTTTCTTTCATTTTTAAGTAAAAGATGAATTTGGTTTAAGGTAACAGGACGAATGAAGACATGTTCCCGTCCTCCCGCTTCCTAAGGCTTTTTATTTAAGATGAACAATCTTGAGTGAAAATCTCCTGCCGGTTCATGAATATCACGCTCTCGAAAGCGCTCATGCCCCAGCTGAAGACCGATCTCCATCAGTTCATCTCCATTATATAAACCTTCATACCCTTCGATCTCATAGGCAGCATCCGGGTCCAGTCCTTTGAACTGAAGCCTGGTGAAGCCCTGGTTGGGACGGTCGAGCACGTGATAATCTGCTAGAACCGCACGGGACTGGTCCTTGGATACCATCATCCATGTCGTACGGTTGCCGTCTTTTTCAAAAGGGCTCTCCAGACGATAAAATGTCCCGAATTGGAACAAGTCACGGTGCTGTTTGTAAAATTCGATCTGCGCTTTCATCTCAGCTTTTTCTTCTTCTGCCATTGAAGTCACGTCAAGCTCATAACCGAAAGCTCCGAAATAAGCCGTATTCGCTCTCGTCTCAAGACTCGTCACCCTTCCGACCTGATGATTCGGAACAGCGGAGACGTGAGCCCCCATCGAACTGACCGGGTAAACGAACGAAGTCCCATACTGGATTTTCAGACGCTCGACAGCATCTGTGTCATCACTTGTCCACGCCTGCGGAGCATAATAGAGCATCCCCGGATCAAACCGGCATCCGCCACTTGCACACGACTCAAACAGAACCTCAGGAAATTCAGACGTAAGCCGTTCATATAAATCGTACACGCCAAGTATATAGCGGTGGACAATTTCTTTCTGGCGGTCTGCGGGCCAGGCCGGAGAGCCGATTTCCGTCATGTAGCGGTTCATATCCCATTTTACATAAGAGATATCCGCTTCCCTCAGAATGTTACTCATCATCTCATAGAGAGCATCAACGACTTCTCCTCTTGAAAAATCGAGCACATACTGATTGCGGCCGTGTGAAAGACTTCGGTCCGGGACATGGAGAATCCAGTCCGGATGCTCTTCATACAGCCTGCTTGCTTTTGACACCATTTCAGGTTCGAACCAGAGTCCAAAATCCATGCCCAAGTCCGTAATTTTGTCCGCTAAGCCCGTGATTCCATCTGGTAACTTATCATAGTTGACGTACCAGTCCCCGAGAGAGGTCGTATCATCGTTACGCTTTCCGAACCAGCCGTCATCCAGGACAAACAGTTCGACACCGAGTTCTTTTGACTGCCTGGCCATATCGAGAATTTTTTCTTCATCAAAATCAAAATAGGTACCTTCCCAGTTGTTCGTTAAAATCGGCCGGGCCTGGTCGCGCCATCCCCCCCGCGCAAGACGGGTCTGATATAGCTCGTGGAAACGCTGGCTCATGCCGTTCAGCCCTTCTCCCGAGTATACCATGACCGCTTCAGGTGACTGAAACGAATCGCCCGGTTCAAGCATCCAGTTGAAATCGAACGGATGGATTCCGATACTGACGCGGGCAACATCGAGATAATCGACTTCGACCTGAGCAAGGAAATTTCCGCTGTATACGAGACTGAATCCGTACACATCACCAGTGAATTCCGTTGCCATCGGACGTTTCAACGCCAGAAAAGGATTCTGATGTCCGCTGCTCGTTCCACGCGTACTGGAAATGCTCTGAAGACCGCTTTCCAGACGTCGGTTCTTCACATGCCTTTCCCTCGCCCACGCACCGGAAAGCTGGATCATTTCGTAATCCGAGTCAAACAAATCTACATTCGCACTCATGATTCTCGATACGTTGAGGTTTGCCTTCCCATGATTGGAGAGCCTTGCGCTTCTTGCGATCGCATCATGAGCTTCAAATACGGAATAAAGCAGCGTCAACTCCGCGTCAAGATAATCATCGTAAAGCGTAATCTCGAGCGTCTCCACCTCATCTCCATCTTCTGCATACGTAGCTGGAAGTCCATCAAGCTTTGGCTTTCCGGAAGTAACCCTATGGCTCTTGTAACGGAAATCACTGATCCGGCTCCCATCCACCTGCTCGATGTGAAGAGCCGGCTCCCTGAAATCTGTTGTTCCATAGGCGGGATATTCCTGCTTTGTCTGCTCAAGGGAAAAACTCATATCTCCTTCTTTCACATACGCCGTATTTGGCCGGTTTCCATTGGTCAGCAAGTGTTGAAACGAATCTTTATGGTTCACTTTTTTTCCATAATAGAGATGTCCGAGCTGTCCATTTTCAAGCACCGTAAAAAGGTAGCTGGAACCGCTGGTCTGCAGATGGAATTCCTTCGTTTTTTCATTCACAATAATAGTCATAAACAACGTTCCTTTTCTAAATGAATGTAGATCCATTTTGTTTCGTCATTCTATTACGGGTTCGGGAGCGTATGTCCTCTTGAACCCTGATATTTCTATGCTTCAACAGTGGACCATTGAGGGTGATCGACGAGCTGAATTTCTGTGACAGATGTATGTTCAAGCTCAAGAACAACCAGTTCATTCCCTTTTTCCTTCAGTAAAGGTCCAGGTACATAAATCCGCTTCTGAGGACCGGCGGTGTTCCAATACCTCCCTAAGTTGAATCCATTAATGAACACATTGCCTTTCGTAAATCCTTCACTTTCAATGAAGGTATCATGCGTTCCTTCTGCATCAAAGGTTCCCCGGAAAAACTTCGGATAACGATCTTCTGAATCCGCTCGATAATCTTCCGGCAGACGATCCATTTCAATCGCATAGATATCCCAGTTGAAAAAATACTGCTCTCCAAGCCATAGGTTTTTCGTGATTCCTTTACGATCCGACAAGTGCTCTCCGTAGTTCGCCCTTCCCATATTCTCCACCAGGATTTCCAACGTGTTCCTATCGTTTGGAAATTCGAGTGTCACGTTCTTTTCTTGATCATTTTTGTACAGCGTCATTTGGTAGATGCCATTGATATAAACAAAAGCACGATCATGAATATCACGGCTGTTCATCGCTAATTCACCAGATCGATTCACTTCCGTTTTGTATAGCGTATATCCATACGATTGACCGATCTCTTCCATTGAAAGAGGTGTCAGATGTTCAATCCGATCACTGATTTGATCAAGCGTGTCGAAGAGACTGACCGATTCTCTTAAAGAAACAGAACCGTAGTTTTTTGTTAGGATCTCAGACACATAGTCTTCAGGGACAGGTTTGAACTCACTCAGTACCGCTTTGACGGCCCTGTATTTCTCAGTGATTTCCCCGTTTTCCGTCAGCAGGCTGTCGTAATCGTAGCTGGTAATGGTCGGGTAATAAACATCGTAGTGATTGGCGCCGTTCATAAAGCCAAAGTTCGTTCCCCCGTGAAACATATAGAAGTTAACCGAAATTCCCTTCTCCATCAGCTCTTTAAAAACGGCCGCCGCATCGGAGGCTTCCCTTGTATGATGTTCCCCCGTCCAATAATCAAACCAGCCGATCCAGAATTCCGCTACCATCTTCGGAGAACCTGGTTTAAAAGACTCCAGCTCATGAAAAGCCTGGTCGACTTTCGATCCGAAATTCAGTGTTGTCGTTACATCAGGCAGGGACCCTTGGTTAATAAAATCAGGACCATCCGATGTGAACAAGAAAGTATGGAGTCCATGTTTTTCATACTGATCTTTAAAAAAGGATAAGTAGTCTTGATCATTGCCATAAGCCCCGTATTCATTCTCTATCTGCATAGCAATGACCGGTCCGCCATTTTGATAGAGAAAAGGAACAAACTTAGGAAGCAGCTCCTCGTAATAGGATTCTATATGCGAGAGATAAGCAGGGTCACTGCTTCTTAGAACGATATCTTTATCTTTCAAAAGCCAGGAAGGAAGACCGCCCATTTCCCATTCCGCACAAATGTAAGGAGACGGACGGATGATGACATATAAGCCGAGGCGGTCCGCTGTTTGAATAAACTGTTCGATATCAGCCATTCCAGTAAAGTGGAATTTTCCCTCCCTCGGTTCGTGTAAGTTCCAAGGGACGTAAGTTTCTACCGTATTTAAACCAAGCGCTTTTAACTTCTTCAGCCGGTCTTCCCAATGTTCGGGGACCGTACGGAAATAATGAAGCGCACCGGATAGGATTTGAAAGGGCTCCCCGTCCAAATAAAATTGGCTGTTTTTCGCTTGTAACATCGTTTTCCTCCTCTACTCTCTTTCCCTTTTGTCTGCCTCTACTCAGGCAGTTTAATTATCGGAGATACGAAATAACCTCTTGTCCGGCAGGAGCAACTACCCGTTTCCTTACTCCTGCCCATCCGCTTTATCCTTTGACAGATCCCATCATTCCAGCTACAAAGTGTTTCTGCATAATGAAGAAAACAAGAGCAGTCGGCAATGTAGCAATAACGATCGCTGTCATAATGACACCATAGTCAGGGGAATAGCCCGCTCCAAGATTTGAAATAAGCAATGGAATCGTCTGCTTTTCCGGAGACTGTAAAATGACCAATGGCCACAAGTAGTTATTCCAGCTGTTCATAAAGGCAATGATCGCAGCAGCGGCGTAGGTCGTTTTCATTGTCGGCAGATAAATACGGAAGAAGATACCCAGTTCACTTAACCCATCCATTCTTCCAGCCTCGACCAACTCTTTAGCAAACATCTTCGTATTCTGTCGGAAGAAAAAGATGAAAAACGCTGTGACGACCGTCGGCAGGATCGCTGCTGAGAGGGTATCGATTCCAAGAAACGGAATGGATGAAGAAATTCCTCCAAACAGACGGTATAAAGGAATCATGATCGCCGCAAATGGGATCATCATCGATAAAAGCAGGATATTAAAGATCCTATCTTTCCCCGGGGACCGGTAAATTTCAAAGCCATAACCAGCCAATGAACCGATCAACAATGTTAAGAATGTGGTAACAACAGCAATAATGGTTGAATTGACTAGAGCGGTCACGACATCGACCGTTTCAAAGAGCACTTTCAAATTTTCAAAAAGGTGGGTACCTGGAATTAAACGTCCCTGGGTAACATCCACAGATTTATTCGTCATACTGATAATCATCCATAAAAATGGAAAGATGGAAACAAGCGCAGCAACACTTAAGAAAAGATAGACACCCGTTCGTTTCAATTTCTTCATTTATCATCACCTGCCACTTTAAATTGAATAAGAGAGAACAAGACGACTAGAATAACAATCACATAAGAAACCGTTGCAGCATATCCAAAATCAGGCGTGTATTTGAAAGATAGATTATAGATATACATCGAAATGGAAAGTGTCGCATTTCCTGGTCCGCCATTCGTGATATTCATAATTTCATCAAAAATTTGCAGCGTTCCAATTGTAGACATGATCGATGTGAACAAAATGATCGGCTTTAACATTGGAACGGTAATGTAAAAGAAGCGCTGAATACTGGAAGCACCATCAATCTTCGCAGCTTCGTACATGGATTTATCAACATTTTGCAGGGCGGACAAATAGAAAATCATATTGTACCCGGTCCATCTCCAAGTAATTGCAAGGATAATCGTGATTTTAGCGAGCACGGGGTCAGCCAGCCAGTTGAGCGGTTCAGAAATTAGAGATAAGCTCAAAAGCCCCTGGTTGATTAATCCGTCGACACCGAATAAGTATTTAAAGATGACTGCATATGCAACTAAAGACGTCACACAGGGTAGGAAAATGGCGGTACGGAAAAATCCTCTAAACTTTAACGTCGCATCATTTAAGATCACAGAAAAGACGAGTGCAAGAATAATCATGACCGGTACCTGTACTAATAGATAAATAAACGTATTGGTTAATGCCGCAATAAACGTCGGATCCCCAAACAGACGCATATAGTTATCCAATCCAACGTATTCAAGGTTTGCCCCCATACCTGATTGGAAAGAAAGCAGCAAAGCCCGAAGCATCGGGTAAAAATAGAAGATGCCAATACCTATAACAGCGATGAGGATGAACAACCATCCGATATAGTTCTTTTTGAACCAGCGGCGCGTAGATTTGTTCTTACTCTTTTCTACATAAGCAGAGCTGGTACTTTCCATTGAATTGCTCATTGTTTCTCCTCCTTCTTATTCCGTGAAGAAAAGCTTTCTTTTATTTTAAAGATTCCTACGTGCTACTTCAGATTTTTTAAAGGCTCTGTTATACCTCCGTGTTGATTAGATATCCCCATTTACTAGAGTTTCGAGAATCTGATTTTTGTAAAAGGGACTGGAAACTGCGATACTCCTGCGGGAATGGACAGACTGGAAAGACCCCACAAAGCGAAGCTTGAGGAGGCTTTCCGTCTTCCCCGCGGAAAGAGAGCAGCTGCAAGCCCCGTTACACTCAACAATGTCGAAACTAGAACTCCCAAGTAAGAGAGTCTGCATGAAATCAACAATAAGGTTTAACAGAGCCCTCTTGTAAAGAAAGGGACTCTTTGAAAGTATCTGACTTTCGAAGAATCCCTTCATATGGTTTCCTTATTTCCAAAGGAAGGTACCTATTTATTTAAGCTGAGCTTCTGCCTGTGCCTGAGCATCTGCAAGGACTTGATCCAGTTCCTTACCATTCAGGTAGTTCTGCATTTCTGCTACAAGAATGTCTTCAATGGCATATGTGTGCGTTCCATAATCGACATTTGGAATTTCTTCTGTCCATGTAGAGAAGTCAGAGATCAATTGCTGGCCACTGAAGAATTCGCTCTCTTTCTGGTAAGCTTCTCCCTCTGTTGCCGGTGTGTACGTACCAATCGCGCCAACGTCTGTCACAAGCTCTTGGTAGAATTCATTGCTTCCGCCAAACGTTTGACCAAGAAATTCTGCCGCTTTTTCTTTCCCAGGAATGTCTAACACGTAGAAGGAACTTCCGCCTAAGTTGGAGGCATTGACAGCACCTTCTGTATCCAATCTAGGAATGGGAGCGACCGCCCATTTACCAGCTTGAGATTCTTCAGCCATTACGCTCGCAGTAATCCAGTTTCCTGTTGGGACAGTAGCTACATCTCCACTATTAAAGGCAGCGACATATTGGCTCCAGTCAGAATTAGGTTTTACGAAATCCGTTTCCATCATCTCTTTATACGTTTGGAGTGCTTTTTTCAACTGTTCGTTTCCTTCGATATTCAATGTTTCTCCATCTTCTTTCACATACCAGGAACCTGCACTTTGAATCATCGCCCTTACAAGACCAAGATCGTTTGGATCAAGGGTAAGCATATCTTTTCCAGTCTTTTCTTTCACATCTTTCCCGATCTCAATGTACTCGTCCCATGTAATATTCTTAAGGTCTTCCATCGTGTAACCCGCTTCTTCAAAGTAGTCCGTACGGAAGTACAATCCCATGACACCTGTGTCAAATGGCAGACCATACTGTTTACCGTCATAGCTTGTCGGAGCCAATTTGTAGGAAGCAAAATCGTCTGGATTCATATATTCATCAATCGGATAAAAAGCATCAGGGTAAGATTTCAGGAAGCTTTGAGCACGCTGATCTTCAATTAAGACAATATTCGGCATTCCTTTCATCGTTCCGGAGCTAAGTCCTGTATTTAATTTTTGAACGATATCATCTTGAGCATTTTCTATGACATCAATCTCAGCATCCCCTTCATAAGATTCTTTCGCAATCTCAAGAGCAGCTATATTAAAATTCGGATCCCAGGCCCATGCTGTAATTGTATCCGGTTCTTCCCCGCCTTCAGTATCTCCACTTGATTCTTCAGATGAACAAGCAGCCAATGCGATAAGTGCAAACACAGCCAGTGCGAACACCCAGCTTTTCTTAAAAAGATAATTTTTCATAACCAGTCCCCCTTTTAATGTAAGCGTTATCACAACGCCTGTATTCATCATATCACCATAAAAAAAAGACCGTTAGAACGATCTTTAGAAAATGATTTAACTATTTTTAGAGGTTTTCCCTATTAGGATTTTCCCAAATTGGTATTATCTTTAGAAATGGTTCTATTTTTAGGATTCTCTTCGATTAAAGGGAGGATAATTTTTACTTTTGTTCCTTTTTTCAATTCGCTCGAAATTTCCACCCCATATTCCTCGCCGAAGAGCAGTTGAATCCGGTCGTGAACATTACGGATGCCGATACCGCTGAATAAATTGCGTTTCTCTTTCTTTTCATTAAATGTATCCACGCGCATCCCGTCTCCTGTATCCACGACTTCACACACAAGGCGGTTTTCCCGTTGAGCAATAAGAATCTGGATGTATCCTCGTTTCTTTTCCGTAAAAGCGTGAAAAAAAGCATTCTCAAGGAAAGGCTGGATCACTAATTTCGGTAAGTGATAATGGAGACAGTCCGGGGAGATCAACGTACTCACTTTAATCCGGTCTCCATACCTCATCTGATTAATCAATATATAATGATCGATATTAGCCGCTTCTTGTTCGACAGTAATCGTTTCATCCACGTTTCCTAAAGCATTCTGCAAAAGTGGAATGAGCGCATCAATCGTATCAAAAGCCGCTTCCTTCTTTCCGTCTTTCACCATAAATTTCACAGAAGTCAGCGTGTTATATAAGAAGTGTGGATTGATTTGATGCTGCAGGGCCTCAAGTTCTGACTTTCGAGCTTGCCGTTGAGTCTTAAGCAGAATGTCGACATGATCCTGCAGCTCATTCAACATATAATTAAACGCCGCCCCTAGCTCCCTTGCTTCATACCCTCCACTCTCATCCACCGGTTTACGGAAATCGTGTTTAGCCATATTCGAAATCTGACCGACTAACCGGCTTAGAGATTGTGTCATCCTTCTCGAAATGATAAAGACGACTCCAACCGCAAGGATTACAATACCGACACTGATGAGAACAAGCTCTTTGGTATCAATCAAATTATCTATGACCACTTCCTGGTCTATTAAATTAACAATATACATATCCAGAGCCGGGAGCGACTCTGCCATCATCATATATTCCTTATCCAAAGCCGTGACATCTTCATACTTCACAGGACCAGAAGCTTCCCTGCTTGCTGCAGCCAATAAGTTTGGTGCTCTCTCTCCGATCCACTGCTTCTGATTACTTGAAACAACGTCTCCATCCCCATTCATGATCACTACGCTGTTGCCGTCATTGGTAAACCCTTCATAGATGGCCTGGACATCACGCTCATGGATTGGAATGAACACATATCCATAAACATCTCCTGTCGACCTTTCTGTCAGCGCCTTGGAAGCGACAATCATATTTCTACCGTGGGTGATGTCACTACTCGGAATATACTGATACAAAATTTGATTCGGTTTTTCATTTAGACGGTCAGTGATAGGATGATGAAGCAGTTCATCAGCTGTCACAGGCCAGTAATTGTATCTCATATTAAACAGCCGGCCATTTTTTCCTAGAACGATCATATTGGTCTGATCCGGACTGTCTGAATAAATACGCTCCATCTGTTCGGTAATGGCATAGTAGGTCTTGTATTCTTCAAGAGAATTTAAATCCTCTTTATTTAAGAGCCTCTTTATCGTTCCATTGTCCTGAACATTCATCGTCGTATAAGCGACAGAATAGCTGTACGATTCAAACTGCTGCTTGATCTGGTTAAGCACTTTTGTATTCGTGATGCTGAATGTTTCCATGAAAAGGTTGTTCGACATCCGTATCGTGCTGAACGTAATCAACACCGATACCGTAATAATACTGATCACCATAACAAGAAACATCTTCATAAAGAGTCGGTTATTTTGAAAAAAATCCTTCATCCGTTTTTGTATCATCTTTCTATCCTCAATTCGCTGCCAGCGCTTTCTTACGGTATTTACCAGGGGACGAGCCAGCGACCCGCTTGAACACTTTACAGAAATAACTCGGATCCGAGTAGCCGACCATTTCACTGACTTCGCCAATGTTTTTCTTTGTGGTTTCCAAAATCTGCTTCGCCTTTTCGATCCTTACTTTATTCAGATAATCAACGAAACCGACTTTCAAATGAGTACTAAAGTAGCTGGATAAATAAGAGGGATTAAAATGAAAGCAGTTCGCCAGAGTGGTGAGCGACAAAGGCTCCGCATAATGGTCTTCAATATGCTCAAGCAGCCGCCGCACATTTTCCGGATGCTCCCCCTGTCCTTCTTCCAGTTGGACAATGCCTTGTACTTTCTTTAGAAAATCATGAAAAGGAGCAGCTGCATCGTCCACGTTCGCCGCTTCATTAATTGTTGCGAAGTACTCATATTTCAATGTTTCCAGTTCATCGACCCGGTATTTCATATTGCCTAAAAGGACGATACTGTTGAAAATAACGTTTTCCATCCACGATTTGAATTCAAACACATCCAACGTATAATCCTTGGTCAGCGAGTCAAGGTGCCGCCTCAACTCTTCAACAGCGATATCGAATTTCTTTTGCTTGAACCGATCAATAAACCTGCTCAAATCGAACGGCCGTTCATTCCGTGATAAGTCAGGGAGGTTCCCTTTCATTAACACCGGAAGATCAGGAAGATAAAAGGCATACTCTTTCATTTTCAGCAGCTGCTTTTCATAAACGTTCGTTAGTTCAGAAAGGGATGAGAAAGAATCACTAAGAATCCACTGGCCGCCCCCTCCACCGTGATATTCACGGGCGGTAGAAACCGATTTTTCATATAGGGTCGAAGAATGAAGCGTATCCTGAATAATCAACGCGGTAGAGAAATCGCTTTCATTATTGTCAATCCATTTGACCATCTTAAGATCCCGGTGTTCCTCTAATCTTTTTTCTATTCTTAAATGTCCATCTTCCTCTTCCTCAAGCTTGCGGCAGATGCCCAGAAGTGTATAGACCCCTTCTGAAAGTGTTTCCAATTTCTCAGTTTCTTCCGGCGTTAAATAGGAGCCGGATAACTGCTTTTGTAACACTTGTTCAATAGAGAGTTCCTGTTGTTCTATCTCAGGGGGAGACTTAGAATCCGGTACCACCCGCTGCAGTGTTTTGATCAGTTCTTCTCCATTCAATTTCGGCTTTAATATATAATCGGCAATTCCAATCTGAAAAGACGAACGAACATAATCAAAGTTTTCAAAACTACTTAAAACAATCACTTCGATCGCCGGATATTTTTCTTTCACGATGCGCACTAACTCAATGCCATTCATACCAGGCATCACCACATCAGTAATTAATACATGCGGATTCAGCTCTTCCACAAGTTGAAGTGCTTCGTTCCCATTGGATGCCTCACCGGCAATTTGAAACCCTTCACGTTCCCAATCGATATAGTTGATAATGCCCTGTCTGATGAGCATCTCATCATCTACAACTACAACTTTATACAGACTTTCCATATCAACCTCTCCCTTCCTGCTTACACGATCCTGATGTCTTATATTCTCCGCTGCTGAGCCCGTTTCATTGGACTAAGGGGAATTGACTGAATTTAATATACTTCTATTTTAAAGGGATTTCACTAAAGCGTAAATAGAATCGGGGGAAGTTTAAACGAACCAGGTGTTCGTGAGAAGTGAATAGAGTAACCGTTTACAGGGTAACCGTTAACTAATCGAGCAGGATAATTCTAATAGATTAAGATATACTTTGATCTATACCTTACGCTTTAGGAAGTGATTCGAATGATTAGTGCTCTTTTCTTATTTATACTCGCAGGAATAGCTGAAATAGGTGGAGGTTATCTTATTTGGTTATGGCTGAGAGAAGGGAAGCCTCTCTATTGGGGATTAGGGGGAGGAATCGCATTAGCTTTATACGGAGTTATTGCCACATTTCAGGCCTTTCCATCATTCGGAAGAGTCTATGCTGCATACGGCGGAGTGTTCATTATTCTATCTGTTCTATGGGGATGGGGCATCGATAAAAAAACACCGGATGTATATGACTGGGTTGGTGCAGCCATATGCTTGCTGGGTGCTGCCGTTATGCTGTTTGCTCCGCGTCAATAAAGGAATACTTTTTAAAAGGGGAAACGACTCTCAAAGCAGTCATTCCAAGCCGATATACATATCCGTCAGACCCCCATTTTATGTAACCATTAGAAACTTTCATTTGTTAAACCATATGTATATCTAATTCTTATATTTTCTCAATATCATCACGAAACAAACACCAGCCAATATAATAAGAGTGGTTACGATTGCGTGGTGTGTAATATTGAAAAAGAACTGCGCGTAAGGGATCTCTACACCGGAATACATCCCCGAGGAATCTTTCACTGTTTTTACCCGGTCTATCCAAACAAAGAAAACGGAAAAAGAAAGGATAAAGGTATAAACAGCCGTTTTCACTAACAATTTTTCCAAAACGTTACCTCCTTATCATTGCCATGCTGAGTTCATGTTATCTTAATTTAAAAAAATGGTATAGAGGATAAAGCCCGCTAAGAGTATGAGAATAATCATTCCAGTACCTTTCCAGCCTAAATTACCCACCAAGTCAGGGAGTCCTCCACCGTGAATACTTCCGGAGGGATCTTTTTTTAATTCCTCTTGTCTTAACTTTTCCCTTTTTGTTTCAGGCTTTTCTTGACTCAATTAAACACCTCCCCCACTCTTTAACATGAACGAAAGGAAATCCTCCCCTCTCCAAATCATCCAAGTCGTAAAAAGTATCAAACTCTCCCTTTTCCATCTAGTGTTTCAAAATGTTAAAGGAAACTCAATAGGTGTTCAGAAATAAGATGCTCATCCTCACGTATATAGGCCCTTCGTTCCTTAAAACTTTCAAGCTTTCCGTTAAAATTAACAGTACAGCTGAAATTGAGAAAGCTCATTTTTTCCAGATTATTTCATACAATTCTTTAGAGGTGAAGTCTATGGCAAGAGTACCCTATAGAGAAAATGACATCAATTTAATCGCAAGGATGATGAGAGCAGAAGCTGTTGGTGAAGGACGGCTGGGGATGCTTATGGTGGGAAATGTCATCGTAAATCGAGCACGAGCTGATTGTTTAGATTTTGAAGGGCTAAGGTCTATACGTGATGTGATTTTTCAAGTGCAGGGCGGAAATTATTCTTTCGAAGCCGTACAAAAAGGGAATTTATTTTACAGTCCGGCACGAGAAACAGAAAAAAATTTAGCTAGAAAAGTCATTAAGTATTGGAGGCAGCATCCTGCTAAATATGCGCTCTGGTATTATAATCCGTATGCTGAATGTCCTTCCACATGGTACGGCCAGCCATTTGCAGGACAATATAAACAGCATTGCTACTATGAACCAGCAGCGAATACATGCGCAAGTGCTTATAGATATTAACAGAATCCCCCACACCTAGTGGGGGATTCTATTTACCTGCCTGTGCAGAATAAGGGAGCTTTTGCTTCACCTAAAAAACGAGTAGTAAAGCGATGCCCCTCCGCCAGACATCCAGTAGAATAAAAAAATGATGGAGATGAGGAACCAGACCACCCGCCATGCCGTCTCTCTTCTCGATAACTGAAGCCAAAAAAAAGCACCCCACCATACATAAGTCGTTACAATGGCAAAGTTTATCGAAGTATATGTCACCTGACTCATCGCATTTCCGAACCAACCGAGCAAGTTTACTGCTGACATAAGAATTAAAACGGTAATGTTAAGAATATGAAACAGCTTCCCCTTCATCCACATCCTCCAATCCTCAAATGCTGATCAAATGTAGATACAAAAAAATCTCATCCTCATATTTATATATCGATGTATCCGTAAGACCCATATAGGGTGGTTTACTCTAGGTGTTATTGAAAACTATTTATAAGCATGGATACACTATCGTATTTTCTATATGAAAACAGAGTATGTAGAAGTACTACTAAAGCCAAGTTTCTCCGCTAACTTAATTGAAGAGGTATTCGTTACATCGCAGTCCCATCTAGGGATCTTCGCATTCTCCAAACTATGACAGATGAAAGCCTTAGAAATTTCAGTTGCAAGACCCTTCCCCCTGTATATTTCATTCGTAGCAATATCTATTTCTGCAAAATCATTTGAACAGAATATGGATGTCCCTTCACTGATCACCTTTCCATTAGAAAGCATGCAAAACCCAAAGCCATTGTTAAGAAATTCAGATGCAGAACCCCAGTATTCTTCATAATAGGACGTCCCAAACTCGATGGATTGTTCGATGTGGGCGGAGTTTATCCGTTTTAATTTATAATTTTCATGATGGTCAAGTGTAAAAGACTGTTTACCAACAGTTATATATTCGAAGCTATATCTTTTTAATTGCTTCGCCTGCCCTTTAAGTTGACTTTTAAACAACGCATCCCATTCTTTTGAAGCTGTAAATATGGTGAACCTTTGTTCATCGGATTTATTTTTTATGAATTCGTTGATCAGCCAATGATTGAATGTGTAATTATCTGCATCCCCACATATAAAGAACAGCCCACTATTTGTCTTAACCAGCACTGTTCTAAGAGATGCAGAATCACTGTACACCTCCCCGGTAATATAACCGTCGAGTACTGAATAAGCAAAAACAGGGATAAAAGAGGCTTTGCCTCTGAGAAAGTTTTTAATGTTGAGATACTTTTCCAATTTCACTACGTCCATTGCTAAACTCCCTTTCACTAAGGCTAAGCCCATAAGAAAACGTGACACTTACATTAAGTTTCGTTTATTAAACCGAAAACGTAATGGTCTACATACTCGTCATACAGCAATTCAGATTTTTCAAGACAGCCTTCTTTTTTAAAGCCTGACCTTTGTGGAATGGATAAACTTCTTTCATTACCAGCTGCCACGCGTATTGCTATACGCTTAAGTTTAAGTTCATGAAAGCAGTGATTTATGACTTCTTGACACGACTTTGTTATTAATCCTTTTCCTTGAAAGGATTCTCCAAGCCATTATCTTTAAAACAGAATCCATGCACACTTGTAATAAGACTTTTCGGTGGAAGCACTTTATCATACTCCCACGTTAACTTAACTACCGCTTCTCCCCAGTTCACGTATTTGGTTGTCATTACTAGTCTCCTTTGCAAGTCATGGCAAAAACAAAGGTTAAGATTTGCCTTCATGTGTGGAAGGCTCGATTTTGAGATAAACTAATATACTTTATTACTTTTAAAACATTGGATTACTTCTAATCTATGATCGAATTTTAAAATGCCCAATTTCCGTCCCGGAAAATCGGAACGACCTCCCCTGATTCCTTTTCACCATCTATATTGAGGTCTGCAGTTCCTATCATAAAGTCAACATGAATCAGACTCTCATTCAAGTCCTGCTCTGCTAATTCCTCATTATTCATATCTGGCCCACCCTCTAACGCTATTGGTAAACCTTTACCGAGCGCCACATGACAGGATGCATTTTCATCATACAACGTATTATAGAAAACAAGCTCTGAATTAGAGATCGGTGAGTTATGCGGAACGAGTGCTATTTCACCTAAATATTTTGCACCTTCATCCGCTTCTAATATCGATTTAAGCACCTCATAACCTTTTTCAGCACTATAATCGATAACTTTCCCTTCTTCAAAAGTCAACGAGAATTCATTGATTAAATATCCATTATAGTTTAATGGCTTGGAGCTCTTAATCACACCGTTCACTCCATCTTTCTTCGGAACCGTAAACACTTCTTCCGTCGGTATGTTTGGCACATACGAAACCCCACCTTCACTTGTGAAATTCGCACACATCCACTTATGTACTTTAGGTAATTCAACAGAAAATCTGGTCCCATTCTTCGCTCTGTAGTGAAGCTTATTAAAGTTGTTCTCATTCAAAAAGCGTACAGAACTGTTCATCGTTTCAACGTGTTCCTTCCATGTCTGAACAGGATGATCTGTATTTGTCCGGGTCACATCAAAAATTTGTTCCCAGAGCAGATCCATACTTTCTCCTTCAGAACGATCAGGGAACACTTGCTGAGCCCACTCTTTTGATGGGACAGCTGCAATACACCAGTTCATTTTCCCTGAAATTTGATAAGACTTAAACGGACGCAATGCTTCTGCAATTGCTTTTTGTGCCATAGATACACGCTCAGGATCCACGTCTTTCAATAAATTTGGGTTCGGAGAAAAAACCTGTAACAAGGCTGCACCTTCTTCAGCCATTTTCTCGTACCCTTTTGCTTTCCATTGAGGGTAGTGTTTCAGGCCCTCTTCCGGAGCTTTTTCATATTTGGTCAGCAAAACTTGTTCATCAGTATACTCAACCATCACAACCTTTGCACCCTTGTCATAAGCCACTTTCACAACCTGCTGTACAAAATCTGAGGCATGGATGGGGGCATCAATAATGAGTGTCTGGCCCTTTTGAAGGTTCAGACCAATCTCTACCGTAATATCAGCATATTTTTCTAAACGACTCGTACCATTATTCATACAATCAACCTTTCTGATTCTTTTATATCGCTATCAAAGTAAACAGCTTCAGGATTGCTCTTGACAATCGTTCCAGTTTTTATAAGTCCACATTTCAATAGATATTTGAAGAATCCAGCTACATATACAATCAAGTCATAGCCTCTTAAAGCGCTGCTCTTTTTATCTAATTCAGAATTGAAACGTAAAATGCTGATCATTTATAAGGAATCATTATTTTCCATTCTTCTTATAAAAGAACACTTGCCAATACGCGATTAAGATAATAGGAATAACCATTACTATATGCCCGAATAAATTTAAATCGATATCGAAGATGGGATGGATCAATAAACTCATTCCAAAAATATAAAAAGGTATTCCTATAATTTTTAGTGCAGTTATCAAATTATCCCACCTTATCAACCCATGAAACTTCCATTTCTTGTTTAATTACTCTATTACCTTGAAAGTAAGTTTTAAACTATCCATATGCTAAAAAAGCGATTGCTCATATTGAACAATCGCCCCCCTATAGGTAAGACTTGATTCAGAGATATTAGAGCAGGTTTATTTTAATAGAAAAATAATTAATTAGCGCATGAACACTTTTTCTATTACTCCCTATCCCACCATGACTATTCTGAAATTTACGACACCTTTACTTCCTATTGATTTTGACTAAATAACTATCCAGTAAAATATTAGTAGAATGAAAAACAATATGGAGGAATTAAAATGTTTACAATTAGAAAGACGTTAGCTGCGGGCGCGGCGGTAGTGACCGCATTTGCAACTCTGTCACTTTCCAACCCAGCTCTTGCTAAAGAACCAACAGAAGATTTAGAGATGCATTTACTGGGGAACTATGACAGCGGGGCCGGACTCGATGAGGGAGGCGCAGAAATCGTAGCCTATAATGCAGGAGTGCAGCGTGCTTATTCCATTAATAGTGCGGCAAATGCCCTGGATATTCTGGACATGTCAAAACTACATAAAGGTAATGGAAAAAAAGTACAGGACATCCCGCTTTATAAGCGCGTTTCACTAGCAGAATTAGCACCAGAATTAGGGAGCGTTGATGGACTGACAAGCATAGCTGTAAGCCCGGATGGAAATTATATCGCAGTGGCTGTAGTTGCAGAACCCAAAACGGAAGCCGGGCATATTGTATTTTTGGATTTGGAGGGGAACTACTTGAATCAAGTAGAAGTAGGCTCACTCCCTGATATGGTGACATTCACTCATGATGGGAAGAAACTTCTAGTTGCAAACGAGGGAGAGCCAAACGAGGATGTTACCATAGATCCTGAGGGTTCGGTTTCTATTATCGATGTTACAAAAAATGTGAAAGATATAGACCAAGAGTCAATAACGACTGCTGCTTTCACTGATCAAGTCCAAATCGACGAAAACGTCCGCGTGGTCAAACCAAATGCCACCGCGGCACAAGATTTTGAACCGGAGTATATTTCAGTTTCCAAAGATGACAAATGGGCGTATGTAGCCCTGCAAGAAGCCAACGCGATTGCTAAGCTTAACCTTGAAACAGGCAGGTTCACTCATGTCCACGGACTTGGTTTCAAAGATCATTCCCTTCAGCAGAATTCATTCGATGCTTCCAATAAAGATGGAGAAATCAATCTTACTGATTGGCCGGTACTCGGAATGTACATGCCCGATGGAATCGCTTATTACAGTAAGGATGGAAAAAATTATATTTTGACTCCGAATGAAGGAGATGCCATGGATTATGATGGATTCAGCGAAGAGGTCCGTGTGGAAGATTTGAAGAATCAGTATGATCTAAATGCAGAAAATTACCAAGGATACACCCAGGACCAATTGGATAAGCTGGTTGCCAATGGTTTATTCAAGGAAGAAAACCTTGGACGTCTAAAAACGACTACAGCTATGCCTGTCAATAATGAAGGCAATTATGAAGCGATCTATGGATATGGAGCACGCTCTTTCTCCATTTGGAACGCCGAAGATATGTCCCTGGTATATGATAGTGGCAGCGATTTTGAGCAGATTATCGCTGATCAAATCCCTGATTATTTTAACACCACGAATGATGAAAATGAATTTGATTCCCGAAGTGACGACAAAGGACCTGAGCCGGAAGCTGTAGTAACTGGAGAAATAGCTGGCAGTGATTATGCTTTCATCGGTTTAGAAAGAATGAGCGGGATCATGATCTATAATATTGATGATCCTGAACAGCCTGAATTTGTAGAATACATTCATAGCCGCGATTTCTCAGGGGAAGTTCCCGGGGGAGATGTTGCTCCAGAGGGACTGAAGTTCATCCCAGCCGAGGAAAGCCCGACAAAACTACCTCTCCTATTGACTGGGAATGAAGTAAGTGGAACGGTAGCCGCTTATGAAGTGACCAAGAAATCTCTAAATGGGAATAAGGGAAAAAAGCTAGGGATACAAAAAAATAAATAATCCCGATGGAAACCTAATTCGGTACGGAGAAGAATCCTTGAATTCTTCTCCGCCTTTTTTAGTTTGGAGCAAAATATAAATGGTACAGGAAATCTAGTGGACCTTCCAGTTCCTTTTATGAATCGGTCGTCATGTGTTTCTTTATAAGATCAAGGAGGTTCCTGACTGTTACTGTCACCATCATAGAGTTTCTTCTTTCGATTATTTCGCGCCCCTTATACACAAAAATTCTAATCAGAAGAAGGCTTTTTTGGTTTCTCTTTCTCCTCGACATCGATGCCAATCTCTTTAATAACAGCGCCGCCGGTTTCCTTGATTAAATACATGACCACAGGGGAATCTTTCCGCTTTTTCTCATCCGAGGTCAGTTCTACTTTCCAGGCCTTTACATCTTGTTGATCTTCCACGGAATACTGGTAGACGAGTGTGGTCTGATTTCCAAATGCCGTCCATAACTCAGGGTTATGGTAGCCTTTCTCTTCCGCCTCCTGGATGGCGATGCGCTCTGCTTCTTCCTTCTGGATGAATTGTCCCTCGTTACACCCGACAAGAGTGAATACCACAAGAACCAAGCTTAACCACCGTTTCATTCGTCCTCCTCCTAAAAACCCTTTCTCATAAAAAAGGGGCTGGGTTAGAATAGCCCTGCCAAGGCTAATCCACCCTAACGCCCCTGCATGTCCTTAATCCCTTTCCCACTAAAAAAAGCATGACCAGTCTGTAATGTAAGGACTGTATCAAATCCGTATCGACTATAAACCTTTTCCACCCGTTCATTAATGGGATGAACCCATAGTTTTTCAAGCTGTAGATGCTGAGCTTCTTTTTGTATATGTTGGAGCAGCAGACCGATTAATCCTTTTCCTCTATACTCTTCGATTGTAGCGACGCTTTCTATCCTCCCTTGACTGCCATAAACAAATAAACAGGCTGTCGAGCAGGGTTCTCCATTATATTTCAATACGTAATGAGTATAACGGTGATCGTTAAATTCAGATTCAAAAGCCTTTTCCCGAACGGCTTTCCCTCCGAATTCTTCAATCTGACACTCCACCGATAAGGCTTCATCATAATTATTACTCGTCACTCTCTCAATTGTAATATTCTCATCTAATGGCAGCTGTTTAATTTCTTCATTCCACAGCTGGATGGGCTGTGAAAACTCTTCAAACTGAAAGCCTCTCTCTTTTAATAGAGAAACAAAGCTTGTTAAGGACTCCAGTTTGTATAAATAAAATCTAGGAATGATATGTAAAGACTTATAAAATGAAACAACTTCATCAACCACTTCTTCAGGGTGGTCAGGTGGGTCACTCACATGGGCATGGTTCGCATCATAATAGTCTGGTTGATTTTGATTCCAAAACAATGCCCCCCACGGTCGATCTTGTTTCGTTGAAAAAGATTGTAAAAGTGCAAAATTGAGCTCTTCCATTTGGCTGATCAGATCCATTTGTATTCCGCCTATTCTTGTTTGTTTATCCAGTCATTCAGCTTAAGTTCATTAAGACTAATTTTATGAAGTCCTGTTATTTTGAGATTCTCATCGTCATTTCAATTTCATTATCATTTTGTTTTCTTCTTTTAAAACCTATTTTTTCATACACACGAATAGCTGCTTTGTTTTTTGAGTCTACGACTAAATGAATGACCTCAACGTTCGTAGGATAGTAATGAAGACCAAAATCTATTCCTTGCTGGACGTACTTTGCCCCCAGGCCTTTCCCCACTAAGTCAGGTCTTAGAGCTAAGCCTATCTCCATTGCGCTTTCGTTTATATTGAATTCAAATAATCCAGCAGCCTCCTGATCCAATAATGCGACAAACCCCTCGCAGCCCCCTGGACCTTTCAAGCTTTTCGTATTCCTGTATGACTCAAAATATGGTTTCATTCCTACTTCTTCAATAAAGCCCTCATAATTCCATGAGTCAATTTCTATTACATATTCCATATTTATAGGAGCAAATTTAAAATACACGTTCCCTTCCCCCTTACCTTTTTTACAACTAAACCGACCA
This sequence comes from Halobacillus litoralis, assembly GCF_020524025.1. Classification (GTDB taxonomy): domain Bacteria; phylum Bacillota; class Bacilli; order Bacillales; family Halobacillaceae; genus Halobacillus; species Halobacillus litoralis_D. Next base: position 428,635 of record NZ_JAIVKN010000001.1, on the reverse strand, counting down.
TTCACACCGACTTGTAAGCGGCAGGACCGGGGCAGTTAATGATATTCCAAAACAAACCACCGTTTTGGGTTTCCCACATCTGTTGATTACTAGAATTCGAGGCATATCCATATCTTATACTCTTTAATGGTTAAGCACACTCCAATTGCTTCGTATTCCAACCTTATATCAAATGAAGAATGATTAAAAACTTTACAAGAGTGGTAATGCTGTAGATAGAAAATTATACAGGAGTGTAAAAATGAAAATACCAGACATCCAAAGATATTTCTTCATGTCAAAAAGAGAAAGGCGGAATGAGCTGAACCAAACTTTATGGTTAATGCCCCTCCGTTATATCGCCGTTGCACTGGCTCTATCAGCAGTGAGTGCCATTCTTGATATTTATTTAGATATACATAAACATCTACCTGCTGACATTGTTTTTACCGGGTCAACCACTCGCTTGGTCATTACAACCCTGACGGGAGGTGTGCTTACTTTAAGTGCGTTTACGATTAACTCATTGTTGGTAGCCTTAACTACCCTGAGCGGACAATATTCTTCGAGAATGGTATTGAATTTCATCAGTGAACCTCCTACCCAGCACGTTCTTGGAATTTTTAACGGAAGCTTCATTTATGTATTATTTAATATCCTTTACTTAAGCAATAGCAATAACGAATTCTATTTTGTTATTCCTGTTCTTTCAATAATCATAACATTTATAGCTGCTGTAACCTTTATATATTTCGTAAACCATACATCTACATGGCTGCAGGTTCATAACATCACCTCAAATATGAAAAAGACGACGAGAAATACGATAAGAAGTTCTTTATTGGAGGAAATCGGCCCCTACCAGGTTAAAGGAAAGGAATTTAAGGACAACATCTCAAATCAATGTCCTGTAAAAACAATATACGCAAATGAATCCGGACACCTGCAATCCGCAAATTTCCAAAACATTATAGAAGAGGCAAAAAAAGATAACATCGTCATTGAATTACGAGTCTCAATCGGTCAATTTATCCTTGAAAATACGCCGCTCTTTGATTATTGGCAGGACAGCAAGGACTTTGATGAAGAAAAGTATCGGAGACTTGTCAGAGTGGACACGAAAAAAACCGAAGTCCAGGATTTAGAATTTGGATTGGAAAAATTAGTTGAAGTTGCTACTAAAGGGCTGGGGAATAATGACCCGTTAACTGTCAACAACACGTTATATCAAATTGCAGACTTATTAAAGGAAATTGGAAATGCTACAAGCTTCTCTCCTATTTTAGTAGACGACGAAAACCATGTAAGGTTGAAGTTGAAATATGAAGGGTTTGATTATTACTTATATAAGAGTTATGGGTATATCCGTGAATATGCCGGGCAGAATTCTACGGTCATCATTACTATTCTGGAAATGCTCAACCTTCTAGCCCAATCCATGGACAGCCAGGTTCACAATGACTTATGGAAATTTGCAGAGGAAACGATCAAAGGCTATCAACAGCATTCCCTTTATGAGTCCGATTGTCACTATATTCTAAAGAATTTAAAAGCCGTAGCTATCCACACCAACAACGAGGATGCTTTTCCTAATTTAGAAGAGATCATGTCAACAAGGGTATTTACTTAAGTATGACTAACCAACTGCTGCCAGCTTTTTATTCAAATGTGATTGGTCGGTAAAGCACAAAAAAGATGGCTCTGTTAAAGTTTAATGTTGATATTTACAGAAAAACAGAACTTCCATAAAAATGGAAGTTCTGTTTGGTTTATTGTCTTATTGAACCAACCCACCCGATAGTTGAAGGAATAAGCTATTTATTTTTGCTTTTTTTCCCATAATGATTGGTATGTTTTTCTCTTTCTTTCCAGCCCTAAAGTGTATCCTAATGAAATTATCATCATTACTCCACTAACAACTAGAGACTCTAGAAATGTTCCGTTTGCCATAATGCTTATAACAAGTCCGAACCCTATCCCCATAATAAGACTCGGAATAATTAATGCACCTTTTTTAGACCCTTTATTCGCAAGAAATCTGGACAAAAATATTGCAATAGTAATAAATACAATGGACCATAAAACAAAAATTATTGCATCATTTCTCAATAGCAAGCCTCCGTTTACTTATCTATTTTCTTGAACTAAACTGCCTCGTTAGTTCTTCATATAATATAGAAAATTCAATCGTATCATTTTCATGCATGGAAACAAAGTCACATTTTCTTGTTCTATCCTATAGTTATTGGGCATTTCTTCCGATTCCAGGTGGGTAATTTTTTCACTTTGTATGCGATTGGTTTCTATGAAGTTAATAAAGGTGCTGTAATCATTCTTAACTATTAGCTTAAGGAGGAAAATTGAGGTTGAAAGAGTTAACGGACCATTTGCTGCTTAAGACTTATATTCAAGCCCACAAACTTGACCTTCCCGATGATTTCATTGAAATCCTAAACCAGGAAATACACAGAAGGCAGGAGAGTGGCTCCTATAACACGTCCCTTTATGGGAAAGAAAAACCTTCCCCCGAATTAACAAGAAGGTCATAATTAGCGTGGACTGACCCCCGATCTGCTAAGGTGAATGACCAGGAGAGCGGGGGTCAGAAACTTTCCTTACTTTTTCATAGGGAAGTATGTTAAGCAGCTGACTGTTTCATAAAGACCTGAATCTAATATCCGTTACATATACTTTTCAAATCCAACCATTACCTTGCTATTAAATTGCAGGAATTTCCGCTAAACTGTATATGATTAGGACAAAATATGAGATAATATTTTTGTAGGATAATTTATGGCTTTATCAGCCAGAAGGAGGGTTTCCCCTCATGTTTCTAATTGTTAAAACACTTAATGGGAAAACAAAGACCTTAAAGGATTCAAACAGCCAGATGGCTAAAACCTTTACTACATCCCAATCAGCCAATATTCTCTGCCATAAACTAAATAAATCAGTTGCTCCTGAAAACCCTTGGAGAGTAGAAAGAAGTAACTATTGTTAAGTAAGCAGTTCATTCTGCTTACTTTATTTATTTTCCAGGATTTAACCAGGGTAACAGTTTCACCAGCGTTTATTTCTCTAATTGTTAAATTGTAAAAGTTTTCTATCGTTTTATAACCCTCGCGTTAAGGTTTATGAAGAATCAATGAATTCACTTAAAGTTCATTATCTCCTCCTTTATTATGATTGGAGTAAATCAAAATCTATTAAAGGAGGAGAATCTATTGAAAAAATTTTTTAAGAAAGTGACTCTTTTTACTGTTGCCCTGGGGATGGTAATGGGACCTACAACCACCTTAGCTGCACAAAAACACGAGGACCCTACGATGAATGATGAACGCTTTTTAGTTATTGGCCATAGAGGGGTAAGTGGATTAGCACCTGAACATACGATTCCGGCTTATGACCTTGTCAAAGAAAAAAAAGGCAGCTATATCGAAGTGGATATTCAAATGACAAAGGATGGCAGGCTTGTAGCCATGCACGATACGAACCTCGAACGTACAACCAATGGTACCGGGGAAGTACGCGATCATACCCTCAAAGAAATCAAACAGCTTGATGCAGGCTCCTGGTTCAATAAAGCTTATCCAGAGAAAGCGGATGCCTCTTACAATGGTCTGGAAGTACCAACGCTTGAAGAAGTTTTCCAACGCTACGGAAGATCCGCAAACTATTATATTGAGACAAAATCCCCGGATGTCTACCCTGGTATGGAAGAAAAACTTCTGGATCTAATAGAGAAGTATAAGCTTGACGGTCCAAACGAACGATCCAGCCATGTGATTATTCAATCATTCAGTCAGGAAAGCTTACTTAAAGTGAATGAAATGAATCCAAACCTTCCCCTCGTCCAACTGCTGTGGTACGAACCAGGTGAAGATGGCACTTACGTCGAATACAAAAATATCACTCCATCTCCTTCTGAAATAACAAAAGCTGACTTCAAGGAAATTGATGAATATGCAGTCGGTATCGGTATGAATTACCGTTATGATGGAGAATTGTTTTACGATGAGAGCTTTATAGAACAGGCAAGAGATCTGGGATTACTCGTCCACCCTTACACCGTGAATACAGAAGAAGATATGAACATGCTTCTTGACTGGGGAGCTACAGGCATGTTTACGAACTATTCAGGGAAATTATTCGAGGTCACTCATCACTAATAACGGGATACCATAAAACCTTGACCCTCTGTCACCGAAGTGGTCATGTATGTGGAGAATCATAATAAACAATATCCTAAATTTGTTATAAATGACGAAAGCAGGTCACACCCCTGATGTTAACTCACCATACGAAACATCAGGGTGTGACCTTTTATTGGTTTCCGTGTATTTTAGTTGAGTATAAGGCAGACCTGAACAACCACTCGCTTTCCTGAACTTTCTCAGGCTCCGCCCTTCCGTGATCTCACCTAGTCTCTTCTACCCGTGGGAGTCCGGCAGTTTCCAGACCCACGATTTTACATTGAGGTAAAGACTTGTCTTAAAAATACTCCGTTACAGAGTGATATGATAAATATTCTTGGTTTTAGAAACCTTATGAAGGACCCCGCCGTTACGTTTCACAATCTTATTTGAAGGTTTGTTGGAAGGGTTAACACCAATTTGGATGGGATTAATTTTTAAATCATAGCATTCATGTATGAGCAGGCGTAAGATCTCGTTTCCATAGCCCTTCCCCCGTTGCGATAGAGGAATCGCGTATCCAATGTGACCGCTGTTTTCTTTAAGATTATCATTTAACCAGTGCCGAATGCGGCCATATCCTACTGGTGTTTGATCATAATACATCCAGTAAATGGTTTGAGGAACCATCCAGGTCTCTAATCCGCTTCCTCTTGAAAATTGCTCATTCTTACTTAACCATTCACCATATTCCTCATAGGTTTTCCCTTTCACTTCATTCTTAAATCCATGATCATTGTCGTCAATTTCCTGGAGCATTTCGTATATCATTCTTCCGTCCCATTTTGTTAATGCTTTTAAATGTAATGACATAGGGCTCATCCTCACTTAGAAAGGTAAAGAAATAGAGATTAAATAGTATGATTAGATCTCCACGCACTCGGTGTTTCCTTACGTTTTTCTGCAATTTTACTATAGCTGAATTCACCAGCAGCCACCTTTTACTTCCATGTCCATTCATAAAGCTCTATCTTCCCATAAACGGGATCAAACAGGTTACTTGAGCTGAATTCTGCTATCTTTCTTACTCTGCCCTGCAGATCATAGCCTTGATTTTCAAATCCCTTTACGACATGATCGGTTAATAACACTCGCTTATCCTTATTGTAGGACAATTCAGATTGAAAATAGTCATACGTAAGAATCTTCTTATGTGTGTAGTCCACTTGAAGATAACTCATCACACGTGACTCTTCCCAAGTATAAACAACCTTTTGTCCATTTAACTCACTTATATATTGAGTCAGTTGATAAACAGCAGGTGGATTCTCTGCTTTTTCCTCAGCCAAACCCTGCCCGACCCAAGTCTGGACGATAACAAGAGATAAACACACCCCGATGATGTACACCTTTGCACGATCTGCATAGATATGAAGCAGCAAATATACAAATAAACCTGATAAAGGCAGAATGTGTCTCGGCTTATCAACGTTTTGTGCAAACAGCGCCCATAAAAAATATGCAGTACATAAGAGCAATATCCCTTGTAAGAATGCATCCTTCCTTAATTTTGTCTTTGAGAACTGAAAGATAACCAACAGCGTTAATAATGCGTATAACCCAAGGATGATCCAGGACCTGGCACTAAGGGCTGTCCAAATTAGATTGTAGAAAAGAAGCAGAGCTACTCTCTCCCACAGCGGCATGGAATCTGCGGTAACCGCTCCTCCCCATTCGGTAAAATGGCCGGCAGCAAAACCAAAAGCAAGCTCGATAAATGTACTGGTACTCCCTGTAGATAGCACCAATCCAACGACCCAGATGAATTGAAATGCAGCAGCAATCCCCGCCTTGCTTAATACATACTGAACGTAAGACTTTTTCGTTTGAAAAGCCCTGCGTTCCCTCCACCACAGCCAAAGAATTCCTAAACCGAAGGGAAGGTAGGATAACCGTACTCCCATTAATATACTGAATACAAGGAGAGGAAGAATCCGCCACCTTAACGCAGAAGACCTGTCTGCCTGATATAAACTCCAAATATACCACCAAAGCACGGATAGAGCTGAAGCCTCACTCATCGCTTCCGTGCTCATAACCCACAAGTATCCCATCGAATGAATGACAGACGTGAACAAGAGCGCTTGGAGAACAGGAAACCTCCTCTTAAATAATAAGAAGATTGGAACAAGAGAACTCAACGTCAGAATCGTGTTAAAAACAGAAAGGGCGTAGACAGGATCCTGCACCCACTTATGTACTATCATGCCACCCAAGATAAAATAAGGGTATCCTGGAAAATGTGGCTGCATGGAAAAGAGGTCATATTGTTTAACTCCAAGCGCAAAGTCCACCTGGTCCCAGGACCTTGCCCATTCACTTCCATCCGCGAGTCTGAAGTACAACGTACAGCTCACAAAAACCAAGAACATTGCCCAGGCAATTATTTTAAACGTATTATTAGAATCGTCCAGCCCCTTTTTCATTACTGACTGCTCCTTTTTAATCTTGGCTCTGTGAAAGTTTATTGTTTCGTTTGATTTGGATTTCTTTTGCAAGCTTAAATGAACGAACAACAGTAGACTTTAACAGCCCTTTAATCTCACATATAAAAAAAAGGCGTAATGGAAAATTACGCCTTGCAGTTGAACTATTTATTCAACGTTTGACCTGCTGCTTGATTCGTATAGGCAGGTTTCGCTTGTTTTTGTACTTTTTCAACCTTTTGTTTTGCAGGTTCTTGATTGTTTGCTGTAACTAACATAAAGATAACAGCAAAGTAGCCGACATAAGCAATAATTTCTTCAAGCGATGGCATGGAGGAGTATCCAAACAGAGCTTTTAGAAAAATGCCTATATCCCCAGAAAGAAGAGGTGCCGTTCCGGTATCCCTTAAGAAATGTGCATAATCGATTGGGTGTTCTGGTAGTAACCAAGTAATATTATAGACATGAGGCATAACACTTCCGATAATTTGTAAGTCCTGCATCATGGAAATCCCTTGTACAAGAAGTCCTGCAGCAATCATTACAATAAACGCTCCAGTAACTTTGAAGAAGGATTTCAAAGGTATACGCATGGTTCCTTTAAAGAAGAAATAACTGATGGTAGACGCAATGATGACCCCTGTAATCGCACCCCATCCTTGAAAGCCCTTTTCGATGTCTCCACCGGTGATAGCTGCAAAGAAGAAGACTGTTTCTACACCTTCCCGCAATACAACCAGAAAGGAGTGAATGACCATGCCGACAACATTGCCGGTTGTCACGAGCTTACTCATTTTCCCTTCCATCTGCCCTTTTAAGTTTTTACTGTGTTTTGCCATCCAAAACACCATCTGGGTCAGTAAAATAGAGGATATGAGCATAATCCCGACTTTCATATACACCTCGCTGCCCATTGCTGCAAAGCTGGTGAATACAACTTGGAACAACATGGCAACACCTACACTTGCAAGTACAGCGAGTCCTGCTCCCAGCCACACATATTTAGTGAATTTCTTGTTATTCGTCCTTTTAAGAAACGTGGTGATGATACCTACGATCAAAAGGGCTTCCAACACTTCACGAAAAGTAATCAACAACGCTTGTATTTCCATGAATATACACCTCTTCTACACTTGGGATCATTTCTTTCTTCTTACAAAATAAATGATAACAGCTACGATGAAGCCTCCTATAATTAAAATAGGCAGCCAATTTTTCCACTCTGAAAAATCCGTGTATCTGTCGACAGTTGATTGGTTCTCACTTTCATTAACATCTGCACTATCTGAAAAGTGTCCAGCGCTGTATTCTTCAATATCAAACGGCTGTTTCAACTCTTCTAAAATGAACGCTTTACTTGAAAGAAACTGATCTTTATCCTTTTCTTTCTCCCCGACCCCGAATAATCCAGGGTTCCCAAGACTTTCAAGGGCTGTATCAAATTCATCTTTCATTTGCGAATCCAATTCCGGGTTCTCTTCTGCTAGTGCAGGAGATAACGCTTCATATGTAGCAAACCCCTTTGCTAACAGCTTCTTGCTCATATCGTAGTCATCAAAATTCTTTTCAATTGCTTCCAGGCGTCTGGAAATATTCAAAGCCAGAAGCTTCTGCATTTGATTGATTGTCGCTTCTTTATCTTCATTTTCAATGGAGTTCAAAATAACTTCAGACACTTCTTTCCCCATATGCAGATCGACTTCTTCTTTAATCGTGTCATACAGGGCTTTCGCTTCCTCAAAATTCGGAGGCGATTGATTCAACTTCACAACCATGTCCTTATACACTTCGGCAATCTTTTCCTCACTCGGATCTCCATAAGAGTATGCAGCAACATTGGTTTGAATAGAGAGATTAAGCAATAGCATAATGGCTATAATTAAACTGAATTTTTTCATGCGTAGCAACTCCTGTCAATTAAATGATAAAGATTATCAATATCATTGTCAAGGATTAAATGCGTTTTCATTGTGCTTCTTTTGTGGAAGACTCTTCACGTTTTATCGGGTGTGGATCAATTTGAACTTTTTCTACCGGCCGTGCCATTTCTTTGATAATCGCTGGGATAACCGAAGTCATATAGGATTTGAATTTAATGAATGACTGACCTTTCGAACGCACTTGATACGTAATGGGTACTTCTTTCACCCGGAATCCTTTTCTGACCAGGTTCAATGTCAGTACCTGGGCATAGTTGTAATCATGGATGATTTCTGCATGCTTCACTGCCTGCCTGGAAAACGCCCGCATACCTGACTGTCCATCATAGATCCACTTTCTAAGAAGAAGCGACTGCAGGAAAGTAAAGAAGTAATTACCTAAACGACGATGGATTCTCATCCCTTTGATCGTACCGAGAAACCTTGAGCCCATCGTATAGTCATAGTCGCCATCCAATATTGGCTCGATTAGTTCAGGGATTTCCCAGGCAGGGTACTCATTATCCGCATCAATCATGACACTAATGTCTGCTCCAAGTTCATAGGACTGCTCGAGGGCTTCCCGTACTGAAGCCCCTAAACCTTTATTTTGAGAGTGAGAATAAATATGATCAGCCCCAGCTTCCTGTGCAGCTTCCACCGTGCGGTCCGATGACCCATCATTGATGACAAGAATCTCGACATCCACCTGCGGGTGAAAATGACGCGGGATTCTACGAATAACTTCTGCAATTGATTCCTCTTCATTATGAGCTGGTAAAAATACGATGACTTTCTGATTCATTGTGAGGTTCCTTTCTTGTTTGTTTAAGTGCATCAGTGAGGACAGATCCACGGCTGTGATCCGGGAAAGGGACACCTAATAGATGGGCGACCGTTGGTGCGACAGAAATCAGGCTGTGCTTATCATCCACTACTTTACCTTCTTCAATGGAAGGACCGCACATGAAGAATGGTACATAGCGTTCCCCTTCATCAAGGTGGCCGTGGCCGCCAATTCCGTCAGCCTGACCGTGATCCGCACAGACGAGTAACGTTGTGTTATCCATATATCCCTTCTCTTCCAGCCAGGAAACAAATTCCTCTATCAATCGATCCGCTTCCTCTATTTTCTGGATGTATTCATCATATAGTACTCCACGGCTATGCCCGGTCTGATCTGTTGAAATTAACTGGATATTGAAAAAGTCCAGATTTTCTTTCTCCATGATTTGTTTCGCATTTTCTAAAATACCTTTATCTACAGAGTCATTGTCCATGACAGCCGTATAAGAATCGACATCATCCCCCATAGCATCAATTAAGTGGGCAACACCGAGGAGACGGCCTTTCTTTCCTGCTTTTCTTAGAGAGTCAAAGATGGATTCTACTTTGATGCCAAGCTTCCAAACCATGTTCGATTTAATTCCATGTTCTTTCGGATAGGTCCCTGTCATCATGGAAGAAAAACAAACCACCGTTCTCGCAGGATAGACCGTTTCCATCTGAGCATACTCAGTACCTGTTTTTCTCAGTTTGTCCAAAAAGGGCGTATCCGCTTCATGGAAACGCTCTTTCCGCATCCCATCGATCACAATCATGATCACTCTATCACTAGGTATACCAATTGGATCCACAGCTTCCGTCCGTGTTTCTTTAACATCCGGCTGCCAATCGAACAGATAACGGTGAAGCACCCAGCTAAATGCGAAAATACCGAGAAGAAACAGAGTGTAAGCCAACCCTTGGACCGCACTCCCAGTTTCGACCTTAGTCATGAACATCTGCCAGACAGAAAGGATCAATAAAAACTTCGGCATCTGTTCCTGCGCATTTCCACTAGTGGAGTCACTGTTTTTCAGTACAAGTTTCCAGAACCGGGTGAAGTTCAGCCATGACGTCCCAATTCTGAGGTGATAATAAAAGGTTCCCCAGAAAAAGACAGTGAAGAAGTAATAAAGTCCGAGAGCAAACGCTAAAAGCAAGAGGTTTACATCTCCAAACAGAATAAGATAACCAACAAATGGTATCCATAAATAATTACGCAACAAGAGTGGAAAGTCAAAATGATAGTAAAGCGCAAGCAGCGGGAGAGTAAATAAAAAGCTAATTCCACTCACCTGCCAGAAAGATGGGTCCCCCCACTCTTGTATGTAAAAGAGAAGCATGGTCCCGACAACAAAAATAGGCGTGAACGGTTTCCCTTCATTTAATAAATTCCAACATCGTGCAGCAATCACCTCAAATGTGGAGGCTTGCTTCATATTAATCTTCCTTTCTTTTCAACCAACCCTTTATCGTTTTCAAGGATATGGGAACCGATAATATTAAATATAATCCGACCGCAAATGAAAAAATAAACTTAAATCCGTGGGTAAGAATGGCGATCGTATAGGCATTCTTAATAGGTACTTCAGAAGCACGCAGCGCAAAGCTCATAAAGCTTTCGTAAGTACCAATGCCTCCAGGTGAAAAGTGAAAGACCTGGCCCGCGATGGTAAAACTGTTGACCCATAGGGACTGCAGGAAGCCCAGAGCAGAACTGAACTGAGTGGCCACAGCAAAAACAATAATCGCTTCGAGCCCCCAGCTGACTGCAATTAGAAAAAAGAGAAGAACCCCTTGACCAGAAAATAAAATAGATCCAACCCTTTTGATTTGTGAGATGATGACAGTCCGCCAATTTTCCTTAAAAAAAATTAGAACCATAACTAAGCTGCCGGCCAGCACCAGTAAAATCAAAAAAAGATAAGAAATGGACAAGCCTAAGTAAAGCACTCCTCCTAAGGAAATGGACCCTAGGATCATTAAATCCAGAGAGCGCATGACCACTACAGATTCTATAGCAGATTTCCAGCTGATTCTCGTTGAATTCACTAGATAACCAGCCCGGACCACATCCCCGGCTTTAACTGGGAGCAAATGATTGATAAACAGACTATATAACAATCCATCAACAAACTGCTTCAAAGGCTGCGATTTGTCCACATAAAGCTGCCACGCTTTGGCTCTTATCAGGAATGCTGACAAATAAGCGGCCGTCATCGCACCGATGACCCAAAAGTTACTGAAAAGTTCTTTTAATTCTATAAGTATGTAGGAAAAGTCAAAGGCTAAATAAGACAGCCACAAAAAGCACACCCCTACAAGCAGCCTGCCTCCCCATTGCACAGACCGCTTTAGACCCGGCATGATTTAACCCAGTGAACCATCCGTTCAATACCTTCCTCTATTGAAACTTTGGGACTGTAGCCCAATTCAGACTGCGCTTTGGAAATATCAGACCAGGTCGTAATAACATCTCCCGTCCGCCAGGGTCTTTGAATCAATTCCATGTCAGGATAAAAGGTTTGAAAACTGTTCAGTAGCCGCTCCATTGTCACAGGCTCACCATAACCGATATTGAACGTTTCATTTTCGTGCTTAGAATGGAGAACCGCCTCCACCCCATCTACTATATCATCGATGAATGTATAATCCCGGGACGTCCCTCTCCCAAAAATTTCAATGGGAAGTCCATCTTCTAATTTTTCGGCGAATTTTGGGATCGCCATGTCCGGTCTTGCGAAGGGACCATAAACGGTAAAAAAACGTAGGATGGATAACTGGAACCCATACATATGCTGGTAGGAATGACAAAAAGACTCTGCCCCATATTTAGAAGCAGCGTAAGGAGATACCACTTTTCCATCAGCCATTTCTTCTGACAACGGCTTCTTATCTTTATTTCCATAGACAGAGGAGGAAGAAGAAAAAATGACATGAGATATCCCCGCTTCTCCTGCGCTCTTCAGTACATTAATTGTCATTTCAATATCATATTGAACATACGCCAAAGGATTCTTTACTGAATAGGCCACCCCCGGCAATGCTGCCAAGTGGATAACTGCGTCATACTGATTGGCTTCAAACACTTTCCTGCACTCGTTCTCATCTTTTAAATCAAGGTTAAAAAATTGAAAATGACCTGCCTGCTTAACTTGATCTAACTGCTGCTTTTTCCTTGCTGGATCATAATAAGGATCGAAATTATCTACGATTGTTATCTCATGGTTTTCCTTAATGAGTCTGGAGCATACATGCATTCCAATGAATCCTGCTCCGCCCGTAACTAGAATGTGCAATCCTGCCACCTCAATCATCAATGTTCATAGTAAAAAACCTTGTTTCGAAAAACAAGGTTTCTTACGTCTATCATAACCTATTTCAAGCTGTTTTACTTTGCTTCCTCAATGATGGATTGAAGCGTTCCTTCAATTTCACTAAGAACTTCCATCGCTTTATCCTTTTCATCAGCTTTAACGGCATCCAAGTAAGTCTGCGCTTGTTCGTTCAACGTCGTATACGTCTCTTCACCTTGGATACGCTCGATATCACTAGCAATCATATCAATAAACAACGCACCCTCAAGAGCTGTAATGGCAGATTTGTCTTCTCCCCAATATTCTTCACTCTCTTCGTATTCATGCAGGGCTACTTTAGAAAGACCGCGTACGAATGCATGGTTCACTGCTTCAGCATCCAGTTCTTTTACATCACTCTCAAGGTTGAAGTTCTCTTCAATAATAGCCGCATCTTCTGGAGCATACTCACTAACATAGTTAGAAACAGATTGATAGAATGCCCATCCTTCTGCTTGTTCTACTTTTGCATGCTCGGCATCTTCCTTGGCTTCTTTAGCAGCTTTGAAAGCATAGCCATGAGGCTCAGCACCAGAAGCAAGATAGAATGCTTTCATCATTGTCTTATCTACTACTTGCTTTCCTAATTCGAAAGCTAGTTTATCATCATCAGCTACTGCTTTTTCAATTTCATTGAACCCAGCATCGATCTGATCAACCATATTGGTTTCATAAGCTGCATCACGCTTTTGAACTGTTTCTTTTAGAACTTCATAAAATTCTTTGGCCTCGGCGATTTCTTCTTCCGCTAATTCTTTATCGCCCCATCCTTCGCTGATCTCCTGGAACTCATGTTTGATCGTTAGATAAAACACTTTTTGAGTGAGCTTGTCAAAAATTTGTTTGACGATCTGCCCATCCATTTCCCCATTTTTACCAGCCTCTAGGGCGGTAGAAATCTGTTGATCAATCTTACCATCACGATTAGCTACCAGTGATTGTAAGTTGTTATTATATAGGTCGATGACTTTCTCGTAATCTACTTCTTCACCTTCAGCTGCTTTAGCCAGCTCGTTTTTTCCATCTCGATAAGCATTTACGAATTCAGAATCAGATTCTTGATCGTTGGCCTCTTCACTTTCTTCTTTACTTTCTTCTTTACTCTCTTCTTCATCTTCCGTGCTTTCTTCAGAATCCTGAGCTTTTTCTTCCTCTTGAGAGGCGTTTTCCTCATTAGAACTCTCACCATTTGCACTACTTTGTTCTTCTTGTCCACATGCTGAAAGGACAAGTCCCATGACGATTAATAGTAAAACAAGCTTATTTTTCAAGAACATCATAATCCCCCTGTTTTTATGTATCTTATTGATAATGAATTTCAGTTGCAAGTTTATTATATAGAGAATGATTCTCAATGTCAACCGGATGATCATGCCATTAACAAAGACTGAAACTCCGGAGTTCGGTCCTAAAGAAGTGTGAGGGATCTATGGACATAAAGCAGATGTGGGTAGAGACACTCATCCGTAATAGGAAGGTCCGTTCCTCCCTCTTCCTTGTACAAAACTCGACTCCAGAATGCCCATTGGGTGAGAAAGCCCGCAGTTAAAAGATACTTATTGAAAATAAAAATAGATAAGGACTTAGAAGTAACAGGACACTGATATAGATCAAACTGCGTTTCCCAATCATCATCGCAAATGCCCAGCTGAACAGACCGCATATAAATGTAAAAAGAATCGTGTGTATGATGCCGTACTCTTCTATCCAGGGCATTAAAAATGATAGAAAACCGACGATAACAATGATCCAGTAAATGAGATAGACATAATTTATATTTTTCATTCATGGCCCTCCTGCCATAAGTGTTTTAATGATGTCCTTTAGTTGAAGGAGTATCTTTCCTTCAAGGTGAACCTAAATCCTTCACGACCTATCATACGCATTCCCTCACGCTCTCTATATAAGACACTAATGTTACATCACCTGGCATTACATACTTCCTAACATGAAAAAAGGCGGTTACTTTTTTGAAGTAACCGCCTTTAGAGCGAGCAGATCCACCTTTATCAAAAAACCTTTCTTATTTCAAAACAAAGCAGCAATGACAATCCCAATGATCAGGATAGGGAGAAAGACAAAGATCATTAGAATCACTTTTATATTGTTCCGGTCAGAAAATAAGGGCTTCCGATACAAGAATACCAAAAGAGCTATTAGAGTAAGAGAAAAGATTGTGATCGCTCCATACATAACCTGCCCCTCCCTGGACGTGGACTAAGTTCTATTATCTAATATAAACGAGTATCCATTACCCTTAGTGGATTTCAAGCTGCACTATAAAACACAATTCCATGAGCGAATTGTGTTCTTATCTCTAAATCAACTATTTATAACAAGCGATCGTTTCGTAGAATCTTTCTATTCATATTTGAGTTCATCAAGACTCTGGTCTGTAATGGTCCCTTGATGAAAAGAAAGCTGCCAGCGTTCATCCAACCACTTCCATATTGAGCTCCGCCACGTATTCCTGTTCCGAGTCCGATCCTCGATATAATAAGTAGCCAGTACAACACCTTCAGCCAACTGTTCGATCTGATAATTATGCAGCGTCATCTCTGAAAGGACTACGCCTTGCTTAAGACAGTACTCCTTATTAAAAATCCTGCCGGAACTCCCGATTTCCCAAAAGTCATCAGCCAGAATTTTATCCAGTTCCTTAGAGGAAGAGCGTACGGCATGAGAAATATGAGATTCCTCTAAAGCCTGAAGTTCACTTTTTAACCGTTGATTCATAAAGTCACCCCTTGCTTTTCATCCATTCATGCTGAACGGATGCTTATTTCTCGAGTCTTCCTTTCTATAAAAAGAAGCCAAATCACTCTGTGATTTGGCTTTTATGTCCGTTCTTTTTCTAACTTATAAAGAAACGTTTGATTACCGACTCTTATGAATCATGACCGGGCACCAATACAATCTTACCCAGCTTTCCGGCCTGCTTAAAGTATTGCTGCGCTTCTTTCGCTTCTACAAGAGGGAACGTCCGATCAATGACAGGTTTAATTTTCCCTTGAGAGATCGCCTTCATCATGTTTCCGAATTCTTCTCTTGTACCTAAGACTGATCCATACATCGTAATGTGCTTTAAGTACAGGGTCCTGAAGTCAAGTTCTGTTTTCTGCCCTCCGGCAGATCCGGATGTGCAGAACTTCCCGCCTTTTTTAAGAACTTGAAGAGAAGTTGAGAATAATGCATCCCCCACGACATCCAGAACAGAATCAACAGGTCCCCCATTGGCTTCCAGGATTTGTTCCGCGAGATTCTCTGAACGATAGGAGAGAACGTGGGTCGCCCCGAGTTCCTTCATTTTCTCCTCAATGGACAGGTCACCGACAATGGCGATGACTTCGGCACCAAATACGTTGGCGGCGATCTGGATATTTAACGATCCTACGCCTCCGTTCGCTCCAGTGACAACAATCGTTTCTCCGGGTTTCGCCTGAATCTGCTCGACCATATGCCAGGCGGTCATGCCACTGACAGAGAAGGCAGCACTTTCGGTGTAATCGTTTAGAGGCATATCAAAACAAAGATCCGCCGGCCAGACGACATACTCCGCATAGCCCCCGTCATATTCTGATCCAATAAAGGACATATCTTCAGAAATATGCTCATGCCCCTCTTCACCACTGGAAGTGAACGGGAATAAAACGACATCCTTTCCTTTCATCGCTTCATCCACTTCGCCGCCTGTTTCAATCACGGTCCCTGTTATGTCTGATCCTGGTGTTCTCGGAAATTGTACGCCTTCCGGACGCCATCCAGACTTTCCACCTGTTCCATAGGCGCCTTCACGCATCCATATTTCTGTATTATTAATACCACAGGCTTTTACCTGAATGAGCACTTCATTTGCTTTTGGTTCTGGAATAGGGAGATCTCTTACTTCTAACTTGTCTACATCTCCATACCCTGTAACTTGTACGGCTTTCATCATCATCACTCCTCATTGCTGTAGCCTCTCAGTAAAAGGATAATCCAACGAAGTAATTTTATCCATTCATACGTATTATCAGGATTTTTATCGATATCACCAATTCGCTCTTCACACATAAAAACCATATAAAAGGCTTAGAGTCAGACTCTAAACCTTTTTCATAAGTTCAATGGTGATTTAAAATGACTGCGCAGCATCTTCAGCTCTGGCAATCGCCTTTTCTTTAATTTCTTCTGCTTTGTCAGGCATGGCTGCGTGCCCTTCGACAAAAATACTGTCAAAAGAAGGAACTCCAAAGAACTGCATTACATTCTTTAAATACCTATTTCCCATTTCCATACCAGCGGCTGGTCCCTCTGAGTAAATCCCTCCGCAAGCCTGGATGTGAAACGCTTTTTTATCCGTTAATAAACCAACAGGGCCCTCTGCTGTATATCTAAAGGCTTTACCAGCTACAGCCACAGAATCGATATAGGCTTTCATTACAGGAGGGAATGAAAAGTTCCACATTGGTGTAACAAAAATATACTTATCAGCGGAGATAAACTGATCACTCAACTCTCCTAAACGGTGCACTTTTCTTTGCTCTTCTGCAGACAGTTCATCGCCCGACTGAAGTTTGCCCCAGCCACTGAAAATGTCGGCATCAATTTGAGGAATATCCTCCTTGTATAAATCAAGATGGATCACTTCATCTTGTGGATTCGATTTTTTGTAGCTTTCAATAAATGCCTTGCCCACCATTATGCTGTAGGAAGCTGTTTCATCATGGGGGTGGGCAGTAATGTATAATACTTTCGACATAAACATCTTTCCTCTCTGAGTATAGATAGTATAGTTTGTATCAAACCGATGCTTATTACTATTTATCTTGAATTCAAATGAATGGCAGAAAGACAATTGTCTAACCATAAAAAAAGAACCCATGAGTCATGGATTCTTTTCCTTGTTCTATTCTTCTTCCGTTAAAGGAACGTACGAATACGGGTTTCCGGAAATGTTTTTTCTTGCCTCATCACTCAATGTGAATGGCTCATGAGCAGTAACTTCCTGACTTAATGGTGCACTTCCATCATAATGCAGCGGTTTTTCATTCATTTCGCTTCCTCCTAAAAAAGTATTTTTTTTAGCTTTTACTTTCTTTTCATAAATATCCGATTTCCTATTAAGGGTCCTTTATCAGGAACCTTTTCTACAGTCTATGTATATCGAATCATGACTTTATGACTGCCCCTGTTAGTATTTCAGATGGAAGCCAATAATACAATCATAATTTTGGACACTTACGTGTGAATGTAAGATTATATGAAGCACCTTTCCCTTATTTACTTCTTCTTCATTCGAATAAAAATTCCTTTATAATAGAAGACACACACCTGTGGTAATTAATGGAAATTTACAACATTACTCTTCTGTTAACTCCAGATGAGAAAAGTCCCTCCAGATATATTTGTTATAGAATGAAAGAACAAGATAGGTATTGGAAGCGATGATCGGCCAGATGACCGGCACATTGACGATTTGAAAATCGTATAGCAAAGGAACGAATAGATAAGACGATGCAAAGTGTATGAAAAAAGATAAGAAAATCAACAACACCGACTGCATGACTTTCCTAAATACTCTCCCTTCCCTTATTTCACAAAGGGATTCCCAATCAAAGTCTTCCCAGAAAAAGTTTTCCAAACTGCTGGAAAAGGCTCTTCCTACGGGAGTGAGCAGAATCGTTAAGATTGGCACGCCGGTCCACTTGACGAACGGATTAATTCCTATACCATCATTTAAAATTGCCGTTACTGCACAGCTTAAAAAGAATGAAAACAATAAAGGTCTATATCTCTTCTCATAAAACTGCAGCTTATTCATTTCCATATTTTACATCCCCCCTGAATTCCATATATCAATATACCAAAGTTTCCCTCAGGCCACTATAGTTCCTACACAATTAGATCTCACTATGATAAGTAAGAGGTGGAATTTCCTTTGCATTTTTCAAAGCCATTGTTGTTTTCAGTCGTTTTCTTTAGGGAATGGGTTGTGTGTGAAACCTGATTAATGAGGAGGAAAGACAATGACAACCGAAGATTCCAAAGCGAATTATCACATTACGAAGTTCCATGACTTCCAAAGCGTCTGTATTGAAAATGACGGTCTCGCTTTTCCTGAGTTCAAAAAAATTATGGAGGACTACATTTTGAGCCAGCCGAAAGAAACGATGGTCTTTCAAGAGTGCTGGATCGAGGATAAACAAAAAGACGACATGGAAGTGAGAACGGTTCAAGTAAACTTTCTCGATCATAAGACCAAGAATTTCATACGCCTTTGGGGTGCTAAAAAGAATGAAGATCATCAAGTGTTACATATGAAAGTAGACGCATTAGATATAGAAACCAAAGAAGTAGTGTATGAGCGGCAGTTAGCATAAAATACGTTCCGATCTCTATCCGTTCTACCTTTAATAAAGCTCATTCAAAATGAATGGGCTTTTTTTGATGGCTGACGCGACCCATTCCTTTTCTTTCAAAACTGAACCCCTCCTTTTTTCACAGTACCAAACTACCAATTTACAAAATCATCCAATATTTACATTCTATTTACGATACTTTCACATGACCATCACACTTCCCCTCTACTCTTTGGATAGAGTTTCCAAAAGGAGGATATAAATGAAGAGCAGAAACAAGAGCATGTTCGGAAGTTTTGTGATGACGAGTTTACTTGTAGGCGCAGCTTTATTAGGTGATAATTCCGCCATACAGGCAGATGAGACCCAAAGCCTGCTGGTGACTGAAATAGCTCCCAATATTCAAGGGCCTGAGGATTATGAGTATCTTGAAGTACATAATGCCTCTACAAATAAGGTCAATCTCGCAGATTATTCTTTCCAATATGTCTACACGGATGGAAGTTATGATAATATCAATCTTTCTGTGCCCGACTATACGGTTGAATCAAAGGAAACGGTCGTTTTATGGTTTAACAAAACGGGAGCAGCCACCGAATCCTTCCGTGAACATTTCCCCTCTACAAGAGATGACGTGACGATTTTAGAGTTTAGTGGAGATGGATTCACCGGAATGTCGAACGGTGGGAACCGGGGCATTACAATTACAGATGCCAATCAATCCCTTGTTAGTTCTGCCGATTATTTACAAGAGGAAGTTTCGGAGGATCTCTCCAAACATTTTCAAATCCAGTCTGGAAAAGCAGAAATGAATACATATCAAACCTCCTCCCCTGCTACGCCGGGTGACATTCATGCAGAACAGGTAACCATACCATCTGCGGATAACCCTGAACCCGTCATCACGCATACTCCAGTTACAACCGTAGACGGCAGTCAGAATTTAACCATCCAGACGAAAATAGAAGATGACCAGGACTTAATCACTGCAACATTACACTATCAGACCCATCCGAAATTGAACTGGCAGACTGTTCCGCTTACATCAGAGGACCAAATCAACTTTTCAGCCGAAATTCCTTACGAACAGTTTTTGGGAGAATCACTGAATTATTATATTGAAGTGACAGATGGGTCAAACACCGTTACATCTCCTGAAGACAAAACAGCTCCCTATTCAGCAGCGGTAACTATTGAAAGCTCAATTGATCCTCAATCCGTGCCAAGACTGTTACTAACAGAAGTGACGCCGGATACCGTCAATGTAGACGGCAGTGACGGGTATGAATTTATCGAAGGATACAACAATACTAGCCAGCCCATAAATCTTAAAGACTATCAAATCCTCTACCGTTATCCCAGTTCTTCTCAACTCGAATGGGATTTAACGGAGGATTTGGTCATTGAACCCCAGCAGCCATTTATTATATGGATTAAGAATGGCGCCAATGATGATCTCACCATTGAAGATTTCAACGACAACTTCGGAACGGACCTGACAAAAGAAGAATTGACGACCGTACAGGCTGATGGAATGGCCAACGGCAGCCAGCGCTCCATTATTATTGCCGATGACCTTGGGACTGAACTATCCGTCAGTACGTACAATGCGATTGAAAAGGATACAGCCGAAAATCAGGGCATCACTTACAAGTATCCTGTATCCGGCACATCCATGGTGAAAACAGGAACCGCTCCTCTAGCAACCCCTGGGACCCTGTTGAATGGACAAACACCCGCAGAACCAGTACAGGTTTCCGATGATACCGAAGGCCCATCGATTACCCACGAGCCGTCCGCTTCAGTAAAAAGTGGAAGTGACCTGAAGATTGAGGCTCAGGTGACAGATAATAAACAAATCAACACCGTTTCTCTCTCTTATAAAAATGTAGATGCAGAGGAATGGATGCGTCTTGAAATGAAAGCTGTCCAAGGAAAAGCGGATGTTTATGAAGCTGTCATCCCTTCCAGAGATACAAGAACAGGTAACCTCACTTACAAGATTGAGGCTTCGGATAGTGTCAATGTGGCAGAAACAGAACTCTATTCGGTAGATGTTCAAGCAGCTGACTATGACGCTCAGCAGATGCCGATGCTTTTAATCACAGAAGTCGTTCCTGATTCAGTGAACGTCAATGGACTTGATGGTTATGAGTATATAGAAGTGTACAACAACAGTTCCAAAGATATCGACTTTAAAGATTATAAGCTTCGTTATCGATATCCAATGGAAGGACCCGCTGCAGACCTGCTTTGGAGTCCAGAGCAGGAGAATGTCATCATTCCTTCCGGTCAAAGTGTTGTTTTCTGGATTAAAAACACCGGTAACCAGGATAAAACCGCCGGTGATTTTAACGAGAACTACGGGAAAGATTTAGAAGTTGGGCAGAATCTCTTTACTATTCAATCCAACGGCATGTCAAACTCAGGCAATCGAGGTCTCGTCGTAGCTACAAATACGGGACATGAAATCGTCACGACCGAATACAACGATGAGGCAAATAAAAAAGATCCATCTGCCAATAAGGGTATTGTCTATGCCTTTCCTACCGACGGCTCCAACAAGATGGTTAAGGTGAGCAGCGCTGTAAAAGAAGCAACGCCTGCTGCTGTAGAAACCTACCAGATTCCAGAAACGCTTGTAGAGACGACTGAAGATCAGGAAGAACCCCAGGTAGAGGATCTGACGAACATTAAAGAAGTCAATGAAAAAGATAATCTCCAGCTGCGATTTGACGCCAGCGACAACAAGGAAGTAAAAACCGTCACTCTTTACTACAAGAACAATGCCCAGAAGGAATATACAAGCGTTGACCTTCAAGAGGACTACGATGATGGGTTTTATCATCATACGATTTACTCCCCTGTGATGATCGGCAAAGAAAATATTGACTATTATCTAGAAGTTTCTGACGGTACAAATTCCATCTCGACAGAAAAGAAAAACGTCCAAATTATCGGAAACGAACAGCAGACAGGCCTCCGACTAAATGTAGAGGATGAAAAAGTCTTAACAGGAGAGACGCTCTTAAAAGCCACGTCTTCAAGTGAGAATTATGATCAGATTGACCTGAGCATTGACGGCCGTTCGGTAACGTCTGAAACGTACCGCTCACTTGAACAACCTGCCTATTTCGCTTTTGATGTAAAGAAAACAAATCTGTACTTTAAGAATGGGGTAACGATGGACGAAGAAACCCTTCTTATTTTCGATGATACCATCAACACATATCAGACAATGACGGTCCCTGTTGAACCAGAAAACATTCCGTACGGGGAATCAACAACGATCGCCATCCGGTCCGGAACGAAGGTCTCCCCTTTTGATCAGGAATCTGAGGAAAACCGGGATGACTTTTATGTGAAAAATGTCCGGATGGTATTGAGCGACGGCACGGTCATTTATGATCCGAAATACAATCAACCGGATCAGGAGCTGTCTATTGGAGATGGAGGGGCGTCCATTCCCACCCTTGAATTCAGCTTCGATCTGCCAGATGAACCGTTCATCTCAAAAACATACACGTGGGATACCACTGCTTATGAGGAAGGAAACCACACCATTGAAACATCTGATGGCGAAGACACAAAACAAGCAGAGGTCGTTGTCGATAATTCTGCGCCGGTAGTCACTGCTTCCGTGGATGAAAATACGGAGTACAAAGGAGAATTTACGATAGATGCGGACATGGAAGACCAATTCTCCGGCGTGACAGAGGTAACCGCTCTCCTGGATGGAGAACCGATCGAGCTTCCCTATCAGACATCGTCAGCGAAGCTTACTCCCGGAGAACACAGCTTTGAAGTAACAGCTACAGACCTCGTCGGAAACCAGGCGCAGGAGCAGGTAACTTTTAACGTTGTTGAAGAACACCCGTATCAACCAGAAGTACTATCTCCAAAAGACGGAGCGGAAAATGTAAAAACCAACGCTTCTCTTTCTGTGAAAGTGAGCGATCCAACGTCTGATGACATGCTTGTTGAATACTTTGAAGGGGCTGAATACAAGCCGGGGGATTCGGAAATCCAGGTATTCTCCAATAGTTCAACGACAGAACCTCCTACAGAACTCAGCAGCAATAGCGACAAACCGCTTAAAGAAACGGATATAGAAAAGATTACATCCAACGATCAAGCCTATTTCACAACGAAATCAACAGAAGAGTTCCCTTATCACCGCTTTGAAGTGGAAGTGGGGCAGGAGCTGACGGAATCAGATCGCGTGGAACTGAACTGGGAAGGAAAATCACTTCCAGGAAGAAAAGTTTCCATGTACGTGTGGAACTTCTCTACCAACGAGTGGGACCTGAAGCAGTGGAAAGTAGCAGAAGAACAGGATTTCTCACTCACCACCCAGCTTAAGGACATGAGCTATATCTCTGAAGGAAAAGTACACGTACTCATTCAGGATGAAATTGCAAAAGAAACGCCGTTTGACTACACCCTTGTGTGGATGTCAGATACCCAGTATTATTCAGAAAGTTACCCTTATATTTATAAGGATATGGTCGACTGGGTGGCAGCCAACAAAGAAACATTCAACATCCCTTACGTCTTCCACACCGGAGATTTGGTGGATGAATGGGATGATGATCAGCAGTGGAACTATGCCGATGAGTATATGAATGTGCTTGAAGGTGCCGGACTTCCTTATGGTGTTCTTGCAGGAAATCACGATGTTAATCAGAAGAACAACGATTATACCCAGTACTCGAAATATTTTGGGGCATCCCGGTTTAATAACCAGCCCACCTATGGTGAATCTTATAAAGACAATCGTGGACATTACGATCTCCTCAGTGTAAATGGCAATGACTTTCTAATGCTTTACATGGGCTGGGGCGTCACACAGGAAGACCTGGACTGGATGAACAGCGTTCTAGCTCAATATCCAGATCGAATGGCGTTCCTAAGCTTGCATGAGTATCTTTTGGTTTCAGGAAACCGCAGTCCGCTCGGAGAAGATATCTATAAGCAGGTCGTAGAACCAAATGAAAATGTCGTAGCTGTATTAAGTGGACACTACCACGACAGCGAAACACTCATCGACGAAATCGATGATGACGGGGACGGCACAGCAGACAGGAAAGTCTATCAAATGCTTGCTGACTACCAAGGCGGGCCGGAAGGTGGACAAGGGTATCTGCGTCTGCTCCATGTGAATCCGAACGAAAACAAAATTTATGTAAAAACGTACTCCCCTTATCTGGATGATTACAATTATTACGACGCCGGCAACTATCCAGGAAAAGACGAATTCATCATTGACCTCCCGCTTCAACCGAAAGAGAAGCAGGTGTCAACAGACCATTTTGAAGTCAATGTCTTCACGGATCAGGAAGTCGGAAAAGCAAGAACAGCGAAGTCCGACCATAAGGCCAAGGTCTCTTGGAAACATCTCAATGAAGAAACAGAATACAACTGGTATGTAAAGGTTTCTGATCAATTTGGAGGCGAAACGATCTCACCTGTCTGGTCTTTCACAACAGAGTCCAAGCAGAAGAAAGAAAAAGTAAAAGATGAAAAAGATAAAGAAAACAAACAGGATGAAGGAAAACCTTTGAAGGTAAAAGAGAAAAAAGGGAAGTGGGAAATCAAACTTCCAAACACATTTAAGCACGAAAATGTAAAGAAAGAATCCATCAGTATTAAGAATGATCAAGATGTAAGGATTGAAGGAACAATCCTTGTTAAGAAGGATGGCAGAACGATCGAATTCACACCTGAGAACAGTCAATCTAAAGACGATACGTATGTTCTGTCCGTAAAAGAGTTGGAGGAAGAGCTGGTTTTTGAGCTTGATTATTAACCATAGAAAAAGGCCGTTGCGGATGTTAAGCGCGACGGTCTTTTTTCATTCATACTTATCAACAATAATATTTTTATAGAATAATCCTCTTAGAGACATCAGAACCTAACGTTCTATTCAGTTCCTTTATCCTCCAAAGGACCATCCATATAAAAAGAACCATGTAAAACCTGCAAAGACCACACTAAGTATAGATGTTAAAACAGGCAGAACCTTATCTGTTCCAGCTTCTTTCTTCGTCCCGATAATACCAAAGACAAGCCCTAAAATAATGGTCATTGGTGATAGTTTAATAAAATTCACAATCGCACCCAGACCATCATTGTTTAATACTAGAACAATGAATACGATGAACTGAACAAGAAAAACACCTAATACAATTCCGGCCATTTTTCCAGACCATGTTTTTGGCATGAGATGGAACTCCTTCCTCATTCATAATCTATTGTTCGAAACAATTACTCTCCATTAATTTCTAATAAATCCATGTTTAAACAGGTCATACCATTCCTTAACCTCTTCCCCATCTAAAACACCAAGTTCACTCAATATATCTCTTGAAAATTCTAAAGCCGCGCTTCCATTTGCTGTTATGAGACCACGGTCTCGAACAGACTGCTCAGCTCTATACTTTTCCTCACCTCGGTAATCAGGCGCTCCTTCTTTTAAATACGGCAGTGAATTTCCTGTATGTCTGCGATGATCAAGAAACCCGTAAATTCCTAAAAATGTAGTGGCATCGCAAATTGCAGCTACTGGAATCCCCTTATCAAAACAATACCGCACAAGACCTTCAGCCTGGTGATTCTTTTCTTCTCTCCATCCCGTACCGCCTGGAATGATCACCATGTCAAAAGTTAAATCATAGGAAAACTCCTGCAAGCTGTAATCCGGCCGTACAGTCAATCCACCCATCGATCTCTTCACTTGGTTGTCTATGGCAATAGTTTTTACCTGATAACCCGTTCCAGGTTTGTTTAACTCGGCTGTCACATAAGCAGCTTCCCAATCAGCAAAGCCATCTGTCACAAATACCAGTACGTTTTTCATATGTAATCTCCTTTTTTCTCCATTAGAAAAGTCCATTATTCAGGTCTACTGTTTACATTAGCTGTTGTAGCTAAGTCACAGCATCCA
Organism: Halobacillus litoralis; assembly: GCF_020524025.1. GTDB lineage: Bacteria > Bacillota > Bacilli > Bacillales > Halobacillaceae > Halobacillus > Halobacillus litoralis_D. Next base: position 402,650 of record NZ_JAIVKN010000001.1, on the reverse strand, counting down.
AAACTTGTTCAGTTATAAATCATCAATTATAAGAAAGATTGTCATAGAATTAGAAACATCTCTTATCAATCCATATGGGCTAAGAATGGCTGACGATATGGCAGCTAACGCATAAAAATATGTAAGATCATCCACATCTATCCACCTACCCCTATATGTACGTATGATTTACATGCTTTGTTTCATAAAATAAGCCTCAGATCCTAATAAACTCAGGAAAAGGAGAGCCTGTGAGAAATTAAAAACTACCCCTCCTTTTCTTCCTTATAAAGTAACCCTTTCTTATTGAGTACAGATGCGATCTCTTGTTTGTATGGAATACTTTCTTCTAAGACAAACTTCCATTCCTGTCCTCTTAGGAACTCTTCTCTTTCCCTCAGCTCCCTCAATTCTATGAGGTCTTCCAGAGATCTTTTCACCGGACGTGGGTCATTCTTGGCTAATTGATTACGGTAATGTGTGCTGAAATCATCTTCCGTACACTTATTGACTCTCATAAAATGTTTTCTTAGCTTCTGCATCACTCTGTTTTTTTTAGTTCCATTTTTACTTCTCAGTGCTGCATGATGAATATGTTTTAAATCATGACAGGACCTACATAAAGCCTGAACCTCTTTTAGAATGAGAAGAAACTTCTCCTCGTCATAATCCCAAACCTCATGAGCATGAAGGCTTTCTCCAGCATATGTGTCACATATCTGGCATTTATAACCGTTTACCTCTTGAACATATGTCCGGACAGTTTTCCACAAAGATGGAGGAATTGAATTCCTCACCGTTTTCTCTTGAGCATACGAAGGCTTTCTTATTTCTATCGTTAATTTGAAATCAGACATGATACCCTCCTAATCTTCTGTAACCATTTCACCTATGCGAGCAGTCCACCTCAAACCAGCTTCCTATAATCAAAACGAACATATAAGAATATTTCATAGGACTTTCATAGAGTTCATGTTGTATGGGAGATCCCGATCCATAAGATGATCCATTTTAACGCTCCACACTAAATTAGTAGAATAGCAGGATGTAGAGAGTCTGGAAAAAATTTAATAAAACATCCCCCTTGAAAAAAAGGCGGACTCCTTGTATTGTAGAGGATAGAAATTAACCCCTCTTAAAGAGGGAAGACCGGTGCCCTGCAATGTACGTCATTTCAGTATGTCTCAAACCGATGCTTTAATTTAGGGATCTTTAGATTTCATACCTGCCAACATGCCCGTTTTCCGGGACGTTGAAGGGTATGATGCGAGAACCCACCTGCCGATGCGGGTTTTGAGGCAACAGAAACACGGCAGAGCGGGACACCTACATAATCGATTTATCCAGCCTCTCCATTTTAGTGGAGAGGCTTTTTATATACTTATAATTTACATACACAACACTTCCGGCCGCAATTCTTGCTTTCTATCCTATCAAAAATGCGATTCCACCCTCTTGGAACTTCTTTGAAAATAAGGGTGGTTATCATACCTAGATACCCTTTGCACAGTTTGTAATTTTCAATTCCTTAACTCTGCTTAAAGATAGCATTCAAATAGTCCCCATGCCCCCGAATCAGCTCCACTTCATCAGCTGAGGATATCCAAAGAAAACGGAAGGTGAGCCCTTTTTCCTCCCCGCCTCCAGTCGGACTGTAGGACCAGTCATCTCTTTCCTCTGACACATGCAGTTTGTAGAAAAAACGATGATGCAGCGCTCCATCATCATTCTCCCATAAATCATCAGCTATCCATTGATCAGCGATTACGTTTTCCAACCCCGTCTCTTCCTTAATTTCTCGAACCACGGCATCATAAGGATCTTCCCCTGCCTGTACGGTTCCTTTTGGAATTTGAATTCCCGCTTCCTTAATAGGGTGTCGAAAAACTAATACTTGAGGCTCGCCACTTTGATACCGGACGACATAGCCATAGGCTTTCTTTACAGGTTTCATCAGTACCCTCCATCGTTTACGAAGTCTCCATACTAACAACGGATTCAATAACAGAGACGCCATCCCCTGTAGGAAAGCGCCCCTTTTTACAAAGATTTAAATGTCGGAGTAATAAATAGATTTCAATCATTTCTCGTTTGAAATCTCTGAATGTACTTTCCATCTTCGTACCGTTCTGTATAGTTCCTCCCACTTATCTCCTTTATAACACTACTCCAAAAAGCACGGGCAGGTTTATTCTGTTCTATCTGGATAACCTCCCATTCCCCAGGAAATATCTTAAACAGTCTTTTGGCGATTTCTTTTCCATAGCCTTTCCCCTTATGCTTAGCCATTATAAAGTATTCCTGAATGGTGTTTGGAGTAGAATCAACGGCGCTTCCCACCAGGGCAAACCCAATGAGTTCCTCATCTAACCTAATAAAATAGGCGTGGAAGTGATCGTCAGTCCAGTACTTATCAAGATGAAAAGGTTGGTACGATCCGTCATTACCAAGCTTTATTTCAGGTAGGTATTTACTAAATTCATAGATATAGAACTGCATGAGATTATGTAAGGTCGACAATTCTTCTAATTGGACTTTTTGTAAATGAACCATACTCTCACACCTCCTGCATTCACTTTCCTGCCTTTAGCCATCATTAAAGAAAAAATGCTTAGAATAAAGAACTGAATCCCAGCTTTCCAGCATATTTTCTTCATATAATCAGAACTGTACTGGAAGATGATCTAAATGAATTTTTCCATTACGATATTTGTTTTTTGATACCCTAACTTTTCATACAAAGACCTCGCAACGGTGTTATGGCCGAATACATGCAGTCCTATTTTCTTCATGCCTAAACGTCCCGCTTCCTCTTCCATTCTTCTCATTGCTTTTTCTCCATGACCGCAGCCTTGATGTTCCTTATCAATGTTTATATCATAGATAAACCCTTTCTCATCCGTTTCCCTGGCAAGCCAGATGACTCCAATGTTCTCGCCCTGATCATTCACAATGGTATATAAATAGTGGTTTTTTGTACCCCTTCCCTCAGGCAGGAGATTAGAAAACTCTTCCTTCGACTTCTCGACAGACTCTTCTTCTTTCCAATTCCCTGCCAACACTTTTTCATTGGCGTAATTTGTAATGGATGCTTCATAAAACTTCTCGAATTCATTTCTGTTCATAGGTTGTAACCTGACCATCTGTTTTCCTCCTTAACAATCTCTGTAAATAAGGTTATCAATATATTCAGAAAAATACAGACTGAAATTTCTCAAGGAAAAATGTTACAATGAAATCAGACATACAAAAAGGGCGCACCCCTTTTTAAAAAACGCCCCTACGTTCAACACTCCTACCTCACCTCAATCACAAACGTGTAGGAACTCTCTCCATTTTCCCAACGTGCCATAACTTCAACTATATATTTTCCTTTATCAGATGGCAGGACAACATTATTCCCATCCATTTTCAATTCGTTTCCACGACTCTCTTCCCAAATATAAGCATTTACTTCTGGGCTGCTGTTGTCAGAGAAGGTGAAAGCAGCTGTCTGACCGGGCTTTACAATTTGAATTTCTATATCTTCAGCTATCTGATGAGGCGCCATAGCATCAGCGACGACCGATTTATTAGAAAATAAATCTTCTGTCTCCCACATATAGGTTCCTTTTACTGCTGATATGGACTCTTCTCCCACTTGTACAGTTAACTCTGGAGGCTCTCCATTGGCATAATTGGAGCAGCCTGAGACGAACATGCAAATCAGGAAGAAGGACATTACAAGATACTTCGACTTCATACCGATCGCCTCCTTACAGCATTTGACGTCAGCTGATAAGGGAAAGTTACAAATGCCTCACTATTCAGCAGCAGTTCCAAGAAGCTTGGTAATCTCCCTCTCTATACCACCTAAAAATACGACATAATAAATCCCATGGTTCACTAAATCTTCCAAGTGAACCCACTGATTAAACCTCTCCATGTGCATACCTAACTTCGTTAATCCTTCTTTTTGGTCACTGACGCCCGTGTTGATTCATACAACCTAGCTGGAAAGTATCCGGACATACATTCCCTTCGTCGCTTTTTCACAGGCTTCCCTTCCCATCACCCTCACCTTTTCTGATAGCTCAGAGGATGGCACTAATTGATTGCTTTTGATAATAGAAGGATCAATCAGGCGGAGTTTGTTTTTTCTATGTAAATCGTATTCTTCTACGTTCTCTTCTACTTGAACATCTTGGTGGATGTCCTTTAATAAAAGGAGTAATTCTTCATCTTCTGAGGCCCTCACTTTATCAATTACTTCTTCATCCTCTTTAAGAAAATCATCCGTCGTCAGTACACCTTTTTCCAAAGAACGCTTCAATGTCTCAGCCAGCCGATCGGAACCATAAATATTTAAAGGATCCATAAAAAAGTCAATCACCTCTTTGTAATACACTTCAACAAACCATTCCGCAATTTCTAAATGATGAAGATAGATTCTGCCCTCAAAAACGACTAGATTGTCCAGGAAGAGCCCTGTCTCTTTTAAAGAGATAAACCCATATCTATACATATCACGAAGCGTGTAATCGATCCTGTCTGCACACAGCTCAGGGGCTGGCTGTTCCAGTAATGTCCACTTCGTATCATCAAGTAATAGATGTTCATATTGAAAACCATACTTCCTCAAAATAGTTGGAATAGCGGAGTTTTTAACAACAGAGGGATAGATTTTTTCATGATAGTCCTCTTCTATATTTTCAAAAACATAATCAACCACATGGGAAAAAGCCGTGTGGGAAATATCGTGCAGCAGCCCGGCTATCTGTTCTTCTACTGACCCGCCAAGCCTCTTGATAAGCAGCATAACGCCGACGGAATGTTCAAAACGAGTGACATTCCACTGTTCATGAACCAAATAACCCGCCCCGCCCTGATGTATGCCTTTTAACCGTTGCATGGGTTTACTATGTATGAGTTCTTCAATGACTTGATCTACTTTAAATTCTCCGTATATTTCATCAGATATAACCATAAGTTCCTCCCCCGCACAGTACAGGCATTAGTCTTTCTATAATGTAAGAATATGAAAAGAATGAATGTATCATAAAATGTCACACTCTATAAGTTATTTATTCTAGTAATTTCCCCAATATTATAACCGAGCCCCGCTCCGATTAATGGAAGAGCATCAAGCGGAAATTCCAACTGTACAGAATTATAATCCAGAATAAAAAACATTCCTGTAATAACGACGGCCATAATACTGAAGATTACTCCACCTGCCATTCTCTTTCTCTTCCAACGCTTCTCGCCCTGACGGTCTCTATCAAAAGCCTGAACAAGCCGGCTTGTTTTTGTACCGATTATCCTGCCGGTCTTAAGAGTAAACAGCATTTGTCCAGCTATGAACCATATAAGTACGCAGCATAAACCAAACAAAAATCCAGGTGGACCTCCGGATTCTATATAAAAAGCAAACATAACGATAATCAAAAGCATGATCAGATTATATTGAATCAGAAGCTTCTTCTTTAAGCGCTTGACTTCTTGTATATCCCAATCGGTTTCGCTCATCTCATCCCCCTCTCTTCTTATAAATGAAATTTTTATTTAATCGATTCATACTCCCATGATTCCTGTTAAGAAGTTTATAAAAGCAAACCATCCGAAAGAAGCTAAACTTAATGTAAGCACCATAAGTGATAAGTAAGGATGATACCCTCGATTTTGTTTAAAACGGATTAAAAAAATGATCGACCCCAGAATACTTACAACAAAAATGAGTCCAAAGATTACATTCAATAGATCAGGCATCCTGATTCCAAAACCGCCAAGCACATTGATTAAATAAAACAGGTTAACAAGGACTGATAAGGATAATAAGATTCTCTTCATAAAACCTCCTTGAGCTGTTCATAGACTTATAATCCAATCAGTTCCAATTATTTCAAATAAGGTTCGAAAAATCCACTTTTGATGACAAAAAAAGAAGCTTACCTTTACTAGAGATAAGCCCTGTGATAGTTAAAGATCAATTTTCTTAAAAGCTACGTTCAATTTGGTCCTTATTTTAGCAACTCTTAAAAAGAAGCAGGAACTTCGGAGGCACTCTTTGAACTGACCCGCTGCAGCATATATTCAAGCAGGAAGAGATAGTCCTTCTGATGCCCTGTGTTTTTTGCGAGGTCGGATAACTGCTCTAAAATATACAGGCAGTCATTTTCGTATAAGCTGTAGTTATCAAACCCTAAGATGGTCTGACGGGCAAATTCCCATAAATCTTCGTGTACCTCTTTATCCATCGTTTTACTAAGCAGAGAGATCATTGTGATCAGCTCCGTCATGATTGTCGAGTTCTGTTCTGCATATTCACGAATGGACGCAAATCCCTTATGAAGGTAATAACGAAAATCTTTTTGATTTAAAATCATACGAAGATTCTGTTCCTGGTCGAAAAGGTAGGGAGAAAAATTCGTAGACCGGCCGATACTATTCAACAAATCGGCTATTTGATGAATGGTATTCGTAACCGTAAGAGGGTCATTATGACCTAAAGCCTTGATGCCGACTTCGGCAAGCTTAATCAGTCCATACTCCAGGTCCTGAATTTCAGTTTGTTTAACACCGACTTCAATAGACTTCATGTAGCGGGCAGGGTTAATGGTTTGTCCGTATTCCCAATACGTAAGCAGCGGTGCCCCTTTTACCACAAATTCTCCAATCCTCACATCCAGCCTCAGAAGGGTGTCATCACCAGCCGTCTGTTTAATCAGCCTTGAAAAGTCAGCAACTTGAAGATAACCCGACTGGCTGGCTTTTAACACCTTTCCTTCAGACTCAGGAGGAAGAGATTCTTCTTCTACCTCCTTATCGAGGTGGTACGGATTTAATTCTTTTTCCAGAGAAGCCTGCACCGATTTTGACTTGGCATTCATATTGAAGCTGATATTATGAACCTGCATCCACGTGGTGGTGTGATTAATAAAATAAATAAAGGTCACAGCAGCCGTAATGGCTGTCAGAATGGATAAAACCGGTGTCGCAACAATATACTCTTCCTCTTCATGTGTTACATATAAGAAGTTTAAGAGTACATAAATAAAACTGCCATTAAAAATACCGAGTACATGCTGGGTCGCCCGGTCACTGACAAAGTTGACAAGCATTTTGGAAGAAAACTGCCCGCTGAACGTCGTCAGGGCAACAAGCAGTGAGTTAATTGTAAAAGCACTTAAGGTCAGAACCCCTCCTACAAGTGCACTTAAGAGCACCTGCAGGGTCTGTCCGCTGAAGCCTATGGCAGCAGGCAGGTATAAACTGACATCAACCACATAATCAAGGTAAAAAGTAAAAGCGGATAAAGCTACCGCACCAACGATATACCAAAAAGGCATAAACCAGAGGGTTGACTTCAACTCACTTTTCCGCTGACGTCTCGACATTTTAAAATACTTCTTTATATAGTAAAAGAAACCCATATGCTCACCATTCTTTACTAAAGAGTTTAAATCCTTCTACTTTCTACCCTGGAAAGAAATATAATAACCTGGATTTTTATGTATTTACGAAAAATAGGGAAAAGTGACGAAAAGCCTTCCAGGTTCCTTACCCTGGAAGCTTTCTTTTAGAAATAAACTCATCTGATTCCCTATATTAGGAATCGAATCGGGCCTGGATGTTCTATTTATGTTTTACACTCCACGTAATGGGTATATTTTCCATGTAACCAAAACATAAAAAAGGAGTTTTTAATGATGGCAGAACGTTTTAAAACTGGAGAAAAAGCACCCGAAAATGGAACGTACAAATTTGATGGTCTCGTTAACGAAGGAAATGACAATGAGGTAACAGAAGACGAAAAACATATTGAACTAAGCAGCGGGGACCAATTCCCTCCTATTCGTTCTAATAAAGAAGCTGCTTATTGGAAGAAATCTAACTAAAGGATCCATCCTCCCCCGAGATTCTAAAGTCTTGGGGGACTTTTTTCCCTTTTAACAACCCCTGTTGCAATTCAAAATACTCGTGTATTCCCTCATCTTTCCTATCTCTTTTCCTTTTTATACTGGAAACGAATCGGTGCATCCAGCAGTCTTTTATACTCTTTTCTTACTTTCCGAGGTCCTCTTCCTTGTAAAAAACCTATGGTAAATGCTTCCCATAAAAACACCCATCCACCAAGCTGGATAGCTTGTAAGATAATTTTGAACATGATTTCCCCTTCTATCACCTTAGGTAAATAAAGAGAAAAAAATGTCAACACCAATGAAACTACCACATAGGACACCACTTTTTTTCGTTGCTGATCCATTTCTTTTTTAATAAAATGCAGCCGATAATTAAAATAGTTACGCAGTCCGGCTATAACAGTATCCTCTACATTTACATCCTCTTTTTCATTCTGCATATGAAACCTCAGCGTAATTACATTGCGCAGATCAATATCATAGGAACATTCTTCAAGAAAAGACTTCAGACTCGCATCCAAATCTCGAATGTTGTAGACCGATGAATCCCAGCTATTGAAAATATCATCATACGAATTCAAACCAATCTCAATTATGTACTCGCCAGTTTCGGGATCAATGGTATAAAATTGATCTAAGAAATTCCGCTTCACCCCGTCCTCTCCTTTCATTTCAGATAAGGACTTCGCAATACTATTCTCTTCGTATATGTAAAATTTATAACCCATATCCTCAAGGTTTTTCACAAAATACCTCTCCCTTTAAGAAGGATTACCAGGATTATTCTTCTTAGGCATCTCAAGAATCTACTGTTTTTTCAATATAATAATCAGACAGATAAGTGAATTTTTAATGTTTATCGCTTTACACTGAGTGTTCTCCTCCAATTCCCCTCTCTTAATCGACCCTGATATACATAGAAAGAAGTACTATCCTATTCCACACCCCCCTGTAAGTACCACCTTCAGAGAGTTTCATGACATTATTTTTATATACTTTTTTATGGTAGATAGTTTTGCAGACATGATAAAGGGAAACCTTTAAGTATTTCTAGAGTTACAAAAAGCATGAATAGGAGGTAAAACTCTTGAGTCATAAGCAAGTATCTGTGGGATTAGTTACACCACCTGGATATCCAAAGAAATTGAGTCAAAGGTTAAGTGGAGAACTACCTGAACTACTTAGTTATTATGTGAGAGAAGAGTGTCAGTGGGAAGTGGATTCCACCGTTGATCCACTCACAGGAGTCACAGAAGATTCTGAAGAAGTGTTGAAAGCGGGGTTAAAGAAAAGGGAAAAAGAGGGCTGGGACTTTATTATCTGCTTGACTGACCTGCCATTCTTTCAGGATCGAAGACCGATTATGGCAGAAGCTTCTACAGAGCAGAATGTAGCCATTATCAGCCTTCCGGGACTTGGATCTACACCTATGGTCAAACGGATTAGAGAATCCATACTCCAATTGGTTAATGAGATGTACCATGGAAGTACAGAAGAAGACAGAGATAAAGCTGAATACCATTTAAAAATAAAAAAGAGTCAGGGGCATAAACACTTAAAAGAAAAAGGTGCTAGAAGATTATTTGAAAAACGCAGCTTTGAGCACTTCTCCCCTTTAAAACGTATTAGACCTCCAGAAGGGAGCTCCATGGATGTCCGATTCATTATAAAGTCACGAATCAGCGGCGCCCTTCGGATAGTAACAGGAATGGTGAGAGCGAATCGCCCATGGGCCATTTTTCCTGCGTTTAAAAAAGTCATCATGTTCGCCTTTGCTACTGGATCGTATGCTCTCGTCTTCCCTACTCTCTGGAAGTTAAGTAACCATTACGGACTGTGGAGGATGTTTATGCTTTCTATTCTCTCTACTTTTCTAATGGTTGCCTGGGTCGTGGTCGCCCATAATTTATGGGAGAAAGTAAATGAAAATAGTGCTTCCTATCATAGAAAGTTATACAATGGGGCAACCATCCTCACCCTGTTTGTTACGGTCTCTATTTATTACACCATCTTACTAGGGATGTTTTCCCTGGCAGTTCTGGCCTTTATTCCAATGGAATGGTTGGAGTCTCAACTAACCGGTCCTGTTGGTTATGATAATTATTTTTATATTGCCTGGACAGCGACTAGTATCTCTATCATTATCGGCGCCCTTGGATCAGCTTTAGAAAATGAGGAAGTCGTTCTTTCTTCCACTTATGGATATCGACAACAGCAGCGATATAAAACCGTTAATGGCTCCCTCAAAGGAGATGTCGGAAACAAACAGCAGGACTATTCTTCTGACCCTATAAAAACAAAGAAGGCAAATTGAGACAAGCCCAGACAGCTCTGTCCATTTGCCTTTTCATTATCTGCGCTTAAAATATCAAAACTTAGAGAGGGTACCAAATCATATAAAACACAAGCTTCCTTTAAAGATTATGAAAGACCACTTGAATCAGTGAGGTAACTGAAACACTTCTTTGACACTATTCCTATCCAAGCATTCTATCGATTAAATAGGAATGTCTGGCCTCTGTGTATTCTCTAAAATAAAGGACTTTACAGAAAACAAACGAAGTATACTAGAGTGCATATAACTTAAGGAGGAAGAAGATGAGCGATTCTTTAATCGATGCTATTCATTATTTTAGAATACCAGTCACCGACCTAAGTGAATCAGTTACATGGTATTCAGAGTGTTTAAATTTGAAATTGAAATTTAACAAAGAGGACTTCGCTGTTTACGAGCTTCATTCAGGCCCGCTGTTAGTATTAGTGGAAGCCGACAAGGAATCCCGGGGACATTTTTTCAAAAATGATCAACCTGAGTTTTCGATCGGTTTCACCACTTCAAATATTCAAGAGTTTTACGATTATTTAGTCAGCCAAGGTGTTAAAGTTGAGTCTATCGAGGAAGATGCAGGGCATCATTTTTTCCACTTCTATGATCCCAGTGGGAATAAACTCCAAATACATAACTGAATGTTCCCTTTAAAGATAACAAGCGGATACAGCTGCTCATGTCTGGGCAGCTATTAACAATGAAAATTATGACTCATCATAAAACTTATCTGCCTGACAGCCTCCGGTAATGAGGGACTGGATCTTACATCCCCCTTATAACTCTTTTGGTTTTGCCGCATTTCTCACATTTATAAATGGCCCCTGGAGATTTTTCTTCCCAATCTACATGCTTGTATCTATGAATTCCTAACCTACATAAAATATGCTTATTCCTATCCTTCAGATCGCTTGTTATAACATTAGTCACTAATCCAATCACAACAAAAGCTATAAATACCCAAAGAAATAAATCCATTTTTGAACCTCCTAACTTACCTATAACATTCTGATAAGTACTATTAACGAAATACATGTGAGTCATAGACTTAGGAAACAGCTGATTTGAGTTTACTAAAAGCTTTCACGGCAGCTCTAGTAGGAAGATTACAATATTTATAAGTCACTCACTTCTGACTCTCTATGACAAAAATTATCACCTTTAGTCACCAAGTTTATGTATCTTTCATGATTCTATAATACAACATCTTAAAACAATACTTTGTACCTGTTCATCAATAAGAACATAGACCCACGGAACCATTCTTACAATATATGGTTTTAATGTTTTTATTTCGGTTAAACCTTAACTGTACGAAATTACAAAGGAGGTATGAAGTTTGAATTATGTAAAAATGTCAAACCTTTCTCTCTCTGATGTTGAAGATCCATACGTACTGAAGTTGGTTACCGAAATTGGTGAATTAATTAAGGACGAGTTCTCAGAAACAATGATAATGAAAATGGAAGACAAAGATGTTGAAATTCCTAAGTTATATCTTGATGGTGAAGAACATGATTCTGTTGGTACCGTTGCATTCAATTATTTAAAAGAAAAGTCCTCTTCTCAACAAAGAATAATATTTAAAAATATAAAAAGACTAACTGAACCCACAATACCTGATTTATTCTTGGATGATGATAAAATAATCCATCCCTTTCTCCCTCAGCTCTCTAACTATTCTCCCGTTGATAAGTATACTGTTGATAGAAGATTTCTACTCAAACCAAAACTTCCTCAGTTCCCAACACTTGAGAAAAATAACAATCACATCATAAATAGAATAGATTTAAAGAAAAAGTTCGCCCTTCTTGGAGACGTAAAAGTGATCGAAAGAATTAAAGTTTACTTAGCTAGACTAATTGAACAAACAACTATTGAATGTGACGATGAAGAAGAGGAAAACACTAATGACACCCCTTATCTAAATAAGGGGTTAAACTTCAATTTAATTCGTGTGAAATGCTATGATGAAACCGGTTCCGGGTATTGGCAGGAGTTGGGAGAAGATGAAATCTACATGGGTGGAACGGCTGTTGATGAATTTGAAAAAAGTGCGATGATAAATGAATTTAAAGTTGGAAACTTCGATGATGGAGAGACGAAAAGATACCGCCCAAGTAAAGTTTTACATTCCTTCCCGCTGAATGATGATTATTCTAATGATGTTACTGAAGATGAGAAAGGAAAATTATTCACAGTTTTCCTTGGACTCGCCGAACAGGATAATGGCGGCTTTGGCTCCTTCCTTAGTAAATTATATCAATCAGTCAAAAAAGAAATTGAAGTTATTCTGAAGTATCTCTCTACAGCAATAGGAGGCGCTATTGGAGCAGCCATTGGCGGGACTATAGGAACAGCGTTAGGCGGACCGATAGGCGGTGCTCTTGGTTTATTGGCTGGACTTGCAATTGATTATGCCATAAATAGTATAGTAAATGCATTTAATGACGACATTTTCAAACCTAAAATCGCAACACTATTCCTTCCATCCGCAGATACTACATTTGACCGCAGTTTAAAATCACCGATCCAAACTTTTGATTACAAAGGTCATAACGCCCACTATCGGGCTTACTATCAATGGGGGTTAGAAAGATAATATGTATGTAAAAACGCCTCCTCAGGGAGGCGTTTTTACATACACTGGAGATTGAGCGACAAACTTGAAAGGTTGACCACGTCCTTCATATAGCTGAAGCATGGCGTTCATGTCCCAGTTTGGCGCAGGCCTAACCGCTCTCTTCCTTCTCATTTTCCGACCCTTTGTTTTTCTTTTTCTTATAGAGAACGTAAATTACATTTGCAGCGACTAAACATAAAGATCCGGTTAAGTACCCGTAGACAGCCATTAGATTTAATTCACGATAAACGAGAGTGCTTCCAATCATTCCACCAATGAATGCCGCCAGAGCCATCACACTTAATCTCCATTCAGAATGTACGAGTTTCTTCATTTCCTTTACACTCCCTTCCATCCTTCGGTATTAAAGGGCTACAGCATTATTGAGCGCATAAATTTCTATTCATTACTAATAAACGAGTTCATATCTGCTTTAAAAGATATCAACCTTTCTCTTATTCTTTTTACCTTACCTATACGACATTAATCTCATTTCGTTTCAATCCGGCTGGAATGTCAAAAAAAACAGCCTCCTTATAAAAGAAGGCTGTTTTTAATATGAATTACAACTCCGAACGTACAGGTGGACCATATTCTTTCAGCGTGCCATTTTCTAAATCACTGACATGATTGTAAAGAATTTCATCGATTTCATTCAATTCATCATTTGTCAGCTGGAATTCATCGGTTTCATTTACACCGTCCAGCTGAGATGGTTTACGTGCACCCCACAAAGCAACATCCGCTCCTGGTTTATGATCGAGAAGCCATCGGATAGACAGTTGAATAATGTTACGGTCTCGTTTCTCAGCGAAACTTTGGAGTTCCTCCACCGCGTCAATCAGACTTGGGAAACGATCACCCTGGAACAGTTCGATATTGCTTCTGAGGTCATCATCTGGAAAGGATGCATCCTTTGAATACTTGCCTGTAAGCATCCCGTGGGCAAGAGATCCCCAGGACAACGTAGAAATTTCGTGGTTGTGACAGTATTCAAACCACTCGATTAAGTACCGTTGCAGCATATTCAAATGCATTTGAGACGTATGAATCGGAGCGTATTTCTGCCATTCATCCATCTGCTCCGGGCTGAAGTTACTTACGCCAATCGCGCGGATTCTGCCTTGTTCATAGAACTCTTTCATCTTTTTCGCTGTTTTCTCAATAGATTCATCGGTATCCGGCCAGTGGATCTGGTATAGATCAATATAGTCCGTCTGCAGACGGTCGAGACTTGCCTGCAGTTCTTCTTCTAAGTGAGAAGGCCTGCTGTCCCGGTAATTGCCATCATCGGTAAAATCAATTCCTGCTTTCGTTGCAAGAACGAGATCCTCCCGGTTCACATTAGAATCAGCGATGGCTCTGCCTATCAGCTCTTCGGATAATCCCTGTCCATAAGCAGGGGCCGTATCAATAGTGGTTACACCTTTATTAATGGCTGTTTTTATCGTTTCAATCGATTGCTCTTCATCTGTGCCGCCCCAGCCGGTACCTCCAATAGCCCATGTACCCAGGGCGATGCGTGTAGCTTCTACATCACTACGTCCCAATTTCACTTTCTTCATTAAAAGTCCCTCCTTGTAATGGAAACTTTAACCGTTCTGACAGAAAATGAAACCTGTGGGTGTTCCCAGCAATTTAAAAACTGCTTTTCTCTACGTAATTTTAAAAGGAGCTTCATGAAAGATTTCATAGAACGTTTACCTATAACCGACATACGATACCTTTAAGAATAGTAGTTGTTTCAACATTACCTTTTTAAAGCAAAATAAAAAAACTCCCCTCAGGAAGTTTTTCATGCATTGATTTTTAAGTTTTCCAAAGTCAAAAAATAATTAAGGACAAACTGACGGACTTCCCACTCTTCCACTTCTACTTTTCCATCCGTAAACCCAGATGAATGGTAGGAGTAGTTACCAAACTGTACACGTTCTCCTGATTGAAGCTCCCCCATAATCTGATTGGTTCTTTCCATATAGTTCATGTCCATCACCCTTTCTAGTACAAGTATGGGCAGAAACATAGCCTTCTATACTATTAAAAAACTGTATTCCGAGCCCTTTTAAATGCCTTCCTTCAGCAAAAAGCAGGCACCCTGATAAATAGGGCGCCTGCTTATACTTGCCTTTACCATTCTATCTCTATCATTAATAAAGCTTTTGCAGCGCTTCTTTATCAAACGCTAACAAATCATCGGCTCTTCCATCATGGACTTTCTTCACCCATTCGGGATCCATTAATAAGGAACGGCCAATTGCAACAAGATCAAACTCCTCACGGTCAAGCTTTTCTACTAAACCATCAAGGCTTGTTGTCCCGGCAGCTGAGAAGTTCGTGAAGACACCATCAAGACCGACAGAACCGACGGAAATGACAGGTTTGCCAGATAGTTTCTTCGTCCAGCCTGCAAGATTTAAGTCAGAACCTTCAAATTCAGGTTCCCAGAACCTACGGGTGGAACAGTGGAATATATCAACGCCGGCCTCAACTAGCGGCTGTAAGAAACGTTCCAGCTCATCAGGAGTATTGACAAGTTTCGCTTTAAAGTCATTCATTTTCCACTGAGAGAAACGGAAAATGATAGGGAAATCCTCCCCGACTTCCCGACGGCACGCTTCTACGATTTCAACAGCAAACTGTGTCCGCTTAACAAAATCGCCGCCATAACGGTCGGTACGCTTGTTGGTGTTTTCCCAGAAGAACTGGTCGATCAAGTAGCCGTGAGCGCCATGAATTTCAATCGCGTCAAAACCGAGACGTTTCGCATCCGCTGCTGCTTTAGCATAAGATTCCACCAAAGCCTCTACTTCTTCTGTAGACAGTGGTTCATTGATTTTTTCCCCATCTAAGCTCAAACCAGAAGGACCAACAGGCCACGCCTCTTCATTGGGAAGATCACCTTTGCTGCGAGTCATTCCTACGTGCCACAGCTGTGGAGCAATTTTACCGCCGGCGTCATGTACTTCTTTCACAACATTCGCCCAGCCGTTCAATGCCTTCTCTCCATGAAACACAGGAATATTCGCACCAGATACAGAAGCTGGATGGTCAATCCCTGTTCCTTCTGTAATAATCAGCCCGACTTCATTCTCTGCACGCCTGCGGTAATAAGCCGCAACATCTTCATTGGGAACGTTACCAGGTGAAAACCCCCGCGTCATCGGTGCCATAACGGTCCGGTTTGGAAGACTTAATTTATCACTTAAAAATGATTCAAATAAAGGTTTCGTTGTTGTTTGGTTTGTCATAGATCTGCCTCCTTTTTCAACGATGTATGTAATTATTACAGATGAAAGAAGGAAACAAAAGAAATCTGCTTTTGTACAGCCCATTCAATATTCAATTAGGAGATATGTCCCAATCTAAAAGGGTTAAGTGAAGAAATCCATTTCTGGCTTCGCTTCTTTATAGTACCGGATCCGATCCTCCATAGTTCCATTATGCAATTCAAATTTGTGCCCGTCGGGATCTGTAAAGTAAATGGACTTCTTATCACGCTCGTCCCGTACTCTTCCAGAAAGAATAGTTACACCGAAAGCCTCTAATTTTTCATAAGCGTGATCAAAATCTTTTTCATCTATAGAAAAGGCGATATGCGTATAGGATTCTGAAATCTCATTTCTTGGAATCTCTTTTTCTTCATTCAAGGCCAGCCAAATGCCCTGAAGGTCAAAGTAAGCTGTTTTCCTCCCTTTTACGAGAAGCTCCGCATCAAAAACATTCTGATAGAATGCAGTCGATTGATCGATATCTGATACCGAAAACAGGAAATGATTCACCCCTTTAATCTTCATAACTCATCACCTTCCTCCTTTCTTTTCCTCTATAAGCTCAATATTCACTCCTCACTACCTCCTCATGTGTAATATCTCCTTCTTCTGTTGTCCAGATCCTAAAGGTGGCGTCAGACCCTTTCTTAACCTCCATAACGTACTCTGCAAAAAACTCTCCCCATTGACCACGGCTGTTCACCTCTTCAATAGAAGTGATTTCCGAATGTTGTTCCATCACTTCCTCTTTTACTTGATGAAATTTTATCTGGATGAATAAAGTCACGGCTCCATAGATGAGAAGAAAGAGGGACATAATAGTCAGAAGGATGGTTAACAAAGGATTTCTCTTTTTCTTATACAACTTTTCCCCTCCTTTCTTTACTGACTGCTGCCTTTGAAGAGCAGGGTAATGAAATCGACTATTACCGGGGCTGAAATGATAAGGCCAGTGACTCCAATGATCATTAAGATAGGAGTCATCAGTGGATTTGGCTGATTTAACTCATCTAGCTTTCTATTTATTTCTTTTCATTCATATAGAATTTCTTTTTCTTGAACTTCAGACATCCAATCCCCCCTGTCCATCCTGGTAAAAAATCTCTTTTACTATTGTAAAACAGACCGCTTCCTTCGAAAACCGCATGGAATATGACTATTCTTTCACGGGTAAACAAAGATATCCGCTCCCTCTATAGATAAAGAGAGAGACGGATATAAGGAACCTCATATGTACGGGATAATGCTTCTCAATTTTTTCACCAGTGGAAAATCCCTCTCTTTCCTGTATTTAATAGGAAAAAAGAAGTATTTAAACACCCTCCCCTTTCACCTTCTTCCTTGCTCTACTCTCAACGCCAAAGAAAACAGCCCCGGCAAGAAACAGGAGATTGGAGACCGCTAATACAATTCCGTTCCACTCTCCGTCAAAAATCGTAACATTAATGAGTGTAGCCAGATGCATGATAAATAGAAGTAGAAATAAAACTTGATACGTCTTCATAAACCATCCCCCCTTTTCAATGATTATGGAATTATCGGTTACTCAGAAAGATTCTGTTTATCGTATTCTTCTGATTTAGATACGAAACAGGAAATACTCAGCCATCCTATTATAGAAAGAACGCCAACCAGAATCGTCGTCCAAAACCCCATGGGTCACCTCTCCTTCACTTTTCATACCCCTTTATAAACCTTTTCTTCTATATGCATACGACTTCTCCTACCAAAACGTTTCAAGTTCTAGAAAATTAAGAAGAGTCCCCCTGTCCTTACACCTGTGTATACAATTTGCACGCAAGAAATTCTTTGGAATCAAATCAGTTGTTACACTCTCTTGGCAGAAATGGATGAATGCGGCTCATAAGGAGAGTATGAAAGAACCTTCCATCGGATAACTGTTTGTCATACTTTAGGACACCTTCCGTTTCAAAACCAAACCGCTTGTATAACGCAATCGCTTTTTCATTCGTTTCTATGACATTCAAGGTAATTTTCTTCACGCCATTCGCATCTGCCCAGTTGATGGATGTCTCAAGCATATTACGTCCAACTCCGTATCCCCAATCCTTTTTTAAAACAGCCACACCAAATTCCACTTTATGGGAGAGCCTTCTCAATGGGCTGCCTTCACACCTGCTGAAGCCAATAATTTCACCCTCGTAATCGGCCACTAAAAAGAGACGCTTCCCTCCTTCGGAATCCTGGAGAATCAACTTCTTAAACGCCTCCGTGCTCATAAAAGATTCGCCGGGTTCACGGTCTAAATAATCGGTTTCCGCATCCACTTTCATCCTGACTTCTGACAGCTGTTCCGCATCTTCTTCGCGGGCGGATCTAATCACATAAGCCTTGCCACTTACGCAGCATTTTTCTGGGTGAATCCTCATTTCTATCTCCCTTTCTATTGCACCATTTATCGACAAAAGCTTGTAAAACTTGTGTAAAAAAAGAACAAATTTTTTGATTTTCTTCATTATGTAAACCTTGCTGGAACCCTTGTTACTATAGGAATTCAAGAACATTTACCAGCTCCCGGACTTATTTTCATAATATTAGCTCTATTTCCTCACTTATAGATTTCAGTGGTTTCCTAAGATATAATACAAAATGCAAAAAGTTCGTAAAGTTTTTTCTGTACATACTATACATTCGCTACAGACAATTTTAGGAGGATTTTCATGAAGAAATTTACACCGATGTATTGGATTGCCCTGAGCATTGGCATTATTTTTGTCAGCTGGGGTGCTGTTTTTCCCGATCATCTGCTAAGCACCATGATGGTTATCCGTAACGGGATCTTAGATCAGTTTGGATGGTTCTATCAATTTGCTGTAACCTTTATGCTCATCATTTCATTTATTATTGCTTTTAGTAAGTTTGGAAAAATAAAACTCGGAAAAGATACAGACAAACCGGAATACAGCACAATGACCTGGTTTGCGATGCTGTTCAGCGCAGGAATGGGAATCACCCTCTTATTCTACGGATTAACTGAACCCGTCACCCACTATGCCAATCCCCCGGTAGGAAAAGCGCAGACAATTGAATCAGCCAAGCAGGGACTGGAAATCAGTTACCTTCACTATGGCATTCATGCCTGGGTTATTTATGCTATCGTTGCTCTTGTTCTCGCTTACTTTAATTTCAAAAAGGACTTACCAGGAGTGATGAGTGCGACGCTTATTCCTCTGTTTGGAGAACGTATGAGAGGAAAAGCAGGATATATTGTAGACATTATTGCCGTGTTCGCTACCTTATTTGGTGTAGCTATATCGCTTGGTGTAGGAGCTAAGCAGATCAACAGTGGTCTGAATTATTTATGGGATATCCCTGTTTCTTTCCCTATTCAGCTCATCATTATGGGAGTTACAGCCGTCTTGTTCATTTATTCAGCGGCTTCTGGACTATCTAAAGGGATTAAATACCTAAGTACAACCAACTTAATTTTGACAGTTGTTTTATTCTTTGCATTCTTAATTCTTGGACCAACGAAATTTGTTATGGAAACCTATTCCACGACCCTTGGTACGTACCTTCAGAACTTTGTACAGATGGGCATGCGTTTTTCTCCATTCGATTCTGAGAATAACCAGTGGGTCAAAGACTGGACCATTTTCTACTGGGCCTGGTGGATTTCCTGGACACCATTTGTCTCAAGCTTTATCGCCCGTGTTTCTAAAGGTAGAACCGTACGTGAATTCTTAGTTGCTGTTGCCATTGCACCAGCGATTGTATGTACCCTTTGGTTTGGTGTATTCGGAGGAGCCGGCATTTATTTCGATTTCGTACAAGGCTTAGATGTGGCAGGACAGAGCCTGGAATCATCCTTGTTCTATGTCTTTGACCAGCTTCCATTCAGCGGACTGCTTTCATTTATCGCCGTGATTCTTATTATGACCTTCTTTGTCACATCCGGTGACTCCGCTACATTTGTTCTAGCTATGCAGACATCCAATGGAGATCTTAACCCGCCGTTCTTTGTTAAGTTCAGCTGGGGTGTGATTCTAACAGCCATTGCTGTCATTCTTATGTGGGCTGGAGGATTAGAAGGATTACAAGCGGCTGCGATCATCAGCGGATTCCCGCTCACCATCATATTACTGCTTATGATCGCCAGTTTACTGAAGTCCTTTAGATCAGAGTTTCGAACAGAACCAAAAACCGAAACAAAAAAAGAACAATCCAAAGCAAGCTGAAACACGGAATATTGAGTACTAAGTAAGGGTGAAAAGCTGAACGTTTCAGCTTTTCACCCTTATTCTTTTCTCTATTCCTTTTTCTTTTTCAAAGTAAATTTCATGCCCGCTTCGCCTGAAAAATCCACAAACAGCTTGGTCGCTCCTCCGGAATCAAGTGCCCCTGTCACATGTAACTCAATCGTATCAAGCTCAAACCCATCAAAACGATTGACCAATTCCGTCAGTTCATCCGGTAGAAACTCTAAGTACTTTTCACTTGAGGTATCAGCAATCGATACCTCTTTTTGTTGATCAGGAAGCATAAACGTTACCTTTTTCTCTTCACTCATTCACGCACCTCCACCTTCTGATCACACCACCATGATCTTTCTTTTAATTCAGTCTATAGCTCTACCTTTACTATTCTTCAAAAATAATAGAATTCCTTGCCTGCATCCAGGCTTATGGTAGAGTTAATGCCGTCATCGATCTATCTTTAGGCCCATTGGAGAGATGTGGAATAATTCATGCCGAACTTACTTATTTGTCAGAATGGTAAACCTGATCACCGTTCTGATCGCTTCTGTTGTCATTGGTGCTTTTATAGGAGAAATATTCCTATTTAATAATGACCACCAAAGCCATGGAGAATAAAAAACTATAATTCTATGCCCTATTTGTCCAGCAATAAACGAAACACTTCATCTTTTACAATATCCAAGAGAAGAAGGAGCTTGTTATCCTCGCAATCCAGTAAGACTAAGTTCGTTTTGCTATAGAATTTCCCCCTTAACCTTCCTCTTACCTTAAAGCTCTTAATAGTAGTTCTCTTTTGCGATTTCTTCAAACACCTTCCAATGCCCATTCATCACGGAAGTGTTATACCTCATAACGACAAAATTTTTCTCACTATCCCCGTCCTGTGTCTGAATCAAATATGTATCTGACCCTCTGTAATCAACATCTACTACCTCTAATCCTTTGAAGGTATTATTAGAGGATATGAAGGATTTGAGAGTCTGCCTTTCCATCATTTCAAGTATTGGATTATATGGGCTGAAGAAAAAAGCCCCTGTTAAAACTGCCAATACCACTGCAGCGACGACTAATTTTTTTCTCACTCCTGATTCTCCTTTAAAATAAACCTCATTCATCTAGTGCTTCTTAGACTTTCCTCACTCCTAATAGAGCCCTGTCAGTTAATCATGACAGGGCTCTATCTTTGTAGGAACGTTAAACTCACTTACCTTCCTCCAATCGTCCGGCCGGCTTCTCGACCAGTAAACAGGCACCCTCCCAGGAATGTGCCTTCCAAGGCTCGATATCCATGCATACCGCCGCCTCCAAATCCGGAAGCCTCTCCTGCAGCATACAGCCCTTCAATCGGTAAGCCGTCCGCCCCCAACACAACACCGGTTAGATCTGTCTGTAACCCACCGAGTGTTTTCCGACTTAAAATATTTAATTTCACTGCAATCAGAGGTCCGTTTTCAGGGTCGAGAATTTCATGTGGAGGGGCCACCCTGATAAGCTTATCCCCGATATAGTTTCGCGCCATACGCATAGCAGTCACTTGTGAATCTTTCGTAAAGGTATTTGCCATTTCATGGTCTCTAGCTTTAATCTGCCGTTCAATCTCCTCTACTTTAAGAAGCGGTTCTTCAGTTAACCTGTTCATTCTTCCCACTAAATCCGGAAGGGTGTCCGCCACGATAAAGTCTTCTCCCTTATCCAGGAACGCCTGAACAGGTTCTGATACTCCGGAAAGGGCACGATTCAATACTTTTTTTATACTTTTTCCTGTCAGGTCAGGATTTTGTTCCGATCCTGAGAGGGTGAATTCCTTTTCAATGATTTTCTGGGTTAAAATAAACCAGGAGTAATCATAGCCGGTCTTTCCAATCGCTTCGAGTGTGCTTAATGTATCAAACCCAGGAAAATTTGGGGCTTGGAAACGTTTTCCAGTCGCATCCAGCCAGATGGAAGACGGTCCCGGCAGAATACGAATTCCATGGTCGCTCCATACAGGGGCATGATTTTTAATCCCCTCTGTGTAATGCCACATGCGGTCGCGGTTTACGATCCTCGCTCCTGCTTTTTCACAAATGGCCAGCATCCGACCGTCCACATGGGCAGGTACGCCTGAAATCATCCGCTTCGGAGGCTTCCCTAACCGTTCCGGCCAATGATCACGGACAAGGTCGAGGTTGGCTCCAATTCCTCCACTGGATATCAAAACCGAATCTGCTCTGCACTCAAACTGCTTGACGACCTGCCTGTTGCTGTCTTCCCCGCGGGATGCACTGCTTGGTGCCAGCACACTTCCACGGACGCCAATAACCGCCCGTTCCTCAATCATCAGCTCGTCCACCCTGTGGCGGGGGAGATATTTCACACGTCCCTCTGCTATATACCTGCTTACCTTTTCTTTAAAAGGGGCAAGGATTCCAGGCCCTGTTCCCCACACAATGTGAAAACGCGGCACGGAATTGCCATGTCCATCAGCAAGGTGTCCCCCTCGTTCAGCCCAGCCGACGACTGGAAAGAGGCGTACGCCCATCTTATGTAACCAATCCCTCTTCTCATAGGCAGCAAAATCGATGTATGCCTCTGCCCATTTTCTGCCCCAGTAATCCTCATCTTCTTCCCGATCAAATCCCGCAGTTCCGAGCCAGTCCTGCCAGGCTAAATCTCTCGAATCTTTAATGCCCATTCTCCGCTGTTCCGGTGAATCGATTAGAAATAAACCTCCGAACGACCACCACGCCTGACCACCAAATGACGATTCCGGTTCTTGATCTACGAGAAGAACCTTTTTGCCCCGGTCAGCGATTTCCGCGGTTGCTACTAAGCCAGCAAGCCCTGCTCCAACAACAATAGCATCTGCACTCATATGAGCCCTCCCAATTGTCAGAAAATACACTCTATTATAAGTATATAGACAAGATATGGAAAACCCAAGGTTTACTTTTCACACAGGAGTAAACAGCCGAAATGGAAAAGTGAATGACTCTTTACATCCACACAGAGAAATCATAATAGAAAACACTGAATCCACACTCTTTCACACAACCCCGGATTCAATGATTAATTGAGGCGGCGAGGTTGTAAGTTTCGCCTGAACCCCGAGCGGCACACCATAGTTAGGATTGCAGTGACCGATATAAAAATTCTCCACAACAGGATAAGGTGCATCAGAAAAGAAATCCTTTAGTACCTCTTTAATTTTTTCGTATTCTTCAGGGTCGTCTTGGAAGTGACCGAGGATTACCCCTTTCACAGATTCGAAGACTCCTGCCTGTTTAAGATGAGTAAGCATGGCATCAATCCGGAACGCAGGTTCTGCGACATCCTCAATCAAAAGGATTGCTCCTTTCGTATTCACCTGAAACGGAGTCCCCATCCCGTTGGTTAGCAGCGTTAGGTTTCCTCCAACCAAACGTCCTTCCCCTGTGCCATGAGACAGCGTCATTAATGGCGACTTGTGAGAATCATAGATATAAGATTCTCCCGTCAACAGAGGCAGAATAGAGGATTCAGTCTCCGTTGACCTTTGTTCATCATTCAGATCGGACGAGACCATCGGCCCGTGAAAGGTGACCATATCACTGAAGTTATGTATCGCATGTAGTAGATAAGTGATGTCGCTGTAACCCCAGAAGATTTTAGGGTTCTTCTGAATTATTTCATAATCGATCATAGGGGCAAGTTTGGCTGACCCAGCTCCTCCATTAGCACAAAAGACTGCCTTGATTGAAGGGTCGCAAAAGGCTTCATGTATATCTGAAAGCCGCTTCTCATCTGAGTCCTCTCCATCGTACACGTGTTTTCCAATGACGACCTCAAGCCCCATATCTTCCAGGACACGTATCCCTTGTTTTAAATGCTCTTGTTCTGGCGGCCCGGCCGGGGCAATAACAGCTGCCCGATTGCCTTCCTGTAAAGCACATGGTTTAATCATAATCATTCTCCCTTTTCTTTTGGTTTCCTCAGGTGATGTGTGAGTTGTTCGTTCTTCTTTTACAATCGGTTGTTTTAGATCAAATGTAAGTGGTTATTATTCAACTTTATTCCATGCACTTGATTAGTCCAGTCTACAAATGATTCCCACAGCAAACGTACCGCGCGTCTTATATCATTTAAACCAGAATCCAATTCCAATCATTTTAAAATAACTACATGAACTCCATCCTCTCCTATTGATTTGGAAACATATGTAAGGGGTAAAGGTCAGAAAGAGATGAAATGATTAGGCGGGGGGGTGGGGAAATAATCGTCACATGCATAAAATGCGGGAAAAAATGGACATGGAAAGATACATTCTCAAAGATGCCCAAGTTAAAAGATAAGAAAGTCTCGTGCCCTTATTGTGGGAAGGAACAATATTTAACGGGGAATCGAAAATCATTTGTCATTCATATCATAGCAACAGCGTTCTTATTATCAAATTTCGAGAAGGATCTTTATGTGATCTCAATAACGGCTTCTCTGCTGGCTGTTTCATTGCTCTTACTTCCGTTTGGCATGAAATCAGAAACTAGTAAAAAACGTTTTTAGGTAGAATGGTGGGGGATTAAACATCTATTACACTAAGCTGATTGTATTATTCATTCTTTAAACTAATTAATTCATCCAAGTGCAGTACAATATTACCCTTCTGATAACCTGGAAATTTATAGACGGAATATCCAATAAGTACAATGGTACCAATTAATAAGAAAAGAATGATGATTCCCAAACCAATCCCACCTTCGCAACTAAATTCCAACCCCTTGCCCCATGGGCTGTATGATCATTCTAATTTAAAGTGTATAACCGACTTTGATAAGTTGGTGCACCCATGGCTACTCTTCATAATATCCGTTTGTTTGAACAGCGAATAAAGGAGGAGAGAGTATTGCTTAATATGAACAAGTACCAAAGAAGAGCAGGAGTTATTTTATTAGGTCTACTCATCATCTTATTACCATTCTTAAATGAAAGAATTAATTCTTTTCCATTACTCATCCTATACTTACTCTTATATAGTGCCGTCATGTATGGTGTGGGCATGGTAATGAAAGGGAAAGATAAGTCAAATCAATAGATGATTAAAGTGGACTTCCTTCAACCATTAAAATAGGAAGGCCCTGTACATGAGAATATAAATTGAATAAACCATTTCCAGGCGTTTTATACAGCCTATATATGATTCACATGTACGTGGCAGCCTGCCACCTTTAAAACAGAATCCATGGACACTTGTAATAAGTTCTTTGGGAGGAAGTACCGATTACGCTTCCAGGTTACCTTTACTTTATCCCCTCCCCAATTCACTTACTGCATCGTCATCCATCACTCTCTTCTTTCCTCTCTCTTTGAATGTCAAAGATACCAATCAAGCCACAAACAAAAATGCCTAAAACTAAAACACTTGTAAGGATCCAGTTTTGCCCCCAACTGCTGATTGCACTCAAGAGACAACATAATGATATGACGAATGCCCCATACTTCGCTCGCCATCCAACTGATTTTGAAGTCCTTTTATTTTCCAAATTGTCCCCCCCAAGCACCATTTATTCATCCCATCCCGGAAAGCCTCATCTATTCAAAGTACCTTAGCAAAACCTTGAAACCAATATAGACGGTTCAACCATTTATACGTATGAAGGTGAATTTTTGTTTCAAAATTTCCCATTATCCCGATGTTATAACAGCGAGCCCATTCATCCTATTAAGTCACCATTACAAAGGAATACACGCCTCAAAAAAATTTTTCAAAAGCTTGTGGCTATCCATATAAGTATTAAAGCGAATAGGATAGCAGCTGCCGTATGAACCCAGTTCCCTTTCGCTTTCCCTTTTATATGCGCAAAGTCCTTTAAAATGATGGCTCCCCAGCCACCAACCACTAATAAGACCACGAGTATTGTCAAAACGATATCATTCATTAGGAACCTCCATTTACCATTTATAGGTTGACAGGGTCCTATTACCAGAAGAGAATGTTTACAAACTTTTCCTCAAATAAAAAATATCGAACGGATCCATCATGAGTTACTCCCTTTTCTTTTTTAGAACGCTTATGCTTTTTATAAAGGGGAATGGAAATATAAAAATGCATATGTGACACAAATCTTATCCGATTTTCAACCTTATGTAGCAGGAGTGGGTATCTATTCAATATAGACTTTTGTTTAAATCTATAGGAGCAGCGATCTATGTTTACCTGTTTTCTTTATTTTTTGAATGGGTGACTGACTCAAAGCTGAGTAATGAATTTCAGTTTTCAATAGTTATGGTAATTTCAGTCATGTATTTTACCCAAAGATATATGGAACAAAGGAAGAAAAATAAAACGTAAGGCAGCTCTGGGTGCTCTTAAAGACTAAATTCAATAAAAAAACACCGCTTCCTTTATTCGTTTAAATGGAGGCAGTGTTTTTCATAGTATTTATGAGGTCCTTAAAATCTTTTCCATCGCTTTTCCCTTTGCCAGCTCATCAACCAGTTTATCCAAATAGCGGATTTCCTGCATGGTTGGTTCTTCAATGTCCTCCACTCGGACACCACAAATGACACCTTTAATCATCTTCCGCGAAGGATTCAGCTTGTGTGCTTGTGCAAAGAAAGTCTCAAAGTCTGTCTTCTTCTCCAGATGCGCTTCTACCTCTTCCTGGCTGTATCCTGTCAACCAACGGATGATTTCATCGACTTCTTCTTTCGTACGTCCCTTTTTTTCAGCCTTTGTAACATAATGAGGGTAGACACTTGCAAAACTCATCGTATAAACCTTGTGTTTGGCCATGGATAGGTTCACCCTTTCTTTAATCCTCAATTCGTTATTTTCTAATTATACCATCCATTAGATATTTTATTTTCCTATACAAATATTCTCCTTCGTATCTCATTCCAACTTATTACGAATAAAAGCTGGAACAGTTACAAATTTTCAAACTTACTTAGCTCCTTCTACTTCACCATTTTTACTACTGGGGCCTGAATCTCCTTAACATTTGAACAATAAGCAAATAAAAAAGGACCAGCTTCTGTTCTAGTCCTTCGTATAAATAATTTACATTCGAAACTCCCATTCATTCCATAACTTCATTTTTCCCCATAAAAAAAGCCAACATTAAATGTTGACTTTTCCAACAGTCGATTGTAAAGATTCAATAGCCCTGTGTAGACTGCTGAATGTATAAACATCTTTCATATTAATCCCTAGACTAACCATGGTCTGGACAATATCCGGACGGATGCCGCTCAATATTCCTTTCACACCTGTAAGTTCAAGGGCATTAATGACTTTAAATAGTTGATGGGCAACCATTGTATCAATCACACTTACACCAGATAAGTCTATAATAATCGTTTCCAGCTCGTATTCTTCCCCCTGCTTCAAGGCATTTTCCATTAGGAGCTGGGCCCTATTTGTGTCTATTTCCCCGACGATTGGAATGACACCGATCGTCTCTGTAACACGGACAATAGGAACCGATAGTTCATTTACCGCATAATAAGCATTTTGTATGGTATTTTTAAAATCTTCCATATAGGATTGACTCATTAACTGCACCGCTTGGTCAACCGTATTATTAAACTGGGTAAGGATCTCATAAAAATCGTCATATGAAAGGTTCTGTGTTTTTGCTTCTTCTTTAATAATAGACCCAATGACTTCTCTATAGTCACTTATTTCAACAAGTGCTAAATTCAAGGGTAACCTTAGTTCTACTAGTTTCCCAGATACGTTATCACTCCATTTTTCCAGACTCTGAGTAACCTGCTTAGCATCTTGCCTTAAAGAGTCTGCGTAGGCTTCAATCAATTCCATTCTCCATGTAATTAATTGTTCCGATGCTTCTTTTCCTATTTCACCAGGTATTGAAACTGCGCGCGCTAACTGTTCTTTCTGTTCAACTATTTTTTTTGTTACAGGTTTTAATGTTGCTGTTGTTTCAGGTGTCATAAGTTTCCCCCTCAAAATGTCCACCTACTATTGAGATATATCTTATTCCTCTTTGCTGGGCTTCTTTATAATAACTATTAGGTTTCATTAATATGGTACAATAATAAGCTTTAAATTTCGAGTGGAAATAAAAAACTAATAGATTCCAGGCATTTTGAAAGAGACAGACCTGTGATGAGAATCTGCCCCAAACTTCGTATAACCTCTACTTTTCAGCTCTTTGTTGTAATCCCCATATATCGGTCAAATATTTTACTCCTATACAGGACAACTCCCATATAATAAGCGATCACCCCTGTTGTTAACTCCTAAGAAATCCTCCCTCAGAATGGATGACCTGTCCAGTAACCCATTGGGCATCATCGCTGCAGAGAAATCCAATTAGGTTTGCAGCATCTTCCGGTTTTCCGATGCGGCCCATTTTGAACTTTGGCAGAAGGTACTCCCTTATTTCATCTGTCATCCAGTTCGAGTCTGTCGGGCCGGGATTCACGGCATTGACGGTTATACCTAACTCTGCGACTTCGGATGATAAAGATTCTGTAAAGGAAGAAATGGCCCCTTTCGTTGCTGCATAGGCTAAATTCCCGGGCATTGGTCCCTTTCCTTGACCAGAAGTTAAATTAACAATACGTCCCTTCTTCATTTCATTTTTCTCTATAAGACGCGCGAACTCTACGCAAAGCATAAAGGTCGTCTTCACGTTTACATTGTAATGATCATCTAAGGTCTTCCCATCTAAATCCGTATAGTTAGAATCTATTGAATGTGCTGCATTGTTAATCAGGATCGTAGGACAACCTAGTTGTTCACATACTTCTTTTATTAATGTTTTGTATGCATTATTTGTAGACAAGTCAACCTCTAAGCCCTCACACAGAACACCCCGTTCTGAAATCTCACGTTTAAAACGATTGGCAAAGCCAGTTTCAGACTTCCAGTAGGTAAAGAAAATACTTATTCCTTGAGAAGCTAACTTCCGACATACAGCTGCTCCTATTCCTTTATGATTACCAACACCTGTTACTAAAGCAATTTTAGGCTGTGAATATGTCATGATCTATTCCTTTCTTTATGTAGAATAAAGTTATGAAAAAATTTTATGGTTCACCACGAAAATAAAAGCAGGTAGAGAGATACCTGCTTCGTTCACGGGGCTTCTATAAGTCCAAACCTATCCCCTTGAATGGTTATTACAAATGAACAAATCTGCTTTAAATCTTTTTATTTATTGATCTTCTTTTTAAACTTGCGTAAAGTTTTTTAGAGCATTTTCCTTATGATTCTTATCTGCCCCCGATGATTGATCTCGTCTTCAGTTACGTGAAACCAAATGAAATAGTTATTAGAAGGATGATTGTCCCATAGCCTGGATTCGTATAACCATTCATCCGACACCTTCTCAAATTCCTAAAGCGTCCTTTTTCTAACTTCTTCAAGTTTTGTAAGGTAAAAATCTAACGGGTACCCTTTTATCTCCTCTCTCCCCTTTTCTCCAAGACTATATGGAGATCCCCAGTCCAACATTTCCTGCTCGTTTGGGCTTCGTCCATCAAAAATCTCTATTTGAAAACCTTTTTCTACAGCTGCTATATGTAATAAGAGAGCTCCAATGCTGTTCCCATCCTTAGCTGGTAAGAAATCCAATTCAGAAGTTGTCAGGCCCGATACAATTTCTAACGTTGTTTTTCTAGCATAGTTCATTTGTGAAACCAGATGACCGATTTGTGGAGTGAACCCTTTCCATGCATCGATTTTATATTCCATTTCTTACACCTCCTGTTCCCGCATCATTAGTTAACCTCTCCATTTTCTAATAGACTCGATGGTAAGATATCAAGGCGTTGTTAAATATCCACACCATTTACTCCTTAGAAAACTTTATGAGTGTTCTTTTGCAGTGCGCCCAGATCAAATAGGATAGCCGCATCACTGTTTTCACACCAGAGTTCTTGAATCTGATTTCCCTTAAAATAAAAAATCATGATCCCTGTTTCTTTAACACGCTGGTTTTCTGATGGTATATTGAACCATCCACCCTTATAGGTCATCCAGCCCGAATAACGAACGGCCAGCTTTTGTTCCTGTTCTATGAAATCATTCAATTCCCATTCATCCTCTTGAAAAACAGAACGATACCATTTCATAAACTCCTTCATTTTTTCTGTTGTATGATCACCGTTGCGGGAGTGAAATACAAAATCCGGCGTTGTAAGTTCATCCAGAATTTCTAAATTACCTTTAGTGAAGTATTCTTCGAACCACTTCTTCACGATATTCTTTTTTTCATTCCTTGTCATATTTGTTTTCCTCCTTTTGGTCAGCTCCATTATACAAATAACCGTTTCATATAATGAGATGGCTGAAGTCTTAGAAATTCCTATACATTTTTTCACTTACTTCTATGAAATCTTCAACGTTCTAGCCGGGTACCTGACTTCTTCCATCCCACCGCATCATCCAGTAATGTTTTTTTCTATAAATTCAGAATAACAGAATACACGTTCTCCTCCCAGCGTATAAAAGAGAAAAAAAGTGTACTCTCATTTGATGGAGTACACTGCTTCTTTAGGTATAAATCCATTATGGATAATCCTCATTACTTGAGGACTTGATAAAAGTCATCCATCATTCTACGAATCCTGCCCGCCCTCTTCACATTTATATTCTAAAATATCTCCAGGCTGACACTCTAATGCTTTACAGATGGCTTCTAACGTTGAGAATCGAACCGCTTTTGCCTTGCCATTCTTTAAGATAGACAGGTTCGCCATCGTAATTCCCACCTTCTCAGACAGCTCCGTAACGCTCATTTTCCTTTTTGCCAGCATGACATCGATATTGATAATGATCGCCATAATATTCACCTCAGACAGTAAGATCATTTTCTGATTTGATACGAATCGCTTCTTGTAATAGTCGTTGAAGAACTGCAGCAAATACGGCAATAACCATGGCAGCAAAAATAATGACCATCCCGATCGCTATAAAGCCCGGGGCATCACCGGCCTCTGCAATCATATAGAGTAGAGGCATAAAGAAAACATAACAAATACTAATGATTCCAGCACTAAACTTGATCAGCTTGAGGGAATGTACAGATAAATCCGAGAATGCTTGATTCTTATCGATATGACTTAAAAGTTTAAAAGCTTGATACAGGGCAAAGTAAAACGGCAGTGCTGGCAAATACATAAAAAGTAAAACGAAGGTATTAATTACCGGAATACCCGGCAGTAGATCTGATGCATATTTCGCAATCTCAGGTACAACAAATATACACATGACAAGGATAGGAATTCCTATAAGAATAACCGACAGCTTCAAAAAGATGGTCGTTCCACGTTTCAAAATAAGCACCCCACTTCTTATTGTTACGTCTATCATATAGTTATATTTATTGTTTATCAATAAATATATACCGTTTATAAATAAATTTTTACCTTGCATTTATATCCTTATCCCAGCTTCCCCCTCGCACCAAATGGGCGCATATTCTTAATGGAGCTTTTCCCATAACACTCAACTCCAAGACATCCAGACTAAAAAGCACAGCATTCGAATGATTGGACGTACATATTTGAATTTTATTGACATAAACATTTTCCAGAGAGTATATTGTGTATATACGATATACACAGTCATTTAGAGAGGAGCTATCATATGTTAGCTTTGGATGTTAAAAATCTGAATAAGAAATATGAGCAGTTTCAATTAAAAAATGTTTCCTTCCAGCTGAAAAAAGGCTATATTATGGGATTTATCGGCGCTAATGGAGCTGGTAAAACAACCACTATAAAATCAATTTTGAATATGACCCAAATAGATAGTGGAGAAATTAGTACTTTGGGAAAGAATTTTATTGAGCACGAACTCGACATGAAGCAGGTGATTGGGTATGCGTTTGGTGGAGCCAATTATTATACGAGGAGCAAAGTTAAGAAAGTAACGAATGTGATTAAGAAGTTTTATCATAACTGGGATGAAGCAGTCTATTCCAGTTATCTTAAGAGGTTTGATTTGGATGAAAATAAAAAGATCGCAGAATTGTCAGAAGGAATGAAAGTTAAATACAATTTGGCTCTTGCTTTATCCCATGGTTCAAAGCTCCTCATTCTTGATGAACCAACAAGTGGACTTGATCCGGTAGCAAGAGACAATCTCTTGGATTTATTTCAAGAGCTGGTAGAAGAAGGAGAAATTAGTATCCTTTTCTCGACTCATATTACTTCTGATTTAGAAAAATGTGCCGATTATATTACCTATATCCATAACGGAGAAATCATCAATAGTTCTGAGAAAGAAGAATTTATTAACGCCTATCGATTGTTGAATGGAGATAATAGTCAACTCGAAGAGGTTAAAAACCATTTAATTTCCTACAAAAAAAATTCATTTGGCTTTACAGGATTGATCCACAATAAAGACTTTGATCCAACTTCAAATATTAACGCAGCCCGTCCCAATCTTGAAGAGATCATGATCTATTTTTCAAAGCGGGAGGATATGTATGTATAACTTACTTTTGAAGGAATTAAAGCTTGGTGTAAGCCCCTTCTTTTATATATTGCCCTTTTTGACAGGAGCATTAATGTTAATTCCCGGATGGATATACTTTATAGTCCTCCTATATTTTTGCTGGATAACTGTGCCGAATCTCTGTGGGACTTATAAAGCTCAAAATGATTTACAGTTTTCTTTTATGATGCCTGTTACTAAAAATGATATCGTAAAAGCAAAAATAGCGGTTATTGTAATCCTGGAGTTCCTGCATATTGTAGTTGCCGTTATCTTTGGTATTATGAATACTCAACTGTATCCTAATATCAACAACTTCTTCCTTGGACCAACTGTAGGTTTTTGGGGACTTGGTTTTATAATGTTTGCTATCTTCAACTTCATTTTCATATCAATGTATTTCAAGACAGCCTATAAATTTGGTGCCCCGACAATAGCAGCAATTACAGGCGCTATGCTGTTTGCAGGAGGTGCCGAGTGGTTAGGAATACAAAATTCTATGTTCTTTGACCTGTTTAAAGGGAGCAATTCTAACAATTTATTTATTCACTTACCTATTTTGTTCGCAGGGATTGCAATATTTGCAGTATTTACGATTATTGCTTATCATATTGCCATTAAACAATTTAGGAAAGTGGATATCTAATGAATATAGCTATTTCAAACACCTCAGAAAAACCAATCTACCAGCAGCTTTTTGAACAAATTAGTGCCCAAATTCTCAAGGGTGAGATTGAAAAAGGATATAGTCTTCCATCCATTCGACAGGCGGCCAAGGAATTACGTGTCAGTATTATCACCATAAAAAAAGCTTGGGAAGAGCTTGAACGACGTGGTTTAATCTATACTGTAACTGGAAAGGGATGCTTTGTAGCCGAACTTTCATCTGAGGATATTTTAAAAAAGCGTAATGAACTGGTTGAAAAGCAAATGGCTGTTGACATTTCCTATTACAAATCCTTTGGACTTACTTTAGAAGAAGTAATTGAACTTCTGAAAAAGGTGTATTAGGTGTAGATATGAATTAGACGTTCACGATTATACTCTTAACCAATCTAAATATAAAAAAGAATTCCCCCTCCTTACTTATGCATAGCCAAGTGAGGTGGAATTTCTTATGTTTCATGTTCATTCCCAAATGATATCCCACTATTTTGGGTCCCGTTATCCAGATCATAACCTAAAGTTATTCCAAGAGGAAAGTTCATCTCTTCTCGATTTTGAACTCCCCTTTTGACATATCGAATTTTTTCGATTTATAATACAAAGCATGGAACCTATCGATTTATTCAAAGCATTGTCTAATGAAACCCGACTGAACATATTGCATTGGCTTAAGGAACCAGAGAAGCATTTCCCCAAACAGCAGGCTCATCTCCCTAAGGAGGTAAGTATTAAGGGCGGTGTTTGTGTAGGGGATATCCAGGAAAAAGCTCAGGCTTCTCAATCTACCGTTTCCCATTACCTAAACATGATGCAGAAAGCCGGGTTACTTGAATCTGTACGTTATGGTCAGTGGACGTATTACAGACGAAATGATGAATTGATTCGTCAGCTGGCGGAGTATCTTCATACAGAAATCTAATATATGATTTCTGTATATTTTTCATTTGTTTATATCGATAATTCTAGATATTTAAATATAATGATGAAAGGATCATAGATATGCGGTATTTTTCTTATATTTTTGCACTCTTAGCAGGTGCTGCACTCAGTTTTGAAAGTGCACTTTATGGCGACTTAGGTAAATCAATTGGTGAACTGGAAACAACGTTTTATAACTTTGCTGTAGGCTCCTTAATCCTGGGGTTGATTTGGTTGTTTTTTGGAAAAGGCAAGCTTTCCTATACGATGGAAGCCCCGAAGTGGTCTCTCATTGGAGGAATTCTGGGTGTGGTCTATCTCTTATCGATTGTAATCAGTGTTCCTTTCGTGGGAGTAGGCATTACAATGGTCGCCGTTATTATTGGTCAAATAGTAATGAGCATGATTATCGAACACTTTGGCTGGCTTGGAAGTGCCGCTTCAAGGATCAATAAAGAAAAGGTCTTTGCGGTACTATCCATGATCATAGCGCTTATTTTAATTAATCAGTAGAGATTTCTAACGAGAGGAGAGATGATTTATGGATATATTAATGGTTTTATTCACATTATTCGCAGGAATTACATTGAGCGCCCAGTCAGCCGTTAACGGGACATTCAGTAAAGGAGCCGGCACCATTGAAACAGCCCTCCTCACATTTTTGACAGGGTCTATTTTTCTATTTATTATTATTCTATTCTTCGGTGAAGGGGATTTGTCAGGCATTATGAATGCACCGAACTGGCAGTTAAGCGGTGTGTTTATGGGTGTGTTTTACCTATCCTTCACCATCGTAGCTATCCCAAGGATTGGAGTCATCGCAACGAACCTGACCACCATCGTTGGTCAGCTCGTTATTGGTTTAATTATTGATCACTTTGGCTGGTTTGGAGGTATTCAGATTGATCTGGATGGACCTCGTGTACTTGCACTGGCGTTTATGGCCTTGGCCTTATACTTCATATACAAAGGAAATAAAAAAACTCAGACAGAAGCGGTAAGTTAATACACAAAAAGCATTTGACGCCGGTGGTCAAATGCTTTTTTGTATGAAATCAAATAAATACTCGATCATATAAGAATTGCTGTCATCGGCATTCCTACATTAAAAAGAGTGGTTTCCTTTCAGCTCTTTTTTATTGAATATGTAGTACTTTAATCAATTCTATAACATCCTCATCCCTGCCCTGTTCAATCCGTACCAGCTCTGTATTTGCAATGATACCCTTGTAAAATCCCTCTCCTGCAGGGTACTTTCCGTCCCACCGTAAGGGAACATTGTATACATTTATAGATTCATCCCCATTACCAAATTTACAGTCCTCGTAATTTCACATTCTTTATAAGAAAAAACCGTTTCATTTTATAGAAACGGTTTAAAGCTGATTAAATTTGATTAAGAGTTCACTTCGGTATCCTGCTTTTTACTCGTAGGCTTAAAAGCATTAGCCAGAATAATAAGTATGCTCCCTACTCCAATCCACACAAGGACTGCAACAGGAGTGCTCCACGTTAACTCTTCTCCAAAGAAGAATAACTCCCGGAGACCTTCCACCATAAACCGCATCGGCAGCCAGGAGTAAATCCAATCTCGATAAAATGGAGACATCATTTCAGGTGCCAGTGCTAATAACGGGCCTCCAAAGAAAAGTAATAAAACAAAGATGGCGATCCCCTTGAATCCCACTAATGAAAGGACAGCAGATATCAATAGAAAGAAGCTGAAGGAGGTAATGGATAAAAATAATGCGGTATCTATAAAATTAGGAATGTTAAGTCCCAGCATTCCATCGGCCATCCAAGTAAAGCCAAATCCGATTACAAGAGCCACTACAGCTCCCATGATGATCTGCCCCATCTTTGTAAGAAGGTTTTCTTTCCTGGAATGGATATTCATTTTGCTGATGGCCATAAAAATGATAGCCGCACCAGCTAAACTTCCCATCCATAGGGGTTGGAACATTGTAATTGGCGAGTTACCATTTGCACTATTCTCTCCAACTTCGTTTACATTTGTGACATTTTTACTGATTGGTGTCGCTAACATGGAAGCCTGCTCAATTGTCAAAGCAGTGTCCTGCGCTTTAAATCCTTCCAGCAGTTGAGTTCGAATTTTATTGTTCATGTTGTCAACTACTCCATTCATCACCTGCCCTGCCATAGTTGAAGCAGCCATATTCATACCCTGATTGACATAGATTTTAACTTCAGGA
Source organism: Halobacillus litoralis (assembly GCF_020524025.1). Classification (GTDB taxonomy): domain Bacteria; phylum Bacillota; class Bacilli; order Bacillales; family Halobacillaceae; genus Halobacillus; species Halobacillus litoralis_D. Next base: position 366,105 of record NZ_JAIVKN010000001.1, on the reverse strand, counting down.
GATATAGGTGCAGCCGATTGTAAGGAAGCCTGCTTCTCACTGAAGTCTTTTGGAATTACTAAAGCTCCATAATACGCTCGCTTGTCTAAACCCTCCTGAGCAGCTTTTTCACTTTTCACCTGCACCCATTCAACAACTGAATCATCATCCGTATCGGAAGGTTGATTCATCGTATCTACTATCGTCTGTCCCATCGCTCCCTCATCCATATTTACAATAGCAATCTGCAGATCTTTGGGTTGAACATTCAACGAAGGAATCAAAGTTAATGAAAAGATAAATAAGACAGCCAGCGCAATAATTGGTGATGCCATAACAAGTTTGTTTTTAAACATCTTACTCTCTCCCTCTTAATAATTGGACAACGTGTTGTTTTTTTATTATATGTTTGGATGAATCCATCTACAATAAACAGATGCTTCCATTGTGTCGGTTAATAGACATAAAATTGAATGTGTTGGATAAAATTCAGATTACCGATACAGTAGTTCTGGTTTACTCCCTTTTATTTAATCCGGGGCTGGATTATAATCTTAATCAACACGGTGTTCGATTACATGCAGGGAGGAAGCGAAATGAAGGAGACAATCACCGATTTACGGGTATTACGTACGAAAGAATCAATCCGGGATGCCTTGGTAGAATTAATGGAAGAAAAAGGTTTTGAAGCCATAAAAGTTAAAGACATAACCACCCGGGCCAAAATCAACCGTGGAACCTTTTACAGCCATTACCAGGATAAGTATGATTTAATGAACAAATGCGAGGAAGAAATTATGAAGGAATTAGCAGGTCTGGTGCTGAAAAACGTTCCAAATATTATTGCATCTCCTCAAGAAGATACATCTTCAGCTACTACCCCCTTCTCCGTTCTTGTCTCAATTTTTAAATATTTAGATCAAAACAGAAGGTTTATGAAAGCTGTGCTTGGTCCAAAAGGAGATGTATCCTTTCAGGCAAAGTTGAAGAAGTTCGTCTGGAAAACAATTTTTGAAAGTAACAATCATCCTATTATTAAGAAGGAGAATTTGTTAGTTCCAGGTGAATTCCTGGTGTCCTATGTAGCTTCTGCCCATATAGGTGTCATACAGCAATGGCTGAATAGTGAAAGAGAAGAGTCACCCGAGGAAATGGCCCATATTTTAATCAATTTGACAATTAACGGTCCCTTTTATGCGGCTGGGTTGAAAAAGTAAATAAAAAGATGAATGTCCGAAATGAAAAACCCACTCCCTGTACTACAGGGAGTGGGTTATAAAAGATTATTGTTCTGTTTCTTCTTTTTCGCTGTCTAGAAACCTTAATAAGTCTCCGTAAACAACTTTATCTGAATAATTAAGTTCTGTCTCTGCCTTTTCTTTCAAAGGAGCACACGTCTTCGCGTCTATTTCTTCTCCTGACGATTTGTCGTAACAATGATCCCCTTCAGCGGCATACACATATTCATCAGTTACAACACTGCCGTCCCGGAAAATTGTGACACTTTCACGATCTTTCTTAAAGAGGTCTGTACCAAACTGAACGTCATTTTCCTGTTCTATTCCCAGTAAATGAAGAATCGTCGGTTTCAAGTCAATCTCACCGCCGACAGTATCCATTTGTTTCCCTTCCATTCCAGGGATATGAATGATCAATGGTACTTTTTGCAGTTGAGTGTGTTCAAATGGACGGATTTCTTTGCCTAGAATTTCACTCATTGCACGGTTGTGGTTTTCAGATATTCCGTAGTGGTCTCCGTATAATACGAAGATCGTATCTTCATATTCCCCTTGTTCTTTCATCATCTGGAAGAATTTCTTAATGGATTCATCTTCATAACGGACCGTTTGGAAATAACGGTCGACTGATCCGTCGCCGGTATCAGCCGGCTCGATCATTTCCATATTTTCATTGTTTGTAATATATGGGTAGTGGTTCGTCATGGTTAGGAATTTCGCATAATACGGTTTATCCAATCCTTTTAATTTCGGCATAGACTGTTCAAAGAATGGAATATCCTTTAATCCGTAGTTCACAGAGTTTTCATCCGTTACATTATATTCTCGTTTAGAGAAGTAATGGTCATATCCAAGACTTTGATACATGACATCACGGTTCCAGAAGCTTGCGTGATTTCCATGGAAACTTACAGGCGTGTACCCGTGTCCCTTCAGAATCTCAGGTGTAGCATTAAACTCATTATTCGCATTAGTTGTAAATACAGCTCCACGTGGAAGTCCATACATAGAGTTATCAATTAAGAACTCAGCGTCGGACGTCTTCCCTTGACCTGTATTGTGATAAAAATTGTTAAAGTAGAAACTTTCATCTTTAAGATCGTTTAGGAATGGTGTAATTTCCTGACCGTGTAAATTGCGGTCAATGACAAAGTTCTGAGTAGACTCTAAGGAAACAAGCACTACGTTTTTTCCTTCAGCCTTCCCGAAATACTCACCATGTGCTCCCATCTTCCCTTGTTGAGAGTTCACGTAGTTTAGTACCTCGCTCAATTCGTTACTATCAGCTAAAACACGGTGGGAAGACGTTTTTGCCGTCATGACCGTATCGTAAATATGATAGTTGTAGATCCCCAGAAGCTTGACTAATTTCGCGCGGTCAAAGGTCCTTACCAGAAGCTGTGGCCGCTCCATTTCTGCAAGGCTCAAGTTGACAGCAGCAAATCCGAGGGAAGCTGCGAAAATCATGGCTATTGTACGTTTTCGGAATTCAATCGTCGGCTTCGTTTTCTTAACAACGAGCCAGGTAATTAATACCACAATATCCACCCAGTATAAAAAGTCCAACGGATGCGTCAAGGCTTTAGCACTTCCACCAAGATCACCGAAGTTTTTATATTGCATTAAGACCGGTAGTGTAATGAAATCATTGAAAAACCGGTAATACACAACGTTCGCATAAAGAGCGAAAGATAATAAGAAATAAATAGTCATAAATGCTTTGTTCCGTCTTTTCGGTGAGAAGAAAAGGGAAAGTCCCAGGAAAAACAGCAATGAACTTATTGGTGTAATGATTAAAATAAATTGTTGAATCCCATTTTCAATATCTAACGTAAATGCAGTCTGCAGGGCGTAGTACGTCTTTGCCCAAAGAAAGAAAGCGGCAATGGCAAAGAAAAACCAGCCTTTGTTTAATAGATTTTGTTTTTGGTTAAACATGATTAACCTCCTGATGTACCTAACGATAGGTAAATATTTATATAATTTAACAGAAAAATTACATGAAGTAAACTACATAAAGGTTCCAAGTTGTTAAGGATTTGTTACAATGTAAGCTTAGTAGTTTTCTATCAGCACGTATAGTTATAACCGACTGGAGCAGGGCTTAAACATGAAATTGAACCACTACCCTCACAGCATTATAATGATCCATTTTAGAATTGCAACCATCCTTCCCATTTCATACCTGGTGGTTTAAAAGTGGATCCGCCTGTATTAGAGTAAGAGAAGTACTGATGGAACTGCTTTTCTATTCCTTTTATACATAGACAACGAAAACTGTTAAATTCTAATTATTTGGCATTAAAACCACTTTATGGAATTAAAATTCAAGGATCATAAACTCTTATATAAAAATGGTCTACTTGTGAATTTTAAGAAGTTTACATTATCACCAGAAGCGTATATCTTCAAAGCGTATTTGCAGTGCCGAAATTAGAAGTATAATAGGAACCTTCACCAGCAGCGAGTCTTCCAAAAACTCCTCCGTTTCTGAGAGGCTTGAATACAAGACCACCCCTGTGTTCATTTCCTACACACTTTCATTAACTCCATGTATTTTGAGAAGTTATTCCAGTAAGTTTTCTAGTAATGTATGTCCAAACGACCCCCAGAATGATCCCCACGCGAAAAGGAAGATCAACTCAATCAAAATTAAGACTAGAAATTTTTTAAATGAGTTTTGTTTTACTTGCAGATAATAAAAAATCCCCCAAATTAGATAGAAACTAGCTAAAAAAGTATATTCTGCCGTATAGGGTTCCGTTGGTGGAGTGAAATTCATACCAAGGTAAGCAAAAAAATTAAATACTAATAATACAATCAAAGCAGCTATGTTTAAAATATGAATATAGATTTTCTTCAAAATATCCCTCCTTTATAAATAAAAGGGCAGGTACTTCAGGATTCGTAGTCGTGATCTCCTCAATAGATATAATCCCAAAAGCGTTTTATTTTCATCTTCATAAATACAACGTCTATCGTTTATCCCATCTGTTTTCGTAGAACATGAACAGCTAGAAAAATGCCTGGAATAAAGGCAATCCCCCCGTATAGGACACCCGTTACAGGGCCTACGTACTCAAGCCCGAATGGCAGAAGGATCGTACAAAGTCCAACCAGGATAGAATAGAGACCGCTCCGCCTCGCTAACTGGTCCTTATCCCCCTTGTAAGCTTTTGGATCATAACCGGCAATAAGAAAAAGCTTCTTTTTACACCATGTGAGATACCCTGTGAACAGAATCAACATTCCAAGTAGAAAACAAGTCATAATGGAAACCAGCATTCGGATCACCTCTTTATCTCATAGGGTCTAATCTTCTACGAGCTCACATCGCAGGAAAAGTCTACGATTCTAATACCTGATTTTTCTATTGAAGGCATTCCGCCTTTGTCATAACACTCATTGGTTAATTCTCTTACTTTCAGGTGGCTGTTATAGATCGTCAGAAAACCGAGACACCCCGCTAATAGAATAAGGCTAAACACAGCAATCATGTATTTTAATATCCCTAGATTCTTTATATGTTTCATAACGACCCCTCCCCTCCTAATGATTTACGAATGAAAAAGGAAAAAGTTCCCTTATTTTTAAAACAGCCCCTTTTCTATTTGTGGCTGCTGCTGGTTCCTTGCTATACTTTTATGTAAAGGTTTATACAACCAGCAGAAAGTGGGAGAGGCATAATGACAAAGAAAACCATCGGCTTTATTGGTACAGGAGTTATGGGAAAAAGCATGGCGAAAAACTTAATGGAAGCAGGTTATTCCCTAAATGTATTCACACGGACAAAAGAAAAAGCCAGCGACTTACTTGAGGCAGGCGCCGAATGGAAAGAAGATACGGCATCGCTCGCGCAGGCATCTGATGTCATCATTACGATTGTTGGTTACCCAAAAGATGTAGAAGAGATCTATTTTGGGGAAGATGGCCTTCTACATAACGCAAAGCAAGGTTCCTATGTGATTGACATGACTACTTCTTCACCAAAACTTGCTGAAAAGATTTACAACAAAGCAAAAGAAGCAGGAATTCATGCCTATGATGCACCGGTATCCGGTGGAGATGTCGGAGCAAGGAATGCCGCTTTAACGATTATGGTCGGTGGAGAGGAAGGCTTGTTTGAAGAGGTCCTCCCGATCTTTGAAGTGATGGGGGAAAACATTGTCCTTCAAGGGGAAGCAGGCGCCGGTCAGCACACAAAGATGTCGAACCAGATTGCTATCGCTTCCGGAATGATGGGTGTAACTGAAGCGGTTCTCTATGCGGAAGAAGCGGGGCTTGACCCAAAGAAAGTGCTTAAGAGTATTTCATTTGGTGCAGCCGGGAGCTGGTCGTTATCCAACCTTGCCCCGCGGATGATAGACCAGAATTTTGACCCTGGATTTTATGTTAAACATTTTATTAAAGATATGCAGATTGCCATTGATGCTGCTGAAGAAATGAACGTCCCTGTTCCTGGTTTAAAACTCGCTAAACAACTGTATGATCAACTCAGTGAAGCAGGTGGAGCGAACAAAGGAACGCAGGCCTTGTATACTTACTACAAGCATATGATGGCAGAGAGCTGACAAATATTCTTTTATTATCATAACGATTTGGATAAATAGATCAATTCACTAAAAGAGCTCAGCGTATCCTTTACCGCTGAGCTCTTTTCATGTTGTGTGCCTATTCTATTAATCTCCGGGTCCGTCTGAACTTCCAAAGCTCTGATTTTTCGCGCTGGCATAATACCGGGAGCTCTTATCAAAAGCTTCTTCCTTCGGTGTCCGTTTATTCTTATTTGCTTCATCACCATAAAACTTGTTGGTGTTCCATCCCAATTCATCCCGAATCCACCCAAAAAGGAGAAGACCACCTATAATTCCGACAAAACCTAAGATGAGATACATAAATTGTCCCGTCCTTTCTTATTCGTTCCTTTCCCTTGTATACGGGTATAGGGATGAAAAGGTTTCACAAATTATGGAACTTTCTTATAATAAACAGGCACTGTCTTATGTACATTATGATAACCTCGGCTTAAACAGCTTCTTTTTTCTTTAGCCCAATTGAAAAAGTACCATGCCAAAAAAGCCGTTCAGAGCTGAATGGTCAGGTCATTGCCTTGATTGAACAAACTATTCTAAGTTATTTAATCACAGGTACAACGGAGACCGCTTCCAGGATGGATGCTTGTATCTTCTTGGATGCCGTAGTTAATGGCATTCCCGCTGTCGTGAGCGGCTAATAGTTGTGAATATGGGGGTTTTCAGAGGATATCTGCAGGAGCTGGATGGTTTCTTTCTTTACTATCTCATCATCTTTTTCCTCAAGCATCGCCATTGTCGCATAGTAGAATAACGGCCGGTCATAGGAATAGCCAGCCCCGGAGAACATAAAGCAGATCGTTTCAGATTCATTTTGAATATGTGTGTAGCGGATTTCCTTATCCCCGGTCTTTTTTGTTTTCACATCCACTTTCATCTCTATGCTGCCCCTTCCGAGTACAGGCTGTCAAACACAGAGTATATTTGGTGATCTTTAAGATTATCCACACAACTATCCCCTGTGCCGCCCGTTTCGATTTCTAAAAGAATGCATCAGCAAATTTCCTGCTCTTTCTCTTGACCAATCTTCCTCATCCGCCCGTTGCCTTTATATGTATTTGTCTTTGACCTAAAAAACTGCCGAGCCCCATGATAGGTCGTATACCAGAGATTATTGATAATCTCGTATTCATACGGTTGACCAGAATTAAAAGCAACGGGATGGAAGGATGAACCAAATATATGGTCTTTCACTTCTATAACCCCAAGGTTGTTTTTCTCATCTTTCCACATCGCAACGACTTGTTTCATCCACGTCCCACCTATCTGTTCTATAAATTTAACACAAATGTAATTATTTCAAAATTTGGAATATAAAACAATCTTTTTATTGAAAAAATTTGAAATTGCTGTTTCATCCTTTTCATTTCTGTCATTTAAGGCTGATGGAACGCCTGGAATTCCCTTTTTCTCTCCTTGTTTATCGGCTGTACTACGTTTTCTTTGAGTCCGGGAACCAAAAGGAAGTGGCAGATTACTCGCTGGTTATGTAATTAATAAGACGAGAGACGTGATCTTTCTCCCATGATTCCTGTAAAGACCTTTGAAAAAGATCATGCGCCTCCGGATCATTTTTCTTCAGCCACTCAAACGACTTCTTCGGACCTAAATACCAGCGGTCATTCAGTTCAAAATAGATTTCAAGACTATCTTTCAGCATCCAATGGAACCGGTAATTTCCTTCCAGGTCCCCTTTTTGCGACCTTACTTCCATTTTCCTGAGCCATGTCCTTAAAAACGTTTTTTCTTCTCCAGAAAGCTTCTTTGGGCCCTCCTCAAAAACACGGTGAACTTCTGATAGAAACAAAGCCGCTTTTCCCTTTTCATCAAGCACGATCTGTCCTTGATGAGCTTTTAGAAACCGGCCGGGATTATCCATGTGAGGAGTTGGATGAACCCAAACATCCAGCTGCTTCCCTTGAAAGAGATCAACTTCATTCTCCTCCTGCTCTGTTGTATCGGTAAATCCAAGGAGGTCAATGTCACTTTCCTTTGTATAGTCCCCTGTCATATAGGAGCCATAGAGAATAACCGTATGACACTGGTATTTCTCTTTCAAGCGGGCGGTGATATCGTTGATTAATTCTTTAACGATCATGGATGGACACCTCCTCAAAACTCCCTTCCTGTACGTCATTTTTTTCTGGTATTAGAACTGACTGAAAGGCTATGAAGAGCTTTCGAATCTCTTCATCCCCCTCGAGTTGTTCCATTCCCTTTCTATAAGTTTCTTCACTATTGTAACGGCTGATTTCCATCCACTTCGCCGGGTCATCTTTGCTTTGTAGGACCGTCATCTCTGTGCTTATTTCCCGTTCATAAATCGCCTGCGCCTGTTTAAGAATGTCTAGAAATTCAGACGTTTTATCCGGCTGGACATGATAGGTATACACTTTTACATACATGTGTGTTCCTCCTTTTTTGTGAAGTCTATGAAGCTTTACTTTCGTTTCAACTGAACGAATTTCCTCTTGCCAACCTGCAGAATGAGACCGTCTGTAACGGTAATCTCTAGAGAAGGGTCAATTACTTTCTCTTGATTTAACCGGACCCCTCCGTTTTTGATCATCCGTCTTACCTCACTTTTCGACGGCAGTAAATCCAGTTCCTTCACCAGATCAACGATGGAAATAGGAGATTCGCCTTCCCACAATACTTCAGGTAGATCCGTCGGGATTTTATTTTTCTGGAAGACGTTTTGGAAATGTTCTTTCGCCTGTCCGGCCGTCTTCTTATCATAAAATAACTCGACAAAAGATTGAGCCAATTGGACCTTCGCATCTCTTGGATGCAGCGTACCGTTTGCAAGTTTCTCCTCCAACTCACCAACGGCTTCTATAGAAAGATTGGAAGCCAGACGGAAGTACTTTACAATCAGCTTATCTGGAATCGACATCGTTTTTCCGAAGATCTCATTCGGATGTTCATCAATCCCGATATAGTTGTTCTTAGACTTCGACATTTTCTCTACCCCATCAAGGCCCTCCAAAAGCGGCAGTGTGAGAATCACTTGTTTTTCCTGACTGTAATGATCCTGTATCTGTCGTCCAAACAGGACGTTGAACTCCTGATCGGTTCCACCTAGTTCGATGTCCGATTCTAACGCAAAAGAATCATAGCCCTGCATGACCGGGTAAAAGAATTCATGCAGATGAATCGGTTTATTTGCCTGGTATCGATTATGAAAATCATTTCTTTCAAGCATGCGTGCAACGGTGACCGTACTTGCGAGCTGCAGAATTTCCGCAAAGCCAAGACCTGCGAGCCACTTACTGTTATAATGCAGTTCCACTTTGTCCATATCCACCACTTTTCCGAACTGTTCAAAGTATGTTTTTGCATTATGCTGGACTTCTTCGTCAGTCAGTGCCGTACGTGTGGCGGTTTTTCCAGTTGGATCACCGATCTTCCCTGTAAAATCACCGATAATCAACTGGACGGTGTGGCCGAGCTGTTGGAACTGCTTTAATTTATTTAACACAACCGTATGACCGATATGAACATCGGGGGCCGTGGGGTCGAGACCCAGTTTCACCTTTAGAGGTTTTCCTGTATGGATGGACTTAGCGATTTTCTGTTTAAATTCATCTGCGGGAAGAATCGTTTCCACCCCGTAGGAGAGAATCTCATACTGTCTCGTTAATTCCTGTTTTTGATTCTGGTCTAACTGTTCGATATGATTCATTCTCTACCCCTCCAACAAGTTTTTTTATGAAAAATGGCCAATAAAAAAGACACGCCCCATCGATTGGGACGTGTCTTATCACGCGTTACCACCCAAGTTGAAGAATGAGATTTCCCTCTTTCTTCCCCTCAAAAAGATATCGGATTATCCGTCTTTTACTACTCTTATTCATTTCGTAAAAGAAGCTCAAGAAAGTAATTCGTCCAGCTATTTGTATCGGTTCTCACCAGCCACCGACTCTCTGAAACAGGGATATCTGCACTACTTCGTTCTGTCATCACCATTTTTTATTAAATTTAGAATAATGTTACTTTTATTCCTCATCCCTGTCAAGTTTCTTTTTCAATTGCCTTTTGATAGGCAGCTTGATCGACAATCAGGGTCATATCCTGATGATCTTTTAACGAGGAGGCTGGAAATTGTTCCGTCCGTTCACTTTCAATAAACTGCTTAATGGCAGTCGCTTTCCTCTCACCTGAAGCTAATAGAAGGATGCGCCGACTTTTTAATATGGAGCGGATTCCCATTGTCACCGCTTGTGTAGGTACGTCTTCCATTGATGAAAAAAAGCGGGCGTTTGCTTCTCTCGTTGAATCCGTTAATTGAACGATATGCGTCTCACTTTCAAACGACGTACCAGGCTCATTAAAGCCGATATGTCCATTTTCACCAATGCCCAACAGCTGTAAATCAGGCGGTCCGATCTCTTCAACCAGTCGCTCATACCGGATGCATTCCTTTTGTAGATCTTCTGCCTTCCCGTCAGGAATATACGTGTTCTCATCAGATATATTAATGTGGGAGAACAATTTTTGATTCATAAAATAACGGTAGCTCTGGGGGTGATCAGGGCTGAGACCAATATACTCATCCAAGTTGAAAGTTGAAACCCGGCTGTAATCCGTCCGTCCTTCCTCATACCCCTGTATCAGTTCTTGATAGGTGCCGAGCGGCGTACTACCGGTAGCTAAACCTAATACAGAAGCCGCTCTCATCTCTATCTGATTTTCAATAATAGAGCAAGCCCGCTCACTCAGCTCCTTATAATCTTTAACGACAATGATATTCACGCCCAACGCTCCCTTCCATCATAGCTGATGACTCCTCTACAAACCGTCATCACAACCCTGCCGTTTTCATCAAGCAGCACCAGGTCTGCGTCCTTTCCTACTGCAATACTGCCTTTTCGTTCATCGATTCCAAGCTCTCTCGCCGCATTCGTTGAAGTAATCTGAACCAGGTCCTCTGTCGTTACACCTACAGCCTGTTTCATCTTTTGGGCAGCTTCCTCCAACGTCAGGATGCTTCCGGCAAGCGTACCATCGGAAAGTCGTGCTTCACCGTCCTTCACAATGACATCCTGTCCGCCGAGATCATACATGCCAGGAGACAGACACTTTGCCCGCATGGCATCCGTAATTAAAACCGTACGTTCCCGGCCTAACAGTTGATACGCAAGTTTAACCGCTTCCGGGTGAACATGAATGAAATCAACGATCAGCTCTACCATCAGCTGCGGATGAGTCAATGCCGCTCCAACAAGTCCCGGCTCTCTATGATGCAGACCACTCATCTGATTGTATAAATGAGTAACGTGACTCGCTCCGCACGCCACCGCTTCACTTGCTTCATGCAAACTCGCATCACTGTGTCCTAAGGAACAAATGACTCCAGTACCGCTCACATTTTTAATAAACGATAGCGCTCCTTCTATTTCAGGAGCAAGCGTAACAAGACGGATACTGTTTCTGCTTGCTTCCTGCCACTTATTGAAAAGCTTAAGAGAAGGAGCAATAATATGATCGAGCGGCTGGGCCCCTGCTTTTTTCTTTGATAAAAAAGGACCCTCCAGATGGATACCAAGCAATTCAGCTTGTCCATTTGCCGGCTGTGATTCCAGATAATCTCCAGCCGTCTGCACCGCCTGGTGGATATTTTCTTCGGATTGAGTCATCGTGGTCGCCAAGAAGCTCGTTGTCCCTTCTTTTGGCAGTTGAGCAGCGATTCCTCCAAGGGCTTCTTTGGAGGAATCCATCACATCATGACCACTGGAACCATGAATATGAACATCGATAAAACCAGGCACCAGAGTGAACGTTTCTCCCTTCCCATCAATCACGTGCGCATCATGCACCTCCTTGCTTACCTGTGAAATGCTTTCTATTTTACCGGATGTGATACGGATCGTCCCGGCTGGGATTGTCCCACCTTCGCTGATAATCTTCACGTTGGTTATGATTAGATCACTCATGACGCCTGCTCCCTTCCATCCACACTGAATAACTTCCAATCTATTCTAATTTTTCTTTTCCCACAAAAGAGGGAAGCAGAAACCATTATCCCCTGGCCTAACGGTATTCTATGTATAGAAATTCCCCCGCTATAAGCGTTGGACATTCTTGTCAGTAGATAGACAAATTATAGTTATCTATACCAATTATAAGGTGTAAAACAAACCACAGCGCTTCCTCTTCTTCCTTCACTAACGTATTTTTATTTATTTTAGTATAAAGACGGCACCCTTTTACGAGTATCAGCTTTTAATTACCTTTCAAAATAAACAGCAAGTAAAAAGCCGGTACAGACAGTAGAGACGATAAAAGATAAAATAGTCAAACCAAGTTTAGATCTCTTTGATAGTTCCTCAAACCGGTCAAATAACTGAGGAATTAAGCGAAAATACGAAAGCAGAACGACAAGGATCAGGAGCACCCTAAACATGTCAGGCTGACTGAAACCACCCAGGGGCTTTCGAAAGTTGTCCTCTGCATAGAAGAAAGCTAATTGAAAAACGGTATGCAGAAAGAAGCTGTACAAGAAAAAATAAATAAACTTCATTGTTGGTTCCTTTCTCATCATTGATTATAAAAGCTTCGTACTCTAACTGTCCGGCTGTTTTCTATGTACGCATCATTTTTGGTTTCCTTTTATCATCACTTTCATCAAGGATTTAACCTCTTCGATTTCGGTCTGCTGTTTTTTTATCATTCTTTTCATATCACTGATTGTGAAAAGAAGATACAAAACGATGATGATTAATACAAGCATAAATAATCCCATTATTTCCTCCTAACGCATCTTTAGACCATCAAATGAGTCAGAGGATCCCTCAGACTAATAAAGGACAACTTTTAAGAAAGGGGCTTCCAGACATCCCTTCTCAAGTGACCTCTTCAAAGCCTTCCAGCTTAAACCCTCCGTACTCTTTAATAAATGTGAACCGGTATGTATGTGGTCTGGTTTTCCCATCCGTTTTCTCTATTAATTCAGCTGTCATGTAGTATAGGTAATAGCTTCGGCTGATTTCTACTATCTCAATAGCCACTAAATCTTTTCCAGAGAAAAATTTATGGGGATTCATTGATAAAGCCATCGTTTCACTTAATAAGGATTTCCTCATTTTCTTCTGTTCTCTGTTGTTTTGTTCTTTGTTTGACAAGTCGTAATACCCTTCAACGTTTTCCTCACCCACCCTCTGCAAATAACTCGTTGTGTAGAAATAAGGCGTAAACATCTGGTAAGTAAAGAAAAGAATGATGCAGAGACTTAAAACCCCTTGTATAAAAAACGAAAAGCGCAGGGGGTTTGTCTATTGAACTAAATGCCGTCCGATCCAGAAAGCACCTAAAAGAAAGAGTAATACGATAGTGGTATAGATTAAAGTGTTCACATAGATAAAGTCCAGCCAATTATCATTTGTTATGAACATATAGAATAGAAACAAAGAGATTAAAAGTTTAGAGACTCTGCTGATAAACATACGCATAGAAACTTTTCACCACCTTTGTCTATATATACTTCAGAGTCTATTCTTATAACGTTTCATCCGCGCATTTGCAGTAATGAAGCTTTCTGCCATCAAGCCCGGCATCGACTTTTCCCAGCCTACCTGCTTAAGGAAGAACTGACCTAGATAACCATAAAAGAGCGGGGACACCATCATCGCCAAATCAAACATTTTCAATTTCAACAACTCACTCGAGTGATTACATTCCTTTAAATAAGCATTCCTGAGCTCTCTTTGGGCAGGCGTCCATTGGATATAAATATATTCCTCATCTGACTCTACCTCGTATTTGGTAACTTCATTCAATAACTTGTCCAATGAAAAGAACGGGTTTGAAATGACGGCCTCTTCAAAATCATAAAGCATGATTTCCTGCTCCTTGGTTACAACAGCATTGTTTGTATGAAAATCGATATGGTAGATGGATAAAGGAGCATCCATAATGGATAATTCATCACAAATCTCTTGAGTGAGTTCGATCATTTTCATGAGATGGTTGGGGTTGGAAATTTCTTCGAGGTCTTCGAGAGACAAATGAAACTGTTTATGTAATTGTAAGGAATCAGACTTCCACACGGGGGCAAATTCATTCATTGCCTTAATGATATAAGTCTTCAGCGTATGTTTTAACTCCTGATAGTCATATACAGGAATACCTTTTTTAAGCGGTTCATCTAGTTTTTCAAACTCCGATTGTAAACGTGCCATTGTTCCGGCCATTTCATAGATCAAATCCGGATTGTTTAACTCCCTCACTTGTTTCCCTTCGAATTTTTCAAAAAGCAGCCACGTTTGAGAACCCTTTACTTCCCCTTTGATATAGGATAGGACATGCTTAGAATGTAAGCTTTCCAACGCTTCATATATGGATGGGGATGTCTTAAATAGAGGTAAAAACCCTACCTTTAAGACCACTTCTTTCGTTTCACCTGCTTTGACAACTTTAAATAAAGCTGTCATTCCCCAGTCGTTGGACCTGAATACTTGAACCGGCCCCTCCACACTTGTAACACCTGGAATATTTGAACTTAACCATTGCTTCGCTTCTTTTGCCTTAACTAAATCTTCCTTCCATATAAGTTCATCCTGCATGAGATCCCCCTCTTTTCTACATAGTAACTATGTTTTCACCTTTTAATTTCAGTACAGACATGTGATTCGTTATCTATTATTCAACACAGCTATAAACGAATGACAATTACCTTTTAACTTCATCTATCCTCTCTAATAAATGAACCGTTCATAGTGTAAGAGGAACGTTGTCTGGTACGAACCACCTGATTGATGATCAGGTAACCGTTATAAAGCAGCACGACACTTGAATAAAGCAAACTTGAAAGTTCCAGCTGTGCAAAGGAAGAATTGAAGTACTCCGCTCCTATATGGACGCTTAGGAACAGCAAGTTCACAATTAATATAAATGCGAAACACATCCCTGCGACGGCATTTTCTTTCAGGGTCTGTAATAAGCTTGAACCGATTAAAAAACATACAGCCGATAAGGCAAACAGCACATGCACAGCAAGAGCTTCTGAAATAGAGTAGGTAACAGGAATATCAGAAGTAATGAGCATACGATAAAGGAAGCCCGATCCCCCGCTTATCACTCCTAAGATTAAAAACAAATTCATAACCATTTTCTTTCTATCCATCTTCTCCACCTTTTTTATCAATATTTTAAGTATGTTGAGGTAAAAACCATAATGAAAGAACTTCTACAGAGAAGAAGTTCAGGTTTATTCATATCTTCAGCCTTGTGTTAAAGTAGTTTCTCCATCCGGATGTCCGCCCACATCTTTTCTTTCCAATAGGTGAAGTTTTCTAAACGGGCAAATGGCTTGAACCCTCGCTTTTGATAAAGACGCTGAGCGGTTTCATTAAACTCAAACACTCCAAGCTCCATCCGGCCAAGGCCTGCCTCTTTAATCTGTCCCTCCAGGTATTCCATCGCTTTTAATCCAATGCCCTTCCCGCGTCCTTTTTCTTCGCCGATCGTAATGCCGATCCATGCAGTGCCTGGAATTTTTCTGTGAAGGTGGGGCGGATCAATCATATAATTCATTTCACCTACCAGCTGATGATTCCAATAGATAAAATACGTCTCATGATTTACGAGGTGATTTCTCAAGTCTTCTAACGTCACTTCCCCGCGCCGGTCAAGCTCCTCCTGATTCTTATTCGGACGAGTCAACGGGATAAGTGCCGGATCATTATTCCAGCGATTAAAGGATGCAATCTGCTCGTTTGTCGGCGTTGTTAATTTTATAAACGATGGATTCATTTGTCATCTCACTCTTTTCTTAAAAATCGAAGGACCAATCGAACCATCGCCCGTGGCCTTCCGTTTCTCCCACGATTTTCTGCTCTTTTCTTCCATTGACATAAGCATCTATATACAGCCTGTTGTCATGGATATTGTTATAGACATGAAAAGTTGTACGGGTGCGTCCAATCTTTTCTATATTATGTAGAAGCTCTTTCTTGGCGTTTTCCGGTATCTGATTAGCTACATGAGTATGAAAAATACAAAGAGCACGGTCAGAGGGGATATCAGCAGATAGTTCAGTTATCTCATTTACGCCGTCTCCTTCCCTTAATTCAGGAGGAGCGGCCAGCCAATGCCGGACGGCCTGCTCAAAGTTTTCCCTCCGGTCACTATGTTCCGGCCAGATGAGAGCTTTCAGCCAAAGCTCATCTTCCTTTTTAGACAAATCGTTGATATGTAAATCAACACCTACTCTCTCTGCGATCACTGGCGGCTGCGTGAGGAAGGCAGGAAAAGTTCCCCTTCTCACTTTTGAAGAGATCGTAAGAGAAGAAGAAGGATTCCCATAAACAGATTCCCCTCCATAAGAATACGCGTATCGGTCACATAGGAGCTGAAGTCCAGCACTCGTGCCAATTTCAATAAGGGCTAACTTTTGATTTGCTTTCTGCTGAATATAGCAGAAAATTGGATATAAATACGCGCACCTTCCGACTTCATTTGTCTGTACCCTCTTCTGTTTAAGCAGCGATAGAATATCCCTTTTATTTTCAAGGCAGAAGCTTTTAAAGGGAGGAAAGGCTTCCTGTTCAGGACGTGGATGAGATACCAGGCTTGGATAAAACTGACGAAGCGGATGATCATACCCTTTCATCAGCAGATAGTGGACAGCTCCAAAAAACATGTTCGGAACCGGCTGTCCTTCTTGTGTACGATCAGCTAATTGAAGCAGCTGGTCGTCCTCTGCTATTTTTAAAGAGAGCGACTGATAAAAAGGACTCGATCCTTCACACTCAAGCAAACCAAAATTCTTAAACTTCTGCTGCAAGTCCCTCATCATACCTTCTCCTCTCTGCTCTTATTAGAATCTCCTGCTCTATCCGTAAAAACCTGCAAACTGCAGGACGGTTACCCCAAGAAAAGTGACCACAGCTCCTGCAGCTCCGATGATTATGACGGTTTTTCTTTCTTTTGTTTCCGCCCACACCATTATTCCCAGGATAAGCGTAAACACCAGACCAAAAAAGATGGAAGCGGCTGCACTTGTCGGTGTAACCCAGTCAAACCAATTCAGAAAATCCATACCCGTACCCCTTTCAAAAAAGATGGACAACGGAAATCAGATCATTCAATGCATCTAAGAGCTGTTGGGTGTCTGGTCATTAAAAACGATAGGTACTTTTTAAACTGCTTTTACGTTAGCTGCCTCCATTTTATCCTACCACAAGTTACCAATTGTGTGGATCCTGTTGATCCGATAAGGTATCATCAGCAGTCTTCTACAGAAAGGGTGGACGAAAGCTTGTTTCCTGAAGCGAAAAGTGCATCACAGGTCGAATTTTATATCTTTATTGCTACCATGGTTTATCTGTTTCTTACGTTCTTCCTAACTTTTTATATCTTCTACAAAATCGCAATGATTTCTGGTCATCGAAAAATCAAAAATGTCTTTTTATTTCTTATGAGCCTCCTTCTTAGAATACCCTTCCAGCCAGTGGAAAGCATCGAAAAAACCAAGCTGACGTTCCGCGGTGCAATCAAAGAGGTCTATAAAGAAATCATTATTGTAGTTATCGTCACGCTTTGGTATGTGATTGGTTTATTCATCGGGTACCATCAGATATTAGACTTTCGTTAATTACATTCTGCTTGAATACAAAAAAGGAACTTCCAAATTGGAAGTTCCTTTTTTAAAGTCTTAATAGTAGGAATAACATTCTCTACTTTTAATGGAATAAACCTGATTCTCTTGATTTTTTCATCAGTTTTCTTGAATTTTCATGCAGTGGTCCTTTTAAGAAGGTTCCAATCGCCAGGAACAAAGCAGCAAATCCAGATAAGAAGAAAACATCTGTTTTAACGCGTTCCACAACTATTCCTCCAACCGCTTCCCTCATTAAATCAACCGCATAGGAGAATGGGAGGAATGGATGAATGTTCTGGAAGAATTCCGGAAGCAGTGCCACCGGGTACGTACCGCCTGAACCTGAGATTTGAAGGACAAGAAAGACAATGGCTCCCGCTTTACCTACATCTCCCAAAACGGATACGAGTGTAAAGACAATCGTCATGAAAACAAAGCTGATCGCAAATCCAAAGAGTACAAAGTATAGAGATTCAGCAATCCCGACCTTTAATATAAATAGATTCCCTAAGGTAACAACTAAGGTCTGCAGTAAGCCAATGCTTACAAAAGTCGCAAGCTTACCAAAGTACTGCTCAAATGATCGATACTCAGAAGGGTGCACCGGTTCGGTCGCTAACAACGAAACCAAAAGAAGAGCCCCTACCCATAAAGCCAGCACCGTATAGAACGGAGTCATCCCTGTCCCGTAATTTTCAATTGGGAAGAGGGCATTCTTATTCAAGCTTACCGGCTCTTCAAAAAAGCTTTCTTCTGCTTCAGGATCATTTTTCAAAAGCTCGATGATTTCATTAATATCCGTTTCCCCTTGGATATCTCGGATCCGATCGGCCATCTGATTGACTTTCTCGTTGACATAAGGATATTCATTCAACATGTATTCAAGAATATCCTGACCTTCTGCGATATTACTTTCGGTATTTCCTAGAATCCGATCGATCCGGGGGATCGTCGATTGAGCCTCAGTCAGGATGCTGCGGGCATCGGATAAGGTTTGCTGGGCTTGATTGATTTCATTCAGCACCCTTGGTTCAATATTTTCATTGTATTCCTTAAGAAAAGCATCGATTCGATCAGCCGTCTCTCCAGATTTCTCCTCGAGAGTCGTCAGCGTGTTATCAATCTCCTGTTGACTTTCCTTTAACCTTGAATCAAGTTGACCCGCGTCACTTTGGACGTTCTGCAGTCCCTCGCGAATAAGCCCAATATCTGATAAAGCCTGATTAATGGCTTCTTGAGACTGCTCTTGACCAGGCTGTTGGTTCTGGTTCTCTTCTCCATTTTCAGGATCTTCTTCGGTCTGCTGTTGCTGCTGCTCTTGCTGTCGCTGCTGCACCTGCTTCAGTAAATCTTCCACCGTGTTCAGCTGCTCCAACGCCTCGTTCGTCCGTTGGTTGATGCCATCCTTCAATTGAGTAACGGCACTTAGATCAAGATCTACAGATTGGACGTCATTGATAAAGCTGTTAACATCTTCTGCTGTTTGCTGCGCACTCTTTAAGTCAGATTGAACTTGAGGCGCAACTTCGTTTAACCTTTTTTCTGCATCATTTAAGAAGTTTGTTGTTTCCTCTATTGTGTCAAGACTTTGGTCCGTTACTCTCTCCGCCCTGGGCAGGAGGCCTTGTACATCATTAATGATGGATGCTGCACTTTTCGAATCATCATAAGCGCTGGAAATCAGATCATAAATCTCAGGTAAATTTTCCTCCAGCTTAAAGATATATTCTTCAAAGCGCTTAATGTCAGGCAGGTCTTTTTCAAGTTCTAAACCAAGCTCGTTAAACAGCTCAGCGACTGTTCCGTTCACTACCGAGATGAACTCACTGGTAATCTGATCAACGATGACGCTTGCCCCTTTTTCCGTAATCTTAGGTGCAATGGCATTGATCTTTTCATTCACATAATATTCCACCTGGGACTTTTCTGGTTTATCACTGATCACAGTTTCCAGTTTCTCCGAAAAATTATCCGGGATGACGATAACGGCGTAATAATCCCCGTACTCTACTTTGTCCATGGCCGTTTCACGATCGGTAAACTGCCAGTCAAAGCTGTCATTATCCTTCAGTTTCTCCACTAAATCATTTCCTACATCTATTTCTGTATCTCTTATTGTGGCCCCTTCATCTTCATTAACGACGGCAACAGGCAGCTGATCGGTCTGACTGTAGGGATCCCACGAAGCCTTAATGTTAAACCAGGCGTATAAAGAAGGCAGAACAATCAATCCACCAATTAATATCATAGCCACCCAGTTTGTCGAAATACTTTTCCAATCTCTAGCGAAAATTTTCCATATCTGTTTCATACGTGATGCTCCTGTATACATAATAATGAACGTTCATTCATTGAACAATTGTTCATTATACTCCTTTTTACAGGAGTTTGCTACATGTCATTTTAATGTAAACGCTTAAGCGGGGAGGATGTAAAGGGAAAAATTTTTAACGAACGATGGGAATGAAATGTACCGGCTTTTCTTAGTCTTCAGAAGTTCCTTCCAAAAGTACTTTTATAAAACTATATTTTTCAAATACAAGACCCCGTAAAGCAAAGCACCCCCGATGATAATGAATAATCCGACCATAAGGAATCCATACGTAAATCCTTTAAACATAGAGAATAAATCTAAACATATATTCTTAACTGTTTTTAGTATGACCCGCATACCCAAAATCTCTCCTTCAGTTGTACACAATCTGTATTCATTATTTTTCTTTTCAATCGAATTAAGGTTTAATCTCCCAATAAACCTCACCGTCCTCGACTCCTGTGGGTGTAAAACCTGATTTTTCCAACACACGGATCGAGGGCTTATTTTCTTCGGAACAACTCGCTGTGATCCTCTTAACGCCGGGCTGCTTCAAGCCCCATTCAATCATGGCCGCTGCCATTTCTGTCGCATATCCCCTGTCCTGAAAACCCGGCAGTATGCTGTAGCCTATATCCATATCCCCATTTTCATCTGGGCCGCCCTTAAAGCCCATATCACCCAGAATGGTTTGTTCATCTGTATTAATGATGATTCCTTCCCACTGATTTTCTTCTGGAAACTTACGAAACCGCTCAATCTTATAGGGCAGCATCTCTTTATAAACCTCCATTGGATACCCCTCAGGAACCCGGCACTTGGATAATTGCTCTAGCTGTCCCGGACTATGTAAGGAGGCTTCCATCATTTCAGCTGTAAATGTAGTGAGAGTCAGTCTCTTTGTCTTCATATAAGGCATTCGTTTATTCTCCCCTTTACGTTTAAAGTGGGTTACCCGGAATGTAATCAAATCAAAAAAAGCCTCCACCTCTTTGAAAGAGGCGAAGGCTTTTATAGTCTCCGCGGTACCACTCTAATTGTTAAAAAACCACTCAATCATTGATAACGAGGTTTCTCCCCGGCTTTTCCTACAAAAGGCTTCTCCAAAGTGCGCTTCATGACCTGTTCCGTGTAAGGCTCCCACCTCCCCTTACTCGCTTGTTCTTCCCAGATCACTACTCTCTTTATCATTGAATGTTGAATTATATCGTTTACAATATTTTACCATACCTTCAAAAGAGTAACACCTAAAGTAGGAATCCTAAACCAGGTACTTAATAGGATACAAAGACAGAGTAGCCTTTGATCAGCTCCTATTCATCAGCCTACTGCTCTTAAGTGTACAACAGGTACAGAAGTATCCCTCGGTTGTTCTTCGTTGATTTCTCTTATCAGTTGATTCATTTCAGCAGTCATTGAGGTTAAAGACTTAAATTGATGACTAATTTGTACAATGGAATCCATCTGATCCTTTGCCTTCTTATGTAGATTTTCATTATAAGCGGTTCCTTCTTTTGCAAAAGAAGCCATTTGATCAAATGTAGTAGAAACAGTTTGAACATGGGATAGCAAATGTTGACTCGCAGCCATGACTTCATTCGTCTGAGTTTCCACTTCTTCTGACTTGTGAGAAATGGAAGCAAGTAACTGTACGGAGTCATCCAAGTGTATCTGACTATCTTTCATTTGAAGGACTCCTCTCTTTGAAGCTTCATCCGCCTGGCCGATTTGATTTTGAATCTTCTCGACTATGGACAGAATCCGTTTCGTGGCTTCTTCAGACTGAAGGGCCAGTTTCCTTACTTCATCCGCTACGACACTAAACCCTCTTCCTTGTTCACCAGCCCGCGCAGCTTCTATGGAGGCATTTAGTGCTAACAGGTTTGTATGTTCAGTAATCGATGAGATCTCGGAAGTGATACTTCCAATGTCGGCTGACTGCTGACTTAACTGTTGAATGATTGAACTCGTCTGCTCAAGGGTGTCTTCTGTTTCTTTCATATTCATGGACACATGCTGAAGGGACGTATTTCCTTGATGTGTGGCGGCAGTTGTTTGTGTGGATTGTTCGGAAACAGCTTCAATGCTCCGGTTGATCTGCTCCAAAGCACTCAATACTTCTGATAAGTT
Source organism: Halobacillus litoralis (assembly GCF_020524025.1). Classification (GTDB taxonomy): domain Bacteria; phylum Bacillota; class Bacilli; order Bacillales; family Halobacillaceae; genus Halobacillus; species Halobacillus litoralis_D. Next base: position 344,250 of record NZ_JAIVKN010000001.1, on the reverse strand, counting down.
ATGAGCGCTGCTTTCATACTGATCAGCCTGCTCTTCAGCCCTTCGGTTTCGATCTTCCACAAGGTCTGTTACCCCTTCGAAGGACTGGGATGAAGATTGAGAAACCTGATTTAAATGGCCGATTGTCTCGTTTACAGAATTAGATACCCTCTCCATTTGGGAAAGCACAGATTTCATTCGCTTTTCCTTTTTTCTATTCTCGTTCTCTAAAGTCTGGACATGGTGATTTTTAAGTCGTATTTGATAGGATGTTCCTAAGCTGGTTAAAACAAGATAAATAGCGTGAAGGGCAAACATAAACCACGTGTACTGATTGGACCCATATAGAAAAGCTGTTCCAATAAACATCGCTGCTATATGAATAAGGGCAAAAACCCCGGTCATCAGTGCAAGTACATCGATTCGATCGTAAAAAGCAAGCAAAGAGACTACCAAGAAGATTGAAAAATGATAGACAACCATTCCTTCTCCATTCACTATCATTGCCAGGGTGATAAAGGTAAACAGCATACTATTCATCCACGGTAAACCAGCATGGGCTGGATTCCTGCGAAAGAAATAGAGGCTGATTACAAAAAGCACAACGGGTATTCCTAAACTTACGTAAAGAAACGGAAGATAAGCCTGCATTTGTAATGGTGTCCAATTCATTGGAATGGCGCGGTGAATAAAATGAATAACGAATGAGAGAAATATACCAATCCCGGCAAACAACAGCATCGTACGATTTTTCTGATTAACCAAAAGATCGTTCCTTCCTTTTATAAAAAATAGTATTTTAAAACCAATTCTTCTGTCCTATGTATCTTACCCCCATATATCCTCAATTCAAGATACCTAAACTTATATATTCTCTATACGAACGATCATTTCCTTCTAAAAAAGGAGATCCAATGATAGGATCTCCTCACATTCCGACTTTAATTTCTCCTGTTCTTTTCTTATGGACAGGAAACCGACCAGTGAACCGCTAAGAAAGTCTGTTCAACCACAGGGGTTTTCCCTTCGTTCAAGCATGCGTTTTTTGCTTGGTGAAAGGCATAATAGTTAGAAGTCGTTCCGATTGAAAGAAAGACAGCAAGTATTATGGATTGTATCCACCTTTTCCTTTTCACATTGATCACTTTCGAAACAAATCAAAGAGTTTTTCCCAGGTACTCTTCGACCTCTTCACCGTTACTTCCAACTGCTGATTAAATTCATTCTGCGCCTGCCACTCTTTTTTCTGATCCTGTCTCATTTGCTGTAATTCCTGCTTCAGCATTTCACTTCGCTCTTTTTCTTCTTCAAGCAGTGTTTCATACTGATTCTTCTGCTGTTCCATCATTTTGTCCATTTTTGTGTGGGTCTTCTGAGAAAAATTCCCAACTCCTGAACTGATGACATGGTGATCCTGTTGAAGCCTGGAAACGGTGGACTTCAGTTCCGTCATGTCCTGCCGCAGTTGAACGTTCATCTCACGGCTTGCAGCAAGCTCATTCGCGAGAAGCTTCAACAGTTCTTTCGTCTGCTCTGGATTCTGCAGAGATTGATTGTATGTATCGGATATGGTAAGCGCCGTTTCTGTGTATCCGCCCAGCATTTCCTTCTGCTCATCTACAAGGATCTTCGCCTGCTCGTCCTGAGAAAGGTCCGTGTCCCGTATGGACTTTAAAGCATCAATATCCGTCCGGACAAAAATCCGGCGGTCACCATCCTTAAAGAATTCATATCCGTTCCGTTCGAGGATCTGGCCATACCTGCGAACCGTTGTTGTCGCAATGCCCACTTCTTCGGCCACTTCTTTTGTCGAGAATGCTCGCTCATTCGGCTGTATGTCGTGTCGCATAAGGGCCTCCTTTTCACTAAATAGGAAGGGGTTTTTCTTTAAAAGCTTCAGCAGTTAAAGAACTTGGTTAAACCTGCGCCTTCACTCTTTATTCTCCCTCTATTATACACGGTTTGGGACCGGTTGTATTTTACGGAAAAATTAAATTCCAGACTTTCTTTTCCCTATGATTCTTCTATTTGTACCACTCTTATACTAAAATTCATTGAGTCATGGACGTCATTTCCAACTCTTTTAAGAATTGAGAGCACTCCTCGTTCGATTGGAATACAAAGGCATAGCCATATTGAATCGGCTGTTTTCCTGTATGAGCGCGTTTTGGAAACTCTCTTAATGCTGTACTATGGGTTTCCTTTGAAGCTTTATTGTAAAGTTCTTCATCGGCCTCTACTTTTTCTGGATGCAGTACAATAGTCAACTGCTTATTAGGCAGAATATAGATGAAATCCCCATTCTCCCTATGTTCAAATTCCATAGCTTTCGGTGTTTCGTTCGTCATCGCATAATGATTATCAAAAAAGACTTTTCGGATGTTTTTCATGAGATTTAACCTCTTTCTATTATTTTGTTCTTAAAGGATATACCAATTCAATGTTGTCTTCTTCAGCCAGGGTTTTATAGTACCAATAGTTGTGATCAGCTCCGTGGATGCACAAAATTCTTTTACCCTCGTATTTTCTTACGGCATTTTTAACCCTTGCCAGCATGATAAAGTGCCGCGCATTCCATACTACATTCTGAACGTCAGGGTTTACGGTATGAAGCCATTTATACATCTTTTCAGTCACTTCATCGTACTCAAAGGAATTCAATGGAATCCTGTCAGCATTCCACGCAGATAACTGCTCTTCCTGCCACTGCATGTGTTCCTTTTCCAGGAGTTTACGCTTCTCCACCCCATACCTGTCAAAGGGTTCTTCTTCAAATACATCCTCTTCAAACCAGTTAACAGGAATAAAGGAAATATTGTTTTTCTCACAATACGGGAAAATCAACGATGGATACTCCTCTTGTGTTTCACCTAAGATTCCATAAGGCTTTCCCTCTATAAGATAGAGCTCCCAGCTTTTGGGGTGGACTTCTCCACAAATAACGTCAGGGTTGAATTCCTCTATCAATTTTTCTACCAGAGATAAGGGGTAGCGGTACTTCTTCTGCATTTCCTCATCGTGTGTCATTCCTAGAATTCCAACAGTAGTCATGATGCTCCCACCACCTGCTCTGCATTTTTCGCATAAACGGCATGATCCGTCCATTCGTCATTTTCATAGATGAATCCTTCACGAATACATTCAAAGGTCAGTCCAACACTCTCGGACAATTTCCTGGATGCCTCGTTATCAACACAGATATGAGCTTCAATCCTGTGAAATCCAAGGTCATAAAAGGCGATGTCTAAAGCGGATTTGACCGCTTCTTTGCCGTATCCTTTTTTCCAATACTGGTTGTGAATCGTGTAGCCGATTCTCGCCCACTGAAATTTGTCTCTTGCCAGGGTCGAAAAATCCACCATTCCTATATGCTGGTCATCCTCTTTTCGGAAGACAGCAAACACGTGAGCTGTATCTTCTACAGCCAGCGTCTGGTGTCTCTCCACCAAGTGATTAAACCAGGTTTCTGTGCATTCAGTCATATCTAAGCGCCCGGGGTCATGTTTATGTAAGGACGGGGAACGAGCTTCAAATGAGGAAAGCCATAATGTGTAATCGGATTTTTTCAGCGGTCGAATGATCAATCGTTCTGTTTCTCTTGCTACTGTAAACTCTGTCAATGGAACACCTCTTATCATACATTGTTCATATATTTCGGATACAATTCAGTTCAAATCCGTTGAGAATCTTCGCGCTTGATGGCATCCACAATTAAGGATGGTACCGTCAATGCTTCTTCATTTCTAGGGTCATATTTACTCGAACGGAAAATCACCCCGTCCTCCCCGCTCCACTCGTTTTCGCGAAAACTGCCATTTTCATCACAGTACTCCAAAAGCTTCACTTCAAATCCCGCTTCTTCAAAAAGACGGCTTAACGATATATAAGTATGTACGATTTTATGACTGGCAGCTGGGTGGTCAAGAGAACCCGGCCCTCCTACCTGGACAATCCGCTGATACTTTTCATCTTTAAAAAAGCCATCAGGCACCGCGCAGCGGATATACCCGTTTTCCTTCAGGTATTTCTTACAAACCTGCGCTGCTTTTACTCCCTCTTCATATGTAAGGTGCTCCCACACATGTTCAGCTAACACCGCTGATAAAGTAGAGGGAGTGAACCTTTGCTGCCATGTTTCTTCCTTCAGAAGATCCAATTCATCTTCCTGTGTGTGGTACCACCCCGGATTATTGTTGTAAGGTCCTGCCCCGATGACTACTTTTTTATCATCGACCTGATTCATTATCATTCACTCCTATAACCACGTTTCTATGCACTGTACACTCTTTTCCACCGTGTCGATTCTCACCCTTCTTCCAATCGCAAGCGGATGCATCGGGTGCGTATGGCAGGTATCAAAGTCAGCAAGTATCGGGATCTGCCTCCCATCCAGCTGCTCCAGTAATAGATCCAGAGTCTGTTTACCAGTTCCCAGATCATCATATTGCTCGTGCTTTCCAAGTAGAATTCCTGAGACTTTATCAAAAACGCCATGAACGTTTAACATGGCCAGATTCTTTTCAACAACCGCAGCATTTTTATTGCAGTCCTCCATTAAAAGAATATCTCCCTCTTTAATTTCAGGAAAATATTCCGAACCGATAAATCCATACATCGCATTCACATTACCACCAATTACACGTCCTTCAGCCCTTCCTTCTATTCCTGTGATCCATTCATTTGAATAAAGCGTTTTTTCGGTCGTTTTCTCAAGCCAGTTCACTGGTTCATCAGACCAGTAAGAAGGCATTGGAACAGAATATGGGATCCTTTCTTCGTTCACAAAATAATTTTCAAAATAACGGTATGTATCGTGAACAAGCGGGGCAAATTCTCCAAACGAAGGAATCAGTCCGGGGCCGTAATACGTGGGAATTCCCGTTTTGGCATATAGCGAAAGCAACAAAGCGGTCGTATCGGAGTAGCCAACTACAATCTTAGGATGTTCAGCAAAGGTCTTGTAGTCGATGTAAGGAAGAAGGCTGTTGGAATTTGTACCTCCAATGGTGGACATGACCATTGAAATTTCGGGATCCTGGATGAGCTCATTAAACTCCTCCGCCCTTTCTTTAGGTGTGCCGGATCGATAAATCTCAGACTTTCCGGTTAACCTGCCTTCTTTTATTCGAAATCCTTTTTCTTCAAGGAATCTTTTTCCCCGTTTATACCTTTCTTCAGCTGTAACCGTTGCCGGGGAGGAAGGTGTAAAAAGACCAATCGTATCCCCTTTCTTTAGTGGACGGAACATAGCGTCACTCCTTATGAATCTATTCAAAAAAGCAGACCTGCAGGCGGTTTCCATCAGGGTCATAAAAATCAAAGTAATGGTTGTCGCTATCCTTCATCAGTTTTCCGACTTGAACATTCTTTTCCTTTAAAGACTGATAGGTTTCTTCAATAGAATGGGAGTAGAAAATAGGATACGTCGTTTGGTTTATCCGGTCCATTCTTTCTCCTTCTTCTATGGTCAAAGGCGTTCCGCCACTTCCAACACGTAGCACGCAGTATCCCTCTCCTTCAAATACGGCTTCAAATCCCAGACGTGTTTGATACCATTTCTTGGACGCAGGTAAATCCTGCACCGTTACACATATCGTATCAATTCGATCGATCATGCGAATCCTCCCTATTCAATAAGGTCAAATTAAGTAAGACTAATGGAAAACACCAGGCTGTCACGGAGTAAAAACAGCGGCTAATAAAGGGCTTCCATTATAGAGGAAACAACCCAAATCATCTGTCATTCCTTTAGTTAACCGCCCCGACATTGTGCCTTATATGATACACATACATCTTTTTAATTATTTCAAAAAAGAGGAAATATCTCAATCTAAAAGAAAGGGATTTCAACAATTTATAAGAAATTTCGCCATTTTTAAACATTATCATTTACTCTTGTTATCCATTCACCCCTCTGCTAGAATCCTAATCAAATCACTTTACACGGATTCCTTATATAAATGTGGAAATATGGTCCACAAGTCTCTACCTGGCTACCGTAAATGGCTGGACTATAAGGAAAGTATAGAATTGCAGGGTTTCTTTAAACAGGAGCCCCTATTCTACCTCTTTCCTTTTTTCAATTGGAAAGAGGTTTTTTTTATTTTCATAGTGGTCTGACGTCTTACTACCTATGAGGGATCCGTTATATTCTAAGGAGGAACACATCATGAATTTAATTACAGGACTACTCTCACTAGTTGTTATTATCGCACTATGCTGGCTTCTCAGCAGCAACAGGAAAATGATCAAATGGCAGACGATCGTTGTCGGGCTTGCTCTGGAAGGGTTATTTGTTTATACCATGCTGAACGTTTCTTTTGGACAGTACCTGCTTAAGAAAACCGCGCTATTTATCCAAGGAATTATCGACTACAGTTCAGCCGGGATTGAATTTGTTTTCGGACCTCTCTTTGCACAAACAGACATTAACTTCTTATTTGGAATCAACGTACTTGGTGCTCTTATCTTTATATCTGCTTTAATTTCAGCGCTTTATCATATACGTCTCCTGCCTCTTATTGTTAAGTTTTTAGGTACCATTGTTGGAAAAGTACTGAAAACCTCGAAAGTTGAATCCTTCAGTGCTGTCGGAAACACATTTTTAGGTGTCGCTGAAGCCCCGCTTTTAGTCAAACCGTATTTAGATCGGATGACACGTTCTGAGACTTTTGCCATCATGGTGGGTGGAACAGCCTCAGCAAGTGGTGCCATTCTTGTCGGTTATGTCGGCATGGGAATTGACCTAAGGTATTTAATCATTTCTATTTTCAGCGTCCCATTTGTCTCCCTTGTCGTAGCTAAGCTTCTTGAGCCAGAAACAGAAACGTCAGAGCTGAACGAAGAAATTCAAATGGCTAAAGGAGATCACGCCAACGTATTTGAAGCTATTTCTGATGGTGCCGTTAATGGTGTGAAGCTGGCAGCAAACATCGGCGGCCTTCTCATTGCCTTTATCAGTGTCATCGCTCTAGTTAACGGAGTGCTTGGACTTGTGAATACAGACTTATCCACGATCTTCGGCTTTATCTTTTATCCTTTTGCACTCTTAATCGGAATTCCGTTAGCGGATGCCTTCCAGGCGGCATCTCTTATTGGAACAAAGCTTGCAGCCAATGAGTTCCTGGCCTACGCGAACCTGACAGACATGATGAGTGAGCTTTCCCCGAAAACCGTCGCCATTATGTCCGTAGCCCTTTGTAACTTTGCAAACTTGTCCTCCATCGGGCAGCTGATTGTTGGTCTTGGATCTCTTGCCCCTAATAAAAAGACACAAGTTTCAAAACTTGGACTAAAAGCGATTATCGGCGGTACACTGGCCAGCTTTATTACAGCCATCTTTGTTTCTATGTTTATATAAAGCTCTCATAAAATTTTTTATGGATATGAAGAAACCCCCTGTTTGTCATCTACAAACAGGGGGTTCAATCTTTCAGTCATTTTCTTAATTTAATGCGGTTCGTAATTCTTCATCGTTGATATATTGAATGCTCGTAAGTTTCCCGTCTTCATTCGTGTACGCTGTCCCTTCCACAGTCATCGTTTCACTTTCACCCGATTCATTATTTGTATAGGACACTTTCACAGTGAAGCTATGATGGCCTTCTTCATCTTTTTCTTCAAGTGTGATTTCATCAACTATCAGCGCATATTCGGGATAAGCTGGTTGTAAGAACGTCCATGCTCCATTCGTGTTTACAAATCTCTCAAAAAAGCTTTCACTCATATACGGCTGGAAATTTTCCTTATAATATTCATCAAGCTTTTCTCCTTTATCTTCCACATCACTATCAGATGCCAGTAACGCTTCCTGTTCTTCTCCGGGTCCATCGAATACATTTTCAAGTACAGTTGAAATATTATCCTCACCTTGGTTTTGACTCTCACTTTCATCTGAGCTATTCCCCACCTCTGTGCAGCCAGCAGCCAGTAGAAGAATTCCCAACAGCGTCAACGGCAGCAAGTAATTCTTGTATTTTTTCATAAAGTGTCCCCTCCGGTCTATTCGTATTTAATCCTCTATCATTACATACGGACGAACACCCATTTTCGTTTCAAGATATGAACCATCATCCTTAACACTGCTATTAAAAGAAGCAAAGGAGAAACTTGCCGGCTTCTCCTTTGCTTCTTTTGAGATTATTCCATTTGTACTCGACAAACTTCCTCTATATAGGTCGGGAGTATCTGAGAGATACATAGCTGGCAGCTTCTTCACTGCCATAACCTTTTTCTTCCCGTTGAAAATGAAAGCCTCTTGCTTCGTAAAAAGGAATCCCCCGGTTGTTTCCTTTCTGCACAGACACCCACTGCTCAACAGCTCCGAACTCTTCTTTCTGCTGTTTCGTTAAAACTTCCAGCAGCTTTGTACCGATTCCTTCTCCGCGCCTGTCAGGATCCAGGTACAGCACATAAACTTCACCAGCCTTATCACTAATCATGCCGCCTCCGCAGGCGCCTGCAACTTTACCGTTTTCTATAGCTGCGAAGTATCCGCCCCAATCCCTGCTCGAATGGGTGACTTCTTCTAAAATCCGCTCCGGGTTATAAAATTCTTTTATGACGAGCTCTAAATAGGATTGTGTGTAAATGTGCTGATAGGCGGCCTGATTTCCACGTGTGCATATATCCACAATCCCCTCTACATGCTCTTCTCCAGCTTTTACAATTTGAACCATCCCCCGTCCTCCTCTCTACCAGCTTTTATTCAATTCTTTATTCTATCCTTCTTTTGAAGCACAAAATCTACATTCTTTTGTAAAGGATTAAGCATACAAAAGATACGATCAAACAAAGGAATGCTGAAAATAGAAGTCCTATTCCCATCCAAATTTGAAATGGACCTCCTCCTAAATGACTGAAGGGATAGGGTCCGTTTATAATCCACAAATACCGCTCCTTGTCTCCGTGAATGAACCAATATAAAAGAAACGGACTTACAAATAAGAGAAATGAAAAGCCCTGAAATAAGGATGAGCAAAGTTTTAATATCATTTTCATAATGACAATCACCTGTACGAGCTTTTGTTCTCCTAATTATTTCAAATTCCATTATTCCTCACAAATTTTTCTCATCTTCTAAAGGCTCCATTGAAGTCTTCTATCCATCTCCTGTAATTTTAACTCTACAAGAGTACATGTGTGGAATACAGATGGAAAGGATCTATGTGATATCATGAGCGCGGAGGGATCCAATGAATGACTGGATTTTACTTTTAATCATTTACTTGCTCGTTGGTGGTGTCATAGGCTTTGTTATTTCAGGATCCTTAGGTCTATTGATTGGTTTTGTCATACCTTTACTAATGGCGATATCCATTCAGCTGCAAAAATTAATAGATATAAGCAATTAACAGGAGTCCCAGCGGTAGGACTCCTGCCTTTGACATGTGTATACAATAGCCCCCTCAGGAGTCAATAAAAATGTCTATAATTTCATCACACACATCATGATGCAGCGTTCCGTCAGTATTCATCAGGACAACGACTCCCAGGTTGAGCTCTGGTACCATAGTCATTAACGATCTCACTGCCATTTGACCTCCTCCATGTTCAACAATCTTGAAACCTCTGTATGTATCAATAAACCATGCAAGACCATAGCTTCTATCCTCACTTCCGAACTTCCATTCGTCGCTGACGCGGTGAATGGGCTTTTGCATTTCTTCAATGGACTCGGAACGTAAAACGTTCGACTCTTTAGTTAAATGAAAGAGTAAATACCTTCCTAAATCAACAGCTGTGGAATATAAATAACCGATCGGAGCAGCTATCGAATTTACCGGAAAGGGCGTTTCCACTTGATCTTCCCCTAAATAGTACCTCGCGCTGTTATCATCCTTTTCAACTACCTGGGCATCGCTATTAGTCCGATCCATACCTAAGGGAGTTAGAATCTTCTCTTGAAGATACGTTTCCCAACGGTCACCGGTTACTTTTTCAATTAAATCAGCAAGAATCACATAGGCATCTGTACAATAATTCCATCCATCGCCCGGCGGGTACTCCAACTCCACCTTCTGAAACCATTTCGTTACATCTTCACGATTGTGGACACGATTAAGTTCTTCTTCGGTAAGGTTATAGTAATCCAACGCTTCTTGAAATTCTGTTGGTGTATCGGAGAATATTTCTTTCACATTAGGTGCCAGCATATTAGCTATTCCTAATTCTGAAGGGAATCCTGCGGTATGCGATAAAATATGCCGTATGGTAATGGTATCGCTCTGTTGTTTATCCTTCGTTCTAAAGTATGGCAGATAGTTCACAACCGGCTGATCCAAAGATACCTTACCTTCCTCAACAAGCTGCATAATAGATACAGCTGCAAAATTCTTAGAGATACTTTGAATACTCATTCTTGTCTCAGCTTCCATCGATTGATGCATGGGTTCAATTCTGGAAGAACCAAAACCTCTTGAATAAATGATGTCTGAGTCCTTAACCACTGCAACACTCAAACCAAATCCCTGTTTTTCTTCTATTATTTCTTGAACCGTTTTTGTAATCTGATTATATGTTATAGCTGCCTGTTCCATTGTTACCTCCATTAGATCTGTAAGGATTAATTTAGTGATTATCTTACTTCCGTCCCTTATACTTTGTTGAAAATATGAATAAGATCATCAAATCTCCTGAGCCTGTAATCATAGTCATCCACTTGTCCAAAACCATACGCTGCATAGATAAAAGGAATGCCTGCATACCTGGACGCATTTAAATCTCCCTGGGTGTCTCCAATATAAGTTGGATGAGATAATTGGTTCCGTTCAATGATTAAGTTAATATTCTCTCCTTTTGAAAGACCCGTCCGGCCGGGATTCTCATAATCTAAAAAGTACTTTTCTAGTTGATGGTATTCATAAAACGATTCTATATAGCCGTCCTGACAATTACTAACGATATAAAGTTTATAGTCTTCGGAAAGCGTCTGGAGGGTATCTTCTACATGAGGAAAAAGAGTGCCGCCCATTTTCTTTAAAAACCTTTGTTCCTTCTGCATACAAGCCGTCATAACCTGCCCCCGAACATCTTCATTTAGATAGGGAAACAATTGTTCACTAATTTCATCTATTTGAAGCCCCATGGTCCCTTCAAAATCTGTCCTTGTCAACTCACTTTTACTCTGATCATGTTCCTTCAAGGAGCTATTCCATGCCTGAAGAACGGTATCTATCGGATCCCACAAGGTGCCGTCTAAATCAAAAATAATACTATCATGCTTACCATCCCTATCTGGTTGGTTTCTTTCAGTGAAAATCCCCGCTTTAAACATATACACTTCCCTTTCTAAAACCCAATTTCTGCCTCTATAAAAAACAATCCACCAATTTACATTTTCTCTAACCTATTCCATGAACAGCTGTTAAATCCCTGCCTATAACTTACAGGCAGATGAGCAGGAAAAGCTCAGCTTCCTGGATGCCAGTCGTAAAAATAGAAAGGCAGACCTGCTGAATCAGCAGGTCTGCCTTTCTATTTTTTTCTGTTACTACTTAAAGTGAGAGACAGCTCTTTCTGGATCCGCCGGTCCTTCATAAGCGAGGGCATCAAATACAAATTTAAACGCTAATGGATCTTGGGCGATAAACTGGTGGCCTACTAAATCAAGTGGAAAATAATCCTGTATCGTAATATTAGTGACTTGGCTGGACTCTTTAAGGAAAGCTGACGTGTAAGGGACGACCACTTGATCTTTTCTTGTTGTTACGTTCGTATAAGAGACTTGCCCTGGTGTCTCATCTCCTTGATTTAAATGGGTAAGGAACTCTGAACCTGTCAGCTGCTGGCGGCAGGCCATACATTCGGTCAAGAGTTCAGCGGCTGCGCCCGTTATATAAGAGAAGCCCGCTAAACCATCTGTTCCATGATTGGAAGGGACCAGTCCGACGAGGTCATCGACTTTCTTCTCACCACCTAGAAACTTGAGGTAATAACGAGGCATCATTCCTCCCTGGCTGTGTCCGACAATAGAAACTTCCTCTGCACCTGTATGCTGGAGAACTTGATCTATAAAAATATTAAGCTCCTCAGCCGAATCTTCTATAGGTCCAGTGGAGTGTCCTGAGGTGGTGAAACCGTAGTTTAAGGAATACACACAATACCCCTTAGTCTTCAGTGCAGGTGCAAGGCTGGACCAGTTCTGGCTCATCGACTCAAATGTTCCTGGAACGAGAACAATTGGCTTAGGATGGGTTTCATCAGGCTGACAAGTTGGGTCGTTGGCTCCCAGGGGTGGAATTCCTTCTTTTAATAAGAAGCTTCCGGAAGTCTCTGCTGCAGCTTTATCATTTCCCATGGGTAGAAAAAGAAGCACTAGAAAAGAAGTCAACGCAATAACAAACAACAGTTTCACTTGATAAACGCCTCCCGTTTTTAATTGGCAGAATCCCGTCAGGCTCATCCCGTTTACAAATGCCTCCTCCTTTCTTTAATAAAAAAAAGCCCCCAGCAAATCAACCCATCGTGTGGGTAATCATCGCTGAGGAACTCCGTTTATCCGTAATAACTATAATCTTCTACTATAGAGTAACAGGTTTATGAAAGCGCTGTCAATTGTTTCCCCCTCGTTTCTTCTACCTGCCTTTGATTTAATGGAACACAAAATCTCCCGAACCCGCTTTTACTTGTATTCTGTGCCCGCTCCCGCTTTTTGATTTTTCACTTCATACTCAAATGTAATAGTATACTCAATATCGCTTACATACTCCTGCTCTTCTCCTGAATTTGAAGAGTAGTATTCATCTGTTGAATTAAACGTGGTATTGCACATAAATCATCCACCACCGCATCAGCTTCTACTCCACTCCATTCATCGTCCCTTTTCCAGACTCCCTTCATTCCAGTGTCTTTAGCTGCCTTCACATCCTTCTCTGGATGATCGCCTATAAACACACATTCCTGTATAGAGACATCAAGACTGTCTGCTGCTCTTTGGAAGATGAGTGGATCAGGCTTTTTCACACCTTCCCAATCCGAAATAAGAATCGTATCGGTGTAGTGGTGAATACCTAAAGCCTTGATATTATCCATCTGAAATTGACCTTTACCATTGGTGATGATCCCAATATGAAAATGATCGTGTTTTAGTTCTTCAAGCATGTCTTTAAGGTGAGGAAACGGTACACAACTATCTATAAAATAATCCGAGTAATCCTGAAGCAGGTCCTCCCACGTCAACCCTTTGATAGATAATTCATCGATCATCTTTTGATACACGATATCTTTCCACACATAACCACGATGATCGAGGGCAATAAACCTCTCCATATACTTTCGTCTCGGAATGTGATGTAGAAACTTTCCCCACCTGTCATACTGTTTTTCAATAAATTCCTCTACGGATGCATCCCGGTTTAAAAGTGTTCCATCTAAATCAAAAATAACAGCTTTTATCAAGTCTAACTCCTCCCACAATGATTCATGGAGATTTCATTTCAAAACGAAACATGAAAGTTTATGTATCATTAGCATTCATTTAATACTTACAATTAGATAAGGCACCCACACTTCCACCCATGACGTTATCTATAGGGTTAATAACTTCCACTCTGTTCTCCTAAGATTACAATTCCTACAATTGAAATAGCGATCAGAAATACTCCTATTCCCAAAAAGCCGAATTGAAGAATATTCATCCATATACTTCTCTCCCGAACCCCTTTAATCGTCAATAAACAGGCGAGAACTATTAAAACCCCCGTTAATAATACGTGCCCCATCCATTCGTTCACTCCTTTATGTATTTTTATCTAGTGCGTACTTCTCTTCTTACCTTCTATAGTCACCCTGAGACTTCCTGCAAATTCCAACGTTGACTAAGGGGGAAGGAACGCCTTGCAGGACATATTTCTACATCGTATTTCCAACTGTTGGATGATAAGCGAATGAAAAGGCTTGTATTTCTATTACATTTGTATGTTCCGGCATTTACAAACAGGGGATATTTTGAAACATCTAAGACTTTCCATTCGTATCAAGTAGGTAAGATGAACGAATATCATAATGTCGGAGGGGTCATACGATGAACATGAAAAGAGTGAGGAAAGGCTTTATACCTTTCCTTATATTAGGAATTCTACTGATTTCTGCGGGCTGCTCGAATACGGAAAAAGAAGCAGCAATTAAAGTAGGAAATGATAGCGAGAGTAATATACGGAAAGTATTAAACGAAATTTTTAATGGTCCAGGTGAGGAGCTGGAAGAGATCTACGACGACCTTAACCCAGGCAATAAGGAAGAATATGAACGAAGCATAAAGACTTTAGATGAATATATACAGGTGAACTTAAAACCGTATTTTAGTGAGGAAGCCACCGGCCAGGACGGTGATTTAGTTGAATCTTATAATTACCTGCATGCTTCCCATAAACATGGTTATGAGTTAAACATTCATGATATAACGATTGAAGAAAGTAGAACTGCTGAAAATTCTTATTCCTTCACTGTGGAGGTGACCGCCGTGAAGAACGGACGGAAGGATCGTAAAACCATCCCTGTAAGAGGTGTTATACAAACAAATGAAGAAGGAAAAATGACTGACATCAGCTATTCTAATGATAGAGAGCTTTTATATGTCATCGAAGAAAGTGAAAGGATTAGAAACATACGTGCTGTTTTACAGAACCTATTTAATGGGCCTGACGGGAAGCAGGAAAAGTTATTGGAAGGTTCTGGTGGTGATTTAAAGAATTATGCTGATATGCTTAAGGAATATAATAAAAAGAATTTTAAACCTTATCTTAGTGACCGTTTTTATGAGGCATTTGTAAGAGAGAATGAGGCATTTACTTTCTTGAAAATTGCGCATCCTGACTATGAATTAAAAGCCGAGGAAATTACATTTGAAGAAAGTGATGAACTTCCTAACTCTTACAACTTTGCTGTTAAAGTATCCATTAGTGATGGTAGTAAAATGACCAATGTCAAAGGTGCAATAGACACAGATGTATTAGGGAACGTGATTGGAATACATTATTATAACTTTGAAAATTTCCGCTTCGCCCTGAAAAAGGATAACGGAGAAGATTAATGCCACGGTTGTCCTACCTGACTATCAGGAAGGTGATGGATAACTATCCTTAAGAATTTTTTATACAAATCTTGAATACTGCGTCAAATCAACTGTTTCATTGTAGGAGTATCGACCGACTCCTCTCGCAAAGCGAATGAGGCTTCAGTATATCTACACGCTCACTTTTAATGCATTATCGTTTGGGGCTGTTTATTGTGGGAGTCCATGCAGCGAAAAAGAAAAAAAATGCATGAGCACTTTACAGAAGCGAATAATTTCGAACAACTTTGCAGAATATAAAAAGAAAAATCGAGGGATTCAGCGTTCCTACAGGCAGCTGACAGCTCAATGAAAGTACCATCGTCATACGAAACGGGAAATGCAAGCTTTTCAGTTTCCCTGAAAAAAACTAAACAGAAGGGGTGATCTTCATCAAACAAGTTACAAATGTATTTTACATTTCCGTTGTTGTAGCCTTCTTATTTATCATTTGGGGAGTCATTCCTAATGATGTGCTGGGGTCAGCGAACTTATCAAACGTTACATCGCAGATACAAGGATTCTTAACTGAGAAATTCGGGTGGTTCTACTTACTTTCCGCAACAGGATTCTTAATCTTCGCTATTTATCTCGTGTTCTCCAAATACGGAAAGCTGAAATTAGGTAAACCTGATGATGAACCCGAGTATCCATACATTACGTGGTTCTCCATGTTATTCAGTGCCGGTATGGGTATCGGACTTGTTTTCTGGGGGGCAGCGGAGCCGTTGTCTCACTTCCATTCGACGCCGGTACCAGGAATCGAGCCAACCTCAGAAGAAGCCGCTCAAGCTGCGTTGAAGTACAGCTTTTTCCACTGGGGACTTCACCCATGGGCGATATATGCTGTGCTGGCATTAGCGCTTGCGTACTTCAAGTTCAGAAAAGACGCACCAGGTGTGATCAGTGCAGCCTTAACTCCTGTACTAGGTGAGAAACGAGTCAAAGGACCAATAGGAACAACCGTCGATTTCATCGCTGTATTCGCTACAATTTTTGGTGTGGCCACATCTCTTGGACTGGGTGCACTTCAAATTTCAAGTGGACTCGCCTTTACCATTCCGGGGGTAGACGATACCTTTACACTACAGTTGATTATCATTGCTGTTGTCACGGTATTATTTATGATTTCTGCCATGACCGGTTTGAACAAAGGAATCAAATACTTGAGTAATACCAATGTTGTACTGGCCCTATTACTCATGTGCTTCATGTTATTTGCAGGGCCTACGAATTTTATCATGGACATCCTTACGACTACATTCGGATCTTATCTCCGTGATTTACCGTACATGAGTTTCCGCATGCAGCCATTTCAGGAAGAAAGCACCTGGGTAGAGGGTTGGACAATCTTCTATTGGGCTTGGTGGATTTCCTGGGCTCCTTTCGTAGGAACATTTATCGCCCGTGTATCCAGAGGACGTACAATCCGAGAATTTATTCTGGGTGTACTATTGGTACCGACTATTTTCGGTGCCATATGGTTCTCTGTATTCGGTGGAACGACAATCTTCCTTGAATACTTTGAAGGGATTAACATTAACCAGGACATGACTGAATTAGGTACAGAAGTTGCTCTGTTCTCTATGCTCGAGCACGTCCCACTCGGCGGCATCATGTCCTTTATCGGTCTGCTGCTGATCAGTACGTTCTTTATCACATCTGCTGACTCGGCTACATTTGTTCTGGGTATGCAGACAACGAACGGCAGTCTGAACCCGAAAAACCAAGTGAAATTTACTTGGGGAGTGATTCAGGCAGGTGCTGCAGCCGTTCTATTATGGACAGGTGGACTGGGAGCTCTGCAGACCGCAGCCATCATCGCAGCCTTTCCGTTCACATTCATCATGATTCTTATCTGCTTCTCTCTTTACAAACAGTTTAATGAGGATGCAAAGAAAGTGGATCTGAAGAAAAGCAAATAACCAGAGTCTATAAGTAACGCCCTCTTTCTAAAGAGAGCGTTACTTTTTTTGAATCCTTTACTATTATCATTCGTATATGTGTAATTCAAGTTACAGCGACTATATCAACTTGGCCTGGCAAGACTTTTCATAAAATTCTATCGGACCAGCTTCACCTATGACCGCATACTCATACCCCATCTGTGACATCTCTTGTAAACACGTATATAACAATTCTTTTCCAACAGAATGAAAGCGCTGCTGACAGGAAGTTCCCATCGGACCAAACAGCCCCTTCTTATTCCGAACCAGGTCATAACAGGCAAACCCTATGATTTCCCCATCACGTTCAGCAATAAAAATAGGAAGCCTCTTTTCAGCCTCCACGTTATGTAAATGATGAAGCCAGCGTTCTCCAAATTCCTGTGTAATAAAGCTTCTTAACTGGGAAAGGTCGGCATGGTCAGCTCTTCTGATCGCGTTTTTATTTTTAGAGAGGCTTTCTCTGCTGAATGACGGAAGGTGAACGATAAGGTCTCTCGGTACGCACGCGATATCAATAATCCCGGCTTTAACTTCATCTGACAGCACCTCTCCTAATCTTTCATCCGATTCTAATATACTCTGAATGACATGGCCCTCATTAATCAGGGTTTGTCCATAGTGGTCTTTCCTTTCACCCGCACGCTTTAATAAACGGCTTGTCTCTTCTGAGATTTTGAGATGATTCAAGTGAACATACCCATTACGTACAAGGGTCCCACTTCTATCATCAATCTGATGAATAAAATCATCACCTAAATGCTTCCGTAAATACAAATACAACTCTCCACAAACCCCCGTCCCCTCTTTACATGCAGCGATAAACAGATCAACCGGAACTATGATCCCTTTTTCATTACCATCACGGGCGATTTCAAAGATCCTTTCCATTCTAGTTGTAAAACGGTATGAATTCATTTATCTTCCCTCCCTTATGGTCATCACTCATTACTCTACATACAGGCAGAAGGCCTTATGGCTGATACCCCTGCATGGCAAAAAAAAGCATGCAGATCAAGTAAATAAACCCTACTGGAATAGCACTCAGTAGAATGAATACCTTATGTTTACGCTCCTCTACACGGCTGAACCATGTATAGTACGAATAAATAAGGAAGATAAACAGTGGGACCCCCACTAAACCAGAATAATGATCGACATAGGCACTCTTTTCATCCCAAAACCTTTCCAATGCCCAAAGGTCTTTTTGATTATCCGGGTTGTACCCATTTTTCTCAACGTAGCTGTCCCGCTCACTTATCAGCTCTTTGTATCCTCTGCTGAACAAATAAAGGACAACCGTATAGTAGGCGGCAACAATAATTCTTATCCAGATTTTCACATAGAAACTGAACAGCAGAACAAAAGCTAAGAAGAAAACTAATACAAGGCTCATATCCGTCATAAACTCTATCCTTTCTAAAATCTGTCCCAATTACAAAACCCCTGCATTTTCGCCCCTCATATTTTTTGTAAATGAGTCTCTTTAAACCCTTTTGTACTCTTTAATCCATATCCAGCCGTCCTGTCCATTCCAATGTGGGCCATCCAAATAAGAGTGAGCGAAAGGATCAAATCACCATTCAGATAAAAACTAAAAATCAGAGTCACCACTGGTAAAACATAGGAATGACCGACATTATAAACGAACGCTCCCGCTTTATCATTAAAGGCATATCCAAGCATCGTGATGTCAGGAGATAAGAGCAGCAGGAAAAAAAGCCACCACGGAGCCGTCGTCTGTCCATAGAAATAGATCGATGCTGCCAAAACTACAGCCCCTTCCATGTGAAGCCAGACTTTCATACCATCCACCCCTTTTTAATAAGTTGAGGAACATTATACACGCACATCATCCGCAAGAAATTTCCGGACCTGTTTCTTTATGAACTCAGGCTTTTCAATGACCGTCCAATGACCGCACTGGTCCACCACTGTAAGCTCAGCATGGGGAATGTAAGGAAGCAGAAGTTCTTCGATATGTGACGGTGTTAAGATATCATTGCTTCCTTGCAGGATTTGAATAGGAATCTCTTTCAAACTTCCTGCCCGTCTCGTGATATCGTAATTCTCCATGATGTCTCTCCCAATTTTTCTATTAGGTTCTTCAGAACTGTGCCATTTCTTTATTCCTGTCAGTACATCAGGTGAATAAACGTAGTATGGATCTAACACTTTGAAAATGTCAGAAACAGAAGCCTCCCCTGCGGCTATTTTCTCATCAATCGCTGCGATCTTCTGCTGGTCTTATTTCGTGACTCGTTTTTCAAGTTCCTCAGAAAAACGCTTCAAGCCGCCGGCATGAGCTCCAATGGCAACTGTTAATAGAATCCGCCCGATACGTTCCGGATAGGAAGATGCATACACCAAAGCAAGCATAGACCCCAGGATTCTCCGAATAAATGGATCTTTTCAAAGCCAAGCTCTCTCCTGACTTTTTCCAAAACCTCGATTTCTTTTTCCATCGAATACTCATTGACAGGATCTGATTTTCCGCACCCTGTCTGATCATAGAACACAAGCTCAAAGTGATCCGCCAGCTCTTCCATTTGAGGCAGAAAGTAATGATGTTCACTTCCAGGACCTCCATGCAGGAAAACCAGTGGCTCCCCACGGCCTATCAGTTTTATATAGATACGACTTTCTCCTGCATCCATATCCTGTTCCACACTCTTTATCCTCTCTAAATCATTTTCTCTTTTCACCTACGTTTCTTTATCCAAAAGGTTCCAAATAAATCCTTTCCGTTTCATTTCCATCCCCCTCCACCTCTTTGACAGAAACACTTTCAGAGCACACCTGCCTCATCCGGCCTGTTACCTGGAAGGAGTTTGTATAAAATCTGAAATACTGCCTTGCCCCGTTATAAGTCGTATACCAGAGTTGTTCGATCACTTTGTATGAATTTTTCTTTCCCATTATTTGAATGGGATGATAAGCGACACCGAAAACATGGTCGCTGCACTTTACGATCCCAACTTCTCTTCGTTCATCCAGCCACAAAGCTTGTATTTCTCCCATACCTTTTCCTCCTTAGTAATCAGCTATAGTTGAGCTTATTCATACTCATCTCATAAACCGTCATCTGATCTGACCGCCAAGCAGCCGGCACAATTCTTATTCTTAGTATCAGCCTACTAAGAATTAAAGCCAGAAACCTCAGGGGGTGGACGGATTTCATCTACAACTTCGGACGGATAAGACCCCGCTCGCTTGGCTGTGGATGCCAATAAAAAGCTGAATAAAAAAACACCGGAAGGCCCTTCTCAGAGGCTTCCGGTGTTTTCCTCTAGAAATTTTTGGAGTATCTCTTGTCAGTCGCTTTATCTCCGGCTGAAGAGCAGCGGTACATTTCTTCAAAAGCACTGGTCGTGTGATAGGCTCTTTCCTTTTTTCTTTTCTGGTCAAAAAAGACCGTCACTGCAATGAGAACAGCTGGAATGGCATAAATCAGCCACAACATGAGAAGGGCCCCCTTGTTATAGAATTCATCATAAGGCATACGGTTGCACTAACTCTCTTCTATACAAAGGTCTATTGCCCTGCTTTTTCCATAAATTCGGATGCGGGATTTATTCGCAGGGAACTAACCCCTTACTAGTTTGGTTCCAGCAGGATCGACACTATTCCAAGTCCCATCCTGATAGACGACGGATATTAGTCGTACCTTGTTCTCCTTATTAAAAATGAGACTCCAATGATCACTTTCAAGCTTCATTTTTCCGGCCTGTTTTTCAGTGATACGAAGATTCAACAGATCAGCCATCCATTCGGGATTTTCACCGAAAGGAAGACCGATCTCCATCGAATGAATTCTTGTGTGGTTCTCTTCTGTCACTACATCGCTTCTCTTCTGCAGTTCAATTCTCAGATTATAAGGAGTAGAAATAAATGTTCTCCGCTCCCCTTCCATTACTTTCCCATTCATGTGGTGGGCTCTCTCGATGATTTCAAGATACTCTTCTTCATTTACTAAGAGGCCGATATGGTCAAACCGATCTTTTGTTCCGTATCCGAATGTGAGATTGGTTTGACCTTTCACCATTTCAATAATCCGGAAAGTAATGTTTTTACCTCTAAAATCATCCCAGGTTAAAGGAGGATTAAATGTCTGCATCTCCCCATTGAACCGCCCTGCACGTATCACGGTTTTAAAACCCATCTGCTTATAAAACTCTTCCATCGCTTCTACTTTGTCTGTCCACCAATGATAGTGAAATAACTGCATAGTCGTCTCCTTTCTTTTCACACGCCATCCTTCCATTGTTTAAGCGACAGGTGTTCTTCTCTTTCTTTCCAAGTCTCCGGTACATCTACCGTACACATCAATTCCAGACTGTTCCCATCGGGGTCATCAAAGTAAACGGAGGCATTCCCCTGATAGGTGCGGATAAATGGTGCAGGAGAGGTCCGGCTTCCAAACGGCCTCGCTTCTATTCCACGCTCCTTTAACCAGTCGAGTGCCTGATCCATCTTTTCAAAAGAGATACGGAATGCCACGTGGCGAAGGGACGGGTGATAAGGCGTTTTATAGGATTCTCCTTCCCATAGTCCAAGCCAGCTTTTCTCCTTTTCAATCCAAAAAAAAGCGACCGTTTCGTTCTTCCATGCCAGCTCCAAGTCCAGCTTCTTATAAAATTCAATCGATCTGTTGAGATCTTTGACAGGCACATGAGCTTCATACAATCCTTCAATCATTTATCCCTCTCCTTTGTTTCTGACCTTTTCTAGTTTAAGACTACATGGCTTCCACACTTTCCACATCAGCTGCAGGAAGGACGTTTGGATACGACTTTTGACGGAAAGGAAAAAGAAAATTAAGACTTCTAAGGAACCTGTCTAATTCCTGTTACAATAGAAGTTATGACTAAAAAAGGAGTGAAAACATGAAAAGAATCTGGCATTTATACAAACATTCTTCTTTCCTTTTAAAAATGACCATCGGCTTTTTACTTGGAATAACGGCAGGGGTGGTGTTTGGTGCCCAAATGGATATTGTGAAACCACTGGGTACGATCTTAATCAACCTGCTGAACTTAATTGCGGTTCCAGTTATTTTCCTGACCGTTGTTCTGGCCATTAATCAAATGGATCCGAAACACCTTGGACGACTAGGTGGGAAACTGCTCATCTACTACGGGCTGACGACAGCCGCTGCGGTTCTCATCGGAGTAGCTCTTTCCTTATGGATCAATCCTGGTGCCGGGCTGAGCCTGCCTGATGCGCAGGTAGAAAAACCAGAAACCCCCGGATTCTCTGATGTTTTATTAAACATCGTACCGGACAATTTATTCCAGGCATTTTCTTCCGGGCAGCTTATGGGCATTTTGTTTCTTGCTGTCATCATTGGTTTGACTATGGCTAAGATGCGTTTTTCAGACAAAACAGAGCTTCAGGAGTCAGGCGAAAGGCTTCACCGTCTGTTTTCGGCTGCTAATGATCTATTTTTCCTTTTACTGCAGGGGATTCTTCTTTACGCACCGATTGGGATCTTTGCGATCGGCGCATCTTCCTTTGGGAATCAAGGATGGCAGACATTTCAGTCCCTGCTTGCGTTTACCGGCGTCTTTTACCTTGGAGTCTTAGTGTTGTGGGTGGTTATTTACACATCGTTCCTTAAATATGCGAAGTTCAGCATTAAGGATTTCTTTACAAATACCAAAGAAGCTTATTTTACAGCATTCTTCACATCCAGCAGTATTGCTTCTCTACCTGTCGCGATGGAATCAGCGAAAAAAGCTGGGATATCGGAGAAAACCTCTCAATTTTCCCTGCCAATCGGGGCTGTCTTCAATTCAGATGGCGGAGCATTGAGAATGGGTGTTTCGATTGTATTTGCTGCGAACGTAACCGGACTCGATTTATCCGCTATGGATTTTATCACGATCGTCATTATCGGCACCCTTCTTTCCATAGGAACAGCCGGCATTCCGGCGGCCGGTCTCGTGACCCTGGCTGCTGTTTTGACTATGTTCAACCTGCCTCTTGAGATCGTTGCTTTGATCGCAGGTGTGGATGTCTTGATCGGCATGGCCGGGACAGCTTCCAACGTTCTCGGTGACATCGTCGGTTCAGCTGTTGTCGACCGAAAAGAAGACAATAAAGCTGCTTCCTAAAACAAAAAGGCGGACTTGTTTTACCATGTCCGCCTTTTTTATTTATCTCCTTTACCATAACGATGTTCCGCCAGGGTCACAGCAATCTGATCTTCTATGTCTTTGATATCTTCGTCTAAGTAATTGTTCAGGATAATAGAGAAGATCAATCTTACACCATCTTTCGTCGTCACAAACCCGGACAAAGAGGAAACACCTGTCAAGGAGCCTGTCTTCGCCTGTACGTTCCCTTCTGCCGCTGTTTCGTGCATCCGTAAGCGCAGCGTACCGCCGGTTAACCGTTCCTTTTCGCCGGCAACAGGGAGGGAATTTATATAAGTATGAAACCAGGCTTTATTTTGAATCTGGAACAAAAGTTCAGATATCTCATGAGCTGGAACCATCGTTACATGTGAAATCCCCGATCCGTCTCTAAGAAAAAGAGTTTTGGTATTGATGCCCGTGCCCCTTAAATAGTCTTCGACAACTTCCAACCCTTTCTCCCAGCTTCCCTCACCATAAACAACTTTTCCCATCTCCTTTACGAGCCCTTCCGCATGGCCGTTGTTGCTCAGTTTCATAAACGGAATAAACAAATCTTGAAGCGGCATGGAATTGTAGCTGATCAGTCTCTCAGCTGTGTCCGGCACGCGTCTGTTTCCCACTTTCCCGCCATTCACTTTAATGCCCTGTTCTATAAGCGAATCATGGAAGAGGCTTAAAGCGAGCCCGGTCGGTTCAGATACCGACACCCATTCCCTGAAGCGCCTGCTCTCAATAGGTATCGTACCTTCTACAACGATTTCATTCGTTCCGTGCTTTCGTGTAAGTATAATGTCCTCTTCACCTTCTGCATTAATTGTCTCACTATGATTGATGATTTCAACATAATCTGTATCCGGGATCACTTCGATCCGGGCGGGTTCCCCTTCATTTGTGGGATAAACAGCTACGATCACTGTCCCCGGATCATAATCTTTATTAGGTGAAACGGTCAGCGCGGAAATTTGTGCACCATACCAGTACGTTTCATCCTTCCAAGTGAGATCTTCCGACAGCCGTTCGTCATCATACCACGTGTCGTCTGCGATCAAATTTCCAGTCACTTCAAGAATACCCTGATTTTTAAGGCGCTCAGCTATTTTATTCAAGTCTTCCACTTGTAATGTTGGATCTCCTTTACCTTTAAGATATAGATCCCCGTGCAGTTTTTGACCTTTCATAACACCGTCAGTCCACACTTCTGTAGCAAAGATATAATCAGCACCCAGCGTCTCAAGAGCAGCAGCACCGGTTAAAAGCTTCATATTAGAAGCCGGCTTGAGCCTTAAGCTGGCATTCTTTTCATAAATTACTTCCCCCGTTTCGGCCAGGCGGACACTTACTCCCGCAAGTGCACCATCCAGCTTTTGATCCGCTAAGATCTCATCCAGTTGACTGGACAATGCAGGAATATCTTTTTCCTGATCCTCTTTAACGTCCTGAGGAGGCAGCAAAAACAGCACCAGTGATATCAAAAAAGGGACAGCCAGATGGATTCCTTTATGAACATTCACAGTATGGGCCTCCTTATCCTAATTGATATCTGCCACTATTAATCTTTGCCTTTCCCATTTCTCCACCAGCCAGTAACTCTATCCACCCTTGAAACCACCGCACGTTCATTATGTAATACAGGTTCTTATATCATCCATGGTTTGCTTTATTCTTTCCTTTATACCCTGAGCCATTCAGCCATCTTTGTTAAACCATTCCAGCGCCTTCGTTTGAATTACTGAAACAAGTTGGTTCTTTCCTTCTATGTATGACTCTATGTCATAAGGATACCGTTCAGCCAACTCTCGTTTCACCCTTGCATACTGATTACGGTCTGAGGGGTGATTCCGTAGATAATCCCGAAAAGCGAGATGCCTCGTAATTTCATCATTCCCTTGTTCAAACACATGAACGTGATGGGTCCGGTCCTCTCCACCTTTTAAGAAAAAACGACGGCCGGGCAGACCATTTTCACCCCTGGCTTCATATCCAAGTGCGCGCATGTTTTCATTGTAACCATCCACACGCCCGATTTCCTTAACAACAGGCAGAATGTCGATTACAGGCTTCGCACTTAAACCACTCACAGACGTACTCCCGATATGGTGAATCGCGACAAGTTGAGACTGAAACAAAGAAGACAGCTTTTTCTTTTCCTCCTCAAATAAATCAATCCATTTTTCATCATAAGGCCTGACCTCTACCCTTCTCATAAAACCCCTCCTTCGTTTTCACTTAAATTTGAAATGTAAATGTTAATTCTAATACAAATAAATATGTAATGAGAGTTATTGATTTCTTCTCCTAGTTGATCCTTTAGTGAGGCTTCTTTTATTAAACTTACTCTCTAAAACCATGATCATTATCTTTTGGCAGATAGTAATAAATGCCCCTAAAATAAGGACAAAGATTAGTCTATCCCCATAGCTTGCAGAATTAAATATCAGGAGTAGACCTATTATGAAAATGAACAAACTTGATGTTGTCACAATGATCTTCATCCGCTTCAACAATGACATCCCCCTTTACTCTTCCTAAGATTTATTCTTTCATAGTCTAATCTGTCTGGTCCACCCATCTACAGAGTGCTCCTCCAATCCTGCATGAGAAGAAGCATGGCAAGTGTCCCACTGGAGAAGGGGATGGGCGGGACAATGAAGAGAGTGTAAACGACCGAGAAAGCCTACCTCTTTCCCCCGCAGGAAAGCGACCCCCTCTTATTTCGTCAAAATCAGATCCAAACCATGGCTCCATGTTTATTTTAACGCTCCTTGAGCAAACTATTTTTGTTCAAGCGGAAATAGGTGTATAACTGACAGTGCACCATTTTTCTATAGGAGGGAACAACATGAGTAAACGTGTATTAATGGTTGTAACAAACCACACAAAAATCACCGATGACCATAAAACAGGGCTTTGGCTTGAGGAATATGCCGTCCCTTACAACGCTTTTAAAGAGCAGGGCTATGATGTGAAAGTCACAAGCATCCAAGGCGGCGAAGTACCTCTTGATCCAAACAGTATTCCTGAAGAAGAAGTAAAAGAATGGGCAGAAGCAAGCGAAAAATTAAAAGATACCGCCCAATTGTCTAAAGAAGACGCCAATGGATTTGACGGCATCTTCCTGCCAGGCGGACACGGAACAATGTTTGACTTCCCGGAAAATGAAACCCTGCAGTACGTTCTTAAGCAGCATGCCGAACAAGGAAACGTCATCGGCTCTGTCTGTCACGGTCCAAGCGGTCTTGTCTATGCGACGTATGAAGATGGAACTCCGATCGTGAGCGGAAAAAATGTGACAGGGTTCTCTGACTCTGAAGAAATCGCGATGAATCTGGATCAGCATATGCCGTTTATGCTTGAAACAGAGCTTAAGAATAAAGGCGGAAACTATACAAAAGGTGAAGACTGGACGCCTTATGCGGTCCGTGACGGCAACCTTGTCACAGGACAAAACCCAATGTCCAGTGAAAAAGCAGCAGAAAAAATGGTCGAAGCACTGAAAGAAAAAGAATAAACCTTTCAACTGCCTCAAAGCATATTAAATTCCCCCGCCTTCTGGAGGCGGGGGAGTTTTGTTTTAAGGTTCCTTACAATTCCGTCTCGAACAGCTTCTCTTTCATCGCATAGATGGCTGCCTGCGTCCGGTCATGGACATCGAGCTTACTTAAGATATTGCTGACATGGGTTTTTACGGTTTTTTCTGTTATGTAGAGGGCAGAAGAAATTTCTTTGTTGCTCTTCCCAAGAGTAATTTGATAAAGTACATCTTTTTCACGTTTCGTTAACTTAAAAGGCGTACCGGAATCCTTCTTCCCCTTTTCATTATTCATCTCAGATAAAAGCAGGCTGGTGGCTTTTGGATGCAGCAGTTTTTCCCCTTTATAAGCTGCACGAATTGTCTTTACCAATTCATCTGGGTCCATATCTTTTAATTGATACCCAGCAGCCCCTGCCTGAAGAGCAGGAATGACGTGTTCCTGATCGGAATAACTGGTCAGAACGACGACCTTTGCTTCAGAATCCTTCTCGAGAATTTTCTTCGTTGCCTCCACCCCATCCATCACGGGCATCATCAAATCCATTAAAATGACATCCGGGCGGAGAGATTCTAAGTTCTCCAGTGCTTTTTTTCCGTTTTCCACTTCCCCGACCACCTCAATGTCAGGCTGTGTATTCAAGAAAAACTTCAATCCCCGCAGCACAACTAAATGATCATCCACAAGCATGACACGAATGTTCATGACATCACTCTCCTTTAAATTCAAAAGGAAGAAACACGCAGATGGTTGTTCCTTTCTTTTTCTCACTCTTCATTGTAAAACTCCCGCCGACTAACTCGGCCCGTTCTTTCATACTTGTCAGCCCAAGGGTCTTTTTCTTTTGATTCTTCTGCTCATCAAAGCCTTCCCCATCATCGCTGACCTCCATCCCGACGCCTTCCTCTGTTTCGTAAAGGTGAATCCGGGCTTCGTTTGATTGAGTATGCTTCTTAACATTATTTAAGGCTTCCTGACTGATGCGCCAGATCGTTTCTTCAATGGACTTCGGCCAGTCAGGGACTTCTGTCATATCAAAGGTGACGGAGAGGCCCAGATGTTCGCTATACTTTTTCATAGCTGTTACGACGCCTTCATCTATACCAACAGGGCGGAGCTGCCAGATCAAGGACCGCATTTCTTTCATAGAATTCTGAGACATTTGCAGCATCTCATCCAGAAGCTCACGGAGATCTTGATTTTCTTTTGGAATGATTTCCTTGGCCCCCCTTGCTGTCAGCGATAAGGAGAACAACGTTTGATTCACCGAATCATGCAAGTCACGGGCGAGACGTTTTCTCTCTTCATGAAGAAGAATTTCCTGGCGGCGTTCCTGCAGGCGGATGCTTTCAAAGACGAGAGAGACATTGCGCGAAAGAGCATCAACCATTTCTAGATCCACAGAATGATAGGCCTCATTTTCAGGTGCAGCCATCACCATAACACCAAGTGGTTCTCCCTTTGATAAAACAGGAGTAAAGATTACTTTTTGATCTGAGGATACGAGCTGCTTCTGCTGATTAAATGCCTTAGTAATGTCCGTATCGTCGTCCAAAGACAAAGAACCCGCTGACTCTTCTTTATTAAATGAGGCCTTTAGTCGTAAAGCATTTCCTTCTTTCACATACAAGTCAGCCCATGACCATTGGAAAACTTCGCCCCCTTTGTGAACGATGGTTTTTGCAAGCGTTTCGATGTCCTGAGTTTTCCCTATGTGTCGGACGAATGTATTTAACCGCTCATAACTTTCAGCCCTCTTTTGTTCTTCCCAATACAGCCGTGTACGTTTGACTGCTGTCCCAATTTGAAACGCTATGGACTGAAGCAGCGTCAATTCTTCTTTTGAAAACGTTTCTTTATGAGGAGAAGCAACATTAATGAGTCCAAAAAACTCTTCCCCGTCCCCGAGCGGCACCGTCGCATGGTGGGTAATCCCTTCTGTGTCGCCCCAGTCATATTGAATGGCATCATTCAGCCGCTTGCATTCGATAATGTTGACAGGCTCATTTAGATTTCCGTTCCAGTATCGGTTTAGACAGTGGCACCCCCCTTGGCACATCGGCTGTTTGTTTCCCCAGCTCAAAGCGGGGGGAAGACCGTATTCAGCGATCAACGTAAAGTCCGGTTTCTCATGAACTAAAAAAATCCACCCGCTTTCAAGTTTTGTCAGCTTCAGCAGCTTTTCAAGAACATCCTGCAGCATCTGCTCCTCATCATTACATCGATTAAGTGTTTCCGCGATGACTTTCAGAATCGTTAACTCTTCTACTCGATCATATGCACTCATCTGTTCACCTCATCTATATGGCATGCTTTACAAACAAATAGGTTTGAAACTCCTCTAAAATTCTTACCAGTCTACCTTCTGCGTTCACTCCATGTTTGCTGAAATCGGCAGGGTCAAAGACCATTTGATCGGGTATAACCATGGCATTTAAGCCTCTTCCTACTGTACGCATTTGATTAATTGCGTTCATTCCACCCTTTCCGCCTCCGGAAACCGCTAACAAGAGAGTCGGCTTCCGCTTAAAATGTCCAGCACCGAGAAACTCCAATGCATTCTTCAAGGCACCGCTCATTCCATTATGGTATTCCGGGGATACCCATACAAATGCGTCCGCTTCTTCTGCTGTTTTTCTAAGCTCCTGAACAGCGGGATGCTGATCTTGTTCTGTTTCTCCGTCAAACAGGGGCAGCTTTAATTGACTTAAATCAACCAGCTCGGCCTGCAGCCTTTCTGCTACTTCCTTGGCAGCTACTCTCGTTCTTCCTTGTTTTCTTGGTGTACCGCTGATTACAACAATTGTCATTTCCATAACCTCCTATATACCACTAGGTTACGTCAAAGACGGGGAAATGGAATCAGAGGAAGGAACCAACAACCCCTACATCTATAGACCGAAAACAAATGTTCGTATTTTTAGATTAGGAGAAAATCACACGTTTATCTCCTGTTTTCAATTGGGAATGGTACTTCATATTACAAGAGTAGGTGATGGAATGGTCAACGCTTTAGTGGTAGTTACACTTATATTTATTTGTATCAACCTTATTTATTTCTTTCGTAATCAAACGTATCGACAGAGCTACTTCAGTACAGCTCTCTTCTTCAAACTTTTTATTGTTATGACAAGCGTGTTAGTTGGATTCGGTGTTCTTTATTACCTTCTTTCATTAAAGGATGTCGTTCTTATTACGAGCCTTTCTTCTCGTAAACCGATAGCCCCTGATTTTCTCGACCTTCTTTACTTTAGTGGAGAAACCCTCTTCAGCGTCGGGTATGGGGATATGCTGCCAATCGGAGTGACCCGGCTTTTTGCATTACTTGAATCCATGATCGGGATTCTGCTCCCGACCGCTTATTTTATGAAGGCTTTGGATGTATCCAAAAACCAACAGAATCAACCCATACGTAGCCAAGGAGAGGATGAAGAATGAAGAAAATAATGAAAAAATCTGCCATCTTTATAGGGGTGGTAATTGTAATCTTGCTGATCTGGGGATTGTTTGAACCCTATCAGGTGGATGTAGAAGAAGAAACTGCTCCAATCGATAACCTACCGGATAAATGGGAAGGGAAAGAGATTGCCGTCATGGGTGACTTTCAAGTCGGCATGTGGATGGACAATGCCTCTAACCTCTCTGATGTTGTGGACACACTGATTAAGCGTGATCCCGAAGCAGTTCTTTTACTGGGCGATTATGTCTATCACTCCACAGACAACCATCAGGAAGAAATGGACAAAGTCGCTGAATACTTACGTCCTTTAACCGAAACGGATATTCCGGTTTTCGCCGTAAAGGGAAATCATGATTACGGGATGAGCAGTAAAAAGAAAGAACCAAACATGGAAACCGCTCAACGTGTGGATGAAACACTCCAAGAGTTAGGTGTGGAAATGCTCCACAATAAATCGGTCCCTCTTCAATTGAATGATAACTCTAAGTCACCTTTATACTTAACAGGGATCGGCGCGAATTGGCCGGATGAAGCGGAAGTCGCGACAGCCTTTCAGCAGGTTCCAGACTCTGCCCCTCGTTTTGTCTTTATGCATAATCCGGAAACATTTAACAACATTCCAGAAGAAAAAGCACCTGTTTCAACCGCCGGACACTCGCACGGGGGTCAGATCCGTATTCCCTTCACTCCCCACTGGTCATGGAAAGACCTGCTGCCATCCGATGAGGCTCATGTCGATGGATGGGTGACGGACAGCTATGGATCAGACGGTAATGAACTGTATGTAAACCGGGGGATTGGGTTAAGTATTGTGCCTATACGAATTAACAACCCTCCGGAAATTACAGTCTTCCAGCTGAAAGCTGAATAACATCACTTTACGGGATAAGGGACGGACCTATGTCGAGAGTATTGGTGATTGAATAAGGGGTTTCGGGGAAGTGATTTCTTTCCCGAAGCCCCTTATTACTAAACCAGGCCTTCGAGGATCCCGCGACTTGCTTTCTTCTGATCAGGAGTCGTTGAAAACCGAACCTTTTCAAATACACCGGTCCTTAACAAACTGAGTTGGGGTTTGTCCGTACCTTGCTTTAAAGGCTCGGTTGAACGTACTGATGGACTGATACCCGACAGAATAAGCGACATGAGTAATATCCCGGTGTCCTTTCTTTAGGAGCAGACCTGCTTTTTCCAGACGCACGAAATGCAGAAACTCCCTCGGGGTCTTTCCTACCTGTTTTGAAAAAGAACGATGAAGATGATATTTACTTACATTCAATTGGGAGGCAAGCCGTTCCAAGTCCATGTCCTCATCATAAAAAGTTTGGATATAATCTCTAGCTGCTTTTATAAGGGGTTCCGGAATCAGCTGTCTTTCCTTCGCCTTCTGCCATTCCTCTGTATGAGACCCTTTCATCTGATCAAGGATGACCCCTGTCAGTTCTTCTTCCAGTTTCATAGCCGCCTCCACCCCATCAAACGACGCTGTCTGAAACAGTGATCTTGCTTTTTTTAATAGAGATGGAGACCCAGGCTGCACAGGAGAAAAGTCAATGATCTCAGGCCTGCTTCCCGTGTAGGATTGATACGCTTTCTCCAACATAGTTTCATTGAAGCTGATCAGCATAATCCGCTTCCGGCCCTCTGCTGCTTCGTGCTGATGAATATCCCCCGGCGGTACGAGCAGCACCTCTTCGTCTTTAATCTTTGTCGGTTGATCATTATGAAAGGTTAATAGATCTCCCGATAGCGGCACACTGATCTGATAGTGGTTATGAGTGTGCCTCTCATCCGCTTCCCCTCTCTCTAAATCAAAGGTCAGAACACCTGTATGTTCAAGGTCAAGTCTCATTTCCATCGTAAAGCTTCCTTTCGCAAGATCTGCTCATCGTCAAGCAAGCATTGAGTAGTTCCCATGGTTATATCTCCCTTACACTATTTTTATTCTGCAGCACAAAGGAGATGTAGCTCTATGAGAAAGTACTTTAAGCAGTTCCCTCTGGTCGTATGGATACAAGCCGAAGGACATGCGCTCACCTCATTTATATCGATCATTCTTCTACCCTTTTTAACTCTGTATATGTATGACCAATTTGAAAATAACCTGATTGTCACAACTCTCATAATCGGCGTTCAACCCTTCACAGAAATTCTGTTTACTTTTTTATTGGGCGGATGGATCGACCGGTTTGGACGCCGCTCTGTAATGCTCGGTTCCCTTCTCTTTCAGCTTGGAGCTATGATTGGTTTTATTTTCGCCTCATCCATTTGGGCATTTCTATTCTTTCTTTTTATTAATGGCCTTGGTCGTTTCGTTTACATCCCGGCTGCCAGAGCTCAAATCTCAGATACTATCCATCATGAAAAACAATCAGAAACGTTCGCCCTGCTCAACACAGCCTCAAGCATCGGCGCTCTGGGAGGACCGCTCTTGGGAGCTTTTCTTTTTCAATACAATGAAAAACTTCTATTTGCTTGGATGGCCCTGCTGATTCTTATTTATACTCTCATCTGCTTACGATGGCTGCCTGAATCAAAGCCTGCAGGGGTTAAAAAAGAAGTAAAAAAACAAAACTCCACAGGTTACAAAAAACTCGGATGGCTGGCTTGCGGCATGCTTCCGCTCAGCCTTTTCCATGCGCAGATGGAAACAAACTGGCCTGTCTTCCTGAAAGAAAATATCGGCAATTACTTATTTTTATTCTCGTTATTAGAAACGATAGGGACCATCGTTTTCATTTTATTTGAAGTCGTACTCATTAACCGAACACAAAAATTCGCACGGAGACATGTGATTCTGGCCGGCTATTTGTTGTATGCGCTCGCTGCGATAGGTTTTGGATTTTCCTACCATTTGTCTGGTTTCATTTTATCACAGCTTCTGTTTTGTGTGGGGGCGATCTTAACACTCAACCACATGCAGACGACAGTAAGTTTACTGGCACCTGACGAAAACAAGGGAAGATACTTCGCTTTATTCGGATTACATTGGGACCTTTCCCGCTCCCTCGGCCCCTTATTAGGAGGTCTGTTATTATCTCAGTTTGGCGGGGAGGCTTTATTTTTGACCGTGACGATCCTCATACTCATAGGAGGACTAAGTCAGACCAAAGCGTTGAATCTCATGGACCCGGAACCAGATCGTTTAAAGGAAACAGGGTAACAAACGACGCCGTACAAACACGGTTTATAGAGTTTTCAGGGAGACAACATTATGAGTTTAAATAATAGAAGGAAGACCCTTACCTGGGTCTTCCTTCTTTAGGTTTAACCCTCCCAAAAAATCCAGTTGTTTCCATAAAAGTTTTAAGGATATAGGAATGAAAATTATTGGGACTAAGAAGATTCGTCATTTTTAATTCAGGAGGGTAAACAAAACCGCTCATCCCTTGTCCAATGAGCACTTAATTTGTCAGTATTTTTGTCTGAATTTTCCTATAAATCAACAATTATTAACGATATAATTGTCTTATAAAGTTATCCTAGAAAAAGATTTCACAGGGAGGTGGCAGCGATTTATATCCTCTGCAAGAATTTCAAAGGTAAAGTGGTAACCTTAAAGCATGCATCTTCCGATCGAGCCAAGTTATTCAAGAATCGGGCCCAGGCCGAATGCTTCGCAAATAAGATTAACTCCAACATCATCAATCACATCTACTGGGAAGTAAAAAGATTCGTCTAGTTCCTCTTTCTATTTGTGAAACTGCCCTCCTTTAACCGAAGGACGTCCTGTTCACTTTTCCTTCTCCTGCTAAATAATCACTCTATGTGAGACAACCAACCCTATTTATCTGAAACGATTCCCTACGGTTTTCTATCGTTTCAGAATAGTTCCAAGGAGATGGATTTACCTTTTAATTTATAGGCTGACAATGAATTCTGCCGACATCTTCATGCTAGAAAAATGCCCCGCATCCACCTCACAATTACCCTCCAGGACGCATCCCGCTTAAGCCGGGAGCTCCTCATACAGCATTTTCTCCCTTATCCCTTTGATTTCTAATTGAGAATACGTTATACTAGAAAACCTTCTCGAAATTCCGTGCTCTCCTCATGGAAAATGACTTATTAGGAGGAGATTATGTTACATTATCAAATTGGTCAGCTGATACAGGAAAGATGTACAAGCTGTTACCATAACAAGTTAAAGATTATTAAAGTGACTCCAAGAGAGTTTTCTGAAAAAGTCGCTTACAATATTTGGACACAATGTCCCGAATGCGGGATGAACGACCATAAGCTAACTCAAAAAGACGATTAAACCGCTTTTCATACCAATCATACCGGTACGGGAAGTTTCCAGACAAAAAGAACGTCATAGGCATCTATGACGTTCTTTTTTTAATCCCATTCTTTGAAAGACAACCATAAACGCTTGAGTTTTCTTTCAAACGGCTGGGAATCTTCGGACTGCTGCTTTTTCCATTCATTATAACTCGCTATGCCGATAAGCAGGACACCGGCAGTCAATAAATATACCCACCACGGAGCGCTTCCCCAGTAAGGTTTCGTCTGGTAAAGAACATTAAACACCAACACACCCATACCGACGAAAAAGTAGGACTTAATTTTCAACTGCATCCCCGCAACCATTGAAGCAAGCGATAAACCTCCAATTATCCACGCATCTAAAAGCGTATGACTTTGAATCGCGTCAACGACAAGATAAGCAGCAATAAACAGAAGAACAGCAGACTGAACGTGACTCATAATGGATGCATATGAGCTCCATGTACGTTTTTTCAAGTAGAATAATAATCCAAGCCCAGGAAGAGCCTGCAATTCTGCTTCCAGTAGGTCAGGGATCACCGGCTCGTAGTCTAGAAGAATAAAAAGATACGAAACATAGAAACAAAAGATGCCCGTAGAAATGAAGATTCTTGACGGCATATCCTGTCTCCATCCAGGAGCCGTTACCAGAAGCCAGACACCTACGAGTAAAACAGGAAGAATACGAATCCAGACATTCCCATCTCCTGATGTGAAGAAACTCATATACATCATATAGACGAGAGCAGACCAGGAATACGTGTCTATATCGAAGCTGCTTCCTATTAAATAAGGATGAAACACGCGCCCGGCCGCCATAAGCACAGCGCTGGAGACCAACAAAGAGAGAATCGTCACGGACTGCTCCCACGTCTGGCTCACTGCCCCGATAAGGGTAAGAATCATAAGCAGCGGGATAAAACGAGCTGCAGACCATTTTCTTTTGTGTAAAAAGAAAAGAATCAGACACGCGTAAGAAACGATGGGCACAAGTTCAACATTTGATATATTCTCCATCAGTATCATCATGTACAGACCGAGAATAGAAAACGGAATCCAATACCAGTCCAGGCGACGTTTCCATAAAGAAGAAAACAGGAACCACAGACCTGAGAGAATAAGACTGGTGAATAAAAAGGCGTATGGTTCTGATCCTGCCGGCCACATGTCATAGTAATCAGGAACAGTAAATACAAGGAAGAAAAATACGGTACAAGCTGCATAGAGCATCGCCTTGATTTCTGCTTCCCGTTGGGCTTTCCAGGCGCTGTATGAATACAGCGCAACTGGCACCAGCAGAAGAAGCGGATGTACCTTCTCCATTCCCATTTGATTCAATAAAAGAAGCAGCAAAAGAAATGGCTGGATGATATGAGCGAGCCAGTAAAAATAAGGACGCATACCGATCCACCTATTCTTTCCCCACTCCCCTGCCATCACCAGAAGAACAGGTGCAAACAACAGATAAACAAGGAACCAGTCAAACCGTTCAATCCCCAGCGGATCCACCATTGAAAAGTAAAAAGCCAGTGTGACAAGGGATACAACCCCCCATAAACTCGTATTTCCGGCCACACGCACCAACCAGTACGATACACCGATGCCGGTCAATAGAATCAGAGGACGGACAATCATAGGATCGACACCCGGATGATTGATAAGCAGGAGAATGGCAGTTAGATACGACCCTTGAGCGATATAAAACGTCGTGGATGCGAGATTCCTCTTGCCCCATTTTTTCAACATTAAGTGAACAGCTAGTAATAGAATCCCGGTCACTGCAAGGTGGAATGGAAACGCCAGCCCTTCCTCATAAGCTGGGATCCATGCCACGAGTGGCTCGTAAAAAAGTGCACCTGAAACAGCAAAAGCGCCAGGGTGCCCCCAGACAGCAGCCTTTTTCACGCTTTCCTCACGGGAGAATTGGCTGGCTGTATAAGCCAGTCCACCTAACACGAAAAACATAAACGAAGTTTCCCCATAAGCCCCTGCATAAAAGCTGTATGAGATACATCCGGCCATAACGACAAGGGCTGTGTAGAACGTGCTCTCCTTTACCGACCGCAAAATGCTTTTCCCTGCCCACATACCAGGAACAAGAGACACAAAGGATGCCAGAACGAACATCCATACAGACAGCCGGCCGGCCCCGATGAGTTCCCAAAGCTGCCACAGGCTGATAAAGAAAAAGACAGGTGTTAAATACTGAAATCCTGGATATCTTGTCACATGTGCAAGGAGAAGGTAATTGACGGTAATACCCACATAAGCCAAAAATAAAAGCCATGACCCCTCTTCTCCGCGAAGGAATAGACTTTCATAACTGATGTAAACAAATGCCAGGAACGAGACGATCCCGCTAATATAACGAAACAACTGATTGATACGGGAATGGTCTTTAAATACATAGGAAAGGCCTAAATATATAAAGCCCGTGACTGCATAAATAATGAGGTCCACCTGCTGCAGAGGGGAGTGCTCGACAAGCTGATAGGCCGCATAGACGACCATAACAGAAAAGACAAACTGATATTCTTTCGTTTGGTAGACAAACACCATAGCCATATAGATGCAGGCGGTCAACAACAGATTGAAGCTGTAAAACACTTCATTATCAAAGAAGAACAGCATGAGAAGAGTAGAAAGAACAAGGTTTCCCTGAGTGAACAAAGGCAGTTCTTTTGTAAACAATTTCAACGGCCCTGTTTTATGAGAACGAACGTAAAAAGTGATTAATCCAGCATTATAGACCATCATACCTAAATAGAAGGCATCTGTACCCAGGGGCAGTGATCCGAGTAAAAATCCTGCCGTAAGCGTCATAAAAATAAAAGAAACCCACACGTAGAATCTGGACTGATGAACGAGTGCATGTCTGAGATAGATCGGCAGGGATAATAAAGAACCAATCAGCCCGAGGATGTGCCTGCCTTCTCCCCAAAGCGAAAGGTAGTTTCCCAGCAGTTCAAAATAGCCGATCGCTACAATACCAATCGGAATCAACAAACTGCCTAGTGTTAAAAATGCAAAAGCGGTCTGATGAATGCGAAGAAAGCGCCCCGTCACATAACTCAGTCCGAAGAAAAACAGTGATACAAAGGCAATGGCAGCAACTTTAGCTCCCGCCCCCATTTGTTCCCACTGACTTGTCGCAATGATTAAACCCGTCAAAAGAAGCAGCGTCACGCCAAGAATTAAGGACCAGGTAATGTTCCGTTCACGGATTTGTTCTTTCGTTTTCACTTTCTTCTTCACTGGAGCAGACTTACTGACCTCTTTTGAAAAAGGTGCATCAGGAGGCACAGGCTCTTCACTTACTTCCGTCTCCCTTTCACGTAACGATTCTTGATCTACGATATAGGAACGATCGGCTTCCAAAGCCCGGAAATAGGTTTCGTTATTTATGTAGCCGCTTTTCCATAAGTGTTCCAGACGTTCCCTGAAGTGTTTCCCCTCTTTTTCATCCCATCTATCCTCCATCAAACCTCCCCTTTACCTTTTTTATATTCATTTACAAACAACATCCTTGCCTATACCCTCTTTTAACTCTATGACCAAGCCATAGGTCTCATTAACCACAAAGAGGCAGTACATTTAAACCTAACAGCATTTCCCTTTCATGATAGCATGTTTATGTAAAAAAATACCATGGTATTTAAGGACATAAAAAAGCCGTTCTAATCCAGGTTGACACCTGAATCCAGAACGACTTCTTACGAAGACATCGTTTCTTTTTTAGAAGATGATTTTCTCCGTCTTTTACGGAATAACATCATTTCAAGAGATGCAATACAAATGAGCAGCCACCCCAGTCCAAGTGCCAGCCCGGCTAGAATATCTGTAAAGTAATGTACGCCGATAAAGGTACGGCTGACGGCAATGGTTATAGTTAATAGGCCAAGCAGGATATTGATGACCCACTTCCATTTTTGGTTGAGATGACTAACGGCTACTAAATAGATTAAGAATCCGTAAAAGGTGATGGATCCAGACGAATGACCACTCGGAAAGCTGAATCCTACACCATCATATTTAGCAAGAACTTCAGGCCGCTGGCGTTCAAAGATCAGTTTCAGTCCCTTTGTTAAAGCGCTGATGCCGATCATATTAATCACAAAAAAGATCCACAGCCAGTTACTTTTATCTGAAATAAAAATGAGATAGACCAGAATGAGAAGAGATCCCGAAGTCAGCCACCATACCGCTCCGGTTTCCGTAATCGTCCCCATAAAGTTCTCCAATGATGGTGTATTCACAGCGCTCACAAAATCTGTGGCCATCTGGTCAATCGCAAACTTCTGTTCTTCAACCACTTCTTCTGCGAGGACAATAAAACTATAAAAAGCAGCGCCCATAAGAAAGAAACCAATGATAATCGTTGCGATCGAAGCTTTAGAAGGATTGGATGGATGAATTCCTTTAAAAAGCAAAAGCTCTCCTCCTGACAAAATGTAAAGTTACCTAACCTTTACCCTTCGATGAGCATGTTTGAAACAAAAGATCACCTACTAATTTTTTCAAGAAGTCCTTGAGAATATGTAAACTTCTCTTCCCTGGCGCACGCTCACTTCAGCACATGTCATCCCCGCTTTTTCGGCTATTCTCATAGATGGAGAGTTGCCCTTCTGAATGAGAGAAAAGAGCTTGGGAAGCTTCAAATGCTTTAATCCAACCTTCACAAGGGACGATGCTGCTTCTGATGCATACCCCTGTCCCCAGGATTCAGGTCTGATCCAATATCCGACTTCCACTTCTTCTTGATCATTTATCATTTGCGGCACAAGCCCCGCATGCCCGATTCGTTCCCCATCTGATTTTCTAACCATGACCTGCAGACCATAGAATCTGCCTTTTTTATAAGTCTCTTGGATCCACTGATAAAAATCTTCTGATCCTTTCCTGTCTTTCACCTGACCTTTTCCTATATACCGGATCATATCTGGATCTGTCAGCAAAGTATGAAGAAAATCAAAATCATGGCCTTCATAAGGACGAAACAGAAGTCGTTCTGTTTCCATTTCTCCACCTTCCACGTCACATTTTTAACCTATACATTATTGTTGAGAAAACCCCGGATTATA
This sequence comes from Halobacillus litoralis, assembly GCF_020524025.1. Lineage (GTDB taxonomy): Bacteria > Bacillota > Bacilli > Bacillales > Halobacillaceae > Halobacillus > Halobacillus litoralis_D. The sequence continues at coordinate 304,793 of NZ_JAIVKN010000001.1, read as the reverse complement.
TGTGGTTTCCAACTCTATCATCCATTCCCTCAGGTCGACAGCGGGCTCCTTCACTAAAAGCCTGAGGCCGACAGACCGCACAAAGTTCTTCACATTTATTTTCGTATGAAGCTCATAATCTGATGATGCGAGATCATTGGTCCATTCCTTAAGAGTGGTCAGCGTCATACCTTTAACACCAACCATCCCACATACAGCCGTTGCCATTCTCTCCTCTTCTTCTGCATCAAAAACCCTTGGGGCATGGAGCACTAATTGTTTCATTGCTTCCCACACATCCCTGCATACATCAACGTCTGAATACCGATGAATGACACATTCATCCATAACATCCGAAATATGTGCTGGAGCATGGGCCCACCCTTTTCCTTCTACAAACCCACGGTAATCCTTCTCCATATGACAATATCGGGCAAGACTCTCCACCACTTTTGTAAAATCCGGGCGTGAAAGAAAAGGCTCCTGTTGATCACGGTGGATCAGCAGTGCTAAGACAAGAGAAGAAAAAGAACGGAGAAAAACACTGTCTTCCCCTTCTTCTCCAATCCTATAAAACAGTTTATCCTCTGACAGCATCTCTTCCATCAATTCCTGTAACTCATATGTGTTGAGAAGCCGGTCCTGAATCAGTAATTTGATAAGTGCCTGATACCCTAACTCATCCCGGAGTTCCGGATCAGGTGAACCAAGGACAGCTGTGATCTGCTTCACCACTTCATAGGCGTTGGTTTGCTCCAGCTGACTATTGTCCCCTTTTATAATGGTCCGGATTTTTTCTTTCATATCTATGTCATGAATACCTAGATAATAAACGATTGTAAACCTCTCCATTCATTGTTGAAATCGCCTTTCACACTACTTATACAAGTTCCTATTTCTGGTGAATTCACTGAGATAGCTGATAGTCATGATTTAACAAGGCATAGACCTGGGTATCTCTAAATTCACCCTTAATGTATTCATTCTTTCTTAACGTTCCTTCATAGACCATTCCTACCTTCTCCATGACCCGCTGTGAACCAAAGTTGTCCGTGTCACATCTTCCTTCTATCCGGTTCGCCTTTAATTCATGGAGACCATAAGAAACCAGTTTTTCAAGAGCTTCTGTGGCCACCCCTTTCCCCCAATACTCTTCGGATAGAAAGTAGCCGAGCTCGATACTTTTATGTAAGTTGCTCCAGTCAATAAAGGCAGCTACTCCGATCACTTTACCTGTATCCTTCCATTCAACAGCCCACTCTCCGGATTCCCCGGTCTCATAACCGGAAATAGCCGCAGTCAGGAATTCTCTTGTTACATCGGGAGATGCATTGGTTTCCCAAGTCATCGGATAAGCCACTTTAGGATTGGAACAAAATTCATAAACATCGTTTACATCTGAAAATTTGAGCTTTCTTAGTCGTAAACGTGAGGTTTCAAAATCAGGTAGGCTTTTAAGATAGCTTTCAAAAGTCATCGATTCCTCTTCCTCATCCTTAGCCTCTGTAACCGTTCCCTGATGAAAGCACATCTGCCACTTTCCGTATGTACGTCTCCACACCGAACTGCGCAGCGAATGCTGCCCCTTACTTTCAATAAAAATTTCAAACGTCGTCAGGGCTGTTGTAGAAGAAAGTTCCCGCATTTCAAAATTCCTGCACGTAATCCCCGGGTCGTTTTCTTTTGGCAGACGATCAAGAACGTTTGCTTTATCAAATACATTTCCTGTGCTTGAAATTTCCATAAAATCCGGGGCTAGTAATTCATCAAGCTGCTCCCTTGATTTCCGTGTTTCCGCTCTAAGTAAGGTTGTCTCCAGGTCATAGAGATGCCCGTTCAACGTTTTTTCATTGTCCATAAGTCCTCCCCTTTTCCATTACGATTCTTAGGTAGGTGCATATTCCGACCTACCTTCTAAAAACTCTTATTTTATGTAATTGACATATCTTAACTTTATCACTTCAGGTAAAAAAAGACAGTACATCCTTATAAATCCGCCATAGCCTTGAGCTGTATAGACATTAAAAAACCCAGGAAGACAACTTCCTGAGTGTTTACTCCATCCTATTTTCTCTTTTTCTAACCAAAAACCAAACCGTTTCAAATAGAATCAGCAACAGAAAAAAAACGATAGCTGCAGAAATCCAATAATTCAGCGGAGAGATCACCGACATCGTACAGCAGCTTCCCCCATAGTAGTATGGAAGAGGCGGGTCAATTTCCGGGTAGTTTAACTGTGCGAACGACAAAGGAAAACCGGTATCCATAGGAAAAGCCCCTTTTAACTGCCCACGGTTTTCGATCCATCTGCCTTGATAACCCGTAAAAAAAGTGAGGACAATCGCAGCAATCATACAGATCATATAGCCTGATGCTCTTACCAACATCATAGAATTCCATTTCTCACTTAGATAGAATCCTGTCACAATGAGTAAAGAAGGAACCACGGAAAATAAGAATCCAATCTGTACAGAAGGCTCGTTTAAAAATCCACCGTAGGAAGAATCCAACCACAGCCCTGAACTTACACCAGCAATATGATAGAGCGAAAATAATGGAGAAACTTCCTTTTCAAAAACAAGAGTAACCCATAACAAAAGCCCTGTTCCCGTAAGAACCGCTGTCGATATCCATAGATTTTTCCTGCGTACATTTTTTAATAGAAGAAAACTTAGAAGCAGATAACCAATCACGTTTATAATCAGTAGAAGCATAGAGAGAAATCCTGCCCCTCCATGACCGAGACTACGATAAGAGATCACCTGAAAGAATAGGTTTAAAATACCTATCACGATATGTATCCAAAGAACACGCCACGCCAATACATTTCTCAACGACACCACAACTTTCCCCTTCAAAATCCTCCATCATTGTAGTATATCGTTTACATTCCAACAAGAAAGCAGTAGGTAGACACAACTACCACTCCTCCCTTACCCATCCTCCGTCCGTTAAAAAGTCTTTCCGCGTGAAGGAACAGCCTTGGATGATCTCTCTAAAGGATGTAATAGTTCCATCATGGGATACCATGCAAACCCGCTCTTTCCCATGATTCTTTAACCAGTTCAAAAAGGACTCTGCTGCGATCTGAAAGTCATCACCCGGCATACGGTTGATTCCTTTTTCCCAAAGGGAGGTGGAGGAAAAATCATCTATATAGAATTCCTGTTCAATCCTGCTTTTCTCTATCGTCTGATCGCAGGGAAGTGCTTCCCACCCAGGTTTTTGCGGAAACATTCGCGGGTCGGCCATTGGACTGATGATCACATCCGCCCCACTTCCTTCTGACCAGATCATCGCTGTTTCAATCGTCCGCTTCATAGGACTTAAGACGAGAAGGTCGCTTGAAGTTAATGGAAGTTCCGACTGTAACTGCTCAGCCTGTGACCTCCCCTTTGACGTTAAAGAAGGATGCAGGTGGTGTAAGCTGTCGGGAGGATTGATTGTGTGTTCCCCCTGGGCATGTCGGACAAAAATCAGTTCCACCGTCTATCTCCTCCTAGATTTTTTCACACGAAAATATTAAAAAGAGCGGAATCCGCTGCCTTCTTTTTAATTCTTCATCTGAATCGAAATTCTCTTTCCCCGGTTCGCCTTCTCGAAGGTCATGGATTCGAAACCCGGCTTTCAACAAAAGTTTGAAATATTCTTCCAGGGTTCGGTGATACTTAATCACTTCCTTATCCATCCACGGCTCACGTCTTTCTCCTTGATGAAAATAATCGTCCACTATCCAGTTGGTTCGTCTGCCTGTTTGGAAGGCACTCTCAGTCGAGGAAGTTAATACAGGATGCTGCACACTGAAAATCAAGCGGCCACCCACTTTCAACGCCTCATGAATGTTTTGTAAAACAGCATCCAGCTCCTCTATGTAATGCAGCACCATCCTGGATACGATAAAATCATAAGAAGCTTCACGGAAATCCAACTCCTCTAAAGAAGCATGGTGAATGACAGCATTAAATGGAGAAACCTCCTTCCAGGCTGCTTCTACCATGTTTTCTGAACCTTCCACCCCTTCATAAAAAACACACCCTTTTTCATAAAGTTCAGACGCCCATGCAGCGTCCCCACACCCTAAGTCCAGGATATGCGCCCCCTTGATATCACCCAGCGACTCCATAATTACCGGTTTTTCCATCGCATTATTTGGACTTTCTTTTCGATGCCTTCTAGCCATATAACGAGAAAAGAAGTCTCCTTGATCATAAACAGAAGCACCCCGGTATCCCATTGAATCCCTCCTCTTTTTATCTTATCTATGTACGGCTTCCGTCCGTTTGGTTAAAAAAGCTTCGATATCCTCAAGCAGCGTTGGATCTGTCCAATGAACGTGATGACCGCCTTCCACCGCTCGATACGAGACTGGTAGATTAAATCTCTTTAAGTGATCAATTGCCCTGAAGGTTTGATCCCATTCTTTCTCATCATGATGACGAAACGTTGCATAGGCCAGCAGAGCAGGCACTCTCAGTTTTTTCATTAATTCAGGCAGGTTCATATGATAATAGCCAAACAAAACGCGCACTCCATTTGCTGAGAATTCAGCAGGTGTCCCAAGCGAAAGCGCCACATACTCATCCGGTTCAACTCCGACATGATCACAAAACTTTTGAACATGTACGTCAGTAACTTCTTTATCCTCGGTTTTAAACAGGGAAGCAAGTTTTCTTAAGACAGGACGGCCAAACAATTTCACCCCTGCATCCAAGAGAGGAAAAGCATAACCAAACGCGCCGAATTCAGAAACAGGGACTTTCGGGCATGATTTATGCCCTTGGTCCAGCAGCACCAATTGATTAACCCGCTCCGGATAATGAACCGCAAAGGCAAGAAGGATAGCTCCGCCCAGTGAATGACCGACTAAATGCGCCCGTTCAATCTGCTGCTGATCCAAATATTCTCTCATCCAGTCCGCTAGCACCCTTGTATCTATTTTCTGATTGATTCCAATACTCCTCCCTAAACCAGGAAGGTCAATCATATGAGTTTCGAAATCCTGCTTTAACCGGTCGGCAATAATGAATCCCGCATTCCCAGAAAAACCTCCTCCCGGAAGAAAGATAAGCGGAGATCCCGTTCCTACTTTTTCTACATAATAATCATAGCGCACAGTATTTTCCATTTGATCACCCCTCCCTATTTTAGAAAATTCCGACACATATGTACACAAAAAGACACCCATCCCTCATTGGATGCGTGTGTCTCTTACCCATATTTTCGATGTTTGGATTTGTTAGTATCTCTAAATACGGAGAAAACAGCCACTTTTATTATGGATCGCTGACTCTTTCTACAGGGGAGGGCAGCGACGTGGCCCCCTTCTCTAAAACAAACAAGCTCAAGTTACTTCAGAATCTACTGTTTTTGAGAGGAAGACTACTAAAACATTACACATCCATCAAATCATTGGAGCCTTCTTCATAATAGTCCAGCACCGCATCAACATAGAAAATGTCCCCGTAACAGGCATCGTATTGTTCAGCCTCCTCACGAATACAGCTGTAGATGCCTGTATCTTTAAGCTCCTCATACTTTTCGGCGGAAAACTCAATCGCCAGCTCCTGCGAATATTCGCCACCCCGGTTCATTACAAAATCAATAAAACCCGTGCCGAAATTATAAGATTGAAGAGCAAGCCTTACATCATAATCAGCCATCTCAAGCGTTTGAGCAAAATAGGAAACACCCTGTTCAATCGATTTTTCCGGATCTTCAATACAGCCAACAGAACCGCAGTAGGATTCAGAAGCCTGCATAGGGTCGTCTCCCCTGCCGCCTGACTCCTGCATCATTAAAGCTAGTAAAATATCGGTATATTCCTCAATGCCTTCCTGCTTTGCATAAGCTTCTACTTCCTCTTCATATTGAAGCACCTGTCTCGACAAATCTTCATTATTCTCACTTGTCGTACTGCTCGTGACCGGCTCTCCGCCCTGCCCATTCAATATGAAATAGAAAACACCTAAAAGAAGGAAAGGAACAAAAACATAGATCCATAGATTGCTGCCAGCTTTCTTCTGTGTCATTTGTCCTCTCCTCCTTTTTGTTTTCTTTTACTCACTGAAGACATCTGTCCTCACCTGTCTACTACTAGTTTATCATGGTCCTTAATCAAAGAAAGAAAAAAGTGCCTGCCCGATGTTCTCAGGCAGACACGTTGTTATACTTACGATCGATCGATATAGACCATATCAGGATGTGGATGACTTAAGAATTCATGGTGTGAGATCGTCCATGCATAAGCCCCCGCATATTCAAAAATAATGACATCCCCCGCTCTCAATTCTTCCACAGGCTGCTCACGTACAAGAACATCATTTGGGGTACACAATTCACCGGCAATCGTAACAGCTCTCTGACGAACCCCCGGACGCTCAAAGGAATAACGCCAGCCTTCTATTTTATGTATCCGGAAAGGATGACTCATTTTCCAGGCTGCCGGCAGACGAAGGTGATGCGATCCACCACGGATCAAGGCAAAAGGGCGCTGATGATTTGTTTTCACGTCCAACACCTCTGTTACATAAGAACCACAGCCAGCCGTCATAAACCTTCCCAGTTCAAGAATCAGCTTCAGCCCATCCATTTCCGCTTCAAAGTTTGTGATTCCTGCAGCCAGCTCTTCCCAATTAAAAGGCTCTGAGGGGTTCCAGTAATTAATACCTACACCACCGCCGACGTCAACAACTTTAACTTCCAGATTATACTTCTCACGCCATGCTTTTGTTTTTTCCACACAGGTTTGTATAAACTTCATGTGCTTCTCTGCATCCAGATTATTCGACATGGCATGGAAGTGAAAACCATGAATAACAAGGTTTTTTCGTTTTTCTGCTGTCTGGATTAAAAGAGGAAGATCCTCCTCATCTACTCCGAACTGCGTCGGTGTACCAGCCATCATATGATGGCTTTCAGGTACATCTTTCCGCAGGTTTACACGGATTAAAACAGGAAGAACCGCACCCATATTTCCAGCGATCTCATTCACCCGGTTAAGGTCATGGAAGCTCTCGATATTGATATACTCTACTTCCTTACGGATAGCCGCCTCGATTTCGCGGTCCTTCTTTCCTGGTGCTCCAAAAAGGATCGAATGACTTCCGATTCTTCCAGCTTTCCTTATTTCTCCTTCTGATGCCGCTTCAAAGCCATCTACTATCGGGCCAAGCGTTTCTAATACGCGCTGATCCGGGTTTGCTTTCACCGCATAGAAAAGACGGCAGAAAGATGGAAGACTCTGTTTAAGCGTCTCTGCATGTCGTCGTAATTGGTTAAGGTCATAGACATAGGCACAGACAGGGTCACTGCTTTCTTTCATTGTGGTTTCGATATATTGTTCGATTGTCATTACTTATTCCTCCGCTGCTTTCTCTCCTGCCAATGGATTTGGCACCTCGCTGTAGCCATAGCTCTTACTGCCGGTCAAGCGCATCTTCGTCAATGATTTATGCATCACTGTGGACTGATATAAAAATTCACGGTCCTCTTCCACCTGATCGGTAATCTCTTCATCCAGCGCTAATGTATCCAGTAACTTGTTCGTCAGCTTTTTCACCTGCTCCCAAAAAACCTCTTCCGCTTTTCCGGAATATTGGACGAGCTGACGAATCATCTCACCAAGATGGTTTTGAAACACCGTATAATACAATTTATTGTGCATCTCAGAGCGCTTATTGGTTACACTGACAGAATCCGGAGCAAATACAGGGGATAAACGCTGCTTTCTGAGCCGGTCTGTATAAATACGCGCGCCACCCCAATCCCTGAAAAAGAAGCGGGAGATCCGACCGTTTCTGAATACAGGAATGCTGTTTTGCAAATGTCCTTCAAGAGCAATGCCATACTTCACCATGAGAGTAAGATAACCCGGAAGCACCGTTTCAATATACTCTTGGAAAAAATCTCCCGCTGCCGCGTCCGGTTTTCTCTTCTCTTCCCGGGCATAATGATCGAGAAAATCTTTTAAAACCGTCTGATCACTATAAGGAGATCCAGCATATAAAGCCATGCCGGCCACTGCAATCTCCCCTTCCTCCAGAACATCATCAATATCCTCACGCAGGAGCATCGTTAAATTCCGGCTTTTCAAATCATCACTTGACCGGAAAGCTGCACCCCCCAGTTCGTTAAGTGGTACAAACCCCTTCAGTTTGTTCTCACGCTCCATAACCGATTGAATCAAAGATGTAAAAACGGTTGAATTTAAAGCGGTCTGACTAGAAATGGAACGAACGGTGGAAGTCATCTGACTATTTACCGCAAGCTTTAATACCGGACCATCCTGAACCGGGGCAACGGTACGGAACGAGGAAGTAGCTTCAACTTCCATCCGGGGTTCGTGAAGAAGGACGACCTCACCCGCTTGAATTTCTTGTTGATAAATGGACGGAATCGCATTTTCAAACTGCCACGGATGAGCAGGAAGAATATAAAATTGTTCTGGATCAAGGCCATATTGAAGCAATTCCTGGTGAGCGGCATCCCTTTGACTTCTGTAATAAATGTCTATAGAAGCATCCGTAACCGCTATGCATTCTCGTCTCACCGCCACAAACCGGAGCGAATAGGATTGATGGAATTCCGGTGAATACCGAAACACATCCTCATAAGACAAATCAAGCTTCGTTTTCGCTCCAGGGTGAAGGTGGTGCCCCTCAACAACAAGCTGCTCAAAAAATAAGCTGGGAGAAAACACCCCATTTTCCTTCTGTTTCTTTTCTAAGTACTCCAGGAGCGAGTCTGCCTCAAGACGACGCCCATCCTGCTTAACCTCCTCTTTCCATATCTCATCAAAGAGATAAGCAAGCGTTAAATTGGATGTTCCATTATTCAACTCATGAATGAAGGGAAAGAAATTAGGAAAATTACGATCATGGAAAAGCAGTTCAACAAGCTCAGCTGCTGAAGAAACCCCCTGACTATCCCGATGATCGATATAAAGAATCTCACCAGTTGTCTCTACCATTCGAAAAGCATACTCACTTCTTATTGCAAACAACAGGGCATATCCATCCCTGTGTATAAGCTTATACGTCAAGTTTTCGTCTAGTGGTATGGCAGATAATGTTTGATGAATGGGCTCCGTAGAAAGGTGTTTCCCATCAACCCATATCACGCCTCCTCTCATCTGAACATCTTCTGCTTCATCATACATCCCTTCAATATTCTCCCGCAGTACGGAGTCCGCCAATTTGCACAAAATGCCTGTACGGCCTTTTTCTTTTTGTCTTAAAAAAACTGGAACTAATGATGGATGGTGCTCTTGTAAGAATTGGAGGCATTTTTCTTCCTCGACTACAGGAGTTGGAAAGTCTTTTCTGATTTTTCCTGCTGCTGAAAACATCACGGGTAATGGACCCCCTTTTGATCTACAAACGGATTTGGTGTCGTGACATACTGATTATCCGTATACTGATCGGACAAGCGCATACGGACAAGAGATTTCATCTTTAAATGGTTTGTGAATAAAGTGGAAACATCTCTTTCAGCTTCTTTCACGTAATCTTTTTCTTCTATTAAGTTGTCATAAAATTCCCGAATCACGGCCTGAACTTCCGCCCATAACGTCTCTTCATCTAAGTTCAGCCGCCTTGACAGGGATACGATAATTTCTCCCAAATGATTGTGAAGCACTGCGTGAGAAAAAACAGCCAGAAGCTCTTCATGATCATCTGTCAAAAGGTTGGTACTAGGATCAATAGGCTGGGATTCAAAAAATCGGTCTAATCGTTCGTTTAAAATACGGATGCCGCCGTTATCTCTCAAAACCACACGCTCCGGACGGCCATTGCGGAAAATAACGACACAATTCTGCAGATGAGCTTCCATGCTGATTCCATATTTCGATATAAGCATCAACATACCTGGTAAAAGCGCCTCAGCATACTGCCTAATGAACAATTCCGGTGATCCATCCGGCTGTACTTCCATCATTTCCTGGGAAATGAGCTTTCCCGTAAGAGGAGAATCTGCCACTAAGACAGCTGCCGGAACTGCGATTTCATCTACTCCCAGGTTCCGCTCCGGATTTTCCCGAATAATTGCGGCTACATTCTTCTGCAAAAAGTGACGTTCTTCTTCAGGTACAAATTCCTTTGGCTCGTAATGAATGCCGGCTGCTTCGCTCATCATCGTTAACTTTGAAGCAAGGTTGGCATCATTGGAAATAATCCTTTGGAACAACTTCGATAACGTCGGTCCATTTTTCGTTGACGCGGCAGAAACCGTACGGACAGCGCTGGTCATCTGGATGTTTACAGCTGTTTTTATATGGTGCTTCTGAGTATCTTTTAATGGAGCAAGCGTGCGGAATGAAATGAGTGCTGCCATCTTAATGAAACTTCCTTCAATAGGAATAATCGTTCCTCTTTTTAATTCTTCTTCATATTTTGTCTGTACAGTATGCTGAAACTGCCAAGGGTGTACTGGGATGATGTCGTAATCATCCTCATCCAGGCCCCGATTTTGTAATACCAGCTGAAAAGACGCTTCAAGCTCAGGATATTCCTTAAATAAAATAGATTTTAACGTTCGGTTATCCATAGATGTCCGTTGGTAAACTTCTTTATGTACAGCAAGTGGAATGACATCCGGCTGACCCTCCCATTCAGGTGCATACCGGAACACTTCTTTTGGACTCAGACCAAGTCTTGTTCTTGCACATGGATGAATCGTATGTCCCTGAATAACCCACTGTTCAAAAAAGGTAAGCGGACTAAATGCTCTATCGGCTTCTTTCTTCATCTTCACGTAGGACCATACATCATTTGTCTTTCCTGCTTCTGCTTTAAGCGCAGGGACCCGCTTCTCTACAGCCATCAGGGCAAGAGCATAGTTATGAACACTATTAACGATTTCTTTCAAGAACGCAGACTGGTACGAATTTCTTGAACCAGGCGGATAGACAGCAGTAAGAAAGTCTGCCGGTTCTGAAATAATCTGAGATCTTTGTTTACGATCCACCCATAGGATGTCTCCCTGAATGTCTATGTGACCCAGTAGATACATCCTGCCAACAGGGACACGAATCGTTTCTTCCGTGCCGGGGCGGAGAACGATTTCCCTTTTGCCTTTCGACCACTCCCATTCGATCACCCGTTCACGGACCACCGCCTGAACCAACTGATGCAGAATGACGGTCTCCGCCTTTTTCAGTAAATGGAGATGCTCTTTTAAATACATCTCATAATTATCATAGAAGCTGATTGAATTTAATTCTTTCATACGTTTCACCTCATTGGACGCCTGTGCATATATGTATAGTCTCCTATTCCCTAACAAAGCAGGGAGTAATCGAACCTTCATTCCCTAATCCTATTCCCACTCACCTGCTTATTATGCTCGTTGGTGTTGTTGAATTGGGGAAAATATTTTATACTTGATAACAGTTATCATTTACAAAATCTAAATGTGGGAGTCATTGGTATGAACACTACATTTGAACAAATACAAAACGATCATAAACTTTATATTGGTTCTGAATATCAGGACCGCATATCCTATGAGGTCGCGGACTTGATTGACAATAAATATTCGACGCGGGAACTGCTTGAAACACAAATGCGTCAGCTGGATGCTCCGAATCTGACTATTGCCGGGCTTTTATTTGGCAAAATGTACTCTGTTTTAACGATGGGTTTGTTTGAATCCCTTGTTAAACACGACCTTGTCATCGAAACCCACCCAGAAAAGATCGGCATTGAATTAAAAGAAAAGAATGCCATGAACTATATTATAAAAGAAGAGCATGTCCATAAGGCAACAGATCTGCCCGATGAAAAGGTGAAGGAGCAGATTTACACATTCATCACACTTCACCTCCAGCCATTGTTCCAGACAGTTGCACGTGTTTCAAAGTGTAAGGCAACACATATGCGCTCCATCGTATCTCATAATCTACATCAGCGGAAATGTGCGCTTGCCCAGACAGATGTAGATCAGGAACGACTGGAAAAGGTTTTTCACTGGTTCACCTCGCATGAGCTGTTCCAGGAAAACCGCCGCAACCCTCTTCACTTTAAATTTCGTTATTACAAAGCCGATAACGGAAAAGAAACCTACGTGCGCAGACACTGCTGTATGAAATATATGCTGCATAATGCCAATAAAGAGAAATGCTGTCCGACATGTCCGCTTATCCCGGATGAGGAACGTGACGATCGAATCAAATAATCTTCAAAAAACCCCTGCTGCGAACCTTTCGCAGCAGGGGTTTCCTTTTTATAAACCATCAATGAATAGTATGACGATTGTTTCTTCTATTCCTAACCCTTGGAATCCATTGTTCTCCTCAAAGTGCTCTGGATATCACATGGTGGAGGAGCAGTGCCAGAGCTGCTCGAATACGGCCATCAATCAAATAAAGAAACACCTCTGTCATAAGGGTATAAAGCGAAACTGTAAAACCAACGGTCATGACCGACAAAACTACACCTTTCCTTCTTGATTTTCCCCGGCTAAAATACTCCAGATAAGTAACCGAAGCAAAACCCGTAAAAAGAAGACCGTATCCCAGGACGCTGAACTTTTCACCGCTGACTAAGTATAAAACCAATGATAAAACAAGCAGCATCAAGGATATAATCAGTGATCCTTTTCCCTTCAAATAATTCCTTCTTCCTTTCCTGCTCTCACCGTGATGCATTTTCCTCTTCTTTCTGTTTGGTCAGTTCTAATAAATAAGGTTGAACACGAAACACTTTCAAGACCACCCTGAGAGATAAGAAAAAGAAAATGGAAACAGGACCTGCCCCTCTTGCTGTATCGGGAGAGAGCCATCGATCATAACTATCCTGAGGGACGAACGCCAGCATCTCATGAAAAAGAAAGGTTAAAACCATGGGAAGCAGAGTTAAAGCCATCCCTTTTCCAATGGGGTTCACCCCGAGGAAGCAGCAAAGATATATAAGAAGACCAACAGCAGTCAGAATGATCCGCTGACCTGACACCAGTGATTCCCCTGTCAGGATACCACCACTGATGAGCAGCAGGATAACACCTATAAAAACAATAAAAAACAAACGTTCTTCTGATCTTAATTTTTGAATCAAACGTCTCATTTCTAACACCTTTCTAATGCAATACTGCCATCCATTTTAATAGCTTTTTTGCGAATCCAGCAATGGAACGATTATCCACCATCAGTTTTTCCTTCATAAGATAGCGCCCCTTTACACAAAATAACAAACAATGAAGCTGTAGGAGGTTCGATCATGAATGTGGCCCAGTTGTTAATTAAGTGTTTAGAGAATGAAGGCGTCGAATATATCTTTGGTGTTCCTGGTGAAGAGAACATTGATGTCATGGACGCTATTTTAGATTCATCTATTGAATTCATTACCACCCGCCATGAAACAAGCGCAGCGTTTATGGCAGGAACTTACGGAAGGCTGACTGGAAAGCCGGGTGTCTGCTTAGCCACCTTAGGACCTGGAGCAACGAATCTTTTAACAGGCGTTGCCAATGCGAATATGGATCACTGTCCATTGATTGCGATCACAGGTCAGGCCGGACTGAATCGACAGCACAAAGTATCCCACCAGTATTACGATCTTGTCGACATTTACGAACCGGTAACCAAATGGAACGCACAAATAAAAACCGGAGAAATTGTCCCTGAAGTTGTACGAAAAGCCTATCAATTGGCCATTCAGGAGAAGCCGGGCGCAACCCATATCGATCTGCCTGAAGATGTAGCCAGTATGGAAGTCTATGGTGCCCCGCTTCCTATTACGGATCATGCGCTTCCGCAGGCAGATGAGAGGATCATTCAAGAAACGGTCAAAATCATCTCTGAAGCGACTCACCCGCTTATCTTAGCTGGAAATGGCATTACAAGATCCAAAGCCTCTGATGAACTCAGGCAGCTGGCGGAAAAGGCCAATATTCCAGTCGTGCATACATTCATGGGCAAAGGAGCACTGTCATGGAAACATGAGCTCAGCCTTTTAACAGCCGGTTTAAGCGGCAAAGATTACATTACCTGTGGATTTCAAAAGGCGGACTTAATTATTGCTATTGGTTTTGACATGGCGGAAACACCACCTGAGAACTGGAATCCATCAGGAATCATCCCAATTCTGCATATTGATTCAGAAGAAGCAGAAATTGACTCCCACTATCCTGTCTTATTAAACGTTTTAGGGGATATTAAAGAGAACTTGAAGCACCTTGTATCTGCTGTACCGGAACAAAAACGCGATCTGACTTGGGCACTGGAGATTAGAAAGAAAGTGCTCGATGAAGGAGAGTCTTATAAAGACGACACAGCCCACCCTGTAAAACCACAAAAAATTATTGCTGATCTGCGTGATGTTCTGAAAGATGACGATATCGCGATTTCTGATGTAGGAGCTCACAAAATGTGGATGGCACGTATGTATCATACAGCCCAGCCAAACACATGCTTAATTTCAAATGGACTTGCTTCTATGGGGGTTGCGGTTCCAGGAGCCATTGCCGCAAAAATGGCTTATCCTGCCCGTAACGTTGTGGCTGTCTGCGGAGATGGGTCATTTCTTATGACAGGGGCGGAAATGGAAACAGCCGTCCGTCTCAACCTGGCTATTGTCATTTTATTATGGCGGGACGATGGATACGGTCTTATTGAATGGCATCAGATGAAGAAATTTGAACGCCCTTCGAACATTCGATTTGGCAATCCTGATTTTATCCAGATGGCCAAATCTTTTGGCTTAGAAGCGATTCAAGTTAACAAAGCCGCTGACCTGAAACAAGCGTTAACAGAAGCAATCAAGATGAACAAACCGGTCTTAATTGACTGTCCTGTCGATTATGACGAGAACATGAAGCTGACCCAAAAATTAAACAACATCACATGTGAATGAGGTGAATCCATGAAAATCGCATCCATCATTAATGGAGCTGAGTCCATTGACAACCGGGAAGAAACCTTGATGGTGTATAACCCTCACAATCAAGAACGTGTGGCGGAAGTCCAGTTAGCAGACGAAAATGAATTAAATGCTGCGATCGACAACAGCTACGAAACCTTCCACCATACAATGAAAACGATGCCCGCCCATAAACGGGCAGATATTTTGCTTAAAGCAGCCGAACTCCTGGAGGATCGGCTGGAAGATTTCGCACAAATTATCACAAAAGAGGCCGGTAAACCGATCCAGTTCAGTCGGGCAGAAGTGAAAAGATCGATGCAGGTCATCCGCTTCGCATCAGAGTACGCAAAGCAAATCAGCGGCGAAGTGATTCCGATGGATGCAGCCATCGGCGGAGAAAATCGATTCGGATTTACAAAACGAGTCCCTGTAGGAGTCGTAGCAGCGATCACACCCTTTAACTTTCCGTTGAATCTGTCTCTACACAAAATCGCACCAGCTATCGCAGCAGGTAATACCATTGTTCTAAAACCAGCTGAGAAAACGCCTGTTTCTGCTTATATGCTCGTTAAGCTGTTCCACGAAGCCGGCCTTCCCGTTGGAGGGCTGAACCTTGTGTTAGGGTTGGGAGAAGAACTTGGAGATCCCTTGGTAAAACATGAAAAAATCCATAAAGTTACCTTTACAGGCAGCCTCGGCGTCGGTCGTATCATACGTGAGAATGCCGGCTTTAAAAAAGTAACGCTTGAATTAGGATCCAATTCCCCCAACCTTTTGTTTGAAGATGCTGATTTAGAACAAGCTGTGCCTTCCTTGGTAAAAGGAGCATTCGCTTTCTCCGGACAGGTCTGTATTTCAGCTCAGCGCCTTTACGTCCACCGCTCAATCTATGACCGTTTTCTAGATGATTTTAAGAAAAGAACAGAAGAGCTGGTCATTGGAGACCCGATGGATGAGGCCACGGATTTCGGCCCGATGATTAATGAAGAAGCAGCCGAACGCGCCAAAAGCTGGATTGATGATGCCGTCATTCATGGCGCAAAGGTCCATACAGGCGGGGAACAGAACGGGACACTTCTCACCCCTACGATCATGACCGACGTGAAGAGCAACATGAAGGTCATTGCAGAGGAAGTGTTTGCACCAATCGTCTCTGTCATTCCTTTTGATACAGAAGAAGAAGCAGTCAAAGCTGCGAATGATTCCATCTACGGCCTTCAGGCAGGTGTGTTCACAAAAGATATCAACAAAGCGTTTCGTGTAGCCGACAAGCTCGAGATGGGCGGCGTTTGGATTAATGAAATATCCACGTACCGCCAGGACAATCATCCATATGGCGGGGTAAAACAAAGTGGTATCGGCAGAGAAGGTGTGAAATACGCGGTTGAAGATATGACCGAAATGAAGTTTTTTGGTCTGAACCTGGATTCTTATCAATAAAGAATAACAAAAAGAGAAGCCCGCTTTATGAGCTTCTCCTTTTTATTCTTGAATACGTAATGGACCAAATGAGTGAGTATCATTTGTTTCCGGATTGAAGATTTCAAAGGTAAACACATCGCCCACATTCGCAGGCCCTACTCCTTCAGGGGTACCGGTATAAATTACATCCCCTTCGCCAAGTCCGAGCCCGCCTCCAATATCATCCACCAGCTCACGCAAGGGAAAAATCATCGAAGAAGGAGAGCCGGATTGTACAGTCTCTCCATTTTTGTAAAGAGTAAATTGAAGCTTTTGAAAACCCTCTCCCCCCGGAAAAGGAAGAAAAGAGCTCACAACAGCGGCCCCTTTGAATCCTTTCGCCTTCGTCCATGGGTGGCCTTTTTCTTTTAATTTTGATTGTAGATCACGCGCAGTAAAGTCAATGCCTATGGCAAAACCAGAAATCAGTTCTTCCAATGACAGATCTGGCTGATAGGCTTTTTTTAATTGAACGACCAATTCCACTTCATAATGGATGCTGCCTAAATCAAATGGGAGAGCCAGGTCTCCTTCTGTACTATGTATCGCGTGTGTGGGTTTGGTGAAAATTAAAGGAGACTTCGGGACATCGTTTCCTAATTCAACCGCGTGTTTTTGATAGTTTCTCCCGACACAATAAATATTTCGGATTTCTTCCCCATTCATTCGTTTCTCCTGCCTTTCTTTAAATGTTCTAGTTTTCTAGTAGTTTACCATACATTTCTTTCAGACATCTTAGCGTCCTCTTCTATATGTTCAGACACGCGTTCTGCTTTTGTCCCCCATCCGTTTTTTATCGCATAAAAAAGCAGAGCTTCTTATGAAGAAACTCCGCTCTCTATGTGAACCGCTTATTATTAAATAAGTAAGATATGCCCTTTCTACCCTTACCTATAAGGTAATAGAACCCTTGTTGTCAGCTGGAATGATCCTTTTCGCTGATCCAGCCTCGTGCATCCATAGCTTTGACTAAGTGTTTGATACCCACCATATAGGCTGCATCCCGCATACGGCACTGTTTCTCTTCGCGCATTTGGATAACATTTTCAAAACCGTACAGCATTTTCTCTTCGAGTTTCTCGTTGATTTCGGCTTCTTTCCAATAGTAGTTCATATTGTTCTGCACCCATTCAAAATACGATACGGTCACTCCACCTGCATTACAAAGAATATCAGGGATAACGAAGATTCCTTTCTCTTCAAGAATCTGATCCCCCTCAGGCGTTGTCGGTCCATTTGCCGCTTCGGCAAGAATTTTAGCCTGAATAGTAGGAGCTGTATCTTTAGTCACCTGATTTTCCACAGCAGCTGGAACGAGAATATCAACGGGAAGACCAAACATTTTTTCATTCGTAATCTCTTCAGCCTCAGGGTATTCAGAAGCATAACGCTTTTTATCTTTTACAAACTCAAGAAGGTCCGGAATATCTAAACCGCCTTCTTTATAAATTCCACCCTCTGCATCTGTAACAGCCACAATTTTCACACCTAATTCATGGAGGAATTTCGCTGTCATACTACCAACATTGCCAAACCCCTGGATAGCGGCCGTAGCTCCCTCCAGCTCGATGTCAAGAACTTTACAGGCTTCACGTATGGTAAACGCCACGCCCCGGCCAGTCGCTTCCAGCCGTCCGAGTGAACCTCCCAGGACCACCGGTTTACCCGTTAACATCCCTGGAATATTATAGCCGCGAAGTTGATCAAATTCATCAATCATCCATCCCATCACTTTTGGATTTGTGTTCACATCCGGGGCCGGGATATCTTTTTGAGGGCCGATGATCGGGGTGATCTTCTTAATGTAGTTCCGACTCAGCATTTCTAATTCTCTTTCTGATAACTGCTCTGGATCTACAATGACTCCCCCTTTCCCTCCACCAAAAGGAAGATCAACGATAGCTGCTTTTAACGACATCCAAATCGACAAGGCTTTCACTTCATCAAGATTTACATCAGGATGAAAACGAATGCCTCCTTTTGTCGGACCTAAAATATCAATATGCTGGGAGCGAAAACCCGTAAAATTTTTAATGGTCCCGTCATCCATACGAACAGGGATCGACACTTCAAACACACGCATCGGCTTTTTGATCAGGTGATAGATATTTTCGTTTAACCCAAGCGTTCCTACTGATTCCTTTAATAACCCTTTCACAATCTCATAAGGATTCTGACCATGTGTCATAATATCTGATTCAGGTTGATTATATTTCTCTTTTCCCATGCCGTCACCTCACTAGTTTTCCTTCTATTTAAAATGCCAACTTAATGATTTTTTATGCAGAAATTTAGGCAGAGAAAAAAAGCGTAGAGCCCGGGACTCTACGCTTATCTTATCTATTGTTATAAACACCGTACTTTTTTATAGGGCGAATGATCAGTGAGAATCTGCACAAACGACTCTATCTGCTGATTCGTTTCAAAATAACGCTTAGGCAGAACAAGTACATTGTTTCCAGTCACATAAACTAAAAACATCCGCGGATGATCATGGAATGAAAGAAGGTCCTTCCATGTAAAGCTTTGGTTTGCTTGTTTTTCCTCGAGTGAAATCCCCTCGTCATTAATGGTATACGTATACCTGTGTCGATTTAACTGATCACTCGTATATTCTCCTGTGGAGCGGAGATGGATCACAAACTTCGTAACGAATACAACAAAAGCAGCCGGTACTAACGCAAAACCAAAAGCATACACCGCTCGTTTAAGCAAACTTCCATCTACTGCCGGATAAAATAATACACCGAATAAAATAAGCGTGATGGTAAAAAGACCCAGAATTAAACTACTGTAATAATAGGCATGATACAATTTATATTCGTTCTTTTTTAGAATGCCGCTCACTTTAACCTCATCTGTGCTGCTCATCTGATTCCCCTCCTTTTCCCTTTATAAATATAGAATCAGGTTAGTGGTTTTCTCCCTGATCTTCAACCATTCTGCTTAAAAAGAGCGCAGCACCTAAGTCTGGTGTGCGCTCAACGTTCTCATTTAAAAGGCCGCAGCAGCCACCGCAGCTCTTTCTATTCCATTCTCAACAATCTCTTCTGCCTGATCAGGGAATTGGTTATGACCTTCAACGACAAGTGTCGTTCGGTCCTCGATCCCCCAGAACTGCAGAATATTCTCCACATAATTGACAGCCATTTCTGCCGATTGTGCCGGTCCCTCTGAATAGACCCCGCCTCGGGCATTTAGAATGGCAACCTTCTTATCAGGGAGCAGTCCAACCGGCCCTTCTTCCGTATAACGGAACGTTTTCCCAGCTTGTGCGAGGTAATCAAAATACGTATGCAGAACAGCTGGAATCGTAAAGTTCCAAAGTGGAAAAGCAAAAACGACTTTATCTGCTGCTAAAAACTGATCTAAATAAGCCGTTACTTGATTCGTGGCTTTCACTTCTTCAGACGTCAATTCCATCCCTTTAGAAAGCTTAAACATCCCGTTAATTTTATCTGTATCGTAATAGCCCAGGTTTTCTTCAAAAAGGTCAAGCTCTTCGATTTCATGGTCTGGATGATTCTTTTTATAGTGATCAAGGAAAGTGTGATACAATTTCACGCTTACGGATTGTTCCTTTGGTCTGGAATTTGCTTTAATGAATAATACTTTAGTCATTTAAAAACCCTCCATCTATATCGTTAGTTGTTATAGCAACTCAATTAAAAAAATATATAACACGCCTGCAATTTCACTCATTTTATTTCGAATTCATGATGTTGCTACACAAACTATTTTACATGTATTTATGATAATAACCTTCATTCGATTAGTCAAACGGAAAGGTTTATCTTTTGAAATTCAGTTCAAATGTACTGAATGTATTTTTTTTACAAATGTGGGTTTTTAAATGTGGTAAAGCGGATATATAACTTATGTGCGCACAACAAAAACTTATTTGAAAGGATGCATTTAATAATGGCAGACCGTTACAAGACAGGAGAAAAAGCTCCAGAAGCAGGTACTTACGAATTCGATGGTTTAGTAGATGGACGTAAAAACAATAACGTAACTGAGGACGAAAAACATATTGAGCTAAGCAAGGAAGACACGTTCCCACCACTACGTTCCAGTAAGGAAGCAGCTTATTGGAAGAAAGCGTAAACCTAATGAACATATAAAAATCCTGCGTGTAGGATCACGCAGGATTTTTAGTTATTTCTTCTTTCCATCAATCAGTTTAAATTTCACCCCTTGTTTTTCTTCAGGGTGTCGTTCGAATGACGTAATGGTTGCTCCTATTCCAATTGTCAACGATCCATCCGCTTCTACTCGAAATAACGTTCCCGGTTCCTTCACTTTAATGGACTGGACGTTATGTCTTGCAAAAACCTCCTGCAGATCACCGATCAGCTCATCTTTTCCGTAAGTAAAAGCCATAGGCTCACTCCCTACTAATTTCTCTAGTAGTAGTAGGATATGTAGCAGTGCAGGAAAACATGCCCAAAGATCATAGTTCCTGCCTCTTTTAACAGAACCCGGCTTCTCAGCGCTTGAAAAGATAATAAATAAACTGGAATTGACCAATTTTTTAATATTCCTCCTCTATCTGTAACCCCCTCTATTTTTGTTCTTCTTTCACTTCCAGTCAGTTCAGTATATTGATTAGTCAGATAGTAAAGAAACTATAGTCACTACTATTTAGATTCTAAGAACCAGACTCAGGGTATATATACCAGAACGAATATAAATCAATCAGCAGCAGGTAAAAGGAGAGAGTACATTGAAGGATGTTTTGTTAGAGTATGGCACTTCGGAAGTTCAATGGGGACTACTTTTATTGTTTTCACTTGTTTTACTGGGAGGAATTATTTTAGTTCGTGTCATTCGGAAAGAAACACTTAATCTAAAAAAAAACACTTTAGACACAATTAAGTATGTCGGATGGGGATTTATCGCGTTTGGTTCTTTTTGTATTATTTTCACTCTATTCAACTCAAATCTGAATGAAGCAAAAAATAATCGGACGATCCACCATTGGAAAGATGAGAATGATTATTACGTAGAAAACTACGGTAAGATTGACGGCCGATCAAGCGATCGTACATTTACTATAGAAAAAGGTTCAAACATAGTAGAGAAAAAAGCAGATACGATCATAGAAGGTTGTGATTATGCCGTTTTTGCCGAGTTGACGAATGGTGATGTATGGTTGTGTGTTCAAGAGAAATAGTGAATCATACAGCTGCAATCCCCCTTAAGAAATGTATTCTGCATAAGAAACGAGTCCAACAATGGCTTCGATCTTTCATGTGTAGCGTTATTTTTACAGTCTATCTTATAAAAGCAGGTACTCTAATGATAGAAAACCTATTTTAATCGCTTATATGTAAATACGCATGCCAGATAAACAGAGACAGCTATGCAGATAAAAGTTATCCCAGAATATAGTTCCTCCTTATGGTATAAATCCAAATTGGCAGCAAAATGCAACAGCCAGGACACGAGGGATGCAATTGCGATTATATAATGAAACTTTATGTCGGTGAACCCATTCTTCTTATTACTCCCCCTAATGAAAGCCCCCTTCTTATTCCTAACACAACTTATAGGCATACATGAATCTAAATGTGCTATACGTACTACATGAGAGATACGTTTCAATTGTATTCTGAAAAATATAGGTCATACATCCTCATTTATAATCTCGAATTAGCAGGATTAATGGTAAAAAGAGCAAATTATATAAGAGTGATGTCCTTTAGTAAACAATATTTTTATTAAACAGGATATCAAAATGAGGAGGGGAAACTGTTGAATCAAAAGAAGGTCGGCAAGAAAAAGATTCGGTTATTTGCAATCCTGTCACTCGTCATGATGTTGGTTTTTCCATCGATCGTTTCAGCTGCGCAGACAGACCATGGTGTCGAAGAATGGAGCTATGTCGCGCTTGGGGACTCGTTAGCCTATGGAATTCAATACGATAATACCGCTGGTGTCAGTTATGCGGACTACATTGCAGATGATTTGGAGAACATTTACCGCTTAGGATCATTTACGAAGGAATTTGCCGTGCCCGGTTTAACATCTGAAGGCCTCTTAACACAACTACAGACAAACCCTGATGCTCAGCTTGCAGTCACTCAAGCCGATCTCATTACAGTGAGCGTAGGCGCCAATGATTTCCTTGAAGTATTTAAAAACGACCCGGAAAAGTTGAAGAACCCGGAAGTTGTCAAAGACCTGCTTGAACAGGCAGGCGACAATTACAAGGGAATCCTCGGAAACATTCGAGCGCTGAATCCTGACGCCAAAATTTTTGTGATGGGTTATTACAACCCATTCTACGCTTACCCTGCAGAGCAGCAAGCAGAATTAACTCCGCTTATGAAAGCCTTGAATCAAGTCATTCAAGCTGTCTCATCTGGAACCGGCAGTGGTTACGTCCCTACTTTTGATGCCATTAGTGAGGATTATCCGACGTACCTTCCAAACCCTGAAAACGTCCATCCAGGACCAGAGGGTTACCAAAGAATCTCAGAGGAATTCTGGCATGCCATTAAGTCTGTCATACCAGCATCTTCTGAACGCCTTTCAGGACAAGACCGTTATGAAACAGCCGTACAAATCTCCGAACATGGATGGGGTGAAGCAGAAACAGTCTTCATCGCCCGCGGTGATGACTTCCCTGACGCTCTTGCAGGTGCGCCTCTTGCCTATAAGATGGATGCACCTATCTTATTAACGGAGGATACGCTTTCCCAGTCAGTGAAAGATGAACTAGTAAGATTGAAAGCTAAAAAGGCGGTAATCCTTGGAGGAGCGAACGCTGTAACTACAGATGTAGAGAAAGAACTAAAAGGTATGGGGCTTGATGTCGAGCGAATCGGAGGAAAAGATCGCTTTGCCACTGCTGCAAATATAGCGGCTTACTTAAACGGTGACTCTGATCAGGCTGTCATAGCGAATGGTATGAACTTTCCAGATGCCCTTTCCATCGCTTCTTATGCAGCAGAAAGAGGTTATCCAATTCTATTAACCAAGCAGAACACACTTCCTGATGTTACGAAAACAGCACTATCAAGCTTACAGTCCAGCATTGTTATTGGTGGAAGTGCGGTTGTATCCGAGACTGTATTCGATATGCTTCCTGACGCTGCACGGTATGGCGGTGAGGATCGTTACGAAACATCAGCCCAGGTGGCAACAATCCTAAATCCTCAAGATAAAGCGTTTATTGCAACAGGAGCGAATTTCGCTGATGCTCTGACAGGCTCTGTCCTTGCTGCAAAAACAAACAGTACGTTCCTGCTGGTACCACCGACCAGCCTTGATGACTCCATCGCTGATGCGGCCGAGGTACTTGGTGTCCGCCACTTCACAATATTAGGCGGGCCGGGAGCCGTTAATCAATCCGTTACAGAAGAGTTACTTCAGGAAATACAATAAAGAATGAGAGGGACAGGTGTAGGAAAAACTACACCTGTCCCTCTTTGCTATTCTTGAAGTATAGGCAAGTAAAAAAATGAACGGAGTGTGGAAGATAGAACGATGATGCTGGCGTTAATAAGCACCCTCTGAATAAGTTAATTCATAACTGTGCGTATAGATTTCAAAAATATTCCCAAAAGGATCCTCTACATAAACCATCTTAAATGGTTTCTCACCAGGATAATATTCGCGGATAGGCATGCGTTGTTTTCCACCATGCTGCTTAATCTTTTCTACAATCCCTTCTATATCAGGATCTTGAACACAAAAGTGAAACAGTCCTGTCTTCCAATATTCAAAGTTGTTCTCTGGTTGTTCATTGTCCGGAAACTCGAACATCTCGATCCCGATTTTATCACCAGTAGCTAGATGGGCAATCCTAAATTCGTCCCAGTCATCACCAAATACATCACGACACATTTGACCAATTGGAGTATCGTCATTCTTCACTTCTGATGGCTCCATAATGACATACCAGCCAAACACCCCGGTATAAAAGTTAATTGCGTCTTCTAGGTTTGGTACAGATATTCCTATATGAGAAAATGTTCTTGGAAAAGGCTTCATGTTTTTGTTCCTCCTTATATCTTCTTTCAACTTGTATTATAATTTTTGGTGAGCAGGTATGTAAGTATGCACTTTTTTGTAAGACGCTAACCTAAAGGTAAGAAAGGAATACGAATAGATGAGCGCTCCGATAGATAAAGATGGAAAACTTAATTGTTCGATTGAATATACGCTGGGTAAAATTGGCGGTAAGTGGAAAACAGTCATATTATGGCACCTGGGGGTGGATGGAACGCACAGATATAATGAGCTGAGAAGACTTCTCCCTGGTGTTTCTCATAAAGTAATGAGTCAGCAGCTAAAAGAACTGGAAGAGGATCATTTCATTAACCGCGTCCAATATCACACCATCCCCCCGAAAGTAGAATATTCAATGACAGACTTAGGAAAGACACTGATGCCTATACTTGAACAAATGCATATTTGGGGAACAGAACACAGTTCCAGCAGTTCATCCTGACTTCTTTCTCCCCATACGTTATGTACATTACTAAGGCGGAAGCTTAAGCAGCTTTCGTCTTCTTTATTAATGACAGCCCTCTTCTACCAGGAGCCCTCCATTCCTTCCTGTCCTCTCCCCCCTTATAATGAATCGAAATACATCCAAAGTTAGCCAGATGGCTTTTTTTATTTTACATTTTGTCAATTGTCAGACAATTGAGATATTGATATAGTGAGTACCAATACAAGGAGGGAATTATGTTGCAAATCAATAGAAACAGGTTTGAAGAACATATCAACACCTTAGCCAAAATTGGAAAGATCGGAGAAACCGGCGTCTGTCGTCTTGCCCATTCAAAAGAAGATAGAGAAGCCGTGGATGTCGTGAAGATCTGGATGGAAGAAGCTGGTCTTGAGACGCGCATTGATGGATTCGGAAACTTAGTCGGCCGTATAGAAGGACAGGATAAAGAAAAACCGATTCTTATGCTTGGTTCTCATATCGATTCCCAGCCCTATGGCGGACGCTTCGATGGTACAGCAGGTGCGCTGGGAGCTATTGAAGTGGTACATACATTAAAAGATAATGACATTGTTCCAAACCGGACAATCGAAGTCATTTGTTTTTCTGACGAGGAAGGATCCAGGTTCAACAAAGGCGTCTTTGGTGTCCGTGGAATCATTGGACAGCTCGAAGAAGGTGAATTAGAACGGAAAGACAAAAATGGCATGACCCGCCTCGAAGCCCTGCGCGAATTTGGGGTGGAGCCTGACTTCAGTCAGAGCCCCGTTTATGAGTCCGGTGACATAGAAGCATTCCTGGAGCTGCATATTGAACAGGGTCCTGTACTGGAATCACAAGACAAACCGGTCGGAATCGTATCCGCTATCTCAGGTCCAATCTGGTTAACCGTTACGTTAGAAGGATTTGCCGGGCATGCTGGTTCTGTTCCAATGAACCTTCGACAGGACGCTTTCTTAGGTGCTGCAACCATTACAAAAGAATTCAATGAACTGGTTCGAAATGAAGGAACTCCTAATACTGTCGGAACGGTCGGCAGTGTTCAGACCTTCCCTAATTCCCGTAACATCATTCCTGAAAAAGTAGAATTCACCATCGACCTGCGTGATATCGACCTGGATGCGCGTACGAGATTGGAGAAGAAACTTTATCAGATCATTGAAGACACTAGTAAAACGTTAAATCTTGAATACTCGATAAGCGAAGATACAAGAAGTGATCCCCGCTACTGTGCCGACTGGATTAAGGACATCATGAAAGAAGAGGATGAAAAACTCGGATATGAGTCTCCTACTCTTATGAGCGGCCCTTTCCATGATGCTTTATTTATGTCCTACATCAGTGACTACGGCATGATATTTGTACGCTGTGAAAAAGGAATCAGCCATAACCCTCTGGAATACGCCGAAATGGAAGACTTGCAAAAAGGTGTGGAACTACTCTACCAAACCGCCGTCAAGATCGCACAGTCCTAAACGGAAAGATTAGAAAGCTTAAACTTAATAAGAATATTTATCAGAACAGCGGCATTTGATGAAGGAATTTGGACAAAGTGTCCATACCCTTCGTCAGGTGGCGCGCGAATGTAGAGGACTGACTCAGGACTTCCTTACAGCCCTCTTTTTCAATTTGTATTATATGGTTCATAACAGCTGAATAAACCATACAAAAACCCCCTTCTTCGGCTTCCGCACGAAGAAAGGGGGTTTCTAATAATAGAAAGAACTTCACCAGAAAATAATCGTTCCCTTCCACTCCATTGCATTATCCCCTTAACAAACCATGAGGATCGAGCACAAATTTTTTCGCTGCACCACTGTCGAATTCTTCGTACCCTTTCGGTGCATCTTCCAGACCAATAACGGTAGCATTTACCGCTTTAGCAATGTTGGCTTTCCCTTTTAAGATGGACATCATTAGTCCTCTATGATACTGCATGACAGGCGTCTGCCCGGTGACAAAGGTTTGAGCTTTCGCCCACCCTAACCCGAAATCCAATTTTAACGTTCCTCTTCTGGCATCTTCATCGGATGCTCCCGGATCTTCCGTTACGTAAAGCCCAGGGATCCCGAGCCCGCCACCAGCACGGGTCGCTTCCATTACTGAATTTAAGACCGCCGCAGGAGCTTCCTGGTGATTATGTCCATGAGCTTCAAAACCGACACAGTCGACAGCAGCGTCAACTTCAGGCACTCCAATAATCTGTTCAATCTGTTCTGAAAGATCGTCATGCTCTCCTACATTAATTGTCTCACAGCCAAAACTACGCGCCTGGGCTAAACGCTCTTCGATTAAATCACCAACAATAACTACAGATGCTCCCAGCAGCTGGGCTGAATGAGCTGCAGCCAGTCCCACAGGACCTGCGCCTGCAATATAGACAGTTGATCCCATCTTCACGCCGGCTGTGCAGGCACCATGGAAACCGGTAGGAAAAATATCAGAAAGCATTGTTAAGTCAAGCATCTTTTCCATCGCCTGATCTTTATCGGGAAATTTCAGTACTTGGAAGTCGGCATATGGAACCATCACATATTCCGACTGGCCGCCAACCCAGCCTCCCATATCGACGTACCCATACGCAGATCCGGGACGGTCAGGATTCACATGTAAGCAGATATGAGTTTTACCTTCAATACAATTCCTGCATCTGCCGCAGGCGATATTAAACGGAACTGAGACCAAATCACCTTTTTTCACAAACTCGACATCCCGTCCGGTTTCGATCACTTCTCCTGTAATTTCATGTCCGAGTACCAGCCCTTCCGGCGCTGTCGTTCTACCACGTACCATATGCTGATCACTGCCACAGATATTAGTGGATACGACTTTCAAAATAACGCCGTGCTCACATTTTCGCCCTACATTCTGTGGGTTTACTCCAGGTCCATCACGAAGGACCAGTTCCGGAAAATCAATCTCTTTAACTGTTACCCCGCCATTTCCTGTGTACGCTACTGCACGATTCTTGGTCATTCAGGTTTCCTCCTCATAGAAATCACTGTCCATAAGCAGACATCCAGCCACAAACCAAAAATTACCAAAACAATTATTGGAAATGTTCCCCTTTTATTATTTTCTCAAACAAGAAAAAGTGATTCAGATTGATCTAGAGATGATATTGGACTTAAGTGTTATTGCCTCTGAAACTTCATCTACAGGAGTTTAACTATCACGATCTCTATTAAGACTCTGCTGAGGAAGTCTTTCATTCAGTTAACAGTTTTAATCTTTATTTCTGTCCTTGAATTGACGTGTTTGACTTACATGTTCCAGCTTTTCACAAACACTCTCAGGAGCACTCACATGTTCACATTCAATCAAACCATTTTCAGAATCCAAAGTGAGATATAAATATTCTTCCTCTGCATAAATCTGCAGATAATAACCTCCGGACCGTTCAGGGATTAATTCGGTAACACGCTCTATCTCCCGTGAAACAAAGCCATCGGTATGCTTATGTATCGTAAGATCGAGGTAGTCTCCATTTTCAAAACTACCTATAAGATCCACTTCCAATCCATAGTCCGTTTGATTAAGAAGGTCATAGACATGGGCTATTTCCGGTTTTTGCTGATATTGTGTCTCAAATTGATGATGTTCGTAGACAAGATGAATCGAGCTGGGAAGAAACACAAGCAAAACACTCAAGCTAGTGATCATCGTCTTTCTTTTATTAGTTCCATCAAATAACAGAAACACAAACACCGCTATGACAAGCGTCCCTGCCCCATACAAAACAAAGAATGGCGTCATATTTGTAAAGGTCATATTGCCGCTATTCACTTCCAGAATAATTCCAGATGTTATAAGAAATAAAGCACAAAGATTGATAAACAGCACCGGTTTATACTTCCCATTAACGAGCAGAAGGTA
The DNA here is from genome assembly GCF_020524025.1 of Halobacillus litoralis. Classification (GTDB taxonomy): domain Bacteria; phylum Bacillota; class Bacilli; order Bacillales; family Halobacillaceae; genus Halobacillus; species Halobacillus litoralis_D. The sequence continues at coordinate 276,155 of NZ_JAIVKN010000001.1, read as the reverse complement.
TGTAATGGCAAACAGAAATCCTACCAGATTACCTAAGATCGGAATAATCGTTCCAAATAGAACGAGTGAAAGAATAAAGAGTCCATGACAGACTGCTCTTGATTGTATGTTCATTTTCATCAGCATCCAGTCAGTAAAAAGAGAAACTGGTATTCCATAAGAAAGAGACAATGCAAATCCAACAATACCAAGCCAGAAAACAGATGCCACCACATCATGAACATGGGTATCAGTCATGATCTGCAGAACAATTAAAGCTAAAAACGAGACGATTCCACCAACAGCAGACGCTGCCGTTATAGTCATACGATTCATAACAACACCTCCACATGTGAATTATTTCACAAGTTGTGATGGAAGTAAATACAAGATTCATTTCCTCTTTGTACTTAGATAAAGACGAATCCGCCCTCCATCCATTTTATACTCCATTCACATGCCCAATCTTTAGATTTCTACATCCTTGTGCCTTTCATGACTGGATTGTGTCCTCCTTCTATTCCTGATATCATCAAACATCGGTACATAGGACAACCGCATAGGTGGTGCACATACATCACTTCTCCCAAGAAAAAAAGGTATATAAGGAGGTAGTCTATTGAAAAAACTAACGTACCTGATTTCATTTTTGGTCATCCTAACGTTTGGTTACTCCTGGTTTTATGGAACTCAATATCATATAGAAGATAACCAGGACGCTGTCCAGTCTAATTTAAAAGAATGGTCGAACAGAGGCTCAGAAGATATCAATCCCGACGTTATTAAGATCGTACAACTGGATGACACACGTTCCTATATTCTTTTATATCAGACTCAAAGCAAAGATATAGGTTATGCCCATATGATAAAAGGTTGGAATGGAAAATATAAAATGGACCAATCTGGATATGGAACAAACATCGTGGATTATCAAAACGTAGAAACAAATCAAGGAACGTATGGCGTAGTATATGGTAGAAACCCAGACTTGGAGATAGATTATTTTGCTGTGAATTTAGCTGATGAGCCCTTTCGTTTCACAGCAGGAGTCAAAGATGATGAGAATTTTGTCCGGTATAAGAAATTTCCTAAGGATATAAAAGATCCTTTCCCCGCTCACCTTAGTTTTTACAACAAAAACGGTGCCGAGATTAAATCGCCGCCACGGACTATAAAATGATTCCGCATTTTTATCAAACTGTCGGGAACCAATTATAATCCCCATAAGCGAAAAAAAGAGCCCGTCAAGGACTCTTTTTTTATATACAGAATAAATTTACGTATGATTCCATTAAAAACCATCCGGATTACTTTTCAAGCTTTATTAAGCGCTCCAAAGTTTTGTAATCACTTCTTGTTGGACCTGTTCATACTTTTCAGCTGTTAATAAGCTGATTAAAACATAAGCCAACAAAGATAACAGGACAGGGAGCACGACGGTGTGCATACCAAAAGCATTCGGCATGAACGTGTGAAACAGAATATAGCTGAACACGCCTGTCAAAATAGACGCAATTGCGCCGCCGGCATTTCCTTTTTTCCAATAAAGCCCCATAATGACCGGCCATATAAATGCTGCTTCAAGGCCTCCAAAGGAGAATAAATTCAGCCAGATCAGCAGTTCGGGAGGATTTACCGCCATGGCGAAAACCAACACTCCGATAACCGTCGTCACAGCCATACTGAAACGCTTGATGGTTTGATCATTGGCTTCTGGTTTTACATAGTTTAAATAAACATCCTTCACAATAGCAGAACTGACCAGAAGCAGAAGAGAATCCACTGTAGACATGATAGCTGCCATCGGCGCTGCCAGTACTATTCCTGCAAGCCACGGAGGAAGGACCTCCATCGCAATTTTCGGCATGACTGTATCCCCAACTTCAATGCCGGGTAAAACAGCTCGTGCAAATACGCCTGTCAGGTGCATCCCGAGCATTATAAAACCGACCACGACGGTTCCGATAATCAACGCTTTATGCATCCCTCTTGAACTTTTATAAGACATTGCTCTGACGGCCACCTGAGGAAGCCCGACAACACCAACACCTACTAAGATCCAGAAAGAAGATACAAAGAGCGGTGTCAACGAACGGTCAGCTCCATAGGGAGAAATCAAGTCGGGGTTCTCAGCAGCCAGATCTGTCATAATGTTTCCGACACCGCCTCCAGCAATAATGGTACCAGCCAAAATAATAAGTGTACCAAGAAACATGACCACTCCCTGGACGGTATCTGTGATGGCAACGGCACGGAAGCCTCCAATAATAACGTAGACAAGAACAGATACAGCAAAAATAAACAATGCTGCGGTATAGGAAAGCCCTGTTAATGACTCGATAAGTCTGGCTCCCCCCACCCACTGGGCAGCCATAGCTGAAAATAAAAAGATAATGATACTGAGGGCAGACAAAATTACCACCCACTTGCTTTGATAGCGCTCCTTCAAGAAGTCAATCAATGTGACAGCCCGGATTTTGCGTGCCATAATGGCAAACTTTTTTCCAAGGACCGAAAGGACGAAATACCCGGTAGCAAGCTGCGTCATCGACAACAGCACCCACCCGAGTCCCATTGTATATGCGACCCCCGGACCGCCAACGAAACTGCTGGCACTGCCGTACGTTGCAATCATGGTCATAGCTAAAATAAATCCGCCCAGCTGCCTGCTGCCTAGAAAGTATTCCTGAAGAAAGTTTGACGTTGTCTTTAAATGTTTCGAAGCATATAAACCTGTAAAAAAGATAAATACAAGGAAAACGAGGAGCGGTATGATCACTTCCCAATTCATTGTTCATCACCCTCCTCATCAAGAGGCACCTCTTTAAATAGAAACACAACAGCAAGCACAACTAAGGTAATAATCGAGATCGTTGTTACGATACAACTATAAAAGAACCAAGCCGGCATTCCCCAGATGTACTGGTACTCTTCAACGGGCTTTGACCCGAGTCCATAAGCAAAACCAAACCACATAATGAAATTCAGCAGAACAAGCCCTGCTCCTATCAGCGCTTCGCGGTTCGCCACACGGTAGCGTGGGTCATCCCGGAGCGCTTTTTTCTGTTTCATGTATTCTTCCTCCCTCTTCTCTAACGTCGCTTAAGCCCAGCTTTATTTCCCAATTTTTAAGATTAACCAATGTCCATTATTTGTCATTTGCCAGCACAGAAATTCAGCAGAAACGCACTCTCTAGTTAGGTGAATCATAAGGATACTTTACTACTCCTTTTGACTTGTGAAAAGGAAAAATTTTTTACATGCGTACTTAATCTTCCAAAAGATTGACAGCCCTTACATAATTGATCAGGAGCTTTTGCAATGCTATGTATTCCACAGGAGTTACCGTCCGGAGCAATACCGTTGAATTATTTGTGCTGATATAAATGTTTTCATTATAAAACGCATTTAACTTGTCCCCATTTTTCCTGTTATGAAGAGTAATGATAAAGGACAAGGCATGCTCATAATTATAAAAGCAGAGAGAAAATTGTTTGTCGACCGTTTTATGTTGCACAATTCTAAACCTCTTGTATAATAAGAATATTCCCGCCAGAAAGGAGGGCTTTCTTGAACAAACGACTGCCGATTTTAATTGTCTTTGCAGTATTAAGTTTCTCCTTACTGTTTATGCACCACCATGACCAACCTTATTATGTAGAAGGAGAAATTCAGGAAAGTCATATCCTCACAACAGACCTGAGCCCTTCTCCAGATCACCATGATCAGAAGGCCGTACGGTTAGGTTTCATCCTGCTGTGGGTTCTTGCTGTGATGTCTGGTTCATATTTTGTTCCTGATATGGTGGAGCATATCCGAAGGCTGATCTTTTTATCGCCGGTCTTTTATCAGTCCAATAACTTTATTTTACCTTTTGAGTTTGCATCATTCCTATATAACTCAAAAGGGGGAAACAACAATGTTATTTTTTCGAATGATTATGATCGGTATGTTTTCATTAACCGCTTTATCTCTTCTTTCTTACCAAGGAACAGAGATTTATCATGCTTTTCTAGATGTCTTTAATCATAAAAACAGCTGAACACACTCCCCACATGTTTTATGTGGGGTTTTTATTTTATACCAAGTTTCACTGAAATTTTCACTGTTTCCCTAAAGTCATCAGCAGGCGAAATATCCATTAATGCCCCTTTGACTTCTTGCTCAAACTTCCTTAAATCTGCTCCTAAAAACCGTCTGGATCCATAAGACGTGGAATATAAGTTTCCCAGAATTGATTCAACGGTCCAATGGATTTCGTATGCAGGCAGTGTATGTACTTCTACATCGAAATTTGATTTTTTCAAGACTTCTTCATGACGAATAACCGGGTGAGAATAAGTCGTTTTTCCTGCCTTTCGTTCTTTTCCATACCACTTTTCTATCTTTTCATTCAGTCTTACCTGCCACGGTCTGAGTGATTGATCAGGATGATAGTTGTCGATAACAGCCACCCCGCCGCCCTTCGGAATCATTTCATATAACTCCTCTAAAACTGCAGGTCTGTCCATCCAGTGAAAAGCCTTCGCGATTGTTACGAGATGAAACTGGCCCTGATGTCCGGCTTTATATTTCTCCAGCGTTCCATTAAACCAATCAATCTGACCCATCCTGATTTCCTGGTGGAGGCGCTCAGCTTCCTCAATCATTTCAGGCTCTGTATCTATTCCGACTATTTTATGACACCAATCTGAGAATCTTATTGTAAACTGCCCTGTCCCACATCCTAAATCAAGGAGGTTCTGCTCTCCTGTTAATGAAAACCTTTCGACTAAAAATCTAATGAGAGATGAGGGATACATAGGTCTATATTTCGAGTAATACCAAGCCGAACCTTTAAATAAATCCGTTCCATACACATCCACTTTCCCTTGCCTCCCTGAAAGAACATTCACTCTATTCCCAGTAAAATGATTGCTCAGGATCGAATTACTGGTAAAATCACATCGGCTATTTCATCAACTTTTAAAGATCCATCTACGATTACATCTGCATTTGGTTTTATGGTGTTTTCCATCTCCAGGTAGGCACCTCTGCCCGATTCTAAATAAAAATCTACATCGTTATGTATTTCATGATACGTGCCTTCAGCATAGTCTCTTATCAGCCGCCGGGCCAGTGCTATATCTAATGGAGTATCAATATAAATCGACAAATCAATAAAATTCTTTAACGCATCGTTTTTATAAGAAAAAGGATAATCCAGCAGAATGTAGTCAGTGGATGACCCGCATGCCAATAAAGCCTCCACCTCTTCTATAAGCGGTTTTAAATCCCACTGATTATAATCAGGTCCTTCTTCCACCCAGTTCATTAAATCCTCAGGAGCGCCATTAAAATTGTAGTCATCAAAAAACAAAGCAGCTGAGTGACTCAGCCTTTTTTGTAACTCCTTCGTTATAGTAGTCTTTCCCCCACCTGAAACAGAAGCAATTGTAATCACTTTTGTTCTATGCATGATTTTTCACCCTCCTAAGCTTTCTTCTCTATGGTAGAAAAAACACTTGGTTCATCCTTTTCCATTTTACTACGCTGCACTTCTCCGCACAGAACTCTTTTATCCCCCCTCCAAATGTATTAGTTTAATAATCTTCTAAAATTCCATTCTATATATCATAGAGTAGCTGCCATCCAGAAAAGGAAATCCTCCCTAAAGATGGTTAAAACTAGGCTTTCATACACGTTCATTGAACCATTTTCAATTCAATTTATTACATTCACAAGTCCCCCTTCTTTATCGCCCTTAAGCAGGACTTATGCCCCCTGACTTTCACAAACATGAAGTCAGAATATTATGATACATTGTAATTGCGTCAAAAAACTGGAGGGATTTTATTATGAATTGGAAACATGCAATGGCTACTTTTGTATTAGGGACAAGCCTGGTAACTACTGGAACAATCACGCATGCAGAGGCAGGAAACAACGGGAAACAACAGGCGGATGCCTCCATCTTTATGAAGGAAGATTTTAACGGAAAAAACGTAAAGTCCGAAAAAGAAGTAAAAGAGTTCTTTGAACAGAACCAGAAAACTTTCCAATTGAAGCCGAACAAAGATTTAAAACTGCTAAAATCTGAGACGGATGACCTTGGAATGACGCACTATACATACCAACGCCTCATTGGTCAGGTCCCTGTTGCGAATTCTAAAATTCTCGTACACACAGATAAAGACGGAAATGTGACTGCGGTAAACGGTGAGCTGCATGAGAAGGCCCCTTCTAAAATCAAACAGACGAAAGAGATTAATAAAAAAGAAGCTTTAGATTTAGCCTGGGATCAAATCGATGTCAGTCGTTCTGAAGCCGATCATGTGCAAAAGAGTTTAAAAGGAGAAGACTTTAATACTCTGACAGAGAACTCTGATCTCGTCGTCCACTATGAAGACGGAGAATACACACTTGCTTACCACGTAGAGCTGCAGTTTTCTCAGCCTTACCCTGCAAACTGGCAGCTTTATATTAACGCTGAAAACGGAGAAATCCTTAAATCTATGAATGTCGTTCATGAAGCAACAGGCACAGGTACTGGTGTACTTGGCGATACAAAATCTTTGAACACCTACTTCTATAACAACACGTACTATCTCTTCGATACAACCAAACCGATGAACGGAGTTATTGAAACGTTCGATAACTACGGCGGAGAATATTACAGTCTGCCTGGGTACTATGTAACAGACACAGGCAACACCTTTTACAGCCAGAGACAGAAAGCTGCCGTTGATGCCCATTACTATGCTGGAGAAGTCTTTGATTATTACTATGACCAATTTGGGCGGGTGAGCTATGATAACCAGGGTGGCGACATCCGTTCTACTGTCCATTATGGCAGCAATTACAACAATGCGGCCTGGACAGGGAACCAAATGATTTATGGTGATGGAGATGGATCTACATTCACTTACCTATCAGGAGCCGATGATATCGTTGCTCACGAATTGACTCATGCGGTAACAGATACAACGGCTGAGTTAGTTTACGAAAACCAATCCGGTGCGCTGAATGAATCATTCTCTGACGTCTTTGGTTTCTTTGTAGATTCAGAGGATTGGTTGATGGGTGAAGACGTATACACACCAGGTCGATCTGGAGATGCTCTCCGCTCATTATCCAATCCAAACGCCTACGATCAACCAGATCATATGAATGAATACCAGAACCTTCCGAATACAGAAGCTGGTGACTGGGGCGGAGTCCACATCAATAGTGGAATTCCTAATAAAGCGGCTTATTATACAATTAACAGCCTTGGAATTGCGCAGTCCGAACAAATTTATTACCGTGCATTGACGGTTTATCTGACACCGAACAGCAGTTTCACAAATGCTAGAGAAGCATTGGAACAATCTGCTCAGGATTTATATGGTACATCAGCAGCGAATGCAGTATCTCAAGCATGGGATAACGTAGGTGTTTATTAAAAGTAAACAGTAAAAAAGTTGAACAAGCCTATTAAAGCGTTCAGGGAGACCCCTGGACGCTTTTTTTAAAATCACTGCACAAAGTGCCCCCTTCCCCTGCACCACACCCAAACTTCATTCACGAGGCATTCCCTTATCTTTTCATATAAACATTCCCCTCCTTTCTATAGTAATCTTTTACAGAAAAAGATTATTTCACCATAAATATGAATGACCACCTTCCTATTTATAAAAAAATTTCATTAACACCCAATCCTTGATATTCAGACGTTTACACGAGAAAAAATGAGGTAAATTTCTGAAAATTATCTGATATAGTAATGAATTTTCATAAGTTTTTTGTTATAGTACATAAATAACGGAACATTTAAGGACAATGTCCAAAATAACATAAAGGGGTGTCCTCTTTTGGAAACCTTACAATCACATATAAACGACATCGAAAACGACATCTACCATATACGACGACATTTGCATAAATATCCAGAATTGAGTGGAGAAGAAACAAATACGTCCATGGTTGTAAAACAAAAACTCGAAGAATACGGAATCACCTACAAAAGTGGTTTTGCCGGGACAGGTGTCCTTGGCATCATCCAGGGCGGAAAACCCGGAAAGACCGTAGCTTTAAGAGCCGACATGGATGCTCTTCCCATTCAGGAAACTAACGATCATGCATACATTTCGGAAGTGGATGGAAAAATGCACGCCTGCGGGCACGATGCCCATACAGCCATGCTTCTTGGTGCTGGATATGCACTTAAACAAATAGAGGATCGGATTAAAGGAACGGTTCTTCTCGTATTTCAGCCAGCAGAAGAATCCTCCCCCATCGGTGGTTCTGGTCCAATGATGGAGGACGGCGTATTTGATGAATACAAACCGGACGTCATTTATGGACAGCACGTCTGGCCGGCACTTCCAGTTGGTAAGATGGGCATCCGTGACAAGGAGATGATGGGCGCATCCGACCGCTTTACTGTTACAGTAACTGGAAGAGGAGGCCATGCCAGCATGCCTCATGAAGGAAACGACGCAATCATTGTTGCTAACCAGATGATTTCCAGCCTACAGACTATCGTAAGCAGGAACGTCAATCCCCTGGATTCAGCTGTCGTTACGATTGGCAGAATTGAAGGCGGCCACCGCTATAACGTCATCCCGAAAGAGGTCACGATCGAGGGCACGGTTCGAACGTACAAGCCAGAAGTAAAAGAGATGATTAAGAAGCGTTTCCACACCATTCTAAATCAGACAGCTGAAGCATTTGAAGCAGAGATCGACGTTGAATACTTAGATGGCTACCCGGCCACAATCAATACTCCAGCCTATGCTCAGCAAGCCAGGAAAACAGCTCAGCGGCTCTTTGGAGAAAATGTAGCACCAGATGTAGACCCAGCCCTTGCAGGAGAAGATTTCTCACGCTTTTTACTCCATTATCCAGGTGCATTTATCTGGCTCGGCACGCAGATAGAAGAGGCTTCTGAACAAAAACCCCTTCACGATCCGGGGTTCCAGTTGGATGAAAAAGCATTGCCGATGGGCAGTCGTTTCTTAGCGGAAGTGGCTGTAGACACGCTGCAATCTCTTTCTAACCAGGAGGGGTGAAGATGATAAACGCATTTGATTCCTTTATTCAGAAACTTAAGCCCCAGTTGATTTCATGGCGTCGTGAGCTCCATCAGCAGCCCGAACTGGGCTTTCTTGAATATCAAACTACCTACAAAATAGGAAAAGAGTTAGAAAAACTAGGGTTTTCCATCCATATCGGAAAAGATGCCGTCAAGAGTAAGTCCCGGTACGGTGTGCCTCCCAAACATGAACTGCAAAGAGCTGAAACACAAGCCTTAGACAATGGTGTCCCCCAGGAGTGGATGGACCTCATGAAGGGTGGTCACACCGGCCTTGCCGCCACATGGGACACAAAAAAAGAAGGTCCCCACCTCGCTTTTCGTTTTGACATTGATGCGCTTCCGATATTAGAAGCATCAGATAGTGACCATCAGCCCTATGCGGATAAGTTCTCTTCTAAGCTGGAAGGTCTCATGCACGCCTGTGGGCATGACGGGCACGCTAGTATCGGGCTCGGACTTGCTCATTTAACTGCCCATTTTAAAGAGCAGCTTTCAGGAAAATTCACCTTCCTGTTTCAGCCGGCTGAAGAAGGCGGACGTGGGGCAAAAGCAATGACGGACCTAGGATGGCTTGAAGACGTAGATCAATTTTATTCCGGTCACATTGGGATCAATTCCCTCCCTGTTGGCACCATTGCCGCAGTAACAAAAGGGTTTCTCGCTTCTTCAAAGTTAAACGTAACGTTCAGCGGACAATCCTCTCATGCGGGGATGAAGCCGGAAGATGGACGAAATGCTTTACTTGCCGCAGCAACAACAGCCACACAGCTGCATGCCATCCCCCGCCATAGTGAAGGTGTAAGCCGTGTCAATGTTGGCAAGCTTGTGGCTGGCGCAGGACGCAATATCATAGCGGACTCCGGATATTTGGAAATTGAAACGCGCGGAGAGTCAAAGCCGATCAATTCCTTCATGCAGCAAGAAGCAAAACGGATCATTCAGTCCTCAGCTTCCATGTATGACGTAAGTGTAGACATTGAATTTGTGGGAGAAACAGAAACGATCACCTGTGACGATTCACTTATTCCTATGATTCAAGAGCATTGTCAACACAGTTCATGGATTAACCATATCCACCCGGTAGCCAATGTGTCTGGTTCAGAGGATGCCAGTTTCATGATGAATGCTGTCCAAGCGCACGGCGGTCAGGCCACTTATATGTTGTTCGGGACGCATCTGCCATCGAACCACCACTCGCCGGCATTCGATTTTGACGAGGAAGTTTTACCGGTGGCACTAGCTGCTTATGCGCACGTTTTAAGAGGAGGAAATACCCAATGAAGCAATGGTTAGAAGAGAAGCTGTTACAACTCAACGTAACAGATGAGATGGATGAAGAAAATGGATTTACCAGACTCAGCTATACCGAAGAAGAAAAACAGGCCCATGAGGCATTCATAAATGTTGCCAAAGAATTGAATCTTGATGTAACACAAGATGAGGCCGGCAATCTATGGGCCCGATGGAAAGGCGTTCAAGAAAGTGCACCTGCCATCGCTATCGGATCCCACCTGGATACAGTCAGCGCAGGTGGAGGATACGATGGTGCAGCCGGAGTTCTGACAGGCTTAGCTGCCGTCAAAGTCTTGAAAGATAAAGGCTTCCAACCAGAAAAGAACATTGATATTGTCTGTTTTGCATCAGAAGAATCTGCCCGCTTCGGCGTCTCTACCGTCGGAAGCAAAGCAACTGCCGGCATGATTGATAAAGAGGAACTAGGACGTGTCGTCGATGCCGACGGAATAACTATTAAAGAAGCAGTTGAATCCTATGGTCTATCTTGGAACTCCATTGACCAAGCAGAAAAAAGCACAGAGGATATCGAAAGTTTTCTTGAACTCCATATCGAACAAGGGACTCAAATTGAGGACAACAAAGCAGAAATCGGCATCGTCCGTGGTGTTGCCTGTCCTGTAAGGCTGCAGGTTACTGTTAAAGGAATGGCCAATCACACCGGAACTACACCGATGAACAATCGTGCAGATGCTTTCGTTGCAGCGGCTCCATTAGTTACTTATGTAGAGGAACAGGCCCGCGAATTAAATGAAGTTCAATCTACACCTATTGTAGCAACAGTAAGCACCGTTCAGCTCTCCCCGAACGTAATGAATGTGATTCCGGGAGAAGTTCAGCTGGGAATAGACATTCGAAGTGTCGACGATGAACTGAAAAGAAGCCTCGCTGACCAAATCCGTAATTATTGTGAAACAATGAATCAATCCAGCCGCTTAGATGTTCATGTACACACGCTTGTCGATAATGATTCGGTCTATTTGGATTCATCCATTCAAGAGAAACTTCAAGATATCACCGAAACAGCGGGATACCGCGCTCACTCAATGGACAGTGGCGCAGGTCATGACGTAATGAACATGGCGGTTCGCTGGCCATCAGGGCTTATTTTTATCCCCTGCCGTGAAGGAATCAGCCATCATCCCAAAGAGCATGCTTCCATTGAAGACTTGAACAAAGGGACGAATGTATTGGCCGCCTACATTGAATCAACAGCAGGTGAGCAAGGATGAAAACTAAAATCGGTGTGATTGGACCAAAAGATTCCGTAGAACAAATTATGTATGTAGCTGAGGAATTCGATCAGATTACTTTCTATCCTTATGCTTATGAGAAACTGTCAGATGTAACGGACATTTTAAAACAGCACAGGCACGAAGTCGATCAATGGTTCTTCTCAGGAGTTCTTAATCACACCTATGCTATGGAAAACGGACTGATCACTGAAGAAGAAAGTGCCTATCCCCCCCTGCACGGGTCCAGTTTTTTTGGAATCTTATTGGAAGCTCAACTGACCTCAAATCAAGTGTACCGAAAAGTCAGCATCGATACGATTGCCAGTGAGGAATTTGATAAGATCCTGTCCTATTACCAATTAGATGCTCTTAAGTATGAGAACTTCCCATTTGAGGAAGTCCGTCATGCAGATGAACTTACACGGTTTCACCGCGAATTGTACGAACAAGGAAAAACTGAAGTCGTCATCACATCCATCAAATCTGTATACAAAGAATTAAAAGAAAATCATGTCCCTGTATTCCGGGTCACTCCCTCTTACCTATCCATTAAAATGATTATAAAATTTTTAGAGGAACGTGCCCAATCCAAGCATTTCCGCAATTCACAAGTGGCGATTATCGGCTGTCGCGTCGAGATGAACGCCTCCCACTCAGAAGAAAACTACTATTCGTTTAAAACCAAATATCAAGAGCTTGATGTACGACGGCAGCTTCTGTCCATTGCAGAGAAAACAAATGGTTCTGTCATGCAGCTCGGAGATGGACTCTTCTTCATTTTCACCACACGCGGTGAGTTAAGTGAAGAGTCTGAAACAGATCTCTTCACGCTTATTGAAGACATCCGCCTCCAGACGAGTTTAACCGCCCGGGTTTCTATAGGCTTTGGCGAGACTGTCTCCCAGGCAGAAAACCATGTACGTATCGGCTTCCGTCACATTAAAGAAGAGCAGGAGCCCCAGCTTCTCATTGTCGATGAAGATCAGTCCATTTCATTGAAGCATCGACAGAAGACATTGAGTTATCCTACGACCGAAATTGGTCATGCCCTGCAAAATAAAATGAAAGAAGCAAACCTTAGCCCCGGAGTCATATCCAAGGTCATTTCCTATTCCAAGCAATACCACCGCGAATATTTCTCTTCCCAGGATTTGTCCCGCTGGTTGAAAAGCACAGAACGTAATGGCCGGAGGATCCTGTCTGAACTTGAGCGCGTAGGTATTGTGGAACAGGCTGGTGAACAGCAATCCGGCGAAAGAGGAAGACCGAGAAAGGTCTATCAGTTCGTAAGGGAGGAGTAACCCTCCTTTCCTTCCTCTTTCATTTACGGAACAATAAAGGATTTTTTCCTAAATATAGAAAGGATGGTCAACATGAGCAAGAAAAGCACAAAAAAGAAAGCACAAGGCTTTTCAAAACTGTTAAATGGCGTAGAGAAAGTGGGGAATAAACTTCCTGATCCATTTATGTTGTTTGTTTACCTATCTGTCTTCACCATTATAGGTTCCTGGATCATTTCCCTCTTTGGAGTCACGACAACACAGCCAGGGACAGGAGAAGAAATCCCCATCAAAAGCTTAGCTTCCGGAGAAGGATTACAATATATCCTCACCTCTATGCTCGAAAACTTCACCGGCTTTAAGCCCCTCGGACTTGTACTGGCCATGATGCTCGGTATTGGTCTGGCTAATAAAGTCGGTCTATTGGAAACAGCGATTAAGAGCACCATTTTAAAAGCTCCGAAATCAATGATTACTTATGCCGTTATTTTCGTTGGTATTTTAGGTAACTTAGCTTCAGATGCAGCGTTCGTCATTGTCCCTCCTCTAGCTGCCATGGTATTTTACACACTCGGCCGTCACCCACTGGCCGGACTCGCTGCAGGTTTTGCCGGTGTCGGTTCAGGTTTCACAGCCAACATCATCATTGCAGGGACAGATGCACTGCTTTCCGGTATTTCTACAGAAGTCATGGAGAGTCTGGATTCAAACATCGTCGTAACACCAGTGGACAACTGGTATTTCATGATTGCTTCTGTCGTCCTTTTATCCGTCACAGGTGCATTAGTTACTGAAAAAATCGTTGAACCTCGTCTAGGAAAATACGAAGGCGAAGGCGGTACAGAGTTAGAAGAAAGTACGAAATTGGAAAAACGCGGGTTCAGAAACGCTGTGCTGGCAGCTCTTGGATTCATTGCTCTGCTGATTATTGCGATTGCCATACCTGGTTCAGCATTACGAAATGAAGAAGGCGGCATCATCCCTTCTCCATTCTTAGACGGAATTGTTCCTATTATTCTCCTATTCTTTATTACCATCGGTGTCGCTTATGGAGTAACCGTTAAGAATATCACTTCCACACGTGATATTTCCGGATACATGGGCGAAGCCATGAAAGAAATGTCTGGATTCATTGTCCTGATTTTCGCTGCTGCCCAGTTCATTGCTTACTTCGATTGGACAAATATCGGTACATGGATTGCGGTCAGTGGAGCAAACTTCTTAGGTTCGATAGATATGACAGGTCTTCCTGTCGTCATTGGATTTGTCTTTTTGACAGCTGTGATGAACATGTTTATTTTCAGTGGATCAGCCCAGTGGGCGCTTGAAGCACCGATTTTCTTGAAGATGTTCTATCTGTTGGATTATCATCCGGCGTTCATTCAAGCCGCTTATCGTATTGCCGATTCATCTACAAACATCATTACACCGATGAACCCGTATATCATTATCGTTCTTGCATTTATGAAAGAATACGATAAGAAAGCAGGACTCGGTACATTGATTGCACTTATGCTGCCATATGCCGTCATCTTCCTAAGTGTCTGGATCGTTTTACTACTTGCCTTTGCTCTCTTAGGCATACCATTCGGCCCAGGGGTTGGCATGTATATCAATTAATCCAGCAAACTATAAATTCCTTCTCTATGAAGAGTAAAAAAAGGCCGCTTGAACTATTTCAAGCGGCCTTTTTACTCTTTACAAACTATCTTTTTCCAAAGTCGAACCGGTCATCAGGTACATATTGAATTTTACCTATATTTCATCTTAAAGTATCTATGATCTTCATCAACCAACCCCTGCATGGGTGATTTTCCAACATCCTCTTCCTTTAATTTTTAATAGAAAAAGACTAAATCCCCCCATAGATATGAAGACTTCATTCGTTCTGCCAACACCCTGTCTCCTTCATTGATAAAGAAGGCACAAAAAAGAAGGCAGATCCCATTGTTATGATCTGCCCTCTTTTATAAGAGATTGTGTGTCCTTTAGTTCCATTCACTGTTTATTAATAACGATGGACAATTTGTAGTTTGCATGACGATTTAAGTCTACTAAAAATTCATTCAATCTTTCATAAGAAGGAAATTGACACTCGAGGATATAGCATCCATCCCCACTAATTTTATAATGATTGATGACAAAGTCCTTTTCGGTTTCCACCCATGTTAGATAGGACTTGTGAAAGGTGTTTTGTGTGTAGATCGTCAGAAAGGCATGAATGAAATATCCCATTTCAGACTGATTGACCTGAATGGTGTACTCTTCAATTACTCCCTGATCTTCTAACTTAGCCACCCTGGCTGCGGCAGCTTGACCTGTTAAATGAACTTTATCCCCTAGTTCTTTCATAGTAATCCGACTGTTTCCTTTTAATTCGTTCAATATATTCATATCTGTTTGATCCAGCATGTGGTATTAATCCTTTCATTTATCAAGTAAAACTACCGAAAGACTTGAATTTATCTCTGTATTCGGTCATTCATCTAAGTATAAAATATAGATAATAATAAGAAAAGGAGCTGGAAATATGGATATCCAACACATCCGAAATGCAACGCTTTTCATACATTATGCTGGTAAAAGGTTCTTAATTGATCCTATGCTGGCTGAGAAAGGGTCCTACCCTCCATTTCCAAATTCCGAAAGACAAGATCAGAATAATCCGCTAGTCCGATTACCAATTTCCATCGACAATATAATAGAAAATGTCGACGCTGTCATTATTACGCATTTACACCTTGACCACTTTGATGATGCAGCCAAAGATGCTCTGCCAAAAAACATTCAAATGTTTGTTCAAAATGAAGCAGACGCTCTGGAAGTGAAACAGGCTGGCTTTCTAAACGTAGAAGTTTTATCAAAAGACTCGGCATTTGAAGGGATTCAATTAATTAAGACAGAAGGACAACACGGCAGGGGTGAAATCCTGAACCTTACCGGGGAGGTTTGCGGTGTCGTTTTTAAACATCAGGACGAGCAGATCCTATATGTCGCTGGAGATACAGTATGGTATGGAGACATCAAAAATGAAATCGTCCAGCACCATCCAGAAATCATCGTTGTGAATGGCGGGGACAACCAATTCCATGAAGGAGGATCGCTCGTCATGGGGAAAGAGGATATCTATGAAGTATATAAAGCTTCTCCTCAGTCAAAGATTATCGTCGTCCATATGGAAGCCGTTAACCACTGGACATTATCCAGAGAAGAGTTAAAGGACTTTACAGAACATGAAGGATTCGCTTCTCAAGTTTTAGTTCCAGATGACGGCGACTCCTATTCCTTTTAAATTCATACGAAAAAAGGGATATCCCACCACCGGTATATCCCTTTTCTATTATGTACACAACATCAATTAAAACAGGTCGTTCACCTGCTTCGGTATTCGCACCTGATGCTGGATTTCATCTATTCTGGATTTGTGCACATGATTATACCCTCACTGCCCCACGGAACCCCCTTGCCGCATAGTAGGATTCTGCACCATTATGGTACACAAAGACGGTGTCGTAGCGACGATCACAAAAGAGAGCTCCGCCAAGTTCTCTAATATCAGCAGGTGTCTGCACCCAGCTCGAGGTTTTCAAATCGAATGTTCCAAGTTGCTGCAGATCCCGGTATTGTTCCTCAGTTAAAAGTTCAATCCCCATGGCAGCCGCCATATCCAGAGCGTTATTTTCCGGTTTATATTTTTTTCTTGATTCCAATGCTTTACGGTCATAACATACACTTCTCCGCCCTTTAGGACTCTCCACGGAACAATCGTAAAAAATGTATTCACTCGTATCTTTATCATACCCGACCACATCCGGTTCGCCTTTTGTTTTTTCCATTTCATGAAGCGACCATAATGACTCATGATCCGCTTCAAGTTTTGATTGTACTTCATCCCATTCAAAGCCTTTATGGCGGTCCATGTTTTTCTCAAAACGAGCTTTCAATGTACTGAGTAGTTCTTTCCTTTGTTCTACGGATAATTCTCTTTTCGTTGTCATATAAATGCCTCCTCTTTTCCTGCAGGTGTATCACCAGAAGTATTCATCCTAAATAATATCGTCCCCGCTGACGAAACACTTTATAAGGATTGTTATGAGTTATTGAATAATGTCATAGCTGAAGGATCCAGCTCTTCACTTTCAATCACAATAGCAGTTAAGCCGGCTTCTGTTTTGATTTCATCTCCGTCCTTCTCTACATGCATACATCCGATATGAGCAGTTTTTTGCGTATGGGTAATACGTGACATAATGAAGTTGGAATCGAACTATGTGATTTCCCTGCCGTACTCTTTTTTGAATGAATAAATCTCCATTTAACCCCTCCTGTTTTCAATAGATAGGGATACATACTTAAAACTGAACCTTCCAAATAACTTGCTCACAAATGAAAGATTCCGTTTTAAGCTTCTTTTATCTTAATAGAAGTTCCCGTTCTGGTGTGAATGAAAAACCAGACGCTCCTACCCCCGGTTGAACACCGTATCAATACGGTCTTTCTCCTCTTTTTTATCCAGGTATTCGTAAAATCCGATGCTGTTTCCCCATGGATCAAGGAAGGTCCCCCACTTCACCGGAACTTCCTCTCGTGAATGAATTTCAAATTCTTCAACACCAAGATCCTTCATTACTCTTGACCGTTGAGCTTCAATATTTGTCACCCCTAAACGTAACGGACCGCTTTCCTTAGAGGGAACACCCTCGGCTATCTGAAGCCAGGACCCTGTTACCATCTCCCACTCAACAAACCCTTCATGCGGAATAAAGTCAGGCTGCTTTTGAAACAACTGTTCATACCAGCTTATTCCTTCATTAATATTAGAAACTCGTAGTTGATTCGTTAATTCGAATATCATAGATTTATTCTCCTATCCACGCGTGAGATTCACTACGAAGATCGCAGCGACTGTTCTATCTTCCTTCTCTTATGAACTCACAGGGTACCTTTTTTGTAAAAATGCTATAGATTGTTGAATGAGTGACTTTAAAACCTCGATATCAATGTCATCCACTTTATTGATGTACACACAGGCCTTCCCTGCCTTATGTTTTCCAAATTGACTAAGCAGCTCTTCTCTTTCCTCATCTCCTGTAGCAAAATAAAGACTGATCTTTGCCTTCCGTGGAGAAAACCCGACGAGCGGCGCATCCCCCTCATGACCCGTCTTATACTTGTAGTGATAAGAACCAAATCCAATGATACTGCTTCCCCACATCTTTGCTTCATAACCAGTGGTTTCTGTGAAAATATCTAACAGTCTATAGGCATCTTCTTTCTTTTTTGGATGTTCCACGGACTCTATAAATTCGAGAACATCACGGTCATTTTCTTTCGTTTTCAATTCATATGCCATGAAAAACCTCTCCTTTTGGTTAGTATTCTTGTCTTTCGATTTGTAAGCTCTGAAACCCTCTTTTTGTAGAAAACAAAAAAAGAGCTCCCTAATAAAAGGAAACTCTTTTTAATCTATATCTTTAATACTTCGACCGCCCAGAAAGTAGGGGAGAATATCAAGTATTGAACGTATTCTGTCCAACCGGATTCGTGACTTTCAGTTGGGGAAGGCTCTTTTTTCTCCTCAGCTTTTTCGAGCTTTAGCGATGTAATAGGCGTTCCGTCCTCATAGGAAATTGTTAAACGACCAGATGAGTCTATGGTGCTGTCGGTTTCACTGCCTTTTAAATGGGTATAGAGAAGGTGTTCGGGAAGAACATAGGTTTCTTTCGCTTCTTTAAAGTTCCCTGCTGCTTCTAATTCGGAGGTCTCATAATGTTCAAATCCATAATCCAATAAAATTTCCGTATCTGTATAAGATTGATCCTGCAGGTCACTCTTCAACGTAATGACAATGAGATCGGTCTTGCCTCGGGATGCTGTTGTGGCAAGTGTAAATCCGGATTGAAAAACATAGCCGGTTTTACCTCCCGTAATCCCATCATACGGATCTTCTCTCATTAATTTGTGATGTGTATAGAGAGTCGTCTCCCACGATTCCCCTGACCATTCCAATTCTTTTGTACCAAATATATCTCTGAATTGTTCATTCTTCATCGCATACCGTGTAATGGCAGCGAGATCTTTTGCTGTTGTTTTATGGTCCTCATTAAATAGTCCATGAGGATTTTCAAAGTGCGTCTGCTTCACACCAACTTCTTCTTCAAGATACTGATTTAAGTCTGCTGCAAATTGTTCAACGCTTCCACTCATATGTTCAGCAATCGCAACTCCGGCATCATTTCCGGAATTAATCAACAACCCTTGAACTAATTCCTTCAATTGTACCTGCTCATCTTCCATAAGATAAACACTGGATCCACCTGTATTTCTCGCTTCTTCACTTACCGTGACTATATCTTCTTCATTTCCACGTTCCAACGCATATATAGCCGTAGCCATCTTTGTTAAGCTTGCGGGATACATAGGAACGTCTGCATTTTTTTCATAAAGGACTGCTCCCGTATTTTCCTCCAGAACAATGGCAGCATCGCTCGAGATGTTAGGTGCTTCAGGAGAAGAAACAGCTGCAACCGAAACCGCATGAGTAAAATTAATCGTAAACATGAGTGTGATGAATAGAATAAATGTTCTCAAAATCTATAACTCCCTGTATCAATAGTAAATAGTTTAGTCGTTTTATTAGCGGGGAAATTTTCACGTACCTACAAGTATATCGACAAATTTCAAAAATGCATGCAGAGAAAATAAATTTTAATCATTTTGTAAAAAAACACCCTAACAGATGAAAAAAATGTAAAAACCAGGATATAAAAAGGACCCGACAAATGCCGGATCCTCCTTTTAGTTTTATAAAGAACGTTTCAAGATGTCACGTACACTTTCTTTGTTCATTTCTTTATAGGTGCCTACACCAGGTTTAATGAATGTCTTCTCTATAATCGCATCGAAGTCTCGATCATCAATGTCATAATCTCTTAACGTCTGTGGTGCACCTAAAGAATTCCAAAAATCACGCAGCGCCTGCGCCCCTTCACGGGCAGTTTCTTTGTCTTCTTTACCGGTTGGATCAACGTTTAGTACGTTCACCGCAAGCTGCTTCACCCGGCTTGGGTCATCTTCCAGTACATGTTCGAGCCAGTTCGGGAAAAGAATCGCCAATCCACCGCCGTGCGGAATATCATAGACGGCTGATATGGCATGTTCAATCCGGTGTGTTGCCCAATCCCCACCATCAGTTCCGTTCATCAATGTACCGTTGAAAGCTGTTGTACTCAAGTACATCATCGTTTCACGGTATTCGTACGATTGAGGGTTTTCAATCAGCTTCGGTCCCGTTTCAATAGCCGTTCGCAGGAGGGACTCAATAAATCCATCAATCATCGGTGTATTCGGTGTGCGGTGGAAGTAATGTTCCAGCGCATGAGACATACTGTCGACAATTCCATATACAGTCTGATTCTCCGGTACAGAGAAGGTATAGGTCGGATCGAGAATAGAGAAAGTTGGATAAACGAGCGGAGACCCCCACCCGAGTTTGTCTTTTGCTTCCCAGTTCGTAATCACAGAAACAGCATTCATTTCAGACCCTGTCGCCGCTAAGGTCAGGACGGTACCAATAGGCAGAGCTTTTTCAATCGGTGCCTGCTGGGTGATCAAATCCCAGGCATCTCCTTCATACTCCGCACCTGCTGCGATGGCCTTCGTACAATCGATTACGCTCCCCCCGCCAACAGCAAGAAGAAAGTCAATGCCTTCCTGTTTACAGATCTCCACTCCTTTACGAACTGTCGCAAGACGTGGATTAGGATCAACACCGGACAACTCATAAATCTCAGCATCTACAGCATTCAGCTGCCTTATAACATCATCATAAACGCCGTTACGTTTAATGCTCCCCCCGCCATAAATGACGAGTACTTTTGCTCTTTTTCCAATTTCATTGGTAATTTGTTCTATCTGCCCTTTACCGAAATAAAGTTTGGTTGGATTATGTTGTAAAAAGTTATTCATCATTTCACCTCTAGGTATTTTTTCGAGACCAAGCTATTGTAACACCTCTTTTAAGAACGCTGTTAGTGATGTGTTTTAATACCACTTATCAAAATCATTAATAATAGCAGGAATCGGAAAGTAGAAAAAAGCTACCATAGGCTGTCCCGCATAATGATGTATTCTTATCCTATTGAACATAAAAAAAACAGGAAAAGAGTGGAACTCTTTTCCTGTTCGTCATCTTACGCGATGACCACCTTTTTTGGGTTGGCTAGCTTGTGGACCAGCGGTAACCGGGACAAATCCATATTCCCACCGCTCAAGACGACGCCGCATTGTTCTTCCCCAAACGATTCACATGTACGAAGGAGGCCTGCAAGTGCTGTAGCTCCTGCGCCTTCGACAAGTGTCTTCTCTCGTTCCAGTAACAAAAGCATAGCTTGAGCGATTTCATGTTCCTCTACGGTAATCACCTGATCCACGTATTTCTGGATGCACGTGTAGGTCAATTTCCCATGTTCCTTCACGGCAATTCCGTCAGCAATCGTTGAGACAGAGGTCAGTTTTTCAGGACCTGCTTTATACAAGGCATTATACGTGGAAGGTGCTTTGGCGGATTGTACACCAATCACCTTGATATCAGGTTTCAGCTGCTTGGCTGCAAAAGCAACCCCGCTGATTAACCCGCCTCCGCCAATGGGGACGAAGATACGATCCAAGTCCGGCTGCTGCTGAAGCATTTCAACAGCTACCGTCGCCTGCCCAGCCATCACTTCATAATCATCGAATGGATGAAGGAAAGTTGCTCCCGTGCGCTTTTGCTCAAGAACAGCTTCCTGATAAGCTTCCTGGAAGGATTCCCCTGTCAATACGATGGTAGCACCGTAACTCTTAGTCGCTTCCACTTTTGCCTGGGGCGTTGCTTCGGGCATAAAGATTTTAGCTGTAATGCCACGTTTTTTAGCAGCGAGGGCTACCCCTTGAGCATGATTGCCGGCAGATGCGGCAATCACTCCGCGGGAAGCTTCTTCTTCTGTCAGACAAGCGACTTTATAAGAAGCCCCCCGCACCTTGAAAGCACCTGTTTTCTGCTGGTTTTCCATCTTCAAATACACATGCTGCCCGGTCTTTTCATTGAAGGTCGTTGATGTTTGCAGAGGGGTTCGGTGCACCACCCCTTGCAGTTGTTCCTGTGCATCCATTACTTTTGCTAGCGTTAAGAAATCCCCAACGTCTTCACTCCTTTTGATTTGTTTTCGTACTGGTCAATTTTGTCTTCATACGTCAATGTGACAGCAATCTCATCCCATCCATTCAACAACATCTCCTTATGGTAGGGTTGAATGTGAAAAGAAACTTCTAAGTCGCCATCATCAATGATCTGCTTTTCCAAATTGACCTGCAGTTCATACTTTTCTTTCTGAGCCTTTTCCATCAGCTGATCAACAACCGGCTTCGGTAACTGAATGGGTAAAATCCCGTTTTTGAAGCAGTTGTTATAAAAAATGTCGGCGAAACTCGGGGCAATGACAACCTTAAATCCAAAGTCCTGAATCGCCCATGGCGCGTGTTCTCTTGAGGAACCGCAGCCAAAGTTTTCGCCTCCGACAAGGATAGAAGCCCCGTCGTATTTGGGGTCATTCAATGAGAAGTCTCCCCTTGGCGTCCCATCGTCATGGAAACGCCAGTTGTAAAAGAGGAACTGACCGAATCCTTGGCGTTCAATTCGTTTAAGAAACTGTTTTGGAATAATCTGATCGGTATCGACATTTGATCGATTCAATGGGTAGACCAGACCTTTATGCTGATTGATTGGTTCCATCGGTTCACCCTCCTACAGTACTGGCGTATTTTCTGACGTCTACAAAGCGTCCTTCCAAAGCAGCCGCCGCTGCCATTTCAGGACTCACAAGATGAGTACGGGCTCCATTTCCCTGCCGGCCCTCAAAGTTTCGGTTTGATGTAGAAGCGCAGCGTTCCCCCGGCGGTACAATGTCATCATTCATAGCTAGACACATGCTGCATCCGGCATCGCGCCACTCGAAGCCGGCGGTAAGGAAGATCGTATCCAGTCCTTCTGCCTCAGCCGCTTCTTTTACTGATTTAGATCCAGGTACGACAAGTGCACGGACCCCTTCATGAACGCGGCCGCCTTTTACAATTTCGGCTGCTCTTTGAAGGTCGCTTAACCTGGAGTTCGTACAAGATCCAATGAATACATGCTCAATCGGAATCGATTCGATGTCTTGATTAGCTTCCAGACCCATATAAGCAATAGCTCTTTCAATTCCGTCCCTGTCATCTTCTGCTTTTTCAGGATCGGGTACGCGACCACTGACGGGAACACATTGAGATGGGTTCGTTCCCCAGGTGACCTGCGGCTCTATTTCATCGGCGTGAATAGAGAGCGTCTGGTCATATTCGGCACCCTCATCCGTTGCTAGAGAAAGCCACGCTTCTGCTGCCTCTTCAAAGTCCTCTCCTTCCGGAACATACCGCTTGCCTTTTAGATAATCCACGGTTGCTGCGTCAGGACTAATAAGACCTGCCCGCGCACCAGCTTCAATCGACATGTTACAAACGGTCATCCGCTCTTCCATTGAAAGGTTTCGAACTGCTTCACCAGTGTATTCAATGACGTGACCCGTTCCAAAACGAACCCCGTATTTTCCAATAATAGCGAGAATTAAATCTTTAGCCGTCACCCCTGTGCCAAGTACTCCATCAACTTTCACCTGCAGTGTTTTAGGACGGGCCTGCCACAAGGATTGAGTAGCCAACACATGTTCAACCTCACTTGTACCGATACCAAACGCCAGGGCACCAAATGCGCCGTGTGTAGATGTATGGCTGTCCCCGCACACAATTGTCTTCCCAGGCTGTGTAAGTCCAAGTTCCGGACCAATAACATGCACAATCCCTTGATCCGGATGATTAATATCAGCTAGGTGAACGCCGAATTCTTTACAGTTGGACTCAAGTGTCTCCATCTGTTTTTTTGATACTTCATCTTTAATCACATTCCGATGGATCGTAGGTACATTGTGGTCCATGGTTGCAAATGTACGATCCGGACGTCTTACCTTTCTTCCGCTCATTCGTAATCCTTCGAATGCCTGGGGAGAGGTCACCTCATGAATCAAATGCAAGTCGATATAGAGGAGATTCGGCTTCCCTTCTTCTTCGTGGACGACATGCTGATCCCAAATTTTTTCTACAATGGTTTTTGGCTGACTCATTCCGTTCCGCTCCCTTCTTTCTGTTTTTATACGTAACAACGCATAATATTTTCAGTAGTATCATTGCTTCCTATCTGATCAACAACCTTAGCTGCCAGTTCACTTCCGCTGACCTTTGTTCCACCTTTCACATCAATGTCAGCTGTGTGATACCCTCCACTAAGAACTTCCTGTACGGCCGTCTCCACTTGTTCTGCTTCTTCCTCTAAGCCAAAGGAATGCTTAAGCATCATCGCTACAGAAAGAATACTGGCAAGCGGGTTGGCCTTATCTTCTCCGGCAATATCCGGTGCAGATCCATGGACAGGTTCGTAAAGACCTACCCCGTTTTCATTTAGACTTGCTGAAGGAAGCATTCCAAGAGATCCAGTCAAAACGGAGGCTTCATCACTCAAGATATCCCCAAACATATTTTCCGTCACGATGACGTCAAAATAAGTCGGATTTGTCACAAGTTTCATTGCTGCAGCATCCACCAGCATGTGTTCAACGGAAACGTCAGGATAGGCCGCTTTCTTTTCTTCAACGACTTCCCTCCACATCCGGCTGGATTCCAACACGTTTGCTTTATCAACAGATGTGAGGTGCTTTCTTCTGACCTGGGCACTTTGAAAGGCTTGATCGACAATTCTTTCAATCTCTCTTCTTTCGTAAGCGAGAGTATCCACAACCTCTTCTCCATTATTCCTGCGTTCACTCGGCTGCCCGAAATAAAGACCTCCCGTCAATTCACGAACGATTAATAGATCACTGGCTTGAACAACTTCTTGTTTCAACGGCGAGGCATGGAGCAACTGATTAAATGCTTTGACAGGGCGGAGATTTGCAAACAAGCCCAGCTGTTTACGTATGCCAAGCAGCCCTTTTTCCGGTCTCATGTGACCCGGCAGCTGATCCCACTTCGGTCCTCCAACGGCACCGAGAAAAATGGCATCTGCTTTTTTAGCTGCTTGAACGGTATCTTCCGGGAGTGGTGTGCCTTGTTGATCAATCGCCACTCCTCCGATGTCATGATTTTCAAATGTAAATGAATGCTGGTAACGATCCGCGACAGCCTGCAGCACGCGCTTGGCAGCCTTGGTCACCTCAGGACCGATGCCATCCCCTGGCAAAAGAACGATATGTTTCTCCATGTTCATCCCCCCATTAATTAGACTTGCATTTTTTGATAACCAGATTGACGTTTTACTTGATATAGTGTGCGGTTCACGGCGTTCAAGAAAGCATGAGCTGAAGCTTCAAGTACGTCCTGAGCGGATCCGCGACCGGAAGCCTTCACCCCGTCTACAGTCAACTGAACATGAACTTCTGCAAGAGCATCGCGCCCTTTACCGATGGAGCTTAACTGGTAGTCCTGTAAATGAACATCGGCATCAATAAGATCATCCAGCGTATTATAGATGGCTTCAACGCTTCCTTCTCCTGTATTGGCTTTTTCAACTTCTTCTCCATCAGGATTTGTCAGAAGAACTGTTGCTGTCGGCCGGTTAATGCTTCCATATTGGACCTGGAATGCTTTTAGTTCATATTTCGGCTGATCTTCATTTTCCGTTTGTGTATCCGTTAAGATCGCAAATAGGTCTTCATCTGTGACTTCTTTTTTCTTGCCTGTCAGAACTTTGAAAGAGTCAAAAGCTTCTTTGAGCTTACTTTCGCTAAGTTCAAATCCAAGTTCTTCGGCTCTTTGTTTAAATGCGTGGCGGCCTGAATGCTTTCCAAGCACCATTTGGCTCGAATCGATTCCAACCATAGCTGGAGTAATAATTTCATAGGTCGATGCATCTTTCAGCATGCCATCCTGATGAATTCCGGATTCGTGGGCAAAAGCGTTTCGACCCACTACCGCTTTATTTCCCGGGACCATCATTCCTGTTAAACGACTGACAAGGTCGCTTGTCCGCTTAATTTCTTTAAGTACAAGATTGGTAGAGAAATCAAAGCGGTCTTGGCGTATCTTCAAGGCGACAGCAATTTCCTCAAGAGCGGCATTTCCTGCACGTTCCCCAATTCCATTGATGGTGCCTTCAATCTGACGGGCCCCACTCTCAATTGCTGCAAGGGAGTTACTTACCGCCATTCCCAAATCGTCGTGATTGTGCGTCGACAAAATGGCCCGGTCGATATTTGGTACATGCTCTCTTACATAGCGGAAGAGGCGGCCAATTTCATCGGGAGTGGTATAACCAACCGTGTCTGGAAGGTTGATGACACTTGCACCTGCATCAATGACTTTCTCAATAATATGAACGAGAAACTCACGATCTGAACGCAGGGCATCTTCAGCCGAGAACTGTACATGTGCGAATTTCTCCTTGGCATAAGAAACCATCTCAACGGCTGTCTGGGTGACCTCTTCCGGTGTTTTTTTCAGCTTATGCGTCATATGGATCGGAGAAGTTGCGATAAACACATGCAGTCGTGGTTCCGCTCCGCCTTTCAATGCTTCCCAAGCAATATCAATGTCACGTTTGTTAGCTCTTGCCAACCCTGTCACCGAACAACCTTTGACGGTATCGGCGATTTCCTTAACCGCCTCAAAATCGGCTTGAGAGGAAGCGGGAAAACCCGCCTCCATAATATCTACACCTAAACGTTCCAGCTGTTTGGCAATTTCTACTTTTTCTAAACGGTTCAAATTGACGCCAGCGGACTGTTCTCCGTCTCTAAGGGTTGTGTCGAAAACATTAACGTGAGCCATGTGATACCACATCCTTTTCTTTGGATTGGGACTTCTTAACGAACGGCATTAATTCACGAAGCTCTCTACCCACCTTCTCGATTTGATGATTATTCTCACGGTTATTGATGGCATTGAATTCAGGACGGTTCACCTGGTTTTCAAGGATCCAGCCTTTAGCGAATTTACCTGTCTGGATATCAGTGAGTACATCTTTCATGCGGGCTTTTGTTCCTTCATCCACAACGCGTGGACCGGAAACGAAGTCTCCCCACTGTGCTGTATCGGAGATGGAATAACGCATGCCTTCAAGGCCGCCTTCATACATCAAGTCAACGATCAGCTTCAGCTCGTGCATACATTCAAAGTAGGCAACCTCTGGTTGGTAGCCGGCTTCTGTCAACGTTTCAAATCCTGCTTTTACAAGACTTGTAAGTCCGCCACACAGAACAGCCTGCTCACCGAACAAGTCCGTTTCTGTTTCTTCCTGGAAGGACGTTTCCAGAACACCTGCACGACCGCCGCCGATTCCTTTCGCATAAGCAAGAGCGATTTCTTTCGCTTCCCCTGATACATCCTGCTCGACGCCAATAAGTGCCGGTACTCCTGCACCCTCTTCAAATGTGCGGCGGACAAGATGTCCCGGGCCTTTAGGTGCAACAAGGAATACATCCACATCAGATGGAGGAACTACTTGGTTGAAATGAACGTTAAACCCGTGTGCAAAAGCAAGGGCTGCACCTGATTTTAAGTTTGGTTTGATATGCTCTTCGTACACTTTCGGCTGGTATTCATCCGGAAGAAGAACCATGACGACATCAGCATCTGCTACAGCATCCGCTACGAGTTTCACTTCCAGACCATCCTCTTCCGCTTGATCCCATGATTTTCCTTTACGAAGACCAACAACAACGTTATGACCGCTCTCTTTCAAGTTTCGTGCGTGAGCATGACCCTGGGAACCGTAACCTACGACAGCTACCTTCTTATTTTTTAGTACCTCATCTTGAATATCATTGTGATAGTATACGTGTGCCATGTTTCATCCATCCTTTCAAAAAGTTATTTTAGTAGAGAGTATGATTTAAATTCTGCCACTTGTGGTTGATGACCACGGGTGAACGCTGTCAGACCCGTGCGGGCAAGTTCTTTAATGCCATATGGCCTTAAAAGATCGATGAGCGCATCGACTTTATCGGATTTTCCAGTCACCTGCACCGTGACACTTTCTTTACTGACATCAATGATTGCTGCCCGGAAAGGCTCAATGATACCTTGAATCTCGCTGCGGATTTGAGGGTTGCTGATCACCTTAACCATCGCAAGTTCCCTGGCAACAATCGCCTTATCAGTAATGTCAGATACTTTTAGAACATCAATCTGCTTGTTTAACTGCTTCGTCAACTGCTCTAATTTTCGATCATCTTCAACATCCACAACGAACGTCATCTTAGAAACTCCCTCGGTCTCTGTTCGCCCGACCGAGATGCTCTCAATATTAAACTGCCTTTTTGCGAGTAAACCGGTCACCCGGTTGAGGACGCCGCTGCGATTATGAACGATCGCTGTGACAATTCGCTTCATCGTTTCACCCCAATCATCTCGTGTAGTCCTTTTCCAGGTGCAATCATTGGATAGACATTTTCTTTCTTAAGGACACGACAGTCGATCACTGCCGGTTGATCATCCGTAAGCACTTGCGGCAGCATTTCCAACAATTGTTCCTGAGTCTCGATCTTATATCCCGGTATTTGGTAGCTTTCTGCCAGCTTCACAAAATCAGGCTGAGTATCGATGATCGACTGGGAATACCGTTCACTATAGAACTTTTCCTGCCACTGTCTCACCATTCCCAGTGATTGATTGTTTACAATTAACACCTTCACCGGAAGTCGTCTTTCCTGCAATACGGAAAGTTCCTGGAGTGTCATTTGAAAACCACCATCACCAACAACGGCGACGCAGGTGGAGTCCCTGTCTGCCAGCTGCGCTCCGATTGCCGCCGGGAACCCGTACCCCATGGTCCCTAATCCGCCGGATGTTACCCATCGATTCGGTTCATCGAAATGATAATATTGCGCAGCCCACATTTGATGCTGACCTACGTCTGTAGTTACAACTGCTTTGCCTTCGGTGTATTCATAAACCTTTTGCAGCAGCCATTGGGGAGCGATTTCCCCTTCCGACTGTTCATGCCACAGCGGATAATCCAACTTGTTTTTTTCAATACTGTCCATCCAGCCTTTATGATCGAGACCTTTCACAGGCTTGCTGTTTAAAGAGCTTAAAGCTGCCTTCGCATCAGAAACGATAGGAATTTGAGTTGGAAGATTCTTTCCGATCTCAGCTGGATCAATATCCACATGAGCAATCGTTGCATTTGGAGCAAAGTATTTCAGATTTCCTGTTAATCGATCGTCAAATCTTGAACCGATGTTGATCAGCAAATCACACTCATACAAAGCCATGTTTGCTGAATATGTTCCGTGCATGCCTGCCATTCCAAGTGACAAAGGATCACTTCCGGGATAACTGCCAAGTCCAAGAAGGGTTGTTGTCACAGGGAGCTGATAATTCCTGATAAAAGTTCTTAATTCTTCAGATGCCCCTGCGTGAATGACACCTGAACCGGCAAGTACGACTGGTTTTTTTGCCTCTACAAGAGCTTCATGCAGTTTATTAATCTGAAGCGGGTTCGGTTTCAGATTAGGCTGATAGCCCGGGAGGTGAAATTCATCACTTACATCCTCAAGACAGGCTGTTGAACTGATATCTTTTGGAATATCAACAACGACAGGACCAGGACGACCGGTAGTCGCGATATGAAAAGCTTCCTTTACGACTCTCGGTAAGTCTTCGATCTGCTGAACCTGATAATTATGTTTAGTTATTGGTGTCGTAATTCCCATGATGTCAGATTCCTGAAAAGCATCTGTACCGATGACCCCTTTGGCAACCTGCCCTGTAAAGATGACAAGCGGAATAGAATCCATCATCGCATCAGCAATTCCAGTAACTAAATTTGTTGCCCCTGGACCCGAGGTTCCGATTACAACACCCGCGCGGCCGGAAACACGTGCATATCCTTCAGCGGCGTGAATAGCTCCTTGTTCATGTCTTGGAAGAACGTGATCAAAACTTCCCTCCGCTCTATAGATCGCGTCATAAATCGGCAGAACCGCTCCTCCTGGATATCCGAATAACGTGTCAACACCTTGACCAATTAACGCTTCCACGAGCAGATCGGCTCCTGTCTTTGCTGCGGTTTTTTCTTCCGCACTTGCCTGTGCTTTCATTTTTTCATCCCTCCTGTGTTGATATGGATGTAATCGTCAGCTTTTATAGTTGAAGAACTTGACTTTTGTCGAATAAAAAAGAGACCTTCTTCCTCCTCAGATTCCTATAGCACGTTTGTGTTATAAGAAAGTGAGGGGTGAAAAGGTCTCTCTATACTTCCACGGTACCACCCTCATTTATGAAGCCAAAAGGCTTCACCTTATGGAGTTCTAAGAACTCCTTTTGATAACAGGTGCTGTGAGACACCTGGTCCTGCCTACTTGATAACCGTTCAGCAAGGACACTCAAGGATGATGTCGGAATAAGATGTATTTCCGGGCTTCCAGCAACCCCGGCTCTCTGGGAATACAAAGCTTTATTCCTTTATTCCTATCTTCGTGTTTAAAAGGATTTAATTGTCAAATATCATTTAGCGTCAGCTTACGTGCGCCTGGTCTTTGCTGTACACTTTGTAACCGTCTGTTGTCGTGATCTTTCTGAACTCTGAAAGCAGATGATTGGTAATTACACCTGGTTTTCCATCTCCAACCTCTCTCTGGTCCACTTCAACTACAGCAATGACTTCAGCGGCGGTACCTGTTAAGAACACCTCATCAGCTACATATACATCATGACGTGTAAATGGCTGTTCCTTAACTTTGTAACCTTTCTCTTCAGCCAGATCCATAATTGCATTTCTAGTGATTCCTTCAAGGGCTCCTAAATAAGTAGGAGGCGTATAAATCGTGCCTTTTTTAACAATAAAAATGTTATCTGCTGATCCTTCCGTTACATACCCCTGGTCGTTCAGCATCAGCGCTTCATCCACGCCCTTTTGATTGGCTTCCATTTTGACAAGAATATTATTCAGGTAGTTCAATGATTTCACTTGTGGAGGTAATACATCCGGGCGGTTTCTGCGGTAGGACACAGAAGCTAACCGGACGCCTCGTTCATATAATTCTTTCGGAAACAAAGCGAGTGCTTCAGCAATGACAACCAGTCTGGGCTCCGCGCAGGTTGCTGGATCAAGTCCAAGGTTTCCAGCTCCGCGGGATACAACGACGCGAATATAAGCCGTCTCCAATTGGTTTTTGCGAACCGTTTCAGCAATAATCTCCTCAAGCTCCTCCTTTTCATATGGAATTTGAAGCATGATAGATTTTGCAGAATCATAAAGGCGGTCCAGATGGTCATCGAGTTTGAAGATGTTTCCATCATAAACACGAATTCCTTCGAACACCCCATCTCCATATAAAAAACCATGGTCATAGACGGATACGACGGCCTCTTCTTTCCTTACATATTCGCCGCTCATATAAATCCATTGGCTGCTCATTCTCAGCACTCCTTTCTTTTATAGTTTAATGTTTAAATTGATTAAAGAATGTTAAAGAAAAATCGGACCCTTTGTAAAAATATGTTTTATTTTTCAGGGTCCAAGTCAGGGCTTTCCACATGAACCAACCGATCGATTTGCTGCGGTCGATGTGGTTGATTGAGGACTACTTTAAACGGATTTCAGGAGAAGGTCAACAGGTTTTAATTAAATTTTCTGAACAATGCAATTATTAAAAATAAAGATGAAGCGCTTACACCTTTGATGTGATTGGCTTCAGTAGCTCTTCCACAACTTTCTTTTTTTCTTTTTTATCTCAATTCATAAGAAAATCAACCGAAAAATTCAGAAAAGAAAAACTATAATAAGGATGTTTGCTATAATGGAAAGAGGGTATTTAATCCTACATCAAAAGATTCAGTCAAACACCCAAATTGAATCTTTATACTCACTTAAAGCATAAAAATTTTTAGGAGGCAGAAAACATGAAAATTGAAGAAATATCATTGTTCCATGAATGCTTTGGTTCTGTTGAAGCTGAAACAAACGATCTGAGTAAGGCCGGGCTTTCTCAGCTGCAGCAAAGTTCAATGAAATTTGAAAGTAAAGTTCCCCAGTTGGAGTATATGTGTTTAATGATGGAGAATATGGTTCTAATGAAAAAATTACAGGGACAAGTGTATGCAGGTTTCCAAAAACTTTCCCGATCTAAAAACGTCATTGACCGCTTTCAGGCCATGACAGAATACTCAGATGTACATATCTTCGGAGAAGCCGATACACAGATGGATGAAAACGACGGAATTAATTACATCGCCCTCCCACCAAAGAGCAGTCTCGTACGTGAATGGTTCCTGGTTGTCGATGCACCTAATTTCAAGTCGATGATGGTGGCTTATGACATGGAGGGGTTCGGCATCCACGAAGTTGAAGAAAATCGAAAGTTCAAAGGTGCAAAAACGTCAAACCCTAAAATTGTGGATCAGGCTGTACAGTTGTTAAAACCACATACCAGCTCAATTGCGAGCCTGACGTAAAACCTCTTGACCATTGAGTCGTTTACTTTGAGTATGAGTTGTTCAAGAAGAGGAATGAGTATAATGAAAATGAATCTTTCTTTCTGGTAAAACCTCTTTCTAAGTCTATTACTCTCTTACATGAATCGTTTGATATTACTACGAGGGGGATAGACTGGATCTCCACTATTGAGAGGAGATGGATTGTGCCCGGTGCTGGAAGCTGCAGCTTAGACATGAGCATTCCAGATATTGTCCCCCTGTTTGTGTTTTGAAATCTATTAGACATCCACTAAATTATTGGATTATTTGGTTGTCGAACCATAGAAAAGATCATTTTCCTATAAAATATATAGACATAAGAAAAGGAGAAAGATGCATGAAACGAATCCCCTTGAGGACGATGACAACAATTGGTATACTCTCGGCCTGCAGCATCATATTGTATTATTTTAAGTTCCCCGTCCCGTTCTTCCCTTTATTTTTAACACTGGATTTAAGTGATATTCCCGCTTTAGTAGGGGCTCTTACTATGGGACCTCTCGCCGGCATATTGATTCAGTTCTTAAAGAACATTGTAGATTACGTCTCTCATGGCAGTTATGTTGGACTCCCCGTGGGACAGATTGCCAACTTCCTGTCTGGGTCATTAATGGTCGGCCTCATTGGAACCATCTACTACATACAAAAAAGGCTCAACACTGTGAGCTATACGATTTCCATTATGATTTTCCTGACGGCTATGTATCTGTTGAACTTCTATTTTATTCTTCCTTCCATTATGGGTCTGTTAGGAATCAGTGAAGCACAATATATTGAAGGTTTCACTGCTTTCAATCCTTTAGCTACAGATTTTAAGACAGCTGTCCTTTATGTTATTGTCCCTTTTAATTTAATTAAAGTTTCCATGGTGTATTTAATCGGTGTTCCATTTTCCTTACGGTTAAATAATGTCCTCAATGTTAATAGAAAGAGAGCCTTTATATGAACTTACTTAGAAAAAATATGAACTTTTTTGCTGCGGGCTTCATCCTCTTATATGGAGCTTTATCCTACCTCCTCCCCTTCTTAACTGATCCTGAGTTCAGTTGGATAGGCTTTCTGTTATTAACAGGAATTTTCATGACCGCGGGAGCTTACTTCAAGAAAAAAACAAACAAAACAACCACGGAGCAAGATGTTAAGGAAGAAACTGATGAATCTTTGGATACACAGGCTATTACCAAAGTTTTAGAAGAACTCCGCCACGTAGAGGCACATCACGAGCACCTGAATACGATGAATCAACAATCATCACACACATCAGAACTCGTTAATTCTCAACTGGCTGAGATGGTGGAAGATATTCAAACCGAGCAAACCCTGCTTACCCGTTTTAATGAACAGATGACAACGATCGATCAAATGATTGAATCCCTTGGAGAAATGATCGATACGACGAATCATAAATCCACACATGTCCAAAGCCTTTCTATAAAGGGAAAGCAGGAAGTCGATGCCTTCAATCAAGTTTTTTCAGAAATCATTTCTGCTACGGAGCAATTTGGAAAATTCAATGAAAAACTTCTGACACAGATGGAAAAAGTTACAGAGGCTTTAAAGTCTATCGAATACATCTCCAATCAGACCAACCTTCTCGCGTTAAATGCGTCGATTGAAGCTGCACGGGCCGGGCAGCATGGCAGGGGATTCGGCGTAGTTGCTGATGAAATCCGCAAACTTTCTGAACAAGTTAAAGAAAGTGCCGGTAAAATAGAATCTGTGATTAATCAAGCAAACAACAGCATAGAACATCAAAAGCAATCATTTGCAGATGAGACTCGTTACCTGAATGAAGGAAGAGTAAAAGCAGATGAGATGACAAATATTTTTGACGAAGTGCTGACAAACATTTTATCTATGCACGAGGATACTGTTGAGGTCCGTTCGCATTCAGAGAAAGTGATTGAAGAGAAACATCATTTTCAAAATACGTTCCAGGAACTGAAGGAAATGACACATGGATTATCTTTGAAAACTGAAGGGTCGTCAGAGAAAATTATGGAACAGCAGGCAACAATGATGGAGCTTGACATGACAGCAATGACAATGACACAGCATCTTACAGAAATGAAAGATACATTGGATGGGTACCGGACAAACCAGGAAAAGGTTCGTTGGCTGCGTCCTGCGGAATTAAATGAGCGCAATGAGAAAGCAACCTCCTGATTTTAAGGAAAGAGACACGTTCTTTTTGGGTAACTAGTCATTCGCCCTTCCACTATTCACTCCACCGACATATTTTGTCATATAGCATAAATAAAGGTGGTGAAAGACATGGGCTGGTATGGTGGCTGCGGTTACGGCGGCGGTTATGGCGGTTACTACGGAGGAAGCACTTTCGTACTAATCGTTGTTTTGTTCATCCTTTTGATTATTGTAGGAGCTTCTTTCTATAGCTAATTTGATTTGTTCGATTGGACCGCTGCTACCCGTTTTGAAGTGGTCCATCGATCATCAGACGCCAGACAATGGATGTTTGAGTAATCAAAAATAATCAAAGAAAAAGAACCAGAGGTATTCACCACCTTCTGGTTCATTATTCATTGAGCCTGATGTAGAAAAATCCTGCCGGAACATTGTTTTTCCAGAATAGGAATGGTTAAGCATTTGAGGAAGTATAGCAAAAAAAGGAAGCTTTTATTTGTTATACTTTTTCTATTAAACCAGAGCGATAAAAGAGCTCTGGTTTTTTGTTTATTATTTCTATATAATGACTATACTCTTTATAGAGATCGCCGGTAACACATCACGCTTAATCATCGCCGCTCACCGGTCTCTCCATATCAAAAGCCGGAGTTCATACTCCGGCTTTTGTATTATCCTTCTCCTGTTCTTTTCTTTTGGTACTCCAAGTTGATGTAGATTTGCTGCAACTCTGGCAGTGTCATTTCATCGGTCTTCTTCCCAAGAAGATCTTCGGTGTACCCAAAATCCCTTAATAATTCCTCAATGAGCACGTATCTGTCTGTAAAGGATTCTTCGGGTGGATAGGGTGACTTCAGCATCTAATCAACTCCTGAAATAAATGATAATAATACCTTTCTAGACCTATACCCTTATTTCCTCTTTCCTAAATGTACTTCTTAAAAAAGAGGTTTAAAATCTAGTATTTTTATGAATGAACCCAAACAAAAAGACTGCCCTGTCGGCAGTCTTTTTTATATATTCCCAAAAAACTTTTCAGCTTTCTCCAAATACGGTTCTTCCTCTGGTCTCAACTCGTATTCTTCAACAATTGCATCTACAGGACAAACGGAAACACAAGCCCCACAATCTATACATAGATCAGGATTGATATAATACTGGTCTTCCCCTTTTTCAATACAATCGACTGGACAGACAGTTACACATTCGCCTGCTTGTTCCCCTTCACATGGTTGTGTAATGACAAATGCCATATGTATCTCTCCCTATTAATCTGATTGCTTCTAGTTTCTCGAAAATTCACAGTGTTTGTCAACGGTTATTGATCAACACTCTGCCCCTGTTGGCATTTTTCTTTATATGGATTACTGCTGGTCGACACACCTGAGACTGTACACCCTGATAAACCAGTGCAGCCATTTGGTCGGGAAGCAAGTGCTTACGCCAAAGAAACCCTTTCAGGAGAAAGAGTGAGAATTGAATATGATGGGCCTAAACGTGATCGGTATGACCGGCTGCTTGCTTATATTTGGCTGGATGGGGAAATTTATAATCAGGAACTGATCGAAAAAGGGCTTGCGCGTTATGCTTATGTCTATCATCCCCCCTACACTCATGCAGAAGATATGAAGACAGCTGAAAACCGGGCCAAACGTCAGCAAAAAGGAATATGGAGCATCGACGGATATGTGACTGACAATGGGTTTCGATCAAAGGAACAGGAAACATCAGAGCCAGAAACACCGGATTCTCCCAATACCTCCGGACTGCCCTACGATCCAGAGGGTCCTGACCGCGACTGCAGTGATTTTTCTACTCAGGAATCAGCCCAGGCATTCTATGAAGCTGCCGGCGGTCCTGCGTCAGACCCGCACCGCTTAGATGGAAATGACAAGGATGGACTGGTTTGTGAAAGCCTGTAAATGTAGAAAAGACCTCTCTTTAGCTGGAAAGGTCTTTTTTATATACAGTGGGAACTTTTGAGACTGTATCATAAAAAAACAGGTCCCTTTCTCGTCTATAAACGAAAGGAACCCGTTATCATTACCTATTTTATTGAGATGGAATTTGACCGCCTGCTGCGTCATAACGAGCATAAAATTCCTGTAAGAATTGATTCGTTACTCCGGCATCATGAATGAACAGCATATTCTCATCATTGATGTCATTTCCATTTGTACTCCAGTTTGTTGAACCGATAATGGCGGTTGGATCGCTTGTTGGGTGTGTTGCATCAATTAACATTGTCTTGGCATGCATTTTCCGGTCTTCTTGATCTTCATATACAGGCGCCGCATTGTTCCACCTCACGTTTGGATTGTTTGTGGACGTTTGGCTTGCTGTGCGGCCTGTCATTTCTATGGATGCAGACCACCACTGATTCCAAAAACTTTGATCGAAAACACCACGCACGTCAAATCCTGTCAGGCTTCCCTCAAGGTCATTGTAAGACCCTTCCCACTTGTATTTCAGTTCATCTACCAGGGCTTGATCACTCCAGGCAAAAATAGAGAAGTAACTACTGTAGTCCGCTTCATTTTTTACCAAAGAGGTCATTTGTCCGACGGCGTCATCCCCCGCTGAGAAATAAACCTCCACTTCTTTACCACCTACATTAACCGTATGAGGTGTATTATCAATCTTACGACCATGATAGTTAGAAGCAAGGGGGTCTGGATTCAACCCATTACTTCCCCACATTTCATTA
Organism: Halobacillus litoralis; assembly: GCF_020524025.1. GTDB lineage: Bacteria > Bacillota > Bacilli > Bacillales > Halobacillaceae > Halobacillus > Halobacillus litoralis_D. The sequence goes on along the minus strand of NZ_JAIVKN010000001.1, from coordinate 238,919 downwards.
AATTCTGTCTTGAAAACACTGGCAAGGTCGCTTGAATTCAATTCAACTACGTGCTGTGTGTTTCCTCCTAGGACATCATTCTGCCTATTTTCTTCAGAACCATAGAGTCCCGTAACTGTAAAGTTCCAACTTCCTGTAAACACCCATTTACCATCAATGACAGCGAATTTGTTATGCATTTGATTACCTGGGGAATAATAGCTTCCGGCACTTTTCTGCTCAGCATCGGCAAGCAGGTATCCTGTCTCTGTTCCGCTTCCTACTTCGACTGTCACTTCATTCATTCCAGTCGTTGAGGTTGGAAGGCCATATTGCTGGCGAAGGGCTTCATCTTCGACTGCTAACATAATAGAATCAGAGAATACTGTCGTATCATCATTCGTTCCAATTACGTTATCTTGACCACGTACTAATTTTTCCACAAAAAGACGCATTGTCTTATAGCGTTCTGCATAGTGCGGATCACTGCCGTCTTTAGCGTCTGCTATTACTCGGACATCGACCCCTTCGGCTGCTTTAACCATCAGCGCATCAATGACTTCCGGCAGATTGATTTCATAGGTTGCAAGATCAATCGACGTTGTGGCTTGATTGATGCGATGAATTAAGCGATCTTCTAGATTCACGTTATAATTCGCTTCGTTGCCTGCTGAGGCATAATTATCATACGCACATTTATTAAAGTAAACGTTAATGCTTCCTGGATCATCACTTATGTTATTTAATTGTTCAGCTTCCGTTGGACATCCTGCAGCGGCCGTTTCTGCCGCTTTCGGTGTACCTATACCTTCTGAATATGTATTTGTAGCTGTAGTCCAATTTGAGCTGCTCGTACCACTCACTTGAGGGTCTTCACGCTCCATTGTTGCTTTTGTACTATTGTCACCTGCATACCAGGCATCGACGCTGTCAATCACTTGTGTTCCATCATTTAATTCCAATGTTTCTCCGGAATTACTTAAAGAACCAGAATAAATCACGTCTGCCTCAGCTTCAGGTACGGTTGCATCACTCGTTCTTTCTAACAAGTAATACCCATTTGCTGGAATCGCACCAGATAAAGTAATTTGAGGAGAACCGTCTGCTGCATTTAACGTCCAGCCTTCTAAAGAAACAGATGAATCTGTCGTATTGTATAGTTCCACCCATTCATCGTTATAACTCACATTTGTGCCCATCCAGGCAATTTCATTAATGACGATATCATTTTTTTCTGCTGCCTGTGCAGAATGTAAAACCGGCATTCCTATGGCAGCAAGTATAAAAACCAATGCTCCGACAAACCAAGTGTTCCTCTTCATTTGTAAGCCCCCTGTGATGTGTGTGTTTTACTCAACGTTTTTAAAGTAACATACAGGAGGTGAGAATCGTCTGAATTTACAAATCATTAACACAAACCGTTCCATTGACCTGTAAAGCACTGAAATCCGATAGACTTTTAGAATTAGTATTTTTCATATATTTACAATAATCTACATAAAATGAGATTATCCAATGTAGCAAATGGATCTCTGTTAATACAATATTAAAAAGTCAAAACCAAGTTACGATGTGAATAGGAATTTGGTTACACCTGTTCGGCGAACTTCTTCAACTCTTCTGCACGTTGAATGATGAATTTCTTCATATAATCTTCCAGGAACAACCGATCTGCCAGCCTGCCCAAGACTCCAAGAGGAGACTCGTATTCGAAAATATCGATCATCAACGTCCCATTTTCGTCGTCAATAAACTGATGAGTATGAGTGAAGGATTTGAAAGCACCCTTGACCATTACATCTACAAATTCATTTGGCCGATCCATCCGGATAATTTTTGCTGTCAATCTTTGACGGATTCCAAAATGAGTCGCTTCCCAAGTGACACTGTCCCCTTCTTCCATCAAACCTTCTGTTACACCTCCGACTGCTTCTTCCTTTGTTGAGTATGTTGTCTTTGTATGAATATCAACATTGCGGGCAAGGTCGAAACATACTCCTACAGGTGCCTGAATATATAGGCTGTGTTTAATAACCGGCATAGTTAATCCCCTTTTATGCTTCTATACTGAACTTGCTCAATGAACTTATCGTGAGCATAAGAAAGGTCATTATGAATTGCAAGCTATACGTAAATGACTCTCTTAAAAAAAATCACCACCAACAATAAAAAAGGATAGTCCGTCCCGTAATGGACGAACTATCCTCTTATGATCTGCCTTCAATCAGAAATTTGGGCCTTTTAACAAATCGATTTAAGAATCTTCATTTGTTAGATTTACAACCGTTCTCCCGCGTGTCTTACCTTTAAGAATATCCGATAAAGTTTGAGGCAGTTCGTTGAGAGATACCTCATTCATAATCTCTTCCAGCCCTTCAGGTTTCAGGTCTTCTGCGATTCGATTCCATAATGACACGCGCAGGTCACGAGGGCAGTAGACAGAATCAATACCCAGCAGGTTTACACTGCGAAGGATAAATGGAAAAACAGTGGTCGGAACATCGATACCGGCTGTTAAACCACTAACAGCAACAGAGCCGCCGTACTGGGTATTACTTAGAATAGAAGCCAGCGTTTTACCACCCACTGGGTCCACAGCACCTGCCCATCGTTGTTTACTAAGAGGACGGAGCTTCTCTGGTGTTACTTCTTCTCTAGAAACGATATCTTTGGCACCTAGCTCTTTAAGGTAACCATGTTCTGATTCCTTACCGGTACTTGCGGTTACGTCATAACCTCTTTTTGCAAGCATAGCTACAGCCATACTTCCAACACCACCGGTAGCACCTGAGACTAGAACAGGTCCATCTTCCGGCGTAAGCCCGCTTTCCTCCAGCTTTTGGACAGATAGAGCTGCCGTAAATCCAGCTGTACCAAATGCCATTGCCTCTTTCAGTGTTAACCCTTCCGGAAGTGGCACAACCCAGTCACCAGGGACATTCGCATATTCACTATATCCTCCATAGTGGGATACGCCCAGTTCATAGCTTGTCACAATGACCTGCTGCCCTTCTTCATAACGGTCATCCTGAGAGGAAACAACAGTCCCCGCAAGATCTATACCAGGTACAAAAGGATAAGATTGAACAATTTTTCCATTTGGAGTACTTGCCAGACCATCTTTATAATTGACGCTGGAATAATGAACGCGGATTAACACGTCTCCTTCAGGTAGGTCATCGAAAGTTAGAGATTCTACATTAACCGTGAAATCCTCTTCCGTTTTATTCACAACTAACGCCTTGAAATTTTCAGACATAACATTTATTCCCCTCTCTTACTTGGATTACCTTCATCCTATTACAAATTATACTGACTGGTCAAATTATTTTGTCTGGTCAGTTTAACTATTTACCTTGTTGGTGATCATCTTGTATACTACACTTAATGAACTTTATGGAGGTTAACCAATGGCGAAGAAAGCAGAACAACGACGACAACAGATTTTGAAAGCAGCTTTTGATGCAGTGTCAGACAAAGGATACGAGTCTGTAACCCTCCAGGATATTGCGGACTATGCAGATGTAAGCAAGGGAGTAACCAACTATTACTTTGAGAATAAAGTGGATGTTTTCGCCCACCTTCTTGAATGGATTACCACAAGAATTTATGAAAAAGAAGCGGCTTCAATTAAAGAAAAAAACACCGCACTTGAACAATTAGAAGCTTATATAAATCAAGTTTTCATAAGCCCTGAAGAAAATAAAACCTTTTACCGTGTTTACTTAGATTTCCTATCCCAATCAAAGAATCATCAACGTTACCAAGAGATTAACCGGCAATTTTATGAGAACTGCTGGTCTTTAGGTACAGATATTGTTAATCAGGGCATTAATGAAGGGATATTTCGTGTCTCTGACAAAGAACAAGCTGCGCACAGCATTCGCAGTATCATTGACGGTTCTCTAATTCAGTGGTTGATGAGAGACGAAGATGACCTGCACGCTTACTACAAGTCTTTATGCCATCAATCAATCTTAAGGCTATTACAAGTGGAAAAATAAAATCTCTTGGTCCATGTGCAGAGTGACCAGGTCATGGATACTGAACGGACACTCACGTTTCTATGTTCTGTTAGTTGCAGACACCTTACTTATATAATTTTCCCTAACGATATTTTTTTAACCAACATAGATGGAACCGCCTGAATTGAAACCCTCTCATACTGTCGCTGCGTTTATTTAAAAGTTCACAAGATATAAATAAAAGGAAGACGCTCCATCATTGTTGGACGGGCGTCTTCCTTTTATTTAAACAATCTTCTTTATTAATCTTCCAAGTGTACGTGGAATAAATAGAAGGATATCTACAATAGTATGGATGATTGAGCGAATGATGTTCATGATTATCTCCTCCTTTGTTTACTCTCTTGTTTTCCACAGCCATATTCCAGTTAAACTGGGACCTTTCACCTTATTTATTATCTATCTCTCTACTTTTGTCACACTTATCTTCCTTCAACTATGTTGATCTGTCCTCTCTTACCAGAAATTTTTTATAAAAGAATGACTGAACATGGGATTTTTCCAAGTATCCGACCATAATCAGATTTCTTATAGATGATTAACGAATAAAAGTTTTTTCGACACAATAATCGGTTAAGGAAAGGTATAGTTGAAAGGAGAGAAAAGCATTGAGTGATTACAAACCTATGAAGCTCGTACGTGATAACATTCCCCAGATGCTTGAAACATCCGGCAGAGCGTTCCGGACTAGAACCCTCGGTCCTGCAGAGTACAATCAATATTTAAAGAACAAACTAAAAGAAGAGATGCAGGACTATTTACATCCAAAGGACAGCAGGAATGCTCTGACAAAACTTGCCGATCTTCTTGAAGTTATCCACGCTCTTTCTTATGCCCACGGAGCATCTATAGAAGAGCTTGAACATATCCGCCAGCACCGCCGCAAGGAACATGGTGGATTTATGAATCGCACGCTGCTGTACGAAATTGATGAAAAGGAGTAAAAAACAGCCGGGAGAAGTGTTCTTCCGGCTGTTTTCTTTCCTATTAATCAATTGGATCTGATGTCTTTCCATGACGGATCACGTCATATATAGCCATTCCATCACTCGGTTTTCCATCCCCATTCCTATAAGGAAACAAAGAGAAGAAGATAAAGTAAAACGAGAAGTAGGAATACTGATAGAAAAAGAGATCAACTGGGATTACCTTATGACTAATAAGGAGATTCAAAGTTAAAATCACAAGTAAATTAAATAAGCTTCCAGCTAAATATATAGAAACGTGTGCCCACGTTTTGTTATATCTCAAATCCTTGTATTGACACCAGCCCTCCATAAAGTACATCCGTCTTACTTCAAATGATCCGAGTTGAAACATCATCTTTCCTGTACCTATGCAAAAGTGAATCTTCCCGCCGAATAAACGGGCTGCAACAACATGCCCTGCTTCATGTACGAGGGTAACAAGTGGAAGGATTAAGAAGAAATTAAGTATAAACATTGGTATATCATTCATGGTGAACATCAGGAACCCTCCCTCAGCGTTTCTTAGTGATGGAATCTTCATTCCCCTTTCTTTTTTTCTATAACCTAATAGTCGAAAAACACATCCATTTTCCTAACTTAACGAACATTTACCATCTGTATAATAATCCCATTCACTTTGAGGTTGTTTCTGTTATCCAAATCGATTATTATAGGAATAGCGATTTTTTTTTAGAGGAGCGTATATATGAAACGATCCATATACGGATTGACGTTTGAACAATTGACAGATTGGATTATAGAGCATGGTGAGAAAAAGTTCCGTTCCAAACAAGTTTGGGACTGGCTATATCAGAAACGTGTAACCGAATTTTCACAGATGAAGAATGTTAACCAATCCTGCATCGATCTTCTTGAAGAACACTTTACGATAGAGACATTATCTGAAGAGATTAAACAAGAATCTAAAGATGGAACGGTTAAATTCCTATTTAAATTAGACGACGGAAACGTCATAGAAACAGTACTCATGCGCTTTAACTACGGACTTTCAGTTTGTGTGACCACTCAGGTCGGCTGTAATATCGGCTGTTCCTTCTGTGCAAGTGGAATCCTGCGCAAAAGCCGGGACCTTACAAGCGGTGAAATTGTAGAACAAATTATGCAGGTCCAGCAGCATTTGGATAAGCAGGGCAATGACGAACGTGTCAGTCACATTGTTGTTATGGGTATTGGTGAACCTTTCGATAACTACGACAACTTGATCGACTTTTTGAAAGTTGTCAATGATAAGAAAGGTTTATCCATTGGTGCCCGCCATATTACCGTTTCGACAAGTGGGATTGCTCCGAAAATGTACGAATTTGCTGATGAAGGAATTCAGATTAATCTGGCACTTTCCATTCATGCTCCAAACAACGAATTGCGTACTCAAATCATGAAGATTAACCGGGCATACCCATTGGAGAAATTAATGCCGGCGATTGACTACTACCTTGAGAAAACGAACCGACGGATTACATTTGAGTATATCCTTCTGAGAGACGTCAACGATCATAAAAAGGAAGCAGAGCAGCTTGCTGACCTGCTGAAGGATAAGCGACACCTATCTTATGTGAACCTTATTCCTTATAATCCTGTTGCTGACCACCCTTATGAACGCAGTGAAAAAGAAGCTATCCTTACGTTCTATCAAACGTTGATGGACCGCGGGATTAAGTGCGGCGTCCGTACAGAACATGGAACCGATATCGATGCTGCCTGCGGACAACTGCGCAGTAAGCAGATTGAAAAAGAAAAAGCACGTAAGAAAAAACAACTGCAGAGCAACTAAAAGCATGAGGCTTAAAGCCTCATGCTTTTTTATTTCTCTACGAATGAATCTAAAACACGTGAAACTTAATGATCCTCTGATTATGTTCCTTCAGAACAAAATCATAAGATTTTTCCAAAAATATGGTTTATTTTGACGATAAGTAAGGAAAAGAGATAACAGATATACAAATATTACCAAGGGGTGATGGTTAATCCATCATTAAGGGAGTTTATTTATTTGAAAAAACTATTCGCTGGTCTATTTGCACTTAGTTTGATTTTCAGCAGTTTTGGCGTTGTCAGTGCCGATAATCATGACGGAGATAAAGACTGTCCTGATTTTGGTTCTGAAGAAGAAGCGAAAGCATATTGGGATGAAAAAGGATATTCTGCCGAAAATGATCCTGAACGATTAGATGGAGATGGTGACGGCATTCCTTGTGAAGACTCTGACTATGGTTCATCGAGCGATTCATCAGAAGATATGAGTTCCGATGATGGAGACATGGAAGAAGAAAGTTCTGAAGAAGACACAATGGTCGATGACGAAGGAGAAAGTTCCGAAGAAGACACAATGGCCAATGACGAAGAAGAAGGCGGCGAACTTCCAGAGACCTCAGCACCGTTTGCTACATATGCGTTGTTCGGGATGAGTCTTTCTCTATTAGGCGGGATCGCCCTTGCAGTCCGTAGAGAACAGTAAAGTTAAAGTATAATCCAACCATCCCCCACTCAGACGAGTTTTTACGCTCGTCTTTTTTATTTGGCTGAGAAGCTAAGCAAAGGCCTGACTAATAGAATTCGTACGTTTTTCTCCGTTCAAACTTTATTTTAAGACCTCTATCTACTAAATCCTGCACCTGCTATACTATTTCTACCAAGAGAAGGAAAAGAATACAATGTCGGCACAACGACAAAGGAGAAAAATATGAAGAAATTTAATCGTGATTCCATCGAGTATTATGGTTTGATGATTTTCATTTATACTCTCATGTTTGGAGGCATCTTTCTATCCGGATGGATATCCGGTGTGAACTGGTCGGAATACGGGGTGGACTTTTCCTGGAGTATGCTGAATACCGAAGAGTTAAAGGCCATCATAGGAATGAACTAGATATCCTCCTCCTCTTGGTTCTAAATTCTTCTTAGTTTCGATATGCTTTATTGACTATAGAAGACAGCGAGGGAACGGCATGGTGCAATGGATCATGGATGTGTTGGAAGAATTCGGCTACCTTGGTGTGTTCTTTATGATGGCATTAGAAAACATATTCCCGCCCATCCCATCAGAGGTGGTTCTTCCCTTCAGTGGTTTTTTAACGACTCAGACCCAACTGTCTCTTAAATGGATGTTGTTTTATGCTACTTCAGGTTCCTTAATTGGTTCATGTGTCCTTTACGGTTTCGGGGCCTATTTAGATGAGGAGAAGTTAAACAGATTCCTGAAACGCTGGGGTAAGGTTGTAAGAATAAATGTGGCGGATGTTCATAGAGCTGAATCATGGTTTAAAAAGTACGGGCCCCTGGCTGTTATGTTTGGTCGAATGATACCACTGGTCCGCAGCTTGATTTCATTTCCAGCTGGAATGACGAAAATGAACCTGTTCCCCTTTGTCCTCTTCACTCTAATTGGAACGTCTGCCTGGAACACAATCCTTGTTACAGCCGGCGTGAAACTTGGACAATCTTGGCCTGAGGTCGTTACGCTGATCCACTATTACTCCACCATCATTACGACAGCGTTAGTCATTTTCTTTCTAATCTTCCTATTCTACTATTCAAAGAGGAAATTATAAGGAGATACGCATGGAACTTATAGAATTTCTTAAGGTTGTTCTGCTTGGCATGTTTGAAGGATTGACTGAGTTTGCTCCTATCTCTTCCACCGGCCACATGATTCTCGTCGATGAAATGTGGCTTCATTCCGATGATTTTCTTGGCAGACAAGCAGCAAATACATTTAAAATTGTCATCCAGCTCGGTTCCATACTCGCTGTTGTTGTCGTATTTCATGAACGGTTTCGTGATTTACTTCTCAGGAATCCAGGAAAACAGGAACGTTTAAGTATGAACCACATTTTGATCGGTCTTCTCCCTGCCACGCTCATCGGCTTCCTGCTTGAAGACTATATTGATAACTATTTGTTCACTATTCAAACGGTGATGGTTGGTCTGGTCATTGGTGCGCTTTTAATGATTGTCGCAGACCTGAGAAAACCGAAAGATTCTTTACGGACAATTGACCAACTAACCTACAGACAGGCTTTTACCATTGGGTTGTTTCAGTGTCTATCCCTCTGGCCGGGTTTTTCACGTTCTGGTGCAACCATTTCTGCAGGGGTCCTTGTCGGCTTGAGCCACCGTGCAGCCGCTGACTTTACATTTATCATGGCTGTTCCAATTATGATTGGAGCAAGTACACTCTCCTTAATTAAAAATATGACTTCTTTTACTACAGATCTTTTTCCTTTTCTTACAGTCGGTTTTTTTAGTGCATTCATTTTTGCTCTTCTATCAATCCAGTTCTTTTTACATTTAATTAATCGTGTCAGGCTCATTCCGTTTGCTGTCTATCGATTATTATTAACCCTTGTCATCTACCTCGTTTATTTTTAAGGCTCGCAAAAAGACAAAATTAACCGGACTCCATATTACTCGAACTTAACCTTCGTCCTATACTGACAAAAAAATAAAAAGGCGGACGCTTCCAGTAAGCGCCCGCTCTTTTCTATTTCTTCGACTGATCCTCTCTTTTTTCAATAAAATATTTAATGCCTGCTACTGTTCCTATACCAAGCAGTGCATATTTGAGCCCTGTAACAGCAGAATCAGGACTAAAACCATTTTCCCAAAAGGAAAAAGCAATACCGAGAATGATAGCAATGGTTGGAATAAAACGATTAGAAACGCGTTCAGTCTGCCGTATAGCATACAAAACCACAGCCAAACCTACATAAGGAGTAAACTGACTTAAGATGTCCATAATTGGGGATCCCCTTTAAAATATGATAAATGCCTTTATCATAAAATATTAGGTTCTCACACACTATAGACCTCTAATACTAAGTTTAGTTATTCTTCTCCCAACCGAATGACTGCACATCCATATTGGTTTCCCTCTTCTATAAGGTTGTTCGCATCAGCGATCCTTTCCAAAGGAAATGTCTCAGCAATCCGATGGATGAGCCTGTTTTCATTCAGAGCTGATGTAATATCCTGAATTGCTGCTTGTTTCGCATGTTCAGGCATTGCATAAACAATCACCATTCGAACCGTTAAATCCATAAACATCATTTGTCGAAAAGGAAGCTTCGGTTCAGGGACAAGCATGGAAGAATAAGTCGCAATCACTCCACCCACTCTAATGAGTTCCAACACTCTCGGGAGATTAGCTCCGAATTCCACATCGATGACGCGGTCGACACGTGCTCCGCCGGTAAAGTCAAGAATCTCCTGCACCATGGATTCTTCCTTGTAATCGACAACGAGATCCGCACCTGCTTCGATACAATAATGATAAGCTTCTGAATTACTTGCTGTTGAGATGACGGTCGCACCGGCTAATTTAGCCCACTGGATCGCATAATTTCCTACTCTTCCTGCTCCACCAGTAATAAAAAGAACCTGTCCTTCAACCGGACCATCTGCAAAAACGCAGCGGTGAGCCGTCATTGCAGGAATACCCAGGCACGCCCCAATATCAAAATCTATGTGCTCGGGCAGGCGGATCGCCCGCTTACTATCGATAGCAAGATACTCGGCGGCGGTCCCATGTTTTCTTTGAAACTGCGCCTGATACACCCATACCCTCTCCCCGATTCTGGAGTGAGGAACTCCCAGTCCGGCCTCTTCAATCACCCCGGCCCCATCACTGTTAGGTATGACCGGGCCGCCATCAAGTAAATCTTGAAAAGCTCCGTCCCGTTTTTTGGTATCAGAGGGATTCACCCCTGATGTTCTCATTTTTATGAGGACTTCTCCAGGACCCGGCACAGGACGCTCTTTCTCACCAGTTTTCAAAACATCCTCTGCTCGACCAAACTGCTCAAACCATGCTGCTTTCACTCAAGTTCCTCCTTTTTGTTGATTTTTATACTATTCCCAAGTGGAACATATAGGATTCAACCAGGTATTCTGAGGTACAAATCCTAAAGTCAGATATAAATAAAAAAGGGAATGGTTTCATTATCCCATTCCCTTTTTTATGCTTCCTGACTACTGGTCAGACAAATGATTTAGGTCCGAGCGCATCTTTCACATCTACAAAGTCCATATCGTGAGCTTCAGCTACTTCTTTATAAGTCACACTGCCCTTCACAACATTAACCCCTTTTAACAATGACTCGTTCTCCAAACATGCTTTTTGATAGCCTTTATTAGCAATCTGGACAGCGTAGGGAATCGTAACGTTTGTCAATGCCAGTGTCGAAGTCTGCGGAACAGCGCCAGGCATATTCCCAACGGCGTAATGAACTACTCCGTGCTTAATATAAACAGGGTCATCATGAGTTGTAACGTGATCAACCGTTTCAACAATCCCTCCCTGATCAACCGCTACGTCAACAACCACGCTTCCTTTGCTCATCGACTTAATCATCTCTTCTGTCACGAGTTTAGGTGCCTTAGCCCCGGGAATAAGAACAGCTCCAATGACTAGATCAGATTCTCGAACGGCTTCACTCAAATTATAAGAATTAGAAATCAGCGTATTAATGGCCGAACCAAATATATCGTCCAGCTCACGAAGCCGCTCAGGACTCAAATCAATAATCGTTACATCTGCACCAAGTCCTACAGCTATTTTGGCAGCGTTTGTTCCTACTACACCGCCGCCGATAATGGTAACTTTTCCTCTTTTAACACCAGGGACACTCCCAAGAAGGATCCCTTTCCCTCCGTGAATCCGTTCCAGGAATTGAGCTCCTTTTTGTGTCGCCATTCGCCCGGCTACCTCACTCATTGGAGTCAAAAGCGGGAGGGATCCATTCGCGGACTGAACCGTTTCATAAGCAATAGCGACTACCTTCTTCTTCGCAAGCGCCTTCGTCAGCTCTTCATCTGCTGCCAAGTGAAGGTACGTAAATAAGATGAGTCCCTCATAAAAATAATCATATTCTTCAGCAAGTGGTTCTTTTACTTTAAGAACCATTTCCTGCGACCATGCTTCCTCTGCTGAATCCACAATGGTCACACCCGCTTCTTTATAGTCGTCATCAGAAAAACCGGATCTTTCTCCTGCCAGTGTTTCTACAAACACCTGATGTCCTTCATTTAACAAGTTCACAGCACCCGCTGGAGTTATGGCTACACGGTTCTCATTATTCTTTATTTCTCTAGGAATACCAATACGCACTCTTTCAACCTCCTGTTCCTGACTAAAGAGTATGAACAGCCTCAACGAATGTTTCCAATAAAAAGTTTACATCTTCTTCTTCAATGGACAGAGGCGGTGCAAGAGTCAGGACATTATTAAAACCGGCAACCGTCATGCCGTTCTTTCCAATGATTATTCCCTTCTTCTTACAATAACTGATCACCTGATTCACTTTTTCGATGGCCAATGGTTCCTTACCTGCCTTGTCTTCGACCATTTCAATTCCAATTAAAAGACCCTCTCCCCGCACATTCCCTACATGTGGATGAGTCTGCAGCCGATGAAGTAATTCATTCTTCATCCTGTCCCCCAATTGTCTTGATCGATCAAAGAGATTTTCTTTTTCCATAATTTCGATATTTTTAAGCGCAACAGCACAGGCAGCAGGATTTCCACCAAATGTATTGATATGCCTGAAAAAGTCGTACGTGTCATCCCCGCAGAACGCTTCATAGATTTCCCGTTTAACAGCAGTGGCTGATAAAGGAAGGTAAGCACTCGTAATCCCTTTCGCCATCGTAACGATATCCGGCTTCACTCCGTAATTCATAAAACCAAAGGGTTTGCCCGTTCGACCAAAACCGCAGATAACTTCATCTACAATCAATAGAGCTCCGTGCTTATCGCAGATTTTTTTCACTTCTTTCATATAGTCCTCCGGGGGCATAATCACTCCGCCACCTGTAATAATCGGCTCCATAATCACACCGGCTATAGACTCGCTGTGCTCCCATTTCATTACCTGATCGATCTCCTCTGCTCCCCAGCGGTCCCGTTCACTATGATCATTTCGGTATTCATCAGGCGGCGCGACATGTAAAAAACCGGGTCCTAATGGCTCATATTTATATTTACGCTGAGCCTGTCCGGTTGCTGCCAGGGAACTCGTAGAGTTTCCGTGATAAGCCCGGTAACGGGAGATAAATTTTGAACGATAATGGTCCCCCTTCTGCTGATGATACTGCCGGACCATTTTAAAGGCGGCTTCATTTGCTTCTGATCCACTGTTAGAGAAAAACACAACGTAGTCATCCCCCAAAAGCTCGCTAACTTTTTCACCAAGCTTAATAGCAGGCTCATGGCTCTGAGTCATCGGCATATATGAAAGTTCCTTCAGCTGGTCATAGGCGGCCTGTGCCAGTTCTTCCCGTCCATATCCTATATTGACACACCATAACCCTGACATGGCATCAAGGAACCTATTCCCCTCAACATCTGTAATCCATGAACCTTTTGCCTCTTTTGCAACCATTGTATTCTGTGGCTGATAAGGCTTCATCGAGTGCCAGATATACTTTTCATCCTTTGTCAGCATTTCATTTTTAACATCCGCTTTGGTCAATGGAGAACCCTCCTTATATAGCATCCAATTATATTTAGAATTGTCTCAATTATCTAACAAATGTAAACCAGTTTCATTAGACATTGTGTCAAACCTTCCTTCTTCCTGTTTCACATAATGCCTACGGACCTTTTATGTTAGAGTCTCGAAATCAGGTCATCCAATGATATCCAAACTAGAAAACACCTATTCACGGGGAATAGGTGTTTTTTCTACTCTAGGAATATACTGCCTGTTGATACTCATGTGCCAATAAAGCAAATTCAATGACCTGCCTCTTTTCACACTCCATAAAATCCTCACCCAGCAGTTTTTCTAATTTCTCCAATCGGTGATAAAGGGTCTGCCTGACGACAAAAACCTTATCCGCTGTTTCCTTCTTTGACCCGTTACAGGCCATATATACACGCAGAGTTTCAAGCAGATTGGTGTTGTTTTTTTGATCATACTCAATGATAGGCTCCAAATATTCTTCCACTAATGCTCCTAAGTTGCTATGTTTATGTACAAGAGATATCAACCGATACATGTGCATATCATCATAAAAACACCTGTGCTGATCCTTTGGCAGTTTGCTTTGAAGTGTGAGTGTTTCCTGGGCTGTTGTAAAACTTTCATGCAATTGATTTAATTCTTTGATGTATTTCCCGGCTGCAATATGAAAAGAAGAAATACTGGAGTCATTAAGCAGACTGATATTCCTTAAACGCTCAAGACCTTTCTTCATGCGCTTCTTCCAATCTTCCTCTCCTTTTCTATTTAAGAGAATAAAAGTCAGCAGGTGACGCCTTTCAACTGGAAATACATAATAACCATTCTGATCAAAAATATTTTGGATCAGCATATTTAAATAGGTGACATCGGGGTTGGATTTCTGCTGGTCTTTCATGTTTACTTTTATTGTAAGGACGATACCGCCTGAAAGAGTATGATTCAATTTATAATAAGCTAAACGATTTTGAATATCTTCTATAGTATGTTCGCCCTGCAGCCATTCAATGAGCCATTCTGTTTCTTTCGCTTTCCTTTTTTCCTCAGTATAAAGCTCACGTAATAGGTATTGAGCGAGAGCAGTAGCTGTACGATCGAGCAAGAGTGACTCAAATTCACCCAGTACCCTTCGATTACACATGAGGTATATGGTAGCAAATTCACGCTCAAACACTTGGACGGGCTGCTTTAACACCCACCTGGCAGACGATCCTTCAGGTGTACTGAGTTCAGCGAGTGTTTTTTCGCGTTCCTTGTCACGAAGAGCCGGAATTGTGACAATAGTATGGTCTTTAGCTATATACACAAGTTGACAATTTACATATTGCTGCAGGTTCTTAAGAATATCAAAATAGTTATCGAGTGAGAGCAGTCTTTTATTTAGTCGTTGAGAATAATCCTCCAAACTGGAAATCTTCTCATACTGATCATTGATCAGCTCCGCATGGATATCCTGAGTGATTTCAACAAACGAAACTTCCTCATTAAATAGAATGATTGGAAAACTATGTTGATCTGCTAACGCGATGGCTTCATCTGGAAGTGAAGTAACAAAACTCCCCATCTCAATACATAATCCTGAAACCTCCCGTTCAATGAGCTGCTCTAGTAAGGATAGGAATAACGTGTCATCATCTTTCCAGCCAAAACCTGTCGATAGGACAAGTTCACCACCTTTGAGATTCCCTTTCACCTCAATCATTTCAAAAACGTGGACCCACTTAACCATCCGGTCGATCCCGTCTTCACCAGCAATAACGGAAGCAGAAGCAAAATGCTTTCTTTGCAGAATATCTTTTATCAACATGTGACCTTTCATCGAATGCCCCCCTCTTCTAACATACAACAAAGAGTCAGAAAAATCTAACTCTTTGTAAGATAATCTAACAATAGTAAGAAAAACGCATAAAAAAAGAATCGACCGAAGTCGATTCATATTAAGGGCTGGTTTCATTCACTTTTTGTTTTTTCTGCTGCTGGACAAGGATGGTAGAGAAATACTTTCTTGAATCAGGATGGAGAAGGTGTAAACGTTCATACTGGCTTTTCTCTGCATCACTACCGGTGTATTCAAATCCAACAAAAGCTCCACTCATGTTCTCAGTAACCTCTTTAATAATGTAGCCTTGTTCAAGTAGAAAATCGATTTTTTCCCTTTCTGCTTCAAATTCACGATGATCTGACATCATTTTTCCTCCTTTTAAGCATCTGCTTTTTGATTAACCCCTTCAGTTCCTGTCTTTCTTTTCAAGCTCTCTTCCACAAACCCTTCACCAATGACCCAATCTCTTCCAACAGTAATGCCTAAGTATTCATCATCGCTTGGATTTTCAATTTCTGCCTGCGGGTGCTTTTTAAAGTACCAGAACTTAGCGAGTAAGAAGTAGAGAAGTGCACCTGCCCCAAACCCAACAAAGAAGGAATACGTGCTGAATGTGTAAGCAAAAACACTTCCGATTACCCAGGAAATGATTCCAGCCCAGTTCACGCCGCCATCATAATGAAACTGCCCACCGCTTTTATACAAGTCATACACGTTCATTCGTCTTTTTCTTAATAAGTAATAATCAGCAAAGATGATCCCTACAATTACTGATAGAATCGCAGCTGCAATAAGGAGGACTGGTATGAGTAAATTGAAGACGCTCCAGGGCTGAATGACAGTCCCGATAAGCCCTGCAATAAATACACCGGCCCAGAATGGAAGTTTCGGACCTCCGACGTTGGAGAATATTGTAGCAGCGGGAACAATGTTAGCTGAAACGTTGGTAGACCACTGAGCTAATACAATCATCAATAATAAAACACCTAATACCAGTCCACTGGCTGACTCCTGCAGAGCAACAACAGGGTCGAAGTTTGAAACGGCAATGTAGGAAACGGCTCCTAAAACAACGATGAAGGTTTGTGTAAGGGGCAGGCCGACTAAACTGCCAACCATGGCGCCTTTGTTTCTCTTAAACCAGTTTCTTTCATGTTTAGGAGCTTTTATGAAGCGTGAAATAGAAGAAATGTCTGCGGCGAGAGTTGACCAATACCCCATATTACTAACTACAACTACAACAAAAGCAGTAAACGCTGCTCCGCCTGTTACAGGGCTTTCCACCCATGCCCAAATATCTTTCCCCTGCTCAGTTGCGGTTCCGGCCAGAGTGAAATACATCCAGACTCCAATAAGAATAATAATAGGAGCAGCCAAGTCTGCAAATTTTTCTACGGCTTTAATTCCAAGAGCTGTGTTAAATAATTGGAATAATGCAAAGAGGATATAACAGATGAACCAGTTATCAAATCCTGTAAGTATATTTAAAATTCCGTTGATTGCAGTAGATCCAAAAAATGTATTGATCCCGAACCACATGGATGCGGCCAACCCTCTGACAATGGAGGGGAAATGAGTTCCAAGCGTACCAAAAGGGGCCCGCATATAAACTGGAAACGAGATCCCATGCTCAATCCCAATGTCGGCAGTAAGCGTAATTGCAAGACCGATCAACAGCGTTCCAAGCAGTGTCCCAAGTACAACCCAGATGAGCGGTATAGACTGAACACCTGCGCCACCGATAGCGAAAGCAGCTAATACAACCGCCATCCCAACCCACATAAATGTAAACCCAAGCGTTCCTATTTTCTTTTCCTTATGAGGAATGGGCATAAGATCGGGTGACATTAAATGATTATCTTTATTGTCCATATAAAAGGACTCCTCCTAAGTATACCTGTATTTTCTTTCTGTCCGCAGAGCTGAGTGAGCGAAGAATGCTTTTAGAGTGCGTTTTTATTGAAAGGCTGCTCAGCCTATACTCCGCTGAGCAGCCTTTCCACTTCCATTCCATCACTTCTTATTTTTGATAAAGCTCTTCTTGAGAGGTCGTTAGTTCACCAAAACGAGAGCGTTTCAAGTACTGTCCAGAACCAATCTTACCGACAAATTCTTTGTCCTTGATTACATAATCACCACGGGATAGAACGCTCACCGGCTGGCCTGTTACTTTCATCCCTTCAAACGGATTGTAGTCAGCTGCCATATGGCTTGTCTCTACAGAAATTGTCCGTTCAACATTTGGATCAAAAATGACGATATCCGCATCTGCCCCGACCGAGATTGTTCCTTTTTGTGGGAAAAGACCGAATGTCTTGGCAATCTTAGTCGATGTAATATTGACGAATTCATTTAAGCTTAATCTACCTTTTTTGACACCTTCAGAGAACAGAATGCTGACCCGGTCCTCAATAATTGGTCCTCCGTTCGGTATCTTCGTAAAGTCTCCTTTTCCTAAATCTTTCTGTCCTTTAAAATCAAAAGAGCATTGGTCAGATCCAAGCGTCTGCAAATCACCTGTTTTCAAAGCATTCCATAATACTTCCTGATGATGCTTTTCACGTAATGGCGGCGACCACACATATTTAGCTCCTTCAAAGTTCGGCTTCTCAAGATAACTTTGGTCCAACACCAAATACTGTGGACAGGTTTCACCTATGACTTTATAGCCTTTCTTCCTTGCATTTGCAATGGCAGTAACAGCTTCCTCACAGGTGACGTGAACGACATAAAGCTGGGAGTCCGCAAGTCCTGTCAGTTCCGCTGCCCGATTGGTCGCTTCACCTTCTACTTCAGGCGGACGTGTCAGAGCGTGATAAATAGGATCCGTCTGACCGGCTTCGAGCGCTTTGGTGACTAAATGGTCGATAACATCCCCATTCTCCGCGTGCACCATGACGAGAGCGCCTAGTTTTTTCGCTTCTTCCAATGTACGGAATAGAGTGCCGTCATCGGCCTGAAAGACATTTTTATAAGCCATGAATACTTTAAATGATGTAATTCCTTCATCCTCAATTACGCTTGGAAGCTGTTCAAGAACGTCTTCATTGATTTCACCAATCATTAAATGAAAGCTATAGTCGATGACAGATTTATCATGCGACTTCGCATGCCACTGATCGATGGAATTTTGTAGAGGCTTCCCTTTATCCGTCAGACAGAAGTCAATCACCGTTGTCGTTCCGCCATGAGCAGCCGCAATAGTCCCTGTCTCAAAATCATCTTTACTAACCGTTCCGCCAAAAGGCATTTCTAAATGTGTATGAGGGTCAATGGCTCCCGGAAAGACGTAATGCCCCTGGGCATCGACCACTTCGGCTGCTGAATCGGATAAATCCTGGCCGATGAGAGCAATTTTTCCATCTTCAACTAAAATGTCTGCCTTATACGTATCCGCTGCCGTTACAATCGTTCCATTCTTAATAATTTTTTTCATCTTACCCCTCCGTTTTAATCGATTATTTAATTAAATTTACGTCACAAGAAGTAGCGGCTCCTATAGCTGCCTGTCTTTCATTCCAAGTCATCGGTGGTTTTCCATTGGCGTACTCGACCATATCGATCGCTCCATCCACCGGGCAGACGATACTGCACAAGTTACAACCGACACAGTCCTCTTCACGCACTTTCAAAATGTCATTGCCATCGACATCTTTCAGCATATCGATACACTGGTGGGAAGTATCCTCGCAGGCAATATGACACTTATTACAATTAATACAGACATCATTATTAATTTGAGCGACAACCTGATGATTAAGGTCCAGGTTACCCCAATCCGAATACTTCTCCACCGATTTACCAACAAGATCCATAACAGAGTCGATGCCTTTTTCATCTAAGTAATTGTTTAATCCATCATTCATATCTTCAACGATGCTGAAACCATGGTGCATCGCAGCGGTACAGACTTGAACACCGGTAGCTCCCATCAGCATAAACTCAACAGCTTCACGCCAGCTGGATACTCCACCCATCCCTGAAATCGGAACATTAATTTTAGGATGGCGTGCACATTCAGCTACCATATTTAAGGCAATAGGTTTGACCGCCGGCCCACAATATCCTCCATGCGCGCCTTTTCCAGCAACGTTTGGAATAGTGTCCCACGAGTCAATATCCACCCCGGCTAAACTGTTGATGGTGTTGATCATACTGACAGCATCCGCTCCACCATTTACGGCAGCCTCCGCTGTAAAGGTTATATCTGTAATATTTGGAGTCAGTTTGACGATGACTGGTGTCTGAGCGACTTCTTTAGCCCAGGTGGTCTGCTTCTCGACGAGCTCCGGCACCTGTCCCGATGCAGCACCCATGCCACGTTCAGCCATGCCGTGCGGACACCCAAAGTTCAATTCCAGGCCATCGACGCCGACATCTTCCACCCGCTTGACGATTTCGTGCCACTTCTCCTGCGTTGGCTCTACCATGAGAGAAGCAATAATCGCATGATTGGGGAACCGTTTCTTCGTTTCATAGATTTCTTTTAAATTCACTTCAAGCGGTCGATCAGTAATCAGTTCAATATTGTTAAAGCCCGCTACTTTTTTCCCATTAAAACCAACAGCAGCAAAGCGGGAGGATACGTTCAAGATCGGTTCTCCAAGGGTCTTCCAAACGGCTCCGCCCCAGCCGGCTTCAAATGCCCTCTGTACTTGATACCCCGAATTCGTCGGAGGTGCAGAGGCAAGCCAAAAAGGGTTCGGAGATTTAATTCCTGCTAGATTCAAACTCAAGTCAGCCATATAATTCCTCCTAGATAATTAGTTTTGTATAGATGCCGTTGGTGTCGGGGCCAGTTGTTTATGAATAGCCATTGCGACTTCTTTCCCTTGCTGAGCCGCTGTAACAACCATGGCTTCTCCCTGCCCTTTAGCAAAAATGACATCACCTGCTGCGTATACATTCGGGTTTGAGGTTTGTAATGTAACCGGGTTGACTTTTACAACGCCACCCTCGTGTTCAAGACCAAAGTCTTCAATTAAATCCGTATACCGGGACTGTCCGATGGCTTTAATGACAGCATCCACTTCCATTACGAACTCAGAACCCTCTACCGGGGCAGGTCTTCTTCGGCCGTCTTCATCAGGGTCACCGAGAGCCATCTTCACGCATTTGAGGTGCGTCACTTTTCCGCGCTCATCCCCAATGATTTCAATCGGCTGTGTTAACCAGTTGAATTCAATATCATCCTGTTTAGCGAAATCATATTCAAACTCATAGGCTGTCATTTCATTTCGTGTACGACGGTAGACGATTTTCACATCCCCCGCCCCTTTGCGGGCTGCACAAGTGGCTGCATCAATGGCCGTATTACCTGCACCCACAACAATCACATTCTTACCTAGAAGGTCTTCCGTTATTTCACCAGACTTGGTACTCTTCACAAATTCAATGGCATCATGTACACCCTCCAGGTTTTCGCCCTCAATTCCAAGCATCGGAACATGCCCCATACCAATTGTAAGAACAATAGAATCATAGTCTTCGGACAGCTCGGCAAAGGTAACATCTGTACCTACACGTGTGTTTGTACGAATTTCAACATCCAATTTTTCTACTTGATCCACTTCCCAGCGGGAGATGTCCTGCGGTAGTCGGAAAGAGACGATTCCATAAGTATCGAGACCGCCGGCTTCTTCCGCTGCTTCAAAAATTGTCACGTCATATCCAAAACGGGCAAGCTCCCGTGCAGCTGCCAGCCCTGCAGGACCACCGCCGACAACAGCGACCCGCTTCCCGTTTTTCTCTCCGGGTTTAAACAAGAGCTGTTCATTTTTTATGGCCCAGTCCGTGGCGAATCTTTGAAGATCACCGATAAGGATGGGTTCTGTGGAATGGTTAAGGACGCACGCTCCTTCACACAATTCTTCCGTCGGACATACACGTGCGCAAGTCGCTCCGACAGGGTTCGAGGACATGATTGTAGTGGCCGATCCTTTCAGATTACCTGAGGCTATTTTTTTTATGAATTTCGGAATATCAATGCCCGTCGGACATGCTTGTATACAGGGGGCATCGTAGCAATAAAGACATCGATTGGATTCTTCCATCGCTTCTTGAGCATTCAGCCCGTCATGCACTTCTTCAAAATTTAATTTCAAATTTTCTAAAGAAATTCCTTTACTCTTTAACTGAGTCAATGTTGGTTACCTCCTTTTAATAAAAGCGGGAGCAACTTAGATCTCTGCCAAGTTTAAGACCAACAGCGAAGTGGAAGTATACTTCCATCTACCTGATTGACATTATGACTTTGAGAGACGTTTCCTTTGAGCTTCCTACCCTTCCATCGCTCAAGGACTGATCATGCCCATTCATTTAAAAAAGTTCTGCACAGGGAAAATTTATTCTTTTCCTTTGTCCTATGCAGAACTCCATCTTGTGACGTGCTGGAACGATTAAGGAAGCAGCTGCCCCATCTTTTCATACGTTTCAGGTCGACGATCACGATAGAACTGCCATGTATCACGGACTTCACGAATGAATGTTTTATCCATTTCTCCGATGATTACTTCATCCTGATCACGGCTGCCTGTAGCTACAAAATCTCCACGGGGATCTACAAGATAGGACTGCCCGTAAAATTCACCCATGTTCCAAGGGCCTTCATAGCCAACGCGGTTGATCGCACCTAAGTAATATCCGTTTGCAACCGCATGTGCCGGCTGCTCAAGCTTCCATAAATATTCAGATGTCCCTGCCACAGTTGCTGATGGATTAAAGACGATTTCTGCTCCATTCAATCCAAGCACCCTTGCGCCTTCAGGGAAATGGCGGTCATAACAAATATAAACCCCTACTTTTGCATAAGCCGTATCGAAAACCGGGTACCCGAGATTGCCAGGCTTAAAGTAATATTTCTCCCAGAAACCATATCCCTTATCCCCGGCAGCTACCTGCGGGATATGATGCTTACGATATTTACCTAGATAGGATCCATCTGCATCAATGACGGCCGCGGTATTGTAATAAGTAGCAATACCTTCTCTTTCGTAAATCGGGAGAACAATGACCACACTTAATTCTTTTGCGAGTTCTTGAAAACGGATGGTTGTAGGTCCATTCGGGATCTCTTCAGCCGCTTCATACCATTTGGAGTTCTGCTCGGAGCAGAAGTAAGGACCGTAGAAGATCTCCTGTAAACAAATGATCTGTGCCCCTTTTTCCGCAGCTTCCCTTACTAGTTTAATATGCTTTTCGATAGATTCACGCTTATGGACCTCTACTGGTTCATTCCCATCTACATCATGGGAAGCCTGAATCAAACCGATCTGAACTTTATCCGGCATCTTATTTCCTCCTTATGTAAATCATTTAATTTAAGTGAGAGTACGTTTACAATAAAGCGCATCCTTCTACTCTCTTCATCACTTCAAATTATCTTAATTTTCAGTAATTTAAATTTAGTTTACATGACTTTGACTGGTTTGCCATTATACATATTGTAAAATGATGATGATGGATTCTTTGATGAATTGTAAAAATCAGAAGAAGATAATCGATTCATATCTATTGAAGGTATGGGATAGGTCTGTCATAAAAGAAGGCGGAAAACGTGTGAACGTTTCCGCGCTTCCTTCTTTTAATACCAGCGCTGGGTAAGCATTTTTCGTTTCGTGTAGAAGTTCAGGCCGTCTTTTCCATTCGCATGAAGGTCACCATAGAAGGATTTCTTGTTGCCGGAAAATGGGAAGAAAGCCATCGGAGCAGGGACATTGACGTTTACTCCCAGCATACCTGCGTCCATTTCTTCTCTAAATTGCTGAACAGCTTTTCCGCTTGATGTATAGATAACAGCTCCATTGGCAAACTCTGATTTATTTGCCGTTTCAATGGCTTCATCTAACGTATCGGCTCGAACGATACTCAATACCGGAGCAAAAATTTCATCTTTCCATATACTCATATCCTCAGTTACATGATCAAAGATAGTGGCACCCAGGAAATAACCGGACTCATTTTCGCGCAGTTCCACTCTTCCATCACGTATAAGCTTGGCATTGTCGCCTTCACCAGCCTCAATATAACCGAGCACACGCTCCCGATGGGAGTCTCTTATTAATGGACCCAGGTTGGTTTCTTCGTCTAGACCGTTGCCTACGTTCAGATTGTCTGCCGCTTCTTTTAATTTTGCAACGAGATCATCAGCCACATCTCCAACCGCAACTACAACCGAACAAGCCATACAACGTTCACCTGCGCTGCCAAAAGCTGCATTAATAATGCCCTCGACCGACTTATCCAAGTTACAGTCCGGCAGCACGATGGAATGGTTCTTTGCACCTGCCAGCGCCTGAACTCGCTTGCCGTAATTTCCAGCTGTTTTATATACGTACTCTGCAACCGGCTGGGAACCAACGAAGGAGATTGCATCTACATCATCATGTTCGAGCAGACCATTCACGACATCATGGGCCCCGTTCACAACATTAATGACTCCTTTTGGAAGGCCGGCTTCATGAAGGAGTTCAACAAGCATTTTAGCTAAGATTGGCGTGCGTTCTGATGGTTTCAGCACAAACGTGTTTCCACATACAATCGCCAGCGGGAACATCCATAACGGCACCATCATCGGGAAGTTGAAAGGTGTAATGCCTCCTACCACACCTACAGGGTATCGATACATTCCAGAATCAATACCTTCAGCGATATCCGGCAGCACATCTCCCATCATAAGACTGGGAGCACCAGCTGCAAATTCTACACACTCAATCCCCCGCTGCACTTCACCTGTTGCATCTTTCATTGTTTTTCCGTTCTCCTGTGTGAGTGCTTTGGCTAATTCTTCACGATTTTCTACTAAAAGCTGGTGATACTTAAACATAATTCTGGCGCGCTTAGGGACCGGTGTCTTTTTCCAGCTCTTAAACGCTTCGCGTGCGGATCGAACGGCTTTATCAACATCTTCTTTTGTTGAAATCGGCACGCTTGCGATGATTTCTCCTGTTGCAGGATTAGGTACGTCCTCCGCCTTGCCTCCTTCAGATGAAACCCATTCGCCATTAATGAAATTTTGAATAACCACCTGATTTGTCTTTGAGAAAGTTGTCTCCATTTTTTCACCTCTATTAGTAGTTTCTGTTCTTTTGCACCCTTCGAATATAGTATAAATTCAGAAAATTTAAACATCAATGGACGAAGTGTCAAATCAATTCCTGATGAAATTAACACTATGACCTTTCTCCTTAACCATCCTTTCCTGGGAAATTTTACGATTATATCTCAAAGAGAAGGGCACCCTAACCAATGGAATCGAATTCAATCAATAGGAATGATTTGTACATAGGAGGTCGTAAAGTGGCAGATAAAAAAAGAGAAATTCAACCAAAACAACACCAGGAACGCCAGCCAGGTTTTGAGCACGACATGAAGCCATTGCCGGAATTTATTGATGAGACCTATAAAGGAAGTGGAAAATTAGAAGGGAAAGTCGCTGTTATTAGTGGAGGAGACAGTGGAATTGGACGGGCAGTCAGCGTTCACTTTGCTAAAGAAGGGGCAGATATAGCTGTACTCTATCTGGATGAACAGGAGGATGCAGAAAAAACAAAAGCTTTGGTTGAAGCTGAAGGAAGAAGATGTGAACTATATAACGGAGATATTGGAGGAGCAGAATTTTGTGAAACAGCAGTCGAACGGATCATGAAAAGCTATGGACAGATTGACATCCTGGTCAATAATGCTGCTGTCCAGTATCCCCAGGAGGACCTGTTGAGTATATCGAACGAGCAGCTTACCGAAACATTCCGGGTCAACTTCTTTTCCTATGTATACATGGCCAAGGCTGTCCTTCCCCACCTTAAAAAAGGCAGCACGATTATCAACTCCTCATCAGTGACAGCTTATAAAGGAAATGACCAGCTAATCGACTACTCTTCCACAAAGGGAGCCATTACTTCCTTCACCCGCTCTTTAGCAGGTTCGCTGGTGAGTAAAGGGATACGTGTAAACGGTGTAGCTCCAGGACCCATCTGGACACCTTTAATCCCTGCAAGTTTTGATAAGCAGCAAGTTGCTGAATTTGGATCTGACAATCCAATGGGACGTCCAGGCCAGCCTAGAGAAGTCGCCCCTGCGTATGTTTATTTAGCAAGCAATGACTCAAGTTATGTAACAGGACAGATGATACACGTTAATGGCGGAATCCCTGTAAATGGATAGAGATAGAGAGACGTCACAGCTGAGCTGGGACGTCTCTTTTTATGTATTAGATTTTGTGTCATTTATCGCTACCTTATACTCTCATCCTCTGGATTCTTAGGTTCGTATAAATAACTTTCAGGACTGACCAGGCAATCCCCTCTGGTGCGCTTCAAAAGTCCACCCCTCCACATTTTTTCATCCCGAAGTGACTCTAGATCCTGTAAAGTTCCATTGATCGAATCTTTTAATCGCGTGTTCTTGTCCGTCTCATGTTATAATTATCCATAAACTTTTGCTCACGAGGATGGTGCTGGTTATGGTTCGGACAAGCTTCTGTCACTGCTTCAGCAATCAAGAAGAACTCATGCGTGGAATAACCACGAAACGCTCTTACCTTGCTTTTTGTGTCGTAACGGGTGAAAAAGGAGCCATTGAATTTAGTTTTAAAACCACTTATCCTGACACTCAGACAAAACCTCCTTTCACGACATTTTATGGTGTCACAAGTGAAATGGAGGAAGATGAGTCCACCCCTAAGAAAATGAGAATACATACGAAAGAACCTCTCAAGAATGATAACCAAAACCCGCAGGAGAAACCTTTCCTCCGATGTACAGAACGTTACTATTCTTACAGTGTAGACCTGGACTTGTATAAACTTCAGTCTATGAAAGATAACCCGGATCCCTATTTAAAGACCATTCATTCGAAGGAGTTATATGATGAAATGAGCGCCATCTACTCTAATATCTTTAAAATGCCGCCTATCGCTGTAGAAGGAAATCATTTTGTGGTTTTAGTGGACTGAGAGGAGTTTTAGTGGACTGAGAGGAGTTTTAGAAGGATTGGAGCGTAGCAGTTCATTCCTGCGGATCTATTCGAGCCAGTCCTTCTCTTTTCTTTTTCGTCTGCAAAAAAAAAGAAATGGCGCAGCCTCTCCATAAATGAGAAACTGCGCCATTTCAACACGTTGTTAGGATGATTCCGATTGGGCTCGAACCAACGACCTCCACCCTGTCAAGGTGGCGCTCTCCCAGCTGAGCTACGGAATCATATGTAAATTGAATCAGCAGCGGGCCTGCTGACAAATAATAATATACTATGTATTTGAAAAAGTGTCAACAAGACTTGATTATTATTTTTAAGGTTGTAAATCACTTTTAACTTGTAAGACCATTGATTTCGTTCATAATAAGTAATAGACACGATCATGATACACAGAAGGTGAGGCTAAGTATGAATAAAAGCAAAGTGTGGATCAACCTAAGAGACAGTTTTTGGTTTTTACCGACCGTTTACAGTTTATTTTCAATGGTGGCAGTAGCCATTGCCAGTTTAATTGATATATGGGTAATCTCAGAAATGAAAGACAGTATCCCCAGCATTTTACTTACTCAAAAATCCGTCGCTCAAACCTTATATGGATCAATGGTTACATCCATCTTAACTATGACAACCATCAGTTTTTCTACCATCATGGTTGTACTCACTACCTACACAACACAGTTCTCACCACGTACGCTTCAAGATTTTATGAAAAACAGCGTAACTCAGCACGTGCTGGGTGTTTTTTCTTTTGGATTTATTTTCTCTCTTTTGAACTTGTTCCTCCTTGGCAAAGAACCTGGAATCGGCTTAGTCAGTCCTCTCTTCACAGTCATTGTCTCCATTATATGCCTTGCCTTTTTTATTCTGTTTATTCACCATTCCTCACGTTTTCTTAAAGTAAATAACTTAATAGGGCAGATCCGCATAAGCACTTCAAAACTCATACAAACGACATTCGCAGAGAAAGACTATAATGAGTCTACAGACTGGGATCAAACAGAAATCGATAACCTAAGAGAACGAAATCCAGAAGTTGTACAGGCTGTTGAGTCCGGATATATACAAAATGTACAGTTTCAACCCTTGATTCAGTGGGCAAGAAAAAACGATCTTGTTTTGGAGGCTGATTTTTATATTGGTGAGTATATTCAAAAAGGGATGCCACTGTTCTTTTACTGGCAATTAGAAGAAAACGAGAAACTGCAAATTGAACAGATTACAGAGTATGTTTTAATTGGCAATGAGCGAATTGATACACAGGATGTTGAATTTTCCATACAAAAACTGGTGGAAATCGCTGTCCGTGCGATCTCCCCAAGTATGAATGATCCTCACACAGCCACGAACTGTATCAACCGTATTGGTTCCCTCCTTGTTGAATTAGGCTCTGTCTATGAACCGATCCGTTACTATTCAGATGATGAGCAGAACCTTCGTTTAATAGCTGAACCTAAACCTTATAGAGAGTATTTATACAAAAGCTTTTATCAAATTCGAATATACGGAAAGCATGACATTTCTGTGATGAACGGTGTGATTGAAGTTCTCTATAAAATCGCCTGTGTTCATGGTCATGAAATCCAGCAGGATGTTTGGAAGTTTGGAAATTACATGATCAGCGCTATTGATGTTGAAAGTATGGATGAATTGGATTTTGAACGTTTTAACCATCAAGTGCAGAAGATGGCGGACGCATGTGGAGAACAAATACAATTCAAACAAAAATGAAAGGATGCAGCCTTATCCCTGATAAGTGCTGCGTCCTTTTTCACTTTTTAAGCGACCTCTGGGTAGTAAGATATCCTTGCCTACCTAAACAATTCCGAAACAAAAGCATTACACATGATTATGGATGCTGTTATAGTTGTTTTTTGTATCAGGCGAAAACTTCGAGTTAACCGCTTCACGCCCGACGGTTTCTGCAACTTCACGAAGCATGCTTGGGTAGGCACCGCAACAAAGACCAAAGTAATTAACACCGGACTTATACGCTTGTTCTGCCCATTGAGCCAGTTCATAGCGGTTACACATTAAAGGATCTAAAGCTGTCGGATAAGGGGTTTCCAGTGGTGGGTGACACGAACAACCCCCATCTGGAAGGCTGAAGAATGTTGGGTTCTCTTCTGTTGTACGGTAAGGCACGGGAAGTGCTCCAACATATCCTTCACATGCATCTCTAATTTTTCCCACATAAGGCTGCATGGTAGCTGGTCCGCGGAAACAGTTCATCCCTACAACAAGGGCTCCCTGCTCTTCCAGCAGCCGGCAGGCTTCTTCCACTGAGTATCCATCTCTAAGTTCATACTCGTCCAGCAAACCAAGTGTAATAACAGCCTCCAGCCCCTGCTTTTGTATTTCCTCTAAGGCAATCTTCGCTTCTTCATAATAATAGAACGTCTCTCCGTTAACGAAGTCCACTCCTTCTTCCTTGCACCACCCAATCATTTCAGCAAACATCCCCCGCACAAGTTCCTTTGAAGCAGGATCCGCTGGATCAAACAAATTCGTATTGGAAATGTTCCCGGCGACTAGAGCTTCTTCTGTTGGATGCTCTTGAGCTACTTCCTTTGCTATCCGGACGGCAGCACGATTGAGTGGTTCCAATAACTCTTCTTTCCCTATCAACCGCATTTTCTCCCTGTTCGCATTATAAGTAAAAGCTAAGACGACATCAGAGCCTGCTTTCATAAAGTCACGATACGTCTGCTTTAAAGCTTCCGGAGCCTCTAAAGCTACTTCAGGAACAAAGGAACCAGCCTTGAGATATCCTCTCCGCTCCAAATCAAATAAATAACCTTCCCCGCATATCACCGGTCCATCTTTCAATCGTTGTTCTAACGTTCGCTTCATTTTGGCTACACCCTTTGCTGTTTAATAAATTTTAGTAATAAAGACAATAAAAAAACCTCTTCATAAGAAGAGGTACGATGTCCAGATTCCTCCTCTTATCTTCCAGACGTTTAAGTCTGCAGGATTTAGCACCTTTTTCATGTGAACGGTTGCCGGGCTTCATCGGGCCTTTCCCTCAGCCTCTCTTAATAAGAGTATTACTATTAAGTTAGTTATGAATTATAAAGGATGACTCCTCAAGGGGTCAATACGAATGTTAGATTTTTCTAAAATTTCTATCAACACAATTCTCCATACCCCTGCTTTCTTCTATTAATCATATACTCAACAATATGAAATCTTATCTGTCTCCATGAAAAACCTCATAGGACCAGCAGGATATTTTCATCTTTTTTAACACCACTCTCAATTGTTCATAATAAGATGTATGTTAGAGATGAAAGTTTTCAGAAGAATAAAAGAAATGACGCGGCCTCCCCTGGTTAGGAAACCGCGCCACTCCGGCACTTAGTATGGATGATTCCGATTGGGCTCGAACCAACGACCTCCACCCTGTCAAGGTGGCGCTCTCCCAGCTGAGCTACGGAATCGTATGTAGAATTTTGTCGACTGTTTTTGCTGACAAAAATTAATATACTATGAAAGAAATATAGTGTCAACACTTTTCTAAGATTTAAAGCTGTCCATCTTCATTCGCCACATATATTACCATTTCGCTTCTAGTAAACTTTTTGCACAATTCTGTGATAAAATAGATGTTGGAACGTTTACACCACATAAATAGTGGGAATTTTTTATAAACTTCCATGCTGTGAGGAGGTGGTCGAGATGGGTAGAGATGGATCCATGAAAGAATATACTATCGACAGTCAATATTTACAGGAAACGATGACACTTCGGGTATACACTCCGAAAAATTTCTCTCCATTGTATAAGTACCATTTCTGTATTATGCAGGATGGAAATGATTATTACTCCATGGGGCGTGCGGCCACGCTTAGTGATAAGCTGCACGAAGAAGAGAAAATTGAGAAGACGATTTTCATCGGCATTCATTATAACAACAAGTACGACAGGCAGGATAAGTACCATCCAGATGGCAAAAAACAGGGCGACTATGTGAACTTCTTGATACGTGAGGTCGTACCTTTTCTAGATGAAGAACTCCCCGGTTACTGTATGGGGCGCGGCCGGACACTTGTTGGTGATTCTCTTGCGGGTACTCTTGCGCTTATGACAGCCGTTAAGTTCCCAAATATTTTCGGTAATGTGATTATGCAGAGCCCCTATGTGGATGAACATGTGAAAGAAGTTGTCGAATCAACCAGAGACTTCTCTTCCTTAACGATCTATCACACAATTGGAAAAGAAGAATCAGATGTCGAAACGACTGAGGGTGCGAGGAAGAATTTCCTTGAACCAAACCGTGAGCTCCGTACATTCTTAAATCGTCAGCCCCTTGCCTATACGTATCATGAACTCGATGGAGATCACACTTGGGGCACGTGGCAGAAGGATTTTGAACGTGCTTTATTGAACATGTTTGGTAAGGAATAACTTAAAGGAAGAATCAGGAGGTTAGCCCAATGAAATACGGAATAGCAGTGTTTCCATCAAAAAAAGTACAGGATGTGGCGAATTCATACCGCAAAAGATATGACCCTCATTATGCGCTGATTCCCCCACATATCACAATGAAAGAAGCGTTTGAAGCAGAAGAAGAAGAAATCGAAAATAAAATTATTCCTGAGCTGAGCGAAATTGCGAAAAACACCCAGCCTTTTTCGTATGGTGTTTATAAGGTAAGCTCATTTTCTCCTGTAACGAACACGATTTATTTAAAGATTGAACCGTCTGATGAGATCTTTGACCTGAATGACAAGCTTCATGCAGGTGAGCTGCCAGAAAAGAAGGACTTTGCTTTTGTCCCTCACATCACAATCGCTCAGAAACTTTCCGATGAAGAGTTTTCTGATGTATACGGCAGTTTAAGAATGTTGAAATTTGACCTTAATGACAAAGTTGATCGTTTTCAGCTCTTATATCAGCTCGAGAATGGAGCATGGAGTGTATATGAAACATTCCGTTTAGGTAAAGGGTGATCATTAGTGGACATCATTAGAGTAAAGAGTAAACAACAGGAAGAAGACGCGTATCATGTGAGACGCGAAGTATTTGTCCATGAACAGCAAGTGCCGGAGGAAATGGAGATGGATGAACATGATCAAACCGCTCTCCATTTTGTAGGTTATGAAGATGGTAAGCCTGTAGCCGCTGCACGTTTACGCTTTTCTCAAGGACATGGAAAGCTTGAGCGCGTTTGTGTACTCCAGGACTATCGCGGGCGCTCGTTTGGTCAACAAATGATGAAGGAAATGGAAAGCGTCATTAAAGAATACTCTTTTAACAAAGCAAAACTCAATGCTCAAACGCAGGCCGAGTCTTTCTATGAAACTCTTGGATACGTAAGAATTTCTGATAAATTCTTGGATGCCGGTATCCCTCATGTAACGATGGTGAAAGAGTTAAAAGAATAAGGAAAATCCCCCGCCCTTTTAATCATGAAAGGCGGGGGATTTTTTGTTTATTCTCTTTTCATTTTGTCTACAATGGTGCTTATAGGACAAAGTGAGGGATTGTGAGAATTCTATGGAGTATCTACAAATAACTGCCGAAACATTATTTGGATTTATTGCACTATTCATAATGACAAAGGTATTGGGTAAGTCACAGATCACCCAGATTACAGCCTTCGATTTTATTGCCGCACTAGTACTTGGGGAACTGGTTGGGAACGCCTTATATGATAAAGACGTAGGAATCCTTAATGTAGGTTTTGCAATTGTATTATGGAGCATCCTTATCTATACGACAGAACTCATTACCGAAAAGTTCAAAGGAACCCGGAAGCTGCTCGAGGGAAGCCCTTCCCTCGTCATTTATAAAGGAAGAATTGACCGGGAGCAATTGAAGAAAAACAAATTGGATATCAATCAGCTCCAGCATCTGCTCCGTTCAAAGGATGTTTTTTCAATAAGAGAAGTTCAATATGCTGTACTGGAAACAGATGGAACCATTTCGGTACTCAAAGCATCCCAATATCAAAACGTAACCCGTGACGATATGAATCTGTCCCCACAGAACGTGCCCCTTCCCCGGACAATCATTAGTGATGGAGAAGTGATATGGGACAACCTCAGGGAAGCTGGATTTGATGAAAAATGGCTTACTGAACAGCTGAAAGCACAAAACTACAGTGAACCAAAGGAAGTCATTTATGCCGAACATAAAGAAGGCGAACAGAACCTGTACGTTATTGGCACTTAACGTAAAACACCCATGTATAATCAACGAAACGGTCTTCTATCAGCCCTTTATCCATTAATCCGAGCAAGTAGGCGGTAACGGCCGTTTTATATAACAGCCACTGAGAAAGACCTGGGGCATGGACGTCAAAGTGCTTACACATGGATGAAACGATGGTTTCTTGAGACACTTCCCCTTCTTCCTTTATGTATTCAAGTAGCCAATTCAGCAGCCCCTGATGATAGTTGAGATTGCTCTGAATGGTAGCGGATGGATCTTTTTCAAACACCCCGTGCCCAGGGACAGATCCGTTAAAAGGCAGGGTTCTCAACCGCTTTAAACTTTCAATGGTTTTAGATATATCCGTTATATAAGGGATGCGGTGCTTGAATAATGTCTCTTCACTAAAATAACTATCGGCCGCATATAACGTGTCATTGATCTTTATTGCCATTTGTTGATAGCTGTGACCGGGGAGACAAAACACATCGGCACTGATTTCCCCAAAAGATACCGGACCTTCCTCGACCACAGAATCAATTTTCAAGGGGGGACCCTGCAGAAATTTATTTTTTAATTCCGGCAGAGGATCATTCCCGCCGAAAAGATAAAGCGGCTCAAGGGCAGGGTTTCTTAAGACTGCTTCTTCAAAAACAGGGGCAGAAGTATGAACGTTATATTGATCTTGTACATAAGCACCACCGCCATAATGGTCTGCGTGCGCATGTGTAATAAAAAGGTGCGTCAGAGGAAGCTCTCGTTTACGAAGCTCTTTGAGCACCTTTTTCACGGAAGAACGATCAATTCCAGCATCAATGAGCAGTCCGGTGTCTCCCTGTTTTACATAACCTATATTGACAGAACTCTGATAATAAAAGCACGAAGTATTGATTTGTTGAAACGACATCACAATGGCTCCTTTAGCTGTTTTCATACTGTTTCGCTAAAGTTCAGCCCTTTTCCTGTCAGTTTGGAATACAATTTCTCGATCTCTTTTCTATTTAGGGGGCTGGATTTTGCTGCTGCATGAAAGTGTTTGGATGTGTAGATGCCGCTTATACGTTGATAATCAAGGCGGTCCTGTTCACGGCATTGACCATGTCTGAATTTACTGTCCAAGCTTGCTTTTACTACTTTTTCTATAGCAAAAGGGGAGCGTTCCTGCTGAGTCGTCCGTATCTGATAATCTTGGTATTGATAATGGTTCACAGGCAGAATATACCCCATAATCACGCCTCCTTAGTCTTCAATACCCTGTAATGAGAACTCTCATACGTCCAGACGCTTATTCAGTTGTCACTCAAAGAACTTCTCCAATTTACCCGCCTGTTTATTTAAAAACTTCTCCATATCTGTCATTTGCTTCGTAAACCGACGTTCCCAGGCACCAAAGTCCTTTTCCCATTCTTTGAATTTTTTCTCCGGCTGTTTGATGATGCCATTCATTTTCGACGTTTCAACATCGATTTCCTGCAGCACTTCAAATAATGTCTTCTCTTTCTTTTTTTCTTTTTTCTGCGTCATAAACGATTCGTCCAGGCATAAATCATGGATTGCAGACCAGCCAGTGCTAATACAAGGACAAGCCATTCACCATATGGGACTATAATATAGAAGAAAAGCATAATCATGGCCGACCACACTCCGACACACCATTGACAGCTTAACCCTTCCCCAATAAACCCTTTAGGCTCCATCCATTCTTCTTCGTCCCCATCGTCATTTGTAATGACTTCCACGGTGAAAAATGGCCGCCTTAACCATTCCATAATATAATCCCTGACAATCAGGCGGGTCAGTCGAAAGCTTGCTAATCCCAATAAGACAAATTCAAAAACACTCAGCATACCCTTCACCCTTTCTCATGAAGAAGAAGCCACTACATTTAAAGGTAGTGGCTTCTCTCTTTCACTTAAAACCAGCGAAACCCTTCGCGGCGATCAGAGGATTCATCTTTATGATGTCTGGAACTTGAACTACTGCTGCTTTCTTCTGCCGCTTCTACTCTACGTCTCGGTCCGAAAAATGGATCAACCCAGTCTTCACGGTCTTCGTGACGATTACGTCGTTGTGGTTCAATGATGACGTTATCCGCTTGTATGACAAGGTCTTTCACACGGATGACCTTTTTTCTTTCAGACATTCCATTCACTCCTTATTCGAATTCATTGTTAATCTATGGTGTTTGCCCCAAATGGGTATAGTCTCCTGCCCATTCAGGACAAAAAACTTAACGATTCGAATAAAAAGGACAAATGCCCACACCGACATGACAGCAATTCATATTCTAGTAAAGACAATACGTCAATGCGTATGGAAAGGGGAAAATATTAATGAGCTGTGGTAAAAAATTTGATTCAGGCTCTTGTGTAATCGACATCCTTAAAGATATCGTCGATGCTCAAAATGATGTCATGCACGATTGCACGACAAGCTGTGAGCAATCAATCGCAGACCTTCTTGGTGACACTGGTGGAGGTTCCGGCTTCGACACAGTTCCAGTCATCCTATACTGTAAAGATGGATGCACACCTTTCAAAGGGTACGGTTCTAGTCGAAGTGGGGAGCGCTGTAATGTTAGAGGAAGCTTTTTCTTCCGCGTCAAGTCTGTAGACGACGATGGATGTGCAATTCTTGAGCTTCTTTTTGCAGAACGCCGTCGCCATGAAGATAACGGAGATGAAGTAGAATCATCCCGTCATAAAGACGATGATCCTAAATCTCCAGCTGACCAAAGCTGCAGAAACCTTCGTGCTTCCGGCATCTGCATTACAGTAGACTTGAACTGCTTCTGTCATGTAACTTGTCTACCAGCTGCCCAAACGCTGTAAACCACTTGGGAACCGCGCTTATTGGCGCGGTTTTTTATATTTCTTTCTTTAAAACCCGAGCAGACGGATGTCCTTAATATCTTCAAAAGGAATCTCCCTATGAAAAGGACGTTGAAAGACCTTCATGTGGACGATCTCCTCTTGATAATCCGTAATGTAACCCCGATATTGGTCGACCTCTGTGGATACTTCACATTTCATTTTTGGAACATGTGGAGACAAATTAAAGAAATAATTCACTTTTTCTTCTAAGGACAAGTCATGAAACCGCTGTCTGCGTTCCCGAGAAGATGACCGACCCACAACTTCCGAACTTTCTTTTTCTTCTACTTCTGCTACATCCTCTTCTTCATCCATAGGAGTCTCTGTATTTAATTTTGATAGTTCCTCTATGTGAGGAGACTGCTGTCTGCGCATCCGAATTTCTCTTTCTTGAATAGGCGTTTCTTTCGAGGGCGATTGTTCACCTGTGCTTGGTTTCGAGACAGAAGATCGCTGCGTACGAAAACTCGTCTGCATAGGTACTTCAGCAGGTTTTAAATTTTTCGGCTGTACAATGTAAAGCATCGGCTGCTTAGCAAGTCGTCTATCTTCGGCCATATAGATCTCTCCTTTTCCATTCAGTCATCATTGTATGTATATGCCCAAGTTCTCCTTCATGTTCGTTTCCTTCCTTTTTTGACAAAACCTCTCTACCTTTTACATAAAATTAACACAAGAAAACGAGCATCTTGAAATACGTTTGGTACATTTATCTTAAATTATGACGTAGGAGTGTTTATATGCCTGTGGCTAAAGAGAATTACTCCAAACAAGAACTTTCATCATTGATACAGAACAACCATCTGTTCACCCATTTCCAGCCAATTGTTAACATCACAGAAGAACGTATACAGGGGTTTGAAGCTCTAACAAGGTTTCCGATGAATGATTCATTTAAAAGCCCGATTGAGCTGTTTCAGCTGGCTGATTCAACAGGCAGCCTGTTCCAGTTAGAGAAACATACTCGTAAACTAGCTATTGACAGGATCTCTCCTTATCTGCAATCCCATCAGCAATTATGGGTGAACTTAACGCCAACCGTTATTCATGACCGTCACTTTACACCAGGATTCACTCATTCCATCTTAGAAGGAACAAACATATCTCCAGAACAGATAGTATTTGAAATTACAGAGCATTCAGCTATTAAGAATTTCTCAAGTTTTAAGAGACTATTGAATCACTACAGAAAACAAGGATTTAAAATAGCCATCGATGATGTGGGCGCAGGATACTCTTCTTTACAGACGATATCAGAATTAAAGCCTGAATATCTCAAGGTAGATCGATCCCTTATATCAGATATTCATGTAGAAAGTGAAAAGCAATGTATGGTAGAAGCTTTACAGCAGATAGGCACAAAGATGGGGGCAGAAATCGTAGCTGAAGGAGTAGAAAAAGATGAGGAGTGTCTGCAGCTTATTCATATGGGCATTGAACTTCTCCAAGGGTACTATTTCGCAAAGCCGGGCTATCCACCTCAATCCCTGGGCAGCAAAACGACCAGACGTTTACGAAATAAATATAATGAAAGCCGATTTCCACTTACCATTTATGAGGAGACGACATTTGAGGATTTAGTATATTGGATTTCTCAGTATCAGGGCCCTGTTGACCATCGATTTGTTATCATGAAGTCCCATCATACCAAAGCAGTAATCCCCCTGAACGAACTTTATAGGTTCATGGGTAATCACTGGTCAGAAAAGGAGTCTGAGGCCTGGCCCCTTCTTCTACAT
The DNA here is from genome assembly GCF_020524025.1 of Halobacillus litoralis. Lineage (GTDB taxonomy): Bacteria > Bacillota > Bacilli > Bacillales > Halobacillaceae > Halobacillus > Halobacillus litoralis_D. Next base: position 201,906 of record NZ_JAIVKN010000001.1, on the reverse strand, counting down.
TGGATGAAAAAAACAGCCCCTTCTTCTTAATAAGAAAAAGGAACTGTTTTTTTGTTTAGTAAGCGACAATACTGAAACCGGAATCTACATGAATAATTTCACCTGTAACACCACGGGAAAGATCACTCATCAGGTAATATCCTGTATCCCCAACTTCCTCCTGGGTAACCGGGCGGCGCAATGGAGCACGTTCTTCAATCACTTTAAGAATCTGGTTGAAATCTCCGACACCTTTAGCAGAAAGCGTACGGATAGGACCAGCTGAAATGGCATTCACACGAATGTTATGTTTACCAAGATCGTTCGCTAAGTACTTCACGCTGGCATCCAGGCTTGCTTTTGCTACACCCATAACGTTATAGTTTTTCACCACTTGCTCACCGCCAAGATAAGTAAGCGTAACAATGCTTCCACCATCAGTCATTAATGGCTGGGCTGCACGGGCAACAGCAGTCAGTGAATAAGAGCTGATGTTGTGAGCAGTAAGGAAACCATCACGGCTCGTATTTAAGAACTCATCCTTCAGTTCATCACGGTTTGCAAAAGCGATGCAGTGGGCAAGTCCATGAATGGTTCCTACATCCTTACCAATCTGTTCAAACGTCTGAATGATTGCCTCATCATTCGTTACATCACACTCATAAACAAGAGACTCTTCTCCACCCTCGAGTGTATCAGCAAGATCTTGAACAGACTTCTTAAATCGCGCAGATGCTACTGTAAAAATCAGGCGCGCACCTGCTGAATGCAATGACCGCGCGATCCCCCACGCAATACTTCGCTTATTCGCCACTCCCATGACTACATACGTACGTCCTTCTAATGAAAAATTCATCTAAAGCCCTCCTTGAGGTTTCAATTGTACACTTAGTATTTGTTATTAGTACCTGCTCCTATTTTAAAGCATCCTCTTTGCAAAAACAAACATCCCTATATACTTTCCCGAAAACAACGGCCATAAGCCCATATTTTCACGAGATTACCATTGAATCCCAGCTTGAAGACTTGATTCCGGTAGTATTGTGATTTACTAATGGACGTTGAGAAAGGATTTGCTTTCCTGCGGGAGTTAGCAGGCTTCCCCAGGCAGTGCCCTATCAGGGGTCTCTCCCAGACCTTATCCCGCGGGAGTCTTATCCTTCACCGCGTCCTTTCCCATAAAAATGCAGGGACTAAAAGCTGCTCTCCCCTTCGATACTATACAAAACAAAACCGGCATCACCTGTAATAGAAAAAAAAGCTTCCCTCCTAAATTAAAGGAGAGAAGCTTCTGGATCAGCACCATTCACAATATTCCAGTTCCATTTTCAGTTCATCTACATACTCATTAGATCCCGTTACAATTAAACGGTCTCCCATCTTCAATTCCGTATCTCCATGAGGAACGATGGAATCTTTCCCTCTGAAAATACGGACCATAATGACGTCGCCGGTAAAAGGGAACTCACGAATATGGATGCCGTTGTATACGGAGTTATTCATATTAATTTGGTAGAGAGCACTATCTTGTTTTGTGAGAATATCAAGAACATTCGGAGCTTCAATCATCGCTTTCAGCAGAGCTTTTGAAGATAGGAATACAGAGAAGACACTGATATTTAAATCTTTCATTTCCTGAGAAAGCTCTGGTGACTCGACACGAACGATGATACGCTCGACCCCTTGTTCCTTCGCATATCGTGCGATTTCTGCATTGCGTTCTTCATCACCTGTGGAAGCTACAACCAGATCGACATCGAAAACACCGAGTTCTTTCATGTTTTCTACTTCGTATCCATCAAGCTCTTTTATATCAAAGCAGTTTCGACTGATCCGTTCATCGATTTTATCCACTTTTGTATGATACAGGTGTGTTTCGTACGCATTTATATCTAACTCGCGTACGACAGGCATTGTCATACGATTGGAACCGATAAAGGAAACGACAGTCTTATGATCCTCATCCTCAAAACGACCATATATTTTCTTAAATACGATCGGCGCAACAAGACAAGTCAGGACTGCAACAAGGATAAGAGCCCCTTCCATCTGGTCATCAATCATTCCTTCCCGCTTCCCTATAGCTGCCGCTGCGATAACCAGCGATAACGTGGAAGTGAGAATAAATCCGGAACCAAAAACTGTCTTCTTATCATACCATTTACTTAAGATAAGAGCAGGGACAATCTTAGACACAAGTAATGCAATAAACAGCAGCGGTATTAATAACAAGACCCGGGAATCAGTGAATAACGTCCATATATCGATTTCTACACCAACCATTACGAAGAAGATTGGAATTAAGAAGCCATATCCAAAGCTATCCAGCCTTTTCACCATCTCAGGGTCAGGTGATAACAACGACACAAGCGTACCTGCCAGGAAGGCACCAAGAATATTCTCCGCACCAACTGTCTCAGAAAGAGCCACAAGTAAAAGAATCAAGGTGAAAACAGCACGGGTGTCGATTTGGATCGTCCCTTTGGCCATCGTTTCCACAAAGGACTGATGACGAAATTTTTTGCCGATATAGTAGAACAACACACCTGCTGCAAATAAGATTAACAGAAGCCAGGTATTTCCACCGTTTTCGCCGTAAATGGAAACAAAGACTGCCAGCAGGATCATCGTAACCAGGTCAGCAATAACAGCAATCAGTAAGATCGTCTGCCCGATGGTTGTTTTCATCATCTGTGCATCTTTCAACGTTGGTACAACAACGCCTAAAGAAATGGTTGATATGATCAGCGTCATTAAAAAGGCATTGTCTATAAATCCTGCTAACACAAATAAATAGGATAAGCCCAGTGAAATAACGAAAATTCCTATAAATACGATAACCGCTACCCACACAGGATTTGGAGCGCCTGCTCCTTTATTTTCTGGTTTCGCTCTCTTTTTTCTGCTTGCGAAAATAGAAAAGTCAATCTCCAAACCACTCAGGAACATTAGAAAAATGAACCCAAGGGTGGAAAGAATTTCAAGCCAGCTGCCTTGTTCAACAAGGTCTAAACCACTATGACCTATAATTAAACCAACAATGATTTCTGCTACTACTACCGGAATCATATTGAGCTTAAAGCGGTGTAGTAGGATGGGAGTAATGAATGCTGCAATAATGACAATAACTAAAGAAGTTACTGAAGCACCATGTTCCATACTCGCCCTCCTTCCTTTAAATCAGTAAATTCATGAATGCTGTCGCCATTCCAAAGTAAATAAGGATCGATATCAAGTCATTTACTGTAGTAATAAATGGACCCGAGGCAACAGCGGGGTCAATATTCAAACGATGCATAATAAGGGGGACGAGAGATCCAGCCAGTGTAGCTACAATTAACGTCAAGAAAATCGACAAACCAACTAATAAGCCTAAGAAAAAGTTTCCCTGCCATATATAAACGATAAGCATAATCAGCACACCACAGGAGACCCCTGTGATTACACCTGTTCCTGCTTCTCTCATCATCATCTTCCATTTACCTTGTTTCTCTATTTCTCCTGTTGCAATCCCACGCACAGCAACAGCGAGAGCCTGGGTTCCGGTGTTCCCTCCCATACCAGCGATCAGTGGTATGAAAATAGCCAAAATGGCTACTTTATCCAAGGTATTTTCAAAACGACCAATTAAACTTGCAGTCAGACTTCCTAAGAAGAGAAGAATGACAAGCCAGGGCAGCCGCTTTTTAGCAGAAGCAAAAGCATTGTCATCTGGACTATCTACGTCTGAGATCGCTGCAAGTTTTGAATAGTCATCACTTGCCTCTTCTTCCATAACATCCATAATATCATCGACTGTTATAATTCCGAGTAAGTGATCCTGAAAGTCAACAACCGGCAGGGCCAGGAAGTCATAGTCACGCACCATTCGGGCTACTTCTTCCTGGTCTTCTCCAACTGAGACCGATACCACCCGTTCATTCATCACGTCAGATATCAGCCAGTCTTCTTCTGAAATTATCAAATCCCTCAACGAAATAACGCCGACGAGCCGTTTATCTTCATCTATAACGTACGTATAATAGATAGTCTCGGCATCAGGGGCTTCTGTTCTTAGATGAATCATCGCCTCTTTAATTGTCATACCAGCCCTTACAACAACAAATTCCGTTGTCATAATAGATCCCGCTGTTTTCTCTTCATAATGAAGCAGGTCCTTAATTTCGTCTGCTGCTTCATCATCCATGATCGTTAAAAAGCTTGCGACTTTATCTTTATCTAACTCATTAAAAATATCGACCGCATCATCGGCTGACATTTCCGCAAATACCTGGGCTGCAAACCTAGGATCCATCTCTGTAAAGAATGGTTCTATATCATCATAGTCAATATGCTCCATCACGTCTGCTGCTTCTTCTGGTGAGAGATACGTGTATATCTGCATACGGACTTCGGCATCTAATCCTTCAAAAATCCTCGCCTGATCATAGGGGTGCAGTTCCAGAAATTCAGCTCGGAATTGATCGATATAATCATTAAATAAGGCATCTTTAATAGTAGCCCAAACCTCTTGGCGCTCTTGGTCATCTAAGTGTTCCATAAGCAACCCTCCCCAGCGTCTATTTCGTTTTTGACCGTTTAATCTTAATCGCGAATTTCAGGTTTGTCAACGAAAGGCACATATCTTTATACGTTCTGTTATCGTATCATAAGACGCACGTGCATAATCGTAGTGTAACAGAAGAAAACAGGCAAAGGGAATAGAGTTTACATATGTTTAGTATTTGAGTGCCTGGGAAAAATATCATTCATAATAAAAGGAAAAAAAGATCCTTGTTGTGAAAAGGAGCATGTCAATGAACTACGATATCATTGGAGATGTCCATGGGTGTTTAGATGAGCTGAAGCAATTGTTCAAGAAACTCGGGTACGAGTGGAAAAATGGGGTTCCTGAGCATCCGGCAGGACGTATCCCGGTCTTTGTCGGAGACATTACTGACCGTGGGCCTGAGTCTATTTCATGTATTCAGCTGGTGTTTCAATTAGTGAAAGAAAAAGGAGCTCTATATGTCCCCGGGAATCACTGCAACAAACTATACCGCTTTTTCTTAGGTAACCCTGTCAAGGAGAAACACGGTCTTGAAACAACTGCAGAGGAATACCGTTCCCTCTCTTCTGAAAAACAAAAAGAAGTAAAAGAACAATTCAAGCATTTATATGAGGAATCTCCACTTCATATTATTCTGGAAGACGTCCAGGCTGTCGTTGCACATGCAGGCATCAGGGAAAAAGATATCGGCCACAAAAGCAAAAGTATCGAAACCTTCGTACTGTATGGAGACATTACAGGGGAAAAACTCCCAGACGGTCGTCCTGTCCGCAGGGACTGGGCCCAGCATTATCATGGAGATCGATGGATTGTGTATGGCCACACACCTGTCCGGGAGCCCCGTTTTGTAAATAAAACCGTAAACATAGACACAGGATGTGTTTTCGGTGGTGACTTAACAGCTTTCCGGCTTCCTGAAGAAGAAATCGTCAGTGTTCCTTCATCCATGCCAAGAGTGGAAGAAAAGTTCAGGTATTAAACCAACGGGGAGTTTCCATAACTCCCCTCATTTAGTCCCTTATTCTAAGCCTCTATTCTTTACATCCCTACTCCTTTTTATATAAAAAACCGCCCGGTAAGCTTTAGGTCTTAATTAAAAATCCCCCATGCTTCCGGCGGTTCTGAAGTAAATGTCATTCTATTTTTTGTCCAAGGATGCCTGAAGACCAGCCTGGAACAGTGAAGCGCCTGGCCACTGATCCCCTCGACTTCTCTACCTCCATACAGGGTATCCCCTGCGAGTGGATAACCATCGTCAGAGAGATGAACGCGGATTTGATGGGTTCGTCCAGTGAAAAGCCTTAAGCGTAACCATGTATAAGAGTCTGATTGACTTTCAACTTCATACAGCGTTTGGGATGGCTTTCCATGTGCTGCCACGGCTCTCTCAATGATGGATCCCTCTTTTCTTCCAATCGGTTTATCAATCAGCCCTTCCTTTTCAGTCAGCACACCGTGAACGACAGCGCGGTACCGTCGTTCTACACTTTTCAATCCTTTTGTTAAAAGCCTGTGACTGTAGGCATGTTTAGCAATAAGCATTAACCCTGATGTGTCCTTATCTAAGCGAGTAACAATATGGACAGTGCAGGGATGAAAGGCCTGCTCGTACCGATATAGGAGAAGACTTGCCACAGAAGGCTCTTTCGAGTCCTGTGTAGGAACAACTGGAAGTCGGGATGGTTTATCTATGACAAGAACATCCTCGTCCTCGTAAACGATAGACAGCTTTCCCTGGATAGGGACAATCGCTCCTTTTTCTTCTTCTGGAAAAATGACAGTCAGAACATCTCCCGTTTCCACTGACTGCCATATCTTTCTTTCCTCATCATTAATATAAACTTTTCCATTCATCCGAACTTTCTTTAGCAGCTGCCGGGAAAAATCAGCACCCTCAAAAAGAAAATCCCGTATGGACCGGCCGGCAAATGGTGGACGTACGCTCCAGGTTTTTGAAACATTAATCGGAATAGTCATCAGCGACAAATGAATCATGGACGCGTTTCCAGAAAGGGAATGGACGGAACCGTGCAAAGCGCACTTTTTCTTCAGCCACACGGCACTGAATCGATTTCACGTCCTTATATGTGCGGGTGATATGGTCAATTGTAAACAAAAAGCTTCGGTCATGTATGGGTTTAAACATACACGTATGATGACTCGGTAAAATCAATGGTGAACCAATAGTACGGAACACTCGATTATTGATGGAGGCCATCTCTGCAATTTGGAAGGCTTCCAGTGAAGGATGCAGAATAGCTCCTCCTAAGGCTTTGTTGTAAGCTGTACTTCCTGATGGAGTAGAGACGCATAGTCCATCTCCACGGAACGTTTCGAAGTGATCCCCTTTTATTTCAATATCCATGACTACGGATCCTTCAGATGTTTTAATTGTACATTCATTCAGAGCAAGATAACGGTCTTCCTCACTTCCATCTTTAGGACGAATCGTTACTTCAAGGAGTGGATATTCAACGACTTGAAAGGGAGTTTTGGCAATCTCAATAATTAACTTTTCCAGCTCTTCGGGCATCCAATCTGCATAAAAGCCCAGATGTCCGGTATGTATACCGATAAAAGCTGTTTTATCCAGTCGGTCCACATATCTGTGAAACGCTTCAAGAAGCGTTCCATCTCCACCTACGGAAATAGCTAAGTCAGGCTCTTCCTCATTGTATTCTAATTGGAACTCAGTCAAATAGTTTTTAATCTTAGAACGGATTTTGTTCGATTTTTCGTCTCCCTTTGATAAAATCGAGAACTTCATCGGTCACCACTCCTCTACGTACTTTTCGGATTTTTCTTTTGCTCTTCTTTATTCAAGAAGGCTCGTTGAGCTTCTTGAACTTCATTCTTTATCTTGGACATTTCTTCATCCAATTGAAAGGCAGCTTCTCCTGCTCGTTTTAAACGGGATTTAATCTCTGTTGGTATTTTACCCGAATATTTGTAGTTTAACGAATGTTCATTTGTTGCCCAGAAGTTCATAGCCAGCGTACGAATCTGTATTTCCGCAAGTACTCTTTTCTCACCGTGGATGGTCTCAACCGGATACTGGATAATAACGTGAAACGATCGGTATCCACTATCCTTTTTCCAGGAAACATAATCCTTCTCCTCGACAATGTTAAAATCGTGACGATTGCGCAGCATATTGACAACAGCATAAATATCATCAACAAATTGACAAACGACTCGCACACCGGCGATATCCTGCAGATCCTTCTCGATGTTTTCAGGGTTAATGCCCTTTCGACGGGCTTTTTCAATAATGCTTGTTTTTGGCTTAACACGGCCTGTCACAAATTCAATAGGAGAATGTTCCTCCTCATATTCAAACTGACGGCGCATTCCCCTTAATTTAATTTTCAGCTCTTCAACCACTTGAGCATAAGGTGCTATAAATATATCCCAATTCATTTAGCGCCCACCTTTATGTATCCAATCTTCATAGTAATTATGTGCGTTTTCTCTCCCATTCATTGTATCATAAAGTTAGCCTGTAAAATAAGCAGAGCGCTTGAGTATATTCCAATTCCAGGAGGTCACAATTATGACTCAGGAAATCGAAATTGAATTTAAGAACTTGCTTACAAAAGACGAATATGAACAAGTCTATCATTTTTTACCATTCAAATCAGTTGAACTTATTGAACAAACCAATTATTATTTTGAAACAGAAGATCAAAAACTAAAGCAGCAGGGATCTGCGTTACGCATTCGCAAGAAAAACGATCAGTGGACTTTAACTTTAAAACAGCCCCATGAGAAAGGACTGCTTGAAACTCACGATTCGCTGACTGAGGAAGAAGCAAACCTGTGGATACAAGATAAAATGACAGAAAAACCTGCTGTATTTAAGCAGCTGCACGAACTTGGCATCCATATCGATGACCTTCACTACTTAGGTTCATTGACAACACGACGGAAAGAAGTCGAGCATGAAGGAGCCACAGTCGTCCTTGACCACAGTCTTTATTATGATCAGGAAGATTATGAACTCGAAGTAGAAGCAAAGAGTCATACGGATGGAAAACGAGTGATTAAACAAATTCTGACCGCCTGCAATATTCCTGAGAGAAAAACAGATAATAAGATCAAACGCTTCTACAAAGCAAAGCTGCAATCAGAATAGTTGCTGTTCCGCAATTCTCATTGCTAAAATGTATGAACAGACAGGAAGGGATTTTATGCAACACCATCGCACCATTTATGATGACTTAGGCAAAGAGAAAATTGATGAACTGGTAGAAGCTTTTTATAAAAGAGTAAGTGAGCATCCGGATTTGATTCCTATCTTTCCAGATGACTTCACTGAAACCATTCGCAAGCAGAAACAATTCTTAACACAATTCTTTGGAGGTCCGCCTCTATATATCGAAGAACATGGTCACCCTATGCTTCGCGCAAGGCACCTGCCTTTCCAAATCACCCCGGCACGAAGAGACGCATGGCTGTCCTGCATGTCAGGCGCAATGAATGAAGTAGAGATTGACGAACCTTACCGTTCCGTAATGTTTGAACGACTTACCATGACAGCTAATCATATGATGAATACACCAGAGGATGAGAAAGGAGAATAGATGTGAGTTGGAAAAGTTTAAATAGTGACAATGAGACAAACGGAACAGCTAGCGGCTTTTTCAAATTACTGAAACGCCCAATCGAGATATACGTCTTTATAGATCCCCTCTGTCCCGAATGTTGGTCACTTGAACCATTTCTAAAAAAGCTCACGATCGAATACGGACGCTTCTTTACCATCCGCCCGATCATAAGTGGGAAGTTATCTTCCTTACAGCAGAACAAGATAAAGAAACCTGAAAATCTGAAAGAAACATGGGATAAGACAGGATCACGCACCGGCATGTGTTGTGATGGCGATGTTTGGCTGGAGAATCCGGTCTCATCTCCCTTAGCCACAGCTCTTGCTGTAAAAGCTGCCGAACTTCAAGGGAAAAAATCCGGCATGCGCTTTCTGAGGAAAGTACAGGAATATGTGTTTCTTGAAAAGCAGAACATCTCCGATGAAGACGTACTCATCGAATGTGCTGAAAAATGCAGACTTGATGTTCATGAATTCAAGAAAGACCTCCATTCAGATGCCGCTCAGCGTGCCCTGCAATGCGATTTAAAGCTTGCCCATGAGATGGAAGTTGAATCAACACCGACCATTGTTGTCTTCAATGAATCAGAAGAAGACGCAGGCCTTAAGATTACAGGTTTGTATTCTTATGAGGTCTATGTGAAAGTGTTGAAAGAAATGCTGCAAAAAGATCCAAAACCAGGCGTTAAGCCTGCTTTGGAGGATTTCTTACACCACTATCGCTTTGTTGCAAACAAAGAGGTCGCTGTTGTGTACGATTGGACAGAGCAGGAAGCAAAACGAGAAATGAAAAAACTTGTATTAAAACAGCAGGTACGTGAAATCCCTGTGAAGCACGGGGCATTCTGGCAATATATCGGTTCATAGAAAAAGCTCCCGTTTCCGGGAGCTTTTTTTTATAAACATATGTAATCCTCATTTAAAACTGACTAGAGAACACATGGCTTTCTGTACACATCTCCGACCTCCCCACTCCTTGTAAAAGGCATGACGCTTCTCACTCTCTCATAAAATAAACTAGAAGGAGGAGGATCGCATGAAGCTGTGGGGGATCATCGTTATGATATTATCCCTTTGTTTAGTGCTAGCGTTTCATTTATTTGCTCTGATGCACTTATATCCTTTGTATATCAGCTCCCCTTTACTCTTCATTTCCATTTATTTATTGATCTCTTTCACCTCTCACAAAAAAACATTCCGTGGATTCAAATAAAAGGCCCCGTCTTCCACACGAGGGCCTTTTATGGTTATTTTCTTAACAACTGTTCCATTTCCTCCAACTTTTCCTCAAACACATCAAGCGCAGAGAGAATAGGATCTTTCGAGGTCATGTCAACCCCTGCACGCTTCAATACTTCTATAGGATAATCACTGCTGCCGGCTTTTAAGAAGCTCTTATAACGCTCAACCGCTTCCTCACCTTCCGTAAGGATCTGACCAGCCAATGCCTGAGCAGCCGCATACCCTGTCGAATACTGATAAACGTAGTAACCCATATAAAAATGTGGAATCCTCGCCCATTCCAAACCAATTTTTTCATCAACTACAATGTTTTCTCCAAAGTACTTCTTGTTTAAGTCGTAATAAATTTCCGTCAACTTCTCAGCCGTGAGCGCTTCCCCGTTTTGCTGCTGGATATGAATCTCATGTTCAAATTCAGCAAACATTGTTTGACGGAAAACCGTTCCACGAAAACCTTCCAAAAAGTTGTTTAACAAATATAATTTCTCTTTATCACTATTTGTGTTTTTAATCATGTAATCATTCAGCAGAGCTTCATTACAGGTAGATGCGACTTCTGCAACAAAAATGGAATAGTTGCCATAACGGTAAGGTTGATTCTTATGTGTATAGTAACTGTGAAGGGAATGACCAAGCTCATGGGCTAAAGTAAATAAATTGTTCACGTTGTCCTGCCAGTTCATCAAGATATACGGATTGGTTCCATAATGTCCAGAAGAATAAGCACCGCTTCTTTTCCCTTTATTTTCCTCGACATCAATCCAACGATTCTCAAATCCTTCTTTCACAATGCTTACATATTCTTCGCCTAATGGCTCTAAGCCTTTCAAAACAAGCTCCTGCGCCTCTTCATAAGAAACTTCCATTTCAGCATCTTTGACTAGAGGTGTATAAAGGTCGTACATGTGAACGTCATCCAGCTCAAGGACCTCTTTACGTAATTCAACATAGCGATGCAGTAGTGGCAGTCGATCGTTTACAGCGTCAAGCAGGTTATCGTATACAGACTCAGGAATGTTATTATTATCAAGCTTTGCTTGACGGGCCCTGTCATATTTTCGCACGGTTGCATTAAAATTGTTCTTTTTCACATGACCGCTCAGAGTGGAAGCGAATGTATTCTTAAATGAGCCAAACGTATCATACATCGCATCAAATGCTGATTTACGAACCTCTCGATTATCTGACTTCAGGAAATTGATATAACGTCCATGAGTTAAGTTTACCTCTTCCCCTTTTTCATTCTGGATGGTAGGAAAAGTAAGGTCCGCATTATTCAATGCCCCGAAAGTCTGAGAAGGACTGGCTCCGATTTCAGAGAAGCCGGCCAGCAGCTTTTCTTCCTTTTCACTCAAAACGTGAGCCCGCTGACGGGTGATTTCATCAAGCGTATGTTCATATAACTTAAGCGGCTCGTAGGACTCCATAAAGCGCTCCACTTGTCCTTCAGGCAAGGCCAGGATTTCAGGAACGATGAAGCTCATAGCAGAGGCTATTTTCGTCATTAAGTTTTCAGCCTTAGCATTCATTTCCTGGTAGTGGGCGTTTGTTGTATCTTGATCATTCCGCATATGAGCATAGGTATAGAGTAAACCAATCTTATGAGATAATTTATCCTGAAAAGATAGAAGCTCATGGAGTTGTTCAGCAGATTCTCCAAGCTTTCCTTGATATTTTTCCAGTTCAGGTAACAATTCTTTTGTTTCTTCTAATTCTTTATACCATTGATCGTCGGAAGCAAACATGGATTCTAAATCCCATGTTTTTTCTTTAGGTATTTCATCTCTTTTTGGTAGTTCTTTTGTAGACGACAATTAGCATCCTCCTTCAAGTATATCGGTATCCTTATAATTTTCTCGTTTTATAAAAAGATTCCTTTCTAAAATTCAAATTCTTTTTATGTTTTTCAAATGTTCTAATGTTGTTTGATCATCCCTGAGTCCATCTTCCATAAACTGATGAAAGGAAACCTGTTTGATTTTCACCCAATTATTCTTCCCTGTTTTCCTTACAATATTTAACTTGGACAGTAAGCTTAAATATTGCTGAGCTAAATCAGGTTTGTATCCGTTTAGTGTTGGATTTGGATAAACAGCAGGAAAGTGGAGGATGGATTCATTAGGAACGTCCATAAAGTGATCAATCATTAAGCGGGTCTGCCATATATAAGGGGGGATATCCATCTGAACTTGTCCATCTACAGGTAAATAACAAAGGCTTGGAATCATGGAAAAATGGTACCCTCTCAAGTAAAGGTACTGCCTGTAATTCCTTTCTGCTGAGCCTACCTGCTTCCTGTAGTGAGTACGATTATCATGCCATGACTTTTTCAAATGTTGATAAAGATGATGGGGTATAAACGAATCGTCAGGAGAAAAAAGCTGTGGAAAAGAAATTTCTTTCAGGGGATAAGACTGGATGGAGGCAAGTGCTTGACGGGGTCCCGTCCACTTGATGTGAGATGCTCGATTTACTCGATTCTGATTGGAATCGAAAAAGAACAATTGATATCCATGGGGCCAATGGTAGAGAAACGTTCGCACAAAAGCGTTCAGGTTCAGTTGTTGGAAACCTTGTTTTTGAAAGTGTTTATTCCCCAACAACCAGAACGGAAAGATACCAGTGGATAGATACTTGGCTGTACGTCTCTGTACTTCTTTAACCGTTATAGTTGAGCACTGATATTCGATGGCTATGCGCTTAGATGATGTTTTCACCCATAGATCAGGTTTTTGCTTCAGGCTTTTAATATAATGCTCCAGCTGTGCGTGATATCCTTGATTTCGAAGCCAGTGATACAACGTCCATTTTCCTTTTTCATGTTCCATAGACTCTGAACCTTTATTAGAAGCACAGGTGCTATCAGGCCTATGCGCAAAATGTGGAATAACCTTCGATCCTATCCGAACAGAAACAGTTTCTTCGCAAACGGGGCACCAAAAGGGAGTTTGTTTTGCAAGCTCAAGCTCACTTTTAGACATTTGGTAGAGAGACTGCAGCTTTTTTTTAGCATTAATCGCATATAACACTAAATATCACCTCCCTCATACATTCGACAAAAATCTACGTTTCCCTGCAAAACAAAAAAAGCACACAAAATTGTGTGCTCAGTGAATCAATCAACAGGAAAATAGGTTTTGACAGATGATAAAGCTTGTTCAGAAAAGATTACTTTTCCATATTCCTCAAGCCTATGAACAGTCATTGGTGATTCATAACCATATTCCATAAGCTGACTTAAAATATTTTCCTGCTCATCATCACTCATATCTTCATCTGTAAATTGAATATATAAATAGTAACGATCTTCATAGTGGAATAAGCGCTGCTCCACTGATTCCGGTGTTGACATGTAGTGACTAAGTTGAATAATATCCTCAAATTCATTAAACTTCAGCGTGAAAGTCAATGGTTCATCGGAATCGCCCTCTACCTCATCTCCATCTTCATCATCTTTCTGATCGTAACCATCGGATCCGTGAATCTTATCATCAAGTAGAGATTCCAGCTTTTCATCCACCGGAACATCAATTGCCTTACCTTCATCATTTGGAAGTTCGAGCTTTTGACCATCTTGAGATACCTGTGCTTTCGTAACAATAACCTCCAGGCCTTTGTCCATAGCTTGAACTTGAATCCATAAAGGACCGTCTGCCTGGAAATTTTCCTGATCATTAACTTCATCCATCATTTCCCAGAAAAGTTGTTCACTTCTTTCGCGGTTATACCAAATTTCTTCTCGGTCAAAACCTCGTTGTTCTACATCCTGATATGTCACGTAAAATTTTACGGTATTTTCATTAATGCGTTCAATTTCCATACGTTTCTCTCCCTTCTTATCATGTTTTAAGGGGGAAGGGAACACTCACCCTCGTGTTGCTTATAGAACCTTACCCGTTAGGTCCAATCTTCAACCGTAATGATGTTTAGTTGTAAGGGTTGATGTACTTCTATTGTATGACAGCAGCAGCTAAATGGAAAACAAATTGCTCGATTTCAGCATATAACTATTCACGTCATGAATAACATGAAAACAGGACCCTCTTTTGGGTGGTTGGTTTATTATTTTAGCTTATTCCCTTAGGTTTGTCACTACATAGCAGGAGGATTTTTCTATGAACTGGGACTTGCTCGAACCACTACTTATCATCATCAGTATTGATATCATCCTTGGTGGTGATAATGCCGTTGTCATTGCTTTGGCAAGTCGTAACTTGCCGCCGGATCAAAGGAATAAAGCAATTTTATTGGGGACAGGCCTCGCAATAGCTGCACGAGTACTATTAACAATGATTGCTCTTTATCTTCTCCAAATTCCCTTCCTTCAATTAATCGGAGGACTGCTTCTCTTTTATATTGCCATGAAATTGCTGACTGATACAGAAGAAACAGAAGGCATTAAAGCGGGAGACAGCCTGGCTGCAGCTGTAAAGACCATCGTGTTTGCAGATATTGTTATGGGGTTTGATAACGTGTTGGCGATTGCTGGTGCTTCTCACAATAACATTATTCTTGTCGTTATCGGGCTTTTAGTATCTGTTCCCATTATTGTATGGGGGAGTCGAATTATCCTTAAGTTAATGGATAAATTCCCTCTTCTCATCTACTTTGGAGCTGGGATTTTAGCCTATACAGCAGCAGAAATGGTGAGTGAGGATCGTTACATTATGCAATATTTAGAGGACTTCCCACTTTTCCATCAATGGTTTGCAGTCTTCATGGTTATTGTTGTGATTACTTTAGGATATTTAAAGAACAAAGATAAAGACACGGCGGTATAAAAAATTATCATAAAACAAAGAAAAGCTGTTGACGTCGTTATGCCGTCACAGCTTTTCTCGTTTATGTTAGTTTACTAAACGCTGAGCTTCTTTTAATTGGAATGTGCGTACGCTACGTGGTAGAAAGCGACGAATTTCATCTTCATTGTATCCTACCTGCAAACGTTTATCATCGATGATGATAGGACGACGCAACAAGCCGGGATTCTCTTGGATGAGGTCAAAAAGATCCTGCATTGGAAGTTGATCAAAATCAACTTCCAATTTCTGAAAAACTTTTGACCGAGTAGAAATGATCTCTTCCGTTCCATCTTCCGTCATACGAAGAATTTCTTTGATCTCATCAAGCGTTAAAGGCTCAGAGAAAATGTTTCGCTCAGTATAAGCGATGTCGTGTTCTTCAAGCCAAGCTTTCGCTTTTCGACATGATGTACAACTTGGTGAGGTATAAAGTGTAACCATACAGAAACTTCACTCCTCAATATTTTATGGTAGAGATTTAATTGCTTATTTATTTATAATCAATACAATCTGACTATGTTTATACTATAACATAACTGTCAAGTTTTTTCTATGAAAACACGAACATACGTTACAGAAAAGCAATTATATTTGGTTTCCATTAACTTATACCACGGTAATTTACCCATTAAACCTATTTTTACAGAAAAAATCATTTTCAACTACTGTTTTTTCATTGAAAAATACCCACCAAAAAGGCGGGTATGTAATCGGTTAATTTTTTGCTTTATCCAATTCACTGAGAATATCTTCTGTATCCCGTTCATCATCTCTAGTCAGGACTTCTTCTACAGGCTGATAGGACTTCCCGTAGAATTGCTCATCTTTATACGTGTGGATTTCTGTATACATCTTTTTCATCTGCTCATAAATTTGTTCTTCAGATGCATCATCCGGGGACCAGTAGAGAATCTCCATCTGATTGATTTCATTTGTAACAACCGAACGCCTTTTGTAACCGATGGATTGGGCATGTTGAAAACCTTCACGCTGATAAAAGCGCAGCCTCGCCTCCGTGTCTGTGTCATCATAATCCACAGGTTCGACTTCAAGTATGATCGGCTTTCTCTTTGCTTTCATTTTCTCAATGAGTTTATGACCAAGTCCTTGACCACGTGAAGCAGTGGAAACGTATACATAATCAATAAAGATAAAAGTATCGAACTCAGCGTACATCAGTACATGGTGTTCTCCCTCATCCTTGTAGTAAACGTCACTTTTTTCTTTTAATAGTGCTTCCATGTGTTCTTTCGATTTCATTTCCTCTACTGGAAAATATTCGTTCAACTTCTCATACCAATTCATTGATCTACTCCCTTATCATTAGTCTATTCTATTATAACGAATAACCTTTCTTATGTTAAATCAAACCTATACAGAAACTCTACACATGTCGTGTCACATACGATTACTTTCACTTATATGTTTCACACTTTTTTATGCTGGAGTAAGAGAATCTCTAAGAAATAGGATGCAGATAACCTTAAATTTTATGAGAAAAAGGAATGCTGGCAGACTCCAGCATTCCTTTTAATTAAGGTGTATAATCGACGTTTCTCGTATAGTTGTTACCGGCATTCCACAATAGGAATTCGTTAATACCATTTTCATTCAGAGCTTTTATTTGTGCTTCTACTTCTGCTTTACCATATTGTTTTGTAGCTCCTGAGTAGAGCCATGGGGCTTCAAAATCCTGCAGCCAGGGTCTCGATGTAGGCTGATCTTCCAATTGGTTTAAGACCTCAGTTTCCACTTTGGCATACTCATTAATCAGATTATATGGTTCTGTATCGGGTTTAGAAATACCAAAGTATGGACCCCAGTGACTTGGATAAATCATAGCCGAAATGACATCAACGTTGGAAGAAATCTTAGAAAAGTTTTGACCAATGTTTGGAGCTTCTGTAATTGTAGCAGCATACCCAAAGATATCTACAGAAACATCCACACCATAGTATTCCAATTCATTTCTTGCAAACTCTACGAAATCTGTAACCGCCTGCACACGCTTTTGAACATTATCCATTTCCATATCTCCGTACTTGCCCTGTCCATATTCCAATATGTCATCACGGGAATCAAAGCCTTCGGGGAATCGAACATAATCATATTGGATCTCCTCAAAGCCCATTTCTGCAGCAGTTTTAGCAAGCTCTACATTGTATTCCCAAACTTCTTCCATAAACGGATTAACAAAGGATTCGCCCTTTCCATTTTTCCAAACCTGCCCATTTTGAGTAAAGGAAAGGTCGGGACGTTTTTCTGCCAAAAGGCTGTCTTTAAAAACAACTACACGGGCAATTGGATATATTCCCTTAGCTTCAAGCTCTTCAAGCATCTTCCTCGGATCATCGATGAAGGGCTCAGCAACTTCCGCATATGGGGAGCCCTCTTCCGGTTCAAATGTAATATTCCCATGATCCTCTTTGATGTCTATAACCATCGCATTCAATTCTGTCTGTTCAACAAGGTCCGTTAATTCCTTCATTTTTGCGCCCCCTGCCGATGGGCCGGTGACGTAAATTCCTCGTACAGCGTCCGGATATTCAAAATTCAGTCCAGAGTTATAGGTGAATCTTGCTGCTGGACTTGGCACTTGAAGCTCTTTTACACTTAGCTGCTTCTTCGCCAGCAAAGCAGCACCTTTCACCTCTGCTCCTTCTTCTGCGTTAACACTATGTAGCGGGAACGCTGCCCCCAAAAGGAGAACCCCAGTGAAGATCATCATCAATAGTTGTTTTTTCCCCATTTACATCCTACTCCTATTCCTTATTTTTCTATATTCATTATAAAAGAGGTTGCCATGTTATAACAGTGCTGGCATGAATTTTCTTAAAGTTTTTTATCTTTTACGTTTAGTTCCTATTAAGCAGCCTTATTCACGAGATGCCCTTGTGAATTAGGAGCAGCGGGAAAGGTTTTAATTGCGAGAATTTCAGAGCGTTCGAACAGCACGATCCTAAGTTTTTTTTAACGTAGCTTATAAAAAAAAGACCCTGCACTCGACAGGGTCTTTCATTTCTCATTATTCTACAACCGCATGTTCTTTTCGATACTGTTCATATTCCTTGGTTGTACATAGGACGAAATGTCCAGGTCGTACTTCACGGAACTCAGGCTCTTCACTTGTATCATGCTGACTCGGATCATATGTGAAACGTTCACGGGAACGCTCGTAGTCCGGATCAGGAAGAGGAATCGCAGAAAGCAGAGACTGCGTATAAGGGTGAATCGGATGCTTATAAAGCTCTTCAGCATCTGCAAGTTCAACCATATTGCCGAAGTACATCACACCGATACGATCACTTATATATTTAACCATCGACAAGTCATGGGCGATGAATAAATACGTTAAACCATTCTCCTCCTGTAGTTTCTTCAACAAGTTAACAACCTGAGCTTGAATGGATACATCTAATGCTGAGATCGGCTCATCGGCAATGATAAAGCTTGGATCAACAGCCAGGGCACGGGCAATACCAATACGCTGACGCTGGCCGCCACTGAATTCGTGTGGATAACGGTTCGCGTGTTCTTTATTCAGTCCAACTGTTTCAAGTAATTCATGAACCTTGGCTTTTCTTGCTTCTGCATCTTTAGCAAGTCCGTGAATATCCATTCCTTCAGCGATAATATCTTCAACCTTCATACGAGGGTTCAGAGAAGCATATGGATCCTGGAAAATCATCTGCATTTCGCGGTTGAATTTCTTCAGCTGTTCACGTGATTTCTTACCATGAACGTTCTCTCCATTAAAGATAACTTCTCCATCAGTTGCATCGTAAAGGCGGATGATCGTGCGGCCTGTTGTGGATTTTCCGCACCCGGATTCACCAACCAGACCAAACGTCTCCCCTTTATATATATCGAAGTTCAAACCATCCACAGCTTTTACTACACTGTGGCGACCTGTTTTAAAGTGCTGTTTTAGATTCTTTATTTCAACTAATTTTTCTTGACTCATACGCGCTCACCTTTCGAATTGTCGGACGTTTTTGCCATGCCTTCCATACGCTTTTTAACAGCGGCTGGAGGATCAACATCCGGCGCATTTTCGTGAAGCAGCCATGTTGCTGCGTAATGGGTGTCACTCACTTTAAACATTGGCGGCTCCTGCTCCAAATCAATCTTCATCGCATATTCATTCCGAGCTGCGAAGGCATCCCCTTTTGGCGGGTTCAAAAGATCTGGAGGTGAACCTGGAATGGCAAAGAGTTCTTCATCGTCACTATCAAGAGAAGGCATAGAACCAAGCAGTCCCCATGTATAAGGGTGCTTCGGATTATAGAAGATGTCATCAACCGTACCAACCTCTACAATCTTTCCAGCATACATAACCGCAACACGGTCTGCTACGTTAGCCACAACACCAAGGTCGTGAGTAATGAAAATGGTAGCTGAATCTGTCTTCTTCTGTATATCTTTCATAAGCTCTAAAATTTGAGCTTGAATAGTCACATCCAATGCAGTTGTCGGCTCATCGGCAATTAAAAGTTTTGGATTACAAGCAAGAGCAATGGCAACAACAACACGCTGTCTCATTCCACCAGAGAATTGGTGTGGATATTGTTTCATGCGGTTTTCCGCATCCGGGATCCCTACAAGTTCCAATAATTCTACAACTCTCTGACGCGCCTGTGTTTTATTCATTTTCTGGTGCTTAATCAGACCTTCCATGATCTGATTCCCTACTTTCATTGTAGGGTTTAAAGAAGTCATAGGATCTTGGAAGATCATAGAAATTTCTTTACCACGAATCTTCTGCATCTGCTTTTCACTCATCTTTGCAAGGTCTCGTCCTTCAAAGAGGATTTCACCCTCTTTGATACGTCCAGGAGGCTGAGGGATTAACTGCATCAGAGCCTTGGTAGTTACAGACTTCCCTGAACCGGACTCACCTACAATAGCAAGGGTTTCACCTTTATTTAAATCGAAGTTGACCCCACGTACAGCTTTAACTTCACCGCCGTAGGTGTCAAAGGATACATGCATATTTTTTACTTCTAATAATTTTTCCATTGTAAACACCTACCTCCTATTCACGCATCTTCGGATCGAATGCATCACGCAGACCATCCGCTAAGACGTTAAAGGCAATCATGATAAGAGAGATTATAATTGCCGGGAATAATAAAATGTGAGGGTAAATCTGCAAGGATTGGAAACCTGCATTAATTAGTGTCCCCAACGATGCCATTGGTGTAGGAAGACCTAAACCAATAAAGCTCAAGAAAGCTTCAAAGAAAATCGCAGAAGGGATGGAGAACATCGTATTAATAATGATCAAACCTAACACGTTTGGAATTAGGTGTTTTTGTAGAATACGGTTGTCCTTTGCACCCAGCGTTCTTGATGCTAACACAAACTCCTGATTTTTCAGTTTCAATATTTGACCCCGGACAATCCGCGCCATACTAATCCAACCGGCAATGGCGAGGGCTATCGTGATGGATAATATCCCTGGTTCAAGGATCAGAATCATCAAGATAACTAATACAAGGTTAGGAATCCCTACAAGGATTTCAATGAAACGCTGCATATAGTTGTCCACACGGCCGCCGTAGTAGGCAGAGATACCACCATAAGTGACACCGATCAGCATATCAATGGCTGCCGCTAAAAAGGCGATATATAAGGAAACGCGTGTTCCGATCCAGGTACGTGTCCATTGGTCACGACCAAGACCGTCTGTTCCAAACCAGAAATTCTCTTCCATACCTTTTGCTGCATAAACATCATACGTAGCCTGAACTTCAGCTTTTTCTCCATTAGAACCGTCATTCAATACTTCTGTTTCAATAAATTCATCTTGGTTATTGAAACGCATCAACGCTTTTTCCTGGGCTCTTTCCAAGGTGTCAGCTGACTGAACGTCAGTCAACATCCCATCCATACCCAGCCAGCCTAGGCCTTCAACTTTAGGGGGCATCTTAGATCGTGACAAATCTTGATCATACTCCCCGTATTCGTTCATATATGGACCGAAAATCGCCATAACCGTCAGGATAATTAGAACGAATAAACCGATCATAGCTCCTACGTTTTTTCGCAAACGAATGAATGAATCCTGCCAAAAGGACAGACTTGGTCGAGTGATCTTATCACTTTCATCGTTTGTCGTATCTACAGGTACAAATAAATCTTTAGATGGTTTGTGATTATCCATTAATGACTACTCTCCTTCTGCCAGTCGGATTCTTGGATCAATGACACCATAAAGTAAATCAATGATCAGGATGATGAAAATAAACATGAAAGCCAGCAAAAGCGTAGTACCCATAATGATTGGGTAATCATTCATGTTAATCGCCTTAACAAACTGTTCACCGATTCCTGGTACAGCAAAGATATTCTCAATAACGAGCGTACCTGTCATTAAACCAACAGCAAGTGGTCCAAGAACTGTAATTAAAGGAATCAATGCGTTTCTAAGTCCATGTTTAAACACGACTCCAAACTTATTAACTCCTTTTGCTCTTGCTGTAACAATGTAATCAGATCCCATAACTTCCAGCATCTCTGTTCTCATAAAGCGGGCTGCAATTGCAATTGGGAAGATGGCCAACGATACGGTTGGTAAAACGGTGTACTCCCAGCCTTCCCACAAGGCAACTGGAAACCAGCCGAACTTTACACCAATGTAATATTGCAATAAACCAGCAAAGACAAATGACGGAATCGATTGTCCCAGCACAGCTAAGAACGTTGATGTGTAATCTAGAGGACCATTATGGTAGATAGCTGATACTAGTCCTAAAAGCATCCCTATAATTGTACCAATAACCATAGCCTGAATACCAAGCTGCATGGATGGACCAATTCTTTCCATGATAATGTTTGTTACTTCACGGTTGTCAAACTGAAAGGAGATACCTAGATCACCTTGCGCCAAGCCGACCATATAATTGAAATATTGTACGGGCACTGGATCATCTAATCCATATTTTTCTAATACTACTGCCTGCTGTTCTTCTGATAATTTATCTGCAGCACTTAGGGGAGTACCAGGTAAAAACTTCATCAGAAAGAACGTTAAGGTAGCAATTAAGAACATCGTTATGACCATATAAATTAAGCGTTGGAATATATAACGAGTCATGTGAACACCTCCGTTTAGATAGAGCCTTTTCTCTTGTTGCGCTAAATTGACTGAAATTTTATTATTATCTGAAAAATAGGTTAACAGGGAAAAAGAGAGCATACGCCAACACGTTGGACATATACTCTCCTCCCTATAAAGCAAGCCTATATGTGGTTGGAATTATTGATCAAATCAATTATTTACCTTCGATTTGAGCGTACTTGTAAGTGTAATCAGGACCCATAGGGTTTACAATTACATCTTTAACATATGGCTTCCAAAGTTGAGCAAGAGCACGCTGATAAAGAGGTGCAAGAACTGCATCATCTTGAATCAACATTTTCTCTGCTTCAAGGAATGTTTCAAAACGTTCCACTGGTTCTTGAGCAAGCTCATTGTTGGCTTTTTCAATCATGCTGTCATACTCTTCATTTGAGTAGCCAGTCTTATTGTTTCCACCATCAGTAATAAACATGTTCAAGAATGTGTTCGGGTCGATATAGTCAGGACCCCAACCGGAGTTTTGAATGTCATATTCCATGTTCTCGTCACGAGCTAGACGCTCTTTAAATGGTACGGATTGTACAGTTACAGTCAAGCCTTCAAGTTCTTCAAGCTGGTCTTTAATGTAAGCGTCCATATCCAAAGCTGTTTCAGTGTCTCCACCTAGGTAGCCAAGTTCAACTTCTTCTACACCCAGCTCTTCTTTCGCTTTAGACCAAAGCTCTTGAGCTGTTTCTTTGTTTGTTTCTACAAGGTCGCCGTTGATTTCACGGAAATCCTCTTCCGTTTCTGGGTGTTTTGTGAAGTTTTGTGGTACATGACCTACAGAAGGAATAGAACCATTATTCAGGATAACGTCAACCATAGACTGACGGTCGATGATCATCTGAATAGCTTTACGAGCATTCAAGTTACCTAGAACTTCATTTTCCTGGTTCATCTTCAAGTAGAACAATACAGGTTTCTCAGCGATTTGGAAATCATCAGATGTACGGTACTGATCAACGAATTCAGATGTAAGGTTTACACGGTCAACTTCACCAGTGTCATAAAGGTTTACACCTGTAGCTGTTTCTTTAACAACTTTTACATTGATTTGATCAAGGTTTACATTTTCTGCATCCCAGTAATCTTCGTTCTTCTCTAACGTCCAGCCTTCGCCGTGATTCCATTCAGTAATCTTGAATGGTCCGTTAGCAAGAATTGTATCTGCTTCAAGAGCATATTGATCACCTTGTTCTTCAACGAACTTCTGGTTCAATGGAAGGAATGTACCAAATGTAGTCAAAGATTCAAAGTAAGGTACTGGCTTTTCAAGCGTTACTTTAAACGTATAATCGTCTACAGCTTCTACACCAAGTTCTTCTACAGGCATGCCGCTTTCTGGATCAGCAATTTCTGCAGCATTTTTAATTACTCCACCCATCATATATGGACCATACTCTGATCCAATATCCGGGTTAACAGCACGCTGCCACGCATATACGAAGTCGTTTGCTGTTACAGGATCGCCGTTTGACCAAACAGCGTCTTCACGAAGTTCGAAAGTCCACTCAAGACCGTCTTCACTTACTTCGTGGGATTTTGCAATTCCTGGCTCAGGTTGTGCGTTCTCACCAAGACGATAAAGACCGTCTGTTGTAGAACCTAACCATTGGAATGCAACGGCATCAGTTGCAAGAGATGCGTCCATAGTTGGGATCTCTGCCGTATCCATAATGTTAAGTACTTGCTCACTGTCTCCTGAAGCTTCATCAGAAGAATCTGATTCTGTAGTGTCCTCTCCACTATCTGCTGAGTCTGACGATTCGTCTGACCCTCCAGAACAAGCAGCAAGGAACATGCTTAGTACTAGTGCAAGTACTAGCAATAACCAATTTGTCTTTTTCATGTAGAAAATGACCTCCCCTAAAAAATTTTCTAAAAATTTGTCGTGGCGTTTTGTCCACATATCGAATTATACAAGTTTTCTAACTATTTTGCATTACCTTTTTTTCTGAATATCTACAGGATTCCCACCATTATTACGTTTCATTAACACAAAATGAGTCTTTTTACCTAGTTTATTTTACAATATTCTTGTTCTAAAACTATTATTTATAAGTGGATATGCATAAAAAAAGGTATGGGATTTTGCATATATGTTATTTAATACGGTTATCCACTAAAGTATTTGTATATTCCATTCAATATTTTATCAATCATGAATTTTCTGTTTATTTAATTCGTATACAATTCCTTAATAATTGCCAAACATGATATAATGTTACTCGAGTTTTTAAGAAAGGTGGAGACCATGTGAGCATTATGAGAAATAAATGGCTGATGGCAGTCATAAACATTTTGATTGTGACTCTTCTATATGTAGTCCTTTCTCCCGTCTATGATCTTTTCCATTATATTAATCAGCTTTTTTATATGGCTTATTTCTATATATTCATTGGAATCATCATGTGGGTAATCCGCGGTGGGTTCTTTGACGGGATCACTTATGGGTTCCGAAGATTTACAAGCACAATGTCCAGAAATAAAGATTATTTAGATGATTGGAAAGAAAAGCCGCTCCCTTCGCAGACGATTTCAAAATCATGGCCCATGTTCTTCTTGTTTCACGGGACTATGTTAACGATAGGTTTACTTGCTTTACTATTTATTTATTACAAGATGTAATGACTTGCATATGAATTAGCATTCCTATATAATTCTAAATTACTCATATGAACGAAAAGCAAAGATGAAGGATAGAGTACGGGAGAAGTAATCTTTATAGAGAGGCTGTGTCTGCTGAAAACAGCTAAGACCTTCTTTCGGAATTGGACCTTCGGAGCTTCTTTACGACGTAAATCGGCGTTAACGATCTTAAGCTGACTTCTTTTTAGAGAAGTAATAAGGGTGGCACCGCGGTCATTCGTCCCTTCCATATATACGGAAGAGATGAATGACTTTTTTTAATGGTTTTACAGGTAATGGGGAAAAGTGACATATCAGCGATACACCCTCCTTCTCTCCCCTCCACTTAAAAACCAGATTATTCAACTACACTTATGAGGTGATAACATGACAAAAACGATTTTTTCAGGAATTCAGCCCAGCGGTACTTTAACTTTAGGAAACTACATTGGAGCAATGAAACACTTTACTGATTTACAGGAAGAGAACAACTGTTATTTCTGTATTGTGGATGAGCACGCTATAACTGTACCTCAAGACAGACTTGCTTTGAGAGAAAACATCCGTTCTCTGGCGGCTATCTACCTGGCCACAGGAATTGATCCAGAGAAGTCTACACTTTTCATTCAATCTGAAGTACCCGCGCATACCCAGCTGGGATGGATGTTACAGTGTGTGAGCTATATCGGGGAACTTGAGCGGATGACGCAGTTTAAGGACAAGTCCGCTGCTGGTGGTAAAGATGGTGTTTCTTCCGGCCTTCTTACGTACCCTCCACTCATGGCTGCTGATATTCTTCTCTATAATACAGACGTTGTTCCTGTAGGAGATGACCAGAAACAGCATTTGGAGCTGACAAGGAATTTAGCTCAGCGTTTTAATAACAAATACAATGATATCTTCACTGTGCCGGAAGTTAGAATTCCAAAAGAAGGCGCACGTATTATGTCTCTTCAAGACCCGACCAAAAAAATGAGCAAATCGGATGAAAATCAGAAAGCTTTCATCTCTATGCTCGATGATGAGAAAAAGATTATGAAGAAAATAAAAAGTGCCGTAACCGACTCAGATGGAATCGTTAAGTTCGATAAAGAAAACAAGCCTGGAGTTTCGAACCTACTAGTCATTGAGTCAGCGTGTACTGGTCAATCGATTGCACAATTGGAAGAGAAATATGAAGGAAAAGGATATGGGGACTTCAAGCAGGGAGTAGCAGAAGCTGTCATCGCTTTATTAAAACCTATCCAGGAACGTTATGAATCACTTATTAACTCAGATGAGCTGGATGATATTTTAGATGCAGGTGCTGATAAAGCCTCTTATGAAGCTGGTAAAATGATACGCAAGGCGAAAAAAGCCATGGGGCTCGGACGAGTAAAAAAGAAAAAATAATTACAACGATCAAAGAAAGCCAGAATTGAGTATCGACTCAATTCTGGCTTTTCATATGCTGGGAAACTCTTTCATTTTCTCCCTGCCAGATGGTTTCAAAAAAGGGCTGTCCCTTCACCATCTTCATGCATAGCTCTTCATGTACCTTGGACCATCCATTGCAAGTTCCTTCATATAACCGGTCCCATGCCTCTTCATTAGAAAATTGTTTAATGGTTGGGTATTGCGCAGGATCCCATTCTGTCAACCAGTAACGGACTTCCTCAGGGTGATCAGAATGTTTTAATTGGTCAAGGGCCATCATTAATAATTGCTTTAATTGCCGCTCTCTTCTTGTCAGACCAGACATTTTAGTCGGCTCAAGCGACAAGATATGATGCTCTTTGGAAACATTTTCTTCTATTAAGTAAATTTCCGGATCTTTTCCTTGAACCATTTCAAATACTAAGCGCTCCTGACGAGGAATTAACCGACTCTTCTTAACCGGGAGAGTGTAACCGATCGTGTCAAAGACAATAACGTCCTTCCCATTCGTTATAACGGCGGCATATTCAACAGTCTGCCGTTCCTGGTTCTTTTTCATGTATGTCTTACGATGAACATCCTGAAGCAAAGATGCCGGTAAATCCTGAAGATCATTTTCAATAAAGTTGAACAAGTGGTCTTCCACAAAAATTAGAGGGATTTGATCAATTAACTCAATTCCGTCTTCCTTCCGCCATTCATGAAAACGGCACACATTGTATCCATTCTCTTCACCTTCAAACCAGTTCACCCACAGATCATGCATATATAACATTTCGGACCCTCACTTTCAATCGGTGATCTCTTTTGGTTACATTATGACCAATACTGGCTTTTTTATTCTTTCAATCCATATTTTAGAAAATTAATCTTCCATAAGAATCAGGGCTGTTGTGATCAGCAAAATTCCCGCGGGAAACATATAACACTCCACCCTTGTCCGAATTAAAAACATAAACTCAATCCAACTCAACCCTGCTGGTACAAGATTTAAGTACGTAATCGTCACCGTTCCTCCTGCTACAGCGAAACCGAAACCTGTCAAAAGCAATAACCAGTACCACATAGCCTTCTCCCTTCCGGCTCGTCCTCCTATAGCTATCCTATGAAAACAACCGCTTGGAAATGCGGATAAATCCGGTTAAATCCTAGTCTTTACATCCGTCATAAATACGGGTACATTATTATCAGAAAGCTTTCCTTTGAAAGGATGATAGTGATTGTCACACTCCCGCTCTTCACATAAACAAGCCAAAAAGAGAAAAAGACGAAAAGGCATCATTGCCTTCCTGGTCCTCTTCTTTTTATTGGCCGTTGGGTATTCCGGGTATGAATACTTATTAGGAAAACACCGTTCTTTAAGCAGACAGGCATCGGCAGCAGAAGACGCTCCTTACGTTGAATCAGCGAAAAGTATATACCAGGATACATTTAAAGGAAAAGATAATGGCGATGATCAATGGATGGTATTATTACTAGGTATTGACCAAAGAGGGGCCGAAACATCTAGAACGGACACAATCATGCTTGCCCAATATGACAGGACAACAAAAAGCACAAAAATTGCATCTTTAATGAGAGATTTATATGTAGACATTCCGGGTCATGGTTTCAATAAGTTAAACGCAGCGTTTGCCATCGGCGGGCCTGAATTACTAAGAGAAACCATTGAGAAAAACTTTCAAATCGAACCAGAATATTATTCTATTGTAGATTTCAATGGATTCTCACAGATCGTAGACATCCTGTCCCCTGACGGTTTGGAGATTGATGTTGAGAAAGATATGCAGTATGTATCTGGTGATGAAACGACGAACATAAATCTGAAGGAAGGGGTGCAGACATTAAACGGGGAAGAACTTTTGGGCTATGTACGTTTTAGAAGTGATGCTCGTGGTGACTTTGGACGTGTGGAAAGGCAGCAAAAAGTTCTGAGTCTCTTAAAAGATGAAATCTTATCCTTTCAAGGAGTCTTAAAGACGCCTCGTCTTATTGGTTCTATCCAGCCTTATATTGACACAAATATTAGCAGCGATAAAGTTCTTCAAGCTGGAAAAGATGCTTTAATGGGTTCTATAGAGGATATGGACATGTTAAGCATTCCCACAGACGATAACGTATGGAATGAGAGAAAAAACTATCCAGTAGGGTTGGTACTCAACCACGACCGTCCGAAAACGGCTGCTACTCTTCATCAATTTTTTGGAACCCAGATAAAAAAACCCGATGTCAGATAATGACATCGGGTTTTTTTTATTCTTCATACTTTTGGAAAATCAGGCTTGCGTTATGACCACCAAAACCAAGAGAGTTACTCATGACGATATTTACATCCTGTTTACGCGCTTCATTCGGCACATAATCAAGATCACACTCTGGATCCGGCGTTTCATAATTAATGGTTGGCGGAAGAATTCCGTCATTAATAGCCTTTAATGAAATAACCGCTTCAACCGCACCAGCTGCTCCAAGCAAATGTCCTGTCATAGACTTTGTAGAAGAGATCGCAAGCTTGTTTGCATGGTCTTGGAAGACCGTTTTCGCTGCGTGGGTTTCAAATTTGTCATTCAATTCTGTAGACGTACCATGCGCATTGAGATAGTCAATGTCTTCCGGTTGAAGTCCTGCATCATCAATAGCTTGTCTCATAGCGCGGTAGGCACCGTCGCCCTCCGGTGCTGGAGAAGTAATGTGATACGCATCCCCTGTGGATCCATATCCTTTTAATTCCCCGTAAATTTTCGCTCCGCGTTTTTTCGCAGACTCCAGCGTCTCAAGAATGAGGATTCCTGCTCCTTCCCCCATAACGAAACCATCACGGTTTTTATCAAAAGGACGGCTCGCTGTATTCGGGTCTTCATTCAGGGATAGCGCTCTTGCAGACGCAAAACCGGCAAAGGACATTTTAGTCATAGGTGCTTCTGTACCACCTGCAATCATGATATCTGCATCGCCTCTTTGAATAACTTTGAATGCATCACCAATAGAGTTTGCACCTGAGGCACAGGCAGTAACGGTACAAGAATTGATTCCCTTAGCCCCTAGAGAAATGGAGACCTGGCCTGCAGCCATATCAGGAATCATCATTGGGATAAAGAATGGACTTACACGACGATATCCTTTTTGCTGGAACGTTTCAAACTGGGATTCATATGTTCCCATTCCGCCAATTCCTGAACCGATCCAGACTCCTGTACGAGGAGCAATATCATCGGTAATTTCCAGGCCGGCATCTTCTACCGCCATATGTGAAGCGACCATTGCATATTGAACAAAAGGATCCATTCTGCGGGCATCCTTGCGATCAACGTACTGAGAAGGGTCAAAATCTTTCACTTCTGCAGCGACATGAACAGGATAATCATCCTTGTTCACTTTTGTAATTTCTCCTACTCCTGATACGCCATTTTTTATATTTTTCCACATTTCTTCAACTGAATTACCAACAGGAGTTACGGCTCCCATTCCGGTAATAACTACACGATGTTTATCCATGAATATTCCTCCTTGATTACTTACCCCATCGAAGAGCAACGGCACCCCATGTGAGTCCGCCGCCAAATCCGACAAGAACGACTAGATCATTATCTTTGATTTTACCTGCCTTCACATCTTCTGACAAAGCAATTGGAATAGATGCGGAAGATGTATTTCCGTAACGCTTCACAGATGTTGACATTTTCTCTTCAGGAATTCCTAGACGTTGGCGGGCGGCTTCCATAATTCGAATATTCGCCTGGTGTGGAATAAGGTAATCGACATCCTGCTCACTTAAGCCAATTTTCTTCACAACGTTCACAGAGGATTCCGGCATTTGTCTAACAGCAAATTTAAAGACCTCGCGGCCATTCATCTGCAGTTTTTCTTCTGGTTTTTGATAAAGATGGGACCCTCCGCTTCCATCTGAGCCCAGCTCAAAGGAAAGAATTCCTTTATCTTCACTCACTGGACCTATAACAGCCGCACCAGCGCCATCACCAAAAAGCACACATGTATTACGATCATTCCAATCCGTAATCTTAGATAGCTTTTCAACCCCAACCACTAATACATTCGTATAGGCATGAGTTTCAATAAACTGTTTAGCTGTAATCACTCCATACATGAAACCGGCGCAGGCAGCACTCAAGTCCATCGCAGCCACTTTGTTTGCTCCCAGCTTTTCTTGAAGCATTGTAGCAACGGATGGGAAAGGTGTGTCCGGCGTAACGGTCGCTACTAAAATCATGTCGAGATCCTTTGCGTCC
Organism: Halobacillus litoralis; assembly: GCF_020524025.1. GTDB lineage: Bacteria > Bacillota > Bacilli > Bacillales > Halobacillaceae > Halobacillus > Halobacillus litoralis_D. The sequence goes on along the minus strand of NZ_JAIVKN010000001.1, from coordinate 171,311 downwards.
ATATCCGCATCTTTTAATGCTTCCTCAGCAGCGCGTACTGCAAGATCTGAAGTATCCATATCATCAGAAGCAATGCGGCGTTCTTCGATACCAGTTCGAGTACGGATCCATTCATCACTTGTATCCACCATTTTTTCCAAATCCTGATTGGTCAATACTTTTTCCGGTGTGTAGTGTCCTACACCTAAGAATCCTGCCTTCATTATATTCATCCCCTTAAAGGTAATATCTAATATCAATTCTTATGACTTGGTACTAATTTTAATTCATAAGTGGTCATAGTGCAAGTTCTCCCTTGTCCCCGCCTGTAGAAGTTTGATCCTTGAGTTTTCTGCCCACAAGTAAAGTGCGTTCACTCATAACTTAATAGTAGAGGGGGTGCGCTCAAATGACGAAAAGAAACACTTCTCCTTTCGATGACTTCTGGGGATTTAACAAAAAGGAGAACAGCAGCAAAGATGATCAACAGGAAAACGAACAGGTGAATTTCCCAGACTTATTTAAAGAAGCTTCTAAGACTTGGAAATCAATGTCACCAATGATTAAACCTATGCTGGACCGCTTTAAGAAGTAAAGAATTGGATAGATTTGTCCGTGTGTCGAGTTTAACAAGCACGGCCTATATAAAAGAACTCTGAAGTATCAACTTCAGAGTTCTTTTATTTACTGCGGTAACTCTCCTGTTTCTTTATATTGTTCCACAACTTCTTTCATCTTCTCTTGGAATTTATCGGGAACCACTGGACTATAGCGCCCCATTTCTATGGCCCCTTCCTGAAAGTCAAATGTCATGGCTTTTCCAGGAAGTTCACCATCTATATATCGTTCCATAGCCAGCCGATAAACTTCATCGACCTTTTGAACTGTACTTGTTAACACCGTGTACTCTCCAGTGGAAGCATGGTCTTCCACATAGCCAATTGCAAAATTTCCGTCTTTTTGAGCCTCTTCAATAATGGAGGCAGTAAACAGGTCCCCTGTCGGATAAAATACATCCGCTCCGTCCTCACTCATCTGTTCATAATGCATCCTCGCAAGTTCTATGTTTTCCCAGCTGTTCGTTAAGGCTATATCCACTTCAGCTTTCGGGTTTTGGTAAATGACACCTTCATAAAAACCTTCAACTTCCGGCTGCCACTCAAAAACGCCAATTAAGCCAACTTTGTTTGATTTCGTCATTTCTCCTGCTACCATTCCAGCAAAGAAGCCCATTGCTCTTGCGTCAAAATTTAAACTGGTTACGTTCTCAGCAGAGAATTGACCATTAAAATATATAAAATCAATTTCAGGATAAGCTTGGTGCAGCTCACGAAAGTGATTACCATAAATATTGCTATGACCAAAAATAACATCGGCTCCCTGTTGAACAAGATCCTCAACAGCCGCTGCTGTCTGGTTATAGTTTTTGACACCCTCTTTAAAATAGATGTCTACTCCATATTCCTCCTGAATCGTTTGCAATCCCTTATAGCCTTGCTGTCCCCATGCTTGGTCATGAATCGTTGTTTCGACAAGCATACCGACCTGTATATCTTTTTCATAGGAAGGAAACCATTGACACCCGGTAAGGAAAATCAGGAGAGAAATGAGCATGACTGAACATGTTTTCAACTTTATGCACTCCTAAAAGACCACGACTTGAATCCTCCTTTATTCTACATGTTTTGGATTCAAAAAGTAAATGCACAAAAGCTCTAAAGTCTTTCCAGAAGTTCCTGACAGCGCCATACGGCACTTACTCTGTCCGCTATTTGTTCTTCCTTCTGCGCCACAGTCAGCTCAAAAGGAACTCCTTTACAAAGAAAAGGAATAAGGTCTTCTACAAAATCCCCGATGTAGACGGCTTCATTCTTCTTTACCCATTCCATAAGTCTACTTTCATTTTGAACGCCGATCTTTTCTAAATCCATCCATTCTCCATATAGCTTCGGGAGTTCAATCCACTTTTCATTTCCATTGGAGTGCCGGACATGTACACTGTTCTCTACATACTCAACAACAATCTCATCTTCGGTTTGATGGACATGATTATCCTTATCCGCTTCTTGAAAAAAATGTTGAAAGTTACTATTACGTCCTACATACATATATAGAAAATCCGCACGTTTATCTTCGATAGGATCAACACCAATCACTTCCACTCCTTCTTGAAGAAGGTGAGTGCTCGTATGAAATCCCACCCAGTGGAAGCACGGATGAACGGTGACCAGCATAGGATCGCTCCTTCCTTTATGACTTCTTACATTTTATTCGTTTTCCTTTACAATCATGAAGCGATTTCATATTTCTTTTTTTCAAGCCTTCTGCTAGTATAGAGGTAGAATGTGTACAAATGAGGTGAGTAACGATGCGGATGATTTGGACAATCATTTGGGCTTTCTTACTAAGCTTAATGTCGGCTTATGTAGTGAGCAACATGTCAGGAGGCAGTTTCGCTTTCTCTCAAGTCATTATTATGACAATTCTTTTCACTTTAGCCGCTGTGGTTCTTGGGGATGGAATTATTAAGGACGAAGCATAAGCCTTTTATAGAGCGTTGCTATCTTCGGGTGGCAGCGTTTTTTCTTTTGTTCAAACAATACCAACATATCTTGCGAAGATGAATAAATCGTCTGATCATACATAAAAATCATTGAACGATATCTTGTTTAAGCTGGACTTGCTTGGTTAGGAGGAGAATATTATGGAAGAACTATGGTTATTGATTAAATATTTATTTCTGGGAATTTTCCAAGGGTTCACAGAGCCGATTCCGATCTCATCCAGTGGACACCTGGTCATTGTCCAGGAACTGATGGATTTACATTTAGAAGGGCTTTCCTTTGAAGTGTTAGTCAACTTTGGATCTCTTGTAGCCGTATTAATTATCTACCGTGATGATTTAATACGCTTGGTTCGTAATGGAGTCGGCTACATAATAAGTAAGGACACCCGTCAAAAAGAAGATTTTGACTTTATCATTTATCTAATCATCGGGACGATTCCTGCAGGTGTACTTGGTATTCTTCTGGGAGATGCCATTGAGTCTTTATCAAGTGTCCAAACAGTGGGAATCACACTCATTATTACCGGGATCGCTTTATGGTTGATAAGAAATCTCCGCGGGCGTAAAGGGGACGGACAACTGACTTGGAAAGACGCCGTTATTGTTGGTCTTGGACAAGCCGTAGCTTTAATACCGGGGATCAGCCGTTCGGGAGCAACGATTGTAGCAGCGATGTTTCTCGGTATGAAACAAGAAACTGCTTTGCGATTCTCTTTCTTGCTATTCATTCCTGTAAGTCTTGGCACAATGCTCCTTTCAATCGAGGATGTTATTGCAAACGCAGATTCTGGTAATATGTGGTTTGCTTATGCGTTAGCCTTTGCGGGGTCTGTAGTCGCTTCTTATTTCTCATTGAAATGGTTTATGAACATCATGGCAAGTGGAAATTTGAAGTACTTCGCTTTTTATTGTTTCATCGTTGGCGGACTTGTCGTCTTATTCTTATAAAAGGATAAAGTATATGACCAAAAAAAGCTCTGAGCTTAAGCTCAGAGCTTTTTTCTATACACATGCCGTGATATTACAATTATCCACCGCTCACAGGGGGAATGAAGGCTATCGTATCGCCCTCTTCTATTGTTCTGTCATTTCGTACAAACTCTTCATTAACAGCAATCATACTGGATTGAATCTGGTCATTTTTATATTCGCTGTACACTTTTTGTTTTACATCCGCTACCGTTAATCCAGCAGCATCCCACTTTACTTCTTCTTTTCCAACGACTTCACGAAGTCCCGCAAAAAACAAGATCTTGTTCAAGAATTCTCCTCCTTTACTGGTATTCCGCTCTTCGTTTCTTTTTGATTACCGATCCACTCTTCCCCATCTTCCCAATGTTCTTTTTTCCAAATGGGAACAATCTCCTTAATACGTTCAATAGCATAACGACTTGCTTCAAAAGCATCCGCTCGATGAGGAGTAGAAACAGCGATAATGACAGCAATATCTGTTATTTCTAACCGGCCGGTTCTGTGAACAATAACCGTTTCCGATCCTGGCCATTTCTGATTAATTTCTTCCGCAATCTGTTCAAGCTTTTTTTCTGCCATAGCTGGATAGGCTTCATATTGTAAAAACAGCGTGCGTTTCCCCTTGGTAAACTCCCTTACTGTGCCAATAAAGGTGTTGATCGCACCAGCTTCTCTTCTAGACGCTTGATTCACCACTGAGTTAACATCAAGCGGATGTTCCGTAATCCAACATCTTTTTTTCATTCTTCTCGCTCCTTCGCTATACGAAAAACCTCAGTTAAGCGCTCTCTCCAATGGTTCAGCAGGATGACAGGTGGCGAAACATCTTCTGTTAAAGCTTCATCCCATGAGATTACAAACTTGATATTAGAAAGTTCATCTAATAAGGGCAGATCTTCTTCCCTCTTTATAATGACAGCTTTAGGGTACGGTTCCTGCTTGTATCCTTCCACTGCGATTAAATCAGGAGTAAAGTGTTGATAAATGGATATAAGCTCATGTAGTGGAAAATCCTCTTCATGAGTTAATTCCAACTGAAATCTTCTTGGACTGTCCACCCCTGTTATGAATGCTCCCGATTCGTGCAGCCGGTAACTATCGGTTTCGTGATGCATCACTTTTAAAGGTTCATGATGACTATGATGCTTAATAGCCGCCACCTTCTCTCCGCGATCTGCCGCATAGGCAATCAAATCTGAGAGCAGTGACGTTTTGCCGCTGTTCTTATATCCGACAATTTGGAATACGGGTGCATTGTACATGCCTCTTCCTCCTTCATTAGTTATGTGCCGTCCCATGTCCGCCTAATTAGAAAAGATCAAAACACGGTGACAACCTTTACACAGAAGAGCATGCTTACAGATCAACCATTCGAGTGGAATGACTTAAGTGCAGCTAGTGTCTTTGCCTATGTAAAAACCCCTACCGCAGTTAGCACGGCAGGGGCATACCATTCATCAATCTGGAATACCAAGAGCAATCTTGGCGTAACGGCTCATACGGTCTTTCGTCCAAGGTGGATTCCAAACAATATTTACAGTTACTTCGTTTAATTCCGGAAGGTCAGCTAAGCATCGCTTCACGTCTTGTTCGATATGACCCGCAAGCGGGCAGCCCATTGCGGTTAATGTCATCGTCACCTTCGTATCACCATTATCATCTATATCGACACCATAGACTAGTCCAAGATTTACGATATCAATGCCAAGTTCAGGGTCAATGACATTTTCAAGGGCACCCATTGCATTTTCTTCAAGTGCAGTTGTACTCACAGTTGTTCCCCCTTCACATATTTTCAAACTCTATTATAAACAAAATTCAGGAGATAATAAAATATTCCTGCTGTTTAAAGGACTAACTCCAACCAGTTAACCATTTCAATCATGCCAAAACGACTGACTTTGTGATCACGGCCGACTTCACGTAGAAATCGAATGTTTTCCGGATTCTTGTAATGTTCAATTGCTTCATTATAGAAATCATAGGAATGCTCAAAAGGAACAAGCGGATCTGCATCTCCATGCCAGAAAAAAAGCGGTCTGCCTAATAACTTGTCTTTATTCATGGATAAGTCAATCCCTGCAAGTGATTTATACAGGTCTTCTTTTTCAGAATGATTCATTGGCAGATCAACACCTGCCTGTTCCATTGCATCAATAAGACGCTTGGCAAATTCAACCGGTTTCGGTGAACCCATCATTACAGCAGACGCCTGAATCCAAGGGTACATTGTCAGCGCGGCGCTTGTCGTTACGCCTCCCATGGAGGTTCCACCAACTCCAATACGACGATCTTCAACAAGATCAAGTCGATCCAATTCGTCTTTTATATCCTGAAGCTCTTTTAAGTTTTGATATACAATATCCCAGAATTTAAAATCGAGTTCTTTTTTAGCTAAGTCCTCATCTCTTTCACCGTGATAGGCACTATCCGGCAGGAGGACGCGGTACCCTTTCTGCGCCAGCATATAGGCTTGGGGTAAATTATGTTCTTTTGCGGAAGTAAAGCCATGAAAATAAATAAAAACAGGCAGCGGCTGGTCCCTTTTTGAATCGTCTACAACAGTTAGTACGGGTACTTTAGCGAATGTATTACGGTAAATGCCAATCATTTGTTCTATTTCCTTTCTCTAAATCTTTACATGTCATTTAGATGGTATTAAAAATTTTAGAATATAATTTAATCCTAACACTGCCATTAAGGATTGGAAAGTGTTAGGTCATGTCATCGGAATTTCTTTACAATTTACCCATCAACCCGATAAACTAAAGATACAAATGAGGTGAAGAAAATGGAGCAGCATTTAATTGCATTAGACTTAGACGGCACTCTACTCACTGATAACAAAACCATTAGTGAAAAGACAAAAAAAACCATTCAAAATGTGATGGATCAAGGTCATATCGTTGTTATCGCGACAGGCAGGCCTCACAGAGCGAGCATTAACTATTATCATGAACTCGGCTTAGATACACCTATGGTCAATTTTAATGGCGCTTTAATCCACCACCCTTCCAATCACAATTGGGACGCCATACATTCTCCTATAGGTATTCGTACAGCCCATAAAATTATATATATCTGCCAAAAACTCGGCGTGAAAAATATTCTGGCAGAGGTTAAGGATAAGGTCTATCTCGATCAATACGACGAAGAAATTATGAGCATTTTTCAAACAAAAAATGACCCGATTACAGTCGGAGGTCTTCAGTCAAATTTGAAAGAGGATCCAACCTCTATTCTTATTCATCCAGAAGAAGAAAAAATCCAGCAGCTTCGAGACGAATTGGATGACCATGCGTCGTTAATTGACCACCGTAAGTGGGGCGCCCCATGGCACGTCATTGAAATCGTACGGGCAGGCATGAATAAAGCAGTAGGATTAGACAAGATATCCAGATACTTTCACATTCCGAAAGAACGTATCATAGCTTTTGGAGATGAAGATAACGACCTGGAAATGATTGAATATGCAGGTGTCGGGGTTGCTATGGGAAATGCAATCAATGAGTTAAAAGATGTCTCTAATTATGTGACTCAAAGCAACGAAGAAGATGGGATCAGCATCTTTTTAGATAACTACTTAGAAGTTAGCAAACACGCCATGTAAGGGACTTTTTTCCATGGTTAATGAAAAGCGATGCAGCCATACTAAGCTTGAACGTGAAAGCGTTCAGGCTTTTTTATGACAGGAGGGTCTTGTCATGGAGCAGCAAAAGAAAACCAATCGCAAGGAAAGACGCTGGACAGAAGTTCGAAAATTCGACGAAAGTGAGATGGAGTCCAAACGGCTTACAGAAGCGAATCGTAAAGAAATCGAAGCAGACCAGCATACAGTAGGAGGGTTTTAACCATGGAGAAAAACCTTTTTCAAAACGCGCGCGAAGCGGTAAACCGTTTCACTCAAAAACGTGGGGGCCAGAATGGTCAAGCGAGCCAGCATGATATGCAGGCCGCGAAACAAGCGATCCAAGCTGCCTATAGTTCATGTTCACAACAGGAGAAACAACAGCTACAGCAGTTGGAGCAGGAAATCGAAGCTCACCACAACAATTTGCAATAGCAAATGGAAACAGGTCGGTCTTCCGGCCTGTTTTTTTAAAGAAACTGTTATAAACATCAGGTTTCGGGTATATAATGAGTACCCCCTAATGATTTTCTAAACAGCGCAGCGAAGAACTTGATTGAGTGCACAATCAGGTTCTTCGCTGTTTTATGGTTAAATGCTGCTTCAAACACCGTGATAAACACGGTGCGAGGGTACACGGTTGCCCTGTCTCTTCAAGCAAGGATCTCTTTATTCCAAAGCACATCAAATGTAAAACTGTGTATGATATATCAATGGAGGCGAGATAAATGGAAGAGGACCATCTTACATTAGGAGGGTTATGGGTTATTGCTGCAGGTACAATCGCATCAGCAGTTAGTGCTTCTTTAGACCGCGAAGCAGAAGGATTAAATTTAATTGGAAATTCGCTCCAAGCATCCGGGAACGCTCTGACAGCAAATGGTGCTAGAACAGCGTTAGACCTTTCAGGCAGCCTCATCCAATCTTCAGGAAATACAACCATTGTCTACAGCATTTTGGCAGACCTTAAGAGAGAAGACCGGCTAAACCTTGTTATCAAGGGAAACCTCCTTCAAGCTCTTGGGGGCAGCATAAATTTTTCAGACACCTTTCATATTTCCCCTTCTATCCTCAACGCCTATAAACGAAACGGTGAATTACTCGAGGTCATTGGCAACTCACTACAAGCCATTGCAGCAGGGAAAGAAAAACAAGGCATAGAAAGCAGACAATTAGAAGCTGCCGGGAGCTGGATTCAAGCAATCGGGGCAGTTATTGTTGCTCTTGCAGAAACCAAAAAACAACAGACAAACCTTTTAAACGTACATAAAGCCGGGGGACGGCCCCGGCTTTAATAGAATCGGTCGTACGATCTTTTTAAGGTAACGGCATATAAGACATGACCGATCAACCAGTAAGTAATCGCTGTCCCGTCCGTCACTGGAGGGGTTTCTTTAATAGCAAGAAGAGTTAAAGGAACATAAGTGGTTGCGGCTCCAGCAGTCAATAGAATAGCAGCAAGCCAGCGCCTCCGATTTGTTGCCTTAAGGCGATACATAAACACATAGGCATAGAATATACCGATTGCCCATGAGATAATCATATGAAACAACCATTCTATAATTACCGGCCAGTCAATACTTCCGATAACGGGTATAAAATCCACGTTCATAAGCAGAGTGTACACTTTCTCCCCTGTCATCTTCTCTACAAACCACATATAAAGTCCAAGAACAATTCCTGATGTCGATCCTATAAAAAATCCCCATCGAATCATAAGTTTCCTCCAGGTTTAGTAAGCTTCTTGCTTTCTAAGTTCCCTCAACAGGTTTTCTAAAACCTGTCGAAGCTCCCGGTAATTCCCCTCAAGCATACGGAAATAAAGAGCCCTCATGAAATGCTTACTATTATTGATGATGATGTCCTCATTCGGATCCTGCCAGCCATCACGGATATAAAGAAGAGTTTCAAGCCATGCAATCCTTTCTGAATGATTAATTTTTTGAAACATCATTAATACAGCAGTAACCATTCTCTCTTCCTCATCAAAAAGATAGGGCTGGTCAATTAAAAATTGATCTCTAATTACAGGAAGGATTTCAAGAACCTCTTGTGAGGTAATTTCCTCACAAGCCGCCACACTATAGATGGCATCTCCAGCATGAGCCATAGCATGGGCCCATCCTTTTTCCTTTACATAACCTCTGTGGTCTTTCTCCTGCTGCATATATTTTTTTAAGTTATCCCATACACGATGCACTTCTTCCGGCTTTAAAAAAGAGGACTCCCTGTGTTTTTCCATGATTGGAGGAATAAGCAGAACAGAGAAACTCCTTTTAAATACAGCATCTTCTTCGTTTTTGGAGGTACCAATCCGGTAAAAAAGGTAATTCTTGTTTAACACGGACTGGAGTATATTTTTTAGTTGTTCATTTGAATAATGTCCCCGTTCAATGAACGTCGTAAAAACGGAATGGATTAAATCATCTCTTAATACTGGATGGACAGAGCCGATTCTCTGCAGCATCATCGTTGTTAGTTCCTGAAGGTTCTGCCCTTCCGGCAATGTAAAATCGTTATCCTTAATCGGCTGCAATACATCTATTAATCTTGATTCCACCATTCACACCTCCTAAATATTTACTTCATTGTATCACATATCGAAAACAATCATGCTTCCAAGCGTTTCATAGTTTTGATATGCCTGTTTTTTTGGTAAACTAAATACAGACGCAACAGAGGAGGATATGAATATGGCTATAGAAGTACAAGAAACACCAAACCCGAATGCACGAAAATTCACTACCGGATCTATGATTTTCCAGGGAGATGGAAGTGTATCTGTGATGCCTGGACAAACCAGCGAGCATAAAATCATGAACGACTTAATGGAATTGGATGGCGTAGATAACGTTTTTGGATTCCAAAATTTTATTACAGTAAACAAACTGCCTCAAGCCGATTGGGATGAACTATCAGACAAAGTGAAAAGCACACTTGAGGAATACGGATATTAAAAAAAGGCCATACATTGTATGGCCTTTTTTTTATTCTGTTGTTGCCATTTGGTCTAAAGGGATATAATTGACATTCATCGGGCGGCCGTCTTCTCCACTTTTTTCAAAGAGAGTAAGGGTCAGCATACCATATTCAGGTACTGAAGCTTCCGGAATGTTGATCGATATCTCAAAAGAAGACCATGCCGGGGCTCCTTCTTCGACTTGGACAGGCGTTGGTTTGACTTGAACATTATGTCCATCCTCTACACTGTAGAGGAAACTACCCTCTATAACACGCGCTTGTCCTTTCACGATATACGATCCGCGATCTCCTGAAATGGTTATATCACGAAAAGCTTTTCCATCCCCTGGAAAGCTCTTAGGTTTCGTTGCATCTATGCCTGTCTGATCTGTTTTTTGTTCCTGTGCATTTTCTGATTTCACTGTAAAGCTTTGAGTTACCTGAAAAGGATTCGCTTCCATCGGCTGATCGTTTATCGTATTCACAAGGAACGTCATGGTCGCCTCATACTCTCCGGATTCCTTCACATCATTCCAAGATTCTTCAGCCGAGAGGACATCCCCTTTTCCAAGATCTTCTGTCGTCAGACCCTGAGCAAACATTCGGTTGGCAGAATAGGTATAGACAACTTCTCCTTCAGCATTCTTCACCTGAATATCATACTTCTGACTTGAAGTAAAACCCAGGAGCAGCGGATCATCTCCTTTATTCTCAAGAGAGAAATTGAATGTAACTTTATCCGGTTTAGAATCAATAGCTGCATCCATTGCCAGCTGATCAATTAACGCTTCCATATCAATTTCGGTCTGTTCACCATCTGACACATCCTTAACAACCGCTTCTCCCTCCTCCCCGTTTACTTCATTCGCTTCTGAATCATTGGTGCATGCAGCTAAAATGAGCAGCACACACCCGATGATAATGGCTGATATTCTTTTCATAACGCCACTCCTCTACCTATTCTATTTATTTAATGAGTCGTCTAAGGGGGGAAAACGTTACACTATTGATCATCTTTTCGGAAGAAACCAAAAATACCTGTAGTTTGAACAATATTTGTAAAAGCTTTCGGATCTACTTCTTGTATAATGTGCTGTAGATCATACAGCTCATAACGTGTAATAACCATGATGAGCATATTTTTGTCGCGCTGAGTGAAAGCTCCTCTTGCAGGAAGGGTTGTAATCCCACGAACCATATGACCATGAATGGCTTTTTCCAATTCATCTGCTTTCGTAGTAATAATCATAGCTGTCAACTTCTCATGGCGGGTATGAATAGCATCAATGACCCTTGTTGTCACATATAAAGTAAGTAATGTGTATAGTGCATTCTCCGGTTCATAAAGAATCCCCGCAATGGCTATAATTGCACTGTTCAGAATTAAGAAGTAAATACCGATGGGACGGTCCTTCATCCGTGACAGGACCATGGCCACAATATCCAAACCACCGGTTGAAGCCCCCCATTTCAGCGTAATTCCGACACCTGTACCACCAATAACCCCGCCAAACACGGCATTTAGGATAATATCTTCAGATAATTGCTGAATAGGAATGACTTCCAGGAAAAGGGTAGTGAAAGCTACTGACACCGCACTATATACAGTAAAACCCCTTCCTACTTTGTACCAGCCTAAGATAGCAACTGGAATGTTAAGTATAAATAAGAGCATACCCGTACTGACGGGTATCCCTGCAAAGTCAGTCAGGATACTCGTAAGCAACTGAGCAACCCCGGTAAATCCACTTGCATAAACATTGGCTTCAATTAAGAATAAGTTCAGTGATATCGCATTTAAAAAAGCACCAAATAATACAATCACTATTCGTTTTATTTCAACTGTAAACAAAAAACAACCTCCTCACCTATATCATCTATTCATTTTTATCACCGGGCGTTGGCAAAATCAAGTCATTGCTAAGGGAAACATGTAAAGTTTTGTCGTAAAATGATTGGACATTCATTTATTTTTGACTATCCTATAGATTGTGCCTAAACTAAAAGTACATTTCAAAAATAGAAGGGGATGCCAATGACTATAAAAATATTGTGTGATTCAGCAAGTGATTTGAATCAGGAAACGTTAGATAAACTCTCGATTCAATCCCTTCCACTTAAAGTCATTATAAATACAGAAGAATACGAAGATGGTCAGTCCATTACACCGAAAGAAGTTTACGAACGTTTAAGAGATGGAGAAACAATTAAAACCGCTCAAGTTTCTCCCCAGGCTTTCCGTGAAACATTTACAGAATATGCTCAAAAAGGCCAGCCCTTCATTTACTTCGCTTTTTCTTCCGAGCTTTCAGGAACCTATCAGACAGCAAAAATGATTGAGAACGAAGTGAAAGAAGAATACAAAGACGCTCAATTTGCCGTGATTGATACAAAGGCAGCTTCCCTTGGATATGGACTAATTGTATTAAGAGCAGCAGAACTAGCAAAAGAAAACGGAAGTTATGAAGAAATCATGCAGCTCGGGGCCTATCACGCCGAACACATGGAACACATTTTCACCGTAGATGACCTGGAATACCTTCAGCGCGGAGGAAGGGTCAGCCGGACTGCGGCCTTTGTCGGGGGAATGTTGAAAATCAAACCCCTGCTACATATGGAGGACGGCAGACTCATCCCTCTTGAAAAAATAAGAGGATCAAAAAAAGTGCTAAAACGGATGATTGAAGTCATGGACGAACGAGGCACTGACTTAAAAAACCAGAGGATCGCAATCAGTCACGGTGATGATTATGAGCGGGCGGAACAGTTAGGTGAGATGATCAAGGACCAGTATGGGATAGATGACATCCATATCGATTATGTAGGAGCAACCATCGGTGCCCATTCAGGCCCTGGAACCATTGCCTTGTTTTTCCTTAACGCTGCTTATAAATAGACATTCCCTTATACGGGCAGCCCTAGTCCCCTAGTTTCAGATAATTGTTGAAATACAAGCGCCCTCCATCCTGTTCCCTTTCTTTAAGGTTGGTACGAAGCAGAAAGGACCGTTTTTCAGTTAGAATTGAAAAACGGTCCTTTTTTTCCTGCTGAAGATTTTAAATTTACTGATCTACGTCACGCCGGCTCCTTAAACTGATAACAATAACAGCGGTGACAAATAAAGCAAGCACTCCACCGACAAATCCGATGAACAACCAATTGTAGCCACTGTTGGATTCAATCACAAACACATCAGCCGTCTCACGCTCCATACCAAGTTTGTATGTCCCTTCCCCTTGCTGCCGTACAAGTCCATCTTGCAGCAAACCTCTCAACTGAAGGTCATCATCTAAACCTTTAAGCTCCATAGACTTTGTTTCTTCCGCATTATTAATAGCGATGATAATGGTCTGATCTTCGTATGTTCTCTCGAAAACAGCCAGCCCTTCTTTGTTATACAACGACTTATATTCTCCCCGTGTTAAGGCAGGGAATTGTTCCCTTATAGAGAGCAGCTTCTCTACCCGCTTCTTCAGTCCTTCATCGCCTGCTTTAAAATTCATCATCGGTAAGTCCTCAAGATTTCCCCCATCATCCATCGGTATCTCAGACCCGTAATACAGCTGCGGGATCCCCGGGGTTGTAAACAAATAAGTCAGCGCCAGCTTCCACCTCGTAATTGGATTCTGACCCTCCACTACGGCCAAATGAGTGAAACGCTCCACCTCATACCCATCCAACTTGTGGACACTTTGATGATTAATATCTTTCACAAGGCCATCCAGAGATTTACCAGCTGCCTTAAATGCTTCCCGTGACGAGGACAGAAACAAAGATTCACTTGTTATATCTTCAGAAAATACAAAGGAATCCTGATTAATAGAAGTCATCTCTTCACCTGCATCGGAAGTTGAGAGCAGTCGAAAACCATCGGCACCTGTTTCATCTATCCAGAAGTTCATAGTTTCGAGAAAATATTCCTGCACCTCTTGATTCGAGAGGTTCATCTGTGGAAGATTCTTCAACCAAGGGAGTTCACTGTTCACGTTTTCAGAAGTAAACCAGTCAGTCTTCCCCTCATCGCTGGTCCAAGGATGCTCCTCTCCCGTAAAACTGACAGGAAGGTCAAAAATAACCTTCAAGTCCTGTTCATGCGCCTTCTTTACCAATTGGCGCGCTTCCTTCAGGGTGCCAAAGTGACCTTCTACTGCCTGAAAATCTGTCACCCAGAGCCCATGAAATCCTTTTTCACCATTCTGCATAATCGGCGAGAGCTGAATTGCTGTAAATCCCATTTCCTTTATGTAATCCAACTGATCAATAATTCCTGCTAAATCCCCGCCATGATAAGCTTTTGGATCATCCAAGTCAGCCTCTTGGTTATTGCTCATTTCTCCATTCATAAAGCGGTCAACTACAATATAATAAATGCTTTCATCCTGCCATTTGCGTTCTTCTCTTTCAGCTGCACTTATAGACAGGCTGCTTAAAAAAAGAAACGGAATGACCATAAACACGATGGCTGCCTTTCTCATGTTCCGTCCTCCTTCTTTCTCATCCTTCTTATCCTAGAGTATCTCTTTCGCCTATGCTCCGTCAATTACTCTGAGAAGGAGACACAAAGTGTTCATAACAAAGGGACGAATAGATGTTTCCCGTACATAATAGATTCATAAAAAAAGCCGCCCTTTAAGGCGGCGGTCTATAGTTCTACTTTATATGTTCTCATCCAATGGTCCATCTGGCAGAGATGAGCGATTAACTGCGGGCCTGTCATTAATTGACCAAACCAAGGAGTGTCAATAGATTTCCCCTCTGAATGATTCAACTTTCTCACTTGACCCCGATCAAAAATAGTAAATATCGGGGCATCCGCATCCCCCAATATTTCATCCATCCACATACACACAGCCTTCGTGTAATCAGGGTGGAAAGTCTTAGGATAAGGATTCTTCTTACGAAACAGCACTTTATCTGGAAGAATGCCCCGCAGCGCTTGACGAAGCAGTCCTTTCTCCTGATTATTATAAAACTTCATACTCCAAGGTACATTCCACACGTATTCTACAAGCCGGTGATCGCTAAAAGGTACACGTACCTCAAGACTTGCCCCCATACTCATGCGATCTTTTCTCTCAAGTAAGGTCTGCATGAACCAGTTCATATTTAAGTAGGACATCTGCCGGTGTCTTTTCGCATCTTCATTTTCACCTGCAAGCAGTGGCGTTTCATCTACTGTTTCCTGGTAACGCTTCAGCATATACCATTCAATATCAATATCACCCTTAATATCATCTCTGACTAATGTCGTCCGTTCGTGAAGGGATCGGATCCAAGGGAAACCTTTTCTTTCCTTATCTTCTTTACGATAGAACCATGGATATCCCCCAAAAATTTCATCTGCGCATTCACCAGATAAAGCAACAGTGACATGGTTTTTAATCTCCTCACAAAACCATAATAAAGAAGAGTCCACATCTGCCATCCCCGGTAGATCCCTAAGCTCGACAGCCCGTTTCAGACGACTGACTAAATCCTCGGTGCTTGCTTCTTTTATCAAGTGGTGAGTTTTATTCTGATCGCTTACAAGTTTAATAAATGCTTCATCTCGATCTGGTTGAAATGCATTCTTTTTAAAATACTTTTCCTGATCCTTATAATCAATAGAAAATGTCTGCAGCGTTCCTAGCTGATCTTGTTTATATTTTTCAGCAGCCACCGCTGTAATCGCACTTGAATCTACCCCGCCAGATAAAAATGTACCGAGCTTAACATCTGATACGAGCTGACGTTGGGATGCGTCCATAAAAAGTTCGCGCACTCTAGCTACCGTTTCATCAAAGGTATCTTCATGAGGTTTACTCTTCACATTCCAATACCGGTCAATGGACATTCTGCCATTCTCCCAAACTGCCCGATGTCCCGGTCTTATCTCAAAAAGCTCTTTAAATATGCCCTGCCCGGGAGTTCGCGAAGGTCCGAGTGATAAAATCTCATGAACACCATCTTTGTCGACAGAAGGCTTCACGTCGGGATGAGCAAGAATCGCTTTCATTTCTGAAGCAAACATTATTCCCTGCCCTCGATCACTATAAAAAAGCGGCTTCACCCCAAGGCGGTCGCGTGCCAAAAACAAGCGCTTCCGGTTCTTTTCCCAAACACTGAAAGCAAAGATGCCATTTAATTCTTCAACGCACGCACTCCCCCATTCCATGTAGCTGACAAGCACCACTTCTGTATCCGAATGAGAGGAAAAGCTCCATCCTTTGGCTTTCAATTTATCACGAACATCATCTGTATTGTAAAGTTCCCCGTTATAACACAAAATGAACTCTTCATCTCGAGCCTTTCGGATCATGGGCTGTTTTCCACCCGCGGGATCTACTACAATCAGCCGTTGGTGACCAAAAGCTGCAGGTCCACCTATCCATTTCTGATAATCATCGGGCCCCCGGTGCTGCAATGTAGCTGCCATCCGATCCAATATGGAAGCCTTTTCCTCTTCTTTATATGCCGCATCAATCCATCCCACAATTCCACACATCGTGCCTCACCATCCTTTTCATAACAAATGCGCCTGCCACGGGCAGCATTTACAATAAAAAACCATCATGACTCACTATATGACCGCCTTATTTTAGTTATGAAAAACAAATCCATGTGTTGACTTATCCATTGATAATGATTATCATTATAGGTGATTAGACTGATCAATGTTACCCCCCAAGTAACAGGTCATTGACAGATAAAAAGCCCCCTTTTCAAAAAATAAAACGCTGCATGCGATCATCGCATGCAGCGTTATTTTTATGCAGGCAGAATTCCTGCGCCTAAGAAACCAAATCCTAGAATAATAGCAATGACACCTGCCACAAGCAATTGACCCCACCAGGCAGCTGCCGGCTTCTTCTTCTTGTACTTAATGGCAACCATTTCCATTGAAGCAATAGCCCAAAGTCCAACAAGCACCTTAATAATAATCAGCGCCCCGTACTCTGAATAGCTGGCAAACAATGAGCCTCCCGAATATAAAATAAGCAGGTAGAATAGACGAAGAATCATGTGAGAGATCTTCGCTGCTTTTTCATTTCCGTTACGGGAGAACGTTGTCACAAGTCCAACAAGGACGAAAGCGATTACCCAGGAAGTAATATGTAAGTGCGCCATAGTTTCTCCTCCTTTTCATATGAATCTAACGATATGATACCATGATTGATTACAAGATTCCTATTAAAATGATACTTTCAATATTTTTTCAATAATAAGAAAAATCACACATAACCTGTTATAATGATGGGAGATTTAAATGAAATGGGAGGGGATCACATGTCTGTCATAAGCAGTCAAAACATTATCGACCAAACCCAGGAGTACGGGGCGAAGAATTACCACCCGCTTCCGATTGTCATCGCTAAAGCGGAGGGTGTCTGGGTGGAAGATCCGGAAGGAAAACGCTACATGGATATGTTAAGCGCTTACTCTGCCGTGAATCAGGGACATCGTCATCCAAAAATTATTCAGGCGCTGAATGACCAGGCGAACCGTGTGACTTTGACTTCACGAGCTTTTCATAATGACCAGCTTGGTCCTTGGTATGAAAAGATTTGTAAGATAACAAATAAAGAAATGGCTCTTCCTATGAACACGGGGGCTGAAGCAGTAGAAACAGCCATTAAGGCCGCACGTCGCTGGGCGTATGATGTCAAAAAAGTCGAAGATAATAAAGCAGAGATTATTGCATGTACAGGAAACTTTCACGGACGTACGATGTCTGCGGTATCTCTTTCTTCAGAGAAGGAATACAAACGAGGTTTCGGTCCTATGCTTCCAGGAATAAAGCTTGTTCCCTACGGCGACATAGAAGCCTTAAAAGAAGCCATCACGGACAACACGGCCGCTTTTCTTTTAGAGCCGATTCAGGGAGAGGCAGGTATTGTTATGCCTCCTGAAGGATTCCTTAAAGAGGCTTATGACCTATGTAATAAAGAAAATGTTCTCTTTATTGCAGATGAAATTCAAGCCGGCCTTGGCCGCAGTGGTAAGATGTTTGCCTGCGACTGGGAGGGTGTCAGTCCTGATATGCTTATCCTCGGGAAAGCATTAGGCGGCGGTGTATTTCCAATTTCCTGCGTAGTAGCCAACAGAGATATACTAGGGGTGTTTAACCCGGGTTCACATGGTTCAACCTTTGGAGGAAACCCACTCGCCTGTGCTGTTTCCGTCGCATCTCTTGAGGTACTTGAAGAAGAAAATCTCCCTGGGCGCTCTCTTGAATTAGGCACCTATATGATGCAGGAGCTGAAGTCTATTAATAATCCTAAAATTAAAGAAGTGCGGGGAAAAGGGTTATTTATCGGTGTAGAAATGACAGAGCCTGCCCGAAAGTATTGCGAGGCTCTTAAAGAAAAAGGCCTGCTGTGTAAAGAGACGCATGAAAATGTCATCCGTTTCGCTCCTCCTTTAGTTATTAAAAAAGATGATCTGGATTGGGCGATTCATCAAATTAAACATGTCTTAAGTGAATAGAGACCCATAAAAAGTGCCGGATCTCATGAAGAGATCCGGCACTTTTTTTATATGCATCCTTAGATAACTGCTGTAAAAAAGAAGGCAGAAGAAAGAAAGGTACACTTATTTTACTGTAACGATTTTCTTCTGCTTCCACGGAGCCAGCACGATTTCTGCCACCCTCTCTTTCCTCTGTTCCCATAAAGCCCCGGAATTCTCTTCAATATAAAAACGATCTAAACCGATATCCACTTGATATTGAGCAGTTGAAGAGTCCGACCAGCGATATTTAGAAGACAGAACCACTTGAGCGTTTGAAGCGTCCGGCCATATAGTAGAAGCTCTCACAAGCTCATAGACTTCTGATTCACTTTTCTCAAGCAAAAGAAAGACCTTTTCTCCTCTGGTAAGCGGCTTCTCAACGGCCCACTTTTCCTTGGGTATTTGTTCAATTTCATATTCCAGCGTAATATAGTCCCCATAAAAAGGATCTCTTGGATCAACAGGAACTGTTTTCAATGTAATGGTCTCTCCGAATATATCCATGGCATAGTAGGATACGGACATTAAGATTAGAAAGAACACCTGGAGAAGGACAAACCCATAAAACCATTTGTTTTTCTTCACTTCTCCCCGCCTCCTTTATAGATGGTCCGTCTTTTCTTCTCAAGAAAATAACTGAGAGCAAACAGCATAACTCCGCCCACAAAGAAGAACAAAGATCGATCCATAAAATCCCAGGCCAGTTGAAAGTAAGCGATAAAAGTCGTGATCAGAAAAACGAACGTTCCTTTGTTCACCCAGCGAGCCACTTCCTGCTGATAGCCGGAAATAAGCCATAGCAGGGCATACATAAATAAGAGAATTAAAGAAAGCAGGTCTCCAAACCCAAAACGAAACACAGGGACAAAAAGCAGAAGGTCAATCCAATAATAGTTTGTTGAACTGAGCGCTGACCGAATAACGGCAAAAACAAACAAAGCAGCCCACACCAGAAAAAAGTACAAGGAGGACTCCGTCAATTCTCCAACATAGTCATCGCCAAGAAAGAATACCTGAAATGTAAGCAAAATAAAAACAGAGAAAATACTAATGGTTTTAAATACATGTGTTTTCCCTTTCTCAATAACGTAATCATCAATGATATAGAGAAGCAGGAAGAAGGTTAACAGCCAGTAATAGGGAATTCCCTCACTTAAAACAAGAAGAATGACCTGAAGTATATACCCAGTTCCAAAGACCAGCCGCTGAGGATATGTGTTTTTCTTCACCATAATCCAGCCCAGTCCAGCAATGAATAATAGACTCATCCACACATGAAAGCTCTGGTAAACCAGTGCGCTGTATATCTGCCCGGCTGAAATGATGGCAATGGTCGTATAAAAAAATGTTGTGTCTTTAAAGAAAATGTACAAGACAAATCCAGCAATAGACCATAAAAGAAATGGAAAGGCACTAAAGGATGTATAGTGGTACATCTGGCCAATCAAAAATATACTGGAACCGAACACAAGCAGGGCAATAAGAATTAAACTAATTCCTACACGCTTAGAACGCTTTCTATAGACCCAGTCTCCTCCCAAATAAAACCCCGTTAAAGAGGTCAGCAGGATTCCCATTCTCCCTAAATCTGTCAGGTAGGACCAGTTTGAAGCAATAAACGTTAAAAATCCGAGGCCGATGAAAATTGCCGCAAACGTCAAAAGCAGCGGTTTATTTTGTTTTTTTGGATATCGTTCGATCAGCAGTTCGCGCTGGGCATCACTGATAATCGCCTCTTCCACCCATTTCTTACTTTCTTTTATGAGTTGATCACGATTCAAAACCTCTGCCCCCTTCTCTTATGAAACAGCCTTACTACGGCGTTTTAATGGCTGCCTTCTGCCATATGTCAACGTGCGCCACAACCACTCTAAAGGTCCAAAGCGGAATTGCTTCAACCAGATTCTGCTTAAGAACATCTGCAAACTGTAGAAGACAACAACGATTGCCACACTTCCAACCGGGGGAACGTCTCCATAAAGCCCGAACCCTACAGAATAAAAGAGAATAAAACTGACCATGGACTGGAGAATATAGTTCGTCAGTGACATTCGACCGACCCACGTTAAAGGATGAATAATCCTCGCACCAAATGAAGTTCTGTACAATAGAGTAATAGATAAGACATAAAACACTGCCGAGGCGGATCCACCTATACTGTCCTGCGCGAGCTGGAACCATTCGGGGCTTCCATACAGGTGTGGCAAAGCTTTAAACAGGAGAAATAAAACCCCTGTAAACACCCATGTTTTCCGGATTGATGGAAGGTGTTTTCCCGGTTCATGAAGCCAGCGCTTCCGACAGATATACATGCCGAACAAGAACATTGGAAGCAGACTCAAAGCAAGAAATGGAAGGTTGCCCCACTGATTTGCATACACCCAATCATTGAGGTTCTGCCGCCAGATATCGAAAATGTTTCCATTTCCATAATTAATAAGAGCCTGTTCTATAGCCGGCCGATGAACAATTCCCTGCAGTTGATCACGGATCATATACAAGGAAAATGTAAGGGGAAGAACAAGAAAAGCAAGCATTCCATAAGCCCAGTATAATAAAGTCCTGGGAGATGTGTGGAAAAACGCGAGGAGAAGTAAACCGAGCATACCATAAGATAACAAAATATCTCCGTGCCAGATGATAAAAGCATGGATGAGACCAAAGCCCGTTAATACAAGAAGGCGTCTAAAAATGATGGGACGAAACGAGAGGCCTTTTTCTACAAGACGGTCTTTCATCATCTGAATACCAAAGCCAAACATAAATGAAAACAATGTGTAAAAACTCGCCTGGAAGAAAATATCAATGATGTTCTGGATGGTATGACTCAAGGGAGATGCCCAGAATATTTCCTGTCCCCCATATAAAAAATAAGGGGCATTAAACGCTGGAACATTAACCATAAAAATCCCAAAGATTGCGAGCCCCCTGGCGGCGTCAACCCAGTCGAGCCTTTCTGACTCTTGTAATGGTGAAGCTGTCTTAATCATATGTATTCCTCCTCTGCTCTTTATTTTACTTTTCTTACGTTATTTAAACAATGAGGTTTCATAAGATATAGAAAGGAGTTTTGTATATGCCCGCAAAAGTGGGAGCCGTTAAAGTTATATCCCTCTCATCCTCGAGTATTTTTAATATCGGTGATGTATACAATATGGCTCCTCAGGCTCAAGCCAAAACCTTTGCTGGAGGGGGATCATTTAATACTGGTGACGGCATCCGCATCAACATAAACCGTTCAGAAACCTTCGTTAATGATTCTGAGCTCATCGATCAGCCGATTGCCAATAATGCTTAGGAGGAATATTATGAATCTGACTGTCCATCAGTCCATCTATATTCATGTGTTACGCATAGGCAGTGTTGCGAATTCCTCTGTCGTTCAAATTGGAAGTTCCGGGGTCATTCAAGCTAAATCAGATCTTTTCAACACTGGAGGTTACCAACAGCCCGCCCCTAAAGCACAGCCGAAAGATGGAAACGTCACTATCCCTGAGGCTGAAGCGGGTACACTGGTTCCACTTTCCATAACATAGACGTGCCTCTTTTCTCATATTATTGGATAGGGGGTGAGCACATTTGAATCAGTATTATTCTTGGCAGGCCTGGATTCAGCAGATGATGCAGCAAATGGAACAGCAGCAAAAAATGATCGAACAGTTACAGAAAAAAATCGAACAGCTTCAAACCATTGAATCACCGCCGAAGACTGTTATAGAAAAAATTGAATACCATTTCGATCAACTAAAAATTGAGACACTCGAAGGAACCCTGCAGATCGGTCTCACACCAAATGGCTCAGACCTATCCGATATCGGTGATTTATATAGTAATCACAACAAGCAGCTCCCACAAACGGACGATCAAGCTTTACATTTCCTTCAAGAATACATGGTATCTGATATCCCTGCCTGGATGAATCAGTACTGCCGTGATCATGACATACAAATAAGCGAAGACCATAAAGAGCGTATGATTGCAGATGTCAGAAAGCAGCTGCCGCAGCGCTTGGAATATTATCGTAACCAAGACCCTGAAGCGCCTCCCGAAACGCTTTTTCATCAAATCCAGACGGAAATCCAGCATTCCATTACGCAATACTTTGAAACTTATAGAGGAGATGATGATTGATGAATCACATCGTTCACAATTATGGCCTGCACGTAGGGAACATTCGCGTGACGGGTGTTTCTGGTTCTTCCGTTTTTCTAATTGGTGATAACAAAACCATCCGCCTTCAATCCTTTTTTGACACCCCTCCCGAGTCCCTGATTATCGGTCCGTTTGACAATATCGAGGAAAATTCAAATGTAGAGATGGAACAGAATGATTAAGCGGATGGTTTATGTTCGTAACATGGACGTCACCTCCGTGCTCATCGGATCGATTGTCGATATAGGAGATGTTTACCGCGCAGCCCCTTCTTCGAGAGTCCTGGCCGTGCAGAAAGAAGGGGTACGGTTCCAGTCTGATATTTATGAGTTCGAGGATTTTTCCATTTTCTCAAAAGAAAGTTCTCCCCCTTTAGTTCCACTCTCTATTGAATCATTTTCCTATCAAAACCGTCCAATTGAAGTGGATGATGTCCGGGTTATTGGTATATCAACAGCGGGGATCTCCCAAGTGGGCGGCATCGACCATATTGACGCAATCAGCTATACGAAACACTTCCGAGTCCTTGAAGAAGAACAATAGACACTCGTCATGCATAGGTTGTAACTATAATGCTTGAATCGCACCAAGAAGGAGGCGATTGCGATGCCGGCAATAGTCGGTCCCATAAATATTAACAGTGTAGGTGGCGGAGTCGTAAACTTTGGAGATTCGTTTTATTTATCACCCAAATCCTCTGGTAAAACGAATGCCGGATCAGGAGCACTCAACACGGGGAACTGGATCATCACAAATAACGGGTTAAGCTCAACAAACCCTTTTGATCCGGATGGAGCAGACCAGAACATTACAGCGAATGCCTAAAAGCGATATTTATAATTGGTATCTCCTTAATAACATCCTTTCTGTCGACTGGTTGGAGGAGTAAACCAAAAAGCAACGAACCAGGGGGAGCCTGATTCGTTGCTTTTTTATCTTTTTTTACGATTGGATTTTCTTGTTGTAATTTTCTTCTCAGGATCCTGTTTTTTCACCCAGCGTAGATACTTCTTCATAGCAGGATGGTCCTGCAGACGTTCAATAGAATGATAAAAAGAAGCAAGTTCTTCATTTGTAAACAGTGCATGAATCTGCCTGTGGCAGGCGGTGCACAACATCGCCGTCGGTCCTTCTACACCGCCGAACTGTTTAGGAATCAGATGATGTTCTGTTGTTTTCACCGGATAACGGTGACACAAATCACACGTCTTTTCCACCAGGATCGACCTCCACTACAAGCGGTCCATCAAAGAAGTACAAACAGCTTTTACGAACCGGCTGCTTCCATATTTTTTCAAGCGCGACTTTATACATTCCAAGCTGTGTGCGGTACCGGCCGGCTAATTGTTTTTCCACCCTTTCTGGATCACCAGGAATGGCATCGGATTTATAATCTACAATCATCCATCCATCTTCATATGGAATCATTGCATCAATTACCCCTTGTATAAACACCTGTTCTTCTGTTTCAACATTGTCCCAACGGGCATACACTTCGTCTGCTGGAAGGGTTAAACTGAAAGGAACTTCCCGCTCTACAAATTCACTTTGTAAAACAAGCGCACCTATAGATGTTTTGAAAAAGTCTGCCACCGCTTTAAAATCAATTACATCCGCTTCTTCTCTACGCAGGATTTCGCGCAGGACAAGATGTTCCACGTACTCCTCGACCTCTTCCTCTGTCCACACTTTGGTAAAAGGAATGTGCTGCATGACCGTATGCAAAGCTGTTCCACGTTCGGCCGCTGTCGTTTGCTTATCTTCCTGCATAAACCTAGGCCGCTTCACAATGGGGGCGCGATAAGGAATCAACAGCTGGTCACTGGAATACTCATCCTTAGTCTCGCGCTGACGCTTAATTTCTGTAACCGTCTGCTTAGCCCGTGTGTAGGCTGCTTGTTTATGCGGGTAAACAAAATCCAAACGGCTGACATATGACGTGTCCGTACCAGATTCCACCTCTACGGGCTTCCATTCTTCAATTGCCCTTTGCAGCTGTTCGTCACGTTTTTCAATCACTTCATCAAGGACAGAGAACTCACTGCCATGAGCAATGTTGACCCGCCACTGAGAGTTATCATAATGAATTTCCTCAGCGGTCTTCACCTCAATATCCCCCCGCAGTTCCGGGGTGTGCTGGTGACGAATAAGCGCTGGTCCAACCCAGTCCAAATATGATTTCGCCTCCAGTCGATCATGAGGCGGCAGTACCCAGTCCTTCGTCTCAACGAACGACTGCCACTTTTCCTGTTTCTTTTCAAAAGAAGCGACGTTGCCTACCATGACAAGCTTTTCCTTAGCTCTTGTAAGGGCTACATATAAGACACGCATTTCTTCTGCCAGTAATTCTCTGCGCTTTGCTTCTTTAAGAGCGTGATAAGCAAGCGTTGGATACATGAGTCTCTTTTCCGGATTAATATAGCGCGAACCAAACCCGTAATCTTTGTGAAGCAGGTAACGGTTCTTCAAGTCCATCATGTTAAACTGTTTGTCCATCGCTCCGAGAATGACAACAGGAAACTCGAGCCCTTTGCTTTTGTGGATGGTCATAATGCGGACAACATCTTCCTGCTCTCCAAGTGCACGGGCAGATCCAAGGTCATCCCCACGCTCTTCAATTCGCTCAATGAATCTTAAAAATCGGAATAACCCTCGGAATGACGTAGCCTCGTAGGAACGCGCCCGGTCATATAAAGCACGTAAATTCGCTTGTCTTTGGCGCCCTCCAGGCATTCCTCCAACAAAGTCGTAATAGCCCGTTTCACGAAAAATATCCCAAATGAGTTCAGACAGTGCCCCCTGGCGCGCACGTTCACGGAAACTTTTCAGTTGAGCAAGAAACCCATCAATCTTTCGTCCGAGTTCATCTTTTACCACATACGCTTTCATGGCTTCGTAATAGGTCACACGCTTCTTCGCCAGCCGGATTTGTGCAAGATCATCTTCATTCAGTCCTACAATAGGGGACTTCAACACAGATGCCAAAGGGATGTCCTGCATAGGATTGTCGATCACCTTTAATAAACTGAGCATGATTTTAATTTCAATCGCTTCAAAATACCCGGTAGACAGCTCGGCATAAATCGGAATTCCCTGCTGCTTCAACTCATCGACAATGGTTGGTGCCCAAGTCATTGAGCGCATTAAAATAACGATGTCCCGGTATTGTAAAGAGCGCTTGGTACCCGTTTCTTTGTCAACAATTTGAAGGGGCTCCCCTCCTTCATATCCCAGCCACTTACGAATCATCCTTCCATATGCGCGAGCTTCAAGCTGGGCTTTCTCAAGGTCCTTATAAGCCTCATCTTCTTCTGATTCTCCGTCTTGTGACTCCCGGTCAATGAGGAAAAGTTCAGCATCCGCATCATCCGCTGTTAACTCATCATAAATGGTGTTGCTATAAATTAGTTCTGCCTCTTTTTCATACTCCATCTCTCCAACCTCTTCATCCAGTACCTGACGAAAGATATAGTTGGTCGCATCGAGTACCTGCTTACGACTTCTAAAGTTCCGGGCCAGATCAATACGTTCTCCATGATCTTCTGTCGTCCCGTAAGCCTTATACTTATTTAAAAACAGCGAAGGTTCCGCGTGCCGGAAACGATAGATACTCTGTTTCACGTCGCCTACCATAAACAAATGCCCAGCTTCCTGTCCTTCTGTAAGCAGGCGGAGCAGTGTTTCCTGAACGAGGTTGGTATCCTGATACTCATCGATCAAGACTTCTGTGAACTGTCTTTGGAAGCTTTGCGCCACGTTTGAAGGAATGAGTTCTTCCGGTGTGGCTGTTTCATCAAGTAAGATATGCAGACAATAGTGCTCAAGGTCAGAGAAATCAACAATGGCTTTCTCCTTTTTCAGCTGTTCATATCGACCTTTAAAGTCTTTTACTAAAACGGCGAGCTGCTCCATGACAGGATGAAGGTCCTGCATATCCTTCAAATAACTTTCCAGCGAGCGGGAAAACCATTCGTCACGTACATCATTCCATCGCTTCTTATAACGGTCGCGAATTTTCTTTGCCTGCTCTTTTTTATCTGCATCACAATCCATCTTCTTGCGTGACAGAGTGGCAAACTTTTGATCAGACATAAATCCCTGCATCTCTGTCCAGGAGTGAGCAAGCGCTCCTTTTGCGTTCTGAATCATCTCAAGGTCCGCTTCTGCTGTCTCACCATAGGCATGAGGGCCATCCGGCTCACGAGTCAGCTCAAGGACCTGCCTTGCTTCCACTTCCATTGCCTTTAACTGACTGCTCACCTCCTGCTTTAAAAGCTGAAGCCAAGGAAGGTCTGTTTCCCCTTCCACGTTCTCCACTTGATACATCTGCACCATTTGATCAAGCCATGCATCGGGCCACGGATTCTGAGTGGCAAAGGTATAAAGATCAAGCACTAATTTTTCAACATCAAGGTCGCTTCGATCGCTGGAGAAGCGTTCCACAACATCGAAGAACCTCTCCTGCTCTTGTCCCTCTTTTCCATACCAATCTTCAAAAAGATCTTCCAGCACTTCCTGTTGAATTAAGTCTGACTCCACTGTATCCGCAATCCGAAACCCAGGATCGAGATCAAGCATATAAGCATAGCGTCTTACAACATCCATACAAAAGGCGTGCAGGGTAGATATAGACGCATTTTGCAATAAAGACAACTGTTTTTTCAAATGATGAGAACCTGGATTCTCTTCGAGCGCCTTCGCAAGTGCCTGGCCTACACGGTTTCTCATCTCCTGGGCGGCAGCATTTGTAAATGTAACGACAAGTAAAGAGTCAATATCCACAGGATCGCTCTTGTGTAAAAGTTTCTGAATAATTCGTTCCACAAGCACGGCCGTTTTCCCAGAACCCGCAGCTGCGGCCACGAGAATGTTGGAACCGTGCGAGTAAATGGCACGCTCCTGTTCTTCTGTCCAGCTGACCATCAGGCATCCCCCTCTCTCTTCGTCAATCGCTCTAATACATCATCATCTTTCAATTCCTGAAGCTTACGATATTGATTTTCTTCAAGCGTCGGGTCGAACTGGCAGACAGACCGGTACGAACAGAATTCACAGGCAACCTGCTGCTTCTTCTGAAATGGATCGAGGTCGACTCTGCCATCTGTAATCTTCGTCCCCGCTTCTGTCATTAATCCGCGGATATATTGCTTTAACTGTTCGAAGCGTTCCGCATCAGCCGTTCTTGAACTCTTATAAAAACCGCCTTTGGCTTTTAAAGCAGCTGGAACAATCTGGCTGTATCCTTTATCAAGACCCGTGTCCATCATCTGGACAACACGTTCATTTTCAAGCAGTAAGCCCTGCATTTTGAACTTTTTAAAAATCTCTTCTTCAATCTGCTCATCCTGTAGCAGCTGTTTTCCTGTAATCATTGGGTTGTGAACGTGGAAGTACAAAACACCACCAGGAGTAGCGTTCATTCCAAGCCACTGCTCAGCATTCGTCAACACAACATCAAGATAAGCGAGCATCTGAAGAGACAGCCCATAGAAAACGTCCACGAGATTTAACCCTTTGCTGCTTGATTTATAATCGATGATTCTCAGAAATAAATCTTCTTCAGACAGAGCCTTATCAACACGGTCGATCCGCCCTCTGAGCATTAATTCATAGCCGTTTGGCAGATCAAAGCTAAGCGGCGGCAGCTTAGCATCGGCCCCCGTTCCAAACCCCAGTTCTAATCCCACCGGCGAAAACTGGCTTTTCCTTGCCTGCTCACTTAATACGAAGGCAGCCTGGGCGATTACCTGCTGCAGTTTCTTCTGGATATATTGATAACGATTTGAACTCTTCAGAATTTGATTTTGTAGAATCGGCGCTAAACTGCTTGTTGCTTTTTCTGCATACTGATCCGTTTCTTCCCTGCCCAGTTGAGAAAAGTCGCGCCCTTCTGCCTGCACCCATTCCGTAATTTGTTTAAGTGCTTCGTGGAAAAGCTGGCCGATATCCGGAGCGTCGAGTTTATAAGTCCGTCTTTCCTCAAGTCCTAAACTGTGCTGAGCAAAGTACTGATAAGAACATCGATGATACGTTTCCAAACGTGAAACACTCGTCTTCATTGTTTTATCAAACAACTGACCAGTCGTTTCCCTGGACAAGTCAACGGGCTTATTTTTATAAAAAAGACTCTGCAGCACCCGGTTGGTCAGACCATGGGGAGGTTCCTGTTCGATGTACCAATTCAACAACTCCCACCACACCGGCTGCATCACATACCCTTTCAAATAACGGGCGAACTGCGCTGTAAGGGCTGACCGTGTTTTAGATGGGTTCGTAATAAAACGTGTGGCATCATGCAGGTCATCCGGATCCTGCCATAATACATGTTCCTGACAGGATGGAAAGAGTTCTTCTATACGCTGAATAAGTGTCGCTGGTACTTTTGACTTCCCTTCCTCATTACTGAGCGGGTAGCTGATCCAAAGCTGATCGGCCGGCATTGTCAATGCAAGGTACACGTAAAAGCGGTCATCCAGCAGTTGACGATTGCTCCCATCAGCAAGCTTCAATCCATGCTCGGCGAGCAGCGATCGTTCCTGTTCTGAGATCATGCCGTCACTTGGCGGTTTCATCGGCCACATGCCATCTGTTACTCCAAGGAGAAAGGATGCCTTAATACCTGTAATTCTTGAACGGTCCACACTCCCTACGATTACGTGATCCATACTCGGCGGCACATGAGCAAATGTAAGAGATTCCAGCCCGCTGTCTATCGTATTTCGAAAAATCTGGAGGGACATCTTCTCATCTCCCGCCATTTCAACCATCTCATCGAGCAATTGGAGGAATTCATCCCACACCTGTTCCTGTTCACGGCCACGCTCAATATCTCCTTGTTCATCATAGAAATTCCGCCACGATTCCAGCTGGTCCGGCACACGCAGGCCTTCAAGCCACAAATAAATAACCCGGGACCGTTCTTCGATCGTTTCAGAAGCCCTCAACTGCTCATCAAAAGGCTGCAATGCCTGACGTACTTGTTCCCGGTAGGCATTAATCCGTTTTTGTTTCTGCTTTTCCTCATCCGTCTGAGACGCCTGTTCAAAACCGCGAAAACGCTGGTACACCCAGGGATCCTCCGAAAACCATTGGCTGCGGCCACGTATCCCATACTCCAAGACATAGTTCTCAAGTTCATCAATCGCATCTTCCGTAAGGGGAAAAGTCCGATCTACCGCGGGTATAAACCCTGTTTTTAACAGGCGGAAAACCGCATCATAACGGAAGTTCCCCTCAATTACATCAAGACCGGATCGAACAAGCTCAATCAGTGGATGGTTCAACATCGTTCTTTTTTCGTCAATAAACACAGGAATGTCATAATCATCGAACAAGGTTTCAATGAGACTGTGGTACACATCGGGTTCACGCATGAGAACCGCGATATCCTTGAATCGGTATCCCTGATCGCGGACAAGGTGTAGAATCTCCTGAGCTACTCCTTCCACTTCAGCCCGGGGGTGAACAGCCTCGGCCACGTGAATGGGGGCATCTTCCAGGTAAGGTTCTCCGGGTCTTACATCAAAATACTTTTCCAAATGTCTAAAGGCAGGCTGGTCTTTCATCCTCCCAGCTGTATGGTCAAGAATTTCCGTGTCATCCACGCTGACACCAGCTTCCTCAGCTACCCTTATAAGGTCTAAGTAGGTTTGTTTCGTTTCATGGAAAAGATCAAGCTCCGGGTTCTGTCCTTCCTGAGGTTGATCGGTTGTCAACGTCACATGGACGGTGTCTACTTTCTTCAATAAGGCTTCCATCACTCCATACTCTTGAGGAGTAAAGCTGTGAAAGCCATCAATGTACACCTCAGCTCCTTCTAAATAAGAGGCGTTCGGTATTTGATCAGCCAGTAGTTGAAGTTGATCCTCACTATCTATGTACTGCTCTTTTAACGCATCAACAAGGCGGTCGTATATATACGTCAAGTCATCCAGTTTGTCACGGAGGCCTTGCTCTTCGCTTGTCGAATGCACAAATTGATCAAGCGCATCCATTTGGGCATGTAAATCTTCTGGGGTGATTCTGTAACGTTTAAACTCCGTTATCATTCCTTCTAATTGCTCAATGAACCCCTGTTTTTCGACAGCTTTTTGAAAAACACGCCACTCAGAAGTCCGTTCCTCAACGAGTTTCCGCAACATCATTTGGACGCCCGTAGAGGTAATAAACTTCCGTGTGCCGCCACCTGTTTCCTGAAGAACCCGCCAGGCCAGTCTTGAAAAACTGAAGACCTGCGCACGTATAGATCCTTCAACCCCCTTTCGCTTCAACAGCCCATATTCCTGTTGAAACGTCATTTGGTCAGGGACAATATAAATAATAGCGGGGCCCCTCGGCTTTTCTTTCAATTTCGATTCAATTTCATTTAAACACCGTGTACTTTTTCCTGCTCCTGAACGTCCGAGCAAAAAACGCAAACCCATATCGGTCGCTCCTCTCTACGTGTATGCTCCCTCTATTTTATCATTTTTACGAACTCTATGAGTGACTGCTTCCCGGCTCTGCCTCATGTTGTTGCTGGTAGATGGAACGGGATTTATGTAACCTATCATAACCCCGGATCCTTGCTTCTATGATCCTGCAGTTTAATAGAAGCAAGGATCCGGCACAAATAAAAAACCGCCCCACCAAGGACGGCATGACATTATTTGAACTGTAAGCCTAACTGGTTAAAAGGCCAATAACGGACATCGACTTTTCCCACTACCGTCTCGCTTGGCACGAAACCAAAATAACGGCTGTCCAGGCTGTCCCTGCGATTATCACCCATTACGAACAAATGACCTTCAGGCACTGTCGTTTCCCCCGTCACTTCTTTTAGAGTAAAATCCTCCGTAAAAGCAAACCCATCATCCGGACGAAGGGGATCCAGATAGCTTTCGTCCATTAACTTTCCATTGATGTACAGCTGATCGTCTTTCACTTCAATTTCATCACCTGCAACGCCAATTACCCGTTTCACATAGTCTTCTTCTTCATTCGCATGAAAAACGATCACTTGCTGTCGGTCAATATCCGTCCAGTCATACACCGCTTTGTTAACCATCAACAGATTTCCATCATAGAGTGTAGGCTCCATTGATTCTCCATCAACAATATAGCTGGCAAACAAATAGGACCGAAAAACAAAAGCCAACAGTAAGGCGAATAAGATTGTGCGTATCCATCTGCGGTATTTTTTCATCATTCGTTCCTCCAGGTGTTGGTCTACCAACATTTTACCCTGCCCGAAACAAACTTAATCCCCCTGGTACGCTTTTCGTTCCGCTTTCTTTTGAATTCGGTTTTCCAAATATTTTCCGAGTCCCCAAAAGAGGAGAATACAAATCCCGACTACTACTGATTTAATTGGACTCTGCGCAAAAGAAGCGATGCTTGAACCTACGTAAGCAATGGTAAAGATCATTACAGACTTTCCTAACAGCACAGCTAAGATAAACTGCTGCTGGCTGACCTTAGACAAACCTGATACGACATTAATAATAGAGGAAGGTGAAAATGGAAAGCACATGAGTAAAAACAACGGTCCAAAACCATGTTCTTCTACCCACACCATGACCCTTTTCACTTGTTTTTGTCTTGTAATGGCCTGAAAAAAACGTTTATTCCCTAATCGACGAATGATAAAAAAGACGCCGATCGCTCCAATAACTGAACCAATCCATGAATACAAAAAACCTTTTAACAGTCCATACACCACAGAGTTTGCGAGCACAAACGCAACTAATGGCAGGACTGGCAGGAAAGCTTCCAATAACGGAAGAATAATGCCCGGCAGAGGGCCAAACCGTTCCAGTTCTTCCAACTGTTTAATCACATACTCAAACAGCTGATCATTCTCAGCCATACGTCGCCATTGATCAATTTTCCCTGTCACTGAATCCATGATGAAACTCCTTATGTACACTAAAAGCCAGTGCATTCTTTTCTTCTATTTTATACGAAAACGAAGCATTCTGCCTACCTTCAGTTAAATATCCCCGAACGTTCCCCTCCCTGCCACTTTTAACCTATTCTCAAAACTCCTTGCATAGTGAGGAGGAGTACGTGGTATAATACATAACAAGAACACACGTTCGTTATTCGGAGGGGAATGACATGAGGTATTTACAACAGAAAGAACTCGATCTCGCTTCCCGTTACTTGTTTTTATCCATGGCTATTACAGTAATCCGTCAAGACAGGAAACACATGGAACAGGGGAAATTTAAAATTAAAGAACCTTATATGGAATTATTGGGAAAAATGGAACTGGAAGCGCGTAAAGAACGTAAGGAACTCAGGAAGCAGATGGACCATATGAAACTGCAGGTCGTTGAATCGGGAAGAAACGATTCCTTTACCTCCTTTTTGTTTCTTGCACATGGGTATGAGGAAAAGCGAAACTACTTTAACCCGGCCATTAGAAAAAAGGTGGAAAATATTCTTTTTGAGCTTATGAAAAAGTCTCAGCAACCCGGTCAGTTCGAATATCAGACCCAGCAGCAGAAGGAGACAAATGGAAGCGGTCTTCGAGAATGACACGCAGGTGGGCTGTGCGTTGAACTTGATTTGCGAACATACCGTCTGAAACAGGGAAATTAATGGAAAGGCCATTGGCGAACTGGACAGTGGTTGTCTTATTATGTTCACCTTTGTATGAGCGGATGTATTTGTGGGCAACCCAGGAACACTCTTTGCGTTTAGGGGAAATAATAGGAAAGAAATAAATACCCATGGCTTCTGATATGACAATGGGAGGTTTATGGGTATAGCTGGTCAGCTGTTTGGTACCTGCGAGGCGTCCATCCAGACTGCTTGCAAAATAACGACAGGAATTATCAACAATTGCACTCGGACACAAAGGTACTTCAAAACATTGATTGCGTTCCTTGACTTCGGTGAAGACTTGTCCACCTTCTTTTTCCTTAGCCACAAGAGCCATGGTCTGCGGGTTAATTTCATATTCATTTTTTTGGATATAAGTCATCCACTTCAACATCCTCTCTCATTTCATTAGCGGCAGCCCTACCTGGGTCGAACTCACCGCTTATCTTCTTTAATTTACCAAATCACAGGAGGAAAGTCTAAACATTCTTAAAAAATGTTGAATTTCAACTATTCTGCTATACTACAGTTACACCTGCCTTTGCTTAGACTTTCTTCTTCTCCTTCTCCATTTTCTTCACCTTCATAACCAAAGTTCGGATTCAGTAAAGTGAAAAATTCAAGTTCAGGTTGATTATTCAACGCAAACACCTCTTTCATTAAATTCTAGCCTTAGGAGGAATCGATGTGTGGAATCGCAAGAAAAAGAAGAAACCTCACTCTTCAGAAAAAGAACCTTTAAAAAGACAAGACCTCTCTATTCATGATGTCCGTAAAGCTGTCCATGCCTATGCAGATAAGAAACCAAGTGAGGTTCCCTTAAGTGTCATTATTAAGGAAGACCTTACCTTAGATTATGAACTGCTGGCCCCTTACCTTCAGGGAATCCCAAATAAAAAGTATTATATGTCACGAGAGACGTATGAGCTTTTTGAAGAAAAGGATTACGAACTGGCATTAGAGATCGATCATGTACAGCATGCCGTCGATGAGTACATTAAGCAGATGCAGGAACTTCCTATCATAGACACGGACCCATATAAGCGGATAAGTTATTATAAGCTTGAGCGTCTTTACTTGTTACAAAAGCGTCCAAACCGGGACTTTTATCTTACTAATGAAGAACACATGATTACTTATAAAAAACCTGAGTAGCGTCCTCAGGACCCGGACAGGGCTTAAAGGCATAAAAAAAGAGCCAATGCTCACGAGAGCATTGGCCAAAGAGACGACTGGTTAACTTTTGAGTGAGGGAATAAATTGTTTGAAAAGTCCTTCTGAGAGGGAAGACTCTTTTCAATGCACTCATCAGTAAATACAATTACTGACCTATTTATGACAACCAAATCATAAATAGTTTGAGATAAATAAGCATCACCGCTTATCTGTTTCTATTGTAATACATCTAAGGAAGCTCTTCACCGAAAAAAAGTTGCGGAGTACCGCAACCCATTGCGCAATTACCAGGAAATGACATCCTAACCTCCTTCAACACGCCTTACCATAGACTGAACACACACATAAAAGCGCTCAAACCGAAGTTTGAGCGCCTTCTTTTACTAAGATTGAGTAAGCTGTTCCCGCAGGTTTTTCCGTAAAATCTTCCCTGTGGTATTTTTCGGCAGTTCACTCATAAACTCAATCCGGGACGGACGTTTATATTTAGCCAGATGTTCCGAACAGTAGTCCATGAGTTCACGTTCGGTCAAAGATGGGTTTCTTGAAACAACAAAGCTTATGACCGTTTCTCCAAGCTCTGGATCTGGAGCTCCAACCACCGCTGCTTCTGTAATATCAGCATGACTGTACAACACTTCTTCTACTTCACG
The DNA here is from genome assembly GCF_020524025.1 of Halobacillus litoralis. GTDB lineage: Bacteria > Bacillota > Bacilli > Bacillales > Halobacillaceae > Halobacillus > Halobacillus litoralis_D. The sequence continues at coordinate 136,147 of NZ_JAIVKN010000001.1, read as the reverse complement.
CGGATAAACATTATAGCCGCCGACGAGGACCATGTCCTTTTTACGATCCACAATATAAAAATAGCCTTCTTCATCTACACGAGCCATATCTCCTGTATAAAGCCATCCGTCACGGATCGCAACAGCTGTTTCTTCTGGAAGTTTATAATATCCTTTCATGACGTTTGGACCACGGACAATTAACTCACCGACTTCTCCCGGCGGTAGTTCTTCACCAAGCTCATCTACTACCTTGTTTTCCACATTTATTATATTACGTCCGATAGACCCGGCTTTTCTAGGGCGGTCAAGTGGATTAAATGCGGTAACTGGAGATGCTTCGGACAAACCATACCCCTCTGAAATACGGACATTGAATTGTTTTTCAAAGGACTCCAAAAGGGATACAGGCAGAGAAGACCCTCCAGAAATACACAATCTCATATGTCGAAAGGTCTGGGTGTACTCTTTTCCTGTTTGCTGCAAATAATTATACATCGTTGGCACGCCGGCAAAAACAGTTGCCTTGTATTCCTCCGCAATCGTAAATATTTCTTGTGGTGAGAACTTAGGAACAATCAGGACAGTCCCTCCATTCATAACTGGAGCATTTAGACATACGGTCAAGCAAAAAACATGAAACATCGGCAGAGTGGCAATGACACGGTCTTCAGAGGAAATTTTCAAGTAATCGGCTACGTCAGTGGCATTGGAGTAAAGGTTTTTGTGAGTAAGCATTGCCCCTTTCGGCTTCCCAGTTGTCCCGGATGTATAGAGAATTACCCCTACATCTTCACTATCAATGGCCGGACCATCATACTCAGAGATTTCTTCTCCCAACACCTTTGTAAACGATTTCATTTTCTTGGATAAAGAAGATGCTTCCAGATTTATTCCAGAACCTGTATCGGCTACGAAGTAGTGATAAACATCCAGAGCTTCGTCCATGTGCTCGAATAATTCCACGAGGACATCCATGGTGATAACCGCTTTAACATCTCCATTTTTTAAAATGTAACTCATCTCGTCAGCCGTGTATGTAGGATTGATAGGAATAACCGTCAACCCTGCTCTTAGCGCTCCATATAAACCAATCATAAATAATGGGCTGTTTCCACTGACTAACGCAATGTGATCTCCTTTTCTATAACCAAGTCTGGTTAAATTTGAAGCGAATCTTGTAACTGATGCATCGAACTCCCCATAACTCACCCGCTGCCCCTGGAATATGTAGGCATCTTTTGAAGGGTTACTTTTTGCCGTAAGCCATAATTGTTCGCTTAAATTCATTTGAGCTCCCCTCTCGTCCATGAATGAATGGTCATTCATTAAACTAATTTTCTATATAATTATAAAATACTGAAAACTTTTTATCAACTTTTGTCTAAACTTCTTCCTATAAGCAAAAAAAAGATTCTGTCCAGGGACAGAATCTTTCAGCTCTTATTAGTAGACCATATTAAGAAAGTCTTCTTTTGTAATTTTCCCAAGGTAATGGGAAATCTCCATATCTCCTAAAGCATCAGAAATTGCCTGACGCTCATACCGTGTACCAATTAACTTTTCTTCTACATCGTTAATATCCCCGACACCAAAGAAATCTCCGAAGATCTTCGCATTCTTAATTGTCCCTTTCGCTACATCCAATCGGATATCATAGCTGCCTGCACCCTCAATACGTTTTGTATGTTGAATGTTGAACTTTGGCGATTTGCCGTAGTTCCAGTCCCAGTTTTTATAACGCTCTTCAGCAAGCTCGTAAATGTTGTCCCAGTCCTCAGCAGTTAATTTATATTGTGGTACATCCTTCACATCTTCCACATCAAAGATATAGCGCAGGATTAAGTTTTTGAATTCATCCATCGAGATTTTCTCATCCAGGAATTCAGAAACGTTCGCCACCCGGCTTCGAATTGATTTGATTCCTTTAGACTTTATTTTTTCTGTTTTCACGTTCAGAGCGGAAACAACGTTCTCAATCTCTGAATCCAACATTAATGTACCATGACTGAACATCCGGCCCTTTGTTGAGAATTGAGCATTGCCTGAGATTTTTCGACCGTCTTCAGCTACGATGTCATTTCGCCCGGACAGTTCAGCATTCACACCAAGTTTTTTCAAAGCTTCCGTAACAGGTTCAGTAAATTTAGCGAAGTCGTGGAAACTATCTCCGTCGTCCTTGGTAATGAAACTGAAGTTTAAATTTCCGAGGTCATGATAAACCGCCCCTCCACCAGACAGACGACGGACAACATGAATGCCATTTTCCTCTACGTAGTTCGTGTTAATCTCTTCAACTGTGTTCTGGTTTTTACCTATGATAATGGAAGGTTCGTTAATATAAAAAAGTAAGTATGTCTCGTTAATATCGAGATTTTTCAGCGCATATTCTTCAATAGCTAAATTAATGCGTGGGTCGTTAATTCCTTCGTGATCGATAAAAAGCATGCGGATCATCCTTTCCTTTCCGTTTCATCCATGTCTATTGTAATGGTTTCATACAAGATAGACAATCTATTTACTCCAGGATAAACCTTCCTCTGCCAGTCGAATGGTACCGCTGAATACATCTTCTGCTTCCTGAAGAAGACTTGTAAGTTTTCCAAAGTGCGGCAGATGACTAAGCCACAACTCTTGAACTTGAGCTTCGGCGGCGATAGAAGCGGCTTCTGTACTTGTCATATGCCCAGGCCCCTTCCCGTCCATCCCTTTATAGAAGTTGGTGTCAGTGATTAATAAATCTGCATGCCTGGCAAAAGAAGCCCACTCTGGGAAGTAACCTGTGTCTGCTGTATAAACAACAGTGTTGTCCCCTTCCTCAATCCGCATACCATAACAAGGGACCGGATGTTGTGTTTTTTGAAATTGAATGGTAAAGGGACCGACTTCTAAAGTTTTCTCAGGATCATAGGCCACGCCTTTTGTATGCTGATGGGTTAATGTTTCCAGCTTACGCGGTACTTCATCATGTCCGTAGATAGGCAGGTTTCCTTTCGTCCCTGCCAGGGTATGCTTTACCAGGCATGCATATTGCAATGGTCCTATATCTGCTACATGATCGTGGTGGTAATGAGAGAGAACAACAGCATCAATAGACTCAATGTTCTTATACTGCTGGAGGCGGGATAAGACACCGCTGCCACAATCGACAAGCATAGTAAATCCATCTTTTTCAAACAAATAGCCGGATGTCGCACTTCCTGCCGCGGGGTAAGCTCCCCAATAACCGATGACCGTTACTTTCATTCTCTTCACTCCTTAAATTTTTCAGCCCAAATTTACATTGTTTTATAACAGATACTTGATTTCTGAATATTGTTATAATACAATGGGTATACATTAAAAAAATGATTTGGAGGCGATTTACAGATGATGAATATTGTAGAGTTCTTCCGTAACCTTCCGAAAAAGCACTGCTCCAACTGTGGGAACGTCATTCAGGAAAAAGCTGACTGCTACGGCAACATTTGTGACGACTGTGACCATCCTGCCCGCTGATTCTAGTATTCCACAAAAAACAGAAGAAAGAACATAAGATTGGAGCAGCCGTAAAAAGCTGCTTTTTTTATTTTGTCTCCGTTATACCTCTTAGTGATATCAGCTAAACTCTATCCCCTTGAACTCTCATATTAGAAAGCTTTAAATAAAAATGTAAAAGTCGTTCCCTACGGATCTGAAATATAAAAATTTTGAACCTTCACTATTTCTGAATGATATTGTTATGAAAAGTTGACTCCAATGTTTAACATAGAGCCTTACAAATAAAAAAACCATCCGGTAGATAGTCTACTGAATGGTTACCTTTTTACGTTTTGTTGAATTTCTTACCAGAAGCTGATGTGGATAGACATATTTCTTCGGCGCCAATGCACCGGGATGGAGTAATTGTTGAATAAGTACTTCTACCGTCTTTTCAGCCATATCCTTAACTGGCTGCTCAATCGTAGTTACAGAAGGAACCATTAATAAAGAAATCATTTGATTATCAAATCCTACCACAGCAAGATCGTCTGGAATTTTCCAATCAGAAGAAGCCGCTTCATAAATCAACCCGGCCGCTACTTCATCAGAACCTGTGAATACACCATCTACATAGGGAAAGTCGCTTTTAATCAAATGAAATAACTTTTGACCATCACTAACATCAATCGCCCATTCGATGCTCATCTCATCCAAAAAAGATTTCCCATGGTCATTTAACGCTTCTGTAAATCCCTCTTTGCGCATTTTGGATAAATGGCTTTCCGGTCCACCGCTGACGTAAGCGATATTCTGACAACCTTGTTCTAGAAGATGACAAGCCGCTTCATAGGCCGCTTGTTTATGATCCATATGAACCATCGGTATAGAAGGCTCATCCATATATTCGTTACAAAATACAATGGGACCTGATCCCAAATAAGGTTCTATCTTTTTCCAATCATTGACGAGAGATGCCATAATGACGCCATCTACCTGCTTCGTTTTTAAAAGCTGTAAGTAGTCCATCTCTTTTTTCTTAGAATCATGTGTCTGACAAACAATCACCTGGTAACCCCACTCCGATGCTTTTTCTTCCATTGCTTCTATTAAGTTACCAAAAAAGGGATTGGTCAAACGAGGCAGCAACACAGCAATTGTCTCTGTTTTTTGACTGCGCAGGCGGCGGGCGGAAGAATTGGGGACATAACCAAGCTCCTTCATGGCTTGGCTGATGCGCTGCCTTTTCTCTTCTGTCACGTAAGGCTGATCATTGATGACACGGGATACCGTTGTTCTAGATAATCCAGCCAGCTTCGCTACATCTTCAATTGTAGCCATACTTACTCCCCCTTGATGCTTTTTGAAAACGTTTCCAATTATCATAATACTAATCCTTCCCTAAAGTTGCAAGCCCTTTCATGACATATAAAAAATCAATATAGAATAAAAAACCTCCTTTTCCCAGCCATAAAAAAAACACCCCTTTAACAGAGGTGTTTCTTTAACCATATAAATGGTGCAGAACTTTCTGTACAGCAGCTTCTCCCTGATCAATACAGTCCGGGAGCCCGATGCCCCGGTAAGAGTTGCCGGCAAGGTAAACACCCGGTAATTCTTCTTCCATCTGCTGAGTAATCTTTGTTAAGCGCTCCTTATGGCCAACTTTATATTGAGGCATGGCATCATACCATCTGGTTACGACAGCAAAATCTGGTTTAGCTGTAATGTCCATCGTTTTATTTAAGTCGTCTAAAACGATCTTCTGAATTTCTTCATCTGATAGATGGACCACTTCTTGATCTGATGGTTTGCCCACATAACAGCGAAGAAGAACTTTCCCTTCCGGTGTAGAGTGGGGCCATTTCTTGTGAGTCCATGTGCAGGCGGTAATCCGGAAATCGCTGTTTCTAGAAACAACAAAACCAGTGCCATCAATGTCTTTTTTTATAGCTGATGCATCAAACGCCATAGCCACATTTGCTACGGATGTAGCATTTGTCTCTTTATAAGGGGCCAGGAAATCATATTGAGAAAGCATACGCTGCACAGCAAAGTGAGGAGCAGCCATAATGACAGCATCTGCCTCTTTTACCGTTCCATCATTCAATAGAAGGTGATAACGGCCGCTTTGCTTCTCTATATGGTTCACACGGGTTCCTTTATGGACCGATCCCGGATCAAGTCTTGCTTCGACAGCCTCAACAAGAGAACTAAGGCCGTGCTCCAATGTTCGGAACATACTGGGCTTTTGTTCCCCTTTTTTCGGTTTCTTGATCGGGCGGGTCTTTCTTAAGCCCTTTATCAAGCTTCCATGCTCCTGTTCCAAATCATAAAAATTAGGAAAAGTAGATTGCAGACTTAACTGGTCAATGTCTCCGGCATAAATCCCTGATAGTAAGGGTTCAATCAGGTTCTCTACGACTTGATTTCCAAGGCGTCTGCGGAAGAACAAGCCGAGGGACTGATCACCATCCACTGTTTTCTTTGATTTAATTAAATCCATAGCAGCTCTTGCTTTCCCTGCTGGTGTAAATAGATTAGAAAACAGAAAAGGGCGGACACGGGTAGGAATTCCCATAAACGATCCGCTTGGCATTTTATGGAGCTTCCCATCTACTAATATATAAGACTGGCCGGTTCCATTAGGGACAAGTTCATCCCCTAACCCTACTTCATGTGCCAGCCTTCCTGCGCTTTCTTTCCGGGCTAAAAAAGAATCAGGTCCCCGCTCTATCGTGAACCCATCCTTTTTCATTGATTGAATCTTTCCACCTAAACGATCACTCGCCTCTATGAGCTGAACATTAATAGGAAGACCTTTTTCTCTCGCTTCTTTCTGCAGATAGTAAGCAGAAGTCAATCCAGTAATTCCTCCACCAATGACAACCACACGTTTTTGTTCTCCCATTGATATCCTACTCTTTCACTTTATCCATAACAACTTCAGCCAGTGTCTGGATAAACTTAGGATTCGTGTTTGGCATTTCTGGACGATAGTAGTTGGCACCTACTTCATCACAGACAACTTTACATTCATAGTCATTGTCATAAAGAACTTCCAGGTGGTCGGAAACAAAGCCTACAGGTGCATATACGAAGCTTCGATAGCCTTTTTCATTGTAGAGATCACTGGTAAGGTCCTGCACATCGGGCCCAATCCATGGGTCGGGGGTATTCCCTTCACTCTGCCAGCCAATTTCATATTGTGTAATTCCTGTCGCTTCTGAAATCAGCTCGGCTGTTTTCTTCAATTGATCCGGATACGGGTCTCCTCCTTCTAGTATTTTCAAAGGAAGACTGTGAGCAGATACAACCAGACAGGCTTTTTCTTTTTCATCTTCGTCCATTTTGCTGTATTCTGCTTCAATTACATCTTTCCAGTAATCGATAAAGCCAGGTGCATCGTACCAGCTTTCTACGGAACGAATCGTAATTCCGTGTTTATCAGCTTCTTCTTTCGCACGGCCATTATACGACTTGACGCTGTAAGTCGAATAGTGTGGAGCAAGCACGATAGAGACAGCTTCCTCGATCCCGTCTTCTGACATTTGAGCGACCGCATCTTCAACGAACGGTTCTATATGCTTTAGACCAAGATACACTTTAAACTCAATCTCATCCTGCTTTTCATTAAGAGCGTCTTTAACCGCTTCAGCCTGATCATCGGTGATACGCGCCAAAGGGGAAATGCCGCCTATAGCATCATATCGGTCCCGTAAATCCTGGAGCATTTCATCTGAAGGCTTACGCCCGCGGCGGATATGTGTATAGTACCTTTCTAAATCCTCTTCTTTATAGGGTGTTCCATAGGCCATCACTAATAAACCCATTTGTTTTTTTGCCATTTTCATTCACCTCTTATTTCTGTTTTGAATAATCATGGATCAAATTGGTCAATCGTTTTAGTTTTTCCGGCTGAATATCCGGCGTTACTCCATGCCCGAGGTTGAAGATGTGAGCAGGGTGTTCCCTACCTTCATCTATAATACGTTTTGCACGTTCTTCAATCACGTCCCAATCGGCCAGCATTGTGGAAGGGTCAAGATTACCCTGAAGCGGTTTGGTAATACCGGCTTTTCTTGCCTCTGTGATAGACATTCTCCAGTCAAGGCCAATGACATCGACAGGAAGATCATCCCATTCATGGATAAGGTGTCTCGCACCTACACCAAACGTGATTAAGGGAACGCCTTCTTCTTTAAGCTCTGAAAAAATCCGCTGCATGACCGGTTTAATAAACGTTCTATAATCTTCCACGTTCAAAGATCCGACCCACGAGTCGAAAATCTGAATGGCTTTAGCACCCGCTGCGACCTGCGCTTTCACATAGGTAATCACCATATCAGCTAACTTATCCATTAAAGCAAACCAGGTCATCGGCTCGCTGTACATAAGGGATTTAGTTTTATTGTAATTTTTTGAAGGTCCCCCTTCAATCATGTAGCTTGCCAGAGTGAAAGGAGCCCCGCTGAACCCAATCAATGGAACGTTCAGCTGTTCTTTTGTTAATAGGCGGATGGTGTCCATAACGTAAGGAACGTCTGATTCAGGATCAATGGTTCCTAACTTTTCAATGTCCGCTTTGGTACGCACCGGGTTATGAATAACAGGGCCGATCCCTTTTTTAATTTCAACGTCTACTCCAATTGCCGGTAGAGGAGACATAATGTCTTTGTATAGGATAGCAGCATCTACGCCATACTGCTCGACGGGAAGTCTTGTTACATAAGCACACAGCTCTGGTTCATGAGTAATTTCGAATAAAGAATATTTTTCTTTTAATTTACGGTACTCAGGCTGAGACCGTCCTGCCTGCCGCATAAACCACACAGGTGTATGTTCCGTTTTTTCACCTCGAAAAGCTCTCAATATTGTGTCATTCTCAATTTTGTTCATCTTCAGGACTCCTTTTCCACGATCATCATTTATCCGCTTACAACTATAACGATTTATACGGATTCTGTATAGGTAAATGAATCATTTGTCACGATTTTGTGCTTTTTTTCACAGGTCCCAGTTTAACTGGACGGAATTTGAAGGCTGCCCTTCTTTTCCTGTGAGAGGGTCAAAGGGGACAACATAATATTCGGTCTGATCAAACACACCAAAGGCATTCACTTTGAATTTTCCTTTTCCTGTAACTTCCCCGACTTTAACATCTTCTCCCTCTTCTTCCCTAAAAATACGATAAACAATCCGGCCATCTTCCGGCGTCGACCAAGTAAGGTTTCCGCGTAAAAGAGCCAGTCCAGAGAAATCGAGGCTCCCTTTAAGGTCTGTAATTACTGGAAGATCAATGGGAGGCGGAAGATCTTTTACACCTTCAGGCTTTTCAAAATCAGCCGCTAAGTTTTTCTGTCTGTCTACGCGTGTAAGGATGGATTTCATAAGCTTGGTTGGATAAACACTGCTTCCTTCAAGTACCTTTCCGTCCCCCTCCGAACGGTCGTACCCCATCCATAAGGCTCCGGCATACGCAGGAGTATACCCTGCAAACCAGACATCTTTGTCCTGATGGGTTCCTGTTTTTCCAGCTAATGCTTTTGCATAGCTTCCAGCACTTGCTGTTCCGTCGTTAACAGTAGACTGAAGCATTTTCGTCAAATACCAGGAGGTCTGCTTGTTAAATACTTTGGTGGAGATCTGCTTATGTTCATACAGTACCTCACCATTACGATCCAGTATTTTTTGAATCGTGTAACTTTCTTTTCTTGTCCCTCCCTGCGCAAGAGCTCCATAGGCTTCCGTAATCTGCTGAGGAGTGTATCCTTCAGAAAGCCCCCCTAAAGCAATAGCGAGACCTTCATCCTCAGTAGACAGACCTAATTTATCCAGATAGCTTTTTGCATAGGAAATTCCAATTTGATCAAGCAGCCAGACGGCCGACACATTTTTGGATTCCATCAATGCTTCATATAAAGACACTTGACCTTCATACTGGTCATTATGGTTGCGGGGGTTAAAGTCTCCACCGAAAGTCTGTCTCTCATCGGATAACAGGGAGAAAGGGTCATAATCCTTGGTCATAAGTGCTGGACCATAAACAGCCAATGGCTTAATGACAGAAGCTGGGGGGCGTTTCGCTCCCACACGGTTATAGTCTCCGTGTTCAAAGTCCCTTCCTCCAACAGCAGCGACAATTCCACCGGTCTCATGATCCATAAGCGTAAGGGCACCTTCTACAGGCCCCCCTGATCCGGGGACAAATTCTCCATTCTTCATTTCGTCAGCAGCAATTCTCTGAATCGCTGGGTCCATTTCGACCATAATCGTGTATCCCCCTCGTTTCAACTCATCACGGGAGATGTGGTACTTATGTGCTGCTTCACTAATAACAAGGTCTACATAACTGTTTGACCATGTTTCCCGGCCTTTTTCTTGTCTCTCAACTGCCAGTGTTGATCCCTGCATTTGTTTCATAACAGATGCATCAATGCTTCCTACATCATACATACGGGCCAGGACAACATTTCTCCGTTGTTTTGCCTTTTCCGGGTGGTCAAACGGAGAGTAAGTATTTGGAGCTTTGGGAAGTCCGGCAAGCAAGGCTCCTTGAGCAATGGTCAGTTCTGATACAGAGGACTGGAAATAATGCTGGGAGGCTGCTTCTATCCCATATGTCCCTTCCCCAAAATAAATACGATTTAAATACAGTTCCAAAATATCATCTTTACTGTAATTACGTTCCAAATAGATCGCAGCCATCACTTCTTTTGTTTTCCGCATCCATGTCTTATCATTACTCAGAAAAAGGTTCTTGGCTAACTGCTGAGTGACCGTACTTGCTCCCTCAACTTTTTTCATTGCCACAATATCTTTATAAACGGCTCTTAATATCCCTTTAAAATCAACACCGGAATGTTCACGGAATCGACTATCCTCAATGGCAATAAACGCATCCTGAACATGCTCAGGTACAGAGGCAAGGTCTACATTCTGTCTGTTCTTTGTATAAATACGTTCAATTACTTCTCCATCTGCGGTCTCCACTCTCGTCATTTCATCCAGGATTAAATCCTCCTCATTAACGACGAATCGTCCACCGAATACAACGGCTAAATAGCCGGCTAAAGATAAAATTAGAAAAACCCCGAAAATAATGCCCGGCCACTTCAAATATTTGATCCAGCTGGGGAAGTGTTCCTTCCATTCTTTAAGTTTCAATACATGTGCATCCTTTCTATTCGTTGCCTTTAAACTTGCCACCATGGAATTCCTATTGATAAACTGATTGAAAGGAAGGAAAGGAGATATCGGCTATGAAAGTATCGATGACAAGTGGTACATTGAATTACTTATCCAAACTAAGTGAAAAACATCCTGAAGTTCCGCTCTTTTTCATGCAGGATCAAGACAAAACCGTCGCCTACTGTGAGGGGGAAGGTACCTCTATCTTTGAGGAGGCGCGGGAATATGAAACCGTCGATTACGTAGGAGACTTTCATTCTAAAGGGTATGTGGTCATGAATAATATTCCTGTCAGCCAGGAAGGACGCCCCGTATTCGAAGATCGATTTAAGCAGAGAGCTGGAAATGTTGAAAATCGTGAAGGCTTCCAAGCCATCCGTATTTTGCGGCCATTGAAAGGAAGTACATATGTTGTCCTTACTCAGTGGCGCAGCGAACAGGACTTTGAAGACTGGAAGAATTCCAAATCGTTCGATGACGCTCATAAAAAATCCGGACCTAAACATGCAAAGAAACCTTCCTTTATTGACGGTGATGCTTACATCACGAAATATCAGATGATTCAATTAGACGATTAGCATAGCAAAAGTGAGCGGTATGAACCGCTCACTTTTTTTATTCTTCTTCTTTTTCAGGCGCATCTTCTAATACTTCCTGATGGAAGAAGTCATCGAAGACAGTAACAGGCTGCTCTCCAACAAGCCTTGCCTGTTCTTCGCCATTTTCATAGTGGACCAAGGTTGGCGTTGCCTTCACTTGATACTCTTTCCAAACATCAAACTCTAATAAATTCATTTTCTTCATATCAATCCCCAGTTCCTGTACCATTGGGATAAGCACCGGTGTAGTCCGTTGACAATGGCTGCATGTTGGACTGTAGAAATAAACCGTTGTTGGTTCGCCTGACTCAATCTGTTCTTCCAGTTCATCAGGCTGGATCTGGTTTTTATAATTTGGATCGTCCAGCTGATCAATCGTAGCCTGATTCAAGTCTTCCTTCCCATAAGGGTTATCTGCGGTCTTTTGAGAGTTCTGATAGTTAACGACAAAGATTAACACGACTACAAGGACCACAAGGACACTTGCAAATATAATCATAGCTTTTTTCATACGGATTTACTTCCTTTCTTTTTCACCATAAAAAAGTGAATGATAAAGATCACTATAAAGGCTGTTCCCGCTAAAAATGGAATGGTCACAAAACCGAAGATATTTATATACTGGCCGTTACAAGGAACCAGTCCGCACGCATCCCCCGATGAAAGTGACGGCACCTTCTGCAGGCTGTAATGGTAAGTTGATACAAGGAATCCAATCCCGCTCATAATAAGCCCGGGCATGGCCACATCGATTTTTTTCTTAAGAAGAGCTGTTCCATAAATTAGAACAAGCGGGTACATCAAGATTCTTTGATACCAGCAAAGTTCACAAGGCGCATAGCCCAGTACTTCAGAAAAAAATAAACTTCCCGCTGTAGCTACGAGCGACACTGCCCATAATATAAACATCCCTATTTCTAAATTTCTCTTCATAGTTTTATTCCTTTCTACCTCTCTCTCCTGCTATTATACTAGGTATCTATTTGAAAACAAAATGGTTTCTTCCAAGTGAATTAGAGGCACATGAGTATCACGAGTTCTCCCATCAAAAACGACCACTCATAGAGTGGCCGTTTTATTTCTTTTCTTTTAACAAACCATTACGATGGGCATAGACTGCCGCTTGTGTCCGATCATGAACACCCAGTTTACTCAAAACATTGCTCACATGAGTCTTTACTGTTTTAATACCAATGAACAGTTCATCGCCAATTTCCTGATTGGTCATTCCCTCTCCTACACATTTAAGAACTTCGAGCTCTCTTTTTGTCAGATCTTCATGAGGCTTCTTTTCCTGTCTGAACCGTGTCATCATTTTAGTTGCTACTTTAGGCTCTATCACATTTTCTCCTCGTGCCGCCTTTTTGACAGCTTCTGCAATTTCTTCTGCTGAAGATGTTTTAAGCATATAACTGAAAGCCCCCGCTTCCAGAGCTGGAAAGACTTTTTCATCGTCATAATAACTGGTTAAAATTATGATTTTGCATGATTCTGTTTTCATGATTTCCTCTGTTGCTTCTATCCCTGTTCCGTTTTCCATAATCAAATCCATCAACACCACATCAGGTGATTTTTCTTTCACTAATGCCGCTCCTTCAAACCCGCTTGAGGCCTCTCCCACTACATCAAGGTCCTCCTCAGTATTTAAATAAGCAATAATCCCTTTGCGGACAACATCATGATCATCAATAACCACTACACGTATCATGCTTCTTCCTCCTTCATTCTTACTTGAATAGGAACACGAAGATCAATATGAGTTCCTTCTCCTTTTCTCGACCGTAATGAGTAGGTACCCCCGATTTCCTCACATCGCTCTTTCATCGTTTTCAAGCCATAGGATGTTTTACTACCTTTCTTCTCTTCCGTATCAAAACCATTTCCGTTATCAGATACATGAAGATAAACTTCTTCCCCAGCTTCAGACACTTCTACTTTCACTTCAGAAGCATTCGCATGCCTTAAAATATTTGATAAAGCTTCCTGCATGATACGGAACAACTGCTCTTCCATTGTTTCTGTCAGGCCTTCTACCTCCTCAATCTTTAAATCAAAATGAATTTGACATTTCTGTTTCAATTCCTCTATTAAAGAAGAAAGCCCTTCCGTTAATGGCTCTCCAGACAGGTGAACAGGACGTAAATGAAGAAGAAGCGCCCTCATCTCTGTTTGTGCCTGCAGGGCCATCTGAGTGATTTCCCCAAGCTGTTCCTTCGCTTGCTCAGGATGACGATCGTAGATTTTCTCGGTCGCCTGAGCCATCATTGTTAAAGCGAATAACTGTTGACTCACCGCATCATGTAAATCACGAGCAAGACGCTGCCTTTCCTCTATCGTCGCCGCTTTGTGAGCTGACCGTGCCAGCTCTCCTTTTTCATCAGCTAATTTAAGAAGAGATTCCTTTTGATGTTGAAGCTTCTCTCCCAAAGTATTTAATTCATCTCCAATGCCGGCAATCTCATCGTCTTCCTGAAAATAAATTTTGGAGGAAAATTTTCCTCTCGCCAGTTGAGTGATCATGGTGGTGATATAGTCAAGACGTTGTTTCATATCTCCACTAGAACGAAACCCGGCATATAGAGACATAAAAAAACCGACGACTGTGTAAAGCACAATGAAGAACAAAACCCCTCCCGCATGGAGCCAGGAAGGCGCAAACCAAACATAGATGGAAAGCAATATGGATAGAAGGACAAATATGTTTAAGACAAGTCCATATAGATGAGAGCGGATGAACATGTAGCGGATACTATTTAGTTTTTTCAACATGATTTTCCACCTCAAACCTGTACAATTTTAATTGATCCGACCCCTAAATCAATGTGAATTGTTAATCTTCTCGTAGCTGTTTCGTAGTCATCCGTCTCGTAATTCAGTGTTCGATTGAACCCTTCTGCCTTATGACCGGACACTTTAATGTCACCTGTTTTCACTTTTGCCTCTACGCGGTAAGGAATATGCTGAGGGACAAACATTTTTACATCTCCTACCCATCCCCGCACCGTAATAGGTGTATCTTCATCAGGAATAAAAGCTTTGGTAAAATCAAACTTATAATCGCCCACCCCATTCCATAAGTTCATTGGTTCTACCTTCCAGTTCTCTTCATTGAATGAATGATCTCCGATAACCATAGGCTTGGATTTTGGTGCCATTTTCACAGATGGATCACCTGAATCATACTTAACAGAAGACGCAGACCTTTTCCTAAAGAACATACGGACCCCTGCATAAATAAATATAAGCGGCCATAGCTGCCAAAGATCTAGAAAAGAATACTCAATGACTTTAAACCTGTCTAACAAAAGAAGTCCGCCGAAAATCGTAAGAAAAGAGCCAAACACCCAGCTCCCGCCTCTATTGAACAACGCATCTCCCCATAATTTCACTCCGATAATGAACAGGAGGAAAGGATAAATATTTCCCCATGTCCATTTCATTTCCAGGGAAATAATGCTTAAATTCGACAATAATAAAACTACCCCTCCAACTACAAACAGGGAGGCTATGAATACTTCAATAAATTTTTTTCGCAATGGCACCACCCTTTTCTTTCCCTCCAGAATTAGTTCAACAAAAGTTTTGTGATTCCTCTTCATTCTATCCCTCATCGTCATGTTTAGGAACAATCCTTGGGATGGAATTGTCTCCGTCCTGAGGCGGAGATATCATGTTTAATTGAGAAGTTTAAGGGAATATTGTTAGGTGAGAATAATTAAAGAAAGGATGTTGTTGATGGACGAAAAGAAGCAAGCCCTTATCGACGGACTGAATGAGGATTTAGCTCATGAATATGCTGCCTCCATTATGTATACGTATAATGCAGCTGTTGTAACAGGTTTATATCGTTCTGTTTTAAAACCGTTTTTCGAAAGTGAAGTAACGGATGAACAGGGGCATGCACTTTATTTAGCAGAAAAGATCAGCACATTAGGCGGTACCCCCACGACAACTCCCGCTCCGGTGAAACAGCTGGCCGATGTCAGACCGATGTTGGAAGAAGCAAGAGAAGCGGAGCGCCAGACTATTAAGCGGTACGAAGAACGGAAAGTGCAGGCGGAAGAACTCGGCTTGACAGAGTTATCGGTAAAACTTGACGATATGATTGCAGATGAGACAGGCCATATGGAAGAAATCGGCCGGTTACTGGAAGACTCCCGTCTGCAGAATTAATGGATTATGAGTCCCACATAAATGTGGGGCTCTTTTTTATTTTATGGTCTATTCCCTATATTTGAGAATATTCAGATAGTGTATTACACTTTATTAACAAACGGAAGAGGAGGAACGAATATGTGGGAGGATATTTTCCAAGCGATCGATGAACAGTATACCAAAATGGTAGAAACACGCCGATACCTGCACCAGTATCCAGAAGTTTCATTTCATGAGGAAAAAACCGCCCGGTTTATCGTTAATACATACGAAAAGCTGGGTATTCCTTATGAAAGTCATGTCGGAGGGAACGGTGTCATTGCAAAATTAGAAGGCGGTAAACCTGGGAAAACCGTGGCATTAAGAGCCGATTTTGATGCTTTGCCAATCCAGGAACTAAACGATGTCCCCTATAAGTCCAAAAACGATGGAGCTATGCATGCCTGCGGACATGACGGACACACAGCAGCCCTGCTTGGACTAGCCGAAGCGCTTCTGCCTTATCAGCAGGACATTCCAGGTACCGTTATCTTTTTGCACCAACATGCCGAAGAATATGCCCCAGGCGGAGCCAAACCAATGATTGAATCAGGTGCCTTAAAACAGGTCGATGCTGTTTTTGGTACGCATTTGTGGGTGAACACTCCAACAGGTGTCATCCAGACATCTAAAGGGCCATTTATGGCTGGAGCCGACCGCTTTGAAATTACTATACAAGGGAAAGGCGGACATGGTGCCCAGCCCCACCAGACAAAAGATGCTGTCGTGATCGCTTCCCAACTGGTCACCTCTTTACAACAAGTCGTCAGCAGACGCGTGGACCCACTTAAAACAGCTGTTCTAACTGTCGGGACATTTGAAGCAGGCACAACTTTCAATATCATTGCTGACTCCGCTAAACTAACCGGGACTGTACGCACCTTTGATTCTGAAGTCCAGGATTTAATTATTGACGAAATGGAAAAAATCATTAAAGGAACGTGTACAGGGTATGACGCTGATTACGACTTTTTATATGAAAAAGGCTACCCGCCTGTAGTAAATCATATCGAAGAGGCAGACCTTGTGCTGCAACATGCCCACAAGTCTGATGCTTCATTAAGAACAGAAGAAGTCGAACCTGTGATGGCCGGAGAGGATTTTGCGTATTATTTATTAGAAAGACCAGGTGCTTTTTATTTCACAGGAGCGCAGATTCCAGATCACTATTACCCTCATCACCATCCAAAGTTTGATTTTGATGAAAAAGCCCTCCCTCACGCAGCGAAGTCGTTATTCCAAGCTTATATCAGCTATCAGGAAAAGAATCATTCTTAAATAAGACGGAGGCGGCAAGATTGAATTGTCGTCTCTCCCAATTGCTCTAATAACCTCCTGTTTGCTACATAACCAACAACCGCCCCAAATCCCGGCACAAGCTGGAGTATTTTCATAAAATCGAGTGTATCCCGGTACTCCACCTGTAATGTCTGCCAATCTACGTGCTTTTGATCGATTGGGGTTTCATCCCAATGAATCAGGCGTTCCTTTATTTCCCCTCGTGCAGCATCACTAGAGTAAGCCAGCATAAACACATGGAGCAGATAAGCCCGTTCTTCATAGGAGTGAATATTTAAACCATAAATTTGAGCAGCATCAAATAAGAATTTCATTTTAATGCTGAGCAGCAAAGGAAAATCAACCATCCCTAGCCAGAGACCACCAACTCCTGTACCCGCTCCTTCAATAGAAGCAGTCCATTTATAGTCCTTGAGCAGTTGTTTTACCTTCTCTTCACGCTCTTGAAAACTCCATTTCGGATCAACCTCCACGGGCCTGATATATTCCGATGATGTCATAGCTGCCTTTATCATAGTTCGGATACTCTCTGTAACAATACTATGAATGCGGTCAGGGATCTTCTTATTGATTTTTGTCTGGAACTGCTTAGAAGTCCTATGTAAAATTGTTGAACGTTTATCAAGAGATTTACTCCAACGTAGCGCCTCTTTCTTCACTCTCTGTTCATAACCCACCGCTATACCTCCGTTTTAAAAAAGAGAGACTGCACACCAGTCTCTCCCTTCCACCTTATGTTAATTTTTGTTTCACATAACTTTGAATAAACAAATAGCTGAACAAGCTCCCGCTCGTCCACACGAGTACCATTCCAAACCATTCCCACTGCATAAGGAAGAGTAGACCGAACAAAAACGTTTGAAAATACATAATCTGCTGCAGCCATCGAAGCAGCGCTTGTTCTTTCCAATCTCTTTGTAGAGGGTATATATCCATCCATGCGATGGTTCTATGATGATTCCAAAGGGTCATCATTTGAAACGCACTCAAATACAAGAATAATAAAGCAAAAGCTGCTTTTACCCATAGATTTGGTACAAACCAGACAGCCAGGCCTCCAATAGCGATTAAACGAAGGTACATCCCCAGATAATCACTGCTCCGTATAAATGTAATTCTATACAAATAACTGAAGGTTTGATCCTGGCGGTAAGGAACCCTGGAAACTACAGCACTTACCAATCCATGGCGTTTTTTGACTGTATTTTTCAAATGAGGAACATCTGTAAACATATTTGCTATACGATAGAATGTCCTCATTCTCTGCTGGTCCTTTTCCACTAATAAATCCCAGGCAAGACCGGCTTTTTGGTTAGCGATTGTATACGTATATAAAACGAGCCCGACTAATAACACCGTCACAACACCTGCAAAAACCCAGTTCCCTTGAGATAGAAAGTAAAAGATAGCGACGTTTAATAAAAACTTGGCAATTTGATCAAGCAGACGCAAGCGTGGATTCCTTTCCTTTAACATCCACCAGTTGGACACCATATTCCATCCTTTAACAAAGAGGACAACGGCGATCATCATTAAGTAGTACCGGGTTCCCAACTGTGGAAACGTCGCGAAGTACAATGGTCCCAAAGCAGCTGCGACAAGGAAGATCACGTAGAGCTGAACGATGTAACTATAGTATAAACATCGTTTAAAGTATGCTCCGAGTTTATATTCTGCAGGTAACAGAAAAACTAAGTCCGGTTCTTTGAGCAGCGTTCGGACAGGACTGTAACTGGCAAGAAAACCAAAAGCTACCCCCACCACTAATGGGGTTGGAAAACTTTCCGGAAGATCTTGAAGCCACTGTTGGTAATAGTAAGCTAGTGCTGAAATGAAAAATAACATGGCTACGGCAATATGCCCGTTAAAAATGTATTTCAGGTAACGGCTGGTCTCTTTCATATGTTCCGAGAATCGTTTGGTCCAAAATTCCCGCGCATTAATCATCGTGTTCTTCCTTTGTTAACTGCACATAGATATCATCGAGAGATGCCCTTGGTTTTCCAAAAGAATCCCTGAGCTCTTCTAAGGTTCCTTGAGCGCGAATGACACCGTCATGGAGAATTACAAACCGGTCACAATATTTCTCAGCCGTCGCTAAAATGTGAGTCGACATGAGTATTCCCGCCCCTTTCTCCTTCATATCCACCATCATTTGCAGGTAGGATTGAATCCCAAGAGGGTCCAAGCCTACAAACGGTTCGTCAACTATATAGAGTTCAGGTTCAATCAGAAATGCGCACATAATCATCACTTTCTGACGCATACCTTTAGAAAAATGAACCGGGAACCATTTCAATTTCTTTTCTAATCGAAATTCCCGCAGCAGTGGATCCAGCCGTTTTTTAAACACGTCTTCAGGTATGTTATAAGCCATAGCCGTTAAGTGAAGGTGTTCATATAAAGTAAGCTCATCATAAAGGATCGGCATTTCAGGAATGTATCCAAGCTGCTGCCGGTATTCTTCAGGATTTTCTTCAAAGAGGGTGCCATTAATGGCTACCTTTCCTTTTTTCGCCTGCATCATGCCGATGATATGTTTAATCGTTGTACTTTTACCTGCACCGTTCAAGCCGATCAAGCCGACAATTTCTTTTGGCCGTACGTCAAAAGAAATGCCGTGCAGGACGTTTTTATGTGTATAACCCCCATGGAGGTCTTCAATATGTAGTAAAGACTGCATGCGTATCCCTCTTTTCATTAATCTCACATTCTTCATAAATTTTATCATATTTCCAGGTCCGTTACACTCTGCCCGCAGGGTCTATCGTCGAGATTACCTCCAGCTCTATGGTACAATGCTAACAAATAGAAAGGAGTGTCAATCATGACAGAATCATGCATTTTTTGTAAAATTATTGACGGAGAGATTCCTTCAGCAAAAGTTTATGAGGATGATGAGGTGTACGCTTTTTTAGATATCAGTCAAGTCACTAAAGGTCACACACTAGTCATTCCGAAGCAGCATTCGAAAGACATTTACCATACAGATCCTGTAACAGCAGAAAAGCTGTTTTCAAAAGTTCCTAAGATTGCTAATGCTATTAAACAAACATATGCACCAATCGGTTTAAACATCCTAAACAATAATGAAGAATCTGCAGGTCAATCCGTCTTTCATTTACATATCCACCTTATTCCCCGGTATGGAAATGAAGATGGTTTTGATGCTAAATGGGAAGTTCATTCCGATGATTACTCTCCTGAAGAATTACAAACGATTGCTGGAGAAATCAATCAAAATATCTCTAATTAAAGAGACTCTTTGATTTTACCTGCACATACCTGTTATAATACCTTTATATATTCGCACACGGTCATAAGGATACGTGTGGAATATAAAATCAGTTGAGATTAGAATAGTTGAGGAGAGATGTAAAAATGAATACCCGTGTTTTAATTATGTTATCGTTGTTAGTAGGAATAGGTGCCGTTCTTCATGCCGTAGCACCGCCTTTTCTTTTTGGCATGAGACCTGATACCATGCTGCCGATGATGTTTTTAGGGATTATGCTGTTCCCGAAAGCGCCTTATGTTTTGGTTCTGTCACTGGCGACAGGATTTATATCAGCGATGACTACCACAGTTCCAGGCGGGCAGCTTGCCAACATTATTGACAAGCCTTTGACAGCCTTTGCTTTTTTGGGACTCGTTCTATTAACTAAGAAGATTTCTCATCATAAATTCACACTGGCTGCTTTAACAGCGCTGGGTACTATGATTAGTGGAGCTATTTTTATCAGTGTAGCCTTATATGTTATAGGCTTGCTGGAAAGCAGCTTCCTGGCATTATTTATCAGTGTTGTCCTGCCGGCAGCCGCATTCAACGTTTTATTTGTCGGAGTTATGTATCCGATTGCCAGCAAGATTATGAAAAGAACTTCTCTTGCTAAATCTGCAGAAGCAGCGAACATTTAGATTAAACTTACACCAAAGGCACTACATAATCTGTAGTGCCTTTATTTTTAACCGTCTGAATCATTAAGTTTTTTATGTTTTTAAGGTTTCATTCATACATATAAAGAGAAAATAGAAATATAAGAGATGGATTTGAAAGGAGAATGACGGATATGCCAAACGGAAAATCATTAGCCTTAGGTTTTTTAGTGGGGGGAGTTATCGGTGCTGCTTACACATTGATGAACACCCCTTCCTCTGGACGAGATTTCAGGGAAAATGCCAAATTTAAAAGTGAGAATTTAAAAAATACGGTCCTCAGTTTGAAAGAAGAAGGCATTCAGTTGAAAGATCAAATTGCACAAACATCTAAGGAAGGTGCTGAATTAATTAAAGACCTTTCTGAAGATGTCAAAACTTCCATCGAAAGCTGGAAGAAAACGGTTGAGCCCCACCAGAAAAACATCCAGAAATACCTTGAACAAATTGAAGAAAGTTTGAAAGAACTTGAGGAAAAAGCTAAATCTGAACAGCCTGATCACACCACACAGCCAAGTCATGAAGTGATTAAGCATCAATAACCCTTTAAATTCCGCTCCTAATTGAGCGGTTTTTTTATGGCCTGCCCTCTCCTAAACAAGTATATATTAGGACCTGTTTGATAATATATGGACTGCGTTGACCTCTCCAAACACACAAGATCACTCTCATCACAAAAAATACTCCAACAAAAAAGCACAGGCAGATATTATATCTGCCCGTGCCCTTTGAATTATTCTGCTGGTTCTAAATCTTCAATTGAATCAACATCCATATATTTCGGTACAACTAGTCCAACCTTCGCACCTTCAAGGTTTGCACCAAGATCTACAAGATCTTCTTTATGTTGTTCGTATAGGTCACCGTGAGTGCGGGGCAGCCATGCTGCAACCATGCCATCTGCTTCTCCAGAGGCAACAGCTTCCCACATCGTACCATTATCAATTGGTGTAATGGTTACATCAAATCCTTGCTGCTTCATCACTTCAGCAACAACGTTTGTAGAAGCAATCTCAGAGTCCCAGTTTACAAACACAAGATCAAGTTCTGTACCGTCCACTTCTTCTGTTCCTTTTGTCCACTCATCAACTTTATCCTGGTTGTTTTCAATCCAGTTATTCGCTGCCTCTTCTTCACTTACTCCATCAGTGATTTCCAGCATAACTGTCTCCATATCTTCTGTTGTCCAGTTAAACTGATCAAGAATTTTATAAGCATTTGGTTTATCTTCTTCCAGACCTTGACGGGCCATTGTCTTAATTTGCTCTTCGCCGCCAAACAAATCTTTAGGGTCTTCCAAGTACTTCAGATCATATTTAGAAAACTTCCAGTGTGGAGTCCATCCCGTAACGATAATAGGTTCTTCATCTTCGATAGCCTCTCCAAGAGCTGTTGCCATTGCACCGGAAGATGATGGAGCCACTTCCCAGCCGTCAAGGTTCTCATATTCTTCTGTCGCTTTTTGTGCTGTTTTTACTACACCAGCACCAGCTTCTACTCCTGTAATTTCATAGTCCATTTGTTCTCCGTAACTGACTTCATCCTGAGAATCTCCAGATGCTTCATTTCCTTCGTCTGAAGACCCACAACCTGCAGCTATAAGAGTTAATGAAAGTCCTGCGGTCATACCTATACGTTTCCAATTCCAATTAAACATGTAAATCTCTCCCCTATTTTTATTTTTTATAATAAAAGACCATATATAGATCTTTTTTTTGAAAATCTACTATTTATTGCTCACCGCGCTGCGTATTCAGATTTTGTGTGAAGCGGTCAATGATGATAGCTAAGATAACGATACCAAGTCCTGCAACAAAACCGGCACCTACCTCAGCACGCTGCAAGGCAGTAATAACCTCCTGCCCTAAACCTTTTGCACCGATCATGGAAGCAATGACGACCATGGAAAGAGCAAGCATTACCGTTTGGTTAATCCCGGCCATAATGGTTTTCTTCGCCATAGGCAGCTGCACCTTAAACAATTTTTGTGTACCCGTTGTACCGAAGGAATCTGATGCTTCAATTAATTCGTGTGATACTTGACGAATACCAAGGTTTGTAAACCGGACTGTTGGAGGTGCTGCAAAAATAACAGAAGCGAATACACCTGGTACCATTCCGATACCGAAAAAGGCGACAGCCGGAATTAAGTATACAAATGCCGGCATCGTTTGCATAAAGTCCAGAATCGGGGTAATGATTTTTTCAACTGTTTTACTTTTCGCCATCCATATACCAAAAGGAACTCCAATAATGACTGAAATCAGACTAGCGAAAATAACCAAAGTGAACGTGTTCATCAGCTCTTCCCACAGTTCCTGGTTTGCTATAAACCATAGCCCGATAACAGAGAATGCTGTCAAACCAAGTCTTTTTCCTGAAACGAAAAAGGCAAGCACACCGATTAAAATAATGAACACCCAGGTAGGTATTCCCATCAGCCATCCTTCAGCAACCATTTCAATAAAGTCACCAAAGTCATTTTTAATAAAATCAAATAAGAATCCAAATGTATCCGTAATCAAGTCTGTAGCGTCAGAAATCCATTGGGCTACAGGTACTTTAGGAATCAAACCCATTTAAATTCACCTCACTTCCAGCTAATGCCGCAATGACGGCTCCTCTAACAATAATGCCCGCTAATTTCCCGTCATTTATGACCGCAACAGGGACTGGTGCATCGTGAATGATTTCAAAAATCTCCTGCATTGGTGTCTCAGGGTTGACTTTAGGAACATCCGTCCTAAGAATCCCGTGCAAGTCTTTCTTGTCTTGTTTAGCAGCTTCAGAAACATCATCTGCCGTTACATAACCTTGGAGATTTCTTTTTACATCTGTCACATAAATGGTGGAAAGTCCCTCTTTACGCATACGTTCTAATGCGCTTCTTGGACCGTGCTTATCAATATCAACGGTTTCTGGACGTTTCATAATGTGTTCAGCTGTCAAGACTTTAGATCGATCTACGTCCTCAACGAATTTCTCTACATATTCGTTAGCAGGGTTCACTAAAATCTCCTCAGGTGTACCCACCTGTACAATTCGTCCATCTTTCATCAATGCGATTCGATCGCCTATACGCAGCGCCTCATCTAAATCGTGGGTGATGAATAAAATGGTTTTCTTCATTGTTTCCTGCAGTTCAAGAAGTTCATCCTGCATTTCTTTCCGAATCAATGGATCAAGAGCCGAAAAGGCTTCATCCATAAGGAGAACTTCCGGGTCATTAGCAAGCGCACGTGCTAAGCCAACACGCTGCTGCATCCCTCCGGATAGCTGACCAGGATACTGATGGATATATCCACCCAGACCAACAAGTTCTAATGAGTTTTGTGCTTTCTTCTGTCTTTCACTTTTATCGATCCCTTGTACTTCAAGTCCGAATTCTGCATTTTCCAAAACTGTACGGTGTGGAAAAAGACCAAAACGTTGGAATACCATGCTCAATTTTTCACGTCTGACGTCGCGAAGATCTTTTTTGTCCATTTTCGCCAGGTCCTGCCCATCGATATAGACACTTCCTTCTGTAGGTTCGATCAAGCGGTTAATCAAACGAACCAAAGTTGATTTCCCACTTCCTGACAACCCCATGATGACAAAGATTTCTCCTTCTTCTACGTCAAAGGATGCGCGGTTAACCCCGACAGTATTACCTGTCTTTTTCAAAATATCTTCTTTCAATAATCCATCATCTAAGTATTTGGTAGCTTTCTTTGCATTCTTTCCAAATATTTTAGACAAGTTCTCCACCTGTATGATCGGCACGTAACTCACCTCGTCTTTTACTATTTTTATGGAATGTTGATAGCTTCTTAATTTCGTACGCAACAATCACCTTACATAATGTAACCTATTTGAAACATAAAGTTCAAACGATAAATTCTTGTAAATAAGAACAAAAAATACGTACAGAATAAACTGTACGATATTAATCAGTTTAATTGATTACATTTACTCTAATATGCTTTGAATTTCTCCCTTTTTTAAAATTTTCAATCGTTTGGAAAATGTAGTAATCTAACTATAGAAACTTTCGAAGGAGGATCTCATGGTATTAATAGACCACCATTCAATAGAAGACATCCAAACAAAAGTCATTCACGAATTTTCTAAAACCTTGAATATATTTGGCCTTTCCACTGCAGATTCGCACCTGTTTGTTACCCTCTATCTCCACAAGTCACCGATGACATTAGACGAAATGAGTAACGCTCTTGGAAAGAGCAAAACGTCTATGAGCACCGGGATTCGTAGTTTATTAGAGCAAGGTCTCGTTGAACGTGTTTGGAAAAAAGGGGTTCGAAAGGATCTCTACCAGGCAAATGAGAACTTATATAAAAACTTGATGTCCTCATATATTCATAAATGCAGATTAGCAGCAGGCGAGCAAAAAAGCTCATTGATGAAAATGGAGAATGAGTTGTCATCTAGTTCCAAGGACGGTTTAAACGAAGAATACTTAAATAGAGTCGATGACTTATACGGAAGAATGCAGGATATGATTAAATTTCATGAATGGATTGAGGAAACTTTTCACACTTTAAAAACGAATCGCTCTTTTTCTGATGAATAAAATACCGGGCATTTAGAATGCTCGGTATTCTTCTATTCTAATCAGCACATTATATCTTGAATTTTCATGAAGGTTTTATATTATAATAGAGAGGAAATATACTCATATGGACTAACACATTAGTTCTTTCCTATTTAAGGCAGATTTGTCATAATAAATAGTAAGAAAATACCTAAAGAAGGTGAAATTGAATGAAGGATAAGATCACAAAGCGGGAAGCTATTTTTTATAGTCACAAAATGGCTCAGTTGTCTAAGGCGCTTTGGAAAGCCATCGAGAAGGATTGGCAGGATTGGATCAAACCTTTTCAGTTGAACATCAATGAACACCATATTTTATGGATCGCTTATCATTTAAAAGGTGCCAGTATTTCGGAAATCTCAAAATATGGGGTCATGCACGTCTCAACTGCCTTCAACTTCTCTAAGAAAATGGAGGAACGGGGTCTTCTTCAGTTTTCTAAACGTGAGAATGACAAAAGGAACACTTATGTAGAATTGACTCCTGAAGGAATTCACTTGTTAGAAGCGACACTAAACGAATATCAGCCTGAAGATAATTCTGTCCTCAGGGGTGTGATGCCGATGACAGAAATGTATGGGAAATTACCCGAGTTTTTGGACTTATCTGCTCTTATTAAAGAGATTTACGGTGAAGAATATATGGAAATTCTAGAGCGTTCCCTGGAAAACATTGAAGAAGAGCCTATGGTTAATCAGCCAACAGACATTGAAGATTATAAGAAAAAGTCCAGGTCTTCCTAGTGGCTCCACAATAATAGAACTATCCTTAGACTTAAAAAAACCCTTTCCTCGAATAATTTCGGGAAAGGGTTTTTATATGTATTTCATTAATATCTTCACAAGATCGACGTATAGTCCTTCCTCATACATTGCCTTCAAGGATTCGTTTACAGGCATTTTAAAGCATAACATCCCTGCATAGTGTATCAATAAAGAGGAATGATCCATTAGTCCGTCATTCACATCTTCATAATATTTACAGGACAGTAAATCCAACAGCTCCAGGGTCTCCTCATATTCCTTTTCAGTCAAATTATAATCAATAACCATTTTCGTAAATGGGTACTTCTGCATATCCTTTACATTCAGCAACAAATTCAGTTGAAATGAAAAGGTTTCACAAGGATTTTCTCTCTTCACAACATTCCCTCCAAACCCCGATTTCACCCTTGCCACAGCAAGGTTTTCAACTCCTTCAAAATGAAGATCAAAAAACAAGTATTTTTTTTACAGAAAACCTATTGCTTTTTATCTCTAAACATACTATTATTCGTCTTGTGCTACACATACGAATCATCAATCATACTCTTATCATATCGATAATTATTATAAAATCACAGTATTTTTTGTAGTAAGGGGGGATTCTTATGATGAACTGCTGGAAATCAGTGAACATCAATAAAGAATTCGGTCTGAATCGTGTTTATATCATGTCTTTTCTTACAGGATTGTTATCTTTTTTAATCTTGTATCTGCCGATCTCTATGATTCACGGGACACATCACATGAATGATCACGGATTCATACCATTATTGGTTATTTTATTCTTTCTGCCATCTATGCACCGTCTTATGCATATGCTTCCCTTGATGTTGTGCTATAAACGACTTCGTGTGAATTTCAAGTTCAGAAAAAGGTTCGTTCCTACGTTCACTTATCAATGTAAAACAAGATTATCTAAGAAGACATCAATCATGATGGCATTAGCGCCGACGGTATTGATTACATTTCCAACATTAATCATGAGTTATGTCTTCCCTCACTATTTTGCCTATCTTGTTCTCTTTGCATCTGTGAACATCGGCCTTTCATTTTCTGATTTCTTATATTTAAACTACTTTGCAAAAGCACCGAAGAAATGCCTGATTGAAAATGCTAAAGAAGGCTATGATATTCTAATTCATCAACCGAAAGCGTAGCTATTGTACAGCGGTCATCTAAATAGATGACCGCTGTTTTTCTTATAAGTCGTATGTTTTTTCTGTTCAATTTTGTTAAACTTTGATAGAGTAGTTTCATAGGGAATAAAGGAGGTTCTTCACTATGGCAATTGGATTCAGCTTGTATGCGCTCGTCATTTTATTTGTGTTTAATTCACTCACACATTCCTTATGCTTGAAAACGAAAATGTCGACCGAAAAACAAACTCGCGTCTTCCGAACAATAAATGTTCTTATTACGATTTTACTAATATCATCCTATGTGGAAGTCCTTAATACACTTTAAGATCAACAGGCCGGTGAACGTAGTTCATAACGGCCTGTTTTTATATTTCAGGTTTTCCCCAAACCTTTACCTCTTTTATCTGCAAGCCCTTGTCTAAGAGGCTTTTAAGGGCCTGCCCCCTGCCATAGGAATTGTATGATTTCAAGTGCTTCAGAAGGTAGGTCGGGAAGACCGCTGTGCGGGAGGAAAGTGATCGGTGAAACCACCGAGGAAAAGGCTGAGCACAGGCCCTTGGAGAGCGCACCTTATCTCGAAGGACCTTCATCTTAATGAGATATTTCTAAATCAAGGCCCCATAAAAACGGTATCTTCATGGGAGATCTTTAATTTTAAAAGAACGGTATAGAATATAAGAGGTAAAATGTGTTATATTTACTCATAGGCTGTTCAACAAACTCTACGTCACGAAAAAATCACAATAAGTTTTAGGAGTGTCAGATTATGAAAAAAGTAGCCATCACTGCTGCTCTAGCAGCGAGCGTATTCACCTTATCTGCTTGTTCATCAAACGCGGATGATTCTGAAGTTGTTGTAGAAACAAGCGGTGGAGAGATTACCAAAGAAGAATTTTATCAAGAATTGAAAAGTCAAAACGGTGAACAGGTTCTTCAGAGCCTTGTGATGAAAGAGGTTCTTTCTAACAAATATGAAGTATCTGACGAAGCAGTTAATAAAGAACTAGAGACTTTAAAAGAGCAATATGGTGACCAATTTGAAATGGTGCTTCAACAGAGTGGTTTCTCTGACGAAGATGAATTTAAAGAGACGATTCGCTTAAGCCTTCTACAAGAAAAAGCAGCTTCTGAAGGTATAGAAATTTCCGAAGAAGAAATGAAACAATACTATGAGCGTATGAAAACAGAAGTAAAAGCCAGTCATATTCTTGTAAAAGATGAAAAAACGGCTGAAGAAGTTAAACAAAAGCTTGAAGATGGTGCTGATTTCGCTGAACTTGCCAAGGAATACTCAACAGATGGATCAGCTGAAAAAGGCGGCGATCTTGGTTGGTTCGGTCCTGGAGACATGGTAGCGGAATTTGAAGAAGTAGCCTATGACCTTGAACCAGGTAAAGTAAGCGAGCCTGTTCAAACAGAATTTGGTTACCACATCATTAAAGTAACTGAGAAACGCGACAAAGAAGATATTGGTTCTTATGAAGATAAGAAGGATGAAATTAAACGGACATTAGTAAATCAGCAGGTTGATCAAACAGAATTACAGAAAAAAATGGATCAAATGCTGAAAGATGCTGAGGTTGATGTGAAAATTGATGAGTATAAAGATCTCTTTGAAACTCAATCAGCAGAAGAAGAAGCTCCCGCTGAAGAGGATAAAAAAGAAGAATAATTCAGCATACAAAAGCCAGGTGAGAAATCACCTGGCTTTTACTCTGACATCATGGTTGTTTTT
This sequence comes from Halobacillus litoralis, assembly GCF_020524025.1. GTDB lineage: Bacteria > Bacillota > Bacilli > Bacillales > Halobacillaceae > Halobacillus > Halobacillus litoralis_D. Next base: position 107,258 of record NZ_JAIVKN010000001.1, on the reverse strand, counting down.
TCACGCCGTTCCTTTTCCTGTTCCATTCTTTTTAAATACACTTGCCCCTCACGCTCAATATACTCCTGCTCAAGCGTATGTTCAGCTTTCATCGCACGAAAAGCCATATAGCCGCTGACAAATATAAATACAATACATAAAAACACCCATATTGGAAGTCCAAATAACATGATCGAATCCTCCCCGCTCTTTTAAAACTAGTTTATGAGGGGGATCATCAAAATATGAACAAGCTGTCTAAACATCAGAATTGCGCATGTATTAATGTGCATCACATTAATAAACTCCCTCTTTTCTAACACCTTCAAGTAATGCTTAAAAACAATCCACTTTTCTCAGCAAAGATCTCCGCTTCATGCCCATAACTATCCCTTTTTTTCCTTTGACATTCTTAAGTATCATAATAAGGACATATGCTGTTTCTTGTATTTATATAGACGTCCACCATTATGAAACAAAAAAACTGCCCCTCTTTCCAGACGTTTAACGTACAAAGTTAAACATGCCGGAAAGCAGGGAACAGTTTTTACTTTTTATTTTGATCTATTTTTGGGACATATTGAAAGATTTCACCAGACTCTACAACATGTATAAATTTCATTAACCAGCGATAATAATTTTGAGCGTATTCCAAACGGTCAATATCCATCGTGATTTTTTCCTTCAACTGTTCATCTGATGTACTATCTTTTATTCCCTGCAGCTCTTGAATGGCTTCGTCCGCTTCCTCAATATTCGTTTCCGTGTGGTGTCTCCAACGGCTTCCGAATAAAGAAGTGAAAGATTTATACCAGTCTTCTTCTGATTTATATAGATCTTTGCGGACACCTTTTTTAAAGGAAGGTTCCACCATTTTCATGTCAGATAAAGCACGTACACCCGTAGACATACTTGTCTTACTCATCTCCAATGCCTCTCTCATATCATCAAGAGTCATCGGGTCTTGAGAGAAGTAAAGTACTCCGTACAATCGACCGATGGAAGGAGTAACGCCATACAAATTCATGTTCTTAGCAATCACCTGAATGAATTGTTCAATTGTATCTTCATATTTAGCCCAGTCTTTATTGTTTGTTTCTGGCAATGGAAACCCTCCATTTGCTTAATACTCAAGTAATCTTAAAACATTTTATCATTAAAGTTCACATATTGCGAACTAAACCTGCATTTTATTGAAGACGCAGAACATTTGGAGATTGAAAGGACTTCTGTAAATCGCTTCTCCATGTAAAAATAATCATTTGATGCTCCACTGACAATTCTTCTAGAATCTGTACCATCGCTTGTAAACGTACAGAATCAAAATGTACAAAAGCATCATCCACTAAAAATGGTAGACGAAGTGTCTCAGCCATCGTTACACCTAAGGCGAGTCGAATGGAAATGTATAACTGGTCCCTTGTCCCTCTTGAGAGTTCATCAAGTGTATAAACTAAACCGTTCTTGTGCTTGATTTTGAGGTGTTCCAATCCTTCTGGAAAATGGATATGAATGTACTGCCCCTCTGTCAATTTTGTAAAATACTCTTCGGCCGTTTCCAGCACTTTTGGCAGGTACTTTTCCTTGTATGTTTGTTTTGTCTCTTTTAAGGATTGCAAAGCTACTTGATAGGCGGCCCATTCCTTAGCCTGAGAGCGTAATTTATCTTTTTCCAAATGAAAAAGATGGGTGATTCGAGACCGTTCATCAGAATTCTCCATTTGTTTCACAGCACTATGAATATCAGCTAGTTTTTGCTGTGCTTCTGATTTCTGCTCTTCCAACTGCTGTTTATCCTGCTTACAACGTTCTATCCATGACTGCAGTTCACTCTCTTCAGGCACTTTATCCTGAACCATAAGGTCATCCTGCTCGTCACCTGACAGCATTCCCTCAAATTGTCTTTCAAGTTCTGCTTTCTGATGAATTCTTTGTTCCTGCTTTTGCTTTAGAGCTGATCTCTCAAAAAACTTCTGCTCCGTTAAAACGGACGCTTCGTTATAAAGCTGATCTCTCTGTTTCTCAAACGTTTGCAGTTTAAATTCTGTTTCTTTCAACCGTTTTCTAACACTCTCCACTGTTGTCTTTTTCTGTCGAAGTTGTTCTTGTTTAGCGAGCTGTTGGTTTTTCCACTCTTCTAAAAGCTGCCACTGACGATTCATGTGTTCCTCATTAAATTCCCAGTCCAACCGATGATAAAACGCTTGAAGCTTTTCTTTAATTTCCTTTTCTTTAGCCGTGTATTTTTTTATATCTTCTACTTGATTAAGGTATCCCCGTCTCTTTTCACGAGTTTGGCTTAAGAGATGAAACAGCTTTTCCCAATGTTGTACATCTAAGGCTGCCAAAAAAGGGTAATGACTCACCTGTTCATCCTTTAGTGCAGATAATCTTTTTTCTCTTTGTTGAAGATTATTTCTTTTTTCATTAAGCCTTATGTCCTCTTGATTCAATTGCTTCCATTGCTCATGTAAATGTTTTAACTCTGTTTGATGGGCTTCATACTGCTGTATCTGCCTTCTGGCTTCTTCCACTTCATGATCTGTGTAATCATCTCCATACGAGTCATTATGGCGTTTTTGTATCTTCCTATGGATTTGATATGCATAGTAAGCAAATCCAGTACCTGTCAGAAGCATAATGAACAGTAGTTCCATTCCGCTCCCTAACCATTGCAAGAACCCTCCAATTACCACGCTGCAAAAGGCGGCTGTAGAAGCACCTAACCGCTGTTTTTTCATCCTAACCTGGGATGTTTGATCGTCTGATGAAGATCCGGCTGTTTCGTAAACCCCCTGCAGTTTGTTTTTATAAGTCTTTATTTTTTCATTACTGATCTGTGCTTTTTCTATGGATGATTTATTATTTTTTATCCGCTTAAATTCTCGATCCATATCTTCTTCCTGTTCTTTCAGGAATTGTTGTTCTTGCTCGATTTTTTCTGTTTCTTTTTTTATGTCACGCCATGTCTCTTCTATATAGAATGGAAGAGGATACTCATCCAGTTCCCCTTCGTCCAGAGACACATCCATATAACTCAAATCTTTCTGAACCTGTTCCCTTAAACGCTCAGACTGCCGTAAGGAGCTTTCGTACTCATACACAGTCTGTTCATACTCTGGACGTACATTTAAAAGTGATTGAGCTTCTTCAAGCAGTTGAGGGCTGCCAATGGGACCAAGCTCATCTATTGACTGATGAAGCTCTTCAAGATCAGATGTGAGCAGCTGCTTTTCAGATTCCAGAGGTAAAATATGCTCTTTTAAATGCTGATACCTTTCCACGCCTGAATCTGGAAAATGAATGATATCCTCGTCTGCAAGTTCGCGTACAGTTTGATGATATTGAATAAGAAGGGGGCGAGCCTTTAGGATCTGCTGCGCTCGGTAGAGATCGTTGGTTCTCTGCTTCCACTCTTCCTCTAATCGATTAATTTGATGATGAATCTCCTGTTTTTCTTTTTGGAGTTTTTGGTAATGATCTTCCTCATTCTCAACCGAGCGAATTTTCTGGTGCAGCCGCTCTACTATTTGAAGCTGTTCATTAATCTCTGGTTTTTTCCCTCTGGGTTTAAACCTGTCCTCCACCTGTTTCTCCAACCACTTTTCTGTTCGATAAATATGATCCGACCCAGTTAAACCAACATTTAAAAGTGTTTCGCCCAGCTTATCTCCAGAGAGATTGTTCAGCTTTGTCAGGTCTTCTGAATTAAAACTGAAAATGGACGCATACTCATTTCTCTTCGTCCCTCCCAAAATGTTCTCCAGCCATTTCTCCCCATACACTTTTCCTGAAGAAGTCCGGCAGACAGCCTTTCCCTGGTTTCGGTCGTATATCCGTTCAACCCAAACTGAACCATGTTCCTGTGTCTGCAAAAGGAGCTGCCCCCCGAGGGTTCCTCCTTTTTTGGGAAAATAGATCTCTCTTTGTTTTGGTGGCAGATCAAATAATATGTATAAAAGAAATTGGTACAGCGTTGATTTCCCTGCTTCGTTTTTACCTGTCACAAGATTTGGGTGAAGAGTATGTAAAGGGGTATGATAATCCCTCCATTTTCCAAAGCCAAAGATTTTTATCTCTTCAATTCTCATTGCTTTCTCCCTCCTCCCCTAACAAACTTTCGACAGTCAAAGATTTCGCTTCCTCTATCACTTCTTTCCTCTCTGCTTCTGATAGAACATCTACATATTTTGATAGTTTTCGATGAGCATACAACGGCGCCAGCCACTCATTCATCACTGACTCCTTTGTTTCATTCAAGTGTTTTAAAAACTCTCCTGAGAAATGATGGCTCTTGACCAATTCCCCCTCACTCCACGAAGGACGATCTTCAATTTTCACCTCTTCAATCCATATCCATTCATTACTCCCTAAATCCTCAGCTTCATTTAAAACATCCGTCCACTCTTGTATGATACCGGATCCCCACCACTCTCTTAAAAAACCTTCTGAAGAAGAAAGAGTGACTGTAAGCATGACAGGCGTATTCAACAGTGACGCTCTCCGCTTAGCCTCTTCTAACACCTGTTCTATCTCAGATACATCTTTCAGTTGGTCACTATGGATGAGTTCATGTTCATAAGTGAAGCTGTGCAGCGGGTGAAAAGTCCGCAGCAGGCCTTCCTTGTGCTCTTCAACTAAATAGACTCCTTTGCCGCCCAGCTCTTTTCTCGATCGTCCCTGAATATTCCCTGGATAAACGACGGGAGGGTCTTCAGACAGCACCTGCCTTTTGTGAATATGACCAAGGGCCCAATAATCCATTCCAAGGCTTTTCAATTCCCCAAGCGAAAAAGGCGCATAGACGTCATGATCTGTATTCGTTTCTATACTGCCATGAAGCATGGCAATATGAAGATCCGCTCCTTCTGTTTTTCTATATTCTGTGGCTTTCCTCTCTCGAACCTCTCGCTTTTCATAACTGAACCCGTATACATGAGCCCGTGTTTCTCCTTCTCTGACATAAGGAAAATAAGCAACATCATGCGTGAGGAACACATGGACGTTTTCCGGGAATTCGATAGGATACTTTGATCCCTTTATATAATCATGATTCCCGTAACTTAAATACACTTGAATATCCTGTTCGTTCAATCGCTCAAACCCGCGGCGGAGATGTACCTGGGCTTTCAAACTGCGTATTTCTTCATTATATAAATCTCCTGAAATTAAAAGAAAATCCACCTTTTGATCTATACATAAATCTATAAGCCTCTCAAACGCTTCAAACGTACTGGCCCTAAGTTTTTCCAGAAGCATTTCAGGCAGATTCCCTTTCGTTTTAAAAAGACTATCTATATGTAAATCGGCGCTATGGATAAATCGAATTGGTTTTACCATTCCATCCGCCTCCTTTTACCTGTTTTACTCTATTTTATCAAAGCCCGACACCGAATGCACGTTCGTAAAAATAAGAGAGAAATAAAAAAGAACTCTGCATCCATACAGAGCTCTTTCCCAGCTTATTCTTTTTTTGATAACTGAAGGGCTGTCTTTAAATCTTTTAAAGAAGAAGATTTCCCATATAATAAGACACCACCCCGATAAATTCTTGACCCTATCCAACCAAGCAGGGCAATAGAAACGATTAGTAAACCAATCGATAATCCGACTTCCCATAAAGGAATATCCAGCATCCCTACCCGCAGGAACATAATTAGCGGAGTAAAGAAAGGAAAATAAGAGCTGATGGTTATAAAAGTGGAGTCAGGCATTCCCAGTCCAAACATAGCAATCAAAAAGGCAGCTACCACAAGCATAATCATAGGAGCAATCATCTGTTGGGCATCTTCTAATCGACTTACAAGAGAGCCCAGTGTGGCTGCAAGGGTTGCAAACAATAAGTATCCCAGTAAAAAGAAGATAACCGCATAAACGACAGTAGAACCCTGTATATCTGTAAGACCCAAGCCATTCAGCAGAGATTCGTTCCCATTATTCAAACTGCTTCTGATCCCTAAATACCCCGCAATAATAAAAATAGAAAACTGGGTAAGACCAACCAAGGCAATCCCTAAAATCTTGGCAAACATCTGTGAAACAGGAGAAACGCTCGATATTAATATTTCCATAACTCTACTAGACTTTTCCGTTGCCACTTCTGTAGAGATCATCTGGCCATACATGATGACCGCAAAATACATAAAGAACAACATAATATAGACCAGACCCCGCGTTTGGTTTAACTCTTCCGCTGTTTTTGCGCTCTTTTCAAGTGCGACGAGTTCAAAGGAAACGGGTGAAGAAATCAGCTGCAAAGTATCAGACTCAATATCCGCCTCCTGGGTCACCTGCTGGGTTTTCACTTGCTGCAAAGCCTGCCGGACAGGCTCACTACTACCTGTATTAGCTATTTGATTGGCATAGTAAGTAGCTTCTGGAAGATTATTTTCACCACTTTCAATTTGAACAACTGAATGATAACTGCCTTCCTCCACCTCACTTTTAGCTTCTTCCAGATCTCCCTTATATATTTCCAACGTTATTCCTTCATTGGTTGATAGTGACTGCTCTAAGGATTGATACCACGAGGCATTTTCAGTGATAACAGCAACTTTCTTTTCTTTATCTTCGCTCCCGAATGTTTCCATGATTGACTGCAGATTAGACAATCCAGTAATTAACAAAATCATAATGATGGTTGTGATGACAAATGATTTTGATTTTACCCGATTGAGATAAGTATGCCCCATCATAATAAAGAACTTATTCATATGCAGCCCCTACCTTTTCAATAAAAATATCATTCAGTGTCGGCTCTTCAAGGTCAAAAGTTCGCACAAAACCCTTACCTTGAAGCTTTTCGAAGATACTTTGAGCTATTTCTTCTCTCTCTATTTGCAGCTCACACCCATTACTGAGCGGCTTATATTTCATTACACCAGAAGCATCCTTTAGAAAAGATAAATCGAAATCCGCATGAATTCGTATGTTTTTCTTCCCGAATGATTTCTTTATTTCCTTCAGCTTCCCGTGAACAACGGGGGATCCGTGATGCAGAATACAAAGACTTTCACATAATTCTTCAACATGCTCCATTCTATGAGAAGAAAACACAATGGAAGTACCTGCTTCTTTTAAATCAACAACTGCCTCTTTCAGCATTTCTACATTAACGGGGTCAAGTCCCGAAAACGGTTCATCAAGAATCAACAACTTTGGTTTATGTAAAACAGCCGAGATAAACTGTATCTTCTGTTGATTTCCCTTCGACAACTCTTCTACCTTTTTATTTTTATATTCCGGCACTTTAAATCGTTCCAGCCATTGTTCAAGTTCCTTGAGTGCCTCAGCTTTTTTCATTCCTCTTAGTTTCGCCAGATAAACAAGCTGATCTTTGACTTTCATTTTTGGATAGAGTCCTCTTTCTTCCGGCAGATAGCCAATTAAATGGCTTTCCCCATATCCAATATTTCCATTATTCCATGAGATATCTCCACGCGTTTGATCGATCAATCCCAATATCATTCGAAAAGTTGTTGTCTTGCCAGCTCCATTGGCTCCTAGAAATCCAAATATTTGTCTTTCAGGAATCTCCAAAGACAATTGATTGACGGCTGTAAACGAACCAAATTTCTTAGTAACGTCCTGTAAACGTAAAGTCATGTTCCTTCCCCCTTTATCTCCTTTTACTACGAACAAATTGTATAAATGGTTTCATTTACCTTCTTCATCCAGGTTTAATTTTTCATTTTTTCACTTCTTTTCATCCGCCTGCCCGACTCGAATGAGTTCGATTCTCTTTGTTACCTTAACGGTTAAATTGAATACATTTAACAAAAGTAGACAAATTCTTTCACTTAAGCAGGATTTTTAACTTTTCATGAGAAATTAAATAAATGAACAACTATTCATTCGAGGAGGCACACCTATGAAACAATACTTTCTAACTGTATTCGAAAAAGATGGAACCAATGTACTTGATGAAACATTTGAAGCAGAAAATGACAATCAAGCAAAGGAAATAGGAACGAAAAGACTGGCTGAGCAGGGATTCAGCTCACACACACATCGCTGTGTAGCTCCCGATGGTCATTTGGTTTTATTTCACCGCTGAAAAATAAAACGTCGCGCTGAATCAGCGCGACGTTTTTACTTTCCCTGAAACTGAGGTTTTCTCTTCTCAAAAAAAGCTTGGACCCCTTCTAAATGATCAGCTGTCTGGCGCAGGTTCCACTGCACTTCACGCTCTTTGGCTAAGTAGGTCTCTAGTTTTTCCAAACCATATTTATGATAAATTTCTTTGGTTGCAATCATGGATTTTAAAGGACTATGACTCCATTTGACTGCTAACCGCTCCGCTTCCAGGTGAACAGAATCATCCACAACCTTGTCAATCAACTTGTTATCAAAAGCTTGCTGTGCGGACATTTCCTCCCCTTTCCACGCAAAATGCTTAGCCTGATGAGTCCCTAACCGCTCCTGCAGCCAGAAATGACCTCCTCCATCAGGAGCCAGAGCAATGCCGATAAAGTTCATAGACAGTTTACACCCCTGCTCTGCCATCACATAGTCAGAGGAAAGTGCGATACTTAGTCCTAATCCGACCACCGGACCATGGAGAGCAGAAATCACAATTTTAGGCATGGTGTAAAAAGACTTTACAATATATTCAATATTCTCCATAACAGCTTCATACTTCCCGCGATCAGCCACTTCTTTCATCATACTTAAATCTCCGCCCGCACAAAAACCATCTCCCTGACCGGAAAGCAAGACGATTTGAGCAGAAGATTTTTTTATGTCTTCCAGTGCGGAAGTGAACTCCTCAAGCATTTCTGGATTCAATGCATTGTATTTTTCACCACGTGCTATCTTTAAATGAACAACATTATCCTTTTCTTCGATAATAAAATTTTTCATGTTCACCCTCCTGTAGTTGGAAAAATCCTTCATCAACCTTGTTTCGGCAAGCGAAGGAACTTTTCCTGCAATTATCGACAAGGAATTGCAAGATAGAAAATATGTTTCTTTTCATTATCTCTAATATTTGTAGATGTTGATTTCACTTAGGCTCATCATTGAAGTATTGGACCACGAATTAACGAATTCTTACATGTGATTTCAATTGAAAGAGCCTAAAAAAAAGGCCTCCGAAACCGGAGGCCTTTTTCTATGGAATGAGAGGTCATTCCTATATCGAACAATCTATTACTGTTGTGGTTCTTCAGGGTTACCGTAAAGCTCTTCAAGTGGTTTTGTAATGATCCGGCTGACATCATTAATCACTGTGTTCAAGCGCTGTTCTTCTTCCATAAGTTTAGAAATTTGAGGGTGCTGTTGAACAAGTTCAACAACTTTGCGTGCTTCCTCAACTTCTTCCTCAGAAATTTCTTCGCCCTGCATCTGCTTTTGCTGAAGCGTAATTTGAGTTTGACGGAAATCGTCGAACATTTTCTTCGCCGCTTCGTCGTTCATAACAGCTTCATAAGCTTCTTTCAAGCCGTTAAACTCTTCACTATTGCGGATTGCTTTCTCTAGATCATACGCGTAATCATATAAATTTGCCATAAAAATAAGTACCTCCTAATATTCGTTCTTGCACTCCTACCCCACTATAACAAACTCACTAAGGTCTGTATAGGAATAGGTTATTATCCGAAAAATAGCACAATCATCGCTTGCAGCAAACCAATAATTCCTCCAAGGAGAGCACCTAAATAGGTAATCATCTTGAATTCTCTTCTGGAAATGCCCAACACCATTTCCTCTAGTCTTTCCACTTGGAATGATTCAACCTCTTCTTGTACAACTTCAGCTAATCGGAAGGTATCCATCATGTGTTCTATTTTAGAGGATAAAAGAACAATGGACTTTTCAACTAAAGCCGGCACCACATGCTCAGAAATTTTCTCCTGAAAAGGTTCGCTCCATTCAGCTATTGTCTTCTTCGTCCACTGCTCTACAGGAAGGTAGTTAGAAACAGCCTGCCCTAGAGTTTTACCTATTGTCTGTGATCCGATCATATCTTCTATATAAGACAGCGGCTGATCCATCCACTTATTTTTTTCTGAATGGAGCAGCGATTTTAACCATTCATTCATCTCACGATCAGATACATACTTTAGAAGAATCGGGTAAACACGCTCCGTCAAACCTTCCGGCCCCATAAAAGAAGAAATCATATTTCCTAAAAACCCTTGATTATCTAAATAATTTTCAATTAAAGCAGATACCTTTTCCCTGCCTTCTGTACTATGGAAGTAAGCGACTATACTTTGTTGAATATAATCTGCGGACTGGTCTACCCCGTCATCTATTCTATTCTTCCATTGCGTAGTCAGGAGATCTTCCAGACGTACTTCTCTGTAATTAGTCATCACATCATGGTAGCGCTCTTCCACCCATTCCGCTATGTTCTGCTTTAACATATCAGAAGTAACTTCGACATGAAAAACAGTAAGCAGGTCTGATACGGTCTTTTCCTGTTGAAGCATCTTCGTCACTTCTGCTTTTGCCCATCCTGTCATCTGTTCCTGGAATTTTGAATGGGTTAATTTGCGCCGGATCCCCTCTGGGGTGAGAAGATGGTTCACAACCATTTTTCCTAATTGCTGTGCCAGTTCTTTTTGGCGCTTAGGGATTAAACCAGGGGTGAATGGCAGGCGGAATTTCCCTATGTACAAAGCTTTATATGGACGAAACAGCATTTTGATAGCTAATGAATTGGTGAGTCCACCAATAAATGCTCCTATGCCGATCATAATGAGGATAAGTATAACTGGATGCATAGTACAACCTCTTTCTAATCTTAGTGCTCCAAGTATACTGGATATAACATGGTTGTGCCAACAAGAGCCCCTTCCAACAACTGAATCATCCCATGTTCCCCCTCACATACCTTCCCCCAAAAGATAACCCCCTTTGCTTTTCCACCCTGGTGAAAAAAGGTTATAGGTGCTGGTCGTGAACAGGCATAAGAGTTCAGCATGTATTATTTATATTAAATATAAGGTGGGCAGGCAGCTTTATGGCTTACCCTTCTCATTGAATAAGCAAGGAGTGGAAATGATATAAAAAAGGAGGTGTAGAAATGGATAAGAGAAAACATGAGGTAGATGAAGGAAAAGACAAATACGAACTTGATGTTGACCGAATGATTAATGAAGGAATGGCAGGCGGTACGACCCAGAATGTTTACGGTCGAGAACAAATTGGAGAGTATCACAGCATCCCTAGACAAAAGGAAACAAAGCATGAAAATCATCGGGAAGTCTAAAGAAAAAACTGTGGATAGGAAGGTTTCATGAAACCTTCCTATCCACAGTTTGAATGTTACCTGCTTTTTACTATCATTTGGACAGCTTCATTAATCAATTCTTCAGCCGATCCACCTTCTTCGTGAGCTTCACGTATACAGCCTTCTAAGTTCTTGGCTACAATATACCCAATCGCACGATCCATCGCAGAGCGTGCTGCGGACAGCTGTGTGATAACATCCTTACAATCTTTATCCTCATCCATCATTTTAAGAACACCACGCACCTGGCCTTCTATTCTTTTTAAACGATTCTTCGTTTCCGGTCCATATATGCTTTTATCTTCTACATGATCCAATGGTTAATCCCCCTTCCTATACCGATACCGACGATACACTTCTATTATCCAGCGCTTTGCGGAATATCTACATTGTATTACTATAATAGTAAATATCCAAAAAAAAAGGAAGAGATTGATGTCAGTTATCAAACAACTTGAACAAATCTACCCGTCAATCATGACAGATATAAGGGATCAAGATGAAAAACCTCCACATTATTTATGGTTTAAAACAGACTCAGAAGAAATAATCGGCATAAAAAAAGACGAAATCCATGCACATGACTCTCATTTACTTTCCATTTTTCTAACACCTGTGCATTTTGAGCAAGCATCTATGACAGAAAGAGAGAGGCATTGGACGACTTATCTGGAAAGCCGTGAATATCGTCCGGAAGTTATGAACTGGCCTCACAATTACCGGTTTATGTTATTTAGAATAGAAGATCCTTCAACAGACAAGGAAATTATAAAAGAAGCTTTTCAGTCCCTTTTCCCACAGAAAATGCCTCTTCTGTGGATATCCGAATGGGAAGGGTTTATTATTGAAGAAATTTTTTCCGATCAGCAGGAAGTGCTGTCTTTTGAGGGCATTCCTGATGTATTAATGAGTGACTTTTATACCAATATTCAATTCTTTTTAAGCGAATTCTCCGATAATTTGAATGATGCTCCACAAATTCTGGAGTGGGCAAAACGCGGGGCAGAAATTGCCCGGGATCATAAGCTTCATGCTGTTGTGACATACAAAGACATTATCCCTTACTTGTACCTTGAAGCCCTGCCTGATGATCAGTGGAAGCATATCAAGCGGTCTGTCTTTGCAGAAGTATTAGATGATAAGGAATTACTTCAAACTGTGCGGGTATTCTTAGAAGCTGGTTCTAATACAACCTTAGCAGCCAAAAAGCTTTATATGCACAGAAACAGCCTTCAGTATCGTGTTGACAAATTCATCGAAAAAACCGGTCTGGATATTAAACAGTTTAATGGTGCTCTTATCACTTACCTTGCCCTTCTGCAACTGGATTACTAGGGTTTCGACAAAGTGCACAAAGGCTCGACCCTTACATTTGTGCACTTTGTCCATTTACCGTTTTCAGAAACTTCGATACACTTTAGTTATTCAAGAAAGCGATTTCAATAATTACTGGGGGCATTTAAAATGGCAGAACTTAAATTAAAAAACATCGATAAAATTTATGATAAAAACGTGAAAGCGGTAGATGATTTTAACCTGGACATAGATGATAAAGAATTCATTGTATTCGTTGGTCCATCCGGGTGTGGTAAATCCACAACGCTGCGTATGATTGCAGGTCTTGAGGAAATCAGCGGCGGCGACTTTATGATTGATGATGAGCGCATGAACGATGTGGCACCTAAAGATCGTGATATTGCGATGGTATTCCAAAACTACGCATTGTATCCACATATGAACGTATATGACAATATGGCCTTCGGACTTAAATTACGTAAAATGGACAAAGGTGAAATTGAAAAACGTGTAAATAATGCAGCACAAATTCTTGGTTTAGAAGCTTTACTTGACCGTAAACCAAAAGCACTATCCGGGGGTCAAAGACAGCGTGTAGCTTTAGGACGTGCCATTGTACGTGATGCAAAAGTATTCCTAATGGATGAGCCGTTATCCAACCTCGATGCCAAGCTTCGTGTACAAATGCGCGCAGAAATTCAAAAACTACACCAGCGTCTGCAGACAACAACGATTTATGTAACTCACGACCAAACAGAAGCCATGACAATGGCAACACGTCTTGTCGTTATGAAGGATGGAGTTATCCAGCAGGTTGGAGCTCCAAAAGAAGTATATGACAAGCCTGAAAACATGTTTGTCGGCGGATTCATCGGCTCTCCTGCTATGAACTTCCTACACGGTACACTAGGTGATGGTCATCTTATGCTTGGAGATATTAAAATTGCTGTTCCTGAAGGGAAAATGAAACCACTTCGTGAGCAGGATTATGTCGGAAAAGACGTTATCCTTGGAATTAGACCTGAGGATATGCATGACGAACCTGTCTTTATCGATGCCAACCAAGACAAAAAAATCACAGCAGACATCGAAGTAGCTGAGCTTATGGGATCTGAGTCATACTTGTATTCTAGATTAAATGACCAGGAGTTCACAGCTCGTGTAGATTCCCGCTCCGATATTAACGGCGGCGATCAAATTACGTTAGCGCTCGACATGAACAAAGTACACTTCTTTGATAAAGATTCAGAGCTCCGCATCCGATAATAAATATGAAATGAAAACGCAGCCTCTTCAGGCTGCGTTTTTTAAGTGGCCTGAATGTCATTCAAGCCACAATCTTCACAAACAAACAGATGGACACATTCCTCGGTTAAAGTTGAATCGACATCTCCATCCACAAGATTTGTGTACTTTTGATCAAGGTAAGGACTGTAATCATCTAAAAAATCTGTCACTCTCCCTTGATCTTTCATTCTCCCCTCGCACTTCGGGCAGGGACGTTCCGACTCCGCCCACCCATTACACACACCGCACTCCTGCATAACTCACACTTCTTTCACAAAAATAAGGAGAAAGGGCGCACCCTTCCTCCTTCGTCACCATTATTTATTTTTGTCCGTATTGCCCGCCGAACTGCTGTTCAGCCATTTGTACAAGACGCTTAGTGATTTCCCCACCTACAGAACCGTTAGAACGTGATGTGGAATCTGGACCAAGCTGTACGCCAAACTCTTGTGCGATTTCATATTTCATTTGGTCTAGAGCTTGTTGTACACCAGGTACAACCAACTCGTTTGAACTGTTGTTGTTAGCCATGTTTCTCACCTCCTGTCCTGTGTAATCGTAGTATGGGTCGGTCCGTTCACTTTTATGTCAAAAAATTTAGTGGAAATTAATGGACATAGAATTGAAGGAGATTACATGGCCGACAGGAGGTTATTTTTTACTTGGCGTTCGGCTTCGTCATTGCTTTTGGATCAACATATTCATTGAATTGTTCTTCTGTAAGTATACCTAATTCAACAGCTGTTTCTTTTAACGTCTGGTCTCTTTCAAAAGCCGCCTTAGCAATTTTTGCAGCATTTTCATATCCAATATGAGGATTCAAAGCTGTAACAAGCATCAAAGAGTCACGCAGATACTTATCAATTTGTTCATAATTTGGTTCAAGTCCACTTACACAACGCTCGTCAAATGAAACAATGCTGTCGGCAAGTAATTGAGCAGACTGCAGGAAATTATAGGCAATGACCGGTTTGAAAACATTCAATTCAAAATTACCTTGACTAGCAGCAAAACCAATCGTTGCATCATTTCCCATAACCTGAGCAGCAACCATAGTAACCGCTTCACTTTGCGTCGGGTTTACTTTTCCAGGCATGATTGAACTACCAGGCTCATTGGCAGGAATTGTTATCTCACCAATTCCACAGCGGGGACCGCTTGCGAGCCATCTGACATCATTCGCAATTTTCATAACATCAGCGGCTAAAGCTTTCAATGCGCCGTGTGTATGTACAAGCTCATCATGAGATGTTAAAGCATGAAATTTGTTCGGAGCAGAAACGAATCCTTTTCCAGTCGCAGCGTTAATTTCAGCCACTACTTGATCAGCAAAATCCTCATGAGCATTTAACCCCGTACCTACAGCTGTTCCACCAATCGCTAACTCTTTCACATACTCCGTGCTTTCAATAAGCATTTTTTCTGTTTTCTCAAGCATTCGATGCCATCCGCTGATTTCCTGGCCGAGAGTCAGAGGTGTAGCATCCTGCAGGTGGGTCCGCCCAATTTTAACAATATGATTAAACGCTTCCATTTTTTCTTGCAGCGTATGTTTGAATTGTGTTAAAGCAGGCAGGACTACATCCTCGATTTTTCGAACGGAGGCAATATGCATCGCTGTCGGGTAGGTATCATTAGAACTTTGCGACTTATTCACATCATCATTTGGGTGAAGGCGGGTTTCACTTTCTTGTTCGGTTAACCACTGATTTCCAACATAAGCAATTACTTCGTTTACATTCATATTGGACTGTGTTCCGCTTCCTGTCTGCCAGACAACAAGAGGAAAGTGCTCATCTAGTTCGCCTGCTAAAATTTGATCCGCTGCATATCCAATTGCCTGCGCTTTTTCTTCTTCTAATAGTCCAAGAGCTGCATTAGCTTTGGCTGCGCTTTTCTTAAGGATGGCAAATCCTTCCACCACTTCTTTCGGCATTTTTTCATCGCCGATCGGGAAGTTTTGTTTACTTCTTTGTGTTTGAGCTCCCCAAAATTTTTCACTTGGTACTTTGATTTCCCCAATTGTATCTCTTTCCACACGATAATCCATGTAAATCCTCCCTTTACCACATTGTTTGCATCATTATTGTATCAAGAATCTTTTGAACAATCATCTGCCAACGTCGTTTTTTGACAATTTTCCCTAAATTTTAGTTCAGATTATTTACATTTTTCTGATAAATATATATAATAGATGTATCAAGCAAAGGTACATATATTTACATTTGCTTGATCTCTCAAGTGGGTATAAAGTGGTGAAAAGAGCCTTGGAACGGGCTCTTTTTTTTTATGTAATTCCAGTCACGAAAATTTTTCAACTGTATTTCCCCGATGCAATGACCGCACCTGCTTTATTCAAAACAAAGAATTTATCGTCTGTTAAAAGAAAATCACCAGGCTTAAAACTACCACTATTCGGGAAAACCTCAAACAGATTATCGATATATTTTTCTTGTCCTCCTTTCAGGGCCAAATCATAATAGATGGTGAATCAAGTGAACAGTATACATTACAGGTCAAACGAGAATTAAAAGAAAACCAACCTCTATAGGTTAGACAAAAACAATAAATAGTTGAGGTGTTTTTATGAAAATCGCAGTATTAGGCGGAACAGGAAGAGTAGGTTCGAAAGTTATCCAGCAGGCAATAGATCAGCAAATAAAAGTCAAAGCTCTAGTAAGGGATAAGGATAAGGCAGATGCTCTAATTCCAAAAGCTGAACATGTGGTTGGGGATGTAAGAAAAGAAGAAGATATTCAAACTGTACTTCACGACTGTGATTATGTCTTCAGTAGTTTAAGCACAGATAAAACCGATACATTATCTCAATCAACTCCATTAGTTATTAAAGAGATGAATAAACAAGGATTAAAGAGGATTGTTACCATAGGTACAGCAGGCATCTTAAATAGCCGATATGAAAAAGGGAAGTACCGTTTTGAAACCTCGGAATCCAAACGATCCAAAACTTTCGCTGCTGAAGAGCATGCAAAAGTGTATGAAATGTTTAGGGACAGCAGCTTAGACTGGACGATTATTTGTCCAACCTATCTTCCTGATGGACATAAACAAGGAGATGTCCGTTATGAAATGGACCTTTTACCGGAAGGCGGAAAAAAAATTACGGTTGATGATACTGCCCAATTTGCTTTTCACGCATTAATGGAAAACAAATTCCTCTACCACCGTGTAGGTATTTGTTACTAAAAAGACTGTTGAATCAATGGAGCATGTTTATGTTTCAGCACAACTTCTCATCCATCCTTAGAAATATTCCAAAAAAAGCCAACCTCTTAATTAAGCGGTTGGCTTTTTTTTATTCACTTACAGGATGAAAACCGAAGAATTCTTCTAATGTCAACTCTTGTTCATATACATCAGTAGAATATTGTTTACCGACATACCTTAAGTGCCAGGGTTCATAAGTGTAGCCTGTAATGTCTTCTGATCCCTTAATGTACCTAATTACAAAACCATACTCATGTGCATGCTCGGCTAACCATTCCCCTTCATCTGTTTTTCCAAAAGACTGGTTTAATTTAAATGCCATTTGGGCAGATGTCACATCCATAGCTAAGCCTGTCTGATGTTCACTAGTGCCGGGGCGTGCAGAAAATTTATCTGTTTCTTCTTTTCCATAAACATCTACATTTCGATCATAAATCTGTTTTTGACGATCATAAGACCGGTACCCAGAGGCTGCTACCAAATCTAAACCATCTTGTTGAGCAGCAGTAAATAACTCTTCAAGAGCCTGTGCCGCTTCTTTTCTCATCTGCTTCTTTGGAGCAAATTCAGAAAAGGAAAAGGGGACATCAGGTACAGTCAAATCCTCTGGTATGTAGTTTGAAGGAAGTTTCCTCTCTTTATTAACGACTACATTCAAACTTTCAGGATTATTAACGGTTACAGTTCCATCTCTTGCAACCACATCGTCATTTGTTTGTTCAGATTGTTCTGATGACTCATCTTCAGAATCATTTTGAGGAACAGACGATGCAGGCTCTTCTTTCTCTACCTCATCTCCACTTACTTGAGAGGATACGGGGGTTTCTTCTGGCTGTTCTTTTTCTGCATTTGAAGGATCCAGTGAGCATCCGACTAAACTGAAACTCATAAGAACGTAAATTATGACTTTTTTCAATTCTATTTCCTTCCTATATCAAAGATTTCATTTCCACTATAACATTGGCACAGAGGAGTTGTATATCCACATCCATACCTAAATTATGGTTTAAACTCTTCTGCCATCTTTCCAATATAAAGGGAATAATGGACGGAGGTGATTCTGTGATATCACAGAAAAAAATGACTAAAAAAAGCCACTGCAGATGCAGTGGCCTATCTTATTCCCAAGTAAAGGGTTGATATTGTAAGCTCAATCGCTCAAATTCTTTACGATCGTTATTTGCTATAGCCAGATTGATTTCTTCGTCAAGACGTTCTTTGTTAAACTGATAACTTAAATGATCTAAAAGCAGGCGCGAGGCTAACTGAATTCCAAAGGACAATTCTCTCTTTGCCGTAATCTCTCTCCCTTTATATTCGGGGTGACGACGAATGACATAATCGATCTTTTGCTTTCTCATGAGAATACCCCCTTCATGCTTTTTTTCATTATGCAGGATTTCATAGTTTTTCGCAACAAGTTTTCTGAATATTTAAATATATTATTCCCAAAATAGTAAAATATAAACCTCTAAAGCGCACAACGATAAGGGTTTGATAAGTCACAATATTTTCATAATTTTCACTTCTTTTAGTTAAGTTATGAATGATTTCCATTATTATTCTTACTAGACTCTATTTTTAGAATATTTTTTGAGAATAGTAAGAATCCTTTATAGAGAAACGAACAAAGAAATAGGTTCATTATAGTCCGGAGTTGATCCACATTCTCCTAAAAGCAAAAGAAGCCGCTCCTGAATGATCAGGAACAGCTTCTTTTACTACTCTACAAATTTACCAGCGACATCCAGGGTACGATTCACCTGGTGACGAACAGCAGCCTCTACGTCTTCTTTCATGTTTCCTTCTCCGTCTACACTTACGCTCGTGCCGTATGGATTCCCACCGGAAGCGAAAATGGCGTCATCGGTATACCCAGGAGCTGCAACAATAGCTCCCCAGTGGAACATCGTCGTATAAAAGTTCAGCAGCGTTGACTCTTGACCACCGTGAGGATTCTGGGCAGAAGTCATTGCACTTACCACCTTATTCACGAGTTTACCTTGAAACCAAAGTCCACCGGCCTGGTCCATTAACTGCTTCACTTGACCAGGTACGTTACCAAACCTTGTGGGTATACTAAAAAGGATCGCATCGGCCCAATCAAGATCGTCTACTTTAGCTTCAGGCACAACATCTTTAGTAGCTAAGAAATGTTCTTTCCAAGCAGGATTCTGCTCAATGACTTCCATAGGAGCCAGTTCAGGAACGCGCACCAATTTTACATCGGCCCCAGCTTTTTTCGCCTCTTCCTCTGCCCATTGAGACATCTTGTAGTTGGTACCAGTTGAGCTGTAATAAATAATGGCTAATTTTACATTTCCCATTTAATATCTCTCCTTACTTCATCATAATTAGAATCCATAACGGTCCGCTTATTGTTACCTATGATTTCGATTCGGATTCACAATTGTGTTATACCCCCTCAGTCATAACCCCAAACTAAAGATTCTTAACTTCGAGATAATTGGGTGGTTCCACTCTGTCCCTACTTTTTTTGACCCAAGGCAACTATGATTACCCGAACCAAGCTAGATGAACAAGGAAAGCTTTTTTTCTCTAGACTCATTGAGATACTGTTTGGTAAGCTATATGATGCTTTATATAGAAGTCTTTGGAGGTAAAAGGAATGAATGAATATGCGGATATAAAGAAGGGAGAGCGCGGTGCATGGGTCAGCATTATTGCTTATTTAATTCTTGCATCCACCAAGCTTTTGATTGCATCAATCGGTGGTTCAGAAGCACTCCGCGCAGATGGGCTCAATAACACCACAGACGTTATTGCATCAGTAGCTGTTCTCGTTGGTTTAAAGATTTCCAGGAAGCCCCCTGATGAAGATCATCATTATGGGCACTTCCGAGCAGAGACGATTGCCTCTCTCATTGCCGCCTTTATCATGATGACGGTGGGAATTGAAGTCATCATAGGAACTGTTCAAGATATGATTAACAATAAAGCGAGTGAACCTGCCTTACTAACCGCTTGGACAGCTTTAGCCGCTGCTTTGGTTATGTTCGGAGTATATAGATACAATTTAAATTTATCCAAAAAAATTAACAGCAATGCCCTTTATGCCGCCGCACAGGATAATCGTTCAGATGCCCTTGTCAGTATTGGAGCAAGTGTAGGGATCTTCGGATCTCAGCTTGGGGTTTATTGGCTTGATCCACTAGCCGGCCTCATCGTAGGACTCATTATATGTAAAACAGCGTGGGATATTTTTAAAGATTCTACTCACAGTTTGACCGATGGATTTGACGAAGAAGAAATTGAACACATTCGTTCGACAATTGCAGATCATCCTGATGTATGGGCAGTCAAAGATGTAAAAGCAAGACTTCAGGGTAATAAAACGCTGGTTGAAGCCACCATTCATGTGAACCCTCATATAACTATTCAACAAGGCCATGATATTACAGATGAAGTCGAAATAGCTTTATCTAAAGAAAACAATATCGGGTATGCACACATTCATATCGAACCTTACGAAGAATAAAAAAACCTGTCTTTTGACAGGTTTTTTCGGGTTTCCATCTTCCATATTTCAGGAAAGGGTTTGTGCTAATTGATTAAGGTCTTTCCATCCATAAGCCGTTTCTTCATATGTTCCCTGCCCTATCGTAACTTTTTCAGCTTCGATCGGGTCTGCCCCATACTTTATGTAAAATTGTCTGGATGGATTGTGCGTAAGAACCCAAACCAGCAAGGAGCTATAACCTGCTTCAATCATTCCATCAGCAAATACTTTTAACATCCGTTTTCCATATCCCTGTCCCTGGTATTCATCTAATAAATAGATCGCGTAAATTTCCCCATCAAAATTATAATGCTTTGTACGTTCTTTACCTCCTGATACAAAGCCTACGACTTCACCGTTTTCATTTTCAATAACATAGGCGATTTGACCATTGACTGGTGTCCTTAATACTGTTTCCCACAAAGTAATTCTGTGTTCAAGTGTCGTATTACTTAAGTCCTTCTCGTCAATCAGGTCTTTATAGGTGGATTTCCAACTCTTTATATGAATTTCTGCGATTGTTTCTGCATCTTCAAATCGCGCTCCCCTGACTCTAGGCATGTGCTTTGCCCCTTTCACCTTTTATTTACTCATTTACTTTATTGTAACAAAAAGATGACACCAGTATGGCATCATCTTTTTGTTACTATCGTTAACTACATGAAAAACTGGAAATTCGCCGTGTATCAAATCCAGTATAAACCCATTGGCGGCGATTACGTCTCCAGCGGTAACCTGCGACAGATGTACGGCCGATGAAAGTTGGATAAAACCAGAATGCCCGACCACTATCTAAACGAATCCATGTGTAACGATATAAACATCCATAAAGAGACCCTGGATCAACCGCATATAAGCTCGGGCTTTGTGACGAAGCCGGCGGAGAAGAAGGTGGTGGCGGCAGCTGTCCTCCGAGTCCTCCCGGCCCCCCTGGTCCGCCCGGTCCGCCTGGTCCACCAGGTCCGCCTGGTCCAAAAGGTCCGCCCGGTCCACCCGGCGTCTGACCGAATCCTCCACCAAATGGAGATCCAGGTGGCTGGTTTGGACCGAATCCTCCCCCATCTATCTGCCCAGGTCCTCCAAATATCTGACTAAAAGGAAAACCAAACTGTCGATGCATAACGATCAATTCCTTTCTCGGAAGTATCCCTATAAGTTATGCACCGTCTAGGCAAGTGTGAGGATTATGTCATGAGAAAAACAGAGAGAATGGCACCAACAACTACATAGATAATATGAATTCCCGACCATGATAAAAGAACAGCTGTTAAACCAGCAATAATTCCTATTTGTGGTGCATCCGGTTGAACAGTCATAATGCCAGGAAAAATTAAAGCTCCAAGTGCTGCATAGGGGATGGCTTGGAGAGAGCGGTCCAACCATTTAGGGAAAGTAAGCAAGTGAATAAATAAAGTCGGGGCAATCCGGGGTATAGCTGTAACGACAGCCATACCAATAATCATCCATATGATCATAGCTCATCCTCCTTTTCATCTCCAAGAATCCAAACCCCACTAAGTCCACCAAGCAATGTTCCAATAACAATCGCCCAGCCCTGATTTAAACCTGCTGTTTGACAAAGATAATTAGTCAATAGCGCAACAATAGCCACTCCCGCAATTTTTAGATTTTTCTTTACAGAAGGAATAAGCAGGCCAATAAACATGGCATAAAGGGCGACTCCCATGCTGGCACTTAACCGGGATGGAATTACATCTCCTAATACACCCCCCAGATAAGATCCTCCTACCCAGGAAAGGTAAGCAGTCAAGATTAAAGATGCGTAAAAGTAAGATCCATATTTTTCATCCGCTTCTCTTGAATGTAAGGCCGTCATCGTAAATGTTTCATCTGTTAACCCCAGAGTGAAAGGCCATTTCACCCTGACAGCTGTATGTTTCAAGCGATTGACAAAGGAAAGACTCATGACAAAATGCCGAAAGTTTAAAACAAACGTGGCTATAATAATTTCCACTATACCTGTTCCAGCAGTCACCATACCTACAGCAAGAAATTGTGCAGCTCCCGCGAAGACAAGGATACTCATTAACGTAAGCTCATAATTGGTCATGCCGGATTGACCTGCGAGCACCCCGTAAGTCAATGCAATCGGCAGATACCCCAGCATAATTGGCAGTCCTGCAACAAACCCTTTTTGAATCATATGTAAACGGCTGGAGGATATATGGGTATCCTGTTGTATTTCCATTCCCCCGCCTCCTTGATACTGAAATTCCCATTATTATACACAATATCATCTTCTTTTGGAAGATTCGGTTTGAAACTCATTGACAGCAGATTCTAATTCTTTTATGATAAGAATCAACTAATACTTCATTACTTAAAAGCGTCTAAGTAAAAAAGAATAATTTGTATCATGAACTCCGAAGTAGTGATTGGCAGGCAGTAGACAGAGACCAGGTGTATGGTGTGAACCTGGGCCTTATCAATTTTCGAATTACAGAGTTTATCAAGGTGATACATGAATGGAGCGGGTAAATTTTTTTACCAATAAGGGTGGTACCGCGGAGCAGCAGCTTCGTCCCTTTCTTTAGGGACGGAGCTTTTTTGTATTGGAAAAAGAGGGAGGAATTTTCATGCTGCATCTTCAACCAAAAAAACTGCCAAGTCTAATGGAGTCCATTGTTATATTAATTGCTGTAATCGGCATCATTAGTTATTTTATTATTGATCTTCAAACGGTCCCTCATATTCCAATTTTACTTGGGATTCTCGTAATGATTGGGTACGGATTTCTTAAGAAAAGGTCGTTTAAAGACCTACAATATGGAATGATTCAAGGATCCCAGACAGGGATGGGAGCCGTTCTTTTATTCTTTGTTATTGGTATCCTGATTGCCAGCTGGATGGCAAGCGGCACCATTCCAGTTCTTATGAATACCGGCTTTCTCATTTCTGGAGGGCCTTGGTTTTTAGCGATCGTCTTTTCTGTGACAGCTATCATCGGTGTAGCACTAGGGAGCTCATTTACGACAGCAGCTACAGTAGGTGTCGCCTTTATGGGAGTTGCCCAATCAATGGATGTTTCTATCGCAATGACTGCAGGAGCGATTGTCTCGGGAGCATTTTTTGGCGACAAAATGTCCCCGCTCTCAGATACAACAAACTTAGCCTCCACCGTTGTTAACGTCGATCTTTTCGATCATATCAAGAACATGGCTTGGACAACTATCCCAGCATTTGTCGTGACCTTTGTTCTTTTCATATTTCTATCACCGGATGCAAGCCCGGATGCCGATCAGTTAAACAATTTCCAAGCAGGATTGGCAGATACAGGGCTGATCCATTGGAGTTCCTGGATTCCACTGGTCCTATTGGTAGGTATGACCGTAACGAAACGCCCAGCATTTATTTCTCTTGCTGTAAGCAGCCTGGCAGCTACATTCATTGCAGGAATTCGCGGCGCGGTAACATGGAGTGCGCTGTGGGGAAGCTGGTTTAACGGATATCAAGGAAATTCAGAAAACGAAATCGTTAATGATTTACTGACAAGAGGCGGTATCAACGGGATGCTGTTTACAGTTTCCTTAGTCATTTTAGCTTTAGCTCTCGGCGGATTATTTTTCGTGACTGGGGTTATTCCAGCAATCCTGTCCCGTGTGCAGCAATTATTGAAGTCTGGAAAATCGGCAACCCTATCCACCGCTTTTACTGCGATTGGTATTAATATTGCGATCGGTGAACAATACCTCTCCATCCTGCTTACAGGGGAAGCCTTTCAGGAGGTTTATGAAAAAGCAGGGCTGGCAAGAAAAAACCTTTCCCGCACACTTGAAGATGCAGGGACAGTCATAAACCCTCTTGTCCCTTGGAGTGTATGTGGAGTTTTCTTATCAGGGGTTTTAGGTGTTCCTGTTTTGGACTATCTGCCCTTTGCGTTTTTCTGTCTTCTATCCCCCTTACTAACCATTCTATATGGAATGACAGGCAAAACATTAACTCCGAAATCATCGGAACACATTAACACATTTGAAAAAGCCAACTAATACGAAGAGCACCTTTTTAAAAGGTGCTCTTTTTTTAATATCACTTCCTGCATAAAAAGTCCTTTTTTCATCTTATCTGAATTACTTGCAGAATTTTGTCGTTATTCAAATGGACATGGACCTGATAAAAATAAAGTGCCTGCCTTCTCATTTTCTTCTGCTATTGAATAATCCAACCTTCAACCATCCAAACTAAAAAAAATGGATCACGGAAATTGAGGTGAACGGCATGGATCAATTTGAACATCATAGTGACACGAATGAAGAGTGGCACATGGACCATGCAGAAGCAGAACAAGTATTAGAGGATATAGCCTTTTACAGAACACTTATTGTAAATGTCATATTCCTTGGTAAAGAAGGGTCTGAGAACTGGGTTCTTGTCGATTGTGGTATCGGACACTATTGTAAGAGAATTATGGAAGCAGCAGAGAAGAGATATGGCAGTCAGCCCCCTAAAGCAATAATACTCACTCATGGACATTTTGATCACGTGGGATCAGCAAAGAAATTGGCTGAACAATGGGATGTACCAATCTATGTACACCCCATGGAAATGGATTATGTGACTGGAAAGCGCGACTACCCTGTAGGAGATGCTACGGTGGGAGGTGGACTGTTTTCTCTTTTGTCCCCCTTTTTTCCTACACACCAAGCAGATTTAAGCAAGTACATCTATCCTATTCCACAGGACGGTTCTCTTCCCTTTTTAGAAGACTGGCGTATTATTCATACACCTGGACATACGCCTGGGCATATCTCGCTGTTTCGTGATAAAGACCATGCGTTAATTGCTGGAGATGCCATTATTACGGTTAAACAAGAATCCAGTATGGCTGTAATCATTCAGCATCAGCACATTCATGGTCCACCTGCTTACTTTACCCACAATTGGAAGGAGGCTGAAAAATCAGTCCAGAAACTGGCCTCCTTGAATCCGAGTGTTGCCATTACCGGACACGGTCTCCCTATGGAAGGCGAGCTGTTAGCTAAACAACTCAATGAGCTGGCTTCTCATTTTAAAGAGCTGGCGATCCCTAAACATAAAAGAAAAAACCACTGATCATTCAAGGCGATCCATTATTTAGGTCGCCTTTTTAGTTGTTAATAATGTCATCGATTTTCCTTAAACCTTCTAATAACCTGGGGCTGGGCCTGCAGAACAATGATTCTTCCAACACATGGATCTGCCCATGTTTCACAGCATTCATTTCACTCCACCCCGGTCTTTTCTTAATTAGTTCAGGGTTCATTTTTTCCTCTTTCACCCCCACCCATACCATACAGATATGATCAGGATTCCGCCGCTTTACTTCCTCCCAATCCGTTTGAAAGCTCGCAGTATCTTCATTCGAAAAAACATTTACGGCACCGGCGAGCTCGCTGATTTCATTCAACCAATTAAGCCCCCCTGGTGTGAAGACTGGCTTTGGCCACCATTCCCAATACAAAGTGGGGATGCGCCCATCTTTCTTCCCTCGTTGTTTATACGATTCTATCTCATCGATGAAATCCTTCGCTTTCTTCTGTGCCGTCTCTGTAACTCCCAATTCTCTTCCTACCCGGTGTATATCTTCATAAATTTCATATAAGCTGTTAGGATTCAATATGATGTAAGGGAGATTTTTCCTCTCTAATGCTTCTATGTTTTTCTCCATACCAGGAACAGATAAAGACGCCAGCACAAGATCCGGTTTTAACTGCTCTACTTGTTCCATATCTATGGATAAGTCCGGACCCAGCTTTGGCAAGTCTGCCACTTCTTTTGGATAGTCAGAATAATTGTCGACACCAACCAACAGGTGTGCCTGCTCAAGATAGGCGACAATCTCGGTATTGCTTGGACAAATCGACACAATTCTCACAATACGGCCCCCTTTATCAGAATTATCTGATGTTTCATTTTCTTCCATTATAGCTTATATTTAAAGTATGGAAAAAGAAAGGGAGGGATGCATTCATGGCAGCAACACTCCTGGATACATCAAAGGGTATTGTAGAGTTTACATATAAAGGTGAAGGTCCGGTTGTATTATTATTAAAAGGTGGACATTCAACCAGAAATACGGACTTTTCTCATAGTAGTTTAATCTATGAAGGGTTTTCGTTACTCACAATATCCAGACCGGGTTATGATTATACTTCTCTCTCAACCGGCCAAACCCCGGAGGAATTTGCTGATACGATTGTTGAGGTTCTTGATCACTTAAACATCGATAAAGTCCGGCTGATCGCCATATCGGCTGCTGGACCTACGGGTATTGCTCTGGCAAACAAGCACCCCGATCGAGTCAGCAGATTAATCATGGAGGCAGCTTTAACCGGCCCCTGGGACAGCAGAACAAAAAAAAGGGCGGGGTTGTTCTTCGGCCCGGCAGAGCGATTGGTTTGGGGAAGCCTGAAAATTATGCTTATATTTTTTCCCGATTATGTTATGAAGCAGCTTCTTAGAGATTTAACAACCGAAGATGTAGATGATTACTTAGATAACCTTTCTCCTAATGACCGAAGATTTATCCTTGATCTGTTGTCGACGTCCCAATCCGGCAAAGGTTTTGTCACAGACCTTGAACACGAGGTGACTGGTCTCAGGAAGCTTGATATTCCTGTCCTTGGGATGTACTCCCAAAAAGATCGCAGCGTTCCTTATACACATGCATTATTGTTGAAATCTACTGTTCCCGATTGTGAAATTTATGAAGCCCAGGCGGATAGTCACTTGATTTGGATTGGAAGAGACGCTCAGAATTTATGGAAAAAACGCTTAGATTTTTTAAGTCAATCCTAATCACTCGGAGGGATCAAGATGGATGATGTGAGAAGCAATCAAATGCTGGACCGTTTTTTGACGTTTTATGACCAGGCAGCTAAAGCCCCCCATCACAAACGCTATGAGATTTGGACTGAATATTATAATTTCCCGCACACTCCCCCTGGATATCAGCAAGGTCAACTAGCCAAAGAGATGGTGGATTATGCATGGAACAAATATTCGCACGTTTATGACAAAATCCAATATTTTAATACGAGTCCTTTGGAACTAAACGAACAGGTGGACAGCATTAAGCAGATTCTTCACTGCACAACTTTTGTTGATTTAACAGTTTTATTCTTTGTAGGAACCTTTGAAACAGACCCTTTCATTATTCAGGAGAACCATCATTACACGCTATGCTTCCCCGTCGAAATAGCCTCCAGTCATACAAGACTCATTCAGGAATTAGCCCGAGTTGTTCACTGCCGTCAATCAGGACTTGCCCCCAGTCACACCCGCACGTTAGGACAATTGATTTTCCAGGAAGGTTTATCTATCCATACGACAATTGAAGTATTAGAAGAAAGCGGTCTATCTGCTGCCTCCTTGAACTGGGAAGAAGAAAGATGCAGCCGGGAGCCGAACAGAGTTATGATGAATGTCCTCCCCCATTTGCACAGGACAGATTATGAGGCGCTTTATTCCTTTACAAAAGGAACGGGAGCCTCCGGGTATGAGAAAGAAGCAAATTTCACAGGGTGGCTTGTAATTGAGCATTTGCTTGAACAAGGCCGACCGCTTTACGAATTAGCTCAAATCCAAAAGGATGAGGTCGATACAATTGTTGAGAGGGCACTGCTCTCTTTGATGAATCAGGCTTACTTAACCCAGCCTCAAGAGTGAAGCAGGAACTTTTTCATAATAGGGCTTTCATTCTTTTTGGGCATCTGTTATACTATGGTTAATTATTCGTTGTTCGATCAGATTCATGCAAGAGAAGATGTTAGGAAAGATGTCGTCTTGATGGAATTGAAAAGAGCAAGAATAGTAATACAATGTGGATTTTCCACGCAGGAGGTAATTGTACATGGTTGAAGGTACAGTAAAATGGTTTAACGCAGAAAAAGGTTTCGGATTTATTGAAGTAGAAGGTCAAGACGACGTCTTCGTACACTTCTCTGCTATTCAAGAAGAAGGTTTCAAATCCCTTGAAGAAGGTCAAGTTGTAACTTTCGAAATTGAAGAAGGTCAGCGTGGACCACAAGCAGCTAACGTTCAAAAATAAGAACGTAAAAAAACTCCCCTTTTAAAGGGGAGTTTTTTTTGTATTCTTTTCATTTTCCTTACAACATTTCCTTTAATAAAAACTTTACGAATGGTCTTTTATGATCCTCATAAAAAAAGAGCGGTAAGATCCGCTCCTTTTCTGTTAATTATTCGTCATCTTGTTCCGTTAGGATCACTGGTCCATCTTTCGTGATCGCAACGGTATGCTCGTATTGGGCGGACAATGTTCCATCCACCGTTCTCGCCGTCCAGTTGTTTTCGTCCATCTGGCTTGCCCATTCGCCGATATTAATCATTGGTTCAATTGTAATAACCATTCCTTCTTTCAGACGTGCCCCTTTTCCAGCAGCGCCGAAATGAGGAATATAAGGGTCTTCATGGATAGAGTCTCCAATGCCATGACCTGTGAAATCACGAACAACAGAATATCCTTCTCCCTCTGCATAAGACTGAATCGCATGGCCGATATCGCCGACCCGGTTTCCTGGTACTGCCTGCTCTATCCCTTTATATAAAGACGTTTTAGTGACATCCATCAGTTTTTGGGCTTCTTCACTAATCTCTCCTACCGCGTGGGTCCATGCTGAATCAGCTAGAAATCCATTTAAATTGACGACCATATCAATGGTAACGATGTCCCCTTCTTCCAGTTTTTCTTTACGTGGGAAACCGTGACAAATTTCATCGTTGATTGAAGCACAAGTCGTAAATTCATACCCCTGGTACCCTTTTTGTTCACCGGTAGCCCCTCGTTCAGATAAGTACTTCTCAACGAATTGTTCAATCTCCATAGTAGTTACACCTGGTTTAATAAAAGTACGCAGCTGTTTATGAACACTGGCGAGCAATTTTCCTGCTTCATGCATTTTTTCAATTTCTCTTTGACTTTTCCTTTTAATCATCTATAAAAATCCTCTCTTTTTTCATATTACGTATGCAGGTATCCTCTAGTATGATAACGAAAAAATGAAGGAACGACTACCCAAAACCCTTATTCGACTTCTCGAATTACTTTAGCAGGGTTCCCGCCAACAAGGACATTCGATGGCACGTCTTTCGTTACGACGGCCCCTGATCCGATAATGACATTGCTGCCGATTGTAACACCTGGATTAATGACAGCACTTCCACCAATCCATACATCATCTCCGATCGTGATCGGCCGTCCATATTCAAGGCCTTCCGCCCGCGTTTTTCTGTCCAGCGGATGTGTGGCTGTGTAGAGTTGGACATTCGGGCCAATCAACACCCTCTTTCCAATATGAATGGGGCACGCATCCAAAAAAACACAATTGAAGTTAGCAAAAAAACCTTCTCCCACATGAATATTGTATCCATAATCACAATAAAAAGGGGGTTCAAGTACCATCTCACCCTCAATCGTGCCAAATAACTCTTCAATGAGCTGCCTTCGGTAATGTTCCTCAGTATCTTTTGTATGATTGAGTGAGTTCGTAAGCTGCCTTGCACGGGAGCGTGAGAGTTTTAATTCTTCATCCCAGCACTTATAGAGTTCTCCTGCGAGCATCTTTTCTTTTTCCGTCATAATACCACCTCTAATTCGGATAGGTTCTTCCTTTACTTTACCATAGTTTTTCGCTAGTCTAGGAACAACTAAAGGAGGTTTTCTTAATGCAGGCACGTGAACTAAATGGAGCAGATGCTTCTTATTATTTTGAGTTACGTTTAGAAGCTTTATTAAACAATCCTGATGCATTTATCACTACATATGAACAGGAAAAACAGAGGGTCGACCCGATAAAAACAACAGCCGAACGGCTGGACGGGGAAGATTCCCGCACATTTGGATTATTTGTAGATAAAAAGCTTGCAGGTGTTCTTACACTGGTTCAGGAAACTCATCCAAAATTCAGGCACAAAGCTTCTATTGTGGCTATGTACATAACACCAGACCATCGACGCAGGGGAGGCGCTGAGCTGTTATTTAAGGAAACCATTCAATTTGCCAAAGCCATAGAATTAGAAGTACTGCACCTCAGTGTTGTCACGGATAACCATCCCGCCAAAAACCTATACAAAAAAATTGGGTTTGATACATACGGAGTTGAACGGAAAGCGATCAAACTCCCCAGTCGTTATTTAGACGAAGAACATATGGAACTTTTCCTATAAACGTGAAACAAATAGAAGCCCCTTTACGTAAATAGGAAAAATCATAAAAGTGGTAAAGGGTGGACATAATGATCGAAATCAATAATATTTCAAAGAGCTTCGCCGGAAAGCAGGCGGTTAAAGATCTGCAATTATCCGTACCAGACGGGAAGATTTTTGGTTTCCTCGGCCCAAACGGAGCAGGAAAATCAACGACTATAAAAATGATGACCGGGATTTTACCGATTGACAATGGCTCCATTACAATGAATGGTATTGATATATCAAAGGAGCCAATGAAAGCGAAGCATCATTTTGGATACGTACCTGATCGTTCTGACATCTTCCTCCGTTTAAAAGGAATTGAATATTTAAATTTTATCGCAGATGTTTTTGAAGTACCTAAAAGTGCTCGAAAAGAAAAAATTGAATACTTAACGAAAAGTTTCGGCATCTATGAAGCATTAAACGACCATATCCAGACCTACTCTCACGGGATGAGACAAAAAATAGTTGTAAGCGGAGTGCTTCTTCACGACCCTGATATATGGATTCTGGACGAACCACTCACGGGACTTGACCCGAAGTCCTCTTATACTCTTAAAGAGATGATGAGGGAGCATGCAGCAAAAGGAAAAATTGTGTTCTTCTCCACTCACGTTCTGGAGGTCGTAGAACAATTATGCGATGAAGTCGCCATTATTAATGATGGACATGTTCAGTTCAAAGGAAACATGTCGGAAATGAAACAGCAGTTCAAAGAAGATGACAACTTAGAACGACTGTTTCTGGAGCTTACGCAAAATGATTAAAGCATGGAAATTGATGAGAGTAATGCTTAAAATGCAATTGTCGCTTGCAGGAAAAAGCAGCATGGAAAAAGCAAGCTACCTCCTGTTTGGACTTGCGATGATTCCATTTGGAGCCCTGATTTTATTCTTTATCCAGGGACTTATAAGTAATATGTATCAGGCACTAGCCCCTTCAGGTAATGAAAGTGTTATTTTAGGTCTATTATTTGTCATGATGACCTTCTTTTTCTGCTTTGTTAGTATTGGAACCGTTCTAAGTTCTTTTTATTTTGCTGAGGATGTGGAATCATTCATAGCTCTTCCTTTTCAACCATATCAAATTTTATTTGGTAAATCGGCTGTCCCGTTTTTATCATTATATGGATTGAATTCTGTCCTTTTACTGCCATCTCTTATTTTCTATGGACTTGCCAGTAATGCTGGAGCTTTATACTACATATATGCTTTTGTAATTTGGGTGCTGATACCCGTCATACCTTTTGTATTCACATCCATCGTTCTTATGTTTATTATGCGTTTTGCAAATGTATCCAAAAATAAGGACCGGACCAAAGTGCTTGTCGGGTTACTTGGCTTTGTGTTTGCTATTGGATTTAATGTCTTAATCCGCCTTGATTCTGGAGGAGAAGGTGGAGAACTTGCTCAGTTGGTCACCGAGCAGAATGCTATGCTGCAGCTAGTAACTAAATTTTTCCCACCCGCCTTTATAAGCAGTATTGCTTTGACGGAGCCTGCTGCATTTACTGGGATCTTGTATTTCCTTCTTATGATTCTGCTGTCTGTAGGTGCTGTTATTATGTTCTTAACTGTTGGACAGCAGGTATATTTTAAAGGTGTACTTGGATTATCAGGTGGAAAACGGGGCACATTCAAAGAGAAAAATGTCCAAAAACATATCCAGGAGCAGCCTATTCTCTACAGCTTGTGGAAAAAAGAGTTAAGGATTATTTTCAGGACACCTACTTTTTTTACACAAATCGTTGTACAGAGTCTGTTTCTGCCTGTTTTTCTGATTATCCTATTAATCATTGACCCAAGTAGTCCCCTGACTGGACTTGGAGGACAAATGGAAGGAATGGAGGATAAAAAGGTAATTCTTAGTATGTTTGGGTTAACCGTTGTAGCCTTAGGTATCAACCCTGCTTCTTTCTCTTCCATCTCAAGAGACGGAAAAAGCTGGTTCAATCATCTTTATTTACCTATCCCTGCTTCCAAGGTTCTATTAAGTAAGCTTTTGGTTTCCTTTTTTATGAACGTCTTATCTTTAGTTCTCTTAAGTATAGCCGCTTTATTTATACTGGACATCCCTTTTATGATGTGGGTTTTATGGTTTATCCTCTCTCTTGTGATGAGCTGGTTCGCCAGTATAGCAGGACTGATGATTGATCTCTACAATCCAAAGTTGAATTGGACGGATGAGAGGGAAGTTTTTAAAGGCAGATTTGTCGGCCTCGTCCCGTTGGCAGTTGAAGCTGTTTTGTTCGGGGTTGTTCTTTTGTTTCTCTGGAATATGGAGGCCGTACAGGGAGCTGTTAACGTTTCTATCATACTTATTGCGCTGCTTATCCTGTTTATTGCATCTGCGCATATAGGTCTAAAACGCTTAACAAAGGCAAAATATTATAAAATTAATTAATTCGGCAGACCAGATTCGGGATGGTAGCAGAGCGCTTTGTCTGCATGCATCTCCCCCTTCCTGCCGGGACAAAATCTCAGGGGAGTCGATTGATGAACAGGAGGTTCAATTCATCCTGTACGTCATGTGATGAAAAACGACTCATATAAAAAAACATCTTAAAAATAAATATCCAGGTTCCTGCCATATCCTTGAATGATGTTCTTTGGAGAATCCCATAACAAAGTTCAACACAGCCAGAATAATAAAAAAGAGCACGGTTGGATAACCGTGCTCTTTTTTTCAGCCTCCAAAGAAAAAATCCAGAATGTTGCCTGCCTTTGAAGCTTCTTTATTATAGAATTCTGAGTACCCGCAGTTCTTGCAAAAAACTACAGTAAATTTATTGCTTTGGACATCGAGCATTTTTGAAAGGCCAGAGCCGGTCATTGCAACGTCCTTCTCACCTGCATCTGTACTCCCACACTTGATACAACCTTGACTACTCATATGAAAAACCTCCTCTTTTTTATATACGGAGCTTATTCCCTAATGAATCACTTAACAATCATTACTGGACATCTGGCCCTTTTTGCTACTTTATGGCTCACACTCCCTAAAACCATTTCCTGCAGCGTATTTAAACCTCTACTTCCAATTATTACGATATCAAAAATCCCCTCATTGGCATGTTGTACGATGGCAGGGCCGGGATTGCCATGACGAATTTCTATATGATAGGAGACGTTTTGCTCTTTGAGGATCTCTTCAATGGGATGGAGTCGCTGCTTTCGTTTTTGATCAACCAGAGCTTGATTTCCTTCACTAAGTACATCAGACTTCGATTGATCTACATCTATGACATAAATCACCGTCACCTCTCCGTCCCCCTGAAGATTTGCCAGTTCAGCTGCTCGTTCTGCTGTTCGAATAGAGTGTTCAGAACCGTCGGCTGCTAGCAATATTTTTTTATACATGTTATCCTCACCTTTCACTCTATCAACTATTTTTTCCATTTTATCACGTTCTATAAAACTAGTGTAAATAAATCCAGGACTTAACTCTATTAAAAAAAGCAGATTGAGGATATTATGGTGTAAAGTAGCGTTTTCAGAAGAAAAAATGAGAAAAAAAGTGATTTATGCGCTTACATGGGGTTATGTAAATCCCCTTATAGGTGATATAATCTGATCGTTCTTGCCGGAATTCAGTATTGTCTTGGACAGTACAATAAAAAAATTAGTAGAAAGAGGTGCGCAATTGAACACAGAAACAATTAAACAACAATGGTTTGGAAACGTAAAAAACGATGTGCTTTCAGGCATGGTTGTCGCAATGGCGCTCATCCCTGAAGCGATCGCTTTCTCTATCATCGCTGGAGTCGACCCCATGGTAGGATTGTACGCTTCCTTCTGTATCGCTGTCGTCATTGCTTTTATGGGTGGCCGCCCTGGAATGATCTCTGCTGCAACCGGAGCTATGGCGGTTCTTATGGTTACGCTTGTAAAAGATTACGGACTGGAGTATTTGTTAGCAGCCACAATTTTAACAGGAATCTTACAGTTTATATTAGGCGCTCTGAAAATAGGGCACTTTATGAAATTTATTCCAAGATCCGTTATGATTGGATTCGTTAACGCACTGGCTATCCTGATCTTCTCCTCTCAACTTGTGCATTTTGAAGGAGCAGGATTAGCCATGTATGCAATGGTTGCTGGGTCCTTGGCTATTATTTATATTCTACCGAGGTTCACAAAAGCAGTACCTGCACCACTTATCGCAATTATAGTCATGACCATCGTTGCGGTTACAACAGGTGCTGGACTGAAAACCGTGGGAGATATGGGTGAGCTTTCCAGCACACTGCCACTTTTCCTTGTTCCTGATATTCCTTTGACTTTTGAAACATTACAAATTATCTTTCCTATCTCTCTGGCATTAGCTTTTGTAGGACTACTTGAATCCTTACTGACCGCTCAAATCGTAGATGATATGACAGATACGGTCAGTGATAAAAACAAGGAAGCCCGTGGTCAGGGAGCTGCCAACGTCGTTTCCGGTTTATTCGGAGGTATGGCAGGCTGCGCGATGATTGGGCAATCTGTTATTAATGTTTCTTCAGGTGGACGTGGCCGCTTGTCTACCTTAGTCGCAGGTGTTTTTATGATGACACTCATCATTGCTTTCAATGATATACTCGTACAAATTCCTATGGCTGTTTTAGTAGGGATCATGATTATGGTTTCAATCGGTACCTTTGACTGGAGCTCTTTAACAAGACTTCACAAGACACCATTGACCGATACTGTCGTAATGATTATTACTGTTGGAACTGTAGTGAAGACACATGACCTTTCCAAAGGGGTACTGGCTGGTGTCATCTTGAGCGCGATTTTCTTCGTTGCCAAAATATCTAAAGTACACGTGGAAGAAGTATATCAAGAGAGCACAAAGAAAATGGTTTATCACGTTACAGGACAAATTTTCTTCGCCTCTACAGACAGTTTAATCAAACACTTTGATTATAGTGTAGACGCGGAAAGCGTTGAAATTGATTTTACTGACGCCCATGTGTGGGATGATTCCGCTGTTGCGGCGATAGATAAGCTGGTTATGAAATATCGCGAAAATAACACAGATGTGGAAATAGTAGGATTAAATAAAGATAGTTCACAGCTGGTCAAGAAATTAGCTGTTCACAATAAAGCTGATGCTTCTCTTTCCAATCATTAATAGAAAAAAGAGCAGGAACCTAAGTTAGGTTCCTGCTCTTTTTTTCATCCCATTCATTCCTCAACATACTGTATACGCAGGAGTCCTTCCATTCCCCTTTCACCAACAAATCTCTTCGCAGCGTTCCTTCTTTCACCATACCGATTTTCTCAAGAACATGGATGGAAGCTTTGTTTTCCGGGTTTGATATGGCCGCCACCCGCTGGAGACCGCATACTTCAAAGCAAAAACTCAGCATAAGCGTGGCTGCTTCTGTAGCAAGGCCCTTTCCCCAGTGGTCATGATGAATGATAAACCCAATTTCCCCAACCCCGTCCCAGTCCCTGATATTCATCTCTATATTCCCGACAATTTTCTTTAACTTTTTTTCGTATATTGTAAATACAAACCTTGATCGGTGCTTCTGCAGACGGTCACTTCTTACCTGCCATACAAAAAACTTACTATCCTCTACTGTATTCGGCCCCCAGGGCTGGTATTTCACAGCTTCTTCATTAGAAGCATAGGGGTGAAAAGCTGACCAATCTACTTGTAATACCTCTCTTAAATAGAGGCGTTCGCTTTCCGCAATAACACATATAGGTTCTTCTCGTTCAGCGTCCAATCTAATAGATATCTTTTTATGTGTCATATGCAGGCCAGGACCGCTTTCATCCAGGCGCCAGGGTGCTCCCGAACCATGTACGCACGCACTCCTTTAATCGTGTGTATATAAAGAAAACCGTAGCTGCCTGATAGTTCTTTATACGATAGATCATGGATGTCTTTTAAGAGCAGCGTTTCCTCTGGTGCAACAACTTTCCGCTCATACAAATATAAGTTTTCTTCATTTTCCAGGTATTGCTGCTGATTATTTTCAATCACCCGCGTCTTTATAATAATTGGATGAGAACAGATCAAACAGAATCGTCCTTTCTCTTATTTGTCATTTTCATTATATCGCACTTAGTCTTTCTATGTGTTTCACTCCCTGGAAGCGTTCCGACTTTCCTTCCCATTGTTTTTATATTAGGATGGTAAAGGTGTTTTTTTTGCACAACCTAAGACTAACTGGAGGAACTATCATGAGCAATCGTAATAAAGGAATTATTTTACTACTTATATCAGCATTTGGCTTCTCTATGATGGCTGCGCTTGTAAAGCTGTCAGGAGACGTACCGACTGTTCAAAAAACACTATTCAGGAACGTGGTTTCTGCAATCATTGCTTTTGCATTTGTACGTTATAACAAAGAGCGTCTCTTTGGAAAAAAGGAAAACCAGAAATTACTACTCTCACGCTCTGCTTTAGGAACGATAGGAATGGTTTTGTTCTTTTACGCAATCGATAATCTCGTTCTTTCCGATGCCGATATGCTAAACAAGCTGAGCCCGTTCTTACTTATCATTTTTTCAGCCATATTCCTAAAAGAAAAAGCAAGGTTGTACCAGATCATTGCTATTATCATTGCTTTTATAGGGACGTTATTTATCATTAAACCAGCGTTTTCCTTAGAGTTTATCCCTTACTTATCAGGAATATTTTCCGCAGTCTTTGCAGCAGGCGCGTATACGTTATTACGTGTCCTGGGGGATAAAGAAAAATTCTATACCATCGTGTTTTATTTCTCATTCTTTACCACAGTGACCCTGCTGCCATTCACCATTGCTTTTTATGAACCAATGAGCTTAAAGCAATGGGTCTATCTTCTGTCTGCGGGAGCGTTTGCAACTTTAGGTCAGTTCGGCCTGACCATCGCTTACAAATTTGCACCGGCCAGGGAGATATCCATATTCTTTTACTCCACTGTTGTTTATTCGGCTTTAATCAGTATCATCCTATTTAATCAAGTTCCTGATCTTTTAAGCATAATTGGTTACTTCACCATCTTCGGGGCATCGCTTTATATGTTTTTAAAAAATAACAAAGAAGCAAAGAAGAATGCCGGAGCTTCGTAAGTAAGACTCTTTATTTAAAAGATGAAGTCTTAGGAATCTACCCTTACTTCTATAATGGTGAAACATCACTACTATGCTAGATATTGAATAATAAAAAGCTGACGAATGAGCTTCGTCAGCTTTTAAATTACCCCCGTCTCATGTTTTTTAATTTAGATAAAGTTTCTTCGTATTCCTTATTCAACTCTTCTAAGTTTTGCTTTGGACCTGGTGCACTTATGCGGCTGATCAACTCTGTGAGCTTCGTCTCGAGTGTCATTCGATTATAAGCCTCATCAACAGCAGCTTTTGGTGGGTTGTTCACATATTCCTGCCATTCTATCCACGTACCTTGAAATTCTTTGAATTCTTCTTTCTCAATGATCCAGAGATGATCCGCTGTTCTTTCTATAAACATTCGATCATGAGTCACAAAAAGAACCGTTCCTGGATAATCGTTGATCAGTTGCTCTAATGCTTGAATGGCTTCTATATCCAAATGGTTGGTCGGTTCATCTAAGATCAAAATGGAGGTATTACTGACAAGCAAACGCGCTAAGGAAGCTTTCACCCTTTCTCCTCCACTTAACTGCGCAATTATTTTGTTCATATCTTCCTCGAAAAACTTCAATCGAGCTAAGATAATCCTGATGGTTGACTCTGATAATGGGCTTCCTTTACTAACATAATCATATAATTTACTAGTCAGTGGCAGGTCTTCCAGTGCCTGATGGAAATATCCAACATCATTCTGCTTCCTTAACCAGTCATCACGACGTAATAATTCGCCAATTAACGTAGACTTACCAGAGCCATTTTCACCTATTAAAGCGGTTTTCGACCCTGCTTTTAACGTCTGATTAGAAGTCCTGAACAAAAACCGCTCACCTGCAGTAATGGCTTCTTCACCCAGCTGAACAATCCTCCCCTTAAATGGTTTGTCATGCATTGCGGGATACTCCATTTTCACGTGATCCCACTCCATTGGCTTTTCAACTTTTTCTATATGATTCAGACGGTTCTCCAATGTCTTCGATACTCGTTCAACTTTTTTCTGATGGGCAGCGGCCTTATTTTTTCCGAGCTGCCATTCAGAACTGCCCATCCTTTTTGGAGGTTTTCTCATCCCTTTAGACTGCGCGCGTTTTTGAAGAATTCGTTTCTCCAGCCTTTTTTTCTCCTGAATGTAATTCCCGTGTTTCTCATACTGCTGCTTAAGTTCACGAGCTTTCTGCTGTTCGTAAAAAGTGTAGTTCCCATTATAAATGGAGATTTTCCCTTGATCCAATTCCCATATTTTATTACATGTGCGATCCAGAAACTTTCGGTCATGAGACACAATGACATAAGCTCCACTATGACGAAGAAGCTGGTCTTCAAGTTCTTCTATACGAATCCAATCTAAGTTATTTGTTGGCTCATCAAGAAATAACAGCTCCTGCTTTTCTGCAAACAAATCCTCTAATTCAGCCAATGTTTTTTCTCCCCCGCTTAGAGTAGCATCTGAACCTTCATTCAACTGCTTCATCCATCCGCAGGAAGTATACCGCTCTACATTCCGGCTACCATCAATGTCCCCCAGCAGATAACGAATCAGCAGACTCTTTCCCACCCCGTTCTTCCCTGCCAGTCCAATCTTTTCACCCTCATGAATCTTGATTTCCTTTATATTTAATAAGGAACGTTCACCAATCTCATATTTAATATTTGCAGCCTTCAGCATAAGCATAAAAAAAACCTCCCTAAGCGTTCCAGAGAGATTTTGTCTATTTCCATCACTTTTAAAAATCCAGACATACGTCAGGGATAAGAAAAAAAGCAATAGATTCCTTCTTAAAAAACTTTGTTGTTACTCCTGTAAATGAGGCTGAGCGAAAGAAGCCTTTCCCCTTAGCCCTGTACATGGATAAACAAAGAATGAATAAAAAAGGACAGACCAATCCTGTATCTGGAACGAGTAAATATCGTATTCATATACTCGTGTACAGCAGGATTAGTACTTCATTGCTTTAATCTTCAGTCCCTTCTTTTTTAGTTAGGTTTATTATATGATGGTTTTATCCGTAAAATCAAGATAATTCTGAATACATAGTCATGGAGGTTAGAAATGGGAAAAGTGATTTTATATATCGCCCAGAGTCTGGATGGGTACATAGCAAGGGAGAATGGAGAAATTGACTGGCTTTGGGACGATACAGACGAAGACTACGGCTATGAACGTCTTTATGAATCTGTAGGTACGGTTTTTTTGGGACGAAAAACTTATGAGCGGATCCTTGAATCAGCCGATGAGTTTCCTTATAAGAAGAAAGATATCTATATAGTCAGCAATGCGAAGGAAGGCAATGACCAACATGGAACCTACATACAGCCGGAACAAGTCAAGCCTCTGGTAAACATTCTAAAAGGAGAACAGAATCAAAATATATGGGTAGTTGGCGGTGCTCAATTAATTCATGAGTTTATCGAGCTCAAATTGATTGATGAATATCAACTGGTTATTCAACCCACTCTCATCGGTAAAGGGATACCTCTCTTTCAACATAGCAGCCAGGAAGAGGATCTTTCTTTAACTCATGTTCAACCTTATCCCGATGGAATGCTTCTGCTTACATACACCCGAAGAGAGATAGTGTCATAACTGCAGCAAAGATCTTTAATTAAACCCTGCTTTTTATAATCCCCACGCACAGTAGTTTTTGTATAGGGCCTGAATCTGAAAAAGGAGGAACTTCTATGTTTCCAGATAAGTTACGTAAAGGTGATGAGATCCGCGTTATTTCACCAGCTAAGAGTCTCGCTATCGTAGCCTTGGACCAGCAGAAGCTGGCTGTTGAACGATTAAATCGTTTAGGATTTCGTGTGACGTTCAGTACATATGCTCATGAAGACTCTGCCCATATATCCAATTCAATTGAACACAGAGTGAATGATTTACATGAAGCTTTTCTAGATGAGAACGTTAAAGCTATCCTGACCACCCTGGGTGGATACGACAGCAATCAATTACTGAGTTCTATTGATTTTGAAACAATCAGACAGAACCCTAAAATTTTCTGTGGTTTTTCAGATATAACTATATTGACCAACAGTATCTACAAAAAGGCAGGACTAGTAACTTACAGTGGTCCACACTTTTCTTCCTTTGGTATGGAAAAGGGCATCGACTACACTTACGAATATTTCAAAAACATTGTAACAAAGTCTGAACCTATATCAATTGAACCTGCTGAAGAGTGGAGTGATGATCTTTGGTATATCAATCAAGAAGACCGAAGATTCCACTCAAATCAAGGGTATGAAATCATTCATGAAGGATCAGCAAGCGGTACTTCCATAGGAGGGAATCTATGTACCTTTAACCTTCTGCAGGGAACGGGGTTTATGCCACCACTGGAAGAGTCCATCTTATTCCTTGAAGACGACATGCTGTCCAACCCACCGACATTCGACCGTGATCTACAGTCCTTAATTCATCAAAAAGGTTTTGAAAAGGTG
This sequence comes from Halobacillus litoralis, assembly GCF_020524025.1. Classification (GTDB taxonomy): domain Bacteria; phylum Bacillota; class Bacilli; order Bacillales; family Halobacillaceae; genus Halobacillus; species Halobacillus litoralis_D. The sequence goes on along the minus strand of NZ_JAIVKN010000001.1, from coordinate 65,974 downwards.
AATGGCATAGTAATTGGAAGATTCCAGAAAGCTTCACAAATGGACACAAATACATTAAAAGCTATTATTCATTCTAAAAAGGAATTGGACCGAATTCCTGTCATCGCTGATGTTGATTTTGGTCACACCACTCCAAGATTCACATTTCCTATCGGAGGCAGGGTTGAGATTAAAGCGCGGGATGGCAATGCATCAATTAAGATCGTTGAACATTAAAGCAGTGATTAATGTCTGGAATACTGCCGCTTCAAACAAAACGGAATACTGAAATAGAAAAGACAGGGCTCAGCTGATCCCTGTCTTTTTATTGTTCAATCAAACAAAGGTATCCATTTCTTTTCCTAAATCTCTGCAGCTTACAGGCTCATTTTACAAAGAATCAGCTCTACACGTAACAGATCCTAATCCTTTACTAAATCATAAAGCTTGTAGACTTTTCCATTTTCAATTTGTTCAGGCTTACTAATTAAATCCATGAGCACCTCTGCCACTTTTTCCGGGGAACGAAGAGAACCTTCTTCTTTTAGTTTGCGAAACTTTTCAACGTCTGCGAAAGCTTCTTCGGATGAGGAACGAATATCTTCCTGCATCTCTGTGTCCATAACACCTGGACTGTAAGCTAATATCAGATGTTCCTGTTCTTTTTGCTCAAGAGCAAGGGTTTCTGTAAATCGATTGATAGCGGCTTTGGAGCTGCTATATGTACTCCAGCCATGGATTGTTTTTTCTGCGGCACCAGATGTTATATTGATAATTCCCATTGGGATATGATGCTTATTTGCAATAGGCAACAAATGATTCACTAATAAAATAGGGGCTGTTACATTCACCTGCATATGCTTAGTTACAGTTTCCGGATTTAATCTTCCTACAGTATCTATAGGTTCTACTACACCAGCGTTATTAATGAGGTATACGTATTCTGTTGTCTCCTCAAACACATAGCTGGAAATTGCCTTTAATCCTTCTTCTAATTGTTCAGGATCACTCAAATCACATGATACATGAGAATAACGAACACCCGCATCTTCAGCTGAAGCATTCAGCTGATCATTTTCAGAACGAGAAACCCCGATAATATTTACACCTTTTTCAATGAATTGTTTTGCAACAGCTTCCCCTAACCCCCGGGAAATCCCTGTTATAACTGCATATTGCATAAACATACCCCTCTCAATTGTACTTATTATTTGTTCTTCCCTAAGATCTATAACAAAAACGTAGGGACCCGCCCCCATTGCTTTACATGACTTCTCCCAAGCGATATGATAAACGGAGCAAATGTGTCAGTGTAAAGGAGACTCTTATGAAGTATTTTTTCCTCTTCATCATTTATTTAGCTGGCCTTGTCCTATCCAGTCTTGGTCTTGCTTTAATCATTAAATCCGGACTCGGTGTAGGGCCTGGGGATAGTATAGCTGTCGGTTTATCTATGCATTTACCTGTTACCGTCGGCAGTGTCATGATCGTTGCTTTTGTTATCCTCCTATTGGTAAACGCAAAACTGGAGAATAAACGCCCCCAATACGAGTCACTCATCCCGATCATTGTACGCGGACGAACACTTGATATTTTTCTTTATGGTTTTTTGGAAAATATGAGTTATGAATCCTGGTGGGCACAATGGGGAATTTTTACACTTGGCTTACTCGCCACAGCGATTGGTATTTCTGTTTATTTACGTACTCCATTTCCACGTATTCCGCTTGATCACTTTATGATGATCATGAATGAAAAAACGAATCAATCGAAGAGCTCCATTCGAATTTTCTCAGAGTCAGGCATGGCTCTTATCGGCTTTTTATTAGGAGCTCCTGTAGGATTCGGCACCCTAATTGTTGCCCTCCTTCTCGGACCCCTTATTCAATGGTCCTTTCAATGGGCTCGTCCAATCGCAAAGATATGGACAGAACCTGGAAAAGTTCATCAAAAAGCGTGATCCTTATGATCACGCTTTTTGTTGTCTATTCATTATCAAAAGAAAGTCGTGTTACACCTGTCTCCTCTAACTTACGACCGATTCTTTCTTCAATTTCCAGACGTTTTTCCATTTGCTCTTCCGTCATTTCACCGTCAAGCGTTCCATAAAGTTCTGTCATTTCTTTTTGAGCTAACTTTTCAACCAGCTTATCCCAAAAGCTGAATTCGTCATATTCTTCTACATAAGTATCTAAAAGCTTGGATTCATAATCAACATCAAGATCATGGACTCCGATCTGTTCTTGATAGCTGATACGATCCTCAAGATTTGCTTCTTTATATTTAGACAATACAAGCTCACGGACATCTTCAAACGCTTCATCGAGCTCCATCTTTGTAGAGTTCACCATCCACGTACCTAAAAAGACTGCTTCTACCAGTGTCTCATATTGCTCTTTTGTCATTTCTAACTTAACATTTGCCAATTATCTCACTCCTTTCAATGATTTCACTAGCATTATAGCACATCCCATTAAAACACATTCATTCAAAGATTTAAAAAAGCAGCTCTGTTAAAGCCCGGTGTTGTTATTTTATATTAGGTTTGTTCAAGACTTTCCCACCAAGCTCCCACCGGAAAAGCGAGTCGGTTTCAAGTCCAGCTTTCCCATATTAGGAGTATCTGAATACTTCGGCTTCTTGTTTCCCATATAAGGGGCTTAATCACAAACAGACTTTAACAGAGCCAAAAAAATAACCGGCAGATCTAAATCTGCCGGTTCCCGTTCCTATTCTGCTATGCGAAGATTTTGGAAAGCCGAAGCGTGTGCGGGAATACGCGCATCTGTTTCGTAGCATTTTTGTAGTAACCGTGTAACAGGACCCGGCACACCGTTTCCAATCACTTGACTATCCACTTTTAAAATCGGCATTACTTCTGAAGTACTGCTTGATAAGAACAGCTCATCTGCATACATGAGATCCTCCAGTTGGAAAGGCTCCTCAATAAATTCGATGTTCTCCTGCTGACAAAAAGCTTCCACTCTCATACGTACACACCCGTGTAAAATGTTCTTTTTGGCAGGATGTGTGTAAACTTTTCCATTACGTACAAGGTAAACATTGGAAGAACTGCACTCTGTCACCTCACCATTCTTATGGAGAATGGCTTCATAACTGTCCTTCTCTTTAGCCGTTTGTTTTGCAAGAACGTTAGGAAGTAAATTTAAACTCTTAATATAACACCAATCCCATCTCACATCTTCATGGGTAATGGCTGTTACACCTTGTTTCAAATGGTCGACCGGCCTCTCCAGGTCCTTAACATACGCATAGAGGTTTGCCTCCGTACCATCAGGGAATGCGTGATCCCTCGGGGCAGACCCTCTTGTAATCTGCATATACACTTTGGCATCTGATTTTACTTCATTTTTTTCGAGGAGTTCATCCAAGCGCTTATACATCTCTTCTTTATTGAACGGCATATGAATTTTAATTGCGGCAGCTGAACGGTATAAACGTTCGATATGCTCATCTATTAAGTAATACCTTCCTTCATACACTCGAATCACTTCGTAGATCCCATCTCCAAATTGGAGACCTCTTTCTTCAAAAGGGTAGCGCAGATCATTCTGTTCAACAAATTGATTTTCTGTCAAAATGTGGTTGTAAATAGCCATCTCCTACCTCCTCAACTTACTTTTCAGGTTAACGACTAGTTTATCAGAAAAAGACCCCAAAATGGTCGATCTTTTGAAAATTGTCTCTTTTCTGTCTAAACTTATTATTCATCTTGAAATTTGGATGGTCCATGAGATATAAGCGTACCCGCATCGGTTCCTTCGCAAACTCTTTTCATAACGCCAGCCTGATCAAAATTAAAAATGTGAACCGGAATCCGGTGATCTCTAGCAAGAAGGAGTGCGGATTGATCCATGACCTGAATATTGTGAAGGAGGATATCATTATAATTCAGGGTCCCGTATAACTTAGCATCCTGATTGGTAAATGGGTCTGCTGTATACACCCCATTTACTCCCTGCTTAGCCACAAGGATGGCGTCACAGTCCAGCTCAATGGCCCGCTGTACAGCCGGGTAATCGGTCGTAACGAACGGCTGCCCATTTCCCCCCGCCAATATTAATAGATACCCTTGATTGAGATGATGCATGGCTTTCAAACGGATATATGGCTCTGCAACACTCGTTACAGGAACAGAACTCATGACTCGAACTTCCTTACTTGTTTTACTCTTTAAAACTCCCCGGAGCATCAAACTGTTAATAACCGTACCAATCGTCCCAATGTTATCCGCTTCTACACGGTCAATTCCCCACTTTTCTGCAGTCCTCCCTCGAAAGATATTACCTCCCCCGATTACAATAGCTACCTCAATCCCCCCATTTACCAAATCGAGAATTTCTGTCGCTATGTGCTCCAGGCACTCATGGTCGAAATTATCAGGACTGGAACCCTTTAATGCTCCCCCGCTGATTTTCAATAAAACTCTGGAATATCTCATTTCAGCCCCTCCTCATGCTTCTGTCTGTCCCATAAAAAGAGCATAGACAAAAGTCTATGCTCTTCAAGTAAAAAAGGAGGGAAAAAGAACAATGAATCAATCGATCAGATTCCATGGACTCCCCTCCTATTTTTGATTTATTCCGCTTTTCTTAATTTATCTTATGCAGAAGGAAGAGAAACATTTCTTATTCCACCTGGATGGTATCCTCCATCCAAGGCTGTTCATTTGGCAGAGCCTTTTTCCCTTCATTGAAGATGGGATAAAAAGATAAATGGAGTTCTTCCAAATCCAGATCATCATACTTGAAATCATCAAATTGAATATAGCGGAATGTCGTAAACGTTCCTTGTACCGATCCATTCGTTTTCCCATTGTAGGTGGTTCCATTCGAATCGACAGCTTTGACTAGAAATTCTACTTCACCCATCTCCCGACGCCAGTCTTTTTCTTCATTATTCATGATAGGATTCCGTTTGTTGTACCACATACCAAAGTAAAGCCCTTTTGCATCATTTCGGCTGTACAACTTAGTTAAATGGACATCCATATCATGGATTTGACGCGGCTTGTCTGTAAGCGGCTGGGGATGCTGTGTAGGATCTTCAACCATCGGATAGCTGCGATCATTGATTAAGGCATTCAACTCCCGATTATCTAAATAGAAGAAGATCGCCACGAGTAGAACAGCGATTAATCCGACAATAGACAGGCGGACTTTCTTCAATCGGCTCCCCCCTCTAGTAAAGGAAAATCTTACTGTCATTATACCAGATCCAAAAGCAAATCTATGAAAAAAATGGGTGGTCTTGCTATTTATTTCCCAACAATGTAATGGTGGGTGGAAATCATAGATTTTTAAAGCGTTCGGACCGAGGAAATATGATAAACAGCAGATAAGGGTTTCACCTTAAAGCAAGTCCAAATAAAAAAGCTCTTCTTTGAGAAGAGCTTTTTTTATTATAAATATTTTTTCTGAACCTTTTTCCCACTGTAACTAAATACTACGTCTCGTCCTTCTACTTTTGTTTCCATATGAACAGGACGCCCCCACAGCTGATAGACATAAGGTAAAGTCTTCTCCAGATAACTTACATCAAGCTCAACATCTTCATAATGATGCTTTAAATACAATTCCCCGCTTTTCACATAATCTCCATCCTGAACGGTGATATAAGGGAATCCCCCGTTCACACGCATCGTGACAAGCTGATCACGTACAGATTCATGATCCTTGTCGGTAATTCTATATTTCTGCCCCTGTTTTTGAAAAAGATACAGGTCTTCTTTTCGCACCAATTCTTTTGTTAAATAATTTCTGATAAAACTTTGATCAGATTCGATCTCACGAACTTCAAACATTTTCTCACGTCCACTGCCAGGTTCTATGCCATGTTTAAGCATTTCTTCTGTTGGATGATCATAACGGTCTTCAATATCTTCAAAGATCTTCAACCCTAAATAGTAAGGATTCAGCTGTGTTTTAGAAGGTTGAACAACACTTGCATTCAGTTTTGCGAATTCAACAGCTTCATCGCTTGTTAAATCCATTTCCCTTAAGATTCTCGCATGCCAGAAAGATGCCCATCCTTCATTCATAATCTTTGTTTCAAGCTGAGGCCAGAAATACAGCATTTCCTCACGCATCATGGTTAAGATATCACGCTGCCAATCTTCTAATTCACGACTGTACTGTTCAATAAATAAAAGCAAGTCCTTTTCTGGCCGAGGAGGAAATTTCCTTTTCTTTTTAAACAAAGGCTTTTCTTCACTAGACGATTCATCCATTTTCCAGAGATCATCATATTCTGTCGGCCGTATCTTTTCACCACTGCTCTCATCATCATTCATTGTCCAGGCCAGTTTCGGACGCACCAGAGATGGATCGATATGTTCCTGTATGGCTAAAACAGCATCCAGGAAGGATTCAACTTCCTGTTTCCCATACAATTTATCATAAGTGGCCACCCGCTCCGCTGTTGCAGCCATGCTCTCAACCATATCTCTCTTCGTATTTTGAAAACGCGCATTATTTTTAAAGAAGTCACAATGCGCCAGCACATGGGCAACAATCAGCTTATTTTGAATCAAGCTGTTTGAATTAAGTAAGAATGCGTAACATGGATTAGAATTAATGACAAGTTCATAAATTTTACTAAGTCCAAGATCATACTGCAGCTTCATCTTGTAGTATTGCTTTCCGAAACTCCAATGGGAAAAGCGTGTCGGCATGCCGTATGCTCCAAATGTATAAATAATATCATCAGGACAGACTTCATAACGCATCGGGTAGAAATCAAGCCCGAAACCTTTTGCGATTTCAGTGATTTCCCTGATCGCATATTCGAGCTTCTTTTGGTCATCTGGCTTCAAAGATGCCCCCTCCTTCGATTTCACTTAATTTACTATATGAAGCAAAGAGAGGGAACATGAAGAATACGAGCATCTAATGTGTGCGTGGAGTAGAATTTTTGCCGTATAATTATTATCCGCCTGCTGCGTGCTTACTCCTGTGAACACTTTACTTATGCTTATCACCCTGCAGCCTATGAGCATCTGTAGTTCCATTTAAGAAATGAGAACCGAAAACACCTGAAAAAACCAGCCCCTGGCAGGAGCTGGTTTCTTTGTTACGAACGTTGATCTGGGAAAATCCTGTCTACCATTTCACCAAACTCACGAAAGAAACCACGAACCGGTTCCCCATTATCTACATCTTCAACATAATTATTCGTTAAATCCACGAAATCTGGATTCGTTGAAATATAAACATTGTTGATATCCTGGTCGGAAGATTTTACAGCCTTTTTAATTTGCTTCTCCATTTTATCCGATATTTCATTCTTATCACCTGAAGGGTTATCCAATTCAGCCGCTACGTATGCATTATCACGTGTTTTAAGAACATACGCTCGATCCACCCCGTCAACATTTCGGATGATACGGTTAGCCGCATCTTTAGCAACATGGTAGTTCGTATTGTGTACCATGCCACGGTCATTATCATATTTGTTAGCATTTTGTCCTTCTTCATACATGTTGTCAGCAGAGCGTTCGAAGCTTGTGTTCTCGACACCATTATAGTTTCCTTTATCATTGCCTGCTTCTTGTTCAGCTTGACAAGCAACGAGTGAACCAGCAGCCAATAAACCGATAGCCCATAGCTTCATCTTCATATTCAATTACCTCCTTTCACGATTACCTTTAGTATGTGTGACCATCTTTCAAATATGCGGTTGTAAAAACAGGCAAAAAAAAAAGCTGAGGCGCAAGGCCAAAGCTTTTTAGCTGCCGATAAAAGGCAGGCTCCACCATATGTGAATAAAAATAAGATAAACGATAAAAATAGCATGAAAAAACAAAAGAAAAACCGGTGCCAATTTCAATCCATTTTCCACTTTTCTGTAGCAGTACCTTAATAAAACAATTCCCGCGGTAATCAGTAAATAAAGGCTTATAAACCAAGTCCATATGTACGAAGTATCTGAACTAAGCTTCATTTCATATCCCAGAGCATAAATAAGCCACGGGGACAAAAAAGCCAAAATGGCCACCGACATATAGCGGTGATCACTTCTTATGTAGAAAAGAGAAATGATAGCAAAAATAAATGTTATACCCCCGGTGATTTCACAAATTATAATCATTACTCGATGTGTGCTTTCTGTTTCAGCTGTCACAAAGCTCAGAAACAAAAACAACACAAATGTAATGACACTTCCCAAATTCACGTAAAGCAGTCTTTTTTCCGTCATCAGCTATTTTCCCCTTCCTGTCCAAGAAAAACTATCGATACCATCATAACAAAATTTCCATTTCTTTGTGGAAGAAATACGCAACATTGTGTCGTTAATCCCAGAACTGTGACGAACTCTCTGAGTGAGTAGAAGGGCGGTAGGAGATAATAAAAACACTCCTTTCATAAGGGAAGTGTTGCTGATGAATGCCTACGATTACGACAAAGCTCTTCACTATATGATCTGGGGGCAGTGGGATGACCTGCTGGTCCTTATGGTCCGCACGAAGGATGAATTTTTATCTAAGAAGATAGAGACATTTCTCCATTCCTGCTATTACCCCAGTCAACAAAGTGAAATGCTGCAGTCTCATGAAGCTTTGTTAAACTATATTGATCATGCACAAACCACAATGATCCAGCCCAGCTTCACATAATCACTGTGATTGGCTGATGCTTCTATAAAAAAAAGGAATGTCCTAAATTAAATGGACATTCCTTTTTTTAAAAGACTCCGTCGGCGTTGACTTTACATAGCCGTGCGGTAGTATAGCTTAAGATTTGTTACCAGGATAAAGGAAATATTCCTGCTTTGATCCTCCTGCCTTACAGGCTTTCTTTATAGGTGTTACCCTAAATAAACAAAAAGGTTTGGTACATATGAGTAGCTGTTACTTTTTTAGATGGACCTGGCAAATACCAAATATGAAATATATGAATTGAACCGGTTCATATCCTCGTGTATGATGATTGGAAGAGGTGTAGAGAATGAATGGATTCGAAAAAAGAAAAGAACGAAAGAAAGAAAACATCCTTAACGCTTCCCTTTCCTTATTCTCTGAATACGGAGTAGCAAAGGTAAGTGTTCAGGAAATTGCCAGGAAGGCCGCTGTATCACAAGTAACCATATATAATTACTTTGGTGGGAAAGATCAGCTTTTATACGAAACGATCAAGAAGTTTATGTACGAACGGTTAGAACAATTCCGCCATATCGTTCATGATCCCTCCATAAATTTCAAAGATAAAATCGAACACATTATTCATGGTAAGAAAGAGAGTATCCTTCATGTTGATCCGGGATTTCTTCAAGCCATTATGACTGATCACCCAAACATTCAAAAGCTTACCGAGTCTTTTACGAAGAATCACTCTATTCCTCTTCTTATGGAACTCATAAAGCAAGGAAAAGATGCCGGGTATGTACATCCAGACCTCTCATTCCGTGCGATTCTTTTCTATATCGAAATGTATCAACAGGCCCTGCAGTCTTCAGAAGCTGAACATTCTTTATCTGACTTTAGTGAAGAAGTCACTCATATGTTTTTTTATGGCCTTGCCGGTAATCATAAGGACCACTCCAGTAGTTAAAAAAGCTGTCCAATAATAATTGGACAGCTTTTTATTATCTTAATTTTTTTACATACCAGCGAATAATATCATTTAAACGACTTCCAAACAGCTTCTCTCTCCAATATAAATCCGCTGTCTGTGAGATAACATTATTTCGCGCCGGATATGGATGAATGATATTTGAAATGGCCTGAAACTTTTTATTTAACGCTTGGACCGTTCCAACTTCCTGCATCCACTCCCCAGCACCTGCACCAATTGCATGAGCTCCTACAATTTTCCCTCTGTTAGTCGTCAACACTTTCACTAATCCCTCTGTATTTCTCTCTGCCATAAATCGATCATTGTTTGAAAGCTTCGTCTTAAATGTAAGAAGATCATCTCCATATTTTTCACGTGCTTCCTGCTCTGTAAGTCCTAAATGATAAATTTCAGGTGAAGTATACACAACCCACGGAATCTTCTCGTACGAAGCTTTTCTAGAAAGGCCTAAAACAGCATTCGATACGGCAATCTTCCCTTCCATTCCTGCCACATGTGTAAAAGGCATGGATCCATTACAGTCACCTACGGCAAAAATATGTTTCTGACTTGTCTTAAGCGAGGAATCCACATTAATGGACCCGTTGCTTACCTCTACACCTGCCTGCTCAAGGTTCAGGCTTTCGATATTTGCCTTTCTGCCTGTAGCAATCAACAAGCGGTCCGCCTGAATGACATTCTGCACGCCATCTTTCGTGTAACTGACCTTTACTCCTTCTTCAAAAGGATCAATACGGTCAGCTGTGGCGTTAGTCAGGACATGCAGTTCTTTTGTTATTGACCGCTGTGCAATATCCGTTATTTCCCCGTCTTCATTGGAAAGGATTTTGTCTCCACCTTCAAGCACGGTGACTTCAACACCTAGACGACTCATGGCATGAGACAATTCAACTCCTATAATTCCTCCACCAATGACAACCATAGACCGGGGACGTTTCCTTAAGGAAAATATCGTTTCATTTGTTAAATAATCCACTGTATCTACTCCGTTAATAGGAGGGATGAATGGGGAAGATCCTGTAGAAACTACAAAACGCTTAGCCGTGATTCGACGATCCCCGACTCTTAATGTATGCTCATCTTCAAAAAAAGCTTCTGCCTCAAACAAATCAATGCCGAGCTCAACAAAGCGGTCTTTAGAATCATGATCTTGTACGTCTTTTACGGCTTCTTCAACGCGATTCATAGCCCCCTCAAAAAGACGATCATAATCAACATCTGTCAATTGCTGATATTTCGACGTTTCAAATACCTCTTTAGCGGCTTGAATTAATGCCTTCGAAGGCATACAACCATAATGTAGACAGTCCCCGCCAAGGTGTGGTTTACGTTCAATCAGAGCGACTTTAGCTCCAAAGCTCGCTGCGCCAGCGGCTACAGTTAACCCGCCTGAACCACCGCCGATAACAGCAATCTGATAATCAAAACTCACAGTTATTCACTCCTCATACTCTCATATTGGTCCGAAATTGCTTTCATACGCTTTTGATTAACCTTGAAGTCTGAATAACCAACTCGAGAAGCAGAACGAAAATGAACAACCCTGTTTTGTGTATCAAAGTAAAATTCAACGTCGTCTTTAAACTTCAACCATTTGGACTCAACGACACAATGGATGTAATCTTCATTTTCTGACTCCAATGTTGTACGTTCTCTTTGGCCTACGATTTCTTTAATCAGACTCTTGGTCGTTTCTAGATCTTTTGAGAATTTTAAAGGAGTCATTTTTTTATCTTCTTGTTCAGATTGTGTGGATACACAGTTAGGTGAGTCCGGGCATTCGGATAATTGTCCATCTTTTACTCCTAAGTATGTTTTGCTCATTATTTCTCCTCCTTTTCTTAACTCTATCTCTATATTCACTCAAAAGACAATAAAAAAACACTCCGGAACAAGTTTCAGGAGTGTTTCTCTTTCTTATGTTTCTTCTCTTTTTCGTTTTTCTTCTCTTTTTCGTTTTTCTTTTCTTTATGTTTCCCCTGCTGCCCCGGAGGATCTTCTTTTTCAGAGATTTTCTTTTCAGGCTTCTCTTTTGAATCCATTGATTTCTTTGAACCTGAATAGTGGTCGTTTTTTTCTTTTGGCTTGTCTTTAACGTTCTTATTTTTCATCTGCTGTTTCTTCACATCATTTTTTTTTATTTCTTCCTTTTTCTGCTGACCAGGCGCTGCATTTTTTCCTTTATTGTCCTGGTCCACATGTGCCGGGAGTGTTTCATTCTCTCTTTCCTGAACATTGTCGTGTGAGTCTTCTGACTTGTCATCAGTTATATCAGTGCTCTGTTCTATTTCGGATGCATGGTCTTTATTATAAAAAGATTGAATAATTTCCTTATCATCATCTTCAACAGTTACAGGTACGGATGATTTTTCTTTTATGACAGCCTGCTCATCCAATTGCTCAGCCAGCATCTCGTTGACAGGTACTTTTTGTTCTAAGGCTTCCTTTCTTAATTCATCGGGAACTAAGAAAGTAGCAACGGACATTTCAAGTGACTGGTCCATTAGGAAGTCTTCCACTTCGTTTAGATAGTCCTGATCATAATCAGCCTTCAGATAACTGATTCCAATTAATACTTGATTCTCCTGGTTCACGTAACCTTCATCCTGGCTTACGTCTATTAAATCGAAAGTAACCTCCGAGGCGTCTTTCTTCTTCCAGTCACTTAACTGAGATAGAATTTCTTCTGCTTCAGCATTTTGAGGAACGATATCCAATACCTGCATCTTTTCATTCAATTTAAGTTCTACACTTGGGTTTATGTCAATATTCATATACGCATATGCTTTATTATTTCCATACCAAGAATATGCTGGAAATAATGTGATTAGAAATATCATGGCAATGATCGCTACTTTTATATGATGATTACGTATCAATTGTGTCCATCGATGCAGGACTTTTTGATCACGCATAACTTGGAAATGTACTTCAGTTCCAATGTCGGCATCATTGACTTTCAAAGCACGATGAAAACGACCATCATTAGTCATCACGATCGTGTAATCTTTTTTCTGCTCCATGACAATACCTTTTCTCACATACCCACCCCTCTCAGATAATCTTTAAGATATACATAATCCCCTTTAAGGATGAGAACAAGAGCAATGATGAATTTTCGGTTTCTCTCTAAGGTCTTCTTACTTACGTCTACACGATCAACCAAATCTTTGATCGGCAGGCGGCCTTTTTCAAGCACTTGATGACAAAGATCTACATCTTCAAAGACAATTCTAGCTACTTGAACGGCTGATTCACGAGCATCCCGATGCTTAGGAGAGGAATCAATCAGCTCTTCAAAGGACAATTTGTACTTTATTAACTCGGCCTGAAATTCCATTATTTCTTCTTTCCGCTGCCAAGCTTCTGTTTCCAATTGATGTCTTTCTTTCGCGGCAGATATTTCAAGCGGATTTTCCATCTGCTCTTCTTCATAGTAATCTTCATCGAGAGAAGTTACCATCGGCTGCTTCTGTTCATTTCGTATATAATCAATGACTTTACGTTTAATGACAAGCCTGGCGAAGGAAAGAAAAGAGCTGCCTTTTTCTGATGAGTAAGATTGTATGGCTTCATTGAAAGCCATAAGACCAATACTGAATTCATCATCTTTTGTTGGATCTATATATCTTTTGCATACTTCAGAAACACTTTTGGCGATAAAAGGTTGATACTGTTTAAGCATTTCATTTCTTGCTTCTTCATCTCCCTTTTTAGCTGAGGCCACTTGAGCGTCCAGGGATGTGTCGCTCTTTTGAAAAAGACGTTTGATCAACCTTTATCACCTCCAGCCTATTAATGATTTCGTATAGAGCTTTTCGTTTCTGGGTGTCTTTTTTAACTTTATTTCAATTGTGTTACAAAACTGTATCAACCAAAATTCCTAAAGTATGCATTTATTTAGGTTGGGTAAAAGATATTGCATGTAAGCATGACCATTTTACTGAATAATTGTCGAAGGGTCTACCACATCCGGTTTACATTTTATTAAGAAAACATTTCAAAAAATAGAACCTTAGTCTGTGTTTTCATACAAAATAAACCACTGAAACCTAAAAGTGTTATTTCTATCAGGCATAGACCGTACCTTTTTTCAGGCTGCACATCCGTGAAATCTCCACTCCTCTTTCCCACTGAAACCAACATTGTTTTCGTTCCTATATCCAGAGGTTTATAGATACGCCTTCACACTGTAAGCAGAGCCTAGGGCATAGAAAACTTACAAAGCGGAACTTCTATTGGGAAGTTCCGTTTTGTATTTTCTGGTAATAATAATCAATAGGGACGGCTAATCCAACGCGCCCCTCTATCTCATCATGCTTAGTGGCGAACACAACACCTATGACTTCACCATGATTATTAATGACGGGACTTCCTGAATTTCCTCGATATATTGGTGCATCCAGCATTAAGACCTCTTGTTCCCAATTTGATAAATTTGTATAACCTACTATAGACCCTTGGTTGGCAATACCTGTAAAACGAAGAGGGTTCCCAATAAAATAGACGTGATCACCCTTCTGAAATGTTGTTTGACCGGCCAACTGTAAATGCGGGAAATCTTTACCATCTACTTTAAGAACAGCTAAATCAACCTCAGGATATGACTCAACTACTTTTGCCTCGAAAAGCCCTTGATTAGGAAAGGCCACAGAGATCCGCTTTTCACCTTCTATGACATGATGATTCGTTATAATTGTCCCATCCGTACTTATTGAAAAGCCTGTCCCCCTGCTTTCTCCAGCTTCTACTACTACCACTGCTTGTTTATATTTTGATACCTTATCATCTGATGAAAGTTTAGCTGATGTCATTAGAAAATCAACAGCAGGAATAGAGAATGTGTTAGGAAGTACAGCTACAATATTTGTCACCATCATGATCGCAATCAGCCAGAATATCCATTTAGGAAAGGGGCGTTTCTGCCTTCTTTCTTCTCTTTCTATTCTTGCTCGTTCAATAGCTTTCCGTCTTTCTTCCTGAACGAGTTCGTATAGTTCTTCTTCCTCTATTTCTTCATATAAATCTTCATCTATGATGTCCGTTTGGTCTTTTTCTCTTTCATTCATAGGATCTGCCTCCAATTATCAGCAGTTTAGGAGTGATTCAACTCGCTTTCGGGCCGAATCTTACCTTATACGATCCCATTGGCCTCTCTTTTATATTATACTCTACTATTGTACCATGACTTAATCCAAACAGTTTCTCGAGAGATGAAGCAACTACTAAGTGATTTTCTAGAAGGATGGTATTATAAACGACATCCTCAGCAATGGTATTGATTATATAACGACTTTTCTTTATGGACATGGAAGATGGGAGGATGATTTCAATAGTTCTCTTTACTTGGAGAATTAAATAATTTTCTGGCCTTCCAAAATAACAAAAGCAAGAATAAGAATAATAACAACCACAAAAACAATGGAAAGGGGCCGAGATACATTTGCTCTTTGGACTTCTTTCCAGCGAACAGGACGTATGCCGCTAATTGAAAATATAGTTACAGCAGCAAGTAAAATAGACATAATGTTAACGGTCACTAATAAGAAAGCACCATAAGCAGCATCGAAGGAACCATCTCCAATAGACATGCCCATGGCTACAGAAGGAGGCAGAAGGGCGACTGCTACCATAACACCGACCAGGTTACCAGAGAGCCTGTTTAGAAAAGCTAACGCACCAGCTGCCCCGGAAGCAACTCCTAGTGGAATATCAATTAATGTGACTTTCGTCCGGTCCAAATACTGACTATTTTCCATTCCAGCATCGGTTAGAAAGCCAAAAGCAATGGAGATAACCAGCACAATTAATACACCATACAAGGAGGAAAGGACCGATTTTCCCAGCAATTTATAATCTCCGAGGATAGCTGAAAACGCAATGGCAATGACCGGACCAATCATCGGAGCAATCACCATGGCACCTATGACAACGGCTTCACTATTCTTAATGATTCCTACCGTGGCAACAATAGCCGATAACAAAATAAGGAGAGAATAATTCACAGTTATATGACCGTTTTTCTCTGCAGCATTCATTAATTCGTGACGACTCGCTCTCAATAATTGTGCTTTTTTATCACTATCTTCTTTTTCCTTTTCCTCTTCTTCTTTTGCTGCCTCGTTAATTGTATCCTTGGAAAGATAGGTTTGAACCGGGATCAGCATCGTTTCGAAACCTTCGACTACGTTTGACACTTCTTCCAGATCATTCAATATTTCTTCTACATTCTTTGTATCCACTAATATTCGAACGAGCATTCGCTCCTCTGATTCACTTGAAACCCAGTAAGAGCGATGTTCATGATCCTGCAGTTTTTCATTGATTGTGTCAAAATGCTGATCTGGTATGTAGACTTCTATAAGTTGTAGATTCATGATCCATCTCTCTTTCTCACTTATAAGCTGCGTTTTTTCATAATGTCCCCTTTTTACCGGATCCTGATTCTCTCTTCTTTTGAAAAGAGAACATACCTATATCGTTCTGGAACAGTTCTAATTGCATTCCAATAAAAAACACCAGCCTGGTGGCTGGTGTTTTTCTTAAACGTTATAATCGAACTCATCGGGGTGCTTTCCAATTCGGTCCCCATTATGCAGCTCGTTAATGCGTGTGATCTCATCACTTTTAAGGTCGAAATCAAATAGATCGAGGTTTTCTTTTTGTCGCTCTGGGTTTGATGATTTAGGAATAACGACTACATCATGCTGCAGGTGCCACCTTAGTATGATTTGAGCAGGGGTTTTGTTATAGTTCTCAGCCAGCTGTTTTAGGATTGCCGCATCAAAATACCTTCCTCTTGCCAGCGGTGCCCATGCTTCTAACTGAATGTCCTTCTTATAACAATAATCCGCCAATTCTTTTTGATAAAGAGCTGGATGGAACTCTACCTGGTTAACCATTGGTGACACTTCGGCATCTTCCATTAGATCATCTAAGTGATGCTCCATAAAGTTACAGACTCCTATAGCTTTCACGCGTCCATCATGATACAACTTTTCAAGAGCTCTCCATGTCTCTTTAAACTTCCCAGGTACAGGCCAATGAATTAAATAGAGATCTAAGTATTCCAGCCCCAGTTTATTCATACTCCGGTCGAAGGCCTCCAACGTCTGCTCATACCCTTGTTCATCGTTCCAGACTTTCGTAGTCACAAATAGTTCTTCTCTTGACCTTCCACATTTCTTAATTCCTTCTCCTACCCCTTCTTCATTTTCGTAAAAAGAGGCCGTATCGATATGACGGTAACCAGCATCAACGGCTGATTGTATAGCTTTAGTCACTTCTTCACCATCGTCCATTTTATACACACCTAAACCTACACGAGGCATCTCCACCCCATTTTTCAATGTAACCGTATGACTTAAACTCATTTATATCCACTCCTTTTCTATACAGAAAGTAAATACCCGTTCTAAAGTTCTTGTCAAACCTTACAAAAACGATCCGGATGTACGTGCTGCAGTAAAAAATCCTCTGGATGACTTCCTATCATATACAAACGATGAAGAGGCCTTGTCATAGCGACATAGAGCATTTTCATATCTGATTCATTCATTTGGAACGGGTGGAAACAACTATAGAGAAACACTACGTCAAATTCCAGACCCTTTGATAAATAAGCGGGCAGAATCATGCGTTCCCCTAACTCATCCTGATCCTCCCCCAGAACCTCAAAATACAAATTAAACCGATCCAAATGCGCCTTGGCATCTTCTGCTTCTGCTTTTGATTTAGTGACAATAGCAAAACTTTTCATCCCTGCATTCTCCAACTCATTGAATAGCTGCAGGAAGGTTTTCTGCCATCCCTTTTCTGTCTGTAAAAAAGCGGGTACGTCTCCGTGGCGGACCACAGGCTCAGCGGTTGGAAGTTTGGCCGGCATCAGCTCAAGCAGGTCATTTGCCAGCATCATAATTTCAATTGTTGTCCGATAAGTCTTTTGTAGAGTAAGGTAATTTGCCTTTGGAAAGATGTCCTCCTTTAGTGTCTCCCATCGACTCAACCCCCGGTACTGGTAAATACCCTGAGCTAAATCGCCAACAATTGTAAATAAATCGGTTTGGAATGCTCTACGTAAGCTGTAAATTTCTAAGTAACTGTAATCCTGTGCTTCATCGATGACCACTTTTTTTGCCTGATCATCAGGGTGGATACCTGTCAGAAAAGTTTTTAAGTAAAATATCCCCGCTAAGTCCTCAGAATAAAGCTGTTTATTTGTAAAAGCCTTTCTTGTGAGTTCTCTCATATTTTTCAATGAATCAGAGTCCGCTTGATAAATAGAAAGAAACGTTTCTTCTTCAAAGAGTTCCTTGTAGGAATCTAGTGCATTCATTTTTGGATAAAGTTTCATGAACTTAGAGACTGCTGTTTTTGCCTCCTTCTTTATTTCCTCCAGGCGCTCTTCTTTCCTTGTAATTAAAAAACTGACACGTACTTTACGTTTTTCTGGATTCCTCATCCCGTAAAGTGCCTGATCAAGAGCCTCATCATATTTTTCTGCTACTTTTTCCAGGATCTGCTTTTTCTTCCGCCTCAATTCACTTTGAAGAACAGCTTTAATTTTTTGGACACGAATTTCATATGGAAAGTAGCTGTACTCTTCAAAGAATAGCCGGTTGATCGCTTTTGCACTCTTGATACGAAAACCAGAAAGATTAAAATCCTGTTGAATACGATAATCCCCCTTAAGTAATTGAACGTATTCATCCAGAACATCTTTGAATTCCTTAGATCCTTTAAATTCCGCTGCCAGCAACACGTCCGAATTTCCGTCCCCCTCTACAGACTGCATTAGAACTTTATGTTGAGTAATGATCGGCCACTGTATTCCTGCGGCTTTTGTTACGAAATCAATGTATGTAGTCTGCCTTGCACGCTCAACCCCAAGTTCGGGCAGGACTTCCGATATGTAATGAATGAACAAACGGTTAGGAGCAAGAATCAGCATTTCTTCCGGACGAAAGATTTCTTTCATTGTGTATAAAAAATAGGAGATGCGGTGGAGGGCTATTGTCGTTTTTCCACTACCTGCCGCCCCCTGCACAATAATGGGCTTTCTTAAGTCTGCACGTATGATACGGTTCTGCTCTTCCTGAATGGTCGATACAATCTCTGACAAACGGCGTTCTGCATGCTGAGCAAGAGAGTCTTGGAGCAGTTCGTCTTTTGTTGTCATATCAATATCTCTATAGTTTAGTAACTGCCCTTCTTCAATTTGATACTGACGTTTTAAAGAGACACGGCCTTCATAACGTTCACCTAAAGCTTCATAACTAACTTCACCTAACCTGCCTTCATAATAGACGTTAGCGAGCGGGGAACGCCAATCCAGTATAATCGGCATTTGTGTTTCACGGTCAAATAAAGAGGTTTTCCCTATGTAAAATGTCTCTCGTTCTGGTTTTTCCTTGCGGTGAAAATCAATGCGGGCAAAATAAGGCTTGTATCGTAGTTTTTTGAGGCTTTCCAGTTGATCTCTAGATAGTTTCATAAAATTTGCATGAGATAACATTTCCTGATAACGGAGACTACTATCCTTAAAACTGAGATTTTCAAGCGTATCTTCCTGGCGCTTTTTTAGAGACTGCTGACCTGTTTCCTGTGAAGTAATCAGGCGCTCCATATATGCTTTTGTAAAGGCTAAGCGATCCTTTTCCTTATCAAAATCAGACTGATTGTCCGGCAATGGTCACACTCCCTTCATATTTTTGGAATAACGATGAAAAGGGGATTCATACGTGGGGGATAAAGCAACGAAGCTTAACATAACACACAAAATATGGAAGAGCAACTACTAGAATAGATAGATATCGGTCGCGGGGGTTTCACTAGAACACACGCTTATAAATATCAAAAAAAGCGATCCTGCCTGTTTGAGGAAGATCGCTTTTTCTTTTACCTGCGTTTGTTTTCTACATACTTTGGAAGCCGCATTTCATATATAAAGTAGGATAGGATCCGGAGGACGACCGGATAGAGGGATAGAACCCCTATTAAATCGCCGATACCTCCCAATATGTCGGTTGTAAACATGACAACCGACAAGATACCCATAAGAACTACCGTCACCAGTCCTGTTCTTCCATTCACAGGAGTCCAGGCGCCAGCAATCGTACGAGTGTCTTGTTCCAGCAGCTCAAAACACCGATAGTGATAAGGACGAACTCTAAACCAACTGGAAGCTGTAATGAGCTCATCGCGATCTTGGATTTCTTTATAACAATAGCGACAGATGTTTGTATTCACGTCATCTACTCCTGAAGAAGATATTTTTTCATCAGCAAACATTCGTTGCCTTTCTCATTATAACGCAAAACATCCATGACTCTAAGCATTAACATGATTCCTCGACCGCTTCTTTCCAAATCGTTTACTTCGGGAAACCATTGCTTCACATCACTTGTGAATTGATAAGGCCTCCAGTCAAAACCTTCCCCCTGGTCATACACTCTCACTACTACCCGTGTATTCAAAAAGTTTATCTTTAGTAAAATTGGATAATGGGTGCGTTTTTTATGACCGTATTCCCAGGCATTCCAAATGGCTTCTGATATGGAAGCATCTACGAGTAATTGATCATGCCCAAAATACTTAGCTAAATAAGGATAGTATTTCTTCCGAATAGCACGTAATTCTCTTGGGTGTTTGATAGTCGCCTCAAGAGATGTCTTCATCATTCAACCTCTCCTCTGCTGAGTAGATGAAATTCTCTTTCTCCTTTTGCAGTTGTACTTGTCCTACCAACCTATTCCCTTTATGGAATTCATTTAAAAGGGTATAAGTGATTTTTTTCATAAAATGGAAATGAAAGTAATCCTTGTTTACATTACAAAAGTACTATCCATTATTTCGCTTTTTATTTTCACTTTCGTTCATGATCCTGAATAATTTCAATTACTTTTTCTTTGGTACGTTCTGATTGGTACGTTTCCATATTCTTAAGGAACTGCGTTTTTTGATTCATCAGATTATCAAGCTCAGTTATAAAGCGGTCATCTGTCAGCTCTTCTTCCTCAACCTTAATGGCGTATCCCTGCTTCACAAATGAGTCAGCATTTAGAATCTGATCACCCCGGCTGGCTTTTCTTGAAAGTGGAACCAGGAGCATCGGCTTTTTCAAAGCTAAGAATTCAAAAATCGCATTGGACCCCGCACGAGATACGATATAATCGGTCGCCGCAAATAAGTCTTTCAGCTCATCCTGTACATACTCAAACTGTGCATAACCTTGGCGTTTAATGGATGTATCTTTATGACCTTGCCCACAAATGTGAATGATTTGCACATTCTTCAGAAGGGTGTCTAAATTATCACGGATGGCGTCATTGATTCTCTTTGACCCTGTACTCCCTCCCATGACCATGATGACCGGTTTTTGTTTATGGAAACTACACAACGCGAGCCCTTTTGAACGGTCTCCTTCAAATAGTTCTTCCCGGACTACGGCACCAATATATTCCCCTTTCCCTTCAGGCAGATGTTTCATGGTTTCAGGGAATGTGGCCAATATTTTTTTTGCAAAAGGAAAAGATAATTTATTCGCAAGCCCCGGCGTGTAATCCGATTCATGGATGATCGTAGGGACGCTTTTTAGACGTGCGGCCATTACGACTGGAACGGATACAAATCCACCCTTGGAGAAAATCACCTGCGGTTTACGCTTTCGAATGATTCTTAGTGCTTGAGTTAACCCTTTTAACACTTTAAACGGATCTTTAAAGTTTTCTTTTGACATATATCTGCGGAGCTTTCCAGTGGATACCCCATGGTATGTGACCCCGTGTAATGGCTCAATTAATTTCTTTTCGATGCCTTCGTAGGAACCGATATAATCAATTTCATAACCTTTTTTCTGAAATTCCGGTATAAGAGCCAGGTTTACTATGACGTGACCTGCTGTCCCTCCACCTGTGAATAAAATGCGCTTTTGACTCATATTACGTTCAACGTCCTTTCTGAGGTCTATCTTGGTCGGCATCTATTTGTGTGTGCTATAATCCTCTTGTTCCTCTAAAATGAATTGTAACAGAAAAGAGAGATTTCTATGTATGAAACGCGGACTTTAAAAGAAAAAATAAAATTATTCACTTTCATCCTGCTTCCTATATTAGTAACACAGCTTGGAATGTATGCCATGAATTTTTTTGATACCATTATGTCAGGAAAAGCAGGACCTGACCAATTAGCGGGGGTAGCTATCGGTTCAAGCATCTGGGTACCTGTTTTCACTGGTCTAAATGGTATATTAATGGCTATATCTCCTATTGTTGCCCAAAGAAAAGGAGCCCGCCAGGAAGAAAAGATCCCCTATTCTGTAAAACAGGGAGTTTACCTGGCTGCCGGATTGGCTCTCCTGATTGGGTTAACAGGGTTCTTTTTAATAGACCCTATACTATCACTGCTGGACATTACTCAAGAAGTGCGTTACGTAGCCAAATATTATCTGATTGCTCTTGGAACGGGGATCATTCCGCTTTTCGTTTTTAACATTCTTCGATCTTTTGTTGATGCTCTTGGTCTCACTAAAATATCAATGATTGTCATTCTATTGACTTTACCTATTAATACCCTGTTAAACTATTTATTCATATTCGGAAAGTGGGGAGTTCCAGAACTTGGTGGTATTGGTGCAGGTGCTGCCTCTTCTCTCACCTATTGGATTTCCCTCATGATTATCATTGGTATTGTTCACAACCTTGAGCCTCTCCGCCATTATAAAATCTTCCGTTCATGGCCCCATCCCTCTTTAAGAGAATGGATGGAACAGCTTAAAATAGGAATTCCTATCGGTTTTGCCATTTTCTTTGAAACGAGCATCTTTGCAGCTGTTACTTTTTTCATGACAGCTTATGATACCAATACAATCGCTGCTCACCAGGCAGCCATCAATTTTGCATCATTCTTATATATGGTACCCTTGAGCATCGCCTTCACTCTGACTATTGCTGTAGGGTTTGAGGCAGGTGCAGAACGTTATACGGAAGCCCGCACCTATTCCTATCTTGGAATCGGACTTGCGGTCATGCTCAGTGTGGGAGCGGGTTTAATCCTGTACATCTTTGATGACAGTGTGGCAGAGCTTTATAGTTCAGATCAAGAAGTCATTGAGTTAACAAAACACTTTATTTTCTATGCCATCTTCTTTCAATTATCAGACGGTTTCGGTGCTCCTTTGCAAGGAATACTGCGAGGGTACAAAGACGTTAATATCACTCTCATAATGGCTTTCATTTCCTACTGGGGGATTGGATTACCGAGTGGATATTACCTCGCTACTTTCACTTCTCTTGGTCCTTATGGATATTGGGTAAGCCTGACTATCGGTTTAACGACAGGTGCTTTGACACTGATGGTCCGCATGCTTTACTTACAAAAGCAAAAGATAGGAAGCTAAAAATAAGCCCTCCTGCTGAAGACAGGAGGGCTTTTATATTAATGGTTGAGATTCATAACAATCAAACGTTCTTCTGTCATATCTTCAATTGTATACTTCGGTCCTTCTTTTCCTGACCCACTATCTTTGACTCCTCCATATGGCATAAGGTCCACTCGGTATTGTGATGAATCGTTAATCATCAATCCGCCAACTTCCACGTTTTTGGCTGCATAGAAAGCAGTATCGATATTCTGAGTGAAAATTCCCCCCTGAAGACCATAGTCGGATTCATTGACAGCCTCTATACATTCTTTGATGTCTGTAAATGGAAGAATGCTTACAACAGGGGCAAAAATTTCTTCACAAACGACTTTCATATCCGGCTGAACATCTGTGAGGATCGTCGGATACAGCAAAGCGCCTTCTCTCTTACCTCCATACAGGATCTGAGCACCGCTTCCCTTGGCCTCCTGCACCCACTCTTCTGCTCTTTCTGCCTCATCTTCACTGATCATTGGGCCAACATCAGTCTCAGGGTCATTAGGATCACCGATTTTCAATGATTCAATGGCGTTTATAAACTTCTGTTGAAACTCTTCCCTGACCTCTTCATGAACGTAAATCCTCTGAACAGATATACAGACCTGACCAGCAAAGGCAAAGCTTTTTGCTGCTACATTTTCAGCGGCTGCCTCTATGTCTGCTTCCTTATCAATAATAACAGGGGAATTATTTCCAAGTTCCAGTACAAGTTTGTTCAATCCTGTATTCTGCTTCAGTTTCAATCCAACTTCAGCACTGCCTGTGAATGTATAAAGATTAATCCGGGGGTCTTTCATCATCTGGTTACCTACAGTAGAACCTGATCCAACCACTACATTTAGAAATCCTTCAGGCAGCCCTGCTTCCTCAAACAACTCGGCTAATTTTAGAGCGGAAGTTGGAGTTTTACTTGCTGGTTTCAAGACAACAGCATTCCCTGCTGCAATAGCGGGCGCAATCTTATGGGCCACAAGATTAATCGGAAAGTTAAAAGGACTGATAGCACCCACGACCCCTACCGGAACTTTGATGGTAAAAGCCATTCGATTCTCAGAACCGGGTGCCGCTTCTACGGGAACCCCTTCCCCGTGAATTCTTTTAGCCTCTTCCGCTGCCAGCTCAAAAGTCTGCGAGGCGCGGTCGATTTCTGTCCTGGCCTGCTTTAATGGCTTACCCGCTTCATGAGTTATATTTTGAGCCAGGGACTCTTTGTTTTCTTTCAGTAATTCACTAACGCGCTTTAGGATTTCAAATCGTTTATACGGTGACATTTGATGATTCTTATAAGCATAAGACGCAGCACCGACAGCCTGATCCACCTCTTTTTCAGAAGCCTTTGCTACCTGGGCATACGTTTTCTGTGTATATTTGTTAAGAACCTCCTGCTTTTCGTTTGTATCGACCCATTCCCCGTTAATAAAAAGCTTGTAATCATCCACGAGTATCTCTCCCTTTACAAAATAGTTTTGTATTTTGTTTATTTCCTTGTACATGGGAGTATAAACTTCTCTGCGCGCGGATATAAAGAAAGCCTGAATAGAGGAAAACCTCCATTCAGGCATTATATTTTATAGGAATAGACCTGCTATAGTTGCTGAGAGCATTGATCCTAGTGTTGCACCAATTAACAGTTTCAGACCGAATCCGGAAACTCGTCCACCTTTTTCAGGATCAATTCCCTGGACTGTCCCTGCGATAATTCCAATAGAGGAAAAGTTCGCAAAGCTGGTCAGGAATACAGTGACAATCCCTGTAGTTTTCTCAGACACACCATCAAGCATGGATTGGAATTCCAGCATAGCTACAAATTCGTTGGTTACAATTTTCGTACCCATAATTGCGCCTGCGTCAAGAACTTCTGCAGCTGGGATACCCATTAACAAACCGATCGGCGCAATAATGTAACCGAGCAGCTGCTGAAGTGTAAAGCCATTGAAAATGGCACCAAACAAAGCATTTACAAGTTCTAATGAGGCAATAAAAGCAATCAGCATAGACGCTACGATTAATGCAATCTTACCTCCATCTAACGCTCCGTTACCCATAGCTTCGAAGAAACTTTTCGAATTAGATACATCTTGAATATCGACAACATCTTCTTCTTTAGATACTTTAACAGGTGAGATCATAGAAGCTACGATTAATGCACTAAACATGTTTAGCGGCAAGGCGACAAGGATATATTGACTGGGAAGCATACCCAGATACGCCCCAACAATGGATGCAGAAACAGAACCCATAGCGGAAGCACTAACAATATAAAGGCGGTTATCGTTCAAGTTGTGAAATTGTGATTTGATCGCAATCAAGGCTTCCGACTGCCCAAAGAAAATACTGTTAACGGCGTTAAATGACTCAACTTTTGGCAGACCCGTGATTTTTGAAAGTCCCCAGCCGAGATATTTAATAATGAAAGGCAGAATCTTCAAGTACGTCAAAACAGATAAGATTGTTGCGAAGAAAATAATAATTAATAGGACATTAAAGAAGAATACTCCATTGTCTCCTACCTGTACTCCACCAAGAACAAAGTTTACACCTTCTGTACCATAAGCAATTAACTGATTGAAACCCCAGGAAATTGCATCAATAATCTTTCTTCCAATCTCTGTGTTAAACATGAACCAAGTAATCAGCAGCTGAACAACCAACATGACACCAATACCTTTGTAATTGATGTTCTTACGGTCATTGGACATTAAGAATGCGATCCCCAGAATAACAGCCACTGCCAGAATTCCTAAAAGTATATCCATGAATAAGTCCTCCCCTGTTTTTTACAAAAAAAGTAATTATGAAAATGCTTACATTGAGTAATTCCACTTAGGATTTTATCAGGTTGTCAGACGTCATGCAAGGTAATTTTACCTGTAATAATTTACTAACACACCAACCTTTAGGACTCATCATCTAATATGCCTTAAGTTATAACAACTTATCCCAGTCTAAAAAACAATAAAAAATCAGCTTCTTCAAAAATTCCACAAAAAAAACGCCGAAGCGTTTTTTTATGATTTCTGAAGTTTTCTTAATAAAAATAAAAAATAGGGAGCACCAATGATCGCAGTGAATATCCCCGCCGGAACTTCCGTTGGAGGAAACAAGCCCCTTCCTAGATCATCCGCTAACAGGAGGAGAAGTATTCCTACTAATGCAGAAGCTGGAAGTAAGTAAGCATGACGGTTTCCTACAAGCTGCCTTGCAATATGCGGAGCAATAAGCCCGACGAACCCCAATGTCCCAACAATTGCTACAGAAGAACCAGCCAAAAGTACGGCGATTATCAATAACAACAATCTCGCCTTTTGCACCGGCTCACCCAGCCCCTCTGCAACATCATCGCCTAAGCTTAAAACATCAAGCTTTGGAGCTAGAGCAAATGTAATCGGCGTGACAATTAGAATCCAAGGTGCCAGGAGCCAGACATCTCCCCAATCTTTTCCCCAGACGCTGCCTGTCAGCCAAACAAGTGCAGCATTTGTTTCAATTGGGAACTTTATGGTAAGAAACTGAATTCCAGCTTGGCATATTGCACCTAAAGCAATCCCTACCAACGCCAGAGTAGCCGGCTGAACTCCTTTTCTAAACGCAAACAAATAAAGGCCGACTGTGACCAGTCCTGCACCGAAAAAGGCCGCTATCGGAAGTCCAATGACTGGGAGTTCAGGAAAAAGAATAATAACAGCTGCTGCAGAAAGACCAGCACCTTTAGTAATCCCAATCACATCGGGAGAAGCCAGAGGGTTCCTCACAACCCCCTGGAGGATTGCACCAGAAATTCCAAGACCTGTTCCAACCAGAAGGCACATAACGATTCTGGGAAGACGAAAGTTCCCAATGATAAATCCACTGTTTTCTACATTCCCCCCCGTAAAATAATGGAGGATAACAGCAGGATCAATGAATACGGCTCCTATCCCAATAGATAGGAAGGCGCCCAGGAGTGTAAGAATACTCAGGAAAAGAATCCATGCTAAAGGAGAGATTTTTTTTAGGTTCATCCTTTACGCCCTCCTTTACTGGCTAAATATAAAAAGAATGGTGCTCCTATTAATGCTGTAACAATTCCGACAGGTGATTCACCTGGAAAAGCTATAAATCGCGATAGGACGTCTGATATCGTTAAGAGGACCGCACCAAACAGGCCTGCGACCGGAAGGATAACCCGGTAGTCAGAACCGATAATCTTTCTTACGATATTAGGAATAATTAAACCAATAAAGCCAATAGGTCCTGCTACAGCAACAGAAATACCGGCCAGTAAAATAACGACAAGGGCAGATGAACCACGAATCCAGCCTATACTCTGCCCAAGACCTTGCGCCACTTCATCCCCAAGTCCGAGAATCGTAAGAGATTTCCCGAGCAGGAGTGCACCTAGAAACCCAGCCAGTGCCCAGGGCAGCAGGAGTGAAAAATCAGACCAGTTCCTTCCATCAATTCCACCAGCCAGCCAAAACAGGACATCCTCTGTAGATGTTTCATGAAATAGAACAATCCCTTGTATTAAAGACGATAAAAACAGGTGCACAGTTATACCTGCAAGGGCTAACTTAACAGGAGTCATTCCACCGCCGGTCGAAGCTAAGTAATAAACGATTCCACCGCCTGCAGCAGCCCCCAGGAAGGCAAAATAAATAAGAATATCAGAACCAAGTCCGGGAAGCAGAACCACCCCGATAACGACCATTAATGATGCACCAGCATTCACTCCGAAAATCTGTGGAGAAGCCAGTGGATTGTTCGTAATCGCCTGCATGATGCCTCCCGCCATGGCTAAGCAGGCACCAACCACAACACCGACTAATGCTCGTGGCAGCCGGATCGTATGAATAATGGAGGCTTCCTTGCTGTGATCCGGGTTAAAAAGTAACGAAAGCACTTCTGTAAAAGGGATAGCATACGCTCCTATACTCAAACTTGCTACAATGCTTACAACTAGTAAAAACGCTCCCCCCAAAAGACCTATGAACAATTTATATTTATAAAAAGGTGGTTGATTAGATAATTGATTCACGTGACATTTCCCCTAACTGTTCTCTCCTCTCAAGATAACATAAAGAAAAGCGGAGGTAATCCCTCCGCCCTCATCATTTCTGTTCTTCGTAAAGATATTGAACAGCGTCTTCTAAGATCTTCTCAGAAGAAATTAAACCTCTAAAACGAGACCACATATTACGATCCACTTCATGCACTTCGTCATTCTTCACAGCTGAAATATCCTGATATAAGCTATTGTTCTCCCATTCAGTGACAACCGTCTCGTCCCCTGCTGACATATGGAAGAGAACATCAGGATTAAATTCAACCAATTGTTCTAAGTTAATTTTGTTATATCGATCGTCACCACTCTGAATCGCATTCTTCAACCCGATAGATTCCAGCAGTGACCCTGTGTAGGACTCCATATTATGTGCGTAATATCCGCTATCAGCTACAACCGCCGGCAGTACTGTGCGATCTTCATCCTCAGGGACTTGAGCACGAAGCTCCTCCATTTTCTGTTGATGCTCAGCAAGTACTTCTTCGCCTTTGTCTTCCATTCCCATTGCTTTTGATACTGTCTGGAAACTATCAATAATTCCTTCGTAGTCCGCTGCCAAAGATGGAAGAATAATTGTTGGAGCAATTTCTGATAGTTGATCATAAATATCCTTATGTCTCTGCATATCTGCAATAATCAAATCTGGTTGGAGCGAACTGATTACTTCCAGCGATGGTTGTTTTCTCGTTCCAACGGATGTATAATCTTCAATCTCTTCACGAATCGGTTCTATAATACGCTCTTTATCATTATCATCTGCAATGCCTACCGGAGAAACTCCGAGTGAAGCAAGGTTATCAACGAAAGAAAACTCCAGAGCCACTACCTTTTCAGGTGTTCCTGAAATTTCTGTTTCCCCCATCTCATGTTTAATTACACGTGTTTCCTCTGATTCTTGATTCTTGTCCCCTTCATCTTCTACTGTCTGCTCGTCATTTGCGTTTCCGCAGGCAGCCAGGAATAGAACAAATAAAAGCATGAAAAATGCTGTCCATTGTTTTTTCATAGTAAACCCTCCATTTGGAATTGATAATCATTATCAAGTAATTCTGTACTCATCATAATCATAAATCAATGGATTGTAAAGGAAGACAAAAAAATTGCCGCATGCATGCGGCAATTTTTTCAATATCTATTGCGATATAAACATTTGAGTCCAATAATGGCCGTAACTGCCTCCTTGAGCATATCCTACGCCAATTTGTCTCAAATTAGGGTCTAAAATGTTTTTCCTATGGCCGGGGCTGTTCATCCATCCATTGACTACCTCCTGCGGTGTACGCTGGCCCGCAGCAATGTTTTCAGCTGCTCGATTATAGGAAACATTAAAGTTTCTCATCATTTCAAAAGGTGACCCATAGGTTGGAGAGTTGTGAGAAAAATAGCCTTTGTTCGCCATATCTCTCGATTTGTAGCGCGCCACTCGTGACAGCTGCCAGTTAGCCTTCAAAGCCGGCAGGCCATTTTTTGCACGTTCCTGGTTTGTTAAATCAATCACTTGACTCTCTACGGACTTAATATCCGATTTCAGTGGAATGGTTACTCGATCCCCTGGATAAATTAAGTCAGGGTTACTAAATTGACTGTTGGCGTTAATAATCTCCGAAAGGCCAATCTTGTATTTCTTAGATATTTTCCACAAGGTATCTCCACTCTTAACAATGTACGTATCCGTCTCTGCATGCGTTGTCTGAGGTACCTGTAAAAACAATAGGGCAGCAAATAACAGTGTGCCCAACCACATCCATACTTTCACTTCTGTTCACTCCTTCTTCTGTTGTTGGATGTAGTTTAACCCTTAATATAAAAATTATGTACATAAAGGAAAACTTTAGAAAAAACAAATGCACCTGCCGGTGGTCAATCGGCAGGTGCTATACCATAGGGGAGGTATAAACATTTATGAATGAAACAAGAGTGTCACCTCAACCGGTTGCTGAGATGTCAGCCCATGTTCATTATTATTATCAGACTCAAGCCGGCATAGTTCTGAGCCGGAAGGTAAATCAATGATGTTTTACAGATAACTTCTTTCAACTAATTAAATTGTTCTAATATAAAGACGAGAAAGTATGGAAAAAGGTTTCAGCAAATAGACACTTTTTTTATTTTCATGCCATTCTCTACAATTTTCTTTTACACTTGTAGTTTTATTGTCACTAACTGACAAGGCTGCTTTCTACAAACGGAGAAACCTTTCCAGTACATAAGGTCTATACTAATGATTTGCTGTAAAAAAACTGCCGCTATATCGTTGATAGCGGCAGTTCTAAAACACCTTTAGTGTCCTGGGAAAAAGACCATCTGTAAGATAAAGATAACCGCAAACATATATAACATCCAGTGTACCTGCTTTCCTTTTCCTACAACCAGTTTCAAAACAGGATACGTAATGAAGCCAAAAGCAATTCCTGTTGCAATACTGGAAGTTAAAGGCATAGAAAGGATGATGATGAAGGCTGGGAAAGCATCATCAAAAGATCCCCAGTTAATCTTCGCTAACCCTTCCATCATGAAACAGCCAACAATAATTAAAACAGGTGCCGTAATAGCCGGAAGTCCTGACACTGCACCTATGACAGGCGCGAAAAACATAGAAAGGATAAAAAGAAAGGCAACAACCGTCGTAGTCAATCCTGTACGTCCCCCGGCAGCTACACCTGAGGAAGACTCAATGTAGGCAGAGGAAGGACTGGTACCAAACATAGCTCCCACAGTTGTAGCAGAAGCATCTGCCATTAAAGCTGCACGTGCTTTTGGTAAACTCCCGTCTTTTCTAATGAAACCAGCCTGTTCTGCTACCCCGATCATTGTTCCGGTTGTATCAAAAATTGTAACAAGTAGAAAAGCAAAAATGACAGTGTACAAACCATTGCTGAAAACAGCTCCGATATCCATATCCCAGAAGACAGGGGCCGGAGGAGTATCCATAAACCCTTCCAACTGTAATTGACCTGTGAAGAAACCTACCAGTCCAGTTATAAACATCCCGATGAATAAACCACCTGTTACGTTTCTCGCAATTAGAGCCAATGTAACAAACAGACCAAAAATAGTAAGGAGAGTTCCAGGCGCCATCAGATCCCCTAAAGTGACCAGAGTTGTATCACTTTCAACAATAATTCCTGACATTCTAAGTCCAAGAAACGCGATAAATAAACCAATTCCTGAAGTAATTCCATACTTCAAAGAAGCAGGAATAGCCATAATTAAAGTTTTTCTTAAACTTGTCATACTTAAAATAACAAAAAGTACCCCGGACACAAATACAGCTCCCAGTATAACTGAGTAACTGACGTCCTGCTGCACAACCTCCGTGACAAAATAGGCGTTCAATCCCATTCCCGGTGCAATAGCGATAGGGTAGTTAGCCCCGAAAGCCATAATAAGTGTTCCAACTACCGCTGCAATAATGGTTGCCATAAACACTTGATCAAACGGTACACCTGCATTTGACAAGATAGCTGGATTAACAACAACGATATAAACCATCGTTAAAAAAGTTGTAATTCCAGCAAGTATTTCTGTTTTTACGTTTGTATGATTTTGATCTAATCGAAAGAATTTCCTCATATATGAAACACCAATCTTTCCTATTAATAACAAGCCGTTTACCATAATAATATTTTCACGAACAAAAATCAATGATAAAGGGATATTATTCGGTTTTAATTTTCAATTCCCTTTCACAGCAGTCATGATCGCTCCTATGTAATAGGAAAAACCCTCTTTCTTTTCTGTCACAGTAAAATTTGACATGGTTAATCCTTTTATAACCACCTTTTATAAAACCGGATAATAGATCCTTTATTTTAAAGCGTAAGAAACTTCCCCAGCTACGCCCAACCTATTTGTCTATCCTTCTCAAATCGTTTCTCATTTTAACTGACCTATCAGTAAAAGCAGAACCATAGTCAGTCATATGTACCGAAGCACATAAGTGTAACATGTATGTGTATTTCTATTTTTATACGCCATTAGAAGCTTTTGAGTAGAACGTCAAAAGTATACCTATTAGTCATAACTGCTTTTTCACTTTTCAACCATCTACTACCTATAGAAGGAAAAAGTATAAAATCCGTCGTTTTAAAAATGTTTATGAATAATAAAAACAGGCAAACAAAAAACCGGCATAAACATCAACTTTCTGCCGGTTTTTCTTCTCTTCTGGATGATAAATACCAGTTTAAAATATGGCTTACATCTTTTTCTTCAAGATAATGACACTGAGCAACGGCTGCCCCGCCCCCAGACGTCAGTGTCAATTTTACACTAGATAAATCAGCCCGTTTTTGGAAAAGAGTTTGAATTCCAGAGGCTGCCTGCACCCTGTGTTTCTTCATCAAATAGGTTTGTTTGATAATGATTCTTGAGCGCAAAGTCAACTGTGTATCGTATGCATTCCAGCCTGCATCCCGATAGGCCATCCCTCCAAGGAAGACGAGAAATATACCGGCTGAGATTGATAACAGACCATACGGGAAAAAGAAGATGCTTACAGGTACAGCTGCTAGAAAGCCCAGCCAGGAATGGCGGATCATATACCTGTATTTGGATCTTGATGGTGGTTGTTTAAACTCATCAACCATCTGATAATCAGAGAGAATCATTTTCAGTACTTTCTGAATTTCATTCTTTTTAATCATGGGTAACATTCGTAATTGATGTTCATCATTTTTTAAGACAGATCCTCCGGCACTAATTAAGGTGACGGATGCATACCCCATTGGTTGACGAATCAAATTCTCATCAATCCGGATGCCTTGAATTCTATTTATCGGAATCGTCATTTGTTTCTTCTCAAGCCATCCTCTTGTAATAATCAAATCATCTGCTTCCAAGTAAACAGCGAAATTAGCATATCGGAATATAGTCAGCACAATGGAGATAGCATAAGCAATGAGTAAGACCACAAATGCCGTAAACGCGACAACTAAAACTCCAATCTGAATCCAATCAAGAATTTCATCATAGATCTTCCCAATAGGGAGATTGTCCATAATTTGAGAAAAAAATGCAATAACCCCGGATAATACAACTCCTGCCCCACCAGATGTGATGGCCATGAGGACGATGTCTTTCATGTCCATGCCATATACTTTTTCACGCGGACTCTGTGCTGCTTCTATATCAGCATCATCCGCTTCCTCGCCCGTCGATACATATCCACTTTTTTCCTGGAAAATCAAGGTTTCAAGTTCTTTTGCTTCCTCTCGTCGGATTGCCGTAAGCTCAGCTTCCGCATTCTGGCTGCCTGTTGATCCTGCTGTTTCAACAGACACCTTTACTAAGTTAAGCGGGCGGTGAAAAATACCTTCTGAAAAGTCCAGGCTCTGTATACGGTCAACCGGAATGTACCTCTTCTTTCTGAAAATAAACCCATATTCTATACGGAGTTCTCCTTCTTCCATCCAATAGGAGAAACGCAGCCAACGGATTACCCCGGAGATCAGCACAAGGAATAAGACCCCTATCCAAATAAGCAGCGGAATCCAATCAACGTCTCCACTGAATATATTGCCGTTAAGTACGAAGACAAGCAATAATGGGAGGGCAGCGTCTTTCAGTGTCTTGACAAAGTTAATGACAGAGGAAATCGGATGAAGCCTCTTAGGTTCATACATCGTCTTCAGCCACCCTTGCTAATGAAGATATGGACTGCCTGAGGCGTTCAGCTTCACGTTCGTCCAGTGCAGGTATTTTATGTATCGTAGCTGCCGTAGAAATGCTGATTGTTGATAGTTTGAATTTTCTAAGCAATGGCCCCTGCTCTGTGTCCACATGTTGAACACGAACCATAGGTACAAGAGTTCGAGTAATAATAAAGATTCCATACTGTAAATCAATATCCTGTTCTGTAACCTCATATCTCCACCGCTTCCATCGAAGACCCGGGACAATCCATATAAAAACAACCGCATCGATTAAAAGTAAAGCAGCAGCAACAGCTGTTATCCACCAGGGCCACTCCCATAACACAGTGGCTACGACAAGACCTATGCTTATTAGCAGCAGAATACTAAATTGGATCCCACCGTAAATCCGCCATAAAGTCAGCGCTCTTTTTGATATTCGTTGGACTGGTTGTCGTTCCATTCTTCCACCTCCTATAGTTCTTTACGTTACAAGTGAAGCCTATGTTTCATAAGGCTAACAAAAAAGCCGAACAAAAATGCCCGGCCTGATGTTTCACTCTTTACTTTGAGACAATTCCCTGGATTTTTCAGTACAAGCCGTCATTCCCTTAATAATGGAGCTGCGGAAACCAACTTCTTCAAGTTTCGTTACTCCGGCGATCGTTGTCCCACCCGGTGTGCAGACCGCATCCTTCAACTCGCCTGGATGTCTGCCTGTTTCTTTTACCATCTTCGCTGCCCCTTCTACCGTCTGGGAAACCATTTTGTAGGCTTTGTCTCTAGGGAAACCTTGCTGAACCGCCGCATCCGCCATCGCTTCAATAAGCATGTAGACAAAAGCTGGCGACGAACCACTTACAGCAGGAACCGCATCCATTAGTTTTTCCTCCACTACTTCAGCTTCCCCAAAGCTTTCAAACAACTCCATGACTCCGGCAAGTTCCTCTGTCGTTACAAAAGCATTTGGACAGAGTACACTCATCCCTGCTCCAATAAGTGATGGCGTGTTCGGCATCGACCGGATAACTTTTACATTCCGTTGAAAAGCATTTTCCATCGACTCAAGAGTTATTCCTGCCGCTACTGTAACAACAACCGTGTCTTCCTGCACCTCATGGCGAATTTCCTGAATTACACCTTGATAAACATAAGGTTTAACTGCAAGGAATAACAAATCACTTTCTCTCGCTAACTTTTTATTATCATTTGATATATGAATGCCATATTCATCCGTTACAAAATCGATCGTTTCATCGGATAGAGCTGTTGCAGCGATTTGATCAGCACGGACAATTCCAGAGTCAATCATCCCCTGAATCATCGCCTGTCCCATCTGACCACAGCCTATGAAACCTATTCGTTTATCCACCGTACATCCCTCCTTGGTGATTCTTATTGTATAGGAAGATTGTCGACCACACAATTCATTACGACCGTTCTTAAAGGCCGCCTAGTAAATATTTCATGTTTTTATTAGAAAAGGTTTACAAATACCACGATCTTACATATAATAATAGATGTATTCTTCATATCATAAAGAAACGCCCAAAATATCATAGCTGCTACGAAAAAAGCCGAGCTGACTTAAGCTCGGCTTTTTTCGTGGGCATTATCTTCATCAATGGCTTCTAACAATTTCTTCACTTCTTTTTTACTTTTTCTTGATACAAGAATATAGAGCGTGTCCCCAGCTTTTATCTCCGTTTGACCGTAAGGAGTAATCACATCTCCTTCCCGAATGATCGCATTGATTAACGCTCGATCGGGCAGTTCCATATCTTCAAGTGTTTTACCTACAACGACGTTTTGTTCAGTTACTTCAAATTCAATCATTTCTACATTCGCTTTCCCAATGGATATAAGCTCCAAAGAATGAATTGGATTTCCAAGCTTATCAGAAACGAGATTAAAACGTTCAGCTACCCAGGTTATAGAGGAACCCTGAACCAGTGCCGATGTTAATACAGCAAAGAAAACGACATTAAATATTGTCGGGCTGTTTCCAATTCCAGCCAACATAGGAAAAATGGCTAATACAATCGGCACAGCTCCTCTCAGCCCAGCCCAGGATAAGAATATTTTTTCTTTCCAATTGAATGAAAACCCAGCTAAACTTAAAAAGGTAGCTATCGGCCTTGCCACACAGATAAGAACAAGTGCGATAAAAAGCCCCCCAGACATGACGGACCAGGTAAATACTTCTGAAGGTGTGACAAATAACCCAAGGATAATAAACATAAGAATCTGCGCCATCCAGCCAAATCCTTCATGAAAACGTAAGATGGAATAACGATAGGCTAACTCTGCATTACCTATAAAAACGGCAGTTATGTAGACAGCGAGTAAACCACTCGCCTGCAGAAGAGAACTTGAGCTATAAGAAAGAAATGCAAACCCTAAGGCAAATAAAGGATAAAGTCCACTTGAATCGAGATTAATTCGATTTAAAGAAAAGCTTCCTATGTAACCAACAGCTATGCCGACAGCCAGACCGGCACCCATCTGCCAAAAAAATGAACCGACCATTCCATAGATATTCACGTGATCCATCGTCAGTAATTGAATAAAACTAATAGTCAGGAATACAGCCATCGGATCATTCGTACCTGATTCTGCCTCCAGAGTGGCTTCCAGTCTGCTATTTACATTTTTCCCTTTTAACACAGCAAATACAGCTGCAGCATCCGTTGAACCCACGATAGCTCCAACGAGCAAGGCTTCGAGCCAGCCAATATGTAAAATGAATTTTGCAGCTACAGCAACAATAGAAGTGGTCACAACAACTCCTACCGTGGCTAATGTAATGGAAGGCGCAATGACTGGACGGATTTCTTTCCATTTTGTGAGCATTCCCCCCTCAA
Source organism: Halobacillus litoralis (assembly GCF_020524025.1). Lineage (GTDB taxonomy): Bacteria > Bacillota > Bacilli > Bacillales > Halobacillaceae > Halobacillus > Halobacillus litoralis_D. The sequence continues at coordinate 29,441 of NZ_JAIVKN010000001.1, read as the reverse complement.
ACAAGATAACGATTAAGGCAATGACGCCCACCAGCTGAGCAATTTCTGAATTATCAAAATGAATAAATCCAAGTCCCTCATTGCCTACCATCATCCCTACTGCAATAAATAGGACCAGAGATGGCACACCTAATCGCGAAGAGAATTTTGTAACCACAATGCTGATAATTAACAATAATGCCATCAGCATAATGAATTGATTTGATTCTAAAATCTCCTGAATCATAAAACGAACCCCTTTTTCATGCTTTTTCAATCACTATTATAACAAGGAACTCATTTGGAAGGGTGAACATATACTTATAAAGGTTTTGTAACCACAAAAAAAGTCAAGCAGCCATACGCTGCTTGACTCTCGTCTTTCATCAACTAAACATTTCCTCTACCTGTTCACTGAAGAATTGTTTCATAGCATGAAAAACATCCGCTTTTCTTCTCAGGATATAATATCGAAACTTAGGGTGATCAATTGATTTATAGGCCTGCATTAAACTTGAGGATCGATTGTATTGGTTAACTTCTCCATACCCAAACATCTGGGATACTTCGATTAACTGCTCGATTAAACCTAGGCACCTTTTGTTATCCGATGTTAAATTATCTCCATCCGAAAAGTGGAATGGGTAGATGTTGTACCGGTCAGGTGAGTATTTTGTTTCAATCAGCTCCAAAGCTTTTCGGTAAGCGGAAGAGCAGATGGTTCCGCCACTTTCTCCTTTAGAAAAGAAGTCTTCTTCACTGACTACCTTGGCCTGGGTGTGATGGGCTACGAATTCAATATCAACCGTCTCATAGTTTCTATTTAAGAAACGGGTCATCCAGAAGAAAAAGCTTCTTGCCATGTATTTTTCCCACTGTCCCATAGAACCACTTGTATCCATCATCGCGATAACAACAGCTTTTGATTCTGGTTTTGTTTTCTCATTCCACGTTTTGAAACGGATATCTTCCGGGTAAATCGGCGCAAACGATGCCTCACCGCCCAGAGCATTCCTCTTATACGCCTCAAGCATGGTTCTTTTCTTATCGATGTTTCCAGTCAATCCTGTTTTACGGATATCACTAAACTCGATATCTGTGTGAAGAATATTATCTTTTTCTTTTTCATCTAAGTTCGGTAATGTTAACTCCTTAAACAATGCTTCTTCTAATTCAGCTAGTGAAATCTCTGCTTCATAATAATCTTCGCCGGCTTGATCACCAGCTCCATCTCCATCTCCAGGCTTAGCTTTTGACTGTTGCGGCGCTTGTGCAACGACATCACCAACCTCGCTATCTCCTTCACCTTGTCCTGCATGTTTATTCTTTTCATGATTGTAACGGATTTTATATTCATCAAGTGAACGTATAGGAATCTTAACGACACGTTTTCCATTCGACATCACAATATTTTCTTCTGTAATAAGGTCAGGCAACTGTTTGCTCATCGCATCCTTAACTTTTTCCTGATGTCGCCGCTGATCGTCGTAGCCTTTCCGATGGAGGGACCAGTCGTCTTCGGCGATTACAAAACTCTTCTCTTCATCCATTTTATTCCCTCCTAATCGAGTATTACTCTATCGTATGCAGGTCCACGTAAATGGATGAAACATATTGACCTATCTAAAGAATATTTGTGCCGATATTTTTTGTGAAAAATGTTCAAATGATCAATCAGATCATGCTCTCTAGTTAAACAACCCTACATAAAGAAAAGCCCCTTATTCTGAAGGCTCAGTTTCGAAATACATCCACTGTTTCCGTTACATCAGCTGGTTCCAGGAGAGCCGGGGAATCACCCGTCCCATAAGCGTATGTTGAGCTCCCCCGGCTCTGTAGGACCTAACAATGTACCAGGACCGCGCAGTACCCCGGAATTTTGGAATCGCGTCTTACACAATTCAGCTGAAGAAAAAACCCCTGCTACGAAGAATGAGCAGGGGTTGGGTTTAGCTGGTTTGAGCATATAGTTTTTTGGATAGTAATGTTTGAAGTATCAGGAAAAGTCCCCCTACCACCCAGTACAATGGCAAAGCCGATGGAGCGGTAAACGATATAATCAAAATCATAACCGGAGATAACAGACCGATCATTTTCATTTGGGATTGCTGCTGTTCAGGCATCCCAATAAGAGAGACTTTATATTGAACGAAATACAGAACGCCTGCAATTAAGGCCATCGTAACATCTGATTCTCCAAGATTGAACCAAAGAAAAGAATGTGAAGCGATTTCTTCCGAGCTTCGAATGGCATAATAAACGCCCATAAAGATCGGCATTTGAATTAAGATTGGCAGACATCCCATATTCATAGGATTAATATCATTTGATTTATATACATTCATCAATTCTGACTGCAGTTTCTGTTTTTCCTCAGCATTTTCTGCTGCTTTCATTCGATTCTGAATATCGGTCAATTCCGGTTTGACAGCTTCCATTTTCACACGCATATTCTGGCTGTTCTTATACGTTTTCAACATCAGCGGCATTAGTAAAAAGCGGACAACCAAGGTAATAATGATAATGGAAATCCCATAGTTGTCACCAAAAGCTTCAGCGGTTACCTTAATAGCCGACACGAAGGGTTGTACAAAAAATTGATTAAAAAACCCTTCATTTCCACTCCCCTGAGCAGGAGTGCATCCTGCCAATACCATGCCGATCATTGCCATAATAAATGTTAAACGTTTCAAAGTTTATCCTCCTCTTTATTCGTATATTGCTAGAAGCGAATAAAGAGCAGGTGGTCACCGTCATCTGAACTGTCTTTACGTCTCACCGTCCGTTGAAGCCAATGGATGACTTCATTGATGAATTCTACCAAGTGACCCAGTGGAGTTATTTCTAAATGGTTATGGTTGGAAACCATTTGATGTGACCCCATCCATTTGGATGTATCTGTAACCATATGCCTCCAAATGGTTTCAAGAGCGACACTGACTAATAAACTTATATAAATTGAAAGAAACAACAGATCATAAGATCCATCTAACGTTTCCAGTAGTATACTCATACATACTCTCTTTTCTAGTTATGTCTTTACTGTATCTACGAATAACCATACTAAAAGTTTCAAGAAAGTTCAACACGCTTCATTTTGAAAAATGCACATAAAAGTGTATACGAACAACTTCTCCGCATAACGCCTCTCTTCTATCTCTTCCCACATAAGTTCATAATAAAAAGCCCGCCGGTGGGATGCCGGCGGGCTGAAATATTAACCTTCTAACAATAAGTCGTATGGATCTTCAATCATCTCTTTAATTCTACGCAGAAACTGAACGGCATCTTTTCCGTCTACGATTCTGTGATCGTAAGACAGAGCAATATACATCATCGGGCGTGCTTCAATGGTATCATCAGGCATCACTTTTGCACGTTTCTCAATGTTATGCAATCCTAGAATCCCTACTTGCGGGGCATTCAGAATAGGTGTGGAAAGCATGGAACCGAAGATGCCTCCGTTTGTAATGGTAAAGGAACCTCCCTGGAGGTCACCAAGCTGCAGCTCCTTGTTACGAGCTTTCGTCGCAAGATCCGCAATGCCTTTCTCAATTCCTGCAAAATCCAGGCGATCTGCATCACGTACAACAGGGACGACAAGGCCTTCGTCTGTAGATACCGCCATACCGATATCATAAAACTGTTTCTTAATTATTTCATTGCCTTGAATTTCCGCATTAATAAGCGGGAACTCTTTCAATGCGCCGACTGCGGCTTTTGTAAAGAAAGACATGAAGCCAAGCTTAATGTCATGTTTTTTCTGGAAAGATTCTTTACGTTCACTACGAAGTTTCATAACATTCGTCATATCAACTTCGTTGAAGGTTGTAAGCATAGCTGATTCCTGCTGCGCTTCCACCAGACGCTTCGCAATCGTCTGACGACGACGCGACATCTTAATTCGCTCTACCGGCTTCTCAAACTCTGTTTTTTCCGATTCTTTCTTCTCTTTCTTCGGCTTTTCATCAGAAGTAGATTTAGAAGTAGACTTGGAATCTTCTTTCTGCCCACCTTTAGCCGCTTCATCTACGTCTTCAGGACGAATTCGACCTAATGGATCACGAGCTGAGATTTTGCTTAAGTCAATTCCGAGCTCACGGGCACGTTTCCGAGCTGCAGGGGTTGCCACCACATCTTTTGTACCATTTCCGGAAGATTCTTTCTTCTCCTCAGGAGCAGGTTGAGATTCTTTCTTCTCTTTCTGCTCCGATTGAGGTTCGTCCTGCTCTTTGCTTTCGTTATTATCTGTATCATCAGAAGAGTCACTGGATGCTCCACCAGCTTCTCCGTTTTCATCGACTTTAGCAATGACATCTCCTACTTCGACATCATCACCTTCTTCTTTTAACAACTCAGCAATAACACCACTTGCATCTGCATTCACTTCTACATTTACTTTGTCTGTCTCAAGTTCAAGTATAGGATCGCCTTTTTCCACTTGATCCCCTTTTTTGACCAGCCACTCTGCGATCGTACCTTCTGTAATGGATTCAGCTAATTCAGGAACCTTAATTTCCTTCATTTTGTTTCTCCCCCTTTAGACATCTGTAGTGCTTCATGAATGATTCGATTCTGCTCTGTTTTATGGATGTTCGGTTCTCCAACTGAAGGCGATGCACGGTGTGGACGTCCCACGTATCTGTGAATTTGTCCATCTTTCAATAACCGGTGAAGAATGCCCTCAACAAAGTACCAGCTTCCCATGTTCTGCGGCTCTTCCTGGACCCATACGAGTTCTTTCAGATTCGGGTAAGACTCTAAAATTCCTTCCAGCTGTTTCTCAGGGAAAGGATAAATCTGCTCAATACGAACAGCATCAATCGTTTCGAAAGTTTGATCTGTATTTTCGATTTTATCTTCAATGTCTACCATGATCTTTCCGCTTCCCAATAGAAGGGACGTCACTTTTTCCTTGTCTTTTCCTTCAGAGATCACCGGTTGTTTCATAACTGGTTGGAACTTTCCATTGCTGAATTGTTCTCCGGAAACCGCTACACGTTGGTTGCGCAGCAGGCTTTTCGGTGTCATCAAAACAAGAGGCCGCGCTTCTTCTTGATTGCTGATTGCCGCCTGCCTTCTCAGCAGATGGAAGTATTGAGCTGAAGATGTAACGTTCGCAACCGTCCAGTTATTTTCTGCAGCTAACTGCAAGAAACGCTCCAGTCTCGCGCTTGAGTGTTCAGGTCCCTGACCTTCATAGCCATGTGGCAGTAAGAAGACCATGTTGGATTTTTCACCCCATTTTGCACGCCCGGCAGAGACAAATTGGTCAAAGATTACTTGACCTGCATTTGCAAAGTCGCCGAACTGCGCTTCCCATAAAACGAGAGCCTCAGGAGCCTGGACACTATAGCCGTATTCAAATCCAATAACCCCCGCTTCAGACAATGGGCTGTTATGGATATCAAACGATGCCTCCGCCTGTTCCAATCCGTGCATTGGACAGTAAGTTTCTCCTGTTTCAACATCGTGAAGAACAAGATGACGGTGAGCAAAGGTACCTCGTTCAGAGTCCTGTCCAGTAAGTCGAATTGGGATTCCATCTTCTAAAATAGAAGCAAATGCGAGCGCTTCTGCTGTTGCCCAATCTACTTTTTGGCCATCATCGAGCATTTTACTACGGCGTTGAAGAATTTTTTCAAGCTTTTTAAAGCCATTAAATCCTTCCGGACGCTTCAGCAGACCTTCATTTAACCCTCGCAGTCTTTCAAGGTCTACAGCTGTTTCAATTTCATCTAAGGCTTGTTCTACTCCACTCGGTCGATCCTTCACATCCGGAGATGGCGTTTCATGTTCGCCCATATTGTTATAAATATCACGCAGTTTCTTCTCAATCTCTTCCTTCATTTGCTGCAGTGCGCCTTCTTCAACAACTGATTCGTCCTGCAATTGCTTTTCATAAATAGCCGCCGCTGTTGGGTGGTCATCAATTTCTTTATACAATTTTGGCTGTGTGGATCTCGGTTCATCCATTTCGTTGTGTCCAAAACGTCGATAACCAACCAGGTCAATTAAGAAGTCTTTATGGAATTTCTGACGGTACTCATAGGCGAGGGACATTGCTGATAAGCACGCCGATGGATCATCAGCATTTACATGAAGAACAGGAATCTCAAAACCTTTTGCCAAATCACTGGCATATCGTGTAGAGCGTCCATCTTTGCGATTGGTCGTAAAACCGACAAGGTTGTTCGCAATAATATGAACCGTTCCACCTGTACGGTATCCTGGAAGGTCACTCATGTTCAAAGTCTCTGCTACAACACCTTCTCCAATAAAGGCAGCGTCTCCATGAATAAGAAGTCCGAATGCTTCATCCTCGTCCATTTTTGCATAGCCAGGTTCCGTGCGGTCATCTTGTGCTGCACGAGCGAAGCCTTCTACCACTGGATTTACATACTCAAGGTGGGAAGGATTGTGACTTAATGTAACTCTTGTTGCCGACTGCTCCCCATTTTCAATTTCTCTTCTTGCACCGAAATGATACTTTACGTCTCCAGTCCAACCATAGTTAATTCCCGTAGAACCTTCTGAAGGAACCAGTTCTTTATCAGGCGAGAGATGGAATTCAGAAAAAATACGTTCATATGGTTTACCAAGAATATGGGCAAGTACATTCAATCGGCCCCTGTGAGCCATCCCCATCATAATATGTTTGATTCGATCTCCTGAAGCCGATTGGATGATGTGATCAAGCATAGGAACCATTACATCCAGTCCTTCAATAGAAAATCGCTTTTGTGCAACAAAGGTCTTGGCAAGAAAGTTTTCAAAACCTTCCACTTCTGCCAGACGGTGAAGCAGCTGTGTTTTTTCTTCATTTGTAAGAGTGACCTGATAGGACCCGGTGTCAACTCGATTCTGAAGCCATTTTCTTTCATCTTCATTGTTGACATGTCCAAATTCAAAAGAAATGGTCCCTGCATATCTTTCTTTAAGTATGTTGACTACTTGAAGAGCATTCTCCAATTTCATAGGAGAGTCCGGCCATACCCATTCGGCTGGAATAGCTTTCAAGTCTTCTTCTTGTAATCCGTATGTTTCTAAATCAAGCAAATTTGTTTTAGGTCGCTCATCACTGCCTACAGCGTAAATATTAGCTTGTAGATGACCATGACGACGAATAGCCTCAACAAGTTTTAATGCCGAGGTGATTTTTGCAATGTTCGCTTCTGAAGGCATAGCAGCGCTGTGTTCAGCAGCCGTCCCGCTTTCCATCCATTCAGGAGCTCCGTGCTCATCGAAAATATCCTTTAATGAAGGATCGACAGCACTTGGATCTTTTTCATATAATTCGAATTGTTCTTCGACATACCCCATATTAGGGCCATGGAAATTTTTCCAAAATCTTTGAGTGGAGCCTTGTTTAGACACGTTGAATACCTCCATGTAGTTGTTGGCTAATGTTTCCTCGAAAACGTTTCCAAGTCCAAGTACTATTATAAAATTGAAACGCTTCCGTATTCAACAAATTTCGCTTTCTTTTTTCAAATGATAACAAATCCATTATAACAATAAAGACGCACCAGTGGGTACGCCTTTTTCACTTTTTACCAGTAAAGCATTATAAAATTGTTACTCCTCATCTTCTAAAACCCGGTAGGCCATATCATATAACTCCATCTGACTATTGATTCTCTCTACATTCTTTTCCCGTTTCACATGGTGATATTCACCGTTATTCAATTGCTCACGAGCTTTTACGTTATCACTGAGCATAACTGTGAGGATTTTCATCAGCCGACTTTTAATTGTCTGGTCATGAATCGGAAATAAGAGTTCCACCCTCTTCACCATATTCCTCGTCATCATATCTGCAGAGGACAAGAACACACGATCATCACCATTATGATGGAAATAATAAATTCTACTGTGCTCTAAAAACCGCCCTACAATACTAAAGACGTGGATATTATCACTTACTCCCTTTATCCCGGGACGTAAACAGCAGATACCGCGGACAATCAAGTCAATTTGAACACCTGCCTGGGAAGCTTCATAAAGCTTCATAATAATATTTTTATCAGTCAGAGAATTCATCTTAGCTATTATCCGTCCATTCCCATGCTGTTTTTGGAATCGGATTTCATTATTTATATAGCGTATAAAATCATTACGGATGTCAAAGGGAGCCATAGACAAGTGATGAAATTCCGGCTTTTCAGTAAAACCACTTAAATAGTTAAAAAAGTCTGTAGCATCAATCCCGACTTTCTGTTCAGCCGTAATAATTCCCATATCTGTATAAAGCGATGCTGTCTGATCATTGTAGTTCCCTGTTCCCAGATGAACAAAACGTTCAATTCTGCCCTCTTTCTTCCTGACAACCAAGGTTATCTTACTGTGGGTTTTTAAGTAGGTCATCCCATAGATCACATGGCATCCAGCTTTTTCTAATTCTTTCGCCCATTGCACATTGTTCTCTTCATCAAAACGAGCTTTCAGCTCGACAAGAACGGTTACCTGCTTTCCTTTTTCTGCTGCCCGCTTCAAGGCATCGATTATAGGAGAATCACCACTGACCCGGTAAAGCGTCTGTTTAATAGCTAATACATAAGGGTCATCAGCAGCTTCAGCTATAAAATCAACCACCGGTTCAAAAGATTCATAAGGATGATGCAGGAAAATATCCTTTTTGGAAACCGCTTCAAAAATATCCTCTTCCCCTTCCAGATCTCTTGGGGGCTGCGGCATTAAGGTTTCATAATAGAGGTGATCTTTTACTTCTTCAAAGGTCTTATGGAATTTAAATAAAAAAGTCAGGTCAAGCGGTCCATTCGTAATATATAAATCATCCTTATGGATCTCAAGCACTTTGAGGAGGAAATGAATGACTTTCTCATCATACTTCCCGTCTCTAACCTCTAAACGTACAGCAGCTCCCCACTTACGTTTCTTCAACTCCTTTTCAATCTCCTTGAGCAGGTCACGTGCCCCTTCTTCATGGATTGTCATATCTGCATTCCTGGTAATTCTAAATTCAGTTATAGACTCTACTTCGTATCCTTTAAACAGCTTGCCGATAAAGTGGCTGATGATTTCTTCTAAGAGCACATATTGGTATTTGGTTTCATGATCGACCTGAACAAAACGTTCCAGTACAGACGGCACCTGTACAATAGCTGTTTTCTTTGGATTTTCTTTATCGATAACATCACGAATGACTACCGCTAAGTTGATGGATTTGTTCAATAACATAGGAAAAGGACGATAGGCATCAACCGCCATTGGTGTCAGCACAGGAAAAATCTCTTCGTCAAAGTACATTTCAAACCTTTTGATCTCCTCCGCAGTTAAATCATCAATTGAAAGCAGAGAGATGCCTTCTTTTTCAAGCTGTGGTTTCATTGATTGATAAGATTCATATTGTTTTTGGACATTATTATGATTAATCTCAGCAATCTTGGCTAACTGCTGCTTAGGAGTTAAGCCAGCTTTATTTTCCGGCTTATTAAATCCAGCTTTCACCTGGTCCTTCAATCCGGCCACTCGAACCATGAAAAATTCATCAAGGTTGGAAGAACCAATAGCCAGAAATTTTAATCGTTCAAGCAAAGGGTTGTCTAAATCAAGCGCTTCATCTAAAACTCTTTCATTAAAAGCGAGCCAGCTGAGCTCTCGATTATTGTAGTACAATGGATTATCCAATTCTTTTGTCTTTTGTTCTGTTGACATACTGCACACCCTTTACACAATTAGTTTCATTAACAGATTAGTACCTCAATATAACGCAGTCATAAACCTGGTTTAAATTTATTGTAAAAAGATAATAAAATATGAAGAATAAAAAAAGCAGCCCGAATACGGACTACTTCTTAGTTTCCACAAAAGAGAGCTCAATAGTCTTCTTTAATGATTTTTCTAAATGCTTCTTCTGTTTTTCCGCCTGGTATTCTTCAGGCATCCAATCCCCTTTACAGTAACATGTAATGAGAAGGTCGTCCCCTTTGCTTGTCACAGATAACGTTTGGACGGTTTGACGTCTTGTACTGTCCAGACTGTAACAAAATTTAAGCAGGGAACCAAGAAGTCTTACTTTCTTATGTTCTTCTTTTAAAAACCACTTTTTATAAGGCTGTAAAAATTGTTTGAATACCGTTTTATTCTTATAAGATGCCATAAGAGCAAGTCTGAGCCTTTCCATATGCATCAAACCATCAATCGTACGATTCGCCAGCAGATAAAAGGTATGTTGTGCACTTGACTCACCATCTATATACTCGCCCAGGTTAAAAACATAACTGGCTCTTTTAACTTCCTGCCAGTCAGATTTCCTCAAAGGTCCCACTCCTTTTTCATGGAGCTGGAAAAACAAATCATGAGTGAGGTGTTGGACGTGTTGAATTTGTTTCCCATTCAAGTCATAATCATTGATCAGTTCCTGAATGCTCTCTTCTAATACGTTAGGAAAGAGAGCCGTTCCCATATCCCTCGTTAACTGCTCATAGAAGATCCCATCACGCAGACCTTTTCTGCTGAGTATAAACCCCGTAGCTTGAATGGTATCATACAAAGAATGGAAGACTTCGGTGGCAGGGAGAATAATATCGGCACGATCTTTAGACAAACCTTCGACTTTCTGCAGTTTTTTCATAGGCAGGGTAAAAAGATAATTCTTAACAAAAGACAAGTCACTGTCTTTCATTTTATATTGGTGTAAACCGGCAAGAGGATATTCTTTTAAATTTTGATCGATCTGGACAAGGTTTCTCGCTCCTCCTCCAATACCTATTAAAGGAATATTCTTTTTGTTCAGCCATGGTAGAGACCTGAACTGCTCTAACAAGTAGCTTCTTAAGGCAGAAAATTCCTCTTCCGTAGGTAAATCTTTTCGAAAGAAGTCCTGTTTTAAGGTTAAAGCACCAAATGGAAAGCTGTGCGATTCCACAAGATTCCGGTCTTTAAAGTATGTAACTTCTGTACTTCCTCCACCAATATCTACTGTAATTCCTTCTTTAACCGATGTTGAGTTAGCTACAGCCAGATATCCATAGTATGCTTCCTCATGGTCAGAGAGGATCCTCATATCAAACCCTGTATGCTTAGAAACCTGATCAATAATTTCTTCCTGATTTTCAGCCTGTCTGATGGTCGCTGTGGCTACGCAGACCATTTCTTCCAACGTATAGGATTCAGCAACTTCTTTAAAGCTCTTTAAAGTAGTCAACAGTTTTTGAAGGCCTTCCTTAGACAACTGCCCCTCTTTTGTCAGATGATTTCTTAACCGAGCTACAGCTTTGACGTTTTCAACTTCTCGCAGGCGCCCACCTTTGTCTCTCATATAAACAACTAAACGCATTGTATTAGAGCCCACATCAATGATGGCATAAAAATTCTTGGTCACTCTCTCACCACCCTGGATTTTTTGCTATTATACCACAACAAACCGCCGTCTACTTTATAAAGTAGACGGCGGTCTGCATTTCTGGATTATCGATTTAGTAAACTACCTACATATTTCAGCAGTTCATTGGCAGAACTTGAGTTGTAACCATGCTCGTCAACAAGTGTAGCTACTACTTCGTTGATTTTCTTCAGCTGGCGTTCATCTGGAGTTTTGGTCGAGGTCGTAATTTTCACAACATCTTTCAGATCAGCAAACAGTTTCTTCTGAATTGCTTCACGCAGACGCTCATGGGATTGATAATCAAATTTCTTACCTTTTCGGGCGTACGCAGAAATCCGAATAAGTATTTCTTCACGGAAAGCCTTCTTCGCATTCTCAGAAACACCGATCTGTTCTTCTATTGAACGCATGAGGCGTTCATCAGGATTGAGTTCCTCTCCAGTCAGAGGGTCTCTTAATTTCGCTTTATTACAATAGGCTTCAACATTATCCAGGTAGTTATCCATTAGTGTAACAGCCGACTCTTCATAGGAGTATACGAAAGCCTTCTGTACTTCTTTCTTAGCAATTTCATCGTACTCTTTACGTGCCAGAGAGATAAAATCTAAGTACCTTTCCTTATCTTCATTTGAGATGGACGCATGACTGCCGAGCCCATCTTTTAACGACCGCAGCACATCCAGAGCGTTAATAGACGTCAATTCTTTTTTAATGATCGTTGATGAGATGCGGTTAATTACATAACGTGGATCAATACCGCTCATGCCTTCATCTGCATGCTCTTTCTTGAGCTCTTCAACATCTACATCACTAAACCCTTCTAATATCTCACCATCATAAAGCCTCATTTTTTTCAATACGTCTACAGAAGCTTTTTTCGATTCTTTTAGCCTTGTTAAAATAGTGAACATTGCCGCTACCTTTAAGGTATGCGGAGCAATATGAACATCACGAATATCGCTCTCACGAATCATTTTTTCATATATCCGTTCTTCCTGACTGACTTTCAGATTATACGGAACCGGCATAACAATCATCCGGGAGTGGAGAGCTTCATTTTTCTTGTTTGCTATAAACGAACGGTACTCCGCTTCGTTTGTGTGAGCAATAATTAACTCATCAGCAGAAATCAGAGCGAACCTGCCAGCCTTAAAGTTCCCTTCCTGCGTCAGACTAAGCAAGTGCCAGAGAAACTTCTCATCACACTTAAGCATCTCCTGAAACTCCATAATTCCTCGGTTGGCTTTATTTAATTCCCCGTCGAAACGATAAGCTCGCGGATCAGATTCCGATCCATACTGGGCAATGGTCGAAAAATCGATGGAACCCGTTAAATCCGCAATGTCCTGCGATTTAGGATCGGAAGGACTAAAAGTACCAATGCCTGTACGCTTATCTTCAGAGAAAAAGATCCGTTCCACGAGTACATCTTCAATCCTGCCGCCATACTCTGTTTCAACCCGCATTGTGTTTAAAGGAGATAAACTGCCCTCAATCCGAATTCCATATTCATCTTGAAAATCTTTTCTCAAATGGTTTGGAATTAAATGCAGAGGATCTTCATGCATCGGACAACCTTTAATAGCGAATACAGCGCCTTCATCTGTATGGGTATACTTTTCCATCCCCCGTTTTAGTAAATTTACCAATGTGGATTTACCTCCACTAACAGGGCCCATCAAAAGTAAAATTCTTTTCCTGACATCCAGTCTGCGGGCAGCTGGATGAAAATATTCTTCTACCAGCTTCTCCATTGCTTCATCAAGCCCATAAATATCCTCATCAAAAAATTTATAGCGTTTATGATCGTGTTCTTCTTCTACCCCCGCACTTTTCACCATATTGTAAACGCGGGAATGAGCAGATTGTGCTAAATAAGGACGCTCTTTTAAAAGCTCTAAATATTCTGAGAATGTTCCTTCCCATTTTAGTTCCTCTTCATGTTCCCGGTGGTCTTGTATCTTTTTTAAAATGTCCACTTCGCGACCTCCCCCGTCGTAAGAGACGAATTTTAATACATCCTATGCTTGGCTACTCTAAAACATGTGTCAATAAGAAAAGTCAAGGCAGCTTATAAGTATAAGCAAACGGTATAGTCATGTCCCTTTCACTACAGAGATAGTTGACTTATGCTTAGAGAATCCAACCCCTGAAACCTATACAATGAAACTAAAAATGTGCGGAGTCCCTGTCAGGAACAGCACACATAAAACAAAAACATCCACCTCTCATCTTAAAGCAGGACACTGACTTGTATTTTAAGCATCTGGATTTCAGGCCTTGGACCATAGGGAATCAGTTTAAAAATCCACATCACACCCCAGAGGGCGAGAGCATAAAAAATCCCCTCTTCCAAATACTTAAGTAACGGACAGTGACAAAGAGGAACAAGCTCTTCTCTTTATACCTATGTGCCATAGCTCTTTATATGTAAAAAAAGAGAACTGATTAAAAATCAGTCCTCCTCATAATCTCTTTCCTGTAAATGTCTCCGCCTTTTGCTTAATCCCATAAGCAGAAAAACAACAAATAAGAATAAGTTTAACCACCGGTAATCATCATAGAAAACAGCTAGGACTGCCCATATAGCAGCACTGACTAAAAAAAGGATGCTTGACAGCAGCGTTTGACTCACATTCATCCCTCCTCTTTATATTATAAATGATCGTTCCGATGATATGTCGTCCAACTTTCAGTCATAGGAATATCGTCCTATCCCCCATGTACATCTCTTCGTTTCTATATTTTGACACATTACGGTACCCTTGTTAGAATTGTTACGAATATTTTAATTGGATAAAGTACTTACTGATAGAAAGAAGGACTGCAAATGGAAACATGGTACTTTGTCGATTCAGATTTCTGTACCCCGGCCATCAATATGGCATTGGATGAAGCTTTGATGAATTGGCACCGCCAAGGCGATATTCCGCCTGTACTTAGATTTTACGGATGGAAACCCGCTGGGTTGTCTGTAGGCTATTTTCAAAAAGTTAAAGGGAAAATTGATTTGGAAGGCGTCGAAAATTATGGATTTGAACTCGTCCGGCGTCAAACAGGAGGACGAGCTGTCCTACATGACGACGAACTCACATATAGTGTTATTGTCTCGGAAGATCATAAAGACATGCCAGCTTCTGTAAAAGAAGCCTATCTTGTCATTTCAAAAGGGCTGCTTGAAGGTTTTACGAACCTTGGCATCCAGGCAGAATTCGCAATTCCAGAGGGGAAATTAGATGTTGCGGGATCCGCGGTCTGTTTCGAAGAACCCTCATGGTATGAATTAATCGTCGAAGGAAAAAAAGCAGCCGGGAGTGCTCAGACCAGAAAAAAAGGAATTATTCTCCAGCACGGCTCCATTCCGATTGAAGTCGATGACGGAAAACTTTTTGACATGTTCTTATATAAAAACGAACGGATCAAAGAGCGGGCACGCCAAGCATTCGGAGATAAAGCAGTCGCTATCAATCAGATTCTCGAAAAACCCGTGTCCTTTAACGACACCAAAGAAGCTTTTAAAAAAGGGTTTGAAAAAGGACTCAATGTAAATTTGGAACCCTTCGAGCTTTCTGAAGAACAATGGGCAGAAGTTAAGAAGATTGCAAAAGAACGTTACGAAACAGACGAGTGGAATTACGCTCGCTAACATTAGAAGGAGTGGACACATTGGCCAAAAATCAAGACTACATAAGAAAACCAGAATGGCTGAAAATTAAAATCAACACAAATAAATCCTACACAGGATTAAAGAAACTGATGCGTGAGAAAAAATTGAATACCGTTTGTGAAGAAGCCCGCTGTCCTAATATTCATGAATGTTGGAGTGAACGAAAAACAGCCACATTCATGATCTTGGGTGATACGTGTACACGCGGCTGCCGTTTCTGTGCTGTTAAAACAGGTCTTCCCAATGAATTGGACTGGGGCGAGCCTGAGCGTGTGGCTGAATCTGTTGAGATCATGGGATTGAAACACGTAGTTATTACAGCTGTTGCCAGGGACGATTTAAATGATGGAGGAGCTGCAGTATTCGCCGAGACCGTTAAAGCTGTCCGCCGCCGCGTCCCAGGCTGTACTGTCGAAATTCTACCTTCAGATATGAAAGGTGATTATGAAAGCCTGCATGCCCTGATGGATGGAGAACCGGACATATTCAACCACAACATTGAAACAGTCCGCCGACTGACTAAAAAGGTTCGAGCGCGTGCGATGTATGACCGTTCCCTTGAACTATTACGTCGAGTAAAAGAAATTCGTCCTGACACACCAACTAAATCCAGTTTAATGGTAGGTCTAGGCGAAACCAAAGAAGAAATTATTCAGGCAATGGATGACCTGCTCGCCCATAACGTTGATATTATGACGATTGGTCAATATTTACAGCCAACGAAAAAACATTTGAATGTTGAACGTTATTACCACCCGGATGAATTTGAAGAACTGAAGAAGATCGCTCTTGAGAAAGGATTTAAGCATTGTGAAGCAGGTCCTATGGTCCGTTCTTCTTATCACGCAGATGAGCAGGTGAATAACACTTCAGCTCAGCGTCGTATTAAGTACATGCAAGGGTACGAATCTCAAGGAAAAGAACTGGATACAACCAACTTCTAATCAAAAAAAACCCCTTATCCGTTTTTGGATAAGGGGTTTTTTTTACCAGAACCCTCCATAAGGGGGACGTCCATAATACCCTCCGTAATAGGGAGGCCTGCCGTAATACGGAGGTGGATAGCCATATCCTCCCCCTCCAAACCCACCATAAAAACCAGGGGCCAGCGCTCCGCCCAGGAAACCGCCTAACAATCCACCAGCAAAAGGTCCTAAGAAGAAGAAGCGTTCATCCTCATTCCTTACATCTTCTTGAACATCATATGGGTAATAATATGAGTATTGGTTCATTCATACTCCTCCAATCCAACCTTGGTTATTCACCTACTCTTCACTTTATGTATCCATCCGTTCAAACGTATAGGCATCTGTCATTTAACAAAGGATAAATTTAACTGGACAAACAATTCACATCCATTTACAAATGGGGTATAATACATAATATAAATGCTTGTCTGGCTACCAAAAGGAGGACCATTCATGAACTTAACATTGATCATTCTTGTTTGTGTCGCATATCTGACGGCAATTTTTACTGCTGGATATGATACAAAGCCTGGTACACCAAAAAAATAAGCACATGAGAAATCACATCCATAGGGATGTGATTTTTTTGATTGTATGCAGATCTCTATTATGCAAACGGTGCTATCTATTATCAAAAAAAACGGCCTTTACAGACCGTTTTTTCTTTATTTAATGAGATTTGGGAAGTCCTGCTGCTTCAAAGCGTTAAATAATATAATGGAGGCTGTATTCGAAAGGTTCAATGAACGAACGTGTTCTGTCATAGGAATACGTAAACAGCGATCCTCCAACCCTGCCAGCAACTCCTTAGGAATGCCGTCACTCTCACGTCCAAACACGAACAACAAATCTTTTTCTACCTCGCTGAAATCAAAATCTGCATAGGATTTTGTTCCGAAATTTTCGATATAATAAAATTCACCCTCAGGAAAGGTGTCATAAATTTCTTCCAAAGAATCATAATAATGAACCTTCACCTGGTGCCAATAATCAAGTCCGGCCCTTCTAAGCATCTTATCATCCGTCGAGAATCCTAATGGACGAATAAGATGAAGCTCTGTGTTGGTAGCTAAACATGTACGCGCAATATTCCCGGTATTGGCTGGAATTTCAGGCTGAAAAAGTACAATATGGTTGGGCATGTATCTCACCTCGTCTAATCTTAGTCAACTAGATTAGTATACCATATTATTCAACCATTAATTCTGAAGAATTTGTATTGTATATCTTCAGTATAAGCGGTCGAATCTTCATAAGCCCAGTACCTATGACGACTGTTCGAAGTATGAGCATTGACCAGCGGCATCCCGTCTGCATCTTTTTTCACGACAATGGTATTATGATCAAATCGACCGTTTCCCTGAAAGTCATAGCAAATGATATCTCCAGGAGAAAGCTGCTCAGCAGATGACACTTCTGTCGCGGTCAATCCCTGCCTTGCCCCACTTAAATACCATCGGAGAGCATGAGCGACAGACCAACTATAACTCCAAATCCCTCTTTCATACCACCATCCTCTCGTACGATTCGCTGCACCCCACATCGGAGCACCACCTGCACGCAGACACTGGGAAATATAATTGGTACAATCTACATCAAATTTCTTATATACGGGGTTATAGCTGTCCCACCAACGATCGGCATATCTCACTGCTTCTCTTCTATTATAGATAAAACGGTTGTCTTCTCTATATTCTTTTTCGACAAAAGGAAGAGGATAAGAATCCACTTCTGTGTTCTTATCCAACTCTTCCGTCCAAATGGTGTGCCGCAGTAATTCATCTCCTTTAAACTGAGCTTCACCACGATAAATGCCCTCTTCCAAGAAGCTGAAACGACCGCTTTTTATTAGAAGAGTTAAACGAAAAAGGTAATGAAGTTCTGTTTGATGATCATAAGCGATACGATGATAAGGTTTAATATGGAAAGTAATCCGCTGCAGATTGTGTCCTCTATTTTCTAATCCTGTAATTTTGTTCTTTAACCATTTTTCCCTGTCTTGATCATTCAATTGATCCATAATTTTTTCCCAGTACACTTGCAGTCGGTATGTATGGCTCATGTCTCTCCCCTCCTCTTTTATTTTATGAATGGAGGAACGGGACATGACCAACAAAAAAGCGGTCTCTCATAGAGACCGCTTCTTCTTTCTTAATGTGTGACAATATGGTGTTCCTTTTCAAACTCCAACAATTTTTGTTTTTTCTCAAGACCACCAGCATAGCCGACTAACTTTCCATTGCTGCCAATAACACGATGGCATGGGACGACAATAGAAAATGGATTTTTATTGATCGCTCCCCCTACAGCACGTATAGCCTTTGGAGCTCGCAGGGAAGTGGCAATGTCTTTATAGGAACGGGTTTCCCCAAAAGGAACGTGATGAAGGAGATTTCTCCATACCTGCCGTTGAAAATCTGTTCCATAGCAGTTTAAAGGGACATGGAAATCTGTCCGCTTTCCATCAAAATACTCCTTTATTTCCTTCTTCGTTTGAGTAATAAACATTTGATCGGGGTCATAAACCAATTCACCCTTAAGAAAATGTTTCTTTTTCCAAGATTGATAGGTTATAAGTCGATCCTCATAATGGCCGAAGTCGATTCGACAAACCCCTTCATCATTCGCTAATACTGTCATAGAACCTAAAGGAGTCTCGAATGTGTCGTAATATAAGAAAGAATGATGGTTCATAGCCAACCCCTTCTTTTTTAACATTTTTTTCTATTATACAAGAGGCTTTGGTAGATGAAAAGGTACAGATGTTCATTGTTCCTGAAATTGGACACCTTTTTTCATTTCAAAAAGAACTTGGCCGTCTTCCTCTCGTTTCATTGCTTCCTCAATGGCTGAGAAACACTCAGGTTTCCCTATTTTACCCAGACCCCAGGCTGCTGTACCACGAATAACCGGTCTTGGATCCTCTTTCATTAGCCGCACTAACTCATCAATAGCTGTTTCATCCTTGTAATGAGCCAGAGCAAGAATAGCATTTCGTTGTATCGGTTTTTTCCCGCGCCATGATCCAGAAATAAAACCGAATTTTTCCTTAAACTGTCTATTGGATATAGACAGCAAAGGAGTGAGCTTTGGCTTAACAATTTCCGGATCAGGCTCAAATTCCTCGTGGTGATGAAAGTCCTTTTTCCGATTTTTTGGACAAACCGTCTGGCATGTATCACAGCCGTAGAGGCGATTTCCGATTTTACTACGAAACTCATCCGGAAGAAAATCTTTCGTTTGTGTTAGAAAGGCAATACAGCGTTGTGCATTTAACTGCCCGCCTTGAACAAGCGCATCCGTCGGACAAGCATCAACGCAGATGTTGCAGTCGCCACAGCTGTCATCCACTGGTTCATCTGGTGCAAATGGAATATTAGTTACTAGTTCCCCTAAGTATACATATGAACCAAACTCAGGAGTGATCACGGCGCAATTTTTGCCGCTGAAACCAATACCAGCCCGTTCTGCAACAGCACGATCGGACAGCTCTCCTGTGTCGACCATGGATTTCAACTCAACTTCCGGAATTTTCTCCTGTAGAAAAGAGCCAAGCTGGTGCAATTTCTCCCTTAATACATCGTGATAATCTTTGCCCCAGGAGGCCCGGCAGAATATACCGCGCCTTTCCCCTTTTTTACTGCGGGGCGCCCCAGGCATCTTGGACGGGTAGGCCAGGGCGATGGAGATAATGGTCTGCGCACCAGGCATCAACAGTCCGGGCTCCGTTCTCTCATCTACGCTTCCTTTTTCAAAGCCGGACTGGTAACCTAACTCCTGCTGTCTTTTTAATCGCGCTTTCAGCTCTCCAAATACATCGGCTGAAGCAAAACCGATTTTATCGATCCCTATTTCTTTGCTGTACTCAATCACTTCTTCTTTTAGTTTATGAAAATCCACCCTGACCACCTCCTTTCTATCTTAAATCTTTTACTTTAGCTGTTCGCAGCCTATTAAGGGCAGCTGCGATTTCAAACCTTCTCGGCCTCGCAAGCTCTCCAGGGTGCTGGTCTTTAAACGGAGCAATGGAAGCTAATCCCTTCTCATCCAGCTGTTGTTCAATTCGATCAAGAAGCTCACTTAAACTTAACTCTTCTTTAAGAAGTCCTTTTTTGTCAAAATGCAAAAGAAGGTCAGCAATCATACGCGTCTGTGACATGTCTACCAATTGTTCGACACCGCTTAAATCAAGATCTTCACGTCCCATGACAATTTTGTTCCGCCCTTTTGCCTGAACTTTTTCTTTCTTTCCTTTTCGTGTCTGCAGGGTCTGAGGTAAAAAGCGGCGGTTCGGGATAGAACCGAAAGTCTCATCAGAAGATGCTGTCCGTCCGGAAGGATTTTTATCTGCAATTTCTTTTGCTTTGTCTGTTACGTTATATGGTAAATATTGATCCATCATAATGACATCGTCAGCTACATTGAAGTAATCACCTGATCCACCCATAACAAGAATGGTGGAAACCTTCAGTTCATCACGCATTTGTTTTATTTTATCGATAAACGGAGTGATTGGCTCTTTTTCCTGGACCACTAGTTCCTGCATCCGTTCATCTCGAATCATAAAGTTTGTTGCACTTGTATCTTCATCAATTAATAGTGTATTCGCACCAGCTTCTAAAGCTTCCACAACATTGGCTGCTTGAGAAGTACTTCCACTGGCATTTTCTGTAGAAAACGTAGTGGTATCTGTACCATGAGGAAGATTTTTTATGAATGGAGATATATCTACAGTTGATACTTGACGACCGTCCTCTGCTCTGACTTTTACAGCGTCTGGATCTGTGAGGACATACTCTCTGCCGTCACCTCTAATATGAGGATACACCCCACGTTCTATTGCGTTCAAGAGGGTACTTTTACCATGATAACCTCCACCTACAATCAATACAATGCCCTGCTTTAGCGCCATACCCGTTAAGGGTTCTTCACGATGCGGGATAGAAAATGAGACCCGGTTTTCCTGAGGACTTTGAAAAGGAACGGCTTCTTTCATTGGACGCTGGCTGACGCCATTCTCTCTTGGAAGAATAGATCCATCAGCGACAAAGGACATCCACCCATTCTCTCTCATTTCTTTTAGTATTGCTGAATGCTGGTCAGCAAGTCTGCAGGTTTCTTCTATCTCATTATCTGTTATTGAGAAGATTGACTG
The DNA here is from genome assembly GCF_020524025.1 of Halobacillus litoralis. GTDB lineage: Bacteria > Bacillota > Bacilli > Bacillales > Halobacillaceae > Halobacillus > Halobacillus litoralis_D. The sequence goes on along the minus strand of NZ_JAIVKN010000001.1, from coordinate 8,322 downwards.
CTTTAAGATTTCTGGAATTACTGAGAAGAAAAGTTTATCAGCCTGTTTACCATTAATACGCCGGCCATTAGCCGGCAGACCCACGGTTAAACAAATGGTGGTGTCCTTGTCATTTAAATTCACAGCTGTTCGTTCTATAATTTCCTGGGCGGGCTGGTCGATTTCAACCAAACCGCTTTTACCGGATCCCTTCACACTGAATTGTGTTTTACGAATCACCTTCGCCACAGCTCTTCCTACACAATCCTCGGCATAATACTTCCTTCGAGCATTTTGTTTCCATTCTTTTTTCATTGGGCGATTTTGCTCTCCAATTTTGACTCTGATCTTTGAAGGGGCCGCAAAAGGATCTCCCTGTACGTAATCAATGAAGAGTTCGAAATTCTTGAATTTGTAAGTTCCTTGTATTTGTTTATATCCCTTATAACTTTTTCCATCGATTTGTTTTAATAGCTGCTGCAACTTCTGCATTATGGAATCCTCCCTTGAATGTATGTCTATTATAGGGTTTATCCAAATTTCATCAATAAAAAACGCAATGCTTCGTTACCCATTTAACGAAACACTGCGTTGGTTCACATAAGTATAAATAAATGCATCACAATAGTGATTGGAGCGGGTGAAGGGAATCGAACCCTCATCATCAGCTTGGAAGGCTGAGGTTTTACCACTAAACTACACCCGCAAAATAATTTAAAGTTAAGCTCAATTAAGTTGTTCGGACAACTTCTGTTGATTACATATGTAATCATAACATCCGATATCCAACGATGCAATACGATTTTTACGTTTTTTTGTCGAAAAATATATATTCTATTTACATTACTCTGGTTTTCATATCCATTAGAACTAATCTTCCCCCGCTAAAGGATTCCTTAAATATCCTCATCATAAGTTTTCGTTGAGAGTGATTTATTATAGATGAAATCCCTTTGGGTGACGACTCGCTTTCTGTGGGGGGCTAATGAACCACCTCAGACTCGTCCTCTTTGAAAATCGCATCCTTCCTATACACATCCATAGTTTTTCCAATTGATGAAGATTACAAAAAATAAAAAGAACCCCACTAAGTGCGGTTCTTTTTTCTCTTTAGTTCTGTTTTGATTGAAAGATGTAGATCATTGAAAATATGAGGAAAGCTAATAGATGAATTGAATCAATGAATAGTTTAATGAGGTCTAACAAGTCTGGGGAACTCATACCACTCACCTCCGTAAATGGAATGGCCGCTAATAGTAGTAGGCTGTAGTGGGTATGAGAGTATAATGCTGCTCTATTGTATAGATGTACTCCTTAAGGTTTCCCGTTTATTTCTTTTTATACATATCTCCCTCACTGCTCCAGACTACAAACCAATGGTTAAAAAAAAAAAGAGCCAAGGATTTGGCTCTTCTCAATCTTTATAAGATCAAAGTGTTCTTCAAAGCAGCAATTAGATTTTCGAAATCTTCGTTGACCTGCTCGTACACTTCTTTCTTCTTGTATTCTGAATTCTCTTCCATTGAGCTGCCTGGTTCAATCAACAAGGTGCGGCCTTCCATAAAGACGACTTCAATTTTTCTAGGCGGCGTGTTATCCGTCAGACTATAATCATCAAAGTATTCTTTCATGGATATAATCTTGTCTGTGAACAATGTTTCTTTTTTCAAGGACATGTCCGGGGATAAGCTAAGGACGGTTAATGTACGATCATTTCTATTCACGATAAACAATTGCTGCTGCTCTGAGTCAAGGACTTCCAGACAACGATAATTATCTGATTCAAAAAGCTCTTCTGTAAACTCTAAAACAGCAGCCGTTCGAAGGTTACTCAAGCTTTCAGTACTTAATCTTTCCTTTAGTAAAATGGACATGGAAATACCTCCTTAAAATTTTCTACATTCTTCTAATCCCCTGTACATAATTTCTAAAACAGGATTATAGAAAAATAAACATAATTTACCATATATTAAGGGGGATCTCCTCGAAAATACCTAACATTCTGACAAACTTTTATCTATTACCCTGCATTCCTATTCCATCTATGTACGATTCCATTACAATAATTCGGACAGCTCCTTAAAAGGGCTGATCGCTTCTTTATAAAATACAAGATCTTTATCTATTATCATTTGTTGAAGATTCTGGTCAGCTTCGGCTGCCATTTCTTGTAATACTTCATCTTTGGTAAGTCTCTGCAGCTGATCTATCATTTGTTGTTTCTTCTTACTGTCCTCTTCAATAACCTTCCAGTCTTCCTCTGTTTCCACTTTAAGTTCCTGCAAGTTCTCCGTTACATCTGTGCCAATACCTGCAATCAACTCTTTCATTTCATCGTCATTCTTAACATTTTGTCCAATAGCATGAAGCTTTTTATCATCCCCTGCTTCCTGATCAGCCTGGATTTTTACAGAAGTATTATCCTTGGCTATAAAAACCTGCTCATAATTTTGGTTTTGATGCGTTATATTTTGTGTGTTTTTAACTTTCACATCAGCTTTTTCTTCTATTTGAACGAGCTGCCATATTCCAAAAGCAATAACTAAAATCCCCAAAATAAATGTTCCCTTAACAAACTTGCTCATTACAATCCCATTCCTTATTTAAGTATCAAAATTATAAAACCGTACTAAATTTCCCGATGGTTCTTGTAATGAAATTGTAACATTACAAGAATATTCTGTAAACTGACGAATAAAAAAGAGAAGCATATCAGCTTCTCTCTTTTCATATTAGAGGTTTTCGATAAATAAACGAATGACATCCGCTCCGCCAATGAATGTCCCCAGCATGCTCCCTACATTAGCTAAAACTACCACAAGCAGGATCCGCGTTACTTTATTGTTCCAGAAACCTTTTACACTTGTTACATCATCCGATAAAGTTTCAAAATCAGATACATTCGGACGCTTAAAGTATGCTTGAACAAATCCTGCAAACCATCCGGCAGCCAATAATGGGTTCAGGGATGTAATAGGTGCAGCTAAGAAAGCAGCCAAAACAGCTAGTGGATGAGCAAGTGCAACCGCTGTTCCAATGGCAGAAAAGGACCCGTTCCATAGAATCCAGCTGATGGTCTGCTGCGTTCCCGCTGAGGGGTTCATCCAAAATGTATATAGGATTATGGATAAAATAAGGATAGGAATCGACCAGCCAATAATCTTGGGTATTTTAGATTTAGGGGGCCGCTGCTGTAATTGTTTTAGGTCATGATCATTATATATTTCTTTCTTTATGCCTGGTACATGAGCAGCACCAAGAACGGCGACTACTTTATTTCCTGGAGCTCTTTTAATTTTCTCTGCGAGATACTGATCTCTCTCGTCGATGAGAGGTTTTTTCAATGCAGGGAAATTGTTCGTCATGTCTTGAAGCATACCATCCAGCATATCTTGAGACTTCATCTTCTCCAGTTCCTCTTCAGATATCTGATCATTACTGAAAATCCCGTAGAAGATGGATAAGAGCAGCTTGGACTTGCCTGTAAATCCAATATTGCCCCAAATTCTTGAGAATGTAGTTTGAATATTTCTATCTGCTAAGACAAGGTCCGCTCCTATCTCTTCAGCAGATTCAATTCCCTGTATCATCTCCTGCCCTGCTTGAATACCAAACTGTTTGGCCATTCTTTTTTGAAACGATGAAATGGCTAAGTTCATTAGTAGAAGGGTCGCTTTTTTATTTTTGATGACTTCAAAAATATCTGTGTTCTTCCAGCGATCCCCATCCTGTATAGACTGAAACCGCTGTTGATCAAGTTCCACACATACCGAATCCGGTTGCTCCCTCTCAATGACTTCTTTTACCTGCTCTGCACTTTGTTTCGATACGTGAGCTGTTCCAATGAGGATATATTCTTTATCGTTTATATGAATCCTTGTAATATTCTCTTCCATTTCACACATAAATACCTTCCTTTTGTGCTCATACATTATTTTCTTCTCCCCTATTATACTAAACTAGAATGAATCAAATGAGAATCCTTTCCACTAAATTATCGTGAACATTGACATTCCTTACCCGGGAAGTTAGAATCTCTTTAAATATCCACGCTAATATATATCAATGGAGGCAGTTCCCTTTTTTTATCCCTTCCTAGTTTATATATAACCAATGTTTCTTATATAGAGGAGGAACATATACATGAAAGTCAATCAGGAAACGTTATCCAAACGTATCAAGGTAGCAAATAAAGAAATACCGGCAGACTTAGTAATTAAAAATGCAAATGTTATTGATGTATTTAACGCTGAAATTCTTCAAACCAATGTCGCTGTTGTAGATGGTTATTTTGTCGGATTAGGCGATTATGAAGGAATAGAGAGCTTTGACGCTGATGGACAATATATGGCTCCTTCTTTTATTGATAGTCACGTACATATAGAATCTTCCATGGTGCCACCATCAGAATTCGCTAAAGTTACGCTGCCCCATGGCGTCACCACCGTCATTGCAGACCCACATGAGATTGGTAATGTACTTGGTAAGAATGGACTGCGGTTTATGTTAGATGACGCGAGAGACCTTCCATTAGATTTTCATTTTATGCTTCCCTCAAGTGTACCTGCTACTCCTCATGAAACATCAGGTGCGCAATTAAAAGCAGAGGATTTAGTTCCCTTTTTATCTGACACTCATGTATTAGGTTTAGGTGAAGTAATGGACTATCCATCGCTTAGGAGTGGTGACCCGTCGCTGCTAAGAAAAATAATTGCCACAAAAGAACATGGTGGGGTTATAGATGGACACTTAGCCGGTTTAGATGAGCATGCAACGAACATATACGCCAGCGCAGGTATAAAAACAGATCATGAATGTACCACTCAGGAACAGGCATTGGAACGGCTGAGAAGGGGGATGTATCTGTTAATACGCGAGGGCTCCGCAGCTAAAGATCTTCACTCACTCCTTCCTGTTGTAAATGCTGCAAATTCAAGAAGGTGTTTATTCTGTACAGATGATAAACATATTGATGACCTTATAGAAGAAGGCAGTATCGATCATAACCTTCGCTTATCTGTCGAACATGGTCTTGATCCTATAACTGCTGTACAAATGGCTACTCTGAACGCGGCAGAGTGTTATGGCCTGAAGAATAAGGGAGCTGTCTCCCCCGGGTATATAGCTGACTTCCTACTACTTAAAGATATGGAAGCTTTTCAAGTGACACATGTATTTAAGCAAGGAAAACTAAAAGCACGTCACGGTAAGTACTTAGCAGAACCAAAGAGGAGCGCCACTGGTTTAGCATCAAGCGTGATAGACACCGTCCACCTTCCAAACATAACTAAAGAAGCATTATCTATTGAAACTAAGGGTTCAAAAAAGGCACATATTATTAAGATTAACAAAAATCAACTGCACACAGACCACATTACAGAAGAAGTGGCATCGATCAATGGCCTGTTTTTTCCTTCTTCTGAAAAAGACCAGTTAAAATTGGTTGTAGTGGAGAGGCACCATTGTACTGGAAACATAGGCTTAGGCATTGTAAAAGGAATGGGGCTCCAGTCAGGTGCAATGGCCACCACTGTTGCGCACGATTCACATAATATAGTAGCTGTAGGAACAAATGACGAAGACATCATGAAAGCTATTGACCATCTCGGGCAAATGGGGGGAGGGATGACTGTATTTGAAAATGGCAGCGAACATGCTTCCCTCCCTCTCGCTATTGCCGGATTGATGTCAGATCAAGGATACGAAAAAGTCAGTAAAAGTTTAGGCAGAATCCATGAGGTACTTTCAGCAAAAGGATTCACCGGAGACTTCAATCCATTTTTAACCCTTTCATTTTTAACCCTCCCTGTCATCCCAAGTTTAAAGATTACTGACAAAGGGCTTTTTGATGTAAAACAATCAAAACATATTAATATTATGGTCTAACTAAAAAAGAGGTCAGCGGGATATCCTGACCTCTTTTCTACTAACACTGTTCAGCTGGAGTGGGATTGACTGATGAGCTCTCTGCTTACTCTTTCTACAACTCTAGGTAAATCCTCATCTATCCTTGCACCGCTGAATCTCAAAATCGTCCAACCCTTGTGTTTAAGATAAGATTCTTTCTCCCAACTCTCTCTCTCCATATCCTTAGGATGGCGGCGATACTCTACAGCTTCAATAGCTATTTTCAGCTCAGGAAAAGCTAAATCGACCGCATACCTGTCAACTTTATAGCCAAGCACCGGATCGAGACCATGGGAGCGCATTCCTTCATACAGTTTCTTTACCAACGATGAATTAGACCTTTTAGGCCGAGTCATCATTTCGTATTTATTCTCCCTTTTCACACGAAGGATGAGCAAGATTGAAAGAATTAATAACCCCATAAAAGCTCCATACTCAACAAGCATTGTTATATTCATATTTATCACCCACTATTATTCTATCCAACCACCCATCACATCTATTCATACAATCCAGGTTAAACATTGAATCTTAATTGAATCTAAAAATATTTTGGGAGATAAAACTATAAACATAACAAAAAAACCCCTTGCCTTGAAAATTCAAGTCAAAGGGTTTTCTATGTATAGTACCGGTGGCCGGGGTCGAACCGGCACTCCGTGAGGAACACGATTTTGAGTCGTGCGCGTCTGCCAATTCCGCCACACCGGCATATGTCTTTGGAGGCGGCAACCGGAATCGAACCGGTGATAAAGGAGTTGCAGTCCTCTGCCTTACCGCTTGGCTATGCCGCCCTAACATATTCAATTACGATTATATCCTATTCAACCAACTATGAATAGGTGAATTATTTTTTAAATGGAGCGGGAGACGGGATTCGAACCCGCGACCCCCACCTTGGCAAGGTGGTGTTCTACCACTGAACTACTCCCGCAATTAAAGTGGCTGGGCCAGCTGGATTCGAACCAGCGCATGACGGTACCAAAAACCGTTGCCTTACCGCTTGGCTATGGCCCAATATAAGGTCTGTTTAATTAAATGGGGCGGTTGATGGGAATCGAACCCACGAATGCCGGAACCACAATCCGGTGCGTTAACCACTTCGCCACAACCGCCATTATTGAAAAGCAGGGGTAGTAGGAATTGAACCCACATTGACGGTTTTGGAGACCGTAGTTTTACCATTAAACTATACCCCTATTTGATTAATTGAAATATGGTGGAGGGAGTAGGACTCGAACCTACGAACCCGATGGGAGCGGATTTACAGTCCGCCGCGTTTGGCCAACTTCGCTATCCCTCCACGCTTATAAAATTTCTAATGGTGCCGGCCAGAGGACTTGAACCCCCAACCTACTGATTACAAATCAGTTGCTCTGCCAGTTGAGCTAGGCCGGCTAATAATGGTGGCTCGGGACGGAATCGAACCGCCGACACACGGATTTTCAGTCCGTTGCTCTACCGACTGAGCTACCGAGCCAAACTATGTATAAACCTTAAATGGCGGTCCGGACGGGACTCGAACCCGCGACCTCCTGCGTGACAGGCAGGCATTCTAACCAACTGAACTACCGGACCATTTGGTTGCGGGGACAGGATTTGAACCTGTGACCTCCGGGTTATGAGCCCGACGAGCTACCAGACTGCTCTACCCCGCGATAATGTGAAATATTCACTATATAGAAGATGTTTGAATAATGGTGGAGGATGCAGGGTTCGAACCTGCGACCCCTTGCTTGTAAGGCAAGTGCTCTCCCAGCTGAGCTAATCCTCCGAGTAAGTGGTGACCCGTACGGGATTCGAACCCGTGTTACCGCCGTGAAAGGGCGGTGTCTTAACCACTTGACCAACGGGCCAATCTTTTATGGCGGAGAGTGAGGGATTCGAACCCTCGAAACCGTGGTAACGGTTTACACGAATTCCAATCGTGCTCCTTCGGCCAACTCGGACAACTCTCCATAATGGCTCCAACGGTAGGATTCGAACCTACGACCGATCGGTTAACAGCCGATTGCTCTACCACTGAGCTACGTTGGAATATTTTTTGAAACCTGGCGACGTCCTACTCTCACGGGGGTAAACCCGACTACCATCGGCGCTGAAGAGCTTAACTTCTGTGTTCGGCATGGGAACAGGTGTGACCTCTTCGCCTTCATCACCAGATCTCTTTTGTCTCCTGTTTTTCAAGGACAAGAACTATTATATTATCCTTCAGAAGAAAAATCAAGGGGTAATTTCAAGTTTTTTAGAAAACCCTCAAAACTGGATAAGGAAACATCTTATATGAAAAAGAAAATCATTTCACGACTGATGATATATCAGATAGATAAGTCATCGATCCATTAGTATCTGTCAGCTCCACGTGTCACCACGCTTCCACCTCAGACCTATCAACCTCATCGTCTCTGAGGGATCTTATTTGCTTAAAGCAAAGGG